>CAVYIE010000006.1:0-92485 GCA_963768615.1 Candidatus Eiseniibacteriota bacterium | reverse complement strand
CCTGGAGGCGCTCCGCCACCGGGAGGAGGTGGTCTCGACCGGGGTGGGGAACGGGGTGGCCATCCCCCACGCCGACCTGCCGGAGATCGAGTCGCCGCGGCTGGCCCTGGGCATCTTCCCCGGGGGGGTGGACTTCGACGCCCTCGACGAGGAGCCGGTCTACTCGGTATTCCTGCTCCTGGGCACCCCCCGGACCCCGGGGCTGCACATGAAGATCCTGGCCCGCATCGCCCGGCTGAGCAAGGATCCCGAGTTCGCCGAAGGCCTTCGTCATGCCGGAAGCCCGGACGAGGTGCTGGCCACCCTCGAACGGGTCGAATCCCGACACTAGGAGACCGGGGTGAAGCTGTTCGTCTACATCCTCAACCAGCCCGAGAAGCTCGAGGAGGTCATGGCCGGTTTCGTGGAGATCGGCATCACCGGCGCCACCATCGTGGACAGCGTGGGCATGGGGCGCATCCTCTCCCGGGACGTGCCCATCTTCGCCGGCTTCCAGTCGCTCCTCTCCGGGAGCCGCCCGTACAACAAGACCATCTTCTCGGTCATGGACGACGACGACAAGGTGGACCGGGTGCTGCGGCTGATCGAGGAGCTCTGCGGATCCTTCGACGAACCGGGGGCGGGGATCGCCTTCGTCCTTCCCCTGGACCAGGTCCACGGCTTGAAGCCGGAGATCAGCTGAACCCGGCGGGGGCGGATCCGGCATGAACGCCCTCGTGGTGCTGATCCTCATCGGGGCCCTGGGCTTCCTGGTCGGCCGCTTCCTGTTCCTCCGCCCGCGCCCCGGGTCGTGGCTGGAGCGCTTCTTTTTGTCCGGGGCGGAGTTCCTGATCCTGGGCGCGCTCATCGGCCCCTACGGCTTCCGGGTCCTCGACCTCCGCAGCCTCCTGAGCCTGGAGCCCTTCGTGGTGCTGGCCCTGTCCTGGGTGGGGCTCCTGGTCGGGGTGCAGCTCCGCTTCCGCCACCTGACCCGCTTCCCCCTCAACTACTTCCTCACCGCCGGGGTCCAGGCCGCGGTAGCCCTGGGGGTGGCCTTCGGGGTGCTGGCGGTGGTGTTCTCGGTGTGGACGCCGGTGCCGGCGGCGGTGTCCGACCGCCTGCGCGCGGCCCTGTGCCTGGGCGCGGTGGCGGCGCTGAGTTCGCCCACCGAGGCCGCCCTGCACCGCGAGGCCCACGCCCACGGCGGCCACGCGGCCGGGCTCCTGCGCTTCATCCCCGCCGTGGACCCCCTGGTCGCCCTGGCCGGGGTGGCGGTGCTCTTCTCGGTCTGGCACGTGACCGCCCTCCACGGTGACGGCGTACCCAACGGCGGGCAGTGGCTGGTGGCGTCCATCCTGGGCGGCGCGGTCCTGGGCCTCCTGTTCATGCTCCTCCTCCAGCCCGCCGGCGACCCGGACGAGGTGGTGCTGGTGGTGCTGGGGATGGCGGTGTTCTCCGGCGGCCTGGCCTCGGTGTTCCATCTCTCCCCCCTGGTGGTGTGCCTGGTCGAGGGGGTGGTGCTGGGCAACCGGAGGCGGGATCCGGAGCACCTGGTGCAGATGTTCCTCCGGCTGGAGCGCCCCCTCTACGTGGCCCTGCTGGTCCTGGCCGGGGCGGCCTGGCGCTTCGACGAACCCTGGGGCTACCTCCTGGCCGCCATGTTCCTGGCCGTGCGGACGGTGGCCAAGTTCACCGGCGCCCACGCCGCCCTGGCCGCGGTCCGCCTTCCCTTCCGACCCCCCCGCCGCTGGTGGCTCGGGCTCATGCCCCAGGGAGCCATGGCCATCGCCATCGCGGTGAGCTACATGGTCGTCTACCGGGACTTCCTGGCCGAGCGGGTATTCTCGGCCGTCCTGGTCAGCACCGTGCTCCTCACCCTGGTCTCGGGACGGCTGGTGAACGCCGCCCTCGCCCCGCCCCGCCGGGAGCGGCGGCAGTGAGCCGGTTCCTGGCCGCCCTCCTGCTGGCCGGGCTCATGGCCCTGGCCCGCTGGGGCCCGCTGGAGACGGTAATCGGCCTCGGCCAGCGGTCCACGGTGAGCCTGGGCTTCATCCTCATCTTCGGGTACCTCGCCGGGCACGTGGCCCGTCAGATCTACCTGCCCCGCATCACCGGCTACATCGTGGCCGGAATCCTCTGCGGCCCCTTCGTGGGCGGGCTCCTCACCCAACCGGTGGTCAAGAGCCTGCAGCTCATCGACGACCTCGCCCTGGCCCTGATCGCCTTCACCGCCGGCGGGGAACTCAGGGTGGAGACCCTCCGCCCCCGGCTCCGAAGCATCCTCAACATCACCGGGCTCCAGACCGGGGTGGTGTTCCTGGGCATGGCCGCCCTGGTGTTCGTGGCCTCCCCCCTGGTTCCCTTCCTGCGCGGGAGCCCGCCGGCCACGGTGGCGGCGGTGGCCTGCGTGTTCGGCCTCTTCGGGGTGGCCAACTCCCCCGCCACCGCGGTGGCCATCATCAACGAGTACCGCGCCCGCGGCCCCTTCACCGACACCGTGCTCGGGGTCACCGTGCTCAAGGACGTGGTGGTGCTGGTGCTGATCACCCTGCTCCTTCCCTTCATCCGGCTGCTGGCGGTGCCGGGGGCCAGCCTGGACGTGCACTTCATCGGCGACCTGGCCTGGGAGGTGGGCGGCTCCCTGGCCGGCGGGCTGGTCCTGGGTTTCCTGGTCACCCAGTACATGCGCGGGGTGGGGGCGGTGCTGCCGCTCTTCATCGCCGGCACCGCCATCCTGGTCACCCAGGTGGCCCGCCAGTTCCACCTGGAGGCGCTCCTCCTCTGCATGGTGGCCGGGTTCGTGATCCAGAACGCCACCCGCTACGGCCACCGGTTCATCCACGCCATCGAGCGGAGCTCGCTCCCGGTCTACGTGGTGTTCTTCGCCATCGGGGGGGCGTCCCTGGACCTGGGGGCGGTACGCACCGCCTGGGCCATCACCACCGTCCTGGTCGTGCTCCGGGTGGGGCTGATCGCGCTCTCCACCTGGTGGGGGGAGCGGGCGGCCGGAGGCGGCAACCGCGACGTGAAGCAGCTCGGGTGGCTCGGGTTCCTGGCCCAGGCCGGAGTGACCCTGGGCCTGGCCTCCATCGTGGCCCGCAAGTTTCCCGAGTGGGGTTCGGACGTGAAGATGATCGCCCTGGCCCTCATCGCCGTGAACCAGCTCCTGGGCCCGGTGGGCTTCCGCATCGCCCTCATCCGGAGCGGCGAGGGGCGCGCGGCGGGACCGGAGACACGGCCGGGACCGCGATCGCGGTTTGACACCGCCGCCCCGTCTCGCTAATGTCTTCTGGCTTCTATGGATAACACACGACCGTCCACCCGAGGATCCATCGGATGACCGACCGTCCCCCCGAACCCGCCGCCGCCTCCGGCCGCAGCGGGGATGAAGACCCGCAGGCCAGCCGCCTCAGCCGCTTCCTGGCCCTCGTCCTCCGCCACCGGGCCTACCAGTTCGAGCTGCCCATCGACGACGAGGGGTTCGTTCCCCTCGAGCCGCTCCTGAACCTGGTGCACGAGCGCCAGGGACTGGAGGAGGTGGAGCGGGAGGACCTGGAGAAGCTGACCGAGACCCCGGGCCGCAAGCGGTTCGAGATCCGCAACAACCGCATGCGGGCCACCTACGGTCACTCCTTCCACAAGCCCATCCGGTACGAGGAGACCACCCCCCCCGAGGCCCTCTACCTCGCCGTGCCCAGGGCCCAGAAGGCCTCGGTCCGCGTCCAGGGACTGCGTCCCGAGGGACGGCAGTACATCCACCTCTCGGAGAACCGGGAGGAGGCCCTGGAGGTGGGGCAACGCCACAGCGCCGACCCGGCGGTGATCGAGGTCCGGGCCCGGGACGCCTCCGAGCACGGGATCCCCTTCTACCGTCCCGCCGACGGGCTGTACCTGGCGGTCCAGATCCCGGCCAAGTTCCTGGAGCTGGAGGCCTCCTTCGGCCGCAAGCCCCGGCGCTCCCACCGCCGCTGACCGGTCCGCCGGACGGTTGGGCTCGGCCTCAAACGCGACCGGCTCGCTCCGGTGACCCGGCATCCGGATGCCCGGAACCTCCATCCGTTCCGTGGAATTCGCGATGCCATTAATTGGATTGGGCACTCCCCGGAAAACCCCCGATAATGCTCGTGCATCGAGGGATGACGGGTTGGGTGGTTGCAAAGCCGGGGAGAGACAGCCCCGGTCCCGGACTCCTCGGGTCGAAGCGACGATGCATGTGTGGAGGTTGGGACGCGTTCGGGATTCCCGAACCCCGTGTGGATGTCGGGTTGATGGGTGGGGGACGTGATCGCTTCGCCGAGTCCGGGTTGCCGGAAAGGGACGCTTGACAGGCCTTCCGCGTAGCTGACTGGGGCTTCATTGTCCCCAGCGAGCCGAAGCCGGGCAAAGGGCCGGAAGGTAAGCGTCCCTTTCCCTATCCCCCCGGTTTTCATGATCGAAATGCTCGTTTTTGCTTCCCCCTTCTCCTCCGCACGGCACTTGCTGCACGCACCCAATCGATTACCCGGCAGCAGGTTCCGTTCCATGCCGGCGTTCAGTGTGTTCTTAATCCTGTATTTCCTATAGCCGGATATTGAATTGGCCAGTGGAGGCCGGAGCGGGCATCATGTGCGTACACCGAGGAGAGACAACCTCGGTCGCGGGCCCTGATAAACCGGGACTGGAAGAGCGGACGCAGGAGTTCGGGACGTTCAGGAGGATCGCCTCCTGAAAACGGGATGCATGGGGGTACCGTCCCGAACGGGATGCCGAGGAGACCTCGACACCCGGTTTGCCGCAAGGCAGGGGCCCGCGGTTTTTTTTGCCCGAGAGGGCGGTTCAGGACGGAGCACCCTCGCCTCCGCCACCCGGCGCGGGCCGGTTTCGATTACCGAACGTAGTCGATCCGGTAGATCGCCCCGGCGTGGTCGTCCGAGACGAGAAGGGCTCCGTCCGGCATTTCCAGCACATCCACCGGCCGCCCCCAGGCGTCCCCGTCCTGGAGCCATCCCACCGCGAAGGGCTCCGGCTTCCCCACTCCCTCCCCGTCCCGCTTCACCACCACGATCCGGTAACCGATGGGATTCGTCCGGTTCCACGAGCCGTGCTCGGCCACGAAGATCGCGTTCCGGTAGGCCTCGGGGAAGCCCGTCCCCCGGTAGAAACACACCCCCAGGGCGGCCACGTGGGGACCGAGCCGGACCGCGGGCGGGGTGAACTCCGAACAGGGATGGCCGGCGCCGTACTCCGGGTCGGGGATGTCGCCTCCGTGGCAGTAGGGAAAGCCGAAGTTCATCCCGTAGCGGGGAGCCCGGTTGAGCTCGTCGGGGGGGCGGTCGTCCCCTAGCCAGTCCCGGCCGTTGTCGGTGAACCACAGGTCCCCGGTCAGCGGGTCCCAGTCCATGCCCACGCTGTTCCGGACCCCGCGGGCATAGACCTCCAGCCCCGTCCCGTCCGGGTTCATGCGGGTGATGGAGGCGTAGAGGGAATCCTCCCGGAGGCACACGTTGCAGGGGGCTCCGACCGGCACGTAGAGCTTCCGGTCGGGTCCGAAGGCGATGAACTTCCAGC
Organism: Candidatus Eiseniibacteriota bacterium; assembly: GCA_963768615.1. Lineage (GTDB taxonomy): Bacteria > Eisenbacteria > RBG-16-71-46 > JABDJR01 > JABDJR01 > CAVSKL01. The sequence continues at coordinate 86,959 of CAVYIE010000006.1, read as the reverse complement.
CGTGGTGGCGGTCGGCGGGGAAGGCCCGGCTCACCGTGACCGGCTCCGGCCGGCGGTCCAGGTGATCCTCGACGGCATCGATCCGGAGCACCCGGTCCACCTCGGCCACGTAGAGATCGCCGTCCAGGACGGCCACCCCGTTGGGGCTGTCCAGGCCGTCGAGCAGGGTGATCACCCGGTCGGCCCGGCCGTCCCCGTCCTCGTCCCGGAGGGCGTAGACCCGGCCTTCGGTCCGCGTGCCCACGAACAGGGTGCCCCGGGGACCCAGGACCATGGACCGCGCCCCGGGGACCCGGTCCGAGAAGAGGCCGATGCGGAACCCGGGGGGAAGGGTGATGGCGGCCAGGCGGCCGGGGGAGGAGGGCGACGACGGACGGGCGCAGGCGAGGAGGGGAAGGAACAGGGCGGGGACGAGGACCACCAGCAGCGCGATGCGTGATCGTCCGGGCATGGCTACCCCTCCGAGGCGTGGAAGTGGGCGAGGAAGGCCTCGACCAGGCTCTCGTGTCCGGCCACCAGGTGGGAGCTGTCCCGGGAGATGGCCCGGCCCAGGTGGTCCACCACCTTCCCCCCGGCCTCCTCCACCAGCTTCCACCCCCCGGTGATGTCCCACCAGGCCTGGGGCTGGGCCTTCCCGGCGAAAAGGAGATCGAAGCGCCCCGCGGCCACGTAGGCCAGCTCCAGGGCGATGGTGCCCAGCTTGCGGGTCTTGGAGAAGCGCTCGTGGAGCTCGGCCACGAAGCCGGGCTTCTGGAGGAACAGTCCCTCGGCCGAGGTCTGCATGCTGAGGGCGGCCTGGTCGATGTCCCGCACGTCGCTCAGGGTGACCGGCTCCTCCCCCAGCCAGGCCCCGCCGCCGTCGGCGGCGTGGAAGTGCTCCCCGCGGAGCGGGTCCATCACGTGGCCCACCACCACCCGGCCGGCCTGGACCACCCCCACGGAGATGGAGAAGAAGGGGATCCCCCGGGTGAAGTTCAGGGTGCCGTCGATGGGATCGATGAACCAGGTGGTCCCGCCGTCGCCCTCGGTGCGGCCGCTCTCCTCCCCCACCACCGCGTGGTCGGGCCAGGTGGAGAGGATGGCCTCCACCGCCGCCTTCTCCACCGCCCGGTCCACCCGGGTCACCGGCTGGCCGGGTTCCTTGTAGGTGACCGGCCCCGGGTCCTGGAACCCCTCCCGGACCATGACGGCCAGGCGGGGGAGGAGTTCCAGGCAGAAGGCGTCCAGGTCGCGGAGGTCGGTCACTCGGGGTCTCCTTGGCTGTCGGTGCGGTAACCCTCGTCGCGGTCGCGCGCTTCGAGGGCGGGGTCGCGGCGGGCGGGCGGTCCGTACCCTCCGCCGCCGGGAAGCTCCAGGGTGACCCGGCGCCCGGCGCGGAGGAGGTACTTCCGCTTGGGATGCGGCTCGGTGCCGTCGTCCAAGTGTACCCGCCCCGGCGCTCCCGGCGCGCCCCCGGCCCGGCCGACGGCGGGGTGCCGGGTGCGCTCGAAGATGCAGGAGTGGTGGGAGTCGCCGGTCCGCACGCTCAGGGTGAGCCGCTGTCCGAGACCTCCACGCCAGGTCCCCGCGCCCCCCGAGCCGGGCCGGAGCGCCCGCTCGTGGACGAAGAGCGGGGTGGTGGACTCGATGATCTCGGCCGGGATGTTCTGGACCCCGCTGGGGAAGGAGGTGGCCGAGAGCCCGTCGCCTCCCGGCCGGGCCCCGGTGCCGCCGTTGGAGAAGAGGGTGAACACGAAGGGGCGGCCGTCGCGGCCGGTGCCCTCGAACTGGCTGGCCCAGAGCCCGTAGGCCCCGTCGGCGGGCACCCGGCCGGGGGCGAACCCGGCCAGGGCGGCGAAGACGGCGCCGGAGAGGAAGTGCCCCACGATGTGCCGTGCGGCCACCGGGGCCGGGAAGCGGGCGTTGAGCACGCTCCCCTCCGGCGCGGTGACGGTGATGGGGCGGAAGGAGCCGGCGTTGTGGGGGATCTCCGGGCTCAGCACACAGGCCAGGGGGTAGGTGGTGTAGGCGTGGGTGTAGGTGAGGACCACGTTGATCCCCTCCGGGACCTGGGGGCTGGTGCCGGCGTAGTCCACGGCGAGGGCGTCGCCGGCCACCCGGATGGTGGCGCGAAGGTGGATGGGGGCGGAGAACCCGTCCAGCACCACCTCCCCCGAGTGCTCGCCGTCGGGGAGGGCGGCGATCCGCCGGCGCAGGGCGTTCTCGCTGCGGTCCACGATCTCGTCCGCCACCGCCTCCAGGTCGGCGAGCCCGGTATCGGCGAGGAGGGCGGCCAGGCGGTCCTCGGCCCGGTGGTTGGCGGTGGCCATGGCCTGCAGATCACCGAGGACCATCTCCGGGGCCCGCACGTTGGCGGCGATGAGCTCGGCCAGGACCGGGTCGAGGGCGCCGGCCCGGATGAGCTTCACGATGGGTAGCCGCAGGCCTTCCTCGTAGACGTCCTGGGCCTCGGCCCCGAGGGCTCGGCCCCCGACGTCGGCCATGTGGCAGGTGTTGGCCGCCCAGCCGACGGCCCGGCCGTTCACGAAGAGCGGGGTGACCATGGTCACGTCGTGGAGGTGCCCGCTGGCCAGCCAGGGATCGTTGGTGGCCAGGCTGTCCCCGGGTTCGAGTTCGTCCAGGGGGAACCGCGCGGCGAAGTGGCGGACGGCGGTGGCCATGGTGTTGATGTGACCCGGAGTCCCGGTCACCGCCTGGGCGATCATCCGCCCCCGCCGGTCGAAGATGCCCGCGCTCAGGTCGCCCGCCTCCCGCACCACCGGGGTGAAGGAGGTGTTCAGCAGCACGGTGGCCACTTCCTCCACCGCGCTCACCAGGCGGGACCAGACGATGCCGGTCAGCACGGGATCCAGGGTCATGGTCGCGGGTTTCCTCGTTCGGGTTCGGGTTCGGGTTCGGGTTCGGGGTCGGCGGTCAGGTCCCGAGGTGCGGGACCGGGCGGCGCACAACCGATACTACTTATATTCTGGTTGCCGGGGAACGGGGCGCATCCAAGGAAGTCCAAGGCCGGGGGCCAAGAAAAAGGGGTACCCGATGAAACTCCCGGCTCGCTCACCGGTTCTCCCTCGCGCGACCGTTCCGCCCGGCGGTCTGCCTGACCCGGCTTGGCGCGGTCCCGCGATCCGCTCACGTTGACGGGTCCCCCTGGCGCAGTAGGCCCCTCTCGACGGGGAGCACGGAGTTGCGCCAGGCCCGTCTTCCGCGCTCGGACTCGGGACCGCTGGATCGGGCCGTGCGCAACGAGCGCTCGGATGCTCACCCGGGCCATGAATCTCGCCCCCCGCCGTCCAGGTTGCCTCGTCGTTCGCGGGGCGGCTGCGGCCTCACGAAGACACCGGCCCGGTCGAGCGCCAGCTCGAACACAGGCTGTCCCCAGGGAACGGGGCGCATCCAAAGAAGTCCAAGGCCGGGGGCCAAGAAGAACGTGTACCTGATGAAATGGACTCCTCCCGCTGAATGAGGCACGTTGAGTGTCTCACCGTAAGACGGCCCCGAAGGCCAACAGCAAGGAGGAGTCCAGATGCAGCTTACCATCGCCGTCGACGTTGCCAAGAGCGTGTTTCAGGTGGCCGAGTCCCCCCGGCCGGGGAGAGTCTCCCGGGAGCTCCGGCTGAGCCGGCGCCAGTTCGAGCGGTACCTGGCCCAGATCCCCCCCGCGCGGATCCTGTTCGAAGCGTGCGGCTCGAGCCACCACTGGGCCCGCCAAGCCCTGGCCGCGCATCACACCCCGGTCCTGCTTCCCCCGCACCACACCCAGCGCTACCGGTCCGGCAACAAGACCGACCGCACCGACACCCGGGCCATGCTGGAGGCGGACCGGAACGAGATCCTCCGCCCCGTTCCGGTCAAGTCCGTCCACCAGCAGGCGTTGACCTCCCTCCACCGGCTCCGGGAGGGGCACATGGCCACCCGGGTGGCCCGGATCAACGCCATCCGGGGGTTGTTGCGGGAGTTCGGGGTGACCATCCCCAAAGGGGCGCGCAAGGTGGTCCCCTTCATCCACGCCCTGGAGCCGGAGACGGTCCCGGAGCCGCTGCGGATCGCGTTGCTGGAAGCGGCGGCCGAGGTCCGCTACCAGGAGGAGCGGATCCAGAGCATCGAGCGCCAGCTGAAGGTGCTGACCCGGGATGATCCCCTGGTCCAGCATCTGCAGACCATCCCGGGGATCGGTCCCATCACCTCCACCGCCCTGGCCGCCTTCGTGGGGGACTTCCGGCGGTTCCCCCATGGCCGCTCCCTGGCCAACTTCCTGGGCCTGACCCCGCGGGAGGTCTCCTCGGGGCTGAAGCGCCGCCTGGGCCGGATCAGCAAGCGGGGGGATGAGTACCTGCGCCGGCTCCTGGTCCACGGAGCCCGGACCGTGCTCCGCTGGGCCGGGGTGGCCCAGCAGCCGACCCCGCTCCAGCGCTGGGCGGTCCAGGTGAACCAACGCCGGGGCTACAACGTGACCACCGTCGCCCTGGCCAACAAGATGGCCCGCTTCGCCTGGGTGGTGGCCACTGAGCAGCGCCCGTTCCGCACCCACGCCTGAGAGACCTGATCCAGAACCTGTTCACCCACCACGGAGGACGCGTACCACACAGAGAGAGGGCTTCCGGTCAGACCGGCGCGGGATCGAGCCGTTTGCACCCGCTGATCCCAAGGATCGCCACCCGATCGGGCTATCCCGCGCGCATCGTTTCCTCTTGGGCCAGAAGCACGAACCGCTTCACACAAGGGCCGGATATACGGCTGCAGTCTCGACCTCCCGCCCACTCTCTGATCATGAACACGAACCAACCATCATCCTCTTGACGGGAGGAGTCCATATACGGGTGCAACTCCAGGCTCGCTCGCCGGTTCTCCCTCGCGCGGCCGTTCCGCCCCGGCGGTCTGCCTGACCCGGCTTGGCGCGGTCCCGCGATCCGCTCACGTTGACGGGTCCCCCTGGCGCAGTAGGCCCCTCTCGACGGGGAGCACGGAGTTGCGCCAGGCCCGTCTTCCGCGCTCGGACGCGGGACCGCTGGATCGGGCCGTGCGCAACGAGCGCTCGGATGCTCACCCCGGGCCATGAATCTCGCCCCGCCGCCGTCCAGGTTGCCTCGTCGTTCGCGGGGCGGCTGCGGCCTCACGAAGACACCGGCCGGGTCGAGCGCCAGCTCGAACACAGGCCTGTTCCCCAGGGAACGGGGCGCATCCAAAGAAGTCCAAGGCCGGGGGCCAAGAAAAAGGGGTACCCGGGTGCAACTCCCGCTCGCTCACCGGCCCTCGCTCACGGATCCAGGTCGACGATCGGCGGCCCGCCGGTCACGGCGCCAGCTCGGCCAGGACGGCGCCGCCGGGGAGCACGCGGGCCGCGCCGCGGCCCAGGACCAGCGTGGACTGGGCTTCCTCGATCACCGCCGGGCCGGCCACGGTCATGCCCGGTTCCAGCCGGTCGCGGCGGAAGACGGGGACCTCGGCCGGGGCGTCCAGGTCCGGAAGCCACGCCCGCCGCGAACCGGCGACCGGGGCGGGGCCGCGATCGGCAACCGCGTCGCCGGCCCGGTCGAACACCGCCACCGGGGGGGCGGGCCGCTCCGCGCGCACCCGCCAGGTCACCGCCTCCACCGGCACCCCCTCCACCGCCCGGCCGTAGAGCCGCACGTAGGCGTCCAGGAACGCCGCCCGGAGCGCCTCGCGGTCGGGAGCCAGGTCCGGGAGCGGCGCGCGGACCTCGGCCCCCTGCCCGCGATAGCGCATGTCCACCGACGCCCGCACCGTGACCGGGCCGGATCCGGCCCGCTCCACCACCCGGCGGGCGGCCTCGGCCAGTTCCGCCAGGACCGCGCCCGCGGCGGCGGCGTCCAAGGCGTCCAGCGGCTCGGTGCGGGAGCGCGCGGTCTCGAAGGCGGGAGGCGCGGCCAGGAAGCCCAGGGCCGACTCCACCCCGGCGTGGGCGGGGAAGATCACCCGACGGATCCGCAACTGGCGGGCCACGCTCCAGGCGTGGACCGGCCCCGCGCCGCCGAAGGCGACCAGGGTGTGGGCGGCCAGGTCCAGGCCGCGCTCGGCGGCGTGGACCCGGGCGGCCTCGGCCATGTTGCTCCCCACCAGCAGGTGCACCCCGTGGGCGGCCTCGTCCACCGCAAGCCCCAGCGGTTCGGCCACGTCGCGGCGGACGGCCGTGCGCGCGGCCTCCACGTCCAGGGCCATGGCCCCGCCCAGGAAGTAGTCCGGGTCCAGGAGCCCCAGCACCAGGTCGGCGTCGGTCACCGTGGCCCGCCCGCCGCCGCGGCCGTAGCAGGCCGGGCCGGGGTCGGCACCCGCGCTCTCCGGCCCCACGGCCAGGGTGCCCAGGGGCCCGCGCCCGGCCAGGCTTCCCCCGCCGGCCCCGATCTCCACCAGGTCCAGGGCCGGGACCATGACCGGGAGCCCGCTCCCCCGCTTGTAGAACCGGCGCCGGTCCAGCTCGAAGGTGGAGCGGGTGCGCGGCCCGCGCTCGTCCAGGAAGGCGATCTTGGCCGTGGTGCCTCCCATGTCCAGGGACAGGAGCCGCGTCTCGCCCAGGCCCACCCCCAGCCGCGCCGCGGCCAGCACCCCGCCCGCGGGACCCGACTCCACGATCCGGATGGGGAACTCGGCCGCGGTCTCCGGGGTGGTGAGGCCGCCGTCGCTGGACATGATGTGGAGCGCCGGCCCCCCTCCCACCGCCTTCCGCAGGCCCAGGTCCAGCCGTCCCAGGTAGCCCTCGGCCACCGGCCGCACGTAGGCGTTGGCGACCACGGTGGAGGTCCGCTCGTACTCGCGGATCTCCGGGGCCACCCGGCTGGAGAGCGAGACCGGGGCCTCGGGGAAGGCGCGGCGGATGAGGGCGGCCGCCCGCGTCTCGTGCTCGGGGTTGGCGTAGGCGTGGAGGAAGGCCACCGCCCAGGAGGCGATGCAGAGCCCGGCCGCCCCCTCGAGCAGGCGGGCCAGCCCGGTTTCGTCGAGGGCCACCAGCACCCGGCCGGTGTCGTCCATCCGCTCGCCGGCCTCGAACCGGCGGCGGCGGGGAACCAGGGGCTCGGGGAAGGTGAGGTCCAGGTCGTAGAGGTCGTAGCGCCCCTCGCGGCGGATCTCCAGCACGTCCCGGAACCCCCGGGTGGTGAGGAGCGCGGTCACCGCCCCCTTCCGCTCCACCACCGCGTTGGTGACCAGGGTGGTGCCGTGGACGATGCGGTCCGGGGCGCCGGCCCGGGCGGCCAGCTCGCGGGCCCCGGCCAGCACCGCCCGCACGGGATCGTCCGGCGTGGTCAGGAGCTTGTGGGTGTGGAGGTCGCCGCTATCCAGGTCGAGGAGGGCGAGATCGGTGAAGGTCCCGCCGATGTCGATGCCCAGGGCTTTCACGCGCGATCAGTGCCGGGGCGTGTTGGGAGAGGATCCGGCGGAGGAGGAGGCGTGCATCTCGGGGGGCTCGGGACCGGCCCCGGGGTCGGGCATCCGGCCCTTGCGCTCCCCGGCCAGGGCGCCGATGGAGACGGGGGCGAACCGGGCCCGCTCCATGGCCATGAGCGCGCTCTTGTAGCCCTCCAGGTTCCGGTCCACCCGCGCCACCGCCTCCCGGGGCAGCGACGCGGCGGCCTGGGCCAGCCGGGCCACGCCGTTCTGGTAGTAGCGCCAGCCCACGTGGGCCATGTCGTTCATCAGCTCGTAGAACTCGCGGGGGGCGCGGGCGAGGCCTCGCATCCCGCGAAGGGCGTCCACCCCCAAGCCGTGGCGGGCCAGGATGTCCTCGGGGAGGCTGGTCCGCGGCTCGTCCCACCAGTCGAGTTCCGAGAACACGTCCATCATCCGCCGCACCACGTAGGCGAAGACGCCCGGGTCGTGGGAGAGCTTCTCCACGTCGATGTCCGACGGCACCCGGTAGCGGCGCGCGCCGGGGCGGGCGACGAGGATGCGCAGGAACACCCAGGCCTGGGCGGCGCCGAGCTGCCCGGCCCGGGCCAGGAACTCGTCCAGGTCGGCCACCGGCCGCCCCTCGGCCACCGCGATCAGCCCCGATTCCAGCCGGATCCAGGGCACCATGGGGATGGCGAACCGGGCCATGGTGTCGGCGAGGGCGATCTGCTCGGGGTCGGTGGGATCGGGCTGGCCGTTGTTGCAGACCCGGGCGGCGTCGCGCCAGGCGCGGAGCGCCTCCTTGGAGGCGGCCAGGGACCGGGCCTGCCCCACCGGCCGGGGAAGCACCGCGGGGCCGCGGACGCGCAGGGAGAGGTAGGCGGCGTAGAAGGCGTGCCGCCGGTGGGGGTCGTCCAGCTCGCGGGCCGCGCCCAAAAACGGCGTGCGGAGAACCTGGAGCCGCTCCTCACAGACCCGGTAAGCGTCCTGGATGGCTGGAGAAAGATCGTCGCGGGAAGTCACGTTGCACTCCTCAAGCGCTCTTTGGACCGCTCCAACCCATTATGGACCGGGGGCGGGGGGCGAGGCAATGACGGCGGTCAACCTGGGCCGGGGGTGCGGGTTGGCGCGACGGCGGGGCCCGTTCGCGGGGCGCCTGCGGCCGGGCAGGGTACCCGGGTCCATCGCCGGCGCGGGGCCGGGGGCCTCGGTAGGCGGACACGGCGGCGGCGGGTAGAATGCCCGCTCACGTGAACCGCGAGGACCCCGCGCCCATGCCGGATTCCGCCCGCACATTCCGCCGCCCCTGGCTGGAGCCGGTGGTGTTCACCGCCCTGGCCCTGGTCTACCTGTGGGCCATCGCCACCCTGTACATCGTGCCGCTCTCGGCCGCGTTCCTGGTCGTGGTGGTGGCGATCCCGGTGGCCTCCAACATCGTGCACCGGGACGGCCCGCGCGCGCTGGGCTTCCGGCTGGACAACTTCCTGCGGGCGGCGGGCCCGGTGGGGCTGGCCACGGCGATCGGCATGGTCCTGGTGATCGGGCTGGGCCTGGCCGCGGGGAAGGAGATCCGCCTCAGCGGGAAGTTCTGGTACCACATGGCCACCTACCCCCTCTGGGGGCTGGTCCAGCAGTGGGCGCTCCAGGGGTTCGTCTACCGGAGGCTCCGCGAGTCGATGCCCGCCGGACGGGCGGCCCTGGCCGCCGCGCTCCTCTTCGCCGCCCTCCACGTCCCCAACCCGGCCCTGGTCCCCTTCACCCTGATCGGGGGCTACGTCTGGTGCCGGCTCTACGAGCGCCGCCCGAACCTGTTCGCGCTGGCGCTCTCCCACGGGTGGCTGGCCTCGGTGGTGGGCATGGCCATCCCCAAGAGCTGGGTGTACGGGCTCCGGGTGGGGGCGCTCTTCTTCCACTTCCATTAGTTGGCCCGCGGGCCGAGGCCCCGTCGCTCGCCCCGGCCGCCGCCGTTCCTCCGCGCCGGCCCCTTCCCCCGGCCCGCCCCCGGTGACCCGAAACGGGACACCTGGGGCGGAACGCCCCACCGGCCGATCAACCGCAACGTCGCCAACCGTTTCCGGGCGGGGTGCGGCCAAGCCTCGGCACCCGGACACCGGGGCCGGGGCGAAAGGGGGCATTCCGGGGCGGGCGGAGCCGCCGTTCGCCATGACGCAACCCCGCGTCCAGCCGCCGGTTGCGACGGCGGCGGCGGTGGCACGCCGGTTGCGTATCCCCAAGGCATGAGCGCGACGAATCCCCTGGCGATTCCCCCCCGGGTTTCGGGGGGAGTACGGCACGAGTCGGCGATCCCGGCGCCGAGCCCGGTCGGCGCCGGGCGCCGCGGCCCGCGTCCCGCCCTGGCCGGCGGGCGGCCCTTGCGCGGGAAGGATCGCTACCTGGTGTTCGGCGCGCCCCAGATCCTGGAAGAGGACATCCGCGAGGTGGTGGACACCCTGCGGAGCGGTTGGATCGGGACCGGTCCCAAGACCGTCCGGCTGGAGCGATCGCTTGCCGGCTACCTGGACGTTCCCCACGGGGTAGCCACGGCCTCCTGCACGGTCGCCCTTCGACTGGCCTTGGAGACGTGCGGGATCGGTCCCGGATCCGAAGTCATCACCACCCCCATGACCTTCTGCGCCACGGTGAATGCGATCCTCCATGCGGGGGCGATCCCGGTGCTGGCCGACTGCGACCCGGCGACGGGCAACCTCCGTCCGGACCGGGTCCGGGAGAAGCTGAGCTCCCGGACCCGGGCCATTCTTCCCGTCCACTACGCCGGACGCCTCTGCGACATGGAGGCGCTCACCGCCCTCGCCGCCGAACACGGGCTGACGGTGATCGAGGATTGCGCCCACGCCATCGAGGCCACCGACGCCGCCGGGCGCCACGCCGGCACCTTCGGCCGCGCCGCCGCCTTCTCCTTCTACGCCACCAAGAACGTGACCTGCGCCGAGGGGGGGATGCTGGTCACCCACGACCCGGAGCTGGCCGAGCGCGTCCGCCGGCTCACCCTGCACGGCCTGAGCACCGATGCCTGGAAGCGGCACACCGCCGCCGGCTACCGGCACTACGAGGTGGAGGAGCTGGGCTACAAGGCCAACCTCACCGACCTCCAGGCCGCCCTGGCCCTGAACCAGCTCGCCCGGGTGGAGCTGAACCACGCCCGGCGCGAGGCGATCTGGCGGCGCTACGACGCCGCCTTCGCCGACCTCCCCCTGGAGCGGCCGGCGCCCGCGGAACCCGGAACCCGCCACGCCCGCCACCTCTACACCGTGCTCCTGGACGAGGCGGCGGCCGGGCTCTCCCGCGACACCTTCCTGGAGGCGCTCCACGCCGAGGGCATCGGGGCCGGGGTCCACTACCGCTCCCTGGCCGGCCACCGCTTCTACCAGGAGCGGCTGGGCGTCCGCCCCGAGGATTTCCCGGCCGCGCGGGCCATCGGGGCCCGCACGGTGAGCCTTCCCCTCTCCGCCGCCCTCACCGACGCCGACGTCCAGGACGTGATCGGGGCGGTGCGGAGGATCCTCACATGGGTACGCTGGTAGCCCGCATCGCCCGGCGGGGCCGCCGGATCCTGACCGAACGCCGTCCCCCGGCCGGCGACCTGGAGTACTGGGAGCGGCGCGTGCGGCGCATGGGCGCGGCGGCGGTGGCCCACGTCGGGCACCGGCCGGAGGAGCTGGCCGAGGTCACCCGCCGCCAGGGCGACACGCTCTTTCCGCTCCTGGCCGGCGCGCTCTCCGGACGGCAGGAGATGATCCTCGACTACGGCTGCGGCTGCGGCCGGTTCACCCCCGGGCTGGCCCAGCTCACCGGGGGGCGGGCCCTGGGCGTGGACCCGGTCCAGCGGCTCCTGGACCTGGCCCCGTCCCATCCGCGGGTGGAGTACCGGCGGCTGGGCCCCGACGGCGCCGTGCCCCTGGGCGACGGCAAGGCGGACGCGGTGTGGACGGCCCTGGTCCTGGGGAACGTCACCACTCCGGCCGCGCTCCGCCGCGCGTCCTCCGAGATCACCCGGGTGCTCCGGCCGGGAGGCGCCTTCCTCCTGGCCGAGAACACCTCGGACCGGCCGGACTCGCACTACCAGATCTTCCGGAGCGTGGAGCGGTACCGGGAGCTGTTCCCGGACATCGACCTGCGCCACGTCCTGGATTACGACGACCTCGGGGAGACGGTGTCGGTGCTCGTGGGGCGGAGGCGATAGGCAGTGAGTTCGCATTTCCGTGCGGCGAGCGCACCCGAGAATCCGCCCGGCCTCGACACCCATCTCCCCTTCCTGTTCGACGGCCGCCCTCCGTCCCGGCCCGCGCCCCTGGAGGCCGGGGTCCCCGCGGAGGCGGCCCCGATCGTGGTGGTCCATTCGGTGTCGCGCTGGCTGCCCCAGACCGCGACCTGGCTCTTCAACGAGGTGCGCTACCTGCCCGCCCCGGTGGAGAGCCACGTGGTCTGCGAGACCGCGCTCAACCTGGACCAGTTCCCGATCCCGCGGCTGCACAGCCTGCGAGATGAGTCCCGGCTCCGGTTCACCTGGGACCGGGGGCTCCGGCGCCTCGGGGTGCGCGCGCACCTGGGCGGCCTGGAGGCGCGGGCCCGCGGGGTGGGCGCGGACGTGGTCCATTCCCACTTCGGGAACGTGGGGTGGGCGGACCTGGCCGCGGCCCGGAGGGCAGGCTGCCGCCAGGTGGTCACCTTCTACGGGCTCGACGTGGACTTCCTCCCCCGCTCCGACCCCCGCTGGTACGTCCGCTACCGGGAGATGTTCGCCCGGGTGGACCGGGTGCTCTGCGAGGGGCCGTTCATGGCCCGGGCGGTGGTGCAGCTCGGCTGCCCGCCGGAGAAGGTGCGGGTGCACCACCTGGGGGTGAGCGTGGGGGAGATTCCGTTCCGTCCCCGGACGTGGCGGCCGGGCGAGCCGCTGCGGGTGCTCCTGGCCGCCACCTTCCGGGAGAAGAAGGGCCTCCCCTACGGGTTGGAGGCGCTGGCCCGCATCAAGGACGACCTGCCGCTGGAGATCACGGTGATCGGGGACGCGCCCGATGACGCCCGGAGCCGGGCCGAGAAGCAACGGATCCTGGATACCGTCGCCCGTGGGGGGCTGGCTTCCCGGACCCGGCTCCTGGGCTATCGACCGCATGCGGAGTTCCTGGACGAGGCCTACCGGCACCACGTCTTCCTCTCCCCCAGCGTGACGGCAAGCGATGGAGACAGCGAGGGGGGAGCGCCGGTGGGCCTCATCGAGATGGCCGCCTCGGGGATGCCGGTGGTCAGCACCACCCACTGCGACATTCCCGAGGTGATCGTTCCCGGGACCACCGGGCTCCTGGCCCCGGAGCGGGACGTGGACGCCCTGGCCGGCTACCTCCGCTGGCTGGCCGCCCACCCGGGGGCCTGGCCGCGGATGCTGGTGGCGGGCCGGCGCCGGATCGAGGAGGAGTTCAACGCGGCCGAGCAGGGACGTCGGCTGGCCGCGATCTACGCCGAAGTGACGCAAGGGGCGTCCCCCAACCCGTCCGGAGCGCTCGCGCGCCCCCCCTCTCCGGGGCCGTAGCCTCCGGACGGGCGCCCTCCCTCAGGGTGTGTACCGGTCGGGGCCGCCGTACCCGGATCCGCTCCCCGGGACGGCCGGCCCCGGACCGGATTCTCGACGGCCGGGGGCGGCTTTCCCCCGGCCGTCAATCCTTGCCGGAACCGCCCCCCCGGAAAGGGGTATCATCCCGCCGTGAAGGTCGGTACCAAGCTCTCCATCGGGTTGGTGGTGCCCATCGTGGTGCTGATCGCGGCTTTCGGGATGCTGGACGAGCACCGGAGCCGCCAGCGCTACCGGGACGAGCTGCGCCGGGAGGGCCGGGCCGTCGCCCGCAGCGTGCAGCTGGCCATGGAGGACGCGCTCCGGGACCGCCAGCTCCAGGACGTGGAGAAGCTGGTGGACCAGATCACCGGCTTCGAGCGGGTGCTGGGCATCCGCCTCTTCGACCCCGACGGCAGCCTGCGCTACCAGTCGGATCCGCTGCGGGCCGAACCCTTCCTGGCCACCGAGGCCCTGGGGCAGGTGCTGGCCGGCCGCCGCCCGGCCGAGACCCAGCGGCTCATCGACGGCCAGCGCGTGCTCACCTACATCCTTCCCCTGGAGTCCCCTTCCGGCGACCTCCTGGGCGCGGTGCAGCTCCTGCAGCTCGAGTCCTTCATCGACGAGGAGGCCCGCGCCACCAGGAACGCCATCCTGGCCCTGACCGTGGTCCTGATCGTGGTCACCGGGCTCACCGTGATCCTGGTCACCCGGTTCGTGGTCAGCCGCCCGGTGGAGGGGTTCATCGGGAGCATCCGCACCTTCCAGCCCGGAGGGGGGCGCGCCCGGCTCCCGCTCCGCGGAGGCGACGAGCTGGAGCGCCTGGCCACCGAGTTCAACGCCCTGTGGGACCGGCTGGACGCCTCGCACCGGTCGCTGGTCAAGGAGCAGGAGGAGCGCCGCCAGGCCGAGGACCGGCTCCGGAACGCCGAGCGCTTGGCCGCGCTGGGGCAGCTGGCGGCGGGGCTGGCCCACGAGATCGGCACACCGTTGAACGTGATCAGCGGCCGGGCCGAGCGGCTGGGGCGGAAGGGTTCCGGCGACGGCGAGACCGTGGATCGCGAGGCGCTCCGGCGCGACCTGCGCATCATCACCGAGCAGATCGAGCGCATCACGCGTATCGTGCGTGAGATGGTGGAGTTCGCGCGGATCAAGGAGCCTCGGCTGGCGCGCACCGCGGTGCCGGAGGTGCTGGCGGGGGTGCTGGAATTCACCGAGCAGCGGCTGGACGAATCCGGGATCCGGCGGGAGACCGACCTTCCCGGGACGCTCCCCCCGGTGCTGGGCGACCGGGACCAGCTCTACGAGGTGTTCCTGAACCTGGTCCTGAACGCGGCCGACGCCATGAACCGGGGCGACGTGCTCCGGGTCGCGGCGGAGCCGGTCCGCCGCGCCCACCCGGAGACCGGCGGCGAGCCGCGCGAGTACCTGGCGGTGCGGGTCCAGGACAGCGGAACCGGGATCGCCCCCGAGGATCTGGAGCGGGTGTTCGACCCCTTCTTCACCACCAAGGGGGTGGGCCGGGGCTCGGGGCTGGGAATGTCGGTGGCCTACGGGATCGTGCGTGAGCACGACGGCTGGATCGACGTGGAGAGCCGGGTGGGCGAGGGCACCCGGGTGACGGTGTACCTGCCCACGGCGCCGGTGTCCGCCGCGCCCGAGGCCCTGGCCGGGAGGACGGGATGAACGAGCGGCCCACGATCCTGGTGGTGGAGGACGACGCGGCCATGCGCGAGCTTTTGGAGGACGAGCTGCGCGAGGCCGAGTTCAAGGTGCTGGCCGCGGCCGACGGGGTGGAGGCCCTGGAGCGGCTGGCCCGGTACCGGGTGGACGCGGTGGTGACCGACCTCCAGATGCCGCAGATGAAGGGGCGGGAGCTCCTGGACGAGGTCCGCGCCCGCGAACCCGAGGTTCCGGTGATCATCATCACCGCCTTCGGCACCATCGATTCCGCGGTGGACGCCATGAAGGCCGGCGCCTACCACTTCGTGCCCAAGCCGTTCTCCATGGAGCAGTTGCTGGAAACGGTGCGCGCGGCGTTGCGCGACCGGCGGCTGCGCGAGGACCTGGCGCTCCGCCGGTCGGAGGTGACCACGCGCGCCGGGGGGCTGGTGGCCGAGAGCCACGGGATGCAGAAGGCGGTGGACCTGGTGCTGCGGGCGGCGCCGGCGGACAGCCCGGTCCTGCTGCTGGGAGAGAGCGGGACGGGGAAGGAACTGCTGGCCCGGGTGCTCCACGAGCGGAACCCGGGGCGGCGGGGGAAGTTCGTGGCCGTGAACTGCTCGGCCATCCCGGAGACGCTCCTCGAGAGCCAGCTCTTCGGCCACCGGCGGGGGGCCTTCACCGACGCCCGGGAGGACCGGATGGGGCTCTTCCAGGAGGCCGAGGGGGGCACGGTGTTCCTGGACGAGATCGGGGACATGCCGCTGGCCCTGCAGGCGAAGCTCCTGCGGGTGCTCCAGGAGAAGGAGGTGCACCCCCTGGGGGCCGCGGACCCGGTGCGGATCGACGTGCGGGTGGTGGCGGCCACCAACCGGAACCTGGCCGCGGTGGTGGAGGAGGGGCGTTTCCGCCAGGACCTCTACTACCGGCTGAACGTGATCGTGATCCGCATCCCGCCCCTGCGGGAGCGCCCCGAGGACCTGCTGCCCCTGATCGCGCACTTTTTGGAAAAGCACGGGGCGCGAACCGGCCGGCGCGGACGGACGCTCTCCGGCGAGGCGCTGACCCTGATGCAGCGGCACGTGTGGCCGGGGAACGTGCGGGAGCTGGAGAATTGCATCGAGCGGGCGCTGGTGCTGGGGACCGAGGAGGTGATCGGGATCGAGGACCTGCCCGAGGCGCTCCGGGCCCGGGCGGGGGCCGGCCCGGCCGGCGGGGCGGGCGCCGCCGAGGCCCCGCTGCCGGAGATGCGCCCGGTGGCCGAGGTGGAGCGGGAGCACATCCTGCGGACGTTGCGGGCGGTGGGGGGAAACAAGGCGGCGGCGGCGAGGCTGTTGGGCCTGGACCGTAAGACCTTGTACCGCAAGCTCAGCCAGTACCGGATCGAGCCGTAGGGGGAGGGTCGGGCGGTTCCGTCCCCGCTCGCCGGGACGGGAGCCCCCGGCGCCGGGGGCTCCCCCGGAGACCCGGAGCCAGGAGTTGCACCCGGGTCAACTCCCGGGGGAACGGGGCGCGGGGCGATTCTTCCCCGCGGAGACGGGGGTGGGGTCTGCTATGCTCATGGGCGGCCGCGGGGGGCGGGGCGCTTCGGCGCCTGGGCTTGATCGCCTCCCCGGCCGCTTTCTCTTGGTGACCGGGATCCCGTGTCCTGGCCGGAATGCCCGGTCCGCCGGCCTCCCGGTCCGGCTGCCGCTTCCGCCCCGGACACCATGACCCCAGCCCCGACCACCGCGCCGGCCCCCGCCCCCGCGGGCCCGCCTTCCGGGCTCGGCGCCCGCCGCATCCCGCTCGGCCTCCGCTACATGGTGCTGACCGGCTTCTTCTTCAGCCTCATGAGCCTGATGGTGAAGCTCGCGAGCCGGGTGCTTCCCACCGGCGAGATCGTCTTCGCCCGCTGCCTGTTCAGCCTGATCGTGACCTGGGGCATGCTCCGCTCGGCCGGGATCAACCCCTGGGGGAACCGGAAGGGGTTGCTGGTGCTGCGCGGCCTGACCGGCTTCGGCGGGCTGATGTGCTTCTTCTACGCCATCAGCCGGTTGCCCCTGGCCGACACCACGGTGATCCAGTACACGAACCCGGTCTTCACCGCGGTCCTGGCCGGGCTGTTTCTCGCGGAGCGGACCGAGCGCAAGGACGTGCTGGGTCTGGTCTTGAGCATGGCCGGGGTGGTGCTGGTGGCCCGGCCGTCGTTCCTCTTCGGGGGGTTGACCAGCGGGCTGAACCTGACCGCGGTGGGGGTGGCTTTGCTGGGGGCGGTGTTCGCGTCCTCGGCCTACACGGTGGTCCGGAAGCTGGGCCAGACCGAGCACCACCTGGTGGTGGTGTTCTACTTTCCCCTGGTGGCCACCCCGGTGGCGCTCCCCTTCATGCTCCCGGACGCCCGGTGGCCGTCGTCCCTGGGCTGGCTGCTGCTGTTGGGGGTCGGGGTCTTCGCCCAGCTCGGGCAGGTCTACCTGACCAAGGGTTTGCATGCCGAGCGCGCCGGCCGGGCCATGACCATGAGCTACGTGCAGATCGTCTTTGCCGCTGTTGTGGGGCGCCTTGTTCTTCACCGAGATCCCGGGGCCCTTGAGCCTGTTGGGGGCGCTCCTGGTGGTGGCGGGGACGCTGGCGGTGTCGGCGGGCCGGCCGCACCGGCGGCCGAATCCCGGGGGCGGCGGGTCGGCGCGGGCGTAGCTGGCGGCTCGTGCCCTCTGATCGCTGGCATTTCGACGGAACGCATTTCTACCGACGATCCCTGAACCCGACCAAGAACTCGACCAACTCCCTGATGCCCTCCTTGTCTGTCGGTCCGGCGTTGCGAGTCTCGTGCACGGAGTGAAGAACCATTCGGGCGATTCCGGCTGGGTCCTCTGACTCCAGCTCGGACTCCAAGCCCGCGACGTTGATTGGCCTGCCTTCCTGATGAAGCCGTTGAGCAGCAGCAAGGATCATCATGTATTCGAGCTGGAACATGTCCCCGGGTTCCAGTCCGTTGATAACGAGTGCCCGCGTTTCCTCGGTTGCCTTGTCGCTCAGCAACGCACGGAGGAGAAGCCCTGCGGCGGTTCTATCAGTCAACTGTCCCATGACTCCATTTCCACGCGGTTGCCTTCCCTACCACCGAACACTGTGCATGACCTGCGGAGCGAAGCGCCGGCAGGGTGATGCGCAGGTCAGATTCCCTTGCCGGCCAGAAATCTCACGATTCTCTGCACAGCCACTCCAACCCCTCCGACGCTGACATTACCATCGCCGAGCATTGCCCACTCTGGCCCCACCTCTGCCCGTGGGCAATCCAGATGGTGGTAGGAGTCCTGTGAATATCCTCCCGTTCGACCTATCGGTATGAGGATGGCCCCCCGGGCCCGAGCAACTGTGGCTTCATGCGCCGTGCCAGGGCCACCCTCGATCGACAAGTAGATCGGCGCCAAGCGGCCCAGGATCTCCCGGCGCTCCCCCATGGATGCACCCGCAAAAAGAGTGACACCGTAGTCCCAATGCTCAGAGCCACGGGGTAGAACGTGGCAGGTATTTGGGGGTAGAGAGGACCGCTGGCGAGCGCCAAAGAAGCTGCGCCCCACCGCTTCACCAACACCGGGAACCCCGCCGGTAACCAGCACGAGCCTGTCCAATTCGGCGAGCCGAGCCCCAACAGACTGACAGATCGCGTGGCTGTCATCGCCCCAGAACGATGCACTTCCGATTACTGCAAGTCGTGGGCCCGGTGGCAGGCGCAGGCTGAGTTCCTCTGCTTCCCTGTCGTACTTGTCGCGACTCATCAACGAAGCCCCTTCCGGGTGCATCCACCGCTCAGCATCAGCGGCGCCGCATAGCGCCGTCCGGTGCATACTGTTGTTGGGCGACACCGGGACACTAGACAGGGACACTAGGTGGTGCTTCGGAACGCTTCGCCAGCCGTGTAGGTGTCGAAGAATTCCTGGAAACGAACGATCTTCCCGTCGCGCAGCGTGACCACGTGGACGAAATCCGACTCGTAGACACGTCCCGTCTGCTTCGCCCGACATCTCATGTGGCCCACGACAGCGACCGTATCCTTGTCGGCAAGAAACTGCCGCGGTTCAAGGATCTCGATGTCCTCCGCCTCGCGGCCGATCTGGACCCACTCGAGGAAGCCCTGGTGACCGTGATGCGTGCCAGCCGCCGGATTGAATGGATTCTCCGGCTCGCTCCACACGACATCCGGCGCCAAACGCGCCAGCATGGCCTGGATGTCACGTCTTGCAAAGGCTGCATAGAGTTCTTGCACCATGCCGATACTCATGCTTTGTCCCCTTCTGCCTCCTCGGATCGTGTTTCGCCGGGATGGCGTTCCCTATCCGCCCGACCGCTCAGCATCACCGGCGCTGCGCAGCGGGCCGTCCGCTGAATGCTGTTGTAAGCAGGTCGAACGCCATCGTCCCTTCACTCACCCGAGAGCGACTGGTCCCTTCATGTCTCACGCCGTCCGCCTTGCGAACGCTAGGACGTGTCCATCGGGGTCCAAGCTGTACGCCACCTCGTGTCCCCAGTCCCTTGCCGAAAGAGGGCTGAGCTCTCTTGCTCCGTGGCCAAGGGCACGACGGTGGAACGCTTCCGGGTCATCAACGGTGAGGTACAACTCAGCCCGGGGAACACCGAGTGCGGTCTCCGGATCCGGAAGGACCTCTCCAAGCAAGCGCCGGATACCACCCACGGGCATCAGACCGAGCACCGTTTCGGCGTTGAGCTTGAACTCCGTCATTCCTGGTACGTCAAGACACGGGCGGGAAAGCAAGACCGCTTCATAGAACCGCGTGCTTGCCCCTTGGTCGAGAACGTAGAATATGACGTTCGTCTTCATCGTCAGTGCGCCACCTTGTCCTGATAACGGATCGCCGCTCAGCCGGCCGGGCCCAGCGAGCTCGGTGGCAATGACGACACCCGTGCGTTCTGGCCAGATTGTAACCCACGAAGCGGCGGGCCCGGTTCGGCTGGAACAGCTGAGTTAGGTGCCAAAGCGATCACAGACTTGGTTTCAGAACCATCAGAACGAGCGCCGCTAGTGGTGTGAGCAAAGCGAAGGCTCCCCAAAGCTCCCAGCGTACGGCGATGCGATGGTAATGCTCATACTCGAACGTGCCGGACTCGGCACCGGACCTTGCAAGTCCAAGCAATTGGCGCTGCAATGGGGCAACGCCAAACATGAAAGCAACGCCCGAGAGCGAAAATAGAATGAGCGACCAGAGTATCCAACCGGTACGAAGCAGCGGGAAGCCAGCGATGTACGCGGCAGCAATCCCGAAGGCGACGATTGCAATCACCCCCGGAACCGTGAATAGCCGGTCACTACGAATGATGCCCTCCATCGCGTGGGAGAGCAGCTTGGGGTCCTTGGTGCGTGCAGCGTGGGCGTGCCAAAAGAGGCCCGTGAAAATGTTGCCCAGGAACAAGATCACCGCCACGACGTGCAATAGCTTCAGGGTCAAGTACACAGCGAGATCTCCTTGGCACCTAACGTTGAGCTTCACCCGCAAAGTCGATTGGCGCGCCCCTGGCGCCAGCAGGGGCGTGACAAGCGGCTTGGCCTGGTGGAAGCACTTGCCAAGTGTCGCCACCAAGACCCCATTCAATTCTTACATCCTACTGCTACCACTTATCACATGCGGCCAAGTATCTCCGTGCGCTTGTTCTTGAGATACTCGAGGTTGTTTGACTTTGTTGACTGAGCCAACTCGATGCTCCTATCCGTAGCGTGAAGAGCATCCTTGATTCTGCCAGCTTCTAGATATGCGCCGGAGAGACTGTCCCAGGCATTGGCGGACCGAGGATAGAGTCGAGTTTCAAATTCAAATGTGCGGATGGCCTCAGGGGTATTCCTGCCGAGCATGAGGTAGCCAAGATCGTTTAGTACCTCCTCGGGCACTCTGTCCGGAGCCCCCACTCGGCCCCGAATAGCCTCGTAGTGTGTCAGCACCGCATCAAGGCCGGCAAACATCACCGGCTCCGGCACGAGATAGCCGTCATACAAAGCCCGCAGACCCCGGATGCTTCCAACAAGAGGTATACTGGCGTGGGTCTCGCTCGGCATGGGATCGTAGGTCCAGCGGAGGTTTGCAGGAGCTTTCTCCTTCAACACGTTGGCCAGCCCATCGAACCATCGGAGTTCCGGGTTGTCGGTGGGCAGCAGATAGCTACTATTGAAATACAGAAACTGCCCGGCCGGGGTCTGGCGGTCGAGAAAATCGCTGAGTGAGCGTTCCGTCATATTACTGTCCCAATCCAAAGTGCCGTCGTCCACCAATCGAGCGTCAAACAGGTCGGGCGCTGCGTACAGCGTGTAAAAGGCAAACAAGCCACCAAGCGAGTGCCCCCAAATGACTCGCCGTTCTGAGACGCGATACTCTGTTTCAATCTTTGGCAGAAGCTCCTTCCGCAGGAAGACCAGGAAGTTACTCGCCCCTCCATCCCCCTCCCAGTCTGGTGAATCGGTGGGCGTAAAGTCGCGCATACGATCGTTCGAGTCAATCGCGACAATAAGGTGTTCCGGTATCTCGCCGACTCGGGCAAGAAACGTGGCGTTGCCTGCCACGACGTCCCCGTAACGGCTTCCGTCAAGCAACAGCAGCAGCGGATAGAGTTCTGATGAATTGGCAGAATAGCTTGCCGGGAGCATTACTCGGTAGTTGATCTCTTCATTCAAAACCCCTGACTTGACCGGGGCCGGCACCTGCCAACGGCCCTCAGGGCTTGCGATCGCTGTCACACCGGTAAGGAGCGCCAAGACAGACAGCACAAGAACCCACAGACGATTCAACATGGACCTTCCTTCCCAAATGCCATTCAAGCCTTAGCCTCGCCGTATCACAAGAGTGCCGACGCTGCTCGCAGGGCGGCCTCTAGTGTCCATCTAACGATTGGGTTCAGCAGCGGGATGGCTTGGCATGGCCCTGGCCGATCCCGAAGTGCCGGCGCAGCGGCGGCGGTGGGCCGCCAGGGGCATGCAAAGCCAAACCGGCTGCTGTAAGCTCCAGTTAGGTCTAGTCGCGCGTACGGATGTCGCGCCGGGGCCTACGCAGCCTCAGATTTCCACTTCATCGCCAACTTGCGTCCAGAGACCGCGCAATCCCGGAGGTACAGGTTGATCAGGGTCTGGTAGGGTACCCCGGTCTCGTCAGCCAGGTCCTTGAAGTATGCGATGGTTGCCTCGTCCAGACGGATCGTGACCTGCTTCTTCAAACGCTTGGCATATGGGTTCTTCTTGGCCTTCGAAAAGTCGTAGTGCTTTCTCATCGTTATTTCCCGCGACTGGCGTAGAGCTCTCGCTCCTGCCGAACCGCTTTGCGAGCTGAGATGATCCGGATGACGTCGTCGGATTCCCTGTAGCAGTGGCACACAACGATGGCTCGAACAGCGGTGCTCAAACCATGCAGAAGAAAGCGATCGTCCGCATCCGAGTGATCAGGGTCGGCCATGAACAACGCGTTGTCGTCTAGGAAGACGGTCTGAGCCTACACAAAGGCGACCCCGTGCTTCCGCTGATTCGCGTGGTCCTTCCGATCATCCCACTCGAAGATCAGTGCCATGAGCTCATTGTACCTACAATGTAGTTACAATGTCAAGAGCGCCTAGCACCACAGTTAACCTGCAAGGCAACTTGGCGCGGGTTTGGCCTGCGCCGCATCCCAGGTCCATCCGAAGCATCCCACAGCCAAGCCCGTGCCAGGTTGGCTTGTCTGGTTCAACCTCATGTTAGGCGGGTTGACGGTATGTCACATGTGACATAGACTTGTCGTATGTCGCCGAATGACAAGCCGCTGGTCTGGCTGGAGGGAGAGGTAAAGACCCCGCCATTCTCCAGGGCAGCCAGACTAGAAGCTGGTGTCTTACTAAGGCAACTACAGGCAGGACATGGAGTTCCGATGCCCCACTCCCGGCCGATGCCGGCCATCGGTCGAAGGTGCCACGAACTCCGAATCCAGGACGAGACCACGACCTGGCGGATTGTCTACTGTGTGGACCCGGACGCAGTCGTGATCCTGGAGGTTTTTCCCAAGAAGACCCGGGCGACGCCGAAACAGGTGATTGAGAACTGCAAGAGGCGCCTACGCCAGTACGAAGAGGCAAGCAAATGAAGCAGTCCAAGAAGGCGCTCCTGGAGAAGCGTGGCTGGAAGGTTGGCTCCGCCCAAGAGTTTCTGGGACTCACAGCAGAGGAAGTAGCCCTGGTTGAGATGAAACTCGCCCTTTCTGAGGGGCTGCGAGAGCGCCGACTGAAGAAGAAACTCACCCAGGATGATGTAGCCAAGATGCTGGAGTCCAGCCAGTCACGTGTCGCCAAGATGGAAGCAGCGGACCCAAGCGTTTCTCTGGACCTGTTGGTCAGAGCGTTGCTCATCCTGGGTGCCTCCCGTAGAGAGATCGCTCGAGTGATGTCCACCTCACCCAAGGCCGCCTAACGCTCAGCATCAGCGGCGGCGCGCAGCGCCGTCCGCTGCATGCTGTTGTTAGACGACCCCAGCTTCACGGCTCGATTCCGGACAGGGACAGAAGCTCCTGCAACAGCCTACGGTATCGAGGTTTGAGATCATCTATGTCGCTCTTTTGCGTGATATATACTCGGTCGTGTGCCGCCGTATCTCCGAGCTGCTTCACCTCCGTCATTGTCTTGGGCGTGTTTCGACTGAGAGTGATCGCTTGATCGCTTCGCACGTAGGCGATGAGGCGCTCTAGTTGAAGAAATGCGCCGTCCTTTCGGATCTCGCCAGCTCGCTTTTCGTGAATGTAGATTTCAACCAGAAGCGACTCTATGAGGCGACGAAGCAGTACGGCAGTCGAGTCATAGAAGCCGTATTCGTCGCTGCCGTTGATCTGGAACACGAGCCGCTCGAGATAGGTTCGCTTTCCCGCCACGGTGTCTGGGTCGATCAATTCGCCTGATACTTCGACGGTCTTTAGGTTCGCGATCTCGCCGTACTTTTCGTCGAGCGCGGCCTTGCGTCGGACGTCGAGTTGGAATGCACCCTTTCTGGAGCCACGGATCGCGAGGCGACTTCTCCGAAGGTCGTCGCGAAGGCGCGTAACGTTCGGACGCGGAAACCCCTCCTCATGCAGATCGCTGGCGAGTTCACTGGGCGTGCGTTCGTCGAACTCTTGGCTGTACGTGTAATACCAGAGAAACGCGATTGCCCTGTCTGCATGAGTCAGGGGCAGGTCGGCGATACGGCGTGCAAACGCGGCTCTATTCACCTGAGTCGCCGGAGATCACGGACTTGAGGTACTTGACGCCGCGACGGTTGAGCTTGTATCGAACTGTGGCGCCCTTCTTCCGGGCGGTGTCGCCGATGACGTACTTGGATGCAGTTCCCGATAGGGTCTTCGAAGCGTTTGGCTGAGACACTGGCACGCTCAGCTCAGTAGTGACTTTGTTGATGTCGCCCGAGGAGAGCCCGTGCGCGTTATCGAAGTACTCGTGAACGATGTACAAGGGGAGAAGGGTGCGATCGACCTGGCTGCTCTTGTCCAGGATCTTCGTTTCGATGTCCTCCGCTTCGTCGCAGCCCTTCACCTCATTCACGATCTGCGTAAGGTCGAGCGTATCCGAGGCGCTCTCCGAGTTGGCCGCGGCCCTCTTGCGGCTGGCCTTCTTCGGTGGCCTCTTGTGACTGATGGTGGCGCGACCGCTACCCGCTCCGCCGTAGAACTCCAGAAGCTCCCGTACCTCTTCGGTAGAGCCTTCGATCTCAACGACGGTCCCGTTGGGAAGCTTGAGCGCTGCCTTTGCCATTTCTCTCCTTCTGCCACGTTCGAGGGCGTCTAACGACGGCGGTCAGCGGCGCCCTGCGCCGGACCGTCGAGTCTGGTTGTGTTCTCGAAGGGCGGCCGCTGAACCGGCCTGTTAGAGGGCTGGCTCAGCCATCGCGCCCTTCCCGGCCGCGTAGCGGTCAGGACTCGGTGTCCGGGGCACTGCCGACCAAGGCCAGCAGCGGCTCTCGCTTGCCCAGCTACGCGGCGGGCCATTGAAGCCCGGCCTCCATCCTGGCGGATGGGGAACGGGACGGCAAAGCCCAATCCCCGTGTCCCATCAGTCCCGCTCTAACGACGGCGGTCAGCGGCGCCCTGCGCCGGACCGTCCAGTCTGGTTGTGTTCTCGAAGGGCGGCCGCTGAACCGGCCTTTAGAGGGCTGGCTCAGCCATCGCGCGCTTCCCGGCCGCGTAGCGGTCAGGATTCGGGGCCCACGGCACGACCGACCCGGGCTGGCCCCGGCCTTTGCTTGCCCAGCTACGCGGCGGGCCATTGAAGCCCGGCCCCCATCTTGGCGGATGGGGGAAGGGAGGCAAAGCCAATCCCTCTCTCCCATCAGTCCCGCTCTAACGACGGCGGTCAGCGGCGCCCTGCGCCGGACCGTCGAGTCTGGTTGTGTTCTCGAAGGGCGGCCGCTGAACCGGCCTGTTAGAGGGCTGGCTCAGCCATCGCGCCCTTCCCGGCCGCGTAGCGGTCAGGACTCGGTGTCCGGGGCACTGCCGACCAAGGCCAGCAGCGGCTCTCGCTTGCCCAGCTACGCGGCGGGCCATTGAAGCCCGGCCCCCATCTTGGCGGATGGGGCAGGGAGGCAAAGCCAAATCCCGCTCTCCCATCAGTCCCGCCTCTAACGACGGCGGTCAGCGGCGCCCTGCGCCGGACCGTCGAGTCTGGTTGTGTTCTCGAAGGGCGGCCGCTCAACCGGCCTGTTAGAGGGCTGGCTCAGCCATCGCGCCCTTCCCGGCCGCGTAGCGGTCAGGATTCGGGGCCCACGGCACTACCGACCCAGGCTGGCCGCGGCCTTTGCTTGCCCAGCTACGCGGCGGGCCTTCAAAGCCCGGCCTTCATCCTGGTGGATGGGGGCGGAGCTGCAAGCCAAATCCCGTGTCCCATCAGTCCCGTTCTAACAAGTAAGCTCAGCCGCCGCCGCAGGCGGACGGCTGGAGCGGACTGTTAGGGCTCCTGCCAGACGCTCCTGTTTGTCCGTCGGTTTCATTCCGACTACCCTTGTATCACACCCCGCCCCTTGAGCGCCTGACGCCAGAGCCCTTCATGTACGCTTCCGGCGCCAATCCGCGCCGCAGGGTGCGGCAGGCTAGTGTGCCGAACGCCAACTGCCCGCAGGACGGCCTGCGGAACTCGCCCCAATGCGAGAGTTATGATCGGACGCACTATCTCGAGCTCCCTCTTGGCAAACTGAGTCGCCGCCTGGACCGCGTCGCGGCGAGGAACACGACTTGAGATGCCTCCGTGCTTGATAAAGGGAAAGATGTTCGTGACGAACACCTCGATCAACTCCAGCCCGAGCACGCTCCCGACAAGGCCTTCCAGCCTCCGATTGGTGAGGAGATCCCTTGTCCGACCGTATGCCTGGATGTCCGGGTCAGGGCCCGCGCTGAGGACATCCTCACTTGACCAGTCCTGAAGAACAATTGCTATTCCGCCGAGCGCATGGGCCCCTTTGGTGTACGGACTGACCCAATCTCGGAAATCGTAGCCGAAGTCCTCTGGTTGCAGGTACCCAGGCCACTTGGCAGCGACTCTGCGGTCTGCCAACTCACGGTATGCACGTGGCATCATCTGCTGCTGCATTCCAAAGCCCTAACGACGGCGGTCAGCGGCGCCCTGCGCCGGACCGTCGAGTCTGGTTGTGTTCTCGAAGGGCGGCCGCTGAACCGGCCTGTTAGAGGGCTGGCTCAGCCATCGCGCCCTTCCCGGCCGCGTAGCGGTCAGGACTCGGTGTCCGGGGCACTGCCGACCAAGGCCAGCAGCGGCTCTCGCTTGCCCAGCTACGCGGCGGGCCATTGAAGCCCGGCCCCCATCTTGGCGGATGGGGGAAGGGAGGCAAAGCCAAATCCCGTGTCCCATCAGTCCCGCTCTAACGGCTCGCCGTCAAGCTGCCTGGGCGCCGAAGGCGACCGGCAGCTTCATCGGCTTGTTGGGCCGCGCTCGGCAAGCAAGCGGCGTAGTTCAGGAATCATTGGCTTCGTCTACGGGGTCCAACTGTCCCTTAGCCTTCAGAGACTCGATAATTGATAGAGCACGCTTCAGGTTGCCGTCGGCTGCGGGGTCGTCATCTATCGCAATGCGCACAAGAGAAACAACGAGGTCGCGCTGGTAGTCGGCCCGATCCGGCTCCGCCTGCGCCAGACGCTCGGCGATCGCGAGCGACTTCAGGTAGGCCTCGCGCGCCTGCTCCCCCTGGCCCAGCGCGCCGTACAGGTCGCCCATGCTCTCGTACGACACCGAGAGGTCGCGCTGGTAGTCGGCCCGATCCGGCTCCGCCTCCGCCAGACGCTCTCCGGATCGCCAGCGACTTCTGGTAGGCCTCGCGCGCCTGCTCCCCCTGGCCCAGGGCGCCGTACAGGTCGCCCATGCGCTCGTACGACACCGACAGGTCGCGCTGGTAGTCGGCCCGATCCGGCTCCGCCTCCGCCAGACGCTCGGCGATCGCCAGCGACTTGTGGTAGGCCTCGCGCGCCTGCTCCCCCTGGCCCAGGGCGCCGTACAGGTCGCCCACCTTGTTGTACGACACCGACAGGTCGCGCTGGTAGTCGGCCCGATCCGGCTCCGCCGCCGCCAGACGCTCGGCGATCGCCAGCGACTTGATGGTAGGCCTCGCGCGCCTGCTCCCCCTGGCCCAGGGCGCCGTACAGGTCGCCCATCTTGTTGTACGACACCGACAGGTCGCGCTGGTAGTCGGCCCGATCCGGCTCCGCCTGCGCCAGACGCTCTCGCGATCGCCAGCGACTTGCAGGTAGCGCCTGCGCGCGCCTGCTCCCCCTGGCCCAGCGCGCCGTACAGGTCGCCCATGCTGCTCGTACGGCACCGAGAGGTCGCGCTGGTAGTCGGCCCGATCCGGCTCCGCCTGCGCCAGACGCTCTCGCTATCGCGAGCGACTTGCTGGTAGGCCTCGCGCGCCTGCTCCCCCTGGCCCAGAGCGCCGTACAGGTCGCCCACCTTGTTGTACGACACCGCGAGGTCGCGCTGGTAGTCGGCCCGATCCGGCTCCGCCTGCGGCCAGACGCTCTCGGATCGCGAGCGAGTTATGAGGTAGGCCTCGCGCGCCTGCTCCCCCTGGCCCAGCGCGCCGTACAGGTCGCCCATGCTTGCTCGTACGACACCGAGAGGTCGCGCTGGTAGTCGGCTCGATCCGGCTCCGCCTGCGCCAGACGCTCTCGGATCGCGAGCGACTTGAGGTAGGCCTCGCGCGCCTGCTCCCCCTGGCCCAGGGCGCCGTACAGGTCCGCCCATGCGATCGTACGACACCGAGAGGTCGCGCTGGTAGTCGGCCCGATCCGGCTCCGCCTGCGCCAGACGCTCGGCGATCGCGAGCGACTTGAGGTAGGCCTCGCGCGCCTGCTCCCCCTGGCCCAGGGCGCCGTACAGGTCGCCCACCTTGTTGTACGACACCGAGAGGTCGCGCTGGTAGTCGGCCCGATCCGGCTCCGCCTGCGCCAGACGCTCGGCGAATCGCGAGCGACTTGAGGTAGGCCTCGCGCGCCTGCTCCCCCTGGCCCAGGGCGCCGGTACAGGTCGCCCACCTTGTTGTACGACACCGAGAGGTCGCGCTCGTAGTCGGCCCGATCCGGCTCCGCCTGCGCCAGACGCTCATTGCGGACAAGGAGGGCGTCGTATCGTCGGAGCGCCCTGGTGGTCTGTCCAAGCGCCAAGTGCGCTTGCGCCTCTTGGTCCGCGATCACCACGTAACCCGCGTGTGTTTCCGGCAAGGTCTCCAGAACCTCCGAGGCGAGAGCTGCGACGTCCAAGGAGCGCTGGAATTGGCGCATGGCCTCAAGGCAACCTTTCGCGCTGTCAACCGCGGCATCGAGGTCGCTTCCCTTGAGAAAGTTCCGTACCGCCTCAACCCCGTCTTCTAAGCTGTGGCTCTCGTTCTGCACTCGCCACATACGGTAGCGACCCGCCTGGACACATCGCGCCGCGTGATTCGTCGCGTCAAGCTCCGCGAGACCCTCCGCCGTCCAGCGATACACCCAGGCTGATCCGTCAGGAGCGCGGTGCAGGAGCGCCATATCCTTCAGGCCAGCCAGGGCTTGATCGGTGGCCACGGCATCTCCCGGTCTGGAGGCGTCGCCGCTTGCCAGCATGCGTGCCGCGCCAGCCGGCGTAACCGGCAGATTCGATGCCGCGACCTGGAGCAACACCGCGTCGATCTGCTCGTCACGAGCGATCGCCAGCAATTCCTTCAGCATGATGTCGCGCGCGCCCAGCGCCAGTGCCTGCTGAAGGGCCTGATCGGCACCGTCGAACGTACTATCGGCATCCAGCCCCAAACGCCCCAACAGTTCCTCCAGCTTGTCCAACATTGCGGGCAGACGTCGCCCCTTGCCGCCTAACAGAACATTCACAAACTCAAGGGAGCGGGGGTGTCCGCCGAGAATGCTCAGGATCCTAGCCCGTTCATCGGTCTGATCCAGCGCATCGAGGCGCAGCACCAGCTTCCGGGTCTCGGCCGGGCTGAGCGGGCCGACGGGAATGTCCTTCAGTCGGACTCCGGCGCGCGGGATCGGATTCCGGCAGGTGATCAGAGCCGGCCGCGGCGGGCGCTCTTCGCGAGGTTCGCCAACATCTCCTCGACGTCGGGGTTGAGGAAAACTCGTCCGCTGCGATTCAGGTTCTGCTCGAAGTCGTCGAGCACCAGGACCACGGATGCTCGGCCAGGGCCCTCGCGACAAGGCCCAGGCGATCGCGGTCATCGAGGTCGGTGCGTGCGAGCTGCCTTTGCAGCGCTTTGGCCCACGTGGAGCCAGCTCCGACGAGCGCGTTGCGCAACGCATCTGTGATGCCCGCGACATCGAGACGCCCCGCGTGGGCAGGCACGAGGTAGCCGTCTTCCAGCAGGCGTTGCATCACCCGGCCCGCAAGCGCGCTCTTGCCCACGCCGCCGATTCCGGTGAGCACCACACCGCGGACCACTCGGCCCTACCGTCTCTCAGGGCTCGCAGGCACTCCCGCAGCTCTTTCCGCCGCCCGATGAGGTCATCGAGGCGCAGTTGCGGCACCGGGCCGGCTGCCTTCGTACACCGGGCGTACCCCGAGCGGCACCTTGTCGAGCGCGAAGTTCGCCAGCGGCTGCTCGTCCCGCGCCACGAAAAGTGCTGCCGTGGCATACTCGGGCTGGGTCGTGTCGAGCGATTCGCCGCGCTCGATCGCGGCGCGCCGCTCTCGTTCCAGAACCCTGCGGGCGTAGGCGAGCGCCCGGCTCGCGAGCAGATGCTCGCGGCGGGCCAGATGCTCGTAGAAGGCGCGGGCGAGTGCGCCTCGCGTAGTGATCGCTGACCGATGTCTGCATGGCGAGGACCGCCGGCACGCCGGCACGCAGGAGCGCTTCGGCGAAACTGGCGGTGCGGCCGCCCTGAACAGCCCCGTGGCAGGTGTTGAGGAAGACCAAAGGGACCGGACGCCCTGTCCCCTTGAGCGGCGCGATCAGCTCGTCCCCGCCGTGGTCGGGACCGCTTGCCCGTCCTCGTCTTCCAGCTCCAGCGTCCCCGGACCGCCGTGGCACGAGAGGTGGAGCACATGGTAGGCGTCGCGCTCGATCGCCCTGGCGATCTCCTCCGGGTGGCCCACCTCCAGGATGCGCACCTCAGCATTCTCGTACCTGGACAATGGCTCGACCGCATTGAGAATGTTCTGGAGCTCGCGCTCATAGTCGAGGACGGCGGAGCCCGCTTGCGCCCTCGTCGGGCGCACCCAACGGCGACCAGAACCTTCAGGGCGGCCAACGCCTCGCTCGCGCTGGTCGGCAAGCCGATCGGCCGGCGCCACAGGACGCACGCCGGCTGAATGGCGAGCAGGCGATCATCCGGCAAGCGCAGCGCCTCGAAGGGTAAGCCGAGCAGTTCGGGACCCTCGGCTTCCACGCGGACCTCGACGGTCGTTCCAACCGGACAGCCGTCGAGAAGATCGGCCAGGGCCTGGCCGGAGGGCTCCGGCAGACAGAACGATCGCAAGTGGCGACCAAGCTCCACCAAGCTCCCTTCCAGAACGGCACGCTCAGCGGCGACCGGATCCCGTCTGTGGCCCGCTACGGTGCCGTTCAGCAACGTGCCCTGAACACGAAGCAGAGCGTGCGGAATCGAAGCATGGGCTGCGCTGGCGTGGATCTCGTTACCGATGCTCAGTTCCACTTCAACCCCGGAACCGGCCCCCGCCCCCGAGCCCGCCCTCCCAGGCCGCAGCGAGATCGACACAAGCTCGATCCGCCCCCCCTCCGGTCTCCGGGCCCGCGGTGGTCCGCCACGACGCCCTTGGAGAGCGTCCACTATGGCGTCGATCTCGTCGATGCCCCGGCGCGCCAGCGGACGGAGAAGCGGAGGCACCCACGCATCCTTGCCCAGCATCACCGGAATGAGAACCTTCCCTTCCACGTTCCGCGCGAAGGTGAGGTAACTGACCTCCGCCTCCACCCAGCGACTTCCCCGCGTGTGCGATGAGAAGACGATGATCCCGGCCGGAGCTTCTTCCAACCCGGTGTTGATGCTCGCCACGATGTCATCGCCCGGGCCGATCTCCCACTTGTCCAGCCACGGATCGATGCCCCGCTCATCCAACGCGAGTGCAAGTGCCTCGACCTGAGGCTTGTCCTGCGACGAGTGGCTGATAAAGACCCGCATCATGACTCCAGTCGGATCACGTCGGCCTAACCGACGGCGGTCAGCGGCGCCCTGCGCCGGACCGTCGAGTCTGGTTGTGTTCTCGAAGGGCGGCCGCTGAACCGGCCTGTTAGAGGGCTGGCTCAGCCATCGCGCCCTTCCCGGCCGCGTAGCGGTCAGGACTCGGTGTCCGGGGCACTGCCGACCAAGGCCAGCAGCGGCTCTCGCTTGCCCAGCTACGCGGCGGGCCATTGAAGCCCGGCCCCCATCTTGGCGGATGGGGGAGGGGAGGCAAAGCCAAATCCCGTGTCCCATCAGTCCCGCTCTAACAAGTAGTATGTGACTTGGATATCCGGTTTAGGACAGCCAAGGGTGCAAGTATAACCCTCCGGGCGCAACGGGGCACCCCACATTCCGGCGCCGGGTTGTGGTGGTCGGTGGCGGTGCGGCCGCCGGGGTAGCCTGCGACCAAGAGCCGGGTATCCGGATACACATAGCAGCTGGCCCTTCCGCCGGATAGTCTGGTTAGCCTTGCGGCGGGCCATACCAAGCTCGAACCGCGCGACCCGGCCGCGGTGCCTCGGTGGGCGGACGGCAGGACCGCACAGCCCCTTGGCCCCCCCCTCAATCCAGCGGGCTCCGGACCCCCCGGCCCCCGCGGTTCAGCACATGGGTGTAGATCATGGTCGTGCTGACGTCGCTGTGGCCCAGGAGTTCCTGAATGGTCCGGATGTCGTAACCGTCTTCCAGCAAATGGGTTGCGAACGAGTGCCGCAGGGTGTGCGATGTGGCGGGTTTGGGCACCCCCGCCCGCCGGACCGCGTCCTTGACCGCCCGCTGCAGCACCGATTCGTGCAGGTGGTGCCGGCGCCGGCTGCCGGTCTCCGGGTCCCGGTACGGCCGGGTCGCCGGGAAGACCCACTGCCAGGGCCACTCCCATGCCGTTCGGGGGTACTTGGCGGCCAGGGCTCCGGGGAGTTCGACACTCCCCGCGCCAGCCTCGAGGTCCTTCCGGTGCGTCGCCCTCACCCGGTCCAGGTGAGCCGAGAGGACGTTCCGCACCCGCTTCGGGAGCAGGGTCACCCGGTCCTTCCTCCCTTTCCCGTCCCGCACCAGGATCTCCGCCCGCCCGAAATCCACGTCCTTGATCCGCAGCCGGCAGCATTCCAGGAGCCGGAGCCCCGACCCGTAGAGCAGGGACGCCATGAGCCACGGCGTCCCGTTCAATTGCCCCAGGATCACCTGGACCTCGTCCCGGGTAAGGACTACCGGCAATCTCACCGGCCGCTTGGCGCGGACGATTCCGTCCATCCATGCCGGGTCGCGCCCCAGCACCTCGCGGTACAGGAACAAGAGCGCGCTCAGGGCCTGGTTCTGGGTCGAGGCGCTGACCTTCCGCTGCGTCGCCAGCGCGGACAGGAAGGCCGTGATCTCAGCCTCTCCGAGCGTTTCCGGATGCCGCTTCCCGTGAAACAGCACGAATCGCCGCACCCAGGAGACATACGCCTTCTCCGTCCTCGGACTGTAGTGACGGGCGCGGATGACCAGCCGGACCCGGTCCAGGAGCTTCGGCGGACCGGCCGGCCGGGGCGGCCCCTTGCCCTCACGGACCAGCCCCTGGACTGCAGCCCCGCCGGCCGCAACCGATTCAAACCTCATGACCTCTTCGATTCCGGACGGGGGAATGCGTGGCAGTCGGCAAGAGATGCGGGGGTTCGGTGCTCGTACCATGCGCCCCTCATGATTCCGGGGAACGACGAGGAGATGGCATAGTCGGTAGTGTCGCAGGGCCTCGCAACCACCGCCAGTCCGGGAATCCGGGGCACAACTACAAGCCGACGCCAGGATATCAAACCGGGGCCCCATGGACCAAGGAAAGGGGTCGCCGGGGCCTCGGGCCGACGCCTCTCCGGAGCGCACTCTGTGCTTCCGAAGGAGCTCCCGGGGCGCCCGCTTCGCCCTCGGGCAAGTCAGCGGCTGACTTCGCCTTGGACTTGGGATCAGGGGCCGTCGCCGGCCCCACCCCTATCCGGTCCGTACCTGCCGCGTCGGGAAGTCTATTGCCCGAGCGCCTGGGCGAGCCCGATCAGGATTCCCTCGGGGCCGCGGATGTAGCACGGCCTGTATGAGTCCTCGTACCGGACCACCTCGCCGACGAGCTGCGCGCCCCGCCCATTCCCCTTCGATCATGGTGCGCCCTTCGAGCGCCAGGCCAAGCTCGGTGAAAAAGGGGATCGCGGCCTCGAGGGATTCCACCACGATGCCGACGTTGTCCATCCGCGCAACGGCCATACTATTCTCCCGCGCTGCTGCGGGCGCCCAGGAGGTACTCTGCGTGAACGATGCCGGACCCCAGCGACCTGATCCGTTTCAGCTCCAGGGTCGCGCCATAGTCCGCCGGGAACAGCCGCGTTCCACGGCCGAGCACGATCGGGTAGATCATCAGCCGCACCACGTCGACGACCCCGGCCGGCATCAGCGTGTGGGCCAGTCCGGCGCTCCCATAGACCAGGATGTCCCCGCCGCCCTCGGACTTGAGCTTCTGCACCGCGCTACCGACGTCGCCGGACAGCACCGAGGTGTTGGTCCATTCGGCCTGCTTCATGGTGGTCGAGGCCACGTACTTCCGCATCGAGTTCAACTTGCGGGCGAACCCGGCCGGATCGTCGATACCCGGCCACACGGCGGCGAAGCCCTCATAGGTGGTGCGCCCGAGCAGGACGATATCGGCCGCTTCCAGCTCCTCCTGCATGATCCGGTCCCCTTCCGGGCCCCGGTTGAACGGGCCCGTCCAGTTTCCGAGGCCGGAGTTTTCCATGCCCACGGGATCCTGTACCACACCGTCGAGGGACGTGTAGCAGCTGAGGACGAGTTTCCTGGTCATGTCGCGAGTCCTTTCTTCCCAAGCTTGTGTCAACGGCTTTGTCGCGGCTTGAATGAAGGGCTGGCGACCTACCCGCTCTTCGGCATGGCGCCCATGTCCATCCACATGGCTTCCCACACATGCCCGTCGGGGTCGGCCAGGTTCCGGCTGTACATGAACCCGTGGTCCTGGGCGGGATTGATGTCCGCGGTTCCGCCGTTCTCCGAGGCCGCCTTGTTCATCGCGTCCACTTCGTCACGGGAAGCGCAGGAAATGGCGAGCATGACCTCGCTCGCCGACGTCGGGGGAATCGGACGGTCGGTGAAGGTCCGCCACTTGGCATGGGTCAACAGCATGACGTTGATGGACTCGCTCCACACCATGCACGCGGCCGTGTCGTCCGTGAACTGCGGATTGTTCTCGAAGCCGAGTGCGGCGTAGAAGGACATCGATGCCTTCAGATCGGCCACGGGCAGGTTGATGAAGATCATCTTGGACACGGTTTGCTCCTCATGGGTTCAGGTACGAGCAACCTGGACTTTAATGGTCTGTCAGGCCGCAAGTTCTGTTCGGATTCAGTACCGCCCTCACGATTGCGGGTCGAACCCGAAGACGCGCAGCTCCTGCGCGCACCGGCAGGCTTTCGCAATGCGCGCGGCCCATGCGATGGCTTCCTCGCGCGAAGGCAGTTCGAGCACGGCAAAGCCGCCGTCGAGCCGGGGCGCCCATGGGTAGCCGCCCTCGGTGACCGAACCGTCGGCCGAGACGAGCACCGGCGGCACCGCTTCGTCGATGCCGCCGCTGAAGACGTAGACGCCGGCGGCCCTGGCCTCATCCATCACCGCGTGCGCGTCTCGGCTCACCGCCTCCCCCTCGCCCTCGGGCACGACCATCGCCGCGCCGGGGAACGAGATCAGGTACTTGGCCATGGGGTGCCTTCCTTCAAGGTTGGTGATTGAGCTGACGGGCGCGGCCCGACGATCGCGCTAGAAGTACGCAGCGCGCGCCCCACGCAACCTCATCCCCACCCGAGCTGCTTGAGGGCGAAGCCGTCGTTCCAGATCTTCGTCATGTGGCGGATCTTGTCCCCCTCGAACTTCATCACGTACACGTAATCCGTCTCCACCGTCTTTCCGGTCGGAGGCACGGGGCCTCCCTCTCCGGTGTGGGTACCCTGGAACACGGCATCTGCGATCACCACTTTCCGATCCTCATCGATGGCGAACGCCCGCAGTTCGTACCGTGAATCGGGGATGGGCGTGAGCAGGCCCTTCACCCATTCGGTATACGCCTCCAACGTGCAACTCACGTCTGCCAAGGCGCCGGGTCGCTTGAGGGGTTAGTGCCGGCGATCGTGATATGACCCGGATGTCCGATATTGGACCGCGCGCGGCGCCGAATCCACCCCTCCCGGTGGAACCGGCGCCCTAACCCACGTAGGGCCAGGGGGATGGGGGGCCCGATCCCCGGGCCCCGTCCGCCCTGAACCGCCCGGCTCGATCTGCTATCCTCTTCCTCCCGCGGGCGGCGGGGCCTCGGCCGGCCCCACCCGCGGCCAGGCCCTGGAAGCCCCGGAATCCCGCATCCGGCGGCGAGCTCCCCGAACCCGATGCCCAGAGGTGCCCCCGTGTCCCTGAAGAACCACCCCTACGCCTCGTTCCTCCACCGCGTGGAGAAGCCCGCGCGCTACACCGGGGGCGAGACCAACCAGATCGTGAAGGACCCCGCCGCCGTCCGGGTGCGGATGGTCCTGGGTTTCCCCGACGTCTACGACATCGGGATGAGCCACCTGGGGACCAAGATCCTCTACTCCCTCCTCAACAAGCACCCGGACCTGGCCGCCGAACGGGCCTTCTGCCCCTGGGTGGACATGGAGCGCGAGCTTCGCGAGCGCGGGCTGCCGCTCCTCACCCTGGAGAGCGCGAGCCCGCTCCGGGACTTCGACGTGGTCGGGTTCTCGCTCCAGTACGAGCTGACCTTCACCAACGTCCTCACCATGCTGGACCTCTCCGGGATCCCGCTCCGCTCCGCCGACCGGGCCGAGACCGACCCCCTGGTCATCGCCGGCGGCCCGGTGGCCACCCAGCCCGAGCCCATGGCCCCCTTCATCGACGCCTTCCTGATCGGGGACGCCGAGGAGAAGCTCCCGGCCATGCTGCTCGCGCTCGCCGACATGAAGGCGGCCGGGCTCTCCCGCCGGGAGCAGCTCACCGCCGTGGCGGAGATGGGCGGGTTCTACGTACCCGCGCTCTACGGGACCTCGGTGGACGAGCGCACGGGGTACCTGGTGGTGGACGAGCCCCACGAGCCGCGGGCCCCCCGGCGGGTCCGGCGCGAGGTGGTGGCGGACCTCAAGCGCTACCCCTTCCCCGACGACGCCCCGGTGGCCGCGGCCGAGGCCATCTTCGACCGCATGGCCATCGAGATCGCCCGCGGGTGCACCGAGGGCTGCCGGTTCTGCCAGGCGGGCATGATCTACCGGCCGGTCCGCGAGCGCGACCCCGAGGACATCGTGGACACCATCGTGAGCGCGGTGAAGAAGGGGGGCTACGACGAGGTCGGGCTGACCACGCTTTCCACCGCCGACTACTCCTGCATCTCGCCGCTGATCAAGAAGGTGATGGGGCGGCTCCGCGAGGAGAAGGTCTCGCTCTCGGTGGCCTCGCTCCGGGCCTACGGCCTGGACGAGGACCTCTTCGACGAGATCAAGACCGTCCGCGCCACCGGCCTCACCTTCGCCCCCGAGGCCGGCACCCAGCGCATGCGGGACGTGATCAACAAGAACGTCTCCGAGGCGGACCTGGACACCACCGCCCACCGGGTGTTCAGCCGCGGCTGGCGTCGGATGAAGCTGTACTTCATCATCGGGCTCCCCACCGAGACCGACGAGGACGTGGCCGGGATCATGGAACTCGGCCGGCGGATGAAGCAGATCGGCATGCAGTACCACAAGCCGGGCGCGGTGGGGGTCACGGTGTCGGTCTCCTCCCACGTGCCCAAGCCCCATACGCCCTTCCAGTGGTGCGCCATGGACTCGCTGGAGGAGATCGAGCGGAAGCAGGACATCCTGCGCGACCTCTCCCGCCGTTACCGCCTGGAGTTCCGCCGCCACGACCCGCGGACCACCTTCCTGGAGTGCATCCTGGGCCGGGGCGACCGGCGGATGGCCGACGTGGTGGAGACGGTGTGGCGGCACGGGGCCCGGTTCGACTCCTGGGACGACCAGCTGGACTGGGACGCCTGGACCGCGGCCATGGCCCGGCACGACGACGTTCCCTACCAGCTCTTCCTGGGCACGCTGCCGGTGGACGCGCGCCTTCCCTGGGACCACCTGGACCTGGGGCTCGAGGACCGATTCCTGGCCACCGAGTACAAGCGGTCCATGCGCTCCAAGCTCTCGCCCCCCTGCGGGAAGCCGGTCGGGGCCCAGGTGCACCACACCAACCTGGCCGAGCACGAGGCGGACGAGCGGATCCTGGTCTGCTACCACTGCGGGATCGAGTGCGACCTCACCGGGATGCGCGAGGAGCGGGGCGCGTTCCTGAAGAAGCTGGGCGCGTTCACGCCGCCCCGGGCCGGTGCCCCAGCCGGAACCGAGCCGCCGGCGACCGGAGCCGAACCGCTGGCGGCGGAGGCAGCGGTGGAGACGGTGGAGGTCGGCGGCGAGTTTACCCGGGTAAACCGGCCGGCCGGCCGCACCGCCCGCACCGCCCGGAACCGGCACGACCCTCAGCGTAACGGCGCCCGCCCGCACGACTTCGCCCAGGGCGATCCCATCCGCTACCGGGTCCGTTTCGCCAAGCTGGGCGTGGCCGCCCTCACCGGCCACCTGGACCTGGTGCGCGCGCTCCCGAGGGTGCTCCGCCGGGCCGGGATCAACCCCTACTACAGCGAGGGGTACCACCCCAAGCCGGTGATGGAGTTCACCCCGCCGCTCCCGCTGGGCCTGGTCAGCCTGGACGAGCTGGTGGACCTGTCCCTGGCCGAGCGGCTCGCCCCGGACGACCTGCTGCAGCGCCTTCGCGCCCACGCCCCGGCGGGAATGGAGTTCCTGGCCGTGGAGCCGCTGGCTCCCGGGGCCAAGAAGCTCTCCAGGGTGCTGGCCGCGGCCGAGTACGTGGTGCGGCTGGACCCGGAGCACCTGGAGCGGGCCGGGCTCTCCGAGGCCGAGCTGGATCACGCCCCCGCCGCCTTCCTGGCCCGCACCGAGGTGTCGTGGACGGTGACCCGGAAGCGCCGGGAGAAGACCGCCGACCTGCGGCCGGAGGTGGACGCGCTGGCCTGGATCGACCGGGGCGAGCTGCCCCCGATGCTGGTGGAGGAAGCCGGTTTCGCAAATCCCGGCGCCCGCTACCTTCACCTGCGCCTGCGCCTGGACACCGACGGCCACGCCCGCCCGGAAGAGGTGGCGGCGGCGCTCCTGGGCGCCGACCCGGGGATCGAGGCCCCCCACCTGGCCCGCACCCGGCTGGTCAAGCGCTCCGAAATGCGGCCCGGCCGGGTGGCCGTCTAGCCGGCGGTCCGGCTGACGGTCCCGCCGCCGGTCCGACCGGCGCCGAACGCCCGGCGGTCTAGCGGAGCAGGACCACCCGCCGCGCCGCGCTGCCGTCGGCCGAGCGCAGCCGGTAGAAGTAGACCCCGCCCGGGGCCTCGCGCCCGGCCGCGTCCCGGCCGTCCCACTCGGCGCGGAAGGCGCCCGCCTCGCGGCGCCCCTCGAACAGCGCGCGCACCCGACGCCCGGATGCGTCGAAGATCTCCAGGGTCACCGGGCCCGGGCGCTCCACCCGGTAGTCGATCCGGGTGGCGCCCCGGAACGGATTCGGGCGCGCGGCCAGGAGCCGCGCCGGCGCCGGCGGAGCCGGGCCGCCGACCGCGGTGGCCGCGGTCTCCCACAGGGCGAGGTTCTGGGCGAAGGTGCCGTCCAGCCGGCTGAACACCCCGCCCACGGCCAGGTTGGGCCCGTCGGCGGCGAGGGCGTAGACGTAGAAATCCGGAATGGGCGACGGCGCCCCCAGCGTGGTCCAGGCGGTGCCGTCCCAGGCGGGGAGCCCGGGCACCGAGGCCAGGTTCCCTCCCGCCACCAGGTACCCGTTCCAGTCCTCCAGGGTGAAGATCTGGTCGTCGAGGGCGTCGGGGTAGGGGAGGTCCATGTTGACCCAGGCCGATCCGTCCCAGCGGGCGATGTTGTGGACCGGGGTGGAGCCGGCCTCGTCGAAGACCCCGGCGATGACGAGGTCGCCGTTCCAGACCAGGGCATCCCGGACGATCACGTAGGTGGGACCGATCCCGGGCATGGGGAGCCAGGCGCTGCCGTTCCAGCGGGCCATGCCGTCGGCGGGGATCCCCGCCCCGACCTCGGTGAACTGCCCGGCCACGTACAGGTTCGCCCCGTCGGCGGCCAGGGCGTCCACCCGGCCGTTCACCCCCCCGCCCACGTCGTGCCAGGCGGCGCCGTCCCACCGGGCCAGGTTCCGCACCGGAACGCTTCCGGCCTGGTCGAACCCGCCGCCCACGAAGAGCCCGCCCGCGTCCCCGCTCATGGCCTTCACCAGCACGTCGCCCACGGTCGCCTGCAGCCCGGCGCCCAGGGGATTCCAGGCCGCCCCGTCCCAGCGGGCGATACCCCGGCCGTCGCCGGCCGTCACCGCGCCGATGTGGGTGAAGGCGCCGCCGGCGTACAGGTCCCCGTTCCAGACTTCCAGACGCGTGGGCTCGTCGTCCGGCGGCGCGCCCATGGCGTTCCACGTGGTCCCGTCCCAGCGGGCGACGTAGGTGGCGGGCCGGAGCCCGGCCCGGTCGAAGACGCCGGCCACGTAGAGCTGGCCCCCGCCGGCCGCCGCCGCCGCCACCCAGGCGCTCACCCCGTGCACGCGATCGGTGTGGAAGCCGTGCCAGGCCGCGCCGTCCCACCGGCCGCCGCCGTAGGCCCGGAGCCCCCCGCCCATGTCCACCGAGGTGAACCCGGCCAGGAGATCGGAGCCGTGGAGCGCCACCGGTCCGGCGCCCTCGGGCTCCACCCCCACCGCCGGCTCCCAGGCGCTTCCGGTCCAGCGGACGAGGGCCGGCACGCCCCCTTCGATCCGGCAGGCGACCAGATCCGACCCCATGGCGGCCAGGTACCGGTAATCGGCCGGAGCGGCGCCGCCCATGGGGGTCCAGCCCGAGCCGTCCCAGAGCGCGACCCCGTTCACGGTCACGCCGCCGGCGGTGGTGAAGTCGCCGCCCACCACCACGCCGTCCGGGGTCTGGATCAGGGCCCGCACGGTTCCGTTCACCCCGTTCTGGCCGCCGGCCACCAGCGGGCTCCAGACGTGGGTGGCGGTGTTGTAGCGGGTGATGTTGTTGGCGGTGCCGGTGGCCCAGGCGAAGCTCCCGGCGATGTACAGCTCGTCCCCGGCCGCGGTCATGGCGTACACCGAGCCCTGCACGCCCCCCCCGGGAATCCACCAGCCCACCCCGGCCCAGACCAGCAACCGGTTGGCGCTCTGGGTCGGGTCTTCCCCGCCCACGTAGAGCTGGCCGTCGCCGCCGTAGGCCACCGAGGTCACCTCGATGCCGAGCCCGCTCCCGAACTCGTTCCAGGCCGACCCGTCCCACTCGGCCACGTTGTGCACGGTGTTGCCGCCGGCCCGGGCGAAGCGCCCCCCGGCGACCAGGTGGCCGTTCGGGGCCTCGGCCAGGGCCCGCACCCGGGGCGCGCCGCCGGGATCGTCCATGCCGCCCCCCACCGAGGACCATCCGCCCTGGGACAGGTCCCAGCGGACCAGGCCGCCGCCGGCCAGACCCTCCATGTGGTCGAACTCACCGGCCAGGTAGAGGTCGTCCCCCATGACCAGGAAGACGTCGTACCCGGAGGACGGACCCGGGCGGTCGAAGTTGGGGTTCCAGGCGCCGGGGAGGGCGGCCACGGCGGTTCCCGCACCGAGGGCGCCGAGGGCCACGAGGAGGGCCGGGGTGAGCAAGGCGGCGACGCGGCGGTTCATGGTGAGCCTCCGTCTTCCGCGGCCACGGACGGAGCGGCGTGCACCGGGCCGCGCGGGGTGGAACGACCTGTGTGGCTTAATATATCCGAATTTTGGCGATATGGTCGTAGGAAAGGGGCCCTGTTCAGTAATTGATTGATATGAGGCTTGTTACGCTCGCGGGGAGCCGGTCCGCGGCCCCGTCCGGGCTACCCGACCTCGGACAGCCGCACCCGGTTCATGCCCCCCATCTTGGCCGACTCCAGGGCGCGCTCGGCCGCCTCCAGGATGGCCTCGAGGTCGAACTCGTTCTTGCCGCGCACCGAGACCAGCCCCACCGACACCGTGACCCCGAACTCCTCGCCGTCGTCTCCGCGGAAGGAAAGCTCGGAGACCCGGCGGCGGAGGCGCTCGGCCAGGAACTGGGCGTTGGCGCGGTCGGTGTGGGGGCAGAGGATCAGGAACTCCTCGCCGTCGTAGCGGGCGGCGAGGTCTGAGCCCCGGATCTGGTCCCGAACCACGTCGGCCACGGCGCGAATGACCGCGTCCCCGGACTCCAGGCCGTGGGTCTCGTTCACCCGCACCATGCCGTCCACGTCCAGGAGCACCAGGGTCAACGGCTGGTCGTAGCGGGTGGCGCGGGCCACCTCCTCCTCCAGCCGCGCCATCACGAACCGGCGGTTCATGAGGTCGGTCATCTCGTCCCGGGTGGACTGCTTCTCCAGCTCCTGGCGGAGCCGGGCGATCTCCTTGGCCCGCCGGTCCAGGTCGCTGCCGGCCTGCTCCAGGTCGTGCTTGAGCCGCTGGATCTCCTCCTGGGACTCGACAGCGGGGCGCGGCTCGCGGCCGATGCCCACGAAGGCGCGGCAGGTGCCGGCCTCGTCCATGCAGGCCACCCAGGAATAGGCCACCTTCACCGGCTCCCCCTGGCGGCTGCGATGCACGATCTCCAGCGCGCGGTGCTCCCCATTCCCCTGGCGGAGGGCCTCGAACACCTCCCGCGTCTTGGAGAGGGAGAACCGCTCGATGGTGTCCAGGAAAGAGACCGACTCTCCCTGCTCCAGCCCGATTCTCCGGCGGAAGGTCTCGCCGCCCACGCTCACCGCCAGCTCCGGGTCCAGGACCACGAAGTACTCCGGCGCATCGCGGAAGATGCTCTCGAGGATGCTGTCCAGAGGGGGGAGGGCCGGCTGTTCGGACATGGTCTCGCGTCTCCAGGATGGCGGGGAGCGGGCTCATCCCCCCGGCTCTCGGTGTGGAACGGATCCGTGGACCGGCGTCACGAGAGCCCCGAGAGGTCGCACCCCCCGCGTGTCCGGAGATGACCCCGGATCCGTCATGGTGGTTATCGGCAGGAGGGGGAAGGGGTTGAGGCCGGGACGGGGCGGGAATCTTGGCCCGCGGCCGCCCACCCGGGGCCACCGTGTCCGGTGCCCCGGGGGCCTCGGCGGGCCCGCGCCCGGCCGCTCCCCCGAGGCCCCGAACCGCCCTGGTTACCGGGACTTGGCCTGGTCCACGTCCCGGGCCACGGTCTCCACGTCCTTCTCCAGGGCGGTGAGGGTGGAGTCCACCCCCGTCATCTGCTCCACCCAGGTGGAGTCGGGGGCCTCGCTCAGGGTGTCGGCACGCTCGGTGAGCGCCTGCAGGCGGGCGTCCAGCTTGTCCAGCCGGTCGGTGTAGACGGCCTGGGGATCGGGGGGAAGCTTGTCCACGTCCTCCTGGAGGGCGTCGATCCGGTCCTCCAGGTCACCCAGCCGGCCGGCGGTCTTCTCGGTGAAGTCCGCCCGCTGCTCGGACGGGGTGATGTCGGCGGCGGGACCCCCGCTCTGCTCCATGCTCTTTTCCTGCTTGCCGCAGGCAGTTACCGCAACCGGCAGGGAAACGATGAGGGCGCCGGCCAGCGCCCAGCGCACGATCCGGGTCATGACGGTTACCTCCATGATTGCTTGATGACCGGCTCCGCGGAACGCGCAGCCGCCACCAGGTAATACCCGCGAGGGGGGTGGGAAGCTTCCCGATCCGCCGGCGAAGGGCAAAGAGAACGGGCGGGCCCGCGAGGACCCGCCCGTCCCGGTCGGCGTGAACCGCGGGATCAGTTTCCGGTGTCGTCGGATTTCGTCTCGCCGCCCATCATCTCCTGGCCCTTGTTCATCATGCCTTCGGCCCCGGGCATCATGCCGGCCAGGTTCCCCATCTCCTCGTGCATCTTGGCCATGGACTCGTTCATCTGCGCCTGGAGGTTCTGCCACTTCTCCTGGGCCGTCCCTTCCATGCCCGCCATCTGGGCCTGCATGTTGTTCAGGTTCTCCCGGAAGCTCTGCATCTGCTCCTGGACGTTCTGGATCGTGGTCTCGGCCTGGGTCTTGG
The DNA here is from genome assembly GCA_963768615.1 of Candidatus Eiseniibacteriota bacterium. Lineage (GTDB taxonomy): Bacteria > Eisenbacteria > RBG-16-71-46 > JABDJR01 > JABDJR01 > CAVSKL01. The sequence continues at coordinate 43,609 of CAVYIE010000006.1, read as the reverse complement.
CGTCTCCCTCCAGGGCCGCCGCCTTCTCCTGGAGCTGCGTCAGCTCCTGGTTCATCTCGTCCAGGTGGCTCTGCATGTCCTCCTGGTACTGCTTCATGGCCTGCTGGGTCTCCTCGCTGAGCTGCGAGGTGGTGTTCGACTCCTGGTCCTGGGCGGTGTTCCCACCACAGCCGAAGGCGGCCAGGCCAAGCACCAGTGCGGAAACCATCAACCCCCCGGACAGTCGCTGCTTCATCATGGGCTCTCCTTCCTTGCGAAGCGGCGCGGTGCGGAATGGACGGAGCGGGCCGGGCGCGCCGGCCGGGAAAAGGGATCCGCGCCGAAAAAGAACGGTTTCGATCGGAAAACAAGGTCCTAAAGTGCGACGTAACCACGGCCTCCGGCAGGGTGTCAAGCCGGGCACCGGCCCCGGGCCCTACCGGACGGCGGCTCCGGGGCCGGGTGGAGGCGGGACCGGGTGGAGGCGGGGCTCCGGCCGGGGGAGATCCGGCCGCTCCCGGGCTCAGTCCACGGTGAGGACGAGCTTCCCCGCGTTCCCGTTTCCGGCCATGAAGCGGTGGGCCCCGGCCGCCTCGCCCAGGGTGAAGGTGCGATCCACCAGGGCGCGCAGGCGGCCGTCGGCGAACCGGGGGAGGGCGAATTCGGCGAAGCCGGCGCTGAGCACCGCCTTCTCCTCCAGGGCGGTGCCGCGGAGGGTGGTGCCGGTCACGGTCAGGCTCTTCCGCATCACCGGGCCCAGGTCGCAGTCCCCGCTGGATCCGCCCAGGAAGCCGATCAGGGTCAGCCGGCCGCCCCGGGCCAGGGCGCGCAGGTTCGAGGCCCAGTAGGGCGCACCCACGAAGTCCAGGACCAGGTCCACCCCCCGGTTCCCGGTGGCGGCGAGGACGGCCTCGGCGAAGTCCCCGTCGTGCCGGTTCACGGTGGTGGAGGCCCCCAGCTCCCGGCAGAAGGCCAGCTTCTCCCCGCTCCCGGCGGTGGTGAGCACGGTGGCGCCCAGCTCCCGGGCGAGCTGGATGGCCGCCGAGCCCACCCCGCTGGCCCCGGCGTGGATCAGCACCGATTCCCCCTCGCGGAGCTTCCCCAGCACCACCAGGTTCATCCAGGCGGTGAGGAAGGCCTCGGGGACGGCGGCCGCCTCGCTCCAGGTGAGCCGGTCGGGCACCCGCATGGCGGTGACCGCGGGCACCGAGGCCAGGGACGCGTAACCCCCACCGGTGACCAGGGCCATGACCCGGTCCCCCTCGCTCAGGGGCTCCCCGGCCGCGCCGAGGGCGGCCTCCGGGGGGAGCGGCCCGGACGCGGGCGGCCCCAGGGCCACCACCTCGCCGGCCAGCTCCAGGCCCAGGATGGGGCTGGCCCCGGGCGGGGGCGGGTACTTCCCCATCCGCTGGAGGAGGTCGGCGCGGTTCACCCCGGCAGCGCGCACCCGGACCAGCACCTCGCCGGGACCGGGCACGGGGTCGGGGGTTTCGGCGAGGCGCATGGCCTCGGGGCCTCCGGGTTTCTCGATCAGGATGGCGCGCATGGGTCCTCGCTCGGTGGGGGATTCGCGCCCGTACGCCGGGGGCCGGCGGCCGGGGAAACATCCACGGTACCCGATGCCGCCGGGAGCGGGCAACGCGGTCCGGCCACCCGCCGCAACGCGGGCCCGGTCGGGCACGGTTGCTCCCGAAGGGCGGGCCCGGTCGGGTCCGCTGCGCCCGAAACGCGGGAAATCGCCTCTCGAACAGGGTATAATCATGGGGCAACTGGGTTTCGCGGGTCAGGGGGCTGCCACGCGAGCGAACCATCCACCCTTCCCGGAACAGGGGGGTATCCCGATGTGTTTGGCTCGTCTTCATGGGCTCGGCTTCACGTTGCCGCTGGTCCTGTCGATCCTCCTCCTCGCCGCTCCCGCCGCCCGGGCCCAGGACACCGTCACCCTCACCCCGAGCATCGACGACCCGCTCCCCGGGGGCTCCCTGTCGCAGGTGTTCACCCTGGCCTTCACCCTTCCCGAAGCGGCGGGGCCCGGCACCGTGCACCTGGCCTTCCAGCCCGCGGGGGGCGCCCCGGACGTGGCCCACACCCTGAACTTCAGCTCGGTGGTGGAGGGCGCGGGTAGCCACGTCTTCCTGGTCGACGGCACCGATCTGACCGCGGCGCCGGAGGTGGCGAGCGTGACCGGGCCGAACCAGCTCCTGTCCAACGCCGTCTACAACCTGACCCTGGCCTACCAGGATGCGCTGCTCAACCCACCGGCCCAGGTGTCGGTGGTCAGCATCTACTACGATCCGCAGCCGGTGCCGGCGCAGACCTCGACCTGGGGCGCGATCAAGGCGCTGTACCGCTAGTCGCATCGGGACCGGGACGACCCGGACCGGACCCGGCAAAGCGGACCGATCGGGTCCGAAGCGCTTCGGATCGGCTCCCGGCCGATTCGCGGCTCCTCCCCCGGCCCAACCATGGTAGATTGGTTATTGCTTGGATGAATCCAATAGGGTCGGCCCGCTATCCCTCCGGTGCGGCCCGCAGAGGGGGACACATGCGACGTCTGCTGATTCTATCCGTACTCGCCCTGGTGCTGGTCGCGGGGTCATTCTCCTACGCTATTGCCCAGACCCCGGCCGCCGACTGCGATTCCACCCTGGTCTTCGACCAGAGCTGGGTGCTGGGCGTCATCGATATGAATAGTTACCCCTCGGTCCCCTATGGGACCGACATCTCGGTGGTCGGGATGGTGACGGGTCTCGGGGGCCCCCTGGCCGACGCTGCCCGTCCGGGATACGAGTACACTTGGGAGATCCCCACCGTCACCTGCGCCGCAACCTCGAACTGGGACGATTTCGATAACGACCGCGGCGGGGTGATCTCCTACTTCAATGACTTGCAGCTCAACGTGTACGAGGACGAAACCCCGGATGCGAACATCAATCACCCGGGAACATATGCCGATGGGGTGCTGGTTCTGACCCTGCACTTCGACGACTTCGAGCTGCGTAACTTCTCCGCCCAGTATGATTTCGAAGACATCTTCGGAGCCTGCGAAGCCACCGGCGGGGCGTGGTTCGACCGCCTCTCGGTGAACAGCACCGGTCCCAGCGGGAACTTCCGGGGTTGGTATCCTGCCTCCGGGAACCTCGAGCCGCCGTTCGGCGCCATCGCGCGCATCGCGGGCCGCATCCAGTTCGACTGCTCCGTTCCGGTTCGGGCGACCACCTGGGGCCGGTTGAAGGCGCTGTACCGCTGAGCCGGGAGCAGCCGCGGCGCGGGCCGGGACCGAGGCCGTGACCCCGGCCGTCCAGGCGGCCAAGGCCGCCCGCATCCCCTTCACCCTGCTCGAGTACGACCATGACCCCCGGGCCGACTCCTACGGGTTGGAAGCGGCCGAGGCCCTGGGCCTGGACCCCGCGGCGGTGTTCAAGACCCTGGTGGCCGAGACCGACGCGGGGGCCCTGGTCGTGGGCATGGTTCCGGTGGACCGCTCCCTGGACCTCAAGGCCCTGGCCGCGGCGGTGGGGGCGAGGAAGGCGGCCCTGGCCCCGGTGGCGGCCGCGGAACGGGCCACCGGCTACGTGGCCGGGGGAATCAGCCCCCTGGGCCAGAGGAAGCGGCTCCCCGCGGTGGCCGACGCCTCCCTTTCCGGCCTGGAATGGGTCCACGTGAGCGCCGGGCGCCGGGGGCTGGAGATCCGGCTGCGCCCGGAGGACCTGCTCCGGCTCACCGGGGCCGGCACCGCGGCCATCGCCCGCTGAGCCCGCGTCCCCGGCCGCAGCCGCCCCGCGAAGGACGACTACCGCGTGAGGAGCGACTCGCCGGCACCGACCAGACCGGAGCCGATGGGAACGTTTTCGGACCCGAGCCGCGCGGCTCCGAACGCCTCACAAGCTCGCTGAGTCACCCGCACATCCGTGAACACCCGGGTACACTAACAAGCGATACCGCTTGTATTTCTAATTCTTGGCCGGGTCTTGCCTGGGGAACGGCCTTGCGCGCGACGTGAGCCGCCGGGAGATGTATACCCCGGTCAGCGCTGTCCAAGAACGATGGGCTCGCTCCATTCGCCTCCCGAGTTCGGGGCGGAAGGCGGGGCTTGCCGCGGATCCCGTTCTCGCCCCCCCCCTTCGGCCGACAACGGACGGCGCGCCTGGTACCCGGGTGCACCTTTTTCTTGGCCCTCGGCCTTGGACTTCTTTGGACGCAGCCCGTTCCCTGGGGAACAGCCCTGTGTTCCACTTGGCGCCGACACGGCCAGCGTCTGCGCCCAGCCGCAGCCGCCCTGCGAACGACGAGGCAACCTGGACGGCGGCGGGCCGAAGCGGCGCAGCCGCGAGGAGGGTCCCGCGCCGGCCAGAGCGAGCCGGTAGAACGATCCGGGGGATCGTTCCGGCGAGCGCTGCCGAGGAGTCGCGGGGCGGAACGGCCGCGGGAGCGGATCGCGGGACCGCGCGAGACGAAGTTGGGCATACACCCCGAAGCGGCACGGGGCCTCGGCGAGCGGACACCCAAGCCGTTTTGAGACAACCGATTCCCCGGACCGGACGATTCGCGTTGACACGATCCAGGTTTAGACGTAGTCTAACAACCGTCATGAGGAACGACGACAGCACTCGGCTCATCGATCACGGCATCAAGCCCTCGGCCCAGCGGGTTGCGGTGGCGCGGTACATCCTGCACACCGGGGACCATCCCTCCGCCGACGAGGTGTGGACGCGCGTCCGCGAGGACTTCCCCCACATCTCCCGGGCCACGGTCTACAACACCCTGAACCTCTTCGTGGAGAAGGGGCTGGTGCGGCAGTTCGTGCTCACCGAGGGGCGCACCGTGTTCGACCCGCACACCGAGGCGCACCACCACTTCATCGACGAGGGGACCGGAACCATCTTTGACGTGCCCTGGGAGGCGGTGACCGTCTCCGACGTAGAGCGGCTTCCGGAATTCGACGTGCACGAGTACCAGGTGGTGATGCGGGGGAAGAAGAAGCGGCCGCGTTGAGCGGGCCGCCCCCTCCGGAGCCGGGCCCGGCCGGCGCCCTTTTTTTGATCGGCTGTTAGACAGCATCTAATCTCAGACGGAGTCCAGGGACAACCAACAACCCTCGCACCGCGCCCCCCGAGGCGCCGAGGAAGGAAAGGAACCGACATGACCACCATGAAGATCGACATCGGGATCAAGGAGCAGGATCGCCAGGAGCTGGCCGGAGAGCTGTCCAAGCTCCTCGCCGACAGCTACACGCTGTACCTGAAGACCCACAACTTCCACTGGAACGTGACCGGCCCCATGTTCCAGACCCTGCACCTCATGTTCGAGACCCAGTACACGGAGCTGGCCACCGCGGTGGACACCCTCGCCGAGCGGATCCGGTCCCTGGGGTACCCCGCTCCCGGCAGCTACGCCGCCTACTCCCGGCTGGCCACGGTGACCGACACCGACGGCGTCCCCAAGGCCACGGAGATGATCCGGCTCCTGGTGGAGGGGCAGGAGGCGGTGGTCCGCACCGCCCGCAACGTGCTGGCGGTGGCGGAGCAGGCCGGCGACCAGGCCACCGCGGACCTGGCCACCCAGCGGCTCCAGGTGCATGAGAAGACGGCCTGGATGCTCCGGAGCCTGCTCGAGGACTAGCCGTCCGGATCACCCGGACCCGGTCCGGCCGGGGCCGGGGAATGCGGGCCGCGCCCTCCGGCGGCCTGTTACACTCCCCCGGTTCCGGCCGGCCTCCCTGGACCGGCCGGAGCCGAGGGGGGTTCCGGGATGGGTCTGCTCAAGCTGTTCGCCGACAACCTGCTGCCGGTGTTCCTGGCCGCGGGCGTGGGCTACGTGCTCCGGGCCCGGGTGGAGATGAGCCCCCGATCCATGGCCCGGGCCGCCTTCCTGGTCTTCTCCCCCTGCCTCGTCTTCCAGATCATCGTGGAGAACCGGCTCTCCGGGGCCGAGATGCTCCACATGGCCGCGTTCACCGTGGTCGTCCTGGTCGGACTGGGGCTCCTGGCCGCACTCCTGGCCCGGCGCTTCGGCTGGTCCCGCCCCATGACCGCGGCGGTGGTGCTGACGGTGATGCTCCCCAACGCGGGGAACTTCGGGCTCTCGGCCAACCTCTTCGCCTTCGGCGACGCCGGCCTGGCCCAGGCCGGGCTCTTCTTCGTCACCTCGGCCATCATCTCCTACACCCTGGGGGTGTTCATCGCCTCCCTGGGCCGGGCCCCGGTGGGAGCCGCCCTGGCCGGGCTCCTCCGCATTCCCACCGTGTGGGCGGTGCTCCTGGCCTTCGGCATGGTCCGGACCGGGACCGCGCTTCCCTTTCCCCTCGCCCGCACGGTGAAGCTCCTGGCCGACGCCACCATCCCGGTGATGCTGGTGGTGCTGGGCATGCAGCTCCACGGCGCCCGCCTTCACGGCCGGGTGGGCCCCCTGGCCCTGGGGGCGGGCCTCCGTCTGGCCGGGGGCGCGGTGGCCGGGCTCGTCCTGGCCGGGGTCCTCGGCCTCGAGGGGCCGGCCCACCAGGCCGCGGTGCTGGAGGCGGCCATGCCCTCGGCGGTCATCTCCATCATCCTGGCCACCGAGTACGACGTGGAGCCGGAGTTCGTCACCACGGTGGTGTTCGCCTCCACTCTGCTCTGCCCCCTCACCCTTACCCCCCTCCTGGCCTGGCTGCTGCGATGAGCGGCCCTCCCGGAGGTAGAATCCACCTATGAGCGAGACCCTCCAGGTCCATCCCCAGACTCCCCAGGCGCGGCTCATGCGCCGGGCCGCGGAGGTGGTCGAGAACGGCGGGGTGATCGTCTACCCCACCGACTCCTGCTACGCCCTGGGCTGCGCGGTGGGGAACAAGGGGGCCATGGAGCGGATCGAGCGGATCCGCGGGCTGGCCTCGGGCCACAACTTCACCCTCATCTGCCGGGACCTCTCGGAGTCGGCCACCTACGCCCTCTTCGACACCCGGGTATTCCGGATGCTCAAGGCCAACACCCCCGGCCCCTACGCCTTCCTGCTCCGGGCCACCAAGGAGGTCCCGCGCCGGGTGCTCCACCCGAAGAAGAAGACCGTCGGGCTCCGGGTGCCCGACCATCCGGTGGCCCTGGCGCTCCTGGCCGAGCTGGACCGCCCCATGATCACCTCGTCCCTCATCCTCCCCGGCGAGACCGAGCCCCTTACCGACCCCGTGGACATCGAGGACCAGGTGGGCCATTCGGTGGACCTGATCCTGGACGCCGGACCGGGGGGGAACATCCCCACCACGGTGGTGGACCTGACCGGGGACGTGCCCCACGTGATCCGGGTGGGAAAGGGCGACCCCGAGCCCTTCCGCTGACCGCGTCCGGCGCCGTCCGCGCCGGAGCCAGGAGGCCCGATGCCCGAGCCCGTCCAGGGCCTGAACGCCCACTACTCCCGCGAGGGGCTGTCCGAGCGGCTGCTCGGCGCCCTGGCCGGCTCCGGGAAGGACCCCGCCCGGCTCACCCGGGCCGACCTGGAGCTGCTGGAGGAGTTCCACATCCGCGGCCGCGAGGCCACCCGCGCCCTGGCCCCGGCGGCGGGGATCGGCCCCGGCACCGGGGTGCTGGACGTGGGGAGCGGGATCGGCGGGCCGGCCCGGACCCTGGCCGCGGAGTACGGGGCGCGGGTCACCGGGCTGGACCTGGTCGGGGAGTACGTGCGCGCGGCCGGGGTCCTCTCGGAGCGGGTGGGTCTCGGCGACCGGGTGCGGTTCGTCCAGGGCTCCGCGCTCGACCTCCCCTTCCCCGAGGCCTCCTTCGACGTGGTCTGGACCCAGCACGTGACCATGAACGTGGAAGACAAGCCGCGGTTGCTGGCCGAATGCCGGCGCGTGCTCCGTCCCGGTGGCCGGCTGGCCTTCTACGAGGTGTTCACCGGGCCCGGCGGCGAGGTGGTCTACCCCGCCCCCTGGGCCGACGGCCCCTCCATCAGCTTCATGATCCCGGCCGGCGACTTCCGCCGGCTCCTGGCCGAAGCGGGTTTCTCCGTGGACCGCTGGGAGGACGTGACCGCCCCCTGCCGGACCTGGTACCGCGACGCCCACCGGGCCGTCCGTGAGCGTCCCCCCGACGCCCCCCGCCCGGTGGGGCTGGGGCTGCTCATGGGCTCCAACGCCCGGGAGAAGGGGGCCAACATGGTGCGGAACCTGGCCGAGGCCCGGGTGGCGGTGATCGAGGGGGTCGCCCGGGCCGGGTGATCCGGGGCCGTCCGGCGGGCCGGGATACCCGCGGCCCGGAAACGGGAAGGGGCGCCGGCCCGCGCCGGCGCCCCGCCCGTGACTCTGCCTGCCGGACCGGTCAGCTCACCGGCACCGGCTCGCGGCTCTTTTTCGGCGGATCGGCCAGCCCCTGCCGCCGGGCCGATTCCGCGGCGGCGATGGCCGACATGTTGACCACCTCCGACGGCCCGAAGCCGGGGTACTGGACGATGATGACCGGCTTGTCCATGCCGACCAGGATCGGACCCAGGGCCTCGGCGTTCCCCAGCCGGTTGACCAGCTTGTAGGCGATGTTGCCCGCTTCCAGGTTGGGGAAGATGAGCACGTTCGCCCCGCCCTTGATCCGGGCGAAGGGGAAGTTCTGGGCCAGCAGCTCCGGCACCACCGCCGCGTCGGCCTGGATCTCCCCGTCCACCACGATGTCCGGGTGCCGCTCGGCCAGGATGCGGGCGGCCTCGGCCATCTTCCGGCACCGCGGATCGCTCACGCTACCGAAGTTGGAGAAGGAGAGCATGGCCACCCGGGGCTCCATCTCGAACATCCGCGCCTCCTCCGCCACCAGGGCCGCGATCTCGGCCAGGTCCTCGGCGGAGGGGTCGATGTTCACCGTGGTGTCGGCGAACACGTAGGCGCTGTCCCGGGTCAGGAGCACGAACATTCCCGCGATGTGCTTCACCCCGGGCCGGGTGCCGATGATCTGGAGCGAGGGCCGGAGCGCGTCCGGGTAGCTCATGCTGATCCCGTTGACCAGGGCGTCGCCGTCGCCCATCCGCACCATCATGGGGCCGTACCACTGGGGCCGGCTCATGAGCCGGCGGGCGGTGGTGGCGTTGATGCCCTTCCGCTGGCGGAGCTCGAAGAAGGCCTGGACGTAGGACTCCAGCTTGGGCGAGGCGGCCGGGTCCAGGATCTCCACCCCGTCCAGGGGCACCTCCTCCTGGCGGGCCACCGACTCGATGACCTCCCGGCGGCCGAGGAGGACCGGCACCGCGATCTCCTGCTCCACCACCATGTGGGCCGCCCGCACGATGGTCGGATGCTCGCCCTCGGGGTAGACCAGGCGCTGCTTGGCCGAGCGGGCCTTGGTGATCATGACCCGCACCACCGCCTTGGCCCGGCCCAACCGGGCCTCCAGCCGCTCCTTGTACTCGTCGATGTCCACGGACACGCGGGCCACCCCGTCCTTCATGGCCTGGCCCGCCACCGCCGCCGCCTCCCAGATCAGCACCCGGTGGTCGAAGGGCTTGGGGATGATGTAGTCGGGTCCGAAGTGGATCCGCTCCCCGCCGTAGGCCCGGGCCACCTCGTCGGGCACGTCCTCCCGGGCCAGGTCGGCCAGGGCGTGGCTGGCCGCCGCCTTCATGGTCTCGGTGATGCTCCGGGCCCGCACGTCCAGGGCTCCCCGGAAGATGAACGGGAACCCGAGCACGTTGTTGACCTGGTTGGGATAGTCCGAGCGCCCGGTGGCCACCAGCGCGTCGTCCCGGGCCGCCTTGGCGTCCTCGTAGGTGATCTCGGGGTCCGGATTGGCCAGGGCGAAGATGACCGGATGGTCGGCCATGCTCCGGACCATGTCCTGGGTCAGCGCCCCCTTCACCGAACAGCCCAGGAACACGTCGGCGCCCTTCATGGCGTCGGCCAGGCTGCGGTGGCCGGTCTCCGCCGCCCAGCGTTCCTTGTAGGGGTTCATGCCCGCGGTGCGGCCGGCGTAGACCACGCCCTTGGTGTCGCAGAGGACGATGTTCTCCTTGCGGGCGCCCAGGGCCACGTAGTGGGTGGCGCAGGCGATCCCGCTCGCCCCGGCCCCGTTGACCACGATCCGCACGTCCTCCATGCGCTTGCCGATGATCTTGAGCGCGTTCAGGAGCGCGGCCCCGGAGATGATGGCCGTCCCGTGCTGGTCGTCGTGGAACACCGGGATGTCCAGGCGCGCCTTCAGGGTCTCCTCGATGTAGAAGCACTCGGGAGCCTTGATGTCCTCCAGGTTGATACCGCCGAAGGTCGGCTCCAGGAGGGTGCAAGCCTCGATGATCTTGTCCGGGTCCAGGGTGTTGAGCTCGATGTCGTAGGTGTCGATGTCGGCGAACCGCTTGAACAGGACGCCCTTGCCCTCCATGACCGGCTTGCCGGCCAGGGCCCCGATGTTGCCCAGGCCGAGGACCGCGGTGCCGTTGGAGACCACCGCCACCAGGTTGCCCTTGGCGGTGTACTCGTAGGCCAGCTCCGGGTTCTTCTCGATCTCCAGGCACGGGATGGCCACCCCCGGCGTGTAGGCCAGGGACAATTCGTGCTGGGTGCTGCACGGCTTGGAGGGGATGACCTCGATCTTCCCCTTGCGGCCGCGGCGGTGATAGTCGAGGGCTTCCTGCTTGGTGATGCTCATGGAAACGGCTCCTTGATCGGGATGCACACGGGTACCGTCCAGCATAGGCCCGCCCCCCGCCGCCAACCCCTCCGTTTTTTGAATTCGGCACTTACATGGGGTGGGACGGCGTTCAGGGGGCCGGAGGGGGCGCCCGGCGGGCCGGCCCGGGGTTCACACCCGGGCGGCGGGCCTCTATCATCCCCCCTACCCCGGACAGAGCCCCCCCGAAAGGAGGCAACACCCATGTCCAACGGCGGTTTCGGCGGCCAGAGCACCATCCAGGTCCCGAAGATCCCCGGCGGTCTCATCCGCGGCCTGGTTCTCCTGGTCCTGGCCCTCATCCTGGTCTTCTCCAGCTTTTACACCGTGGGTCCGGAGCAGGTGGGCCTGGTGCTGCGGTTCGGCCAGTTCGTCCGCAGCACCGATCCCGGCCTCCACTTCAAGATGCCTTTCGGGATCGAAACGGTCACCAAGGTCCCGGTCCAGCGGCAGCTCAAGGAGGAGTTCGGCTTCCGCACCACCCGGGCCGACGTGCGGAGCCAGTACTCCGACCGGGGGTACAGCGACGAGTCCATGATGCTGACCGGCGACCTGAACTCGGCCATGGTGGAGTGGGTGGTCCAGTACCGGGTGGTGGACCCGTTCAAGTTCCTGTTCCGGGTCCGCAACGTGCGCGAGACCTTCCGGGCCATGTCCGAGGCGGTGATGCGCAAGGTGGTGGGCGACCGCACCGTGAACGAGGTGCTCACCGTGGGCCGCCAGGAGGTGGCGGACCTGGCCCAGCAGGAGCTCCAGGACCTCTGCGACCAGTACGAGACCGGGATCAAGGTGGAGCAGGTGGTGCTCCAGGACGTGAACCCCCCCGACCCGGTCAAGCCCTCCTTCAACGAGGTCAACCAGGCCCAGCAGGAGAAGGAGAAGCTCATCAACCAGGCCCAGTCGGAGTACAACCGGGTCATTCCCCGGGCCAAGGGCGAGGCCCAGCAGACCATCCAGGAGGCGGAGGGGTACGCGTTGCAGCGGGTGAACGAGGCCCGGGGCGACTCGGCCCGGTTCGCCAGCGTCTACGAGGCCTACGTCAAGGCGCCGGAAGTCACCCGGAAGCGGATCTACCTGGAGACCATGAACCAGGTCCTTCCCCAGGTGCAGCGGAAAATCGTGGTCGACGACAAGGTGAAGGGGCTTCTGCCCCTCCTCAACCTGGGCGGGACCACCCTCGGGAAGGAGGGAAACCGATGAAGGCCGCGATCATCGTCCTCGGCATCATCGCTCTCATCGCCCTCGCCAACACCCTCTACGTGGTCAACGAGTACGACCAGGTCATCGTCACCCAGTTCGGGAAGCCGGTGGGAGGGGCGGTGGATACCCCGGGCCTCAAGGCCAAGACCCCCTTCATCCAGGCCGTCCACCGCTTCGACAAGCGGTTCCTGGAATGGGACGGCAACTCCAACCAGCTCCCGACCAAGGACAAGCGCTTCATCTACGTGGACACCTACGCGCGGTGGCGGATCACCGATCCGCTCCTCTTCTTCCAGCGGCTCCAGAACGAGCGGGGGGCCCAGACCCGGCTCGACGACATCCTGGACGGGGAGACCCGGAACGCCATCGCCAAGCACGACCTGGTGGAGCTGATCCGGAGCACCAACCGCGAACCGGCCCAGGGGGAGCAGATTCCCGAGGATCTCTCCCAGCTGGAGACCATCCAGTACGGCCGGGAGAAGATCCGGGCGGAGATCCTCAGGAACGCCCAGGCGCGGACCTCGGACCTGGGGATCGAGATCCTCGACCTCCAGTTCAAGCGCATCAACTACGTGGAGGAGGTCCGCAAGAAGGTCTACGAGCGGATGATCGCCGAGCGGCAGCGGATCGCCGAGCGCTTCCGCTCCGAGGGCGAGGGCGAGGCATCCCGGATCCAGGGCGAGAAGGACCGCGAGCTGAAGCGCATCCAGTCCGAGGCCTACCGGCAGGCGGAGAGCATCCGCGGCAACGCCGACGCCACCGCCACCGACATCTACGCCAAGGCCTACAACCGCTCCGCGGACGCGCGGAAGTTCTACGCCTTCCTCAAGACCATGGAGAGCTACCAGAACACCCTGGACAGCCAGAGCTGGCTGATCCTCTCCACCGACGGGGAGTTCTACAGGCTGCTGAAGCAGTCCGAGGCGCCCTGAGGAAGGCCCGGAGAAGCTCTCAGCCCAGGAGATCGGCGATCATGCGGGGGCGCAGCCCGGGCAGGTAGGCGCGGAGCACGGCCAGGGCCAGCTCCCCGAGCTGGCTGTTGCTCTCGTAGACCAGCCACGTCCCCTGCCACCGGGGCCGGTACCGCTCCTTGGATTCGTAGAGGGACCGGAAGCGGTAGAGGCCCTCGCCGTGGGTGAACACCAGGGCCAGGACCCGCCGCAGCACCGACTCGTCGGCGGGGTCGTCCCCGGCTCCCTCGTGGTCGGCCAGGGGGGCGGTGGCCAGGCTCGCCGTCCGGAACCCCCGTTCCCGGAAGGCCGAGAGCGACGAGGCGATGAGGAAGTCCATCACCCCGGGCATGGCGTCCTCCCGGCGGCGCATGAGATCGATCACCCACCCCCGGGAGGCGTAGACGGGGAGCCAGTCGGCGAAGGCCAGCACCCGGTCGTCCGGCCCCACGGCCAGGGTCACGTACACGTTGGGGTCCTCGATCCCCTCGATCCCCCCCAGGGTGAACCCCATGGGGGGGAGCTTCCGGCTGTGCAGCCAGGCCTCGGAGAGTTCCCGCAGGTCGTCCCGCCGGGCCGGCGGCACGCTCCCCCCCTCGTGGATCTCGAACCGCACCCCCTCCCGGGCGGCGCGGTTGAGGGCGGTGCGGGCGTTCTGCCAGCTCTTGCCCTTGAACTCCAGGCCGGGAAGCGGGACCACCGCCTCCTCGCCGATCTTCAGCGCCTTGTAGCCCTGTTCCCGGTAGGCGGGGAGGAGCTCGGGGCCGGTGGCGTAGAAGGCATGGTTCCAGCCCCGGCCGCGGGCGAACTCGGCGAAGGCGGCCGCGGCGCCGGCCCGGTCCTCCTCGCGGCCGACGGGATCCCCGAGGACGATCGCCGTCTCCCCCACCGGACGGTAGGCCACGTAGGCGGTGCGGCCCGGATTGAAGAAGAGGTGGTTTCCCGGCCAGAGGGTCATGTAGGAGGTCCCGGACCGGCCGTGGCGGACCAGGAGCCGGCGGGCCTCCTCCAGGTCGGACCGGGTGCGGCGCGGAGCCACCATCCCCCGCAGGAAGCGCACCAGGGCGTAGAGGATCCCCGTCCAGCCCAGGATGGAGATCGAGTCCAGGAACCACACGCCCCTCCGGGTGACCGGCGCGATCCCGGCGGTGTCGGCGAAGAGGAGCCGGGTGGCGGACTCGCGGATTCCCTCCAGGAGCCCCGGCATGCCGTAGAGGTGGTAGCGGAAGAGGTGAAGCCCGCCCAGGGTGTAGAGGGGAAGGAGCAGCGCCACCGCGGCCAGGGTGAGGGCGCCCTGGCGGCGGCTGGGGGGATCGGTCCGGCCCCGGAACGCGTCCCTCCAGGCCAGGAGCACGGCCAGGAGCACCCCGGCCAGGAGGGCCTCGGGCCAGTCCGGCCCCTTGAGCAGGTGCAGCAGGGAACTGGTGCCCAGGGCGGCCACGGTGAGCGCCCAGGCCTGCCGCTTCCCCCGCATGAGCCCCTGGGCGAGCACGAGCAGGGCGAAGCCCAGGATGAGGGCCAGCATCCGGCTCCCGCCGCGGACCTCGAGGGGGATCTCCCGGGCCAGCCACGCCATCACCGGGTAGCGGGGGGCGATGAGCGAGGACAGCACCCCCACCAGCCCCATGCCCGCCACCAGCCACCCCGCCACCGTGGGCCGTTCCCGGCGCCCGATCCGGAGGCGGGGGAGGGTGAGGGGCCAGCGCTCGCCGCGCCGGCGGAGGAAGAAGCGCCCCCAGCCCAGGCCGACGGCGTAGGCGATCACGTGGTTCACGTCCCAGACCCGGGCGTCGAAGACCAGGAAGAGGACGAGGTAGATCCAGATGCCCCGGAACGCCGCCTTGCGGTAGCCGGGGGGGAGGAACGGCACCACCGCCCCCAGAGCCCCGAACAGGGTGCCCGAAGCCCCCACGTCGGGGCCCCGGGTGAGTTCCCGGGCCCAGGTCCAGCCCGCCCCGGCGGGCAGCCAGAGCAGGAGGTAGGTGCCCAGGTAGCCGCCGAGGAGGGCGGTCCAGGTGACGAGCAGGGTGCGCCAGGTGCCCAGGAGGGCCTCGCAGGTCCCCACCCCCAGGATCAGGAACATGGTGATGGTGAGCACCATGTAGGGCCGGTAGACCTGGAACGGCACCAGGAACAGGGTGTGCAGCCGGCCGGCCTGGAGGTCGGCCAGCCCGAAGCCCCAGGCGTCCAGGAGCCGGGGGGTGATGGGCCGGATCATGGTGTGGGTGAGCCCGGTGACCAGGAGGACCCCGGCCAGCATGACCAGGGTGAAGGGAACCCGGCGGACCAGGGCCAGGAACGCCGCCGCCGTGGAGCGCTTGGGGAGAAGCAGTTCGTTGTGGGACACCGGACTCCTCGTGCCCGGGCCTTGCCGGGGCGG
This sequence comes from Candidatus Eiseniibacteriota bacterium, assembly GCA_963768615.1. Lineage (GTDB taxonomy): Bacteria > Eisenbacteria > RBG-16-71-46 > JABDJR01 > JABDJR01 > CAVSKL01. The sequence continues at coordinate 28,487 of CAVYIE010000006.1, read as the reverse complement.
CGCCGGGGGCGGGTGGATCATGCCCCGGCCGGCCCGCCGGCGCAAGCCGCACCCGCCCGAGGCCCCGCCGCAGCTCTCCGGCGGCCTCGGCCCCGCCTTCGGCCGTGGCCTTGCCTCCGGACCCGGCCCCGGGGCCCGGAGGCGGGGACAAAAAACGGGGCCCCGCCGAAGCGGGGCCCCAAGCCGGCCGGTGACTCCGGAATCGGACGCTAGGTCCGGTCCCGGCTACCGGGGCATCAGTCCATGTACTGGTCCTTGATCCGGCCCCAGGTCGTGGACTTGGCCGGGGTGGAGTTGGAGCAGGGCAGGGTGATGGTGGCGCCGGTCGGGGCGGTCACCGACACGTCGTCGATCCAGTACTGGGTGGAGCAGCTGTCGCAGGTGGACGGCGTGCTGTAGAGCCGGCACTCGACGACCAGGGCGGTGCCGTCGGTGGTACCGCTGTCCAGGGTCCAGGTGTAGGTCAGCTCTTCCCAGCCGATCCCGGAGCTGTAGGTGCTGGGCCCGCTGGCGCTGGTTGCGTAGCTGTTCACGTCGCCGTCATAGGCCCAGTGCCCCCAGATACGGAGGGACGGGGAGACGTCGGGGGTGTCGTCGTAGGCCCAGAAGCTGGCCGTGACCTGGTCGCCGTTCTGGAGGCCCTCGATGTAGGCGATGTACGCCTGGGGCGTGCTGGCGTGGGGCGACTCGGTCAGGGTGAGCGACCGGTTTCCGGTGTGGACCGGAGCCGGGGACCCGACGTTGGCGACGTCGGTGACGTTACCGTAGGAACCCAGAATGGTGCTGGTCCCGTCTTCCCAACTGCAGGCGTCGGACTGGGTCTGAGCAAGAGCGGCCATGGGAAGAGCGAGCAGGGCGACGGCGGCGAGGATCGTCGCCAGACGTAGCAAGCGCATGATGTTGGACCTCCTTCAGGTGTCACTTGGAACCCGCCCCAAGCAGTTCCCCCACGTTTCCCCGGCGAAACAAGGACGGATCCGATGTCTGTAACCCTTAAGATTTTAACATACTTGGACCGGTTGAGCGAAGTTTCGATTCGGTGACAATTCGTATCCAAATTATGGGCAATGCCGGAATCGACCACGGGGCGGGAAGTTATGGCAGCACGGCCGGCTTGGGGAAAATTCCGGGGAGGGGGTCAGACCCAGGAGTTGTTCATCACCTCGCCGAGCCCACCGGCGCCGGGAACGATGTAACCCTTGTCGTTGAGCCCCTTTTCCCGGTCCCAGAAGGTCCCGGGGACGGTCCGGAGCACCGCCTCGTCGGAGAGCCCCCGGTCCAGGCGCAGCGCGTAGATGGCCAGCTCGGGATGCTCGGCGGTCATCCGCTTCAGGTACTCGGGGGTGACGATGAGGTGGATGGCGATGAGCCGCTCGGGCGTCCCCTCCACGTCCTCGGCGTAGGTGCGGATGGCGGCGGACATCGAGGACCCGGTGGCGCCCATGGGGTCCGGGAAGAGCACGAACCGCCCCTCCACCGAGCCGCCGATCTTGGACGCCCCCACCGCGGCGCCGGTGACCCGTTCCGCATCGTCCATGGTGCGGGCGACCACGAAGTGGTCCTGGCGCACCCCGGACGGATCGAGGATCTCGTTCAGGGCGTCGAAGCAGACCTGGCTGGGCAGGGTGCCGGCCCGGGCGATGTTGACCGTCACCGCCTCGGCGGAGCGGTCGACGACCTCCCCCTCGTAGACGCCCCGGGGGGTGAACTCGGCCATCCGGGTCTCCACTTCCACCGAACGCCGGGGAAACTCGTTGTTGACCACGGCCTGGATGAGCTCCTGATAGAGGATGGTGACCAGGCGGTTCACCGTGGGCTGGGTGGTGCGCCGGTCGCAGAGCGTGACCAGGTGGCTGAGGAGAAACGGGTTCGAGACCAGGTGGACCCGGGCGCCGTACCGGTGCTCGGCCTCGCTGAGGCGGAAACCCAGGGACTCGTATTGCATGTCGGGCATGGCGTCCTCCCCGGCGGTGCCGGTGGGTGGAGCGGGGAGCCGGGTCCGGGGGCCGGACGGCATCGTCCGGCCGGGCTCGCGGGGTGAGAGCCTGCCACGGGGAGCCGCCGGTGGCAAGGAATCCGGAGGGCGCGGAATCGTTGTTTCGCTCATGTCTCTGTCGTATTCTATGCGCTTATCCTTAACCCGCCCCGGAGGATCCCCCATGCTCAAGCGAAGCCTCACCCTGTTCGCGGTGGCGCTCATGGCCGCGTACTCCTTCGCCGGATGCGGCGACGACAACGGCGCCAAACCCCAGGTCGACGAATACCAGGCCCTCATCGACCAGTTCGGCCTCGCCGCCAACCCGGCCCCGCCCTACCCCATGAACAACCGCTTCAACGCGGAGCGGGTGGCCCTGGGACGGCTCCTCTTCTTCGACCCCATCCTGGGCGGGGAGTCCGCCCCCTGGGTCAAGGCGGCGGCGGGCAAGGACCCCTACCGCTACCGGGCCAACGACGTCGCCTGCGCCACCTGCCACCACCCGCAGCTCGGCTTCGCCGACGGCCGGCGGCTGGGGGCGGGCGTGGGCGGGGCCCGGTTCCACGACACCGACCTGGGCCCGGACCGGGTGGTGCCGGGCACGTCCCTGGTCACCGGCCTCGACATCGGCACCGAGCCCCGGAACTCGCCCACCGTGCTCAACGCGGCCTGCAACGGCAAGAACTCGGCCACCCCGGTCACGGACAGCTTCCAGTTCATGGACGGCCGGGTCACCCAGGGGCTGGAGCAGCAGGCCGGGCTCCCCATCACCTCCCGGGACGAGATGCGCGGAGACGCCTACGGGGCCCCCGTGCTGGGCGACGCCCTCACCCAGGCCGACATCCAGGACAGCGTGGCAGCGCGGGTCCGCCAGATCCCCGAATACGTGACCCGGTTCAAGCAGGCCTTCGCCGGCGAGGTGAACCAGGCCTCGGACATCACCATCGACCAGGTGACCCGGGCCATCGCCGCCTACGAGCGGGAGCTGGTCACCCCCAACTCGCGGTTCGACCAGTTCGTGCTCGGCAACCGCGACGCGTTCGGCGCCATGGAGAAGGAGGGGTTCAAGCTCTTCTTCACCAAGGGGAAGTGCGGGGACTGCCACGACGGCCCCATGCTCTGCGACTTCACCTTCCGGATCCAGGGGGTGGGGGACGCCTACGACTCCATCATCCCCGGGTTCGGGGGGAAGAACGGCCAGGGCCAGGACTGGGGCCGATTCCACGCCCCCGGCTTCGACCAGGACCAGTACAAGTACGCCTTCCGGGTGGCCACGGTGCGCAACGTGGAACTCACCGCCCCCTACTTCCACAGCGGCAGCGCGGGCACGCTTCGCGAGGTGGTGGAGTTCTACAACCGCGGGGGGCGGGGACCCCAGGACGTCTCCGACGCCACCCTGGCCGGGGTGGCGCAGATCCGGGACCCCTCCATCACCCCGCTCGGGCTCACCGACGCCGAGATGGACGCCATCGTGGCCTTCATGAAGACGACCACCGCCGAGGTGCAGAAGGGGGTGCTGGGGGTGGAGCTGACCCGGGTGCCCGACCGGGTTCCGAGCGGCCTGCTGCCGCCGGGGATTCCCACCCCGCCCGGTCCGGGGCCGTTCTATCCGCCCCGGGTGCTGGCCGACCTGAAGTAGGTTGGCCGACCCGAAGCAGGGCCGGGGGCCCCGTCCGCGTCCCGCGGTCGTGGGCGGCGGCGCGGACCACGGCGGCCGGATGGACGGGGGGATCAGCCCTCGTCCATCCCCATCTCTTCCTGCCCCATGACCTCGGGGCGGAAGCAGGCCCGGCAGCGGGGTTCGTAGCTGTCCGCCGCCCCCACCTGGATGGTCTCCCGGCTGCCGCGGATCCGCTGGGAGCGGTTGGCCGGGTTTCCGCAGCGCACGCAGATGGCCAGGCTCTTGGTCACGTATTCGGCGATGCAGAGAAGCTCGGGTATGGCCCCGAAGGGGCGGCCCAGGTAGTCCTGGTCCAGGGCGGCCACGATCACCCGGTATCCCTTGCCGGCCAGGTCCTCGCACACCGCCACCACGTCGGGGTCGAAGAACTGGGCCTCGTCGATCCCCACCACCTCGGTGTCCTGGTCCAGATGCCGGTAGAGATCGCCGATCTGGTCCAGGGGCACCGCCTCCAGGGTGCGCCGGTCGTGGGAGGCGATCCGCGAGGCCTCGTAGCGCGTGTCCAGCATCGGCTTGAACAGCTGCACCTTCTGGCGGGCGTACTGGGCCCGGCGGGCCCGGCGGATGAGCTCCTCGGTCTTGCCGGAGAACATGCTCCCGCAGATCACCTCGATCCAGCCGATGTCCTTGGGTACGTGATGCACGGCGTCCCGCTCCTCCAGTGATCCGGCCGCCCGCCCCGGCGGGGGTGAAGCCTCGCGTTGGAAACGGTATCATTTGGGGTGCGTCCGCCGCCACTTCGGGAATCCGCGGACGCGATTCGACCCGGATCAGGAAAGACTCATGAAGAACAAGCAAATTGGCGAACACGGGGTCATCGGCGACCTCCACACCGTAGCCCTGGTCGGAAGCGACGGCGACATCGACTGGTGCTGCTTTCCCCACTTCGACTCCCCCAGCCTGTTCGCGCGGATCCTGGACCCGGACCGGGGCGGACACTTCGTGATCCAGCCCACCGAAGAGGTCCGGGGCCGGCAGATGTACCTCCCCGAGTCCAATCTCCTCCTCACCCGCTTCCTGCACTCGGACGGGGTGGGCGAACTCCTGGATTTCATGCCCATCCTGAGCGACGAGCCGGGGGAGCACCCGGGGAGCCACACCATCGTCCGCCGGGTGACCGTGGTCCGGGGGTGCCTGAAGTTCAAGATCGACTGCCAGCCGCGGTTCGACTACGGCCGGGCCGAGCACCGGACCAGCATCCACAAGGGCGACGCCCTGTTCGAGTGCGGCGACCTGGTGGTGGGGCTCCAGAGCCCGGTGGTGCTTGAGAAGCGGGGGAACGGGGCCGGGGCCGAGTTCACCCTGAACGCGGGCGAGACCGTCCACTTCCTGCTCCGTCAGGTGTCCCGGGACAACCCCGACGAGGCCCTGGATCATCCCCCCGACCCGGAGACCCTGTTCCACGAGACCGCCGCCTTCTGGCGCAACTGGATCGCCCAGAGCACCTACCGGGGGCGCTGGCGGGAGATGGTGCACCGCTCCGCGCTGCTTCTCAAGCTCCTCACCTACAGCCCCACCGGGGCCACGGTGGCCGCCCCCACCACCAGCCTTCCCGAGACTCTGGGCGGCTCCCGGAACTGGGACTACCGCTTCTCGTGGATCCGCGACTCCTCCTTCACCATCTACGGGCTGCTGCGGATCGGCTTCACCGAGGAGGCGGGCCGGTACATGGACTTCCTGAACGACCGCATCCTGGAGTTCGACGAGAACGGCGCGCTGCAGCCCCTCTACCGGCTGGACGGAAGCGCCGACCTGGACGAGGAGACCCTCGACCACCTGGCCGGCTATTGCGACTCCCGGCCGGTGCGGATCGGGAACGCGGCCTCGGGCCAGCTCCAGCTGGACATCTACGGAGAGCTGCTGGACTCGGTCTATCTCTACAACAAGTACGGCCAGCCCATCGGCTACGACACCTGGCGGTACCTGGTGCGGATGCTGGACTGGGTGTGCGACAACTGGGACCAGCCCGACGACGGGATCTGGGAGGTCCGCGGCGGCCGCCACCATTTCGTCTTCTCCAAGATGCTGTGCTGGGTGGCCCTCGACCGGGGTATCCGCCTGGCCGACAAGCGGAGCCTGCCCGCCCCCTACGAGCGCTGGAGGGAGACCCGGGACCGCATCTACACCGAGGTCCTGGAGAAGGGCTGGAACGAGAAGATCGGGGCCTTCACCCAGTACTACGGTTCCGAGGCCCTGGACGCCTCCCTCCTCCTCATGCCCCTGGTCTTCTTCATGGCCCCCCGGGACCCCCGCATGCTCTCCACCCTGGACCGGATCATGGAGAACCTGGTCTCGGACAGCCTCGTCTACCGCTACCAGACGGACAAGGCGGCCGACGAAGGGGTGGAAGGGGGCGAGGGGACCTTCAGCCTGTGCAGCTTCTGGCTGGTGGAGGCGCTCACCCGGGCCGGACGGCTCCAGGAGGCCCGCCTCATCTTCGAGAAGATGCTCTCCTACGCCAATCCGGTGGGCCTCTTCGCGGAGCAGATCGCCCCCACCGGGGACCAGCTGGGGAACTTCCCCCAGGCCTTCACCCACATGGCGCTGATCAGCGCCGCCTTCAACCTGGACCGCACCCTCGGCACCCGGCCCTGAGCCCGGGGCCCGAGGCCGGGCGGGGGGCCTCGGGGGACGGTGCGGGAGCCGGGACGGGAGGAGGACGGGGGTTCAAAACGAGAACCCCGGCCGAAAGACCGGGGTTCACGCCGTGACTACCGTGCTAAGGAGGTTCAGCTCGTTGGAGTGTGTGCCTCACTCCGCTGTACCAACCCAGTGATCGGCACTCCTCCGCGATCCTTGAGCGATTTCTTGCCCGCCGGAGAGCCGGCGAAGGACGGGAGCGGTCCACCCGTCACTCCGGCCGGCGTCCCCGGCGGTGCAGAGCGCCGCCCCGCGGAGGATCAACGCGCGGTGTCCTGGGCCAGGGCGCCCACCTTGGCCGCGGCCTCCGCCCGGTAGGGATTCCCGGGGTCGGCCCGGCGCAACACCTCCAGCGCGGTGCGATAGGGGACCTCGGCGGCCTGGGGCCGGCCCGCCGCCTCCAGGGCCCGGGCCATCCAGCACAGGGTCTGGGCGTGGCGGGGATTCTCGGCCAGCACCTCCCGGGCCACCGGCAGCACCGCCTCCGGCCGGCCGGCCCGGATCAGGCACTCCATCTGCTTCACCCGGGCCCGGCGGACGCTCCACCACCGCCAGGCCTCGGCCTCGGCGGCCCGGGCGTACCCGTCGGCCGCCGCCGCCCACTCTCCCCGGGCCCGGTCCACGTCCGCGGCCAGCTCCAGGGCGGCGAAGGTGCTGGCGGCCCCGGAGGAATCCTCGCCGCGCTCCCGGAGCCGCTCCTCCTGCAGGGCGACCAGGATCTTCAGCTCCGCGGCCGTCTCCCCGGCCCGGTTCATCCCGGCGTAGATCCGCCCCAGGAGGTGGTGGTAGTCGGGATCGGTGCAGTGCTCGGCGTTCAGGGCGCGGGCCAGGGCCAGCGCCTCCTCCCGGTTTCCGCTCTCCAGCTCCAGGGAGATCTCGTAGAGCTTCCAGGGGTAGGCGTCGGTGGTCCCGTGGAGCATCTCCTGCACCCGGCGGGTCTCCCGCAGCGCGTCCCGGTACCGCCCCTGGTCCTCGTAGATCATGGCCAGATGGTCGCGGGCCCAGATGAAGTCGTCCTTGAGGGACAGGGCCCGTTCGAACTCCGCCTCCGCCTCCCGGTACTGCCCCGTGCGCAGGTAGAGCTCGCCGAGGCTGTCGTGGGGATTGGCCTCCTTCGGGTACAGGAACGCGTACTTCTGGAAGGCCTCGGCCGCCTCGTTCCAGCGGCCCAGCTCCGCGTACACGTAGCCCATCCGGTTGTAGGCCTCCCCCTGGTCGGGGTCCTTCTCGACGATCCGCCGGAGTGCGGCCAGGGCGTCCTGGTGGCGATGGGCCTCCGTCGCCCGCTGGGCGGCCCGGAACAGGGACTCCAGGTCGTCCGGGTATTCCTCGATGAGACGGGTGACCAGGGACTCCTTCTCCGCCGGCCGGTTGTTGACGGCGGCGTCGGTGATGGCGATCAGCAGGCGTTCCCGTCCGGTGACCCCGTCGTGGTGGGCCACCGCCCGGAGGCAGTACTCCCGCGCCTCGGCCGTGTTGCCCAGGCTGGCCGAGTAGGTGGCCAGACGGGCCCAGGCCATGGCGAAGGTGGAGTCCTTCTCCACCGCCTGCTTCCACGCCTGCACCGCCTCCGGGAAGTAGTGCTTGCTCCGGGCGTCCATCCCCTCCTGGTAGAAGGCGTAGGCCTCCCGGGAGGTGGTGGTGACCTCGCGCTGCCGATGCAGTCCGAGGTAGGCGGTGGTTCCGGCGAACGCGACCAGGGCCGCGGCGATCGTTCCTCCCCGCAGGACCGTCGTTCTGGAGATGTGCATGGTCTTCGTGTCTCCCTGGGCCCCGCCCGCGGTCCGCCCTCCGGCGGATCCGCGCTAGGCGGCCTTGCGGGCGCCCTGGATCTCGGCGATCGCCGAGGTTACCTTCTGAACCGTGAACGGCTTGGCCAGCACCCGGGAAACCCCCTGTTCCCGGGCCTCCTCCACCCCGATCTGATTCCCCCAGCCGGTGACCAGGACCACCGGGACGGCGGGATCACGCTCCCGGATGCGACGGGTCACCTCCCATCCGCTCATGTCCGGCATGCCGAGGTCGGTGAAGACCAGGTCGAAGCGGCCCGGCTCGAAGCGGGCCAGGATCTCCTCCCCGCTCCCCGCCTGCACCACCTCGTGGCCGAGGGTGACCAGCAGCTCGACCAGGGTCTCCCGGACGTTGGCCTCGTCGTCACCGACCAGGATCCGGCACGAGGACCCGGTCAGGGTCGGCTCCGGCAGCGGCTCGCTGGCGTCGGCCCCCGCGGCCGGGAACCGGATCCGGAACTCGGTCCCCCGGGTGTACTCCTCGTTGACCGAGATCGCCCCACCGTGGCGCTGGACGATGCCGAACACGATGGACAGGCCCAGGCCGCTTCCCTTCACCCCTTTGGTGGTGAAGAAGGGCTCGAAGATCCGCTCCCGGACCTCGGGCGGCATGCCGGTCCCGGTGTCGGCCACGTGCACGCAGGGCCGGCCCCCGTCGGAGTGCGTGGACAGGGTGATCGTGCCCCCCTCCGGCATGGCGTCCACCGCGTTGAAGATCAGGTTGGTGAGGACCTCTCGCACCTCGGAGGGGACGCAGGCGATCTGGGGCACCCGGCCCAGCTCGGTGACCACCTCCACCCGGAGGCCGCCCTGCTCGGCCTGGGTCTTCCAGCGGGTGCGGGTGATCTCCACCGCCTCCCGGACCAGGTTGTTGAGGTCGGCCCGCTGCAGGTCCGGCTTGAGGTTCCGGTCCCGGCTGAACTCCTGGATCCGGCGCACGGTCTCGGCGCCGTCGAGGGCCGCCCGCTCGATCACCTCCAGGTTCGCGTCCAGGTCCTCCGGTCCCAGCTTCCCGCGGTCCGCCTTCATGCGCACCAGCTGGACCCGGCCCACGATGGCGGCGAGGACGTTGTTGAAGTCGTGAGCCACCCCGCTGGCCATCTGGCCCACGCTTCGCAGCTTCTCCGCGTTGCGGGTGTTCTCCGAGTGGGCGAGCTGCTCCTGGGCCACCTGCACCTCCTCGAAGGAGCGCTGGAGGCGCTGGTAGAGATCCGCGTTCTTGAGCACCAGCCCCAGGTTGTTGGCCACCGTGCCCAGGAGGGACACCTCGGTGCGGGCGAACGCGTTCCGCCGGCGGGAGGCGACGCCCACGATGCCCAGGAATTCCCCCCGCACCAGGATGGGGACCAGGAACCCGGACTTGAATCCGTTCCGGACCAGCCAGCCGTCGGCGGTCAGGGGGTCGGCGACCAGGTCGGGGGCCGATCGCGGCATGCGGGTCCGGTGGATCTGGTCCAGCAGCGGGGTCCCGGCCGGCAGCTCCACCTGGGCGTGCACGCCCAGGTCGGGACGGTCCACCCAGACGAAGTCCCGGCGGAAGGCGTCCTCCTCGGCCAGGTGCCGCAGCACGGTCAGGTACTCGTAGTTCATGAGCCGCCCGAGCTGGCGGTGGACCTGGGCGTAGATCTCGTCCGGCTCCAGGCTGGCGGCCATGGCCATGGAAAGCTCGTTCATGACCCGGAGCCGCATGGTGCGGACCTTGGCCTCCTGGAAGAGGCGTTCGTGCTCCCGTGCCGCCCCCTCCAGCTCCTCGTTCCGGCGCTCGAGGCTCTCGGTGCTCCGGGCCAGGCTCTCCGTCATCTCGTTGAAGGCCTGCCCCAGGGTGCCGATCTCGTCGCCCGTCCACACCTCGACCCGCCGGGTCAGGTCCCCGCGGGCGATGGCGTGGGCGGCGGAGGCCATCTGCCCCAGCGGCTTGAGGGTCCACCGGGTGACCCCCACCACCCCGGCCAGGCCGAGCAGGGTGGTTCCCAGCCCCAGGGCCATGCTGATCCAGAAATGTCCCGCGATCCGGCTCACCGTGGGGGCGGTGCAGATCCCCACCCGCACCGTGCCCGCCCGCCGGCACACGGCGCCGGCGGACCAGGGATCCCCGGTGGAGTCCTGATCTCCCCCCGGCAGGGCCCACACGGGAGCGCTGAAGTTGTAGAGGATCTTCCCGTCCCCGGTCTTGAACTTGAGGAGATCCACCGTGGGCGGGGCCCAGGAGGACGCCACCAGCACCGGACGGACCCGGTCCACATCGAAGCCGCCGGTGGCCGCCTCGGCCAGGATCTGCCCGCGCTCGTCCTGGACCATGGCGTACTTGACGTCCTCCTCGGTGCAGGTGGTGGCGAGGAGCTCCTCCAGGGAGCTGGAGTCTCCGGCCTCCAGGGGGCGGACGGTCTGCGAGGAGAGATTCTGGGTCAGCGCGAAACCCCGCTTGCGCAGTTCCTCCAGCAGGCTCTTCCGGGCCTGGTAGAAATGGAACGTGGCCAGGGTGAAGGAGGAGAGCATGATGAGCGAACCGGTCACGAAGAGGAACCGGCCCCTCAGCCCCTGGCAGGATTTAAAGCGCATAGACGGGACGCGACCTTTCTCGAGCCGAACGTCGTTTTACCGGAATGAAGCCGGGTTTTAGCGTAATCGCCCCGGTGCCATACAGTTTCGGCAATCCGGGGCAAAAGTTGAGGGGGCCGGGATGGAATGGCTCGATCAGAAGCCGAAGGTGAGGCGGGCGGTGAGACGGTCGTTGGACCCGAAGAGATGGAAGGGGTTGGAGGGATCCGGGGGCCCGAGGAGGAGATCGCCACCCACCTCGGCGGTCCAGGCCGGGGCGATCCGGCGGCGGATCCGGAGGGTGCCCACCGACTCCGCCCGCTCCAGGTCCTGGATCCAGCCCGCCTCGATCACCGTGCCCCGCAAGTCGTTGGCGGAATAGGTGAGGGCCACGGCGAGGTCCCGCTGGAAGGGGCGCCAGGCGTAGAGGCTCGCCTCCTCGAAGCCGGTGTCGATGAGGACCTCGGCCACCACGTCCAGGTCCCCGGAGCCCCCCAGGGCCCCGAACCAGAGGTAGTCGATCCCCGCCGCGGCCTGGACCGAGTTCGGATCCAGGCCCGGGGTCCGGCCGTCGAAGGACCGGTCCCGGGTGGACTGGTCCCGCCAGGTGGCCTCGGCCTTGACCAGCACCTCACCCACCGCGGACTGGACCTCGAGGCCGAGGAGCCTCAGGGGCGGATAGGCGGGGCGGACCCGAGGGGCGGCCAGGCAGGCCAGGGACTCGGGCGCGCAGCCGGAGTCCAGGACCAGGAGGGGCATCCGGTCCACGCCCCGGTACCCGACCAGGTAGACGTCGGTGCGCCCGCGGGTGAGCCGGAACCGCGCTCCGAGTGATTGTTCACTCACCCCATCCGGAAGCAACGGATCGTCGACCAAAGGGGGGGGCACCAGGCCGGGAGGCGCGTTCTCCCAGAGCCGGGCCAGGGCGCTCTCCCAGGACCAGGGAGACCGGGCGTCGGGGAACCTGGCCCCTTGAAGAACCGGCAGATAGGCGACTTCCAGCCCCCACCGGACGCCGCTGCCGGTCAAGGTGAGCGCCCATTCACCTTGCCGTTCCGGATCCAGGAAGTCGCGGCCCCAGTCCCAGCTCGCCAGCACGTCGGTGGGGCGCCAGGTGTCCGCCGACCCCCAGGTGAACGTTTGCCTACCCGCCCTCAGGGCCCAGTTGGCGGCCCGACCCTCGATCCAGGCCTCCCGGGGCACCGCCCGCCAGCGCCCGGAGTCGGCGGGGTCCCACCAGGCCCGGGGCAGGGCGAAGAGCTGCACCGAGGCCGCCGGCCGCCAGCGCACCTCCAGCTCCGTGCCCAGCGTCCACTCGGCGTCGTTCCCCACCGAGGCCGCCTCGGGGTAGACTCGGGCCCCCGCGGTCAGCTCCCCGTGCACCGCCGGGGCCTCGGCCCCGGCGGCGCCGGGACCGGCCACGAGCAGGGCCGCGGCCAGGAGCATCCCCCCGGCCGCGCTCCGCCGACCCGCCGCCGGACCCGCACCCGGCACGCGCCCGGGGGTCATTTCCGGTCCAGGCCTTCCACGGTGAAGCGGGCCGGGTCCAGGTCCGCGTCCAGGTTCCACCGGTCCACCCGGATCACCGTGGACTTGCCGTTCTGCACGTTGTCCATGGTCGCGGTCCGGAAGCGCCAGTGCCGGCCGTCGGGCCGGAAGAAGCCGGTGGAGCGGCTCACCTTCATGAGCTGGCCCCGCCGGTCGGTGTACTCCGCCTTCAGGATCACGTGCTTCTCCGTGGAGACCCAGGTCACGATCCTGGAGTAGCCGCTGTGGGGATCCACCGGCTCGGCCTCCACCACGTCCACCCGCTCCCCGTCCAGGGTGTCGGGGCGCAGGTACCGGTGGCGGTAGTCGTCCAGCTCGCGGCCCCCCAGGTCCTCGTAGGTGAACTCGGTGCCGGCGAAGTTCCCGGACTTCTTGCTGGCCGCGATCCGCTTCACCCGGCCCAGGGCGGGGAGATAGAGCCAGCGGTCGTCGTCCCCGGGCCGCTCCGCGGTGAGGAACGCGGTCCCCCGGAGGTCCGGGGGGGCGGTGAACCGGATGAGGGTCCGGTCCCCGGTTCCGGAGCCGCCCTCCCCGGCCAGGAAGGCCAGCCGGGCGCTCCGGGTGGCCTCGTTCCCGCCCCGGTCGCGCAGCGTCATGGTGATCTCCGCCTCCTCGGAGGCCACGTCGTCGTTGGCGTCCTCCACCGCCTGCATCACCGCCCGCCCCCGGGTGGGGGAATCGGCGGCGGGCGCGGAGGCGGCGGGGGGCGCCGCGGTCTCCGGCGCGGGGGCGGCCCGGAGCGGCCCTGCCGCCAGCAACCCGGCGGCCAGCGCGACCCCCAGTCCCAGAGCGGCCGCCGAGGCCTCGCCGCGGCGGGACCGCCGCCGGCGGCGTTCCCGGTACACCGACCGGTAGCGGAGGAAGATGGCGGGGAGGATGAAGAGGTCAGCGGCCAGGGCCATGACGATGGTCATGGCCGAGAGCATGGCGAAGGTGACGCTGGGCAGGAACTCGGAGCGGAGGATGACCGAGAACCCGGCCACCAGGATGACGGAGGTGAACACGATGGCCCTCCCGGAGACGTGGAAGGCGTAGGCCACCGCCTCGTCGAGCGGTTTCTCCTCGTCCACGGCCTCGATGTACTTGGCGATGAAGTGGATGGTGTCGTCCACGGCGATGCCGATGGCCACCGCGGCCACCATGGCGTTGGCCATGTCCAGGCGGATGCCCATCCAGCCCATGAAGCCCAGGGTGAAGGCGATGGGCCACACGTTGGGGATCATGCTCAGGAGGCCCACCCGCCAGGAGCGGAAGGCCACGGCCATGATCAGGGTGATCACGGCCAGCGCGGCCAGGAAGGAGCGGATCTGGCTGGTGATGATGTAGTCGCCCATGTTCTTGTAGAGCATCATGAGGCCGGTGAGCTCGACGTGCATCCCCGGGGGGATGTGGGCGTCCAGCCAGGCCCGGAGATCGGTGACCTGCCGCTTGTACTCCACCGAGGAGGCGAACTCCACCCGGGCCCCCACCCGGGCCGTGGTCTGGGTCACGTCGACCAGGTCGGAGAGGTCGTCCTCGGGCGAGCTGGCCCCGTAGAGGAGCAGGTACTGGGCGGTGAGGTCGGGGCTGGCCGGCACCCGGCGCCAGGCCGGGTCCCCGTCGTGCATGGCCTGGTTGATGGTCTTCAGGTAGTCGGCCACCGAGAAGGCGTCGGTCACGATGGGGATGGTCTTGAGGTGCGCGGCCAGGGAATCCATGGCCCGGAGCACCTCGGGGTCGCGCACCCCGCCCGGCCGGTCGGTACGGACCACCACCTCCAGGTTTCCCACCCCGCCCACCTTGTCCTGCACGTACTGGGTGACCTGGCGCATGGGGTCGTCCCTGCGGAAGAACTCGATGGCGTTGGACTCCACCCGGAGCCGGGCCATGCCCAGGCCCGCCCCCACGCTCACCAGCGCGCCCGCGACGAGGATGACCGTCCCCCGCCGGCGAACGAACCCGGGCAGGGCGTCGATGAACCCCAGGTAGCGGTCCGAGGCGCGCCGGGCCATGTAGCCGCGGTAGTCGCCGGAGAGGTAGCTGAGGGCGGCGGGGAGGGCGAGCACCGAGAGCAGGAAGGCGAAGGCGACGCCGATGGCGGTCAGGGCGCCCATCTCCTGGAGCGGGGCCAGGGGCGCGGTCAACAGGGACAGGAACCCGATGGCGGTGGTGAGGCTGGTGAGGAGGCAGGGCTTGAACAGGCGCCGCACCGACTCCTCGGCCGCGCCCGGCCCGTCCATTCCCCGCCCGCGCAGGGTGAAGTACTGGACCACGATGTGCACGGAATCGGCGATCCCCACCGCGGTCAGGACCAGGGGGATGATGGTGGCGAGGCTGTTCTCCCTCCAGCCGAAGGCGGTGATGAGGGCGCGGTCCATGACCACCGCCGAGAGCACCACCCCCAGGGGGAGGACGGTGCCGGGGAGGTTCCGGATGGTCAGGACCAGGAACACGGTGATGAGGAGGTAGAGGAGGGGCACGTTCCAGTGCAGGTCCCGGCGGGTGTCGGCGTAGATGTCCTCGTCCAGGACGGTGGAGCCGGTGAAGGCGTAGCGCACCCCGGAGACGGCCTGCTCCCGGTCCAGGAAGGCCCGGACCTTGTGGGTGAGTTCCGACTTGTAGTCGAACTCGCCGGGCCGGTGCTCGATCTCGGCCACCACCACCGCCACCTTGCCGTCCCGGCTCACCACCCGCCCCACGGCCAGGCTGTCGGCCAGCACCCGGTCCCGGGCCTCGGCCAGCTCCGCGCCGCTCATGGGGAGCCCGGGGACCGCGGGCACCAGGGCGATCTCGTCGTCCTCCCCGCGGATGGACTCGTAGCGGGTGAGGCTGGTGACCCGGCCCACGTGGCGGGTGGTGTCCAGGAAGGCGGTCACCCGCTCCAGGGAGGCCAGGATCCGGTTGTTGAACACCGTTCCTTCCCCCGGGGAGGCGTGCTCGCGGCCGGAGCGGGCGGCTCGGGCGTGGCCGGCCACGTCGGGATCGCCCTCGGAGTTGGTGGCCAGGACCACGAACTCGTCGTCCCCGAAGGTCCGGTGGAAGCGGTTGTAGGCGGCCAGGGCGGGATCGTTCTCCAGGAACCAGATCTCGGCCGAGGCGTCGAAGGGGACGTGGAAGGCGGGCCAGACCGCGGCCGCGACCAGGAGCAGGGTCACCGCCAGCACCGGCCGTCGCCGGCGCACCGCGAACCGGGCGAACCACGCCGCGAGGCGGGCGGTCACCGGCGGGGTCTTTCCGGGCTGGGGGTGGAGACGGTCATCCGGGGATTCCTGGGCATTGTGGGTTCCGCGTCCGGCGGTGGGAGGGGGGCTGCCGGAACCGCCGGGGTCGCCGGGTGGAGGGGCAAGTGTACCCGCGGGGTCTCGGGGGATACCAGCCCGTTCCGGTCCCGCTTGTCCCGCGGGCCCGCGATCTCCTACCCTCCGGAGTCGCCATCGCCGTCCTTTGCACGCCGGCCCCGGGCTTCCGGGATCCCGGACGCCCGAGGTGCCCGCACGCCGTGACCGACCCATCGCCTTCCTGGACCGAACGCGCCCGCGCCGCCGCCCGGGTCTACGACCGGCGCCTGTGGGCGCTCTACGGCGGCTTCGTGGCCTCGTCCATGGGCTTCGCCATGATCGTCCCCTTCGTGAGCCTCTACTTCCACGAGGAGCTGGGGGTGAGCATGTCCCTGGTGGGGACGTTCTTCCTGGTCACCGCGGTGCTCCGTTCCTCCCTCCAGGGCTACGCCGGCGACCTCTCCGACCGGGTGGGCCGGGTGCGGATCATGGTCGCGGGCCAGTTCTTCCGGGCCGCGGTGTTCGCGGTCATGGCGGGCGCGGTGTTCCTGCGGCTCAACTTCTGGATCGCGGCCGGGATCCTCACCCTCTCCTACGTGGCCGGCGCCTTCTACCAGCCGGTGGCCAGCGCCGCGGTCTCGGACCTGGTGGAGCCGGAGCGGCGCCTGGACGCCTACGCCCTCATGCGGGTGGCCCACAACCTCGGCTGGGGGGTGGGCCCCATGCTGGGGGGGCTGGTCTCCGAGGCCGGCTACGGCTGGCTCTTCGTCCTCGGCACCGTGACCAGCGCCCTCTCGGCCTGGATCGTCCGGCGCTACGTGCGCGAGACCCACGCCCCCGGCGCTTCCCCCGCACCCTCCGGCCCGTCGCCCGAGGCCCCGGCCGGCCGCCGGCGGGAGGGCTGGACCGATTTCCTGGAGATCCGCGCCGACCGGCGGTTCATGATCTTCTGCGGGCTGGTGCTCCTCATCTTCCTTACCCAGTCCCAGTGGCTGGCCACCCTCTCGGTGTACGCGGCCGACCGGCTGGGCACCTCCACCGCCAGGCTGGGGGTGATGTTCGGGCTCAACGGGTTCATGGTGGTGGCCTTCCAGCTCGGGGTGACCCGGGCGCTCCGGCGGATGAACCTGGTGGGGGCGCTGATCCTGGGGTCGGCGGTCTACGCGGCGTCCTTCTTCGGGCTCGCCTTCGTGACCGCCTACTGGCAGCTGGTGGCGGGAATGGCGGCGATCACCGTGGGCGAGCTGATCGTCTCGCCGGCCTCGGTGGCCCTTGTCTCGCTCCAGGCCCCGCCCGGGCGCACCGGCCGCTACATGGGGGTCTACGGACTCACCACCTCCTTCGGATGGTCGGTGGGCCCCTTCATCGGCGGGGTGCTGCTGGACCTGTGGATCGGGAAGCCGGTGCTCCTGTGGGGGGCGGTGGCGTCCTTCGCCCTGGTGGCCGCGGCGGGGCTGTGGCGGACCCGGCGGCTCTACCCCTGGGGGACCGGGGCGGCCTGAGCGGCCCCGCGGGGCCGGGGCCGGAGGGGTGCACGCCCCCGGCCGCGGGAGAAGACGTCTGCGCCGGCTTCGGCCGCGGGAGCCCCCCGGCTACCCCTTGTTGCGGCCTCCACCGGCACAGAACAACCGACCCGAAAGGGAAAGTGACCGGCGTCGCTCTTCCCCCTCCGAGCCTCAATACTTGAGGGCACGGCGCCCCGCCCCGGCTCGGGACGCAAGATCGAGCGAGCCCCGGGGCGGACACCGGGAAGATGCGTTCCGTGGATGCATCAGCGTCTCCCGGTTCTCCGCCGGTCCGGGGATCGCCCGAAACCGTCGGCCGCAGGACCGGTTGGTTGCCGGCGCTTCGGCCTTGCCGGAAACTCTGCCCGGGCTCGGGGGCGGGGAGATGACGGCGCGGGGGCAACCGGGTGCCGGTTCGGTGACGAAACGGTGGCGCGGGCGCGGGGGGGCATCCAAAGAGGCCCAGGGTCAAGGACCAGGAAAAATGTGCACCCAGGTAACCCGCGCATGGCCGCTCCATCCGTTGCGGGCTGAGGGGAGCGGGAAGATGATCCGCAGCGCGGCGGCGGCGACCCTCGTTCTCGCCCTTCCCGCGGCCCAGCGGTTCCACGACTGGACCGCGGTGGACGGCTCCCGCCGGCAGGACGCCGGCGGCTAGGCCTCGACCTCCTCGGCCGCGTCCTCCTCGGGCAGGTCTTCCTCGACCGCCGCCGCCGGCTCCGCGGCCAACAGCGCGGCCGTCGCCTCCAGGAAGGCGGGGATCTCCTCCGGCCCCCGGGCGGTGACCAGGCGCCGGTCGGACACCACCGGGCGGTCCCGGTAGCGGGCCCCGGCCAGCCGCACGTCGTCGCGGATCCCGGGCAGGCAGGTCACCGTGCGTCCGGGCAGCACCCCGGCCGAGATGAGCACCTGGGGCCCGCGGCAGATCGCGGCCACCGCCTTCCCGGCCTCGAAGAAGCGCCGGGTGAGGGCGAGCACGTCGTCGTCCAGGCGCAACGCCTCGGGAGCGGCGCCCCCCGGGATGACCAGCAGGTCGAAGTCCTCCGCCGAGGCCTCGGCGGCGCGGAGCGTGACCTCCACCCGGGCGCGGCCGTGCTTGCCCTCCGCCGGGCCCTCGGTCGGCCCCACCATCACCACCTCCGCGCCGCGGGAGCGCAGGTACTCGGCCGGTTCGGTCACCTCCTCGTCCTGGAAGCCCCCGGCGACCAGGATCGCCGCCCGCCGTCCGGCCAGCTCGTCCCCGGCCGGGCCGGAAGCTTCGGCCGGGGCGGCCGCCTCAGCGGGGTCCGCGGCCTCGGCCGTCTCCGGCGCGTCCGCTTCGGCCGGGGTCTCGGTGTCCGCGCCCTCCGAGGCCCCGGGATCCGCCGGCGCGGCCGCCACGGCCTCGTTCTCCGGAACCCCGGGCTCCGCGTCCTTGCTCTTCTTCTTCCTGCTCACGCACCCTCCTCCATGAACTCCAGGCGATTGCCGAAGGGGTCCCGGGTGTGGAAGCGCCGGGCGCCGCCCAGGGGGCGGGCCTCGCGGACCTCGAAGTCCGCCCCTTCCAGCCGGGACCGCATCAGATCCAGGTCCTCCACCACGAAGGCCACGTGGGCGCGGGAATCGCCGGGCGGGGTCTCACCCAGGCCCAGATGGACCTCGGCGCCGCCCACCGAGTACCACAGTCCGGGCCGCTCCTGGGGCGGGCGCTCCCGGGGAATGAGGCCCAGGAGGCCCTGGTAGAACCCCCGGGCCTCGTCCTCACGCCCGGCGGGCACCATGATCTGCACGTGGTGGATTCGCATGCCGGCAATGGTACTCTATCCGGGTTTCCCGCGAAGACTTTGCCCCACCGACACGCTCATCGACGAGGAGGTTTCGAGGACCATGGCCAAGACCGCCGCGAAACGCCCCCGGTCCGCGCCCGGCGAGCTGCTCATGAATCCCTCCCGGCCCCTGACCCGGGACGAGCTGGTCCGGCTCCGCCGCGACATCCATCGCCATCCCGAGACCGCCTTCCAGGAGCATCGAACCTCGGCCCTGGTCCGCCGGCACCTGGACGCCCTGGGCCTGAAGTCCAGGGTCCTGGCCGGGACCGGGGTCGCCTCGCTGATCGAGGGGAGCGCCCCCGGCCGCACCCTCATGATGCGCTGCGACATGGACGCGCTCCCCATGACCGAACACACCGGCTACGCCTTCGCCAGCGCCGACCCCGGCGCCATGCACGCCTGCGGCCACGACCTCCACACCGCCATCCTCCTGGGCACGGCCAAGGAGCTCACCCGCGAGCGCCCGGCCCGGGGCCGGGTGAAGCTCAACTTCCAGCCCGCCGAGGAGGGGCTGAACGGGGCCGGGGCCATGATCAAGGACGGGATCATGGACAACCCCAAGGTGGACGCGGTCCTGGGCTACCATGTCTGGCAGAACCTCCCCCTGGGCAAGGTGGGGGTGCTCACCGGCCCCTGCATGGCCGCGGTGGGCCGGTTCCGGATCACCGTCCGGGGCCGCGGAGGCCACGCCGCCTACCCCCACGAGACCGTGGACCCCATCGTGGTCGCGGCCCACATCGTCACCGCGCTCCAGACCGTGGTCTCCCGGAACCTGAACCCCGTGGATACCGGGGTGGTCACGGTGGGGAAGCTACAGGCCGGAAGCGCCTTCAACATCGTGCCACCCGAGGCCCACATGGAGGGGACCATCCGTTCCTTCTCCAAGCCGGCGGCGAAGCTCCTACCCCGCCGGGTGAAGCAGATCGCCGAGAACACCGCCCGGGCCCTGGGAGCGCGGGCCGACGTGGAGTACGTCCACGAGCACAACGCGGTGGTCAACGACCCCGCCATGGCCGACTTCATGCGCGAGGTGGTGCGGGACGTGCTGGGGAAGCGCGCCCTGGTCGACGCCGAGCCCTCCATGGGAGGCGAGGACCATTCCGCCTACCAGGAGATCGCGCCCGGCTGCTACACCTTCATCGGTTCCGCCCCCCGGAAGGGGGAGTGGTTTCCCCACCACCACCCGCGCTTCAACCCGGACGAGGACGTGCTGGAGATCGGAGCCCGGCTCATGACCGAGGCCGCCCGCCGCTGGCTGGCCCGGGCGTGAGCCTCCACGTGGACGCGGTCACCGCGGCGGTGATCCCGGGGGAGCCCGTCCCGGAACTCCCGGGGCCGGAAGAGACCCCGGAGTCCCCGGGGGAACGGACGGCGCGGGCCGTGCTCCGCCGTCACGGCCGCACCCCCCTGGCCGAGATCGCGCTCCGCTACCGGTACCGTGTCTTCGCCACCCCGGACGGGAACGCGGCAGTGGCCTGGGCGCAACGGGGCCGGCTGGCCCTGGCCCTGGGGGATCCCGCCGCCCTCGATGCCCGGGACCGGGACCGGGCGGTGGCCGCGTTCACCGCCGGGGCCCGGGAGCGCGGCCGGGTGCCGGCTTTCGTCCCCGTATCCCCGGCGGGGCTGGACGCCTACCGCGACGCCGGCCTGCACCTGCTCCGCATCGGCCACACCGCCCGGGTGGACCTGGAGAACTTCTCCCTCCGCGGCAACGCCCGCCGTTCGCTCCGCCAGAGCGTGACCCGGGCCGGCCGGGAGGGCCTGGCCATGGAGCTCTGGGAACCCCCGCTCACCCCGGCCCGGGTGGCCGCCCTGGCCGAGGTCTCCACGCTCTGGCTGGGTAGGAAGGGCCTGGCCGAGCGCCGCTTCGGGGCGGGTTGGTTCGATCCCGCCCGGGTGGCCGAGAGCCGGGTCGCGGTGGTCCGCGGCCGCTTCGGCCGGGTTGAGGCCTTCACCACCCTCCTCGACGGCTACGATCCCGGGGAAGGGGGGGCCGACCTCATGCGGCGCCGCCCCGGCGCCCCGGCCGGAGCCATGGACCTGCTCTTCGCCGAGCTGGCCTTCCGGTACCGGGAGGAAGGGCGCCGGTGGCTGAACCTCGGCCTCGCCCCCCTGGCCGGCCTGGCCCGCGACCCCGAGGCCACCCGGGCCGAACGGGCCCTGGCCTGGCTCTACCGCCACGGGGGGGACGTGTTCGATTTCGCCGGGCTGCACGCCTTCAAGGCCAAGTTCCGGCCGCGATGGGAGCCCCGGTACCTGGCCTACGGATCGCGGGCGGCCCTCCCCGCGGTGCTCCACGCCGCCGCCGACCCCCGCCTCGGCCAGACCCTGCGGGAACGGGGCGTGCGCTGGGCGGTGCGGGCGGTGGCGGGCATGGCCCTGGCCGCCGCACCCCGGGGGCGCACGGTGGAGACGGCGTGACCGGTCCCGGGAGGGGGCTCCCGGACGGAGGATGAAGCGGTGTCCGGCCTGGAAAAAGTCTTCTCCCACGACGTGATCAACCCCGCCACCACCCTCGGGGCCCTGGTCTACGCGCTCCTCTTCTTCATCATCGCCCTCGTCGCCTCCATCCTCATCCGCACCAGCTTCCGGCGGCTGGACCGGCACGGGGTGCTCGAGCGCACCTCCTCCGCCTTCGTGGTCCAGTTCCTCCAGATCGCCTGCTTCGTCCTCGCCTTCGTCCTCTACGCCCACCTGGTCCCCAAGCTGCGGGCCCTGGGGACCGCCCTCCTGGCCAGCGTGAGCGTGATCTCGGTGGTCCTGGGCCTGGCCGCCCAGAACACCCTGGGGAACCTGATCGCGGGCATCTCGCTCCTCCTCTACCGCCCCTTCGAGGTCGGCGACCGGGTCAAGATCAGCGCCCCCGGAGGCACCGAGGTGGGGGTGGTGGAGCGGCTGAACCTCGGCTACACCCTGATCCAGACCTTCGACAACCGGCGCCTGGTGGTGCCCAACAGCGTGATCGCGAGCCAGGTCATGGTGAACTACACCGCCATGGACCCCAAGCACCTGGCCCGGATCCCCATCGGGATCAGCTACAACTCGGACATCGACCGGGCCCGGGAGATCCTGCTCGACCTGGCCGCCAACCACCCCCTGATCCGGGAGGTGGTGGGTTGCCCGCTGATCCAGCTCGGGGATTCGTCGGTGGTCCTGGACCTCCGGGGCTGGTGCGCCTCGGCCCTCGACGCCAAGAAGATCGAGTTCGACATCTACGAGTCGGCCAAGAAGCGCTTCGACGAGGCCGGAATCGAGATCCCCTTCCCCCACCGCACCTTGTACCTGCGCCGGGACGCGGCCGGGGACACCGGCGCCGGCGCGGACTCCGGCGCGGCCGCGGACTCCGGTGGGGCCGGGGAGGGTATTCCTCCCGCGAGCGGGGCCTGATCCCCGCCGCCGGCGCCCGGCCCCGGCTCCGCCGTCCGCTCCCCCGAGGCCCCGCCGCCGCGGTCACACCCCCCGGGGCGGCCCCGTATGCGCCGGTGATGGAGGCCGACCGACCCGTGTCCCCCTGGAGATCGTTCCCATGAACCCGTTCCACCGTTCGATGGCCGTTCCGCTGGGCGCCCTGGTCGCCGTGCTGGGCCTGGGAGGGCTCGGACTGGGCGCGCGTGCGGTATCCTCGATGAAGACCGGGAGCCCGGAAGCTCCGGCGGGGAGCGCCCCCGCCTGCCCCCTTCCACGGCCGGCCGGGTCCGGTACCGAGGAGGCCGCCATGTCCGCCCAGGATTCGCCGCAGACTCTCTACGCGGGGCTGGTGCCCGGTCCCGATCCCCGGGTCGCCCCCCACGGGGTGCCCCCCCTGGACGCGGCCGCGCCCGCGATCACCGAGCGAGCGCGTTTCGCCCTGGGGTGATTCTGGGGACCCGACTCCCGGTTCGGGAGTCTCGACGGCGTCCTCAGCACCACCGTGGGCTACTCCGGGGGCGACACCCCGAACCCCACCTACCACGACCTGGGTGATCACAGCGAATCGATCGAGATCGTCTACGACCCCTCGCGCATCACCTACGGCGAGCTGCTGAAGGTGTTCTGGGCCGCCCACGATCCCACCGCCCGATCCTGGAGCCGTCAGTACCGCTCGGCGGTCTTCGCCGGGAACGACGAGCAGCTCCAGGAGGCCCTGGCGTCCAAGGAGGCCCTGGAAGCGCGGCTGGGGAAGAAGGTACGCACCGAGATCACCCGGGCCGGCGCCTTCTATCCCGCCGAGGACTACCATCAGAAGTACCAGCTCCGCGGGGACAAGACCCTGGCCCGCGAGTACCAGGCCATCTACCCCGACCCCGCCGCCTTCGCCGCCTCCACCGCCGCGGCCCGGGTGAACGGGTGGCTGGCCGGCTACGGTTCGGTGGACGAGGTGCGGCGCGAGCTGGACCGGCTGGGCCTGAGCGCCGAGGGCCGGGCCGAGCTCATGAAGCAGGTGGAGCGGCTGCACCGGTAAATACCCGGGTCCGCGCGGGGACGTGCCCCGCGCCGGGCCCCGCCCGTCGTCCCCGCGTCGCCCCGCGGGCGGTCAGTCCGGCAGCGCTTCCAGCTCGCCTTCGAAGGCGCGGTAGGCCCGCTCGTCCACGAGCACGATCCGCACCCGCTCGAGGCCGTGCTCCGGATCGCGCAACCACCCCGCCGCGGTCCGGGTCATGATCCGGGCGCAGTCCTCCATGGGGTAACCGAAGATCCCGGTGGAGATGGCGGGGAAGGCGATGGAATCCAGGCCGTGCTTCTCGGCCAGGGCCAGGGCGCTCCGGACCGCGCTCTCCAGCAACCGGTCGGCGTCGGGGTCGCCGCCCCGCGGGCCCACCGCGTGGATGACGTACCGCGCCGGGAGGCGTCCCGCCCCGGTGATGGCCGCGCCGCCCGTGGGCACCGGAGCCTTGGCGTCCGACTCCCGCTGGATGGACGGCCCCCCGGCCCGGGAGATGGCCCCGGCCACCCCGCCTCCGTGGGCCAGGTGTTCGTTGGCCGCGTTCACGATGGCGTCGGTGGTCTCGTCCAGGAGGTTCCCCAGGAGCACGATGAGGGATTTGCCGCCGAGGCGGCGTTCGCGTTCCATGACCTCAATCTAGCACGGCGGCCCCGGCGCCTCTTCGCGCCCCCTCCGGCCGGCGCCCCCCGCCGGCGGCGGGAGCCGCATTGTCCGCCCGCGGCCGCTTTGCTAGCGTCTCCGGAGGGACGCCGCGGGTTCGCGGCCCCGCCCCGACCGCCGGACCGGAGGAACACCATGCTCATCGATCGTCTGAACGAGGACCTGAAGGCGGCCATGAAGGCCCGCGAGAGCCTGCGCCTGGCCGTGCTGCGGATGACGATGTCCGAGATCAAGAACGCCCGGATCGAGAAGGGCAAGGACGCCACCCTCACCGACGACGAGGTGATGCAGGTGCTCCGGCGCGCGGTCAAGAAGCGCGAGGAGGCGGCCGAGGCCTACCGCCTGGGCGGGCGGGCCGAGCTGGCCGGCTCCGAGGAGAAGGAGGCGGAGATCCTGGCCACCTACCTGCCCCGGATGCTGGAGGGCGAGGCCCTGGAGAAGGTGGTGGACGAGGCCATCGCCGAGGCGGGCGCGAAGTCGGTCAAGGACATGGGCAAGGTCATGAAGCTGGTCATGGCCGCCCACGGCGCCGAAGTGGACGGGAAGAAGGTCCAGCAGGTCGTGCGTGTCCGGCTCGGCGGCGACTCGGGAAGCCTCCCCACCGCGCCCGAGCCGCCCAACGTCCCCTCCTAGCCGGAGGCCGAAGAGCCGGCCTCGGGCCGGAACCCCACCCGGCCGCTCTCGAGGCGGCCCCAGCTCACCGCGCGCGCGGGGAGCCTCCGGGACGACTCAACCGATTGTATCGCCGGGAATTGACCGTACGGCCGGGCGGTCCGGAACGCCCCCGCCCCGCCTTCCTGCAACTTCCCGCCCCTCCGCACCGTAGGTTCAGGTGCCGGCCGCCCCGCCGGGCGTCCATCGCCCCGCGGGCCCGGCCCCCATTCCGGTGGGAGTGCAACCATCCGGCGCCCACGAGCGTCTCACGATCGAGCCGGGGAGCCAAGTCTCAGGAGGAAGCCATGAAGAACCGCCTTTTCGCCGTCGCGCTCCTGGCCGGCGCCCTGGTGCTGCCGGCCCAGAGCTTCGCGGGCAAGGACAAGAACAAGGACCAGGCATGGATCCACGTCGAGGTCATCGAGCAGAACGGCGACGGGTCCAAGGTCTCGGTGAACCTGCCCCTCTCCATGGCCGACGTGGCCCTGCAGATGGCCGAAAGCAAGGACCACACCCTCTCCCGGGGCCGGATCAGCCTGGAAGACCACGACGTCTCGGTGCAGGACCTCCGGAAGCTGTGGCAGGACCTGCGCGCGGCCGGGGACGCGGAGTTCGTGACCATCGAGGACGACGACGACACGGTGAGGATCTACCGGAAGGGGGACCGCGTCCACGTGGACGTCCGCGACAACGGCGACGAGGACGACGCCGAGACGGTGAAGATCGAGATGCCGGTCTCGGTGGTGGACGCGCTCCTGGGCGGTGAGGACGACGCCCTGGATCTGCAGGCCGCCCTGGCCGAGCTCAAGACCATGGGCCCGGGCGAGATCGTGCGGGTGGAGGACGGCGGGGACCACGTCCGGATCTGGATCGACTGAGACCCTGTTCCTACGAGCCGCGGGTCCGGGCCGGCGCCCGACGCGGACCCGCGGCGACCGACCCCCCTCGGTCCGTCGCCCACGAAAACCATGAACATTCGACCCCGGACGCGCGTCTCTTCGGATGACGGGGGACGGGGCCGCACGAACCACGGGAGGCCGTGATGCTCAAGTTGGGATTGATTCTGGCGTCGCCGTTCCTGCTCGTCGCCCTGGTGGTGGGCGCGACCGGAATCGCCGTCGTCGACGTGCACGAGGGAGGTCCGGACGGGACGCACCTGGTCGTCCCGGTGCCCCTGATCCTGGCCCAGGCCGCCCTCACCTTCGCCCCCCACGAAGCCAAGTACGTGGAGTGCCCGGATCTCGCGCCCTACGAGGATCTCGCCGACGAGATCGTCCGGGAGCTGCGGAAGGCCCCCGACTTCACCCTGATCGAGGTCCACGACGCCGAAGACGACGTGATCATCCGCAAGGTGGACGGGGTGCTGGACATCTCGGTGCGGGACGGCGAGGACGACGTCCACTGCCGGGTCCCGCTCAAATCGGCGCAGCGGCTGATCGCCGCCTACGACGGGCACGGGTTCCCCACCAAGGCCGCGGTCTGGGCGCTTCGGGACGCGCCCCGCGGGGAGCTGGTCCACGTGACCGACGGCGAGGACGAGGTGCGGATCCGGATCCTCTGAGCGGTTTCCCCACTCCCCTGGGGATGGCGGGCGCCACCCGACGGCTGACACGGCGGCCGGGCCGGCGCCCGCGTTTTCTTTTCTCCCGCGCGCCGGTCTCCCGCCGCCCGGGCCGCCCACCCCCCTCTCTGCTAGACTCAAACGATCCGGTTGATCGGAATCGGGGCGTCCGGGCCGGCGGAAAGGGGATCCCCATGAGCCACGCATCCCGCAACCCGCGCCGGTCTCCCCGGCCCGGAACGGGACCGACCGCCGACGCGCCGGCCGGAACGAGCCGGGTCGCCGTCCCGCTCCTGGCCGCTCTCCTTCTCCTCGCCGTCGCCCTCCCCGCCTCCGGTGGGGTCGAGCACGATCCCGCCGAGACCGTGCGGGGGGTGATCGTCTCCACCCACACCGACGGGAGCGACTGGGCCTCGGCGGGGATGCGCTCCACCCTGGCCGACATCGGGACCCTGGGGGCGGACTGGGTGGCCATCCATCCCTATGCGCGGATCCAGGCCGACGGCACCGTCCGCTTCCGGCCCCTGGACCCGGGGAACCCGCCGGCCGAGCTGGCCCGCCCCATCGCCGAGGCCCACGCCCTGGGGCTCAAGATCCTGATCAAGCCGCACCTGGCCTACTGGGGTTCCCCCTTCTCCTGGCGCGGCGACATCCGCTTCCGGACCGAGGCCGAGTGGAACCGCTTCTTCACCACCTACACCGCCTGGATCGACGGGCTGGTCGAGGCCTGCCCCGGGGCCGACGGCTTCGTGGTGGCGACCGAGCTCGACGCCACCCTCGACCACGAGGCGGCCTGGCGGCGGGTCATCGCCTCGGTGCGCGCGCGCACCCACGCCCCCCTCACCTACGGCGCCAACTGGACCCACTACCGCGACGTTCCCTTCTGGGATGCGCTGGACGTGATCGGGATCCAGGCCTATTTTCCCCTCACCGACGCCCCCCGGCCCGATTCGGCCACGGTGGCGGCGGGATGGTCGAGGCTCATGGACGGGCTGCACGACTACGCCCTGGCCCAGAACCGGCGGATCGTGTTCACCGAGCTCGGGTACAACCGCGCCTTCGACGCCCCGCTCCGTCCCTGGGACTACGCCGTGGACGGCGCCGACGCGGAGGCGATGCAGGCCCTCTGCCTGGGGGCGGCCCTGCGGGCGGTGGACGCCGAGCCGATGGTGGTGGGGGTCTTCCTGTGGAAGTGGTTTCCCAATCCCTATCCGGTGGGCCGGAACTTCCAGCTCGCCACCCCCGGCCTGAAGCGGGTGATCGCCGCCGCGTGGTCGGAGTGATCGCGGCCTCGATCCGGCGCGGACCGGGGAGAGCGCCCCCCGTGCCTGAGGTCCGCCGGCACGGAGAGCCGCCCTACCGGACGGCGGTGATCCACGGGGGCCCCGGGGCGCCGGGAAGCGCCGCTCCCCTGGCCCGGGCCCTGGCCGGGGGCGTGACGGCCGGGGGGCGGGGCGCGGGCCGAGGGGTGCTGGAGCCGATCCAGGGCGCGGACTCGGTGGAGGGGCAGGTGGAGGAGCTGGCCGGGGCGCTGCGGGCCGAGGCGGCGGGGCCGGCGGCGGTGATCGGCCACTCCTGGGGGGCCATGCTCGGATTGCTCCTCGCCGCCCGCCGCCCCGAGGCGGTGGCGAAGCTCATCCTGGTCGGCTCCGGCCCCCTGGAAGCCCGCTGGGCCGAGTCCATCCTTCCCACCCGCCTGGCCCGGCTGACTCCGGCGGAGCGGGAGGAGATCGAGGCCATCCTGGCCGCGGCCTCCGCCGGCGAGGACGAGGTGGAGCCCGGGACCTGGGCCCGGCTGGGGGCGCTCTTCGCCCGCACCGACGGCTTCGATCCCCTGGGCCCGGAGGACGCCGCCGGCTCCCCGGCGCCGGACCCGCCCCAGCCCTGGATGTACCGGAAGGTGTGGGCCGAGGCCGAGACGCTCCGGCGCGAGGGTGGGTTCACGGCCGCGGCGCGGGCGGTGCGCTGCCCGGTGGTGGCCGTCCACGGCGCCTACGATCCCCATCCCGCGGAGGGGGTGCGGGAGCCCCTGGCCCGCGCGCTAGGCGACCGCTTCCGGTTCGTGCTGCTGGAGCGGTGCGGACACACCCCCTGGGAGGAGCGGCAGGCGCGGGCGCGCTTCTTCGCGGTGCTGGAGGCGGAGCTGGCGGGGTAGGCGGCGGGGGCTGCGCCGTGCGGGCGGGGTGGGCGAGGCCGTGCGGGCGGGGTTGCCGGTACCGGGGGAGTCGGCCGCGCGCCGACCGCGAGGGGGTCCCTGGAGTACCCGGGCTCTTTGGTCCGCCCGGATACCCGGGGAACTGCTCCCGAAGTTTACCCGGGTGCACAATTTTCTTGGCCCCCGGCCTTGGACTTCTTTGAATCCCGCTCGTTCCATGGGGAGCACGCCTCTGTTCGAGATGGCGCTCGATGCGGCGGGTGTCTTCGTTCGGCCGCGGCCGCCCCGCGAA
>CAVYIE010000005.1:0-414914 GCA_963768615.1 Candidatus Eiseniibacteriota bacterium | reverse complement strand
AGCCACTTGCAACCCCCGGAACCCGCGCCCTAGGATTCCTCCATGCCCAACCCCCACCCGCTCCCCGGCCCCGCCGCCCTCGAGCGCGCCCGCGCCCTCCACGCGGAGGCGCTGATCCTGGACGGCCACGTGGACACCCTCTCCGAGATGCACGACCGGGGCTACGACCTGGGCGCCGCCCCCGGGGACGCGCACCTCTCCTGGGAGAAGATCGAGGCCGGGGGGCTCAAGGCCCAGCTCTTCGCCTGCTTCGTCTCGCCGAAGTTCATCCCCGGCCGCTGCGCGGCGCGGGTGGACGCGCTCATCGACCGGTTCGAGGAGGAGGCCGCGCCGTTTCCCGGACCGCTTCGTCCCCTGCCGCACCGGCACCGAGATGGAGCGCGCGCGTGGCCGGCGGCGGCTTCGCGGCCATGCTCTCCATCGAGGGGGGCCACGCCATCGAGGACTCGCTGGATACCCTCCGCCACTTCCACGCCCGCGGGGTCCGGGCCATGACCCTGACCTGGAACAACACCAACGGCTGGGCCGACGGCTGCGGTCCCATGGACCCGGCGCTGGCCCAGCACGGCGGGCTCACCGACTTCGGCCGCACCGTGGTGGCGACCATGGAGGAGATCGGGATGGCGGTGGACATCTCCCACGTCGCCCCGGCCACCTACGCCGACGTCCTGGCCTGCGCGGCCAAGCCCCCCTTCGCCAGCCATTCCTCCACCAAGGCCTTCAACGACCACCGGCGGAACCTGGACGACGCCCAGCTCGAGGCCCTGGCCGACGCCGGGGGCACGGTGGGCATCTGCTTCGCCAGCGGCTTCCTGGTCGACGAGTCGAAGGCCTGGGCCCGGGCCAAGGGCACCCCCGAGTACGCGGCGGTCGAGGAGAAGACCGACTTCCCCGACTTCGCCGGGATCAGCGACGAGGAGTACGCGGTCTACAACCGCCTGGTCCCCTACGCGACCTGGGAGGACGCGGTGAACCACGTGGATCACGCCCTCCGGGTCATGGGCACCGGCGCGGTGGCCCTGGGCACCGACTACGACGGCGCCCGCCGCTTCCCCCTGGGCCTGGAGCACGTGGGCCGCCTCCCCGTGCTCACCGCCGGATTGCTGGAGCGGGGCTGGAAGGAGGACGAGCTGCGCGGCATGCTGGGGGCCAACCTCCTCCGCTACTTCAAGGAGGTCCTGGGCTGATCCGGGCCCTCCCGCCCGCGGTCCCGAGGCCCGCTCGCCGGCGCCGGGCTAGCTCTCTCCCGCGCTGGTGAAGAGCCGCCCGCCGGCGGGGTCCACCACCTCCACGTCCACCGGGATGCCGTTCCGCACGCTCTCGGTGACCACGCAGTAGTCCTCGAACAGGCCCAGGCACCGGCGGAGCTTGTCCGGCCCCTCCTCCGTGTCCAGGGTGATGGAGACCGAGAGCCCCCCGATCCGCAGCCGCTTGCTCTCGTTCCGGACCATGCGGCCGTGGACCGTGGCCTTCAGGCCCCGCGGCTCGACCTTGGCCTTCCTCAGGCAGAAGAGCAGGCTCGCGCTCAGGCAGTTCCCCACCGCCGCCCCCACCAGGCGGGACGCGTTGGGGCCCTTCTCCCCCCCGGTGGGCTCGGGCTCGTCGAGGAGGAGCTCGTCCACCCCGTCCCAGTCGAAGGCCACCTTGAATTCCATGCCGGTCAGGTGCTCCACCGACACCGTGAACTTGGGTTGTTCCTCGGTCATGTCCCTACCTCCTGTCCTCCTGCGTGAACGACGCCTCCCGGGGCCCGGAAAGCGCCCGCGCCGACCCCCAGATTAGGGATCGGCGCGGGCGGGGTCCAGCCGGGCGGGGCCGGGGGCACTGAAGGAATCGACCCCACGCCGGCGGCGGCCGTCCCGTCCGTCGAAGGAACGGGTGCCTGCGGGGGTCGAAAACTCAGACGGGCTGGCGGTCGGCCGCCTCCAGGATCCGGGCCAGGAACTGGGTCTCGGGCATCATGCCCTCCCCGGCCGGAATGTCGTTGGCCACCGTCTTGGGGACGCCCATGACCTGGAAGCGGTTGGCCAGCTCGGGAAATTCGGTGGCCTCCACCATGTCCGCGGTGACCAGGTCGCTCTCCAGCGCGAACTGGTGGGCCAGGCGCACCGCGCCCGGGCAGTAGGGGCAGGTGGGGGTCACGAAGACCCGGATGTGCACCGGGTCGGTCAGGGCCTGGAGCCGCAGGCGGCTGGCCTCGGAGATCCCCGACTCCCCGGTGGAGACCATGACCAGGTCCTCCATGAGGCTGGCGAACTCGTAGCCGGCGGGGATGCCGTAGTAGCGGATGCCGTGGTCCTTCCTGCCCACCAGGACCGTGGCCGGCGCCTGGGTCACCCCGTACCGCGCGGCTTCCTCGGGCTCCCGGTCCAGGTCGTGGACCTCCACCCGGATGTGCTCGTTGAG
This sequence comes from Candidatus Eiseniibacteriota bacterium, assembly GCA_963768615.1. Lineage (GTDB taxonomy): Bacteria > Eisenbacteria > RBG-16-71-46 > JABDJR01 > JABDJR01 > CAVSKL01. The sequence goes on along the minus strand of CAVYIE010000005.1, from coordinate 412,508 downwards.
GGTGGCCAGGTCCTCCATGAGGTCCCGGGTCTCGGTGCAGTACTGGCAATCGCTCTCCCGGGTGAACACCACCAGCGTCACCGGGTCCGTCATCGCGGCCAGCCGTTCGCGCACCTTCGGCTTGTCTCGGTCCTGCAACATGCTCATCGTGGTCTCCTCGGGCCGTGCCCGGCGGTTCGGAGAGGGGGCCGGCGCCCGCGCGTCTCCCTCAAGTCGTTCAGGGGGAAGGACGCAGGACCGGGGCGGGGGTCACACCGCCGCGGCGGGGGGCCGGGACCGGGGCCGGCGGGGAGCTAGATGCCCATGTCCCGGGCGGTTCGCATGGCCTCCTGGAAGGCCGGAGCCATGAGCAGCAGCATCACCACCAGGCCGCCCAGGGCCAGGACCACCCCGATCACCCCCCACAGGGCCCACTCGCGCTCCTCCTGGCGGAGCTGGGCCACCGAGTGGTAGCCCCGGTGGCGCCAGGCCTCCTGGTATCCGTTCAGCCCCAGCCAGATCCCGGCCGCGGGGTAGATCAGGAGGTGCAGGAAGGCCACGAAGGGAACGTAGGCGGAGACGACCAGGATCATGCCCGCGGTGAGGCGGCCGTGGCCCATGAGCCAGAGGTAGGGGAGGAAGAACCCGCCCCAGTTCCAGCCCAGGTCGCCGGCGGGGGCGAGGCCGGCGGGGTCGTTGCCGGAGGGAAGCGGGAGGACGGGAGCCGGGGGGTTTCCGGGCGGGGTGCTCTCCGGCTCGGCGTGGCGCTCTCCGGCGTGAAGCCCACCTTACGTTCCCCCTCAGCGCACCTTGATGTAGGCGCGGTGGGTGAGCCGGAATTCCTCCAGGGCCACGGTATCGGGGCCTGCCGGGTTGAGGCCCAGGGTGGCCAGCTGGGGCTCGGCCTTGAAGTAGAAATCCGCGTTGGTGCCTCGGGGGTTCCCCCCCCAGTAACCGAAGAAGAGCCGCATGCGGGGGCCCGGCTTCATGAACAGGCGGAGGCCGTGGGCGGGCTCGAGGATGTAGCCCTGGTTGTCTTCGATGGTGGCCCGGGCCTGCTGGAGCACCACCAGCATCCGGTCGAAGTCCAGGCCCTTGTCCCGCAGGGTGGAGACCACGCCGGCGAGGTTCACCTGGGCGCTGTCGGGCAGGCCGCCGGCGTAGCCCTGGAGGGTGGAGTCCCACCGGACACCGCTGAAGGGGGCGGTTCCGGCCAGGATCTCGAGCCCGGAGGCGGGGTCGGCGGGCGGGGCGGCGGGAAGGAAGATGAGGGAGTCGGCCGGCACCTTCGCCGTATCCTCCGGAGGAGGGGCGGCCAGCGACGAGGCCGGCCCCGGGCCCAGGACCAGCCCCAAGGCCAGGCCCGCGGCGGCGGCGGTCAGCGGAATTCGGATTCGAGACAGGTTCATGCGGCAGTCCCCTCGGCAGTGGGTGAAACCAGAGTCTAGCAGCCCGGGCGGCGGTTCCGCCGGTCTCACCCGCCGGCGGGGATCAGAAGAGGCCCAGGCGGGCTCCGATGCTGAACCGCTGCTCTCCCGAGGCGCGGAGGTCGATGCCGTAACCGGCCAGGACGCTCAGCCGCGCGAACCCGGGGGGCACCATCTCATACTCGGCGTGGCCTTCCAGCATCCATACCGGGGCCCGGCTGGTGTTGAAAAAGGTGTCCAGCCCCGCGGTCAGGGTGAGATTCGGCACCCCCCACTCGGGCAGGGTGTGGCCGAGGCCCATGAGACGGAGGGTGGGGTCGTCGTCGTCCAGGTCGTACCGCAGCTCGGCGAAGCCGCGGAAGGCCAGGGGCATGTCGTAGTCCACGTTGCGAAGCATGTCCTGGAGCTTGAAGGACATGGTCTCGACCCCGCCGTAGACCATGAAATCGGTCTTCTCGGGGACGCGCATGCCGGTGTAGACCCAGAGCGGCGCCTTCACGTTCTGGAACACCAGCTCCGTCTTCAGGAAGTAGTCCTCGCCCACGGTCAGGTCCCGGCTGTCCGCCTTCAGCTCGACCAGGAGGGAGTAGCGGGGATCGAGCGTCGCCCACCACTGGAAGCGGTACTCGGCCGCGTAGTTCTGGTCGAAGATGCTCTGCCGCGGGGTTCCGGCGTCCGGGTAGGACCACCCCTGCACCAGGAGCGCGACCAGCCCCGCGTGCCGGTTCATGGGGTTGAAGTCCGGGTCGTAGGTCGAGTGCAACGCGATGGAATCGTAGAAGAACGGCGCCTCGGCCGCCGCCCGGCCGGCGCCCAGGAACAGGCCAGCCGCCACCGCCGCCAGCACCCCGAGTCCGACGAGGGGGCGTCCCCCCCGGAAAAATGCCCTCATGGTTCCCTCCTTGAACGGGGCCTCGGCCCCGCCCCACGCGATTTAAGAGGCTGCCGGCCGGAGCGTCAAGCCTTCCCGGGGTCCCCGGCGCCGTACCGGGGCCTCGGGTGGGCGCCCACCGAGGCCCCGGGGGCCACCCGGGGGCCGGGCCGGGGCCGGGTGACAGGGCCCGGTCCCCCCGGTAGAATGGACCCCCTTCGATTCGCCCCCGGTTCACGACCCTGCGAGGACGCCATGACCCCGGAAACCCTGACCCTCGGCCACAGCCCCGACCCCGACGACGCCTTCATGTTCTACGCCCTCGCCGCCCACAAGCTGGAGACGGGGGGGCTGGCCTTCGAACACATCCTCCAGGACATCGAGACCCTGAACCAGCGGGCCATGCGCCAGGAGCTGGACATCACCGCGGTCTCCATCCACGCCTACGCCTACCTCCAGGAGAACTACATCCTGCTCCCCCACGGGGCGAGCATGGGGGAGGGCTACGGCCCCATGGTGGTGGCCCGGGAGGCCATGGACCCGGCCGAGCTCACCCGGGGCAGGCTGGTGGCGGTGCCGGGGGTGATGACCAGCGCCTTCCTGGAGCTCCGGCTGGCCGTGGGGCCCTTCCGCTTCACCGTGGTCCCCTTCGACCGCATCCTGGATCACGTGGCCGCGGGCAAGGCCGACGCCGGCCTCATCATCCACGAGGGCCAGCTCACCTACGCCGACCAGGGGCTCACCGAGGTCCTGAACCTGGGCACCTGGTGGAAGGAGCGCACCGGCGGGCTCCCGCTCCCCCTGGGCGGCAACGCCATCCGCCGCTCCTTCGGACCGGAGAAGATCGCCCGGGTGTCGGCCCTGCTCAAGGAATCGATCGTCTACGGCCTGGAGCACCGGAAGGAGGCCGTCCGCCACTCCATGGCCTACGCCCGCAACATGACCGAGGATCTCACCGACCGGTTCGTGGGCATGTACGTCAACGACCTGACGGTGGATTACGGCGACGCGGGGCGCGAGGCGGTGCGGCGGCTCCTGAGCGAGGGGTTCGAGGCCGGGCTCATCCCCGGCCCGGTGCAGCTCGAGTTCTCGGCCTGACCGGCCCCTGCCGGGGGCGCCGTCCACCCCCGTAACCCCTTGATGAAAAGCGACTTGAAATTTCCCTGGCCTGATCCGGAACCGGAATCCGTGGAGAGGGTGGAAGCACCGCCCTCGCGCCGGGACCCGACCCGCACCCCCGCCGGCCGGCCCCCGGTTCATCGAATCCCCAAGGAGTGTCCCATGCTGCGTCGCCTGCGTCCCCTGCTCGTCGCCGCCGCCCTGTCCGCGGCGGCCGCCGTCCCCGCTTCGCCGGGCTGCTACATCAAGTCCGAGACCAGTTCCAACGGCCTGGGAGGTCTGGGAGCCACCGAGGGGGTCCACGAGACCTGGTACTCCGGGGACAAGATGGCCGAGAGAAGCCACTCCCACATGAAGAACGCGGTCCTCGACTTCATGACCAAGGACTCCAGGACCGACCTCATCACCCGCCTGGACAAGGGGGTGTTCTGGGAGGTGAACCGGGACGACGAGTCCTACCGGGAGATGTCCTTCGCGCGGATGCGGGAGCGGATGGAGAAGTCGGTGGAGGAGATGCAGAAGGCGGCCGAGAAGCGGGAGCCGGCCCCGGGCGAGTCCACGCCCCGGTCGCGGAAGGGGGAGAAGCCCGACATCGCGGTGGACGTCCGGGAGACCGGCAAGACGGAGCGGATCGCCGGCTACGACGCCCGGGAAACGGTGCTCACCCTTCGCGCCGCCTTCTCCGATCCCGGGTCCGGGGAGAAGACCACCATGGTCCTGACCTACGACGCCTGGCTGGCCGCGGACTTCCCCTGCGCCGACGAGGCCCGGGATTTCGGGGCCCGCTACGCCGAGGCGGTGGGGGTGGACATGGCCCAGGGCGACACCTTCCTGGCCACCGCCCTGGACGTGGCCGGCATTCCCATGGACACCTTCAAGGAGAAGTCCCGTTCCCTGGCCGGCTATCCCATGCGGTTCACCCTGAACATCGGCGCCGATCTCAGTCCCGAGGAGCAGGCGCGCATCGAGAAGGCCCGGCGCGAGGCCGAGGCGGAACGGGCCCGGGAAAAGGAGAAGGAGGAGTCCGGGGGCGGATTCAGCCTGGGCGGCTTCGGCAAGAAGCTGGCCAAGAAGGCTCTCCCGGGAGGGGGCGAGAAGGACGACGACTCCGAGCCCCTCCCCCCGGGCGTGGTCTATTCCATGACCTCCACCGTGGTGGAAGCGGGGTCGAAGAACGTGGATGAATCGGTGTTCGAGATTCCCGAGGGCTACAAGCTGGAGAACGACTGACCGCGATCCCCGCCCGGAGGCGCCCGTCTCCGGCCGGAGGGCCCGGGACGGTGCCGCTCAGGAGGTGGCGTTGCGGTCGCTGCGTCCCGAGAAGGGACCCCGAGGCAGGTTGATGGCCGAGGGGGTCCAGGTCACGTCCGGCATCCAGGGGAAGCGGCTCCGCCCCTCGGTGGGGACCATGAGGGTGAGGGCCCGGGGCAGGACCTCGGCGACCAGCTCCCGGTGGGGCTCGGGAACCGAGTCCCCGTCGATCTCGAGGGGCGCGGCGGGACGGCACTCCAGGCGCACGCGCGAGGCCTGGTAGTAGCGGACCCGGGGATCCTGCTCCAGCTTGCCCAGGATCCCCCAGAACACCAACCGGAAGAAGTCCCCGAAGTTCTGCATCGAGACCACGATCACGTCCAGGCGGCCGTCCCGGGGATCCACCTGCCGGACCAGGCGCAGGTTGCCGGCCAGGGTGCCGATGTTGGTGACGACCGCGCTCACCCCCCGCACGCGGATGGCGGGGCGGTCGTCGAGGTGGATGCGGAAGGTATTGGGGCGGCGGCCGACGTTCTTGAGCGCGGCGTACAGGTAGGCCAGGAACCCGAAGCGGCGCTTGAGACTCCGGGTGGCGTCGCGGATGATCGCGGCGTCGTAACCCAGGCCGGCCATGATCAGGAAGTCCCGGTCCCCGGTGCGGGCCATGTCGATCCGGAGGGGGCGGCCGTCCATGGCCACCCTGAGCGCCTGGCCCACGTCGAAGGGGATCCCGAAGTGCCAGGCCACCGCGTTGGCCGTTCCCCGGGGGATGATGGCCAGCGGGAGGTCGTCGCGCATGGCCGCGCCCGCCACCTCCATCACCGTCCCGTCCCCTCCCAGGACCAGGTAGCAGTCGTACCCCGCGTGTCCCTCCACCGAGTCCACCGCCTGCGCCCCGTCGAAGTCGGCCCGGGTCTCCACCACGTCGAGGTCCACGCCGAGCCGCGAGGCCCGCTCGCGCAGGTCTCGGGCGGCGCGCTGGGAGCCTCGGGGCCCGGCCACCGGGTTGACCACGGCCAGGATGCGCCGGTGCCGGTGTTCGTGGGCCGCGGGTTCTCCCTCCTCGCCGGGACGGACGGAGGGCGGTGAATCCACCAAACGGTCTCCTGGGGTGGTTGGACCTGCGGGAAACCTAGCACCGTCTCCCGCCCCCGGACAACGCGACCGTCCGGGGACGGAAGGGCCGGGAGGACAATGATAGACTGACCGCTTGGTTCCAGTCTTGGAGGAGGATCTCGTCCATGCGGGTGGCGCTGAGCCAGATCAACGTGGTGGTGGGGGACCTGGAGGGAAACGCGGCCCGGATCCGCGAGGAATACTCCCGGGCGGTGGAGCGCGGGGCGGACCTGGTGGTGTTCCCCGAGCTGGCCCTGACCGGCTACCCGCCGCGGGACCTGCTGGACCTGCCCGGCTTCCTGCGCGGAGTGGCGGACCGGATCCACCGCCTGGCCGGGGCGGCGGGTCCGGCGGGACTCGTCTTCGGGGCGCCCCTGCCCAACCCCGGCCCGTCGGGGAAGCCGCTCCACAACGGCGCCGTCCTCTGCGCCGAAGGCCGCGTCCGGCACGAGGTGCGCAAGAAGCTCCTTCCCAGCTACGACGTCTTCGACGAGGCCCGCTACTTCGAACCTCACGGGGAACCGGCGCGGCCGGTGGAGTTCGGCGGCATCCGGTGGGGGCTCCACATCTGCGAGGACGCCTGGAACCAGGAGGGCTTCTGGCCCCGGCGGCTCTACCGGCGGGACCCGGTGGAGGAGCTGGCCGGAAACGGTGCCCAGGTGCTGCTCAACATCTCCGCCTCCCCGTTCTACGGGCGCAAGGGTCCGCTCCGGCGGTCGATCTTCGGCAGCCACTCCGCCCGCCACCGCCGCCCCCTCCTCTACACGAACCTGGTGGGGGGTAACGACGAGCTCATCTTCGACGGCGAGGCCTACGTCTTCGACCCCGGCGGAACCCTGATCGCCACCGGCCGCCCCTTCGAGGAGGAGACCCTGTTCGTGGAGGTGGCGGCGGACGGAGAGGGGCCGGCGCGGGTCGAACCCGCCTTCTCCAGCCGGCCCGGGGACCCGCCCGGCCGGAGCACCCCCTGCCGGGTCCTGCCCGAGGCCGGGGAGATCGACTCCATCCGCCGGGCCCTGGTGCTCGGCCTGCGCGACTACGCCCGCAAGTGCGGGTTTCGCACCGCGGTCCTCGGGCTCTCCGGTGGGATCGACTCTGCGCTCACCGCGGCCCTGGCCGCCGAGGCCCTGGGTCCGGAGAACGTGTGGGGAATCGCGCTCCCCAGCCGCTACACCTCCGACGCCAGCAACACCGATGCCGGGGCGGTGGCCCGGAACCTGGGCATCCGCTTCGAGACGGTGGCCATCGAGGGGGTCTTCTCGGCCTCGCTGGAGGCCCTGGACGCGCTCTTCGCCGGCACCGAACCCGGTCTGGCCGAGGAGAACCTGCAGGCCCGGGCGCGGGCGATGATGCTTATGGCCCTCTCCAACAAGTTCGGCCACCTCGCCCTCACCACCGGCAACAAGAGCGAGCTCGCCGTGGGCTACTGCACCCTGTACGGCGACATGGCGGGGGGGCTGGCGGTGATCAGCGACCTGCCCAAGACCACGGTGTACGAGCTGTGCCGGGCGCTCAACCGCGAGGCGGAGATCATCCCCGAGAACATCATGACCAAGGCGCCCTCGGCCGAGTTGCGGCCGAACCAGACCGATCAGGACTCGTTGCCCCCCTACGAACTCCTCGACCGCATCCTCGAGGGCTACGTGGAGGAGCGGCTGCGGGAGGAGGAACTGGTGGCCCGCGGGTTGCCGGAGGAGGAGGTCCACCGCGTGGTGCGCATGGTATCGCGGGCGGAGTACAAGCGCCGCCAGGCCGCACCGGGGCTCAAGATCTCCCCCAAGGCCTTCGGGAGCGGGCGGCGGATGCCCATCGCCACCGGATGGCCGCCCCCCTAGCCGGTTTCGGCCCGCGGAGGGGCCGTAGGGGTCCCGCGGAGGGGCCGGTGGGGGGCCCCGCGCCGGGCTGAAACTCCGGCTCGCTGAGACTGTACATTCCGCAAGAATCAACGGTTAGCATGCTTCCAGGGAGGCAAATCGCCATGTTCTCTCATTTTTTCACATACCGCTTGACCGAGGGGGAGGCCGGGCCTACAGTTGGCCTTGCCGCCACACCGTCGGAATCCCCGTTCGGCGGGCAGGCTTGCTATAGCGGCCAGCAAGTCTGCTGTGGCGGCGTTTTCTTGCCCCCGCCGGAGCCTCGGGACGCGCTCCCCCCCTCAGACAGCGCCCTCCGGGAGGCCCGGCCATGAAGCGGGTGTCCTTCCAGGTTCCCGAGCCTCCCCACGGCCCCCTGCACGGGGACCTCTACCTTCCCGACGACGTCCTGGGGGCGCCGGTGGTGGTCGGCTGCCACGGCTTCAAGGGTTTCAAGGACTGGGGATTCTGGCCCGAGACCGGCGCTCGGTTCGCCGCCGCGGGCATGGTCCTGGCCACCTTCAACTTCTCCGGATCGGGAATCGGCGAGGACTTCCAGAACTTCACCGAGCTGGACCGCTTCGAGGCGGATACGGTGGGGAAGCAGCTCGACGACCTGGGCGCGATCCTGGACGCGGTGTCGAACCGCCGGCTTCCCCTGGGGGGGGCCGACGTCCGCAAGCTGGGCCTGCTCGGTCACAGCCGGGGCGGCGGGGTGGCGCTGGTCCGGGCCAGCCGGGACCCCCGGGTTCGGGCCCTGGTCACCTGGGCGGCGGTGGGCACCTTCCGCCGGTACGACGAGGACCAGATACGCCGGTGGCGCGAGCAGGGGTACCTGGAGGTGGAGAACGCCCGCACCGGGCAGATCTTCCGGGTCGGGGTGGGCCTGCTCGAGGACATCGAGTCCCACGCCGAGGCCTACGACCCGGTGCTGGCCGCGGGGAGGATGCGGGTCCCCACCCTCATCGTGCACGGGACCCGCGACGAGTCGGTGCCCGTGATGGAGGCCGACCGCCTGGCCCGGGCCCTGCCCCCGGGCATGGGGAAGCTGGCGCTCATCAACGGCGCCGGCCACACCTTCGGGGCCGCCCACCCCTTCACCGGCACCCCGCCGGACCTGGACCGGGTCCTGACCCGGACCGTGGAGTGGTTCCGGTCGGCCCTGGGCTGAGCGGGGCCGTTCCGGGGGGACCTCCCGGCGCGGGAGGCCGGCCCGGCGGAGGGATCCTCCCTCCGGGCGAAAAAGAAAACGCCCGCCGGGGGTCGGCGGGCGATTTCCGGGCCGGGCGGGGAGCCCGGCGCGTGTCCGTGTCTGCTCTCGTCTGTCTCGATGGAGGTCTCGCGTGTCTCTCTCGCGTGTCTCTCGCGTGTCTCTCTCGCTGACGGCCCCGGTCTGCGCCGGGGCGTTTCCCGGACCGAGCCGGGAAAGAAGGGGGGTCCCGCCCCCGTCTGCACCGTGGCCGCCCGGACTTAAGATGCCAGTAAAGTCGACACCATCCGGAGGGCACCAATGCCACAGGGTAGGCCCCCAAACCCGTTGACGCGGGAGCCTGGGGCGAACCCCGCCGGCCTCCCTTCGCGTCGGCATACGCTATTACCTCCCGGACCCCTTTGTGTTCCCTGAAAAACACATTTCCACAAAACAGATGGGGCGGGCCCGGGACGGATTTCTGGCTAACTGATTGCCGAACAATCACCTGAATCGTGGCGGGGAACGCTACACCCGATAACGGATAAACTCAACCGTTTTTTTCGGGTGAGGGTAGGCGCAGACGTCACTCCCGGTGGGGCTCGTCCGGCTCCACGTGGACCACCACGTCGGTGACCCCCCCGATGTCCTCCTTGATCCGCTTGGAGACGGTGTGCCCCAGGGCATGGGCCTGGCCGATGGTCATCTGGGCGGGCACGTGCACGTGGAGATCCACGTGGATGTCGTCGGGAAGGCCCCGGCTCCGGATCCGGTGCGCCTCGCTGATCCCCTCCACCCCGGCGGCGATGTCCGCCACCCGCGCCGGGTCCAGGCGCTGTTCGTCGGAGAGCACGGAGAAGGCCTCGGCCACGATGGTGTAACCCGACCAGGCGATGAATCCGGCGATCCCCAGGGCCACCACCAGATCCAGGATCTGGACGTTCAGCGCCGCCGCCCCCAGGGAGATCAGCACCCCGAAGCTGGCGAAGATGTCGCTCTGGGTGTGCTTGGAATCGGCGAGGAGGATCATGCTGCGGAGCGCTTGCCCTTGCCGCCGCTCGTAGCGGGTGACGAAGAAGTTGACGACCATGGTGAAGACCATCACCGCGAAGGTGATGGGGCGGGCGTCCACGTGATGGCTCTCGTGCAGGCGCCCGATGACCGAGGTCACGATCTCGTAGCAGGTGACGAAGAGGAAGAGCGAGATCCCGAGCGCGGCCAGGGCCTCGAACTTGCGGTGGCCGTAGGGATGCTCCTCGTCCGGAGCCTTCCCCGCCACCTTCATGCCCACCAGGCCCACGATGTTGCTGGAGCCGTCCAGGGTGGAATGGAAGCCGTCGGCGATCATGCTGATGGCGCCGGAGAGGAAGCCGAACACCAGCTTGAGGGCCGCCACCAGGAGGTTCAGGAAGAGCACGATCCAGAGCACCCGGCCGACCTGCCGGTCGCGCTCCAGGACCTGGGGCGACGCCTTCGACGCCTTCTTCCGCGACAAAACGACCTCCTTGCCCGATCCCCGGCCCCGGCCCGCGGGCGGCCCCCCCCCCGTCCCCGGCGCCGACCGTCCGGGAAGCGACTCCAGAGCCTAGCATCGGCGGCGGACGCCGTCAGCGGAAGACGGCGCCGGCGTTCGCGCGGCGGAGGGGGGCGGCCGGGTGCAGGCGGGGCGGGCGCCGGGTGGAGGCGGGGTGGGCGCCGGGTGCAGGCGGGGCGGGCGCCGGGTGGAGGCGGGGTGGAGGCCGCCTGCCGGAGGCCACCGGGCGCGGTGCTATGCTCCCGGCATGCCCGATCATCTCGTCGAGGTCCCCTACGGGGCCGGGTCCATGTCCTGGATCCTCCCCGCCGGGTGGACCGTGGCCCGGGTCGCCCCACCGGTTCCGCCGCCCGCCGGAGAGCTGGGAGAATCGGCCGCCGCCGCCCTGGCCCGGCCGGTGTCTGGGCCTCGGTTACGCGAGCTCGCCCGCCCCGGGATGGCGGTGACGGTGGCCATCACCGACGCCACCCGTCCCTGTCCCGATCACGTCCTGATTCCCCTCCTCCTCCGGGAGCTGGAGGCGGCGGGGGTGGCGCGGGACCGGGTCACGGTGCTGGTGGCCCTGGGCATGCACCGGCACTCAACCCCCGGGGAGCGGCGCACCAAGCTCGGCGCGCTGCACGACCGGGTGCGGGTGGAGGACGCCCAGGGCGCGGTCGCGGGCGACTACGTGGACCTGGGGACACTGGCCGCCCGGGGATCCGAGGCCGGGATGACCCTGCCCGCCGAGGTGCCGGTCCGCATCCACCGCCGGATCGCCGAGGCCGACCTGGTGGTGGCCACCGGGCTGGTCGAGCCCCACCAGTACGCCGGCTTCTCCGGCGCGCGCAAGACGGTGGCCCTGGGCTGTGCGGGGGCGGCGACCATCGGCGTCCTCCACGGGATCCCCTTCCTCGAGCACCCCGGCACCCGCCTGGGCCGGCTGGAGGACAACCCGGTCCACCTGGCCCTGGAGGCGATCGCCCGGCGGGCCCGGCTCGGCTTCGTGCTCAACGTGGCCCTGGACGCCGAGCGCCGGCTGGTGGCGGCGGCGGCGGGCGAGCCGGCAGCGGTGCTGAGGGAGTTGACCGGACGGTTGGCCCCGCTGACCTGGGCGCCGGTGGGGCCGGAGCCCTTCGACGCCGTTCTGGCCGGGGTCGGCGCGCCGAAGGACGCCAATCTGTACCAGGCCTCGCGCGCCCTCACCTACCTGGCCTTCGCCCCCGCCCCGGTGGTCCGCGACGGCGGGTGGGTGATCCTGCCCGCCCGCTGCGAGGAGGGGGCGGGACGCGGCCCCGGGGAAGAGGAATTCCTGGCCCGGATGCGCGCGGGACGGAGCCCCGGCGAGGTGCTGGACCGGTTGCGGCGGGAGGGCTTCGGGGCCGGGGGCCAGCGCGCCTTCATGGTGGCCCGGGCGCTTAGCCGCTATCGCGCCCTGGTGGTCGGCTCCGAGGCCCCGGAGGTGATCGCCGACTGCGGCATGGAGACCGCCCCGGACGCGGAGGACGCGGTCGCGCGTCTGCGCCAGGCGCTGGGGGAACGGGCGCGGGTCCTGGTGGTTCCCCATGCCCTGGCCACCCTGCCCACCCCCGACCCGATTTCCTGATCCCGGCGTGACCGCGGCGGGGCGGGCCGGGCCGAGGCGCCGGGCCGGGTCGCCGGGCCGGGTCGCCGGGCCGTTTCAGCTTCGGGGGTGGTCCATGCCGCCCCGCCGGCGCCGGCCCAGTCCCCAGGCCAGGAGCAGTCCCACCGCGACTCCGGCGGCGAAGAGGATCGGGATGAGCAGGAGCTGATCGACGGTGGCGCTCCAGAAGAGCACATCGATGGTTACCGGGCGGCTGTTCTGGAGAGCGACGATCACCACCAACACCAGCCCGAGGAGCGCCAGACCGACCTTCACCTTGGCCGCTGAGGTCATTGTCTCTTTCCCTCCGGTGACCCGCCCGCTCCGATGCCGGACGCTGTCATGTGAATAAGACACTCTTCAGGCGCTTACCATGCAGTTGTAACCCGTTCTGGATGAGCGCCTTATGAGTTTTCCACAGGCGGGGCCAGTTGTCCACAGCCCGGCCCGGTGCCCGGTCAGGTTTGTTTGAGGATCCCCAGGTCGGGCTTGGATCCGCCGGCGGCATCCTTCGGATCCTGGCTTTCCCGCTGGGCTTCCCCCATGGAGCAGTTGCCCTGGAAGAAGACGCCGTCCTGGATCACGAACGACTTGGCGTGCACATCGCCGCGAAAGTGCGCTCCGGTCTGCAGTTCCACCCGATCCTTGGCGAAGATCCGGCCCTCCACCCGGCCGGCGATGGTGGCGGTCTGCACGTCGGCATCCGCCTTCATGTGTCCGGACTTGCCCACGACCAGGGAGTCCCCCACCGTGAGGGTCCCTTCGAACTCCCCGTTGAGCACCAGGGTCCCGCCCACCCGAAGAGTGCCGGTGAAGGTGGCCCCTTCCCCGAGAACACTGTTCACGCGCTTTTCCCGTGTTCCCCCTCCGGCTGGAACGGCCGGAGTCTCCGCTCTGTCCTTGTTTCCGAACATGGTCTCCTCCTGATCCCCCACGAACCCGGCCCCCGCGGGGGCCATGGCGGTTGGTGCCCTGAAAAGCACCTCCCACCCCGTCTCGTCCCGGCCGTCGACTCCCCCTCAGTCGTTGGGAAAGAGCTCCGGGATCGCCTCCCGGGGAGGGACCGCCACATCCCCCTGCCAGACCTCGAAATGGAGATGCGGCACCTTCCCTTCGGGTCCAGCTCCGACCAGGGCGATCACCTGTCCCGCCCCGACGCTGTTCCCCTTCTCCACCAGGTTCAGCTCGTTGTTTGCGTAGACCGTACGCAACGAATCCGAATGCTGGATCACGATGCGATTGCCGAGCTTCGGATCCCTGCCGGAGAAGATCACCTCGCCGTCGCCCGCGGAGACGATGGTGCGCTTGCTGGGAGCGCCGATGTCTACCCCCGGATGTCCGGCGCCGAAGCCCCGGATGATCTTGCCGTCGAGGGGCCAGAAGACCAGGACGTCGCCGGCGGTCCCCCGGGCCAGCGCCTCACTCCCGGGCAACCGGGTGCCCAGGGAATCCGCCGCTTCGAGAGCCGCGGGGATACCGGCCAGGTGCAGCATCTGCTGCTGGAGTTCCCGGAGCTGGGTGAGCTCCCCTTCCAGTTCTTTCACCGCGGCGTTCTGTCGTCGCAAGGTCTCCACCTCCACCGATAGGGAACGGTAGTCCTTGAGACGGTTCATGGCGGAAACATAGGTCACCACGGCCACCACCCCCGCTCCCAGAAGAGCGACGAGGAGAAGGCCCCCGACCCAGGCCCAGCCCGCGGCCATCGAAAGCACCACGGGACGCGGGCGGCGGGGCAGGTTGATCACCACCGTGATGTGCCGCGATCCGGCCCCTCCGGGCTCGGCAGGATTCATGATCGTCGATCTCAGAGATAGCTGTTCACGCCGGTCAGCTCGAGGATCCGTTCCAGATCCTCTTCACTGAAGTAGTGGATCTCGAGTTTCCCCCGTCCCGTGCCACCGACGATGCGGACCTGCGTGCCGAAGCGCGTGCGCAGCCGGTCTTCCCAGGCATCCAGGGCAGGATGAGAACGCTTGCGCGCCGCCGGCCGGTTGGCCCGAGGCTTCTCGCCCTGCACCTTGAGTTCGGCCTGCCGCACGGAAAGGCCCTTCTGGACGATCTCGCGCGCGAGCTTGCGACGGGGAGTTCCCTCGGGCAGTGCGAGGAGAGCACGTGCATGGCCTGCGGAGAGTGTTCCACGTGAAACCAATTCCTTGAGCTCTTCCTCAAGACCGAGGAGTCGCAGGGAATTGGTGACCGCGGTGCGGCTGCGGCCGACCCGCCCGGCCACCTCTTCCTGGGTGAGGCCGAATTCCGTGGCCAGGCGCTGAAATGCTTCCGCCTCCTCGATCGGACTCAGGTCTTCGCGCTGGAGGTTCTCGACCAGCGCCACTTCCAGCATCTCCTTGCGGCTCGCGGACCGGATCACCACCGGCACGTCGGTCAGCCCGGCTTGGCGGCAGGCCATGAAGCGCCGCTCCCCGGCGATGAGCTCGAAGCGACCCTCTCCGGCATCCCGAACCACGAGCGGCTGGATGAGCCCATTGACGCGGATGGACTCGGCCAGTTCTTCGATCGCTTCCGGGTCGAAGTGGGTCCGGGGCTGATAGGGATTGGGGCGAATCCGGTCCAAGGACACGGTGCGGGGTCCGGGCGAATCATGGCCCGCCTCGGCAGCCTGCTCCTTGGCGGCCGGCGGCTCCGATCGGCGTTCCGGCGCACTGGGGATCAGGGCCTCCAGTCCTCGGCCCAGGGCCTTTCTATTCATGAGACACCACCTCCTCTTCCGGGTTGGATTCGTGTGCTATAAGCTCTTGTGCCAAGCCGACATAACTCTGCGACCCGACGCAGGCCTTGTCGTACTGGAGCACGGGCATGCCGTAGGATGGCGCCTCACTGAGCCGGACGTTGCGCGGGATCACGCTCTCGTAGACCCGTCCCGCGAAGTACTTTCGGGCCTCCGCCGCGACTTCCTGGGAGAGGTTGAGCCGCGAATCGTACATGGTGAGGAGAATCCCCTCGATCTCCAGCGGGGGATTCAAGGACTGCTGGATCAGCCGGATGGCGTTCAGGAGCTGGGTCAACCCCTCGAGCGCGTAGTACTCCGTCTGGATCGGGATAAGGACCGCGTCGGCGGCAGTCAGGGTGTTGACGGTCAGGAGGCCCAGGGAGGGGGGGCAATCGGCGAGGAGGTAATCGTAGGCCTCGCGCCGTTCGGCCAGCGCTCGGCGCAGGATCAGCTCACGCTCCGATTCGCCCACCAGCTCCACCTCGGCGCCGATCAACCGCTGCCCCGAGGGCAGCAGATCCACCCCGCTCACCCCGGTGGGGACGATCGCCTCGGCCACGGAGCACTCCCCGGTCAAGACCTCATAAGCGCCTCTGGCGGTGTCGTTTCCGTTGATTCCAAACCCACTGCCCGCATTCCCTTGAGGGTCCATGTCCAGGACCAGGACCTTCCGGCCGAGGTCGGCCAGGGACGCGGCCAGGTTTACCGTCGTGGTGGTCTTCCCCACGCCCCCCTTCTGGTTGGCGATGGCGATCATGCGACTCACGGTCTGCTTCCTTTCCGGCGGGGTCATGCGTTCCGATTCCTCCACGCCGGCGATCCGCCGGGGGACGGGCGGGCACAAGACAGTTCCGGCGTGAGAATGGACCGGGGAATTCAAGCGAGGGAGGGGCGGGCATGGCGGGAGCGCCGTCCAGTTCGGCGCCACGGCCAAGAACAAGGTCGCCCTCCATAAGCGCTTGTCTTGACAAGACCTGTCCGGCACACCACGCGATCGGGGCGCCGAACTTGGTTCATGGTGCTCCCTTGGGGGGGCCCATGTCAACGAAAAGCCTTCTACCCGGAGCCACATCGGCTACTTGCTTGCCTTTCGCAGTACCGAGCGATACGCCCAGAGGTTTCACGTGAAACAGGGGGGCGCACACCGGTTCTTCTCGCAGTTCAGCGAAGGCACGGAGGCAGGGTTCGCCGGGCCCATGGCCCGGGCACCGAGGCGAGATGGTGCGGCGGTGGTCCTGGCAGACTGCGATGGGCTCCGGTCTCCACCCTCGGGGGGAAGGGGTCGGTCCCCGTACGAGGCCATGACGAAGGCCAGGCGCTGCCGGCAGTCGCCTGCCCCCGGCGCCCAGGAGGATACAAGCAATTCCGCTTGTGCCTCCCACCGCTCTGTCTTCTTCCCCGGCCCCGGTCTTCCCCGGGTCGCAAGCTCGACAACCCCGGGTTTACCCGGGTGCACCCCCGCCGGCCCCGGCCGTCCTGCGAACGCCGGGTTTACCCGGGTACACCCCCGCTGGCCCCAGCCGCCCCACGATGCCGAATTTACCCGGGTACCCCTCAGCCGGCCCCGGCCGTCCTGCGAACGTCTTGTTTACCCGGGTACACCCCCGCCGTCCCCAGCCGCCCCGCGATGCCGAGTTTACCCGGGTACCCCTCAGCCGGCCCCGGCCGTCCTGCGAACGTCTTGTTTACCCGGGTACACCTCCGCCGTCCCCAGCCACCCCGCGATGAACGAGGCCCAAACAATGCAGGGTGCACGCGGGCATCGCCTTAGGGCGTTCTCTTGCAAGGCCGCAGCCGCCCCGCGAATGACGAGGCAACCTGGACGGCGGCGGGCCGAAGCGCCGAAGGCGCGAGGGGGACCCGCGCCGGCCAGAGCGAGCCGAAAGAACGATCCGGGGGATCGTTCCGGCGAGCGCTGCCGAGGAACCGCGGGGCGGACCGGCCCCGCGAGGGGGACCCGCGCCGGCCAGAGCGAGCCGAAAGAACGATCCGGGGGATCGTTCCGGCGAGCGCTGCCGAGGAACCGCGGGGCGGACCGGCCCCGCGAGGGGGACCCGCGCCGGCCAGAGCGAGCCGGTAGAACGATCCGGGGGATCGTTCCGGCGAGCGCTGCCGAGGAATCGCGGGGCGGACCGGCCCCGCGAGGGGGACCCGCGCCGGCCAGAGCGAGCCGGTAGAACGATCCGGGGGATCGTTCCGGCGAGCGCTGCCGAGGAATTGCGGGGCGGACCGGCCGCGCGGGGCAGCCCGGCCCCAAGAACGTGGGTCAGCGGCGGCGCTGGGGCACCGGCAGCGCAGAAGGGAACCGAGCCGTCACAAACAACTAGGGGGTTACAAGTCGATTTGCTTGTACAATGATTTCCGGCTGATCGGCGCCCATGTTTCACGTGAAACGTCGTCGAACCCTCAGCGCGCCCCCGGCAATCCACTCCAGGTCGTCCGATGCCATATCTGGAGCGCACGGGGAGTCTCGCTCTCGATCTCGATCACCTTCACTCCCTCGTGCCTGAACCCGGGGTCCCCATAACGGATCAGGGGCCCCGACTCGACCAGCACTTCCAGGCAGCTCACCATGGCCGGTGTCCAGCCGACCGCCCGGGAAACGGCCAGGTCGAACCGCAGGTCGGGATGAGACCGGACCAGGGCGTCGATGGAGGCCATGTACACGTGGGCCGCACCCAGTCCAAGCTGGAGCACGGTCCGCTCCAGGAAAGCCGCTTTCCGGTTCCTCGGCTCGACGAGCGAGACTTCGAGATCCTCCCGCAGAATGGAGAGGGGAATTCCCGGCAACCCACCCCCGCTTCCAATATCTATAACCTTATGCCCCACAGCAGGATATCCGATCAAAGACGGCGCCGCAGCTTCCCTGAGGTGCCTCATGAAGAACCGGGGCACGTCTCCGCGGGCGATCAACCCCAGGCTTTCCGTCCGTTCGATCACCAGGTCCCCGTAGGCCAGCAGCCGCCCCCGCGCCACCTCTGATATTTCCGAAAACTTTAAGCCCAACCATGAATTAAATTCTTTTCTATCTTTTGCCTTTCCCGCTCCGCTTCTGGCCACCTCAACCCTCCTCGCTCGCGCGACCGGCGCGACCGTCAACCAACTCCGCGGACCCGCCGGCACCATCCCCGGCCTCGCTTCCCGCCGCCGCCGCGCCATCTCCCTCCGACCCCGGCCCCCGTCCGTTTCCGTTGCCGCTCCCCGAACGCCGCATCTCCTCCAACCGGACGAGGATCACTCCCACGTCGGCGGGGGACACCCCGCGCACCCGCGACGCCTGACCCACATTTTCCGGACGCACCCGAAGCAATGCTTCCCGCCCTTCATGGGAAATACCGCGCAAATTCCAGGACCAGAACTCCGCCGGCAGGCGTCGGTCCTCCATCGCCCGCTGGCGTTCCAGCGCCTCCAGCTCCCGGCGGATGTAGCCCTCGTACTTCACCTCGATCTCCAGCCGCCGGGCCAGCTCCCCGGGCAGCGGCTCCGCCTCCCCGAAGGGGGCCAGGTCCGCATAGCTCACCGAGGGCCTGCGGAGCAGCTCCTCCAGGGTGGCGCCGCCGAACTCCGGCACCTCCAGCCCGGGCAGCGCCTCGCCGATCCGGCGCACCGACACCCGCTCCGATTGCAGGCGCCGTCGCTCCGCGGCGATCCGCGCCCGGTTCTCCCGCCAGCGGGCGGCGTCCCCGGGGGGGACCAGCCCCAGTTCCGCACCGCGCCCCATGAGCCGCTCGTCCGCGTTGTCG
The DNA here is from genome assembly GCA_963768615.1 of Candidatus Eiseniibacteriota bacterium. Classification (GTDB taxonomy): domain Bacteria; phylum Eisenbacteria; class RBG-16-71-46; order JABDJR01; family JABDJR01; genus CAVSKL01. The sequence continues at coordinate 394,095 of CAVYIE010000005.1, read as the reverse complement.
TTCCGGAGCAGAAGCCGGTACTCGGACTGGGAGGTGAACATGCGGTACGGCTCCTCGGTGCCCAGCGTCACCAGGTCGTCCACCATCACCCCCACGTAGGCCTCCCACCGCTTCAGGATCAGCGGCGGTTCCCCCCGCAGGCCCAGGGCTGCGTTGATCCCGGCCAGCAATCCCTGCCCCGCCGCCTCCTCGTAGCCGGTGGTGCCGTTGATCTGTCCGGCCAGGAACAGCCCGGCCACCCGCTTGGTTTCCAGGCTGGGATGAAGCTGGTCGGGATACACGAAGTCGTACTCCACCGCATAGCCCGGGCGGAGCATCTCCGCCTCTTCCATGCCGGGGACGGTGGCCAGGATCTCCATCTGCACCTCCTCGGGGAGGCTGGTGGAGAGTCCGTTCACGTACATCTCGTCGGTGTCCCGGCCCTCGGGTTCGATCCAGATGTGGTGCGCGTTCCGGTCGGGGAACTTCACCACCTTGTCCTCGATGGACGGGCAGTACCGGGGCCCCACCCCCCGGATCCGCCCCGAGTAGAGCGGCGACCGGTGCATGTTCTCCCGGATCACGGCATGGGTGGCCTCGGTGGTCCGGGTGATCCAGCAGGTGACCTGCTCCACGTCCAGCGTCCCGGTGAAGTGGGAGAAGGGTTGGGGAGGATCGTCGCCGTACTGGATCTCCAGCCGGCCGAAGTCGATGCTCCGCCGGTGCACCCGGGGCGGCGTCCCGGTCTTCATCCGCCCCAGACGGAACCCCTGCGCGCGCAGCGAATCGGCCAGACGGGGGGCGGAGATCTCGCCGCTCCGCCCGCCGGGGTAGTGGGCGTCGCCGAGATGGATGAGCCCGTTCAGGAACGTCCCCGGGGTGATGATGAGGGCCCGGCACGCGTACCGCAGTCCGCTCTGCAGTTCCACCCCCGCGATCCGGTTCCCCTCCATCAGGATCCCGGTGACCTGTCCCTGGCGGAGGTCCAGGCCCGGGGTCGACTCCACCATCCGCCGCACCGTGTTTTGATAGCGCGCCTTGTCGGCCTGGGCCCGCGGGGAATGCACGGCGGGCCCCTTGCTGCGGTTCAGCATCCGGAACTGGATCCCGGTCGCGTCGATGGCCCGGCCCATGAGTCCGCCCAGGGCGTCGATCTCGCGCACCATCTGGCCCTTGCCCACCCCGCCGATGGCCGGGTTGCAGGACATCTGGGCCACGTGATCCAGGTTCAGGGTGAGCAGCAGCGTGCTCATGCCCAGGCGCGCGGAAGCCGAGGCGGCCTCGCATCCGGCGTGCCCGGCCCCGATCACGATGACGTCGTAGCGATCCCGAAGGGACATGATCCGACTCCCCGAAGAACCTATAGGAATGAGCCCCGGGCAGACCGCGGGCGGGCGTCCCGCCCCCGGGCCGGAGCTACTTGCCGATGCAGAAGCGGCGGAAGATCTCGTCCAGGAGGTCCGACCCGGCCCGGTCCCCGGTCACCGCGGCCAGGGCATCCAGGGCGCGATGCAGATCGGCCGCGGCCAGCTCCACCGGTTCGCCCGCCTCGAGGACCCCGATCGCCGCCCCGAGGCTCCCTTCCGCGCCGGCCAGGAGATGGGCATGGCGCTCGGCCGTGACCCAGACCGTCTCCGCCTCCAGGGTATCCACCACCTCCGCGGTGAGTTCCCCGGCCAGCGCGTCCACCAGACCGGACACGCCCTCGCCGGTGCGGGCCGAGGTCCGGTGCCGGCCCCGGGGTGAATAACCGTTCACCCACCCTTCGTGCACCACTCCCAGATCGACCTTGTTCAGCACCTGGTGGACCCGGGTGAAATCCAGGCTCCCGGCCACGGCCCCGTCCTCGGCCCGCGGAGCCTCGGACGCGTCGGTCACCCAGAGAACCAGGTCCGCCGCGGCCAGGGCCCGGCGGCTGCGCTCCACCCCCGCCCGTTCCACCGGGTCCGGGGACTCGCGGAGTCCCGCGGTGTCCACCAGCCGCACCGGGATCCCCGCCCACTCCACCACCGCATCCACCACGTCCCGGGTAGTGCCCGGGCTTTCGTGGACCAGGGCGCGGTCGGAACCCACCAGGGCGTTCAGGAGGGAGGATTTCCCCACGTTGGGCCGGCCGCAGAGGGCGACCGTCATTCCGTCCCGGATGCGGCGGGCCGGGGCGTGGCTTCCGGCCAGGCGGCTGAGTCCGGCCCGGGCCCGGACCAGCCCGGCGGCGATCGCCGCCGCGTCCGGGGCCTCGGGAACGTCCTCCCCGAAATCCAGATGAGCCTCGATCCGGGCCAGCGCCTCCCGGACCTGTCCCGCCAGCTCCCGGACCCGCCGGGACAGCCCACCCTCGAGCTGGGCCAGCGCCTGCTCCTGGGCCCGCTGCCCCCGGGCGGCGATCAACTCCGCCACCGCCTCGGCCTGGGCCAGGTCCATCCGGCCGTTGAGGAACGCCCGCCGGGTGAACTCGCCCGGTTCGGCCGGCCGGGCCCCGGCCCCGGCCAGCGCCGCCAGCACCCGGCGCGCCGGCACCGCCCCACCGTGGCAGGCGAACTCGACCAGGTCCTCGCCGGTGAAGCTCTTCGGGGCACGATAGACCCAGGCCACCACCTCATCGGCGGGCCCGTCGGCGTCGTGGACGCGCCCGTGGGCGCCCCGGAACCCCGGGAGCGAGGCCAGGAGGCGGCGTCCCCGGAACACCCGGTCGGCCACCGCCAGCGCGTCCGGCCCGCTCAGGCGGACCACGGCCAGGGCCCCGGCACCGGGCGGGGTGGCCAGGGCGGCCACCGTGTCCTGGAGGGAGGAGCGGATCATGGCGCGGTCCCGGTACGAGTCATGGGCCGGTCCCGGTCAGGACCCCGGGGCGGCATCCCCGCCCCCGCGGGCGGGGAGAAGGACCACCCGCTTGTTCACCCCCGCGCCGGCGGCGTGGGTCTCCACGCCCTCCAGCCCGGCCAGGGCCCGATGCACCACCCGGCGCTCGGCCGGGGTCAGGGGCTCGGTCATGGCCCGCCGGCCGGTGCGTTCCACCCGCTCGGCCAGGCCCCGGGCCAGCTCCCGGAGGTGTTCCTCCCGGCGGGCACGGTATCCGGCCACGTCCACCCGGATGGGGCCGCCGCCGGGCCCGAACCGCCGGCCGGCCATGCGGGTCAGCACGTGCTGGAGGGCGGCCAGGGTCTCGCCCTTCCTCCCGATGAGGAGGCCGTCGGCCTCGCCGCTCCGGATGTCCACGTCCACGCCCCCGCCTCCCGCATCGCCCACCGAGACCTCGGCCGCCACCCCCATGAGGCGCAGCAGGGTCTCGGTCATCTCCTTGACCGCGGGACCGATCCGGGACCGGCTCTCCACCCGGACCCGGGCCGGGCGGGAGCCCAGCCCCAGGAAGCCCTTGGAGCCCCGGTCCAGGATCGTCACCTCCACCTCGTCGGCGGCGAGTTCCAGTTCCCGGAGGGCCCCGGCCACCGCCTCCTCCACCGTGTTGCCCTCGAAGCTTCGTGCGGTCGTCGGTTCGTTGTTGTCGATCATGGTCCTGTGCATGGTGCTAGGCGGTGCTCGCCGCCGGGGCGGGCAGCGGCTCCTCGCGGTGAATGGCCCACTGCTGGGCGACGGTGAGGATGTTGTTCACGGTCCAGTAGAGGTTCAGCCCGGCGGGGAAGGAATAGAAGATGAACAGCATGACCACCGGCATCATGTAGCCGATCATCTTCTGCCGCGGGTCGCCCCCGGTGGGGGTGAGCTTCTGCTGGGCCACCGTGGTCAGGAAGAGGAGGAAGGGAAGCACGTGGATGGCCAGCCCCCCCACGGTGGCGATGGTGTCGGGGGAGGACAGGTCGTTGATCCACCACACGAAGTCCGCTCCCCGCATGGCGATGCTGTTGGAGAGGACGGCGTAGAGGGCGAAGAAGACCGGCATCTGGACCACGATGGGCAGGCATCCCCCCATGGGGTTCACCTTGTACTTCTTGTAGAGGACCATCATCTCCTTCTGCTGGCGCTGGGGATCGTCCTTGTACTTCTCCTTCATCGCCGTCATCTCGGGCTGGATCCGCTGCATGGCCCGCATGCTCTTCACGCTGGTCCGCGTGAGCGGATAGAAGAGGAACTTGGTGGCCGCGGAGATGATGATGATCACGATGCCGTAGTTGGGGATGAAGCCGTACATCCAGACCATCACGGTGAGGAGCAGCTTCGAGATGGGCCGGAAGATCTTCCAGCCCAGGTCCACGGCCTGGTCCAGGTCGTAGCCGAGGGCCTTCAGGTGGTCGTACTCCATGGGGCCCAGATAGACCTTGAAGTCGTGGGTGCCGGAACCGTGGAGGAGCGGCATGGCCACCTCCGCCCCGGTCAGGTTCTCGGTCGCGCTTCCGGTGGCGATCACCCGGCTGGAGGTCTCGGGAGGCGGGATCATCACCGCCATGAAGTACTTGTTGCGCACCCCGGCCCAGCGGACGTTCCCCTCCAGCTCCTTCTCGGAGGTCTTCTTGAAGGACCCGGGGCGTTCGGTCTCCCGCTCCTTGCCCAGGAGCACGATGGTCCCGGCCGCGCTCTTGTACTGCTTGTCGCTGGCCTCGGCCTGGGGGATCCCCCCGTCCCAGCCCAGCCGGTAGCCGCTGGCCTGGTCCCCGGCCTGCACCGAGACCTGGAGGTCGATCATGTAGCCGTCGGCGGGGAGGGTGTAGACCTTGGTGACGCGGATCCCCCCGGATGAACCGGCGGTGTATGTGAGCCGCTTCCCGCCCCCGGGCAGGGATTCCTCCTGGAGCCCGTAAAGCACGTCCCCGAGGTCCCGGAGCCCGGACTCGGTCTCCAGCCGGACGTCGAACTCGGCTTCGCCGGGCCGCACCAGCTGGACCAGGTCCCCCCGGTCCAGGTTGTGCTTGTCGTCGAACTTCCGGAGCTTGAAGGAGGTCAGGCGAGCACCCCGGTTGGTGAACTCGGCCCGGTAGAGGGGAGTCTCCACCGTGGTCGTCTGGGGCTCCGAGGCCAGGGAGGCCAGGGTCCCGGGAGCCGCTTCGGGGGTCCCGGCCGGGGTGGCGGGCTCGGTGATCGTCCCCGCCGAGGCCTCGGTATCCGGCGCCGCCCGCCTCACCCCGGAAGAGGAGGCCTGGGCCGTCCGCAGGCTGTCCGCCCGGGCGGCCATCCGCGCCCGTTCCTCGGGCGACGGCTTCGGGGCCAGCCAGACCTGGAAGACGATCAGAACGACGGCGGAAAGGACCACCGCCAACAGGAATCGCCGATCCATGAAACTCCTTGCCCGGAGCGGGCCGTCGCCGGCCTACTCCACCGGGTCGTAGCCTCCCGGATGAAAGGGGTGGCACCGCAGGATGCGGCGAAACGCCATCCAGCCGCCCCGCCGGGCTCCGTAGCGCACGATCGCCTCGCGGGCGTAGTTGGAGCAGGTCGGGGTGTACCGGCAGGACGGCGGCAAGACCGGAGAAACCACGGTCTGGTAGATCCGGATCAATCCCACCAGGACCCGGGCGGGCCAGGCGGTGGGGGACGATGATGTTCGGACGTGGACGTTCACTGCAACATCCTAACCCGAGGCGGGGGCGGGGGAGCCGGGTTCGACGAGCCGGGCGCGCGCGAGCAGCTGGGTCAGTTCGTGCTGCACCTCGGCCAGGTGGGAGTCTCCGCATCCGCGGCGGGCCACCAGCACCAGCTGGACCCCGCGTTCGGGAAGGCGCCACTTGAGGTGCCGGTAGGCTTCCCGCAGGAGACGCTTGGCGCGGTTGCGCCGGACCGCGTTACCGACCCGGCGGCTGGCCACCACCCCCGCTTTCCGGGGAAGGTCCGGCGCCGTGAGGTAGAACAGGACGAGGAGCGCGCCGGGAACGCTGCGGCCTTCGCGGTAGACCCGTTGGAACTCCCTGTTCAGACGGAGCCGGTCCGAAGGACGAAAGCTCCGGTCGTGAGACTTCCCATCGACCCCGCCGGGGGTCACGAAGCGGAGAGCCTGGCCCTGCCCTTGGCGCGCCGCCGCTTGAGAACGAGGCGACCCCCGCGGGTCTTCATGCGCGCGCGAAAGCCGTGCTTCTTCTTCCGTCTGCGATTGTGCGGCTGAAAGGTGCGTTTCAACGAACAACCCCCTTCGATCGAGGTGTGGATCCGGCCCGCCCGGGGGGCGGACGGCCGTCGGCACCGAAGTACCGGGAACGGAACGGGACGGAAGAGGGTACGAGGCGGAGGGGGGGGCGTCAAGGCCTTTGGAGCCCCCTGCCGGCGGCCGGTAAATTCCATGATAAAATTGGATCTCAATTGTCATTTATCCCCTTCATCCACCGGGTTTTCCACAGCCCCGGCTTCGGGTTATTCTTCACTTGAGTGAACCGATTGAACGACTTGTCATGATTGCACTTAACCCGTTTCGCAAGGGGGTCGCTTTCGCCTTGTGACGGGGGGGGTGCTGTGCTATTCTGCGCGCACGCTCGATTCCGGGGCCTTGACCGTGGCTAGCGGCGTCCGAAGCTGCTGGCACAGTTGGTTTTACGGAGGAGCCGTGCCTTCCCCACCGTGCTTCACCCTCCTGTGGATAACCCCGTGCGGAAAGTGCCCCCGCCAAGGTCCTAAGTCTATACAGAACAGCTGAATAGCGACATTTCCACAGTTGTGGAAACCACTCGGGCCGGGTCGGCTTGCGTCCGGAGTCCCGCCCTGCCCGTAACATCCCGGAATTGGTCCCGCTTGCGGCGTCTCCGGCTGGCGCTGCGGGCTGTGGATAACTCAGCTTGAAGGAGCCCTGCACATGGCAACCGAACCCCTTCCCCCGGACTGGAGACGCTACCTCCAGGAAGTCCGCTCCCGGGTCCAGGAGCAGACCTACGAGACCTGGTTCAAGACCATCAGCTTCCACTCCCTCGAAGACGATGTGCTCACCATCGCCGTTCCCAACCAGTTCGTGACCGACTGGCTCTCGGAGAACTTCATGGACGTCCTCCGGCGGGCCGCGGTCCCGGTCTACGGCAGCGATCTCACCATCCGATTCCAGGTGGATCCCGTTCTCGAGGCCCGGCCCAAGGCGCACGTCCAGGCGCCCCGGACCCCGGCACCGGTCCGGGTCTACCAGGATCAGAGCCAGGTGGATTCCAAGTACACCTTCGACAGCTTCGTGGTGGGCAAGAGCAACCAGCTCGCCCACGCCGCCTGCATGGCCGTGGCCGAGAATCCGGCCACGTCCTACAACCCCCTCTTTCTCTACGGCGGGGTGGGCATGGGCAAGACCCACCTCATGCAGGCCATCGGCAACGCCATGCTCCTGCGCAATCCCCGCGGCCGCATCTTCTACGTGTCCAGCGAGAAGTTCATGAACGAGATGATCGGGGCCATCCAGGAGTCCAAGCAGCTCGATTTCAAGAACAAGTACCGCAACGCGGATCTCCTCCTCATCGACGACATCCAGTTCCTGGCCGGCAAGGAGAGCACCCAGGAGGAGTTCTTCCACACCTTCAACGCCCTCTACGACGCCCGGAAGCAGATCGTGCTCACCAGCGACCGCCCCCCCAAGGAGATCCGCATGCTCGAGGAGCGGCTGGTCAGCCGGTTCCACTGGGGCCTGGTTGCCGATCTCCAGCCCCCGGACCTGGAAACCCGGGTGGCCATTCTCGGCAAGAAGGCCGAAATCGAGGGGATCCACCTTCCCGAGGACGTGGCGCTCCTGATCGCGGAGAACGTGCGCTCCAACATCCGCGAGCTGGAAGGTTCCCTGGTCCGCCTGGTGGCCTTCGCCACCCTCATGAAGAGCGACATCACGGTGGAACTGGCCAACCAGGTCCTCCAGGACTTCATGCGCCGGGAGAAGGAGAACCGTCCCGAAGCGCCGGGGATCATGAAGCTGGTCGCCCAGCACTTCCACGTGTCGGTCGAGGCCCTGAAAGGCAAGCGCCGCACCAACGCCATCGTGGTGCCCCGGCAGGTGGCCATGTACCTGTGCCGTACCCTGACCGAGATGCCGTTGACCGAGATCGGCAAGGCCTTCGGCGGCCGCGACCACACCACCGTGCTCTACGCCTGCGACCGGGTGAAGGAGATGATGGAGGTGGATTCCGATTTCCGGCACCGGGTGGAGGAACTCTCCGAGCGGCTCCGGAACCAGTCCTGAGCGGGACCGAAAGACGGTGGACAACCGGGGGATAAGTCCGGCGGCGCCGGCGGACTGGGGATCACCCGGGAGTGCTGGGGATAACCGTGAACATCCCCCGAGGCGAGAACCTGAAGCCGGGCAACGCGTTGCCGACCCGGACCCCGGTTTTCCACCGTTTCTCGGCCCCTACTACTGCTACTACCTGAATCTCTACAGAGAAGAAGACCGGGGAGTTCTCCCCAGGGCGGGTGGCGAGAGGTCCCGGGAATCCGGCTTCCGAACGGGTTTTGCGCTGGCTAACTAACTGGATCGTAATCGCTTAACCGGTGAGTTGAGTCTTGTGGCGGAGCGGAGGGCGAGACTATAATGACTTCTTTGGGGCGCAGCGCCTTCGAACCCGCCGGCGCAGCCACATCTCCGTCCCATACGACATTTGAAGGGGAAAGAGGATGAAGTTCTCCATTTCCAAGGGGTCCTTGCAGGAACTGCTGCAGATCGTGGTCAGCGCGGTCCCGGCCAAGAGCACCCTGCCGATTCTCTCCAACGTCCTCATCGAGGCGGACAAGGAGGGACTGACCCTGGTCGCGACCGACCTGGACATCTCGATCCGCACCCGCGGCGAGGCCGAGGTGACCGAGACCGGCTCCATCACCATCCCCGCCAAGCGGGTGGGAGAGATCGTGCGGGAGTTGCCGGACGCCGACGTGAAGGTCGCGGTCAAGGACGCCAAGGTGAAGCTCTCCTGCGGGAACGGCTCCTTCACCATCGTGGGCCTGGATCCCGAGGACTTCCCCCAGCTACCCCAGGTCGATGCCGAGAAGATGGTCGTCCTGCCCACCGAGACCCTGGAGAAGGCGGTGAAGCGGACCACCTACGCGGTGTCGAACGACGAGACCCGGCAGATGCTGACCGGGGCCCTCCTGCAGTTCAAGGGCGGGGAGCTTCGCATGGTCGGCACCGACGGCCATCGCCTGGCCAAGGCCGCCTTCAAGGGGGACTTCAAGGGCCTCGACGGCCGCGACCTGATCATCCCTCCCAAGGCCCTGAACCAGGTGGTCCGCCTCGCCTCGGGCCAGGAGTCGGTGAACCTGGCCGTGAGCAAGAACTTCGCCGTGTTCGAGATGGGACCGACCACGGTCTACTCCCGGCTCATCGACGGCAATTTCCCCAACTACGAGCAGGTCATTCCCAAGGAGAACCCGAAGCAGTTCCTGGTTCCCCGGGACGAGTTCATCGCCACCCTGCGGCGGGTGGCGGTGCTGTCGGACAGCGTGACCCGCCAGATCAAGCTGGCGCTGAAACCGGAGCGCGTGGAACTGAGCGTGAGCACCGCGGACGTCGGCGAGGGCCAGGAGAGCCTGGCCGTCGAGTACGCGGGGGATCCCCTGTCGGTGGGCTACAACGCGGCCTACCTGCTGGAGGCGCTCAGGACCATGGATTCGGAGAAGGTGTCGGTGCAGCTCAACACTCCCACCAGCCCCGGCATCTTCGTCCCCGACGGGCAGGGCAAGGAGGAGGATCTCCTCTGCCTGGTCATGCCCCTTCGCCTGCCGGAAGGCTAGCCGCGAACCCGAGACCCTCCGGGATGGGAAGCGCCCGCCCGGCGGTATGAGCGGAAGGAACGCATGGATAGGATCGGCGGTCCCCTGCGGGACCTGCTCGCCAGGCTGCGCCTGTCCGAGCCGATGGCCGGCTGGCAGGCGGTGGAAGGCTGGCCGGAAGTGGTCGGCGACCGGGTGGCGGCCCGGGCCCGGGCAGTCTCCTTCCGCGAAGGGACGCTGGTGGTCGAGGTGGACAGCCCGACCTGGATGAACGAATTGACCTACCTGAAGCAGCGGATGATCCAGGACCTGAACCGGAAACTGGGGTCCCCGATCGTCCGCGACATCCGTCTGCAACCGGCGGCCCGGCGCTCCGCGGAGCGGCCCGGACGGTCCGGAGAATAGAGAGCATTCATGGCACAGGAACCGATCGCCAGCGCCGGGTACGGAGCCGAATCCATCAAGGTCCTCAAGGGCCTGGAAGGGGTGCGGAAGCGCCCCAGCATGTACATCGGCAGCACCGGGGTCCCGGGGCTTCATCACATGGTGTACGAGGTGGTGGACAACTCCATCGACGAGGCCCTGGCCGGGGAGTGCGATCTCGTGCGGATCGCCATTCATCCCGACAACTCGGTGACCGTGATCGACAACGGCCGGGGAATTCCCACCGAGATGCACGCCAAGGAGGGCCGGCCGGCCCTGGAGGTGGTGATGACCACCCTCCACGCCGGCGGCAAGTTCGACAAGTCCTCCTACAAGGTTTCGGGCGGGTTGCACGGGGTGGGCGTCTCGGTGGTGAACGCGCTCAGCGAGTGGCTGAGCGTGGAGGTCCTCCGCGACGGCCACCGCTACACCCAGAGCTACGCCCGCGGCGTGGCCACCGGGGAGATGAAGGACCTGGGATCGGCGGAGGGACGCGGCACCATCGTGACCTTCCTCGCCGACACGGAGATCTTCGAGACCCTGGACTACTCCTTTGACACCCTGTCCCAGCGGCTCCGGGAGCTGGCCTTCCTCAATCCCGGGGTGACCATCGAGATCGCGGACGAGCGCTCGGGCAAGGAGCACAAGTTCCACTTCGACGGCGGCATCCTGGAGTTCGTGCAGACCCTCAACCGGGGGCACCAGACCCTGCACCAGCCGCCGATCTTCGTCCGCGGGAACCGGGACGACGTGGACGTGGAGATCGCCCTCCAGTACAACGACACCTACAACGAGAGCGTGTTCTCCTACGTGAACAACATCTGCACCGTGGAGGGCGGCACCCACCTGGTCGGGTTCCGTTCCGCCCTCACCCGGGTGCTGAACGCCTACGGGACCCGGGAGAAGCTGTTCAAGAACGACAAGATCAGCCTCTCCGGCGAGGACGTGCGTGAGGGGCTGGCCGCGGTGATCAGCGTGAAGGTCCCCGAGCCCCAGTTCGAGGGGCAGACCAAGGGCAAGCTGGGAAACAGCGAGGTCAAGGGGATCGTCGAGTCCATCCTCTCCGAGGGGCTGAACGACTTCTTCGACACCAACCCCTCGGTGGCGAAGTCGGTGATCGAGAAGTCCATGGCCGCGGCCCGGGCCCGCGAGGCGGCCCGCAAGGCGCGCGAGCTGGCCCGGCGGAAGACGGCCCTGGACTCCGGGTCGCTTCCGGGCAAGCTGGCCGACTGCTCGAGCCGGGACCCCTCGGTGAGCGAACTCTTCATCGTGGAGGGCGACTCGGCCGGCGGCTCGGCCAAGCAGGCCCGGAACCGCGAGTTCCAGGCCATCCTCCCCATCAAGGGGAAGATCCTCAACGTGGAGAAGGCGCGCCCGGACAAGATGTTCTCCAACGAGGAGATCCGGACCATCATCACCGCCCTGGGGGCGGGGATCGGGAAGGAATTCGACGGGACCAAGACCCGCTACCACAAGCTGATCATCATGACCGACGCCGACGTGGACGGGGCCCACATCCGCACCCTGCTCCTCACCTTCCTCTTCCGGCAGATGCGGCCGCTGATCGACATGGGCTACGTGTTCATCGCCCAGCCGCCCCTCTACCGCCTCTCCAAGGGGAACAAGAACTTCTACGCCTGGAGCGACGAGGAGCGGGACCGGCTCATGGCCTCGGAGTTCGGCGGGCCCAAGGGAGTCCACAGCCAGCGCTACAAGGGCCTGGGGGAGATGAACCCCGACCAGCTGTGGGAGACGACCATGGATCCGGGCACCCGCATCCTCCGCAGGGTCACCCTGGAGGACGCGGTGGAGGCCCACAACGTCTTCGCCACCCTCATGGGCGAGGAGGTGGAGCCCCGGCGCGAGTTCATCGAGCAGAACGCCCTCTACGTCCAGAATCTCGACATCTGATTCCGTCCCGGGCCCCGGCCGCGCGCCGGGGTCTCGGGCGGCGGACACGGAATGACCGAGCCCACCGTTTTCCCGTCCCGGCGCGACGATCCCCTCGCCCCCATCCGGATCGGCATCTCCCAGTGCCTGCTCGGGGAACCGGTCCGCTACGACGGCGGCCACAAGCGCGATCCCTTCCTCACCGGAACCCTGGCCCGCTACGTGGCCTACGTGCCGGTGTGCCCGGAGGTGGAGCTGGGCATGGGGATACCCCGGGAGCCGGTCCGGCTGGAGGGGGCGGTCTCCTCGCCGCGGATGGTGGGCACGCGCACCGGGACCGACCACACCGAGGCCATGAACGCCTGGGCCCGGCGGCGGGTGGCGGGGCTGGACGCCCTGGACCTCTGCGGGTACGTGCTCAAGAAGAACTCCCCGAGCTGCGGCATGGAGCGGGTTAAGGTCTACCCTCCGGCCGGTGGCGCGCCGGCCAAGGGGGGGGCCGGGCTCTTCGCCCGGGCGCTCCTGGACCGCCATCCGCTCCTGCCCACCGAGGAGGAAGGGCGGCTCCACGATCCCGTCCTCCGCGAGAACTTCATCGAGCGGGTCTTCGCCTACCGGCGGTGGAAGGACTTCCTGGCCGAACGCTACTCGGTGGGGCGGCTGGTGGCCTTCCACACCGCCCACAAGCTGCTCCTCCTCTCCCACAGCCCCCCGCACTACCGGGAGCTGGGACGGATCACCGCCGAGGCCAAGGCGCTGGGCGCGGCCCGGGCCAAGGATCGCTACGGCCGCACCTTCATGGAGGGCATGGCCCGCCGCACCACCGTCCGCAAGCACACCAACGTGCTCCAGCACATGGTGGGGTACTTCAAGCGCGACCTGGACGGCGATGCCCGCCGGGAGCTGGTGGAGGTGGTGGAAGACTACCGGCGGGGCCTGATCCCCCTGGTGGTTCCGTTGACCCTACTCCGCCACCACGCCCGGGACCGGAAGCAGGCCTACCTCCTGGGCCAGATCTACCTCGATCCCCACCCCAAGGAGCTGATGCTCCGCAACCACGTCTGACCGGTCCCGTCCCCCGGACCGGTGCGGCCCCGGCCGCGCTTCGCACGCCGCCGTCATTCCGGGCTGGTGCCCGCCTCCGTCTGCTTGTATAACTTCCGGACGCGGTCCCGGCCGCGCGCCATGCTTCTCAAACCGGCATCCCGCCGAGGATGCACCCCCTCATCCGCGCCGGGGTCCCGGGACCGCGGACACCGAGCCGTCCGGAGGGGCGGAAGGGGGATTCCACATGCACCGACCCGGCCGCGCCCGCCGGCTTGCCGCCGCCGCCTTAACCGCCCTGGTCCTGCTCCCCGCCGGTCCGGTTGCCCCCGCGCGGGCCTCCCGCTCGGCGTTGGACGGCCGCTCGCTCCCCCGGCTCCTGGCCGTGGACGATTCCAATCTCCGCACCTTCCCCGGCTCCGGGACCTGGTTCGAGCCCCGAATGGACCTGGAGTACGCCCAGAACGGATACACCACCTTCGTCTCCGGTAGCATCGCCGGCATCAGCACCAGCAATCCCGCCAACGCGTTCGTCATGGCCCTGGGGGGAGCGGGGACGCGGGTCGGCTACATCCTGGACGGCCGGAGCCACAACCTGCTGGTCTCCTTTCCCGGGGGATGGGGCCTCACCGCGGGGTTCCAGGACCGCTTCGAACGCTTCCAGGACGAGAACCTGAACGTGCTGGGGGACGCCTACCGGTACGAGACCGGCGACGAGGAGAACTGGGAGCGGGACTTCCGGCTGGGAGGGGGCTGGTCGCACCGTGCCGCGTCCGGGCGGGCGGTGCAGATCGGGATCGCGGCCACGCTGGTCCACGCCGAGGGGACCAACGAGGACGTGGAGATCCAGGACGACGAGCTCACCGTGACCCGTCTGGGCTGGACGACCCGCGAGGGCCTGGGGGGCGAGTTCGCGGTCCAGAGCGTGACCCCGGAGCCCGGCTTCCAGTTCGCCGCCGCCGCGTACTACCAGGATCTGCGGCCCCGCTTCACCAACATCACCGGCCTCCGGGCCCGCCGGCGCGGCGCCACCCTCGACCTGGGGTGGCGCCTGCATCCCCGGCACGTGGACGACGCGGTGATCGGCTTCTCCGCCGGCTGGAACGACACCCACGAGTTGAGCGTGTCCAGCACCGCACGGGAGGTTCATCTCACCACCTACCAGGGGCTGGTCTTCGCCTCCCTGGAGACCGGGCTGGGATCCGGGTGGACCGCCCGGGCCGGGGTGCGGGGGCCGATCCGCTTCGCGGTGGAGGAGACGACGACTCCCTCCGGGGACTCGGAGACTCCCAGGTTCCAGATCCGGCGGGAGTCGGGAGGGAGCATCGCCGATCCCGAGGTGGTGCTGGGTGGGGGATGGCTCTGGCGGGCGGTGACCGTGGACGCCTACCTGGGGTCCACCGTCTACCTCTACAACCCCTTCGTCCGCTGGGCGGCGAGCCTGGCATGGTGACGCCGGGAGAGGTCCTTCGGGGCGGCGCGGGCCGGGGCCTGCTGCCCGCCCTGGGCGCCCTGGTCCTCTTCCTGACCCTCGGCCGCCCGCCCGCCGAGGCCTCGATGGCCGCGCTCCAGGGCCGCGGGCTTCCCCCCGATCTGGCCCTCGACCCGTCCGGCCTGCGGGACTGGCCGGGAGCGGCGGCGGTGCTGGAGGGCGGCCTGGTCGTGGACCGGGACCGCGCCCTGGCTCTCACCTCCGGCGGAACCCGCGCCGGATGGCTGCTGCAGGGGGAAACCCAGAACCTGGTCCTGGCCGGGGCCGGCCGGTGGGGTCTGGCCCTGGGATACCGGGATCTGGTTTCCCGGGACCGGCAGACCGCGTCCGACGGGACGCGCCTCATGGAGGAATACAGCCGGTTCTACCGGGTCCGCGAGCTGAGGCTGGCCGCCGGACTTCACCTGGAAAGCGCATCCGGCCGAACGGTGGAGATGACCGTGGCCGGCGGTCCGGGCCGCTACGAGGGCCGTTCCCGGTACCTGGCCGACCTGATAACCGGGTCCGGGGTCGAACCCTGGCGCTTGGGCCCCGGGACCGGCTACGTGCTGGGGGCGGGAATCCGTACCCTGGCCCCCGCTACGGGGCTTCTCGCCGCGGTCCGGCTGAGCTACCGGGACGCGGGAGCGGACCCACAACCCGCTCCTCCCTGGTCGATGGTCGAGCGCGGGATAGAGGCGGCGGCGGCCTGGAGGTTCCTCTCCGGCGATGGGCAGGACCTGGTGGCGGGCCTGGAGGCCAGCTGGGCCCAGGACCGCATCCCCGGGTTCAGTCCCGCCGGGAATCAGTTCACTCGCGAGTACCGGGCGGAGGAGGAGCTGACCGCCCGGCTCTTCCTCTCCGGAGAGCGACGGGCGGCGGGAACGCTGACCGTCCGGGCCGGAGTCTCGGGCGGGATCGGCGACCGGCGCACCCGGACGAGTGAGGAATGGACCGGCCGCTACCGGGTCGACCGGGTGAGACGGAGCCGTACCCTGGGAGACCCCGCCATCGCCGTCGGGGCCGGCTGGGTGTGGCGGGGCCTTCGCCTCGACGCGGTCCTGGACGCCGACTTCCAGCCCTCCCGGCCCTTCGCCCGCTGGTCGCTCACCCTGCCGCTTTGAGCAGGTCCTCCGCCTTGGCCGCCCACACGAAGTCGCTCTCGGTGAGGCCGTCGATCTTGTGGGTCCACACGGTGAGGGTCACCCGGCCCCAGGCCAGCAGGATGTCCCCGTGGTGGCCCTGCTCCTCGCACATCTCCCCCACCCGCTTCACGAACTCGAAGGCCTGCCGGAAGTCCGGGAAGGCGTAGCTCTTCTCCAGGTGGTGGTCGTCGACGAGCTTCCAGTGTTGGTCCAGCTCACGGTGGAGCCGGGCGAGCTCCTCCCCGGCCAGGGGAGGCACTCCGCCCCGGCAGGGGACGCAGGTCTTGGCGGACAGTCCGGCCATGGGATCTCCTTCGGTCAGGGTGCGGGACGGCGCGGGAGGATGGGGCAGGGCCGTCCGGGTCGCGGTTCATTATACGGGCGCGGAGGCCCTCGAAAATCAATGGTCCCGGATAGTCTAAACCCTTATAATTCGGGGAAGTGCGTAGGAGGGCAACCCGCCTCTCGGGATGAGGGTCACCCATCCGCGGGCCCGGCCGATTCCCCTCGGACCGTGCACCCTGAGACGCCATCGCCGCGGTCCCCGGCCGGGATCGCCGCGCCCCGCCCGCGAAGCCTCGTAAAATATTAAGAGCCAAGGAGATAACATGGCAGAAGATGCTGGGAAGCGCGTGGTCCCGGCCGCCATCGAAGACGAGATGCGCACCGCGTACCTCGACTACTCGATGTCGGTCATCGTCAACCGCGCCCTGCCCGATGTCCGGGACGGGCTGAAGCCGGTCCAGCGCCGGATCCTGGTCGCGATGAACGACCTGAACCTGGCCCCGGACCGCCCCTATCGGAAGAGCGCCAAGATCACCGGGGACGTGAACGGAAACTACCACCCGCACGGGACCTCGGCCATCTACGACGCCATGGTCCGTCTGGCCCAGGAGTTCTCCATGCGGTACCCGCTGGTGGACGGCCAGGGGAACTTCGGAAGCAT
Source organism: Candidatus Eiseniibacteriota bacterium (assembly GCA_963768615.1). GTDB lineage: Bacteria > Eisenbacteria > RBG-16-71-46 > JABDJR01 > JABDJR01 > CAVSKL01. Next base: position 377,591 of record CAVYIE010000005.1, on the reverse strand, counting down.
CGACGGCGACTCCGCCGCGGCGGAGCGGTACACCGAGGCGCGCCTCGCCGCGGTGGGCATGGAGACCCTGGCCGAGATCGAGCGGGAGACGGTCGATTTCCGGCCCAACTACGAGAACGTGCGCGAGGAGCCGGTGGTGCTGCCGGGCCGGGTTCCCAACCTGCTCTGCAACGGGGCCACCGGGATCGCGGTGGGGATGGCCACCAACGTCCCCCCCCACAACATGAACGAGATCTGCGACGCGGTGAGCGAACTCATCGACAATCCGGAGCTGACCGACGAGGACATGCTGGCCCTGGTTCCCGGGCCCGACTTCCCCACCGGCGGCATCATCATGGGCCGCGAGGGGATCCGCAACGCCTACACCACCGGGCGGGGGCTGATCACCGTCCGCGCCCGCGCGATCATCGAGGTGCTGGAAACCGGGCGCGAGGTGATCGTGGTCTCCGAGATCCCCTACATGGTCAACAAGTCGGCGCTGCTGGAGAAGATCGCCGACCTGGTCCGCTCCGGAGCCATCAGCGGGATCTCCGACCTCCGCGACGAGTCCGACCGCCAGGGGCTCCGCATCGTCATCGAGCTCAAGCGGGACGCGGCCAGCCAGGTCATCCTGAACCAGCTCTACAAGCACACCCAGATGCAGCAGACCTTCGGCGCCAACCTGCTGGCCCTGGTCAACGGCCGGCCCGAGACCATGACCCTGCGCCAGATGGTCCAGCACTTCATCAATCACCGCCGGGACGTGATCATCCGGCGGACCCGCTACGATCTGGACCAGGCCGAGAAGCGGGCCCACATCCTCGAGGGCCTGCTCATCGCCCTCGACAACATCGACGAGATCGTCAAGATCATCCGCGCCAGCAAGGACACCGCCGAGGCCAAGTCGGCGTTGATGGGCCGGTTCGAGCTCTCCGACGTCCAGGCCCAGGCCATCCTGGACATGCGCCTGGCCCGGCTCACCGGCCTGGAGCGGGGCAAGATCGAGGCCGAGTACGCCGAGCTGCAGCGGCTGATCGCCGAGTACAAGGAGATCCTGGCCAGCGAGCGGCGGGTCCTGGAGCTCATCCAGGGCGAGATGATGGACCTGAAGGCCAAGTACGGCGACGCCCGCCGCACCGAGATCCAGGCCGCCGAGGGCGAGTTCTCGGTCGAGGACCTGATCGCCGAGGAGGACATGGTCATCTCGATCAGCCACCTCGGGTACATCAAGCGCCTCCCGGTCAACACCTACCGCCGCCAGCGGCGCGGGGGGCGCGGGGTGACCGGCCAGACCACCCGCGAGGACGACTTCATCGAGCACCTGTTCATCGCCTCCACCCACGCCTACGTGCTGGTGTTCACCAACACCGGGCGGGTGTACTGGCTCAAGGTGCACGAGATCCCCCAGGCCGGCCGCACGGCCAAGGGGAAGGCCATCGTGAACCTGGTCATGCTGCGGCCGGGCGAGCGCATCGCGTCCGTGGCCGCGGTCAAGGACTTCGACGCCAACCACTTCCTCTTCTTCGCCACCCGCAAGGGCCAGGTCAAGAAGACCGAGCTCCCCGCCTACTCCAACGTGCGCCGGGACGGGATCATCGCCATCGGCCTGGCCGAGGACGACGAGATCATCGACGTGGCCATGACCGACGGGAGCCGGGAGGTGGTGCTGGCCAAGGCCAAGGGCAAGGCCATCCGTTTCGCCGAGGACGCGGTCCGGCCCATGGGGAGGACCGCCCGGGGGGTCCGCGGGGTGACCCTGGACGGCGGCGACGACGCGGTGATCGGGATGATCGTGCTCCGGCGCGACGACTCCGAGATCCTCGCCGTGACCGACCGGGGCTACGGGAAGCGGAGTCCGGTGGACGAGTACCGGCTTACCGGACGCGGGGGCAAGGGGATCATCACCATCAAGCCCTCGGCCCGGATCGGGAACCTCCTGGCCATCCGCGAGGTGAAGAGCGACGACGAGCTGATGATCACCACCCGGAACGGGATCGTGATCCGGCTTCCCATCAGGGACGTGTCGGTGCTGGGCCGGGCCACCCAGGGGGTGCGGCTCATCAACCTGGAGGACGAGGACACGGTGGCCGACGTGGCCCGGATCCTCTCCGAGCAGGACGAGGCCAGCGTGGAGGCGGAGGCCGGACCCGACGGCGATCCGGCGGAGTCCGCCGGGGACGCGGGACAGGAGACCGGAGCGACCGGGGAACACGGGGAGGACGACGGGGACGACGATGGGGCCGGCTCCGGGGATGGCGCGTGAGCGTGGGGCCGCCCGTCGAGGAGCCCCGCATCTCCGATTACGCGGTCCGGCGGATCTCCGGCTACTACCGGGTGCTGGGGGAATTGCGGGGGGAGGGCGAGACCACCGTCTCCTCCTACGGCCTGGCCCGGCGGGCCGGGGCCACCCCGGCCCAGGTCCGGAAGGACCTCTCGCTGTTCGGCCACTTCGGGAAGCGGGGCACCGGCTACTCGGTGGTCAAGCTCCAGGCCGAGATCCGGAGCATCCTCGGCCTCGACCGCCGGTGGCGGGTATGCCTGGTGGGGGCGGGGAACCTGGCCCACGCCCTGGTCGCCTACAAGGAGTTCGCCCGGGAGGGGTTCGAGATCCTGGCCGTGTTCGACAACGATCCGGAGAAGTTCGGCCAGGCCTGGAACGGGCTGCAGGTGCAGCCGGTGGAGGAGTTCGCCGGCCACGTCCGGAACCTGGATCTGCAGATCGGGATCATCACCACCCCCGCCGCCGCCGCCCAGGAGGTGGCCGACCTCATGGTCCGGGCGGGAATCCCCGGGATCCTCAACTTCGCCCCCCGCAAGCTGTTCGTGCCCGACGAGGTGAGGTTGCGGAACGTGAACCTGGCCATCGAGCTGGAGAGCCTCTCGTTCGCGCTCAAGTGACCCCCGCCGCGAAACCGCCCGGAGGACCGGGGAGGGCCGCCGGTGGCCGATGAAGCCTACGTCCGCCTGCTCCGCACCGCGGTGGTGACGCTGTTGATCCTGCTCCCCGTGGCCCAGGTGACCGCGTTCCGGGGCCTGGCCCGCCGGGCTTCCGATCCCGCCGCCCTGGCCGCCCGCAACACCCGGGACCACGTGGTGGCCGCGCTCCTCCGCGCCGGGGTGCTCGCCGCGGCGGTGGCGGCGCTGGCGGCGGCGGTCTGGGCGCTGCCGGGACCCGGCGGCCTGGACTGGAACCTGATCCTGGGAGCGGAGATGCTCCTCTCGGTGGTGGTCCTGGCCCTCGGCTTCACCGCCGTCACCCTCCGGTTCGGCCTCAGCCTGGCCGGCCGGCTGGCCGGGCCGCGCCTCGCCTCGGCGCTCCTCGCCCTCCGGCTCGGGGTGCCGGTGGCGGCCGCGCTGTACGGGCTTGCGCTCTGGATCCGGGTTCCCGGCAACCCGCCCGAGACCCTCCTCGCCTTCTTCGTCCTCGGGGCCGCCCTCCTCTCCCTGGGTCTGAACCGCCTGGCCGGGGTGGAGCCGGAGCGGATCCTGCTCCTGGTCGAGGGCCTGCGCCGGCGCTGAGCCGGGCTCTCCGGTCGGGAATTCCTGCGCGCGAGGGGGGATTGTCGCCTCCAGGGAGGGGAGTGCCGCCCCCGGGGTGGAATCCGGACCGGTCCGATCGGTTATACTCTGCGGACGCCGGGCCTTCGCGATCGTCGCTCCCGGGGCCGGCGCCCAAGCACCATGAAGCAACGACTCCACCTTCTCATCCTGCCCCTGCTGGCCGTGCTCCTCCTTCCCGGAGGCATGGCCGGGTCCCTGTGCGGGGCCTGGGCCGCCGATTGCTGCCCCGGGGAGCCCGGAGACGAGTGCTGCCGGGCGGAGGTGGAGGCGGCCGGCGACTGGGCGGTGTGCGGCCCCTGCCAGACCATGGCCGCGGCCCACCGCGCCCCGGCCCCCGGGGCCTCGGGGGCGGCGATCGCCGGAGGCCCGGATGGCCAAGCGGTTGCCGGGGCGGCGCCCCGCGCCCCGCGGCTCCCCGTCTCCGCGCCTCCCGCCCTCTCCCTCTCCCCCCACATTTCCACCACCGTCCTTCTCTCCTGAGACCGGGCCCGGCCCCGATCCCCCCGGCCCCCCGGAGGGCCCGCCTCCGTCCCCGGTGAACCCGCGCCCCGGCGCGCGTTCCGCGGGGACCCCGTTCACCCAGGAGAGATCCCGTGTCCCTCATCGTCCGCGCGAGCCGGACCCTTCCGCTCGCCGTTCTCGCCCTCTTCGCCGCCGCCTGCGGGGCCGGTTACCGCGCGCCGGCGGTGCTGCTCGAGCCGCCGCCGGCCCCGGAAGGCGGGCCGGGGGCGGGGCTCCAACCCGCGCTCACCGCGCTCGGTTCGGTGGACCGCGACCGGGCCGTCCTCCTCGCGGTGGCGGCCGATCCCGAGGTGCGGGCGGCGGCGGAGCGGGTACTGGCCGCCGACGCGGCCCGGGTCCAGGCCGGAGCTCCGGCCAACCCCCGCCTCCACGCCGAGGCGGACGCCTGGGAACCGGGGGAGGGGCTCGACGCCTCCGAGCGAAGCCTCTCCCTGGGGTGGCCGGTGGACCTGTTCGGGGTCCGGGGAGCCCGGGCGGACGAGGCGGACGCCGCCCTCCAGGGCGCCCGGGTCGGCTACGCCGAGGCGCGGCGGAACGCGGGGGGCCGGGCCCGGGAGTCGGTTCACGACCTCCTGGCCGCCGGGGAACGGCTGCGCATCGCGGACCGCATCCTGGAGACCGCGGTTCGGACCGCGGAGGCGGTGGTCCGCCAGGTCGAGGCCGGACGGGCGCCGGACGTGGAGCGCCTGCGGGCGGAAGCGCAGCTCCACGCGGCGCGTGCCGACCGGGAGGCGGCCGGGCGCGGCGTCGAACGGGCGCGCCGGCGCCTGGCCCGGCTCTGCGGCGCGGATCCCGAGGCCCCGGCCGCGGTCTCGGCCGCGCTCCGGGAATCGGCGGCGCTGCCCGCCCGCGCGGACCTCGAGCGTGAACTCCTCGAACGCCACCCCGCGGTGCTCCTCGCCCGCTGGGACCAGGAGCGCGAACGGCGCCGCCATCGGCGGCTGGGTCGCGAACGGTGGCCGGAGGTGGAGCCGGAGCTGGGGGTCGTGCGCCGGCCGGACGATCCGGACTGGGCCGTGACCGCGGGGCTGAGCGTCTCCCTTCCCCTCTTCGACGGCAAGGGCGCCGCCCGCCGGGACGCCGGCCACCGCGCCGCCGCCGCCGGGGCCTCGGCCGCCGCCGCCCGTCGGGACCTGGCCCTCACACTGGACGAACTGCTGGACGCCTTCGCCGCCACCGGCGATCTCCTCCGCGCCTACCGTGAGGAGGTCGTACCCCGGGCCCGGGCCGCCGCCGAGCGCACCCGCCTGGGTTACGACCGGGGCAAGTTCGACGTCCTGCATCTACTCGAGGCCGAGGCGGCGCTGAACGACGTGGAGCGTGCGCGCGCCGAGGCCCTCATCGACCACGACCGCGCGCTGGTCCGCCTGGAGGCCCTGCTGGGCCGCGCGCTCGCCCCCGACCCGCCCGAGGAGGCCCGACCATGAACCGAATCACCTTCGCCGCCGTTTTCCTCCTGCTCTCGACCGGGATCGGCCTTTCCGGGTGCGCCGGGGAGGGCGGCCCGCAGTCCCCCGCCGCCCACGCCGAAACCCCCGGCCACGGCGATCACGACGGCCACGCCGGTCACGGCCACGCCGCGGTCCAGCCGGGCGGTGCCGATCCGGACGGCGGACACGACGGGCTCTACTGCGTCGAGCACGACCTGCCCGAGACCGAGTGCGGCATCTGCCGTCCCGAGCTGGCCGACGGGCTCCTCCCCGGCCAGGGGCTCCGGATCCGCCTCCCCTCCGTCGAGTCCGCGGGGAAGGCGGGGATCGCCGCCGGGCGGGCCGGCTTCGGCCCGGCCGGGTCCGCGGTCGTGGTGCTGGGACGCCTGGAGTACGACCGGACCCGCTACGCGCGGGTGACCGCGGCCGCGGGGGGCGTGCTGGCCGCGGTGCACGGGGACGTGGGGCGCCGGGTGGAACGGGGCGACCTCCTGGCCGAGCTGCGCTCCCCGCGGCTGGCCGGGGTCCAGGCCGAACTCCTGGCCGCCCGGGCCGAGGACCTGGCCGCGGAGCGGGCGGTGGACCGCGAGAGCGAGCTGTTCGAGAACGGGGTCTCCTCGGAGCGGGATCTTCTGGAGGCCCGGGCCCGGCACGAGCGCGCCCACGCCGCCCGCCGCGCGGCCGAAGCCGCCCTGCGGGGGATGGGGCTGGCCGATTCCGACCTCGCCGCGCTCACCGGGGAGGGGGCCGATCTTCGCGGGCTTCCCGTCCGCGCTCCTCTCGCCGGCACCGTGGTGGCGCGGGAGGCGGTGGCGGGAGAGATGGTCGAGGCCGGCCGCGCGTTGTTCGCGGTGGCGGACCTGGACCGGTTGTGGGCGGTGCTCTCGGTGCCCGAGGCCTCGGCGGGGCGGTTGCGCCCGGGGCAGGAGGTGGTCCTCCAACCCTCCGGGTTCGACGGGCCCCCGGTGACCGGCCGCCTGACCTGGATCGCGGGCGAGGTGGATCCCCGGACGCGGATGGTGGAGGCCCGGGCCGAGGTGGCCAACCCCGACCGCACCCTGCGTTCCGGGATGTTCGTGGAGGCCCGGGTGGCGGTGGGCGCGGCGGAGACCGCCCTGACCGTGCCCCGCGGCGCCGTCCATCGCTTCGGCGGACGCCCCTTCGTCTTCGTGCGGCACGAGCCGGGGCTCTTCGAGGTGCGCCGGGTCGAGGCCCGGCCCGCGGACGGGGACCGGGTGGCGGTCACCGCCGGCCTCGATCCCGCGGAGGACGTGGTGCTGGCCGGGAGCTTCCTGGTCAAGTCCGAGTTCCAGAAGTCGCGTTTGGGGGCGGGATGCGCGGACTGAGCCCGGCCGTTTCCCCCGCCGGCGGTCCGGCGGTCCCGCCCCCGTTCCCCTCCGGATCCAGGAGCCGACATGCTCGAACGTCTGGTTGAAGTCGCGGTGCGCCACCGGCTGGCGGTGGCGCTGGTGTTCACGGTGCTGGCGGTCCTGGGAGCGCGGGCCCTGGCCGGGCTCCGGGTGGACGCCTTCCCCGACACCACCCCGGTCCAGGTCCAGATCAACACCGTGGTCCAGGCCCTCGGCCCCGAGGAGGTGGAGCGGCAGGTGAGCTTCCCGGTGGAGACCGCCATCGCCGGCCTCCCCGGGCTCCGGAACGTGCGCTCGGTGTCCAAGTTCGGGTTCTCCCAGGTGGTGGCCACCTTCGCCGAGGGGACTTCGATCCTGGACGCGCGGCAGCTGGTCATGGAGCGGCTGGGAACGGTGGAGCTGCCCGCGGGCATCGCCCCTCCCTCGCTGGGCCCCATCGCCACCGGCCTGGGCGAGATCTTCCACTACGTGCTGCGCTCGGAGGACCCCGCCCGGACCCTCACCGAGCTCCGCACCCTGCACGACTGGGTGGTGAAGCCGGAGCTGCGCAAGGTGCCGGGGGTGGCCGAGGTCAACTCCTGGGGCGGCTACGAGAAGCAGTACCAGGTCACGGTGAGCCCGGAGGCGCTGGTGGCCTACGGGCTGACCCTGGACGAGGTGGTGGAGGCGCTGGAACGGAACAACCGCAACGTGGGCGGTGGCCGCCTCACCGTGTCCGGGGAGGACCTGCTGGTCCACGGCGTGGGCCGGCTGGAGACGGTGGACCAGATCGGCGGCGTCACCGTGCGGAGCCACGACGGGGTTCCGGTCCGGGTGCGCGACGTGGCCGAGGTCTCCGTGGATCACGAGATCCGCCGCGGCGCGGTCACCGCGGGGGGCCGGGGGGAGGCGGTCCTGGGGCTGGGCTTCATGCTCATGGGTGAGAACCCCAAGGAGGTCACCGAGAGGCTCAAGGCCCGGGTGGCCGAGGTCCGGTCGGCCCTTCCCGAAGACGTGGTGCTGGAGACGGTCTACGACCGCACCGAGCTGGTGGACCACGTCATCGGCACCGTGCGGCACAACCTCTTCCTGGGCGCGCTCCTGGTCGTGGTCACCCTGCTGGTGCTGTTCGGCGGGGTGCGGGTGGGTCTGGTGATCGCGGTGACCATTCCCCTCGCCCTGATCCTGGCCGCCCTGGGGATGCGGGAGCTGGGGATCGCGGCCAGCCTCCTGAGCCTGGGGGCGATGGACTTCGGGATCATCGTGGACGGCGCGGTGGTCATGGCCGAGAACAACCTCCGCCGGTTGGCCCAGAGGCGGAAGGCCCTGGGCCGGGACCTGGAGCCGGAGGAACGGGAGGAGACGGTGGCCGCGGCCAGCCGTGAGGTCGTCCGGCCGGTGGTGTTCGGGGTGCTGATCATCGCCCTGGTCCTGGTGCCGGTCCTGGCCCTGCAGGGGGTGGAGGGAAAGCTCTTCCGGCCCATGGCCCTGACCCTGATCCTGGCCCTGGCCGGCGCCCTGGCCACGGCGGTGTTCCTGACCCCGGCGCTCTCCCTCTGGTTCCTGCCCCGCCGGCCGCAAGTTCGCGAGAGCGCCTTCACCCGGCTCCTCCTCCGGCTCTATGAACCCGCGCTTCGCCGCGCGCTCCGGTTCCGGCGGGCGGTGCTGGCGGGGACGGGGGCGCTCCTGGTCCTGGCCGGGGTGCTGGCCGCGCGCACCGGCTCCGAGTTCGTGCCCCGCCTCAGCGAGGGGGCGGTCACCCTGAGCGTGGTCCGCCTGGCCGGGATCTCCCTGGACGAATCCACGGCCTACAACACCCGGATCGAGAGGATGCTCCTGGAGGCCTTCCCCGACGAGATCGCCCACGTCTGGAGCCGGACGGGAACGGCGGAGGTGGCCACCGATCCCATGGGAACGGAGCTCACCGACATCTTCCTCGCCCTGAAGCCGCGCAAGGAGTGGACCCGGGCCCGCACCCAGGAGGACCTGGTGGCCCGGATCGACGCCGTGGTGGGCGACCTTCCCGGCCAGACCGTGGCCTACAGCCAGCCCATCGAGATGCGGGTGAACGAGATGGCCTCGGGCATCCGGACCGACCTCGCGGTCAAGGTCTTCGGCGACGACTTCGACGAGCTGGTCCGCCTGGGCGAGGAGATCCAGGCGGTGCTGGCCTCCATCCCCGGCGCCGCCGACGTGGCCGGGGAGCAGCTCACCGGCCAGCCGGTATTGCGGGTGGCGGTGGACCGGGACGCCATCGCCCGGAACGGGGTCCCCGCCGCCCACGTGCTGGAGATGGTGGAGGCGGTGGGGGGCGTCCACGTGGGCGAGATCCAGGAAGGCCAGCGCCGCTTCCCCCTGGTGGTGCGCCTGCCGGAAGCGCTGCGCACCGATCCCGCCGCCTTCGCCGCCACCGTGGTGCCCGCCGCCGGCGGGCTGCTGCTCCCCCTGTCCGCGGTGGCCGGGGTGGAGACGGCCGAGGCCCCGGCCACCATCACCCGGGAGTGGGGGCGGCGGCGGACGGTGGTCCAGTGCAACATCCGGGGGCGGGACGTGGGCTCCTTCGTGAACGAGGCCCGCCGCCGGATCGCGGCCGGGGTGGCCTTCCCCGCCGGCTACACGGTGGAGTACGGGGGGCAGTTCGAGGCCCTGCAGAGCGCCAACGCCCGCTTCCGGATCCTGGTGCCGCTCACCCTGGGTCTGGTGTTCCTCCTGCTTCTCCTCTCGCTGCGCCGGCTGGGCGACGCCCTGGTCGTCTACACCGGGATCCCCCTGGCCGCGGTGGGCGGGGTGGCGGCGTTGTGGTTGCGGGGGCTTCCCTTCAGCGTGAGCGCGGCGGTGGGGTTCATCGCCCTCAGCGGCATCGCGGTCCTGAACGGACAGGTGCTGGTAAGCACCCTGCGGAGGCTCCTGGCCGAGGGGATGGGCATGGCCGAGGCGGTGGTGACCGCGGGACGGCTCCGGCTCCGCCCGGTCCTGGCCACCGCGATCACCGACGCGGTGGGTTTCCTCCCCATGGCCCTCTCCACCGGCCCGGGGGCCGAGGTCCAGCGCCCCCTGGCCACGGTGGTGATCGGGGGCGTGCTTACCTCGACCGTGCTCACCCTGCTGGTGCTGCCGGTGCTCTACCGGGTGTTCGAGACGCGGCTGGCCGGCGGGGGCGGACGGTGACCGGCCCCGCTCAGGACCCCGTCGCCGCCCGTTCCGCCCCGGCGGCGTCCTCGCCGGGGAGCGAGCCCTCGGGGAAAAAGCGGTCGATCACCGCCGCCCCCACCGAGTCGCCCCACACGTTGACCGCGGTGCGGAACCGGTCCAGGAACCAGTCCACGGCGAGGATCAAGCCGATCCCCTCCAGGGGAAGGCCCACCGCCTTGAGCACGATGACCATGGTCACCAGCCCGGCCTGGGGAATGCCGGCGGCGCCGATGGCGGCCAGGGTGGCGGTGATCACCACCAGCACCTGCTGGCCCAGGCTGAGGTGGACCCCGATGGCCTGGGCGATGAAGATGGCCGCCACCGCCTCGTAGAGTGCCGTCCCGTCCATGTTGATGGTGGCCCCGAGAGGGAGGACGAAGAGCCCGGAGCGCCGGCTCACCCGGTTCCGGTCCTCGGTGCACTCCAGGGTCACCGGCAGCGTGGCCGAGGAGGAGGCGGTGGACCAGGCGGTGCCCAGCGCCGGAGCCATGCCCAGGGCGTAGCGGGCGGGGTCCCGGCGGGCCACCGCGAAGAGGATGGCGGGCAGGACCACCACCGCGTGGACGGTGAGCCCCACCATCACGGTCATGAAGTACTTGCCGATCTTGAGGATCTCGGCCCAGAAGGCCTCGCCCCCCCCGGCCTGGCCCAGCCGGGAGGCGACCAGCCCGAACACCCCGATCGGGGCCAGCCACATCACCAGCCCCACCATCTTCATCAGCGCCTCGTTCACGCCGTCGAAGAAACGGAGCACCGGCTTCCCCACCTCGCCCAGGGTGGTGAGCACCCCGCCGAAGACCAGGGAGAACACGATCAGGGGGAGGATCTCCATGTCCGCCGCGGACCTGAACACGTTGGAGGAAACCAGGGAGAGGAGGATGTCGGTGAACCCGATCTGCTCCTTCCCCGCCACCACGTCGGGGACCGCGCCCCCGCCCAGGGCCACGCCCACCCCGGGCTGGAACAGGTTGACCAGGATCACGCCCAGGATCACGGCCAGGCCGGTGGTGGTGAAGTAGTAGAGGAAGGTGGCCCCCCCCACCCGGCCGATCTTCCGCACGTCGCCCATGCTGGCGATGCCCACGATCATCGAGGACACCACCAGGGGCACGATGAGCATCTTGAGCGCGTTCAGGAACAGGGTGCCCATCCAGGCCACGCCGGCCATGGCGTCGCCGAAGTACCATCCGCAGAGCATCCCGGCCACGATTCCGGCCAGGAGAAGAAGCAGGAAACTGTTCCCGGTGGTCTTGAACCGCATGGGTCCTCCGCGGGCGGGGGTGGACGAGCGGGGTGCGCGCCGGGCCCCCGGCGGCGGTGCGCGCCGCGCCGAGGCCCCGGGCAAGTACCGGCGTGAGCGCAAGATAGCAGACAGGAGCCCGGATCGCCACCCGGGGGCCGGGCCCGCCCGGAGCCGCGGCTACAGGCGCGCGTAGGAGGCGGGGAACCCCTGGCCGAGGTCGGCCACCACCTGGCCGGTGCGGGCCTCGTAGTACCAGCCCCCGCGGCCGGTCCCGGCCGAGATGGTCTCGGCCAGCCGGGAGGGAAGCGATGCGTCACGGGTGTCCACCCGGAGGACGGAGGAGCCGGTGACCGGCTCGGCGGGGATGCGGGACAGGTAGGGGCCGAAGGGGTGGGCTTCGTCCGGCCGGGACACCGGTTCGCCACGGGCGTCGGTGTACCCGGTGAGCTGGGCGGCCAGCACCGCCGGGTCCCCGGCGGCGTTGAAGTCCCGGGGCGAGGCGGGATAGAACCCGTGGTCCTCCCGGTAGCGCTCCACCGCCACCCGGAGATCCACCAGCCGGTTCTGCAGGGTCTCGTCCCGGTCGGTCACCGACCAGGGGCCCCGGGCGACCTGTCCCACCACCACCAGGCCCAGGATCACCGCCGCCCCCCACAGGATCTCCCGCAGGGTGGGGTTTCTGAACCCGGCGCCGGTCCGGTCGTGCTTCGCGTCGTGCATGGCTTCTCCGCTTCGGTGATCGGCTTCCGGACCGGTCGACTATAGCGCTTCCATCCCGGTCCCGCGCCGCCGGTGGGGGTTTGCCCCGCCCTCCGGGTTGCCCGTTCCTCCCCTGGGGGGCTAGGGTTCCAGGGAGCCCCCGCTCCCGCCCTTCTCCCTTACGGGAAGACCCGATCGGTACCCTCGCCCAAGAGAAAGGAGTTCCCTCCATGCCGGATTCCACCGCCGTCAACGGCTGGCTCGGCGCCGTCGTCCCCCAGGTCACGCACTGGGGCCTGCGGGTGATCGGGGCCCTGGCCCTGCTCCTCGTCGGCTGGCTGGTGGCCAAGGCCATCCGGTCCTCGGTGCGCCACGCCCTGACCCGCACCAACGTGGACAGCACGCTGGTGCCCTTCGTGGCCAAGATGGCCTACTACGGGGTCATGGCCTTCGTGGTGGTGGCGATGCTGGGGCTCTTCGGGATCCAGACCGCCTCCATCATCGCCGTGATCGGCGCCGCCGCCTTCGCCGTCGGCCTGGCCCTCCAAGGCACCCTCTCCAACTTCGCCGCCGGGGTGATGATCCTCATCTTCCGCCCCTTCCGGGTCGGCGACTACGTGGAGGCCGGCGGCAGCGCCGGCTCGGTGATCGAGATCGACATCTTCAACACCGTGCTCAACACCCCGGACAACGTGCGGGTGATCGTGCCCAACTCCGCGGTCTACGGGAACACGATCAAGAACTACGCCACCAACGACACCCGGCGCCTGGACATGGTGATGGGGATCGCCTACACCGACGACATCGGGACCGCGGTGAAGACCATCACCGGCGTGCTGGAGGCGGAGCCGCGGGTGTTGAAGGAGCCGGCGATGACGGTGGCGGTGGCCGAGCTGGCCGATTCCTCCGTCAACCTGGTCGTCCGCCCCTGGTGCAACAAGGGCGACTACTGGACCCTCAAGTTCGATCTCACCCGCAAGCTCAAGGAGGAGCTGGAGGCGGCGGGCTGCAACATCCCCTTCCCCCAGCGCGACGTGCACCTGTTCCAGGAAACCCAGGCCTCGGCCTGACCGGTTCCGGGTCTCCGGGGGATTCCAGGACGCCCGGGCCGCCCGCGGCCCGGGCTCACACCCCCCGGCGGGTGGGCTCCCAGACGTGCTTGTGGATCTGGAGCTGGAGGCGTACGGCCAGGCCGTCCTCCAGGATCCAGGCCGCGAGGTCGGCGGGATCCAGCCGGCCGAACACGGGGGAGAAATGGACCGGCGCCCGGTCGGTGAGCCGGCGTTCCTGCACCACGCCCCGGGCCCAGACGTAGTCGGCCCGGTCGGCGATCACGAACTTCACCTCGTCCCCGGGGCGAAGGCGGTCCAGGTTGGGCCAGTGGACCTTCCCGGACTCGCCGCTCCCCGGGCACTTCACGTCGAGGATGGTCTTGACCCCTTCGGGGAGCACCGAGGCGTCGTGATGGCCCCCGGTCTCCACCAGCACCTCGTAGCCGGCATCCAGGAGCCGCCGGCAGAGATCCGGCGTCCCGGGCTGGAGCAGCGGCTCGCCGCCGGTGACCTCCACCAGCCGGCAGCCGTGGGCGGCCACCTCGGCCAGGATCGCCTCCGGCTCCATGGGGTGCCCCTCGCCGAAGGCGTACTCGGTGTCGCACCAGCGGCAGCGCAGGTCGCAGGCGGTCAACCGCACGAAGGTGCAGGGCCGCCCGGCGTGGGTGGACTCGCCCTGGATGGAATGGAAGATCTCGGTGACTTTCATGGCTCCGGAATTGTAACCCAGCCGGCGCACTCGATTATGTAACCTTTGTGGGGCCGGCGCCTTTGGGCTGGCGGGACGGCGCGTGACGGCCGCGGAATTGCACCCGGGTGCACACTCTTCCTGGTCACCCACCCCGGACTTCCTTGAATCGGACCCGTGCCCGCTACTCCCGCCCCCGGTCCACCGAGGCGACCTCGGCGCGGCGGGCGGTGCGCGCCCGCCAGCGCTGGCGCTCCTCGGCCAGGCTGCGGCGGAGGGTCGCCCGCTTCAGGTCCCCCAGTCCCAGGTACAGGCAGGGAATCAGGAACAGCGACAGAATCGAGCTGGCGGTGAGGCCGAACACCATCACCACCGCCAGGGGGCCCCACACCTCCGAGTAGCCGCCCAGGCCCAGGGCCATGGGCAACAGGCCCAGGATGGTGGTCACGCTGGTGAGCAGGATCGGACGCACCCGGAGGTTCCCGGCCCGGAGCACCGCCCGGAGTCGCGACGCGCCCCGTTCCCGCAGGGTGTTCACGAAGGAGATGAGGACGATGGAGTTGTTCACCGCCACCCCGGCCAGGGCCACCAGGCCGAACAGGTTGTTGACCGAGAACGGGGAGCGGATGAGGAACAGGCCCAGCACCGCGCCCCAGAACGCGAACACCACGGCCATGAAGATGATGAGCGGCTGGGTGATGGAGTTGAACTGGGCGGCCATGATCACCAGCATGATGGCCACCCCCATCAGGAACAGCAGCCCCAGGTTGGTGAAGGCCTCCTTGAACTCCTCGAATTCGCCCCCGAACCGGAGGTCGTATCCGGGATGGCGGAGCGAGATGGCCGGCCAGGCGTCCATGAGCCGGTTGTTGGCCTCCACCCCGGTCACCACCGCCTTGTCCACGTTGGCGGTGACGGTGATGGCGCGCCGCTTCTCGTCGTGCTTGATGGTGGCGTAGCCCGCCTCCTCGCGGATCGCGGCCACGTCCTTCAGGTACAGCCGCCGTCCGGTGGGGGTGACCACGGTGAGGTCGGCCAGGTCCCGGCGCTCGGATCGCGAGGCCTCGTCCAGCCGCACCAGCACGTCGATGTCGTCGTCCCCCTCCAGGAACTGGGTGGCCACCCGGCCCTGGAAGGCGGCGTGGACGGTGGCGGCCACCCCGGCCACGTCCAGCCCGTACATGGCCGCCTTCTCCTCGTCCACCTTGACCCGGAGTTCCGGGGTGGCGGCGAGAAAGTCGTCGCGGATGTCCTTCACCCCCTCGATGCCGGCCAGGGCGGCCTTCACCTCCTCGGCGGTCGCGCTCAGCTCGTCCAGGTGGTCGCCGCGGACCTTGACCTCCACCGGGGCTCCGGTGGGCGGGCCGGAGCTGACCCGGTGGAACTCCAGGGACTCGATCCCCGGCACCCACCGCGCCTCGTCCCGCATCCGGTTCATGAGGTCCTCGACCTCGGAGCTGCGCTCGTCCTTGTCCCGGAGCTCCACCACCACCTGGCCCACCGAGGGTTTGACGATCCACTCCCCCTCGGTCTCCTGGAGGCCGGCCACGGTGCGCACGTGCTTGAGGTCCCCGGCCGGGATGCTCTCCCGGGCGATGGCCTCCACCCGGGTGAGCACGGCGTCGGTGGCGTCCAGCCGGGTGCCCTCGGGCATGGTCACGTAGACGAAGAAGAACGGAACCTCCTCGTCCGCGAACATGTCCACCCCCACCGCGAAGGCCAGGGGCAGGGTGGCCAGGAGCAGCAGGGTGGTCGCCCCCAGCACCCAGTAGCGGCGGCGGATGGCCCGGGCCAGGAGCCGGCGGTAGAGATGGCGCACCCCGGAGAAGTCGACCGGGGGGCGTTCGCTCCGCCGCCGCCGCCCGCTCCATTCCGCGATGTGGGAGGGCAGGATGAAGAAGGACTCGAAGAGCGAGGCCAGGAGGGCCATGGAGACCACGGCGGGGATGATCTGCATGAAGTCGCCGATCACCCCCGGCAGCAGCATCAGGGGGAGGAAGGCGGCCATGGTGGTGCCGGCCGAGGTGAGGACGGGCAGCATGACCTCGCGGGTGCCCACCACCGCGGCCTGGCGGGCGGGCATGCCCAGCTCCATGTAGCGGAAGCTGTTCTCGATGACCACGATGGCGTCGTCGACGAGCATGCCCAGCACCAGCACCAGTCCGAAGAGGGAGCTGCCGTTGATGGTGTTGCCGGTGAAACGCAGGAAGGTGAAGGTGAGGGCCAGGGCCACCGGGATCCCCACCACCGCGAACACGGCCTGGCGCCAGCCCAGGAACAGGAAGAGCGAGACCGCCACCAGGAGCATGCCCATCCAGGCGTTGGTCTTGAGGGTGCTCAGGATCTCGCGGATGAAGTCCGAGGAGTCGTTGGTGAAGGTGATCCCGGCGCCCGGGGGGAGGCGGGTGTCCCGGTAGGTGCCGGCCAGCGCCTTGATCTCCTTCACGATGCCGATGGAATGGCCGTCCTGCTTCTTGGACACGGTGAGGGTGACCGAGGGGCTGCCGTTGAAGCGGGAGCGGGTCTCTTCCTCGTGGAAGGTGTCCGAGACCCGGGCCACGTCGCCCACCCGGACCAGGGCACCCCCGGACGAAGCGTGGACGATCACGTTCCGCAGCTCCGCCACCTGCTCCGCCTCGCCCACCGTCCGCACCCGGTAGTCCATGCGGCCGGTGCGGAGGTCCCCCGCGGTCCGGTTCAGATGCTTGTTCCGGATGGCCAGGGCCACCTGCTCCAGGCTCAGCCCGAAGCGCTCCAGCCGGGCGGGATCGGCCTCCACCCACACCTCGCGCTCCCGGACCCCGGAGATCTGGACCTGGGACACCTTGGGGATGTCCAGGATGTCGTCGCGGAGGTCCTCGGCGATCTCCTTCATGCGGTGCTCGGGAAGGTCGCCGGTGATGACCACGCCGACCAGGGGGGCGAAATCCTGGGTCTTGAACTGGGAGACGTCGGGTTCCTCGGCGCTCTCCGGCAGCCTCACCTTGTTGACCGCCGCCCGCACGTCCTGGAGCCGGAGCTGGAAATCGTCCTCGGGCATGGTCTCGAACTTGAGCCAGACGAAGGCGCCCCCCTCCCGGGAGATGGAGGTCATGGCGTTCAGGTCGTCCACGTTCTGGAGCTCGTCCTCCATGGGGACGGTGATGGTCTTCTCGATCTCCTCGGGGGACACCCCGTTGTCGATCACCACCACGAAGGCCCAGGGGAAGGAGACGTTGGGGATCTGCTCCTGGGGGAGGGTGGCCAGGGAGAAGAGGCCGAAGCCCACGATGGCCACCATGACCAGGTTGACCAGAACCGGATTGGAGACGGAGAGGCGGGGGGGCGACATCACCGCACCTCTTCCACCCGCACCGGCGCCCCGTCGGCCAGCCGCACCTGGCCCAGGACCACCACCGAGTCCCCCACCGCCGCCCCGGCCAGGACCGCCGCCATCTGGTCCCGGCGGGGGCCGAGACTGGCCGTCCGCCGCTCCGCCCGGCCGTTCCGGACCACGTAGAAGGCGTCCTCACCCTCGGCGTCGATGAGGGCGTCCACCGGCAGGAGGGGGATCGAGTCGTAGCTGGCGTAGACGATCTCGCACCGGACCACCATCCCCCCCCGGAGGGGATGGCCGGCCGGGTTCTCGGCCTCGATCACCACCGGGAACTGCCCGCTCTCGGGGTCGGCCTGGGGGCCGACCGCGGTCACGACGCCGGAGACGGGAGAGCCCGGCACCCCGCCGGCGGTGAGGGTGGCGGCGCCGCCCCGGGCCACGTGGGCCAGGTCCTCCTCCGAGACCGCCGCCTCCACCCGCACCCGGTCGATGTCCACCAGGATGGCCAGGGGCGAGCCGAGGCTCACGCTGGTGCCGGGGTCGGGGAGCCGCGAGGCCAGTTCGCCGGCGAAGGGGGCGCGCAGCCGGGCCGCGGCCAGGTTCTTGCGGGCCTGGGCCAGGGAGGCCTCGGCCGACGCGGCGGACGCTTCGGCCTGGGCCCCGGCGGTCCGGGCCGCCTCCAGCTCGCTGTCGGAAATGGAGCCCTCGTCGTAGAGGGCCTGGGCGCGGTCGAGGTCCCGCTCCGCCTTCTCCAGGGCGAGGGCCGCGCTGCGCGTCGAGGCCTCGGATTCACGGACCCGGGCATCGTGGAGACCGGGGTCGATTTCGAGCAGCACCCGGCCCGCCTCCACCCGGTCCCCCAGCCCGGCTCCGGTGGAGGCCACCCGGCCCGAGACCTCGGAGAGGATGCGGGCCTGGCGGACCGGCTCCACCGTGCCCCAGGCCCGGATCGAGGCCGTGGCCGGACCGGCGGCCAGGACGTGGACGGCCACCGGGACCACGACGGCGGCGGTGGTGTCGGCGGCGGCTTCCGGCGAGGCGTCCCCGCCGCCGCAGCCGGCGAGGGCGAGGAGCGCGCCGGCCAGGACCGGGAGCCGGACGGCGCGCGCCGGACGCCGGAGGCGAGGCAGGGGATTCGACATGGCTCTCATCTCCCGGCGGGCTCGGGGAGCCGGCTCGGTTCAGGTCAGGCCGGGGGATTGCAGGAGGATCGGGATGCCGGGGGGGGCCGATCCGGGGACGGGTCAGTCGTCGGGGGTATACGTAACACAGGCGTCGGGAGTTTCCCACAGCCGGACCGCGGTCAGGCGGGCCCGCCCCCCCGAGGCGGCGCCGATCTCCCGGGCCAGCTCGGCGTGGATCCAGGCCGCCACCGCCTCCGCGGTGGGGTTCACCTCGGTGAAGGGGGGGACCTCGTTCAGGTTGCGATGGTCCACCCGCTCCAGGAAGGGGCCGAGCACCCGGTCCAGGGCGGTGAAGTCGATCAGCATGCGCTGGTCGTCCAGCACCCCGCCGCGGACGGTCAGCTCCAACCTGTAGTTGTGGCCGTGGTTCCGGGCGCAGGGGCCGTCGTAGTCCCGCAGGGAGTGGGCGGCGGCGAACTCGGCGGTCTTGGTGATCTCGAACATGGCTGGGTCCTCGATGGTCGGGTCCGGGCCGGGAAGTATACCACCCGGGCGGCCGGCCGCCGCGGGGCCGGGCTTTCCCCGCCCTCCCCGGTGGGCTAGAATGGAACGTCGCCCAAGTCCCGTCCTGCACGTCCAAGGAAACCCTCATGTCCATCGATCTCTTCAGCGCCCTTCCCAACCCCCTTCTTCAGAAGCCCTTCGCGGTTCTCGACTTCGAGACCACCGGCCTGTACCCGGCGGTGGGGGACGAGATCGTGGAGATCGGCCTGGTGAGGGTGGAGGGAGGCGAGATCGTCGGGGAGTACAGCGAGCTGGTGGACCCCGGGCGGGAGATGGATCCCGCCGCGGCCCAGGTCAGCGGCATCAGCTCCGGGATGCTGAAGGGCAAGCCCCGGTTCGAGGACCTGGTGGAGGACGTGCTGCCCCTCTTCGACGACGCCATCATCGTGGCCCACAACGCCGAGTTCGACATGGCCTTCCTCCAGTACAAGCTGGAGAAGCTGGGCCGGACCCAGCTCGGGAACCCGGTCATGGACACCCTGGAGCTGGCCCGGGCCCAGGACGATCCCGGCCCGTTCACCCTGGGGATCCTGGCCAACCGCATGGGCATCGAGGGGCCCCACGCCCACCGGGCGCTGGACGACGCCCGCATGGCCTGGCACGTGCTGCGCAAGTTCCTGGACGAGTACCACAAGCGGGGCCAGGACGACATCTCCCGCATCCCCGGCTATCGCACCTCCTACCAGTTCTCCATCGGCGGCCCCGGCCGCGGCGAGGACAACAGCTTCTCCCTGGTGGTCGAGCATATCCGGCGGGCCATCGAGGCCCATCACGACATCGAGATCGCCTACCGGGGAAGCGGGGGCCAGACCCGCCGCCGCGTCACCCCCAAGGACATCCGGGGCATGAACATGCGGGCCTACTGCCATCTCCGCAAGGAGGACCGCGACTTCCGGCTCGACCGCATCCTGGAATGCGCCGAGGTGGCTGCCAAGCCGCGAGCCTGACGTGTGCGGCGTCTGCGGTGTGGTCCGGTACGCCGGGCCCGCCGTCGCGGGCGACCGGGCCCGCGTCCAGGGAATGATGTCCGCCCTCGCCCACCGGGGTCCCGACGAGACCGGGGTGGGAGGCCGGGACGGAGCGGTGCTGGGCATCACCCGCCTGGCCATTCGCGGTCTCAACGGCGGCGCCCAACCGGTGAGCGATCCCGGAAGCGGCGTCACCGTGATCTGCAACGGCGAGATCGACAACCACCGCGAGCTTCGCGAATTCCTGGCCGGACGGGGTCATGCGGTGCGGGGCGAATCCGACGTGGCCGTCATTCCCGCGCTCTACCTGGAGCTCGGCGACCGTTTCCCCGAGGCCCTGACCGGCGCCTTCGCCATCGCCCTCCACGATCCCCGCCGCCGCCGGCTGCTGCTGGTCCGGGACCGGGCCGGCGAGCGCCCCCTCTTCTACCATCGCGGCGGCGAGACGATCTCCTTCGCCACCGAGATCTGCGCCCTGGTCGGAAAGGGTCTCGACCCGCTCACCGTGGACCGGGCGGCGCTGGCCGGGTACCTGCGCTTCGGCAGCTTCACCGCCCCCGCGTCACCGTTCTCCGGGGTCCGCAAGGTGCCCCCGGCCCACCGGGTGGTCTTCGAAAACGATTCGGAAACGGCCCGCGTGGACCGGTGGTGGCGGTGGCCGGTGGGAGCCGCCGCGGGCCCGCCCCCCACCGCGGACGAGTTCGACCGGGTGCTCCGGGACGTTCTTCTCCACCAGACCGAGAACGAGGTGCCCTTCGGGGTGTTCCTGAGCGGGGGGATCGACTCCTCCCTGGTGGCCGCGGTGGCCCGCACGGTCCGCCCTCAGGTCGTCTTCCCCGCCTATACCCTGCGCTTCTCCGAGGCCTCCTACGACGAGGGCGATGCGGCGGCCGCGGTGGCCGGCCACCTGGGGCTGCCCCAGGTCCCGGTCTGGGTGCGGCCGGAGGACTTCCAGGTGGAGCTTCCCCGGCTCATCGCCCGGGTCGGAGAGCCCCTGGCCGATCCCGCCTGGATTCCCACCGCCCTTCTGGCCCGCCGGGCGGCCGAGGACGCCAAGGTGGCCCTGGTCGGGGAGGGGGCGGACGAGCTCTTCGGCGGCTATCCGACCTACCTGGGCGCACTGATGAGCGCGCGCTACGCGGGCCTGCCCGGCTGGTTCAAGGCTCCGGTCCGCCGCATGGTGGAGGCCTGGCCCCCGAGCGACAAGAAGGTCTCGATCTCCTTCCTGCTCAAGAAATTCGTGGCCGGGGCGGAGATGGCCGGCGGCGACCGCCACCTGCTCTGGACCTCGAACCTCCCTCCCGCGCTTCTCGAGCGGCTCGGGGTGGCGGTCCCCGAACCGGAGATGGATACCCTGCCGCGGCTATTGGACACGGTGCAGCGGCACGACCTGGAGACCTCCCTGGCCGAGGGACTCCTGACCAAGGCCGACCGCGCGAGCATGAGTTCGGCCCTGGAGCTGCGGGCGCCCTACCTGGACCGGAACGTGATGGAGTTCGCGGCCCGGCTCGCCCCCCGGGACCGGGTCCGGCGCTTCACCACCAAGCACTTCCTCAAGGGTTACGCCGAGCGGTACCTCCCCCGCCGGATCGTGCGCCGCCGCAAGCGGGGCCTCTCCGTTCCCCTGGCCCAATGGCTCCGGGAGGATCTCCACGACTGGGCCCGGGACCGGGTGGGTGACCCGTCCCTGGAGCGGGCCGGCATCGACCGGAGCGCGGCGCTGGAGCTGTTCGAGGAGCATGCCCACCGGCGCGCGGACCACAGCCGGGCGGTCTGGACCCTGGTCGTGCTGGCCGAGTGGCTCCGCTGGGCGGAGACGGCGTCACTCGTACCGTGACTTGAGCGCGCCCCAGGAAGTGCGCCGGGCCGGGACCACGTCGACCAGGGTGAGATCGAGGGTGGTCCGCGAGGCCACCTGGCCCACCCCTTCGGCGGGGATGTCGCAGGAGCCGGTCACGTCCAGGAAGGGCAGGAACTCCTCGGTGCTGTAGACCGGTCCCACCCCCGGGGCGTAGTACACGGACCCCCGGGTCTCGGCCCGGTAGCTGCCGGTCCCGGTCTCCCCCGGCGCGGTGCAGAGGCTGGTGCCGTAGTCGATCACGTAGTCCACCCGCAGGCAGCCGGTGAAGGTGCCGGCGAGGGTGGACACCTCCTCCCAGGCCGCCGGGGTTCCGTGGAGGAACACGTCGTCGGCGAGGTCGGGAACGAGCTGCATGCCGAAGGTGTGGCCGAGGCCTAGGTCGGCGGTCAGCCACAACCAGCGCTTCAGCGTGGTGGCGCCCGAGTCGAGGTCGCATCCCCAGGCCGCGATCTCTTCCTCCGTCTTCAGGAACCAGGCGTCGTGGAGGAGGAGGGCATTGAGGTTCGGGGCCGCGTCGCGGATGCAGTCCCCCGCATCCAGGGCGGCCGCCCGCTGGAGCAGGCCGGGCCGGAGATCGGGGCGCACCCGCCACAGGGTCCGGAGCAGGGGGTCGCCGAGGGAGGCGGGGGCGGCGGAGGCCCCCTCGCGGGCAACGGGGGAAACAACCGGGACCGCCACGGCCAGGTTCTGGGTCCAACGTCCATCCGGGAGCCGGTACATGCCGTCGAAGCTGTAGCGGACCGGGAAGGAGGCGTCGCTGGAGCCGCCGAGCCACGCCTCCTCGGTGTAGCTGTAGGCGTATTCCCACTGCGTGCCGTCCCCGTTGGGCCAGAGATCGACCAGGGCCGGTTCCTGGGCGGACAGGGGGCGGGGTAAGGCCGGGGCCGTGGCGAGGAGGGCGACGAGGACCACGAGGGCGAGCCGGTACATGGGAGAGCCTCCCTGGGCCGCCGGGGCGCGGCCGGTTCGGTGCCTGCATGGGGTGCCGCCATTAAAGCACGCCGGGGGCGGATTCCCCAGCGCCAATTCCTGCTGCGGACGGCCCGCCCCCGGTGGTCGGGGAGCGGGCCCCCGTCTAGGCGCCGGCCTCCTTCGCCTTCCGCCGGTCGGCGCGTCCCTGCGCCGTGAGCCGGTCGAACAGGGTGTAGAGAACCGGGATCAGGTACAGCGACAGCGCGCCGGAGGCCAGGATCCCTCCCATGGTCACCACCGCCATGGCCACGGTGTAGGCCGCACCGGCGCCGCCCAGGGCCTGGGGGAGGATGCCGGCCAGGATGGCCAGGGTGGTCATCACGATGGGCCGGAGCCGGCCCGGGGCGGCCTCGGCGATCGCTTCCCTCGCGTTCATCCCCTTGGCGCGGAGCTGTCCGGCCAGGTCCAGGATGAGGATCGCGTTGTTGACCACGATCCCCACCAGCATCACCACCGCCATGAGGGAGAAGATGTTGATGGTGGCTCCGGTCAGAACCAGCGACCACACCACCCCCACCAGGCCCAGGGGCAGGGTGAACATGATGGTGAAGGGATGGACGAAGGACTCCAGGATCGCGGCCAGGAGCAGGTAGGTGAGCACGATGGCCAGGATCAAGGCCTGGAGGATCTGCACGAAGGTGTCCCCGAGATCCTCGTACTGGCCCGCGTACTCCACGCGGTAGCCGGGGGGAAGGTTCATGGCCGCCACCCGGGCCTGGATGGCGTTCACCTTCTGGACCAGGCTGCCCGAGCCGATGTTGGCGCCGACGGAGACCATGCGCTCCTTGTTCTTGCGGGTGATCTCGGCCAGGCCCCGCCGGCGGCCCAGGTCCCCGAGGGCGTCCAGAGGCACCAGGCCATTCGATCCCGAAAGGCGCACCTGGGGGATGGACTGGAGCCGGCTGCGGTCGGAGGGCATCATGCGCACCCGGATGTCGTATTCGTCCCCCTCCTCGCGGTACTTGGAGGCCACCGTCCCTTCGTACAGCGTGCGCAGCTCGCCCCCC
Source organism: Candidatus Eiseniibacteriota bacterium (assembly GCA_963768615.1). Taxonomy (GTDB): domain Bacteria; phylum Eisenbacteria; class RBG-16-71-46; order JABDJR01; family JABDJR01; genus CAVSKL01. The sequence continues at coordinate 354,064 of CAVYIE010000005.1, read as the reverse complement.
ACCCCGGCCAGGGCCAGCATCCGGTCGGACATCTCTTCCCGGTCGGGGCGGAAGACGATCTCGGGCTTGCCGGGCTTGGCGCTGGAGCTGACGTCCACCAGTCCCGGGATCGCGGACATGGCGTTCTGGAGGCTGTCGGCGATGGTACGGATGGTGTCGAGGTCCGGACCGAGCACGTCGGCCTCGATGTCCTGCTGGCCGCTCCCGAACTGGGAGGCGACCTGGACCTGGATGTCCGCGGCGGGAAGGCCGGCCAGACGCACGCGGAGATCGTTCATGATCTGCTGGATCCCCCGCTTCCGGTCGGCGGCGGGAGTGAGCCGGATCGTGAGGTCGCCCTTCTCCACCCCCTGGTTGTCTCCACCCACGGTGAGGAGGACGGCCTCGATCTCGGGAACGCTCTCCCGCGCGATGTCCTCGATCTCGGTGAGGGTCTCGTGGGTCTGCTCCAGGGTGCTCCCCGCAGGCAGGGTGACCGCCACCTGGATGAATCCGGCGTCCGACTGGGGGAGGAACTCGGACCCCACCAGCCTGAAGAAGAAGGGAACGAAGCTGGTCAGGAACAACAGGGTGACGATGACCAGCGTCCAGGCCCGATGCTTCAGCGACCAGGCTACGCTCCGGCGGTAGACGTCCTCCACCCGGCGGTATCCCTGTTCCCAGAATCCGGCCAGCTTGAGAAACGGCCTTTCCAGGCGGGCCAGGAACCACCGGTGGCCGGCCACCCGCTTCTCCTGCTCCTCCTTGGACTTCAGGACCTTGGCCGCCAGCATGGGGGTCAGGGTGAAGCTGATCAGGAGGGAGAACAGGGTGGCGAAGACCACGGTGAGCCCGAACTGGATGAAGAACTGGCCCACGATCCCGCCCATGAACGCGATGGGAGTGAAGACCACGACGTTGGTACCGGCGGTGGCCGCCACCGCGATGGCGATCTCGTCCGTGCCCCGCTGGGCCGCGGTGGGCGGATCCTCCCCGTGGACGTCGATGTGGCTCTGGATGTTCTCCAGGACCACGATGGCGTTGGTGACCAGGACCCCGATGGAGATGCCCAGGGCGAGCAGGGTCATCACGTTGATGGTGAACCCGGCGAAGTCCAGGAGCAGGAAAGTGGCGATGATGGAGGTGGGCATGGCCACCGCGGCGATCAGGGTGGTGCGGAAGTTGTGCAGGAACAGGTACAGGATGATGGTGGTGAGGAGGATGCCGATGAGGATGTTGACCAGCACGTCGTGCACGGCCTGGCGGATGAAGGTCGAATTGTCGCGGATGACCTCGATCTTCATCCCCTCGGGAAGCTGCCGGTTCAGCGCGGCCACGCGGCTCCGTACCGCGCCGGCGGTCTCCACGGTGTTGGCGTCGGTCCGTTTCTGGATGATCAGGGCGACCGCGCTCCGGCCGTCGGCCTCGGCCAGGTTCCGCTGCTCCACCGAGCTGTCCACCACCCGGCCCACGTCCTCCACGCGCACCGTCCGTCCCGACCCGGGCAGGTTCACCGGCAGCCGCCGGAGCTGGTTCAGGTGGGTGAACTCGCCCAGCACCCGCAGCGTGTACTCCTGATCGGGACGCTGGACCAGGCCGGCGGGGATGCTCAGGTTCTCACGGCCGATGGCCGAGACCACCTGGTTGGCATCCAGACCGTAGGCGGCCAGCTTGTCGGGGTCCACATCCACGTGGATCTCGCGCTCGTTCCCGCCCACGATGCTCACCGACGCCACCCCCGGCGCCTGGGAGAGCTCGTCCTTGAGCTGCTTGTCGGCCACCCGGTAGAGCTCGCGCCCGGACTGGGGCCCGGTCAGGGCCAGGTTCATGATGGGGAGCGCGTTGACGTCGAACTTCCCGACCACCGGCTTCTTGGTGTCTTCGGGCAGGTCGTTCACCACCGCGTCCACCTTCTCCTTGACGTCGATGGCCACGAGGTCGGGATCGACCCCCAGCTCGAACTGGATGATGACCAGGGACAGCCCCTCGATGTTGGTGGAGGTCATCTCCTTGATGTTGGCCAGGGTCGAGACCGCGTCCTCGAGCTTCTTGGTGACCTGGCTCTCCACCTCCTCCGGTCCCGCCCCCGGGTACACCGTGGTCACGGTGACGTAGGGGAACTCCACGTTGGGAAAGAGGTCCACCACCAGCCGCAGGTAGGCGAAGATCCCCAGGACCAGGAAGATCAGCACGATCACGGTGGTGAGAACGGGGCGGCGGACCGCCATCTTGGAGAGGATCACCGGCCGGCCCCCGCTTCACCGGTCCCCTGGGGGGATCCGGGTCCCGAGGCCGGCGCGCCGGACGCCGCCGGGGCCTCCATCATCTTCCCGTCCAGCCGGTGGAACCGCACCTTGTCCCCCTCCCGGAGCCGGTTGGCCCCGAACACCACCACCACGTCGCCGGCCTGGAGGCCGTCCGTGACCTGGGCCCGGTCCTCGTTGACCGCGCCCAGGGTGACCTTGCGGCGATGGGCGGTGCCGTCGGCCACCGTGAACACCTCCTGCTCCGCCCCCGGCACCACCTCCTGCTCGCCGAGGAAGGCGATCCTGGGCACGCTGAGGGCGTCGTCGATCCGCCGGGTCACCACGGCCAAGGTCACGAACTGGCCGGGCAGGAAGCTCCGGTCCCGGTTGGCCAGCACCGCCTCCACCTCGTAGAGCCGGGTGCCGGGGTCGGCGCCCAGGGAGACCCGGGTCAACCGGCCCTCGTAGCCGGGGTTCCCGGGGCCGCCGGCCGCGGGGTGCTCCACCTCGGTGCCGGAGGACGAGCCCGGAACCACCCGCACCTTCGCCCCCGTGTGCAGCTGGGCCACCGCATCCGCGGCGACCTCGGCGGACACGCGCACCGAGTCCAGGGTGGCCACCTGGGCCACGGTCTGGCCTCCGGTCACGGACTCCCCGGGGGTGACCGCGACCAGGGTGACCACGCCGTCGATGGGCGAGACTTCCTCCACCTGGAGCCGGGCGTCGCGCAGGTTGGCCCGGGCCACCTCGAGCTGGGTCCTGGCGTTGTCCAGATCGGCCTCGCTGATCGCCCCCTGCTCGTAGAGGGGCTGGAGCCGGTTCACCTGGCGCTGGGCGTTGTCGTAGGCGGCCTGGCTCTGCTGGAGCCGGGCCACCGCGTCGGGGGCGGTACGGATGTCGTAGGAGATGAGCCGGTCCCCCCGGCCCACCCGTTGGCCCTCCCGCACGAAGACCTTGTCCACCTTGCGGTCGCCGGCGGCGCTGACGTCGGTCTGGCGCCGGCCCTCCACGTTGCCCGCCACCTGCCGGGTCACCACCAGGGTGTCGCGGGCCAGGGTGACCGCGTCCACCGGCACCCCCTGCTCGGCCTGGATCTCCTCGATCCCCCGGGCCGGGGCCTTCTCGCTCCGGGCCTGGATGCGGAGGAACACCAGGACCGCGAGGACCACCACCGCCGCGCCGATCCACACCTTCTTCATCGCTCACCTCCGGTCGCATTCAGGGCCGGACCGCGTCCCATCACGTTCTCCAGCTGGGCCAGGGCGGTCTGGTACCGGTACAGGGTCTCGCTCCGGTTCACCCGGGCCTGGGTCAGGGCCAGCTCGGCGTCCAGGAGCTCGAGCTGGGTGGAGAGGCCGCTGTCGTAGCGCACCTCGGCGATCCGATAGGCCTCCCGGGCCAGCCGCACCGACTCCTCCACCCCCTGGATCTCCTCGGCGATGGAGCGCACGTCGGCCCAGGCGCTCCGCGTCTGGAGGCGGATCCCCTCCTCCAGCTGTCTCAGGTTCAACCGGGCGATCTCGGCCTGGGCCGCCGCCTGCCTGGTGCGGGCCCTGTTCTCCCAGCCGTCCACGATGGGCCAGGTCAGGGTCAGTCCCACCGCGGCGCTCTGGGCGGTCTCCTTGTTCCCGGGGATGAGCCCGTCCGAGGTCTGGCCCTGCCAGGTGTAGTTGCCGTCCAGGTAGAGGAGGGGAAGGTCGTTGGCCGACTGGGCCTTCAGCTGGTTCCGGGCCGCCTCGGCCTGGAGCTTGGCCGCCTCCAGGGAACGCCGGTGGTCGAGGGCCTCCTCCACCGCCGCCTCCCGGGTAAGCGGCATGGGCTGGTAGCCGAGGGTGTCGGTGAGGGCCACCCCGCGATCCAGGGGGAGCCCCGCCGCCCGCTTCAGCGCCTCCAGGGCCACCGCGGCCCCGTTCCGGGCCCGGGTCAGGGCCGGCTTCCGGTTGGCCACCTCTACCTGGGCCCGCAGGAGGTCGAACCGCGCCGTCACCCCCTTGTCCACCTTGGCCTGGATCTCGTCCTGCCGCCGCTGGGCCTGATCCAGGGACTGCCGGGCGATCCTCACCTGCGCCCGGGCGAGCAGGGCCTGGTAGTAGGCCTGCTTCACCTGCATGGCGATGTCCGAGGCGGCGGCGTCGCCGGACAGAGCCGCCGCCCGGGCCCGCTGCTTGGAGGCGCTGTAGGCCGCTCCCACCCGGCCGGAGCTGTAGAGCGGCTGGCGGAGGGACAGCGTGGCCTGGTAGGCGTTGTCCTCGCCGATGGTGATGGACTGGGAGCCGCCGGTGGAGTCGGGGAAGAAGATCACCGGCTTCTTCAGATTGCGGTTGTAGGAGGCGTTGAAATCCAGCTTGGGAAGGGCGTTGGCCAGCACCACCCCCTTCTGGGCCTCGGCGATGCGCACGTCCTCGCGCGCGAGCTGGGCCGCCTCCCCCTGGTTCAGGGCCAGGTCCACCGCGCCGTCCACGGAGAGATACAGGGTGTCCGCCGCCGCGGTGTCTCCCGGGGCGGCTCCGGCAGCCCCGGCAGGGCCGGCGGTGCCGGCGGCCAGGAGGATCGGGGCCAGGAGCGCGAGCAGGCCGGGGATCCGGATCCTCGGGCGCCGGGGTGGGCGGAAGGTGAGTGCTTTCACTGAGCGTTTCTCCTCGATGCGTCGTCGTCGGCGATGCCCCGCCAGAGGATCCGCCGGATGAGCGCCGCCTTGTCCCGAAGGTCTCCAGGACCGCCGGCCAGGACCCAGCGGACCACGAATCCGTTGACCACGTTGCCGACCACGCCGTGGATCTCGTCCGGGTCGACGGCCACGAAGCTGCCGTCGGCCACGCCGTCGACGAACACGGCGCGGGCGGTCTCGTCGATGGCCTGCTTCAGCCGGAGGCTCTCCTCGCTGAACCGCGCGTTGGCGGTCTCGGGCACGCCGCCGGTCTCGTTCAGGAAGATCTGGAAGAAGTCGCGGTGCCCGGCGAAGAAGTCGAGCACGGCGTCGATCATCCGGTCGGCCCGGTCGAGGCCCCGCCCCACGGCGGGGGCCGTCGCCCGCTGGACCACCTCCAGCAGCGCCTCTCCCTCCTGGATCAGCACCGCATCGTAGAGCGCGCGCTTGTTGCCGATCAGGTTGTAGAGATGGCCCACGCTGAACCCGGCCCGCTTCGCCACCTCGTGGACCGAGGTCCGCTCGTATCCGTTCCGTGCGAAGAGGGCCAGCGCCGCGGCCAGGATCTCCCGGCGCTGGCTCTTCCGGGCCGCGGTACGGCGCGAGGCGCGGCGGGAGGCGGCGGAATCAGAGGACAAAGAGACTCCTTTGAATAACCATTCAAAATCTGAACAACGGTTCAAAAGATTACCCGCGGGCGGTAGGGCGGTCAAGCGGCAAGATTGAAGCGGCGGATCCCGGGGTCGTAATTTGTTACCGGGTCAGGACTTGAATTCCCGGTAGGCGGAGCTCACGCTCTCCGCGAAGGTGCCGTGGGCAGGGGACCAGCCCAGCTCCCGGGAGGCCGGGGCGATCAGGAACTGGTCCAGGGCCAGGGCGTCGGCCACCGGGCCCATCCGCTCCCGGGCCGACTCCAGGGGAATGCGGCGCACCGCGCCCCCGGCTCCGGCGGCCTCGCTGATCAGCCGGGCCAGCTCCCCGACGACGATCGGCTCGTCCTCCACTCCGTGGAACACGCCGCGCCCGGGTTTCTCGATCAGGAGCCGGTAGAGCATGGCCAGGTCGTCGCGGTGGACCATGGACCAGCGGTTGGCGCCGTCGCCCACGATGCTCACCGCGCCCTCGGCCTCCGCCTGGCCGTAGAGGGGCGCCACCAGGCCTCGCTTCCCCCCGTACACCATGCCGGGCCGGATCACCGCGGTGGCGAACCCCTCCCGGGCACCCTCCAGGACCAGGCGCTCGTGCGGGGCCCGCCAGGCCGAGATGGCGGCAGGGTTCACCGGCCGGTCCTCGGCCGCAGGGGCGTCGCCGGTATCGCCGAGGATCCAGCAGCCGGAGGTGTAGACGAAGCTCCGGGGACGGTCGCCGGTCCGGCCCGCGGCCAGGACCAGGTCCACCACCCCGCGGTCCAGGGCGGCGGTGTCGCCCTCGTGGTCGGCGGCGAGGTGGACCACCGCGTCCGCGCCGGACAGCGCCGGCTTCCAGGTCTCCGGGGAGCGCAGGTTCCCTTCCACCGGGCGTCCGCCCAGGCGGCGGAGCGCGTCGGCCGAGGCCGTGGAGCGGGCGAGACCGGACACCTCGTGACCGGCGCGGGTGAGCTCATGAACCACCGCGCTTCCCAGGTAGCCGCTGGCTCCGGTCAGGAACACCTTCATGATGATCTCTCCATCCGGGAGTTGATTGCTTGTGATGGACGGGGCCGAGTCCTGCTTCTTCCATCCTAGGGGCCGCGGATCACCGGGGCAACCGGGGCCGGCCTGTTAAGCTGAACCCTCGCCCGCGCCGCTCCCGGCCGCGGCGCGCTCGGGAAAGGACCCCCCATGGCCCCAGAGGCTCCCGGACAGCCCCGACGCCGTCATCTCCTGCGCCTGGGGCTCGCCCTGGTCGGATCCACCGCGGTCTACAACGTGCTGGAAGGCGTGATCTCGGTGGTGGCGGGGATCCACGCCGGCAGCGTGGCCCTGGTGGGGTTCGGTCTGGACAGCGGGATCGAGACCCTGGCCTCGGTGGTGGTGTTCCTCCGCCTCTACGAGGAGTACCGGGGGCACGACGCCGACGCCCACTTCATGAGCGAGCGCCGGGCGGAGTGGATCGTGGGGGTGACCCTTCTCGCCCTGAGCGCGTACGTGCTCTACGAGGGGGTGCGAAAGCTCGCCGTCCACGAGGCCCCGGCGGAGAGCGTGGTGGGGCTCGTGGTGGCTGCGCTCTCGGCGGTGCTGATGCCGGTCCTGGGCCTGGCCAAGCGCCGCACCGCGCGGCGCCTCGGGAGCCGCTCCCTCTACGCCGACGGGACCGAGACCCTGGTCTGCAGCTGGCTCTCCTGGACGCTGCTGGCCGGCCTCGCCCTCAACGCCTGGAGGGGGTGGTGGTGGGCGGACCCGGCCGCGGCCCTGGTCATGCTGCCGCTCATCGTCCGGGAGGGGGTGGAAGCGGTGCGGGGCGAGGACGAGGACGACTGACGGGGCGGCTGCGGCCTTGCCGATGGGCGCCGGGCGCCATCTCGAACTCAGGGCTGCTCCCCAGGGAACGCCCGCCGATCCAAAGAAATCCAAGGTCAGGGGCCAAGAAAAACGCGCACCCGGGTAACCCGGTGCACCGTCGCGGCCCGCTCCGCGGGCTTCGCTCGCACTGTGTATCGCGGGCCCGCGATCCGCTCGCGGGGCCGTTCCGCCCCGCGATTCCTCGGCAGCGCTCGCCGGAACGATCCGCCGGATCGTTCTACCGGCTCGCTCTGGCCGGCGCGGGGCCCCCTCGCGCCTTCGGCGCTTCGGCCCGCCGCCGGCCAGATTGCCTCGTCGTTCGCGGGGAGGGCTGCGACCGCACGAAAACACCGGCCGTATCGGGCGCCAAGTCGAACACAGGGTTGTTCCACGGGGAACGCCCGCCGATCCAGAGAAATCCAAGGCCGTGGACCAAGAAGAATGCGCACCCGGGTACAACACCGGGAAGGCCCCGGGGCGGATGGCCAAGAGCGGGAGGGCGTGCCGGGGGCAAGGAGAGGGCCCGGGTGGGGAGGAGGACCACCCGGGCCCGGTTCGGACCCCGCGCTGCAACGGACGGGCTCTCTCGAAGAACTGGCGGCCGAAAAAGGGACCTAGGGGCGCTGTCAGGGGAACACGGAGTCTCAGTTTCCGGCCGCCAAGCCGGGTCGCCGCTCGCGGGGAAGGGACCGCCCGCCGTCGCGAAACGCGAAACCTTGCGAGGAGGAGGAGGGGGACTGGAGAGGGCCGGCTCCACGTCTCACTCCGGCGGGCGATTCCGCTGCGCCGGGTCTCGGCGCATCCCCTTGCGAGGGCGTACGCTCATCAGAGAGAGCAGGAGGCGTGCCATTCGGGGGCGGACGGGCGAGCCCGGGGGGCAAATCATCTCCCCACAATGGGTTGCGATTCCAGGGGGCGTGGTGCCGCTTCGGCCCGCACGGCGGCCCTCCCGGGGGAAAGCACCGCAGGTCCCCGGGGAAGGAACCCCACCCCGGGGTGTCTGTCGCCACAAGCACCCACCGCACAACGGGTTGCCATCGTGGTGGATTTCAGCCAGGATGCGGGGAACCTGCCCCAGGGCCGCCCTCGGACGAACCTCGGTCCCGGGACTGCGCATCCCCCCCGGATTTCCCGCATTGCGGGTGGACGGACGACCGTTCTCCCCCACCCACTCGACTGAAGGAGACCCTCATGCGATCCCTCACCCTGCTCGCCGCCGCGGCCGCCGTTCTGGCCGCCGGTCTCGTTCCCGCCGCCCCCGCCACCGCCTCCGGCACCGCCGCGGAGTGGGGTCTCGACGCCCCGCTCAACGCCTACGCCGGATTCGGCGGCACCTCGTTCTCCTACGCACGCTGCCAGACCTTCGTCGCCACCGCCTCCGGCCGGCTGGAGACGGCCACCTTCCGGGTGGGGCGCGTCAGCGACCACGACCATCCGCTCCGGCTCTCCCTCTACGCGGTGCAGGACGGGACGCCCGGCGGCGAACCCATCTACAGCGAGGACTTCCCCGCCTCCATGACCCAGGTGGACGGCTACGATCCGGTGGTCTTCGCGTTCGCCGGCGACAGCCCCCGGCTCCAGGCGGGTTCCAGCTACGCGCTCTCCATGGAGGATCCGGCCAGCACCGAGGCCGCCAGCACCTACGTCATCCTCGCCGGCTCCGGGGACGATGCCGGGTACGCCGAGGGGGATTCCTGGCGCCGGGCCTACGGCGACACCACCTGGGCCGCCGACGCCATCACCGACTTCGCCTTCCGGATCACCGTGGCCGACGTGGTGCCGGTGGAGCGGGCGAGCTGGGGCGGGCTCAAGCGCGCCTACGCGGGGGCCTCGGACTAGCGGGCGGAGAAGCAGGGGAGGGCCGGGCGCCCCGGGAGGCCGGTGGCGCCCCGACCGTCAACGCTCGTCCGTACCTTCCACCAGCCGGTGGTAGAGCGAGACCAGGTTGCCGGAGAAGGCGATTTCCTCGCCGGGATGGGCCGCCTTCCAGGCCTCGAAGGCGCGTTCGTTCACGAAGAGCCCGTTGGTGACCCCGGGCGGGGCGACCACCGCCGACCACGCGCTGCCGGGGCGCCCGCGGCGGAGCCGCCCGGCCACCAGGTCCATCTGGATCATGCGGCCGGTGGAGACGTCGGGCCCCTCCAGGGTGACCTGGTCCTCGCGGAGCGCGGACCCCAGGGCGGTGAAGGCGGCATCGATGGAAACCAGGTCGAAGGATCGGCCCCGGGCGGGCCGGTAGCCCAGGTACTGGAGCGCGGGGCTCCCCGCGATGGCGGGATCGTTCACGGTGTAGGCGGTTGAGTCCCCCTGGCCGGAGGCGGTCAGCCACCCGATGCCGGCCAGTCCGGAGGCCGCGTCCCGCACCGCCTCGCCGGGAAGGCCCAGCCGGCCGGCCATCATGTTCGCGGTGAAGGTCCGGGCCGGGGGCCCGGCGAGGAAGGCGAGGACGCTCTTCTCGGTCGAGTTCAGCACCGCCGCCGCGCAGGGGTAGTAGCGCATGGAGCCCATGCGCCAGCCGGGATGGGCCAGGAACTTCACCCCCAGGTCCATGCGTTCGCGGAGCCCGATCCCGCGTCCGGTGGCGCTCTGGTTCACGTTCACCAGCCGCACCGGCGAGCGTCCGCCCGGGTACATCCACTCCCGGAGCATCTCCTCGCACACGGTGGAGTCGCGGAAGCCCAGGGTCCGCCACTCCCCGCGGACCCCCTCGATGAAGGGATCCTCGGGCCAGGCCGGACCGAGGCTGTCCGGGGACACCCCGGTCGCCGCCTCCTGGAAGAGTCCGGGATAGAGAAGCTCCACGTGCTCCGGTCCCTTTCCGCGCGGGCGGAGGACGAGGACCAGGACCACGATCAGGATCACCACCAACGCGACGACGATGCCGATTCTTCGCATGGCGCGGGAGCATATCCCAACCCCGCCGGGCTGTCACGAGGGTCGCCGCCGGGGGTATGCTCCGGGCCGAGATGCGTGACTTCCGGGACGACGACGCCCTCATGGCCGCCGCCGCGGCCGGCGACGAGGCCGCCTTCCGCGCGCTGGTGGAGCGTTGGGAGCGGCGCGTGCAGGCGTTCCTCTTCCGCAGCCTGGGCTCCCGGGAGGATGCCGCCGACCTGGCCCAGGAGACCTTCCTCCGCCTCTTCCGCGCCGCCCCCGGCTACGCCCCCCGCGGCCGCTTCGCCCCCTTCCTGTTCCGGATCGCCGGGAACCTGGCCCGGAACGAGATCCGCCGTCGCACCGTCCGCCGCTGGCTGACCCTGGGCGGCGGGGCCGGGGAAGGGCGCGGACCGGCCGGGGACGCCTCCCCCGGCTCCGCCGCCGAGGACGCGCTGGCCCGGCTCGAGGCCCCGGAGTCGGACCGCCCCGACGAGGCTCTCCGCCGGGCCCGGGACGCGGAACGGGTGAGGCGGGCGCTCCTGGCCCTGCCCGAACGCCAGCGCATGGCGGTGGTGCTGAAGCGCTTCGAGGGGTTCACCCAGGAGGAGACGGCCGAGGCCCTGGGGACCTCGGTCAAGGCAGTGGAGTCGCTCCTGGTCCGGGGGATGGCCGCGCTCCGCAAGGCGTTGGAACAACGGTAGTTCCGGGCTGGGCCCCGGGGCGCCGCGGCCTCCGGGCCCGGCCCCGGCGCCCCGGCCCCGCCCCGGGCGGCAGGCGAAGAAATCCGCGCAGGATTTCCGCCCCCGGCGGGTTCTGCTTCACGAGACCGCTTCCGGGCCAGCCGGAACGGTCGCCGACGAAAGGAATCACGATGCGCCACCTGAAAGACACCCGGATCCTCCGGCTCGCCGCCGGCGAGGGCTCCCCGGAGGCCACCGCCTCCGAGCGAGAGCACCTGGCCGGATGCGCCGGGTGCCGGGAGCGGGTGGAGGCGGAGACCCGGATCTGGGCCCTGCTCGGGACCGCCGATCCGGCCGCGCGGCTGGACGACCGGCCGCTCTGGCCCCGGGTGGCGGCGGCCCTGGACGCCGGGCGCGCCCCGGCGGGGGCCCCCGTGCTTCGCCCCCGCTGGCGGGTGGGGCTGGCCGAGGCGGCCCACCGCCCCCTGGCCTACGCGGTGCTGATCCTGGCCCTGGCCGGTCTGGTGGGCGGGAACGTGGCCGGGCGGGCGGTGTGGTCGGAGGCCGGGGCCTCGGCGGCGGCGGACACCGCGGCCGGGACCGAGCTGGTGGACTACACCGCCCTCGCCGGCCTTCCGGAGGGATCCCTGACCGCGCAGTACCTGGGCGGCGACCTGGCCGGTGAGACCACCGGCGGCGCGTCCGGCGACACGGAGGCGGGACAGTGAGGCGCGGGCTCTGGATCCTCCTCGTCTTCTCCCTGGCCCTGAACGTGGGGCTGCTCTCGGCCGGGATCATGCACTGGGCCGACATGCGGCGGGAGGAAGCCGCGGCCCTGGCCGGATCCGGGGACGGAGCGCCCGGGACCGGGGCGCCCGGCGCGCCGGTCCGAGGCTCCGCCGCCCGGCGCGGACCGGGGCGGGGGATGGCCGCCCGGCACGGCGGCGGCATGGACGTGGCCGGCATGGGAAGTATGAGCGGGCGCATGCTCCGCCACTGGCCGGAGCGGCGGATCGACCGGTTGGGACGCGAGCTGGACCTGAGCCCGGAACAGCGGGCGCAGCTGGCGCGGTCCCTGGAGGCCCTGAGCCCCGAGATCCGGGACCAGGCGGGTCGGCTCATGCAGGAACGGACGCGGCTCCATCGCGCTTTCATGGCGGGATCGGCGAACGCGGATTCGGTACGAACGCAGGCGCGGATGGTCGCCGAGGCCCAGGCGCGGTTGGACAGCCTGGTCGCCGAGGCCATGATGCGCGAGAACGCGGTGTTGAGCCCGGAACAGCGGGCTCGCTATGGACGCTTGGAGTGGGGGCCGGGCGCAGAGGGAAGGAGAGAACGATGAACAGGAAGCAAGTGCGATGGACGATGGCGACGACGGTGGGTCTACTGGCCCTCGGTCTCACCGCAGCGGCGGTCACCCAGGCCGCGCCGCGGCGGGGCCGCGGTTCCAACGGCGACCGGCCGGCGGCCCGGGTGCAGGCCCAGGCCCGCCAGAGCTGGGCCGACCGGCTCGACCTGAGCGACGCCCAGAAGGAGCAGCTGGCCGATATGCGGCAGAAGGCGCGTGAGGACGCCACCCTCCGCCGGGGCAAGCTGGCCGACCTGGAGGCCCAGCTCGAGGTGGCCTGGATGGCCGACAACCTCGACAAGGGCAAGGTCCGCTCGCTGCACGACCAGATCCAGAAGCTCCGGGACGAGGGCGCCGACGCGCGGCTCGATCACCGGCTGGGCATGTACGACGTGCTCACCCCCGATCAGCGTCAGGAGATGCGGAAGATGCGTTCCTGGGGCCGCGGCGGGTTCGGCATGATGGGGCGCGGCCAGGGCCGGATGCACGGCGGTCACGGGATGATGGGACGTGGTCACGGGATGATGCGAGGCGGCCGGGGCATGATGGGTGGCGGGCACGGTATGCGCGGTCACGGTTTCGGATCCGGGCAGGGCATGATGGGCCAGGGTTTCGGAGGGGGCTTCGGACCCGGACAGGGCGCGGGCGACTGCCCCGCCGGCGGGCCCGGCCTGGGCATGGGGCGCGGTTTCGGGCCCGGCCCGGACGCGGGCGCGACCCCGGATTCCGGCCAGTAGGAGCGCCGCCCGGCGCGGCCCCCACAGCGGTTCCGCGGCAGGTGCTTCGGGGAGAGGGCGGAGGGAGAGTCCCTCCGCCCTTTGCCTTGCCCGGAGGGCCGTTCCGCCCGGCCCATCTTCCCCGCTGGGGGCCCGCCGTCCTCCGGCCCCGTCCCCCCGGCGAAAGGCCAGGGTTGCACCCGGGCGCTCATTTTTTCAATGATTCACGACTTGATTCAATCTTGGGGTCAATTGCGGCGGGTGTCCGCCGTTCCGGCGCGCAGGACGACCAGGGTGGCCCCCCAGCTTCCGCCGCCCTCGCCGGCCAGGCGGTAGGAAGCCACTTCGGGTAGCCGGTCCAGCACCGCGTGCACCGTGCGGCGGAGCGCGCCGGTGCCCTTGCCGTGCACGATCCGCACCTCCAGGATCCCTCGCTCGCGACAGGCGCGAAGGTACTCCGGGACCAGGTCCTTCACTTCCCGGGGATGGAAGGTGTGCAGGTCCAGCACGCCGTCGATGGGCAGCTCGACCGGGTCGTCGTCGTTTTCGTTCACCCGCGTGCTCCTCTCCGCGTGGCCGCCGGCCGTCTCCGTCCGCGCCCCCCTCACCCCCGGCCGAGCAGGTAGAAGATCCCGATGCCGATGAAGAGGACGCCGGCGCCGCGCTCGATCCAGGCCGGGGAGACCACCCGGGTCACCGCGTCCCCGACCAGGACCGCCACCGCCGAGGTGGTGGCCAGGGCCAGGGCCGCGCCCAGGAACACCGCCCAGCGCGACGAGTTGGAGGCGGCGAGGCTCATGGTGGCGAGCTGGGTCTTGTCGCCGAGCTCGGCGAGGAAGACGGCTCCGTAGGTGACCGCGAACAGCTTCCAGTCCATGGGGCTCCTTTTTCCCGCGGCGGTTCCGCGCCGCCGCGCCTGAAATCAACGGGGGGCGGCTCCCCCCTCCGGTTGCAGCCGGTTCAGGAACCGGGCCGCCTGGCCGCCCATCGGCTCCTCCGGGGCCAGCTCACGAACCCGGAGAAAGGCGGCCACCGCCCCCGCGGTGTCGGCCAGGGCATCGCAGGCCAGGCCCAGGTTGAACCAGCCCTCGGGGCGTTCCTCCACTCCCAGCGCGCGGCGGAAGTCGTCCCGGGCCCCGGAGTAGCGCTCCAGGCGGAAGCGCGCCAGCCCGCGGTTGAACCACGGCGCGAAGGCGGTGGTGTCGGCGGCCACCGCCGCGGTGAGCACGCTGTCCGCCCGGGCCTCCTCGCCCAGCCCCACCCAGATACCCCCCAGCGCGCTTTGCTGGGCCGGGGTCAGCTCCCCCGCTCCGTTCAGGAAATCCGCCGCCTCGCGCGCGGCGGCGCTGTCCCCGGCGGCCAGGGCGGCCTGGCCGTAGCCCAGCCGCCCCACCGTGGAAAGCGGGTCGCGCCGGAGGGCGGCGGCGAAGAGGCGCCGGGCCTCGGCCGGCCGCCGCCGGTGATAGAGCGCCACCCCCAGGTTGACCAGCAACGAGGGCTCCCCCTCCCCGCGCTCGTCCCAGAGAAGGAACGCGTCGCGGAGGACGTCCAGGTCCGCCCCGGTGAATGGCGCCGCCGCTCCGAACTCCACGTTGCGCTGGGCCCGGAGCACGTCCAGGGAGACGCCGGTGAAGTCCCAGGAACGAGCGGACTCGGAGGCGGCCATCACGTTCCGTCCCCGGAGGTGGGGAATGCCGAACACGTGGCCCAGCTCGTGGCGGATGAAGAGGGCCAGCGCCTTCCGGGGCCCGCCGGCGAACATGGCCTCCCCGGCGGTGGGCGCCACCACCACCATCGCCGGGCGCCCCAGGTAGGCGTAGCCGCGCTCGGCCCGGTCGGCGCCGTCGCGCGGGCGGCGATCGAGGATGACCACCGTGAGCCCCTCCCGGGAGCCGGTGGCGTCCACGGCGGCGTCGAGCACCGCGGCCAGGGACAGGTCCGGGGACGGCGGATCCCAGGCGATCTCCTCTCCCGGGACCAGGCGGAACCCGGCCGCCCCGGCGAGGCCGCCCGAGGCCAGCTCGACCGCGCCCCGGGCCATGTCCCGCCAGCCGGCGCGGCGGCGGTAGCGCGCGTCGGTGACCAGGGTGACCGGGATCTCCCGCACCGCGGTGTCCGCCCCTTCCGAGGCCGGCGCGGCCGCGGAGGTCTCGGGGGCCGGGTCCGGGGCCTCGGGACGGGCGCGCACCGGGGCCGGGGACCACGCTCCCGCGGCCAGGGCGAGCAGGAGCGCGGCCGCGAAGGTGCGCCGTGGACCCCGGGGGCGTTCATCCTGGCCGCGCCGTCGACGGAGCACCGGTCTTCCTCCCTGGGTTGGCGATTCGCGGTATTGTAACCGGAATCGGCGCGGCCGCGCGGCCGCGGTGACCGAAGCCCGACAACCCGGGAGCACGCCATGAACCCGATCCCCGAGGTCCCGATCGACTGGACCGAGGTGCCCACGGAACGCCCGGCCGACCTGGTGGACCGCCAGACCGTCCACGGCCGCAACTTCACCCTCATTCGCTACACCTACCGGGCGGGAGCGGTGTTCCCCGAGCACCGGCATCCCCAGGAGCAGATCACCCTGGTCCTCTCCGGCCGGCTGGAATTCACCGTGAACGGGGGCGCCGCATCCGTGGGACCGGGGCAGTTCCTGCGCCTCGGCCCCGACGTTCCCCACGGGGCGCGGGTGGTGGGCGAGGATACCGTGGTGAGCCTCAACTTCTTCTCTCCGGCCAGGAGCGAGCACCCCCATGCCGAGTGAATCCAAGGGCCGGGGATCGTCCTCCGGCGGCCGCCGTACCGGGAACGACCGTCCCCCGAACGGCGCTCCGAACGGGAGCGACGACGACCATCCCGTCCCCACCCAGCAGCACATCTTCTATCGCGACCTCCACGCCCGCTATCCGGTGATCACCCGCGCCAAGGGGATCTACCTCTTCGACAAGCACGGACGGAAGATCATGGACGGGGCCGGGGGGGCGGCGGTGGTCTGCCTGGGCCACGGCAACCGCCGGATCATCCGGGCCATGAAAGACCAGGCCCAGAAGGTGGCCTTCGCCCACATGTCCACCTTCACCAACGAGCCGGCGCTGGAGCTTTCCAACCTGCTGGCCGAGCGCGCCCCGGGCCGGCTCAAGCGGGTGTACTTCACTTCCGGGGGCTCCGAGGCGGTGGAGACCGCGATCAAGCTCGCCCGGGCCTACCACGTGGAGCGGGGGAACCCGCAGAAGTTCAAGGTGATCTCGCGCAGCATCTCCTACCACGGCGCCACCATCGGCGCCCTCTCCATGACCGGGACCCATCTCCGGCGCGGGAAGTACGTGCCCATGCTGGCCTCGTTCCCCCGCATCACCCCGCCCTACTGCTACCGCTGCCCCTGGGGACTGACTCCGGACATGTGCGGTCTGGAGTGCGCCTGGGAGCTGGAGCGGGCGATCCTCACCGAGGGCCCGGAGAACATCGCCGCCTTCATCGCCGAGCCGGTGATCGGCGCGTCGGCGCCGGCGGTGCACCCCCCGGTGGGTTACAACGAGATCGTGCGCAAGATCTGCGACAAGTACGACATCCTCTTCATCGCCGACGAGGTGATGAGCGGAGTGGGACGCACGGGGAAGTTCTTCGCCACCGAACACTACCGCGCGCGGCCGCACATTCTCTGCCTGTCCAAGGGAATCTCCGGCGGCTATGCCCCGCTGGGCGCGGTGCTGGTCAACGACCGGATCTTCCACGAGATCCGCAAGTCCATCACCGGCAAATTCATACACGGGCACACCTTCGCCGGGAATCCGGTCTCCTGCCGCGTGGGCGTGGAAGTGATCCGCATCCTGGACGAGAAGAAGCTCGTGGAGAAAGTGGCCACCGACGGCAACGAGTTTGCTAAGATGCTGGTAGAACTTCGCCGGCATCCTCTCGTCGGCGACGTCCGCGTGAAGGGATTCCTGGCCGGAGTCGAGTTCGTTGCCGACCAGGACACCCGAGATCCCTTCGAGCCCCGGATCGGGGTGAACCGCCTGGTGGCGCAGGAGTGCCTCAAACGGGGACTCTACGTCTACCCCGGTTCCGGATCCTATCAAGGGAGTCAGGGTGACCACATCCTCCTGGCTCCTCCCTACATCATCACGAAGCGCGAGCTGACGAAACTGGTCGGAATTCTGGACGAGGCCCTGGGCGCGGTCACCGCCCACCTGGCTCGAGAGAGCCTCCTCGGTACTCCAGGTCGCGCATTGTCACGTTCGCTCCGCGACGAGACGAAGGAGAAGCGGCGGTCCAACGGTCCCTCGGGCCGGGCCGGGCTGAGCCGTCGTCCCCCCCGGGGCGGGAAACCCTAGGAGGTGACAATGGACAACCAAGAGGGCCGGAAGAAGGCCAAATACATCCGGCGGATCGAGCAGGTCGAGCGGCTCGACGGCGCCGAGCTGAAGCGGGTCAAGCCCGTCGTGGACAAGTACGTGTTCCGGGCCAACGACTACTACCTGGGGCTGATCGACTGGAGCGACCCCCACGACCCGATCCGCAAGATCATCATCCCGCGGGAAGAGGAGATGGAGGAGTTCGGCCGGCTCGACGCCAGCGACGAGGCCTCCAACTACGCCGCCCCCCACGTGCAGCACAAGTACTTCAACACCGCGCTCATGATGGTGTCCGAGGTGTGCGGAGCCTACTGCCGCTTCTGCTTCCGCAAGCGGCTGTTCATGGACGAGGTACACGAGACCAGCCTCGACATCTCCGAGGGCGTGGAGTACATCCGCGAGCACCCGGAGATCGACAACGTGCTCTTCACCGGCGGCGATCCGCTCATGATCAGCCCCCGGAAGCTGGACGCGATGTTCGAGCAGGTGCTGTCCATCCCCCACGTGAAGGTCATCCGGCTGGGAACCAAGATCCCCGCCTTCGACCCCATGCGCATCACCCGGAGCCGGGAGCTTCTGGCCTCGGTGAAGCGGCACAGCCGGGGCGAGCAGCAGATCTACTTCATCATGCACTTCAACCACCCGCGCGAGGTCACCCCGGAGGCGGTGGAGGCCATCAACGCGGTGCGCGAGCACGGCGGGCTCATGGTGGCCCAGACCCCGCTCCTGGGCGGGGTCAACGACGACCCGGCGGTCCTCACCGAGCTCTTCAACCGGCTCAGCTACCTCGGCGTGCCCCCCTACTACCTCTTCCAGGGGCGGCCCACCGAGGGGAACGAGGGGTTCAAGGTGGAGCTGGACCGCGGGTTCCGGATCATCGAGGAGGCCAAGGTGCACATGGGCGGGCTGGCCCGCCGGCTCCGCTACGCCATGTCCCACGCGGCGGGGAAGGTGGAGATCCTGGGGGTCACCAAGACCCAGGCCATCCTCAAGTTCCACCAGGCCCGCGAGCCCCACAACCTGGGCCGGGCCTTCGTGCTCCCCATGGTCCCCGGCGCCTACTGGCTGGACGACCTCCTGGAGCACCCCCGGGCCAAGGACGAGCTCATCCGCCAGGGGATCAAGGTGGCCCCCACCGGCCGGCGCTGGCGCGACTGGGCCGGGGCCCGGTGGGAGGACACCGGCCGCTGGACGCCGTACCGTCCCATCGGGGGGGTGAACGCCGCCCGGTGACGGTTCTCCCGCGCGCCCGCCCGCCCGGGCTCCGCGTCCGCATCTCCGAGGCCCCGGCGCCCCAGACGCCGGGGCCTCCTCGTATGGCCGGGGCTGCGGCGAGGAGCCTGGTGCCCATTTGGCCCTCTTATCCCGATAGCGTAAAATGCGGGAGCCGGGGGCAACTCGGGCCGCTATCCAGACCCAGTCGCGCGGGAGTCGATATGCCTCACGATGATGACGGCAACCGCTGGCTGAACGAACTCCTCCACCGTTTCTCGGAGGGCGACCCCGCCGCGGCCGAACAGCTCCTGGATGCCCTCTACCGGGACCTCCACGCCATCGCCCGCCAGAAGATGTCGAAGGAACGGGCCGACCACACCCTCACCCCCACCGCCCTGGTCAACGAGGCCTATCTGCGGCTGGTCGGGGTGAACAACCTCCACTGGGAGTCCAAGGGCAGGTTCCTGAGCTACGCGGCCAAGGCGATGCAATCCGTTCTGGTGGATTACGCGCGCAGGAGAGGCGCCCAGAAACGGGGGGGAGCTGGATCCAGGTGAGCATGTCCACCGCCCGGGACGCGGCGGCCCAGCCTTCCGTGGACCTGGACCGCTTCACCGAGGCCATGGACGAGCTGGAGGCGTTGAGCCCCCGCCAGGCGGAAACGTTACGACTGCGGTTCATCGTGGGCCTGAGCGTCGAGGAGACCGCGGAGGCCATGGACATCTCCGGGCGGACGGTGAAGGCCGAAAGCCGGGTGGGTGTGGCCTGGATCCGCCGGTACCTCTCCGACGGGTCCGGAGCCGGCTGACCGTGGACCGCCAGCGGCACGCACGGATCTCGGAGCTGTTCGAGCAGGCGGTGCAGCGGGTGCCCGCGGAGCGCGAACCGTATCTCCGCGAAGCCTGCGGCGGCGACCTGGACCTCCTGAACGACGTCCTCTCCCTGCTGCACCACGATGCGGCCCGCTCCCGGATCGAGGATCCCTTCGGCCTCCTCGAGAACCAGGGGTGGCTCCCGCCTCCCGCGATGGAGCCGGAAACCCCGATCTCGCCCTCGCAACGGCCCGAGTACCGCGTGGTGCGGAGCCTGGGAGCGGGCGGCATGGGCCAGGTGTTCGAGGCGGAGCAGATCAGCCCCATCCGGCGCACGGTGGCCATCAAGGTGGTCCGCGCCGGCCTGGGCGGACTCGACATCCTCCGCCGCTTCGAGTTCGAGCGCCAGGCCCTGGCCATGATGGACCATCCGAACGTGGCCCGGGTATTCGACGCCGGGCTTACCGACTCGGGCCAGCCCTTCTTCGTGATGGAGTACGTCCAGGGGCTCCCCATCACCGCCTACTGCGACGAACACCGGCTCCCGGTCCGCGATCGCCTGGAGCTCTTTCGCAGGGTCTGCGCCGGCGTCGAGCACGCCCACCGGATGGCGATCATCCACCGGGATCTGAAACCCTCCAACGTGCTGATCGCCGAGGTGGACGGCGTACCCGTTCCCAAGATCATCGACTTCGGGGTGGCCAAGGCCGCCGGCGGATCCGGCCCCCGGAACCCGCTCCTCACCGTTCCCGGGGTTCTGATCGGCACCCCGGAGTACATGAGCCCCGAGCAGGCGGGGGGATCCGGAGAGGGGGTCGATACCCGGACCGACGTGTATTCGCTCGGGGTCATGCTCTACGAGCTTCTGACCGGGCGGCGGCCGTTCGAGGCCTCGGTGCCTGGAGAGGAGGACTCCGCCGCCCTCCGGCGGAGGATCCAGGAGAACGAACCCACCCGCCCCTCGACCCGGGTCGCCCGGGGGAACGACCGCGTCGCCGACCTCGCCCGCCGGCGGGGGGTCGAGCCCCGGGTCCTGGCGCGCCAGATCCGGGGGGACCTGGATTGGATCGTGATGCGGGCCCTGGAGAAGGACCGCGAACGGCGATACCCTTCCCCCGCGGAGCTGGCCGCCGACCTCGGCCGCCACCTCCGCAACGAGCCGGTCGAGGCGGGCCCTCCCGGCACGCGCTATCGGGCGGCGAAGTTCATCCGCCGCCACCGGGTGGGCGTGTCCGCCGCCGCCTCGATCGCGGCCGTGCTCATGGTGTTTGCCGCCTCCATGGCCGTCCAGGCCGGACGGATCGCCGCCGAGCGTGACCGGGTCCGGCGGGCCAACCGGGACCTGGAATCCGTGGTCGAGTTCCAGTCGGGAATGCTCTCGCGGATCGATCCGGAGCAGGTCGGAGAACGCCTCATCGACGACCTGCTCGAGCGGGCGGGGGAGGCCCGGCGCCGGCGCGGAGACCCGGAAGCCGATGTGGCCCCGGCCGTGAGCCGCCTCCGGGACGAGCTACAGGACGTCAACGCCACCGACCTGGCCTCGGGCCTTCTCGACCGCGAGATCCTGGCCCCCTCGGACAGCACGATCGGCGAGCGGTTCTCCGGCCAGCCGGCCATCGAATCCCGCCTGCGGGGCACCCTGGCCGGGACCTACTTCAACCTGGGCATCTTCGACCCGGTGGAGTCCCAGTACCGCCGGGCCATCGCGCTGAGGGACAGCGTGTTCGGGGAGGACGACTCCCTGGCCGTCCAGTACCGCTCCGCCCTGGCCCTGCTCTACTACCGGAAGGGGCGGTTCACCGAGGCCGAACCGCTCGACCGGCGCGTGCTGCGGGACTGGACCAGGCTCTTCGGGCCCGATGACGCCCACGCCCTGGCCGCGACCAACATCCTGGCCCTCTGCCTGACCGATCTCGGCCGGGGGGCCGAGGCCGAGTCCCTCTACCTGGCTGCGCTCCCCCGGGCCCGCCGCTTCCTGGGCGACGACGACCCGGTGACCGTCACCTCCGTCCAGAACCTGGGCCTCCTCTACATGAACCGCGGGGACCTCGCCGAGGCCGAGCCTTACATGAAGGAGGCCATGCAAAGCTCCTCCCGCTCCCTCGGGCTGGACGCCCCCCGCACCCTCAAGATGGCCAACACCCTGGCCGGCCTCTACACCTACCAGGGGAAATTCACGGAGGCCGAGTCCCTCTACCAGGACACCCTGAGCCGGCGGACGCGGTCCCTGGGCCGGGATCACGTCGATACCGTGGTCTCGGAGGGCAATCTCGGCTTCATGTACCTCGCCGCCGGGCGCTATGCCGAAGCGGAGTCCCTCATCACCGGCTGTCTTCCCCGTCTCAAGCTCGCGCTCGGCGCCACGCACCCCAACGTACTCATCACCGAGCTGAACCTGGCCGACTGCTACATCAAGGACGGCAAGTACGACGAGGCCCGGGCGTGCTACCTCGATCTCTACGCCCTCCAGGCCGAGAAGAGGCCCTCCTGGCTCAGGGCCGACGACATCCCCTACCGGCTCGCCTCGGTGGAGGCGCGGCGGGGCGACCGGGCCCGGGCCCTGATCTGGCTCCGGAGGAGCATCGACGCCGGGTTCGCCGACCCGGACAGCCTGCGCCGCGACCCGACCCTGGCTCCCCTTCGCTCCAGCCCGGAATTCGGCGCCCTGGTGGAGCGCGCCGCCGGCAACCGGACGGAATCGCCGTAGTCCCGGTCCGGTGTCAAGGCTGCCCCGCCGGGGGCGGGGGGTTCGAGGCGACAGGGAGGGTGTCGGGGTGCCTCCAGGGGCATCTGGGCGTCGCGAGGTGAAAAGAACCAGGAAGTCGATGCCCCGTCATGCCCGGATTTGCGCTTTCTACTGGTGGACGGTCGCTGCGGACACCCCCAAACCTCCGCACGATCCGGGACGTTGTTCGACTCTCGGCCCTTCCTTCCCCAGGAGCTGAGGCCGCCGGTTTCCGGTCGGGCGAAGCCCGTGCCCCCCCCGCCCGGGCTGGCGGTAGCGATCCAACCGAAAAGGAGTACGCGCCATGCGTAGAAGCATCGTCTTCCTGCTGCTGGGCCTCGTCTTCCTGTCCTTCGGATGCTCCACGGATACGCGGAATCCGCTGACCCCCGGGATGGACAGCGGGATCGGCTCCTCACCCGACGCCCAGGCCCAGGCCTGGGGGCTGGTGGAGCGTGCCGGTTGGCCGGTCGAGGCCTCGGCCGGGGACCCGGTGGAAGCCGGCATGAAGCCGGAGGGAGCGGGCCCGGCCACGCTCCTCGACTTCCAGCGCACCGTGGTCGCCGGGGACATCGTCCACTACAGCGCCGTCGTCGCCACCGGGCCCGGGATGTACGACCGGATCGGGGTGCACCGGGTCGTCAGGGAAGAACGGCCCAACGTCCCGGTCAGGACCAAGACCGCCCTCTTCATGCTCCACGGGGACCTCAAGCGATTCGAGACCATGTTCATTCCCGGGATGTTCTCCCCCGAGCTGGACAATGACTTCGGGATCGCCGTCTACCTTGCCCGGAACGGGGTCGACGTGTGGGGAATGGACCAGGCCTGGAACTTCGTCCCGAGGGAGGAAACGAACTACTCCTTCTTCGCCGACTGGGGACTCCAGCGGGAAGTGGATCATCTGGCCCAGGGCATGGAGATCGCCCGCGCGGCGCGTCTCATGACCGGGAACGGCATGGACCGGATGCTGCTGCTCGGGTACAGCAGCGGCGCGGTCACCGGGTACGCTCTCCTGAACGAGGAGACGCAACTGCCGCCCGGCCACCGTCAGGTGAAAGGCTTCGTCGCCGCCGATTTCGGGGTTCGTTCCGACGATCCGGATTACCTGGCCATGGGGCAGGGACTGGCCGAATTGAACCAGCAGCTGTACGACTCCGGCGAGTACGCGGATCCCATCTACATCTTCCAGGACATCGCGATGCTGGCCCGCACCGATCCCGGCGGGGCCTCCCCCTTCTTCGACGGGTTCACCAACATGCAGGTCGCCTTGTTCTACGGGGGAGGAGAGATCTTCGCCCCCACCAAGGCCCACTACCACGCACCGGTCGTGGAGGACGGCCTGCCGGTGGGCTTCCAGTTCATCACCGTCGGCCAGTGGCTGGACTTCATCACCGCTTCGGCCTCCTATGAGCCGCTCCTCTTCGAACTCGAGTACAGCCGGCTGATGGCCGGGGAGTCCAGCCCCTTCATCGACCACCTGGGGGAGGTCAGGGTTCCGGTCCTGCATCTCGGTGGTGCGGGAGGGCTCGCCCCCTATACCACCGCCACCCTCTCGTACCTCGGGAGCAGCGACGTGAGCCAGCTCATCGTCTCGGTGGGCGCTCCGGACGCCTCGCTCGACTACGGCCACATCGACATCTTCACGGCACCGAACGCGCCCACGCTGGTGTGGCAACCGGTTCTGGAGTGGGTCCAAGGCCACTCCCGCGGCGGGCCCCGGTAGGGACGACCGGGCGGAGCGTCGCCGGCCCCCGCGGGGGCGCGCTCCCCCGGTTCCTGGACCGATCCGGCTCGCAGCAATGCCCCGGTGAGGAGAGCGCCGCCCGGCCACGGGCGACGGCGGGCCCCCCGCCCGGAGCGGGGGGCCTCGCCGTGCGATCCGGTGGGCCCGGTCCCCTGTCTCGGGCTAAGATAGGGGCATGGCCTCCACCTCCCTTCGTATCGGAATCCACCAGGCCCAGCCCGGGAGCGGCGTCACCGCCGCCGAGCGGGCCCGCTACCGCGAGACCGGGGTGCAGGTGCTGGTCTTTCCCGAGTACTTCTGGGTGCGCCCGGAGGACCGGGACCACCGCGACGTGGCCGGGCATTATGAAGACGACCTGGCCGCCCTGGCCGCCCTCTCCGAGGTGGCGGAGTGGCTGGTGGTCGGGGGCACGGTGGTCGAACCCGGTGGCGATGCGCTTTACAACGCCTGTCCGGTGTTCCTGGCCGGCCGCGAGGTGGGCCGCTACCGGAAGATGCACCTCATGCCCGGCGAGGCCCGCCACGGGGTGACCCCCGGAAAGCGCTTCACCATTGTGGAGGCCTTCGGGCTCCGCCTGGCCCCGGTGATCTGCGCCGACGTGCTCTACCCCGACACCTTCGCCCGGGTGGCGGAGCTGGAACCGGACCTCATCCTCGCCCCCATGTCCTCGCCCTTCCGACCCGAGGATCCCTTCACCGACAAGGACGCCCGGGACCGGGACATCTTCCTGGCCGGCGCCGCCCGGGCCCGGGCCCCGATCGTGAAGGCGGGAGGCATGGGGACCCTCTTCGGGCGTCCCCTCCAGGGCCGCTCCCTGGTGGCCACGCCGCGGGAGATCCTCTTCCGTACCCCGGTGGAGGAGGAGTCCGAACGCCGGACCTGGATCGTGGACGTGCCGGTCGGAACGGGGGGCGATCGTGGATAGCCGCGGCTTCCGACGCCTGCCCAAGCGGATGGACCTGCTGGACGCGGGGCCGGAGCACGTGGAGGGGATCGAGCGGCTGCTCGTCGCTTCCGAACTCCCCGTTCCCGATCCCGAGGACCCCCCGGTCACCTTCCTGGTCCTGGTCGAGGAGGGGGAGGTGATCGCCTGCGCCGGCTACGAACGCCACGGGACCGCCGCCCTGGTCCGCTCGGTGGCGGTGGCCGGGGACCGGTGGGATTCCGGGTTGGGTACGCGGCTGGTGCGGGCGCTGATATCGGAACTCTACGGCCGCCGGGTGGAGGAGCTGTGGCTGGTGACCATGAACGCGGCCCCCTTCTTCTCCCGGTTCGGCTTCGCCGCCGAGGATCGGGAGGCGGTCCCGAAGGCGATCCGGGAGGATTCCCCCGAGTACGAGATGCATGCCTGCCTGGGAGGGGTCTGGATGCGCCGGCGGCTCTGAACGGAGAACCTGGATGACGCGGCCGGGCCGGCCGGACGCGGGGAGGACGCGGACGATGCGGATCGCGTGCGTGAGCGGAGTGGTGATTCTCCTAGCGGCGGTCGCGGCCGGGCTTCCCGGTTGCGGCACCACCGGGCCGGACAAGGCGCAGATCCGGGCGGAGATGGGCGCGGCGGCGGCGCTGGATCTCCTCAATTCCCCCGCCGATTCCCTGGATCCCGGCTACGACGCCCCCGGCACCGATGCGGGTTGGGGCGTGTACCTGGTCACCGAGGCCGGGGCCTCGGCGGGCGATGCGGAGGGTGCGGCGACCGCCGCCGACGGCCTGGACAACGACGGGGACGGGACCGCCGACGAGCCGGGGGAGCGCTGGCCGGAGCGCGTGCTCCCCGACGGGCGCCTGGGCGGCGCGGCCTGGGTGCGGCTCACCTTCGCGCACGACGACACCGGCGGCGTGCTCCGCTTCGGGAACCCCGGGCGGGGTCCGGCCGGAGCCGCGGTGGAGAACACGGAGGCGGGCTGGCCGGTGGTGACGGTCACCTCCCGCGGGGTCTCGGCAAACCGGGAGAGGACGGCGTCCCTCCGGGCGGTGCGGCCGCCGCTGCCGGTTCCGTGCGCCGCGCTCACCGCGGTGGGCGACCGGTTCATCTTCCGGGGGACCCAGTTCATCGTCAGCGGCCTGGAGTGGGACTCGAGCCAGTCCGTGCTGATCGATGAACCCCGCGCCCCCGGCATCCTCACCGCGGGATCGCCGGACTCGATCATGGCCGGGCTCAACATTCAGCAGCGGAACAACGTGGAGGGGCTCGATGATGCTCCTTCGGTCTTTCACCTGGGGGAACCCCCGGATCCGGCGGCGCTGATCAACCTCTACGCTCCCCGGGCGGATCGCACCGTGGATCCCGGCTCCCCCGGCCCGGGTCCCTGGGGCACTCTGGACCAGCCCGGGATCGTGCGGGTGCCCGGATCGCTCACCGTGCCGGACGGTCTCACCGGATCCGGCCTTCTCCTGGTGGAGGGGAACCTCTCGGTGACCGGCACCTTCCGCTGGCACGGAGCGGTGGTGGTCCGGGGCGGGGTGACCCTACTCTCCGGCGGAAGCGGGACCCACCTCTTCGGAACAATGATGGTGGGCGGGACCGAGGCTCCGGTCACGGTGGGAAACAACACCGACCTTCTCTTCTCCGGGCGGACGCTGGACCGGCTGGCGCGGTTCAACGACTATGACGCCGTCCCCGAGCCCGCACCGTGACGCGGCCGGGAGGGCCGGACGCGGGGAGGCGTCGCCGATGAGGATCGTGGATATGGGTGGAAGGGGAGTTCTTCTCGCCGCGTGCCGGATCCTCCTCGTCATCCTCCTGGCCGGCGCCTGGAACCGGGCCGGCGCGGCGGCGCCCGGACCGGCGGATTCCGGCGGGACGGCGCCGTCCCCGACGGCAGGGGCACCGGCCGACACGACCCTGGAGGTCCGGCTCCAGTCCGCCTTCGGTTTCCTGCCCGAGCTGTCCGGACTGGAGGCGCGGGTCCAGGGGGGTGTGGTCCGGATCACCGGCATGGCGCCGTCGCCGGAAGCCCACCGGACCGCGGTGGACATGGCCCGTTCGATGCCGGGAGTGGTTTACGTCGACGACCGGGTGGAGGAAGCGACCGCCCTCGGCACCCGGCTCGACCCGACCTGGGAGAAGCTCCGCGCCTACTTCCAGAAGGTGCTGGCCACGGTGCCCCTCCTCGTGGTGGCGCTCGTCATCGTGGTCCTCTTCACCCTGCTGGCCCGCGTGGTCCGCGACTGGCAGGGGCCGTTCCGTCCCGCCGCCGAGACCCCCCTCATGCGGAGCATCCTCCGCCAGCTCGCCGCGGTGGTGATCTTCCTGGTCGGCCTCTACGTGGGACTGGAACTCCTGGGAGCGACCACCTTCGTCGGTGCCATGCTCGGCGCGGCCGGGGTGGTGGGGATCGCGGTCGGCTTCGCGTTCCGGGACATCGTCGAGAACTACCTGGCCAGCTTGATTCTCAGCGTTCGCCAACCCTTCGCCCGCAACGACCACGTGCGCATCGACAGCTTCGAGGGGCGGGTGATCCGGCTCACCATGCGCGAGACGGTGCTCATGACCCTGGACGGGAATCACCTGCGCATTCCCAACGCGCTGGTGTTCAAGAGCGTGATGCTCAACTACACCCGGAATCCCTACCGCCGTCTCGACTTCCCGGTGGGGTTCGGAACCGGGGTGGACCTGGCCGCGGCCCAGACGGTGGGCCGGGGGGAGCTGGCCTCGGTACCGGGGGTGGAGGCGGACCCTCCCCCCTTCACCCGGGTGGAGGTGCTGGGCGACTCCACCGTCACCGTGCGCTTCTTCGCCTGGGTCGACCAGAGGAAGGTCGACTTCGCCAAGGTCCGGAGCGAAGCCCTCCGCCGGGTGAAGGGAGCGTTGGAGGAGGCCGGGCTGGACATGCCCGTTCCCGCTTACCAGGTCCAGTTGACGCGGGCGCCCCGGCCCGGAGCTCCCGGCGCGGGGGCGGCTTCCCCGGCCCCGGTGTCCGCAGCCGCCGAGGCCGTCCCGGCCGCCCACGAGGTCTCGGTGGACCACTACCTGGAGGACCAGATCGAGGCCGACCGCCGGCGCGGGGACGACGAGGACCTCCTGGACCCCGGGGGAGCCCCCTGACCGGTCACGCCCGGGTGTAGGCTGCGTAGATACGAGAAGCGGCCCGCCGGCCACGCGTCCGCGGAGCGGGGTCCGGCGGGCCGGTTCGATCGTCCCTCATCGGTGGAGGAAGTCATCATGCCCTCGATCCTCATTCCCCCCGGGTGGCGGATCCCCGACCACCTGGCCACCCCGGAGCACGTGTACCTGAACCGGCGGTTGTTCCTGAAGCAGCTCGGCATCCTGGGCCTGGGCGCCCTGGGGGTGGCGGCGGGGTGCGGCGGAGCCTCGGGGGACGATGCGGGCGGCCCGGGCCGGGCGGGTGCCGCGGGGAGCGGGAGCTCCGCCGGCGGGCTCCCGCCCAAGATCAAGAACTATCCGCAGGCCACGGTGGATCTCTATCCGGCCAAGCGCGACCCGGCCTTCACCCTCGACCGCGCCCTCACCGATCAGGACGTGGCCGCCACCTACAACAACTTCTACGAGTTCAGCGAGAAGAAGGACGAGGTGTGGAAGCTCACCGGGGACTTCCAGCTCGAGCCCTGGACCATCGAGGTCGGCGGCCTGTGCGAGAAGCCCGGCACCTACGACTTCTACGACCTGGTGCGGAAGATCCCCCTGGAGGAGCGCCTCTACCGGCATCGCTGCGTGGAGGCGTGGGCCATGGCCGTCCCCTGGACCGGGTTCCCGCTGTCCAGGCTCATGGACCACGTGGGGGTGAAGGACGACGCGGAGTACGTCCGCTTCATCTCCTTCCTGCGGCCCCCCCAGGCCCCCAACCAGCGCGGCGCGGGAGCGGACCGCTATCCCTGGCCCTACTTCGAGGCCCTGCGCATGGACGAGGCCCGGAACGAGCTGGCCTTCCTGGTCACCGGGATCTACGGGCACCCGCTCCCCAAGCAGCACGGGGCCCCCGTCCGTCTGGCCACCCCCTGGAAGTACGGCTACAAGAGCGCCAAGAGCATCGTGAAGATCGAGTTCGTGCGCGGGAAGGAGCCGGAAACGTTCTGGCACCGGCTCTATCCGCAGCAGTACGGCTTCCTCTCCAACGTGAACCCGAACGTGTCCACCGTGCCCTGGTCCCAGGCCACCGAGCGGTTGATCGGCACCGGCGAGGAGGTGCCGACGCAGCTCTACAACGGCTACGGGGAGTGGGTGGCCAAGCTCTACGCCTGACCGACGCCCCCCCCGGGGATCAGCGTTCGCGGCCGCCGAGGATGACCAGCTTCCCGGTGGCCCGGGCGTTCCCCGCGACCAGCCGGTGGAAGTAGATTCCCGCCGGCACCGGCACGCCGTGTTCGTCCCGGCCGTCCCAGCGGATTTCGTGCGCCCCGGCGGGAAGGTCGGCGTCCAGCACCTCCGCCACCCGGCGGCCGGCGAGGTCGAACACCTCCAGCACCGTCCGCCCGGCCTCGGGAAGCTCGATCACGAAGGCCGGGGCTTCCGTCACCGGGTTGGCCCGCATCCGCACCGCCAGCCTCGCCGGAGGTGTCCCCCGGTCCCCCACCGCGGTGACCTCGGCGCAGGAGGCGGTGCAGGGATTGCAGCCGGGGAGAATCTCCTCCGGAGAGAAGGCCGCGTAGCCGGTCCGCCCGGGGAGGATGGGGGAGTCCTGGGCCTGGCAGTCGCGCAGGCGGGGCAGGTTCCCGTCGACCCCGGTGAGACGGAGGATGTCGGGGGAATAGGCGTAGACGTAGAACGCCCCCAGTTCCCGAAAGGAGATGCTTCCGCAGCCCGACGGGATGTACCAGGACAGCAGGTTGCCGGCCTGGGGCGCCGGCCAGTCCGGGGCCGGCTGCTGGTAGTCGGCACAGGAAATCCAGGCGTAGATGTCCACGCCGCTCCCGGCGACGCCGTCGTAGTCCAGGCCGAACTCCGCCTCGGCCACGCCGCGAGAGCCGGGGTAGCGGGCGGCGATCAGGTACACCGTGTATCCCCGGCCGACGGTACCGGTGGTGACGTATTCCTCGCACGCGGAGGGGATGTCCTCGGAATCGGGGCACAGGTTCCGGGTCCGCACCGGACCCACGTGCAGGGCCAGGACCGCGTCGGTCAGCGGCCCCGAGCCGGTCCCGGTCACCGGCACCTCCGAGCAGGGAAGGTCCAGGACCAGGGTGTCGCGGTAGGCGGCCACCGCCGGCGGATCAAAGGTCACGGTCAGGTTCAGTTCCTGGCCCGGGGGCAGGGTGTAGGAGCCGGGATACGCGGAGAAGGCGTCGCCGGCGCGCATCCGCACCTGGCCGGAGAAGGCGACGGTGCCGTCGTTCCAGACCCGGACGGTACTGGAGAGGGGCGGCTCCCCCACCACCGCGTCGGGGAAGTCCAGCGACCCGGGGATCACCCGGCAATGGGGGCCGGGCACCTGTCCGACCAGGCTCACCCCGGGGCATGTCGATCCGACCAGGAGCTCGCCGTAGACGGTGCCCCCCTCCTGGGGGGCGAACTCGACCACCACCTCCCGGGAGGTCCCCGGCTCCAGGGTGAAGGGGCCGCCGCCGCTCAGGATGGAGAAGGAGGGATCGGATCCCGGGGCCAGGACGACCTCGCCGCTGAACGGATCCACTCCGCGGTTCTCCACCTGTAGGCTACCGGCCTGGGCCGTTCCCAGCGGGGTCAGCCAGGTCCGGAGTTCCGGCACCGTCGCGCAGGGATTGAGGCCGATCCCCTCCACGTACTCCACCCCACGGTCGGCGCCCAGCCAGACCGGGAGGAGGTCCCCCCCGGTGCCGCTGTAACGCAAGGTGACCCGGTGGGTTTCACCGGCGGTGAGGCTGAACGGTCCGCCGCCGGAGAGGATCTCCAGGAGGCTCGAGCTCTCGGTGATGTCGAAGGGAATCGGTCCGGTGTCGACGCCGTCGTAGATGATGTCGAAGGAGCCCTCGACCGTGGTGTCGGGATAGACACCGAGGGCAAGCCGTGCCCAGGGGGAATCCGGAACGAAGGAGATGTTTCCGCGCCGGTTGAAGTTCCCGCTCCCGTCATCCTGGAAGTACCACACCAGGTCGAGGAGGGCGGGCTGCCCGGAAGCGGCGGGGGTGTAGCCGGTGATCACCGCCGCCCCGTAGTAGCCGCCGTTGGACCGGAAGAAGAACCCGGCACCGCGGCCGCCGGTCACCCAGGAGGACGGCCCGGTGTAGGCCAGGGTGGATGCGTCGGCGGTCAGGCTGGTGGGCTCCACCGGGGCGCGCGCGGCGTCCGCGTTCACGCCGTAGGTGTCCCAGGTGCCGCGCTGGCCGAAGGCCACGGTGCTGTCGGTGACGGGCAGGTACCCGACGGTGATCAGGTGATTGGACACCCCGAAGCTGACGGTCTGGTGGGTGGTGCTCACCGGCTGCAGGCCGTGGACCTCGCCGGTCCGGATGGCGCCGGGCGAGGAGGCGGGCGTTGCGGCCACGAGGAAGGCGGCGGCCAGGGCCGCGAGCGTGAGGAGACGCGAGGCGGGGGCGAGCGGATGGGCCTGCGGCATGGGACACCTCCTCGGGCCCCGGGCCTGTGGGGGGGAGCCGGCCGGCCGGAGCCTGATCCCATACTAGTCATTCATGGTCGGAAAAGCCAAGAACAATAGCTGGCCGGAGGCCTCAGTTCCCCGCCCCGACCTTCGCCGGACCGAAATAGTCGTGAACCACGTGGGGACGGTACCGGGCGTAGCTGAACTTGGGGCTGTTGTGGGGGGTGTGGCAGGTGCGGCAGGTGGCCTCGGTGACTGCCCCGTAACCGGGCCCGGGATCGGCGGCGTGCTTCGCTCCCGGGCCATGGCAGGATTCGCAGCCCACGTTCCACTGCTCGGGCGTGGCCTCCGGGGTGGCGAAGCCGGTGCGGAACCCGAAGCCGGTGGTGTGACAGGACTGGCACTCGGGATCGTGCTCGGACTCCACCTGCTCCAGGGTTTCGCGGGCGTGGGCGTGCAGGGTGCCCCGCCACTGCTTCATGGCGCCGGTATGGCAGGACGCGCAGGCTTCGTTCCCCACGTACTCCACCGGCGGTTCCTCGAGCCGGGCCATCCGTTCGGCCTGGAACTCGGGGGTCAGGGTGAGCTCGCGCACCCGGGCGAAGTACTCCGAGAGGAGCGAGTCCACCGGCGCCCGGCGGCCCCAGCCCTTGACCACGGCCAGGTGCACCCCCTCCACGCCGCGGACGGTTCCGCCTTCCGGGTCGAACGAGACCTCGACCCGGCCCAGGTACCGGCCCCGGCCGGAGGTCCCGATAACCCCCGTCCGGCCCACGTGGTGGAGCTCCCCGAAGAGCTTCCCCTCGTGGGCGGCCACGATCACGTCCAGGGAGGGATAGCGGCGGGCCAGGCCGTTCACCGCGCTGGTGTCGGCGGCGTGGGCGACGGCCACCAGCACGTCGCTGGCCGCGCGGAGGGAATCCACCAGGCTCGCGGCCTCGGACCACGGGCGGGCGTCCACCCAGGGGGCGGTGGCCC
The DNA here is from genome assembly GCA_963768615.1 of Candidatus Eiseniibacteriota bacterium. Classification (GTDB taxonomy): domain Bacteria; phylum Eisenbacteria; class RBG-16-71-46; order JABDJR01; family JABDJR01; genus CAVSKL01. Next base: position 321,808 of record CAVYIE010000005.1, on the reverse strand, counting down.
GGGCCAGGTCGGGATCCAGGAAAGCCAGGATCCCCACCCGCTCCCCCCGCACCGTGACCGACCGGAAGGGCACGCTGTCCCCGGCGGGTAGGGTGTAGTTGGTGGCCACCACCGGCCGGCCGAGCCAGCCGACCAGGGAGTCCACGAAGGCCGGGCCGGGGGCGAGATCGTGCTCGCCGAGGGCGACCGCGTCGTAGTCCATCCAGGCCATGGCCCGGGCCAGGGTTTCCGCCTGCAGCCGGCCCTGGGAATCCAGCGTCTGGAAGGGAAGCAGGTCCCCGGCATCCAGGGTCAGGAATTCCCAGCCCGCGGTCCGCAGGGTGTCGAGAAAGGCGGCCCTCCGGGTCGCCCCGCCGTAGTCCTCGACCGGTCACCCGCAGGGGGCGACTTCGCCCCCGTCGTCCCCGGAGAAGAAGATGGTGAGGTTGGCGTTCTGGCGCATCTGGCCGCGCAGGACTCCGGAGGAGAACAGCATTCCGAGACCGGCGGCGATGATGAGGAAGAGGGTCCAGCGGCGGTTCATGCGGTGTGTCGGGTCCACGTTCCGGGTTTCGGCCCCCGAAAGCACGGCGCTCCGGGGCGCTCTCCCCGGGAACGGACGGAAATGGTAGCACAATCCCGGGCGAGGACGGCCGGGTTCGGGGTACCATGGGTTCCATGGCACCCTCGATCGCGAGACCCCTCGCCCCCGGTCACGGATCGGCCCCTTCGCCGCTCCGGCGCCCGGGGCTGCTCCGGAGCCTCGGAGCCGGGCTGGCGCTGCTGGCCGCCGCGGCCGGTTGCGGCGGCGGGAACCGCGACGCCGCCGGGGACCGGGACCCCGGAAGGAACCGCGCGGAGGTCCATCGGATCGTGGGGCAGGTGCTCGAGGCCTACGGGGGCCGCGAGATCCTGCAGGGGGTGGACGCCTACCGGGCCGAGGGCCTCCTGACCGCGGTGCAGGAGAGGAAGCAGGGGGAGACGGTGCGCTGGTTCGAGCGGCCGGACCACCTGCGGATCGAGATCCGGTACCCGGACCGGGGCGAGGTCCGGATCATCCGGGCCGACCGGGGCTGGGCCGGACCCGACGACCTGCACCTGGAGCCGGTGGAAGGGGCGTTCCTCCAGTCCATGGAGCTCCAGGCCGCCCGGCTGGACCTCCCCCTGCGGCTGGCGGAACGCGAGTCCACCCTGGTCCTTCTCGCCCCCGACGACGACGGGCGCGAGGTGCTCCGCCTGCCCCTGGGACGCGGGCTCACCGTGGACTACCACGTGGACCACGACACCCACCGGGTGACCCGGATGGAGATGGCCATGCCCGGTCCGCCGGCCATGGCCTTCCAGGCGGACCTCAGCGAGTTCCGGTTCGTGGACGGGGTGCTGTTTCCCTTCCGCGAGGACACCGCGGCCGGAAAGACCCCGACGGCCACGGTCCGGTTCCGCACTGTGATCCTGAACCCGGAGATCCCCGGCGCCGTGTTCTCCCCCGACCGGGGTTCGTGAGGACGGGTTCGCGGCCGGGGCTCCCATGGAGGCGCCGATCATGCGATACCGGATACTGGCCTGCCTCGCTCTCGCCGCGGCCGCCCTGGCCTGCGGGGATTCGACGGTGGCTCCGAAGGACCCCGCTGCGCACTATGAGCTCGTCGAGGAGAACGGTCGCCCGCTTCCCACCAACCCCGCCGATCCCTACGGGTGCTGCCTGACCCTGAGCGCGACCCTGACCTTCGGTGCCGATACCTACGAGCTTCACGGCTTCTACCGGAACCTGAGCACCGGGGACGAGTTCGAGAACATCGAGACCGGAACCTACACCCGGGACGGCGCCACCCTGTACTTCACCCGCACCGGAGGGAGCGGGCTCGGATCGCCCTACCTCCTGGCTCCCGGCACCCTCAGCGACGGCAACGCGACCATCACCCTGCTCTACGGGGACGAAGGTCCCGGATCCAACCAGATCCGGGGCGTGTTCAAGCGCGCCGGGGAAGCCGCTTTGCCCTGACCGGGTGACCGCGGCGAGGCCCCCCACCTCGCGGACGCCGGGGCCGTCAGTAGTAGGACAGGTACCGCTCCAGCTCCCAGGGATGGACGGTGGCCAGGAACTCGGTCCAGACCTGGCGCTTGCCGGCGATGTAGCTTTCGGCCAGGTGGGCGCCCAGGGCCTCCATGATCACCTTGTCCTTCTCCAGGGCGTCCAGGGCCTCGGACAGGGTGGCCGGAAGCTCGTCGATCTTGAGCCGCCGCTTCTCCCGCTGGCTCATCTGGAACACGTTCTTGGTCACGGGAGGACCCGGATCCAGCTTCTGTTCCAGCCCGTCCAGCCCCGCGGCCAGCATCACCGCGAAGGCGAGGTAGGGGTTGCAGGAGGGGTCGGGGAGCCGCACCTCGCAGCGGGTGCCGATGCCGCGCCGGGCGGGGATGCGGACCATGGGGCTCCGGTTCCGCTCCGACCAGGCCACGTTGGTGGGGGCCTCGTACCCGGGGACCAGGCGCTTGTAGGAGTTCACGATGGGATTGGTGATGGCCACGAACCCGCGGGCGTGGCGGAGGATTCCCGCGATGTAGTGGAGGGCGGTCGCGGAGAGCTGGAACTCGGCCTTGGCGTCGTAGAAGGCGTTGTTCTTCCCCTTGAACAGGGACTGGTGGCAGTGCATGCCGCTCCCGTTCTGCCCGAAGATCGGTTTGGGCATGAAGGTCGCGTGCAGTCCGTGCTCCCGGGCCACGTGCCGGACCAGGAACCGGAAGGTGGCCACCTTGTCCGCGGTGCTCACCGCGTCGCCATAGCGGAAGTCGATCTCGTGCTGGCCGTGGGCCACCTCGTGGTGGGCGGCCTCGACCTCGAAGCCCATGGCCTCCAGGGCCATCACGATGTCCCGCCGGCACTCCTCGCCCTTGTCCACCGGGGCCAGGTCGAAGTAGGCCCCCACGTCGTGGGTGCGGGTGGAGGGGGCGCCGTGGCCGTCCAGGTGGAAGAGGAAGAACTCCACCTCGGGCCCGACCATGAGGTCGTAGCCGAGCTTCCCGGCCCGGGCCACCTGGCGCTTGAGGCAGGTGCGGGGATCGCCCTCGAAGTCGCTCCCGTCCGGCTGCTTCACGTCGCAGACCAGCCGCGCCACCTTCCCCTGGTCGCCGTTGAAGGGGAAGATGCGGAAGGTGTCGAGGTCGGGATGCAGGAGCATGTCCGACTCCTCGATCCGGGTGAACCCCTCGATCGAGGACCCGTCGAACATGATCTCGCCGTCCAGGGCCTTGCCGAACTGGCTGGAAGGCACCTCCACGTTCTTGTTCGCGCCGTGGATGTCGGTGAACTGGAGGCGGAGGAACCGCACTCCCTCGCTCTTGCACTGCTTGAGGATCTCGGCCTTGGTCACCGGCGTTCTCCTTCCGGGTGGCGGCCCCGCGGTCCGGCCGTGACCGGCCGGACCTCTGACCCGGCCTCCGCCGCCGGCGGGAGCCGGAAAAACATGACGAAGAGCATAGGCCGGGCCCCGTGCCCGGTGCAACAGAAATCGCGCACAATCTGCAAATCTTCCCCACTATTTGCCGTGCAGACCGGCCCATGACTCCAAAATGACCCGCTCAAGTTGCAGATCGTGCAAAATGCCGGGGTCATCGGGCATCCGGCCCCGGTTCGGATCCGGGCCTGGCCGGATCCCGGCCCCGGCCCGGTATACTCCCCCGACCACCGCCCCGGGACCACGGAGGACCCCCATGCCCCCGGACATCACCCTGCGCGAGCTGACCGAGACCGACCTGCCCGTCCTGTTCGAGCAGCAGCGGGACCCCGTGGCCGTGCGGATGGCCGCCTTCGTGTCCCGGGACCCGGAGGACCGCGCCGCCTTCGACGCCCACTGGAGCCGCATCCTCGCGAACCCCACCGGACCCAACTTCGCCGTGCTCGACCGGGACCGGGTGGTGGGGAGCGTGAGCGTCTATCGCGACCGGTTCGGCCCCGAGGTCACCTACTGGATCGCCCGGGAGCACTGGGGCCGGGGCGTGGCCACCGCCGCCCTCCGGGCCCTGCTGGACGGGTTCCCGGAGCGCCCCCTCCACGGCCGGGCGGCCGCGGACAACGCGGCCTCGCTCCGGGTGCTGGAGAAGTGCGGGTTCGTCCGCTGCGGCGAGGAGCGCGGGTTCGCCGACGCGCGGGGCGAGGAGATCACCGAGGTGGTGATGGTCCTCGAGGACGGCGGAACGCGGTGACCCCCGGCGGCTCCCCGACCCCCACGCCGCGTGGAACCCCCGCGCCCACGGGAACCGCCGCGGATCCCTTCTTCCGCCTGGACGGCGTGTGCGTGAGCCGCGCCGGACGGGATGGAACCTCCCGGGAGATCCTGGCCGGGATCTGCCTCTCCGTGCCTGCCGGAGCCCGGTGGGCGGTGGTGGGGACCTCGGGGGCGGGCAAGTCCACCCTGCTCAGGGTCCTGAACCGCTTCGAGGATCCCAGCCGCGGAACCGTGCACCTGGAGGGCAGGCCCCTGGAGAGCTACCACCCCGCCGCCCTCCGCCGGGAGGTGGCCATGGTGTTCCAGCAGCCGGTATGGCTCCCCGGCACCGCGCGGGAGAACCTCCTGGCCTCGGCCGCCCTCGGCCACCTGGGCCGGGAGGAGGCGGAGAGCCGCCTGCCCGAGGTGCTCCCCCTCTGCGGCTTCGACCGGGCGCTGCTGGCCCGGACCGAGGACGAGCTGAGCGTGGGACAGAAGCAACGGGTGATGCTGGGCCGGGCGCTCCTGGGCCGGCCGCGGGCGTTGCTCCTCGACGAGCCCACCTCGGCGCTGGATCCCCCCGGCGCCCGCGAACTCCTGGCCCAGGTGCGCGCCCTCTCCGAGGCCGGCTCGCTCACCATCCTCATGGTCACCCACCGGCTGGAGGACGCCCGGCTCTTCGGGACCCGCACCGTGGTCCTGGACGGCGGGCGCCTGGTGGAGGAGGGGCCGACCGGCGAGGTCCTGGGCCGCCTGGAGTCGCGCTGGAACGGCGGCGGATCCGCGGGGGGACCGGCGCCGTGACCAAGAGCCGGATGGAGGCCTTCAGCGACGGGGTGCTGGCCATCATCATCACCATCATGGTGCTGGAGCTGAAGGTGCCTCACGGCACCGACCTCGCCGCGCTCCGCCCGCTGCTCCCCGTGTTCCTGAGCTACGTGCTGAGCTTCGTCTACCTGGGCATCTACTGGAACAACCACCACCACATGCTCCACGCGGCCCACGGCATCTCCGGCGGGGTGCTGTGGGCGAACCTGCACCTGCTGTTCTGGCTGTCCCTGGTCCCCTTCGTGACCGGCTGGATGGGCGAGAACCACTTCGCCGCCCTGCCCACCGCGCTCTACGGGATGGTGCTGTTCATGGCCGCGGTGGCCTACTTCATCCTCCAGAGCACGATCCTGCGCCGGGAGGGGCCGGACTCCCGGCTGGCCCGGGCCCTGGGCCGGGACTGGAAGGGGAAGGTGTCGCCGGTGCTCTACGTCCTGGCCATCGCCGCCGCCTTCCGCATCCAGTGGCTGGCCGGGGCCCTCTACGTGCTGGTGGCGTTGATCTGGCTGATCCCGGACCGGCGGATCGAGCGGGTGGTGGAGGCGGAGTAGCGCCCCCGACCCCGCCCGCGCCGGAGCCGGCCCGGGGTTCCCGCCCCCGCATTTCCGACCGTCCGGGTCCTTTGATACCCTGGATCCCCGACGGGGTTCGAGCCCGGCCGCCGTGGGAGTCCCCCTCCATGAACCGAACCGAATACGACGTCGCCGTGGTCGGCGCCCGGTGCGCGGGCGCCGCGCTCGGCGCCTTCCTGGCCCGGTCCGGGGCCCGCGTCCTGCTCGTGGACCGCGACCCGCTTCCCTCGGACCAGGTCCTCTCCACCCATACCATCCACCCTCCGGGGATGGACGTGCTGGACGCCCTCGGCGTCGGTGATGCGGTGCGCGCCAGGGCCCCGGTCTCCCGGACGGTGCGGCTGGCACGGGCGGAGGCCTTCGCCGACGCCCGCTTTCCCGAGGGCCGGGACGAGTGCTGCCCCCGCCGTGAGCGCCTGGACGGCCTGCTGCAGGAGGCCGCGGTCGCGGCCGGAGCGGAGCTCCGGGACCGGACCCGGGTCACCGATGTCCTCCTCGAGAACGGGCGGGCGGCCGGGCTCCGTCTCTCCGGCCCGGACGGGGCGGAGAGCATCCGCGCCGGCCTGGTGGTGGGGGCCGACGGCCGGCGCTCCACGGTGGCGGAACGGGTCGGGGCGGAGGAGTATCTCGCCTACGACGCGCCCCGGGCCATGTACTGGGCCTACTGGGCGGCGCCGCCCGCATGGCGCACCGGCGCCTATCCCTTCGACATGTACCTCGCCCACCGCGACCGGCACATCCGGGTGGTGTTCCAGACCGACGACGACCGGCTCCTGATCGGCGCCCTGCCCCCGGTGGAGGAGGGACGCACCTGGAAGGACGATCCGCTCGGGAGGCTGCGGTCCAGCCTGGCTCTCGATCCGGTCACCGAATCCCTGGTCCGGGGTCGGGAGCCGGAGGGGAAGGTCCGGGGCACGGTCAGCGAGCGTTACTTCTTCCGGCGGGCGGCGGGGCCGGGCTGGGCGCTGGTGGGGGACGCCGGCCACCACAAGGACTTCGTGATCGGGGACGGGATCACCGAGGCCCTGGTCCAGGCCCGGAGCCTCTCGCGGGCGGTGGCCGCGGGCGGCGACCGTGCGCTGGTGCGCTGGTGGCGGGCCCGGGACGTGGACGCGCTCCCTCGCTACTGCTGGGGCCGGGACGAGGGCGCTCCGGGGGGGCCGGGGATCTTCATGCCCATGGTCCTGGGCAAGGTGGCCCGGAGCCCCGCCCTCCGGATGCGCATGTCGGGACTGCCCGACCGGCGCTTCACGCCCTACGACGTGCTCCCCGCGCCGGTGATCCTCTCCTGCGCCCTGGGGGCGCTGGTGCGCGGCCGGTTGGGCGTGGTGCCGGAGATCCTGGCCCAGGGCCGCCGTGCGCGGGAGTTCGGGCGGATGCTGCGGGAGCGCAAGCGGCTCCTGGCCGAAGCGGAGAGGGCCGGACCGGAGAGGGCCGGACCGGAGAACACCGCCGTTCCCGGCCGGGCTACCGGAAGTAGTAGCGGGCCCCCAGCGAACCGTTCAGGGTGATTCGCGTGTCCGGAAGCACGTCCAGGACCGGCACCAGCTCTCCGAAGAGGCCGAACCGGGAGTCCGGGAAGAGATACTCGAGCCCCACCGGGCCCCGGATCCCCACCACGCTGTCGTGGTCCAGGATCTTCAGCCGCGCGCCCATCCCGTAGTAGAGGGGAAGCCGCCCCCGCTCCACGTAGAAGGCGTCGTTGCGGTGGAAGAGATAATCGCCGTGGATGTCGACGGCGGTCCCGTCCAGGAAGGACCAGGCCAGTCCCCAGTCGAAGGCGGTGGTGGGGGTCATCCACGCCTTGAGGCTGAGGCCGGTAGGCTCCCCCACGCTCAGCCCCACCCCCAGGCCCTCTTGCGCCCGGGCCGGCACTGTCGCGCCGGCCAGCCACGCCGCCGCGCCCAGGACGGCCATGGCCCTCCACGCCTTCCGCATCCGGTCCGGGGTTCTTCGTCTGTCCAAGGCGGCCTCCTGTCCCGTTGGTTTCGGTGTGACACGGCCCGCGGCGCTTTTACCCTCCCGCCCCCTCCCCGCTCGGTGTTCTACGTTGTAGGATCGCGATTAGTTCCCGAACCCGATTCCGATCCCGATTCCCATTCCGATCCCGATGCCGGCCCGGCGGCCCTCCGCCGCCGCTCCGGATCGCTCTCCATCCCGGAACCGCCCCGCAAGCCCATGGATTCGAACGGCCTGATCCAACTCACCGTCCCGGACATGATCCTCGCCCTGTCCCTGGTGGCGGCGGCGATCGCGGTGAGCGTGCGGCAGGGCCTCGGGATGACGCGCACCATGCTGTGGGGGACCTTCCGCACCGTGGTCCAGCTCATCGCCGTGGGCTACGTGGTGCACCTGCTCTTCGCCCTGCGCCACCCGCTCCCGGTCCTGGCCGTGCTCGCGGTCATGGTGGCGGTGGCGGCCTGGACCGCCACCGGCCGCCAGCCGCTCCGCCGCCTTCCCGTCTATCCCCTGGCCCTGGGCAGCCTCGCCTTCGGGGCCGGGGTGACCATCTTCATGGTGGTGGTGGTGATCGTGGGCGCCCACCCATGGTACGACCCGCGTTACCTGATCCCCCTGGGGGGGATGATCCTCGGGAACGCGATGAACGCCATGGCCCTGGGGCTGGAGCGGCTGGAGCGCGAGCTCTACGAGGGGCGCGGCCGGGTGGAGGCGGTTCTGGCCCTGGGGGGATCGCCGTCCCAGGCCTCGGCCCCGGCGGTGCGCCAGGCGGTGCGGGCCTCCCTCACCCCCATCGTCAACTCCATGATGGTGGTGGGGCTGGTCCAGCTTCCCGGGATCATGACCGGGCAGATCCTGGCCGGCGCCGATCCCCTCACCGCGGTCCGCTACCAGGCCCTGGTCATGTTCATGCTGCTGGGGGGGAACGCCCTCTCCTCCGGGGTGGCCGTGCACCGGGCCCGCCGCCGCTACTTCACCCCCGCCTGGCAGCTGAGGCTGCCCCGATGAGGCCCGGGCTTCCGGCCGGCGCCGGTTCCTCCGCGACCGTGTCCTCCCCCGGGCGCCGCCGCGCGTCCGCTCCGAGGCCCCGGCCGTGACCTCCGCCGTGGCCCTGCTGGGCGAGATCGAGGAGGATCCCAGCGTGCTCGGGTTCGACCTCCTCCAGACCCGCCTGGCCGAGGTGGCCGCGGAGATCAACCGCGACCACGCCGCGGACCTGGTCGTACCCTTCACCGCCGGCGGCACCTTCCCGGAGTTCGCGGCCGTGCTCCGGGACCTCGGCGCCGCCTACCCCCTGGCCCGGGCCCTGGCCGAGGCCTTCCACCCCCTGGGGGTGCGGGTGGGCGCGGTCCTGGGGCCGGTGGCGCTTCCCCCCCAGGATCCCCCGCCCACCCTGGACCAGATGGAAGGGGCGGCCTTCGACCAGGCCGCGGAGCTGCTCTACCACGCCCGCAAGGAACACCGGCTCCTGGTCCTGCGCGGCGCCGGCCCCCCCACCGACCGGCTCGCCAACGCCCTGATCCTCATGCTGTACAGGGACTTGCGCCAGTGGACGAGCCGCCAATGCGAGGTCGTGCGCCTCTATCGCCGCCACCGGCGCCAGCATGCGGTGGCCGAGGCCCTGGGGGTGACCCAGCAATCGGTCTCCAGCTCCCTGGCCTCGGCGGGGTGGAAGATGCTGGAGGAGGCCGAGGGCTCGCTTCTCGACGTGCTCTCCCGGGTCCGGTCCGGGGCGCTTCCGTCCGTTTCCTCCGAGGCCCCGGCGCCCCCCCTTCCCCCCGCCGGCGACGTCTGAGACCTTGCCCCGGGCCTCCCGGCCCCCCACAATGGCCGGATGGGACTTGCGCCGGCGGGGCCGGCGGTTGGGGCCTCGACGCATCAGGAGGACGGTGTGCGCTATCTGGGTTTGTATCCGATCATGCTGGGAACGCTGCTGTTGGGACTGACGCTGGGGACCGGGGAGGCCCGGGCCCAGGACCGGAGCGTCCGCTTCCACGGGCTGGGACCGAGGGTGGGGCTCTCCATCGAGCCGAACCAGGTCGTCTTCGGGGGGCACGCCGACTTCGGCGATCCCTTCCCCCACACCAATCTGCTCCTGCCCGTGGTCGAGATCGGGGTGGGCGACAACCTCACCACCACCTCCCTGGGGTCCGACCTCCTGTTCCGGTTCACCGACCGGTGGGGGGTGTGGACGCCGTACCTCGGCGGGGAGGGGGCGTTCATCTTCACCAGCGCCAACGAGGACAAGGGGAACGGGACCGACACCCGCTTCGGGATCTCCGGCATCTTCGGGGTGGAGAAGGTGATCGGGCAGAGCAACCGGTTCGCGGCCGAGCTCAAGTTCGAGATCGTGAACGCGCCGAACGTGAAGCTGATGGCCATCTGGGCCTTCGGCCACTGACCGTCCGGCCGCTGACCGTCCGGCCCCCGGCGGTCCGGCCATCGGCGGTCCGGCCGTCAACGGCGAGGAGGCCGTCCCCGCGGGCGGCCCCGCAACCCCAACGCAACCATGGATGACGCAACCGGGATCGAACTGGCCCTGCTGGACGGTATGGACGAGGACCTCCTCGGCCGTCTGCACCGTGCCGGCATCCGCACCCGCATCGATCTCGCCTCCCACCTGGCCACCACCCAATCCCGGCGCGCCCTGGCCCGGGAACTGGGGGTGACCCTACGGCGGGTGGAGACCCTCCACTACCTGAACATCCTGCTCCCCGAGGAGCGGGCGGGCCGGCACCTGGAGCTGGAGGCCCGGGTGGACGAGCACTTCCAGCGGACCCAGGACGGCCTCCGCCGGGTGTGGCGGGCGCTCCTGGCCCTGGGCCTTCTGGCGGTGGCGCTGGTGGTGGTGGCCCTCCTCTTTGCCCGCCCCTTCGCCGGGCGGGGCGGGGCGGGGAACGAGGCGACGCTGGACAGCCTAGGTGTGCGCATCGACGAGTTGCAGGCCCGCACCGAGTCGCTCATGCCCCTGGCCCGCCGGGACCTCCAGGCCCTGATCTTCACCCACCTGAGCGGCCTGGGGCCGGCCCCGGACTGGGACGGCCCCCTGGACTGGACGGTGGAGGACGTGCGGCGGGCGAACGCCATCCTGGGCGGGGACGATGCCGGGCTGAGGGAGCGCGCGGTAAGCCTGGTCCTGGCCCGGCTGGCCGCGCTGGAAAACGCGCCGGTGGACAGCCTCCCCCCCGCGGCCCGGGCCCGGGAGGCGGTGGGCCTGCTCCGGGACTTCCCTCCCCTGCGGGACCTGGACACGGTGTGGGACACGGCGGCGGTGCTGCTCCGCCAGCGGCTGCGCTCCCGGGCCCTGGGGCTCGCCCCCGGCGACGCCGAGTCGCCGCCCGCCGCCGCCGCCGAACCCTGGTCCTGGACCGCCCCCGGGTTCCTGGCCTGCGAGGAGCTGACCGCCCGGATGGAGGCGTTGCCGGTGGGCGAGAGCGCGCTTCCGGTATGGTCCGACGGGCTGGCCCAGATCCGCCGCGCCGCCGACCGCGGCCGGGAGGCCCTGGGCGCCCGGCCGGAGGGCTACGCCCGCGACTACTGGATCCGGCGCGGCGAGCTGGAACTGGCGGTGGTGGCGGCCATCCTGGGGCGCGGCGACCTGCAGCCCTACCACGCCGATTCCCCCCGGGACTTCCTGCGCCAGCGCCGCACCTTCCTGGCCAACTCGGCGGCCAACGCGCCGGCCCAGGCGGCGGCCCCGCTCTACTGGCTGTGGCTCGAGTACGACGAGGCGGACCGGCTCCTGGACTGGCTGGAAACCCACCCCGATGCGGCCGCGAACGCGAACGGCAAGCCCTGGGTGGAGGCGCTGGAGGTCCTGGACGCGGCCCGCAGCGTGGACGGCACCCGGCCCGATCCCGGGCTGACCCGCACGGTGAGCCGCGCCCTGGACGCCGCGGGCGTCACCGACGTCACCGATCCCTGGGCCCGGGCGCGCACCCGGTGGGAATCGGGGCTCAGACCACTCCTGATGGTGACGCGGAACGCGTGTCTGGCCCGCCGGCCGGAGCCGGCGGCGGCTCGGCGCTGAGCGATCCCGGGGGGGGAATCGCCACCCCGGGAATGCGGCCCGGTCCTTCCCGGAATGCCACCCGCGCCTCCGGAGTGCGGGGCGGGGCGGCCCCCGCCGAGGCCTCGGCGGCCGCGCGGTGGAGCCCGGCGCGGGCCTCGGCCGATTCGGCGTCCTCGATCCCGGGCAGATAACGCCCGCCGAGGCCCTCCAGGGCCCGGGCGCGGAGGGCCCGGGCGGGTTCGTCCTCCCCGGCCTGCTCCAGGCGGCCGGCCTCGGCCAGGAGTTCCCGGAAGCGGTTCACGTCGCAGTCGATCCCCGTCCATTCCACCCGGACCGCGTCGCCCCGGAGGTGCAGGCCCCCGGGGACGGTCTCGTGTCCGCGGAGGAGCTGGTTCCCGAGCTGGAGCAGGGTGACGGGATCGGCGTCGGGCGCGTCCCCGGCCTCGGCCAGGGTCCGCGCGGCCTCCTCCAGGGGGAAGGCCCGCCCGGCGCGGGCGCGATGGAGGGCGGTGAGCCACAGCCGGCGCCACCACTCCGGCCACAGGGCGAGAGGCCACACCGATCCCGGCCGCTCCACCCGGACCAGGCCGGTGAGCCGGAGGCGCACCTCCCCCACCCGGGGACCGGGACGTCCGGCGCGTTCCCCGGCGGGACGGAGCAGGTGGGGGCGGAACGCGCGGGCGAAGGATTCGAGGCCCACCGCCGGGCTCTGCCGGAGCGCCTCGGCCAGGAAGCGCGACCGCGAGGGGAGGGCCAGCCGCCGATGGAGCGCGGCCACCCGCTCCAGCCGCTCCTCCGCGTCTCCGCCCCGGCCGCTTTCCATCCCCGCCCAGAGCCGGAGTTCCCGCAGATCGGCCAGCTCGGCCAGGAGGCCCGCCGCGTCCAGCTCCCGGTCCACCTCGTCCAGGGATTCCTCCGCCGGCCCGCCGTCCCGGTCCTCGAACCCGCCCGCGGCGGCGTGGAGCGCCTCGCGGCCCCGGGTCCAGAGCGGCGAGTCGTCCAGGCCCCAGCCCCAGCCGCCGGGGTGGGGATGATCGGGATCCAGCTCCGGACCCACGGGAAGGGGCGGGCGTTGGTTGAGCGCTTCCAGCCGTTCGGCGATCTCATCCAGGTCCGCGCTTCCGTTTCGGCTTCCACTTCGGCTTCCCCTGCCGCGCACCGGCTCCAGCTCCCTCCCCGCCTCGTCGAGGAGGCGGGCGTCGAGGAGGGCCCGGAGCCGGGTGTAGCGGGCGAGGTCGGCGGTTTCGGCCAGGCCCCGGTCCCGCAGCCGCGTTTCCAGTCCCTCGGTCCGGGCCAGCGCCCGCTCCGTCTCCCCGAGGCGCCGCGCCCCCTCGGCCACGACCGCCTCCAGCTCCGCCGCCGCCACCAGGTGGCCGGCGTCCATGGCCTCGGCCCAGGCCGTCTCGCGGGCCCGGTGGGCCTCGGCCGCCCGCCCCGCCTCTTCGAGGATCGCCGCCCGGAGCCGGAGGAGCGACCGGCGCAACCCGGGGTGAACGGCGGGATCCAGCCGGCCCCGGCCCCAGGCGGTCCAGCCGAGGGCGGCCCGGAGCCGCCCCTCCCGCCACCGCGTGCGGGCGGCGAGGGCGGCCAGCCGCCCCCGCAGGGAATCCCAGCCGGGGCCGGTCCGTCCGCGCAGGGCGGCGGCCACCCGGGCCAGCTCCCGGTGGGTTCCGGAGGCGGTGGACTCGCCGGCGTCGTCGCGGCGGAGGGCGTCCAGCCGCGCCAGCACGTTGGCCATGGGCACGGCCAGCGGCGAGGCGGGAGCGCGGGCGGCCGGCGGCCGGGGCCGGTGGGCCATGCGCGGGAAACGGCGGACGGCCTCGGCCACGGTGTCGCGCCAGAGCGTGCCCGCGACGGCGATGGGCCGGCGGGCGCTCCGCCGGAGCAGGAACTCCCTCTGGCGCAGATGGGCGATGGCTTCCTCGAACACCTCGTCGTCGGCCTGGAACCGGCGGCGCAGGGTCTCCAGCTCCAGGCCGCCGGGCTCGAGGGTAAGGAGGTGGAGCAACCGGGCCGAGGAGGGGGGGAGCCGGCGGAACCGGGCGTCCATCACCGCCTGGATGTTGAAGGGAAGGGGAAGCCGGCCCAGGGGATCGAGCAGTTCGACCCGGCCGTTCTCGTCGTCCACCCGGAGATGGCCGAGCTCCTCCAGCCAGCGCACGGTCTCGTGGACGTAGAAGGGTCGGCCGCCGGTGAGGCGGTGGAGCCAGCCGGCGAAGGCGTCGCCGGCGCTCTCCATGCCCCAGGCCCGGGCCAGGTCGCGCAGGTCCTCGGGGCGGAGCGGGCCGAGGGCGAGGGTGCGGATCCCCTCCGGGTCCGGGCCGGTCGTCGTCCGCGGCGGCGGCGATCATGACCAGGCCGGGAGGGCGCATCGAGGCGCAGAGGCTCTCCAGGGTGCGCGCGAGGCCGTTCCGCTCCCGGGGCCAGAGTCCGGCGTTGACGATGACCAGCGATTCCCCGGTGATGGACTTCAGGAGGGCCCCGATGGCCGCGCCCACCACCTCGGGCTCCCGGCCGGGGGGAAGGCCCTCGCGGGAAAGGGCGGGCACGGCGGCCCGGCGGTGGAGCCGGGGTTCCCACCGGGCCAGAACGTGCAGCGCCCAGGAGGGATAGGGCGCGTCGGGGTAGGTCTCCAGGAGGTCGCCGAGCTCGGTGCGGATCCAGGTCCGGAGGTCCGCCTCCTCCCCGCCGGGAGCCAGGTTGATCCATTCCGCGTCGGGGCCCTTGTGGAGCGCCTCGGCGACGAGCCGCCGCCGCCCCGAGCCGGCCGGCCCGGCCACCCGCACCAGGCACAGGGATCCCGAGAGCCCCTCGTCAATGCGATGGGTCAGGATTCCGATCTCACGCCGGCGCCCCACGAAGGGGGCGCCGCGATGGGTGGCCGAAGCGGCCCAAATGATTGGCTGCATGTCGTCTCCGGCCTTCTATCCTGGATTGCCGGAGGCGTGATGGCAAGCGCGGTTCGGGGCGGCCGCGGCTCGGCGGAGGGTGCCCGGGGGCGAGGACCGCGGAGCCCGAGTCGAGGGCTCGTCGCTCGCGGCGCGGCGGCGGCCCGGCGGATGGTGCCCGGGGGCGAGGACCGCGGTCATCCAGGTTGCCTGGTTGTTCGCGGGGCGGGTGCGGCCGGGCGGAGACGAGGCGATGCGCAGGCCCATCCGGCGGCCGAAGTGTACCCGGGTAAACACAGGCCCTTGGGGAGCGGAGGCAACCGGCCGGGGGGGAGGGCCGGCTGGAACCGAGCGCCGTTCCCCGGGGCGAACACAAGTGATTTTGGTTGTTGGGTTATGTAACGTAGATCAGCTGATCGGCTTGTGGATTAACCCATTACGCTGCAATTACTAACCGAACCAGCGATCCGCGCGAGGTGTACCCGGGTACACTCCGCCAAGAAGCCTGGGTCCATGGCTAAAAAGCTACAATACAATAGTTTGAACCACCACAGCCGTACCCGGAACCGCCCACGATAAACGTTACATAATCGAGCCAGCGCCCCCGTGAGCGGGGCCACGAGGGCCGGCTCCCACGATACGGGAAGATCGGCTCTCCCCCCGGAGGGCGGTGAGCACCAGGATGTGGCGCGGCTCCCCCCCGGAGGGCGGCGAGCCCCAGGATGTGGCGCGGCTCCCCCCCCGGAGGGCGGCAGGCATTAGGATACGGCCAGCAGGGCGGATCCTCCTCCCCGGGGGACCGGCCGCCTGGCCTCCCCGGGAACGCCGGACCGGAGGGATGGCCGAACGCGTCGGGCTCCCGAAGGGACCCGTACTCTGAAATGGAGTTGAGGCCCATGCCACGCTTGTTCCCGGTTCTGGGAGTCCTGCTGGTTCTCGTCGCGGCATGCGGCGACGACTCTCCCACGCATCGAACCGACCCCTGCAATGCGGTGGAGCTACCGCTCTCGGCCGCCCCCGACGGCCCCGTCATCACCGACGCCGGGCTGGAGGTGGGTCCCAGCGTGATCGCCGCCGTGGCCACGGCGACCGATCCGCAGGGGATCGACGATTTCCTCAACGTGCTTCAGACCTTCCGGGTCTTCACCGCTGCCGATTGCGGCGGCACCGCCATCGTTCTCCAGGACGATCTGGCCGGCTCCGGAGTCGAAGAGACCTTCGGCACGGTGGCGGACATGTCCGTGGACCCGCAGCTCTACCAGGCCATCGCCGGCGCCGATCGGTGGCCGGTCGAGCTGGAATTCATGGACGCCGACGGCCACGTGACCTCGGGCCGCGTCCTCGCCCGCGTGATCCACTGAGCCGGTGCCCGGCCGGGCCCCGGTGCCCTTCGCCCCAGGGCGCTTCCGCCCCCCCCTACTCCGGCCGCGGCATCGAGGCGAACCGGCGCAACAGGGCCAGGTTCCTCCGGTCCATGTCGCCGGCCTTGGGGGTCTCGATCACCTTGGGCACGCCGGCGAAGCGGGGGTCGGTCATGATGAGCCGGAAGGCGGTGGTCCCCACGTGGCCCTTCCCGATGTGCTCGTGGCGGTCCACCCGGGAACCCAGCCCCTTCTTGCTGTCGTTTAGGTGGAAGGCGCGCACCCGCGAGAGCCCCACCGTGCGGTCCAGCTCCGCGGTCACCCTCGCGTAGCCGGCCGGCCCGCGGAAGTCGTAGCCCGCGGCCAGGAGGTGGCAGGTGTCCAGGCAGACCCCCAGCCGCTCCGGCCGGCGCACCCGTTCGAACACCCCGGCCAGGTGCTCGAACCGGTTTCCCAGGCTCGACCCCTGCCCGGCGGTGTTCTCCAGGAGAAGGGTCACCGGCGCGTCCCCCAGCTCGGCGTCGGTGCGGTCCAGGGCGGCGGCGATCCGGTCCAGGCCCGCAGCTTCTCCCGAGCCCACGTGCGCCCCCGGATGGAAGACGAGGAACGGGATCCCCAGCCGCGCGCAGCGGAGCGCCTCGTCCACGAAGGCCCGCCACGACTTCTCCCACAGCGCCTGCTCCGGCGAGGCCAGGTTGATGAGGTACGAATCGTGGACCATCACCGTCATGGGATGCGCGGCCAGCGCCTCCCGCCACCGCGCCACCGCCTCGTCCGGGATCGGCTTCATGGCCCACTGGTTGGAGTTCCGGGAGAAGATCTGGAGCGCGGTGGCGCGGTGCTCGGCTCCGCGTTCCACGGCCAGGTGAAGTCCCCCGGCGATGGACATGTGGGCTCCGAGAAGCGGGCTCCGCCGCTTGCCGCCCGTTCGTGCCGGCCCGCCCGCCCGTGCCGTACCGCCCGCCCCGGCCGAACCGCCCGCCCGCCCGGTCACGGGCGCCCGGCGGCCAGGGTCTCGGCCAGGAGCCGGGCCTTCTGGGCCAGGTTGGCCGCACCCTGGAAGTCCTTGCGCTTCAGCGCGGCCTCGGCCTGGGCGAGCAGCCCGCGCGCGGCTTCCACCTGCTCCCGGGGGGCCCCCGCCGCTCCGGCCGTCCCCTGGAACCGGCTGAGGAGGCTGTCCGCCCGGGCCATGTCCCGGCGCGTGGTTCCGAGCAGCGCCTGCTCCTGGGCGGGTGTGAGGTCCACCTGGACCGGCTGCGGGGGCAGCTTGGGCCCGGCCAGCGAATCGGCCGCCGCCGCGGCGCTGTCGGGAAGCACGATCAGAGGCCCCTGGGCCTCGCTCACCACCCGGCGCGGCCGTCCCGGCTTTCCGGGCTCCGGCGGCTCGGCGGGGATGTAGAAGTCCTCCTTGAACACCACCGCATAGACCGGCGGGGGCTGGGGCGTGGCGAAGGCCTCGCTGTCCGGAGGGGCGAAGTGAAAGGGGTAGATCCGGTCGCGGGCCCGCATGGCCTGGTCGTAGGTCCACACCGCGCCGCAGCCGCCGGCGGTGCCGGCCACCGCCAGCAGCCCCAGGGCCAGGAGCACGCCCCGGGTCCGCCGCCCGCCTCCTCCGAGGCCACCACGCCTCATCGCCCCCCCTCCCCTTCCCCCTGGGGTAGCGCCGCCGCCACCGCCGGGCGCGGGACCGGCGACGCCTCGGCCTCGGTCTTGGCCCGCAGCGACAGGGTCACCGTGGTCCCGGACCCGGGAGCGCTCTGAATCTCCACCCGGCCGCCGTGCATCTCCACCGCCTGGCGGACGAAGGCCAGGCCCACCCCGGTGCCGTTCTCCTTGGTGGTCATGTAAAGATCGAAGGCGCGGGCCAGGACGTCCTCGGTCATGCCGGGCCCGGTGTCCCGGACGCTCACCGCCACCCGTCCGTGGTCCGCCCGGCAGCCCAGCACCACCCGCCCGTCCCGGGACGGCAGGGCCTGGATGGCGTTCTTGATCACGTTGAGCAGGGCCTGCCGCAGCACCTCGGGGTCGCCGGACACCACGGGAAGCTCGCGTTCCTCGCCGCAGTCGGTCACCAGCTCCAGGCCGGCCATGGTGGCCTCGGGGGCGAGCAGCGAGGCCGCTTCCTCCACCAGGGTCCGGGGCGGGACCGGCACCAGGGCCAGCTTGCGCAGGCGCGCCACCTTCAGGAAGCCCGAGACGGCCCGGTCCAGCCGCGCGATCTGGGCCCGGGTGGTCTCCACCGCCTCCCGCACCGTTCGCGGATCCAGGGTTTCGGCCCGGCGGAGCGGCTCCAGGTGGAGGGTGATGGCGTTGAGGGGATTGCGGATCTCGTGGGCCACCCCGGCCGCCATCTCCCCCAGCCGGGAGAGCACGGTGGAGTGGTCCATCACCGCCTGGAGGTCGCGGAGCACGGCCAGGTCCTTGAGCTCGATCAGCGCGCCCAGGGTGCCGGCCTCGTCGTGGACCCGGTGCCCCAGGGCCATCACCCCGTGGCGTCCGGCGCCGGCCGGGAACTCCGTCCGCACCGAGACGTGGTCGCTCCGTCCGCTCAGGAGCTCCGCCACCAGTCCCAGCAGGGGATGCTCGGGGGGCAGCAGCTCGGCCAGCGGACGCCCCCCGGCGGCGGCCGCGTCCACCCCCAGGAAACGCGCGGCCAGGCCGTTGATGAGGGTCACGTCGCGGTCCACTCCCACCGCCAGCAGGCCGTCGCCCAGCATCTCCACCGCCCGGCGGAGGTTCTCCTCGTCCCCGCGGGAGAGCTCCCGGGCATGGATCTCCGCCCCCAGCTCGTTCAGGGCCTGGGCCATGGAGCCGAACTCGTGGATGTTCTGGTGGGGGATGCGGTAGCTGAAGTCGCCGGCCCGGAGGGCCTCGATCCCCTGCCTCACCGCTCCCAGCGGCCCGAGCACGATCCGGGTGAGGAAGAACGCGGCCACCACCGCCAGCACCACGTAGAGGAGCCCGAAGTAGAGTCCGCGATGGAGGACCGAGAGCACCTCCTTGCGGAGGAAGGTGGGGCTCATGGCGATCCGGACCGAGCCGAAGCGCCGGTCCCCGATCCGGAGCGGAGTGGTCTCGTCGTGGATCTCGCCCCCGCGCAGCAGTCCGATCAGGAACTTCCAGGTGGCCAGCGGCCCGTTCAGCTCGGGCAGCGGGGGGTGGGGGGCCACCATCTGGCCGATCTGGCTGGGGTCGGTGTGGATGACCGCCCGCCCCGAGGTGTCGGTGAAGGCCGCGTAGAGCACGGTGGGCGAGTACTGGGTGGTGGCCTCCAGGCTGGCCTTCAGGAGGGGATTGGTGCTCACCGCCTCCAGCGGGGGCATGTCGGGGTGCGTGGCCACCACCTGGTCGATCTGGAGCACCAGGCTCCGGGAGATGAAGTGGGCGTTTCGCTGGGTGTCGGTGACCGCGTTCCGGGTGACCCCGGTCAGCTCCAGGAGCAGGGAGAGGACGGCGATGGCAGCCATGACGCCGGCCAGGCCCAGGATCTGGCGCGCGCGCAGGCCGAGCATGGTCAGGCCTTTCCCCGCGCGTACTTCTTGAGCTTCAGGTGCAGGGTCTTGGCGCTGATGCCGAGGATGCCCGCGGCCCGGGTCTTGTTGCCCCCGGTCTGCTCCAGGGTGTGGAGGATGAGCGACCGCTCGGCGTCCTCCAGGGACATGCCCGGAGCCACCCGGACGCCGTCGCCGGCGGGGACGGCCACGCGCGGGCGGGGGCGGAGGGTGCCGGGAAGATGGTGGACCTCGATCTCGGGTCCGCGAGTGACCACCACCGCCCGCTCGACGGCGTTGCGCAGCTCGCGCACGTTCCCGGGCCAGTCGTACCGGTTGAGCAGCTCCAGCGCCTCGTCGGTGAACCCGTGCACCGGCTTGTCGTTGGCGGCGGCGAACTCCTTCAGGAACTGGTGGGCCAGAAGCGGCACGTCCCCCAGCCGTTCCCGCAGCGGTGGAAGCTCCAGGGTGAACACGTTCAGCCGGTAGTACAGGTCCTCGCGGAAGGCGCCGCGCTCCAGGAGCCGCTCCACGTCGGCGTTGGTGGCGCTCACGATGCGCACGTCCACCTCGATCTCCACCCGGCCGCCCAGCCGGCGCACCCGGCGCTCCTCCAGCACCCGCAGGAGCTTCTTCTGGAGGTTGGCCGGCATCTCCCCGATCTCGTCCAGGAAGATGGTGCCGCCGGAAGCCAGCTCGAAGCATCCCTGGCGGGCGCCGGTGGCCCCGGTGAAGGCCCCCCGCTCGTGGCCGAAGAGCTCGCTCTCCAGGAGCGATTCGGGGATGGCCGAGCAGTTGAGGGCCACGAAGGGGCCGTTCTTGCGGGGGCTGAGCTGATGGAGGGTCCGGGCCACGACCTCCTTGCCGGTCCCGCTCTCCCCGGTGATCAGCACCGAGGCGTTGGAGGGCCCCACCTGCTCCAGGAGCTGGTACAGGCGCAGCATGGATGGGGATTTGCCGACCAGGGGGCCGAGGCGCCCTTCCCGCTCCAGCTCGCGGCGCAGGAGCCGCACCTCGCGCAGCATGGACGAGCGTTCCAGCCCCCGCTCCACCACGGTGCGGAGACGGTCGATGTCCAGGGGTTTGGTCAGGTATTCGTAGGCCCCGCCCCGGGTGGCTTCCACCGCGCTCTCGATGGTGGCGTGGCCGGTGATCACCACCACGGTGGCGTCGATCCCGGCCTCCTTGAGATCGTTGATGAGCTCGATGCCTCCCCGGCCGGGCATCTTGAGGTCGGTGAGGACAAGGTCGGGCTGGTGGCGAAGCGCGGTCTCGATGGCCTGCTCCGCGCTGGGGGCGGCGTCGGCCAGGTAGCTCCAGGATTCCAGGAGCCGGGTGAGCCCGGTGCGCGTGGATTCCTCGTCGTCCACGACGAGGATGCGGTGCTTGCGGGACATCTCGGGCCGGAGTCTACCGTCGGCGCCGGCGTCTCGGGTAGGAAAAAAGGTAACAGTGGGACATTTTGTCCCGGGTCAATTTGGGATCGCGGGGCCGAGGTGAGCGGGACGGGCAAGGCCCCCGCCCCGACAATTCGTTGACATCCCGCGGCTTGCGGGGAATCGGGTCTTGTGCTTCATTTCGGCACATCCATTGCAATGTATACTGGGCAGCGAGGCATGTACTTTACGCCGCGCGCGCTGCGGCTACGGCCGCCTCCGTCCAGGCGCGCGCGGCGATTCTTCTTTTTGGGCGCGAACAGGGCGGTTTCGGCCTCGCGATCCCGCCCCCCGGGTGGCTACCCAAGGAGGGCTGGGATGCCGACCGACCACCGACCCCCGGGGTCGTTTTCCCGCATGGGTTCCGCGGGCTCCGTCCTGGTGGCGGACCCCCCCGAGCCGGACCCGCTTCCGGAGCGGCCGTCGCCGCTTCCCGTCCCCCGCTTCTCCGTCACCCCCCGGCGCCAGTGGATGGTGCTACGCGAGGGCCCCTTCTGGGAGCGGGGGCGCGTGCACGAGTTCCCGCCCGAGGTGAACGAGGGCACCCTGGGGCGTTCCTTCTCCTGCCGCTGGCACGTGGGGGACCCCTCGGTCTCCCGCATCCACTGCGCCCTGGTGCGCCGGCCCCGGCGCGGCGTCTATCTCCTGGACCTCTCCAGCCGCCACGGCACCTTCGTCAACGGCGAGCGCGTTACCGAGGAGGTCCTGCTCATGGACGGGGACCGCATCGGCCTCGGTGACCGGGTGGTCCTGGAGTTCGTGGACGGTAACCGGCCCGAGGTGGATCGGGACCGGCGCTGGCTGCGGCGATCCTTGTGGAGCCTGGCCGGGCTGGTGATCGTGGCGCTGGTCGGCGCCATGTTGTTCTGATTTTTGCAATGGGGAAAACGGAGCCTCGGGAGTCCCCCCCCGACGACCGGCAGCCTAAAGCGCCTGAAACATGACAAGATGAATTCATATTAATTTTTCTAAAGTCTCAGGTTTGATCTTGATTCGAGTTTCCCGGTTGGTAAACTGATAGTCCTTCGATCAGTTGGTCGCCGGATTCCCCCCCGCTGGCCAGAAACCGAACCGGCGCGTCCGAAATCCCCCTCGGCGCAAAGGCGGACCCTACTCCAAGGAGACTGCCTCATGCGCAGAGTCGCTACCCTCCTCGTTGCCCTGACCCTCCTCGTTCTCTCCCTCCCCGCCTCGGCCGCCCAGCCCGTGGTGGGGATGTACAGCACCCTGAACAACGACTTCCTGGAAGGCCGCGCCGCGGAGTCCTGGGCCAACGCGCCGGCCAATAAGTCGCTGGATCACGTCTTCAACAGCCAGTCCTGGGACGGGAGCGTGCTCGGAACCGAGTGGGAGTTCCAGTGCGGGATCGGGAACACCGCGGTGACCGCCAACACCGTCGACGGCAACGGGAACGGGACGATCACCTACCAGACCAACTATGCCGGCGGCGTGTTCTGGCTCTCCAAGGACGGGCCGTGGGGAGACGGCGTCAACGACCTCACCGGGACTGTCAACGCGACCAGCAACACCACCACGGTGCAGTTCTTCCAGGGGAACCCCGTGACCGCGGTCTCCAACATCACCTCCAGCGGCCAGTTCGACGGATCGAACTGCCAGCTGTCCTACGTGATCTCCAACGCCGCCGGCCTGGGAGACACGGACTCCGCCGTGAAGCCCGCCGGCTACCCCGACTTCCTGGACACCGGCTGCGCGTCCGGCAATCGGGACCGCGGAAGCTGGGGCAACATCATCACCATCACCATGCAGATCGACTGCGACCCCACCGCCGCCGAGCCGTCCACCTGGGGCATGCTGAAGCAGCGGTACGAGTAGCTGGATTTCACCGCCCGGGGGTCTGCCATCGACCCCGGGCGGCGATACGGTGCGCGCAGTGAGAGGCGGTAGGGTCCCGCGTCCGGTTCCGGCCGGGCGCGGGGCCGACCTCCTGCCGCGGCCCGGTCGACGACCGTCCGCGAGCCGAACCTCCCACCCGCCGCGTCCCTCAATGCAACCGTGAGCTGACACCGAGTTAAGACGGACGCCCCGCCGAATTCCCCCCGACCGGCCGTCCAAATCGGCGCGCTGTGCGTGCGCCGGATGGAGGTCGCCCAAGATGAGAGCAAAGCTGTGCCCTGCGGGGCTGCTCGTGGTCTTCCTGAGCTGTGTCCTGGCCCTGACCGCGGTCCCGGCCGGAGCGGCGGTGAACAATCTGGTGTTCGGAGCCGCCGGCGCTCCGGCTGCCTTTGCCGAGCCCACTTCCGCGCAGGCGTTCGCCGGAGCCGGGTCTTGTCCGATTTCCTGGCCCTCGGCCACCAGCAAGTTCGAGATGTACATCGATCCGGTGTCCATGTTCGGTGGCTCGTTCACGATCGACCAGATCCAGAGCATCAGCTATCACACCGTGAACGACGCGACCAATCCGAGCGGGGTGGATTTCTATCTCACCGTGTACACCATGCCCTACGTGGGCGGGGACGCCTCCTGGTACGGCAACCGGCTGACCGGGGAGCCCCTCTATTCCAACGGCTACATGGCCCCCTCGGCCTGGGTCTGGAACACCTGGACCACCGACGCAGGCACCAACCAGCTCGTCTTCAACGACTCCAACAACAGCGGGAACTACGGCTTCTACGGTGCCCCCACCCTGGCCGACCTCCAGGCGGGGACTATCGACTGGTCGGCCTGGACGAGCGGGGGCAGTTCGACCTCCATCGACTACGGCAGCCAGTCCGTGCTCTACATGACCCTCTCCACCGGATCCGGCTGGTCCTCCTTCGAGGGCTACCTCGACGCCATCACCATTTCCCTGACCACGGGCGACAGCTACGTGATCGATCTCGAGCCCAAGACCGACCCGGTGTACGTGGACGACGACTGGGCCGGGAGCGGGTTCGGACTCGAGGTCGCCTCCGGCAAGTACTTCGGCTACAACGCCTTCGCCACCGTGCAGGACGGGATCGACAACGTCTCGGGGAGCACGGTCTACGTGGCCGCGGGTTATTACCCGATCACCAGCTCCATCGTCTGCAGCATCCCGGTGACCCTGAGCGGCCCCCAGGCGGGGGTGGACCCGCGGCCGTCCCAGGGCTCCTTCCGCGCCGCCGGCGACACCCTGAGCGAGGCGGTGATCGACGGGCAATTCGGGCTGAGCACCCTGCTCACGGTGGCCGCGGACGACGTGATCGTGGACGGACTGGAGTTCGCCAACGGCACCGGGGACCTGCTGGCCTCGTCCAGCTCGGCCCCCATCAAGTACCGGACCAAGGTCCGCAACTGCATCGTCCACAATTCCAGCGGTGACGAGGGCATGCAGCTCCGGAACGTGACCGACGGCCTGGTGGAGCGGAACCTCGTCTACAACACCGCCGGCGACGGCATCAACATGTGCTGCGGCACCAAGACTTCCACCATCCAGGACAACGAGGTCCACGACATCGGAAGCGACAACGGGGCCATCTACGTGTACGAGATCTCCGACATGCTCGTGCAGCGGAACCTGGTCTACGACACCTCCCAGAACGACGGGATTAAGATGGGGGCCAAGGGAGGCAGCGACGTCGCCGCTTCGGGAGGCCAGATCCTGGACAACACGGTGCACGACACCGACCAGGACGGGATCTCGGTCTACGCCAGCGACGTCGAGGTCTGCGGGAACGAGATCTACGGGAGCACCAGCGAGAACGGCGCCCTCTACGTGGCCTTCAACGTGGACAACGTGCAGATCACCCGGAACCGGATCCACGACAACGGATCCGGGGCCGATGCCCGCACCACCTACGGGGTCCGCGTCGGGAAGTCCTCGTACCACCCCACCAACGTGGTCATCCACGACAACGACATCACCGGGAACGAGGAAGGCCTCTTCAACAACAACGCCACCGGCCCCGCCCTGGACGCGGAGAACAACTGGTGGGGGGCGGCCGACGGCCCCAGCGGGGACGGCACCGGAACCGGAGACTCGGTGAACGGGGGCAACGTGGACTTCGACCCCTGGCGCCTGGCCTCCACCGGGGTGACCGCCTGCTCCACCGCGCCCATCGACAACCCGGTGACCCCGGTTCCGGAGCCGGGATGCATCACCGCGAGCGATCCCTGCAACACGGTGAGCTTCGAGATCGCGCGCACCGACGCCGTGAACATGCGCGGCTTCAGCGTGACCTTCTCGTTGAGCCCGGAGCTGGCGCTCTGCACCGGGAGCACCGGTGCGGACATCACCGAAGGGGCCTACCTGAGCGGCGTGTCGGCCACCCAGTTCTACGTGCTGGACAACGGCGGCGGGTCGTACACCGTGGACTGCGCCATCCTGGGGCTCCCCTGCGGGGCCACCGCCCCCACCGGGACCCTGTTCACGGTGGACGTGACCGGGGTGACCGACGGCACCGGCACGGTGACCGTGGACGCGGTGACCTTCCGCGACTGCTCCAACGCCCCCATTCCGGGGACGGCAGGGGGCTCGGCGACGCTCGACGTGGACACGACGGATCCCGGGAACATCGCGGATCTGGCCGCGGTGCAGGACAAGTCGAGCAACGGGACCGACGGCACGACGAACATCGACCTGTCCTGGAGCTTGGTGACGTCTCCGGACGCGGTGACGATCGAGCTGTACCGGGCCGGCTTCGGGTACTACCCGGAGTACGACGACCTGGGCGGGTCGGTGCCGGCGTCGCCGAGCTATCCGCCTGCGGGGCCGTGGACGCTGGCGGCGACGCTGCCGTCGAGCGCGACGTCGTACAGCGACGAGCCGACGACGCGGGACTACTGGTACTACGCGGCGTTCGTGATCGACGCGTGCGGGAACGTGTCGTCGGCGTCGAACATGACGGACGGGACGCTGAACTACCACCTGGGAGACTTCGGGACCACCCTGGACAACAAGGTCATGGGAGACGACCTGTCGGCGCTGGGCGCGACGTACGGGGAGAGCGACGGTGACGCGTTCTACGACAACACGGTGGACATCGGTCCGACGGACGACAACAGCGTGGACGGGTTGCCGACGACGGACAACGTGATCCAGTTCGAGGATCTGATCCTGTTCGCGATCAACTACGGCCAGGTGTCGAAGCCGATGCCGGGGGTGTTGGCGGCGGACGTGAACGCGGTATCGCTGGAGGTTCCGGAGGACGCGAGGGGGACGTTCGAGGTGGTGATCGGGGCGTCGTCGGACGGAACGATCCAGGGTCTGAGCGTGCCGCTCACGTGGAACGCGGAGGCGGTGGAGCCGGTGGGGTACGCCGGCGGTGAGCTGATGGACCGGCAGAGCGGCCGTGGCGTGGTGCTGTCTCCGAAGGCGGGGACGGTGGACGCGGCGGTGTTCGGGTCGACGCTCTCGGGCGAGGGCGAGCTGGCGCGGGTGACGTTCCGGCGGATCGGCTCCGGGGATCCCGCGATCACCTTCGGTGACGTGGATGCGCGTGACCGGGACAACAAGCGGGTGGAGCTGGGGACGGCGACGGCGAAGCCGGCGGTGTCGGCGGTGACGCGGCTGCTGCCGGCGGCTCCGAACCCGTTCCTGGGCGCGACGGGTATCCGGTACGCGTTGAAGGACGCGGGCCGGGTGGAGGTGAGCGTGTACGCGCTGGACGGGCGTCTGGTGCGGACGCTGGTGTCGGGGATGGAGCCGGCGGGCGAGCGGACGGTGACCTGGGACGGCCGGGACACCGGAGGCCGCGAGGTGGCCTCGGGAGCCTACCTCATCCGGTTCCGCGCCGCCGGACACTCCCAGACCCAGCGCGTCATCCGACTGAAGTAGTTCCGTTCGCGGCCGGAGCGGTCTTCCCCTGCCGGGGGACCGCTCCGGCCGCTTCCGTTCGGAGGAGTGCCAAAGACGATTTCTTCGGGGGCCGGGGCGGCCATTCCGCCGTCCGGAGGGTCCCGAATTCGAAGGCCGGGCGAGGACGCGGCTTCATTCCCCCGAGTCCCGCCTCGAGGACCCCGGCGCGCCCATGGTCACCCCTGCGTGGCCGCTACTGTCTGCTCGCTCGAACTCGCGACAACAGAGGAAGGAAGCAACCATGAAGCGCCTGATTCCCCTCATCCTCCTGGCCCTGGTGCTGGGACTGACCGGAGCCGCCGGCCCGGCCGCGGCTCAGGTCCAGATCATCGGCGGTGGTAGCTACACCACTATCCAGGATGCGATCAACAACGCCGCGTCCGGAGACTCCATCTACATCCCCGACGGGATATACTCGGAAAACCTGAGTATCCCCGCCGCAAAGTCGGGCCTTCGGATCGGGGGCCAGAGTCGAAGCGGAGTCGTCATCGACATCTCCGCCGGTGGGTCTAGCACCTACGGCATCGGGGTGGCCGCCGACGCAGTTGCCCTTCGCCATTTCACACTCCAAAGCAACCAGACCAACAGCAGCTACGGAATCAAGATCAGCGGCACTGGAGCTATTTCGGCGACGGTCGAGGATGTGACCGCGAATATGATCCACAAGACCGCGATCGACCTGAACGGTTGTGACGGGGTGACCATCAAGGACGTCGAGTGCACCAATACGGGCGCCGGGGCCGGTATCTCGATGGCCGACTGCCA
The DNA here is from genome assembly GCA_963768615.1 of Candidatus Eiseniibacteriota bacterium. Lineage (GTDB taxonomy): Bacteria > Eisenbacteria > RBG-16-71-46 > JABDJR01 > JABDJR01 > CAVSKL01. Next base: position 294,536 of record CAVYIE010000005.1, on the reverse strand, counting down.
CAACGTGACTCTCACCGACATCACCACGAGTGGAAACCCGTGGGGCGGGATCGCGGTTTACAACTTCGGGAAGAGCCACCCCCTCGGTACGGACGGGATCGTGATCCAGGGCACCTGCAACCTGGGTGAAAGCAGCACCGACAATGGGGGGCTGTACCTGGAAGAGGGCAACTACAATACCCCCACCAGCCCGTACCCGATCTCCTACAGCACCAATCTGCTGGACGGCGCCGACGTCACCATCCTGACTCCCGCGCTGACCCACGCGCTGCACGGAGTCCAGCTGTACGACGACGCGCCCTGGGAGTACAACCGGACGCGCTTCTACGGGTCCCTGGCCCAGGCCCAGAGCGCGGCTGCGGGCAGCCCGTCCCACTTCGATGATGGCCGGTTCATCGAGGCGCTCGGTACCAATGACCTCTACACCCCGTGGGTTGCCGGGGGCCTGGGCTCCATCCAGGCCGCGGTCGACTTCGCCTCTACCGGCGACGTCATCCACGTCGACGCCGGGCACTTCGTGGAGCAGGTGCTGATCGACGCGAAGGACCTGGAGATCGAGGGAGCGGGCATGGGCTCCACCTTCGTGGATTGCCCGGCCACCCTGGCCGCCACTTTCGGGACCAAGAAGCCGGTGATGACGGTGCGGAACGGCTCCGATTCGTCGATCCATGACCTGACCGTGGACGGTCTGGGACTCGGCAACGCCAATAACTCCTTCGTGGGCATCGGCATCAGCGAGGCGGCGGCGTCCCTGCTCCGCTGCGAGGTGACCGACATCCGGGAAACCCCCTTCAACGGCAACCAGCACGGGGTGGCCATCTACGCCTACAATACCGACGGGGTGTCGCGGACGGTGTCCGTCCACGACTGCGACATCCACGACTTCCAGAAGAATGCCTTCGCCCTGAACGCGAACAGCAGCACTCCCATGGTCGTCGATGTGCAGGGCAACACGGTGACCGGATACGGGGCCACGACCGTGACCGCCCAGAACGGGATCCAGGTCTACGGCGCGTTGATCACCGGAACCATCGACGGGAACATGGTCGACGGCATCGCCTACGACAACACCTCCAATCCGACCAAGTACGTGGCCAGCAGCATTCTCAACTACTTCGCCAGCGTGGACATCACCAACAACACGGTCACCGGTGGCCATGCCGGCATCTACAACTACGACGGGGCCGGGACCCTGTCCGGCAACGACTTCACCATCGAGAAGGTGGGGGTGTCGGCCTACGGGATCATCGCCACCGATCCGCCGGCGGCCATCGCATCGCCCTTCGAGCCCCCCACGGCGACCGGCAAGTCCGGGGTCCTGGGCGCGGCCTCGGCTGCCGCCCTCCTCACCGTGGACGTCACCGGCAATACCCTGGCCTTCAGCGGCGGGGACAACACCGACACCTACGGGATCGACGCCGAGGCGGGATACGGGCCGGACGACATCGACCTGACCGTCTCCGGGAACAGCGTCACCGGGTTCGACTACGGGGTGCTCACCCTGCAGTGCGAGTCGGGCTGCGACACCGGCGTGTTCACCGGCGTCGCCGTGAACGACAACACCATCGCCGGGAACAGCTCCGCCGGGTTGTACTCCAACATCGGCTACCTCACCGTGGACGCCACCTGCAACTGGTGGGGTGACCTGGGCGGCCCCGACGACCCGCCGGCCAACCCCAGCGCCGGGAACGCGGTGGTGGGGGACGTGGACTACGCCCCCTGGCTGGACGGACCGATCTCGGGGAGCCCGAGCTGCTCGGTGTACGGGGCTGACAACGTCTCGGCCGGTCCGGCGCCGGCCTGCCTGACGCCGTCCAACCTCTGCGTCACGGTCCCGGTGGAGTTCAACCGGACGGACATGACCTCGGTCCGGGGCATCACCGTGACCTTCGCGCTAAGCCCCGAGCTGGAGCTGTGCTCGGGGACGGCGAGCGTGGTCCAGGGTTCCTGGGCCCCGAGCGCCCAGTTCTACGTCATCGATAACACCGACGGGACCTACACCGTGGACCAGTCGATCCTCGGCGGCGGCACCAGCGGGTGCGGCCCGACCACCGGGGGAACGCTGTTCACCGTGGACGTCAAGAAGGTGTCGTCGGTGACCTCCGACGCCACCGGCACCATCAGCATCACCGACGTGAGCGTCCGGGACTGCGAGGATCCGTTCAACATCCTGCCCGGCATGCCCGGCGCGTCCGCCGACGTGGAGATCGATCTCACCGGCCCCACGGCCGTCGCCGATCTGGCCGCGGCTCAGGTGCTGACCGGCAACGACACCGACGGCACCACCAAGATCACCCTGACCTGGTCCGGGGTGGAGCCGGGGGCCTCGGTGCAGGTGTTCCGCAAGGGCTTCGGCTACTACCCCGAGTACGACGACGACGGCGGGGCGCCTCCCACCCTGCCGGCCACGCCGGGCGCGGCCATCTCCGACGGCTGGACCTCCACCGGGGTCACCGCACCGGGGATGGACGACGAGACCACGGCCCGGGACTACTGGTACTTCGTGGCCTTCGTGACCGACGCCTGCGGGAACGTTTCGGGGCCGTCGAACATGACCGGCGGGACCCTGAACTACCTTCTGGGTGACTTCGGCGCACCGCCGGACAACACGGTCGGCTCGGACGACCTGTCGGCGCTGGGCACGGCCTACGGGACCTCCGACGGCGACGTGGACTACGACAACACCGTGGACGTCGGCCCCACCTCCACCAACGGGACCAAGGGCCTTCCCCTGACCGACAGCAAGATCCAGTTCGAGGACTTGATCATCTTCGCCATCAACCACGGCGTGACGGCCAAGCCGCTTCCGGCCGCACATGGCGCGGATCGGAACGCCCTGGCCCTGGACGTGCCGGAGGACGCCGAGGGGACCTTCGAGGTGGTCATCGAGGCGGCCTCGGACGGCTCCATCCAGGGACTGAGCGTGCCCCTGAGCTGGAACGCGGCCGCGGTGGAGCCGGTGGGCATCACCGCCGGTGAGCTGATGGACCGCCAGGGCGGCCGCGGCGTGGTGCTGAGCCCCAGGGCGGGGACGGTGGACGCAGCGGTGTTGGGCTCGACCCTCTCCGGAGAAGGCGAGCTGGCCCGGGTGACCTTCCGCCGGATCGGCGCCGGGGAGCCGGGCATCACCTTCGGCGCGGTCGACGCCCGGGACCGGGACAACGGCAAGGTCGCGGTCAGCCTGGACGCGGCCAAGCCCACGGTGACGCCGGCCACCCGGCTGCTTCCGGCGGCGCCGAACCCCTTCCTGGGGGCGACGGGCATCCGGTTCGCGCTGAAGGACGCGGCGCCGGTGGAGGTGAGCGTGTACGCGCTGGACGGCCGTCTGGTGCGGACGCTGGTGTCGGGCATGGAGCCCGCGGGCGAGCGGACGGTCACCTGGGACGGCCGGGACTCCGGGGGCCGTGAGGTGGCCTCGGGGGCGTACCTGATCCGCTTCCGCGCCGCCGGACATTCCCAGACCCAGCGCGTCATCCGCCTGAAGTAGGAGCCTGGAACCTGGGGTCCTCCCGGCCCGGCCGGGAGGGCCCGGACTCGGGGACGCCGGGGCGGCGCGAGTCGCCCCGGCGGATTCCCTGGCCGCCGAAGACAGCCGAAGACAAGCGACACGACCGCGGCAGGAGGGCGCCGCAGTACCGCCCGGGTACGGGGGGAACGTGTCCGGGACCCGTCCGTCCGGCAGATGGCCGGCCGGATCGGGCTCCGGCGCCGGACCGCGGGCGGCACCACAAGGAGTAACCCATGAGACGACTCATCATCCCGATGATCCTGATCGCCCTGGTAGCCACGGCCGGTTTGGCCCTGGCCGGACCTGGGGTCCAGCCCTCCAACCCGAATGCCCCGGGGGCGGCCGACCTGTTGACGCCCAACGCGGCCACGCCCCCGGTGGTGACGGCTCCGGCCGGACCCACCGACGTGCAGAACCTCAACACGGGCACCTACTACCCCACCATCGACGCCGCCATCGCCGATGCGGCGACCCTGAACGGGCACGTGATCGAGGTCCAGGTGACGCCGCACTCCGAGGGCATCGTCAACGTGACCAAGTCGGTGACGATCCAGGGGGCGACGGGCGCCGAGGTCGTCAACGCTTCCACCAGCACCACCAACAGTGGAGATGGACGGGGCTGGTTCCTGGTCACCGCCCCCAACGTGACCGTGAAGGACCTGAACTTCGACGGGAACGGGAATCTCATCAGCCAGGGCTTCCGGATCAAGTCCACCGGCGGCGGGGCGAGCTTCTCCAACTGCACCTTCAACGACATCCGCTACCAGACCTCGGGGAATCCCTATACCGGGAACGCGATGGTGGCAATCGACTGCAACATGTCGGTAATCGACTGCTCGTTCACCAACATCGGCCGGCAGGGCGTGTGGTTCTTCGGAACCGGCTGCACCGCCGGAGTCATGAGCGGCTGCACCTACACCGGCAAGGGGGCCGGTGACTGGCTCGACTACGGGATGGAGGTCGGCGGGGGCGCGGTGGCCACCGCTACCGACAACACCGTGACCGATTGCGTGGGGGTCGCCCTGAGCGACAGCTCCAGCTCCGCCGGGATGCTCCTGACCACCTACTTCGGAGCCGGCACCGCGGGAACGCTCAGCGGAAACGTGCTGACCGGTAACACCACCGGTCTGTTCGCCGGGTACGACTCCAGCGACGTCACCGTGATCTCCGCCAGCGACAACGACCTGTCCGGGAACGACTTCGCGGGCATGGTCAGCACGTCGAACTCGGTGGTTCAGGATGCCTCCGCGAACTGGTGGGGCTCGAACGCTCCCGCTTCCGTGGACACCAGCCAGGTCGGCGACATCGACTACACCCCGTGGCTGGACAGCGGCACCGACACCGACGGCGCCGTCGGCTTCCAGGGCGACTTCTCGGTCCTGGACGTGGACGACGACAGCCCCCAGACCGGCGCCTCCGGCCGGATCCAGGAGGGCATCGATCTCGTCACCGCCAGCACGGTGAACGTGATGCCGGGGACCTACGCGCCCTTCATCGTGAATACCAGCGTCAACCTGTACGGCGCCCAGGCCGGGGTGGACGCCCGGGGCCGGGTGGCTGGATCCCCGAATCCCGCGGTGGAGTCGGTGATCACCGGTGCCACGCGGCTGCTGGAACTGAAGGCCGGGTGCGCGGGCTCGGTGATCGACGGGTTCGCCTTCTCCGGCGGCACCCGGAGCATCGAGTCGACCTCGGGTCCGCTGACCGGGCTCCAGATCCTCAACAACCACTTCTCGGGCATGTCCGGGGCCGCGTTCTTCCTGAACGACTCGGGTGCGGACATCGACATCGACCGGAACGAGTTCGACGGCGCGGGCGGCTCCGGCACCCTCTGCCACCTGGACCAGGACAACTTCGCCGGCCTGCACTTCACCAACAACAACGTCCTGAACCGGAGCGCCGGCACCGGGCTCTTCTGTGACGGCAACCACAACATCGCGGTCAGCGCGACCCCGAGAACGCCGCTGATCCAGGGGAACGTCTTCGACGGGAACGAAACCGGGGCCAACCTGGGTCGGTTCGCCTTCACCGGAGGCGACATCCTTGACAACGACTTCCTCAACAGCGGCTACGACGGCCTCCAGGGCGGGATCCAGAACACGACCGTGAGCGGGAACACCTTCGACACCAACGGCCGCTTCGGGTTCGCCCTCACCGGGTTCGGCGGTTCCGGGGATGCTACCCGCGGGGCCCAGAACCTCGACATCAGCGGCAACACCTTCACCAACAACGTGGACTCCGGGCTGCTGTTCAGCTCCAGCCAGTACCCGGGCACCATCTCCACCAACGTGGCCAACGGCAACGACTTCGTGGGGAACACGACCGGGGTGTCCTATTCCGGGTCGGAAACCATCGACGCCACCTGCAACTGGTGGGGGACGATCGACGGGCCGAACGCGCCCGGGAACCCCTCCTCGGGGGATCCGATCTCCGGTTCCACGGTGCAGTACGCGCCCTGGTTGGACGGATCGATCGCCGGGAGCCCGACCTGCGACCAGTACGGGAACAACTACGTCTCGGCCCAGCCGGACGGGGACTGCCTGACCGCGTCGAACACCTGCGAGACGGTTCCGGTGGTGTTCTCCCGGGTCGACACCACCCACGCCAGGGGCGTGAGCGTCACCTTCCAGCTCAGCAACGAGCTGGAGCTGTGCGTCGACGAGTTCACCAGCATCTCCCAGGGAACCTGGCTGTCCGGTTTCGGAAGCACCTTCCAGGTCTACGCGAACGGCGGCGGTTCCTACACCGTGGACCAGTCGATCCTGGGCCTCCCCTGCGGTAGCAACAGCGGCGGCCAGCTATTCACCATCGACGTGAAGGCGAGCGGGTCGGCCTCCCCGACGGACGTGGGGACCATCACCATCACCCAGGTCACGGTGCGTGACTGCAACAACGGCCCGCTGGCCGGCATCCCCGGCCCGGCGGCCACGGTGGACATAGACACCGTGGATCCGGGAAACATCACGGATCTGGCCGCGGTGCAGGACAAGTCGAGCAACGGGACCGACGGCACGACGAACATCGACCTGACGTGGAGCTTGGTGACGTCTCCGGACGCGGTGACGATCGAGCTGTACCGGGCCGGCTTCGGGTACTACCCGGAGTACGACGACCTGGGCGGGTCGGTGCCGGCGTCGCCGAGCTATCCGCCTGCGGGGCCGTGGACGCTGGCGGCGACGCTGCCGTCGAGCGCGACGTCGTACAGCGACGAGCCGACGACGCGGGACTACTGGTACTACGCGGCGTTCGTGATCGACGCGTGCGGGAACGTGTCGTCGGCGTCGAACATGACGGACGGGACGCTGAACTACCACCTGGGAGACTTCGGGACCACCCTGGACAACAAGGTCATGGGAGACGACCTGTCGGCGCTGGGCGCCACCTACGGTGAGAGCGACGGTGACGCGTTCTACGACAACACGGTGGACATCGGTCCGACGGACGACAACAGCGTGGACGGGTTGCCGACGACGGACAACGTGATCCAGTTCGAGGATCTGATCCTGTTCGCGATCAACTACGGCCAGGTGTCGAAGCCGATGCCGGGGGTGTTGGCGGCGGACGTGAACGCGGTATCGCTGGAGGTTCCGGAGGACGCGAGGGGGACGTTCGAGGTGGTGATCGGGGCGTCGTCGGACGGAACGATCCAGGGTCTGAGCGTGCCGCTCACGTGGAACGCGGAGGCGGTGGAGCCGGTGGGGTACGCCGGCGGTGAGCTGATGGACCGGCAGAGCGGCCGTGGCGTGGTGCTGTCTCCGAAGGCGGGGACGGTGGACGCGGCGGTGTTCGGGTCGACGCTCTCGGGCGAGGGCGAGCTGGCGCGGGTGACGTTCCGGCGGATCGGCTCCGGGGATCCCGCGATCACCTTCGGTGACGTGGATGCGCGTGACCGGGACAACCAGCGGGTGGAGCTGGGTACGACGGCGATCCAGCCGCCGGTGTCGGCGGTGACGCGGCTGCTGCCGGCGGCTCCGAACCCGTTCCTGGGCGCGACGGGTATCCGGTACGCGTTGAAGGACGCGGGCCGGGTGGAGGTGAGCGTGTACGCGCTGGACGGGCGTCTGGTGCGGACGCTGGTGTCGGGGATGGAGCCGGCGGGCGAGCGGACGGTGACCTGGGACGGCCGGGACGCCGGAGGCCGCGAGGTGGCCTCGGGAGCCTACCTCATCCGGTTCCGGGCCGCCGGACACTCCCAGACCCAGCGCGTCATCCGGCTGAAGTAGGACCGAAGGGGCCGGTCGTCCTGACCGGTCCGTGAAACCCGGGAGCGTTGCCGGGGCCCCGCCGAGGGCCCCGGCACCCCTCCCTTCGGCGCCGGGTTGTATCCGGGGCCGGCAAGGAGAGAACCATGACCAACCGATTCGCTTCCCTCCGGAACGGGGGTCCGTTCATCGTGTTGCTGTTGCTGGTGGCGGCGATTTCGCTGGGAGCAGCGCCGACTGCGTCTGCGGTGGACGTGACCTTCAGCTGCGACGCCGCCGCATGCCTCTTCCCCGACACCGACACCCTCGCGGTCTCGGTGAACATCGACGCCGGCACCACCGACCTCCGGGGGGCCAGCATCTCCGTCCTATTCAACTCGGCCGCGGTCATGCCGGTGGCGGTGGAGGCGGGGCCCCTGTGGGGGGATTCGGGATGCATGGCCACGCCATTCTGGAACAACCCGGGCTCCCCGGACTCGGTGTCCGTGGACATCGCCGGGCTGGGGTGCTCTGCGGTGGGGCCCGGGTCCATCCTGGTCATCAAGTTCGTGTGCGTGAGCCCGGCCGTGTCCAGCGTCCTGAGCTGCGGGACCTGCCAGTTCCGAGACGTCACGAACGCGCATCTGCCCTACACGTGTACCCCCATCACGGTTCAATGCGAATATCCAACCCCGGCCGAGGCCGCGAGCTGGGGTGTCATCAAGACCCGGTACCGCGACTAGGCCGGACCGGAACATACCCTGGACGGCGGCGATTCGTCCCCCCGCGGGGGCGGATCGGCCGGCCGTGGAAAGCCGACAACCACCATGCGCAGGATCTTCCTCGTCCTCGCTTTGCTTCCCGTGCTGGGTTCCGCGCCGGGGTCCGCCCGGGCTCAGGGCGTGCACGCCGATCTCCTTCCCGCCTCGAGCCAGATCGACCTCGGAGAGACCGTCGACCTGGAGATCACCGTGGCCGCTCCCAGCGACAGCTTCAACACCTTCGACGCCACCATCTCCTACGACGACAGCATCCTCACCTTCATCCAGCTCTCCCCGATCTCCCTGCAGGAGGGGCCGCTGATGAAGAACGCCTGCGGCAACCGGTTCCACCTCTTCAACGAGACCAACGGCGTCATCACCATCACCGACGGCCTCCTCTGCGCGGGGGTGCACGTGGCCGGGCCGGGGGTGGTGTACAAGCTCCGATTCCAGGCCGCGGTGCCGGGCCCGGCCATGACCGCGGTCCACGTGGACACCATGCACTTCGCCGGGCACGGCGCCTACATCCACCCGGTGACCTACAACGACGCCGTCATCACCATCGGCACCGTGACCGGGACCCCCGGAGGACGAACCGGGCCCCGGCCGGAGCTGCGCGTGGCTCCCAACCCCTTCCGGGGCGCGGCCACCATCACCTTCTCCCCTCCCGTCGCCGGCCCGGCCCGGATCGAAGTGTTCGCGGTGGACGGCCGCCGGGTGAGCACGCTCTTCGACGGCCCGGCCGAGGCGGAGGCGGTCATCCGGAGGACCTGGGACGGACGGATGGAGAACGGGGCCCGGGCGCCGGCCGGGGTCTACTTCGTCCGGGCGGCGTCCCCGGGCGCGGCCCCGGTGGCCCGGAGGATCGCCCTGCTGCCCTAGTCGCCGGTTTCCTGGGCTCCAATCGGTTGCCGGACAACCAATTAATCTGCGTGGAGGCCTCGGGGGGCGCGCGGCAGATTCTGGTTGCGCCCACGAACTACAGGTGTAAAATTCAATTCAGGACCAACCGGTTCGAACGAACCACCCCTCGGTTCCGTCTCAACAGGCAGAAGTTCATGAGCAGCCAGCACCACCTGAGCGACCTCCAGCTCGCCATCATGCGTTCCATCTGGGCCCACGGCGAAGCGACCGTGACCCAGGTCCATGCCGATCTCCAGGCCCAGCGGGGGCTCGCCCCCACCACCGTGGCCACGATGCTCTCGCGCATGGAGAAGAAGGACCTGGTGGAGCACCGCACCGAAGGACGGCAGTTCGTCTACCGGGCGCGGGTGACCGAGCAGGACGTGCGCCGCTCGATGGTGGGCGAGCTCACCGACCTCCTCTTCGAGGGGGATCCGGCCGAGCTGGTGAATCACCTGCTGGCCGGCCGGGACTTCAGCGCCGACGACCTGGCCCGGGTGAAGGCGCTCCTGGACGAGAAGGAACACGACGCCGAGGGGGACCCCGATGCCACCGGTTGACCTGCCCCACAACGCCTTCGCCCCCGCGCTCACCGCCTGGCTCCTGACCTACGCCCTGCACAGCACCGTGCTCCTGGGTGCGGCCTGGCTGGCCACGCGACTCCTCCGGCCGTCCCCCGCCCGCCGCGACCTGCTGTGGAAGGCGGCCATGATCGGCGGCATCGTCACCGCCACCTGGCAGGCGGCGGTCCCCGGCGGCACCCTCCTCGCCGGGCACGCCTTCGTTCCCGGCCAGGCCGCGGTCACCGCCGGGCCCCCCGCCTATCGCGTGGTGGAGGACGGGGTGGTCGTCCACCCCGAGGCCTCCCCCGCCGATCCCGCCCGCCCCGCCTCCGGCGAACGCGAACCGGGATGCCGGACGCAATCCTGCTCCTCGTCCCCGGTCGCGGCCCCCGCCGGGGCGGCCGGCCTGGGCGACCGGCTGCATCTCGACCGCTGGGCGGCGGGCGCGGCCCTCCTGTGGCTGGCCGGCGCGCTGATCGGATTGGGGCGCCTGGTCGCGGCCAAGCGGCGCCTGGCCCGGCTCCTGGCCTCGCGGGAAGCGGTGGCCGGCGGGCCGCTGCCTGCGCTCCTGCACCGGCTCCGGGTCTCGTCGGGGTTCCTGGACCCGGTCCGGCTCTCGGTTTCCGACCACATCTGCGGCCCGGTGGCCCTGGGCCGGAGGGAGATCTGCCTTCCCCGCCGGGCCCTCACCGATCTCACCCCGAACCAGCAGGAGAGCGTCCTCGCCCACGAGCTGGGCCACCTGGTCCGCCGCGATCCCCTGTGGCTGGTGGCCGGAGCGACGGTGGAGGCGGTGTTCTTCTTCCAGCCCCTGAACCGCGCCGCCCGCCGGGAGCTTCGGGATGCGGCGGAGTTCCTCTGCGACGACTGGGCGGTGGCCCGCACCGGCCGGGGCCTCACCCTGGCCCGGTGCCTGGCCGAGGTCGCGGGCTGGATCCACGCCTCGCGGCGGCCGCTGCTGGCCGCGGGGATGGCCGAGGAACGCTCCCCCCTGGTCCGCCGCATCGAGCGGCTGGTGAACGCGCCCGGCGGCGCGGACGAGATCCCGGGTTCGGGATGGTTGAGGGCGGGGGCCTGGGGGCTCTGCGCCCTGGTCGCCCTGGCCGTGCCCGGTGTGCGCGCCGGCGTCCGTCCCCCCGAGGCCCCGGAGCCCGCGGAGGTGGCGCCGGTCCACCTGGCCGTGTTCCTGGGTGAGGACGGAACGGCCGCGCCGTTGGGCCCGGCGGCCGTGGCCCCGGTGTTCATGCTGCCTCCGGCCCGGCCGGCGGACGAGCCGGCCCCCCCGGCTCCCCTTCCCTTCGTCGTCCTCGACGACGCGCATTCCCGGATCCGCTTCCGGGTGGCGCCCCGCCCGGACGCGCCCCTGCCCCCGGCGCTCCAGGACCTGAACCTGCGTCTGGACCTGGAGATCGCCCCGCTCCTGGAGGCCCTGGACGGGAATCTCTCCCCGGCCGATCGCGCCCGCCTGGAAGCGCTGGCCCGGCGGATCTCGCGGCAGTTCGAGCCCCAGGTCCGGGTGCTGGAGCGGCAGATGAACCTCCAGCTCCAGGTCCAGATGGATCAGCTCCGCGACCAGCTCGGGACCCTCCGGGAGCAGGACGTCCGGCGCCTGATCGACGTGCAGGCAGCGCGCGAGGCCCGGGAGCGCGCGCGGGAGCGGCGGAAGGCCGCCCGCGACGCTGCCCGCGACGGCGCCCGCTCCTGGATCTAGCCGGCTGCTGAAGGACTGGATCCGGCCGCGTTCGGAGCGCCGCCGCGACCCCGCCGCCGCCACCTTCCCCCCGGCCGCGCCCGGCCGCGGTCAGCCCCCGGGGAAGTCCAGCCGCAGCTCTCCGCCGTCGTAGACGATGCCGCCCTCCGGGGTGACCCGGGCGAAGGCGGGCAGGCGGTGTTCCTCGCTCCGCCCCGGGGCCACGATGTGCACCACCCGCATCCCCCGCACCACCAGCCGGTCGGCGATGAGCCGCCGGTGGCACTGCACGTACCACGCTTCCGCGCACATGAACGCGGTGGCGGCTCCGCGGCCCCAGGCTATCAGCTCGTCCAGCGCCGCCCGGAAGGGAGCGGTGTCGGTGTAGTCGGCGTAGCCTCGGAAGCCGGCCACCCTCCACGCGGTGTGCGGCGAGTCCGGGCGCCGGGAGCGCCGTCCGCCCAGGTCCTCGAAATGGCGGTACTCCAGGCCGGCGCCGGCGAGGAGCACGGCGAGGGCCTCCCGGTTGAACTGCGGATGGCGGCGGCTGGCCGGGAACCGGCGCACGTCGGCCAGCCGGACCACTCCGTGCTCCCGGAGGAGGGCGATGAGCTCCTCCGCGGTGCGGGTGGAGTGGCCGATGGAGTACAGGGTGAGCGGCTCGGGCATGTTCCGGTCATACCACGGGCGGCCGGGAGGGGGGGCGGGAAATCGGGCCGGTCAGCCGGCCCCGGAAAGCGCGCGCACCGCGGGGGCCAGACGGAGTCCGCGCCGGCTCAACCGGTAGCTCACCCGCGGCGGGTGCGACGGCTCCACCGAGCGCTCCAGGAGTCCGCCTTCCTCCAGCGCCTTCAGGGCCAGGGCCAGCGCCCGGGGGGAGACCCCGGGCAACGCGGCGGCCAGCTCGTTGAACCGTCTCCGCCCGGGGAGAAGCGCCAGCACCACCGGCAACGACCACTTGCGCAGGGCCACCTCCTCCGCACCCAGGGAGCGCAGGGTGCGCAGGACCCGGGCGGCCCAGGGGGCGAGCCGCTCGCCGTCGGGGGTGAGCAGGTACTCGGGGCGCATGGGGTGGCCGTAGCCGGGGTTCCGGAGTACCCAGCCCCCGGTGTCCAGCGCGTCCAGGGTGCGCCGGAGCGAGTCGCGGCCCACGCCCAGCCGGTTCACCAGCGGGGTGAAGCGGGCGCCCCGGGCGCGGTGGATCTCCACCAGCACCGGCAGGGCCCAGCGATGGGTGAGGAGCGCGGCCAGCCGGCCGGGGGGAAGGGTGCTCACCGCCGCTCCGGGGTTCGCCCCCCCGAGGCCCCGGCGCACACATACCCCCCGCGCCCCCAGCCTGGTTGACGTCGGTTCATGTAGTAACTATACTTTCCGTACCCTCAACCGACAACCCCTCTCCCTGCCTGTTCGCTCGCAACCACCGGTGATCGGGCCCGGCGCCGCCGGCCCGGTGCTCAACCGGAGAAGGAGGATCCCGTGGCGTCTCCCATCGGCTACGACGGCGGTCTCACCTGTGCGCTTCCGGTCAGCGACCTGAAGCGCTCCCTGGCCTGGTACCAGGAAGTGCTCGGCTTCAAGCTCCTCTATCACATGGAGGAGATGGCCTGGGCGGAACTGGAAACCGAGGTGGCCCGGGTCAACCTGGGGCTCAGCGAGGTGGAGAAGGTGGAGGTCCAGGGCGGGCCCACCCTCACCTTCGGGGTGAAGGACATCGAGCACGCCCGGAAGCGGCTCGAGTCGCAGAAGGTCCGCTTCGACGGAGACATCATGACCATCGAGGGCATGGTCCGCCTGGCCACCTTCTACGATCCCGACGGCCACAAGTTCATGCTCTACCAGTCGCTGAGCTGAGCGGCGGTCCGTCGGGCCGGAGCGGCCGGCCCGACGGCACCGCGCCGGGGGGACAGCACCTGATGCGGGACGGTCGAACGCCGCTCCGTCAGCCCGCACTCAAGCGCACTACCCGGAGAGCGGGCGGACCAGAACGAAGGAATACGAGTGTTATCGGTCGAATGCGTACCCGGGTACGCATCCCCGGACCCGCCCGGCCTCGACCCGCCGCACCGGAACCGCGAACCGGAAGCACGGTGCGCCGCTCCGAACTCCGGCGGCCCCGGATCAGTACCGGGCCTTGAGCAATCCCCAGCTCGAGGCCTTCACCGGGATCGGCACCGAAGTCAGCGCCTCCACCGCGTCGATGTCCGCCCCCACGGTGTCCCCGGACTGGCCCCCCTCGTCGGGGTCGTCGGTGAGGCGCACGTAGTGGAAGGCGTCCCCGGTGCCGAAGCCGTAGGCGTCGATGTCCACGGTGGAGGTGGAGCCGAACACCTTCCCCACCGGGTGCCAGGTGGTCCCATCGGCGCTGATCTCCACGAAGGTGTCCTCGACATCGGGTCCCACTTCGTAGATCCAGAGATCGGGATCGGCGTTGTCGCTCCCGGTGAGCGCGTTGTCCTCGAACCACACCGTGATGCTTCCACCGTCGCCCAGGCTCACGAAGGTGCAGGACGGGGCGTCGGGGCAGGTGGAGCCTCCCGCATAGTCCGGCGCGCCGAGGGCATTGGAAGGGTCCAGGTAGGGGGAGGTCGGCTGCCCGGACTGGATGACGGGGGAGAAATCATAGACGCCGTCGGCGAAGTTGTCGGCTCGCGCGGTTCCCGGGAGGGCGGCCGCCGAGACTCCAAGCCCAAGGGAAACAAGCAATAACCGGGTTGCCAGGCGCATTGGGCGGTCCTTTCTGCAGAGCGTGCTTGGATTGGGATCGAGGGGGATTGGATACACCTATCATAACGGACTTCTGCGCCGGAACCGGCCACCCCGGTCCCGCCGCATACGGAACGGCCCGGCCCCCCACGGGGACCGGGCCGCCCGAAACGTGCCGGCGGAGCCGGGATCAGTTGTTCCCGCGGGCCTCGTCCAGACTGCGCACCCAGACGTCCTCCCAGTTGATCTCCACCACCGAGTAGGGATAGGGATCCCCCTCGATCTTGTCGATGCGGATGGCCCCCTGGGCCTGGAGGTCCTCCACCAGCCGCTTCCGCCCCCGGTTGTCCAGGTAGGGGAACCGGTCGTTGAGCATGCGGAGGAAGGGGGTCAGCCAGACCTTGCGTTCCCCGTACTGGTAGTAGGCGCTCAGGAGCTCCTCCATGCAGAGCCGGAGATCGTCCTCGGTGGAGGGGGGGCCGTCGGCGCCGTCGCGGGCCGGCGCCTCGGCGCCCTCGTGAGGGTACTCGGCCCGCACCGCCGGGCGCTCGCCGTCCCGGGCCGGGGGACCCATCTCGGGAAGGAGCGACTCCGCGTTGATGAAGTTCTCCTCCCCCACCACCTGGCGGAGGTCGCCGCTGGTGGAGCGGTCGAAGCCGACCAGGACCACCCGCTTCAGGTGCTCGCGGATGCGGCGCACCACGGGAAGGTAGTCCCGCTCCCCGCCCACGATCACGAACATGTCCAGCTCGGGCCGGGTGTGGAGCATCTCGATGGCGTCGATGGAGAGCAGGATGTCGGCCGAGCTCTTCTGACGGGTGGCGATCATGAACCGGGGCTCGAAGGCGAGGAGCTGGAGCTGGGTCATGGCGTCCCCGCCCAGCCGGTCGAAGTCGGCGTAGGAACGGCCGATGGCCATGATGCCGTTGTATTTCTCGCGCAGGCGCCCCCTCAGGTTGGAGAGGATCTCCACCGCGTCGTCCATGGCCTGCTCGTCGACCTGGTCATCCATGGCGTCGCCGTCGAAGGTCTCGGTGGCCAGGGTGTTGTAGATGTTTTCATAATCGACCAGGACCGCGCAGTAGCGGAGCCGCTTGTTGCGCACAGTCCGCGGGCGGCGAAGGCGATCGTTCGAGTATTCCTTCAGCATTCAATTCTCCTGACGGTGGTGGTGGTGCTTGGTGTCGATTCGGTCGTCGATGGTTCCGTGGGACGCGATGGATTCCAGAACGACGTCCACCACCTCGGGCACGCTGAGCGCCGAGGTGTCCACGGTGAGGTTCGCCCCCGCATAGAGGGGCACGCGTTCGGCCCACAGCCTCTGAAGCTGGGCCATGGCGTCCGGGCGATCGGCCATGGGGCGCCGGTCCCCCTGGGCCAGCACCCGGGACCAGTGATCCTCGGGGGCGGCCTTGAGCCAGATGGTGACGGCGCGGCGGCGGAGGAGGGACCAGGTCTCGGGCTCGGTCACCACCCCGCCGCCGGTGGCGATGACCGCCCGGTCGGGCAGGCCCAGAACGCGGTTCAGCACCTCACGCTCGAGGCGCCGGTACCAGGACTCGCCCTGGAGCTCGAAGATCTGGCCCAGGGCCATGCCGGCCTCTTCCTCCACCAGCTCGTCCAGCTCCACGAAGGGGAGCCCGAGCCGCCGGGCCAGCACCTGCCCCACCGCGCTCTTCCCCGCGCCGCGGAGGCCGATCAGGGCCAGGGGCCGGTGGGTGATCCGCTCCGCCTGCTCGATCAGTCCCGCCGTGTCCAGGCCCAGGGCCCGGGCCACGTTGCGGAGGCGGAGGTAGGAAATATTGCCGGTTCCGCCCTCGAGCTGGGCGAGGAAACGAAGGCTGAGCCCGGAGCGTTCGGCCAGCTGGGCCCGCGAGAGCCCGAGATCCTGCCGCAAACTGCGGACGGTGGCCCCCAGATGTTCCAGGGCGTGTCCGTCCCGATGCCCGTCCCGTTTTAGGTTGGATGGATTCATGCGTGCATTATATTGCGCGGATGACTTGACGACAACCGCGGTTCAGTGCAGAATACTGCCGTTACTCCGGGAATCAAGGCGATACACTAGCCGAACGCCGGACGCCCTGTCCAGCCAGCAGCTCGATCCCGCGGCCGCCGCGCCGGGGCCCGCGGGCGACGGAAACGGGCCGCCCGATTTGCGATAGATTCTATAGCGTTTACCCCCGCAATTCCATGAGGTGACAGCATGATCCCAACGAGCGCCTCCCCCGCCGAGGCACCCGTCCGGTTCGACACCCACCCCGACCGCTACCGGCACTGGAAGCTCTCGGTGGACGGCGAGATCGCCACCCTGCTCCTGGACGTGAAGGAAGATGCCCCCCTCCGGCCCGGGTACGCCCTGAAGCTCAACTCCTACGACCTGGGGGTGGACATCGAACTCGCCGACGCCGTGGACCGGATCCGCTTCGAGCATCCCGGGGTCCGGGCGGTGGTGGTGACCAGCGCCAAGGACCGGGTGTTCTCCTCCGGGGCGAACATCCACATGCTCGGACTGTCCCCCCACGGCTTCAAGATCAACTTCTGCAAGTTCACCAACGAGACCCGGCTGGGCATGGAAGACGCCTCGGAGAGCGGGGCGGTCCGGTTCCTGGCCGCGCTGAACGGGATCGCCGCCGGCGGGGGCTACGAGCTGGCCCTGGCCTGCGACGAGATCCTGCTCGTGGACGACGGCTCGAGCGCGGTGAGCCTGCCCGAGGTGCCGCTGCTCGGGGTGCTTCCCGGAACCGGCGGGCTCACCCGGGTGGTGGACAAGCGCCGGGTCCGGCGCGACCGGGCCGACGTCTTCTGCACCCTCCAGGAGGGGATCAAGGGGAAGCGGGCGGTGGACTGGCGCCTGGTCGACGCCCTGGCCCCCCGGAGCCGGTTCGAGGAAGCGGTGGCCGAGCGCGCGGGCGCCCTGGCCAGGACGGCGGACCGCCGCGAAGGTCCGGGGATCTCCTGGATGCCGGTGGAGGTGGAGGAGACCCCCGAACGCCTCCGCTACAAGTACGTCACCGTGGACCTGGACCGGGAGAGCCGGACCGTGACCCTCACCGTGTCCGCCCCCGCCGAGGCGGAGCCGGTCACCGCCGGCGAGCTGCGGGCGCGGGGGGCCGAGGCCTGGGCGCTGCGGGCGTTCCGGGAGCTGGACGCGGCCCTCCTTCATTTGCGCTTCAACGAACCGGAGCTGGGGATGGTGCTGCTCAAGACCGCCGGCGATCCGGAGGCGGTCCTGGCCGTGGACCGGGCCCTGGCCGACCTGCGGGAGAGCGACTGGTTCGCGGCCGAGATCCTCCGCTACCAGGCCCGGGTGCTGCGGCGCCTGGACCTCACCGCCCGGAGCTTCTTCGCCCTCATCGAGCCCGGTTCGGCCTTCGCCGGATGCCTGTTCGAGCTGGCCCTGGCCGCCGACCGCAGCTACCTGCTGGAGAGCGGGGAGGAGCCGCGGGTGGTCCTGGGACCCCTGAACGGCGGCGCCTGGCCCATGACCCACGGGCTCACCCGTCTTGCCGCCCACTTCTACGGCGAGCCGGAGCGGGTGGAGGAGGCGCTGGCCCGGGGTTCCTTCGGCCCCGCCGAGGCCGAGGAGGCGGGCCTGGTCACCATGATGCTGGACGACATCGACTACGAGGACGAGGTCCGGGTGGCGGTGGAGGAGCGCGCCTCGCTCTCTCCCGACGCCCTCACCGGCATGGAGGCCTCGCTCCGTTTCCCCGGCAAGGAGACCGCGGAGTGCAAGATCTTCGGGCGGCTCTCGGCCTGGCAGAACTGGATCTTCTTCCGGCCCAACGCGGTCGGCGACCACGGGGCGCTCAAGGTCTACGGCAAGCCGGACCGCCCCCAATTCGACTGGAACCGGACCTAGCCGGCGCCCGCGGAACCCGCCCCCGAGCGCGGAGGACAGCGTGAACCTGTACGACACCATTCCCAACAACGTGAACCTGAGCGACGACGCCCGGCTGAAGCGCGCCCTGGAGAAGTGGCTCCCCGATTTCCGCTCCTGGTGGATGGAGATGGGGCCGGCCGGCTTCCAGGAGGACGACGTCTACCTGCGCACCGCGATCAGCGTGGATCCCAAGGGCTGGGCCCACTTCGACCACGTGAAGATGCCCGACTACCGGTGGGGTATCTTCCTGGCCGAGCCCGAGGCCGACCGGCGGGTGGGTTTCGGCGACCACTTCGGCCAGCCGGTGTGGCAGGAGGTTCCCGGCGAGTACCGGGGCATGCTCCGGCGGCTGATCGTGACCCAGGGGGACACCGAGCCGGCCAGCGTGGAGCAGCAGCGGCTCCTCGGCCGGACCTGCCCCAGCCTCTACGACCTGCGGAACCTGTTCCAGGTCAACGTGGAGGAGGGCCGCCACCTGTGGGCCATGGTCTACCTGCTCCACGGCTTCTTCGGGCGGGACGGGCGGGAGGAGGCCGAGGCGCTCCTGGCCCGCCGCTCCGGCGACCCCGACAAGCCCCGGATCCTGGGCGCCTTCAACGAGCCCATCGCCGACTGGCTCTCGTTCTACATGTTCACCATGTTCACCGACCGCGACGGCAAGTACCAGCTCCTGGCCCTGGCCGAGAGCGGCTTCGACCCCCTCTCCCGCACCACGCGGTTCATGCTCACCGAGGAGGCCCACCATATGTTCGTGGGCGAGACGGGGGTGAACCGGGTGGTGGAGCGGACCGCCCGGCTCATGAACGAGGCCCCGGACGGCGACGTTCGGAAGGCGGGGGGGATCGACCTCGACACCATCCAGAAGTACCTGAACCTGTGGTTCTCCCTCTCCCTGGACCTCTTCGGGGGAGAGAAGTCCTCCAACGCCGCGGACTACTTCGCCGCCGGCCTCAAGGGGCGGCATCGCGAGGAGCAGTACGAGGACCACCTGGCCCTGGAGGGCACCTACGCCATGGAGCTGGTGGAGGGCGGAAAGGTGGTGACCGAGCCGGTGCCGGTGCGGAACGCCATGAACGAGATCCTGCGCGACGCCTACGTGGAGGATTGCGACCGCGGGGTCCGGCGCTGGAACAAGACCCTGGCCAAGCACGGGGTCGAGCGCCGGCTGGCCCTGCCCAGCCGGCGGTTCCACCGCCAGATCGGCACCTTCGAGGGGATGCACTTCACCCCCGAGGGGAAGGCGATCCCGGAGGAGGAATGGACCCGCCGCCGGGGCGAGTGGCTGCCCGTCGACGAGGACCGGGCCTACGTGCGGTCGCTGATGCAGCCGGTCACCGAGCCGGGGAAGATCGCCAACTGGATCGCGCCTCCGCCGCGGGGGGTCAACGGGCAGCCCTTCGACTTCGAGTACGTGCGGAAGGCCTGATCCGGGGCCGGGGCCCTCGGCCCGCCGGCGCGGGCGGTTCCTACCGTTCCCGGGCCGCCCCATCCCGGGTGAACGGGGTGGGCATCTCCGTGAGCGGCCCCACCAGGGCCTCGGTCCGGCCGGCATCGAGGTTCAGGAGCACCGCGGCGCTCCGATCCCCCAGCGCCACGACCTGCCGGGGAAGCGGCATGGCCACCCGGTTCACGGCCAGCATGAACTCCTCCCGGTCCCGGGGGGTGTCCCAGGTGGTGAGCCAGAGGGCGCGGAGCTCCTCGAGGGGAGGCGTTGTTCCGGGCGGGGTCCCCGCGGGCCCCAGCAGGTAGAGGCGGTCGCCCCCCCAACCCTCGGCCGCGGGCACGGTCCAGGCCGCCCCGGTTCCGCCGGGCCCGACCATCCGCCCCACCTTGTCCGGGTCGAGAAGAAGGGCGGTGTAGATTTCTCCCAGGGTGTCCCGGTTGAGAACCTCCAGGGAGAGGGTGCGGAAGAGCGGTTCCACCGCGGCGTCGTCCACGGTCACCGGATCGTCCCGGTGGGCGGGATCCCAGTACTTCTCCGGATGCAGCACCTGCTCGGAGGACCGGGGGAGGTCGCGGGCCAGGTCCAGGAAGTTCACCGTAGCCCGCCGGGCCGCACCCGGGTCCAGGGCGGGCTTCCCCCGGAGCACGAAGGTCTGGCCCTCGGTGTAGGCGGCCACGCTGGCCCGGAGGACGGCCGGCGCCTCGGCGAAGGCCTGCATGCCCTCGATCTGTGACTTCACCGCGCGCATCATGGCCACCAGGTCCACCTCCCCCCGGGTCAGGAGCATGGAGGCGTAGGCCGACATCACCGCCGTGGCCGCCCCCTCGACCACGGCCTGGACCACGAACTCCCGGTCCTGCACCCCGGCGGCTACGGTCATCAGCGAATCGAGGCTCACGTACTGGTCATCGAGGGCGTGGGTGAGCTCGTGGGCCATGGTCATGCGTCCCAGGGCCAGGTCGTAGACCATTCCCGGTTGCTCGATCAGGTGGTAGACCCCGGTCTCGGGATCGTAGATTCCTCCCACCCCGGTGGCCGCGGCTTCGGTGTAGGCGCGCACCAGGTCGTATCCGGGCGGAATGGCCCCTAGCACGGCCAGCTCGGCCTGGATCCGGTCCAGCTGTCCCGGGGCGTAGCGGTCGCTCCGGAACTCCTCGCGGATCCGGTCCCGGAGATTCTCCTGGGTCCAGGTGGCGCTGGGCACCGGGCGCTTGAACGGAAGTCCGCAGAGGTCGGCCACCTGGACCGCCACCGAATCGGTGTAGACCAACAGGTCCCGCGGGGTGTAGATCCCGGCCGAGTCGGCGTCTCCCGCCCCCAGGCTGTCGATCATGCCCTGGAAGAGACCGGCCAGGTCCTGTTCCCGCTCCGGCGGCGACGGTGTCACCGCGCCCACGGCCCGGTCGGGATCGTAATCCACCGGGACGGCCAGCGCCCCGTAGGGGGGAAGGGTGACCGGCCGGCCCGAGTCCAGGATCACCCGCCGGCCGGAGAGGAGATCGGGCGCGGTCTTCCCCGCCAGCTGCCCGTCGCGGAACCGGAACTCCACCGGCTGGGCGGAGAAGTTCACCGCCGCCAGCACCGTGTCCGTGGACGACCAGCGTACGAAGGAGACCACCGCGTCCGGCCGGTCGGTGGCCACGGGAAGGGTCTGTCCGTGGGTGAGCGCGTTCCGGGCCCGGCGGACGTGGGCCAGCTGGGAGATGAAGGACGCCAGGGACGGATCGCCGTGCTCCCAGTCCACCGGCTCCCGCTCGAACAGGCTCGGCCTGGCCGTGGCCCCCGCCTCCTGGCCGGCGTAGAGGAGAGGCACTCCGGGAGCGGTGAAGAGGAAAGCCAGCGCCGCCTGCTCGCAGTCCGGGCCCAGGGACTTCGCCGCCCGCGCCTCGTCGTGGTTCTCCAGGAAGCGCATCCGGAGCGCCCCCCGCGGATAGCCGTTCCTACCCTGGAGCAGCCCGTCGAGCAGATCCGGCGGCTCCATCCGCCCCCCGCAGACCTCGCGGAAGGCGCGGAAGGCGGCCCAGTCGTAGGTGAGATCGAAGGCCTTCACCTGGAGGGCGCCCCCGTCCCCCTCGGCCAGGAGCATGAGATCGGGCTTGGTCCGGGTGAGCTCCCGCCGCGCCCGCTCCCAGAAATCCAGCGGGACCATACCGGCCACGTCGCAGCGGAAGCCGTCGATCCCCGCCTCGGTGATCCAGAACCGCATGGACTCGATCATGTAGCTGCGGAGCCCGGGAGCGTCGTAGTCCAGGTCCACCACGTCCCACCAGTCGGCCACCGGGGGCTTGAGTTTCCCGGAGGCGTCCCGGGTGAACCACTCCGGGTGCTCGACGGTGAGCGGGTTGTCCCAGGCGGTGTGGTTGGCCACCCAGTCCAGGATGACCCGCATGCCCCGCGCGTGGGCCTCGGTGACCAACCGCCTCATGTCGGCCAGGGTGCCCAGCTCCGGGTTCACCGCCCGGTAGTCGCGGATGGAGTAGGGCGAGCCGAAGGTCCCCTTCCGGTGCTCCCGGCCCAGGGGCTGGACCGGCATCAGCCAGAGCACGTTCACCCCCAGGACCTGGAGCCGGTCCAGGTCGGCGGTGATGTCGTCCAGGGTGCCGTTCGGACCGTAGTCCCGGGGGAAGATCTCGTAGAGCACGGCGTCCCGCACCCAGTCCGGGGAGGCCACGGCCGGGACCGTCCAGTCGATCACCCCCAGCTCGTCGGCGGCGTCGTAGGCGGCCAGGCTCACCGGCCGGTGGATCCCGCCCCCCAGGCCGGTGTCCTCCACCCGCACCGCCACCTCCAGGGTGTCGCCGTCGCCGGCCCGGCCGGTCACGTCGACCAGGAAGGGGGTGTTCCATCCCTGGTTGCCGCGTGCCCGGCGCCCGTTCACCCACACCGTGCAGTTGTCGTCCACGCCGCGGAAGAGGATGGCCCGGTGGCGGGCGGGCGGCGGGGTGCCGTGCACGGTGATCCGGATCGCATACCAGGCGATCCCGTCGTAGCCGGGATGGCCGGCGTCTTCCCAGGTCGACGGGACGCGGATGGGCTCCCAGTCCGCCCAGGCCCGGGGGGAGGCGCCCCAGTTCTCCCGGGTACCGGCGTCGCCGGGATCGAGGCGGAAGGCCCAGGTCCCGTCCAGGGACACCTGCGCGCTGTCGCCCCAGGTGGCCTCGGTGAGCGCGCCCACCGAGGCCCCGGCCGGGGCGGGGACGCCGCCCAGGAAGAGGAGCAAGGCCGCGGCCAGGGCGGAGAGGGATTCGGGTCGGAACCGTGCCGGCATGGCGCCTCCTTGATCGCGGTCCCGAGGCGCCCTGCCCGCGCGGTCCGGATCGCCGGCAGCCTGCTAGTCGGTGGTGCCCCGGTAAAGCGCCTTGATCCTACCCCAGGTGGCCACCTCCACGGGGGTCGGGTCGTGCACGATCACCGTCCCCGTCATGCCCAGGCTGACGTGGAAGGTGCAGTAGTAGGGGACGGTTCCGGCGTCGTTGAAGGTGTGCTGGAAGGTGGTGTGGGAGCCGTCGAGGGGGGCGTCGAAGAGAGCTCCGGCGTCGGCGGCCGAGGGACCGGTGCCGCTGGTCACGGTGTGGGGCCCCGAGGTCCACTGCCAGACCACCGTGTCCCCCTTCTCGATGGTGATCGAGGAAGGGCTGAAGGTGAGGTTGACCTGGGTCACGGTGTGGGTGGTGGCCAGGGCGGCGCCGGCGGACAGGGCCAGGGCGAGAAAGACGACCGAAGGAATAGTGATTCGCCTCATGGAAACCTCCTGGGGTGGGACGTGGGATGCGGCAAGTATACCGATTCCTGTGGGAAAGGACGTGGTTCCGATGTGGTTTGATACCACGCCCCCCGGGGCGGCCCGATCCGCCCCCCCCGCGGGGCCCGGGAGCCGGACGCCTCCGCTTGTGGCGGGACCCCGGAATTGCTAAGACTTGAGGGAACCGATGCGGGCGGTACCCCCGCCATTCCGGTCGAGACTTCGGCTGTGTGGCCGCGGGTTCGAGCACGACCTCCTGGTCAGACGTGAAGGGGAGGGAAGTTCGCCATGTCCACCATCGCTTCCGGTCTCAAGCAGTACCTCGACGAGCGCAAGGTCCACTACCAGACCGTCCACCACAAGCGCGACTACACCGCCCAGGAGGTGGCCGCCGACACCGGCACCCCCGGCCGCGAGTTCGCCAAGACGGTGATCCTGAAGACCGACCGCGGGTTCGTGATGGCCGTCCTCCCGGCCCATCACATGGTGAACCTGCAGAAGCTGCGGGGCGCGGCCGGAGCGGGGGACATCCGCCTGGCCACCGAGGACGAGATCGCCCGCGTCTGCCCCGACTGCGCGGTGGGCGCGGAGCATCCGTTCGGGAACCTGTACGAGATCCCGGTCTTCGTGAGCAAGGACCTCACCGACGACGAGTGGATCACGTTCAACGCCGGCACCCACGAGGATGCCATGCGTATGCGCTACGATGACTACCAGCGGCTGGTGCAGCCCCGGGTGGTGGATCTCTCCATCCGGCCCTAGCAGTCCGCCGGCGTTCCCGGTCCCCGGTCGGTCCGATGGGCCGGGGACAGGAACGGCCTGAAGGCGCTCCCTTCCGGCGGTCCGGACGCCTCCGGACCGCGGGGCGGCGCTTGGCTTCCTCCCCGGTCGGTGCCGGTTCCTCCCCGCCTGCCCCCGCCCGTTCCGGTTGCCACTTCCCGGGGACGGCGGGCGCCCGCCGCTGCGTATTACCAGAAGGAAGGGCAAGGAGGTTCCCCATGACCGAGTCCCGGCGCCTGGCCGCCTTCGCGGTGGGCCGGACCTACGACGATCTCTCCGAGGACGCCCGCCGCCAGGTGAAGATCCGCATCCTGGACGCCCTGGGATGCGCGGCGGCGGCCCTCGACGGCGAACCCATCCGCTTCCTGCGGGCGGTGGAAACCCGGTTCGGCGGGAACGACCTCTGCACCCTGATCGGCGGCGGCCGGACCGCGCCGGACCGGGCCGCGCTCATGAACGGGGCCCTGGTGCGCTACGTGGACTTCAACGACAGCTACCTGGCCCCCGGCGAGACCTGCCATCCCAGCGACGTGCTGGGGGCGCTCCTGGCCGCGGGGGAGTCGGTGGGGGCGAGCGGCCGGGACCTCATGACCGCCATGGCCGTTTCCTATCAGGTCCAGTGCCGGTTGAGCGACGAGGCCCCGGTGCGGGCCCACGGCTTCGACCACACCGTGCAGGGAGTGTTCGGCGCCGCCTGCGGGGTGGCCCGGATCCTGGGCCTGGACGCCGGGCGGGCGGCCAACGCCATCGGCATCGCCGGCACCGCGTTGAACGCGCTCCGGGTGACCCGGACGGGGACCCTGTCCCACTGGAAGGGACTGGCTTCCCCCTTCGCCGTGGCCGGTGCCGTCCACGCCGCCTACCTGGCCGCGGAGGGGGTGACGGGACCCCCCGAGGTCTTCGAGGGGAACAAGGGATTCCGGGAGATCCTCTCCGGCGCCTTCACCGTGGACTGGGAGCACGAGGACCTGGAGCGGGTGCGGCGGACGATCCTCAAGAAATACAACGCGGAGATCCACTCCCAGTCGGCCCTCGAGGCGGTGCTGGACCTCCAGCGGGAGCACGGGTTCACCGCGGAGGAGGTGGACGGGGTGGACCTGG
This sequence comes from Candidatus Eiseniibacteriota bacterium, assembly GCA_963768615.1. GTDB lineage: Bacteria > Eisenbacteria > RBG-16-71-46 > JABDJR01 > JABDJR01 > CAVSKL01. Next base: position 269,277 of record CAVYIE010000005.1, on the reverse strand, counting down.
AGGTGTTCGACGTCGCCTACAACATCATCGGCGGCGGGGAGGAGGGGGACAAGACCCGGGTCGAGTCCAAGGAACAGGCCGATCACAGCCTGCCCTACATGGTGGCGGTGGCGCTCCTGGACGGGCAGGTGCTGCCGGCGCAGTACGCCCCGGAGCGGATCGGCGGCAAGGACGTCCAGGACCTGCTGCGGCGGGTCTCGGTGCGGCCGGCCGGGGATCTCTCGAAGCGGTTCCCGGAGCACCACCCCTGCCGCGTCCGGGTGTGTCTGCGGGACGGACGGGAGTTCCGCACCGAGAAGGAGGACTACGAGGGGTTCCACACCCGGCCCCTGAGCTGGGACTCGGTGGCGGAGAAGTTCCACCGCCTGGCCGAGGGCCGGCTGGATCCTCCCCTGGACCGGCGGCTGGTGGACACGGTGGCCCACCTGGAGTCGGTGACGGTGTCGGAGCTGATGGAGATCCTGGCCTGGGTGCGGGTGGATTCGCTTTTGCCCGTGTAGAGGGCTTAGGCTGAAAGAATCATGAAGAATTGCCGGGCGGGGCGTCGGCGCCTCGGACCGGCGGCAAGGAGGTTGAATCATGGCACGGAACAATCACCCCGAGAGCGGATCAAGGGCATGGACCGAGGATCCGGACACCGGCGGCAAGGCTCCGCTGCGGGAGCATCGCGGGGGGCGCGCCCCGGAGCCGGGGGCGCACCACGACGGCTGGCGGAAGGAGCGGGCGTTCTCCTTCCTGCCCCTCAACGACCGCGGGGACAAGCCCCGGACCCGGGGCATCACCGAGATGCGCGGACCCTACTACACCCCGATGGGACGGCACTACCTCCAGGACATCCTGGAGACCATGGGCCACTACGTGGACATCCTGAAGTTCAGCGGGGGCTCCTTCAGCCTCATGCCGCGGAACGCGGTGCGGGAGCTGATCGAGATCGCCCACCAGCACGAGGTGAAGGTCTCCACCGGCGGGTTCATCGAGTACGTGCTCACGGTGGGGCCGGAGGCGGTGGATCGCTACATCAAGGAGTGCGCGGAGCTGGGCTTCGACATCGTGGAGATCTCCAGCGGGTTCATCACCGTCCCCCCCGGGGACCTGGTCCGGCTGACCGGGAAGGTGCAGGAGGCGGGAATGCTGGCCAAGCCGGAGATCAACGTGCAGTTCGGGGCCGGGGGGGCGAGCACGGTGGAGGAACTCGAGCAGGAGGGTACGGTGGACCCGGGCTACGCCATCCGCCTGGCCCGGCAGCACCTGGAAGCCGGCGCCGCCATGATCATGATCGAGTCCGAGGGGATCACCGAGCAGGTGCGCTCCTGGCGGACCGACATCATCGCCCGGATCGTGAACGAGCTGGGGCTGGAGAAGGTGATGTTCGAGGCCGCCGATCCCGAGGTCTTCGGCTGGTACATCAAGAACTACGGACCCGAGGTGAACCTGTTCGTCGACCACAGCCAGGTGGTGCTGCTGGAGTCCCTGCGCTCGGGGATCTGGGGCACCAAGAGCCTGTGGCGACGGGTGCTGACCTACAAGGGCTAGAGCTACAAGGGGTAGACCGGGGCGCGGGAGGCGCACCCGGGGGCGGATTCCCCCGGAGGCGGCTGCTTCCCTACTCGCAACTCAGGCAGGCGGTGAGGGTGACCGAGGTGGTCTCGTTCGCGGCCACCGTCACCGGCTCGTGGTACTGGATGAGGCCGGGCCCCACGCAGCAGAGCTGGGCGTCCACGAAGTAGCCCCCGGGAGCGACCTGGAAGGCGGTCTTCCCGTTCGGGTCGGTGGACCCGGTCAGCCCCGGCGGGCTCAGGGTGATCTCCACCCCTTCCAGGTAGACGTCGCCCGAGTTGTCCTTGACCGTGACTTCCACCGTTCCCGTGTCGGTGGTTCGGGTCACGTGATCCTCGTCGTTCCCGCAGCCCGGGACGGACAGCAGGACGACGGCCAGGACCATGGGCGCGACGACCGCAGAGGCGCGATGGCGGTGCATGGTAGCCTCCTTTCCCGGACGGGCTTCCGGACTGGGATCGGGGCTGAACTCCCCGCTGCCCGGCCCGGTCAGTTCCCGCCGCTCGGCAACTTCCTGCGACTCAACCATTTCACGATCCGGAAGGGGGCGTTCTCCCCCGCCCCGGCCCGGGCCACGACCAGGGTCTCGTCGTGGCTGGTCGCGCTCCGGGTGTGGGGTGCGGGCTTGGCCGTGTCCTGCACGGTCACGGTGAACTCCACCCCCTCAACCCTCCAAACCCCCGCACCCTCCCCCCGGGTCACCCGGAAATCGGGAGCGTAGGTCAGGCTCACCGAGGCCAGCCCCCGGTCGGCGAAGAGATGGGCGGTGCCGGTGGAGTCGGCGGCCCGGCCCCAGGAGCCCGATTCGGAGTCCCCCTGGGCGAACACGAACTGGAAGTCCGGGGCCAGCAGGTCCACGTAGGCCTGGATGTCCCGTTCGGCGTAGGCCCGGCTCAGGCAGTCCAGCATCCCCTCGGGAATCCGGGGCGGACACTCCACCCGGGCGCCGGCCTCCCCGGTTGCGGTCTGCGCCGCCTCGTCGCCGGCGGTCTTCCCTCCCCCCCCGCAGCCCAGCCCCACCACCGCCCCCACGCCCAGGATCGCCAGCCAGGACATCCGTCTCATGCAGCACCTCCGTAGCGGCGCGCGAGGCCTCGGGACCACGCGCCCAGAAGCAGGAACAGGAGCAGGAGCGCCCCCGGGAAGGACGCGGGCGCCGCTTCCCACCAGGTGCTCCGCCGGTATTCGTCGTCGGTGGTGGCGCGGGTCAGGGCGATCGCGCCGTCCATGGAATCCGTCCCGGTGAAGACGCGGTCCAGCCGGGTCAGGAACCGGCCTTCGGCCAGCCGGGCGGCCACCGCGGGGTAGCGGGCGCGGATGGCGGCCAGCTCGGAGCCGTTCACGCGGTTGGCGTAGGTGGTCAGGAACCCGGGCAGGGTCATCCGATGATCGGCCACCACCGCGAAGTAGACCGGGAAGTACGACGTCCGGTTCAGGCCGATCACGTCCAGCGGCACCTCCAGGGAGTCCGCGGCGAAGGTGAAGGCCACCGGATCCACGTTGATCCCGTGGGATAGATCGGCGGGAGCGGTGGGTTTCATGACCGTGAACACCCAGCCCCGCTCCACGTACCGGCCCAGCACCTCGAGATCCCCGGCGGCGGCGGCGTAGCCGTGGGTGGTGATCCACTCCGCGATCGCCGACGGGTCGGTGCCGGACAGGGTGGCGGTGTCGAAGTCCCCCACGGTCCGGGTGGCGAGCACGTCCACGCCGTCGCCCGGAGGGGAGGCGGGCGTCGCGTAGTGGGTCCGGTCGCATCCGAGGCCGCCGTCGTCGTAGAAGGTGCTCGAGGCCACCCGGGTGAGATCGAAGAGCTGGGGCCAGAGCCCGGCGTCGGCCGGAGCCAGCTCGGGGAGGACCGGGGTGGGGACCAGGAGCGCGAAGTCGGCGGCGTCGCCGGTGATGAAGATGTTGGGGATCACGGTGACGTGGGCGCCGTCGGGGTGCAGGACCACGAAGGTGACCTGGCCCGCGTTCTCCACCGTGCAGAGCTCGCAGGGAAGGGGGGCGCACATGGCCTCGGCCGGGGGCGGTGCGCCCAGGAAGGGCGCCGCGGCCAGGACCGCGGCCACCGCGATCGCCCACCCGAGGCGCCGGAGCCTGCGGGTGCCGGCCCGGGCCACGGTATCGCCGGCGAGGGTCCGGTCGTTGCGGGGGAGCGGGTTCGAGGCGGCGGCGCTCATCGTCCTACCTCCCAGCTCGTGCCGAGCTGGACCTCGACCGAGCTGAAATTCATGGGGCCGAGGCCGGCGTAGGTGGCGTCGGTGAGCAGGGTGAACCGCGGGCGCAGCCACACCTGCGCGCGGTCGGACACGCGGTAGGCGGGGCGAAGCTCCACGAAGGCGCCGCCGGAGCGGCGGGTCTCCTCGCCGGCTCCGGGAATGTCGAAACGGCCGGTCAGGATCTGGGCTCCCAGGGCGACGGTCACCGCGAGCGGGTCCCCGGTGCGCCCGGGAAGAAGCCGGGTGCGGAAGCCCAGGGAGACGGGATAGAGCCGGTAGTGGGGGCGGGGCCGGTCGAAGGTAGCGTCGGCGTAGACCGGGTCGGCGTCGGCGGCATAGGTGCCGGCCTCCAGGAACAACCAGGTCGTGCGCGTGGCCAGAGGGTAGGCCAGGGCCAGGCTCCAGGCCGCACCTCCGTCGTAATGATGGTCGGACTGCACGTTGGCGTGCACTCCCCCACCCACCTCCAGGCTCTGCGCGCGGGCCGTGGTGGGGGCGGCGGCGGTCAGGGCGATGAGCAGCGGCGCCAGGATGGCGAGGCGCCGTGTGGAGCGAACAGGGGCGCTGGGCGTCACACCAGACCTCCTTTCCGGGGGCTCGTCGGGGGAGCGGGAGACGTAAGGAATAACCACGGGCGGGGCGGTCCGGTTCCCGGAATCGACCGGGGGGGGCGGAGGGCCGGTCCGCTGGAAGTGTAATAGGCGAGCCAATACCGGGAACCAGACTCAAAATTAAAGCCGGGGCGTCTGAGGACGCCCCGGCTTCCGGGAAGATTTGGCGGCACGATTCGGAGCCCAGAGATCCGGCGCCGGATGACCCGGCAGCTTTTCCCCCAAGACCTCCCACCCCGAAAGGCGGGAGGCCAAGCTCACCTGGTCAACGTGCCCGACCGTGGGTCGATCGTGCCGCCAGCGAATTGATGCGCTCGCCCTCCCCATTCTGTGTGCAGTCTAGATGCATTTTGTTAAATCTGCACACCGTTTCTTGACATTTCCGACGTTTGCCACCATGCAGGAACTTACGCCCAATTCAGCAGTTCCGGCGGTGCCGGCCGAGGACCTGGTTGGAATCCAGTCGTTTCTCCGGTTTGTCTCCGCCAAATTTGCTGGCAGCAAATCTCAATTTTGGGACCGCTCCCGTTGAAAAATGTGGCTGTCTCTGTCTTGAATCGACGACACCGTCATGCCTTGCCGATTGAAGGGCCAGTTGCGCTGCCGATCAAGCACCCCTGCACTTTCTCAGTGTTTTCCCCATGGGTCAAGCCCAATCTGCAGGATATCTATTTTGGATAGACCGCGCAACGCCGGGAATTTCCGGCCTCGCCCTTGGACCGGTTCACCTTCCCGCCCGGGATGTGATCACGGGGGGCGAACGCCGGGCTGCCGATGGCCGGTCCTCCTGGCGGAGCCGTACCGGGGACGCCGGCCCGGCCGGGCGCCCTGATCCTGAGAGCAGTCGGTGAAGGTGGGGATGAACGGAAAAGCATCGAAACCGGCCGGAAATTTAGCTGCCGCTCCTATCATTCCGCGCCCCCTTCGGACGGTGCTCGCGGCCTTTTGGCTTGCCTTCACCGGCACCGTGCTTATGATCGGCCGTGGCCGCCGGAGCCTCCCCCACCGCGCGGCCGGAACCGTGAGGCCCCGCACCCGCACATGACCGATCCGTCTGCACCCCTTCCTCTTCTGATCGCCTTCCTGGCCGGCGCGCTCCTGGCCGCGCTGACGGTGTTCCTGTGGGCCCGGGCCCGGGAATCCCGGCGCATGGCCGCGGACGCTCGGCGCCTGGCCGAGGCCGAGGTGACCGCCCGGGCCGAATCCGCCCGACGCTCGGAATCGGAAACCCGCCTGGCCGAGGTGTCGGCGGCCCGGGACGAGCTGGACCGGTCGCTGGCCTCGGCGCGGACGCAGCTGGAGGCTCTGAACGGACGGCTGGCCGAGCAGCAGCAGTTCATCGAGCAGTCCAGGACCGACCTCCAGAACGCCTTCAAGGCCCTGGCCGGGGCGGCCCTGGAGGGGAACACGAAGCAGTTCCTGGAGTTGGCCCAGCAGCGGTTCGAGAAGACCGAGGCCGCGGCACGGGGAGAGCTGGAGAAGCGGAAGCAGGCCATCGAGGAGCTGCTGGCGCCGCTCCGTGAGACCCTGGGGAAGCTGGAGACCCGGACCGGGGAGCTGGAGGTGAAGCGGGAGGGGGCCTACGCGAAGCTGCTGGAGCGGCTGCAGGGACTCTCGGAGCTGACGTCATCCTTGCAGGCGCAGACCACGTCCCTGGCCACCGCGCTCCGTGGGTCCCAGGTACGGGGGCGCTGGGGCGAGATCGCGCTCAGGAACGTGGCCGAGCTGGCCGGCATGACCGAGCACTGCGACTTCGAGGAACAGGAGACGGTGGAGGGGGGCGGCCGGCCGGACATGACGGTGCGGCTGCCCGGGGGGCGCTTCATCGCCGTGGACGCCAAGGCGCCCTTGGCCGCCTACCTGGAAGCGGTGGACGCGGGGGCGGACGAGACGGCGCGGGAGGCGGCCCTGGACCGCCACGTGAAGGCGCTTCGCTCGCACATCCGCCTGCTGGCCGCCCGGGACTACCCGGGCGCCCTGGCCGGGGCGGTGGACCTGACGGTGCTGTTCCTTCCCGGGGACCCTTTCCTGGCCGCGGCCTTCGGCCGGGATCCGGACCTCCAGGTGGAGGCGCTCCGGTCCAGGGTCCTGGTGGCCACCCCCACCACCCTGGTGGCGCTCCTGCGAACGGTGGCCATCTACTGGCAGCAGCAGGCCCTGGCCGAGAACGCCGAGACCATCGCCGCCACCGCGCGCGACCTCTACGACCGCGCGGCCATCTTCGGGGAGCACCTGGGCCGGGTGGGCAAGGGGCTCTCGACCGCGGTGGACGCCTACAACGACGCCGTGGGCTCCTTCGAGCACCGGTTGATGCCGATGGGTCGACGATTGCAGGAGCTCAAAGCCGCCGACCCGGGCGGCAGGAAGCTGAACTCCCTGGAATCGCTCGGGGACGCCCCCAGAGAGCTGCCAGCCCGGGACCGGTCCGATGGAGGGGATGTTGGCCAAGGTTAGCTACGCGCACTGCATCAAGAACTGGAAGTCCCATCTCGGGGAGCCTGACTTCGAGATCGCCAAGTCCCGTCTGGGGCACCTCTGGGATACAAGGTTTCGAGCTCAGCAGCTGAAGAAGGAGGACTCCCTCGAGGCTGGCAAACACCTGCAGTGCTTCCAGGGAGATTCGGACCACCATGGACGGCGATTCCTCGCCTTCCGGATCCCCGGAGACGCGTCCGTTCTTGGCAATCTCTCGAATGCGGACATTACCGGAATCCTTTACACGATCCACCATGTCTACCAAGGCAATGCGGAGCATAGCCGGACGCCCGCTTACGTCCTGGCCGACCGGTTCGACGATCGATTGGTGGCCCGCTTCGACACCCTTCAGGCCCTGATTCCGACTCTGATCCTCCTACCGATTCGCAACATCATCCACGCTGATCCGGAGCACAGAGGAAGACAAGTTTCGGGCGCGGAGGGTCGGTTCGCCGAGGGGCTTGCGGAACGGATCCGTTCGACCGGGGAACTCGCCGGACATCCACTTACGGTCTTGGGGGTGGAGGTGCCGGCCGGGTGGGCCTTATCCAGAAACGAGAGAATCGATATTCTAGGTGTCGACCACTCGGGCCGCCCTATTGTTCTGGAAATCAAGGCCTTGGAGGACGGAAGCGTCTCGAGGATCCGGGGCTCTGTCTTTCAGGGATTGCGGTACGTAAGGTGGGTCTCCAGCAATCGAAGAGCTCTTCAGATAGCCTACGGCCGCGATGTCATCCCGGATCTTGATGCTAAGCCGGCCCTATACATCGTGAATGCGGGCGCCAATCTTCCGGGTGACGTCCTACGCTTTGCACACTCGGCGGATCGGGACGGAACCGAGGTCCTGATTAGATTCTTCCGGTGTTCGTCTGCCGATGCTGTATCGACCTTGATCGAAGTACAGAGTTGATCGAATGGTGGCATAGGCTTCCGCGAACCAAAACACCATCTGCAGAGTCCGGTTTCTCCCGCGCCCACTCAACTCTCTTTCCCTGACACAATTGCCGGATCAACAGCGCCATAAACTGTGGCCCCAGCGCCCGTGCCGTTCAGAATTGACCATAGAGCGGCCCGGAAACCGCCCCGCCCACCCCGTCCCCGCGTTATCCTGCCCCTACCCCCGGTCCAGGAAAGGAGGACGCCGTGGCCTCGGCCACCCGTCACCCGCGCGTTGCTCCCCTGATCGCCCTGGCTCTGGTGGTGCTCGCCGCCGGACCGGCCTGCACCCGGACCGCTCCCTCGGACCGGGCCCAGCCCAACGCCGATCCCATCGCTGCCGACCACCTGTACTACGGGGTGGAGATCAACGGCGTCCTCTGCGGCTACGCCGAGTTCAAGGTCACGCACCTGAAGGACGGCGGCCAAGAGCTGACCGGCATCGACGAAACCGTCTTCGCCATGCTTTCCGCCCTCGGTATGGGGTTCGACTCCAGGATCCAGCTCGCCTACAAGGTGGACCCCGCCACCGGCCAGTTCGTCTACCACCGGAGCCAAGTGGACCAGGAACAGATCCACCTCATATCCGAAGTCCACGTGGACGGGGACACCGCCCACTTCACCTTCGGCGACGGAGGGGACGCCAAGGACGTGCCGCTCCCGCCCGGAACCCTTCTCGAAAATACCCTCTACTTCCCCCACCTCGTTGCGGACTTCGCCGACTCCACCGTCGCCGCGAAGACCTACGACATCCTTGAACTGCGGGACGCCGAGGTGCAGAAGACGACCTATACCCGGGTCGGCACCGAAGACGTCGAGCTCAACGGCCGCACCTACACCGCCCTCGTCCTGGACGAGGTGAACCTCTCCACCGGCCTCAAGGTCACCTGGTGGCTCGACCCCGCCACCGGCCGGGCCTTGAAGACCATCCCCCTCGGGAACCGGGTCATCTACCTCGCCGACGCCTCGGTGGCGAACCGGATCAAGTCCGCGAACCTGGACGAGGTTATCCTGAGCAAGGTGGACCTGGCCCTTCCCGACTTCACCGCCATCACCTACATGAAGGTGCGGGCCGAGCTGGAGCCGGCCGGCCTGTGGATCACTCCCGAGGGTCTGAACGTGGCCGGGCAGACCTTCGCCGGCACCGTGGACGAGAACCACATCGACGGCGTCTTCGAAATCCAGCACTCCCGCTACGACGGGACGGGCGCCCCGGTCTTTCCTCCTCCCGCCTACGAGGACCCATCCCTGAAGGAGTACCTGAAACCCGACGCCTTCATCGAGTCCACCGACCCGGTACTGGCCGACAAGGCCCGGGGCCTGACCGAGGGTTCCCAGGACGCCTGGGACGCGGCCACCCGCATCACCCGCTGGGTGGCCGAGGAGATCGCCTACGCCATCCCTGGCGGCGGCACCCCGCGGAAGACCTACGACCTTCGCGCCGGCGAGTGCGGGGCCCACTCCCTCCTGGTCGCCACCTTCTGCCGCGCGGTGGGGATCCCCGCTCGCGTCGTGTGGGGCTGCATGTACAGTCCCTCCGGGGGCGGGAGCTTCGGCCAGCACGCCTGGAACGAGATCTACATGGGCGAGGCGGGCTGGATCCCGGTGGATGCCACCGCCGCCGAGGCCGACTTCGTGGACTCCGGCCACATCCGCCTCGGCGAGATGCAGTCCCTCACCGTGGCCTTCAACCCGAAGTCGATGGAGGTGCTCGATCACCGGCTCCGCGGAGGCCGCCGCCCGGCACGATTACCAGCGCTACGTCGGACACTACCAGGAGCGGGAGGCGCCCCGGGAATCCAAGGGGCTCGGCATCGTGGTCCGGAACAACGCCCTCGCCCTCGACATCCCCGACCGGGTGACCCTGGGCCTGAGCGATCCCGACCCCGAGGGCCGCTGGGTGTGCACCGCCTCCCCGCGTCTCCACATCGTGTTCAATGAAGACGGTTCGGGCGGGATCAGCGGCATGGAGGTGCACGAGATCGTAATCATGGCCCGGACCGCCGACGCCACCGAGGCCGAGGTGACGCGGGTGCCCGAGGAGTTCCAACCGTTCCTCGGCACCTACCACCTGGCCGCGCTCAAGGCGGACTTCCGGGTAAGCTATAAGAAGAGCGGCCTCGTGGTCTTCGATCCCATGCGGAAGGAGGAGATCGGTCTCCAGCCTCCCGACCCGGAAGGCTGGCGGCTGGACGAGTTCGGCAAGAACAGCATCCAGTTCCAGACCGGCGACGGCGGCGCGGTGATCGGGCTCAAGGTGGACTCGGTCAGCCGCCTGCTGCTGCAGTAGGCGCCGGAACCGGCCGGTCGGAAATCCCCAGCGACGAAAGGCGGACCATGTCCGGACCGGCTCCGGCCATCCTTGCCCTTGGCTTCTTCGGCGGCGTGCTCAAGTTCCTGGGTACGGTCGCCGCCGTCGTCCTGGTCATCCTGCTCTTCTGGCTGGTTTGGCAGTTCCTGGTGCTGTTCTTCAGCGGCAGGCTCTAGGCGGGCACGCCGCCGCCATCCGGCGGTCACCTCCGCCCATGGCCCGACCCCTAAGGCCCGACCGTCCCCGCGTCCCCGGCGGGCCCGCCCGGGGCGTAGGATCCGCTCGTCCCGCGCTGGCCGCCGCCCCCGCCGCCGCCGCCGGTGCCCGGGGTGAACGTGCTGCCGGACTCCGTGGGTGCCACCCCGGAACCGGAGTAGATGCACCAGCTGGGGCCCCCGGCCCCGCCGGAGCCGCCGCCCCCCGGACCCCCGTCGGATCCGTCGCCGCCCGGGCCGCCCGTGCTCAGATCCAGGTAGCTCGCCCCGCCCGGACCGCCGAAACCGCCCGCGCCGCCGGGTCCGCCGTTGCCGCCGTCGCCGCCCGCGCCGCCGTTCCCGGCCTCGAAGGTGCAGTCCACGAAGGTGGGCGAGAGCGGGCCATGGAAGTAGACTGCGAAGGAGGCGCCGCCGCCCTCGCCGCCCCCGCCCGGGAAGCCGCCGCCGCCCCCGCCTCCTCCTCCTCCTCCGCCTCCGCCGTAATCGTCGGAAGTGCAGGGAAAGCTCGAGTTGCGGCCTCCGCCGCCCGCACCGCCCGCACCGCCGCCGCCCCCGGATCCCTGGCCGCCGTCATGCCCGTTCCCGGGGACCCAGTACTGCCCCACGATGTTGCCGTCGGGGTAGTCGGTGACGGGGCCGTTGGCCCCGGGGCTGCCGGCGGTGTTGCAGTCCTGCCCCGGGTCGCCGTCCTCGGGGGTGGAGCATCCGCTCACCGGCGACGCCGGGAAGGGGGAGGCGGAGGCGCAGGCCGTGCCGCTACCGAGCTGGCTCGGAACCGAGGGCCTTCCCCCGTCGCCCCCGGCCCCGCCGGGGGACGCGCCTCCACCGCCGTTCCCCGGGGTGCCTCCCGGTCCCGGAGAACCGCTCCCGCCATGCGATCCGAAGCCGCCGTTTCCTCCCGAGTACCCGACACCGCCGGTGGAGCCGTTCGACCCGGCTCCTCCGTTCCCGCTCCGGAACACGCAGTCGGAGAAGACCAGCGAGGTGTCGGAGTTGATCGTCTGCAGGGCCATGGAGGTCCCGCCGGCCGCGGTGGCGTCCGCGGACCGGATGTCCAGTCCCGACACGTCGGTGGGGCTGGTGACGTCGAAGGCCGCGGCGCCGCTCGCCCCCACGTTCACCACCGTGTAGACCCCGGGGGTCCGGGTCCAGGTCGCGGGATCGAACCCGCCCCGGATCTCCACCCCGGCCGGGATGGAGAGCGGCTCGCTGTAGGTGTCGTCGGAAACGGTGATCACCACCTGCCCGCAGGCCGACGAGCCCGTGGCCAGGGCCAGGCCCTCGGCCAGGGTGGACACCGGCGCCGCGGCCGAACCGTCGTTCGCCGGGGACCCGGTGGACGCGGACACGTAGAAGCTGTCCTGGGGGGATACGGTGAAGTTGACCACGGCCAGCCCCACCGCGCCGTCGTCGTCGTGGACGGTCAGCTTGGCCCGCCAGGTGCCGGTGGGGTAGAGGTGGGACACGTCCCCGGTGGCGGCGCTCGTGTAGTCCACCGTGCCGTCGTCCTCGAAGTCCCACTCGTAGAGCACCACGCTCCCGTCGGCGTCGCTCGCGTTGGCGAAGAGATCCACCGGCGAGTCGGAGCACGCCCCGGCCGCCGTGGGCGCCGCGACGGGGGCGATGTTCCGGTCCAGGGCCAGTTCCCGCGCGGCCAGCTCCACCGAGTCCCCGGCGGCGGCGATGGAGCCGCCCACGGCCGCGTCCAGGTAGCCGGGATGGGTCCCGGTCAGGGACCACGTCCCCGCCGGCACCCCGTGGATGGCGTAGCGGCCGGCGTCGTCGGTCACCGCCACGTAGGAGGTGCCGTCCACGTACACCACCGTGTTCCGGTGGCTCGAGGCCGTCTCCAGGGTCATGGTCCCGGCGAAGGTCCCGGTCGGCGTGAGCGCGATATCCACCAGCGTGGTCTCGGTCTGCGCCCCCACCCGCACCCGGCTCACCCCGCCCAGGTAGTCCCGGGCGCTTCCGCTCACCACGTACTCTCCGGGCTCCACCCCGGTGAAGGCGAACCGCCCGTCGCCGTCGGTGACCGTGGCCCGCAGGGCCGTGCCCGCGGCGGCGATCACCCCGCCGCCCTCCGGGGCCTCGGTGCGCGCGATCACCGAGGCCGCCACGCCCGCGGACATGGGGTCCAGCACCACCGTGACCCCGGCCAGGGGCGCGCCCCCGTCCGGCACCGCGCGGCCGGTCACCACCGCCCCCTCCGGCCCGTCGGGGAGCGGGTTCAGTCCCTGGTCCCGGCCGCAGCTCACGCTCACGGTCATGGCCAGCGCGGCGGCCAGGACGGCGGGCACGGCGCGAAGGGAGATGCGGCGAAGACGGCGGATCCGGGGTGTGGTGGCCATGATGAGTCCTCGTGCCGGTCAGGGAAGGCGGATCAGGGTGCGCACGCGGCGGACGCCGCCCGCGTCGAGCACCAGGTAGTAGACGCCGGCGGGGAGCGTGCGCCCGTCCCGCCCGCGGAGGTTCCAGGTCAGGGCGTGGTCGCCGGCGTCCTCCGAGGGGCTGGACCAGCCCTGGACCAGCCGGCCCTGGGCGTCCACCACCCGGAGCGCCACCGGGCCCGGCGCGGCCAGGCTCCAGCGGAGCAGCACCGGCCCGCGGGCGGGGTTCGGTGCCGGCGGGGCCAGGCGCGCCGGCGGGGTGCCGTCGATGGGAGGCACGCTCACCGTGGAACCGGTCACGGTGACGCCGGACAGCCAGCCGATCCGGTAGTCGTCCACCCGCACCTCCAAGTCGTAGGTGCCGGCGGGAAGTCCGTCCACGCAGAAGCGCCCCGAGTCGTCGGTGGCGGCGTGGAACCCGGTGTAGGCCCCGGCGGTGTCGCGCACGAATACCCCGGCCCGGGGAATGGGGTCGAGGGTGAGCGCGTCGCGCACGGTGCCGCAGATGGCGCCGGTGCCCGTGGCCTCCGAGGCCCCCGCGGGTGCGACCGGAACCAGCGCACCGGCGGCGAGCAGCAGGGCGGCGACAAGGATACGGCTGGCCGGGACGGACATGGGGGGCCCCTCGGATGCGGTGAAGCGGAATCGCAATCCGGACAATACCAGTCGCAAAACGTGGGATGAAGGGAAAACCGTGGGGGCGACTCCTCACGGGGATCTAATCAACGTTGTTTCAATGAGTTGGAGTTACGATGCCCAGCCGCTGCACCGTCATCCGCGTCTCCAGCGCGTCCTCTCCCACCGCGGTGGTCAGCACCCCCCGGGCCTCGCGCAGGAGCGAGTCGGCCCGGGCGTCACGGCCTCGGGCGCGCGCGCACGCCCCCAGGGCCGACAGCACCATCCCGCGGGCCTCCAGGGTGGGGGAGCCCGGGCCTCCCCCCGCCGATCCCACCGACTCCTCGGCCACCAGCTCTTCCGCCTCGCGCAGGATCGACTCCGCCTCGTCCCACCGTTCCTGCGAGACCAGGAGTTCCCCCCGCCAGGCCAGCGCGGTCATGAGCCGGGCCCGCAGGGCCGGGAGGTGCTCCCGCATCACCGCCACCGCCGTGTCCAGCTCCCGCTCCGCGTCGCGGTACCGGCCCGCGCGCCAGTAGAGACGCCCGAGGTAGGCCTGCACGATGGCCAGGTTGGGATGGTCCGGGCCCAGGATGGCGCGGAAGATGCGGAGGCCGGTCCGGTACTCCCGCTCCGCCTCCGCGAACCGATCGCGGTAGCGGTAGGCATGGCCCAGGTTGATGTGATCGGCCGCCACCGGGATGGTGGTGTCGCCGAGCGCGTCCGAGTGCCAAGCCAGGGCCTCCCGCAGGAGTGGCACCGCCTCCTCCACCTTCCGCTGGTCCAGGTACAGCTTGGCCAGGTTGTTCCGGGTGTCGGCACCCGAATCGCGGCCGAAGAGGCTGTCGGTGATGGCCAGCGAGCGCCGGTAGAGCCGTTCCGCCCCCGCCGGGTCCCCGCGGTTGTGGCGGTAGATGGCCCAGTTGTTGAGGGTCGAGGCCAGGTTGGGATGCGCCGGGCCGGAGAGCTCTTCCCAGATCTCCGCCGCCCGGGCGAAGGCGGTGTCGGCGTCCGCGCTTCCGGCGTCGGACAGCGCCGCGGCCAGGTAGTGCCACGACTGGGCCGTCTCCGAGCTCCGGTCCCCGTAGGCCCGCTCCCGGATGGCCACCGCCCGCCGCAGCATGGCCACCGCTTCCCCGGTGCGGTCCTGGGCTGCCAGGTCGCGCCCTACGCCTTCCAGGGCGTCGCTCATCCGCGGATCATCGGCGGGGAGTGCCTCCTCGTAGATGGAGAGCGCCGCCTGGCGGAGGCTATCGGACCGGGCCAGCCGGCTGAACACCTGCTCGAAGTCGGCCTGCCGAAGGTACGCCGCGGCGGCCTCGACGCTGCGTTCGCCGTGGAGCCGGACCGCCTCCGCCGCCGCCCGGTCGGCCAGGGCCAGCCCCCGCTCCTTGTCCCCCAGGTTCCAGTAGATCTGCGACACCTCCAGGAGCAGCGAGGCCCGGAGCTCGGGCTGGCCGGCCAGGTCCCGGTCCATCCGCTCCATGCCCCGGTCCAGGACGTCCTTGGCCGTCGGAGGGTGGCCGATGTTCTGGAACGGATCGGCCTCGAGGAAGGAGCCGACCAGGAAGTCGCTCACCGCCCGCGCCTTGGCCGCCTCGTGCCGGGCCTGGTCCCGCTGGCGGCCGGCCACCCGGGCCTGCCAGGCCGTGCCCCCCGATCCCGCCACCAGGGCCAGCACCGCCGTCGCCGCGGCCACGGTCAGGGCGCGATTCCGGCCCGCGAACTTCCGCAGCCGGTAGCGCCAGGAGTCCGGGGATGCCTCCACCGGCAGCCCCCGCAGGTAGCGCCCCAGGTCCTCGGCCAGGGCCTGGGCCGAGGGATAGCGCCGTTCCGGCTCCCGGCGCAGGGCCTGGAGGACGATGGCGTCCAGGTCGCCCCGGAGCCGGCGGGCCAGGACCCGGCCGTCCCCGTCGCGGGAGGCGGCGGTGGAGGGCGCGGCCACGGTGGTTTCGTTCACCAGCCTCACCTGCTCGGTCCAGGAGCGGCCGCCGAGCTCGTAGGGCCGCTTGCCGGTCAGCATCTCGTAGAGCACCAGCCCCAGGGCGTAGACGTCGGTGGCGGTGGTGACCGCTCCCCCCGACACCTGCTCCGGGGCGGCGTACTGCGGGGTGAGCATGGGCATCCCGGTGCGGGTCACCACCACGCTCTCCAGCTCCGGCGGCGGCTCCAGCCACTTGGCGATCCCGAAGTCGAGGAGCTTCACCGTGCCGGCGGCGTCGACCAGGATGTTGGCCGGCTTCAGGTCCCGGTGCACGATGAGGCGCCGGTGGGCGGCGTGGACCGCGTCGCACACGTCCCGGGCCAGCTTCACCCGGGCCCGCACCGGGAGCCGGTTCCGGCGGCAGTAGTGGGTGATCGGCTCCCCCTCCACCAGCTCCATCACGAAGTAGGGGAGCCCGTCCGCGGTCATCCCCGCATCCAGGAGCCGGGCCAGGTTGGGGTGGTCGAACCCGGCCAGGATCTCGCGCTCGGCCACCAGCCGGGCCGCGGTCTGGGGCGCGGCCGCCGACCACCGGGCCACCTTGATGGCCACCTCCCGGCGGAACCGTCCGTCGTCCCGGGCCGCGCGGTAGACCACGCTCATCCCCCCCTCGCCCAGGATCTCCAGGAGCCGGTAGGGCCCCACCCGCCGGCCGGCCAGGTCTTCGGGCCGGGGTCCGGTCGCGCCGGGAAGGGGAAACACCCGGTCGTGGGTGGTGTCCCGGGCCGCCGGGAGGTCGCGGTGCTCCGGGGCCTCGGGGCGGGCGGACACCGGGGTCCCGCGGTCCGGCGGATCCAGGGCCTGGCGCAGGAGTTCCGGCGCCGCCTCGCCCAGGCCGCCGTCCAGGAGATCGCTCTCCCCGAGGCCCCGCGCCAGCACCTCCTCCAGGTCCCGGGCCAGGACCGGGTCGCGGCGGCGGAGGGTTTCCAGGCGCTCCTCCCGGGCGCCGGGCTCCAGGTCCAGCAACGCGTCCAGCTCCGGCTCCAGCCGGAGCCACCGCTCGCGGGGGATCACGCGGGGCCGCCGGGCGCGGCGCCGGGGGCACCGCCGGACGCGCCCCCACCGTCCAGCATGACCTGGAGCAGGCCCTTTCCCTTCACCCAGTCGCGGCGCACCGTGCGCTCGGAGACGTCGAGGGCGCGGGCGGTCTCGGCCTCGGTGAGCCCGGCGAAGAAACGGCACTCCACCACCCGCACCAGCCGCGGTTCCAGATCGGCCAGCCGCCTCATGGCCTCGTCCAGGGCCAGGAGCCTGTCCGCCTCCTGGTCCACCCGGATCACGTCCGGATCCACGTCCACTCGCACCTGGTCCCCGCCGCGCTTCCGGGCCCGCCGGGCCCGGGCCAGGTCGATGACGATGTTCCGCATGACCACGCTGCACGCGGCCAGGAAGTGGTCGCGGTCGGCGTACTCCAGGCGCGTCCGGTCGGCCAGCTTCACGTAGGCCTCGTGGACGAGGGCGGTGGGGTTCAGAGTCAGGGGGGACCCCGGACGGCGCAGCTGGATCCGGGCCAGCCTGCGGAGGTCCTCGTAGACCAACGCCACCAGACGATCGAAGGCCCCGGAGCGGCCCCGGCGAAGCTCGAGCAGGCAGGCGGTGATTTCGGTGGATTGGGCCATGGCGACAACTCGTTGCAGGGCAATGAAATTCAATAGTAACCGATCGGGCCTGTCCGGTTCCAGTCCCGCGTCGCCCCCCGGCGCCCGGTCCGCGGCCGGGGGTCGTCCCGGCGGCGGGTTCCGGTGTAGGCTCTCCCCCCCGTGAATCCCCCTGGGCGTCCACGAAAGGAGAGCCGCGCCGGTGCGTGTCCGAATCCTCGCCATCCTTGTCGCTCTGTGCGCCATTCCGGGCGCGGTGTCCGCTCCCGCCGAGGCCCAGATCCTGAACACCCTGCGCGGGTTCCACGACGAGGAGAAGGGCTGGAGCGGCACCGCGGACGCGACCTTCAGCGCCACCGGGGGCAACACCGAGACCCTCGCCCTCTCCGGCGCCGCCCAGGCCCAGTACCAGAGCGACCGGGAGCGGGTCCGGCTCCTCGCCTCGGGTACCCGCAAGACCTCCCGGGGGGAGACGGACGAGGAGAAGTCCACCGCCCACCTCCGCCACAACCACCGCTTCCTCCCCTGGATGGCCTCGCTGGAGTTCCTGCAGATCCAGCGCGATCCCTTCCAGCGGCTCCAGACCCGGTTCCTGGCCGGGGCCGGGGCCCGCTTCGACGTGCTCCGGGCCGAGCGCTGGCAGGTCGCCCTCGGTGCGGCCGACATGCTGGACGTGGAGAGGATCGAGGACGAGCCGGGTACCGACACCACCCAGCGGCTCTCCACCTTCGCCACCCTGGACGGCGAGCTGCGTAAGGACGCCGTGCTCCAGTTCACCGCCTTCGTCCAGCCTCGCTGGAGCGACTTCGCCGATTTCCGCGCCTATGCCACCGGCGGGCTCCGGGTTAAGCTGGCCGGCCGCGTCTCCTATCTCACTTCCGCCGAGGTCTCCCACGACTCCCGGCCGCCCGCCGGGGTGAAGGAGACCGACTGGGAGGTGAAGACGGGGTTCGGGGTCTCGCTCTAGCCTCCGTTGCCGGGTCCGGAAGCGGTCGCACGGCCCCCCGTCCGGCGGTGCGGTAGCGGTCGCATCCCGCCTTCCGATCGGTTAGGCTGATCCCATCCCCGCCCCCGGGAGCCCGTCTTCGGCCGCGCGAGGACAGTGCTGTGAACGATGCCCGGATCAAGGGTCCGGGAGGTCGCGGCTTCGCCCTGGGCACCGGCCTCCTGATCATGATCGCCGCCGCGGCGGTGGTGGTGGCGGTCGTGCTTTGGCAGGACGATCCCCTGGTCCTGGTCGGGGCTGCGCTCATCGTCCTCCTGGGCGGCGGAACCCTCTCCCACCTGCTCGGGCGCGCCCGGCGGCTGGAACACGAGGCCCACGAGAACGAAATCCGCTACCGCTCGGTGGTGGAGAACATCCGCGAGGTCCTCTACCGGCTGGACGCCGAGGGCCGGATCACCTACTTCAACCCGGCCTGGTCCCGGCTCACCGGTTTCCCGCTCGAGGAAGCGATCGGCCGCCCGTTCATCGAGTTCGTCCATCCCGACGACCGCGAGCGGCACCTGGGGGATTTCAAGCGGGCGATGGCCGAGGGCCGACCGAGCTGGCGGACCCTGGTCCGGGGCCTGACCCGGGATGCGGGGATCATCTGGGTGGATGCGCGGTCCACCCTGGAGTTCGGTCCCGACGGGGTCCCGGTCGGCGTCTCCGGAACTCTCCTGGACATCACCGAGCAGAGGATGGCGGAGGAGGAAAACGAGATCCGGGCCCGCCGGCAGGAGGCCCTGGCCGCCCTCGGACAGCAGGCCCTGGAGCGCGAGGATGCCCGGGCCCTGTTCGACACCGCGGTTCGTACGGTCCGGGACAACCTGAACGTCTCCTTCAGCAAGATCCTCCGCCTGCTTCCGGAAGAGGAGAGCCTGGTGGTGATGGCGGGAGTGGGCTGGCACGAGGGGTTGGTGGGGTCGGCCACGGTCACCGCCCTGGAGACCTCCCAGGCCGGGTACACCCTGGCCCGGGGCAAGCCGGTGGTGGTGGAGGACCTGGCCGCCGAAACCCGCTTCCGGGGGGCGGCCATCCTTCACGACCACCGGGTGGTGAGCGGGGTCACCGTGCCCATCACCCTGCGCGGCAAGCCCTATGGGATCCTCGGTGCCCACCACGACCGGCCCCGGTCCTTCTCCGAGAGCGACGTCTACTTCCTGCGCACCCTGGCCCACCTCCTTTCCATCGCTCTGGAGCGGGCGGAGGCGGAGGAGGAGGTCCGCCGCAGCGAACACCGGTACCGCAGCCTGGCCGAGCAGGCCTCGGACGGGATTCTCCTCATCGGGACCGGCGGAAGGGTCGAAGCCGCCAACCAGCGGCTGCTGGAGATGCTCGGCCGCCCCCGGAAGGAGCTCATCGGCGCCCCGGCGGTGGATCTGCTTCCCGCGGAGGAGCTGAGCAACAGTCCCCTGCTCCTCGACGACCTTCGGGCGGGCCGGACCGTCCTCTCCGAGCGCCGCGTCCTTCGCCGGGACGGGAGCACCGTTCCCACCGAGACCAGCGCCCGCATGCTTCCCGACGGCCGCATCCAGGCCGTGGTCCGGGACATCACCGAGCGGCGGGAGGCCGAGGCCGCGTTCCGGGAGCAGGAGGATCAGCTCCGCCAGGCCCGGAAGATGGAGGCCCTGGGCCGGCTGGCCGGCGGCATCGCCCACGACTTCAACAACATCCTCACCGCGGTGATCGGCTTCGCCGACATCGGCCTTCTCCACGTCCGGGCCGGGGAGCCGCTGGACGACTACCTCCGCGAGATCAAGCGGGCGGGGGAGCGGGCGGCGGCGCTCACCCTGCAGCTCCTCACCTTCAGCCGCAAGCAGGTCCTGACCCCGCGCGTCCTGGACCTCAACGAGTCGATCGAGTCGATGCGGGGCATGCTGGACCGCCTGATCCCCGAGACCATCACCATCGAGTCCCACCTGGCGCCGGCCCCCCTGCGCGTCCGGGCCGACAAGGCCCAGCTGGAGCAGGTGATCCTGAATTTGGTCCTGAACGCCCGCGATTCCATGCCCGAGGGCGGAGTGATCACCCTGGACACCGCCCGGGACCGGTGCCCCCCCGAGGAGAGCGGAGCCGGCGGCGGCGAGGACGCCCGGCACGGCCGGGTGGTCTTCACCGTGACCGACACCGGGTCCGGGATGACCGACGAGGTGCGCGAACACGCCTTCGAGCCCTTCTTCACCACCAAGGAGGTCGGCCAGGGCACCGGGCTGGGACTCTCCACCGTCTACGGCATCGTCCAGCAGGGCGGGGGGCTGATCTCCCTGGAAAGCGCGCCGGCCATGGGCACCACCGTCACCGTCTGTCTCCCCCTGGTCGAGGAGCCGGTGGAGAAGGAGGCGGTGGCGCCGCTCCCGGGAGGGGAGACGGCCCGGCCGGTCTCCGAGACCGTTCTCCTGGTCGAGGACGAGGCGACGGTCCGCCGGCTGGCCCGCGAGATCCTGGCCTCCCGGGGGTACCGGGTCCTGGAGGCGGAACACGGGCGCGCTGCCCTGAAGCTGGCCGCCGCCTACGCCGGGACCCTCGACATCCTGGTCACCGACGTGGTGATGCCCTCCATGGACGGCCCCTCCCTGGCCACGGCCCTGGCCGAACGGTATCCCCGGATGAGGGTCCTGTTCATCTCCGGGTACAGCGCCGACGACCTCCGGGGAGAGGACGGGTCCACGGTGGAGTACCTCCAGAAGCCGTTTCGCCCCGAGGACCTCCTGGCCCGGGTCCGGGCGATCCTGGATGGAGCGCATTCCCATCCGGGACGAAACCTGGAATAATCCACCGGTTCCCCCGAACCGTTGTTGCTTCCGACCGTTCCCGAATGCTCGCGCGTGCTCGCGCACCCCGACCCGTGACCATCCAGAGACCCACCCCGCCCGGCATCCACCGTTCCGTGCTCGGCTGGCGAGAATGGCTCGCCCTGCCGGATCTCGGCGTGCCCGCGATCAAGGTCAAGGTGGACACCGGGGCCCGCACCTCCTCCCTCCACGCCTTCGCCCTGGAGACCCTCGTCCGGGACGGCCGGGAGCTGGTGCGGTTCCAGATCCATCCGGTGCAGGGGGCCGACGAACCCTCGATCACGGTGGAGGTGCCGGTGGTGGACCGGCGCCGGGTGCGGAGCTCGGCCGGGCACGAGCAGGAGCGCCCGGTGATCGTGACCGCGGCGGTGCTCGCCGGGCGCCGGTGGCCCATCGAGATCACCCTGGCCGACCGCGACGCCATGGGCTTCCGCATGCTCCTCGGCCGCCAGGCCCTGCGCCGGCGGTTCCTGGTCAATCCCGGCCGCTCCTTCCTCGCCGGACGGACTCCGGGGGCGCCGCCCTCCGGGGACGCGCCCGGACCCTCCCCGGAGGCCCCCCGCTCATGAAGATCGCCATCCTCTCCCGCAAGCCGTCCCTCCACTCCACCCGCCGCCTCAAGGAGGCGGGCGAGGCGCGGGGCCACGACATGCGGGTGATCGACTATCTCCGGTGCTACATGGACATCACCTCCCACAAGCCCAAGGTGCTGTACCAGGGGCATCCGCTGGAGGGATTCGACGCCATCATTCCCCGCATCGCCGCCACCTACACCTTCTACGGCACCGCGGTGGTGCGGCAGTTCGAGATGATGGGGGTGTTCCCCACCAACGAGTCCCAGGGCATCTCGCGCTCCCGGGACAAGCTGCGCTGCCTCCAGCTTCTCTCCCGCAAGGGGATCGGGCTTCCGGTAACCGGGTTCGCCCACTCCACCAAGGACGTGGACGGCCTGGTCCACATCGTGGGGGGGCCCCCCTGGTGGTGAAGCTACTGGAGGGGACCCAGGGGATCGGGGTGGTGCTGGCCGAGACCCGCAAGGCGGCGGAGTCGGTGATCGAGGCCTTCCGGGGCCTGGACGCGAACATCCTGGTCCAGGAGTTCATCAAGGAGGCGGAGGGCGCGGACATCCGGTGCCTGGTGGTGGGGGACAAGGTGGTGGCGGCCATGAAGCGCAAGGCCGCCCCGGGGGAGTTCCGCTCCAACCTCCACCGGGGGGGCACCGGCGAGAAGGTCCGCCTCACCCCCGAGGAGCGCTCCACCGCGGTGCGGGCGGCCAAGACCATGGGGCTCAAGGTGTCCGGGGTGGACATCATCCGCTCCAACCACGGTCCGCTGGTGATCGAGGTGAACTCGTCTCCCGGGTTGGAGGGGATCGAGGCCGCCACCGGGGTGGACGTGGCCGACGCCATCATCCGCTTCGTGGAAAAGCACGCGCGGCCGGGGCGGACGTCGGACCGGATCGGGCGGTGAGGGAATCGGGGGCGGTGGACGCGGGGAATCGGGCGGCGTACGCGGAGTTGCACCCGAGTGCAACTCGCCCCTGATGGGTAACCGGGTGCAACGCGCGCCATGCGTGTACCCGGATCACCGTGGTGCGGAACGGCCGCATGAGCGCGCCCCGCACCGGTCCGTCCTCGGGCAAGAAAGACCGGGCGGGCGCGTGTCACGCCCGCCCGGAGGGGACTCGGGGGATGTCCGCTTCCCCTAGCTCTCTAGTGCCTTGTCCGGCTCGAGGCCGGAACGCGATCAGGAATGGCCATTCCCGTCGTGACCACCCCCTCCATTTCCATTGCCGTGATCGGCGCCCGCTCCCTGGCCGTCGTCATCACCCTCGTCGCCGTGATGTCCTTCCCAGGGGCCCATGTGGCCGTGCAGCACCGGCTTGATCTTGAAGTTCAGGCTGCCGGGGGGCGCCTCCACCACCGAACGGTCCAGATCGAAGAAGATGACGATCTCGGTCGTGCCGCCGTCGTCCACCGTGAACGGGGTCACCACCTTGAGCAGGTTGTCCATGCCGCCCGGAAGCTCCGCGCTCACCGAGTCACCGGCCTCGGTGACCACCCAGGCGTCGGCCAGGTGCAGGGCGAGGTGGCTGTAGTCACCCGCCGGGAGCACCACCGAACCCAGGAGGTCGCTCAGCGTGGAGTCCAGATCGGCCACGTTGACCGTGACCGGGTCGGTGAGGATCTCCTGGTAGCCGCAGTCGTCATCGCCGTGCCCGGTGCTGTCGTCGTCGGCCTCGGTGGAATCCCCGTCGTCGTCCAGGAGCCGCACCGCCGAGCGCCAGCCCAGCGGGTCCTCCTGATGGTCGCCGCCCAGGCTGTCCCCGCAGACGGGATAGGCGCGGATGGAGTCGAAGGTGATCCAGAGGGAGGCGATCGGGGTCCGCTTGGGGGACCCGTGATCGGCGGCCGAGGCCACGCCGGCCGGGGTGGAGGCGTTGAGATTCCCGGTCACGGTCATGGACACGGCCAGGAGCCCGGTTCCGGATCCCGAGGGCGGCGGGTTGAGCCCCGCCCGGGGGGCGGCCGGATTGTCGCTGGACCCGCAGCCGGCCAAGGCCCCGCCCAGCCACAGCACGGCCGCCACCGCCATCACGGCCAGGGCCAGACGGCTCGCAGTGCCGTGCGGATGTGAAGAAAAACGAGTGCGCATGTGAGATGTCCTCCCGGTCTCAGGGACGTCGTTCCCAGTGCGCCGGGGCCACGGACGGAGACACCCGTCCACGGCCTCGGACGACAGGGGCAGGAAAACGTTACACCCAAACCTTCCGGGAACCTAAAGCTTTGTGCGTGGGTTATTTAGCGCACAGGGTGGGCCGGGGTGGCGCAGCCGGGGCCGGCGATGACCCGGCGCCCGGCAACCCGAGGCGCCGCCGCCGGTTCCGCCCGTGCCCGGGGATTCCCTCCACCCGGCCCCGGCCCGCCGCCGCCCGGGTTAGGAGTATTCTCGGACGGGTCGGGAATCCCCCGACCGCCGCTGTAACTCCCGGATGGGGGTGCCGTCGAAGTTCTTGAAAGGCTGCCGACGGCTCTGGACCAGGTCCCCCCCTCGGATCCGGAATTCTGCCACCGCGTATCCAGGACGGGGTGCCATTGACCGAAGAGAGCCGTCGGCCGGCGGGTGAGCCTCGCGATCCGGAGACGCATCCGACGGCCCTTCCGCCCGACAGGGACGAGGAATCGCGACTGGTCGACCGGGCGCGCGCGGGCGACACCCGGGCCTATGCCCGGCTCGTGGCGGGCCACCAGGATCGCATCCACGGCCTGATCGCGCGCCTGGTCCGGGACGCCGGCCTGGCCGAAGAGCTGACCCAGGACACGTTCATCAAGGCCTACCGGGCCCTGGACCGGTTCCGCGGGGAGGCCCGTTTCGGCACCTGGCTCTACCGGATCGCCTTGAACCTGTGCCGGGACCAGCGCGGAAGCACGGCCGCCCGTCTCCGGGCCAGGGAGACGAGCCTCGACGGTCCCGGGTTCGAGGGGATGGATCCTCCCGCCCCCGGGGCGAGGCCGGATCACGAACTGGAAGTCGGGGAGGTCGCCGCCCACTTCGAGGCGGGCCTGGCCGCCCTGGACGAGATCTACCGGGAGGCCTTCCTCCTCCGGCATCAGGAAGGCCTGAACTACGATGAGATCGCCGAGTCGCTCGGCGTCTCGGTGAGCAACGCGAAGGTGCGGGTGCACCGGGCCCGGGAAGCCATCCTGGCCGAGCTCCGGCGCCGCGGCTTCGACGTGTGAGACGAGCATGAACGACGGGAAGGACCGGAAACAGATCGATCCGCTCCTCCACGCCCGCCTGGACGGGGAGGCGTCTCCCTCGGATTCTGCTGCCTTTGAGGGGGACCTGCGATCGGGTGCGACCCTGGCCAACCAGCATCGCATCATGAAGGACCTGGAAGCCTGGCTGGGAGCCACCCGATCGCGGGCCCCGTCGTCTCTGGCCCGGGACGTGGTTCGCGCCTTGGAGGTCGAGCGCGAAATCACGGTCCGGGCCATTCCTTCCCCCCGCCGCCTCCGCGCCCTGCGCCGCTGGGTATGGATCCCGGCCGCGGCGGCGGCGGCCGCCCTTCTCTGGACTGCCATCCCCCAGGATCGCGCCCCGGACCGCTCCGGCGGTCGTGCCGGACCGCCGGAGCGCGCGATCTTCGCCGAGCAGGGCACCGCGCCGGGGGCCACTCCCCCCGGGCGCTCCGAAGCCGCCGCCGACTTCGCCGACGGGGAGGCCGGAAATCCTGTAACCTATACCTTCCGGTACGTCGGAGACGCGACCCGTGAGGTCTGTCTGGCCGGCGATTTCAACCAATGGAGGGTGTGCGAGGCGCCGCTTCGGCGCGTCGGGGAGGATGTCTGGTCTCTGTCCCTCGACCTCCCGCCCGGTCGCTACGAGTACATGTTCGTGGTGGACGGCCGCTGGGTGACCGATCCCGATGCCGTGGCCTACAACGACGACGGTTTCGGGCATCGGAACGCCGTGCTGCTCCTCTAGGAGCCGGTCGAAGGACCGGTCCCGGCCGCGCCGGCTTGGGGTCTCGGAGGGGCGCGCTCCTGCTCCTGGGGATTCTCGCCGCGCTGGCCGCCGCTCCCGCCTCCGCCGGCCCCCGGGCCCGCCTGACCGTGGACATTCTGGGCGGCCACGACGACCAGGTCCTGGCCAGCCAGGATCTGGGAGTGGTGGCCCCGGTCTCCGAGGGCTTCGCCACCGGCACCGGGCGGCTCCTCCTGCGCTGGGCCGGTCCGTCGGCGGCCAACCGGCTGGACCTCATGGGGGAGGTTTCCGGGACCAGCTACGGGTCCCGGGTCGAGGGGGACGACGGCAACCTCCGTTTCAGCGCCAGCTGGCGGCGGACCCTCTCCGAGCGGGTGGTCCTGGAGCTGGGAGGTACGGCCTGGCGGTTCCGCCGGGGGGATGGCCGCGGGCTCTTCGATGCCGACCTGGTCCGCGGCGAGGCCCGGGTGGGCTGGGCTCCGGGGCGGCGATGGCTGGTCGCGGGGGGCGCCCGGACCGGCCGGCTGCTCTACCCCGGGCGCGAGATCCCCGGGGACTCCACGGGCACCGAGGCCCAGACCCCGGTGGAAGCCTTCGCCGGGGTCATGTTCCGGCTCGACCCCTCGATATTCGTGGGGGCCGAGGCGGCCTACCGCGGGGTATGGGCCAATGTGGACCGGCTCCGGTACGAGGGTCCGGTGGTCACTCTCCGCGGCGGGCTCGACCTGCCCCTGGGATTCGCCGCCAACCTCTTCGCCCTCTACGCCCACCGGGACTACCCCGATGCCCGGGTGACCGCCGTCACCTCCCGGGGGGAGCCCTTCGACCTGGGTCCCCGGCTGGATGACAGCTGGCAGGCCGGGGCCGGGCTGGAACGCCCCCTGGCCGACCGGCTCCGGGTCTTCCTGGAGGGGAACTACCTCCACCAGGCCTCAACCGACCCCTTCTACCGCTTCAACCAGACCCGTGCGACCCTGGGGGTCTCGGTGGACGTGGTGGCCATGAACGGCGTACCGCACGCGAAGCCCGGACGGACGCCGCCGCCCCCCCTGGCCCCGCAGGCCACCCCCGCCGGGATCCGGTTCCGGGTCGTGGCCCCCGGGGCGCACCGGGTGGCCCTGGTGGGGGGGTTCAACGGCTGGGATCCGGACCGTAACCTGTTGCAAGAAAACAATTCACGGGGCATGTGGCAGATCGTGCTTCCCCTCCCGGCGGGGATCTGGCGCTATGCCTTCGTGGTGGACGGGGTCTGGATCGCCCCTCCTGACGCCCCCCGGTACGAGGACGACGGCTTCGGGGGGCGGAACGGGGTGCTCGAAGTGCCCGTCTCGGCGGGACCTGAAGCTGTAACCGGGGGGGGGGCGACGCGTCAGAACCGGTAGTGGACCCGGTCGCGGAAGCGCCCGCGCCGGGTTAAGGTATGCGCGACACCCGCGAGGCCGGGCCGGGCCCGGCGCTCCGCTGATTGGACGGCGTGGGAAACTCGACAGAGGTCACGGTATGACCAGTGATACCCGACAGTTCGCAGGATACAGCGCGGCGCTCCTCCTGACCGGAACGCTCGTTCTGGGGGCGTTCCCCGGTATGGGCCCGGCCGAGGCCCGGGCGCAGGCCGCGGCGGCTCCGGTTGAGGCGGCCGCGCCCGCCGGTGCGTCCCGCGCCATCCTGGACGCCGCCCTCGACGCTTATTCCGCCGCGCCCCAGGCCGAAGAGCTCCGGGCGGACGCCGATCGCGCCCTGGCCGCCGGGGTCAATCTCGATCTCTTCGCCGAGTTCTTCCGCCGCGCGGTGGAGACCGGGCTCACCGCCGAGCAGGCGCTCCACGTCACCGATACCGTCATCCGGCTCGCCGAGGCGGATCTGCCCGCCACCCCCGTTCTCAGCCGCTATCTGCAGGGGATGGCCAAGGGCGTCGACTTCAGCCGGATGGACCTGGTGGCCGAGGGGGTCAGCCGGCGGATCACCGAGGCCGCGGGCCGCGTGGACAAGGTCTGCGCCACTCCCACCACCGCGGCCGGCCGGCAGGCCCGCCTGGCCGCCATCGACCACGCCGCCTACGCGCTCGGCCTGGGCGTGACCGACGCCACCCTCGACCGTTCCCTGGCCCTGGTGGCCCGGGAGAAGCAACCGCTCCTCGAGGTCGAGGCCCCTCTCCTCACCCTGGGGTTGATGGTCGCGGCGGGAGTGGCCCCCGACCGGTCCCAGGAGCTGGTCAGCGCAGCCTGGGCCCGCGGGTTCCGGGGCGGCGACCTGGAGCGGCTGGGCAAGACCGTCGGGCGCCTGAGCCGGGAGGACGGGAGTTCCCCGGGCAAGGTGGTGGACCGGGTCCTGGCCATGATCCAGACCGACGATTCCCCCGAGCGCGTATTCCAGGGTCTGGACGAGCTTTCCGGCCGCACCGGGCAGGGCGACCAGCCCGCCGGCATGGGCCTGGGTGACGATCCCACCCACCGCCGGGTGCCGGGAGACCGTCCCGGACAGCCCGATCCCTCCAAGCAGGGGAGCCAGGAGCAGAACCGGTCCGCCGACCGCGGCCAGGACTGATCCCCGCCTCATCCCCCGCTCCAGGCCGGCGCCGCCCGCGCCGCCCTGACCAACCGGTGCCCCCCCCTCGGCACAGCTAGGCATTTGGCAGGTTTCCTTATAAGCTGGATTCAACGTCCGTGTTCCCCCGGACGCCCCCCGAATGCCAATGCCGACGAACATGGTGGCCAGTCGCAGGGGAGGAGCACGATGATCCGGAACACGACGGTTCTTCTCGTCGAAGACGACCCCGCCGTGAGACGAATGCTCCAGGCGCTGATCGAGAGCGCCGGCTACTCCGTCCTGGCCGCGGTCTCCGGAGACGAGGCCCTGCTCCTGGCGCACCGGCGGGCCGAGGAGGGGGGCCCCCCGGTGGGGGCCCTGGTCACCGACGTGATCATGCCCGGGACCCTCGACGGCCCGACCCTGGCCCGCCGGCTGCGCCACCGGTTCCCCGGGCTGGGGGTGGTCTGCACCTCGGGCTTCGTCCGCGACGCCCTTCCCGAGTCCTCCGAGCTTCCCGAGGGCTCGGTGTTCCTCCAGAAGCCGTTCCAGGGCGAGGATCTCCTGGGGGCGCTGGACCGGGTCCTGAACGGCGGGCCGAAGGACTCCGGCCCCGCCTGACCGGCCCGGACCCGGCGGGGCGGGCGGAAACGCCCCTCCGAGGCCCCGGAGGGGGCACCGAATAGGGGGGTCCACCTCGGGGGAACGGTCTGCTAGACTGGACCGCCGTTTCCCCCCGCCTGCGTCAATCGTCCTCCTCACGCGCACGACCACGCACGACCACGGGGGGGCGCGCCTGCGCGCCGTCGCCCTTAAGAATCTTCAGGAGGAAATCTCGACCCATGGCTCTCGACGTGATGCTGGCCCGCGCCCAGTTCCCGGCGCTCTCCGGCGAATGGATCTTCATGGACAACGCGGGCGGAACCCAGGTTCCGCTCCAGGTCGCCGACAGCGTGCGCGACTACCTCCTTCGCACCAACGTGCAGCTCGGAGCCAGCTACGGACCGTCGAAGACGTCCGGGGAGGCGGTGGCCGCCGGCCGGCGCCTGATGGCGGAGTTCATCGGGGCGGTTCCGGACGAGATCGTCTTCGGGGCCAACGCCAGCCAGCTCCTGCGCATGCTGGCCCTGGTGCTCTCGGCCGGGTGGGAGCCGGAGGACGAGGTCATCATCAGCCAGGCCGAGCACGAGGCCAACGCCGGGTGCTGGGAGTACCTGGAGCAGTTCGGGATCGTGGTCAAGACCTGGGAGATCGACAAGGACACTTACACCTTCGAGATCGACAAGCTCACCGATCTCCTCAGCGAGCGGACCCGGCTCATCGCCGTCCATCACTCCAGCAACGTCCTCGGCAACATCATGCCCATCCGCGACGTGGTCAAGCTGGCCAAGGGCTCGGGGGCCATGGTGGTGGTGGACGGGGTCGGCTACGTGCCGCACCGGATGGTGGACGTGAAGGAGCTGGACGTCGACTTCTACGTCTTCTCCACCTACAAGATGTGGGGGCCGCATCTGGGCGTCCTCTACGGCAAGGCCGAGCGGCTCAAGGACATGCCGCGCTGGAACCACTTCTTCATCGGGGACGACGAGATCCCGGCCAAGTTCGAGCTCGGCTCCGGGAACTACGAGGGGGCGGCGGGCCTGGTGGGCCTGGAGAAGTACTTCCGGGCCATGGGCAAGTCCTTCTCCGCCCCGGTGCGCCAGGTCATGCAGGACGTCTACGGGGACATCCAGATTCATGAATCCCGGCTCACCCGGGACCTGCTTTCCTTCCTCACCTCCAAGCCCCGGGTGCACGTGGTCGGTGAATCGGATCCGCGGCTGGTCGAGGAGCGCCTTCCGGTGGTCTCCTTCGTGGTGGACGAGGCCGATCCCGAGGAGCTGGTGCAGGAGGTGGACAAGGGGAAGGTGGGGATCCGCTGGGGGCACTTCTACGCCGTCCGGCTCCTGGACGCCCTGGACCTGCTCCAGTACAAGGGCGTGATCCGGATCAGCCTCAGCCACTACAACACCGAGAACGAGCTCGCCCGCATGAAGGAAGTGCTGGATCCGCTGCTGAGCTGACGGGGCGCGAGCCGGGATCCGGCCGCATCCGGTCCGGGCGGAGAGCCTAGGCGCCCGCTTCCGCCTCCTGCTCCGGCTCCAGGAAGCCGGCCAGGGAGCGGGCCTTGGCCCGCCGGGCCTCGACGATCAGCCGGCCGTAGGAGCCGGGAAACGCCCCGGGGCCGGGAAAGTCTCCGGGCCGGAGCTGGAACCGCGGCTGCCCCAGGGCGTGGACGGGAGGGCTCACCGCCTCCCCCAGCACGGCCAGGATCCGCTCCCTCGCCTCCGCCCGGCTGGGCAGGATCGCTTCCAGGGTCAGGGTGTCCTCGCCGGGCAGGGGCCGGTACACCGAGGCGTAGTTCTTCGAGGTCCGCCACCGGCGCAGATGCACCGGCAGGCTGAAGACCGCCACACGGTCGGTGACCCCCTCCCAGTCCTGGGTGTGGCAGCGTCCGTCCAGGCTCCAGAGGAAGCGGCAGAGCTTCCGGCCCATCCCGGCCAGATCGGGAGGCGCATCCCGGAAGAACCCGTCCACGACCACCGCGTTGAATTTGCCCAGGGCAAAGATCTGCTCGCTTTCCATGGACATGCGGGGATCTCCCGGTTAGAGTCACGGCGGATTCGGCATCCGCCCCGGGCGGACGCTAGCAAAGTTATTCGCATAGAGCAACGGCGCCCCACCCGGACCGGCGCCGGCGCGTTGATACGGAGCAGAGGATTGGGCTCCCATTCCGATTTCGTCCCCCAGGACTTCCTCGAAACCTGTCCGGGAGAGCTGGAACTCCGTGGTTGGCTGGAGGACCAGGGAAACCCTGACGCCACCGCCTGGGTCACCCTCCTCTCCCGGGAGGCCGGCCGGCTCTTCGGCGAGGACCGGGGCCCGGCCGCGGTGCGCTTCCTGGAGCTGGCCGCCAGTCCCGCCTCGCCGGTGTTCGAGGGCCTCACCGGCCCCCGCGCGCGGGAGCTGGGGCAGCGGTTGAAGCGGGCCCACGGGGGACGCCTTACCCCGTCCTGGGACGAGCGCTTCCAGGACGTTCTTGCCGTGCTCGAGCGCTGGGTGCGGTACCGCCGCAGCCGACGGAAGGAGCTGGAGGAACGGACGCCCCGGCCCCGGCGCACCGAGGCGCCGGACACGGCCGAGGTGGAGGAGTACTACCGGAACTGGGTGCTCACCCCCCTGAGGGAGAACTTCCTCCGGCTCCTGGAGGACCGGGGGGTGTCGCGGCGGCAGTTCTGCGCCTCGCTGGGCATCAGCGAGGCCTACCTGTCCCAGATCCTGAACGGCCGGCGCAATCCCTCGCTGAGGAAACTCTCCGAGATGTCGCGGGCGCTGGAGGTGGATCTGGGACGTCTCTTCGCGGTGCGCGCCCACCGCGGAGGGGGGACCCCATGGGCGGAAGGTGGGGAGCGTCCGGAGCCGGGGGATACCCCGACCTGGTATCCGGGGAAGGTCTCGCGTCCCTACGCCGCCCTGGAGGCGCATTACCGCCTGGTCTTCTACCCGGGGCCCGACCTGCCCGGGGAGAAGATCCTGGCTCGCAGCCATCTCATCGTGGACCCGGTCCCCGGCGAGCTCACCTTCAAGGAGCGCTACGCGCTCCAGGACGCCGACGGGGTGGTCCTGGTGGTTTCGTTCGCGGGAACGACGGGTGGAGGGAAGCGGCAACGCTTCATGACAGCGGACGGGCGCACCCTGGAAGTCTCCGTGGCCGAGAGCGCGCGGAGCGGCGGAAAGCCGGGGGAAGCCCATATCCTGGGCCGGGTGACCGGAACCCTGGTGGAGTTTTGACGACCATGAAGAAGACCATCTGGACCCTACTGCTCACCGCCTTCGTGCTCACCGGCGCGGCGGCTACCGCGGCCCTGGCCGCTCCGGCGGCGGTGCCCCAGCGGAGCGGCATCGAGGCCAAGTACAAGTGGCGGCTGGAGGACATCTACGCCACCAACGACGCCTGGGAGGTGGATTTCAAGCTCCTGGAGAGCCGTGTCCCCGAGCTGGACCAGTACAAGGGCAAGCTGGGCGAGAGCGGGGAGACCCTCCTGGCCGCCCTCACCCTGCGCGGCGACCTGGCCAACATCTACGAGAATCTCTTCGTGTACGCGGCCATGCGTCATGACGAGGACACCCGGGTCGATCTCTACACCTCGATGCGGGACCGGATCAGCTCCCTGGGCACGAAGTTCTCCCAGGCCTCGGCCTACTTCGAGCCGGAGATCCTCGCCATCCCCAAGGCCGAGCTGGACCGGATGGTGACCGGCACCGACGGCCTCGGCGTCTACCGCCACTACCTGGACTCCGTGTCCCGGATGGCGGAGCACACCCTGAACACCTCGGAGGAGGAGCTTCTGGCCTCGGCCGGCAACGTGACCGGCACCTTCGGCAACGTGTTCGGCGCCTTCAACAACGCCGACGTCTCCTACGGCACCATGAAGGACGAGGACGGGAACGAGGTCCAGCTCACCAAGGGCCGCTACAGCCTGTTCCAGGAGTCCAAGGACCGGCGGGTGCGGGAGGAGTCCTGGAAGCTCTTCTACAAGCCCTACAACGAGTTCGGGCACACCCTGGCCGCCAACATCGGCGGGAACGTGAAGTCCCACGAGTTCTACGCCAAGGCCCACAAGTACGACTCGGCGCTCCAGGCCGCCCTCTATCCCAACGCCATCCCCACCGAGGTCTACCGGAACCTGATCGGGACCGTCACCGCCAACATCGAGCCGCTCCACCGCTACGTGGCCCTGAGGAAGAGGATGCTGGGGGTGGACACCCTCCAGGTGTGGGACATGTCCGCGCCCCTGGTCGAGGGCTCGATGAAGGACATCCCCTTCGAGCAGGCCAAGAAGATGGTGATCGACGGGCTCCAGGACCTGGGGCCGGAGTACCTGACCCCGTTCAAGAAGGCCTTCGACGAGGGTTGGGTGGACGTCTACGAGACCGAAGGGAAGCGGAGCGGCGCCTACTCCTGGGGCGGCTACTCCACCAAGCCCTACCTGCTCCTGAACTACAACGGAACCCTGGACAACGTGTTCACCCTGGCCCACGAGATGGGCCACTCCATGCACTCCTACTTCACCCGCCACAACCAGCCCTTCATCTACGGCGACTACTCGACCTTCGTGGCCGAGGTGGCCTCGACCACCAACGAAGCCCTTATGATCGACAAGATGCTGGCCGAGACCAAGGACCATGAGAAGCGGCTGGTGCTCCTGAACCACTACCTGGAGCAGATCCGGGGCACGTTCTTCACCCAGGTGATGTTCGCCGACGTGGAGCTCCAGATGCACGAGATGGAGGAGAACGGGCAGCCGCTGACCAAGGAAGCCCTGGACCAGATGTACCGGGAGACCTACCAGAAGTACTTCGGGCCGTCGGTGAACGTGGTGGAGCTGAACGGGACCACCTGGAGCCGCATCCCGCACTTCTACTACAACTTCTACGTCTACCAGTACGCCACCTCCTACGCCGCCGCCACCGCCCTGGCCGGGAAGATCGAGAAGGAGAAGAAGCCGGCGGTGAAGGCCTACCTGGACTTCCTGAAGTCCGGCTCCAGCGACTACCCGATCGAGGTGCTGAAGAAGGCCGGGGTGGACATGACCACCCCTCAGCCCATCGTGGACACCATCAACACCTTCGCCCGGGTGCTGGACCAGATGGAGAAGGAGCTGGACCAGGGCGGCGCCAAGGGCGACTAGCCCGGGGACCCGGTTTCCGGGCGGGCACCGAAGACCCGAACGCGGCGGGGCCCGGGGGAAACCCCGGGCCTCGTCATGTCCGGCAGAGGCCGGCGGCTACCGCGCCGGGCGGCGCAGCGAGGCCAGGTACCAGCGGAGCATGATCCCCACCGCGGCCAGGCCCGCCACCAGGCAGACCGCGAACAGCGCGAATACCCCCCACTGGGACCGCACCGGCACCGCCCCGGGGTCGAAGGCGTCTCCCAGCACCACCCGCCGCAGCACGTGGCGGTTGGTCACCATGGTGAACAGCGAGGGCACCAGGAGCACCGCCGACAGGACGAACCGGCGCTGGAAGTAGAAGTACACCGAGCCCAGGGAGAGGGTGGCGGCAAGGAGGATGAGCCACACTCCCGGCGAGCGCATGTAGGGGAGCAGGTGGTCGCCCAGCGAGCCCACGTAGGCCAGGCCCAGGAGCATGGCCGCCACCATGCCGGAGAGGAAGGCCACCTTGCCCAGCCGGAAGGCCGGCTCGTCGTTCCGCCCCACCAGGCCGATGAAGAACCCCCCCACGGTGATCGCGCCCGCGATCATGTGGAGCCAGCGGAACCCCCACTGGCCCAGCGCCGGGTTCAGCACCCAGCCCGAGGCGTTCCCCGCGTACAGGGAATGGGTGAGGCCGGTACGCTCGGCCATGGAGAAGGTGCCGGAGTAGACCAGGGCCACGTAGAGGAGCCCGAGCAGGGCTACCGCCAGGAGCAGGCGGCGCGGCGCGGGGCGGCCGGCCGAGGCCGCGGCGTAGAACAGGTAGTAGCTCACGATCACCGCCGCCGGGACCAGGAACCAGAACCACCCGCTCACGATGGTGGCGGAGTAGAAGGGACCGTGGTAGGCGAGCTGGACGAAGAGGAGGGGGGCCACCCCCAGGGTCACCGTGGCCGCCATCACGGTGGGGAACAGGGCCGCGAACCGCCGCACCACGGGGTTCTCCCACTTCCCGGGCATGCGGCCGGCCAGGACCAGCACCACCCCCCCGAGCACGAAGTTCATGGCCAGCAGGTGCAGCCCCAGGGTGAAGATGTGGAGCACGGTGATGAGCCACAGGGGGGCGGGAAGGACGTGGGTGTCGGGGAGGGTCATCGCGGGCCTCCTTCCTTCAGGGAGAGGAGATAGGCGATCAGGGCCTCGCGGTCCCGGTCGCTCGCGGTGAAGGCGGGCATCTCCGGGGCCAGGTCGCCGGCCATGTCCAGGAGGTCGCGGTAGTCGGCCTCGGAGAGGCCGATCACCGAGGCCGATTTGTCGTTGTAGCCCCCGAACCGGTGACACGGCCCGCACCGCACCGCGTACACCCGGCGGCCCAGGTCCACCCCGGAGAGGCCGGTGATCCCGGCCAGGGGACGCTGGTCCACCTCCGGCCACAGGTGTCCGGCGATGAGCCGGGACTCCTCCTCCGTGCCCAGGAAGGGGGGCATGTGGCCCCGGATCTTCTCCGTCCCCCGCACCATGGCCGCGATGAACCCGGGATCGGTGCCGTCGAAGGCGGGGGCGAGGGCGTGGTAGCCGTGCACGGTGTGGCAGCTCCGGCAGGCGTGGCGGAAGAGATCGGCCCCGTCGTCCCCGGTGCGGAAGGCCAGGCGGGGGAGGTAGCCCCCGGCCCGGATGGAGTCGGCCCGGGCCACCTCCACCCCGTTCCCGTACATGTACCCGCTGATCACGTACGGCTTCCGGACCGACTCCCGCAGCCACTCGAAGCGACTGAACCAGCCCAGGGCCGCGGCCAGGATGAGGAGCGCCACCACCGGGTGGAGGCGGCGGGCGAAGAGGAGCCCGAACACCACCACCAGCACGGCCAGGGCCGCCCCCCACCAGAGCGTCTCGTTGAAGAAGGCCACCGGGCCGGGCATGGCCGCGCGGGCGGCGTCCACCAGGGCCGCGGGCACCGACTTCCAGTACCAGAGGAAGGACGGGGCCATGAGGACCAGGCCGGCCAGGGTCCAGCCCGCGTTCATGCGGACCAGGGAGGCCTTGAAATCCTCGGGCCGGTACCGCGAGGCGAAGAGCGCCCCGAAGGCCCCGGCCAGCATGACGCAGATCCCGGTCCGGAAGACCAGCGACGGCCAGTAGGTGGGGTTGAAGAATCCGTCCCAGAAGGCGCCGGTCTCCAGCCAGCGGCCGGGGGTGAGCATGAAGGCCACGATGCCGTTGATGATGACCAGGGAGAGCCAGGCGGCGGCGAAGTAGATCCAGCCCACCGCCTGGTGGGTGCGGGCGCTCATGGTCCGCCAGCCGTAGTAGTAGATGAGGGCGGCGGCGATCTCCACGAGGAAGAAGGTCCACTCCACCGCCCACCCCCAGACGAAGTTGTGGATCAGGGCCTCGGTGGCGGCGGGGTTCAGGAGTCCGATGATGAACCAGATCCCCACCCCGGTGAGCGCGCCCAGGACCAGGGTGGTGAGGGCGAAGAAGCGGCTCAGTCCCCGCAGGTAGTCCAGACGCCGCGTATCGCCCCGGCGGCGGGCCCGGGTCTCCACCACCACCAGGTAGAGTCCCCCGCCGATGGCGAAGTGGGAGATGAAGACGTGCAGCACCGCGATCACGCCCATCAGGATCCCGTAGCCCAGGCCCACGTCCCAGAACGGATAGTTCATGCCGGTTCTCCTTCCCGGGGGTCCACCCCGCGGCGGCGGCTCCAGGGCTCCGGGGGGCGGGGACCGGAACACCCGAAACTTCCCAATCCTGCTCTTAGCACAGGCGGCCGGAACGCCTCCCGGCGTCTAATCTGGATAGGGCTTATCTCGGAGCGCGCCGGGGAGGCGCCGGGTCCGGGTTCCGCCGGGCGCCGGTCCCTCCGCCTCCGGGAAGGCCCCGGAGGTGGTAAGCTGACCGCCCCGCCGCACCTGCCGGAGAACCGCCATGGCCCTGATGCACCCGGACACCCTGGACGGACGGCGCGCCACCGAAGGGGAGGCGCGGGTCTTCGCCGCGCTCAAGCGTGTTCTCACCCCCGACCGGGACCACTGGGTCTGGTACGAGCCGGTGATCCGCCGCTCCCGCCGGCGGGCGCCCGAACCCGACTTCGTCCTCCTCGGTCCGGAGTACGGGGTCCTGGTCCTGGAGGTGAAGGACTGGGGGGCGGCCTCCATCCAGGGCGCCGACGCCGCCACCATGCTCGTCCGGGATCCGGAGGGGCGGGAACAGCGCCACACCCATCCCATGCGGCAGGCCCGGGACTACGGCTACGCGGTCAAGGAGCGGCTGGAGTCGGTGCCCGGGCTGGTCCATGCCGGCGGCCGCTACCAGGGGAAGCTCCTGCTCCCGGTGAACTGGGGGGTGGTCTTTCCCAACCTCTCCCGCCGGGACCTGGAGGCGCTGGAGAAGCGCGGGGTGCCGCTCTTCGCCGGCCGCTGCCTGGCCCGGGAGGACCTGGAACGCACCGACGAGGAGGGTCGCCGCCGTCTCCTGGCCGGGTTCGAGCGCATGGCCGCCACCCGCTTCGCCTTCACCGTGGACGACGACGTCCGCCGGCGGGTCTACGCCGGGGTGGAGCCCCAGCCCCAGTTCTTCGATCTCCGTTCCGCGTCCCCGGCCGCGGAGTCCGCACCCTCCGAGGCCCCGGCGCCCGCCCGGGCCCCGAAGGCGCCCGCGGCGGAGCCTCGGGAAGGCGGAGAGGGGGGCGAAGGCGGCGGGCCCGCGGGGGCCCGCGCACCGCGGCCGGGACCCGAGTACGCGCCCCTTCCCGAGCCCGAGCGCTTCCCCCTGGACAAGAAGCAGACCCGGATGGCCCGGGAGCTGGCCTCGCCCCGGACCCTGGTCTACGGGCCGGCCGGGACGGGGAAGACGGTGTTCCTGGTTGCGCGGGCCCAGTACTGGGTGGACCGGAACCCGGAGGCGCGGGTGCTCTTCACCTGCTACAACGCCAGCCTGGCCTCGCATCTCCGGCACGTGTTCGCCATGGAAGGGCTGGTGGCCGACGGCGAGCGCCTCACCGTGCGCCACTACCACGACCTGCTGGGGCGGATCCTGGGCCGCGACGACATCCACGAGCGGACGCCGGAGTTCTACGCCGCCCTCGAGCCCCGGGTGCTGCAGGAACTCTCCCGCCGGGAGGACGTCCCCGCCTACGACTGCATCCTCGTCGACGAGGGGCAGGACTTCTCCTACCGGATGATCGAGGTGCTGGTGCGGCTGGCCGCGCCCGGGGGCGAGATCACCCTGGTCTGCGATCCCGCCCAGGATCTCTACGGGAAGTGGAGCGAGGAGAACCTGGCCCCCTTCCGCCGCCACGAGACCGAGCGCCTGGTCGACTGCTACCGCAACACCGCCCCCATCTTCGCCCTGGCCCGGTCGGTGCTGGCGCCCGAGACCCGGGAGGCCATGGGCCTGGACCGCCTGGAGCTGACCCGGCCCGAGGACCTGGGGCGCGAGGGGCCGCCGCCGGAGCTGGCCCACCTGGGCGGCCTGGACGACCTGGTGGCCGTGATCCACGAGGCGGTGGAGCGGCTCACCGGACAGGGCCTGCCGCTCTCCCAGCTCGCGGTGCTCTATCCGGACCGGAGCGCCGTCCCCAACTTCCCCGGCCGCCTCCGCCACTCGCGGTGGGCGGCGGCCCGGGACCCCCGGTTCACCGCCGAGCCGGAGGACGACCCCGCCGCCGAGCCCCCGGCCGGGCTCCGCGCCGAGGACCGGGACGATCTCCCCGAACGACCGCACTTCGCCGAGGCCCTGGAGATGGAGCTCAAGGCCCGGGACATACCCGTGGAGTGGGTGGCCCGGGACTACGCCACCAAG
Source organism: Candidatus Eiseniibacteriota bacterium (assembly GCA_963768615.1). Taxonomy (GTDB): domain Bacteria; phylum Eisenbacteria; class RBG-16-71-46; order JABDJR01; family JABDJR01; genus CAVSKL01. Next base: position 231,076 of record CAVYIE010000005.1, on the reverse strand, counting down.
GCCGCCTACGACATCTCCCGCCCCCGGCTCACCCTCTCCACCGTGCACAGCGCCAAGGGGATGGACTTCGACACCGTGATCCTGCTCGGGGCCGACGCGTTGTCGGTGCGGGCCGGCCACGACCTGCGCCGGTCGGCGGCCATCCTCTTCACCGGGATCACCCGTGCCCGGGAGCGGCTGGTGCTCCCCTTCTTCCTGGACCGGAACTGGGTGCCCGAGCTCAGGTCGCGGCTGGCGGCCATCGGCGAGGCCGGCGAGCGATGACCCCGACGCCCCGCGGCCCGTCCTGCCGGACCGGCCCGGCCGCGCGCCGGGGCGAGGTGCGGGCCATGCGGGGCGGGCTGGGCGTGCTCCAGCTCGCGGTAGTGCTGCTCCTGCTCTCCACCCTGGTCTCCGGCGGCTGCGGGATCCGGGTGCCGGGAAAGGTGCCGGCGGCGCCCGAGCCGCCGGGCATCTCCACCGCCGACCTGGCCGCCCGCCGGGCGGCGGGGGATTCCCTGGTCCTGCTCGACGTCCGCACCCCGGGCGAGTACGCCGAGGGGCACATCCCGGGCGCGGTCCTGGCCCCCCTGTACGGGCTGGACCGGGCGGTGGACCGGCTGGCCGCGGCCGGCGACCGCGACCGCCCGGTGGTGGTCTACTGCGAGGCCGGCGTTCGCAGCGACTACGCGGCCCGGGCGCTGGAGTCCCGCGGGTTCACCCGGGTCCTCCACTACCACGCGGGCATGGCCGCCTGGCGGCGGAGCGGGCCGGTGGCCCGGGGGATGGATCGCGGGCCGGGTTGATGCCCCGCGCCCGGGGCGCGGGGCCGCCGGGCCGGCCGGGGGTTTCCTGCTGGTGGATCGGACGCGACCACGGGAACCGGCGGATCCGGGTCCTCCAGGCTCCGCCGGGGTGACCGGTGGAGAGCGGCACTCCCTGCCGCCCGCTAGCGGGCCCCGTCCACCTCGGCCAGCACCGCCTCCAGCACCGGGTCCCGGTTGGCGAAGTAGTCCCGGGAGTCCAGGGCGACGGGGAGATCGGGAGCGATCCACCTCCGGTCGTCGCCGGGATAGGATTCCTGGTGGTAGCGGGAGGAGATTCCCGCCCGGAGCCCGCTGTAGGGAAGCACGCTGTAGGTGCTCTCCCCCACCATGTTCGGACGCGATCCGCTCGGTTCCCCGGCGAAGACGGCGTTGGTCCAGGTGTCGAGATCGGTGATGAAGTTCTGGCAGGCGCTGAAGGTCTGGCGGCCGATGAGCACGTAGAGCCGGGAGTCCTCCCGCATCTCCTCGAAGTGGACCAGGGCCTTCACCAGCGGTGGGTAGAGGAAGCTGTTTCCGCCCCCGTTGTGGCGCACGTCCATGATCACGGTGTCGATCTCCGGATGCTCGGTGAGACGCCGTTCCAGTTCCCCCGCGAATTCGGCGAGGGTCCGCTGGGGGCCGTCCCGCACCACGTTGAACTCGACGTAGAGTGACCGGCCGCCGTCCACCGCCCCCATCCACAGCACCTCGTCGGCGTGGGCCAGGTAGAGCGGCGGCGCCGGCGCGCCGGGGAGCTTCGAGGGGATCAGCTCGAAGTTGACGCGGTGCCCGGGCTGCGATTCCACCCTCACCGTGCGCTCGACGCCGGCGGCGTCCCGGATCCTGAGGGGCACGGTCTCGGTGTCGCCGATGGCCCCCAGCCCCCGGAGCACCGCGGTCACGGTGAGCATGAAGGGTCCCTGCTGCAGGATCCGCATGGGGTTGTCGCGGGGCACGCCCGGGGCCAATCCCGGCCAGAGGGCATCCACGGCGCGATCGCCCACGTTCAGCACCCGGGCCCCGATGAGGCCGGCGTGGGCGGAATCGGCGTCGATGACGAAGAGGCCGTCGGCGAAGGCGTAGAGCTGAAGCGGCAGCATGCGGATCCCCACCCGCGAGTCGGGGAGGGGTCGGATGCCCGAGTGCCCGTCGCCCAGGAGCGCCGAGAGCTTCACCATCCCGATCATGACCTGCTCGTCGCTCAGTTCGGGGATGCGGTCGTGGAGGCGCTTCACCCGGGCCAGGAACTCGGGCTCGGGGGTGACCGCGAAGGGCGCCGGATGGAGCCGGCGCACCTCCTTCATCCAGAAGTCCAGGTCGTAGCGCCACCCGGCAGTGCGGCCGGTGACGCTATCCGGCAGCAGCCCGGCCATCTCCGGCCAGTCCGGATGGTCGTGCAGGGAGATCAGATCCTCGTCCCGGCCGATGAGGGGCCGGTTCTCGAACCCCTCGGCCAGCGCCCTCCGGAGCGTGGCCATGGCCGAGTCGGGCTGGCCGGCCAGGGCCCGGCAGCAGGCCGCGTCGTAGATCAGGACGGCGGGGAAGGGAACGCCCAGCTCCACCGCGCGCAGGTAGTCCTGGGCGGCCGGGGCGTATCGCTTCAGGTGGTAGCGGCAGTCGGCCAACCCGCTCCAGGGCCGGCTGTCATCGGGGAAGGCCCCGGTCAAGCGCAGGAAGACCGGCTCGGCAGCCGCGTAGTCCCCGGCGGCGAGTCGGGCCCGGGCCTCCGTCAGCGAAGCGTGGTAGGCCACCGCGGCGGCGGGGTCGGGGGAGGAGACGGGAAGATCGACGGCGGCGTGGCCGGCGGCGGGAACCAGCGAGAGGACGACGAGGGGGACGGCCAGGCCGCGCCGGGCCGCCCGCCACCCGGTCCGGGGGTGGTGATCCACGTGGGTCTCCTTTCCTGAGGGGCCGGACGTTTCGCCGGAGGCGGGAAGACCGCCGAGGGACGGCGACGGGGCCGGGGAGGGGTTGCCGGGCATCCGTCCGGGCTCCCCTCGGGGGCCCGCACGGTGTCGCGCTTCCGGGCGTACGAGCACCGTAGCAGGGCTGGGTGGGTAAGGGGTAGGACAAATATTACAGGTGTAGTTTTTTTTCCGGGTTCCGCGTCCGGCCTATTCGAACACCCAGAGCTCCACCTTGCGGTCCGGGGCCAGGATCACGAATTGGCCGGCATCGCTCAGGGCGTAGCGGTCGCCGAGGCCCAGCACCGCGATCCGGCTGCGGGCCACGCCTCGGGCGGCGAGGAACGCGGCCGCGGCCTCGGCCCGTGCCCGCGACAGCCGGACCGAACCGGCGTGCTCGGGCACGCCGTCGGTGAAGCCCACCGCCACCACCTGCCACCGGGGATGTGCCCGCGCCCGCTCCGCGGACGAGGCCAGGGCCCCCCGGGCCTCGGCATTCAGGACCGCGGACCCGCGGGCGAAGGTGACCGACCCCAGACGCCGCCGGGCCCGGAAGGCCTCCGGAACCGCGGGACGCTCCAGGTAGGGCCAGACCGGCTGGGTGAGGGCGTAGAGGCCGGGGGCGGGGCCGGACTCCCGGGTGAGGGGCACCGGGGCCCCGCTCACCGTGGCCACCGGGGAGTCGGGACGGGGAGGGCGCGCGCAGAACCGCCGCATGGGGGGGGCGGCAGGCCCGAACTCCGCCCGAACGGGGGCCGGGCCGCCGAGGCAGACGGCGGCCAGCAGCACGCCCACGATTCCCGCTTGCCTGGCCATGTCCGTTCCTCCTCGCGGCGCGACCCCCGCCGGTCCGGCGGGCCGGAGGCCGCCGCGCCACTCGCGCCGGACCCCCGGGCGTCCCCTTCGGGTGAGGAAAGGCCGGCCCCCCGGGACCGGCCCATTCCCCGTCTTGTTTTCGGACTCCGGGTACGGCGGGCTTTAGCCGCCGGCCCGGTCAGCGGTTCTCCGCCTTTTCCCCGGACCCGTAGGCCCAGACCTCCACCGTCTGGATCGGGGCCAGTTCGGCGTACTCCGAGTCGCCGGTCCGGTCCGGCCGCCCCAGGTCCATGGTGTGGATCCGCGAGGCGGCCACCCCGTGGGCGGTCAGGTAGTTCACCGCCGCCCGGGTCCGCTCATGACCCAGCGCGTGCGCCCGCCCGTGCTCGACCAGGCCTCCACCCATCCCCACCACCAGCAGGTTCCAGTCCGAATGGTCCCGGATCTCCTCGGCGGCCACGCCGAGCGCCCCGCGAGCCTCGTCGTTGAGGGTGGCGGTGTCCACCCGGAAATCCATCGCCTTCACCAGCTGGTCGATGCGGTCGCCGCCGGGGATGTCCGGCTTCGTCTCGTAGGGCCAAGTGGTGATGGTCAGCCGCGGCGACTCGCCTTCCTGCTCGCCGTACATCCGCGACATGGCCTTCTCCCGGTCCATCCGGCTCATGCCCGCCTGCGTCCCGGTGGCCCGCATCATGGTGTGGTGGTCCGGGCGGTTCTCCATGGATTTGCCGGTGGAGGCGTCGTCGCCGGCCCCGCCGGCCAGGGCGGGGAGGACGGCGGGGGTGGTGAGGAGGATGGCCAGGACCGCTCCGGCGGCGAAGGCCAGCGCCTCGTCGGGGAGGAACCGGCGTCTCCGGGCGGAGAGGCGCAGGGAGAACGAGCGTTTCATGATGAACTCCTTTCCCGGAATGATTGCTGGCGACGACGGATGAACAAGGGTCGTCGCGGGGCCTCGGGGTCCGCGGTCGGTGGCGCCCCGGGCCGGCCGGCGGCCGGCCGGGTGGGCACCGCCACCCCGGCCCAACAAGGAAATCAGCTCTTCAAGGGTTTCATATCCCGGCCCCGGTTCGCAAGCCGGGGCCGGGAAGGACCGAGGCGTTCTGCCGGAGGCGGATTACAGCTTGCTCAGGACGTCCACCATCTCCGGGGAGATGTCGGTATGGTGATGAGTCACCTTCCAGGCCCCGCCCTCCCGCCGGTAGACGTTGGTGACCCGGTGGTTGATGGTCACCGGGTGTCCGGCCAGCTTCATCTGTCCGGCTTCCTCGCCCAGCTCGTAGGCGACGTCCCCCGCCACCTGGAGGTGCTGCTTCTCGAGCGCGACCTTGCCGTCCTTGGCCAGCCGGGATACCTGCTCGAAGGAATCCTGGACCGCGGTCCAGCCGGTTTGCCGGCCCCCGATGGGATGCATGGCGGTCACGGCGTCGTCATGCGACCAGACCTCCGACATCGGCCCCGCGTTCCCGTTCAGCATGCTGTTCAACGCGGCATAGAACTCGCTCCGACGCCTTGCGGACCTCGTCTTGTGACGACATGGGCACATCTCCTTGGTTGGATGACGGTTCGGCATGCGCCTCCTCCCCGGAGGCACCCGGGAAACAATACCGTGTTCATACGGAATCGCTTCCCCGATCCGGACCGCAAGGCGATCCGCTAGCCGGGTTTTTAATTTATTGCCTGGTAATAAGTTGGGTCTCGGGGGGGGCCGCCCCGGGGGGGGCGCGGCCGGGGCGCCCCTCAGTCGCCGGCGGGATCCTCGAAGAGGGCGGGTTCGATCTCCCGGGGACGGTTGGTGATGACCGCCGACGCCCCCGCCCGCACCAGCCGCGAGGCCTCGGCGGGGTCGTCCACCGTCCAGGCGTTGACGGCCAGCCCGCGCTCCCGGGCCCGCTTCATGAGCCCGGCATCCACCAGGTCGTGGCGGGGGTGCAGGGCGTGCAGGCTCTCCACCACCTCTTCCTCCTCCAGGTGGTTCAGCTCGCTCACCGAGGCGAAGAGGAAGCCGAGGAGGACGGACGCGTCCCGGCGCCGGATGGCGGCCAGCACCTCCGGGTCGAAGGAGGAGACCAGAACCGACTCCCGGGGCCGGACGGTCTCCAGGACGGCCAGGAGCCGGTCGGCCACGGTGCCGTGGCGGCCCGGCCCCGGCGCCTTCACCTCCACGTTCAGCAGGCAGCGCCCGGTGAGGGCCGCGGCCACCGCCTCCAGCCGCGGGATCCGGTAGGCACCCTCCCGCCCCTGGAACTTCGTGCCCTCCAGACGGTTCCAGTCGATGCGGTCCAGGTGCAGGGGGCCCTCCGGCCCGGTGGCCACGGGATCGTGGTGAACGGCCAGCACGCCGTCCGCGGTCATGTGCAGGTCGAACTCCACCCCGTCGCAGCCCGCTTCCAGGGCGGCCTCGAAGGCGGGCAGGGTGTTCTCGCGCGCGGCGGAGGGAAGTCCGCGGTGACCGATCAGGAACGGGCCGGGAAGACGAATCCAGGAAAGAACGTCGGACATGATGGGTATACCCCGGTACGGAAGGTCCCGGGCGGGCCCGCCCGGGCGAACGACCGTGCTATCATGCGTTGCCTCCGTCTTCGCGGCAAGCAATGAAGGAAGGCCCCCTCGGTCCCAAACCATCGACTCGCCCGCCTCGCGCGCGACATCCGGCCCCGGAGCTTTCGGTCCGCGTCCGGACGACACCAGAGAGGATCCCCATGGCTGAGACGGAAACCCGGAATATCCAAGAACTTGAGCGCCTGGCCGAGGGTCATGGGCGGATCCTGAACGAGATCCGCAAGGTCATCGTGGGCCAGGACCAGGTGATCGACGAGCTTCTGACCACCCTGTTCGCCAACGGTCACTGCCTCCTGGTGGGGGTTCCCGGCCTGGCCAAGACCCTCCTCATCCACAGCCTGGCCGAGGTGCTGGACCTCAAGTTCAGCCGCATCCAGTTCACCCCGGACCTCATGCCCTCGGACATCACCGGCACCGAGATCCTGGAGGAGGACCGGACGACGGGGAAGCGCGCGTTCAAGTTCGTGCAGGGTCCCATCTTCGCCAACGTGGTGCTGGCCGACGAGATCAACCGGACCCCGCCCAAGACCCAGGCCGCCCTGCTGCAGGCCATGCAGGAGCGGCAGGTCACTGCCGGCGGACAGACCTGGGACCTGGCCCCACCCTTCTTCGTGCTGGCCACCCAGAACCCCATCGAGCAGGAGGGGACCTATCCCCTGCCCGAGGCCCAGCTCGACCGCTTCATGTTCAACATCATGGTCGGCTACCCCTCCCAGGACGAGGAGGTGGCCATCGTGAACCGGACCACGGGGGGGAGAAGGCCACCCTGGCGCGGCTCCTGACCGGCGAGGACATCAACCGGTTCCAGGACCTGGTGCGCCGGGTCCCGGCCTCCCCGTTCGTGGTCGAGTACGCGGTGCGCCTGGCCCGGGCCACCCGCCCCGCCGAGGCGGGCGGTGACATCGAGACCGTGAAGCGGTACGTGAGCTGGGGGGCCGGCCCCCGGGCCAGCCAGTTCCTCATCCTGGGGGCCAAGACCTGGGCGGCGCTGAACGGCTCCGTCTCCCCCTCCTGTGAGGACGTGCGTCGGGTGGCCCGGCCGGTGCTGCGCCACCGGGTGGTGACCAACTTCAGCGCCGAGGCCGAGGGCGTCACTCCCGAGACCATCATCGACCGCCTGCTCGAGTCGGTGCCGGAAGCCCCGGGGAAGAAGTAGCCGGCCATGTCCGAAGGCGCCGTCCAGTACCTGGATCCCCAGGTCCTCTCCAAGCTCCGCGGGCTGGACCTGATCGCCCGCCTGGTGGTGGAGGGGTTCATGACCGGCCTCCACAAGAGCCCCTACCACGGGTTCAGCGTGGAGTTCGCCGAGCACCGGCAGTACATGCCCGGGGACCCCTTCAAGCACGTGGACTGGAAGCTCTACGGGAAGAGCGACCGGTTCTACGTGAAGATCTTCGAGGAGGAGACCAACCTCCGGTCCCACATCCTCCTCGACGCCAGCGCCAGCATGGGCTACGCCTCCCCGGGCCGGGTCTCCAAGTTCGACTACGCCTCCTACCTGGCCGCCGCCCTGGCCTACATGATGTTCACCCAGCAGGACGCGGTGGGGCTGCTGACCTTCCGGGACACCATCGACAAGCTCATCCCCCCGCGGTCGGCCCGGGGGCACCTGAAGCTCATCCTGGCCCAGCTCGAGGCCACCCGTCCCGCCTCCACCACCGCCATGGGCACCGCCCTGGAGTACCTGGCCGAGCGGGTCAAGCGGCGCGGGCTGATCCTCCTGTTCTCGGACCTCATGGACGACCCGGAGAAGGTCATCCGGGGGCTCAAGCACTTCCGTCACCGGCAGCACGAGGTGGTGGTCTTCCACATCCTCGACCCCTGGGAGATCGAGTTCCCTTTCCGCCGCGAGACCGGCTTCGTGGACCTGGAGACCGGGCGGGAACTCATGACCCAGCCCTGGGAGGTCGCGGCCGAGTACCGGAAGCGCTTCGAGGACTGGTCGCTCAACTTCCAGCGCGCGTGCCTCGACAATCGCATCGACTACGTGCGCCTCTCCACCGAGACGCCCTACGACGTGGCCCTGCTCCGGTACCTGGAGAAACGGAAGACCCTCTACTGAGCCGCCGGCGACGGGGCGCGGCCGGTGACGGCACCAGGCGACGGGGCTGCGATTTGCCTGCAACCGGCTGGAATCCACACGACAACCGGTGTCGGGGGATTTGTCAGAATCCCGCAACTTCTTGATCGCTTGTGAATTGCCAAGTCGTTATTTTTGTTTGACTTACGGCTTTGAACCGGTCATAATTGTTTCTGTGTGAGGGCGTGTGGGTGTCAATCAACCTGCACGCACTGTCGTCTAACGGGGCACCGTTTCCTGGAGACGACGGGACGGAGAAGGATCGAGTCAGCATCCAGGGACCCGCAACAAGGGGTTTCAGGGGCAACCCTGAAACCGGACGGACGGCCGCTAAGCCGCCCATTAGGAGTAAACAGGTCATGAGCAAGTTCTTCAAACTTTCAGCCATCGCTCTCGCGATCGGGGGCTGCGCGTTGATGAGCGCGCCGCCCGCTTCCGCCGCCACCGTGGTCAGCCTGCTCAGCGCAGGATCCAGCGGATCCATCGGCAACGCCTTCTTCCAGCAGGTGGACGACCAGTCCACCGGGACCGGGGTCATCGATCCGTTCCTCCGGCTGCAGGCCAACGGGTCCGAGTCCGGCATCAACTCTCCCGGCCCCTATCTCCTGGACGAGAAGACCGGTATCTGGACCCATTCCGTCCGGGTGAGCGATTTCGGCGTGGTCGACCGGGGCGGGGTGGCCTCCATCCGCTTCCTGCTCGACATCAACCAGACCAACGCCAATCCGCTCATCTCCCTGGATGGCCTGAAGGTGTTCACCGCCGGCACCGGTTCCTACAACTCCCTGAGCCTGCTCGGCAGCAACGGCACCCTGATCTATGACATGGACGCCGGGGACGCGGGCAACAAGGTGCTCATGGACTACTCCCTGAACGCGGGGAGCGGGTCCGGCGACGTGCTGGCCTACCTTCCGGTCAACCTCTTCGCCGGCCACGAGAACGACTACCTCTACCTCTATTCCGATTTCGGATCCTCGGGTGGTGACTACGCCACCAACGACGGCTTCGAGGAGTGGGCCCGGATCGACGGCGCCACGCCCCCGACCACCGTGCCCGAGCCGACCACCCTGCTCCTTCTGGGCGGCGGCCTGGTGGGCGGCGTGCTGGCCCGGCGCCGCCGGAACGCGGCCTAGTTTCTCCTCGGATTCCTGGATACGAGCCGGGGCGGCCCAAGCGGCCGCCCCGGCTTTTTCACGGCCTCGGGGGTGCGGGCGGCAAAGCCCGGACTCGACCGGGGCCCCGCCGGGTAGACTGATCACCCCCCGGCCCACCCCCGCCCGGTCCCGTCGCGGGCGCCGGCCGGGGTCCGAATCGGCCCCCGACCCCCTGTGATAGGCTTTCGCCCATGCCGTTCTCGTTCCTGAACACCGCGCTTCTGGCCGGGGTCGCCGCCGCCGCCCTTCCCATCCTCATCCATCTGTTCAGCCGGCGGAAGGTGGCCCGGGTGCCCTTCTCCTCCCTGCGCTTCCTGGAGGAGATCGCCCGGCGGCGGGTGCGGCGGATGAAGCTCACCCAGTGGATCATCCTCGCCCTGCGCGTGCTGGCCCTGGCGCTCCTGGCCCTGGCCCTGGGCCGCCCCGCCTTCCGCGGGGACTTCGCCTTCGGCAAGAGCCGGGGACAGAGCGCGGTGGCGGTGGTCCTCGACGACTCCTACAGCATGCGGGCGGAGGGGGAGCGGCGGACCCTGTGGGACCAGGCCCGGGAGCGGGCCGACGAGGTCCTGGCCGCGCTGGAGCCGGACGACCAGGTCTTCCTGATCGGGGTCGATCCGCGCACGGGGACGGTGGAGCCCTACCCGGGGCCCCACGCCGCCGCCGAGGCCCTCCGGGGACGCGAGGCCGGGTTCGGCACCACCGACCTCTCCGCCGCCATCCACCGCGCCGGCACCGCCCTGGCCGACGCCACCGCCCTCAACAAGGAACTGTTCGTGATCTCGGACTTCCAGCGCACCGGGTTCGGGGCGGGGACCGAGACCGGGTCCACCGACCTCCTGGCCGAGCTGGGTCCCGAGACCCGGGTGTTCGTGCTCCCGGTGAACGAGGGCCCCCTGCCCAACACCTCCCTCGAGGACGCGCGCCTGGAGGGGAGCGCGGTCGATCAGCGGGTGCGGGTGCTGGCCGCGCGCCACGGGCGCACCCCGGTGGACGACCTGGCCGTGACCGTGGAGGCGGGCCGGGACGAGGTGCTGGGGGAGGCGGTGCTCGCGGTGCCCGCCGACGGACACGACGGCACCGACATTCCCCTCACCCGGATGCCCGCCGAGGGGGAGGAGATCCGGGCCCGCCTGGCCCGGGACCGGCTCCCCGACGACGACGTGCGCTACGTGCCCGCCCTGGGCGCGGGCCGGGTGGGCACCCTGCTGGTCCAGGAGCCGGCCCAGCCCTCGCCGTTCCTGCCCCTGGCCCTTTCCCCCGGGGACGACGGGGGCCGTTTCGAGCTGCGGCGGGTGACCCCGGACGCCCTGGTCACCGCGGATTTCTCCGGCGTGGGGCTGGTCGTGCTCGACAACGTGACCAACGTCCCCCGCGACGCCTTGATCCGCCTGCGGCGCTGGCACGCCGCCGGGGGCGCCCTCTTCGTGACCCTGGGAGACCGGGTGGATCTCCGCTTCTACAACGAGTCCCTGCTTCCCGCCCTCTTCCCGGGGGTGGCCCTGGGGAACCTCCTCGGCACCGACGAGGCCACCGGCACCAGCTACACCCTGACCCCCCGCGCGGCCGGGCACGAGGCCTTCGCCGGGTTCGAGGCCGAGGTGGGGAAGCCGATCACCGGGGCCACCTTCTGGCGCATCGTGGAGGTCAAGAACGGCCCCGGCGTGCGCACCCTGGCCGAGTTCGGTCCGGGGCTGCCGGCGCTGGTGCAGGGGGACCGGGAGCTCCTGTTCGCCTCCTCCCTCGACGGCCGCTGGAACAACTTCCCCACCCATGCCGCGTTCCTCCCCCTGCTCCACCAGAGCCTGGACGCGCTCCTGCGGGAGGGCGCCCAGGACCGGATCACCGTGGGCCAGCCGGTGCAGGGCACGGTGGACCAGGCCCTGGTTCCGGCCGGAAGCGACCTGACCTGCATCGGTCCGGACGGGGTGGTGCTCGAGGTGACCACCGAGCCCGCCTCCCGGGGGCTCCTGGTCAAGAGCGCCCCCGCCCCGCGGCCCGGGTTCTACGCCGTGCGCGCCGCCGACCGGACGGTGCTCCGGCGGGCCGTGAACCTGGACACCGCGGCCGAGTCCGATCTCACCCCGGTGGCCACCGGAGACCTGGAGAAGATGTTCCCCGGAGACCGGGTCAAGTTCCTGGAGCCGGGGACCTCCATCGGCACCCCGGTCCGCGAGGCCCGCTACGGCCGCGAGTTCTGGCGGGAGCTGGTGGTGGTGGTCATCCTCCTGGTGGTCACCGAGGGTTGGCTGGCCCGGCGCGGCGTGGCCTGAGATGACCGGGGCGGTCTCGGCCCGCTCCCGCGCCTTCCGGATGATCATCCTGTTCGGGGTGGTCTCCCTCCTCGCCGACATGACCTACGAGGGGGCCCGGAGCATCACCGGCCCCTTCCTGGCCCTGCTGGGGGCGAGCGGGGCGGTGGTGGGCACGGTGGCCGGGCTGGGGGAGCTGGCCGGCTACGGGCTGCGGCTGGTTTCCGGCTACGCCGCCGAGCGCACCGGCCGGGTCTGGGCCTTCACCCTGGCCGGCTACGCGGTGAACCTGTTCGCGGTGCCGTTCCTGGCCCTGGCCGGGCGCTGGGAGACGGCGGGCGCGCTCATGATCGCCGAGCGCACCGGGAAGGCCATCCGCTCCCCCGCCCGCGACGCCATGATGTCCCATGCGGCCAAGGAGCTGGGAAGCGGCAAGGCGTTCGGGATCCACGAGGCCATGGACCAGATCGGGGCGGTGCTGGGGCCCCTGGGGGTGGCCGCGGTGGTCCACTTCCTGGGCGGCTACCGGTTCGGCTTCGCCTGGCTGGCCCTGCCCGCGGCGGCGGCGATGCTGGTCCTCTTCCGCACCCGGAGTCTCTACCCACAGCCGCAGCGGATGGAGACCGGGGCCTCGGAGGGGACGGACACCCGGCTCCCGGGCGTGTTCTGGATCTACGTGGGGGGCGTGGCCCTGACCGCGGCCGGGTTCGCCGACTTTCCCCTCGTCGCCTTCCACCTGGCCCGGAGCGGGCTGGTGGCCGCGGCCTCGGTGCCCCTCCTCTACGCCCTGGCCATGGGGGTGGACGCGGGGGCGGCGCTCCTCTTCGGGCGGCTCTTCGACCGGGCGGGGATCGGCGTGCTGGCCCTGGCCGCGGTGGCGACCGCGGGCTTCGCCCCCCTGGTCTTCCTGGGCGGCACCGGGCTGGCGGTGGCGGGGATCGCGGTGTGGGGGATCGGCATGGGGGCCCAGGAGTCGATCATGCGGGCGGCGGTGGCCGAGCTGGTCCCGGCCGCCCGCCGGGCCTCGGCCTACGGGATCATGAACGCGGCTTACGGCGCGGCCTGGTTCGTGGGCAGCATGCTCATGGGATTCCTCTACGACCGGTCCCCGGGAAGCCTGGCCGCCTTCTCGGTGGCGGCGGAGCTGGGCTCGGTGCCGGTGTTCCTGGTCGCGGCGCGGCGGTTCCAAAGCGGCGGTGGGGTGTTCCGGAGCGGCGGCTAGACCTTCAACGCCCGCTCCAGGGCCTGGACCACCGTGGTCAGCACCTTGATCCGCGCGTGGAGCTTGTCGTCCCCCTCGACCAGGGTCCAGGGCGCGTAGGGGGTGCTGGTGCGGCGGATCATCTCCGAGACCGCCTCCACGTACCGCGGGAGCTTGGCCCGGTTCCGCCAGTCCTCGTCGGTGATCTTGTGGCGCTTGCGCGGGGTGCGCTCGCGTTCGCGGAAGCGGCGGAGCTGCTCCTCGGGGCTCACCTGGATCCAGAACTTGACCAGGGTGGTCCCGCCGTCGGCCAGGGCGCGCTCGAACTCGTTGATCTCCTGGTAGGCGCGGCGCCAGGCCGGCTCTTCGGCGAACCCCTCCACCCGCTCCACCAGCACCCGCCCGTACCAGCTCCGGTCGAAGACCGCGATGTGGCCCCCCTTGGGCACCTCGCGCCAGAAGCGCCAGAGGTAGTGGTGGGCGGCCGCCTCGCCGTGGGGCGCGGCCACCGGGATCACCGCGTAGCCCCTGGGATCGAGCCGGGCGGTGAGCCGCTTGATCGCGCCCCCCTTGCCCCCGGCGTCGGAGCCCTCGAACACGATCACCGCCGCCCGCCGCTCCGCGTAGCAGGCGAACTCCAGCTCCCGGAGCCGGTCCTGGGCCGCGTCCAGCTCCTTCTTGTAGCGGTCGCGGGAGAGGTGAAGCGAGAGATCGAGCCCGGCCAGGGGGGAGTCCCGGGGAACGGCCACCGGTTCGGTGAGCGGGTCGGGGTGGGGCGCCGAGGCCCCCTCGCCGGGGTCCGGATCCGCGGCCTGGGGGTTCTCCGGGGTCGGGACCGGAATCCCCCGTTCGGTCAGCGCCCGGCGGAGGGCGGCGGCCACCGTGTCCAGCACCTTCACCCGGCGATGGCCGTCATCCTCGGCCTCCACCAGCACCCAGGGGGCCTTGGTGGTGGAGGTGAGGGCGAGGATCTCCTCGGTCACGGCCAGGGTCTTCTTGTAGCCGTGCCCCTTGCGGGCGTCGTGGTCCTCGGCGCGCCAGCGCTGGTAGGGGTCGGCGGCCCAGGCCTTGACCCGGCGCTTCTGCTCCTTGTGGCTCACGTGGAGGAAGAACTTCACCAGCAGGGTCCCGTCGTCCACGAGCTGGCGCTCGAACTCCTGCACTCCGTCCAGGGCGCGCTCCCAGTCCAGGCGGTGCCCGGCCGGGCCGGCGCCGTCCCCGGCGGGGCGGACGGGGCGCTTGGCCAGGCGCGCGGCGATGAGATCGCTGTAACAGGAGCGGTCCAGGATGCTCACCGCCCCGCGGGCGGGGACCAGGCGCCAGAAGCGCCAGAGCAGGGGATGCAGCCGTTCCTCGGCGGTGGGCTCGCGGACCGCGTGGACGCGGAACCCGCGCGGGTCCATGGAATCCACCAGCCGCCCGATGGCGTCCCCCTTCCCGGCGCCGTCCCAGCCCTCGAAGACCAGGAAGACCGGGATGCCGTTCTCGTAGGCCGCGCGCTGGAGGAGGGAGAGCTCGAGGCCCAGCCGGTCGAGCGCTTGGTGGGCTTCCTTCCTGGGGAGCTTGATCCCGAGATCGAGCGTGTCCAGCATGGGAGCATTGTCGCACAGAGGGGTGGGACCGGCGGGCGTTCGCTTCGCCCCCCGAGTTCGGGGGGAAAGAACCCGTCCGACCGCGGATCACCTTCCCGGCCTCCCTCAACCCGCGACGTCCTGGAGGGACCACCCCGCCGGGTACCCGGGTAAACACACAACCGATATTGGTTGTATTTCCAATTCTGGGCCGGTGTCCCTCCGGAACGCGTCCATGCGCCACTAGAGCCGGCCGCCCCGACGCCCCTCCGACCGGCCGCAGCCGCCCCGCGGATGACGAGGCAACCTGGACGGCGGCGGGCCGAGCGGCGCAGCCGCGAGGAGGGCCCCGCGCCGGCCAGAGCGAGCCGAAAGAACGGTCCTGTGGATCGTTCCGGCGAGCGCTGCCGAGGAACCGCGGGGCGGACCGGCAGCGCGAGCGGGGGCGAGACCGCGCCTCTGCCGAGGAACCACGGGACGGATCGGCCCCCGAGCGGCGCCCGCCCCGGACGGACCCGCACCCCTCGCGCCCGGTGTATGCTGGATAGCCTATGTCCAAGACCATGTCCGACCAGCAGAGCCCCCCCGGCCGGCCTCCGGCCCGGTGGCGGGAGGCGTTCGAGCGGCTGCCCGCGGTGGAGGAGCTTCTCGGCGGGCTGGAGGCCGGCGGCGGGCCCTACCACGTCCACAAACTGGTGGGCTCGGCCAAGGCGCTCCTGGCCGCCTGCGTCCGCCGGCGGACCGGGCGGCCGGTGGTCCTCATCACCGCCGGCGAGGAGGGTCTGGAGGCGGCCCGGGCCGACCTGGAGACCTTCCTCGACGAGCCGATCCTCACCTTCCCCGAGCACCAGGGCGCACCCTACGCGGTGAAGCCGCCCCACACCGAGGTGTCGGCGGCCCGGCTGGAGACCCTGACCCGGCTCGCCACCGACGGCGACGGGGTGGTGGTGGCCACGCTCCGGGGAGCGACGGAGAAGGTGCCCGGGCCCCCGGTCCTGGCCGGGCACCTGGTGAGCCTCGGCCGCGGGGACCCGGTGGACCTGGACGAGGTGCTCACCCGGCTCACCTACCTCGGCTACGACCGCTCCGCGGCGGTGGAGGAGGTGGGGGATTACGCCGTCCGCGGCGGCATTCTCGACGTCTACTCCCTGGGGGGGAGAACCCCATCCGGGTGGAGATCGAGTACGACGAGGTGGCCTCGATCCGCGAGTTCGACGTCCACACCCAGCGCTCCGTGCGCTCCCTGGACCGCGCCGTCATCACCCCCCGCTACGAGATCCTTCTCGACGAGGAGCGCATCCGGGCCGCGGTCCGGGACCTGGCCGGAACCGACCGGGAGGCGGCCGCGGACCTGGAGGGGGCCTTCGAGGTCGAGCTCCACCCGGCCGGGATCGAACGCATCGCCGGCCGCCTGGGCCAGGAACTCACCGGCTTCCTGGACTACCTCCCCGAGGGGACGGTGATCCTGATCGAGGAGCCGGGAATCCTGTGGGCCCGGGCCGAATCCTTCTGGGAGGGGGTTCTCTCCGCCCACGCCGCGGTGAGCGCGGACTTCCCCCACGTGAGCCCGCCCGGCGACCTGTTCCTGGAACCCGAGGCCCTCCAGCGCGCCCTGGCCCGGTTCCCCCTGGTGCGCCTCTCCGACCTCTCCCACGAGCCGGGGGAGGCCGCCCTGGTCACGGTTCGCTCCAGTCCCCCGGAGACCTTCGGGCGGAAGATCGAGCTGTGGCGAAGCTACCTGAAGGGGCTCCTGGAACGCGGGATCGCGGTCACCCTCTTCTGCGACAACGAGGGCCAGCGCACCCGGCTCCACGAGCTCCTGGTCGAGGAAGGGCTCCCGGTGGTCCTGAACCTGGGCGTCCTCGCCGCCGGCTTCGTGCTGGAGGAGGCCGGCATCGCCGTCCTCACCGACCACGAGTTCTTCGGCCGGCCCCGCCGGCCCACCCGCCGCCGCCGGTTCCGCTCCGGCTTCGGCCTCAAGGAGCTGCGCACGCTGAAGCCGGGCTCCTTCGTGGTCCACGTGGAGCACGGCATCGGCCGCTACCTGGGGCTCACCCGCCTCGAGGTGAACGGACACCACACCGACGTGGCCCAGATCGAGTACCACGGCGGCGACAAGCTCTACGTCCCCGTGGACCAGCTCGGGCTGATCCAGCGCTACTCCTCGGAGGAGGGGCACACCCCCGCTCTCTCCCGCCTGGGCGGCACCGGCTGGTCCAAGACCAAGGACCGGGCCAAGAAGGCGATCCAGGAGATCGCCGGCGAGCTGGTCCGCACCTACGCCCTGCGCAAGGCCCATCCCGGCCACGGCTTCGCCCCCGACACCCCCTGGCAGCGCGAGCTGGAGGGCTCCTTCCCCTTCGAGGAGACCCCGGACCAGATGAAGGCGGTGGGGCAGGTGAAGGAGGACATGGAGACCCCGACCCCCATGGACCGGCTGATCTGCGGCGACGTGGGGTACGGCAAGACCGAGGTCGCGGTGCGGGCCGCCTTCAAGGCGGTGATGGACGGGAAGCAGGTGGCCATGCTGGTTCCCACCACCATTCTCGCCGAGCAGCACTTCAACACCTTCGCCGAGCGCTTCCGGGACTTCCCGGTCCGGGTGGACATGCTCTCCCGCTTCCGGTCCGTCAAGCAGCGGAACGAGGTGATCCACAAGGCCGCCGACGGCGGCCTGGACATGGTGATCGGGACCCACGCGCTCCTGGGCCAGAAGGTCCGGTTCAAGAACCTGGGCCTGGTCATCGTGGACGAGGAGCAGCGCTTCGGGGTGGCCCACAAGGAGAAGCTGAAGAAGCTCAAGGCCAACGTGGACGTGCTCACCCTCACCGCCACTCCCATCCCCCGGACCATGAACCTGTCGCTCCTGGGGGTGCGGGACATCACCGTGATCCAGACCCCGCCCGAGGGGAGGATGGCGGTCCGGACCGAGATCGCCGAGTTCGACCGGGAGCTGATCCAGGAGGCCCTGCTCCGGGAGGCCGACCGGGGCGGCCAGTCCTTCTTCGTCCACAACCGGGTGGAGTCCATCCACTCCATGGGGATCTACGTCCAGAAGCTCTGCCCCCAGCTCCGGGTGGCGGTGGCCCACGGCCAGATGGCCGAGCGGCAGCTGGAAAAGGTCATGCACGACTTCGTGGAGCGGCGGATCGACGTCCTGGTCGCGACCATGATCATCGAGAGCGGGCTCGACATCCCCTCCGTGAACACCATGGTGGTGAACCGGGCCGACGCCTTCGGCCTGAGCCAGCTCTACCAGCTCCGGGGTCGGGTCGGGCGCTCCACCCAGAAGGCGTCCTGCTACTTCCTGGTCCCGGCGGCCAAGGCCCTCACCGAGACGGCCATGAAGCGGCTCCGGGCCATCGCCGAGTTCGACGAGCTGGGGAGCGGCTTCGCCCTGGCCATGCGCGACCTGGAGATCCGCGGCGCCGGCAACATCCTGGGCCGGGAGCAGTCGGGGCACATCGTCTCGGTGGGTTTCGAGATGTACGTGCGCCTGGTCGAGGAGTCGGTCCGCGAGCTGAAGGGGCTCCCCCTGGAGGAGCGGCCCGAGCCCCGGGTCACCACCGACGTGGACGCCTTCCTTCCCGACGACTACGTCACCGACGCCGAGGAGAAGGTGGCCTTCTACAAGCGGCTGGCCGACGCGGAGGACCTGGAGACGGTGGGCTCGCTGGCCGAGGAGCTCCGCGACCGCTTCGGCCGCCTGGCCCGTCCGGCCGAGGCCCTGTTCGACCTGCGCCGGCTCAAGCTGCTCGGCGGGGAGGTCGGCCTGGCCTCCATCTGGTTGCGGGGCAATAAGATCGATCTGGAGTTGTCGGAGGCTCCCTCTCCGGATACCGTTCGGGGCTGGATGAAACGCATCACCGTTCCGGTAGAATTTGCGACTTCCGGGCGCTTCGCCCTCAAGGCCCGCGGCGACCTGGCCGCGGCCCTGGACCTCCTGGCCCGCATGGCCGGCCGGGAGCCCGGGGACGGAGAGGACGAGGGCTCCGCCTGACCGCGGCATGACCACCGGGCCGTCGCCGGTTCCGCGGCCCGGAACCACCCGCCCCCCGCGAATCGTTCCGGGGGGCGTTCCGGACATCGTTCCGAGAGAGAATTCATGAAACGACTTCCCGTGCTCCTTGCCGCCCTCGCCGCCCTGGCCGCCCTCACCGGGGCAGCCCAGGTCATCGACCGCATCGCGGCGGTGGTGAACGACGACATCATCCTGGCCAGCGAGGTGGACGAGAAGATGTTCATCCTCGACGCCCAGGGGCAGCTCGCCGGCCAGGACTCCACCCAGCTGGCCCAGGTCCGCAAGGACGTGCTGGACCGCCTGATCGAGGAGCGCCTGGTGGTGCAGCGGGCCAAGAGCCAGGGCATCACCGTGGACGACGCCGAGGTCACCACCCGGGTCGACGACGCCATGAACAAGGTGAAGAGCCAGTTCCCCACCGATGCGGACTTCGAGGCCGCGCTCCAGAAGGAAGGGCTGAGCCGGACCATGCTCCGGGAGCGCTACGAGAGCGACATCCGCCAGGAACTCCTGGCCCAGAAGGTGGTGGGCAAGGAGATTCGCTCCAAGGTCGAGGTGACCTCGGACCAGGTGAAGAAGTACTT
Organism: Candidatus Eiseniibacteriota bacterium; assembly: GCA_963768615.1. GTDB lineage: Bacteria > Eisenbacteria > RBG-16-71-46 > JABDJR01 > JABDJR01 > CAVSKL01. The sequence goes on along the minus strand of CAVYIE010000005.1, from coordinate 212,152 downwards.
CGAGGAGCACAAGGACGATCTTCCCCAGAAGCCCGAGGAGGTCCACCTGGCCCACATCGTGGTCTACCCGGTGGATCCGGCCAAGGCGGCGGCGGCCAAGGCCAAGATCGACGCCGCCCGGAAGCGTATCGTGGGCGGGGAGAAGTTCGAGGACGTGGCCGAGGACGTCTCCGACGATCCCTCCGCCGCCCGGGGCGGCCTTCTGGGCTGGTTCCAGGCCGGCGACCTGGACCCGGACTTCCAGGCGGTGGTGGACACCATCCAGGTCGGGGAGCTCTCGGCCCCGGTCCGCACCCGGTTCGGGTGGCACCTGATCGAGGTGCTCGACCGGGACGGGAGCCGGTTCCAGGTCCGCCACATCCTGGCCATCGTCCAGCCCACCCCGGAGGACGTGCAGTCGGCCCAGGCCAAGGCGGAGAAGGCGCGGGAGGAGGTCGTCTCGGGCAAGCCCTTCGCCGAGGTGGCCAAGGCCATGAGCGACGACGAGCTGACCCGGGGCAACGGGGGCGACCTGGGCTGGACCCCGGTCCAGGCCCTGGTCCCGGCGGTGGCCTCGCTGGTGGACAGCGTGGGGGTGAACGGGATCAGCCCGGTGGTGCAGTCCGAGCGGGGTTTCCACGTGTTCAAGATCCTCAACCGGCGGAGCGGCGGCGCCTACAACTACGACGAGGTGCGGGACCAGCTCAAGGGCTACCTGGAGCAGCAGGAGCTGGAGAAGGCCTACGACAAGTGGATGGGGGCGGTGCGCGACTCCGCCTACGTGGAGATCAAGGCCCGGTCCTAGCGAGCTGCCGGAGCGGGGCGGACCGCCGGGGCCGCTTCCGGTGCGGACGGTCGAGGGCGGGGGGAGGGTGCGTGATGCGGATCGACGTGTTCCTGAGCGCGGTCAACATCCTGAAGAGCCGCAGTCTGGCCAAGGAGGCGGTGGACCGGGGCAAGGTCACCGTCAACGGCCGGCCGGTGAAGGCGGCCCACGCGGTCTCGGAGGGCGATCACATCCGCCTGGACCTGGGCGCCCGCATCCTGGAGGTGGCGGTGGTGGGGATACCTCCCGGACCGGTGGCCAGGAAGCAATCCCGGGACTTCTACGACGTGCTGGTGGACGAGCGCCCGGAGATCGAGCTCTAGCCCGCCCCGGCCGCCCCTGCGCTAGGCCCGGGAGGTCCCCCAGCGGTTGTGCAGGAACCGCTCCCAGGGCGAGAAGAGCAGCTTGTCGGCCAGGAGCCCGATGACCACGATCACCAGCATGATCCCGATCACCTGGTCCATGGCCTGGAGCTCCCGCCCGTAGTGGAGCAGGTGGCCGAGGCCGAACCCGGTGAGGATGGTGACGTAGATCTCGGCCGCCATCAGCGAGCGCCAGGCGAAGGCCCAGCCCTGCTTCATCCCGGTGATGATGAAGGGGAGCGCCGCGGGCAGGATCACCTTGAGCCAGGTGTGGGACCCCCGCGAGCCCATGGTGCGGGCGGCCCGGGCGTAGATGGGGGGCACCGCGCGCACCCCGTCCCCGGTGGCCAGGAGCATGGACCACACCGTGCCCATGATGACCACGAAGAGCATGGAGGCCTCGGTCTGCCCGAACCAGAGCAGGGCCAGGGGCACCCAGCACACGCTGGGCAGGGTCTGGAGCCCCAGGGCGGCCACCCCCAGGGTGTCGCGGACCGGGTTGAAGCGGGCGGCCAGGAGCCCCAGGGGGAGGCCGAGGCTGATCCCCAGGGCGTAGCCGACGAGGAGCCGGCGCAGGGTGACCCCGGTGGCCGAGGCCAGGGTGCCGTCCCGCAGCGCCCCGGCCAGGTAGGTCCCCACGTGCCAGGGCGAGGGGACCAGGACCGGCGGCCACACCCGGGCCAGGGCCAGGAGCTGCCACAGGGCGGCGAACCCGAGGAAGAAGGCGGCCGCGGCCAGGATGCGCTTCCGGCGGGAAGCGACGGTGGTGCTCGTCATGCCACCTCCTCGGGGGTCGGGCCCAGGTAGCCCCGGAGGGCCTGGGTGATGCGGGTGGAGTATCCGGCCAGCTCCACGCTGTTGATGTCGCGGGGCCGGGGGAGGTCGATCCGGAACTCCTCCCGGATCCGTCCCGGGTGGGGGGAGAAGAGGATCACCCGGTCCCCCAGGCAGACCGCCTCGCGGACGTTGTGGGTCACGAAGAGGATGGTCTTCCGCCGTTCGGCCCAGATGCGCTGGATGTCGCGGTAGAGGTTCTCCCGGGTCAGGGCGTCGAGGGCGGCGAAGGGCTCGTCCATGAGGATCACCGCCGGATTGGGGGCCAGGGCCCGGGCCAGGGCCACCCGCTGCTTCATTCCCCCCGAGAGCTCGTGGATGTTGGCGCGCTCGAACTTCTCCAGCCCCACCAGCTCCAGGTAGAAGCGGGCCACCTGCTTCCGTTCCCGGGCCGAGAGCCCCGGCTTCAGGTTGAGGCTGAACATCACGTTCCCCATCACGTCCAGCCAGGGAAAGAGCGCCGACTCCTGGAACATGAGCATGCGGTCCCGGCCCGGTCCGGCCACCGGCCGGCCGTGGGCCAGCACCCGCCCGCGGTCGGGAACGTCCAGCCCGGCCACGATGTTGAGCAGGGTGCTCTTGCCGCAGCCGCTGGGCCCCACCATGCACACGAACTCCCCCTCGGCGATCTGGAGGCTCACGTCCTCCAGCGCCACCAGCTTTCGGCCCCGGCGGCCCCGGAAGATCTTGGTCACCCCGGACACCGACAGCCGTTCGGGAGGGGCGTTGGCCAGCTCGGCCTCGATCCGGCTCACGGCGAGAGCACCAGCCGGGAGAGGTCCACCGCCCCGGGCATGAACCCCGCCGCCCGGGCGGCGGCGGTGAAGTCCCGGAAGGCGTCCAGGGTCACCTCGTCGGTGAAGGTGAGCCGGGGCCAGGCGCCGGCCACCAGCTCCGGCGGCATCTCGGCCCGCGTCTCGGCCGCGATCTCCGCCCGGACCAGGGCCCGGGCCGAGTCGGGGTGGTCGTTGATCCAGGCGGTGAGCTCGCGGTGGGCGGCCACGAACTTCCGCAGCAGCTCCGGGCGGCCGGACACGGTGCGAACGCCGGCGGCCAGCACCGTGGTCAGGGCCTCGGGCTGCTCCAGGAACACCTTCCCCCCGGCCTCCAGGACCAGGCGCGAGACCCAGGGCTCCACCGTCCACGCGGCGTCGATCTCCCCCTTGCGGAAGAGGAGGATCTGGTCGGGATTGGCGGTGGGGATCACGAATGCGTCGCCGCCGGTCCGGGTGACCCGGATCCCGTGGGCTTCGAGCCAGGCCCGGCAGGCCACGTCCTGGGTGTTGCCGAACTGGGGGGTGGCGATGCGGCGGCCGCGGAAGTCCCCGGGGGTCTTGATCCCCGCATCCCCGCGCACGACCAGGGCCGCCCCGCCCCGGGCCGCGCCGGCCACCACCCGGATGTCCTCCCCGCCGGAGCGGATGTGGGCGTTGAGGGCGGGATTGGGCCCCACGTAGGCCAGGTCCAGGGACCCGTTCAGGAGCCCCTCCATGGCGGTGGGGCCGGCGTTGTAGACGTACCACTCCAGGGTCACCCCCGGGCCCAGGCGGCTCTCGAACCAGCCCCGGCCTTGGCGGCTGAGCTGGTGGGCGACCAGGCCCTGGGCGTGGGTGACGTTGGGGAAGTGCCCGACCCGGAGCACGGTCCCGCCTTCGCCGGCGCGGGCCTTGCCGCCGTTACCGCCGCCGCCGCAGGCGGCCGGTCCCAGGGCAAGCACGAGCAGGATCGGGAGCGCGGCGCTTCGCTTCATGGAACCTCCCCGGCGGTGCGGGACCGCCGGCCGCGCCGGGCCCGCGCCGAAGGCGCGGCGGCCACCCGGGCGGCGACATCGGCCACCGTGGTCCGGTCGAGCACCGAGGTCATGGCCGCGCGCACGTCGCTCATGGCCATGCGCAGGCCGCAGCGGTCCTCGTCCGGGCAGGTGCAGGGGGCGTAGTCGATGCGGCTCACGCAGGAGACCGGGGCCAGGGTCCCGTCGAGGAGCCGGATCACCGCGCCCAGCCGGATGCGATGGGCCGGGCGGGCGAGGGCGTATCCCCCCCTCGCCCCGCGCCGGCTCTTCAGGTAGCCGGCGTTCCGGAGCTGGAGCAGGATCTGTTCGAGGAAGCTCCGGGGAATGCGTTCGGACCCGGCGAGCTCGCCGATGGTGAGCAGCGGGCGCCCGGCGGCGGTGGAGACGCCGAGGCGGATGAGGACCCGCAGCGCATATTCGCCGCGCTTGGAGAGCCGCATGGTGATCCCCGGAGAGTGGATGCGGGGCCAATCTCGACTCCTCAAGTCAACATAATCCCACCCCCCCGGAGCAAGGGGAATCGTTCGCGCCGGCCGGGAATCGGCGCAACCGGGACCGGCCCGGTCGGGATTCGGCACCGGGATCCCAGGCCGCGAACCGGGGTTCGCGCCGCCGCGAAAAACGTGCAACCATGAAGACTCATCAAGCACTCATCCCCGAGGAGGACAATCATGGCCCGGCACTTCGACGACCTGGTGATCGGGACCGGCCAGGCCGGTCCCTCCCTCGCCTCCCGGCTCTCCGGGGCAGGGCGGAAGGTGGCCGTGGTGGAGCGGAAGCGCTTCGGCGGCACCTGCGTCAACACCGGCTGCATTCCCACCAAGACCCTGGTGGCCAGCGCCCGGGCCGCCCACGTGGCCCGGAACGCCGGCCACTGGGGGGTGGCCGTGGACGGAACGGTCCGGGTGGACCTGGCCCGGGTGAAGGCGCGGAAGGACGAGCAGGTCCGCGCTTCCGCGGAGGGGGTGGAGAAGATGCTCCGGGGGCTGGAGAACGGCACCGTGATCGAGGGGCATGCGCGATTCACCGGCCCCCGCACGGTGGAGGTGAACGGGGAGACCCTGACCGCGGAGCGGGTGTTCGTGGACGTGGGCGGGCGCGCCGCCTCGCCCCCCATCCCGGGAATCGACCGGGTGGAGTACCTCACCAACGTCTCCATCATGGAGCTGACCGAGCTGCCCGAGCACCTGGTGGTGGTGGGGGGGAGCTACGTCGGCCTCGAGTTCGCCCAGATGTTCCGGCGCTTCGGAAGCCGGGTCACGGTGGTGGAGAAGGCGGACCGGCTCATACCCCGCGAGGACCCGGAGGTCTCGGAGGCCATCCTGGACATCCTCCGGAACGAGGACGTCGAGGTGAGGCTGGGCTCCGAATGCATCGAGCTCGTCGCCGAGGACGGCCGGGTGGGGGCCGGGCTCCGCTGCGACGAGCCGGAGAAGCGCGCCCTGGGCTCGCACCTGCTCCTGGCCGTGGGCCGCCGGCCCAACACCGACGACCTGGGCCTGGACGCGGCCGGGGTGGAGACCGACGAGCGCGGCTACATCCGCACCGACGACCGGCTCCGCACCACCGGGGAGGGGGTGTGGGCCCTGGGCGACTGCAACGGGAAGGGCGCCTTCACCCACACCTCCTACAACGACTACGAGGTGGTGGCGGCCAACCTCCTCGACGACGAGCCCCGCCGGGTCACCGATCGCATCCCCGCCTACGCCCTCTACATCGACCCTCCCCTGGGTCGGGCGGGGCTGACCGAGGCCCAGGTCCGCGAGTCGGGGGCCCGGGCCCTGGTCGCCCGCCTCCCCATGTCCCGGGTGGGCCGGGCCAAGGAACGGGGGGAGACCCGGGGCTTCATGAAGGCCCTGGTCGACGCGGACTCGAAGCGCATCCTGGGGGCGGCAATCCTCGGCATCGAAGCGGACGAGGTGATCCACGTGATCCTGGACGTGATGTACGCGGACGCCCCCCACACCGTGATCGGCCGGGCCATGCACATCCACCCCACCGTGTCGGAGCTGCTACCGACCCTCTTCCAGAAGCTGGAGCCCCTGGACCAGCCGGGAGGTTCGTCATGAGATCACGATCCCTGCGCATCCTGGTTCCCGTCCTCCTCCTCGCCGCCGCCGGGTGTTACGGAGGGAAGAAGGAGTCCCCGAAGCCCGCCGGCTCTGCGGCGGACGAGCCGGCCCCGGCCGACTCCATGGCCCGGGCCTACGAGGACGCCCGCCACGTGGTCTATCTCCAGGCCGACCTGGACGCCGACGGCAACGTGGTCGAGGTCCGGCCCCTGGATCTCGCCCCCGCCCCGGCCGCGGTCATCGATTCCCTGGAAGCGATCGTCAAGGGGTGGATCCTGAATCCGCCGGCCGAGCGGGGGGGAGCGGCGGGACCGGCCCAGGTGGTGATCCCCTTCGCCCTCGACCGCCGGGCCGAGGCCGCCGGCGCCGAGGCCGGATCGCGGCTCCCTCCCGCGGTCCGCGACACCCTGACCCTGGGATCGCTCCGGCCCTGGGCCGACGGTTGGAGGGAGATCGACCCGGAATTCTCCCTCGACGACTTCATCTCCCCCGGGCCCGTGCCCCTGTCCGAGGGGGGGTGGCCGGACTCGCTGAACGAGCCGGATCTGGTGGGCCGGGAGGCCCGGGGCATGCTCCGGGTCTCCGCCGACGGCCGGTGGGTGCTCGATCCCTTCGCCGGCGTCCGGTTCGCCCCCGAGGACGCGGAGTCCCTGTACGCGAACCAGGGCTTCTCGCTCGCCTGCAAGGACGCCGGCCGGCGGTGCTACCACCAGTTGAGCCCCCACAGCCGGGTCTGGCTCGCGACCTGGCTGGACAACGACACCTTCCTCGCCCTGGGCTTGATCGAGTTGAGCCATACCGGATCGGGTAAGGGGGCGAAGAAGGCGTTCAGCGCCCCGGCGATCTGGCTGGGGGAGCCGGAGACGGGCACCATCACCCTCTTCCGGGGCGCCCCCATCACCCCCGAGGAACGCCCCGCGGTGCGCGCTTTCGAGCTCCGGCTGAGGAAGGAGGCCTTCCCCAAGGTGGACTGGAAGGGCTGACCCCGGACTCCGGACTCCGGACCCGGCCCGCTAGGCCCGGTTCACCGGCGCGAAGATGGCGAGCAGGTTCATCTGCCAGAGGAAGATGCAGAGGAGCAGGAAGACCAGCTCGCCCCGGGAGAAGCCGGGGCGGGCGGGGCGGTCGGGATCGACCATGGTCCACACCGCGTTGAGGGCGCTCTGCACGTAGACCAGGGGCAGGATCTGCAGGGCCAGGAGCATCACGTCGATCAGGAACAGGCTCAGCCCCTCGCTCAGCCGGGCCGGCGACCAGGGATAGACCAGCAGCGCCACCGCGGTCGAGAACAGGTTCAGGGCCAGCCAGGCCAGGAACACCCGCCCGGCCCGGAAGGCCTGGATGCCCAGGCTCCGGGCCGTTTCCTCCACCCGGCGGAACTGGTCGTAGACCAGCCAGAAGTTCAGGAACGGGACCAGGAGCCCGGCGGTGCGCCAGCCGGGGTGCCCGACCCGGAGCTGGCGCCAGTTCCTCCAGAACCAGAAGAACTGGTAGATCCCGTAGGAGAGGAAGAGCAGCGCGGCCAGCCGGCCCAGGGGCTGGTGGTTGGAGAAGGCGGGGGGAAGGTGGACCTCCCGGGGGCCCTCGCGGCGGGGGAAGGGGTTCACGCGCCGCCGTCCCCGTGCACCGTCTTCTCGTCCACGATTCCCGGACGGGTCCAGCGCTCGGGATCCAGGATGCGATGCGCCTCCTCCTCGCTCACCCCCAGCGCCTCCGCGGCCACCGCGATCACGCTCCGCCCCTCGGCCAGGGCCCGCTTCACCACCTCGGCCGCCTTGCCGTAGCCCAGGACCGGGTTCAGCACCGTGGCCAGGGAGATGGTCTTCTCCGCGTAGGCGCGGCAGGCGTCCTCGTTCACGGTGATGCCGGTCACGCAGCGGTCCCGGAACACCCCCAGGGCCCGGCCCAGGATCTCCATGGAGAAGAGGATCTCGTAGGCGATGACCGGCATCATCACGTTGAGCTGGAACTGGCCGGCCTGGGCGGCGAAGGCCACCGCGGTCTCGGCCCCGATCACGTGGAAGCAGACCATGTTCAGGTTCTCGGCCATGACCGGGTTCACCTTCCCGGGCATGATCGAGGATCCGGGCTGGACCGCGGGGAGGTTGATCTCGCCGATGCCACTGGTCGGACCCGAGGACATGAGCCGGAGGTCGTTGGCCACCCGGGTCAGCTCCAGGGCCGTGGTCTTGAGCGCCCCCGCGTAACGGGCGAAGTCGAGCATGCTGGGGTGCATGGCCACGGGGTCGGCGGCCGGGGCCACCTCCAGCCCGGTGAGCCGGGCCAGCTCCGCGCACACCTCCCGCGGGTAGTCGGGGTGGCGGTTGATGCCGGTCCCCACCGCCGTCCCGCCCAGCCCCAGCTCCTGGAGCGGCTCCGCCGCCTCGGCCAGGCCCTCCCGGGCCCGCTCCAGGCAGCCCGCGTACCCGTCCATGATCTGCCCCACGGTGATGGGGGTGGCGTCCTGGAGATGGGTGCGGCCGGTGGTGACGGTGCGGGCGAAGGCCCGCCCCTTCTCCCGGAAGGCGCCGGCCAGCCGGTCCAGGGCCTCCTCCAGGCCGCCGGCCCGGAGCAGCACCGCCAGCCGGAGGGCGGTGGGGAAGGTGTCGTTGGTGGACTGGCCGAAGTTGACGTGGTTGTTGGGATGGACCGGTTTGTACTCGCCGCGGGCCCCGCCCAGGATCTCGTTGGCCCGGTTGGCCAGGACCTCGTTCACGTTCATGTGGTGGCTGGTCCCGGCCCCGGCCTGGAACGGGTCGACCACGAACTGGCCGGCGAGCTTCCCGGCCAGGACCTCGTCGGCGGCCTGCACGATGGCCCCGGCCAGCTTCCCGTCCAGGACCCCCAGCCGGGCGTTCACCGTGGCCGCGGCCCGCTTGAGGAAGGCGTAGGCCCGGACCAGGGAGGGATCGGGTTCGAGCCCGGAGATGGGGAAGTTCTCCACCGCGCGCTGGGTCTGGGCTCCCCAGTAGGCGCCGGCGGGCACCTCCACCTCGCCCAGGGAATCCCGTTCGATGCGGACCTCGTCGGCGTGGGCGCTCATGGCCGGCCTCCTTCTTCCTGCGGCTAATTCTTTTCCCGATGGGAACTTCCGACGGCGAACCCGCGGCTCATGCTAGCACAGGGCTCCGGCTGCGGTCAGGCCGGGCCGACCTCGATGTCCGGTGCTTTGCCGGGGGTCGGGTCTGTGCTACCGTTCGGGTTCCAGCCCACAAATCGCCGCGGCGGCGGACCCTTCGGGGTTTTCTGCTTCGGCGCAATCGATCCGCGGCCGATAACCCTTGGAGGGGGGGAAGCGCAGCCGTGCGCACCGCCCTATCCCCTGGGGCCCTCACCGCGAATCCGGTCACGCCATGATCAAGTTTTTCCACGTCACCAAGACGTACCGCCCCGGCGCGCTTCCCGCCCTGGTGGACGTCAACCTCACCGTGGAGGACGGGGAGTTCGTGTTCCTCGTCGGGCCCAGCGGCTCGGGGAAGACCACCATCCTGAAGCTCGTCCACATGGAGCAGATGCCGTCCCAGGGCGAGGTGGTGGTGGCCGGGTTCACCACCGGGGCCATGAACCGGAAGAAGGTGCTCACCCTGCGCCGCCGGGTGGGGGTGGTCTACCAGGATTACCGGCTGCTCCGGGACCGCTCGGTCTACGACAACGTGGCCCTTCCCCTCCGGCTCTTCGGCGAGTTCGGGGAGAAGGAGATCCGGGAGCGGGTGGACTTCGTGCTCAACCAGGTGGGGCTGCTCCACAAGGCCGAGGACCGCCCCCGGGAGCTCTCCGGCGGGGAGCAGCAGCGGATCGCCCTGGCCCGGGCGGTGGTCAACCGCCCCTTCGTGCTCCTGGCCGACGAACCCACCGCCAACCTGGACCCCAAGACCTCGGACGAGATCATCGAGATCATCCGCCGCATCCACGCCGGGGGGACCGCGGTCATCCTGGCCACCCACAAGATGGAGCTGGTGATGAACTCCGGCGAACGCTACGTGCGGATGGAGGAGGGGAACATCGTCGAGGACTGGGTGGACCCGCTCCGGGGGGCGCGCTGACATGAAGATCCGGACCCTGCGCTATCTGGTCAACGAGGGGGGCCGCGGGATCGGCCGCCACCGCGGGCTCACCTTCACCGCCATCGTCACCATGACCGCGAGTCTCCTCGTCCTGGGGGTGTTCCTGGTCACCACCTACAACGTGCGCCGGGTGATCGCCGGGCTGGAGGCGCGGAAGGAAGTGGTGGTGTACCTGAAGGAGGGCCTGACCGAGGCCGACCGGGACCGGCTGGAGGACCGGCTGGGCATGCACCCGGCGGTGGCCGGGGCCCGCTACGTGTCCAAGGATGAGGCCTGGCAGAAGTTCTCCGACGACATGAAGGTGGACGGGCTCCTGGAGACGGTGGGGACCAACCCGCTGCCCGACTCCTTCCACCTCATCCTGAAGCCCGAGGGGCGGGACGCGGCCACCATCGCCGGCCTGGCCTCCGAGGTCCGGAACTGGGACGAGGTGGACGAGGTGCTGACCGGCGGGGAGTGGGTGGGCCGCCTGGACCGCTTCGCCCACACCGTGCTCCTGATCACCCTGGCCATCGGGCTGGCGGTGGCGCTCTCCATCGTGGTCATCGTCTCCAGCACGGTGCGGCTGACCGTGGTCGCCCGCCAGGACCTGATCCACATCATGAAGTCGGTGGGGGCGAGCGAGTCCTTCATCCGCATCCCCTTCCTGTCCGAGGGCATGCTCCAGGCGCTGATCGCCGGGGGTCTGGCCCTGGCCGCGCTCTACGGCGCGGTGGCCCTGGTCTCCCGCCGCTTCGCCGGCATCGAGTTCCTGGACCCGGCCTGGTGCGGCGGGTTCGTGGCCCTGGCCCTGGTGCTGGGACTGCTGGGAAGCGGCCTCTCGGTGCGCCACGTCCTGCGGCAGGTGGGGCTCTAGCCGTGCGCCCGGCCGGAGGCGGGCGGCGGGGCCTCGGGGTCGCGCTCACGGTGCTGGTGTTGGGCGGGGCCCTGGGGACCTGGCCGGCGCCGCTCCGGCCCGCGGTGGCCCAGTCCCGCTACGACGACCAGATCCAGGAGAACCAGAAGCAGCTGGAGGCGCTCAAGCGCCAGGCGGCGGAGAAGCGGGCCCGGGCCCGGGAGTTCGGGCGCCAGGAGAAGGGGGTGCTCTCCCGGCTCAACAAGGCCGAGCAGGCCATCGCCGCCACCCGGGATTACCTCCGGCGGCTGGGGGACCGCGAGGACGAGCTGGAGCGCCAGGTGTCGCGGTCCGAGGCCGACCTGGAGCACGCCCGGGACGTCCTGGCCGCGCGCCGGAAGGCCCTGGGGGACCGGCTCCGCTATGCCTACATGTACGGCCGCGCGCGGTCCCTGGAGGTGGTGTTCTCCGCCGATTCCTTCGCCGACCTCATGCAACGGGGCGCCTTCCTGAACCGCGTCCTCCAGGAGGACAAGCGGCTCATCCTGGAGGTGGAAGAGCAGGAGGCGGCGGTCACCGACCAGCTGGGGCGGCTCCACGCCAAGCAGGACGAGGTGGCCCGGGTGAAGCGGGAGAAGGAGGACGAGCGCCGCCAGTTCGAGGACCTGAAGCGGAACCGGTCCCGGGACCTGGCCAAGGTCCGGGACCAGAAGACCGAGAACGAGCAGGCGGCCCGGGAGCTGGAACAGGCGGCGGCGGCCATGGAGCGGACCCTGGCCGAGCTGGAGCGGAAGCGCCGGGAGGCGGTGAGCCGGCACAACCCGGTCCTGGCCGAGCTGGACCGGACCGACTTCGGGAAGAACCGCGGCCGGCTCCCCTGGCCGGTGAACGGCAAGGTCATCGACACCTTCGGCCCCCACGAACACCCCAAGTACCACACCGTGATCCGGAACAACGGGGTGGACATCGCGGCCGGGATGGGAACCCCGGTGATCGCGGTGGCCGACGGGGTGGTGGACCTGGTCCAGTGGCTTCCCGGCTACGGCCAGACCGTGATCGTGAACCACGGCCGGGGGTTCTACACCATCTACGCCCACCTGTCCTCGGTCTCGGTGGCCCAGGGAGCCCGGGTCACTCCCGGGGCCTCGGTGGGCGCGGTGGGGGACACCGGGAGCCTGAAGGGCCCCTGCCTCCACTTCGAGGTGCGCCAGGGCGGCACCGCCCAGGACCCCCAGGGCTGGCTGCGGTAGCGGCTGCTGGAATCCCGGGCAGGGAGGACGACGACGATGCAGATGCTGCGGACCCGGGTGGCCGGAATCGGGGCCTACGTGCCCCCCCGGGTGGTCACCAACGACGAGCTCACCCGCTACATGGACACCACCGACGAGTGGATCGTCCAGCGCACCGGCATCCGGGAACGGCACTGGGTGGAGGGGGAGACGGCGACCTCGGACCTGGGGCTGGAGGCGTCCCGGGAGGCCCTGGCCGCGGCCGGGATCGAGGCCGCCGACCTGGACATGATCTTCTTCGCCACCCTGAGCCCGGACTACGAGTTCCCCGGCTGCGGGGTGTTCCTCCAGGCCAAGCTGGGGGTGCCGGGCATTCCCGCCATCGACGTCCGCCAGCAGTGCACCGGCTTCCTCCACGGGGTGTCCATCGCCGACCAGTACATCCGCAACGGCCTCTGCCGCCGCGCCCTGGTGGTGGGGGCGGAGATCCACTCCAAGGGGCTGGACGTCTCCACCCGGGGCCGGGACCTGGCGGTGCTGTTCGGGGACGGGGCGGGGGCGGTGGTGCTGGAGGCGGCCGAGGTCTCCGATCCCGAGCGCGACTCCCACATCTACTCCACCCACCTCCATGCCGACGGCCGCTTCGCCAAGGAGCTCTGGGCCCAGGCCCCCTCCCAGGCCTACGACGGGCCCCGCATCAGCCACGAGATCCTGGACCGAGGCGAGCAGTACCCCAGGATGAACGGCCGGAAGGTGTTCATGAACGCGGTGAAGCTGATGCCGGAGGCGGTGCGCGAGACCCTGGCCGCCAACGGCAAGACCACCGGCGACGTGGACCTCTTCGTGTTCCACCAGGCCAACCTGCGCATCAACGAGGCGGTGGCCGACGCCCTGGAGGTGCCCCGGGAGAAGGTGTTCAACACCATCCACCGCTTCGGCAACACCACCGCCGCTACCATTCCCCTGGGGCTCCAAGAGGCGGTGAAGGCGGGGCGCATCGTTCCCGGATCCCTGGTCGCCTCCGCCGCCTTCGGGAGCGGGTTCACCTGGGGGTCGATGCTGATCCGCTGGTAGCCGCGGCCGCGGGCAGGCCGTGGAACCGCGCCCCGGCCCGGGTTTCCCGGGATCGGCTAGGCGCCGGGCCCGGCCGGCCCGCCGGTCCCCGCCTTGGCCTCCTTGCCCTTGCCGTTCCGGGTGAGGACGGCGTAGATGATGAGGCCCAGCCCCACGGTGAGAGCGGGCACGGCCCAGATCTGGAGGAAGAGGGCGAAGTTCTGGAGCCCCTCGTCGGCGACCTGGCTCCGGGCGAGGGCGGTGGAGCCCAGGAGCCCGGCTCCGATCCCGGCCCAGATCACCCCGTGGACGGCCACCCCGCGGGAGTTCGGCTCCTTGGCCGGGCGGCGCTGCTCCTCGGTCTCCAGGAGGCCGGCGGGGAGGTTCTCTACCCCCATCTCCAGGGCCCGCAGCCGCTCCTTGTGCAGGAGCTCGCGCTCCTTCACCCGGCGCGTGGCGCTGGTGATGAGGTAGATGATGGGAACGAGCAGGGCCATGACCAGGATGATCACCGGTTCCATAACGACAGGCACCTCTTGAAGTTGGACTCCCGGAAGGGCGCTCCGGCCTCCGCCGGTGGGCCCCCGGGCGGGCGCCGGCGCCTCGGCCGGTTCCCGCCGCACCGGGATGGACACCGGGGCCCGGCCCGGGGTTGCACCCGGTCCGGTGCAACCGGAACCGGCCCCCGGGAGTCCCACCGGAGGAACCCCCCGGTGGGGGAGAACCAGGGAAAGGGGTTCGGTGGAGAGCGCAGCCGTCACGGCCGGGGACGACATGACCTCGCTGGATGAGCTCCTGGCCGCGGGGGACCGCGACGGGGCGTACGCGCGCGTGGTCGCCGAGACCCAGGACAGCCTCTTCCGCTTCCTCATGCACCTCTTGCGGAACGAGGAGGCGGCCCGGGAGGTGTTCCAGGAGACCTATCTCAAGGTCTTCCGGGCCCTGGACGGGTTCCGGGGCGAGGCCCGCCTCACCACCTGGGTGCTCACCATCGGGCGGAACACGGCCCTGAACCGGATCCGGTCCCGCCGGTCGCGGGAGGACCGCACCGACTCGCTGGACGACGAGACCCGGCGGCCGGGCTGGGAGCCGGCCACGGCGGCGGAGGAGCCGGTGGCCACGCGCTCGGTGACCGCCGCCCTCGACCGTCTTCCCGAGGCCCAGCGGGAGGCGGTGCTGCTATTCTACGGGGAGGATCTTCCCCTGGCCGAGGTGGCCCGGATGACCGGGCGCCCGGCCAACACGGTGAAGAGCGACCTCCGGCGGGCGCGGGCCCGCCTGCGGGAGCTCCTGGACGACGAGGCCGCCGGAGACTGAACCCGGCGGCGCCGGAGCGCCGGGCCGGGGAACGGGAGAGAGCATGGACCGCAACCTGGATGCCGAGGAACGGGAGCTGCGCGGGGATCCGCTGGCGCGGAGCCTGCGCGCCGGCCTGCGGGCGGAACGGGCCCCCGGGGCCTGGACCCGCGAGGCCCTGGCCGTGCCCGCCCTCGCCGCTCGTGGCGCGGACGCGGCCGCCCGCCGGGCGCGGGCCGAGGCCGCGCTTCCCCCGCCTCCCTCCGCACTCCGCCTGGTCCTCCCCCACCTCCTGGGGGTGACCCTGCTCCTCGGGCTCCTCCTGGCCTTCGCGCTGCGCCCCGAGGTGGCCGGGTTCCTGGGGAAGGGCCTGACCCTCCCCGGCGGCGGCTTCCGGCCGGACGCGCTGGCCGGCGGGGTCGGTCGCCACCTGTTCGGGCTCCTGCTCCTGGCTCCGCTCGTGATCATGGGGGCCCTGGAAGGGGTGCGGGCGGCGATCCGCCGCTAGCCGCCCCGGATCCGCCCGCGGGCGGATCCGGCTCAGGCCGGATCCCCGCCAGCGGAAGCGGGCCCCGCCCGATCCACACCCCCCGCCGCCCCCTGCTACAATCCCCCGCCTATGCCCAGATTCGCCGACATCCAGGGCCAGGAGCGGGCCCACGCCCTGCTGCGCCGCGCCGCCGAGCGCGGGCGGCTCCCCCACGCCTATCTCTTCCACGGCACCCGGGGGGTGGGTAAGACCACCACCGCCTTCGCCCTGGCCCAGTTCCTGAACTGCGAGGCGCCCACCGCGGAGGATTCCTGCGGGGAGTGCCCCTCCTGCCGCAAGTTCATGCACCTGCGGCACCCCGACCTGCACTGGATCTTCCCCATGGCCGGCTCGGAGGGGGGGAAGCGGCTCAAGGGGGACGCCCGGGCCGAGCACGTGCGCGCGATCCTGGACGAGCGCCTCTCCCCGGGGATCCACGGCCTCACCTACCCGGGGAGCGCGGTCATCGCCATCGGCCGCGACGAGGACAGCGTGGTGGGAAGCGTGGGGGAACTCCGCCGCCAGGCCGGCTACGCCCCGGTGGAGGCCCGGGTCAAGGTGTTCGTGGTCTCCGAGGCCGACCGCATGACCACCGAGGCGGCCAACAGCCTGCTCAAGATCCTGGAGGAGCCCCCCCCCGACAACCTGCTCGTGCTCACCACCGACCGCCCCAGCGGGCTCCTGGACACCATCGTTTCCCGCTGCCAGGCGGTCCGCTTCCGGGACCTGGCCGAGGACGCGGTGGCCGCCCTCCTGGTGGAGCGCGCCGAGGCGGCGGCGGAGGCGGCGGCCTCGGCCAAGGGTCGGAAGAAGCCCGCGGTCCGGGTGCCCACCCCGGAGGCGGCGGCCCTGGCCGCGGCCCTGGCCCGGGGAAGCCTCACCTACGCCCAGAACCTCCTGGACTCCGGGGACGACGTGGTCGAGCAGCGGGACCAGGCCCTGGCCTTCCTGCGGCTCCCGGCCGGGGACCCCCGGCTCCACGAGGAGGTCAAGGAGCTGTCCCGGGCCGAGACGGGGGCCAAGGGCCGGCCCACCGTGGACCGCCGGGCGGCGGGGCGGCTGATCGAGTTCGGGCTCCTGTGGCAGGCGGACCTGCTGCGGGCAGCCACCGGGAGCGACGTCTCCCCGGCCAACCGGGACCGCGCCGCGGAGATCCGGGCCGAGGCGGCGGACCTGGACGTTCCCACCCTCCGCCGGCGGATCCAGGCCCTGGAAGAGGCCCGGCGGGCCATGGAAGGCAACGTGTTCATGCCGCTGGTGCTGTACCGGCTGGCCCACGTGATGAGCGGCGCCGCCGCCGCCCTCGACCGCTAGAAAGGTTCGGCACATGCCCGGGAAGACGTTCTACATCACCTGCGCCATCGACTACGTGAACTCCAACCCCCACCTGGGGACGGCCTACGAGAAGATCGCCGCCGACGCCCTGGCCCGCTACCACCGGCTGGCCGGGCGCGAGGTGTACTTCCTCATGGGCACCGACGAGCACAGCCTGAACGTGGAGCGGGCGGCCCGGGAGCAGGGGCTCTCCCCGCTGGAGTACACCGACCGCATGGCGGCGCGCTTCGAGTCGGTATGGGCGGACCTGAACCTGGGCTACGACGTGTTCATGCGCACCACCGAGCCCCGCCACCGCCGCTCGGTGCAGGAGCTCTTCCGCCGCATCCAGGAGGCGGGGGACATCTACAAGGGGAAGTACGAGGGCTACTACTGCGTCTCCTGCGAGGCCTTCAAGCAGGAGAAGGACCTGGTGGACGGCCTCTGCCCCATCCACCGCCGGAAGCCGGACTGGATCGAGGAGGAGAACTGGTTCTTCCGCCTCTCCAAGTACCAGGAGCCGCTCCTGGCCCACTTCCGGGCCCACCCGGACTTCCTGGTCCCCGCCTCCCGGCGGAACGAGATCGTGAACGTGATCGAGAGCGGGCTGGAGGACATCTCGGTCTCGCGGCCGGGGAGCGGATGGGGAGTGCCCCTCCCCCTGGACGGGACCCAGCGGGTCTACGTCTGGTTCGACGCCCTCATCAACTACATCACCGCCATCGGGTTCGCGGCCGGGGATCCGGCCGAGGCGGAGCGCTTCGCCCGCTGGTGGCCGGCCGACCTCCACGTGATCGGGAAGGACATCACCCGGTTCCATGCCGTGATCTGGCCGGCCATGCTCATGGCGGCGGGGGTGGAACTGCCGAAGCAGATCCTCGGCCACGGCTGGGTCACCTTCAAGGGGGAGAAGCTCTCCAAGTCCCTGGGGAACATCGTGGAGCCGCTGGAGGTGACCGGGCGCTTCGGCCCCGACCCCCTCCGCTACTACCTCCTCAAGGAAGTGCCCCTGGACCGGGACGGCGACTTCACCTGGGAGCTCTTCATCGAGCGCTACAACACCGAGCTGGCCAACGACCTGGGAAACCTGGTCAGCCGCACGGTGTCCATGGCGGTCAAGTACTTCGAGGGCGCGCTTCCGGAGGTGTACGCGCCGGAGAGCCCCGGGCCGGACGCGGACCTGCGGGAAGCGGCCGAGGCCGCGGTGGCCGGCGTCCGGCGGGGCTTCGAGGGCTTGGCCGTGGACGAGGCCATCGCCGCCGCCTGGGCCCTGGTCCGCCGGGCCAACCAGTACATCGAGGAGACCGCCCCCTGGAAGCTGGCCAAGGACCCGGCCGGCCGCGACCGCCTGGCCACGGTGATGCACGGGTTGCTGGAGTCGGTGCGGCTCTCCGCGCTCCTCCTCACCCCCATCATGCCCGGGAAGTGCGCGGAGATCCGGGACCGGCTCCATCGGGGCGGGGCCGAGGAGGCCCTCACCCTGGACGACGCCCGCTGGGCGCCGCTGGAGTTTCCCCCCGCCGAGGCCCTGACCCGCCCCGAGCCCCTGTTCCCGCGGATCGATACCGGAGCATCCGGGTAGTCTTTCCGCGGGCGGTTGCGGAAGGAGACCGGGGCCCCGCGGGAGGGGATACCCGGCCATAAACTCCCTGGCCAATTCGAAATGCGGTGCTATGTTGAGGGTGGATGTGCTGCCTTCGGCATCCGGGCGCCCCGGGACTGGCCCCGGGGCGGACGCACCGGCCCCTTCCCCTCACGGGCCACCAGGGAGATGCCGCCATGACCTCTCGGTCCACCCGTCCCCTGCTCGTCTTCCTCGTTCTCGCCCTCCTCCTCACCCTGCTCGCCCTGATCCCCGAGAGCGCCGGGGCCCGGCCCCCGGAGCTTCCCCTCCCGGCCTCCCCGGGCCGGACGGCGGGGATCCTGGACGGCGCCCGGTCCGCCGCTCCCGGGCTCGCCGGCGCCGCCGCCCAGGACACCACCTGGTTCGGGGGCACGGTGTGGGCGGCCGACTCCTCCCGCTGGGAGGCGGTCTCGGGCGGCGTGTGGACCTTCGACAGCGGGGTGGGGTCGAGCTTCGACCACGGCCTCCCCTTCGTGAACCCCTACAAGGATCCGGCGCTGCACGCGGTCATGGAGGGGTGGATCGGGATCGACCGCACCTACAGCGAGGTCCGCTTCTTCCGCCGGCTCACCGCCGCCGACTTCACCGCCGACGGGGTTCTCCCCTGCGTGGGCTACCTGGGAGGCCTGGAGGGCCAGGCATCGCTCTGGTGCGGAGTGCTCCCCCACGAGGCCGACTCCCTCTGCTACGCCGCGGGGATGGGCTACGGCAACAACTGGTTCGTGTGCGTGGAGCACGCCTTCACCTACGACGGCTCCGGCACCGTGGAGCTCGGCTTCGACTACCGGGCGGCGGTGGAGGACAGCTACGACTACGCCGAGGTCCTGGTGGACACCACCGGCGCCGGAGCGGCCGCGGACGTGGAGGTGGCCTCCTACACCGGCAGCGTGAACGGCCACGGGGCCTTCACCCTGGTTCCGGGCGCCGATCTCCGCTCCGGCCCCGGCCCCTACACCCTCAAGTTCTGCGTGGACTCCGACGCCGCCTACTCCGACGAGGACGGTCTCTATCCCACCGCCTGCGGCGCCTTCGCCGTGGACCGGGTCTCGGTGCAGGGCGGCGGGGTGAGCTACGCCGCCGACTTCGAGACCGGCGACGACGGGTGGACCCTGAGCCCGGCCGCGCCCGGCCCGGGGGGGACTGGTCGGACCTCCGGGACCTGGCCGAGCTGCCCCCGGTCACCGACCCCTGCGGCTGCACCGGCGTCGCCGACTCGGTGCTGGTCCTCTTCGATCCCGGCTCGAGCGGACACGGGGCCTACCAGGAGAACCTGGTCGCCTCGCCCTGGATCGACCTCAAGGGAGCCGGGCTGGCCGGCTCCCCGGGGAAGGTGCTGGAGTACCAGGGCTGGTTCGATCTACCCCTCGCCAACTTCGTGTTCGACCTGGTCGAGGTCCAGTGGTATCCGGCCGTCTGCCCGGAAACCGGGAGCCCGGTGACCAGCGACTTCCGGAGCCCGGGCACGGTCTACTACAAGTCCCCCCGGACCTGCGCCGACGGACTGTCCCCGGCGCGGATCGAGCTGGGATCCCTGATCGACCTCGGGGCGGAGAAGGTGCGGATCGGGCTGGGAGTGGCCAACTTCTGCCGGTTCTACGGCTCCTGCAGCGGGATCTCCAACACCACGCCCTGGTACGACAACGTCCGCTTCGGGGTGTACGGCCTCCCCGACGCCCCCTACCTCGCCGCCGGCGCCGTCGACCTGCCCCAGGACGCCTTCCCCGAAAACGGCACCCTGTCCCCGTCCGCCCCCGGCCGGGTGGACTGCAACCACGTCAAGGGCGCGGCCACCCCCGAGTCCTACACCTCCCTCGGGGATACCCTGATCGTCTCCGGCGGGAGCGGCGGGGCCGAGGTCCGGGTGGTGTTCGCGGTGGTCCCGGGACCGGGGATCGACGCCGGCCGGCTCACCGCCTGGCTGGGCCGGCACCGGCCGGAAGGCCCCTGGCGGGGCCTGGACTGGGTCTCGGCCCGGATGGACACCGCCGAGCAGGGGGGCTCGGTGGCCGCCGGCGAGTGGATGACCGCCTACCACGAGGAGGATCCCAACTTCACCGGCACCGACCGGGACCTGGATCCCGCGGACCTGGATCCGTTGGGCCGGGAGGGGCGGCTGGCCAACGACATCTTCCCCGACGACCTCCTCACCCCGGGGACCCGGCTCTGCCTCTACTACGAGACGCGCTTCCTGGCCGGATCCACCTGGTACACCGATCCCGACACCGCGGGGGGGAACTACTACGAGATGGAGGTGCTTCCCTCCTCCATGGCCGCCGACGGGACCTTCAACTGCACCCTCTACGTGGATCACGACGACGGGCGGGGGGCCCAGCCCTTCGTCGAGTCGGGGCTGCGGGCCGCGCTCCCCGGGGGCTCGGACAACTTCGAGAACGTGCCCTGGGACCGGTGGGACGTGCGGGCCCCGGCCGGCGCCCAGGGCTCCTTCGGCCGGCCGGACCACACCGCCTACGGGGCGACCCTGCTCCAGGCCATGGGCTACCGGACCGTGATCTGGAACAGCGGGAACCTCCAGGGCTCCCAGCTGGTCAAGGAGGACGCCGAGGTGCTCATCCCCTGGCTCTACGGGGACGGCTCCCGGAACCTCTACCTCTCCGGGGACGGGCTGGCCCAGGGCATGGCCACCGACACCGGCGAGGGGACCGGGCCGGCGAGCCTCCTCGACCGGTACTGCGGGGTGGGCTTCACCTGCGGCACGGTGCGGGATCCCGCCTGCGGCACCGGCGGGATCGCCGACTCCACCGCCTGCCTCAGCCTGGATCCGGCCACCGGAGCCCGGGTGGCGGGGAGCCTCGGCCGCGCCGCCGGCCACCTGGCCCAGGGGAACGGCTGCCGTGAGTTCCGCTCCTTCGATCTCCTCGCCCCCTCGGGGGCGGCCGCCGGCTCCGCGGAAGGGGACGAGCGCTACGTGGGCGGGGCCAAGACCGGGAGCTTCGCCTCGGTGAGCCACGACGTGACCGGGGACGCGGGCTGGCGGACGGTGGTGGACGGGCTCTCGGTCCACTACCGCCGCGACGCCGGCGGGGCCTGCGCCTACCTCACCCCGGCCTACCCGGACGAGCCCGCGGTGGACGAGCGCCTGGCCGAGGTCCTGGCCTGGTTCGGGACCTCGGGCCAGTCCTGCGACAACAGCCAGCCCATCACCGGCCTCCCCCCGGCCGGGTCATCCGCCCCCCGCTGGGGGCTCCGGCTCCTGGGGGCGCAGCCGGTGGTCCGGGGCGGTCCGGCCCGGTTCGAGCTGAGCGTGCCCGCGGGGGAGACCGCCTCCCTGGCCGTGTTCGACGTGGCCGGCCGCCGGGTGGCCACGGTGTTCGCCGGCCGAGGCCTCGAGGGGCCGGTCACCGCGGCCTGGGACCTGCGCGACGGTTCCGGACGGCGGGTGCCGGCGGGCATCTACTTCGCCCGGCTCCAGGGCACCGAGACCCGGGTCCGAAGGCTGGTGGTCCTCCCCTGAACCCCGGGATCCGGCCCCGTCGATCCGGGGTTTGGAGCGGACCTCCGCTTGTGGCATGATTGGTCCCCGCGCCGGGGCAATGAGCTCCGGCGCGGGGCGTCTCGGCCTCGGCCGGCGAGCCGCCCGGCCCGGCCGGACGCGGCGGCCTTGGGGCCGGAGGCGCCTCGAACCCGGAACCCCCCGATTCCCAGCGATGATCGATACCCACTGCCATCTCTCCCATCCCGACTTCGATCCCGACCGGGAGGCGGTCCTCGCCCGGTGCTTCGCCGAGGGCGTGACCGCGATCCTGGAGGTGGGGTATTCGGCCGGCTCCAGCCGGGCGGCGGTGGACCTGGCCCGGAAGCACCCCCTCCGGCTCCGGGCCTCGGTGGGGATCCACCCCCACGAGGCGGGGACCTACACCGAGGAGGACTTCGCCGCCGTGGCCGCCCTCATCGCCGAGCCGGAGGTGATCGCGGTGGGCGAGACCGGGCTCGACTTCTACCGGGACTGGGCGCCGCGGGACAAGCAGATCGAGCTCTTCGCCCGCACCGTGCGCCTGGCCCGGGACCGGGACCTGCCCCTGGTCATCCACGACCGCGATGCCCACGACGACGTGCTGCGGATCCTGGAGGCCGAGGGCGGGGGCGAGGTGCGGGGCATCTTCCACTGCTTCTCCGGGGACCGCGAGGTGGCCGACCGGGCCATGGACCTGGGGTTCTACCTCGGCCTGGGGGGAAGCATCACCTACATGAACCCCCGCAAGAAGAAGGGGCGGATGATCGCCGGGCTTCCCCTGGAGCGGATCCTCCTGGAGACCGACGCCCCCTGGCTGGCCCCGGTTC
Organism: Candidatus Eiseniibacteriota bacterium; assembly: GCA_963768615.1. Classification (GTDB taxonomy): domain Bacteria; phylum Eisenbacteria; class RBG-16-71-46; order JABDJR01; family JABDJR01; genus CAVSKL01. Next base: position 190,044 of record CAVYIE010000005.1, on the reverse strand, counting down.
CCGAGAAGGGGAGCCGCAACGACCCCGCCAAGATGCGCTACGTGGTGGCGCGCCTGGCCGAGGGCCGGGAGGTGTCCGAGGAGACCGTCATCCGCCGCACCACCGAGAACGTGGCCCGGCTCTTTCCCCATGCCGTCCCCTGGCCGGCCGCGGCCCGCGATGACGCCTAGACACGGGGGCAACCGCGGCGGGCGCCGCTCCGGATCCGGCCGGGGGGGGGACGGAGGCGGCGGGAGCCGCCCCCGGGCCAAGAAGCGGTTCAGCCAGAACTTCCTCGTCGACCCCAACATGGCCAGGAAGATCGTGGAGCTGTGCCAGATCCGTCCCGGGGACCCGGTGATCGAGATCGGGGCCGGGACCGGGGCCCTCACCGGCCTCCTCCTGGAGCGGGGGAGCCGCCTCCATGCGGTGGAGGTGGACCGGGAACTTTTCCAGGGGCTCCGGGTGGAATTCGATGCCGAGCCGAAACTTACCCTCCACGAGGGTGACGTGTTGAAGCTCCGGGTGCGGGACCTGGTCCCGGAGGGGAAGGCGGTGGTGGTGGGGAACCTCCCCTACCGGATCACCACCGATCTCCTCCTCTGGCTCCTGGACCAGCACGCGGACATCCGGCGGGCGGTGGTGCTCATGCAGCGGGAGGTGGCGCGCCGGGTGACCGCGGAGCCGGGAGACCGGGAAGCGGGGAGCCTGACCCTCGCCGTCCGCTACCGGGCCGAGGCCGAGCGCATCCTGGACGTACCCCCCCAGTGCTTCCGTCCCGTTCCCAAGGTGGTGTCCAGCCTGGTGGCCCTGCGGTTCCGCGAGGAGCCGGCGGTGACCCCCCGGGACGAGAGGTTCTTCTTCCGGGTCATCCGGGCCGCCTTCGGGGAGCGCCGCAAGACCCTGGTCAACGCGCTCACCGCCGGGCTCTCCCTGCCCCGGGCCGAGGTGGAGGACTCGATCGCCGAAGCGGGGATCGACCCCCGCATGCGGGGGGAGCGGCTGGTCCTGGAGGACTTCCGGCGGCTGGCCGATCTGTTGGGGGAGCGCGCCGGAGCCGGTTCCGGCGGGCCGGCCGACCGGGAACGCCGGAGCGGCCAGGAAACCGAGTCGGAGGATGGCGAAGGGTGATCTGGAGTCAGCGAGGGACGACCGCCGCCGGCCTCCTGATCCTGGTCGCCCTGGCCGGGGCGCGGCCGGCCGCGGCCCAGCCCCCGGCCGCCCAGGCCGACTCCGCCGCCGCCTCGGCCATCATGCAGACCCTCCAGCCCAGCTACAGCACCACCTACGACGTGAACCGCCAGACCACCATCTGGGGCCAGAACTTCGCTTTCGGGGCCGGGTTCGGATTCATGAACTTCAACAACCGGACCAACTTCTCGGTCCGCCGGGACTCGGACCGCAACGAGGAGACCCGGGACGGGCGCAACGTCACCGACCTCCGCTGGTTCCTCATCCGCAAGGTCCCCATCACCACCACCTTCAACGTGGGCCGGACCACGGTGCAGAGCCCGATCCAGACCCGGCAGACCGACGATTCCGCCTTCCTGCTCGGCTCCAAGTACACCGCCTTCCTGGCCGGGATCCGGAACAGCTTCGACGTGAGCGGCGGCTACAACCGGCGGGCGGACTCCAGCGACGACGGGTTCCGCAAGTCCTCCACCGTGGACGCGTCCTGGAGCGAGGACCTCACCTGGAAGACGAACTGGAGCCCCGCCGACCCGGTGAAGGTGGAGTCCACGGTCAAGCAGGGCGCCTCGGCCAAGCAGCTCAGCCTGACCACGGTGGAGGGGAAGACCTTCGACCAGTCCAGCTCCAGCGCCACCCGCAACGCATCCGTCCAGGTCACCTACGATCCGGCCAAGTGGCTCTCCTCCAAGATCCTGGCCAACGAGAACTACAAGCGCGACGAGTTCTTCCTCACCCGGGAGGAAACCCTGGAGAGCCAGCAGGCCGACCGGACCACCGCCTCGGCCGAGGTGACGATGATCCCCTTCTCGGACGTGGAGCTGAACGGCCGGGTGGACGTCAACGACTACACCAACGATTTCCGGGCCCGGCCCCAGATCGCCTCCTCCGGCAACGGGAACTCCTGGTCGCTGGGGGCCAAGGTGCCCGAGATCCTCGGGGTTTCGGTGGAGGGGAAGCTGGAGAGCGGGCTGGACCGCCTGGAACCGGCCACCAGCGACACCACCCAGAACGAGACCGCCAACTTCGAGGGGAAGATCAGCCGCCGGTTGAACCCGAAGCTCACCGCCCAGTTCGACTGGCAGGTCCGGGCGACCCAGCTCTTCTACCAGAACGTGGTGGCCAGCGATCGCCTGGACCGGGACGAGCGGCGCATCAAGCTCCAACCCGCCATCAGCTACCGCCCCAACGCCAAGTGGTCGGTGACCGCTTCCTACGTCCGGCTCACCACCCGGCGGATCGAGCTGAACCCGAGCAAGGCCAACCAGACCCGGAACGACGACAACTACACCGTGGACATGAACATCCGCTACCAGACGAGCCCCCGGACCGCGATCACCCAGAACTACTCCATCCAGGCCGCCTACAGCACCTTCGACTACAATCCCACCGGGGACCGGTTGATCTCCACCCAGCGGATCCTGACCAAGGTGGAGAGCAAGGTTACCGAACGGGTCACCCTCTCCATGGAGCATCGGTTCACCCTCCAGGACTCGGGCCCCTTCGAGTTCGGCCCCGGAGGGGAGCGCCTGTTCGCCCGGAGCCAGCGGCGGTACACCCAGGAGCTGGCCCCCAAGGTGGAGTACCAGGTCACCCCCTGGCTGGGCATCGAGGTGGATTCGCGGTTCTACCGGAACGACAACGTCACCGAGGCCACCGGGCAGCGGACCACGGTGAAGACCCTGGACCTCCGGGAGGGATTCCAGATCGAGCGGGTCCTGGCCGGAGGGATACGGTTGACCGGCGTGGGGAACGTGAACCGGAGCAGCGTACGGGACACCTACTGGACGATAAAGGCGGGTCTGTCCAAGGATTTCTAAAATGAAGCATGAATCAAGACCGGGAACCGGCCGGTGGGCCTGGGTGTTCATAATGGGGATGGCGGGAGCGGTGGCGCTCGGGGGGTGCCTCTTCGACATCCGCGATCCGGTGCCCCCCGGTTCCGGGCCCGAGGCCTGTCCCTCCGCCATTCCCAGCTCGGCGGACAGCGTGGTGGTGAACTTCGCCCGGTCCATGGATTGCAAGGCGGACGGGCTGGGGCTCTACGAGCAGACCCTGGGGCCCTCGTTCTCCCTGGTCCTGGATCCCCAGGACGTGCTGGACCTGCCCATAGGGGCCCAGCGGGACTCCCTGGGCCGGGACGCCGACATCCAGGCCCAGGAGATCGTCGTCGACCAGATTACCGACCAGTTCCGTTTCACCTTCGACGAGGTCGAACCCGAAAGGGGGGCGCAGCGAGTTTTCTACGAGAATATGCCCTACACGCTCGAACTCTATGTTCAGGAAGGAGATACCACCCGGGTGACCGATGTCTACTCCGGGACGGTGGACCTCACGATCGTGGAGGAGCAGGTGGGGACCTGGGTGGTGAGCCGGTGGGTGGACCATCGGGACACCAGCGGTAATTCCACCCTCGGGTGGCTGCACGTCAACAACGCCCCCGTCCAGTGATCGCGTGATAAACTGACCGGTCGGAGCCTCGGGGCTGGATTTCCCCCCGCCCGGGGCCGATAACTTCCGGGTCCAACCATGCCCGTGGAGGTTTGTTCCCATGAAGCGGATGACTATTCTTTTCGTGCTCGGCGCTCTCCTGGCGGTTTCGGGGGCGGGCTGCATCTTCTCGCCCACGACCACCGAGCCCCCGCCGCCCAGGACGCAGTACGTGGAGCCGACCTCGCCCGAGAACCAGATGGAGAACCTCCAGGTCGCCTACCGGCGGTACCTGAGCGACGGCATCGATGAATACGCCAAGATCCTCGCCCCCGAGTTCCGGTTCTACTTCCAGGACGGCGACGAGCCGAACGGCCTGGGGCGGAACTACTGGCTCCGGGACGAGGATTCCACCGGAACCGCGGCGCTGTTCCGGAGCCCTGAGGTCACCAACATCCAGATCGACCTGAATTACGGGAAGGCCACCGTGCCCAACGAGGTCGACATGCCCGACGGCGCCCTCAAGGTCCGGGTGAGTCCCACCAACCTGACCGTGGACGACCGGAGCGGGATCACCTACGAGGTGACGGGCGACATCCAGGACATGTTCTTCCGGAAGGGACTGGTCGAGAACGCCGGCGAGGACACCACCGCCTGGTACCTCTTCGAGTGGCGCGACATCCCCGCCGGCGGCGGCAACAGCGCCGCCCCCGATGGGGGCCTGACCCTGGCCGGCCGGGACGCGCCGGTGGACGGCGGCGCCCGGACCGTGACCTGGGGCGCCCTCATGCAGCGCTTCGGACCGGCCGTGCCCGTGAACTGATCCTCCGGGGCCGCTGTCCGCAGGCCCCACCCGCCGGGACGGACCGCCTCGCGCGGCCCCGCCCGGTCCGAAAGAGAATTCGAGCCCGGGACGGCCACCCCCGCCGTCCCGGGTCCGCCACCTCCGAGGGGGTTTCCGCATGCCCGCCCGCCGCCGGCCGCCGCGCCGCCCGGTTTCTTCTCCGCTCCGGATTTCCCTGGCCGCCGTCGCGATCCTCGGCCTGGCCGCCGCCGCCCCCGGCTGCTTCCTGAGCACCGAGGGGGACAGCGACCGGCAGGAACCGGAGGCGCGCTCCTACCTGCCCCTGGACCGGCCGGAGAACGTGGTCAACAACCTCATCGTGGCCTGGCGGGAGCACGACCTGGAGCGCTATCGGGAACTCCTGGCCCCGGAATTCGAGTTCCGGTTCACCCCGGCCTTCGACACCTACTTCAGCTGCGCGGACGGGGTCCTGCCCCGCGACGACGATCTGGCCGCGGTGGGCGCGATCTTCGGGCGGCCGGACCTGGAGCGGATCAGCCTCGGCATGAGCCCCCAGGACCCGGTGCCCTCCAACGAGGTGGGCCTGGAGCACACCCGGCTCATCCGGGTCGACCGGTTCATCCTGGAAGTCGACCTGGCCGGCAATCTGACCTGGTCCGCCCACGACGACCTCCAGGAGTTCTTCGTCCGGCCGGGGTTCGCCGGCTCGGGGGAGGACACCACCCGGTGGTACCTGGCTCTGTGGCGGGACGAGGGCTCCCGCTCCGCCCACGCCCCGGGTGTTCGTCCCACCGAGGCCCCCACCCCGGTGCGGGGCACCTACTGGTGGCAGATGAAGTGCGAACTCTGGGGTGATGCGGAGGCCCCGGACTACCTGGCTCCCACCTCGCCGGAGAACCAGGTCGAGAACCTGGCCCGGGCCTGGGCGGCCCGGGACCTGGACGGCTACGCCGGGCTACTTCCTCCTGAGTTCCGTTTCTACTTCCAGGACGGGGAAGAGCCGGCGGGCCTGGGGACGGACTACTGGACCCGGAGCCAGGACCTGGAGGGATCGTCGGCGCTCTTCGGGAGCCCGGAGGTCCTCGGGGTCCGGGTCCACCTGGCCCACGGGGCGGCCACGCCGGCCACGGAGGTGGGCATGCCCGAGGGGACGATGCGGGTGCGGGTGAGCCCCACCGAGGTCGAGGTGGGCGACCGGTCGGGAATCACCTACCGCGTCTACGGGGACATCCAGGATCTCTTCTTCCGACCCGGCCGGGTGCAGCATCCAGGGGAGGATCCCGGCGCCTGGTACCTCATCGAGTGGCGGGACATCTCCGCCGGCGGCGGCAACGGCGCCGCCCCCGGCGTCGGGGAGGGCGCGGTCCGGCCCGCGATCCGGGCCATGAGTTGGGGCCGGCTTAAGACCCTGTACGAGTAACGCGGGAAGGACGAACCGATGCGACGGACGACGGTGTGGTGGACGATCCTGGCCGCGGGGCTGGTGCTGGCCGGGTGCGGGGACGACAAGAACCCGGAGGCGCCCCAGGTGACCCCGGTCACGCCCGAAGACAGAATGGTCGAGCTCCAGGTCGCCTACCGGCGGTACTTGAGCGACGGCATCGATGAGTACGCCAAGATCCTGGCCCCCGAGTTCCGGTTCTACTTCCAGGACGGGGACGCACCGAGCGGCCTGGGCCGCAACTACTGGACCCGGGACGAGGACTCCACCGGGACCGCGGCGCTCTTCCGGAGCCCGGAGGTCACCCACATCGAGATCAACCTGAGCTCAATGAAGACCACCGTGCCCAACGAGGCCGGCATTCCGGAGGGTTCGCTGAAGGTCCGGGTGAGCCCCACCAATCTGGTCGTGGACGACCGGAGCGGGATCACCTGGGAGGTGAAGGGCGACATCCAGGACATGTATTTCCGGAAGGGGAGGTTGGAGAACGCCGGGGAGGACACCACCTCCTGGTACCTCTTCGAGTGGCGGGACCTCCCTGCCGGCTACCGCAACAGCGCCGCCCCCGGCGTCGGCGAAAGCGCGGTCCAGCCCGCGACGGAGTGGATGACATGGGGTCGGCTCAAGACCCGGTACAGGTAAAGGTCCTGGGGACGGAGCCTTCCACCCTACGGGGCGTTCCCCACCGGTACCGCTCCTGAGGCCGCCCCCGGCCACGGGAACCGCTGCGGAGCCTCGGGGGGACGCGCACCCACCTTGACACCCGGCGCCGGACCTCCGTAGCCTGCGTTGCGCCGATTTCCCCGCGGCCGGCCGGCCGCGAGACCCGAGTACCCTGCCCGGGCCCCGGACCCGGGCCCGAGCCGTCAACGTCCGGAGGGCATCATCTCCCGTCGTTACCGCCGCCGCCGCGGGCATCCCCGGCTCCGGCTCTTCTTCATCCTGGTCCTCACGGCGGCCGCGGTGTACTTCGGGGGGCGCTACCTGATGTCGCCCTCCGGGCGCTACTTCACCGCGGTGCGGCTCTGGAACGGGAAGCCCTCGCGGATGAAGCCGGTGCTGGAGGAGGCCCTGGCCCGGGCCGCCCGGCAGCTCGAGCTTCCCCCGCCCTATCCCCAGCTCCTCTGCCGCCCCGACTCCACCGGGGCCAGCGTCTGCACCGCGCTCATCCAGCTCGCCCCGGGGGTGAGCACCATCCAGGGCAACGCCCGGTTCACCCGGGAGCTGACCGGGATCGGGGTGCGCTTCGTGGCCGGGAACGAGGACCCGGGGGGGAACGTGCACCTGCGCTACCGGGCAGGGAAGAAGGTGGACCTGGCCCTGGAGCTGGTGCCGGCCACAGGGACCGGGCTCGACACCACCCTCACCCCGGCTCCGGGGCTGCCCGAGGTGGAGGTGCGGGCCCGGATGGCCCTCATCATCGACGACTACGGGGCCGACCCCGGGGCTTCGGCCGGGTTCCGCGGGCTCCCGGGGACCTTCACCGCCGCCGTCCGCTCCAACCTGGACGGCGCGGGGAGGGTGGCCGACGAGGCCCGGAAGGCGGGCATGGAGGTCATCCTGGACCTTCCCCTGGAACCCAAGAACTACCCCACCCGGAGCCCCGGGGACGACGCGATCCTGGTCGACCTCTCCGGCCGGGAGATCCGCAAGCGATTGGGACAGGCGCTGGACCGGGTGGGTCCGGTGCCGGGGGTGAAGACCTTCATGGGTTCCCTGGCCGTGGAGGACCGGGACGTGATGCGGCCCGTCCTGGAGGAGCTGCAGAAGCGGGGCCTGTTCTTCGTGGACGCCACCCTGTCCCTCTATTCCACCGTGCCCGAACTGGCCCATGAGATCGGGGTGCCCCTCTACGAGGTCACCTCCCAGTCCGAGGTGGACGAGGGCCGCCGGGACGCCGGGTCCATCGGGATCCGCTTCGACGACCTGGTCGACACCTGCCGCCGCCGGGGGTACGCCATCGGCATCATCCACGCCCGGGAGGGGACCCTGACCGTGCTTCGGGAGCGGCTCCCCGGCCTGGCCCGGGAGGGGATCGTGGTCCTGCCCCTGTCCCAGGTCATGAAGGCCCACGAGCTGGAGTAGCCCGGCCGAACCCCGGGCCGCGTAAGTGCTTGCGTCCCAAGCAAACGGGCCGCCGGGCGGCCGTGTTTTCGTTGACAGGGCGGGGGGGGTGGCGTAGGATTTGGCGCCTTGTGTCCCATCCCCTGAATTGCTCCACGGAGTGTTTCCGATGACTAACCTGCGCTGGAAATGGGCGTTGTTGGTCGTGGTCCTGGCCGTCTTCGGCTGGTACCTCGTGCCGACGATCCGCTACTACTCCATGCCCGCCTCCGAGCGGGCGTCCCAGAGCCCCGGAGTCGAGAAGATCCGGGAGAACGCCATGAAGCTGGGCCTGGACCTTCAGGGCGGTTCGTACCTGGTCTACGAGGTGGACCTGGCCAAGATCCCCAAGGACCAGCGCACCGGGGACGAGGTGGAGCGGGCCATCGAGATCATCCGGAACCGCATCGACCAGTTCGGCGTGGCCGAACCGGTGATCCAGAAGCAGGGGACGGACCGCATCGTGGTCCAGCTTCCCGGCCTCCAGGAACCGGAACGGGCCAAGGAACTGGTGGGGAAGACGGCCCGGCTGGAGTTCCGCCTGGTCAAGACCCGCCAGGAGTTCTACCAGGCGCTCTCGGTGGTCGATCAGGCCATCTCCCGGCGCCAGCGGGCCGGCCTGGAGCCGGCCGCCGCCGCCTCGGACACCGCCGCCCTGGCCTCTGCTGATTCCGCCGCCGCCGACAGCGCCCTGGCCGAGGCGGACACCACCGGGGCCGCCACCCACCCCTTCTCCCGCCTCCTCCAGCAGGTAAGCCCCGACGCCGGATATGCTTACGTGCCGGCCAAGAACCTCGACGAGGTCGAGCGGATGCTGAAGGAGGTGGCCTGGGATTCCACCGGCGCCCCCAAGGTGCTGGCCGGGAACACGGTGCTGGAGGAGGGGGACCGGAGCTTCGGAGCCGGAACCGAGAACCCCGGCCGGTACCTCTACGCCCTGAGCGGGCGGCCGGAGCTGACCGGGAACCACGTGGCCGACGCCAAGGTCGCCTTCGGCCTCGAGCCCTCCCGGCCCAACTCGCCCGGGATCAGCCTCACCCTGGACAAGCGCGGCGGGGCCCTGTTCACCCGGATCACCGGGAACAACGTGGGCCGCCAGCTGGCCATCGTCCTCGACAACAAGGTGAAGTCGGCCCCGGTCATCCGCGACAAGATCCGCGGCGGGCGGGCCTCGATCACCGGGCTCTCCGGGGACGAGGAGGCCAAGGACCTGGGCATCGTGCTCCGGGCCGGCGCCCTCCCCACTGACCTCAAGCTCCTCGAGGAGCGGACGGTGGGACCGAGCCTGGGCCGGGACAGCATCCAGCAGGGAATCCGGGCCGCCCTGGTGGGGCTGCTCCTGGTGGTGCTGTTCACCTCGGTCTACTACCGGCTCTCCGGGATCCTGGCCGTGTTCGCCCTCCTCATCAACCTGTTCTTCATCGTGGCCGCCCTGGGCATGCTCCGGGGCACCCTGACCCTGCCCGGCATCGCCGGCGTGGTGCTCACCATCGGTATGGCGGTGGACGCCAACGTGCTGGTGCTGGAGCGCGTCCGGGAGGAGATCCGGAACGGCAAGACGGTCCGGGGGGCCATCGACGCCGGCTACGGCCGCGCGTTCGTGACCATCCTGGACTCCAACCTCACCACCCTGATCTCCTCGGTGGTGCTCTTCCAGTTCGGCACCGGTCCCATCAAGGGGTTCGCGATCACCCTGATGATCGGGATCATCGCCAACATCTTCACCGCGGTCTTCGTGACGCGCCTGGTCTACGACTCCTGGATGGCCAAGCGTCCGATCAAGAAGCTGAGTATCTAGGGAGCGCCCATGTTCGAGATCTTCGTCGGCGCCAAGTTCAAGTTCATGCAACGGCGGAGGGGAGCCTACCTCTTCTCCGGCACGCTGCTCCTCATCGCCATCGTCTCGCTCGTCCTCCACGGCGGCCCCCGGGAGTCCATCGACTTCACCGGCGGGACCGTGCTCTACGTGGCCATGAGCGAGCACGTGCCCACCGGGGACATCCGGAACGCGGCCGAGAAGGCCGGTCTGGGCGGGGTCCAGGTGCAGATGGCGGAGAACGGCGACCAGGCCATCATCCACTTCGCGGAGAGCGAAGGGGGTGGGGACGCCTTCCAGCGGTTCGAGACCAAGCTGCACGACAAGTACCCCGGCATCACCCTGGAACTCCGGAGCCAGGAGACGGTGGGGCCGAAGGTCGGCAGCGAGCTGGAACAGAAGGCCACCATGGCCATCCTCTGGAGCCTGGTCCTCATCCTGCTCTACATCGCCTGGCGGTTCACCCGCTTCAGCTTCGGTTTGGGGGCGGTGATCGCCCTCTTCCACGACATCCTGATCACCCTGGGCCTGTTCTCGGTCCTCAACCGGGAGATCAGCCTCACCGTGGTGGCCGGGTTCCTGACCATCGGCGGGTACTCGATCAACGACACCATCGTGGTCTTCGACCGGATCCGCGAGAACATGGGCCTGGGCCGGCGGCTCACCCTGGCCGAGATCATGGACAAGAGCATCAACCAGACCCTGAGCCGGACCGTGCTCACCGCGGGCACCACCATGCTGGCGGTGCTGGCCCTGTTCTTCCTGGGCGGCTCGGTGATCCACGACTTCGCCCTGGCCATGCTCTGCGGCGTGATCATCGGAACCTACTCGTCCATCTTCGTGGCCAGCGCGTTGGCCCTGGACATCTCCAACTGGTGGAACCGCCGCAAGGCCACCAAGGCGTCCGCGAAGACCTCCGGCGCCTCGGCCCGGGCCGCCGCGGCCCGCTAGCAGCCGGTCAGAGCTTCCCCGGCCCCGGCCGGGACGCCACCTCCGGCCCGCGGGTGCGCCCGCGGGCCGTTTGCGTATCCGGTCCCGCCGCCTGGTTCCGGGCCCCTTCCCGGGCCGGAACCGGGAACCGGTTGGCGTTTCCCGGGGTGCGATCCTCTATACTGGTGGGTCGAGGTCCGGTTTGGCGCGGGGGCGGTTCCCCCCCGGCCCCGGGGCCCCGCCCCCGGCGGCCCGCCGGGGCCTCGATCATCGTTCCCCCCTCGGTCCAAAAGGTTGACCCGATGCGCGTTAGATCCCTGTTCGTCTCCCTGGCCGCCCTGGCCGCCCTGGCCGTGGTGGCCGCCGCGGCGTCCCCCGCGGGGGCGGTCACCGAGGGCTTCCGCCTCGCCCGGCTCAAGTACGGGGGCGGGGGGGACTGGTACTCGAACCCGACCTCGCTCCCCAATCTCATGAAGGGGCTCCGGGACCGGACGGCCATTCCCGTTCCCGAGACCCAGGAGGCCCGGGTGGAGCTCCTGGACGAGAACCTCTTCTCCTACCCGCTGGTCTACATGAACGGCCACGGGGAGGTGCGGTTCAGCCAGGCCGAGGTGGACCGGCTCCGGGAGTACCTGGACCGGGGCGGGTTCCTGTGGGCGGACGACAACTACGGCATGGACCGGTCCTTCCGGCGGGAGATCGCCAAGGTCTACCCCGGCCAGCCCCTGGTGGACCTGCCCTTCGACTTCCCGGTGTTCCACAGTTTCTACGACCTGCCCCAGGGAACCCCGAAAATTCACGAACACGACGGGAAGCCGGCCCAGTCCCTGGGGATATTCCATAAAGGCCGTCTCGTCGTCCTCTACACCTACCAATCCGACATCGGGGACGGATTGGAGGATCCCGAGGTGCACAACGATCCCGCGCCCCTCCGGGAACAGGCCATGCGCTTCGCGGTCAACCTGGTCGTCTACGCCATGACCCACTAGGAGCGACCCATGCAAGAGCCCGGATACCGCCAGATCATCGACGCCCTGGACGCGGGCCGGCGGGCCCTGACCCGGGCCCGGCTCACCGCGGGGCTGATCCGTTTCCTGGGCATCGCCCTGGCCACGCTGGCCGGGGTGGTGCTGTGGGCGGCGCTGCAGCGGGGGCTGCGGATCTACAGCGTGCCGGTGGCGGGGGCGGTCTCGGTGCTGGGAGCCGGGGTGGTGGTCTTCGCCCTGGTCCGGTGGCTGGTGATCCCCCTGGTCCGCCTTCCCAGCCGGGAGGACTTCGTCCGCCTGGTCGAGCGCCGGTTCCCGGCCGAGAAGAACGTGGTGGTCAACGCCTACCAGCTGGGCGACGCCGCCCGGGAGACCCAGGCCGGGCGGGCTCCGGACCTGGTGGACGCGCTCATCGCCCGGGCCGCGGAGCGGGTGCGCGGCCTGGACCTGCGCCGGTGGCGGGATCCCGCCCCCGACCGCCCCTACCTGTGGGCCGGAGCGGCCTCGGTCCTGGCCATGGGGCTCCTGGCCGTGATCTCGCCCGCGCTCCTGGCCGGAGCCCTGGGCCAGGTCATCCAGCCCTCGCAGGCCGAGGCCCCGCCGGTGATCCTGGCCGTCATGCCCGGGAACGTGGAGGTGGACCGGGGCAAGGACGTCCCCATCACCGTCCAGGTGGAGGGAACCGGGAAGGCCCCCCTCCTCCGCTTCCGGGAGAAGAACGGCGCCTGGCGGGCCCGGGACTTCGGCGCCCGCTCCCCCGAGGCAACGACCCGGGACGGGGGGACGTGGGAGAGCGTGCTTCCCCAGGTGGACCGGAACCTGGAGTACCGGGTGGAGGCCCCCCGGGCGGAGAGCCCGGTGTTCACGGTGACGGTGCGGGAACCTCCCCGGCTGGCCGGGTTCCGGGCCGCCCTGGACTATCCCGGCTACACCGGCCTTTCCTCGGAGACGGTGACCTCGGGGAGCGGGGACCTGGCCGCCCTCAAGGGGACCCGGGTGGACCTGCGCATCCTCACCAACCGGGCCCTGGACCGGGCCTGGCTGGACTGGCGGCCCGACGGCCACGAGTCCGGGACCCGGGTCGACCTGAGTCCGGTGGACGCCACCACCTGGAAGACCGACTTCCGGATGATGGAGCCGGCCAGCTACGCGGTGGTGCTCGCCGACGCCTCGGGGAACGAGCGGCTGCGCTCCCCCCGCTACCGGGTGGACCCGGCTCCCGACCGCGCCCCCTACCTCACCCTCCACTATCCCCAGGACGATCACGACGTCTCCGAGGACATGATGGAGCGGATCGTGGCCGACGCCGCCGACGACTACGGCTTCTCCTCGGTGCACCTGGTCTACAAAGTGGACGACGGGCCGGAGCGGACCACCAGCTTTCATCCCTATACCGCGGGACAGAAGGAGTTCCGGCTGGACACCCTGTGGGACCTGAACGGCCTCGGCCTGGGACCGGGGGCCACCGTCACCTACTACCTGGAGGTGAAGGACAACGACGCGGTGAGCGGGCCCAAGGCGGTGCGCTCGCCGGTGCGGCGGGTGCGCTTCCCCACCGTGGACGAGATCTACCAGGACGTGGCCCAGGATCACGACCGGGAGATCGGGAGCCTGACCGACCTCCACAAGGACCAGAGCGATCTCCTGGACCGCCTGCAGAAGCTGCAGAACGAGCTGAAGCAGGGGCAGGACCTGAACTGGGACGTCCGCCGGGACGTGGAGAAGTCCCTGGACCGGCAGAAGTCCCTGGAGGAGCAGCTCTCCGAGGTGGTGAACCGGCTCCAGGAGACGGTGCAGAAGGCCTCGGACCGCGCGCAGATGAGCCCGGACCTGGTCCAGAAGATGTCGGAGATCAACCAGCTCCTGGACGGCCTGAACAACCCCGAGCTGAAGGAATCCTTCCAGCGCCTGGCCAAGGCGCTGGAGCAGAGCGACCGCGACGCGGTGCGGCGGGCCCTGGAACAGCTCCAGAACAACCAGGAGAACATGATCCAGGGGCTGGACCGGACCATCGAGCTCCTGAAGCAGATCCGGAAGGAAGAGCAGGTGGCCGACGTGGTGCGCCGCACCGACGAGATCGCCGAGCTGCAGAACCAGATCGCCAAGGAGCTGGAGAAGATGGGGGCCAAGCAGCGCCCCGAGGCCGACGCGGACCAGTCCCGGGCCGGGGACGAGCAGAAGGCCGGCGAGGCGCAGAAGCCGGGCGACGAGCAGCAGGTCGGCGAGAAGCAGCAATCGGGGGAGGACCAGAAGGCCGGGGACGAGCAGAAGGCGGGCGAGGACCAGAAGGCCGGCGAGGACCAGAAGGCCGGCGAGGACCAGAAGGCGGGGGAACAGGACCGGAACCCCGACCAGAAGGCCGGGCAGGACCCGGAGAAGAAGGACGAGAAGGGGCTCGAGGACGCCCGGTCCAAGCCCGAGGCGGATTCCAAGCAGGACGCCGAGGCCGGGAAGAGCGCCCAGAAGCGTCTGGACGAGTTGAAGAAGAGCCTGGAGGACCTGCGGGACCAGCTGGCCCGGGAGAACGAGCAGGATCAGCAGTCGTCGGGGGACCAGCAGTCCGGCGATCAGAAGAGCGGCAGCCCCCAGGACCGGCTGAAGCAGCTGGCCGAGAAGCAGGAGCAGGTCCGGAAGAAGGTGGACGAGCTCAAGCGCCAGCTCGAGACCCTGCGCAAGCTGGAGAAGGAGCAGCAGGACCAGACCAAGACCGCCGAGCAGATGCAGAAGGAGCAGCAGCTCCAGGACATGGACCAGAACATGCAGAAGGCCCAGCAGGGCATGCAGCAGGGGCAGCAACAGCCGGCCGCGGACTTCGCCTTCAAGGCCCGGGACCAGGCCAACCAGCTGGCCGACATGGCCAAGAGCGCCCAGCAGAAGATGCAGGAGCAGATGACCGACGACAGCATCGAGCGCACGGAGCGGGTGATCCGGGGCCTGATCGAGGTCTCCGACGACCAGGTGAACCTGGTCCGCTCCGGGGAGAACGACGACCGGCGGCTGGCCCAGCGCCAGTTCGACCTGGTCAACGTGACCCAGGCCCTGGCCGAGAGCCTGCAGGCGGTGGCCAAGAAGACCCTGGCCATCCAGCCCGAGCAGCAGCAGGGGCTGTCCGAGGCCCTCCACAAGATGGACCGGGCCACCCGGCTCTACGAGCAGGGGAACCAGCAGGGGGGCGGGTTCCAGGGGCGCGAGTCCGCCTCGGATCTGAACCAGACCATCGTGTCCCTGATGAAGTCCCACAGCCAGATGTGCAGCGGGTCCTCGGGGGGCGACAAGAAGCAGCAGATGCAGCAGGAGCTGACCGGCCTCACCGAGTCCCAGGAGATGCTGAACCGCACCACCCGCCAGATGATGGAACGGCTGAGCGGGAAGGAGCGGCTGACCATGACCGACCAGCAGCGGCTCCGGCAGATGGCCGCCCAGCAGGAGATGATCCGCCAGGGCCTGGAGGAGATGGAGCAGAACTACGGCGGGATGAAGGACCTGATGAGCGACCTGGACCAGCTCAAGCAGGAGATGGAGGAATCCCAGCAGGACCTGGCCGGAAAGCGGGTCGATCCCCGGCTCCTGGAGCGCCAGCAGAAGATCCTGTCCCGCATGCTCGACGCCCAGCGCTCCATCCGCCAGCAGGAGATGAGCCCCCAGCGGGAGTCCAAGAGCGCGACCCTGGCCCAGCGGGAATCCCCCGCCGCCATCCCCGGGAACCTGCTCCGGAAGGACCGGACCCTGGAGGAGGACGTCCTCCGCGGGGCCGACGACCGCTATCCCCCCCAGTACCGGAAGCTGGTGGAGGAGTACTTCCGGGCGCTCTCCCGCGAGACCCGCACCCCCTAGGGAAGGAACCGATGATGCCGCTCCTGCGCCCGTTCTCCCGCGCCGTCCCCGTGCTGGCGGCGGCGGTCTGGATGCTGGCCCTGGCCGCTCCGGCCCGCGCGGTGGATCCGGTCACCCGGGCCAACCTGGACAGCGCCGACCGGTTCCTCCGCGGGGGCCGGCCCGACATGGCGCTCAAGATCTACGACCAGGTGCTGGTCCGGAACCCGGTGGACCCCGTGGCCTCGGTGGGGAAGGCCCAGGCCCTGATCGCCCTCGAGCGGTACGACGCCGCCGACAGCAGCCTGGCCGCGGCCCTGGAGCGGGTGGAGCCCAAGACCGATCTCTACCGGGTGCGGGCCGAGCTCCGGGTCGCCCAGGACCGTCTTCCCGAGGCCTACCGGGACGTGCTCCGGGTCATGGCCCTGGACGAGGACCGGGCCTCCTGGGCCTTTCGCCAGACCCGGGACTACCTGAAGCAGGGCCTGAAGCCGGACCAGGCCGCGAAGCTGGCCGACCAGGCCGCCTCGGAGCACCCCGACCTGGTCAGCTTCGACGTGCTCAAGGCCGTGATCGAGGTGCTGGGCGAACGCTCCAAGGAGGCCCTGGAACGGATCGAGCGCGCCGACGACGACCGGAAGCTGCGGGGGCGGGCGGTAGCCCGGTTCGCGGACGAGGTGGGGGCCCTGGGCTTCCCCGACGTCGCCCTGGCCGCCCTCCGCTCGGCGGTGGACCGCACCGACAACCCCGCCATCCGGACCAAGCTGCTCTTCCGGGTGGCCGACATCGAGGAGAACCGCGGGGAGTACCGCGCCGCGGTGGCCAGCCTGGACCGCATCGTCAAGGAGCGGCCGGGCACCACCTCCGCCGGCAAAGCCCTCCTCATGAGCGCGGACCTCTACCAGCAGCACCTGGACGATCCCGAGGGCGCGCTCGCCGTCTACGCCCGGATCAAGGACGACCCCATGCTCGGCCACCGGCGCCCGGAGATGCTGCTCCAGATGGGGGAGTGCTACCTGCGCCTGGGCCGCTTCGAGGAGGCCGCGGACACCTACGCCCAGGTCATCCCCGAGGCCATCGACCCCGAGGACGCCGAGCGGGCGGCCTACGAGCTGGCCGAGGTGGAGTTCTTCCGGGGCAACCCGGACTCGGCCAAGACCCTCTACCAGGACATGGCCGAGAACAACCCCCGCAGCCTGCTCGCCGACGACGCCGCCGGACGCTACATCCTGCTCAACAAGTACGGGAGCCTGGGCGGCGGGGCCGCGGTCCAGTCCCTGGGCCGCCTGGAGTGGTCGCGCCAGGTCGGGGACTCGGCCGCGGTGGACTCTGTGGCGGGGCGGATCCTGGCTGTCTATCCCCAGGGCGAGCTGGGGGCCGAGGCGCTCCTGGCCCGGGCGGAGGTCAAGGTCGCGGGCGGGAATCCGGCGGCGGCGGTGGCCGACCTGGACACCCTGGTGGCCCGGAACCCCGACGACCTCCGGGCCCCCACCGCCCTCAAGCGGGCGGGGGACCTGCTGACCAACCGGCTCGACCGCCCGCGGGACGGCCTGGAACGCTACGAACGCATTCTCACCGACTACCCCGGCAGCCTGGAGGCGCCCGAGGCGCGCCGCATCGTGGAGGCTCTTCGCCGTGACATCAAGCTCTGATTCCCGCCGCCGCCGGTCCGTCCTGGGAGCGGTCGCGCTCCTGGCCGTGGTCCTGGCCGGAGCGGTCCCGGCTCCGGCCGCGGCCAAGATCCTGGTTCCCATGGACCTCAAGCAGACCGACCACCTGAAGGCCTACGGGCTGGCCTACTGGGAGCTGGCCCGGGGCCACAACGTGGAGTGGCTCCTCAACTACCGCGGGGGATCGTTCTTCTTCGAGGACGACCCCGACGTGGTCAAGGAGGCCCGGATCCGGGGGGTGCTCTTCGAGCAGATCAACGACTCCCAGGCCACCTCCATCTACTCGGAGATCGAGCAGAACAACATGGACGTGGTGCTGCTGGAGAAGGCGCCCCGGGTGGCCATCTACATCCCCCCGGGATTCGTGCCCTGGGACGACGCGGTGACCCTGGCCTTCGCCTACGCGGACATCCCCTACACCCCGATCTGGGATGAGGAGGTCCTGAACGGGGACCTGGCCAACTTCGACTGGCTCCACCTCCACCACGAGGACTTCACCGGGCAGTACGGGAAGTTCTACGCCCAGTTCCGCGACGCCGGCTGGTACCGGGACCAGGTGGCCCGGTTCGAGGCCGAGGCCCACAAGCTGGGCTACCGGAAGGTGAGCGAGGAGAAGAAGGCGGTGGCCGAGACCATCCGGGACTGGGTGGCCCGGGGGGGCTTCCTGTTCGCCATGTGCAGCGCCACCGACACCTTCGACATCGCCCTGGCCGCCCACGGGGTGGACATCTGCGCCCCCGAGTTCGACGGCGACCCCGCCGATCCCGCCGCCGACAGCAAGCTGGACTTCTCCCGCACCCTGGCCTTCAAGGACTTCAAGCTGGTCACGAGCCCCTTCGTGTACGAGTTCTCGAACATCGACATGACCCCGGTGTCGCTGAAGCGGGGGGAGCAGAACGACTTCTTCACCCTCTTCGAGTTCTCGGCCAAGCAGGACCCGGTCCCGACCATGCTCACCCAGGACCACACCAACGTGATCAAGGGCTTCCTGGGCCAGACCACCGCCTTCAACAAGCGGCTCCTGAAGGACGGGGTGCTGGTGCTGGGGGAGCCGGAGGGAGGCCCGGACGCCCGCTACATCCACGGCGACTTCGGCCGGGGGACCTGGACCTGGCTCGGGGGGCACGACCCCGAGGACTGGCAGCACCAGGTCGGGGACCCGCCCACCGACCTCTCCCTGCACAAGAACTCGCCCGGATACCGGCTCATTCTGGACAACGTCCTCTTTCCCGCCGCGGAGAGGAAGAAGCAGAAGACCTAGGCGGCGGGGCCGGAGAGGGCCCCCGGGCCGCCCCCGCGGCCCGCGCAGCCCCCTTGACGAACACCATACCTCGCGGGAAACTAGAGGCTTACGCACCCCCCGTGCATGAGAGCTGCGGTCCGTTGGGGGGAGGAATGTCTACGTAGGGATGGGAGGTAGTCGATGTCGACGGAAGACCGTGGGTTCCCGGCCTGCCTGAAGTGCAACACGGGGGTGCTCCTGCCCCTCTCCGACTACGGCCGGGACGGAGCCCCGATCAAGTACAAGGCCTGGGTGTGCTCCAACCCCAATTGCGGGTTCAACGTGCGGATCGATAACGGCGAGATCTCCATCGGCCGGACGATCGGCACTTCGGTCAAGTAACCTCACGCCACCGCCCGCGCGTTCCACGACCGCCCGTCCGAGGAGTTCTGCCGGTGATCCGAGCGGTCATCTTCGATCTGGACAATACCCTGACCGACTTCATGCGGGTGAAGACGGCCAGCATCGAGGCGGCGGCGGACGCCATGATCGACGCCGGGCTGGACGCCCGGCTTCCCCGGTCCCCGGAGGAGCCGCCCCGGGTCCGGGTGGTCCGGCGCATCCGCGAGATCTACGACCGGGAGGGAATCGAGTACCAGAAGGTCTTCAACACCTACCTCCAGGAGGAGCTGGGGGAGGTGGATTTCCGCCTTCTGGCCGCGGCCATCGTGGGTTATCGCCGCGCCCGGGACTCGGCGCTCGTTCCCTACCCTCACGTGTACCTCACCCTCCACGGGCTCATGCGCCGCGGGCTGAAGCTGGCCGTGGTCAGCGACGCCCCCCGGGAACCGGCCTGGCTGCGCCTGGTGTACCTGGGCCTCCACCACGCCTTCGACCAGGTGGTGACCTTCGAGGACACCGGGGTCCGCAAACCCGATCCGGCCCCCTTCCGGCTGGCCCTGGAGCGGATGGGCGTGCCCCCGGAGGCCGCGCTCATGGTCGGGGACTGGCCGGACCGGGACATGGCCGGGGCCAAGGCCATCGGCATGCACACCGTCTTCGCCCATTACGGGTTCTCCTGGTCCAAGGACCGGGAGCCCATCGAGCGCCATCCCGCCGACCACGCCGTGCACGACATCCTGGAGCTGCTGGACATCGTGGACCGGATGAACGGGGCGGGAGACGCGGGCTGAGCGGTGGGCGATGAGGCGCGGGAGCCTGTCATGAGCCAAGCCCCGGACTGGAACGTCACCGTGGGCGTGGACATCGCCGAGGTGGTGCGGATCCGCGCCGCCGTGCGACGCTGGGGAGACCGGTTCCTGGAACGCCACTTCACCCCCGGTGAGATCGCCTACTGCCTGGGCAAGGCCCGGCCGGCGGAGTCCCTGGCCGCCCGGTTCGCGGCCAAGGAGGCCTTCGCCAAGGCCTATCCCGGCCCGGAGGTGCTCCACTGGACCGACGTGGAGGTGGTCCGGGAGGGGAAGCGCCCGGTGTACCGGCTCCACGGCGCCGCCGCCCGGTGCGAGGCGCAGCTCAGCCTCTCCCACACCCACGCCCACGCGGTGGCGGTGGCCCTGGTCCGGCTCCGGCCCGGAGCGGGCGGGGAGGCCCCGGAGGAGCGGGCGGCCGCGCGGGGGAAGGCCACCCGGGGCGGAGGTCCGCGCAAGGTGCTCCGGCCCGCGGCCCGGACCCCGGAATCGAAGCGGACGATCAGGAAGACTTCGGCCCCGGGTTCGAAAAGGAAGAGGTGATCCCGTCATGAAACGCTTGGTGACCGCGTCCGAGATGCGCGGCATGGACCGTGAGACCATCGAGAACCGCGGCGTCCCCGGCTACGACCTCATGACCGCGGCCGGCCGGGGGGTGGCCGAGTCCATCCTCGAGAACTTCAGCGACCTGGAGGACGCCCGGGTGGTGGTGCTGGCCGGGCCGGGCAACAACGGCGGCGACGGCTTCGTGGCTGCGCGATTCCTGGCCGCCTCGGATCTCCGCCCCCTGGTGATCCTGGTCGGCACCGGCCCCGGGGAGCTGAAGGGGGACGCGGCCCGGGCCTACCGCGACTGGAAGGAGGCGGACGGGGAAACCCGGGCCGCCCCGGACGAGGCGGCCTGGGAGGCGGTTCGGGGGGAGCTGGACGAGGCCGACCTGATCGTTGACGCCCTGCTCGGCACCGGGACCAAGGGGGCGCCGCGGGGCCTCATCGGCACCGTGGTGGAGGCGCTGGAGGGGATCGAGACCCCGGTGGTGGCGGTGGACATCCCCACCGGAGTGGACGCGGACACCGGTGAGGTGGAGGGGGCCTGCATCCGCGCCGACCTCACCGTGACCATGGCCCTTCCCAAGCGGGGGCAGCTCCTCTACCCCGGCCGGGCCTTCACCGGGGAGCTGGAGTGGGTGGACATCGGGATCCCCGACGAGGTGCTGGAGCAGGGGGAAGGCCTCCGCACCTACCTGGTCGAGACCGAGGACGCCATCGAACGAATTCCCGACCGCGATCCCGAGATGCACAAGGGGGACCGGGGGCGGTTGCTGGTGGTTGGGGGCAGCGCCGGGCTCACCGGCGCCGTGGCCCTCTCCTGCGGGGCGGCGGTGCGGGCGGGCGCGGGGCTGGTCACGGCGGGGATTCCCCTGAGCCTCAACGACGTGCTGGAGGTGAAACTCACCGAGGTCATGACCCTGCCGCTGCCGGAGCTGGAGGTGCGGGCCCTGTCCCGGGAGGCCTTCGATTCGGTGGCCCTGTTCCAGCCTGGACGGCTCACCGCGCTGGCGCTGGGGCCGGGGATCGGCCGCCATCCCGGCACCCAGGCCCTGGTGCGGAGGATCATCGGGGAGATCGACCTCCCCACCGTGCTCGACGCCGACGGCATCTTCGCCTTTGCCGGCCAGGCCGACCTGCTGCGCATGAGCGCGGCCGGGAACCGGCTGGTGCTCACCCCCCATCCGGGGGAGTTCTCCGAGCTGACCGGGGAGTCCATCGAGGACGTGGTCGCGAACCGGTTCGAGATCGCCTCCCGGTGGGCCCGTCGCCTGGGGGCGGTGATCGTGCTCAAGGGGGCGCCCACGGTGATCGCGGATCCGGATTCCGAGACCGTGTACCTGAACCCCACCGGCTCCGAGGCCCTGGCCACCGGGGGAACCGGCGACGTGCTCACCGGGCTCATCGCCGGCTTCCTGGCCCAGGAGGTGGACCCGCTGGACGCGGCCGTGGCCGGGGTGTTCCTCCACGGCTACACCGCCGACTACGTGGTCCAGGACTGGGGCTCGGTCTACGGGTTCCGGGCCGGGGACCTGGTGGACTGGTTCCCCATGGCCCTGGGCTTCCTCCTGAATCCGCCGGACATGATCTGAGACCGGTCCGCCGCGCGCCGCGTGGCGGCCGCAACGTGAGGGGGGCTTCATGAACCGTGGCCTGGCCGTCGCGGCCATGCTGGGACTGGCGATGGGGACGGCCGGCGCCGCGGCGCCGGCGGCGGCCGGGGAGTGGATCCCGGCCTGGGAATTCTCGCATTACGGCTTCGTGGCCGACACCCGGGACGCCCTCTCCACCGTGCTCAACCCGGCCGGGCTCTCCGGAGGGGTGGGGACCAACCTCTACCTGGATCTCTCCGGGAGCTCCGACGACCTGGACGAGGTGTCGACGGCGCTCCAGGGTGGACCGTGGGGGTTCGCCTATCGCCACCGCGACCTGCACGACTGGGGTCCGCGGCGCGTCGGCGGGGCCGACCCCTACGAGCTCATCCTCCCCGACCGCAACCTGGACGAGTACGTGTTCGGGGTCGCGGCCGGGCCCCGCTGGCTCCAGCTCGGGGTGTCCCGGGTGTGGGGAAACGTGGACCAGCCCGGCCACGACCGGCGGAGCTGGGTCCTGGGCATGCAGTCCCGTCCCGACCGCCGGCTGGCCCTCGGGTTCACGGTGGAGAATCCCGGCCGTCCGGACTACCTGGGCGGGGAGCTCACCCCGCGCTACCGCTACGGGGTGGCGGTCCGGCCCCTGCCCGCCGATCCGGAGCTCCTCACCCTGAACGTGGAGGGGAGCAACCCCGACGGCTCGGCGGCGGTGGACATGGCCTACGGGGCCCGGTTCCGCCTCTCCGGCGGACTGGATCTGGGCTTCACCGTCGAGGACCGGAACGGCGTATCGCCCGAGTTCGGCCTCACCGCCACCGCGCACTTCGGCCACGGCGCCGCCGCGGCCCGGGCCCGGACGGTGGAGGGGCGGGAGGAGGACGTCCGGGGGTCGGTGGTCCTGCAGGCCTTCGACGAGTTCTGGCGCCGCTCCATTCCCGCCCGGGGACGGGTGGCGGTGCTCCGGCTCCAGGGCAGCTACGAGGACGAGGCCAGCGGCTTCGTGCTCCTGGGCGGGGAGTCCCGGGGGGCCCTGGACGTCATCCGCCGCATCGACGACGCGGCCCGGGATCCCGACGTGAGCGGCCTCGCCCTGCGCATCGGCGGCCTTTCCGGTTCCTTCCTGGGCCCGGTGAGCGCCCAGTACGAGGAGATCCGGAAGGCGGTGACGGCCTTCCGGGCCTCGGGAAAGCCGGTGGTGGCGTACCTGGAGGACCGGGTGGGGGCCTCGGAGATGTACGTGGCCTCGGCCGCGGACCGGATCGTCATGCCCCCGCTCACCGGGATCCAGGGGATCGGCGTCAGCGTCCACCTGGACCGGCTGAAGCGGATGTTCGAGAAGATCGGGGTGGAGTGGGACGCCGACACCGCCGGGGCCTACAAGGGCACCTTCCACACCTGGTACACCGACACCACCACCACCGCCCAGCGGGAGGAGATCCTGGGCCTGGTGGACGTGGCCTACGACCACCTGGTGGACACCATCCGGGAGTCCCGGGGCA
This sequence comes from Candidatus Eiseniibacteriota bacterium, assembly GCA_963768615.1. Taxonomy (GTDB): domain Bacteria; phylum Eisenbacteria; class RBG-16-71-46; order JABDJR01; family JABDJR01; genus CAVSKL01. The sequence goes on along the minus strand of CAVYIE010000005.1, from coordinate 166,814 downwards.
TCGACCCCGGCGAGATGGCCTCCATCGCCACCGGCCGGATCGTGATGCCCGAGGAGTGCGTGAGCGCCGGCCTGGTCGACACCCTGGGGTGGTGGGACGATGCCCTGGCCCTGGCCGGCCGCCTGCTGGGGGAGCCGCCCGGGACCAAGCCCCCGCACGTGCCCCTGCCCGACCGCCGGTATCGCATGGAGCGCTGGGTCCCGCCCCCGGCGGTGGCGGTGGTGACCGCCTACGGCGACATCGTCTCCGGCACCAGCGGCCGGAACTGGCTCTACGGGGGACGGACCATGGGTTCGGAGACGGTGGTGGCCCAGCTCCGGGCCGCGGCCTCCAACCCGGAGGTGAAGGCGATCGTGTTCCGGGTGGACTCCGGGGGGGGATCGGCCCTGGCCTCGGCGGAGATCGGCCGCGAGGTGCGGCGGGTCCGGGCCGAGCGCAAGCTCCCGGTGATCGTGTCCATGGGCGGGGCCGCGGCCAGCGGCGGCTACTGGATCTCCATGGACGCCGACACCATCCTCGCCGACGCCATGACGGTGACCGGGAGCATCGGGGTGGTCTACACCCTCCCCGTCCTGGCCGGGCTCTACGAGAAGATGGGGGTCACCTCCGAGACCTTCAAGCGGGGCGAGCACACCGACATGCTCTCCTGGAACCGGCATTACACCCCGGAGGAGGCGGCCATGATGCACGAGGCCACCGGCTACCTCTACGACCGGTTCGTGGAGGGGGTGGCCCGCGGGCGCGGACTCTCCGAAGACCGGGTGCGGGAGATCGGCCAGGGCCGGGTGTACTTCGGAGAGCGGGCCATGGACCTGGGGCTCGTGGACGGGATCGGCACCCTGTCCGACGCCGAACGGGTGGCCGCGGGCCGGGCGGGGATCGCCGGGGACTACCGGGTGCTCACCTATTCCGCGCCCGAGGGAACCGGGTGGTTCCGGCGGATCCTGACCTGGGCCGGACTCGGCGGCTCACTGCGGCCGGGGCCGGGGTCCCTCCTCGCCGAACATCCCTAGGCCGGTGGCCCGGCTGCGGGTCCGGGACTCCAGCTCCAGGAGCCGGGTCTTGATCTCCAGGCCGTAGGCGTATCCGCCCGGGCGGCCCCCCGAGCCGACCACGCGGTGGCAGGGGACGATGACCGGGATGGGGTTGGCGCCGGCCGCCGTTCCCACCGCGCGCAGCGCGGACGGCTGCCCGATGGCGGCGGCGATCTCCTTGTAGGTCGCGGTCCGGCCGTAGGGAATGTCCCGGATCGCCTTCCACACCCGGCGCTGGAACGGCGTTCCCTGATCGAGGTCGAGGGGAAGGCGGAAGACCAGCCGGATCCCGGCGAAGTACTCCCCCAGCTGGTGATGGACCTCGGAGAAGCCGGACGCGTCCTCGGTGCCGGGTACGCCGAAGGTGCGCTCCACCTGGAAAGGGAACCAGTCCGGCTCGATCCGCAGGAAGACCGCGGCCAGCTTGTCGTTGCGGGAGACCAGGCCCAGGGGGCCGATGGGGCTCTTCCAGACCGAACGGGTGATCCCGGGGCTGGCGTCGGAAGGCCAAGTCATTGGAAAATCCTCCACTAATTGAATGTAAGCGAATCATACCCCCCCGGCGGGGCCGAACCAAGCGGATTCCCCCCCCCGGATCCCCGGTTGACGGCGCCTCGCGACCCGGGCACCCTCTATCCTCCGGATGCAGGCCGGGTTCGCAGGGGGTCGGTCCCCGCGGGCCGGCGCGCACCGACCCGAGGGGGGAGGACGAGGAGCCGTGTCCCTGAACACCGATCGCCGGACCCTGGTCGAGCGCCTGATCGCGGCCGGGCGCCGCCTGGACGCCCTGGGCCTGGTGCCGGCCCGGGACGGCAACCTCTCCGCGCGCCTTCCCGCCGGACGCCGGGACCCCGGGGACCGGGTGCTGGTCACCGCCACCGGCGTCCGCAAGCGTGAACTCACCCCCTCCGACATCGCCGAGGTCACCCTGGAGGGACGCCCGGTGGGCCGCGCCCGTCCCAGCACCGAGCTCGGCATGCACCTGGCCATCTACCGCATCCGCCCCGAGGCGCGGGCGGTGGTCCACGCCCATCCCCCGGTGGCGGTGGGCTTCGCCAGCGCCGGGCTCGGCCTCACCGAGTGCCTGATGCCGGAGGTCGCGGTCGCCCTGGGCGGGGTTCCCCTCACCCCCTACGCCACTCCCGGCACCCCGGAGGTGGAGGCGGCCATCGCCGGGGCCGCCCGCACCCACGACGCCTTCCTCCTCGCCAACCACGGCGCGGTCACCCTGGGGACCTCGGTGGACCAGGCCCTGGACCGCATGGAGACCCTGGAGCACTTCGCCCGCATCGCCCTGGTCGCCCGCCTCCTGGGCGGGCCGCGCCCCCTGGGCGAAGCCGAGGTGGCCGCGCTGCAGGCCCAGCGGCTCCGGGCCGGCGACCCCCGGCCCATCACCTGCGAGCCGGGCGGGGGGCCGGCCGGGGGCCCGGGAGGCCGGGCCGGGGAGCCGGGAGGCCCGGCTGGATCTCCCGCCGCCGGGGTCTCCCCGGACCTGGCCGCCCTCATCGCCGAGGCCGTCCGCTCCATCCTGGGACCCGGATCGGGCCGCTGAGCCCGCCCGGCGCCGGCGCCGGTCCCGCCGGGCCGGGGGTCGCCGGGTACGCCCCTTCCGGGGCCTCGGGGGAACGCGCGGGGCGCCCGGGGGCGGATAACCGACCAATTCGGAACGGATTGCGTCCGAAACCGCAACTCCCCCTCTCCCCGGACCCTCCGGAAGTCAACTCCCGGCCCCGCCCGCCGATAACCCAATAGGCGGACTGGGACTGGTCCGCGCTGCACCTAACCGACTGCGACCAGGAAAGTTGACGACGTGGGCAATGGTCTGCCCCTCGAGGAGGAGGGGAAGCACAGACGGCGCCTCGAGCCCGAGGACGCCGGTCATGCCGTGGGCCGGGAGGAGGCGGCTCCGGGAGGGGATGATTTCACCCTCGTCCGGGGTCCGATTCCGCCCGAGACCTTCGACCGTTCCGCCGCTCCCGCCGGGGGCTGGGGGGACGGCGAATACGGCGCGCCCTCCGAGGCCTCCGCCGCCCTCACCGACGACGGCCAGGCCTACGGCCGCAGCCTGGCCGGGGCCGAGGAGGCGCCGGAGGGGATCTCCGCCGCCGAGCAGAGCGTCCTCACCGACCACATCCTCGGTCTGGACGAGGAGGAGCCCGAGGACGCCGGCTCCCCCGCCGATACCCCCGAGGCGGCGCAGGTGCGCAGGCTCTGCCGCACCCTGGCCAAGGCGGTGAAGGCGGTCCGGCTGTACCCGGTCGAGAACCCCATGTGCCGGCGCTTCGCCGAGGACGTGGTGGCCCGGTTCATCGAGACCTTCCAGCTCATCGACGTCATCCGGCTGGCGGTGGGCAAGACCAAGTTCTTCTACGCCGGGGAGGCGGTGCTGGACCAGGCCGGCCGCGACGACTCGGTGCCCGGCCGCCTGTTCTGGGACGGCATCCGCGAAGTCACCTTCCACATGGGGCTCACCGGCCAGGAGGTCCTCGACTTCCTCACCCTCTTCCGGCGCAGCGCCCACCGGCAGGTGGAGGGGGAGGACGACTTCGTCACCCTCCTCTGGGAAAGCTGCTTCGAGCACATCACCTACATCGCCATCGACGACATCCTCGACCTGGACAACGTGGAGGACCCCATTCCCGAGGAGTTCGGGAAGGAGTTCATGAACTACGTGGATCTGGAGATGCACAACCTCGAGGACGAGGAGGAGACGGAGCGGGTGGCCAGCGAGCTGGCCGAGCAGATCCGGGCCAAGATCCTGGCCGAGGACGATCCGGAGCTGTTCGGGGTGAGCCGGGACGAGCGGGACGCCCTCCGCCGGGAGATCGCCGAGGAGGAGTCGCCGAAGATGCTGGGCGACATCGTCCACATCATCTGCGAGACCCTGTTCCTGGAGCGGGACGAGAGCTCCTTCATCAGCCTGGTCCAGGTCCTTTCCGGGGCGCTGCTGGGGTTGATCGGGGAAGGGCGGCTGCGCGAGGCGGCGGAGGTGATCGGCATGCTCCGCCAGCTCCGCACCGAGCGCGAGGACCTGACCCCGGGCATGCGGACGGTGGTCGAGGCCGGGCTTCGCGCCTCCTGGGACGACACCCGGTGCGAGGCCGTGGTCCGCCACCTGGACGCGGGCCGGGCCAGCGCCTTCGCCCCCCTGGACCAGTTCGTGCGGGTGCTTCCCGACGAGGCCATCGGGGCCCTGTGCGAGATCCTGGGCCGGCTGGAGAGCCCCCGTTCCCGCCGCCGCCTGATCGAGGTCCTGATCGAGAAGGCGGGGGGGAACGTGCTCCCCTTCCTGCCCTTCCTCCGCGATCCCCGGTGGTACCTGGTCCGGAACGTGGCCCTGATCCTGGGGGAGATGAAATCCGATAGCGCGGTCGGGCCCCTGAAGGAGCTCCTCCGCCACGGGGATTACCGGGTCCGCCGGGAGGCCCTGAACGCGCTGAGCCGCGTGGGCCGGGGGCGGGCCTTCGAGATCCTGGTCGATTGCGTGCACGACGCCGACCAGCGCATCCGGGTGGGGGCGGCCCGGAACCTGGCCCTGGCCGGCCGTCGGGCGGTGGCGCCGCTGCTCCTGATCATCGAGGAGAAGGACTTCGAGAAGCGGGACCTGAGCGAGAAGCGGGCGTTCTACGAGGCGCTCGGTTACGCGGGAGGGAAGGACGTGCTTCCCCTCATGGAGGATGCGCTCACTCGCAAGAGCCTCTTCCGGCGGGCCCAGAACGACGAGCTCAAGGCCTGCGCCTGCGAGGCGCTGGGCTGGATCGGGGGCCGGGAGGCCCGGGAGCTCCTCGGCCGGTACCTCGAGGACCGGTCCATCATCGTGCGCACCGCGGCCCAGTCCGGGCTCCGCCGCATCGCCGGCGGCCGGGACGGCGATTCCATCGTGAAGGAGGCCGCCTGATGGCTCTCGGCGACGTACTTTCCCCCGGTCTCTCCGAGGATCCCCAGGCCCTGGGCCGGGAGCTGGTCCGCTCCCTCCAGGTCACCCTCCGCACCGTGCGCACCCACGGCTGGTCCAACGAGGCCAGCATCTCCGCCCTGGAGGGGCTGGTCACCGCCTTCAACAACACCGCCGCCGCCCGGGGGGAGTACGGGCTCCACGTGGCCAGCGACTTCCTCTACCTGGACGACGTCCGGCTCCGGGTCGACACCGCGGGCTACGGCTACATGGAGGTGGCCATCGGGGAGCTGACCACCCGCGGGGTGGGGAGCCTGTTCGTGGCCGGCAAGGTGACGGCGGACCAGGTCCGCCAGCTCATGGACGTCCTCAACGAGCAGTCGGTGGGGGACGAGGAGACCGCCGCCCTCATCAACCAGAAGCTCGAATCCTACGACTCTCCCTTCTCGGTGGGGCCGGTCAAGGAGATGAACGATCTCCTGAGCCTGGAAACGGAGCAGGTGGACAAGCGGGAGCGCTGCAAGAAGGCCTTCTTCAAGGCGGTCACGGTGACCAAGGCCATCATGGCCCAGGCCCACCTCGGCAAGCGGCTGGAACTCCGCCACGCCAAGCGGGTGGTCCAGGACATGGTGGACCTGATGATGGACGAGGAGTTCACCCTCCTCGGCATGACCACCCTCAAGGACCACGACAACTACACCTTCTACCATTCGGTCAACGTCTGCATCTACTCCCTGGCCCTGGCCAAGCGGGCCGGCTTCTCCCGCACCCAGCTCGCCGAGATGGGGGTGGCGGCGCTCTTCCACGACCTGGGAAAGTCCAAGGTCCCCCTGGACATCCTGCAGAAGACCGGGGGCCTTCACCCCCGAGGAATGGGACGTGATGAAGACGCCACCCCGAGATGGGGGTGAAGGAGCTGGTGCGCATGCGGGGCCTGAGCGGACTGGCCTTCAAGTCGATGGTCGCCTGCTTCGAGCACCATCTGAACTTCAACCAGGCCCCCGGCGGGTACCCGCGGATCCGCAACGCCTACCGCCCCCACGTGATCGGGCGGGTGGTGGCCATCGCCGACGCCTTCGACGCCATGACCACCAAGCGGATCTACGTGAAGAAGGCCATCCCCCGGGACAAGGCGCTCTCCTACATGATGAGCCAGGCCGGGTCCAAGTTCGATCCCGTGCTCATGCGGATCTTCGCCAACATGATCGGGGTGTTCCCGGTGGGGACCGCGGTGCGGCTCAAGCCAGCGGCCGGCTGGCGGTGGTGATGGCGGTGTCCGAGGACTCCACCCAGTGCCATCGTCCCACCGTGAAACCGATCACCGACGCCAACGGTATCCAGCGGGAGTACCCGGACCTGGTCCTGTCCCACAAGCGGGAGGACGGGGCGTACCCGGACGAGATCCTGAGCGCGGTGGACGCGGACTCCCTCGGCCTCGACATCTCCAGGTATTTCATTTAAGTTCGGTCAGATTTCAGGGGCCGGTCGGCGGCCGTGGGCCGCCAAGCGGCTCCTTGACACCCCCTAACCCCTTGCGTATCCTTCTCAATCGCTCTCGTTCTCCCCCTCTCAGGCTGCCGGAGCTGATCTTATTTTTCGTCCTCACAAATCCATCGACGCTCCAGGGAGGATCTCCCGGTGTACATCCGGCGTAAAGCGGACTCCCGCTCGTGGTCGCGGTTGCGGCCTCGCGCCCTCGGCGGTGTTTGCCGGGGGGCTGCACCAAGCTCGTCCCCGGCTCCATGACCGATTTCGGGGCCGACAAGACGGTGGTGGTGACCCTGCGCGACGGCGAGACCATCAAGGGACACATCGCCAAGGGAGAACAGGTGACGTTCACCACCTTCGGCCGGGTCTACCGCGCCGGGTCGTCCGATGGCGGACAAGTCCGGGAATCGTGCTCTCCCATCCCTACGTCCAGGAGGAGTACGAGCGCTATCGCATCCAGCGCGAGCGGATGCAGGGCTCCGACCCTGCACGTCCGGGACAACACCGAACGCATCTCCATCCCCGCGTACAAGATCGTCAAGGTGGAAGAGGTGACCATCGACAAGATGAAGTCGACCCGTGCCGGCGGATTCTGGGCGTTCACCGTCTTCGTCCTGGCCAAGATCTTGAGTGCCCGACTCTAACGGCTCAGCATCCGCCCACCGGAGGATCCTGCCTTGAAGTCATCCGCCCGTTTTCTCGCAGCTGTCGCCGCCTTCCTCGCCGTCGCCGCGCTCGCCCCGGCGGTCCGGGCCCAGACCTCGGTCGGGACGGACACCCTGTCCGTGCAGGGCCGTTCCCCCTTCGAGGAAGGCTACCTGTCCCGGTTCAGCCTGGACCGCATGCCCATGGGAACCCGGATCTCGGCCATGGGCGGGGCCGGCCTGGCCATGCGGGGGGGACCCGAGTACCTGTCCCTGAACCCCGCCGGACTCATGGGCCTCGAGCGGCCCCAGATGACCTCCTCGGCCGTGTTCCATACCGGGGGAACCACGGTCAACGCCTATCCGGAGCTGATGGACGTGGGCGCGTCCAAGCTGCTCCAGACCAGCGACTACCGGTCCACGCCGACCAGCTCGGTCAACTACAACAACGTGACCTTCGGTAGCCCGCTGGTCATCCTCGGCAACCGGGGCGCGCTGGCCCTCTCCTACCGCCGGGTGGCCCGGACCGGGGAGGGCTCCGAGACCCGGGCCGGGGTGTCCGGACCCTTCCCCATCACCGACGTGGTGAACTTCGGCCGGGGGGACAAGGTGAGCGACGGCCTGGACGCCTTCAGCCTCGGCGTCGCCCGCGCCCTCACCGACTGGTTCGACCTCGGGGTCAACCTGAACTTCGAGACCGGAACCCTCCGCTACGACCGGACCAACGGGTTTCGCACCTTCAACTTCCTGCTCAACGGGGGCTACAACTACGACCAGGACGTGTCCGGTCTCGGCATCGACCTCGGGGGCTTGGCCGACTTCGGCCGGTTCCGTCTCGGCGGGGCCGCCTATCTGGGACACGACCTGACCTTCGGCTCCACCACGGTGCGGGTGCGGCCGATTCCCATCGACGTCGTCTCCGACCGTGTGCTGGCCGAGGTGCGGCTGCCCAAGAGCACCCTGTCCGTTCCCACCCAGATCGGTCTGGGCGCGGCCATGGACGTGTCCAGCCGCCTCACCGTGGCCGCGGACTACTGGATCCGCCCGTGGAGCAAGGCTGAGATCACCCGGGACGCGCTCACCGCGGACGTCGGCTTCAGCGACCCCTCGGATTCCAGCACCTTCTACACCCGGCTGGTTCCGGCCGGCGGGAAGACGACCCTGAACGCGGGTTACGAGGATGCCAACGGGCTGCGGCTGGGGCTGGAGTTCATGCTGCACCGGAGCGACCGGGTCCAGGTTCCCCTCCAGCTCGGTTTCCGGACGGAGAAGCTGCCCCTGACCGATTACGTGGTTCCGGGCAGCTACAACGACTACCGGGGGATGGTGCGGCGGTTCTTCCACGGCAGCGAGGCCGCCGGGGATTCCATCCGGGCCGTGGTCCGGGCCTACGACCTCATCTTCCGCGGCGATGCGGTCAGCGCCGGGGTCCTGAGCTTCGGTCTGGGCATGACCATCGACGCCTTCAGTCTCTCGGCCAGCGTGGAGCGGAAGAGCTACGACGTGGACACCTCCTTCCTGGACGGATTCAACCCGGATCCTCGCTTCAACGCGCTGAGCCCGGCCGCGGTCTCGGAGACCCGGCGCATCACCACCTTCTACCTGACCAGCCGCATGCGGTTCTGATCCGGCCGGGGTCCACCCGGGCGTCTAAAGTCCGGGACGAAACAGGTCGAAAACGGTTGCAGGCCCGGCGGGACCGTTCCCGGATGCCCGGGGCCTGCAACTGCTTATGAACCCAACCACTACCGACCCTCAGAACGGGACCGAGGCCCTCGGAGCCGCCGACGCGCGTGCGCGCCGGGAGATCCACCTGCGCCTGGCCCACCACGAGCGGAGCCTGTGGCTCACGACCATCGCCATCGTGGTCATGAGCGCGGCCACCCTGGCCATCCTCACCGCGGCCAGCGCCATGGCGGGCGCGTTCCGGGGCACCTACAGCGGGTATGCCCTGGCCGGCGCCTGTTTCCTCGTGCTGGGGGTGTTCATCGCCTACGTGGCCGTGCAACGGGAGACCCTGGAACGGAACCGGGCCCGGATCTACCGGGAGCTGGAGAGCCGCCAGACCCGGTATGCCGAGGCCAACCGGGCCCTGCAGGAGGCCCTGCGCACCCGGGACATCTTCCTGGACACCGTGTCCCATGAGCTCAAGACCCCGCTGACCTGCGTGATCGCCTACGCGGACTACCTGGCCCAGGAGGACCTGGATCCGGAGGAGGTCCGCGGCCACGCCCGGACCATCCACGGCGAGGCCCAGCAGCTCCTGAGGCTGATCGACCAGGTGGTGGACGTGACCCGGTTCCGCTCCGGCACCCTGGCCCTGGACCGCCAGCCGGTGGATCTCAACCGGGTCCTGGACCGGGCCCTGGAGCGTACCCGGCCCGAGGCCGCCCTCCGCGGGATGGAGCTGCTGGCCGATCTGGCCGCGACCCCCCTGATCGTGGAGGTCGACCGCGCTCGGATGGAGGCCGCGGTGGAGAGCCTGGTCCGGCACATTCTCTCCGGAGCCGCTCCCGAGGCCGTGGTCAGGGTCCAGAGCCGGGAGGCGGACGAGGGCTGGGTCCAGGTCCGGATCGAGGACCGGCGCCCCCAGGCCCCGCCGGAGGAGCGTGAGGCGGCCTTCCGGCTGTTCGAGGGGCTCGATCCGGAGCCTCAGGGACGTTCCGGCGATCTGGGGCTCAGCCTTCCCCTGGTCAAGCGCTACGTCCTCGCCCACGGCGGGGTGCTCGACACCGAGGAACTCCAGCCCCAGGGCCTTGCCTTCCAGATTCTCCTCCCCCTCGCCGAGGCCTCCCCCCTGCAGGAAGCGGTCTGATCGTCGTTCCCTCCCGTCCGGCCGGATTACAGGTGTTTTCGCTTGTTTCCGTTCCCCCCGGCCGGGTGTCCCTCCCCCTCTGAGATTCCCATTCTCAACACAAGATGTTGGGGCTTGTGCGACAATCAACTACAGGAATTGGTATTTTTCGCCTTGACGCTCCCTGGCCCCCGGCTTAAACAGAGATGCGTCTTTGCTCATTTTTCCAGGGAGGGTGCGCGACCTATGGCCAAGAGAACCAACAAGACCAACCCCGAAGCCGGTTCGCCGGGTTCGCGGGCGGGGTCCCGTCGCCGGAAGGGGGCCGAGCTGGAGGGCGGCCTTCGCTTCGAGCGGCGCTTCACCACGCCGGGGGTGAACCCCTTCGACGAGGTGGAGTGGGAGACCCGCAATGCGCTCATCGTCAACGAGCGCGGCGAAACCGTCTTCGAGCAGAAGAACGTCGAGATACCGAAATCGTGGTCCATGACCGCCACCAACGTGGTGGTCTCCAAGTACTTCCGAGGCAACCTGGGCACGCCGGAGCGTGAACGCAGCGTGCGCCAGCTCGTGAGCCGGGTGGTGGACACCATCGCCGGCTGGGGCGAGGCGGGAGGCTACTTCGCCACCACCGAGGACCGGGACGCCTTCCACGACGAGCTCCAGCACCTGGTGCTCCACCAGAAGATGGCCTTCAACAGCCCGGTCTGGTTCAACGTGGGGGTGGTGGAGAAGCCGCAGTGCTCGGCCTGCTTCATCAACTCGGTGGAGGACTCCATGGAGTCCATCCTGGAGCTGGCCAAGACCGAGGGCATGCTGTTCAAGTGGGGCTCGGGGACGGGCAGCAACCTGTCCAAGATCCGCTCCTCCCGGGAGAAGCTCGGCGGCGGGGGCACCGCGTCCGGCCCGGTCTCGTTCATGAAGGGGTACGACGCCTTCGCCGGGGTGATCAAGTCCGGGGGCAAGACCCGCCGGGCGGCCAAGATGGTCATCCTGGACGTCGAGCATCCCGACATCATGGACTTCATCCGGTCCAAGGAGGTGGAGGAGAAGAAGGCCTGGGCGTTGATCGAGGCCGGGTACGACGGCGGCTTCAACGTGCCCGGCGGCGCCTACGACTCGGTGTTCTACCAGAACGCCAACCACAGCGTGCGGGTGACCGACGAGTTCATGGAGGCGGTGGAGGCGGACCGGCCCTGGACCACCCACGAGGTGCGTGGCGGCGGTCCCGCCGACACCCATGCCGCCCGGGACATCATGGCCGCCATCGCCGAGGCCACCCACGTCTGCGGCGATCCCGGCATGCAGTTCGACACCACCATCAACCGGTGGCACACCTGCAAGAACACCGACCGGATCTATGCCTCGAATCCCTGCAGCGAGTACATGTTCCTGAACGATACCGCCTGCAACCTGGCCTCGCTGAACCTGAAGCAGTTCGTGGGCCCGGACGGCCGGTTCGACGTGGCCGCCTACGGCCACGCGGTGGACGTGACCATCACCGCCATGGAGATCCTGGTCGGGAACGCCTCCTATCCCACCCTCCGCATCGGCGAGAACAGCCGCGAGTTCCGTCCCCTGGGGCTCGGCTACGCCAACCTGGGCGCGCTGCTCATGAGCTGGGGGGTGCCCTACGACAGCGACCCGGGCCGGGCCATCGCCGGTGCCCTGACCGCGCTCATGTGCGGCCAGGCCTATGCCACCAGCGCCCGCATCGCGGCCCAGAAGGGCCCCTTCGCCGGCTACGGCGAGAACGAAGGGCCGATGCTGGAGGTCATCGACATGCATCGGGGGGCGGTGGAGGAGATCGACCCGACCCTGGTGCCCGAGGACCTTCTGGCCGCGGCCCGCGAGTCCTGGCACCGGGCCCGGACCCTGGGCGGGGAGTACGGGTTCCGGAACAGCCAGGCCACCGTGCTCGCTCCCACCGGCACCATCGGCTTCCTCATGGACTGCGACACCACCGGAGTGGAGCCGGAGCTGGCCCTGATCAAGTACAAGAAGCTGGTCGGGGGTGGGGTGATGAAGATCGTGAACCAGACCGTGGAGTCGGCCCTGGAGCACCTGGGCTACGGCCCCGCGGTGCGGAGCCGGATCCTGGAGCACATCGAAGAGACGGGGACCATCGAGGGCGCTCCCGGCCTGGCCGAGGAGCACCTGCCCGTCTTCGACTGCTCCTTCACCCCCGCCGGCGGCACCCGGTCCATCCACTACCTGGGCCACCTGCGGATGATGTCGGCGGTGCAGCCGTTCCTGTCCGGGGCCATCTCCAAGACCATCAACATGCCTTCGGGGGTCACCGAGGAGGACATCACCGACGCCTACCTGGAGGCCTGGCGCCTGGGGTTGAAGGCGGTGGCGCTCTACCGCGACGGCTCCAAGCGGACCCAGCCGCTCTCCACCCGCCAGGACACGGTCAAGTCGGTGGAGAAAGCGGTCGAGGCTCTGGTGGGGGACGTGACCCCGCGAGCCTACCGGCGGCGGCTTCCCGACGAGCGGCAGGCCCTGACCCACAAGTTCTCCATCGGTGGCCACGAGGGCTACATCACGGTGGGGATGTACGAGGACGGCTCCCCGGGCGAGATCTTCGTGGTCATGTCCAAGGAGGGGAGCGTGGTGAGCGGGCTCATGGACGGGTTCGCCACCGCCATCTCCATGTCCCTCCAGTACGGGGTGCCGCTCCAGGTCCTGGTCAACAAGTTCAGCCACATGCGCTTCGAGCCCTCCGGGTTCACCAACAACCCGGAGATCCCCATCGCCAAGTCCATCCTGGACTACATCTTCCGCTGGCTGGCGAGCCGGTTCCTCTCCGAGGCCGACCAGGCCCAGGTGGGGATCCAGAAGCGCGAGTGGGGGGTGGCAGAGGACGGAAGCGAGGGGGACGACGATCCCGCGCCGCCGCACGAGGGCCCCTTGGCCTCGGCGGTGCACGAGAAGGCGGCCGGCCCCTCGGCGGCCGGCGGACCGCCGGCCAACGGCAACGGCAACGGCCACGGGCACGGATCCGAGGAAAGCTCCTTCGGGTTCCTGCTCCAGGAGGACGCGCCGCCCTGCCACGAGTGCGGAACCATCATGGTCCGCGGCGGTTCCTGCTACAAGTGCCTGAACTGCGGAGCGACCAGCGGCTGCAGCTGATCCGGCCGTGGCGGCCCGCTGGAGGGCGGCCGGCGGCATCGGCCGTCCGCTGAAGAGCCGGGGGCCCCGGTTTCAGCGGACGGCTTTGCGGAAGCGGGGGCCCCCCGATCGCCAACGGGATCGGGGGGCCGCTGCGTCTCCGGGGCGTTCGTTTGGGGGTGCGCGTCCCCTTCCGGCGTTTTGATGTTTTATAATGTGTTGATTATCAACAAATTATAGAAATACCAGGGGGGGGGGTAATCGTGGCTGTTTGCTTGATCTTCGGCTATCCTGTCCATGTACCCGGCCGACCCCCGCGCCGCCCCATGCATCCCCCGAAGGGATGGCCATGCAATTCCGTGTCCGTACCGTCGCGCTGCTCGTTCTCGTGGCCGCGTTGCCTCTCCATGCCGCGGCCGGGCGGCCGGCTGATCCTGGCCGGAACCTCCCCACCGGGGCGGCTCCGGGAAGGGCTGCGCCGGCGATTCGCGCGGCCGCGACTTCCGCGTCCGGCTCCATCCGCATCCTCCGCGGTTCCGGGCCCGGGGTGCTGGGCGGGGCGGCCACCATCGCTCCGGATACAACCTGGTTCGGGGGGACGGTGTGGAACGCGGACTCCTCGCGCTGGGAGGCGATCCCCGGGGGCACCTGGACCTTCGACTCCGGGGTGGGCTCGAGCTTCGACCACACCCTGCCCGGGGTGGACCCCTACAAGGATCCGGTGCTCCACGCCCGCATGGAGGGGTGGATGGGCCTGGACCTGGGCCGCCGGTACCAGGACCGGTTCCGGCGTCTGGGAACGGGGGATTTCAGCGGTACCGCCTGTGTGGGGTCCGCGGCCGGCCTGGGCGGCGGGTACTCCTTCTGGTGCGGGCTTCTCGAGCCGGAGGCCGACTCGCTCTGCTGGGCCGCCGGGCGCGGGTACGGCAACTACTGGTCCATCTGCATCGAGAAGACGTTCAACTACGACGGCGCCGACACCGTGGCCCTGTCCTACGACTTCTACAGCGACACCGAAACGGGGTACGACTCGAGCCTCGTGCTGGTGGACACCACCGGAGTAGGCAGCGCCCCCGATGTCCAGGTGGCCGGGTACACCGGGATCGTGCCCGCCTCCCACGAGGACCTGGTGCTGATCCCGGGGGCGTCCATGCGCAGCACCGCCGGCTCCTACCGGGTGAAGTTCTGTTTTCACTCGGACGAGGCCTACTCCGACGAGGACGGTCTCTACGCCACCGACTGCGGCCCCTTCGCCGTGGACGACGTGGCGGTGGTCGGGGGCGGCGTGAGCGACGTGTCCGACTTCGAGGCCGGGGAGGACGGGTGGACCGCCGTCTCCATTCCCGTCCCGGAGGCCGGGGATTGGTCCGACATCCGGGCGCTGGCCGATCTGCCCGCCCTTCCGGAGAGCATCCAGCCCTGCGACCTGGCCGACTCGCTGCTGGTCTTCTTCGATCCCGCCACCCAGGGCCATCCCTACCGGCAGGACAACATCGCCGTCTCCCCGTGGATCGACCTCGCCGCCGCCGGGGTGCAGGGACTACTGGGCCGGGTGATCGAGACCGACTTCTACGCCGACCTGCCGATTGCCAACTACCTCTTTGCCAAGCCTCTGGTCCAGTGGTACCCGTACACCTGCCCCGCCACCGGGGCGGCCACGGTGAGCCCGTGGACGGGGGACGGCTACGTGTACTACCTGGACGGCGTGCCCTCCTGCCGGAGACCGGACGGAGGGCCCTGGCGGGTGGATCTGAGCGGGGTCATCCCCCCCGACGCCCAGCGGGTCCGCATCGGGTTGGGGGTGGTCAACTACTGTCCCGACTACTTGAACGGCTACCCCGGGGGGTATCCCCCGTGTTCCGGCGTCACCAACCCCAGTCCCTGGTTCGACAACGTGCGGTTCGGAGCCATGGCCTATACCAGCATCCAGCATGCCCTCGATCTGGCCTCCCCGGGAGACACCGTCCTGGTCGGGCCGGGGACCTACACCGGCGAGGGGAACGTGGACCTCGACTTCCAGGGCAAGGGCGTGGCGTTGATGTCCTCCGGTGGTCCCGAGGTGACCGTGATCGACTGCCAGGGGGCCGGCCGGGGGTTCCTGTTCCAGTCCGGGGAGGACTCCACCTCCAGGGTTCAGGGGTTCACCGTTCGCCACGGCGAGGCGGGAGGTGGCAACGGGGGTGGCGCCTGGATCACGGGCAACTCCGCTCCGACCTTCGTCGAGTGCCGGTTTGATTCCTGTCATGCCCGTTTCGGTGGGGCCGTCTTTGTGGGTACCACTTCATCGACTGTTGATTCCTCCGGCGTACAGATGACGGACTGCGTCTTGAGTTCATGCGAGGCCGATGATTCCGGCGGCGGCTTCTACGCTCGCACTGCCTCTCCCGTGGTTGTTCGTGGTGGCCGAATCGAGAATTGTGTCGGCCAGACTGGCGGAGGAGGATACGCGGATGGGGACTCTGTTTTAGTGGAGGAGGTCACGATCGCGGCAAATCATGTATCGGGAGAAGGCGGAGGGCTGAAGCTCGTGAAAGAGGGTACGGTGAGGCGAACGGCGCTTATCGGGAACACAGCCTCATACGCTGGGGGTGGAATCTGGTACGGGCGCTCTGGTCAGTTCTGCGGGGCACCAGTTTGGGTGGTTGAGTGCACATTGAGTGGCAATAGCAGTGCGAACGGAGGTGGGGCATACGGATGTGGAGGCAGCTGGATTGACTGCCGCGTTGACGCCAATTCTTCGACCAACGCTGGAGGGGGAGGTGTGATTGTCTCTGCCTCTTTGACGGACTGCTGGTTCACTCGGAACATCTCAGGTGACTACGGTGGCGGGATTCTGCTGGAACGTGGACGGGCAGAGGGGTGCTTCGTCATGGGTAACTCGGCCGCGATTGGAGGGGGGATCGCATTTGTCACGGTTCCGGAATCTAGCCCTATTCTTGAAGGCTGCGTGATCACTGGGAATAGTGCAACCAGAGGAGGTGGGGCGGCCATCTATTGGGATAACGTGTGGCCCTCCTACGGCACAATGGCCTCATGCACAATCAGTGGGAATATGGCCGACGAGGGAGGTTCCATTTATCTTCAAACCGGATTCGAGCTCACACTTGATCAGGTTGCGATATGGGGAAACTGTACTTCAACCGCGGGGCCCGCCGATACAACTACTCGTCTTGTCCTCCATTGCTCGGCGGTGGACACCTCCGGCCTGTCCGGACCCGGTACCGTGGTCTATGACGGCCCCCAGGTGTTCACGAACCCGGTGTTCTGCGCCCCGGAGCCGTGCGCGAACGCACCGACCACGGCCGGGGACTACCACCTGGCCGCCAACTCGCCCTGCCTGGCCTCGGCGAGCCCCTGCGATACGCTGATCGGGGCGCTGGACGAAGGGTGTGCGGTGGTGGGTGTGCCGGGGGAGACGCCGCCGGTCGTCCGGCCGCTCCTGGCCGCGGGCCCGAACCCGTTCCGGTCCACGCTCACCATCCACTTCGCGGTGCCGGGGGCGGCGCCGCCGGAGATCCGGATCTACGACGTGGCCGGGCGGCTGCTCCGCGAACTGGCCGCCCCCTCCCCCGCCGGCGCCGTGACCTGGGACGGGCGGGACGCCGCCGGCAACGCCGCCCCGGCGGGGATCTACTTCATCCGCGCCGGCGCCCCCGCCGCCGGGATGAGCACCCGGGTACTCCGGGTCCCCTGACCGGCCGCCGGTAGCCCGGGACCGGAGCGCCCACCCCCGGGCCTCGCCCGGTAGAAGTTCGGGGCCCCCGCTCCAGGCCGGGGCCCCGTCCTCCGATCGGATCCGTACTTCGACTGCTTAGTGCTTCAACCAACCAATCGGCGCGGTGATTCGCGAACCGGCCGCCGGGAGGCCGCGCCCTCCACCCCGGAAGCCGAAAGACGCCCCGTCCGGCCCGGCCCGCGCCAGGGGCAGGCGCAGACCGGGCCGAGCCGGGGACTCGGGGATTCAGCGGGTGAGCACCATGCGGCGGGTCTCCACGTAGCGGCCGGGAACGGCCAGCCGGTAGAAGTAGACCCCCCGCGCCACCGGGCGCCCGCCGAAGTCGGAGGCGTCCCAGGTCACCGCGTGCTCGCCGGCCTCGAAGCGGCCGTCGGCCAGGGTGCGGACCAGGGCGCCGCGGACGTCGAACACCTCCAGCCGGGCCTCCGAGGCCACCGGGAGCCGGAACTTGATCGCGGTCCCCGCCGCGGCCGCGAAGGGATTGGGAGCGTTCTGGGCCAGGGTGAAGGCGGCCGGCCGGACCGCGGCCAGGTCCACCGTCCAGGGGCCCAGCCGGTCCTCGGAGCCGTCCCGGGCCACCGCTCCCAGCTCGTAGTAGGCCACCCCGCCCTCCACCGAGAGCGGGTCGGGGTCGGTGAACTGGTAGACGCCGTCGGCGCCGGTGACCAGGCCGTCGCTGATGGCGGCGAAGCCGTCGGCGGAATGCGCGGATCGATAGACCCGGAAGCCGGCGTGGTTCACCTCGGAGCTGGTGGCCCATTCCAGGGTCACCGTGCCTTCGCCGGGGTGGGCGTTGAAGTGGCTCAGGGTGACGGGGGTGGCACCGGTCCGGCAGGCGTCGATCTGGAGCGTCCAGTCGGTGGGGACGGGCACGGTGTAGCCGGTCACCACCGCCCGGTACTGGCCCGCGGCCAGGTTGTCGATGATGAAGGTCTCCGGGGAGGACAGGGACCCCGCCCCGCCCACGGAGTTGCCGTCCATGTCGTAGACGGCGATGTCCAGGTCCACCACCGGGGCGCCGGTCCAGCTCAGGTTGCCGGTCATCCGCACCAGGGGCACCCCGAAGGCGAGCATCACCGTGTCCCGGTCGGCGGCGCCGGCGTCGGCGGAACCGATGTCGCTGGTGCCGGTGTAGAACGAGGTCTCGCTCTCGCACGCGCCCAGGAGCGGCGGGATCGCTCCCTTGACCGTGATCTGCACCGGTTCGGTCACCGGAGCGTGGCTTCCGTCGGTCACGGCCAGGTCCACGCTGTAGTCGCCGACGTCGCCCGGGGTGGTGGGCCAGGTGAAGGTGCGGGTGGAGCCGTCGAAGGCGGCCCCGGCCGGGAGCCCGCTGGCCGAGTAGGCCAGGGTCCCGTTCTCGGGATCGGTGGCCCGGACCTTGAAGGAGAGCGTGTTGCCCCCCACCACCGACTGGTCGGCCACCGGATCCCAGTAGGGAGGCAGATCCTGGTTCGGATCCACGTCGTGGACCCGGATGGCCACCGTCTCGCTGTCCGCGGCCCCGGCGTCGTCGGCCACCCGGAAGGTCACCGGGAAGGAGGTGGTGGTGGTGACCGCGTCGTACCCCGGCGTCCAGCTGAAGGCGCGGGTGCCGGCGTCGAAGGAGGCCCCGGCGGGAAGCCCGTCGGCGGCGAAGGTGAGCGGGTCCCCGTCGGGATCCGAGCCGCTCACGGTGAAGGCGACCTCGGCCCCCTCCTGCGCCTCCCGGTCCCCGATGGGATCCAGGGCGGGGGCATGGTTGACCAGGTTCAGGGCCGGATCCGAGGGGATCCAGATCACGTGGGTCACGTTCTCCACCGTTTCCAGGGGAAGCTGGACCGGCGGGGTGTAGGTGGTGTCCCCCTGGGGCCGGTACACGGTGATGCGGAAGTCGTTGATGCGCCCGCTGGTGTTCACGTAGCCGGCCTCGGTCACGGACAGGAACCAGGGGTTGTCGGGGCCGGGCGGCAGCACCTGGGCGGCGCCGAAGTCCCGGTCGGTGAGCACGCGGCTGAAGAAGTACTGCTCGGTGCCCAGGAAGGCCTGCCCGGGCAGCACCTGCATGCTGTCCGCGCTGGTGCTCCCCCCGGCGGGGAAGAAGAAGCGCGCGGTGCGGGTGGGGTCCGAGGCGTCGGTCCCCGCCCCCACGTAGATCAACAGGTCGTTCTCGATGTAGTTGTGGGTGATCGACCACTGGATCTTGGCCAGGGGCGTGGGCGGATCGTAGACCACGTCGAAGGCCGGCTCGTCGTGGAGGCGGCCCAGCAGGTCCCGCCACTGCACCCGGTAGCGGTAGGTCTCGCCGGGGACGAGGCCGGGATCGCGGTCCTGGAAGGTGTACGCGGTCCGGTTCCCGGCGCCGTGGATCTCGGGCGCGCCCGCCGGCTCGATGAGGGAGGGGTTGACGGCCTGGAAGGGTCCCGGCCGGCCGTAGAGGGGATCGGCACGGAGGACGTTGAAGCCCATCAGGTCCACCTCGCGCTGGGTGGTCCAGTGGACGTCCACCCCGCCCACCACCGCCTCGCCCGATTCCCGCACCACCTGGGTCCGGTGGGGGAAGCGCGCCTCCATGGTCGCGGCGTAGGCGTTGGTGTTGCCCCAGCCCCAGGAGGGGTGGTAGTTGGGGTCGATCCCGAAGGGATCAACGGCCGAGGCCGGCTGCTTGCCTCCGGTGGTCCGGTGGCCGGCGGTGTCCCGGAGGATCCGCTTCACGTCCCGGGGGGCGATCCCCGGGCAGGCGTTCACGATCAAGGCCGCCACCCCGGCGGTCATGGGGCAGGCCATGGAGGTGCCGTTCACGGTCACGTAGCTGTGGCCGTCGGCGGTGAGCACCCCCTCGGCCGAGGTGATCCCCGAGCCGGGGGAGCAGACGTCGGGCTTCATCTCGTCGGTATGGTCGGTGTCCCCGTCGTCGGTGCGCGGCCCCTCGTTGGAGTAGTCGGCCACGATGTCGTCGCCCCGGTCGTGGGTGTTGAAGTCGGTGACCGCGCCGGCGGTGATGGCGAGGTCCGCGGCCGCGGGGGCGGCGATGTAGTTGGTCTCGCCGTCGTTCCCGGAGGCCACCACCACGGTGAGGCCCGCCTTGACCGCGGCGTTGACCGCGGCCGAACTGGCGTCGGTCCCGTCGGAGGCGTCGGTTCCTCCCAGGCTCATGTTCAGGACCTGGATCCCCCGGTAGACGCTGTCGGCCCCGGTGAGGCCCCAGTCGTCGTTCTTGTGGTAGATGCACCACTCCAGGCCGTCGGCGGTCCCGAACCCGGTGCCGCCGTCGGAGAGCACCTTGCAGTCCACCAGGCGGGCGTCGGGGGCCACGCCCCGGTAGAAGCCGTAGTGCCCATCGGTGACGACGCCGGTCGGCCCGCCGGTCCCGATCGCGGAGCCGGCCACGTGGGTGCCGTGGGAGAGGTCCGGTGAGCGGTCCACCGGGTTCTTGCTCCCGGTGATGGGGGTGTTCAGCTCCGGCTGGCCGGACCAGAATTCGCCCCCGCCCAGGAACTTGCCCTTCAGGGACTCGTGGCCGGGAAAGCCGGTGAGGGAGTCGGGCTCGTCGTTCACCCCGGTGTCGAGGATGCCCACCACCACCCCGCGCCCGGTGATCCCCAGATCCTCGGAGACGGTGGGGAAGGGGCCGTTCTCCGACGGGGCGGCCTGCATGGACTGGGTGCCGTTGTCGTTGGTGGCGTACATGATGGGGATGGACTCCACCCGGAGCACCCCGGGCTGCCCCAGGATCTGCTGGATCTGGGCGAAGGTGGCCCGGGACCGGATGTAGGGGATGTAGCGGTAGCGATGCACCGGGAGCCCCAGGCCGGTGAGGGCCTGCTCCTCGGCCGCTCCCGGCGCCCAGGCGTACTTCACGTAGATCCCGTAGGTGAAGGTGGTGAGGTTCTGCACCACGTCGAAGCGGAGGCGGCCGCTCAGGTCGCCGTTCACGTGGGCGGCGATGAGCCCCTGGGTCTCGACCGCCTCGATGCGGTCGTCGACGCCGTTCCCGTCGGTGTCCCAGATCCATGAGGGCGCGGCCTGGGCCGCGGCCGCGGCCAGGAGCAGAAGCGTGCCGGTGATGAGGCTAGCCAGGTGTCGCATGGGTCTCTCCTCGCAGAGGGTTTGTGACGCGGTCCCGGCGGCGTGGGGAGTACGAACCGGCCCGGACCTCCGACCTTCGGCAGACGGGAAGAGCATCGCGGCCGGGGCTTGACCGGGGCTTGATCAGGGGGAGGGACGGCGACCTAACTGATTGTAAAATAAAGTAGTTGGAGAATTTTCAGGGCTAGGGCAGGAGTACTACCGAGGCCACCGTCCGCCCCTCGCCGCGGTCCAGCCGCAGGTAGTAGCGGCCGGCGGGGAGCCGGCGGCCGGCATCGTCGGCCCCGTCCCAGGCGAAGGCGTGCTCACCGGGGGCGAGCATCCCGGCGAAGAGCCTCCGCACCTCGCGGCCGGTCACGTCGTGCACGGTCAGCCTCGCCCGCTCTCCGGCGCCGGCGGCCCGGACCAGGATCGCCCCCCGGGGCCGCATGGGGTTCCTGGCCGCCCGGAGCGTCCACGCCCCCGCCGCGCCGCCGGAGCCGTCCCCGGGGACCCCGGTCACCGAGGGAGTGGGGGACCAGAGCAGGCTTCTCGTGCCTTCCTGGGTGATCCGGGGGATCACGGTGTCGGTGGGGTAGTCGGTTCCCCCCGCGCTCACGCTGAACCCGTCCAGGAGCCCGGCGTGGTCGGGGTCGCCCCCTTCGGTGCCTCGGAGCCACCAGGGATGGCCGGCCGAGGGAGGCAGGGACCCGGCCGCCCCGTAGACCGGCACCGAGGCGGCGTAGCGGACCAGGCTGGCTCCGGAGAGCAGGCTCCACACCCCCACCGAGTCCAGGGCGGCATGGAGGTCCACCGGCTCCACCAGCTCCGGCGCGCCCGGGTTCACCCCCGCCCCCACGTCCAGGTCGAGGTCGCTCTCCGGACGGTTGTGGCGGAAGGAGAAGGAGGCCACCGCGCTCGGGGCCTCGGAGCGGACGGACACCGCGGCCGAATGAGCCACCCCGGATCCGCCGGCGGTGGCGAGCCGGTACCACCAGACCTGTCCCGCCGCGGGTGCGTCCACCGCCGCGTACTGCGTCCGGTTCCCCGAGGCCAGGGAGCCGAAGCCGAGGGCCGCCACCGGCGCCCCCACCGCGCCGAAGGCGGCGGGCGCGCCGCCGGCGTCCGGGGCCCGCTCGAGCTGGAAGCCGGCCAGGTCCGCCTCGCGCTGGGTGGTCCAGGTCACCGCCACCGTGCCCGCGCCGTCGTTCCAGGCCGCTCCCACCCGCACGAACTGGGTGCCCGCGGGGACGAGCAGCTCGGCCAGGGCGGCCTCGGCATCCACGATCCCCCAGCCCCAGGCGGCGTGATAGCGCCCGTCCAGGGCGTAGGGATCGAGCCCGGCGCAGGCGGGCCCGCCCGCACTCCGGTGGCGGGCGGTGTCGTGCAGGAGCGCCTTGCATCCGGCCGGATCCAGGGCGGGATCGGCCTCCAGGAGCGCCGCGGCCAGGCCGGAGACGAAGGCGGCGGCCATGCTGGTGCCGGAGAGGGTCTGGTAGCCGTCCCCGGCCGAGAGGGGATCGCCCCAGGCGGATACCACGTCCACCCCAGGGGCCACCACGTCGGGTTTCATCTCGTCCCCGTGCCCGCCGTCGCCGTCGTCGGAGCGGGGGCCGGCGTCGCTGAACGCGGCCAGGGCGTCGGCGGCCGGATCCCAGGCCCCCACCGTGATGGCGCCGTCGGCGGCGCCGGGGGCCGAGATCGCGCCGCAGCCGCCGTCGTTCCCGGCCGAGGCCACCACCACCAGGCCCCGGGCGGCGGCGGTGTCCACCAGGGCGCAGACGCAATCGGAGCCGTCGGAGGGATCGGTGCCGGAGAGCGAGAGGTTCACCACCCGGATTCCGGTGCCCCCGCCGGGCCAGGCCCGGCCGCGGTTCCGGATCACCCACTCCAGCCCCTCGGCCAGCCCGTAGCCCGTCCCCTGGTCGTCCAGCACCTTCACGTCGATCAGGAACGCGTCCGGGGCCACGCCGCTGAAGGTGCGGCCGCGCGGGCCTCCGGCCACCGTGCCCGCCACGTGGGTGGCGTGGTAGGTGGAGAGCCCGGCGGTGGACTGGGCGGGGTTCACCGAGGTGGACCAGGCCGTGTAGCCGGCGGGGCCCGTCCCCCCGAAGTCGGCTCCGCCCACCACCCGTCCCGACACGAGATCGTGCCCGGGGTAGAGACCGTCGGGGGCGTCGTTGATGCCGGTGTCCAGGACCGCCACCCCGATCCCCGCCCCGGTGGGTCCGCCGTCCTCCTCGAAGTTCGGCCTCGGGGCCCCCTTCCCCCGGCGCACCCCGAGGGCCTTGCCGCCCCGGAAGTTCACCGGATACACGAGACTGACCGCCTCCACCCGATCCACCCGGGGATCGCCGGCGATGAGGGCCAGGGTGGGATAGAGCGCGCGCACGCGGACGTAGGGCACGCTCGAGAACACGGTGACCACCTGGGCGCCGGCCGCGGCCAGCCAGACGCTGTCGGCGGCGGTGGGAGCGCTCACGAAGCGGACGTAGGCGCCGTAGGTGAGGAGCGAGCCCGCCTCGGAGACCTCGAACCGGAGGTCGCCGTCGGGATCCAGGTTCCGGTAGGCGTAGAGGAGGCCGTGGGTGGCCACCTCGGTCAGGCGGTCGTCGAGCCCGTCGGTGTCCTGGTCCCACATCCACGGCGCTGCCGCCGCCGCCGGGGCGAGCAGGGCGCAGAACGCCAGGGCGAGGAGGATCGGGCCGGTCAGACCCCGACCACGGTGCGCAACACGGGATGCCATAAGGGGTCCATTCACGGGCTCACCATCAGGGTTTCGTAGAGGCTACGGGTTTCGGGCAAGGGGTCCACGTCCAGTTCCCGGCGGAGGAGGGCCTCCAGCCGCTGGAACTGATCCCTGACGGCGCGACGATCACCGACATGATGATAGCACATCATGGCTTTGGCATGGATTTCCTCGCGGTACGGATTGCGTTCCAGGAGCTGCCGGTACAGGTTCAACGCCCGGTGGTAATCCCGGGCATCGAATTGCAGGTCGGCGGTGTCGGCGAGGGCGGTCTCGTAGCGCAGCGCGAGGCGGGTGCGAAGGTCCTCGGCCCAGTTTTCGTAGCGATCCCCCAGAAAATCCCCGCGGTACAGGTTGAGCGCCTCCTCGAGGAGCCGGAGGGCCTCCGTCTTCCCCTTCGCGCTCGCCGCCTCGGCCAGCCGGGCCTCGAACCGGCGCACGTCCACGGTCACCGCCAGTCCGGGGTCGATGCCGTAGAGCCCGTCGGCCACCGTCACCACCGGCCCCGCCACCGCGTCCTTGAGCGCGGCGCGGACGTAGGACAGGGTGGGATGGAAGTTCTTCTCCGCGCTCCGGGTCTGGCGGCCGGGCCAGAAGAGTTCGATGAGCCGGTCCTTGGCCACGCCGCGCCCCCCCTGCACGGCCAGGTAGACGAAGATGGAGAGCGCCCGCTGGCTCTTCCAGCGCCCGCGCGGGATTTCGCCCCGGGGTCCGGAGAGGACCAGGCCTCCCAGGGTGGTGAGCGACAATCCGCCCCCGGCCGCCGGCCGGGCCGGGGAGAGCTCGGGGTGGCGCCGTTCCAGGGCGAGCAGGGCGGCGGCGACTCCCGGGGCCAGCTTCGGGTCCTCCTTCCAGGGGGATTCCCGCAGGACGGCATGAGCCCGGGGGCCCCCCGCCTCGGCCAGGGCGGCGGTGATCGCCCGCGCCGAGGCCTCGGGGAGGACCGCACCGCCGGCCAGGTCCAGCAGGGCCGGCTCCACCCCCGGACCGAGGCCCGCGGCCAGCCGCCCCACGTACTCGCTTTCCCGGCCGTGTACGAGGAGGAAGGCGAAGGGGTCGAAGCGGACCCGCATCTCCGCCCGGAGGGCGGAGTCGTAACCCATCTCCCGGCCCAGGCGGAGCGCCTCGGCCAGGTGGGCTTCCGCGTCGCCGCCGTCCAGGCGCCGCTCCGCCTCCCCGAGATGGAAGAGAAGGAGCATGCGGGGGAACCGGGCTTCCAGCTCCAGGGCCAGGGGATGCAGTTCGGCCAGGGCCTGGCGGGCCTCGGCCACGCGGCCGGCCCGGAGCTCCACCACCGCGGCCTCGATCCGGTAGGTGAGCCAGTTGGCGTCCCGGCTGGAGGCGCCGTAGGCGGCCAGGGCCTGGGAGAGCGCGGCCCGGGCGCCGGCGGTCTGCCCCGCCTCGCTCAGGATCTGCGCCCGGAGGGCGAGCGCGTCGGACTCGATGAGCGGCACCTTGAGCTCGGCGTTCAGGGTCTCGGCCTCCCGGAGCCGTTCCAGGGCCCCTTCGGTATCGCCCAGGCGATGGTGGAGGCGGGCGGTGCCCATGAGGCCGGAGAGCTCCTGGCTCCGGTTCCGGAAGGTGCGGGCCAGCTCCAGGGCCTCGGCGAAGAGCGCCTGCGCGCGCTCGGTGTCCCCCATCTCCAGGAGCAGGAGGGCGAGGTTGGAAAGATGAAGCGAGGCCCGCGGCGACCGGCGGGCGCCGGGGCGCTCCAGTCCGCGCTGGAACGCGCGCGCCGCCTCCTGATAGTTTCCCTGGCTGGCGAAAACCACCGCCCTATTGTTCCAGACCGCGGCCTGGCGCTCGGCGTTCCCCCGGGCCAGCGCCTCCAGGCGGTCCAGGAGCTCCAGCGCTTCCGCGTAGCGTCCGAGGTAGAAGTGGGACCCCGAGACCACCTGGAGGAGCCGGGTCCGAAGCTCCCGGCCGGCCCTGGATCCGGCGCCGGTCCGGGCGCTCCCGGCGCGGCGGCGTTTCGCGCCCGCCTTCCCGCCCCGGCCGGCGGCGCCTCGGGCGGGCGGACGGGAACGCTCCAGCCGGGCCAGGGCCTCTTCGCCCTCCCGGGCCGCCCGCTCCGCCTGACCGCGCAGGTTCCAGATCCGGGCCAGCCCCACCGTGGCCCAGGCTTCCCCCTCCACGTCCTCAGCCTCCCGGAAGGCGGCCTGGGCCCGTTCGTACTCCAGCTCCGCCCCGGGGAGATCGCCCAGGTAGTGCCGCACGTCGCCGAGGCGGAGGCGAAGCCGGGGCTCGCCATCCAGCAGCTCCGGGGGAAGCCCCTCGAACCAGGCCAGGAGCGCCTGGTAGTGTCCCTGGTCGACCAGGGTCAGCCCGTGGTCCCGCAGGAAATCGGCCAGGAGCGCGGGATCCCCTCCCAGCTCCCACTGCCGCGCCGCCGCGGTCAGATCGCCGCGGCGGGTGAACTCGGCCGCGGCCCGCTCATGGATCCGCTTCCGTTCCCCGGCCGGAACCGCGGTGCGGTAGCGCCGCCGCAGGAAGTCGCGCAGGAGGGCGTGGTAGCGGTAGACGGGTCCGCGGGGCCCATCGAAGGCCAGGAGCAGCCGGCGTCCGGCCAGGCCGGCCAGACGTTCCTCGACCGCCTCGTCCTCCAGCACCGTGGCCGTCACCTCGGGGTCGATCTCATCGAACACCGCGGTGCGGAGCATCCAGTCCCGGAGCTCGGCGGGCTGGCGGTCCAGCACCTCCTGGGCCAGGTAGTCGTGCAGGGCGGAACCGGGGCGGGTGGCCCGCCGGAGCGCGGCGGGGACGGTGAGTCCGGTCCGGCCCGCGTCGGCGGCCAGCACGAGCTGCACCGCGGCCACCCATCCCTCGGTGGAACGGGCGACCAGGTCCAGCGCCTCCGCGCTGGGGTTCCGTTCGTAGATCTCCCGGAGCAGGTCGCGCAGCTCGTCGCGGGTGAAGGCCAGGTCGGGGGGGCCCAGCTCCAGGACCTGGCGGCGGGCCCGCAGCCGGCCCAGGGGCAACGGCGGTTCGGTCCGGGACGCCACCACGAACCGCACCGGACTCTTCAGGTTCTCGAGCACGGTGGAGAGGAAGCGGACCAGGGCCGGGTTCTCGCTGACCAGGTGGAGGTCGTCCAGGACCACGGCCATCGGCTCGCGGATGCGGGCCAGGTCGTTGAGGAACGCTCCGGCCGCGGTGGCCGCCGCCCGGGGACTCACCGCGCCCTCCTCCAGGAACCCCCGCAGGGAGCGGCCGAACCGGCGGTGGTGGGCGGAGAGCCCGGTGACCAGGTGCCAGAGGAAGACGGCGAAATCGGCGTCCTCGGGCCCCAGGCTGTACCAGAGCACGCCGGCCGGATACCGGTCCGCGAAGGAGGCGAGGAGCGTCGTCTTGCCGTAGCCGGCCCCGGCGCAGACCAGGGTGAGCGGGTGGCCGGGAACGCCGGCCACCAGGACGTCGAGAAGCCGGCCCCGGTCCAGGACCTGGGGGAGGCGGGGACGGGCCAGTTTCGCCCCGACGATGAGCGGCGTGTCCATGGCACTCCAGTGGGTTCCGCGATCGAACCCTCGCCATGCTAGCAGAGGCGTGGGGGCCGGACCAATTTCCCCCGCCGTACTCGCCGGGGGGAGCGGAGGCGCCTCGCGGCCGCCTCGTGGAGCGGGGCAGGGAGCCTCGAAGAGCGCCCACCAGGTATCGGAAGCGGTGCTGAAGGATGGCATCGACGTTCCCCGGGAAATAGGTGCCGGACGACCAGGGGAAGAAGCCGGGGCGAGGCCGGGTGCCGGCGCTTGTCGTCGCGCCATTGTCATTCACGCCGGCCCCGGCCCCGCGCCCGGAAGAAGAAGCCCCGAGACGAGTCGTCGACCCGCCCCGGGGCCGTCCCTGGTTGCCGAGAGCCACTATCGGCTTTGTCCGTTGAGCGGAACTTGACCGGGGCCGCCGGTTGATCCGCAACGCACTGTCCGGTAAGAAATTACATATTATTCGGGCAAAGAAGATACTTGGGATCACCGTTGACGAGGGTGTGCTAAACTGCACATGAACCCCCAGGTTCCCAGAACAGGAATGGAACGATGAACTTTTCCATCACCCGGCGTGGCGACTACGGTCTGATCGCCATTCTCTACCTCGCCCGGAAGAAGCCCGGTGAGCTGACCCAGATCCACGAGGTCGCCAGCCATTGCCGGCTTCCCGAACCCTTCCTCGCCCAGATCCTGCGCCTCCTGGTCCGTGGGGGCCTGGTCCAGTCGAAGAAGGGCGTACGCGGCGGTTTCTCGCTGGCCCGCAAACCGGAGGACATCAGCTTCCTGGAGGTTCTGGAGGCCCTCGAGGGCCCGGTGGCGGTGAACCGATGCCAGAGCCCGGTCGTGCACTGCGAGCACGAGGGGGCCTGCGCCATGGAGACCATCTGGAACCGGGCCCAGGAATCGCTGGTCAAGGTGCTCCGCGAGACGAGCCTGGTCGAGGCCTACTGCCCCGGCCACTTCCCCTTCGTGCCCGCCTCGGGCAAGGACGGGGACGGCGTCGAGGAGACCGACGAGGAGTTCTCGGCGAAATCCTGAGCCGGATCGAGGGGCTTCCGGTCCACCGGCTCCGACTCCTTCGGACCTGATCCCGGAGGCCCCGTCCCTCATGCCCCGACCCATCTACCTCGACCATCACGCCACCACGCCCCTCGATCCCCGGGCGCGGGAGGCGATGATGCCCTTCCTCGACGCGGAGTTCGGCAATCCCTCCAGCACCACCCACGCGTATGGACGCCGGGCGCGGGAGGCGGTGGAGAGCGCTCGCGCCGAGGTGGCGCGGCTCCTCGGCGCGCCCCCCGAGACGATCGTGTTCACCGCCGGGGCCACCGAGGCCAACAACCTGGCCCTGAAGGGCGCCGCCCGGGCCGCCCGCGCCGCCGGCCGGCCCGCTTCCCACCTGGTCGGCACCACCCTCGAGCACAAGTCGGTCTCGGTGACCCTGAAGGCGCTGGAGGCCGAGGGCTTCCCCGTCTCCCTGGCCGCCCCCGCCCCGGACGGCGTGATCGATCCCGCCGCGGTGGCGGTGGCGCTCCGGCCGGAGACCCTCCTGGTCTCCATGATCGCGGCCAACGCGGAGATCGGCACCGTGCAGCCGGTGGCCGCGGTGGGCGCCCTCTGCCGCGAGCGCGGGGTGCTCTTCCACACCGACGCCACCCAGATGGTGGGGAAGCTCCCGGTGGACGTGGAGTCCATGCGGATCGATCTCCTCGCCCTGAGCGCCCACAAGTTCTACGGTCCGAAGGGGGTGGGCGCGCTCTACCGGCGCCCCGGCGTGGACCTGGAGCCGCTCTTCTCCGGGGGAGGCCAGGAGGGCGGACTCCGCTCCGGCACCCTCAACGTGCCCGGCATCGTGGGGTTGGGAGCCGTGGCCCGGATCCGCCGGGAGGAGATGGCGGCGGAGGCGGAACGGCTCACCGCGCTCCGGGAGCGCCTGTGGGCGGGGATCCGGTCCGCGGTGCCCGGCGCGCGGCTGAACGGCCATCCGGCCGAGCGCCTGCCCGGGAACCTCAACGTGTCCTTCCCCGGGATGCCCTCGGAGCGGCTCTTCGCCGCCCTGGAGGGATTCGCGCTCTCGGCCGGCTCCGCCTGCCTGAGCGACGTTCGTGAGCCCTCCGAGGCCCTGGCCGCGCTGGGCCTGGACTACGCCCTGGCCTCCTGCACCCTGCGCTTCGGGCTGGGCGCCTCCACCACCGCGGAAGAGGTGGACCGGCTGGTGGGGGCGATCGGGGAGGCGGCCCGGTCCCTGCGGGACGCGCGGGAGGAGGTCTAGGGAGGCGGGCCGCCCGTGCCGGGCCGGTCCGGAATCCGGGGCCGCGGATCGTGTAAACTTGTACGCATCCCTTTTCTCTCACCGTTGGGCGCCGTCGGGCTCGGCGCCAGGGACTCCGGCATGACCATCACCCGCATCGCTCCCTTGGCCCTGCTCCTTCTCCTCTGCGGCGCCGCGCCCGCACCATCGGGGCCCTCCGCCGCGACCGCGCCCCCCCCGGCGCTCCGGCTCGGTCCGGACTTCTTCCGCCCCCCGCAGGCGCAGACGCTATCCCCCGAGGTGGCCGCCCACCGGGACGAGGCCGCCGCCCTCGGCCTCTACCGCGCCCCCCGGGCCGGAGCGCTCTCCCCGGGCCTGGCCGCCAAGGCCGCCGCCGCCCCCTCGGAGCGGGTGGTGGCCTGGGTGTTCCTCACCGACAAGGGGGTGGGGACCCGCGCCGGCTACCGGGCGGCGCTGGCCGAGGTCCGGCGGGGCCTCGGGCCGCACGCTCTCCGGCGCCGGGCCGCCCTGGGCCCCGGCCTGGGATTGGACTTCCGCGACCTACCCGTGAATCCGCGGTACGTGGCCGGGCTGCGCGATCTGGGCTTCACCGTGCGGCGCGAGAGCCGGTGGGTGAACGCGGTGTCCGTCTCCGCCGAGGCCGGCATGCTCCCGCTCCTGGAGCGCCTGCCCTACGTGCGGGCGGTGCAGCCGGTGCTGGTCCTGCGGCGGCCGGAGCCGCCGGCGCCCGCGCCCATGACGGGGAACGGGGTGACCTCCGGGGCCTCGGTGCCCTCGGACTCGGTGCTGGCCTCGTTCTACGGCGCCTCCTATCCCCAGCTCGACCAGATCCAGGTCCTCGCCCTGCACAAGCTGGGCTACAGCGGGGCCGGGGTGCGGGTGATGATGATCGACACCGGGTTCCGCAAGGACCACCCCGCCTTCGGCGCGGCGCGGCTCATCGCCGAACACGACTTCATCAACAACGACGGCAACGTCCAGAACGAGACCGGGGACGTGGCCTCCCAGCAGTACCACGGCACCGGTTGCTGGGGCACCCTGGGAGGCTACGCGCCGGGGACCCTCATCGGCCCCGCCTTCGCCGCGGAGTTCGTGCTCGCCAAGACCGAGGACGTGACCCAGGAGGTGCGCTCGGAGGAGGACAACTACGTGGCCGCGCTGGAGTGGGGCGACTCCCTGGGCGTGGACGTGACCAGCGCCAGCCTCGGCTACTGGACCTTCGACGACTCCACCGGATACAGCGCCGCCGACCTGGACGGAAACACCGCGGTGATCACCGTCGCGGTGGACGTGGCCGCGGCCAAGGGGATCTGCTGCGTGAACGCGGCCGGGAACGAAGGCCCGGGCGTCACCACCATCGGCGAACCGGCCGACGCGGACAGCGTGGTCTCGGTGGGGGCGGTGGACGTGAACGGGGTGATCCAGGGTTTCTCCAGCCGAGGCCCCACCGCCGACGGGCGGATCAAGCCCGAGGTGTGCGCCCGGGGCCGCGACACCGAATGGGCCCAGGCCTGGGACCTGGGCTACGGCACCGCCAGCGGCACCAGCCTGGCCACCCCGCTCATCGGGGGCCTGGCCGCGCTGATCAAGGAGGGCCACCCCGACTGGACCGGAGCCCAGATCCGCGAGGCGCTCATCCAGACCGCGACCCGGTCCGGAAGCCCGGACAACGCCTACGGCTACGGGATCGCCCGGGGATTGGACGCCATGGACTACTCCGGATTCGGCGGGCTCCCCGCCGCTCCGGCGCGGATGACCCTTCCCTTCGCCCTGGTTTCGCCGGCGAGCGGGGCGCTGGTCACCGCCTGGCCGCCCACCCTGGTCTGGGGCGCCTCGGAGCCGTCCACCCCCGGAGACGTGGTGCAGTACCGGGTCCTGGTCGACGTGGACTCGCGGTTCTTGACCGCGGACACGGTGGCGGTGGGGGCGGACACCACCTGGGCGGTGAACCTGCCCCTGGAGGCGGGCCAGACCTACTGGTGGCGCGTGGACGCCATCGGCGCCGGCGGCTACTGGCGGCGGAGCATCGGCGTCCGGAGCTTCTACATCGGGAACTCGGTGGCGGTGGGGCCGGGGGAGCTGCCCGGCGGGCGGGGGTTCGGCCTGCTGGCCGCGGCGCCCAACCCCGCCCGGGGTCCCATGCAGTTCGCCTGGCGTCTGCCCGAGGCCGAGCGCGGCGAGCTGGACGTGGTGGCGGTGACCGGCCGCCGGGTGCGGCGGTTCGCGGTCACCGGCTCCGGGAGCATGACCTGGGACGGCCGCGACCAGGCCGGGGTGCGGGTGCCGGCCGGGATCTACTTCTACCGGCTGGTCTCGCCCAGCGTGCGGGAGGCGCGGAAGCTGGTGCGGCTGCCGTAGGGCCTCCCGCGGCCGTTCCGCTCCACGTCTCCCCGGCATCCGCGCGGTCCCGGTGTCGCTAGTTCCAGACCCCGGGGATGGCCGTGCCGCAATCCGGGCACCGGCCGTCGGCCCCGATCCGGTTCTCCAGCACCCGGAAGCCCACCCGCGAAACCACCGTGGCGTCGCAGCCGTGGCAGCGGGTGTCCTCCAGGTTTTCCAGGCGCCCGGGGAGGTTCCCGGCGTAGACGTACCTGAGCCCGGCGGCCATGCCCGTCTCGGCGGCGCGGAGGAGCGCCGCGGGAGAGGTGGAGGGCGTCTCGTCCATCCGGTAGTCGGCGTGGAAGGCGGTCACGTGCCAGGGGATCAGCGGATCCAGCCGGGCCAGCCACGCGGTCAGCTCGCGGATCTCGCGCTCGGAGTCGTTGAACCCGGGCACGAGCAGCGTCACCACCTCCACCCAGAACCCCCGCGCTTTCAGGTTCTCCAGCGTCTCCAGCACGTGGGCCAGGGGCGCCCCCAGGGACCGGTAGCGCCGGTCGTCGAAGGTCTTGAGATCCACCTTGTAGAGGTCGGTGAGGGGACGGATCCGGTCCAGCACCTCGGGGGTGCCGTTCCCGTTCGACACGTATCCTGTGCGCAGGCCCGCCGCCCGGGCCTTCTCGAACACCGCCATCGCCCACTCGCTGGTGATGAGGGGCTCGTTGTAGGTGCTCACCACCAGCCGGCAGTCGCGCCGCCGGGCCGCGTCCACCAGCTCGCCGGGGGTCACGTCCCGGGGAGCGGAGATCGCGGCCGGGTCCCGGAGGGTCTGGCTGGTGATCCAGTTCTGGCAATAGCCGCAGTGGAGATCGCAGCCCAGCATGCCGAAGCTCAACGCCTCGGCCCCCGGCAACGCGTGGAAGAAGGGCTTCTTCTCCACCGGGTCCACGGCCACCGAGCCCACGTAGTTCATGGGCACCCGGAGCTCGCCCCCCTCGTTGAACCGGACCTGGCACACTCCCGGCCGGCCGGGAGGAATGGGGCAGCGGTGCCCGCAGGCCAGGCAGCGGATCCAGTCCGGCTTTCCCGGCACCGGCTCCACCAGGGCGGGGTCGGCGGGGCCGGAGCGCGACTTGAGCAGGGTCTCCAGGCTCCGGGTCCCGGAACCGGCATTGCGAATCATCGAGGCGTCCTCTTTCCGGGGCCGGCGCGATCCCGGCCGGCTCCTCCCTCCATACTGGCACCGACGCCCCGGGGATTCCAGCCGGGCGGGAGGCGCTTCCCCGGTCACCCCGGCCGTACCGGCCGCGTTCCCTTCCCGGGCTCCAGCCACCGCGGCCGGGATCCTCGGGGCATCCCCACCGCGATCCCCCAGCCACCGCGGCCGCGATCCCCCGGGGCCCGTCCGGGGCTTCTCTGATATGCTCGCGGCCATGGTGCGCAGCACGGTTTCCCCGCGGCCGGGAGCGGCCCTGGGGCCCTATCTCGACCGGCTGAGCGGGCGCTACGGAGCCGGTTACCTCCACACCGATCCCCTGGGGGAGGTGCGCCGGTTCACCGACCCCGCCGACCTGGAGACGGCCGCCTTCCTGGCCGCCGGTCTCGCCTTCGGCCGGGTGGACCTCATCCTGGCCCATCTCCGCGACCTCTGGGACCGGCTCGACCACGCTCCGGCGGCGGTGGTGGACCGCTGGCGCCCGGCCGACCGGCGGCGCCTCGGCGGGTACGTTCACCGCTGGGTGGGGGAGGAGGACCTGGCCCTGGTCCTGGCCGCCCTGGGCCGGACCCGCCGGCGCCACGGCTCCCTCCGCGACGCCTTCCTGGCCGGGTACGACCCCGCCGACCCGGACCTGGGGCCGGGGCTCTCCCGCTTCGTGCGGACGGTCCAGGCCGAGGTGCGCCTGCCCGGCCGGCGCCGCGCCCCCGCCCCCGGGGAGCTTCCCCTGGGCGTGCGCACCTTCTTCCCCGATCCCGCCCGGGGCGGGGCCTGCAAGCGATTGAACCTCTTCCTGCGCTGGATGGTGCGGGCGGACGACGGGGTGGACCTGGGGCTCTTCGCCCCCGCCCGGCCCGACCAGCTGGTGATCCCCCTCGATACCCACGTGGCCCGGATCAGCCGCTATCTCGGCCTCACCCGCCGCCGCACCGTGGACTGGAAGATGGCGGTGGAGGTGACCGACGGACTCCGGGCCTTCGATCCCCGGGACCCGGTGCGGTACGACTTCGCGCTGTCCCGGCTGGGCATCCTGCAGGAGTGCCCGCGCCGGGCCGACCCGCGGAAGTGCGCCGCCTGTTCCCTGGTGCCGGTCTGCACCCTGGGGCGCAGCCGGTAGAACCATCGTTGCCTGTGAAGGGAGCCTGAACCATGGCCGATCCCGAACTCATTCCGGTGGAGGATCGCCCGGCGGTACTCACCGTGGCCGGCCTCGATCCCTCGGGGGGGGCGGGGATCGTCACCGACGCCGCGGTCATCCGCGCCTTCGGGCTCCACCCCCTCACCGTGCTCACCGGGGTGGCGATCCAGAACACGGCCCGGGTGGCCCGGGTGCACCCGCTCCCCGCCGGGGCCCTGGAGGAGCAGCTCACCCTCCTGGCCGAGGAGTTCCTGCTCGGCGCGGTGAAGACGGGGATGCTCGCTTCCGCGGCCGGGGTGGAGAGCCTGGCCGCCTGGCTCACCGACCGCCCCCGGCTTCCCCTGGTGGTGGATCCGGTGCTGAAGGCCACCAGCGGCGGCCCCCTCAGCGAGCCGGGGGTGCGCGACGCCCTGATCAAGCTGCTCCTGCCCCGGGCCCGGGTGGTCACGCCCAACCTGGAGGAGGCCGCCGCCCTCACCGGCCTCACCCTCACCGACCGCGAGCAGGTCCCCGAGGCGGCCCGGGCGCTCCGCGACCTGGGGCCGGACTGGGTGCTCCTCAAGGGAGGGCACCTGCCCCGGGGCCGGGCCTCGGACTACCTGGCCGGACCCGAGACCGGGATCTGGCTGGAGGAGCCCCGCTCCGACCGTCGGGTCCGCGGCACCGGTTGCGCCCTGGCCTCGGCCCTGGCCGCGGGCCTGGCCCGGGGGGAATCGGTGGAGGAGGCGGCGCGCGCGGCCAAGACCTTCGTGACCCGGGGGATCGAGGGATCCTACGTGGCCGGACGGGGGCGCTTCCTGGATCTCCGCCCGGTATCGCACTCGGAATGACCCCGGCCCGCCGCGCCGCGCCCGGCCCGGCCGCCGCCCGCGGCGCTCTTCCCCCCCTGGCCGTGCTCTGCGTGGCCGCCTACCTGGCCGACATGGCCCTCTACCTGGTCATGACCGCGGCCCCCTATCGCGCCCTGGCCCTGGGCGCGGGGCCGGTGATCCTGGGCGTGCTCCCCGCGGCCCGCGCGCTCCCCTACAGCCTGAGCACGGTGTGGGCGGGCGGGTTCACCGAGGGGCGGGAGCGGCTGAAGGCGGCCCGGGTGAGCCTGGCCCTGGGGGCCCTGGCGGTGGCGGCCCTGATCGTGGCTCCCGGCATCCCCTGGCTGCTCGTGCTGCTCGCCGTTCTCGGCACCGCCCTCGCCTTCTTCTGGCCCGCGGTGCAGGCCACCCTGGCCGACCTGGCCGGCCGGGGCGAGGTCACCGCCAACCTGGGCTGGTTCAACATCGCCTGGAGCCTGGGCAAGGGCTCGGGGTTCCTCTTCGGCGGCCTCCTCCTGGCCGGGCTGGGGTTCGGGGCGGTCTTCGCGGCCTCGGCGGGGGCCATCCTGGCCGTGGCCCTCCTGGTCACCGCGATCCGGGTCCGCCCGGGCGCCTTCGGGGATCCGGGATCCGGGGGGGCGGCGTCCGGACCGAACCGGGGCGCCGCTCCCGACCGGGGGCACGAGGGCGCGGCCGAGGTCGCGGTGGGGGGCCCGGCCCCCGGGGCGCCGGACCCCGCCGTCTCCCGCCGGTTCCGCCACGCGGCCTGGGTGGCCAACGGAGTCGGATTCGGCGTGGTGGCGGTGCTGAACACCCACTACCCGAATTGGCTGGAGGAGATCGGGCGCGGCGAGACCGTATTCGGCACCTACCTGGGGCTCAT
Organism: Candidatus Eiseniibacteriota bacterium; assembly: GCA_963768615.1. Lineage (GTDB taxonomy): Bacteria > Eisenbacteria > RBG-16-71-46 > JABDJR01 > JABDJR01 > CAVSKL01. Next base: position 131,194 of record CAVYIE010000005.1, on the reverse strand, counting down.
CTTCTTCTCCCAGACCGCGGCCTTCATCGTCCTCACCCGGTTCGGGGGCTGGCGCTACCGGCCGGGGCCGCTGCTCCTGGCCCAGCTCCCGCTCCTGCCCATCCTCGCCGTCCTGCCCCTCCTGCGGGCGCCGGCGGCCATCCTGGCCACCGCGCCCCTGGTCGGCCTCGGGCTCGGCATGACGTACTTCGCCAGCCTCTTCTACTCGGTGGACGATCCCGCCGCCCGGGGCCGGAACGCGGGCATCCACGAGATGCTCCTCGGCGTGGGCTCCCTGGCCCTGCCCATCCTCGGCGGCGGGCTGGCCCAGATCACCGGGCATCTGCAGGCGCCGTATCTCTTTACCGCCGCGGCGGTGGCGGTCTCGATCGGCTGGCAGGCCCTCCACCTGGGGTGGGGAGCCAGGAACAGACCGGCCTCCCTTGGGGTATGCTAGGCACGACGGCGGGCCGAACCGACGTGGAGGGACCAAGACCATGCGATTCAAGACGATGTGGCGGACGGGGGCCGTTCTGGCCGCCGCCTTCCTGGGTGGGGTGACCGGATCCTGGCTGCTCCAGGCCAAGGCGCCGGAAGCGAGCGTCGTGAACTTCGGGGAGCGGGGCGACGAGTCCGGGGTGGTGGGCACCTTCGGCGTCGGCGGCGTCCTCACCTGGGAAGGGGAGCTCTGGCAGTACCGGCCCGACAAGCAGAAGTGGATGACCCTGGACGAGTCCTTCGCCCTCGAGGGGCAGGCCACCAAGGTGGTCCCGCTTCCGGTCCAGCCCCAGGACATCCGGTACATGGAGACCTTCGGATTCCTGGTCGCCCGGAACGACGACTGCTGGCTCTACGACATCGATCAGCAGCGCTGGAACAACCTGGGGAAGCCCCCCTTCCACGCCCGGCGGCGCTAGGGCGCGGCTCCGGGGGGAATCCGTAACCCGCGGGATCCGGCCGCCGTCCATGGGGTATACTGGCATGTGGGGGAAGGGCGCCCGGGGCCGACCGTGGCCGGGTCCCCGCCCCCGAGACTTGGGGCCGACCCACCGACCTAGGAGGTGACGTCATGAAGCGCTGGATTCTCGGGCTCGCGATCGCGGCCGCCATGGCCGCCGCCGTGCCCGCCCAGGCGGTCACCGTGGACGACATCATCGGCCTGACCCGCGCCGACGCGAGCGACGCGATCATCCTGGCCAAGATCGACAGCGACGGCACCGTGTTCCACCTCACCGTGGATGACATCCTCGCCCTGAAGAAGGCCGGGGTGAGCGACCAGGTGATCACCTACATGATCAACACCGGGAAGGGCGGCACCGGCGACCAGGCCCCCGCCGCCGACGAGCCGGCCCCGGCCGGGGAGGGGCAGGGAGCCTACGACTCCGGGAACGGCTACCGGACCGACCTGGACCAGGGCTACCGGAGCGACGGCGGGTACGGGACCGGACTGGATTCCCAGTACCGGGGCTCGGTCTCCGCGTCCTTCGCCTACTACTACCCGCAGTGGCCGGGGTACCGGTACTCGTACTACTACGATCCCTTCTACTGGCCGAGCTGGTCCTACTACTGGACCTACTGGCAGCCGTACCCCTACTCGTACTGGTACTACGACCCCTGGTACCGCTGTAACAGCTTCGTGTGGTGGTACTCCAACCCGGACTGGTACTGGGATCGCTACGGGCACCGGCACCACGACTACGCCAACCGGGTGGAACGGGGCCGGCACGTGGGGAATCGCGGCTACGCGGCTCCCTCCCGGCCGCCTCGCGGCGAGCGGTCCAAGGCGGGGGTGGGATTCCGGGGAGACCGGCGGACGCTGCGCACGCCGTCCCCGGGGGTGAACCGGCCGGCGCCCGGGAAGCGGGAGGTCCGGCCCAGTCAGCCTCCGGTGCGTTCCGAGCGCCCCCGGGTCCAGGACCGGCGCCGCGCATCGCGGCCGTCCCCGTCCCAGGGCACGGTCCGGCCGTCGCGGCCGGCCCCGCCCCAGCCCACGGTGCGACCGGCCCCCCGGTCCTCCTCGCGGCCCCAGCCGCCGCCGCGTCCCAGACGGGACGAGACCCGCAAGCGCGAGAATCGCTGATCGGTTCCGGGGGGGAACGCCGGGGGCAGGGGCCGTGACCTTGCCGGTCCGGTGACGTCCGACTAAGCTGAACGATCCACGGCGAGCCGATCGGATGGAGATCCGATCGGCCTCGTTTTGCATCCGGGGCGCCCGGCCCCGGGACACAGGTCGCCGTCCGGCCCGGGATCCGGTCCGGCGGCCCATCGGCAGGAGGAAAGCGACATGGGCGGCATCCCTACCGCCCCCGGCAGGCTGCGCCTGAGCGCGGTGGTCCCCATCTACAACGAGAAGCAGAACATCCAGCCCCTGGTCGACGAGCTGCTCCGCGAGCTGGACCGGGTGGGAGCCCCCTTCGAGCTCCTGCTCGTGGACGACGGCAGCAGCGACGGATCCGGGGAAGCGCTGGATCGGATCGCGGTCACCCGCCCGGAGATCCGCGCCCTGCACCTGGAGCGGAACCGGGGGCAGAGCGCGGCCCTGGGGGCCGGGTTCGACGCCGCCCGTGGGGACTACGTGGTCACCCTGGACGGGGACCTGCAGAACGACCCCGCCGACATCGCCCGGCTCCTGGAGTGGATCCCCCAGTTCGACATGGTGGCCGGCTACCGGCGGAAGCGGCGCGACAGCTGGCTCCGCCGGGTCAGCAGCCGGATCGCCAACGGCGCCCGGGACCGGGTGCTGGGGGACGGGATCCGGGACACCGGGTGTTCCCTCAAGCTCTTCCGCCGGGACCTCACCGGACGCATGCCCCGCTTCAACGGGATGCATCGCTTCCTGCCGCTCCTGGTCCAGCTCCAGGGGGGCACCGTGACCCAGGTTCCGGTCAACCACCGGCCCCGCACCGCGGGAAGCTCCAAGTACAACGTCAAGAACCGGCTCTTCCGGGGAATCCTGGACCTGTACGGCATGTGGTGGCTCAAGCGGCGCTTCGTGCAGTATGCGGTGAGCTACGAATCCTCGGTGGCCGCATCCCGCTCTCCCCGGCATGTCCCCGGGGTTCCGGAGGATCGATCGTGAACATCTGGGTGGTGGTCGGTTTCCTCGGCCAGGCGTTCTTCTCCGCGCGGTTCATCGTGCAATGGGTGGTCTCGGAGATGCGGGGAGAAAGCGTGATCCCCAGCGCCTTCTGGGGGCTCAGCATCTTCGGCGGCGCCATCCTCACCGCCTACGCGGTCTATCGCCAGGACCCGGTGTTCATCGTGGGCCAGGGCGCGGGGCTGGTGGTCTACTTCCGGAACGTGATGCTGATCCGGCGCAAGCGCCGGGCCGAGCGGCAAGCCCAGGTCGTTGCCTGAATTCCCCCGGAGGGGTGCGCTGGCCGCGCTCCTCCTCATCGCCGCCCTCGCCTACGGTTACCGGCTGGGCTTTCCCGATTTCTGGGGAAGCCACTGGGAAAGCCGGCGGGCCGGCATCGGCCGCACCATGCTGGAGACCGGCGAGTGGACGGTCCCCTACGAGAACGGGGTCCTCGCCCTCCAGAAGCCGCCCCTCTACTACTGGATGATCGCCGGGTCCATGGCCGTGACCGGGAACCGGGAGGAACTGGGCGCCCGCCTCCCCTCGGCGGTGGCGGCGGTGGCCGCCCTGGCCCTGACCTGGCGGCTGGCCGTGCTCCTGGGCGGCGGCGGCGGCGGCGCGCCGCTCTTCGCGGTGCTCTTCCTGTTCGGGAACGTGGTGTACTTCGGCCACGCCCGCACCGCGGAGATGGACATGGTGCTCCTGGCCGTGGAGACGGCGGCGGCGTGGGCGTTCTTCGAGGCGCGGGCCCGGGCGCGGAGGAGCCCGCCCGCTCCGGGGGGCGCCGCCGCCCGCCCCCGAGGCCCGGCCGCCTTCGCCCTGGCCGGCTGGGTGCTCCTGGCCGCGGGGTTCATGCTCAAGGGGCCGGTGGGGATCGTGGTCCCCCTGGCCCTGGTCCTGGCCTGGCGGCTGGCCGGGCGGCGCGATCCCGGCGCACCCCGCGGGTGGATCCGTCCCGGCCTCGGCCTTCCCCTGTTCCTGGTCCTGGGGCTGGCCTGGTACGCGGTCGTTCTCGCCCGCATCCCCGGATCGCTCCACACCTTCCTCCACGAGACGGTGGCCCGGATCGGCGAGCCCTACGACCACCAGGAGCCGGCCTGGTACTACCTGCCGGTGCTCCTGGTCGGCTTCCTGCCCGCCACCCTGTTCACGCCCCTGTGGGTGCGCGAGGCGCGGGGATCCGGGCCCAGCGCCGTCCTCCTGCGCCGGCTGGCGGTGGTGCTGGCGGTGCTGGTGGTGTTCTTCTCGCTCTCCGGCTCCAAGCGGGTCTACTACGTGCTGCCGCTGTGGCCGGTCCTGGCCCTGGGGTTCGGGGCGGCGGTGGATGCGGCCCGGCGCCGCGGTCCACGCCCCACGCGCTGGCTCACCGCGCCTCTCGTCCTCCTGGGCCTGGTGCTGGCCCTGGCCGCGCCGGCCGCGGCCCTGGTTCCGGTCCTCGGCGGGCCCCCCTTCTTCGCCCGGAGCGCGGCCGCCTACGGGCTCCTGGCCGTCATTGCCGGTCTCGGGGCCTGGGGGACGGTGCTCGCCCTTCGCGGGCACCGGCTGCGGAGCCTGGTGGCGGCCACCGCCGCGCTGGTGCTGGCCAACCTGTTCGTGGTCGAGGGAGTGGGGCCGGTGAGCAACGCCTACCGGTCCCGGGCCGGCTTCGCCCGCGAGGTGGCCGAGCGCGTTCCCCCCGAGGTGCCGGTGTTCATCTTCCGCGCCACCAACCTCGCCCTCCCGTTCTATGCCGATCGGGTGATGCCCTTCCTCCGGAATACGGAACAGGTCGCCGATGCGGTGCGCGAGCGGGGGGAGATCCTCCTCGTGCTGGACCCCGATCACGAGCGGGCCCTGCGCGAGGCGGGGCTCCGGATCATCCCGGTGTTCACCCGGGCCTGGACGCCGCCCGGGCGTCCCGGGGACGTGCGGGCCATGGAACTGGCCCGGGTCGGGGCCTCGGGCTGACGGACACCGGCGCTCCGGAACGCGCTCCGGCTTGCTCCCCCCCGGTTGCGTCCGGTTTCAAACGCCGTTTCAGATCGTTCGAACCAGGACCAGAAGCGCCGTCCCTACCACCCACCGCCCTGGGGTATCGGGCCCACTTTTCGGGAATCCTGACCGCGGAGCGGGGTAATAACAAATGAACGAAGGTTTGGCGCCGGACGGCGACTTCGGAGTCCACGGCCCCCCACGTTCGGGGTCGTCGCCCGGCGGTTCTTGGTAGCCCCCGACAAAGACCCTCCGGAGCGACGAGGCGGCTTTCCTCCCGCTCTTCAAAGTCGGGGACTGGCAAGCGCCCGAGGGCCCTTTTCCGAACAGCTCTTTCCGTCCGGGGTGGTTCGGCTCTGGGTCCCTCGGGCCTTTCTTTGCCCGCCTTTTCCCTCCCTCCACCGGCCGGCCCCCGGTCTGGCTCCCCGCTTGCATCCTCTAGAGTGGCGACCCTCGCGCCGGCCCGGCCGGCGTTTCTTGTAACTTCTTGTCCCACAACCCGTCCGAAGCAAAGGACCCGGGAGGATCCGCGTGCCCGATCGACCCGCCCCGGCCGCGAAGTGCAATGCCCGTCGCGATTTGCGAGAAATCCGGCCCCGGCGTGCGGTAGGCTTGAGGCGACCTCCGGCGCCCCCGCTCTCGTGGATCCCAGACCGCAACCGAGTTTCCGCTGAAGAAGAGGACACCGTTATGCCCGCCGCCCCCGCGCACCGCCTGCTCGCGCTCGCCCTGGCTCTCACCCTCGCCGGTGCCCTGTTCGCGGTCCGCCCCGCCGCGGCCCAGGTCGCCCCGCCCCATCCGGGAGTGGAGCTGCCGCCGGGTTACTTCGACCGGCTGGCCCTGGACCGGGACGCCTTCCAGTTCAAGCACGCGTGGATCGCCCAGACCCGGCGGGTGCAGCACAACCGCCGGCTGCGCGAGCTGGGGCGGTTGGACGGGATCATGGACGGAAGCTCGGCCTCGGCGTTCCGGGTGGAGGGAACCCGGCGGGTGCCGGTCCTGGCCGGGAAGTTCGCCAACACCGGCTCCGATCCCTATTCGGTGATTCAGCTCCAGCAGCAGCTCTTCGACGGGCCCAACCCCACCGGCACCGTGACCCAGTTCTACGACGAGATCTCCTCCGGCTACATCAACCTCACCGGGACGGTGTACGGGGCCCAGGGCGGGGGCCTGTTCCCGGTCTCCCAGAACGACACCTATTACGAGGGGCCGAGCGGCTGCAACGGCCTCTGCTCCAGCGCCAACACCGGGGAGTACCTGAAGGAGCTCCTGGACGGGGCCGATTCCTGGGTGGACTTCTCCCAGTTCGACAACGACGGGCCGGACGGCATTCCCAACTCGGGGGACGACGACGGCTACGTGGATTTCGTGGCCTTCGTCCAGCCCGAGGCCGGCGGTGAGTGCGGCGGGAACAACATCTGGTCCCACCGCTGGGTCTACGAGGGCTGGTGGGGGGCGCCCTACTCCACCAACGACGCCGCGGCCAACGGCGGCACCATCAAGGTCAGCGACTACACCATTCAGCCCCTGGTGAGCTGCAACGGCACCAGCCTGATCGAGATCGGGGTGTTCGCCCACGAGTTCGGACACGCCTTCGGGCTCCCGGATCTCTACGACACCGACTACAGCTCGGCCGGGGTGGGGAACTGGTGCCTGATGGCCAGCGGCTCCTACGGCGGCGACGGCTCCCATCCCGCCACCCCCGCCCACATGAGCGCGTGGTGCAAGGAGCAGCTGGGCTGGGTGGACCCCACCCTGGTCTGCGGCGATCTCACCGGCGCCTCCCTCCCGGCGGTGGAGACCTCGGGGGAGGTCCTGAAGGTCTTCCCCCACGGCGTGCCCGACGACGAGTACTTCCTGGTCGAGAACCGGGTGAAGACCGGCTTCGACACCTATCTCCGCACCAGCGGCCTCGCCATCTGGCACATCGACAACGGGGTGTCCGGGAACACCAACGAGGCCCACAAGCTGGTGGACCTGGAGGAGGCGGACGGGCTGGACCAGCTCGACTCCAACACCAATCGCGGCGACGCCGGCGATCTCTACCCGGGCGCCTACGCCGTCCAGCTCTTCGACGACACCACCCACCCCGACGCCCACGACTACGCCGGCGCCGCCACCGGCTTCTCCGCCTCCAACTTCGGGGCCGCCGCCAACCCGCGGACCCTGGACGTGACCCTGACCGGGTGCCGGCTCGGGGTCGTCGACGTGGCCGTGGACGATGCCGCCAACGGCAACAACAGCGGATCCCTGGACGGGAACGAGCGGGCCGGCCTCACCGTGGGGCTCCGGAACGATCTTCTCCCCGACGTGACCGGGGTGGAGGGAACGCTGGTGAGCCTCACCCCTGGCGTGGTGGTGCGCCAGGCCTCGGTGAGCTACGGCACCGTGACCGGCAGCGTGGTGAACTATGGAGCCGGGGCGTTCGAGATCGAGGCCACCGGCCCCCTGGCCGACGGGGCGGCGGTGGACCTCCGGCTCGACCTCACCGGGGACGCGGGCTACTCCTCCTCCTCCGACATCACCCTGCACGCCGGGAACTACGTGCTCCTGGTCGAGGACGACGGCAGCGAGGCCCACCGGTCGCTGTTCACCGCCGCCGTCACCGCCGCCGGCTACGCCTACGTGGCTCACGACGTGGCCGTGGACGGCCTGCCCGGCCTGGGCCGGCTCCAGTCCGCCCGGGCGGTGATCTGGTACACCGGCCAGGAGTACGACGACACCTTCACCCCCGAGGAGCAGGCGGTGCTCGAGAGCTACCTGGACGGGGGGGGAGCCCTGTTCGTGACCGGACAGGACATCGGCTACGACCTGGTCTCCCAGGGGAGCGCGGCCGACCAGGCCTTCTACCAGGACTACCTGCACGCGAACTTCATCTCCGATTCGTCCGGGAGCACCCCCGACAACACCCTCACCGGGGTCACCGGGGACCCGATCGGGAACGGCATCTCCCTGGATCTGGCCGGGGGGGACGGGGCGAACAACTCCACCTATCCCTCGGTGATCAGCTCCCGGGCCGGAGCCTCGGACGTGTTCCGCTACAGCTCCACCAAGACCGGGGCGGTGCGCTTCTCCACCGGCCACAAGCTGGTCTACTTCGCCTACAACTTCGAGGCCATCAATGCGGCCTCGGTGCGGGCCACCACCATGCAGCGGGTGCTGGACTGGCTGTTCCCCGCCGACGTCACCCCGCCCACCGCCGCCGTGGTCTCGCCCGACGGGGGCGAGGTGCTGGACGCCTGCGGCTCGAGCGCGGTGACCTGGACCGCCTCCGACGACGTGGGGGTGACCTCGGTGGACCTCTACTGGTCCGACGACCCGGCGGAGCTGGTGTGGCAGCCCATCGCCACCGGGCTCCCCAACACCGGGAGCGCGGTCTGGACCCGGAGCGGGGTCTTCGCCGACTCGGCCCGGGTGAAGGTCGTGGCCCACGATGCGGCCGGGCTCCAGGGGGTGGACTTCTCCAACGCCGCCTTCACCCTCGCCGCCCTGGCCCCGCCCTCGGCCTCGGTGGCCGCCCCCAACGGGGGAGAGGCCTTCCCGGCCGGGAGCGTGGTCCCGGTGAGCTGGTCCATGAGCGACACCTGCGCCGGGATCGACTCCACCCGGGTCTTCGCCTCCCTCGACGGCGGCGGCTCCTGGTCCTGGGTGGGCACCGTCCCCGCCCCGGACACCGTCTTCGCCTGGAGCACCCCGGCCATGGTCACCGACTCGGTCCTGGTGCGGGTGGAGGTCCACGCCGCCTCGGGGCTCACCGGCGTGGACGAGTCCGACGCCCTCTTCTCCCTGGCCGACGCCACCCCGCCCACGGTGTCCCTGATCGCTCCCGACGGCGGGGAATCCTTCGGGACCGGGAACGCGGTGCCCGTGGACTGGAGCGCGAGCGACGACGCCGGGGTGGACCACCTGGACCTCTACTACTCCACCGACGACGGCGGCTCCTGGACGGCCATGGCCACCGGGGAGGCGAACAGCCCGCCCTTCGGCTGGACCGCCCCCGACCTTCCCTCCACCCTCTACCGGGTCCGGGTGGTGGCCTTCGACGCCCTCGGGAACTCGGCCGCGGACACCTCGTCCGCGTCCTTCACCGTGGCCGACGACGACGCGCCGGTGGTCACGCTCACCGCCCCCGACGGCGGGGAGGCGCTGACCGGGGGCCTCAACGCGGACATCACCGGCTCGGCGACCGACAACGTGGGGGTGGACTCGGTGTGCGTGGCCTACACCCGGGACGACGGGGCGAGCTGGGTCGCGATCGCCTGCGGCACGGTGAGCTTCCCCTACGCCTGGGCGGTGCCCGACTCGGCCAGCGACTCCTGCCGGGTGCGGATCACGGCCTGGGACGCGGCCGGAAACTCCGCCGCGGCCATGAGCGACTCCACCTTCAGCATCCTCGGCAACACCACCGCGGTGGGCCCCGGCTTCGGCGGGGTGACCCGTCCGGTGCTGCTCCAGAGCCGCCCCAACCCCATGCGGGCCTCCTCGGCGGTGCTGGCCTTCTACCTGCCGGTCCGGATGCCGGTGAGTCTCCGCATCTACGACCTCTCCGGGCGGCTGGTGAAGACGGTGGCCGAGGGCGAGTTCGCCGGCGGCTACCACGAGACGACCTGGAACGGGACCTCCGACGCCGGAGTGCGGGTGGGGCACGGGATCTACTTCACCGTGCTCCGGACCCCGGAGCGCCGCGAGGTGCGGAAGCTGGTCAAGCTGCAGTAGCCGGGCCCAGGTCCGGGCTGCCGGCCGGGCCGCGGGGCGACTCCATCCCCGCGGCCCGCCCGGACCGCGGCGTCCGCTTGCCGAGGCCCCCTCGCGGGTGGTTTCATCCCCGCATGCCGCCCGCCCCGCCCCTGGTGCTTTCCCTGGCCGCCGACCCGGCGGCGCCGTGGCCTCCGGCCGGCCTGGACGCGATCCTGGCCGCGCACGGAATGCCGGTGCGCGCGCGCACGGAGTACGCGGGCCCGGGGAGCCGGGGGGAACGGCTGAGGCTGGAGCCGGCGGTGCCGGAGTCCGGCGCCGGACTCCGGGACGTGCTCTTCGCCTGGGGCCGGACCGCGGAGGTGGACCTGGCCCTGGTCCCGGAGGCGGTCCACGCCGCTCCCAAGCGGCTGGCGGTGTTCGACATGGACTCCACCCTGGTCGCGGCCGAGGTGGTCGATCTCCTGGCCGACCGGGCGGGAATCGGGGCCGAGGTGGCCTCGGTCACCGCCCGCACCATGGCCGGGGAGCTGGACTTCGCGGGCTCCCTCCGCCGCCGGGTGGCGCTCCTGGCCGGGCTTCCGGAGAGCGTGCTGGCCGAGGTGGCCGCCGCCCTTCCCCTCAACCCGGGGGCGGCGGAGACGGTGGCCGGGCTCCGCGGGTCCGGGTGCGCGGTGGTGGTCCTGAGCGGGGGTTTCACCGTGTTCACCGACGCCCTGGTCCGGCGGCTGGGCCTCGATCATGCCCGCGCCAACGTGCTCGCGGTGGAGGGCGGGCGGTTGACCGGGGCGCTGGCGGGACCGGTGCTCGACGGGCCGGGGAAGGCGGCGGCCCTGGAGGAGCTGGCCCGGGAGCGCGGGCTTTCCATGGCCCAGGTGGTGGCGGTGGGGGACGGGGCCAACGACGCGCCCATGCTCCGGGCCGCGGGCGCCGGCATCGCCTACCGGGCCAGGGAGCCGGCCCGGCGGGCGGCGGACGGGGCCATCCACCGGGCGCCCCTCACCGGGCTCCTTCATCTCGTGGGAACGATCGGCGACGGCGGGCGCTGAGCCGGCCGGGGAGGCAGGACATGGATCTGGGCATCGCAGGCAGGACGGCGCTGGTGGCGGGGGCCTCGAGCGGGCTGGGGCGGGGGGTGGCCATGGCCCTGGCCGCCGAGGGCGCGCGGGTGGTGATGGCCTCGCGGAACGAGGAGCGGATCCGAGCCGCGGCGGCGGAGGTGGCCGCGGCCACCGGTGGGGAGACGCATCCGGTGGTGCTCGACGTGCGCGATCCCGACGCCGGGCTCCGCTTCGTCTCCGCCGCCCGGGAGGCCTTCGGCCCCGCGGCCATCCTGGTCACCAACGCCGGCGGCCCGCCTCCCGGCCCCTTCGAGCGCTTCGACCTCGGCGACGTGGAGGAGGCGCTGAACCTCAACTACCTGAGCGCGGTCCGGCTCACCCATGCCTCCCTGCCGGACATGAAGGCGGCGGGCTGGGGCCGGATCGTCCACATCACCTCCTCGGTGGTCTACGAGCCCACCCCCGCGCTCTTCCTCTCCTCCACCGTGCGGCCGGCGGTGGCCGGCTTCTCCAAGGCCCTGGCCCTGGAGGTGGCCCGGGACGGCATCACCGTGAACACGGTCTGCCCCGGGATCATCGCCACCGACCGGATCGACGAGCTGGCCGCGCACCGGGCCCGGGAGAACGGCACTACCCCGGAGGAGGAGAAGGGGGCCATGGCCGGGCTGATCCCGGTGGGACGGATGGGGAGCCCGGCCGATCTGGGCGCGGCGGTGGCCTTCCTCTGCTCCGCGCCGGCCGGCTACCTGACCGGCCTGGCCCTGCGGGTGGACGGGGGGAAGGTGGCGGCGATCCTGTAACCCCCTGTCCATCAACCCGTTTTGCCGAAATCCGGGCCCCCCGGCCGGTTTGGGGGGAATTCGGCAAGGGTTTCCTGTGTAACTTGACCCACAGGGGGCCGGTTCCCCGGGGCCGCCGATGGGATTGGGCTTCCCGGGCCCGATACCTTATAATCCGGACAAACCCGGTCCTCGTTTTCGACATCGCGCCTTACGTCCGCTTCTCGGCTTCCAAGGAGGATTTCTTCATGCGCAACCTTCGTTGGCTACTCGTCGCCGGCGTCTCGCTCGCCCTGGCCGGCGCCGCCTATGCCGGATCCAACTGTGACGGTCAGAAGGCCTCGGCCTCGTCCTGCGGGGCCAAGAAGGCCCAGATGGAACAGGCCTCCGCCACCGGTTGCGGCGCCAAGGCCGGCGTCGAGAAGGCTTCCGCCGGCGGATGCACCGCCGCCCAGGCGGCCAGCTGCACCGCGGCCCAGGCCGCTGCCTGCGGCGACAAGGCCATGGCCCACGCCGACTGTCCCTTCTGCACCTTCACCCACGAGCTCGGCGCCAACGCCGACAAGGTCTCCTTCACCACCCAGGACACCGAGAACGGGGTGATCGTGGTCTTCGCGGCCACGAACCCGGCCGACGTGCCCGCGGCCCAGGCGGTCGCCTCCAAGGCCTACGCCATGATGAACGCTCCCGCCCAATGCGCGGTGAGCCGGGCCAAGATGGAGTCCAAGAGCTGCGACGGCTGCAAGAGCGGTCTCGACGCCTTCGCCGGCGCCGACGTCAAGCTGGAGAACACCGACAACGGCGCCCGCGCCGAGGTGGTCACCACCGACGCCAAGAACGTGGAGAAGCTCCACGCCTTCTTCAAGGACCTCCAGGCCAAGGAGCAGGCCGCGGCCAAGGGTTGATGGTCCTCGCATCCCCGATGCACGGCCCGGCGCTCCGTGGAGCGCCGGGCCTTTTCATGGCCTCGGGGGGACGATCGGGGGGATGCCGGGCCGGCGCCGGGGGTAGAATCAGCGGGGCCGCGCCCGCTCCCGACCGCGCCGCCCGCCGACCCGAGACCCCGAACCCCGATCCGGAGCCATGAGACGATTCCTGTCCTGGCCGCTGAACGTGCTGCTCTTCGCCCTCACCTGCGTGACCACCACGCTGATGGGCGGGCCGGCCTACGCCGCGGTCCTCATGACCATCCTCCTCTGCCACGAGATGGGGCACTACCTCCAGGCCCGCCGCTACCGGGTCCCGGCCACCTTGCCCTACTTCATCCCCCTCCCGCTTCCCCCCTTCGGGACCATGGGGGCGGTCATCCGGATGAACAACGTGGGCGCCGACCGGCGGGAGCTGTTCGACATCGGGGTCACCGGGCCCCTGGCCGGGCTGGTGGTGGCCATTCCCGCCACCCTGTGGGGGTTGGCCCACTCCCAGGTGGTCCGCACCGCGGCGGTGCGGGATTCGAGCATCCGCCTGGGGGACTCGCTCCTCTTCTCGGGGCTCTCCCACCTGATGGTGGGTCCGGTACCGGCGGGATCCGACCTCATGCTCCACCCGGTGGCCTTCGCGGGATGGGCGGGGCTCTTCGTCACCGCCCTCAACCTGCTCCCCATCGGCCAGCTCGACGGGGGCCACGTCACCTACGCGCTCCTGGGGAAGCGGAGCCACCTGCTGGGGATCGCCGCCGCCTTCGGGTTCCTGCTCATCGCGGTGCTGGTCAACCCGGCCTGGAGCCTGATGGTGATCCTGGTCTTCGTGATCGGGCTCCGCCACCCGCCCACCGCCGACGATACCGCCGCCCTGGGACGGGCCCGGTTCTGGCTGGGGGTGGCGGCCATGGTCTTCTTCGTGCTCTCGTTCACCCCCGACCCGTTGCGGATCCCCTAGGCCCGGCCGCGGCCCGCCGGAAGCTCCTCTCAGGCCACCCTGCGGTTCGGGATCTCCGGGCCGTCCCCGCCGATCCATCCCTGGTACAGGTTCTCGGCGTGGCCGTCCCGGGGGAAGATCCGCTGGTCGGTCCGGAGCACCAGTTCCGGCTCCACCGTCCTCCACTTGTCGGTCAGGCGCTTGCGCACCCCGTCGGGGTGGCGGTCCACCTCCGGGGAGAGGATCACGAAGGCCGCCGGGCCGACCTCGCTCAGGAGGTCGACGTCGCGCTTCTCCCGGAGGAGGAAGGCGCGAAGGATCGCCGACCGGGCGGGGTCGTCCCCGGCCGCCGCGGGATCGAGCGCGAACCGCGTCAGCGCGAAGGAATGCCCGTAGCGGCGGGAGCGGATCCACTCCTGGTGGACCTGGCGCCGGAGGGCGGCGATGGGAAGTGCGGCCCGGGGGTCGAGGGCGGCGGAGGCGCCCGCGGTGGGCGCCGCCGCCGGCGGAACCGGCGTGGGGCCGGCGGCCGACTGGGCCCGGAACTCCGGCGAACACAGATCGGCCATCCGGAGCAGGAGATCGATCATCACCTCGGGAGAGACCTGGGCCGGTGAGCCCGCGGTCTCGTCGGGGGCGAAGAAGAGGATGAGCACGCCCTCCTCGGAACTCCCGGCCACCCCCACGTAGGGGGCCGGACCCTTGGGCGCCCGGGGATCCCATCCCGGGGCGTCGGCTCCCCCCGCCACCGCGCCCTTCTCGCGCACGAACTCGGCCAGGAGGTCCAGGCCGCTACGGGCCTCGGCCAGGAGGGTGGACACGCGGCGGTTGTGGGGCTCGCTGGTCACCGGGCGTGCCCCGTGGGGGGGCACCCAGATCGCCGCCTCCCCGGCCAGGAGCTGCACCGCCAGTTCCAGGGCGGAGCGGGTCCGCTGCACCGGGGGGAGGGCGGCCAGCTGGGGAATCTGGTCCGTGACCCGCATCTTGAGCTGGTAGAGGAGCTCCTGGGCCTCGACGCCTTCCTCCACCCGGAGCAGCGCTTCCACGCGCTCCCCCACCGCCTCCAGCAGCTCGTTCATCTCGGAGACGGAGCCGGGGCCGAAGGGGAGGTTCTCGAGGACGATCAGGCCGCGGGGCCGGGAGGTGCGGATGGGCAGGCAGGCCATGGCCGCCCGGGGCTCTTCCCCCTCGCCGGCCTCGGCGGACAGGGACTGGGGACGGCCGGCGCGCATGGCCAGTCCGAAGAAGCCGCGGTCGAGGGGCTGAGACCTGGGATGCCACACCGTGGTGCCGCGGGGCGGGGTCTGGATCTCGAGCCGCCGGCCGAGCGGATCCACCACGAAGAAGTGCACGAAGTCGGCGCGCAGCGCCTGGCCGAGGACGTCGCCGACCGCCTTGAGCCGCACGGGGAGGCTCTCCTGCAGCCCCATGAGCCGGTCGACCTGCCCCAGGAGGGCCTCGCGCCGCCGCTCGTCCTCCAGGCCGTGCAGGTCCAGGGCCTTGAGCACGGCCCCCGAGGCCTCCTTGGCGAACCGGGTGAGGAGGGCCACCGCCTTCTCGTCGAGTCCGGGTGAGCCCGGCTCCAGGGTCACGTTGAGCACCCCGATGGGCCGCCCTTCGCTGAGGATGGGCACCGAGGCCGACTCGTCGCCCCCGGCGTCGGGGGACGCGCCCGGGGCCGGGTGCTTGGCCACCCGCGGGGAGCCGGTGGCGAACACCGTGCCCGCCACTCCCTCGCCCACCGGGCGCCGGACCGCGGCCACGGTCTCGGCCGGGAGGCCCACGGCCACCGCGATGCGGAGGTTCCGGGCGTCCCGGTCGAGCAGCATGATGCTCCCGCTGCCGGCATGGGTGGCCCGCGCGGCCATGCCCAGGATGTCGGCCAGCATCCGCTCCTGGTCCGGATCCAGGGCCAGCGGTCCCAACCGCCGCCCCAGTTCCTCGCCCAGGAGGCTGCCGGAGTCGAAGCCGGCGGCAACCGGCGCCGCCTCCGGCATCGGCGATCCGGTTTCGGTTCCGGCCGCCGGATCGGATTCCTCCGCCGGTCCGGGCACCGGGAGCGGCGCGGTCTCCTCGGCCGGCGCGGAACCGGTCACCGGGGCCGGGGTCTCCGCGGGAGGGGCGGATTCGAGTTCCGGTTCCGAGTCCACTCCGGTTTGCGCCCCGTCATCGGCGGCCGGACCGGGGGCCGGCGGTGTGTCCATCGGAACGGGCAGGGCCGGGCCATCCACCGCGTCCCCGTCCCCGGCGGCGGAGATGGGTTCCAGGTCGGGGCGGGCCCGCCGGGAGGCGTCGGGAACGACCGGGGAGTCGGGCACCCGCTTCCAGGCCAGGCTTCCGGAGTCATTCTCCCGCTCGCCCCGGACCTCCGGGTCCACGCCCCCGGTCGCGGCCAGAGGTTCGCCCCAGAGTCCGTCGTCCAGGGGGCCGGCGGCCAGGGCCTCGCCCTCCGGGGCGGATCCCTCCGGCGCCGGGGCCGCGCTCATGCCCAGCTCCTTCAGGGCGCGCTCGAGTGCGACCACCTCCACCGCGGTCTCGGCCAGCAGCTCCTGGATGCTGGCCAGGAGGCTGGCCGGCCGGTTCCCCACGATCACCCGGTCGCAGGCCAACAGGGACAGCCGGTTGGCCACGTCGAGCACGGGGATCTGCAGGATCTCGGCCATGCGGACCGCGTAGGAGTCGTAGACCTGGCTCACCACCAGGACGCAGTCCCAGTCGGGGAGCTGGGTGTAATGGCTGAAGACGTCCAGCGCTTCGTCGGGCAGCTCCACGAAGCCCACGTTGCGTCGGCGCCCGGAGGCGGAGGACGGTGACGGCTGTTCTGACATGGACGGGCTCTCTCCAGGGTCCAGAGGTTTGGGGGGGGGGGAATCTCCTCTCTCTCATGTGTTTATCGGTCGGGGGAGGCGGGGAGTTTGGGGATTTGTCACAATAGGGACCCGTTCAGCCCCGGCCCGAGGAGGCCGATAGATCAGGGGCGCCCGGACCGGGTCTCCGAAAGGTTAATTCATTGAAGGAAAACAGCTTGGCACCTGAAACGCGTATCCTGAACCGGGTCTCGGCCGAGTCCCGCATCGCCCCCGAGAACCGCATCTACGTCAACCGGAACCTGCGCATGGGCTCGCTCCGGGCCATCGGCTTCGACCTGGACCATACCCTCGCCCATTACCGGGGCCCGGCGGTGGAGGAGCTGGCCTACCGGCTCACCCGGGAGCGGCTGGTGGAGCGCTACGGCTATCCGGCCGAGCTCCTCGAGGTGGCCTACGACCGCAAGTTCGTGATCCGGGGGCTAGTCATCGACAAGCGCCGCGGCAACATCCTCAAGATGGACTACCACAACTACGTGGCCCGGGGGTACCACGGCTTCCGCCAGCTCCGCGCCGAGGAGCGGAAGAGCGCCTACCGCTCCGGGCGCGTGCGCATGTCCAGCGATGCCTACGTGAGCGTGGATACCCTGTTCCACCTTCCCGAGGTCTATCTCTACGTGGTGCTGGTGGACCTGCTGGAGAAGCGGAACAAGGGACGGCGGCTCCGCACCTACGGCAAGCTCTACCAGGACGTGCGGCAGGCCATCGACTCCGTCCACGGGGACGGCAGCCTGAAGCGGGAGATCCTGGGGAACCTCGACAAGTACATCCGCAAGGACCCCCGGCTGGTCCTCACCCTGAACGAATTCCGGCGCGCGGGGACCCGGCTCTTCCTGCTCACCAACAGCGAGTACTACTACTCGGGCGCGCTCCTGAACTACCTCCTCGCCGGGGGCAACGGCGGCGAGCCGGACTGGCGGCGGATGTTCGACATCATCGTGGTCGACGCGGGTAAGCCGGCCTTCTTCACCGATCCGGAACGGCCCTGGAAGCCGGGGGAACCGGGAGATGCGGAGAGCCCCACCCCGATCTTCCACGCCGGCAACGCCCGCCTGCTCGAGGACGAGCTTGGGTTCCGCGGGGACCAGATCCTCTACTTCGGCGACCATACCTACGGCGACATCCTCCGCAGCAAGAAGAGCCTGGGCTGGCGGACGGCGATGGTGGTGGAGGAGCTGAAGGAGGAGATGGAGGTGAGCCGGCGGATCCATCCCCAGCTCGAGGAGCTGAACCACTGGAAGGCGCTGCGCGGGGTGCTGGAGTCCGACGTCTCCTCCCTGGAGATGGAGGTACGCAAGCTGGAGCGGAAGCTGGAGTCGCCGGACGGGCTGGACGAGGCTGCGGTGCAGAAGGTGACCCGCCGGCTGGACGGGGCGCGGGTGCGGCTGGAGGACCGGAACGCGGAGCTGAAGGACGTGAAGCGGGTGACCGCGGACCTGGGGGAGATGGTCAACAAGAGCTACAACGCGTTCTGGGGCCCGCTCTTCCGGGAAGGGCAGGAGACCAGTCGCTTCGGCCACCAGGTCAAGGACTTCGCCTGCGTCTACATGACCCGGGTGAGCAACTTCCTCTACTACGACCTCAACCACTACTTCCGCTCGGCCGAGGAGCGGATGGCCCACGAGCTGGACTGAGGAGGCTGGGGGGGCCGCCGGTCAGCGGCGGCGTGCGGGGGCGGGAGAGACCGGATTCATGGCCTGGGCGGAGGCGGCCTCCTCGGCGGGAACCGCCGACTGCCACACCGGGCGGACGCCGAGGATGTCCCCGGCTCCGTTCACCACCGCCACCACCCGCTTGTCCGGAAACCGTCCCTCATCGGCGTGGACGGTGAGGGCACCGTTCACGCCCAGGCGGATCCGCTCGTAGCCCACGCTGCCGGCCAGGAAGGCGGAGAGCCGGGGATTGTATGCCTCCTCCGCCCAGTGGCCGGGGCTCCCGAAGTCGCGGAGGAGCGCGGTGAGGTGGGGGACATCGGCGGTCCGGCTCAGGAACACCGCGTAGAGGGCGGTGTCGGCGCGGGCCATGGAGAGGAGCCGCCCGTCCAGGTCGGCCAGGAGCTGGGTCCGGGCTCCGGTCCGGCCGAGGGCCTCGGGCCAGGTCACGTGCCGGAACACCACGCTGGGGGGGCCCGGCTCCCAGCGGATCCGGTTCCCGGCCCCGGCGGGACCGGCGCTCAGGGCCAGAACGGTCCCGAGCAACGCGACTGTGGCCAACCCTCGGCGCATGAGCACTTCTCCCTGGGAGCGGACCGGACATGGACCGCTCCACCGCTTCTTGATGCAATACCGGTGCCAGGATCTAATTCAAAGGGGGACAACGTCTTGGTAAAACGTCCGCCCCGCGCTTCCGGTTCCCAAGGTACCGGAGTGGCACCTTTCTAACCGGCCCAAGCCGGGGTTCTCCGGACACGGGAAAGAGGATAGCACGAATCCTGATTGGCCGGCGTAAACGGGATCAGGCCAAGCGGGAGAGGCGCGCGGCGCGCAGGGCGTCCAGCGAGTAGATGGCCAGGGCGGCCCAGATGAGGGGGAAGGCCACCGCGTGGGCCCGGGTGAACGGCTCCCCGAATACCGCCACCGCGAGGAGGAACTGGAAGCTGGGGGCCAGGTACTGGAGGAATCCCACGGTGGCGTAGCGGAGGCGGCGGGCGGCGTTGGCGAACCAGAGAAGGGGCAGGGCGGTCACCACCCCGGAGGCGGCGAGAAGAAGGGTGAGGCCGCTTCCGGCGTGGCCGAAGGTGAGCCTCCCGGCGTGGGCCAGCCAGGCCAGGTAGGCCAGGGCGACCGGGGTGAGGAAGAGGGTCTCCACCGTGAGCCCGACCATGCCCTCGGCGCGGACGCGCTTGCGGATCAGACCGTAGAAACCGAAGGAGAAGGCGAGAAGAAGCGCGATCACCGGCGGCTCCCCGTAGCTCACCCCCAGGTAGGCCACCCCGGCCAGGGCCAGCAGCACGCTCAGGGTCTGGAGCCGGCGGAGCCGCTCCTTCAACACCAGGTAGCCCAGGAGCACGTTGACCAGCGGGTTGATGAAGTAGCCGAGGCTGGCCTGGAGCACCTCGTCGTGATCCACGGCCCAGATGAAGGTGAACCAGTTGACCGCGACCAGGGCCATGGATGCGGTGAGCGCGAGCCGGGTGCGGCGGTCGGCCAGGACGGCCCGGAAGGCGGGGGCGCGTCCCAGGGTGAACACCAGCACCAGGAGGAGGAGGGTGGACCACACCACCCGGTGGGCCAGTACCTCGCCGGGAGGGACGGTGGCCACCGCCTTGAAGTAGAGGGGGGCGAACCCCCACCAGAGATAGGCGGCCAGGCCGTAGGCGACGCCGGCCCGGGCCCGGCTCACCGGGCGCAGGTCTGGTGGCGTCCGCCGTCCACCGAGATGGTGTCCCCGGTGATCCAGCCCGACTCCGGCGCGGCCAGCCAGGCCACCGCCGCGGCCACGTCCTCGGGCGCGCCGATCCGGCCCAGGGGATGGGTGGTCCGGCTGTGCTCCACGAAGGCGGCGTAGCGCTCGGCGTCCATCCCCCCGGCCCGGTGCAGGTTGGTCCGCACCACCCCGGGGTTCACCGCGTTCACCCGCACCCCGTGAGGGGCGAGCTCCAGGGCCAGGCAGCGGGTGAGCTGGTCCACCCCGGCCTTGCTCACGCAGTAGGCCAGCACCCCGGGGAAGGCGCGGGTCCCGGTCACGCTGGACACGTTGACGATGGCGCCCTTGCTCTCGATCAGGGCGGGGATGCAGAGCTTGGTGAGCCCGAACACCGCGCGCAGGTTGACGTCCATCATCAGGTCCCAGTCCTCGAGGCCCGTGCTCTCCCAGTTCGCGCTGGCGATGATGCCGGCCGCGTTGACCAGGAGGTCCAGTCCGCCCAGGCGTTCACCCGCTTCCGCGGCCAGGCGTTCCCGGTAGGCGTCGTCGGTGACGTCGCCGGCCAGGACGTGGAGGGTGCCGGGAGCGCCGTTGGCGTCGGCACGCAGGGCCTGGAGGGCCTCGTTCCGCCGGCCGGTGGCCAGGACCCGGGCCCCGGCCCGGACGAGGAGAAGCGCGGTGGCGCGGCCGATGCCGCTGGTGGCCCCGGTGACCAGGGCGCGGTGGTCGGTGAAATCCCATGTGATCATGCGGTCTCTCCCTGCGGGTGGTCCGGAGGCGGCGGGGCGCCGGTCCGGCTTGGAGCCTCGGTCCGGTGTTCGCGACCGCCGAGGATAGCGCCGGACCCCCGGCCCCGGCCAGCCGCGGGATCCCGGCCCGCGCGGGCCGCACCCCGCCTCGGCGCCCGTGGTCCGGCCCGGCGGCGCTCTGCTAGAGTAGCCGTTTGCCCCTTCGGCATGGACCCGGGAACGAGGAGGAGGATTCCATGGGCACCCTGGACTTCATGAGCGCGGAGCTGGAGCGGCTCCGGGGCGAAGGTCTCTACAACACCATCCGCACCCTGGAGGGCCCCCAGGGGGGCTGGATCCGGATCGCGGGCAAGCGGGTCCTGAACCTCTGTTCCAACAACTACCTGGGCTTCGGAAACGAGCCCCGGCTGGTGGAGGCGGCCAAGCAGGCCCTCGACAGCCACGGCATCGGCCCGGGGGCGGTGCGCTCCATCGCCGGCACCATGGACCTTCACCTGGAACTGGAGCGGAAGCTGGCCGCGTTCAAGGGGGCCGAGGCCGCGCTCTCCCTGCAGAGCGGTCTCATCGCCAACGTGGCCACCATCCCCGCGGTGGTGGACTCGGCCGAGGACGCCATCTTCACCGACGAGCTCAACCACGCCTCCATCATCGACGGGGTGCGGCTGACCAAGGCCCGCCGGTTCATCTACCGGCACGGCGACGTGGCCGACCTGAAGGAGAAGCTGACCGAGGGTGCGGACGCCCGGCGCAAGCTCATCATCACCGACGGCGTGTTCTCCATGGACGGGGACGTGGCCCCGCTTCCGGACATCGTGGAAGCGGCCGAGGCCGCCGGGGCCATGGTCATGGTCGACGACGCCCACGGGGAGGGGGTGCTGGGAAGCCACGGCCGCGGCATCGTGGACCACTTCCACCTCCACGGCCGGGTGGAGATCGAGGTGGGCACCCTGTCCAAGGCCTTCGGGGTGGTGGGCGGCTTCGTCTCCGGCTCCAAGGTGCTGGTGGAGTACCTGCGGCAGAAGGCGCGCCCGTTCCTGTTCTCCAGCGCGGTCACCCCGCCCGACGTGGCCGCCTGCATCGCCGCGGTGGAGATCCTCTCCGAGACCGGGAAACCGGTGGAGACCCTGTGGGCCAACGGGGACGCGCTGAAGAAGGGACTGAAGGCGGCGGGATTCGACACCGGCCACAGCCAGACCCCGATCACCCCGGTCATCCTGGGCGAGGCCACCGTGGCCCGGGAGTTCTCCAAGCGGCTCTTCGAGGAGGAGGACGTATTCGCCCAGGCCATCGCGTTCCCCACCGTGCCCAAGGGAACGGCCCGGATCCGGTGCATGGTGAGCGCCGCCCATACCGCCGCGGACATCGACCGGGCGGTGGCCGCCTTCACCCGGGTGGGGAAGGCCATGGGGGTGGCCGGGTAGCCGGCTCCGAGCCCGAAATCCATTGATGGACAAGGAGTTGCCGGGGGCCCGGGCCTCCGGCAACTTTTTGCCCGCCACCGGCGTATGATGGGTTAGACGCCTTCCGAAGGAGGGATGGCCCCATGTTCGAACTGTTCGCCCTCATCGTGCTGTTCCTGGTCGGGATCCTGGTCCTGAAGCTCGTGTTCGGGGTCCTGGGCCTGGTCTTCCACCTGGCTCTGCTGCCGCTCAAGCTCCTGGTGGGGCTGGTGGTCATGGTGCTCTTCCTGCCGCTCCTGGCTCTCCTGCTGCCGGTGGCGGTGGTGGCGGTCATCGGCTTCGGCCTCTTCGTGGTGGGGGCGGTCGTGGCCGGCTTCTTCGGCCTCCTTTCCGGCATCTAGATTCCGCGGCCCCCCTCGGGGACCTTTCGCCCACGCAACGCGGCGTCCGGGACGGGCGTCGCGTTCGTGTGTCCGGGGCCTCTTCTCCCGTGTCGGGGTCGGGACTATACTGGCGGATTGCCGGAGACGGCGGAGGGGCGTTCCGGGGAGGGGCCGGCGAAGCTGATCGTCCCTTCCGAAAGGAGGCCCCCGGATGCGGTCCCCCCGATGGCTGCTCGCCGCCTGCGCGCTGTCCCTCCTCGCCCTTCCCGCCTGCGGGTCCAAGGCCGACCGGTCCGGAACGGGCCGGGCCGAGGCCCTGACCCCCGGCGAGGGAACGATCCCGGTCACCGGAGGCAAGGTCTGGTACCGGGTGGTCGGATCCGGGGACAGGACCCCGCTCCTGGTCCTCCACGGCGGTCCCGGAATCCCCAGCCAGTACCTGAATCCGCTCGCCGCCCTCGGCGACGAGCGGCCGGTGATCTTCTACGATCAGCTCGGCGCGGGCCGGTCGGACGCCTCCCCCGACACCGCCCTATGGACCCTGGACCACTACGTGCAGGAGGTGGGGGAGGTGCGGAAGGCGCTGGGCCTGGACAAGGTGGCCATCTACGGCCACTCCTGGGGGAGCATGCTGGCCGTGGACTACACCCTGGCCCACCCCGAGGGGGTGGAATGCCTGATCCTCGGCGGGCCGGCCCTGAGCATCCCCCGCTGGCAGGCCGACGCCGAGACCCTGCTCGCCACCCTGCCCGACTCGGTGCGGCAGACCGTCCGCGAGAACGAGGCCGCGGGGACCACCGACTCGCCGGCCTACCAGAACGCCATGGGGGTGTTCTACTCGCGGTACCTGGCCCGGAAGCAGCCCTGGTCGGCGGACATCGACAGCTCCTTCGCCCAGATGAACCCGGCCATCTACGGCTACATGGAGGGGCCGAGCGAGTTCACCCTCACCGGCACCATCCGGAACTACGACCGCACCCCGGAGCTGGGGCAGCTCCAGCTGCCGGTCCTGTTCCTGATCGGCCAGTACGACGAGGTGCGGCCGGTGACCGCCGCCTACTACCAGAGCCTGGTCGAGGGGGCCAAGCTGGTGACCATTCCCGGGGCCGGCCACCTGGCCATGCAGGACAAGCCGCAGGAGTACGTGGCCGCCATGCGGACCTTCCTGGATGCGGCCGACGCGCAGGCGAAGTAGGGATCCCCTTACCGGAACGCGGGACTCAGGCCAGCATGGAGGGGAGGTAGCCCTCCGGGGGCTTGAATCCCAGGAGCTCCAGGAGGGTGGCGGCCACGTTGGCCAGCCCCGCCTCGGGGAGATCGGTCCGGAGCGCCGGGGCCTCGCCGTCGAAGCGCACCACCCAGAATCCCACCGGGTTCAGGCTGTGGCTGGTGCGGTTGTCGAAGGCCCCGTCGGCCCGGCGGGTGGGCTTCCCGGTCTTGTCCCGCTCCACCATGTCGTCAGCGTTGCCGTGGTCGGCGGTCACCACCAGGGTGCCCTGGAGCTTCCGCATCGCCGGCACCAGCCGGGACAGGCAGAGATCCACCGACTCCACCGCGATGACCGTGGGCTCGAACTTGCCGGTGTGCCCGACCATGTCCCCGTTGGCGTAGTTGATGCGGAGGAACCGGTAACGCCCGGAGTTCAGGGCCTGGAGGGTCTGGTCGGTGACCTCGGCCGCCTTCATCCAGGGGCGCTGGTCGAAGGGGACCCCGTCGGAGGCGATCTCCTGGTAGGTCTCCAGGTCGTCGTCGAACTTGCCCCCGCGGTTCCCGTTCCAGAAGTAGGTCACGTGCCCGAACTTCTGGGCCTCGGCCATGGCGAACTGGGGGACGCCGGCCGAGGCCAGGTACTCGCCGAGGGTGCGGTCGATGCGGGGGGGGGTGACCAGGTAGTGCCTGGGAATCCCGTACTCCCCGTCGTAGAGGGTCATCCCCGCGTAGTAGAGGTCCGGCACCCGGCCCCGGTCGAACTTGTCGAAGTCGGGGCCGCCGTCGAAGGCCCGGCTCACCTCCAGGGCCCGGTCGCCCCGGAAGTTGAAGAACACCACCGCGTCCCCGTCGGCCATGGGCCCCACCGGCTTCCCGTCCTCGGCCACCACGAACACGGGGAGATACTGGTCGATGATTCCCGGCTCCTCCTCGCGGAAGGTCTCAACCGCCTCCCGCGCGCTCCCGAAGGCGCGCCCCTCGCCGTGGACCTGGGCGTTCCAGCCCCGCTCCACCATGCCCCAGTCGTTCTCGTAGCGGTCCATGGTGGTGGTCATGCGACCGCCCCCGGAGGCGATCCGGTAGCGACGGCCGTCCTTGCCGTCGATGGGCCGCAACACCTCCTCCAACCGGTCCAGGTAGGCGAGGGCCGAGGTCTCGGGGACGTCCCGCCCGTCCAGGAGCACGTGGACGTAGACGGTGGGGAAGCCCTCCCGGTCCGCCTCGCGGATCAAACCGTGGAGCTGGGACTCGTGGCTGTGCACGTTGCCGTCGGAAAGGAGCCCGATCAGGTGCAGCGCCCCGTGCTTCCCGGCGCAGCGCTCCCGGATCGCCTTCCACACCTCCCCTTCGAAGATCGAGCCGTCGGCCACCGCTTCCTTGGCCCGGAGCGCCCCCTGGGCGAAGATCCGCCCCGCCCCCAGGGCGTTGTGGCCGACCTCGGAGTTCCCCATGTCGTCGTCGGAGGGGAGCCCCACCGCGGTGCCGTGGGCGCGGATGGTGCGGTAGGCGCCGAGGTCCCGCAGGCGGTCCAGGGTGGGGGTGCGGGCCGCGGCCACCGCGTCCCCCTCGTCCCCCCGGCCCACGCCGATTCCGTCCATGACCACGACGAGGAGAGGCCCCTTCACGGGGCGCACGCGATCCGAGCCTTCCAGTTCCAGCTTCAACCGGGTCTCCGTCCTTTCCTGTGGGTGCGGGGTGGTCCGGGGAGTGTAGCGCAGGAGGCGGGGGGGGGTCGCCCGGGCGCGGGACCTCTTCCGCTCAGCGGCCCTCCGGAGTGCGGCCGGCGGACCGGAAGTCCCGGAAGACCTCCTCGGAGCCCTTCCAGATCGGACCGGGAGGAAGCGAATCCGGGTCCGCTCCCGAGAGCAGGTAGTCGACCTGGGCCTCGATGGTCCCCGCGTCCCCCTTCAGCGGCATCACCGATCCGGCCGAGGTGATGATGAGCGCGGTGGGGGGCGGCGACCACCGGGCCACCGTCTCCAGGGTGGAGGCCATCTTCCCCGCGAGGCGGAGGTCCGCCTCGCCCACCCGTTCGCCGTGGTCGTGGAGGACGTCGTCGGCGTTCCGGGTGTAGGAGAGCCCGTCGGCGCGGAAGATCCGCATCTCCCCCGCCTCGTTCACGGTGGCCGAGTCAACGAGGGCGGAGGCCGCCAGCACCCCGGAGGCCTCGGCCGCGCCCCCGCGCCGGTAGGCCCGGGCCGCCTCCAGCTCCACCCGGTCCATGGCCTCGCCGCCGGGGACGGTGGGCTTCACGAACATGCGGATTCCGTTCACGAAGAAGCCGTCCGGGGAGAACGAGCAGACCAGGGGGTCGGAGGTGCTGGGACGGCCGGCGATCCAGGTCCGGGCGGTCTCCACGCGGAGGGTGTCGGCCCAGGTGGTGTCGCGGATGGCCGGGGCGGCGTAGCCCACGTAGGGGCCGGCGAGAACCCCGAGCTGGAAGACGAGCAGCAAGGAGAACATGGGGACGAGTGACTCCGGGTGCTCCCCGGCGCCGCCGGGGGGATTCTGGGCCGGGGACCGTCGGGGCCCCCTCGCTCATCGTACTCCCGAGGTTCCCGGGGGCTTCCCCTCCCCGTGGGCGGCCGGGGTCTCGCGGGGGCGGTCGGCGGAGCCCAGGGGGGCCAATTTGTCAACCAATCGAGCCAACTTTGGCCTTGCCGGCCCCGACTGCACCGTATAATCTCATCATCGTCACCCTGGAAGGGTCCAATCGTCATGCCAATCACGACCAAGTTCACCCTGGATCGCAGCGGATCCGGGTCGCTCACCGCGAAGCTCAAGGAGGAGATCCTGCGCCGGATCCGCCTGGGGCTGCTGCGCCCCGGAGACCGGCTTCCGCCCAGCCGGCGCCTGGCTGGGGAGCTGGGGCTGAACCGGGGCACGGTGACCGCCGCCTACGACGAGCTGCGCCGGGAGGGGGTGCTGGACGGGCACGTGGGACGGGGGACCTTCGTGGCCGAGGCCCTGGCCCTGGACGACCTGGGCCCCACCGCCCCGGTGGGCGGCCGCTTCCGGTGGCAGGACCACTTCGCCGGCTTCGAGCCGCCCCGGGACGAAACCGCCCTGCGCCGCGCCGCCCAGGCCGCCGACGTGGACGTGATCTCCTTCGCCGGAGGGGTGCCCGACCCGTCGCTCTTCCCCACCGACGCCTTCCGTCGCGCCCTGGACAGCGTGCTCCGCGAGGAGGGAAGTCCACTCCTGGCCTACGGGGCTCCGGAGGGGCACGCCGAGTTCCTGTCCTTCCTCCGCGGATACCTGGCCGAGCGGGGAGTGGCCGTGGCCGCCGACGAGCTCCTGGTGGTGAATGGGTCCCAGCAGGCGGTGGACCTGATCGCCCGCGCCTTCCTGCGGCCCGGGGACACGGTCATGGTGGAGGAGCCCAGCTACTACGGGGCCCTGGAGCTGTTCCAGGGCTACGGGGCGCGCCTGGTCGGGGTGCCGGTGGACGAGGAGGGGATCCGGGTGGAAGCGGCCGAGGCCACCCTGGCCCGCGAGCGGCCCAAGCTGGTCTACGTGATGCCCACCTTCCAGAACCCCACCGGGAGCGTGCTCTCCGCGTCCCGGCGCGAGGAGCTGGTCCGGCTCTCCTCCCGCTACGAGGTGCCGGTGGTGGAGGACGATTTCGACGGCGAGCTCTACTACGACGCGCCGCCGCCCCCCCCGCTCAAGGCGCAGCCGGAGAGCGACGGGGTGATCTACATCGGCACCCCGAGCAAGATGCTCTTTCCCGGCCTCCGCATCGGCTGGATCGCGGCCGCGGAGCCGGTGGTGGCGCGCCTGGGGCGCATCCGGCGCATGGCCGACCTCTCCGGGGCGCCGCTGCTCCAGGCCGCCCTGGCCCGGTTCGCCGGTTCCGGGGAGCTGGCCCGGCACATGACGGTGGTGCGGCGGGCCTACGGGGAACGGGTGCGGCGGCTCACCGCCGCCCTGGAGGCGAAGATGCCGGAGGGGGTGGCTTGGACCCGGCCCCGGGGCGGGCTCTCGCTCCTGGTCCGGCTTCCCGAGGGGCTCGATTCCGGCGAACTCCTCCCCGAGGCCGCCCGGGCCGGGGTGCTCTATTCCCCCGGCCGCCTGTTCTTCCTGAACGACGGAGGGCGGCACCTGAGACTGTCCTTCGGCAACGTGGACACCGATCGCGTGGACGAGGGGGTGACCCGCCTGGCCGCGGTCCTGGACCGGGCCCTGGCCCGCCGGACCCCGTCCCCCCGGCGGGTGGAGGGGATGGCGCTCCCGCCGGTTTGAGTTCCGAGGTTTGACGAGCGTACGAGGAGAAGGAGGTTCCCGATGAGCAGCGAGTACACCCTCCGCCTGAAGACCGGCCTGGCCGAGATGCTGAAGGGCGGGGTGATCATGGACGTCACCAACGCGGACCAGGCCAAGATCGCCGAGGACGCGGGCGCGGTCTCGGTCATGGCCCTGGAGCGGGTCCCGGCCGACATCCGCCGCGAGGGCGGCGTGGTCCGCATGGCCGCGGTGGAGAAGATCCGGGAGATCATGGACTCGGTCTCCATCCCGGTCATGGCCAAGTGCCGGATCGGCCACTTCGTGGAGGCCCAGATGCTGGAGCAGATGGGGGTGGACTACATCGACGAGAGCGAGGTCCTGACCCCGGCCGACGAGGCCTTCCACGTGAACAAGTTCCAGTTCAAGACCCCCTTCGTGTGCGGATGCACCAACCTCTCCGAGGCCCTGCGGCGGATCGGGGAGGGGGCGGCCATGATCCGCAGCAAGGGCGAGGCCGGCACCGGCGACATCGTCCAGGCCGTGCGCCACCTGCGCACCGCCCTCGGCCACATCAAGCGGCTGACGGTGATGCCGGAGGAGGAGCTCATGACCGAGGCCAAGAACATGGGCGCCCCCTTCGAGCTGGTCCGCCTGGTGGCCAGGGAAGGCAAGCTCCCGGTTCCCCTCTTCTGCGCCGGCGGCGTGGCCACTCCCGCCGACGCCGCCCTGGTCATGCAGATGGGGGCGGAATCGGTGTTCGTGGGAAGCGGAGTCTTCAAGTCCGGGAACCCCTCCAAGCGGGCCCGGGCCATCGTGGAGGCGGTCACCCACTTCCGCGATCCCGAGGTCCTGGTCCGGGTGAGCGAGGGGCTGGGCGAGGCCATGGTGGGAATCAGCGCCGCGCAGCTGGACGAGAAGGAACTCCTGGAGACCCGGGGCTGGTAGTCCAGACATGACGACCCAACCCATCCTCATCGGAGTCCTCGCCCTCCAGGGCGACTTCGCCCTCCACCGGCGCGCGCTGGAGCGCGCCGGGGCGGAGGTGCGCGAGGTGCGGACCCCCGCCGACCTGGCCGGGCTGGACGGCCTGGTCCTGCCCGGCGGGGAGAGCACCACCATGCTCAAGCTCCTGGAAGGGACCGAGCTGGAGCCGGCCCTGCGCCGCTACGCGGAGGGGGGCGGCGCGGTGTTCGGCACCTGCGCCGGCCTCATCCTCATGGCCGGCCGGGTGCGCGGCCCCGAGCAGCGTTCCCTGAACCTGCTGGACGCCACCGTGGAGCGGAACGCCTACGGCCGCCAGATCGACTCCTTCGAGACCGATCTCCCCTGGTCGGTGGACGCGGGGGGGGTACGGGGGGTGTTCATCCGCGCCCCCCGGATCCGCGACCTGGGGCCCGGGGTGGAGGTCCTGGCCCGCCGCGACGGGGAGCCGGTGCTGGTTCGCGCCGGCCACCTCCTGGCCGCCACCTTCCACCCGGAGCTCACCGAGGATCTCCGCATCCACCGCTACTTCCTGGAGGAGGTGGTGGGGGCGCGGAACGGCGGCCCGGGCCCGAAGGGCGGCCGCGCCCCGGACCCGGCGGCGGTGTCCGCCCCCGCCGAGGCCTCGGGGGAGCGCCCGTGAGCCGGTGGGCGCGGGCGGCGGGGGCCGCGATCACCGCGCTCTGGATGACCGCGGCCGTTCTTCCCGGCGCCGCCGGGGCCGCGCCTCCCCCCGGCTCGCGGCGGGCGGCCCCTCCGGGTTACGCCCAGATCCTGGATGCGTTCCTGGTCCAGGTGCCCCGCGCCGGCGGAGGAACCACGACCCGGTTCGACTACCTGGGGTTCTGGAGACAGCCCGGCGAGGAGGGCCGGATGGACCTCCTGCGCAAACAGTTCGAGTCCGTGGACCCGGAAGCGCTCTCCGACTCCGCGCGGACGGCCTGGGCCATCAATGCCTACAACTTCCTGGTCATCGACCAGGTGATGCAGCACCTGGTGGGCGTGGCCGGGGACACCCTCGACTCGATCTCCCGGATCGGACCCCGGCCCCTGGCCGTGTTCGACGAGCCCCTCATCACCGTGGCCGGAACGACCTACAGCCTGAACAGCTTCGAGCGGCACTTCCTGTTCCGGGACGTGGACCGGAGTTCGGGGACGGTACCCCCGGGCCTGGATCCCCGCCTCCACTTCGCCCTGGTCTGCGCGGCCCGGGGCTGCCCCCCGCTCCGCCCCGCGCCCTATCCGGTGGGGAATCTGGACGAGGCCCTGGACGCCGCGGTGCGGGGCGCGCTCCGGAACCCGGACCAGCTCCGCCGGGACGGCGATACCCTGCACCTGTCGAAGATCTTCGACTGGTACGCGGTGGACTTCGGCGGCCAACCGGGGATCCGCGCCTTCCTCGCCCGGTACGCCCCGGACCCGGTGCGCGAGGCCCTGGCCGGGGGGAAGATCGCCCACATCACCGCCGACATCGACTGGGACTGGTCCCTCAACCGTCCGTGACCGCCGCGGAGCGGATGCCGTCACCTCAGGGGCCCGCGGGGCCCGGGAACCCGAGCGACATGATGCCGATGAAGTTCACCACCGTGGCCCACGCCGACCACGATCTCCTGAGCCCGCTCTCCATGGAGAAGATCGCCCGCGTGATCGAGCTCATGGACCTGGATCCCGGCGCGAGGGTGCTGGACGTGGGGTGCGGGAAGGCGGAGCTTCTGATCCGGCTGGTGGAGCGCTACGGCGCCCACGCGGTGGGGATCGACCCCAACCGGGCCTTCCTGGCCGAGGCCCGGGCCACCGCCCGCCGCCGGGTGCCGGGGGCGGACCTGGCCTTCCACCCCGTGGCCATGGCCGACTACACCGCGGTCCCGGGCTCCTTCGACCTCGCCTGCTGCCTGGGGGCCACCCAGGCCTTCGGGGATCTGGGCAGCACCCTCGGCGCCCTGCGCGCCCTGGTCCGGCCCGGGGGCCAGATCCTCATCGGGGAGGGCTACTGGCGGCGCCCTCCCGGGGCCGGATACCTGGAAGTGCTGGAGGCGGAGCCCGAGGAGCTGTCCGACCACGCCGGGAACGTGGCCGCGGGGGAGGCGGCGGGGCTCATCTGCCTCTACAGCCTGGCCGCGAGCGAGGACGAGTGGGACCACTACGAGGGCCTCTACCTCCGGGCGGTGGAGCGGTGGCTGGCCTGGCATCCCGAGGACCCCGACGCCGCCCCCTTCCGCGCCCGCATCCGGCGCTGGCGCGACGCCTACCTCCGCTGGGGGCGCGATACCCTGGGCTTCGGCCTGTACCTCTTCCGCCGGCCGGCCTAGGGGCGGGACGCACCGGGGTGGTGCGGGGCTCAGCGCCCGGGGGTCCAGCTCGCCACGGCCAGGGAGCCTTCCCCCAGCCTCGCCTCGGCCTGAACCACGATCCGCTCCGCCTCCGGTCATGCCGGTTGCCCCCCGGCCCGGGGCCGGGTAGCCTCTCCGGGACGGCCGCGCCCGTCCCACGCCGCGGGGCCCAACCGGCGTCCGGGAGGCGGGGGGGTGTGGGGACGAAAGGAGACGCAGAGATCATGTCCAATGAAGGCCTGCACGAGGATCCCACGGAACTCAGTCCCGAAACCAAGGATATGCACCGGGCCCTGGTCTCGCTCCAGGAGGAGCTGGAGGCCGTCGACTGGTACAACCAGCGCGTGGACGCCTGCGCCGACGGCGAGCTGAAGAAGATCCTGGCCCACAACCGCGACGAGGAGAAGGAGCACGCCTCCATGCTTCTGGAGTGGATCCGCCGCCGGGACCCCGTCTTCTCCAAGGAGATGAAGGAGAACCTCTTCACCGAGGGCGAGATCGCGCACGACTAGAAGGCTGATGGAAGACCGGTCCCGGTCGGGCCGGGCGCGGACGCCTCAGCGGGAGGTGCGGCGGTTCCTCGGCGCACGCCCCCAGGACTCCCGCGCCGGGGCCGCGGCCCGCGCCGCCACCTCGGCGGACCCGGTCCCGGTGCGCTTGCCGCGCCGGGATCCGCCCGCCGTCCGGGTCGTTCCCCCGGTTCCGGCCGCGGTGCGCTTGCGGGGCGGCTTTCCGGAAGCGGACCCGGACCCACGCCGCGCGTCCGATGCGGCACCCCGCTGCGGCCGGCTTCCGTCCCGGCGGACACCTGGCCGGGCGCCGTTTCCGGATCTCCCGCCCCCGCCCGAAGACCGCTTCGCGATGAGCGGCTCGGCCCGGATGGAGGGGTCGGGCTCGTAGCCGGCGAGGACCGTCCGGGGCAGGTCGCGCCGGAGCAGGCGTTCGATGTCGCCCAGCAGCCCGTGCTCGTCCACGCAGACCAGGGACACCGCCGCCCCTTCCCGGCCGGCCCGGCCGGTGCGCCCGATGCGGTGCACGTAGTCCTGGGCCACGTGGGGCAGCTCGTAGTTGACCACGTGGGGAAGCTGGTCGATGTCCAGTCCGCGGGCGGCGATGTCGGTGGCCACCAGCACCCGCACCGATCCCCGCTTGAAGTCTCCCAGCGCCTTGGTCCGCGCCCCCTGGCTCTTGTTGCCGTGGATGGCCGAGGCGCTGATGCCGTCCCGGTCCAGCTGCTCGGCCAGGCGGTTGGCCCCGCGCTTGGTCCGGGTGAAGACGAGGACCTGCCGCCAGTCCCCGGTTCCGATGAGATGGGCCAGAAGCTCCCGCTTGCGGTGACGATCCACGGGATGGACCATCTGGGCCACGAGTTCCGGGGGCGCGTTCCGGCGGGCGATCTGGATCCGCTCCGGCTCGTGCAGGAACTCCCCGGCCAGGGTCAGGATCTCGTCGGGGAAGGTGGCGGAGAAGAGCAGGTTCTGGCGATCGCGGGGGAGCACCCCGAGGATCCGGCGGATGTCCCGGATGAACCCCATGTCCAGCATGCGGTCCGCCTCGTCCAGGACCAGGATCTCCAGCTGCGACAGGTCCACGTTCTCCTGGCCGATGTGGTCCAGGAGCCGTCCGGGGGTGGCGACCAGGATGTCCACCCCGCGGCGCAGGGCCTTGATCTGGGGCACCGCGCTCACCCCGCCGAAGACGACGGAGGAGCTCAGGGGCAGGTGGCGGCCGTAGGTCTTCACGCTCTCCGAGATCTGGGCGGCCAGCTCCCGGGTGGGGGTGAGGACCAGGGCCCGGACCGGCCGGGGAGCGGTGCGCGCGCCCCGGCGGGGGTTCCGGCCCCGGGACTCCCGGCGGGGGGATTCCCGTCGCGCGGGCTCCCGGCGCGGCGTCCCGCTGAGAAGATGGAGAATGGGCAAGGTGAAGGCCGCGGTCTTCCCGGTCCCGGTCTGGGCCCCGGCCATGAGGTCGTGGCCGGCGAGGACCACCGGAATGGCCTGGCTCTGGACGGGGGTGGGCTCGTCGTAGCCCTGTTCGGACACGGCGCGAAGCAGCTCGGCCCGCAGGCCGAGGTCATGAAAGGACATCAAAGCGCTCCTGGGTATCAGCCTACCCAGAGCGATGTGCCATGGGACGGTCTAGGCGGGATAACTGTCGAGGATAAGGGAGCGGCCGCGGGACCGCGGGGCTCCGAGGGCGCAGACCGAACTGCGCAAGTCGACGCACTGTAGCAGGTATCGGCACGGCAAAGGGATTTCTTTTGTCCAGAACCGCGCCGGGGGACCGCCTTTCCCCGGACCGGCCGGGTCCCCAGCCGGGGGCCGGTTGGGTATGCTCGGTCCATGCGGATCGGCGTGGACCTGGGCGGGACCAAGATCGAGGCGGCGGCCTTCGCGCCCGGGGGGGCGGAGCGCGGCCGGCTTCGCGTTCCCACGCCGCGGGACGACTACCGGGGAACGGTGGCCGCGGTGGCCGCCCTGGTCGCGGAGCTGGAGGGGGCCGCCGGCGGGACGGGCACGGTGGGGGTGGGCCACCCGGGCACGATCTCTCCCGCCGGGGGCCGGATCAAGAACGCCAACTCGGTGTGGCTGAACGGCCGCACCCTCCGCGAGGATCTGGAGGCGGCCCTGGGGCGCCCGGTCCGCCTGGCCAACGACGCCAACTGCTTCGCCCTGTCGGAAGCGGTGGACGGCGCCGGCGCCGGGGCGGGGAGCGTGTTCGGGGTCATCGTGGGCACGGGGACCGGCGGCGGCCTGGTCCTTGCCGGGCGGGTGGTCACGGGCCGGAACGCGGTGGCCGGGGAGTGGGGGCACAACCCGCTCCCGTGGCCTCGGGAGGACGAGCACCCGGGGCCGGAATGCTGGTGCGGGCGGCGGGGGTGCCTGGAGACCTGGCTCTCCGGGCCGGCCATGGTCCGGGACCACGGCGCGCGCACCGGGGAGACCCGGGAGCCGTCCTCCATCGCCGAACGGGCCGCGGCCGGGGACCGGGCCTGCGCCGGGACCCTGGACCGCTACCTGGACCGCATGGCCCGGGGGCTGGCCTCGGTGATCAACCTGCTCGATCCGGAGGTGATCGTGCTCGGAGGCGGAATGTCGAACCTGACCGCGCTCTACGACGAGGTGCCCCGGCGCTGGGGGGACTGGGTGTTCTCCGACCGCGTGGACACCGCCCTCCGCCCGCCGGCCCACGGCGACTCCGGCGGGGTGCGGGGCGCGGCCTGGCTCTGGAGCGAGGCGGAGGCCGCCGCGTCGGGGGAGCCGCGATGAGCGGCGTCGACCCGGTGCTGGAGCCGCTCCTTCCCCGGCTGGCCGCCTTCCGCCGCCGGCTCCACGAGCACGCGGAAGTGGCCGGGGAGGAGTCCCGGACCGCCTCCCTGGTGGAGGAGTTCGTGAGCGGCTTCGCCCCCGCGGACACCCGCACCGGGCTCGGCGGCCACGGGCTGGCCTTCGTGTTCCGGGGAGCGGCGCCGGGCCCCACGGTGCTCTTCCGGGCCGAGCTGGACGCGCTGCCCATCCCCGAGGCGAACGACGTGGAGTACCGCTCGCTCTCCCCCGGGGCCTCGCACAAGTGCGGACACGACGGCCACATGGCCATCCTGGCCGGACTGGCCGGGGTGCTGGCCGGCCGGCCTCCCGCCTGCGGCGCCGCGGTGCTCCTCTTCCAGCCCGCCGAGGAGACCGGCCAGGGGGCGGCCCGGGTCCTGGAGGATCCCGCCTTCCGCGCGCTGGCCCCGGAGCGGGTGTTCGCGCTGCACAACCTGCCCGGCTTCCCCGCCGGAGCGGCGGTGGTGCGCGAGGGCCCCATCACCTGCGCCTCGCGGGGCCTGGTGGTGGATCTGGCCGGCCGCACCGCCCACGCCGCCCATCCCGAGAACGGGGTGAGCCCGGCTCCGGCCCTGTGCCGGATCGTGGACGCCCTGGCCGCGCTCCCCGGGCGCCCGGAGTTCGCGGACCGCTTCGCCGCGGTCACGGTGGTCCACGCCCGCCTGGGTGAGCCCGCCTTCGGCACCGCTCCCGGCCGGGCCGCGGTCATGGCCACCCTGCGCACCGAGAGCGACGCGGACATGGAGGACCTGGCCCGGGCGGCGGTGCGGACGGCGGTGGAGGAGGGGGAGCGGGACGGGCTCGGGGTCGAGACCGGCTGGCGCGACGTGTTCGCGGCGGGGTCGAACCATGCCGCCGCGGTGTCCGCGGTCCGCGCGGCCGCGGCCCGGGCCGGCGCCCCGCTGATCACCCTCGAGGCCCCGATCCGCGAATCCGAGGACTTCGGGCGTTTCACCGCCCGTTACCCCGGGGCGCTGTTCGGGCTCG
Source organism: Candidatus Eiseniibacteriota bacterium (assembly GCA_963768615.1). Classification (GTDB taxonomy): domain Bacteria; phylum Eisenbacteria; class RBG-16-71-46; order JABDJR01; family JABDJR01; genus CAVSKL01. The sequence continues at coordinate 95,948 of CAVYIE010000005.1, read as the reverse complement.
GGGCCGGGGAGGACGCCACACCGCTCCACCGGCCGGAGTACGATTTCCCGGAGGATCTGATCCGGGCCGGGGTGCGGATCCTGGCCGAGCTGGCCGCGGCGGAGACCGCCGGAGAGGGTTGAGTCCGGAGGGTTCAGACCGGGTGCGGGGAGGCCGATGACCGGAGCGGGAGACCGCGGTCCGGCGGCGGCAACGGGGACGCTTCCCCGTCCGGCGCGGCCTCGGCTACCATGGGCAGGGGTTTTCAATCAGGAACGGGGCGGAAGATGAAGCGACTGGTCATCGATTCGGAAGAGGGATTCCAGATCATCGCCGGGAGCGAACGGTCCCAGGCCGCGGCCATGGTCATCGACCGGGGCGGCTCCACCGGGGGCCCCGACAACAAGCACGCGGACAGCGACCAGTGGCTCTACGTGCTCTCCGGCACCGCCACCGCCTGCGTGGCCGGTGAGAGGGTCAAGCTCACCCCGGGCGTGCTCCTGCTCATCGAGGCCGGGGAGACCCACGAGATCGTGAACAACGGGAGCGAGCCCTTCCGCACCATCAACATCTACGCTCCGCCCGCGTACTAGACGCTCCGGCCGCCTCGTCCTCGGCCGCTCCGCCCTGAGCGCCTCGCCATCCTCGTTTCGCGCGGTCCCGCGATCCGCTCGCGCGGCCGTTCCGCCCCGCGATTCCTCGGCAGCGCTCCCCGGGAACGATCCGCTGGATCGTTCCTTCGGCTCGCTCTGGCCGGCGCGGGGCCCTCCTCGCGGCTGCGCCGCTCGGCCCACCGCCGTCCAGGTTGCCTCGTCATTCGCGGGGCGGCTGCGGCCTTGGGAAGAAGCGGCCGTTCCGCCCCGCGATTCCTCGGCATTTGCGCGGTCTCGCCCCCGCTCGCGTCGACGGGTCCCCCTGGCGCAGGGGACCTTCCTGCCCTCTACCGCGGCGTCGCGCCAGGCCCATCTTCCGCGCTCGGGGGCGAGGCCCGCTGTCGTCCAGTCGAAGTTACTGCGTGGTCATCCGCGGGCCGGCTGCGGCCTCACGAAGAAACTGGCCGGGTCGACCGCCAGCTCGAACACAGGCGAGTTCCCCAGGGAACACGCCGCATCCAAAGAAATCCAAGGCCCGGGACCAGGAAAAATGTGCACCCGGGTACCATGGATCCCCTGCGCGGGCCCGGCCGCCGGCTACAGGAAGAGGTCGCCCCGGAGCACGGTGACCGCGGTTCCGATCAGCACCACCCGGTCGCCCTCCACCCGCACCCGCACCGTGCCTCCCCGCCGGGAGCACTGGTAGCCGACCAGCTCGTTCTTGCCCAGGCGCTCGGCCCAGTAGGGCCCCAGGGTGCAGTGGGCGGACCCGGTCACCGGGTCCTCGTCCACTCCGGCGGCGGGAGCGAAGAATCGGGAGACGAAGTCGGCCTCGGGACTGTCGGCGCGGGCGGTCACGATCACCCCCCGCGGCGCCAGCCCCGCCACCCGGCGGAAATCGGGGCGGAGCTTGCGCAGCGCGTCCTCGTTCTCCACCTCCATGAGGAGGTCGAAACCGTTGGAGCCCAGGTACCGCGGGGCCGCCCCCAGCGCCCGCGAGATGCCCTCGGGTTGCGGACACGGCTGCTCCGGGGTGGCGGGGAGGTTCATCTCGATCATGCCCCCGGCCCGCCGGCAGGTGAGGAGGCCGCTCCGGGTGTGGAAGCGCGCGGGGTCCTCGGGGCCCAGCCGGCCCGATTCCCACAGCACGTGCGCCGCGGCCAGGGTGGCGTGCCCGCAGAGATCCACCTCCACCTTGGGCGTAAACCAGCGCAGGGAGTATCCGTCCTCGCCGGGAAGGAGGAAGGCGGTCTCGGAGTGCTTCATCTCCCGCGCGACCCCCTGCATCCAGTCGGGGTCGTGCTCACGGTCGAGGACGCACACGGCGGCGGGGTTGCCCTCCAGGGGACGGTCGGTGAAGGCGTCGACCACGGTCACGTTCTGGGGCATGGTACCTCCGGGGGATCGAAGCAGGTCATGCGTTCGCCCGGGGCCCGGAACCCCGAAACCCCGGGGCACCAATCTACCAAAAAGCGGCCGGTTCCGGCCTCATATGACGTGGAGGGGCGGGCTCCCTTCCGCGGGGGGGTAGTCCCGGTCCAGCTCGGCCAGGTCCTCCTCGGTGAGCCGGAGATCGGCGGCGGCGGCGTTGGCGCGGACGTGGTCCGGGTGGCCGGCCTTGACCACCGCCATCACCGGGTAGAGCCGGATGGACCAGGCCAGGGCGACCTGGTAGGCATCCACCCCGTGGCGTTCGGCCACCCGCTCCAGGGCCGGCTTCCGGACCAGCCCCCCCTGCTCCAGGGGCGAATAGGCCATGACCGCCACCTCGTGCCCGGCGCACCAGGGGATGAGTTCCCGCTCCACCCCCCGGTGGCCCAGGCTGTAGTGGACCTGGTCCGCGGCCACCGCGTCCCCGCCGGCCAGGGCCTCGGCCTCCGCCATGGCCCGGGGATCGAAGTTGCTGAGTCCGTAGTGGAGGATCTTCCGTCGTCCCGGAGCGTCCGGAACGCGGCCAGGGTCTCCTCCAGGGGATGCGACCCCGGCCAGTGGAGGAGGTAGAGGTCGATCCGGTCGGTGCGGAGCCGCTTCAGGCTCCCCTCCGCGGCCTGCAGCGTGCCCTCCCGGGAGGCGTTCTCCGGGCTCACCTTGGTGACCAGGAAGACCTCGTCCCGGCGGTCGGCGAGCACGTCCCCCACCACCTCCTCCGACCCCCCGTTGGCGTAGATCTCGGCGGTGTCGATCAGGGTCATGCCCAGGTCCAGGCCCAGGCTGAGGGCGTCGGCCTCCTCCCGGCGACGCTGTCGATCCTGGCCCATCTTCCAGGTTCCCTGGCCGATGATCGGGAGCCGGGCTCCAGTGCGGGTGGAAACGGCGCGCATGACAGTTCCTTTCCGGGGCCGGGGAGATGGCCGGCGAGCGTGCGGCGAGGGCGCGGAAACCGGGCCTTACGCCCCGCTTTCCAGTCTACCCGATGGGCGTGCCGGGAATCGAACCGGGGCGGCGGCCCGGCTGCGCCCGGCGGGATGCCGGATCGGCCGCGACGTGATCATCCACGAGATCAGCCCAGGGAAATCACCTTCGCCCCGGTGAGGTGCCGGTAGCGCTCGGGGAAGCAGGTGAGGACCAGGATCTGGGTGGACTTCCCGGCTTGGTCCAGCACCGAGGCCATGGCCCGGAGCCGGTCGGGGTCGCTGTAGCCGAGGGCGTCGTCGAGGATGAGCGGCATGCCCTCGGTCTCGCTGACCAGGAGCGCGGCCGCGAGCCGGGTCAGGACCGAGACCTGCTCCTGGGCCCCCATGCTGAGATCCTCGAAGGGGAGGGTGACTCCGTCCAGGGTGCGCCGGGCTACCTGGAGGGTCTCGTCCAGCTCCACCGCGAAGCCGGGGCCGAAGAGGGGCCGTCCCAGGTTCTCGATCCGTTCCCGGAGCGGCTCCTGGTAGCGCTTCCGGGCCCGGTCGCGCTCCTCGGCCAGGGTTTGGAAGAGCGCCCGGGCCGCGCGCCCCCGCCGTTCCAGGGCCGAGGCCTTCCGGGCCGCGGCCTCCGCCCGGCCGCGGGCCTCCTCCGCGCGGTCGAAGAGGCCGTCCACCCCCATCACGTCCAACCGGGTGGCCACGTCCCGGGTCTCCAGTTCCACCTCGTGCGCCTCGGACTCCAGGTCCCGGACCCGGTCCGCGGCTTCGGCGTCCCGGGCGCGGGCGGCCTCGGGGTCGCGGTCGCCCAGCTCGGCCTCGCGGTCGTAGACCTCCTGGTCCAGCTCCATCTGCTTCTTCTTGATCGCGTTCAGCTCGGCGAAGAGGGCCTCGTCGGGCCGCGCCTCCCGGGCGGCGGCGAGCTGGGTCTCGGCGCGCTCGCGCTCGGCGGCCAGGCGCTCCAGCTCCTCCCGGTGCCGGTCCAGGTCCCGCCGCGCGGCGTCCCGGGCCTGCCGGACGGGTTCCGCCGCCTCCTCCAGCCTGCGCGTCTCGTTCCGGGCGGTGGCCACCGCCGCCTCGGCGGCGTCCCGGGCCTCCCGGGCCTCGGCCGCGTTCCCGGCGATGGGGGGCTCGGCCGGCCGGTCGGCGAAGTACGTCTGCTCCCGGGCCCGGAGCGACTCCGTGCGTTCCCGGAGGGTCTCCTCCCGCTCTCCCCCCAGGGCCCGGTCCCGGGCGCGGCGGAACTCGGCCAGGTGCGCCTCGCGCTCCCGGGTGGTCTCGCGGAGGGCCCGGGCGGCGTCCACGCTCTCCGCCCCGTGCCCGGCCAGCGCCCGGGCCAGGGCGGCCTCGGCCCCGTCCAGGCGCGCGGCGTGGGTGGCCGCATCCCCGCCGGCCTCGACGGTGATCCGCAGCGTGTCCGGCACCTCGATCCGGAGCGCCCGCTCCACGCTCCGCTCCCGGCGCTCCCCCGCGGCCAGGGACTCCTCGCCGGCCTCGTCCAGCTGCACCCGCAGGGGTCCCAGCGCCTCCACCGACACCCGGGGGGCGCCCGCGGCCAGGGCCGCCCGCGCCCGCTCCACCTCCAGCGCCGCGGCCTCGATCGCCTCCAGGCCGGCCGCGTCCAGCCGCCCGCCGGCCAGGGCGCCCTCCAGCTTCTCCGCCTCCGCGGCGGCCTCGGCCGCGGAGGCCAGCCGCGCCTCCAGCGCCTCGCGTTCCGCTTCCTCCTCCCGGAAGCGGAGGTCGCGCTTGCGGAGGGCCTCCATCCGCTCCGCCGCTTCCACGTGGCGCCGCGCCGCGTCCAGCTCCGCCTCGGCCGCGCCGGCCCGCTCCGAGGCCTCGGCGGCGGCGCTCTCCAGGGCCGCGGTCCGGCCTTCCCGTTCGGCGATGGCGGAGGCGGCGCGGTCCCGTTCCTCCACCCGGGCCAGGCGGTCCCGGTGCTGCTCCTGGACCAGCTTCCGTTCGGCCACCACCCGGTCGCGGCCGGCGCGGAGGGTGTCCAGGCGCGCGGAGAGGTCGTCCACCGCCTTCCGCTCGGCGGCGGCGGCTCCGGCCTCCTCCCGGGCCCGGGCCAGGCGCTCGGCCACCTCCACCCGCGTCCGTTCCAGGGCGTCCCGGCGCTCGGCGTCGCGCTCCACCGCCTCCAGCTTCCCGGCCAGGTCCGCCGCCTCCGTGGCGGCCGCCTCCGCCTCCGCCCGGGCGTCCTTGAGGAGCTTCTTCTCCTGGCCGCGCCCGGCGGTGTAGTACTGCTCGTACTCCTTCCGGACCCGGGTGAAGAGATCCTCCTCGTCCCCCTCGCCGCTCCCCCCCGCGGCCCGTTCCAGGGCCTCCAGGAGGGCGGGGCGGCCGCCCAGCTCCGGCCGCCGCACCCCCGCCCCCTGGTCGATGCGGAGCGCCCGCCACAGGTCCAGGTCGGCGGTCTCGGCCAGGATGGCCTGGACCCGGTCATGGGCCTCGCGGCCGGTGAGGTGCTCGGGGCGGGGGCGGGAGAGGTGGAGCTCGGTCTCCGGCTTCTTCAGGTAGCGCTTGCGATAGGTGAAGGCGTAGGGGCCGCTCTCCGCCTCCACCGTGATCTCCGGGCCCACGTCGCGGCCGGCGGGCTGGGCCGACTGCACCCTCTGGGCCCGGGAGGAATCCTGGATGGTGGGATCGAAGAGGAGATCCACGGCCTGGGCCAGGCTGGACTTTCCCGCCTCGTTGGGCCCCCGGAGCACGGTGATCCCCAGCGGCGCGGGAGCGGCCCCGGCCTCGGCCAGCCCGCGGTAGTCCTTCACCCGCACGCTCAGGATCCTCACGACGGCCTCCGGGCCAGCCGGTAGAGGAGGGCCAGGGCGTCGCGGGCGTCCTCGGCGCCGTCTTCCGCGGACTCGCGCAGGCGGTCGAGGGCGCTCCGGGCGAAGCCGGAAAGACCCAACTCGTCCAGGTCGATGCGGTCGGGCAGCACGGCCAGGTCCGCGGTGCGTTCCCAGTCCTCCACTGCGGCCAGCATGTCCCGGGCGTCGGCCAGGATCGCCTCCAGCTCGGCGTGGGCGCGGAGTGGCAGCGCGCCCCGGAAACCCAGCTTCAACACCGTCCGCCGCTTGTCGGGCAGCTCGTCCAGCCGGCGCCGTACCTCGGCCAGGTCCCCGGCGCCGTTGACCTCGAAGGTCTCGCGCAGGAAATGCCAGCGCCCCACCCGGTGGCCGGTCACCGTGCACGCCTCCGGGGTGGCGTCCACCACCAGGGCGAAGCCGGGCGCGGTCTCGTCGTAGTCGGTGACCTCGGGGGTTCCCGCGTAGCGGATGCGCCCGGTGGCTCCGACCTCGGTGAGGGAATGACGGTCGCCGAGGGCCAGGTAGTGGATGCGACCGTCGTTCAGGGCGGCCTCGGCCGCGTCCAGCCGGATGAGGGCGGGATCGCCGGCGTCCGGGGAGAGCGCGTCCACCGCGCCGTGGGCCACCGCGATCCGGACCGTGGCCCGGGCCGGTTCCAGGGAGGCCACGGCTCCGGCCACCAGGTCGGTCAGGGGCCGCTTGGAGAACCAGGGGGCGGGGACCAGCTCCACTCCGGGGCGGACCTCCAGGGGCTCGGCCCGCTCCAGCACGTGGACGTGGGGCGGCTTCCGCCGGGTGAACTCCTCCGACCGGAACACCGAGGCCCCGTTCAGGGGGTCGTGGTTCCCGGGGAGGAGGTAGACCGGCACCGGCACCCCGGCCAGGGCGTTGAGGGCGTGGAGCACGGTGCGGCGGGAGACCCGGTTGGACTCGAACACGTCCCCGCACACCACCATGAACTCGCAGGCCTCGCCCCGGGCCAGCTCGCCCAGCCGGGCCACCGCGTCGTAGCGGGCCTCGTCGTAGCGGGCCTGCGCCTCTCCCTCCAGGAAGTGGCGGGTCATGCCCAGTTGCCAGTCGCCGGTGTGAAGGAATCGGGCCATGGGTTTCCTGCGGGGAAGATCGGGGGAGGCGGGCGCGCGGAGTATAGCAGGCGGGTGGGGACGGGGTCAGGAGCGGAGGGGGCACGGCCCCCGGCCGCCGCTCTCCCCGCGGGGAACGCCGGCGGCCGGGTCCGTACTGCCGGAAGCCGCCGGCGGAAACCCGCCGGCCGGTTTCAGGCCCCCCGGAACTACACCGCTCTCCGCCCGGACACGAGCCGGATGACCAGGACGATGAGCGCGATGAGAAGCAGGATGTGAATGAACCCGCCGAAGGTGGTGGCGGTGATGAGCCCCAGCAGCCAGAGCACGAGCAGGATGACGAACAGGGTCCAGAGCATAAAGGCCTCCTCGATGATGAGATCATGAAGCGGACCGGGGGCGCCTGGACGGCGCTTCGGACCGGCGAGTCGGTCCCGCGGGAGCCTGGCGACAAGGCCCAAGCCGGATTCCGTTCCGCGTTCCCGCTGTCAATGCGGGGATGCCTCAAGTATTACCTGATCGGCGGTGAAATTGCACGTCGCCGGCGGCGGTTTCCCCGCCGGCCGGATTTCCCGCCGGGAGCGGGATCAGGCCGAGCGGCCGCGGTGACGCTGGATGACGCCGATCACCACCGTCATCAGCGCGCCGAGAAGGAAGATGTGCGCCAGGCCGCCGAGGGGGAGGATGCCGACCAGGCCCAGGGCCCAGAGGATGAGAAACAGGATGAAGATGAATCCCAGCATGGCGCCTCCCTCTTGATGACGGCTGGCCGGACCGGCCGGGGTGAGGGGGGAGCACACCCAGTGATAACGGGACCTGGTTGCATGATAACGCATGGGCCGGATTGACCGAAGCAGGAAATGGGGCGAGCATGGTCGGCAGGGGGGCGCGAGCGGAAGGGACGTATCGGCGGGAACGCCGGAGGCGGAGCGCCATGGCCGGAACCGAACCCACCAACGAGGACATCGCCGACGTCCTGGACCGGGTGGCCGATCTCCTGCGCGGTCAGGACGCCAACCCGTTCCGGATCCGGGCCTACCGGGACGCGGCCCAGACCCTCCGCACCCACGACCGGCCGGTGGCCGGCCTGGTCCGGGACGAAGGGGCCGAGGCCCTGGAGGAGCTTCCCGGCATCGGGCCCAGCCTGGCCGGCGCGGTGGCCGAGTTCGTGCACACCGGCCGCCTGGGCCTCCTGGACCGGCTCCAGGGGGAGGTGTCCCCCGAGGACCTCTTCCGGGTGGTGCCGGGGATCGGCGCCGATCTGGCCCGGCGCATCCACGACGCCCTGGGCGTCGAGACCCTGGAGGAGCTGGAGCAGGCCGCCCACGACGGCCGCCTGGACGGGGTGAAGGGATTCGGGGCGCGCCGGGTGCGCGCGGTGCGGGAGACCCTGGCCGCCATGCTCGGCCGGTCCTCCCGCCGCCGGGCCCGCCGGATGCGCGCGGAGGAGTCGAGCCGCCCGTCCGCCCGCCCCGCGGTGGAGACGCTCCTGGCCGTGGACGCGGACTACCGCCGCCGGGCCGGGGCGGGCTCCCTCAAGAAGATCGCCCCCCGGCGCTTCAACCCCGAGGGCAAGGCCTGGCTCCCCATCCTCCACGCCGAGCGCGAGGGCTTCGCCTTCACCGCCCTCTTCTCCAACACCGCCCGGGCCCACGACCTGGGCCGGACCCGGGACTGGGTGGTGATCTACTTCGAGCGGGACGGCCGCGAGGACCGGTGCACGGTGGTGACCGAACACCAGGGCGAGCTGGCCGGGAAACGGGTGGTGCGGGGGAGGGAACCCGAGTGCCGGGAGTTCTACCGGGCCGAGGAGTGATCCGTCCGCGCGGTCCGCTCCGGGCCGGCCGGGCGGGAGATGGGGGGCGCGTCCTCCCCGTCCCGGGAGCGTTCCCGTCCGATCATGTAGTCCAGGATGACCAGGATCACGATGTTGAAGCCCAACCCCACCAGGGCCTCGAACTGCTTCTCGTAGAAGATGAAGATCTGGGTGAGGAAGATGGTGATGAGCACCGAGAGCTTGAAGTTGCGATAGGCGGAGAGCCGGTTCCGCCGGAGGCGCACCACCCCCAGGAACACGAACACCCCCGCGATGAGCGAGGACGCGAACTGGGCGAGATGGATGAAGCTCAGGTGCTCGAAGCGCGAGGCCAGGGTGCCCAGGAACCGCACGTCCAGGACCTGCTCCCAGCCCAGCCCGACCAGGAAGACGAGCATGAACACGTAGCCCAGGCGGAGCACGAGCTGGCCCACGAAGAAGAGGATCAGCGCCAGGTCGAAGCCGGGCAGGTCGGCCACCCGGGCGTAGACCGCGCGCAGCCGCCGCCGCACCCGGGTCCAGAGGGCGGGGGCGGGGGAGGGGACCAGCTCCACCCGCCGGAGGAGATCCCCGAGCAGGGGGACCAACGGGTTCGCGGGGTTGCTGCGGTCCAGGTACCGGAGCGCCCGGGCCTTCTCCTCCTCGTCCAGGTCGTGCCGGACCACCTCCTCCATCTCCTTGAGCGCGTTCATGAGGTACTCCTCCTCGGAGTAGCGGCTCCCGGCGCGGATGGTGCGGGTGGCGATGACGATGAGCACGAACAGGACGTAGATGATGGCCACCGCGGGGCGGAAGAAGTAGTCGTTGTCGCTGGTCAGGAACTTCCCCAGCTCGTCCACGAAGAGGCCGAAGCCCACCCCCCCCACCACCGCGGCCAGGCGGGTGGAACGCCGGCTCAGGAAGGAGAGCTTGATCACGATGGCCGCCATCATGAGGAGCCCCCCCCACAGCACGTGGGCCACGTGAAGGATCTCGCCCCCCACCCGGGGGTAGCCGGTGAGGGAGAGGTAGAAGCGGACGGCGAGCACCGTGGCCACCGCGGCGACCAGGAACATCTCCACGTGGGTCCCGGCCCGGATGTCCCGGATGAAGCGGCGGCGGCGGCCCGGCATCAGGATCCGGCGCCCGCCGGCGCCGCCGGGGCGTCCGGCTCCGGAGGGAGGGCGGGGTCCACGCCCAGAAACCGGAGCAGGGCGGGGGTGAAGGCCTCCAGGCGGTCCACCTCGGGGGCCAGGGCCTCCGCCCCCGCGCCGAAGAGCAGGGTGGCCACCGGGTTCAGGGTGTGGGTCTTGGTGCCCAGGTCCTCCACGTTCCCGTGGTCGCTGGTCACCACCACCGTGGTCGTCCGCAGGTCCACTCCGGCCAGGAGCGCGTCCAGGAACCGCTCCAGCTTGGCCAGCTCGCGCCCGGCGCGGACCGGGTCCCGGGAATGACCGGCCTTGTCGGTCTGGAAGAACTCGAACAGGGTGAACTCGGCCTCCGGCGAGAGGGCGGCCAGGATCGCTCCCGCCTCCTCGGGGGTGCGGCGCGGCGCCCCCGGTCCCCGGCGGATGAGCGACTCGTTGGTGATGTCCTGGTACACCGCCCGCCCCGCCCGGAGATCGTCCAGGGTCCGGAAGGGGAGCCCGGCCGCGCGGTTGGTCCAGGTGGTGGCGCTCATGCCCATCTTCCACACCGCGTCTCCCAGCTCGAAGAAGAGGGGGCGGAGCGCGTTCACGAACACCGCCCGGCGTCCGGCCTCGCGCAGCCGCTTGAGGATGGAGGCGCGCATGAGGATCTTCTGCAGGGTGGGGAGGGGGAACCCGTTCAGGTGGCGGCCCATGGCCTCGGCCCCGTTCACCCCGGTGAAGATCGTGGTCTGGCCGGTGGCGCTCTGGGGCAGGCCGCCGATGCCCAGGGAGGCGTCGGTGGCCCGCACCCGGCCGCCGTGGGGGAGCCGCTCCCGGCGGACCACCTCGGGGAGGGCGGAGGGGCGCCCCCCCTCGGCCGGTGGGCGCCAACCGGGGGGGTGGAAGTTGGCCAGCAGGTGGAGCCCGGGATCGCGCAGGGGGTTGGCCGGGGCGTCGGGATCGCCCATGCCCAGGCCGTCCACGAAGACGAAGACGATGCGGCTCATGATCCCGATGGTAGACCCCCGGGGAGCCGGCCACCAGTCCGGGGGGGCCGCCGGCCGCCGCGGGAGCGGGCGCCGATCTCCCGTGACCGCCCGCCGGACGCCGTGGTATAAAGTGCCCCTCCATGGCCGACTCGCACCTTCCTTCCGCACCGCCCGAGGCCGGGTCCGTCGACGGCGTCCACCTCCGCGACGGCGCGTGCCGGAATGCATCCGCTCTGGAGGCTCCCGAGCCCTACCGGCGCGGCGCCCTCTACTCCATCTACCCGCGCGCGTTCTCGCCGGAGGGCACCCTGGCCGCCATCGAGCCCCGGCTGGAGGGGATCGCCGCCCTGGGCGCGACGGCGATCTGGCTCCTTCCCGTGCATCCGGTGGGCCGGGAGGGGCGCAAGGGCCCGGCCGGCTCGCCCTACGCGGTGCGCGACTACCGGGCGGTGGACCCGGCCCTGGGCACGGTGGACGACCTGCGCCGGCTGGCGGCGGCCGCCCACGCCCTCGGGCTCCGGGTCCTCATCGACTTCGTGGCCAACCACGCCGCCAACGACCCGGTCATGGCCGCCGGGCACCCGGAGTGGTTCGCCCGGGACGCCGGGGGCCGGCCCGCCCGCCGCCACGCCGACTGGTCGGACGTGGCCGACTGGCGGCACCGGGAGCCCGGAGCCACCGGGTACCTTGTGGAGAGCGCGGCCTACTGGGTGGAGGAGGTGGGGCTGGACGGGTTCCGCTGCGACGTGGCGGGGATGGTCCCCGGCTTCGTGTGGCAGGCGGTCCACGACCGGCTGGCCGCGGCCCGCCCCGACCACTTCATGCTCGCCGAGTGGCAGGACCCCGAGCTGCACCGGATCGCCTTCCACGCCTCCTACGACTGGCTCTTCTACCGGGCGATGCGGGACGTGGCCCTGGGGAAGGCCCCGGCGGGGAAGGTGTCGGCGGCCCTGGCCGCCTGGCGGGAGAACTTCCCCCCCGCCGCGCTCCCGCTCCGGTTCCTGGAGAACCACGACGAGCCGCGGGCGGCGGCCCTCTTCGGTCCCCGGCTCCCCGCCTACGCCGCGGCCGCCATCCTCTCCGGAGGCCTGCCCCTCCTCTACAACGGCCAGGAGATCGGGGCCGACCACCGGCCGAGCCTCTTCGAGGCCGAGCCCATCGACTGGTCGCGCCCCCCCCGCGGGCTGACCGCGCTCTACCGGAGCCTGGTGGCCCTCCAGGCCGCCGGCGATCCCTGGGGTCCGGGCCCGGCCCGGACGGTGGACACCGACCGACCGGAGGCCGTGCTCGCCTTCGCCCGGGAGGGGACCGCGCGGCGGGGGTTGGTCGCGGCCAACCTGGGCCGCGAGCGGGTGGCGGTGCGGATCCTCGACGCGGGGGCGGCGGCCGGGATGACCCGGATCCTGGAGGGGACGATCGCCGGACCCGGGGCCGGCGGGGCCGGCCATGCCGGCGAGGGGGCTTCGGGCGTCCTGACCCTGGAGCCCGGGGAAGCCTGGATCGGGGAGGGCCCGCGATGATCCCCGGCCGCGCCGCCCGCGCCCTCCGCGTCCCCGCCCACCCCGGCTTCCCGCCGGCTCCGAGGCCCCGCCGGTGGCGGTGAGACCGGCCCCCGCCCGGCGCGCGGGGATCCTGGAGCGGGTGCTGGCCCGCTGGGAGACGCCTCCCCCGGGGACGCCCACCGTGGACGCCCTGGACCGGCTGCACCGGGCCTGGCTGGCCCAGGTGCCCTTCGAGAACGCCTCCAAGCTCATCAAGGCGGCCCGGGTCATGGCCCCGGACGCGGCCGTGCGGGGCCCGGTGGAATTCTGGGAGGACCACCTCCGGTGGGGGAGCGGCGGCACCTGCTTCGCCTCCACCTACGCCTGGCAGTTCCTGCTCCGGTACCTCGGCTACCCGTCCCAGCTCCTCTTCTGCCATCTGCCCGCGGAGAAGCCCCAGGCCCACACCGCGCTCCTGGTCGAGGCGGAGGGCCAGCGGTGGCTGGTGGACGTGGGCTACGCCCTCCCGGTGCCGCTCCCGGTGCCGGGGAAGGGGGCGGTGCGCCGCCGCACGCCCTACTACGACGTGGAGGTGCGGCGCGGACCCGGAGACGAGGTGCTCGTCTTCTCCGAGGACGCCCGGGGGCAGCGGTTCCGCTACCGGGTGCGCCTGGGGGCGGTGTCCGAGGCCGCCTACCTGGAGGCCTGGCGCCACACCTTCGCCCTCACCGCCCCCTACATGAAGCGGCTGGCCCTGGGCCGCTTCCGGGACGGCACCCGCTACCTCTACAAGGAGGAGGGGCGGGTCTACGCCATCGACCGGGCGGGGGAGCGCCTGGTCCCCCTGGAGGGGGCCCCCGACGCCGCCCTGGCCGGGATCTTCGCCCTCCCCCGGCCGCTGTTGGCCGCGGCCCTTTCCGCCCTGGCCCACCTGAAGGACTTCCGGGGCGGGCGCCGCGCTACCGGCTGACCCGCCCCATCTCCGCGCCGGAAATCCAGATAAGCGAATCCTGAAATCGGTCGTTGACCCGCCGGGGATCGGTGGTAAACTCGTGAGTCGAGATTGAGATTGCGTCTCAATAACACATCAGCACGGCCGGCCGACGCCGGTCCGGGAGCCCGACCATGGTGAACATGAACGACGCATCCTTCGTGCGGGACGGAGGTTCCAGCCCGGAGGACAAGCGTGGGCCCCAGGCCCGTTTCGAGGAGTACCTGCGGCGGAACAACCTCCGCATGACCCCGGAGCGGCGTTCCGTCCTGGAGGTCATCCTGAGCCGCGAAGGCCACTTCGACGCCGAGGAGCTGCTGCAGTTCCTGCGCCGCCGCCACAAGCGGGTGAGCCGGGCCACCCTCTACCGCACCCTCGAGCATCTGCGCACCGCGGGTCTGGTCAAGATGCACCGCTTCGGCCGCGGCCACGCCCTCTACGAGCACATCTACGGCCGCAAGCACCACGACCACATGGTCTGCGACCGCTGCGGGCGGGTGATCGAGTTCGTGAACGAGGACATCGAGCGCCTGCAGGACGAGGTGTGCCGCCGCCACGACTTCCGGTCCACCAACCACGTGATGCAGATCTTCGGGATCTGCGCCGAGTGCCGCGACACCGGCGGGGACCCGGACGGGGAGAAGGCCCAGGCTCCCCCCGGCCGGTCGGATTCATGAGCAGCGTCAGCCAGACCCTCGCCAACTGCCACGGCGCGGTCAGCGCCGCCGCCGATGCCTCCCGCGGCCGGCTGATCCTGGTCGGCAACCCGAACGTGGGGAAGAGCGTCATCTTCGGCTACCTCACCGGGCGCTATGTGACCGTCAGCAACTACCCCGGCACCACCGTGACCCTCACCCGGGGCCGGGCCCGCGGCCACGGGCCCGGCGAGGCGCCGGAGGTGATCGACACCCCCGGGGTCAACAGCCTCATTCCCATGTCCGAGGACGAGCGGGTGACCCGGGACGTGCTCCTGGAGGGCCCGGCGGAAGCGGTGGTGCAGGTCGCCGACGCCAAGAACCTCCGCCGGTCGCTCCTCATCACCTCCCAGCTCGCCGAGATGGGCATCCCCTTCGTCCTCGATCTCAACATGACCGACGAGGCCGGGAACCTGGGGGTGGAGGTGGACGCCGGCGCCCTGGCCGGGGAGCTGGGAATCCCGGTGGTGAAGACGGTGGCCGTCCGCCGCAAGGGGTTCGACGACCTCCGGCGGGCCCTCGGCGAACAGCGCCCGGCCCGGCTGGCCGTGGAGTATCCGGCGCCGGTCGAGGCGGCCATCGAGGCCATGGCCGGGCATCTCCCCGACACCCACCTCTCCCGGCGGAGCCTGGCGGTGATGGTGCTGAGCGGGGACGACACCCTGCTCCCCTGGCTCCGGGAGCGGATGGGCGACGACGCGGTGGAGGCCCTGGTGCGGATCCGGCGGAAGACCGCGGCCCGGGTGCGGGAGTCGTTGAGCCTGACCGTGAACCGGGCCCGGCTGAAGGCGGTGGACGACCTGGTGGCCCGGGTCGAGACCCGGCCCAAGCGGCGCGCCGGCACCCTGCTCGACCGGCTGGGGCATCTCTCCATGCACCCGGTGTGGGGGATCCCGGTACTCCTGGCCGTGCTCTACGGCATGTACCAGTTCGTGGGCGTGCTCGGCGCGGGCACCATGGTGGATCTCCTGGAGACCAACGTCTTCGGCCACTACCTGAGCCCCTGGGCCATCCACGCCGCCGACTTCCTGTTCCGGTTCCCCCATCAGCACCTGGTGGAGAACGGGGTCATCCTCCCCGACTACACCGTGACCGCGGCCCATCTCTCCGCCGTGCAGGATGTCTTCAGGTTCCTGCACGACTTCCTGGTCGGCCCCTACGGCCAGATCACCATGGCCCTCAGCTACGCCATCGCGCTCATCCTTCCCATCGTGGCCACGTTCTTCATCGCCTTCGGGCTCCTGGAGGACTCGGGGTACCTGCCCCGGCTGGCGGTGATGGTGAACCGGATCTTCCGCACCATGGGGCTGAACGGCAAGGCGGTGCTGCCCATGGTCCTCGGCCTCGGCTGCGACACCATGGCCACCCTCACCACCCGCATCCTGGAGACCAAGAAGGAGCGGGTCCTGGTCACCCTGCTCCTGGCCCTGGGCGTGCCCTGCTCGGCCCAGCTGGGGGTGATCCTGGGCATGATCCGGGCCCTCTCCCTGGCCGCCACCCTGGTCTGGGGCGGGGTCATCGTGCTCACCCTGTTCGCGGTGGGCTGGATCGCGGCCCGGCTGGTGCCGGGGGAGACCTCCGACTTCATCCTCGAGCTGCCCCCCATCCGCCGTCCGCAGCTCTCCAACATCGTGGTCAAGACCCTGGCCCGCATCGAGTGGTACATGCGGGAGGCGGTGCCGCTGTTCCTGCTCGGCACCTTCATCCTCTTCTTCGCCGACGCCTTCCACCTGCTGGGGGTGGTGGAGAAGGCGGCGGCCCCGGTGGTGCAGGGGATCCTCGGGCTGCCCCCCAGGCCGCCCAGGCCTTCCTGATCGGCTTCCTGCGCCGGGACTACGGCGCCGCCGGGCTCTACGACCTCTCGCGCCAGGGGCTCCTGGACCCGGTCCAGCTCATCGTGGCCATGGTCACCATCACCCTCTTCGTCCCCTGCATCGCCAACTTCTTCATCATGATCAAGGAACGGGGGGTGCGGACGGCGCTGGCCATGGTCGCCTTCATCGTCCCCATGGCCTTCATCGTCGGCGGCACCCTCAACTGGGGCCTCCATCTCCTGGGAGTGACCTTCCGATGACCTTCACCTGCCCCGTGTGCGGGGGCGAACTCAAGGAACACGTCTCCGGCTGCTCCACCTGTCCCATGAACGGCGGGTGCGACATGATGTGCTGCGAGAACTGCGGGTACGAAACGGTGGCCCCGAAGTCGATCACGGTGGAGTTCGTGAAGAAGCTCCTCCGGATGGGCGGACGGGGCCGGCGGACCGAGGCGCCGGCGCCGGTCCCGGAGGCCAAGCGATGACCGACCACGTCCTGTCCCACGCCGAGTTCCTCAAGCAGCCCACCGATGAGATCCTGGAGGCGCTGTGGGTCCGCCGGGAGGAGGCCGACGAGGGCGTGCCCCCGGAGGAGACCCCCGAGCCCGACCGGGAGACCCTGGAGCGCCTGGCCGGCGAGGGCTGGGTGCGGTTCGAGGGCGGGCTTCCGGTACTGACCCCCAGCGGCGAGGTCCGGGCCCGGGCGGTGGTCCGCGGGCACCGGCTGGCCGAGCGGCTCCTGGTCGACGTGCTGGGGGTGCCGCCGGCCGAGGCGGAGAAGACCGCCTGCCTCATGGAGCACATCCTGAGCCCGGCGGTGAACGAGGCCCTGTGCGGGTTCCTGGGCCACCCCCCCACCTGTCCCCACGGCCGGCCGATCCCGTCGGGAGCGTGCTGCACCGCCCGGAAGAACGGGCTGAAGCCGGTGGTGACCCCCCTGGACGAGCTGGATCCGGGACGGACGGCGCGGGTGGTGTTCATCGCCCCCGGGGTGGAGAAGCGCCTGGAACGCCTGGCCAGCTTCGGCCTGGTGCCGGGCACCGAGGTGGAGCTTCGCCAGAAGCGCCCGTCCTTCGTGATCGAGATCGGGGGGACCACCCTGGCCCTGGAGAAGGAAGTGGCCCGAGGCATCTACGTGCGCCGCGAGAGCTAGCCGCCCCTCCTGGGGGTGGCCTGGCGACGCAGGGGGTCGGCGCCCCGGCCGGGGCGCCTAATTTTCGTGGACGTCGTTGAGACTGAGACTCAATAACCGTGGAGGAGTGAACTGATGCGTGTACGGCAGGTTGTGATGGTGACGATTGCGGCGGCGGCGGCGTTGGCAGGGGGGGGACGGTCCGAGGCGGCTTCGGCGGGTACGGACCGCCCCCCGTCCCCGGCCTACGGCAAGCCGTTCCTGAAGACGGGGGGGGCGTCGCTGGGGGGCTACATGGACCTGGAGTTCAAGGCCAACGGGGACGGAAGCACCTTCGACCAGCACCGCTTCGTGCCCTTCATCTATGCCGGGGTGAGCGACCGGGTGCACGTGTCCTCGGAGATCGAGTTCGAGCACGGCGGGTTCGTGACCGGGGAGGACGAGGAGACGGACGGCGAGATCAAGCTGGAGTTCGCCCAGGTGGACTTCACGGTGGCGGAGCCGCTGGTCTTCCGGGCCGGAATCGTGCTCTCCCCCCTGGGGCGGCTGAACGAGCTCCACGACAGCCCCATGCTGGACCTCACCGAGCGCCCCCTGGTCGACCGGTACGTGATCCCCACCACCCTGAGCGAGTCCGGCATCGGAGCCTACGGCACCCTCTACCCGTCGGAGACCTGGGTGGTGGACTACCAGGCCTACCTGGTGAACGGGTTCAACGCCCACGCGGTGGAGATGGAGCCCGGGCCCGACGACGCGATGCGCCCGGTGCTGGACCTGCGCGAGGGACGGGGAAGCACGGCCGAGGACAACAACAACGCCCGGTCCTTCACCGGGCGCCTGGGGGTGAGCCCCCGGCTGGGGACCGAGGTCGGGGTGAGCGTCCACACCGGGAAGTACGACGACGCCGGCGACCACCGGCTCACCCTGGCCGCGGTGGATGCGCGCTTCGCCGGGGGCCCGGTCGAGCTCCTGGGCGAGGGCGCCCTGGCCCGGACCTCGGAGCTGGGGACGGAGGGAGCGGGAGAGCGGGCCAGGGCGGCCGGCTTCTACGCCGAGGGCCGCGTGCACTTCCTGGCCGGGGCCATCCCCTCCCTGCCCCGGAGCGTGTTCACCGGGGCGGTGCGGGTGGGCTACGTGGACCGGGACCGGAACGTGGACGGCGGCGATCTGGAGCGGCTGACCCTGGGCGTCAACTTCCGGCCCACCGAGGAGACGGTGATCAAGAACGACCTGCTCTTCGACCGGTCGCGCGCGGTCTTCGTCTCCGACTGGGGCGACACCGGCACCGCCTACCGGTTCAGCGTGGCCACCTACTTCTGAGGGTACCGCGGCGGGGACGCCGCGAGCCGCCGGCGACGAGCGGGGGCGGCGCGGCGCGGGGACTCCGCCCCGGCCCGGGAAGGAAGGAGGGAAGGCATGAGAACGATCGGACGGGGGTACCCGGGTGCGCGCCGGGCCGTGGGCAGGGCGGGGCTGGCGGTGGCGCTGGCCCTGGCTCCGGCGACGGCGGCGCGGGCCGGGGACCGCCCCACCGCGGCGGAGATCGGCGAGGAGCAGGTCTACCTCACCGCGGCCCAGGCCGTGGACGAGATCTTCGACCGGCCGGCGAGGGTGGACACGGTGCGGGCCGTGCTCGGCGACGCGGAGCGCGCGGCGTTGCACCGGCGCCTCGGCTACGCCCCGCCCGCGGACAGCGTGACCGTGTACCTGCCCCGCGGCGCCGGCGGCGCGCTCCTGGGCTACGCCGTGGTGGGGGAGGAGGTCGGGAAGTACCGGCCCATCACCTTCCTGGTCGGAGCCACCCCGGAGCGGAAGGTGCGGGGGGTGGAGGTGCTGGTCTACCGGGAGAGCCGCGGCGGGGAGATCCGCCGCGAGCGCTTCCTCCGCCAGTACCGGGGGAAGAGCGCGGAGGACCCGCTCCGGATCAACCGGGACGTGCTGAACGTGGCCGGGGCCACCCTCTCGGTGGGGGCCATGAACCGCGGGGTGAAGCGGGTGCTGGCGGTGCTGGACCTGCTCGCCGCCCGGGGGGACCTGTGAACGGCGGGCGCGGGGGGCCCGGGCGGGCGGGCCGCGGCCTCGGCGGAGGGCGATGATGCAGTACTACGCCTACAAGCGCTTCCGGCTGGACCGGGCGCCGAAGAACACCCGCCTCCTCATCACCTGCTTCTACGTGATGGTGATGCTGGCGGTGGGGGTGGGGGTGCTGAACTACAGGGTGCGCACCCGGCTCACGCCCACCGGAACCGCGGAATGGTACCGCGGGAACGAGGGGGCGCCCCCGGACCAGGTCACCGAGATGCGGTTCGAGAAGTCGGTGCGGGAGATGCTCGACGTCACCCATCCCCACCTCTTCGAGGAGACGCTGTTCATCTTCGTGCTCTGCCACCTCTTCGGGCTGACCCGGGTGCGCGAGCGGCGGAAGCGCGCGGTGTACCTCCTGAGCTTCGGGGCGGTGCTGGCCGAGGTGGGGATGCCCTGGGCGGTGCGGTTCGTCTCGCCCGCCCTGGCCCCGGTCCAGATCGGAGCGGTGGCGCTCCTGGCCACGATGTTCACCGTGCTCATCGTCGTCCCCCTCCGCGAGATGTGGTGGGGGTTCGACCGGGAGGAGCAGTATGACTGGGCCCGGCACTGACCCGCGGCGCCCCGCGCGTCGCTCCCCGTCCGCGGCCGCCGGCGGTTCCGGTGCCCCGTCCGAGACCCCGCCGGAGGCGGGACGGGAATGGAACCGCCGCCGGTTCCTGGCCTGGGCGCTGGGGGCGGGAGCGGCGGCGATGGCCGTTCCGCTCCTTCCCTTCCCGCGGGGGACCGTTGCCCCCCGGGGGGCGGTGCCCGAGACCGCCCGGTGCTGGCGCGCCATGGGGACGCTGCTGGAGGTGCGGATCCCCGATCTTCCCCCGCGCGATGCGGTGGCCGCGGTAGGCCGGGTTCGCGCCCGGGTGGAAGCCCTGGAAGCGGCCATGACCCTCTACCGGCCGGAGAGTCCCCTGGTGGCCTTCAACCGGAGCGCCCCCGGCCGGTGGCGGGAGGTGCCGGAAGCGCTGGCCGAGGCGGTGGCCGGCGCCCTGGCCGAAGCGGGACGCTCCGGAGGCGCCTACGATCCCACCGTGGCCCCGATGATGCGGGCCTGGGGACTCCTGCGCCTGAAGGGGCGGGCGGCGCCCCCCGCGGTGCTCCGGGCCTGGCGCCGGCGGCCGGGAGCGGCCGCGGTGGTTGCCGACGCCGCCAACCGCCGGCTCCGGCGGCTCGACCGGCGGGCGGAAGTCGATCTGGGCGGGATGGGGAAGGGGATCGCCGTGGACGCCGCCCTGGAGGAACTGGCCCGGGCGGGCAGCCGGTCCGCCCTGGTGAACCTGGGCGGGAGCATCGGCGTTCTGGGGGTCCCGCCGGACCGGCCCGCGGGGTGGCCGGTGGGGATCGCCCATCCGCGCCGCCCCGGGGAGGTCTGGACCACCCTGGACCTGGCCGCCGGTCACCTGGCCACCTCCGGCGACTACGAGCGGCGGGTGAGCACGCCGGCCGGGCCCAAGCACCACCTGCTGGACCCGGAGAGCGGCGAGCCGACCGCCGGGGTGGCCTCGGTCACGGTATGGGGGGAGTCGGGGACCGCGGCGGACCTCGCCTCCACCGCCACCCTGGTCGCCCTCGCCCGCTCCCCCGAGGCCCCGGGCCCCGGGGGGGACTGGCTGGCCCTCCTGGACCGGCCGGGGGGGCTGGAGGCGCGGCGCCGGGGGTGGTTTTCCGGCCCGGGCTGAGCGGCATCCCGAACGGGGGTGTCGGGGTATCGACGCATGGGTGTCGGAATAGATGACAAAGTGGACTCCGGGGCGGGGGGTGACGTGACATGTAACTTACATGAAATCAACTAGTTAAATAATTGGCTCGGAACCTGCAACTTAGGTGTATAAGAACCGTGGGTAAGCGCCCGGTCATGTTGGATTTTCCGACAGCCGGGTGAAGTCATCGTCGCTGTTGAAGTTCCCGCTCCGGACAGGCCGCCCCACCGGCACCGGGTCGGGATTGGCCCGGGGGTACGTCACCCCGTAGCTCCCGGGCCCCTTCTTCCTCGCAGACCCCCGGGGAAACGGTCGCGTGTGGGTTTCCCCGGGGGCTCGAGGAGGGGTGGGATTCCCCCTCCCACCCCCCTTCCTCCCCCTACTGCCCGAGCAAAGAAAAACCGCGCCGGCGGGAGGAGTGGTTGCCGGCGCGGTGAGCGCCCTCGACCGAGGGCCTCCGAACGGAGCCGCGTCCGGAGACGCGGCGACGGCCGGGAGCTTCCGGGGTGGAAGCTCCTCGCCGTCGTCGTCGGATCGGGCGACGGGGATCCGTGCGGGTTGGAACGACGCCTGGGACCGGGCGCCCGATCGCGACACCGTTCCTCAATGCAGGGGGCGTGCCACGAATGCGCTCCAAGCGGCGCAACGGGTTACGGGATCGCCGGCCCCGCCCCGGGCCGGAACGCGTCGTCCCGGGGACACAGGGTGTGTCGGGGATCTCCGGGATTCGGGCCGTCCGCTAGTGCGAGGACTTGGGCGCGACCTTCTGGGGAACCGGCCGGCCCAGCTCGTCCAAAGGCGAGCTCTCCTCCGGGAAGCCGTCGGGGTGCCGGCGGATGAAGTCGTAGGCGGAGCGGATGATGTCGTCCAGGTCCCGCTTGGGGCTCCACTCCAGGACCTCGCCGGCCCGGGCGTTGGAGGCCACCAGGGTGGCCGGATCGCCGGGGCGCCGGTCGGCCCGGCGGTGGGGGACCCGGAGGCCGGTCACCCGCTCCACCGCCTCCAGGATCTCGAGCACCGAGGTCCCGGTTTCGGTGCCCAGGTTCAGGGACACGCTCTCCCCCTCGTCCTCCAGGTAGCGGAGCCCGCGCAGGTGCGCATCGGCCAGGTCCTGCACGTGGACGTAGTCGCGGATGCAGGAGCCGTCCCGGGTGGGGTAGTCGGTGCCGTAGACCTCGAGCTCGCGGTCCTCGAACAGGGCCGCCTTCACCGCCAGGGGAATGAGATGGGTCTCGGGCCGGTGGTCCTCGCCCAGGCCGGCCCCGGCGTCGGCCCCGGCGGCGTTGAAGTAGCGGAAGGCCACGTAACGAATCCCGTAGGCCCGGGCCGCGTCGGCCAGCATCTGCTCCCCCATGAGCTTGGTCCAGCCGTAGGGGTTGATGGGGGCCAGCGGGTGGGTCTCGGTGATCGGGGTTTCCCGGGGCTCGCCGTAGAGGGCGGCGGTGGAGGAGAAGATGAAGCGGGGAACCCCCACCTCCAACGCCGCCTCCAGCAGGTTGGCGGTGCCGGTCACGTTGTTCTGGTAGTACTTGAACGGGTTCTCGACCGACTCCTTGACCGAGCAGAAGGCGGCGAAGTGGATCACCGCCGAGGGCCGGTGGCGGCGCAGCACCGCCCGCACCGCCCCCTTGTCGGCGATGTCCTCCTCGATGAGCTCGGCATCGCGCACCGAGGCGCGGTGCCCCTCGCTCAGGTTGTCGAGGATCACGGTTCTGTAGCCCGCGCGGCGAAGCGCCTGTACCATGTGGCTACCGATGTAGCCCGCCCCGCCGGTTACGAGGACCGAGTTCATGGGGTCGTTCCTGCTCCCGGAAATGAAGCCCGAAGTCGATCGAGACGGCGGCCCGAAGGCTCCACACACTATTCTACCCGGTTTTCGACCCCGATGCGTGACCTCTTGAGGACGGACCCATGGCCCATCCCTTCTATCTTCGTGAAAACGGATTGCGATTCGAATGCACCGGCTGCGGCGAGTGCTGCCGGCGTCCGGGCCCGGTCTACTTCAGCGGGGGCGACCTGGATCGGGCCGCCCGCTTCCTGGGGCTGTCCGGTCCCGCCTTCCGCCGCCGTTACGGGGTCTACCACCTGAACGGGACCCCCGCCGTGGACCCCGGCGCCGCCGCTTGCCCCTTCCTCGGCGACGACGACCGCTGCTCCATCTACGAGGCCCGCCCCACCCAGTGCCGCACCTTTCCCTTCTGGCCCGAGACCGCCCGGCGCCGCCGCTCCTGGGAGGCGGCCGCCCGTGGCTGCGAGGGGATCGGCCGGGGGCCGGTGCATCCCCCGGAGGAGATCGAACGCGCCATCCTGGACTGCGCCGAGGCCGCGGTGCCGGAGGGCGACCCGTGGTAGTCCGCGGGAGCGGGAAAGGGACCCCGCAGTGAATCCCCGGTCGAAGGCCCCGTCCCCGGACCGTGGTGCGCGCCCCGCCGAGGCCTCGGCGGGCGGACCCCGGGGCCGCGGGGCCTACGCCGAGGTGGCGGTGCCGGTGCCGCTCCGCCGCACCTTCACCTACCGGATTCCCGACGCGTTCCGGGAGCAGGTCCGGGAGGGCTCGCTGGTCCAGGTCCCCTTCGGCCGCCGCCGGATCGCGGGCTTCGTGCTCGGCCTGGCCGGGAGCACCTCCCTGGAGTCGGTGAAGGACCTGGCCGCGGTCGAGGATCCGGAGCTGTCCCTGCCCCCCGAGGTGGTGGCGCTCTGCCGGTGGGTGGCCGGCTACTACCTGGCCCCGATCGGGGAGGTGCTCCGGGCCGCGCTCCCGGCCGGGCTGGGGAAGAAGAGCCCGGGGGAAGTGCCCCACGCCGCGGGGCGGGTGCCGGAGATCCGGCTGGGGCCGGAGCAGGCGGCCGCCCTCGCCGCCATCATCGGAGCCCTGGCCGCCCGCGACTACGCCGCCTTCCTGCTCCACGGGGTGACCGGGAGCGGCAAGACCGAGGTCTACCTGCGGGCGGCGGCGGAGACGGTGGCCGCGGGGGGGAAGGCGCTGATCCTGATCCCGGAGATCGCCCTCTCGCCGCAGATGGTGCGGCGGGTGGAGGCGCGGTTCGGGAACCGGGTGGCCCTCTGGCACAGCGCCCTCACCCCGGCCCGGCGGCGGGAGGTGTGGGCCCGCACCCGGCGGGGGGAGATCGACGTCCTGGTCGGCGCGCGCTCGGCGGTGTTCGCCCCCATCCCCGACCTGCGGCTGATCGTGGTCGACGAGGAGCACGAGGGAGCCTACAAGCAGGGGGAGAGCCCCCGCTACCACGCCCGGGACCTGGCCCTGGTCCGGGCCCGGGAGGCGCGGGCGGTGGTGGTGCTGGGCTCGGCCACCCCGAGCCTGGAGTCCTACCACAACGCGGAGCGGGGCAAGTACCGGCTCCTGGAGCTGCCCCACCGGGTGGAGCACCGGCCTCAGGCCCCGGTGGAGCTGGTGCCGCTCCCGGCCCGGCCCGGCGAAGGGCCGCGCCCGGTCTCGCCGGTGTTCGGTGATCCCCTCCGGCAGGCCATCGCGGAGACGGTGTCCCGCGGGGAGCAGTGCATCCTGTTCCTGAACCGCCGCGGCCACTCCACGGTGGTCCAGTGCGAGTCGTGCCGGCAGGCCCTCTCCTGCCACCAGTGCGACATCACCCTCACCTGGCACGCGGCCGGGGACCGGGTGGTCTGCCACTACTGCGGCGAGAAGCGGCGCACCCCCCAGTCCTGTCCCGAGTGCGGCGGGCCGGTGACCATCTTCAAGGGGGTGGGCACCCAGCGGGTGGAGAAGGAGCTGGACCGGCTCTTCGGCGGAGTGCGCCTGCTCAGGCTGGACACCGACTCCACCCGGAAGCGCGGGGCCCTGGAAGCGGCTCTGGAACGCTTCCGGACCGGCGACGCGGACGTGCTCCTGGGCACCCAGATGGTGGCCAAGGGACTGGACTTCCCCAACGTGACCCTGGTCGGGGTGGTGAACGCGGACCTGCAGCTCGCCCTTCCCGATTTCCGGAGCGCGGAGCGGACCTTCCAGCTCCTGACCCAGGTGGCGGGGCGGTCGGGCCGGGGGGAGCGGCCGGGGCGGGTTCTCTTCCAGACCCTCCGCCCCGAGCACTACGCCCTGCGCGCCGCCGCTGACCAGGACTACGCGGCGTTCTACGCCGCCGAGACCGCCGAGCGCCGCGATCCGCCCTATCCCCCCTTCCGGAAGCTGGTGAACCTCCTCTTCGACGGCAAGGACCTGGAGCGGGTGACCGCCGAGGCCGAGGCGGCCGCCGCCCTCCTCACCGGCCGGATCGGGCCGAGTCGCGCGTCGGTGGAACTCCTGGGCCCGGCCCCCCAACCCTTCTCCCGGCTCAAGGGGAAGCACCGCTGGCACCTCACCCTGCGCGGGACCGACCACCGGGCCCTCCACGACCTGGCCGACGCCGTGCTCACCCGGGCCGAGGCGTCTCCGGGCCCGGTCCGGATCGGCGTGGACGTGGATCCGGTCTCGCTCCTCTAGCCGGCCGCCGGCCGGGAGGCCGCTCCGTCCCTCTCCGGGCAGGCCGCCCGGTCCGGACGGGACCTTCCTGGGGGGGATGACGCACGGAGGCCCCGACCCGGGGCGCCCCCGCTGGGATCGGACCCAAATCCGCCGTTACCGAGGGGTTGGACCGGCCCGGCGCCCTTCCCGCGGGACTCGCGGATGGTCAGAAGGGTTCCCGCGATTCCACGCCACGCCGAAACGGAAGACCCGGGCCGGTCCGCTTCTTCCCCCGGCGGGTTCCGGTCGCCCCCCCCGCCCCAGCTTGACACCCCGCGCTCCGGGCAGAAGAATCCCGCCATGACCGCCACGAACCCGGATCGACCCGTTTCCCGCCCCCGCCGGCTCCTGGCCGCGCTATCCGCCCTCGGTCTGGCCACCGCGGTGTGGCTGGCCGCGAGCGGGGCCGGCTGCGCGACCAGCGGCTCACGCGGCGGGAACGGCGGGATCGACACCTCCAACCCGGCGGGCTCGGAAGCCGCCTACCGGGAAGCCCTGGGCCGGAATCCCAACGACGCCCGGGCCCAGCTCGGGCTGGCCCGGGCCCTGGCCGAGCAGGACAAGACCGACGAGGCCGCGGTCCACTTCCAGAAGGCGGCCGGGCTCGATCCCTCCCTGCGGGACGAGGTGGCCAAGTCCCGGCGCCGGTACGCCGAGCGCCTGGCCGCGCGGGCCGAACCGCTGGTCCGGGCCGGGGACCTGGAGGCGGCGGAGAAGCTCCTGGACGGGGCCCGGACCCTGGACCCGGAGGAGCCGCGCACCGTCTTCCTGCGGGCCCGGATCGACGAGGCGAAGGGGAACCTGGACGCGGCCCTGGCCGCCTATCGCAAGGCCTTCGCCGCCGACCGCGGGAACGAGGAGAAGCGGGAGGCCCTGGTCTCGGCCCTGGAGAAGGCGGGCCAGCAGCGCTACGACGCCGGGGACTACCGGGAGGCCTGGGACCTTCTCCGGGAGGCGTCCCAGGTCGACCACCGCCTCGAGCTGGAGAGCCTGATGGGAACGGTGGCCTACGCCTGGGCCCAGAACAGCGAGGGGGCCGATCGCGACGCCCACCTCGCCGACGCGGTCCGGGCCTTCGAGCGGGTGGTGCGGGAGAACCCCGAGGACGACGATGCCCGTTTCAACCTGGCCGCGGTCTACCTGGCCGGCCGGCGCTACCAGGACGCGGCCCGGATCTACGAGGACCTGCTCCGGGAGCATCCCCGGGAGCCGGATCTGTACCTGGCCCTGGCCCGGGCCCGGAGCTACTCCGGGGACACCGAGCTGGCCCTGTCCACCGAGGCGGTGGGGCGGGCGCTCCGGGCGGGAGACCCGGTGGAGGACCCGGTGGAATGGGCCCGCCGGTCCGCGGACCGGTTTCCCGACACCGACCTGGCCGCGGTCTACCTGGATCTCCTGGCCCCGGACGCGATCTATACCTACACCCTCCCCGCGGGCGGGCTGGTGGAGGTCTGGCTCTACTGGGGCCGGGGTGTGGCCGAGGCCTTCCGGGACGGAGCCCGGCTCGGATCCACGGTTCCCGTGCCCCGGCTCTAGCCGGCGGCAGCCGGCCCGGGGACGGT
Source organism: Candidatus Eiseniibacteriota bacterium (assembly GCA_963768615.1). Lineage (GTDB taxonomy): Bacteria > Eisenbacteria > RBG-16-71-46 > JABDJR01 > JABDJR01 > CAVSKL01. Next base: position 69,292 of record CAVYIE010000005.1, on the reverse strand, counting down.
CGTTCCCGCCGTTGACACCGCATTTCCGGACGGTCTAGAATTGACGGGTAGTTAGACCTTCACGAGGCCCTTCCGCCCGGCCCGATCCCCCGGAGTGTCCGTCCGGGGCAGTGACCCTCCAACCCGTCCGCCCTATCCGCCCTTCAGTCCAGTCGCGGTCTTGACGCCCGCGATCCGACAGCCACCGAACCCTCCGTAAGGAGCCCTCCCGTGTCAGAAGTGAGTCCCATGGACCTCGCTGCGATGAAGTCCAAGACGGTCCACGAGCTTCAGGAAATCGCCTCGGAACTGAACCTCGGTTCCACCTCCAGCATGCGGAAGCAGGACCTGATCTTCCGCATCCTCGAGGCCCAGACCGAAAAGAGCGGCCTCATCTTCTCCGAGGGCGTACTGGAAATCCTGCCCGAAGGGTACGGATTTCTCCGATCCACCGATTACAGCTACCTCCCCGGGCCCGACGACATCTACGTCTCGCCGTCCCAGATCAAGCGCTTCGATCTCCAGACCGGGGACACGGTGTCGGGGCAGGTGCGCCCGCCCAAGGAAGGGGAACGCTACTTCGCGTTGCTCCGGGTGGAGGCGGTGAACGGCGAGGCGCCGGAGGTGGCCAAGGCCAAGACCCACTTCGACAACCTCACCCCGCTCTACCCGGACAAGCGGGTGGAGATGGAGCACGATCCCGACGACATGTGCACGCGGATCATGGACCTGCTCACCCCGATCGGATTCGGGCAGCGGGGGTTGATCGTGTCCCCGCCGCGAGCGGGGAAGACCGTCCTCCTCCAGCGCATCGCCAACGCCATCACCGCCAACCATCCCGACGCGGTGCTGATCGTGTTGCTCATCGACGAGCGTCCGGAAGAGGTGACCGACATGTCGCGGTCGGTCAAGGGCGAGGTGGTCTCCTCCACCTTCGACGAGCCGGCCGAGCGCCACGTCCAGGTGGCGGACATGGTGATCGAGAAGGCCAAGCGCCTGGTCGAGCACCACAAGGACGTCATCATCCTGCTCGACTCCATCACCCGGCTGGCCCGGGCCCACAACACGGTCATCCCCCACTCGGGGAAGATCCTCTCCGGCGGCGTGGACGCCAACGCCCTCCAGCGGCCCAAGCGCTTCTTCGGCGCGGCCCGGAACGTGGAGGAGGGCGGATCGCTGACCATCATCGCCACCGCCCTGGTCGAGACCGGCAGCCGGATGGACGAGGTCATCTTCGAGGAGTTCAAGGGCACCGGGAACATGGAACTGGTCCTGGACCGCAAGATCGCCGACCGGCGGATCTTCCCCGCCATCGACATCAACCGGAGCGGGACCCGCAAGGAGGAGCTGCTCCTGGATCAGGGCATCCTCAACAAGGTCTGGATCCTGCGCAAGTTCCTCAACGAGCAGACCTCGGTCGAGGCCATCGAGTTCCTCATCAACCAGATGTCGAAGACCAAGGACAACAAGAAGTTCCTGGAGATGATGAACGCCTGAGCCCGGCCCGGCCGGGCCGGCACCGGAGCCGGGCATGGAACAGCGCATTCGGGACCGCTACCGCGACGCCGTGCTCCGGGACGCGATGGGGCGGTACGGGATCCCCGCCGGCGGCATCCGCCCCCTCGACGCCTTCGAGAGCTTCCTCTTCGAGTTCGAGCGCGACTCTCGGTCCGGCATCCTCCGTCTCGGCCACACCCTGCGCCGGAGCGAGGGCCTGGTCCGGGGCGAGGTGGACTGGATCCGGCACCTGGCCGGGGGAGGGGTTCCCGCGGCCCGCGCCCTCCCCTCCCGGGCCGGGAACCTGGTGGAGCCGATCGATGACGGTGAGGGCGGCCGGTTCCTTGCCGTGGCCTTCGAGAAGGCCCGGGGCGCGCCGCCGGAGCGGGAGGGCTGGACTCCGAAGGCCCACGAGGCCTACGGACGGCTCCTGGGGAGCATGCACGCGCGTACCGTCGGCTACCGTCCGTCCGATCCCTCCTGGACCCGGCCGGAGTGGGACGGCGAGGTGATGGAATACGTCGAGCGGTACCTGCCCCCGGAGGGGAACGGGGTGGTGCTGACCCGGTACCGCGCCCTGCTCGAACGGCTGCGCGCCCTTCCCCGGGACGGCGGCGTCTACGGCCTGATCCACTATGACGCCCATCGCGGGAACCTCTTCATCGACGCCGACGGGAGCCTCACCCTCTTCGACTTCGACGACTGCGCCTACAGCTGGTTCGCCAACGACGTTGCGGTGGTGCTCTTCTACATGATCGCCGACGCCCCGGATCCCGTCGCCTTCACCGCGGAGTTCATGCCCCGCTTCCTGCGCGGGTACCGCCGGTTCCGTCCCCTGGACCGGCGGTGGCTCCGCACCATTCCGGACTTCCTGAAGCTCCGGGAGATGGAGTTGTACGCGGTGATCCACCGGGACTTCGACGTGGAGCGGATCGACCACCCCTGGTGCGCGGGGTTCATGGCCGGCCGGCGGGAACGGATCGAGGAGGAGGTTCCGGTGGTGGAGTTCGACTTCGGCTCCCTCTAGCCCCGTCCGGAACGCGGTCCCCGGATGCCGCCCGAGGGGCCAAAGGCATGGCGAACAACGGGTTCCCGGGCGGCGGACGGCCTTCCCGGGCGGCCGGGCCGGCCCGCCTTGAGCCGGGGGGCGCCGATCTGGTATCCTGTTTCGCTCGCCCGTGGGGCGGCACGTTTTTTCCCGGCCGGCGGCCTCCGCCGGCCCCCATCGCCGAGGAGTCCCATGAAGACCGACATCCATCCCGAGTACAAGGTGGTCACCGTGACCTGCGTGTGCGGGAACACGTTCCAGACCCGCTCCACCATGGGCAAGGATTTCCACGTGGAAATCTGCTCCGCCTGCCACCCGTTCTTCACCGGCAAGCAGAAGCTGGTGGACACCGCGGGGCGCGTGGACCGGTTCCGGCGCAAGTACGGCAACGACTACGCCCAGGCGGGCAAGAACAAGAAGCCGGCGGCGGCGGCGACCCCGTCCCAGCCCGAGCCGGCGCCCGAAGCGAAGGCGACCGAAGAGACCACCACCGAGTCCTAGACGGTTTCCGGCGGGCCCTCGCCCCGTTGCGGGGCGGGGGCCTCGTCGTACCCGCCACCGAGGCCGGACCATGAAGGTGAAACAGCGCTTCCTCCTCCTGAACAGGATCCTCCTCTCCCGCTACGCTCCGGTGGGCGGGCAGGCGGTGATCGAAGGGGTGATGATGCGCTCGCCGCGCATGGTGGCCACCGCGGTCCAGCGGCCGGGCGGCGACATCTCGGTCCAGGTCGAGCCCTTCGCCTCCATCACCAAGAAGTCCTTCTGGCTCGGGCTTCCCGTCGTCCGGGGCATGGTGGGGCTGGTGGAGACCCTGGCCCTGGGCATGCGCTGCCTCTCCTTCAGCGCCAACGAGGCGGTGCGGGAGGAGGGCGAGGCGCCGGCGGGCAAGGAGGAAGGCGGGCTGAGCTCCTGGGCCATGGGCGGGACCATGGTCCTCGCCTTCGGGCTGGGCATCGCCCTCTTCTTCTACCTTCCCCTCAAGCTCACCGAGCTCACCGGGATCCAGGGGCGGGTGGGCTTCAACCTGGTCGACGGCGCCTTCCGGTTGGTCTTCTTCCTGACCTACCTGTGGGGGATCTCCCTGTGGGGGGAGATGCGGCGCCTGTTCGAGTACCACGGGGCCGAGCACAAGGTGATCCACACCTTCGAGGCCGGCCTGCCGGTGACGGCGGAGAACGCCGCCCCCTTCACCACCCTGCACCCGCGCTGCGGCACCTCGTTCCTGTTCAGCATCATGATCCTCTCCATCGTGGTGTTCACCTTCTTCGGACGTCCGGAGACCCTGGGCCAGCGGCTCCTGCGTTTCGCCGGGGTCCCGGTGATCGCCGGCCTGGGCTTCGAGTACATCCGGCTGAGCGGGAAGTACGCCCGGAACCGGGTGGTCAACCTGCTCGCCCAGCCCGGACTGTGGCTGCAGCGGATCACCACCAAGGAGCCGGACATGCACCAGCTCGCGGTGGCCTGCCGCGCCCTGGAGAGCGTCCTGCCCCTCACCGAGGAGGACGAGCGCGACGTGCGGGTGATGTAGCCCGCGTCCACCCGCCACCGCCGGCCCCGCCGGCCGCCGAGCGTTTTTCATGAGTCACAACGAACACTTCCTGGACCACCTCGCCCAGCTCGAACACCGCCTGGACGAGATCAACCGCGAGCTGACCGAGCCCCAGGTCCTCTCCAATCCCTCGGAGCTCCGGCGCCTGGGCAAGGAGCGGGCCGAGGTGGAGGAGATCGTTCAGCGGCTCCGTGCCTACCGCGCCCTGCACGACCGTCTGGCCGGAGCCCGGGAGCTCCTGGACGCGGGCGGCGACCCGGAGATGATGGAGCTGGCCGAGGCCGAGGTGGAGGAGTGCGAGCCCGAGATGGAGTCCCTGAGCGCGGCCATCACCGAGCTCCTGTTCCCGGCCGATCCCAACGACACCAAGGACGTGATCGTGGAGATCCGGGCCGGCACCGGCGGCGAGGAGGCGGCCCTGTTCGCGGGGGAGCTGTTCCGCATGTACTCCCGCTACGCCGAGCGCCAGGGCTGGAAGCTGGAGGTGCTGGATTCCAGCGAGACCGGGATCGGGGGGCTGAAGGAGATCATCTTCAACCTCTCCGGAACCAAGGTCTACGGGCGCATGAAGTACGAGAGCGGGGTGCACCGGGTGCAGCGGGTCCCGGAGACCGAGGCCAGCGGGCGCATCCACACCTCCGCGGCCACGGTGGCCGTCCTCCCCGAGGCCGAGGACGTGGACGTGGAGGTGAACGAGAAGGACCTCCGCATCGACGTCTACCGGTCCAGCGGGCCCGGCGGCCAGGGGGTGAACACCACCGACTCCGCGGTGCGCATCACCCACCTCCCCACCGGGATGGTGGTGACCTGCCAGGACGAGCGCTCCCAGCTCAAGAACAAGGCCAAGGCGCTCAAGATCCTCCGCTCGCGGCTCCTGGACGCCAAGATCCGGGAGCAGGACGAGGCCACGCGCACCACCCGCCGGAGCCAGGTCTCGACCGGGGACCGGAGCGCCAAGATCCGCACCTACAACTTCCCCCAGGGCCGGGTCACCGACCACCGCATCAACTTCACCGTCCACCGGCTCCACGAGATCCTGGAGGGGGACCTGGACGAGCTGACCCAGGCCCTCATCGACGCCGCCGCCGAGGAGCGTCTGGAGGAGGCGGAGGCGGGCGAGTCCAATGCCGGCGCCCCCGGGCGCTGACCGGGGTTCCGGACCCCGTCCCCCCGGGCGGCTGCCCCCCGTCCGTACCCTGGGGGAATGGCGCCGCGCCGCCCGGGTCTTCCTGGCCGGCTCGGAGGTGGACTCCCCGGCGGCGGAGGCGGACCTCATCGCCCGTCACGTCCTCGGGATGACGCGCACCGCGCTCACCCTGGAGCGCGACCGGCCGCTCTCGCCCGCCGAGCGGCGCCGGCTCTCCCGCCTCCTGCACCGGCGCGCGACCCGCGTTCCTTTACAGTACCTGTTGGGGGAAGTAGACTTCTGGGGCTTGACCCTGCGGGTCACGCCGGCCGTTCTCGTTCCCCGTCCGGAAACCGAGGGGCTGGTGGAGCGGGTGCTCGACTTCCTGGGCCCCGACCCCCGGGCCACGGTGGTGGACGTGGGCACGGGAAGCGGCGCCATCGCCCTCGCCCTGGCCTCGACCCGGCCCGGACTGCGGGTCTGGGCCACGGACCTCTCCGAGGGCGCGATCCGCCTCGCCCGCGCCAACGGGCGCCGGCTGGGGCTGGAGCGCCGCGTGCGCTGGTTCGTCGGGGATCTGACCGCACCCCTGGCGGGGGTCTCGCCGGCGGAGCCCTTGCGGGTGCTGGTGAGCAATCCACCCTACGTGGCGCGGCGGGACCGGTCCCGACTGCCGCCCGAGGTGGAGGCCCACGAGCCGCACGCGGCCCTGTTCGCTCCGGAGGGCGGTCTGGGGGTGATCCGGCGGCTGGTCGCGGAGGCGGCCGGACTCCTTCCCCCGGGGGCGCTCCTGGCCCTGGAGATCGGCGAGGACCTGGGGGAACGGACGGCGGAGCTGCTCCGGCGGTCCGGAGCGTGGACCGGGGTGCGGATCGAGGAGGACCTGGCCGGACGGGATAGATACGCGCTGGCCTTGCGGGCCGGTTGACCGGCCTTCATACCACCCATGGGCAGGAGACACCCGATGCGCCGTACCCTTCGCTTCCCGCTACCCGTCCTGGCCGCCTCCCTGCTCGCCCTCGGCTGCGGCAGCGATTCCCCCACCCGGCCGAACCAGCCGCCGGTGGTGAGCCTGACCCGCTTCCCGGCCACGGGGAGCCTGGTCGGGGAGAGCACCGAATTCCGCTGGACGGGGGTGGACCCCGACGGCGCGGTGGCCGGCTACGAGGTCAGCCTGGACTCCGACTCGGCCTTCGTCGCCACCGGGTCCACCGACACCCTGTTCACCTTCACCCGGGAGGACGGCACCGAGACCCAGCCGCAGATCCACGTGTTCCGGGTGCGGGCGGTGGATGACCGCGGCCTCACCGGGAACCTGGTGGCCTGGCCCTTCGAGGTCGCCTTCCCCAACGGCCGCCCGGTGGTCGTCTTCGTGGAGGTTCCCCCGGACACCGGCTACGCGGGCCCCACCCCGGTCCTGGCCTGGTCCGGCTCCGATCCGGACGGCACGGTGGACCACTACGAGTACGTGGTGGACGACACCACCGGCGCCTGGACCTCGACCCCCGACACCACCGTCACCCTGGACTTCTCCGGCTATCCCGCCGTTCCCCGCGGGGCCGCCTTCGCTCCCGCCGACCTCCACCGGGAGGTGACCTTCCACCTGCGGGCGGTGGACGACCAGGGCAAGCAGTCGGTGCCCATCCGCACCTCGTTCATCTCCGGCCCCCCCGCGGTGCCCCCGGAGGTCGTGCTGGTCTCCGGCCCCCAGGGCGTGGTCACCGGCACCGCCACCTGGACCTGGGAGGGAAGCGACCGCGACGGGACCATCATCCGCTACCAGTGGGCCCTCGACGGCGGCGCCGCGAGCGACTGGAAGACGGTGGGCCCCACCACCACCAGCATCACCCGGACCTTCACCCGGGCCGACGGCACCGCGGAGAGCCCGGTCCTCCACGTCTTCCATCTCCGGGCCCAGGACGACGACTCCACCTACAGCGCCGCGCTCGGGGTCACCTTCCAGGTGGGGGTGCCCAACGATCCGCCCACGGTGAAGATCCTCGCCCCGACTCCGGGGACCGCGTCCTCCTACCAGTTCGCGGCGCGATGGTCGGCCACCGATCCCGACGGCGTGGCCGGGTACGAGTTCGCCCTGGATGACGATGCCGCCTGGACCCCCGCCGGTACCGCCACCACCTGGCAGTTCAAGCTGACCTGCACCGATTCGACCGCCGTCGCCGCCTCCCCGAACCCGAGCGCCCCCCTGGCCGACGCCTTCGGCCGGCACCGGTTGCGGGTCCGGGCCCGGGACGACCTGGACGCGGTGTCGGCGCCGGTCGAGGTGGCCTTCATGACCCGGACCAAGACCCCTTACACCACCCTCCTCGAGCCCTCGGCCCCGGACGGCCAGGTGACGGGGAGCACCTCGATCACCCTCCGGTGGACGGGAACCGACGTGGACCGGGCGGGCGGCCAGAAGCCGGTAGGGTACGATCTCCTCCAGGCCTCGGTGCCCCCCGGCCCCTACGCCGACGGCGCGGCGGCGGTGCAGGCCGCCCTGGACGCCGGAGCGGGCTGGCAATACCTGGGGGACGGGGTCACCGAGGTGACCCGGAGCATCGTCTCCGGGAACCGGTACGTCCTCGCCCTCCGGGCCCGGGACGAGGCCCAGGCGGTGGAGCCCTACTTCCACTTCGGACGGAACGTGCTGCTGGTCACCGCGCCCTAGCCCGGCGCCGGCGCCTCGACGGGAGGAGGACGGAATGGACAAGTTCGTGGTGCAGGGGGGCGCCAGGCTCGAGGGATCGGTGGAGGCGGCGGGGTCCAAGAACGCCGCCCTCCCCATCCTGGTGGCGGCCCTGCTCGCCCCCGGCGTCCACCGGATCGCCAGGGTGCCGCGCCTGCGGGACATCGCCACCCTCTCCCGGCTGCTGGAGACCCTGGGGGCCAAGGTGGAGCGGGATGGGCACGCGATGATCGTGGACACCAGTGAGCTGGCCTCGGTGGAGGCGCCCTACGACCTGGTCAAGACCATGCGGGCCTCGGTCTACGTGCTGGGCCCCCTGCTGGCCCGGGCCGGCCGGGCGCGGGTGTCCCTCCCCGGCGGATGCGCCTGGGGCCCGCGGCCGGTGGACCTGCACCTCAAGGGGATGGGGGCCCTGGGGGCGACCCTTTCCATCGAGGAGGGGTACATCGTGGCCGAGGCGCCGGAGGGGCTCACCGGGGCCGAGATCTATCTCGACATCGCCTCGGTGGGAGCCACCGGCAACCTGATGATGGCCGCCACCGGGGCCCGGGGCACCACCCGGATCCTCAACGCGGCCCGGGAGCCCGAGCTTCCCGCCCTGGCCGAATACCTGACCGGCATGGGAGCCCGGATCACCGGCGCCGGGACCTCGGAGATCACGGTGGAGGGGGGGGCGAAGCTGCACCCGGCCGAAGGGGCGGTCATCGCCGACCGGATCGAGGCGGGGACCTTCCTCGTGGGCGGGGCCCTGCCCTCGGCCGACGTCACCGTGACCGCCTGCCGGCCCGACCACCTCACCGCGCTCCTGGCCAAGCTTCGCGACACCGGGGCCGAGGTGACCCAGGGGGAGGACTGGGTGCGGGTCCGGGGAGCGCGCCGCCCGCGCGGGATCCGCCTGGCCACCGACTTCTATCCCGGGTTCCCCACCGACCTCCAGGCCCAGATGATGGCGCTGGCCGCGGTGGCCGAGGGCACCTCGGTCATCACCGAACAGATCTACCGGGACCGGTTCACCCACGTGGCCGAGCTCTCCCGCCTGGGGGCGCGGATCGAGCTGGACGAGAACGTGGCCGTCATCGAGGGGAGACGGGGCCTCTCCGGGGCCCACGTCATGGCCACCGATCTCCGCGCCTCGGCCGCGCTCCTCCTGGCCGGCCTGGTGGCCGAGGGGGAGACCCACATCTCGCGCGTCTACCACATCGACCGGGGCTACGAGCGGATCGAGGCCAAGCTGGCCGCCCTCGGAGGCACGGTGCGGCGCGAAGACGAACCCCTGGTGACCTGAGCATGGCCGATTCCTCCCGCTTCGCCATCCTCGGGACCGCCGGGCACATCGACCACGGGAAGACCGCCCTGGTGCGGCTCCTGACCGGGGCCGACACCGACCGGCTCAAGGAGGAGAAGGCGCGCGGCATCTCCATCGATCTCGGCTTCGCCCACCTCGACCTGCCCGGAGGCCTCTCCTGCGGCGTGGTCGACGTGCCCGGCCACGAGCGGTTCGTGAAGAACATGCTCGCCGGGGCCTGCGGGGTGGACGCCATGCTCCTGGTCGTGGCCGCCGACGAGGGGGTGATGCCCCAGACCCGGGAGCACCTGGACATCCTGGACCTCCTGGGGGTGCACCGCGGGGTGGTGGCCCTGACCAAGATCGACATGGTGGACGAGGACTGGCTGGAGCTGGTGAGCGAGTCGGTGCGGGAGTACCTGGACGCCCGCGGGTTCGGGGATTTCCCGCTCGTCCCCGTCTCCTCCCGGACCGGCGAAGGGCGCGAGGACCTCCTGCGGGCGCTGGCCGAGGCGCTCCGCGGCCTGGAGGAGCGTCCCGGGGACCGGTTCGTGCGGCTCCCGGTGGACCGGGCCTTCGTGGTGGAGGGGTTCGGGACGGTGGTGACCGGGACCCTGTGGCAGGGCACCCTGCGCGCGGGGGACCGGCTGGTGATCCAGCCCGGCGAGGTGGAGACCCGGGCCCGCAGCGTGGAGGTGCACGACCAGGCGGTGCCGGAGGCCCGGGCCGGCCAGCGCACCGCGGTGTCCCTGGCCGGGGTGCCGCGGGAGGCGGTGCCGCGCGGCCGGTGGGTGCTGGCCCCGGGCACCCTGGAGCCGGCGTCCATGCTCGACGTCCGCATCCGGGTGCTGAAGGACGCCCCCAAGGAGCTTCGCCACCGCCAGCGGGTCCGCTTCCATCTCGGGGCCAGCGAGATCCTGGCCCGGGTAGTGCTCCTGGAAGGGGACGTGATCCGTCCCGGCGGGGAGGGTCTGGCCCAGCTCCGCCTGGAGGAGGCGGCGGTGGCCGACCGAGGCGACCGCTTCGTGCTCCGCTCCTATTCGCCGGCCCGGGCCGTGGCCGGCGGAACGGTGATTCTCCCCCGGGCGCCCAAGCGCCGCCGCGGCCAGCGCCGGGTGCTGGAGGAACTCCGCCGGGAGGAGAGCGGCAGCCCGGAGGACCGGTTGCGGGCGGTGCTGGAGGGCCTGGCCGGCGGGGCCCGGCCGGAGGAGGTGGCCCGGGAGGCCGGGATCGCCGCCGCCGAGGCCGCCGGCCCCATGGAGGCCCTGCTCGAGGCGGGCGAGGCCCGGAAGCTGGAGGATGGGACGGTGATCGCCGCCTCCATCCTGGACCGGCTGGAGACCCGGGCGGTGGAGGTGCTGGAGGAGCTCCAGGGCGCGAATCCGCTTCGGTGGGGCACCAGCCGGGGCGAGCTGAAGAGCCGGCTGGGCCAGAAGCTGAGCGGAGCGGTGCTCGACCGCATCCTGCGGGAACTCCTGGACGCGGGGAGGGTGACCCTTCGGGAGGACCTGGTCCGGGCCGGGGACGAGGAGCTGACCCTCTCGGGGGAGCTGTCCGCCCGGGTGGACCGGGTGGCGCGGGATCTGGATGCCGGCGGGGTCACCCCGCCCACCCCCAAGGAGCTGCAGACCCGGTTGGGGTTCAACGCGTTGGACGCCCTGGAGCACTTGACTTTCCGGGGGGAGGCGGTGAAAGTGACGCCCGAGCTTTTCGTGGGGCGCCGCCATCTGGACTCGATCCGGGCCTGGATGAAAGAATTCTTTCAATCACACTCCGAACTGAGCATGGCCGACCTTCGCACGGGGTTGGGCATGAGTCGCAAGTATTCCGTTCCAGTTCTGGAGTACTTGGATCGACAGGGTTGGACCCGGCGCGCGGGGGACGTCCGGGTGCCGGGGAGACGCCTGGAAGATGGCTCCGGTTCGTGAAACACTGAATCCGGCCAATGGACCCGGAATAGGCTCCGGCGAGGCAAGGTAGCAAACAATGGAACGACGCTTGAGTGGGAGCCCGGGAGAAGAGCTGAAGGGCGCCCGCGATGCGGAACTGGTGGCCCGCTCCAAGGCCGGCGATACCGTGGCCTTCGGGGAACTGGTCCGCCGGTATCAGAAGCCGGTCTTCCGGATCGTCCTGCGCATGGTCAAGAGCCAGGACGACGCGGACGACCTGACCCAGGACACCTTCGTCCGGGCCCATCGCGGGTTGAAGACCTTCAAGGAAGAGTACGACTTCCATCCCTGGCTCTACCGGATCGCCGTCAACCAGGCCATCAACTTCATCAACCGGCGCAAACGACAAGCCGCGGTGGACCTGGAGGACGTCCCCGAAGGGGACATCAAGGCCGGTCCGGAACCGGAAAGCCCGGTCCAGGCCGCTTCCCGGAGCGAGTTGCTGACTCACCTGGAAGCGGCCCTCGAGAGTCTGCCCGAAGACCAGAGAACCGTCTTTCTCCTGCGCGTGCAGGAGGGACTCTCCTACGAGGAGATCGCCAAGGCCATGGGTACGCCGAAAGGGACCGTGATGTCCAGGCTGGCCCGGGCTCGAATGGCCTTGCGCAAGTACCTCGATCGGTCGGCGCCGTGAGCCGGCGGGAGCGTCCGGTACGATGATCGCCGGAGTCAAGAGGACCCAGTACCAATGAGCACGCCGATCCACCCCTCGTCCGATGAACTGAGCGCTTATTTCGACCAGGAGATCTCCCCGCCCGACCGGGCTTCCGTCGCCGACCACCTGACCCGCTGTCCCGAATGCCGTTCCGTCGTGGACGGCTTTTCCCTTCTGGAGGAACTGGGTCCGGTGGTGGAGGAGATGTTGCCCGGAGAAGCCTACTGGCTGGATCTTCCCGACCGGATCCTCGCCCGTGTGGCCCAGGACACCGGCGCCCCCGCGCCCTCCCCGGCGGAGGCCGAGCCCGGTGCCTCCTTTTGGCACCGGCTCTGGAATCCGACCGGAGCCTGGCGATGGGCCCTAGGCTCGGTGGCCACCCTGGTCCTGGTGGCCGGGTCCTGGTGGACCTTCCATGAGCCCCGCAATCCGGTGGATCCGATGGGCCGGGAACTGGCCCAGGAAGGCGCCACCCGGACCCCGGACGGCGCCCCGGAGGCGGCGGTCCCCGCTCCCGGCCGGGGCCTGGTGGGCACCCCGCTCATGAACGGGGAGTCCGATCCGGTCCTGACCGCCTCGGCGGCGTCCGACCACGAGCCGGCCACCAGCCCCGAGGCCTTCTCCCGCCGGGTGGTGACCACCCTGGGCGGCCGCAACGACCTCGGCACCAGCCTGGATCTGGCCCCGGGGCAGGCAGCGGGGTCCATGGGCATGGCCAACGCCGGGCCGGGAAGCCAGGTCTCCTTCGATCTTCCTCCCCTGAGCCCCCAGACCCGGAGCGAGATGGACGGGCTCCTGAGCTGCGGGCCGGGTGAGAGCGCGGTGCAGCGGGCCTTCGTCTGCGCGGCCAAGGCCGACGAGATGGGACGTACGGAGCTCGCCCGCCAGGGGTACCAGCTGGTCCGGGACAACTCGGATCACGGGAATCCCCTGCACTGGGAAGCCGACTACCGGCTGACCTACCACCAGTGGCTCCACCGGCTGGCCGTGGTGCCGGCCGGTCCCGAGCGGGCCAAGGTGCTGGCCCGCATGCAGGACGCCGCGGTGAAGAGCTACAAGGCATGGAAGCAGTCGGGAGCCAACGCGGACTGCCAGGAGGCGTGGTGTCTGAACCGGGCCTTCCTGCGGCTGGCCGACGAGGTCTCGGGGAGCCGCCAGGGGAGCCAGGAAACCGACCGGGTCCGCGAGCTGGCCCGGTGCATGGACGGGGAGTAGCGGCGGAGTTTCTTGTGTCGGAAAGCAATCGGAACCATGGAGTGAACATTCAGCAGCATCGATAAGCAGTAACTCGATCAGCGAGGTGCAATCAGACTGGGAGCCCGGGCTTGACCGCCCGGGCTTCGGCCTTTCCGGCCCGGCCGTTCCCTTCCGCTCCGGCTGTCCGCTTCGCCCGCTCAGAGCGGGATGTTGCCGTGCTTCTTGGCCGGCAGGCTCTGGCGCTTGTTCCGCAGGGAGTGGAGGGCGCGGATCAGCCGGGGCCGGGTCTCCCGGGGCTCGATGACGTCGTCCAGGTAGCCCAGTTCCGCGGCCACGTAGGGATTGGCGAACTTGGCGTTGTACTCGTCGATGAGCCCCTTGCGGGCCGCCTCGGGGTCCTCGGCGGCGGCGATCTCCCGCCGGTAGAGGATGTTCACCGCCCCCTCGGCCCCCATCACCGCCAGCTCCGCCGAGGGCCAGGCCACGTTGAAGTCCCCCCGGATGTGCTTGGAGCTCATCACGTCGTAGGCGCCGCCGTAGGCCTTGCGCAGGACCACGGTGAGCTTGGGCACGGTGGCCTCGCAGTAGGCGAAGAGCAGCTTGGCCCCGTTGGAGATGATGCCGTTCCACTCCTGGGCGGTGCCGGGGAGGAAGCCGGGCACGTCCTCGAAGGTGACCAGGGGGATGTTGAAGCAGTCGCAGAAGCGGACGAAACGGGCCCCCTTCCGGGAGGAGTTGATGTCCAGCACCCCGGCCAGGTACCGGGGCTGGTTGGCCACCACCCCCACCGGGTGGCCGTCCAGGCGGGCGAACCCGACCACGATGTTCCGGGCGAAGTGCTCGTGGACTTCCAGGAACTCGCCGTCGTCGACCACCGCCCGGATCACTTCGGTGACGTCGTAGGGCTTGTTGGACTCCTCGGGAATCAGGTCCTGGAGCGCCTCCTCCATCCGGTTGGGGTCGTCGGTGGGCTTGCGGTAGGGGGGGTCCTCCACGTTGTTCTGGGGGACGTACCCGAGGAGGTCCCGGACCAGCCGCAGGGTGTCCCGGTCGTCCTCGGCCGCGAAGTGGGCCACCCCGCTCCGGCCGTTGTGGCTGGCCGCCCCCCCCAGTTCCTCGTGGGTCACTTCCTCCTTGGTCACGCTCTTGATCACGTCGGGGCCGGTCACGAACATCTGGCTCGTGCCCTTGGTCATGATGATGAAGTCGGTGATGGCGGGGGAGTAGACCGCCCCGCCGGCGCAGGGGCCCACGATGGCGGAGATCTGGGGCACCACGCCGCTGGCCAGGGTGTTGCGGAGGAAGATGTCGGCGTAGCCGCCCAGGCTGGCCACCCCCTCCTGGATGCGGGCCCCCCCGGAGTCGTTGAGCCCGATCACCGGGGCCCCGTTCTGCATGGCCAGATCCATGATGTTGCAGATCTTGCGGGCGTTGGCGGCGGACAGGGTGCCCCCGAACACGGTGAAGTCCTGGGCGAACACGTAGACCGGGCGCCCGTCAACGTCCCCGAACCCGGCCACCACCCCGTCCCCGGTGATCTTCCGCTTCTCCATCCCGAAATCGGTGCAGTCGTGGACGACGAAGACCCCCAGCTCCTGGAAGGTGCCGGGGTCCAGGAGGAGTTCGATCCGCTCCCGGGCGGTGAGCTTGCCCTGGGCGTGCATCTTCTCGATGCGCTCGGCGCCTCCTCCCAGGGCGGCCTGGGAACGGCGCTCCTTCAGCTCCTTGATGCGGTCCTTGGCGCTCATGAGCGGACTCCTCCTCCCTCGGGCGGCTTCCGGCCGGGAGGGAATGTGATTGTGGCAAAGGCAGTTGCGCGAATCCTAGCCCCGCCCGGGGCCGGGGTCAACGGCGCCCCGCAGCCCGGGTCCGGCTTGACTCCCCGGACCCGGGTCTCTAGCATGTTCCGGTTGATTTGCCCGGGTCGTCCTCGCTCCGGCCCCCCCATGCTTCTTCATGGAGGCCCCTCCCGTCATGTCCACCCGCACGGCGGTGCTGTCCGCCAAGCGCACCCCCATCGGCCGTTTCCTGGGGGTCTTCGCCGACGTTCCGGCCGTGGACCTGGGAAAGGCGGCGGCGGCCGCCGCCCTGGCCGAGGCCGGGGTGGAGGCCGGGGAGGTGGACGAGATCATCCTCGGCCACGCCCGGCAGGCCGGGTGCGGGCCCAATCCGGCCCGGCAGGTGGCGGTGGGAGTGGGGATTCCGGTCCAGCGGCCGGCCATGACCCTGAACCAGGCCTGCGGGTCGGGGCTCCAGTCGCTCCTGGTGGCCCGGGACCGGATCCGCCTGGGGGAGGCCCGGGTGGTCCTGGCCGGGGGTATGGAGAACATGACCCAGGTGCCCCACCTGTTGCCCCGGCTGCGGCTCGGGTTCAAGATGGGGGACCGGGCCCTGGTCGACGGCATGTACCGGGACGGCTTCGATTGCCCCCTGGCCGGACAGGTGATGGGGGAGACCGCGGAGACCCTGGCCGAGCAGTACCGGATCGGCCGGGAGGAGCAGGACGCCTACGCCGCCCGGAGCCAGAACCGGGCCCAGGCCGCCCGGCGCGACGGCCGGTTCGACGCGGAGATCGTGCCGGTGGAGGTGGCGGGGCGGAAGGGGGCGGTGGTGGTCTCGGAGGACGAGCACCCCCGGGACGGGGTGACCCCGGAGTCCCTGGCCAAGCTGCCGCCGGTGTTCCGCGGGGACGGAACGGTGACGGCGGGAAACGCCAGCGGGATCACCGACGGGGCGGCGGCCCTGGTGCTGGCCTCGGAGGCCTGGGTGCGCGAGCGGGGGCTCACCCCCCTGGCCTGGCTGGAGGACGGCGCCACCGCCGGGGTGGATCCCCGGGTCATGGGGATCGGCCCGGTGCCCGCGGTCCGGGCGCTCCGGGAACGGGGCGGGCCGGCCCTCGGGGATTATGATCTGATCGAACTCAACGAGGCTTTTGCCGCCCAGGTCCTGGCCGTGGACCGGGAACTGGGCCTGGACTCCGACCGGCTCAACGTCAACGGAGGCGCCATCGCCCTCGGGCACCCCATCGGGGCCTCGGGGGCGCGGATCGTGGCGACCCTCCTCCATGAGATGGCCCGCCGGGAAGCCCGGCGGGGCCTGGCCACCCTCTGTGTGTCCGGAGGCATGGGGGTCGCGGCGTCGTTCACGCGGGAGGATTGAGATGGAACTCAAGGACAGGGTGGCGATCGTGTCGGGTGGAAGCGGGGATCTGGGGAGCGCCATCTGCATGCGCCTGGCCCGCGCCGGGGCCAAGGTCGCCCTCACCTACCGGGCCGACCGCAAGGAAGCGGACGAGGTGGTGGACGCGGTGGAGGCCATTTCCGGTACCGCCCTGGCCGAAGCGGTGGACATCATCGACTACGACAACGTGTCCGAGTTCGTGAAGCGGATCGTGGCCAAGTGGGGCCGGCTGGACATCCTGGTCAACGCGGTGGGGGCCAAGGACCCGGCGCCCCTCTTCGAGATGACTCCGGACCAGTTCGATCACGTTCTGGACGTGAACCTGAAGGGCTACTTCAACTTCATCCGCGCCGCCTCCACCGTGTTCCGGGAGCAGAACGCGGGCAAGGTGGTGAACGTGGCCTCGCTGCAAGCCACCGAGGGTTCCTCCGCCCTCAACGACGTAGCGGCCAAGATGGGGGTCATCGGGCTCACCCTGGCCGCGGCCCGGGAGCTGGGTCCCTACGACGTGAACGTGAACGCGGTGGCCCCGGGCATGGTGGAAACCGCCTCCCTCAAGAAGACCCCGGCCGAGGAGGTGGAGAAGGCCATATCCCGGAGCGTGCTCGGCCGCCTGGCCAAGCCCGAGGAGGTGGCCGACGTGGTCATTTTCCTCTGCTCGGCCAAGGCCCGGCACATTACCGGCGAGGTCATCCGGGTGGACGGAGGACAGCACCTGTAGGGGTTCCTGGACCGAGTAATCCCACATCTTGTGTTTTGGTCCCCGGAATCGGCGCTCATCTGGTGGTGGCCTCCCCCCAGCCGAGTACCGGGGTCGTCTTTTCTCCTTGTCACCCTGCAAAGACTTCGTGTACCTGTTTACCCGGTGGACGACGGCCCGCACGGGTATTACCGTGCCCCGGGGCGTGCCGGATAGTGTCCACGAGTCGGGGACGCGGCCGTACGGTCCGCCCCCCTTCGGGAATCATGCGCCGCAGTAGGGCGGCGCGAAATGAAACAACAAGGAGGGTAGCTCAATGAAGAAGATCCTCTTCTTCACGGTCGCGCTGTGCCTGGTTGCCTCGTCGGCCGTCTTTGCCCACGACGTCACCGGCCGGATCGGCCTCGGGTTCGTCTCCAGTGACGCTCCCATCGGCGGGCGCTACTGGCTGAACGAGAAGCTGGGCCTGGATGCCGGCATCGGGTTCACGAGCATGGACACCGGCAACGACACCAACACCACCTTCGTGATCAACGCCGGTCTCCCCATCGTGCTCCAGCGGATGAACGACCGGGTGAACTTCTACATCCGCCCGGGTCTGGAGTACACCAGTCTCGAGAACGGCAGCACGATGGACATCTCCGGCGACCTGGAGTTCGAGGTCTTCGTGACCGACGACTTCTCGGTCAGCGCCTCCCACGGGGTGGCGGTGATGATCGTGAGCCCCGACCAAGGCGACAGCCGGACCAACTTCGGGACCCGTGGTGCGAACTGGACCAACTTCGGCTTCCACTACTACCTGAAGAATCAGTAGTTCGGATTCCGGCTCGAGTCGATCGAGCCCGAGCTCCGGGGGCCTCGCACCGAATCGGGCGGGGCCCCCGTCCTTTTTCCGGCGCCGTCCGGGAGGGACCACCTTGCTCAGAAGGCTCTTTCTCGTCTCCGCGCTGGCCGGCGCCCTCTTGACCTCGGGGACGGCCGCCGCGGCCGCCGATCCGGTCTCCTCCCGGCCCACCTTCGGCTGGGACGTCTCGGGCCGGCCCGGCCTCGGCTTCACCACCCCCGAGGCCCCGATCGGGGTGCGGTACCTCTTCAACCCCCGGTTCGGCATGGACATCGGGGTCGGTTTCAGCCGCGACGAGTGCGACACCGCGACCGTCAACCGCCTGCTCCTGGACGGGGCGCTCCTCTTCGCCCTCGCCCCGGGCGACCGGCTGAACCTCTACCTGCGCCCGGGGGCCCGGTTCAGCTCGGAGGACGTGGGGAGCAACGGGGCCACCACCACCGTATCCTTCACCCTGGGGCTGACCGCGGAGGTGTTCGTGACCCGGGGGTTCTCGGTCAGCGCCTACCAGGGGATCCGGGCCGACTTCGTGAGCCCGCCCCCCGGCCGGGGCGAGGACCGCACCGACGCCTCCTTCGACGGAGCCCCCTGGACCGCCTTCGGCTTCCGCTACTACCTGCCCGTCCGCTGAGAGCCCGCCGCCCCCGACCTCCCCCCGCCGATCCGGGCCCGGTACAGCGCGAAGCTCCCCCAGAAGCCGGGATGGTCGAAGTCGGCCCTCGTCCGGCGGCGGGCGGCAAGGAGGGCGGGACCGGGGTCCCAGGTCTCCGCGCCGCCGGGGGTGCGGGGGACGCGGCTGTAGAAGGCGGTCATGAGCCGTCGGGTGGCCGCGTCGTGGATCCGCCACAGCCCCGCCAGCAGGGCGCCGGCTCCCGAGGCCAGGAAGCCGTGGGCCACCCCGGAGAGATCCTCGCCGCCGCCGTTCATGACGTGGCCGGTATTGCAGGCGGAAAGCACCACCACGGAGGCCCGGAGCCGCCGGTGGAGCACATCGTCGAGGAAGAGCGCCCCGTCCCCGGTGCGGACGGCCGAGAAGGCCGGGTTGTCCTCCCGAAACACGCCGTGGGCGCTCAGGTGGATCCAGGAGGCGTCCTCCATGGCCTCGAGCAGCTCGGAGGTGACCGGGTCGCGCATCACCCGCGCGCGCCGGCGGCCCAGGGCCCGGGCCACCGCCTCGACTTCCGCCTCCACCTCGGCCGGACCGTCCCGCAGGGTACCGGCGACCAGGGGCGGGCCGGGGAGGCGGCGTCCGAGGGTCCGCCGGGGGGCGGGGGCCTCGGCCAGGGCGAGCCGGTCGACGGCCAGGCGGGACTCCAGGTAGTCCGTCCCGTCGTGAAGGCACTCGAGGGGAGCGTGGTGCAGGAACCGGTGGGGGATCACGTGAAGACGGCCGGCCGGCGGCAGCTCCGGGGCCAGGGGGGCCAGGATCGCCTCGTGGACGGCGGCCAGCGAGGCCTCGGCGGAGCGGCGCAGGAAGGCCAGGTTCACCCCCGGACGTAGTCCGGCCAGAACCGCCGACTCGAGCTGGAACCGCGCGTGCCGGATGCGGGCCTCCGTCTCCGCCGCCGGCACCGGCAGCAGCACCGCCCGGCGGCGGTCGGCGCCCAGGACCAGGGCCAGCACGCGGCCGCCGGTCACCAGGTAGGACACGATCACCTCGTCCGGAGCCAGGCCGCGGGCGATCCGGTCCGGGTCTCCCGCGGGCAGATCGGCGAGGGCCGGGCCGCGCTTCTCCACCCGGCGTCGCCGGTCGCGCAGGAGTTCCCGCTCCAGGTCCAGGATGCGCCGGCGGAAGCCGGCGGCCTCCCCGGGACCACTCTCCCCGGCCGGGCCGCCCAGCTCCGCCTCCTCGAGCCGGCGGGTGAGGGCCCCGAGGAGAACCCGGCGCCGGTCCCGCTGTCCCCCCGCTGCGGCCGGGCCCCGGAGGACCAGGTCCCGGAATCCGCGGCCCCGGACCCGCTCCGTCAACGCGAACAGGCGCTCGAAGCGGGGCCTCCGGCGGTCGAGCTCCAGGGCCAGGAGCTCGTGGTAGATCGTGGCGCCCTCCTCGAAGCTCCGGGTGCGGAGCTCCACCCCGGGGACCAGGCGCCGTCCCGCCTCGACCAGCGATGCCGCGCGCTCCAGCCGGGCCCGCGCGGTGCGGGTCCGCCCCACGGCCCGGGCCGCCCGTCCCGCGGTGGTCCAGATCGCCCGCCGCTCGGCCAGCGGGAGGGCCGCCGCCCGGCGAAGCGCCGGGGCCAACCGGGCCTCCGCGTCCCGGGGCCGGCCGCGGGCGAGGTGGCATCGTGCGGAGAGGTCCAGGGCCCGGACCACCCAGCGCGTCAACCCGAGGCGCCGGAAGCCGGCCAGGGCCTTCCCGGCCGCGTCCAGGGCCGGCCCGCTCCGCCCCGCGGCCAGCTCGGCCTCGGCCAGGTGAAGCAGGGTCTGAGCCCGGCGGGGCCGGTTTCCCCCGGCCCCGAACGCGGCCAGGGCCTCCTGGAGGAGGGGGAGGGCCAGATCGGGCCGGCCGCTCCGGAGGCGTCCCCGGGCCTCGGTGAGGCGGGCCAGGACCGCGTCCGGAGCCATGTTCTCCCGGGTGAAGGCGGTGGCCGCGGCCCGGGCGAGGTCCACCGCCTCGTCTCCCATACCCAGTTCCAGGTAGATTTCCGCGCGGGCCTGGTCGGTGGCCGCGGTCATGTCGTGCGCGTCCCCGCCGGTGAACACCGAGCCGGCCCGCTCGAGCAGGCGGAGCGCGGTCCGGAAATCCCCGCGCCCGGCTTCCAGGAAGGCCCGGTTGTACCGGGCGTAGGCGGCCAGGACCTCCTGGCCGAGGGATTCGGCCAATTCCTGGCAGCGGAGGAATCCCCGGCGGGCCTCATCGAGGCGCTCGAGCTGAGTGGACACCACGGCCCGGTTCATGAGCAGACCGGCCCGGAGCGGTTCCTCGGTCCCGGCCCGGGCCAGCAGGGCGTCGGCCCGGGCGTAGGCCCGGTGCGCCTCGCGGTAGCGGTCCTGCTGGTAGAAGGCGTTGCCCCGGTTCATGTGCAGCTTCCCCAGGAGCGCCGTCTCCCCGGCCCGGGCCAGGATGCGCCCGGCGCGGGCGGCGAGCCGGGCCGCCTCGGCGTGCCGGCCGGAGAGGGAGAGGACGTGGATCCGCCCGATCAGCACCCGGCCCAGGAGCGCGGGATCCTCCGCGGCCTCGGCCTGTCCGGCCGCCTGCTCGAAGGCCTCGACCGCCTCCCGGACCCGGCCCCCCGCGTTCAGCGCTTCGGCGCGGCAGCACCAGGCGATGCCCAGGGTCCGGGAAGACTCCGTCGAGCCGGCCCCGGCTCCCCCGCGGGCGGCCCGGAGCAGGGCTTCGGAGAGCGAGGCGAAGAGCGCGGGATCGGAGAGGCGCAGGGAGGCGGCCCGGTCCCACGCGATCCGGGCCCGCTCCGGAGGAAGGGGGCCGCTCCAGGCGGCCAGGCGCTCGCGCAGCCGTTCCGGGGGAAGCTCGGACCAGGAGGTCGCGTCGTGGGGCGGGGACCGGATGGCGGCTCCTTTCCGCCGGGGCCCGGCGGCGGGACTAGTCCTCCGCGGGTCCGGGACTCGGGGCCTCGAAGGGGCCCACCCGGATGAGTTCCGAACCCAGGGCCAAGGCCAGGGACACCGGACCGGCCGGGATGCCCCGGTAGCTGAATTCGCCGAACTCGGTCAGGGTAACCTCCATCACCTCGCCGGCGCCATGGAGAAGGGCTCGCCCGTTCCCGGGGAGCTGCCGTCCGCTCCGGGGCGTGACCTGGCCCAGGAGGTCCCGCTCGCCGGGCTCCGGACCCGGGGTCAGGGAGACGGAAATGGCGAAGCGCTCGGTCTCGTAGAGCAGGAGCCGCGGCGAGGCGTCGGCGGTGCCCCGGACCGCGGTCGAGGGCACCAGCGAATCGGCGGCCAGCCCCGCCGTCACCTCCCGGAGCCCCCGGGCCACCCGCTCCCGGATCCGATCCCAGGCCGAAGCCCTGCCCGCGGCCTCCGCCCGCACCCGCTCCACCGCCCGCTCCACCCAGGCCGGGGGTGGTTCGGGGAGGCGGGCCCGGTCGAGGCCGGCCAGGAGGGCACGCGCGGCCTCCGCGGTCTCGCGGCAGGGCGGGCACTCCGCGAGGTGCCGCTCCACGGTGGGATCCGGCACTCCCCGCCGTTCCACCGCGTCGAGGATCGCCTTCCAGTCTGGATGTGCGGACGATGCTGTCACCGCTCCCCTCCTTCCGGCCGGGTGCCTGGATTGCGCTCGGTAGTCGTCCCCGGCCCGGGGATTGATACCTCGTCCCCGATCAGGCGGCGGAGCTTGTCCAGGCAACGGGCCCGGGTGGGGCCGATGCTCCCCACCGGCATGGCGTCCCGGGCGCTCACCTCCCGGTAGCTGAGCGGAGGATCCTCGAGGTAGAGCCCCACCAGGAGCCGGCGGCACCGCGGATCCAGGCGGGACACCGCGTCGTAGAGGAGGGCGGTTTCCTCCAGCTCCTCCAACCGGCGGTCGGCGGCCGGCCCCGATTCGCGCCGGGCCCCGCCCGCGGCCAGCCGGTCGGGGTCCTCGACCGGGATCTCCCGCCGCCGGCGGAGATGATCCACGGCCAGCCGGTAGGTCACCCCGTACACCCAGGAGGCGAGCTTGTCCGGATTGCGGAGGGTGTGGATGGATCGATGGATGGCCACGCAGGCGTTCTGGAAGACATCCTCGGCGTCGGGCTCGGAAAGGTGGAATCGACGCACCGCGGCGTGGATCAGCCGGCCGTACCCGGCGAGGAAGGCCCGCCAGGCCTCCTCGGACCCGGCCGCCAACCCTTCCAGCATCGCGTCGCGTTCCATGTGCCTGGTCGTCCTCTTCGATAACCGCCCGGAAGACAACGATATGCGTGTGGCTCCGCCACGTCAATGAAAGCGGCCGGTCTTCCCCCGGACGGTATCAAATCCGGGACCCGGCCCGTCGATGGGAGTGAATCCGGACTGAATCGGTTAGGATAAGGGTTCCGCTGGGGAGACCCCCTCGCCCTCCCGGGCCTCTCCCCGGCCGATCCGGGGGACTGCCACCATGAAACGTCCACGCTCGCTCTCACCGCTGATTCCCTGTTTGATCCTGGCCGGCGGCCTGCTGGCGGCGGCGCCGCGGGCGCTGGCCTCGGACTGGGCTCCGGGGCAGATGGTGGTCAGCCTCTACCCCGGCTATTCCATCGACGACGTGAACGCCCGGTACCAGACCTACACCCTGGGCGCCTACCCCGAGGCCGACCTGTACCTCATCACCGTGCCCAGCGGGCAGACCGAAGCCGGCTTCGAATCCACCCTGGTCGGTGACGCCGACGTGGAGGTGGCCGAGCGCAACTGGTACACGGAGACCCCGGAAGGCATCCGGCAGATGGTGATCTCGGCCACCGGCGGCACCTATACCGAGTTCGCCGACCAGGGGGCGGCGGTGCGCGTGGGCACCGATCCCGCCCATTCGGTGTGCACCGGAAGCGGGGTCACGGTGGCGGTGCTGGACAGCGGCATCGACCCCTCCCACGCCGCCTTCGCGGGGCGGATCAGCCCCGAGGCCTACGACTTCCTCACCTACGACTACGATCCCTCGGAGACCGCGGACGGGATCGACAACGACGGGGACGGGGAGATCGACGAGGGCTACGGCCACGGCACCATGGTGGCGGGCATCGTGTCCCTGGTCGCCCCGGACGCCACCATCCTCCCCATCCGGGTCCTGGACGACGAGGGGCACGGGGAGTCCTACAAGATCGCCAAGGCCATCCGCTACGCCGGCTTCCACGGCGCCCGGGTCATCAACATGAGCTTCGGGATCCCGCGGCACATCTCCATGATCGCCCACGAGATCGACGCGGTGGACGACCTGGGGATCACGGTGGTGGCGGGGGCGGGGAACGAGGACCAGGAGAGCCCCACCTACTTCCCCGCCGACCACAGCAAGGCGATCATGGTCACCGCCCTGGATTCCGTGGACGTGAAGGCGGACTTCGCCGACTACAACTCCAAGGTCCTGGTCTCGGCCCCCGGGGCGGGGATCCGGAGCGCCTTCCCCGGCGGGGGATGGGCGATCGGCAGCGGCTGCTCCTTCGCCACGCCCTTCGTGAGCGGGGAGGCGGCGCTGGTCGCCTGCCTCCAGCCCTCGGCCACCCCCCGTGAGATCGAGCAGCGGATGGAGGCCGCGGTGGACGACATCTACCAGCTGGCGGGGAACGCCCCCTACGACGGCAAGCTGGGCACGGGACGGATCGACCTCCCCCTGGCCGTGGCCGCGGCCTCGACCGGGGTCGGGTCCGGCCGGGGCCCGGCGCCGAGGGTGCTGGCCGCGCCGAACCCGGCCTCGGGGCCGGTCACCCTGAGCGCTCCTCCCGGTGCCGGTCCGGACGCCCGGCTTTCCGCCACGGTCTTCGACGCCGCCGGCCGCCGGGTGGCCGCGGTGAGCGGCGTGGGCGACGGGGTGGTCTGGGACGGCCGGGACGGCTTCGGCCGCCGGGTCCCGGCCGGGGTGTACCTGGCCCGGATCACCGCCGGGGCCCGGAGCGCCTCCACCCGCTTCGTCGTCGTCCGCTGAGCGCGGACCCGGGCAGCCGGCCGGTTTCCCCGGGTCAGGGCTCCCGCACCGTGTTCGGCGGCTCCATCCGTCCCAGGGTGCGCAGGTTCCGGGCCACCCGCACCCCCAGGAGCGCGGTCATGCCCATGGCGGCGGCGATGCCGGCGATGTCGAACACGGTCATCCCGATCCCGAACAGGTTGAAGGGCAGGCCGCGGGCGTAGAGCGCGGTCAGGTTGAGCGCGATGAGGAGCGTCCGGGCCTCGGTGGGCCCCATCACGCCGTACCCGTAGCGGAACTCCCCGAAGAGGTAGGTCTCCAGGTACACGTTGATGGAGAGCACCAGGTAGGCGGTGACGATGGCCAGACCGGTGCCCAGCAGCATGTAGGGGGAGAGGCCCAGGCCCAGCCCGATGGCGAAGGTGGCGTAGGCGTCGCAGATGTGGTCGAGGTAGAAGCCGTAGCGGGGGCGCTCGATCCGGCGGACCCGGGCCAGGGTGCCGTCCAGGCTGTCCCCCAGCCAGTGCGCCACCAGGGCCGCGTTCGCCGCCCAGAGCCAGCCCGGGCTGCGGTTGGTGAGAAGGTAGGCCACGGCGAGGAAGGTGGCCGCGGCCAGCCCGAGCAGGGTGAGGTGGTCGGGGAGGACCCACCCCGGGAGCCGGGCGGCCACCCGGGGCAGGGCCCACTTCTCGAAGCGGGTGAAGACGGAGCGCGCGGTGCGCCGGTGTTGAGCCTGGCCGCCGGTCATGATCCCTGCATCTGAGCCCATCCGGGCCGGATTTTCAATCACGAATCGGGACCGGGCCCGTGCGCCTACCGGAGCCGGAACTCGAAGGGGATGACCAGGCGGACCTTGACCGCGTGGATCCCCTGGCGGGCGGGGGTGAACAGCGTGGCCCGGGCCGCCCGGAGCGCCGCTTCCCGGAGGGTGAGGCCGGCGGTGGTCTCCAGGACCCGGGCCGAGATCACCCGTCCCCGCTCGTCGATCACCACCTCCACGTAGACCTTCCCCTCCATGCCCGCCTCGCGGGCCAGGGCGGGGTACTCCGGCTTCACCGGCTTCAGGAGCTGCGGGGGCACGTCGGGGACGAGCACGATGCCCCCGTCGGCCGCGTCGGTCCGGGTCGGCGCCACCACGAAGGGGTTCTCGCCGATCACGGGCAGGGTCACGTCCGGGTCGGCGTCGCCGGTGATGTCCAACTCCCGCGGCAACTCCGGCCGCTTCACCTCTTCCGGCGGCGGCAGGACCTCGATCTCGGGCTGGTACTCCACCAGCTCGGTGATCCGGGCCTCGGGCAGGTGGTAGGGGGTGACGGTGACGGCGGGCACGGCCAGGAACAGAGCCAGGTGGAAGATCGCGCCCAGCCCGAGGGCGCTCTCCAGGGTGCGGGGGTACCGGATCCGGGGAATCCGGAAGGCGGGGGTCGAACCGGGGGCATGAGCGGGCATGGCGTCCTCCCTTCTCGGTCGGTCGCTCTCCCCCCCCGGCGTCGCGGTCGGAACTCGATCCCGGGCCCATGGCCGGCAGGCATCCCGTCCGGGGCGGTCCCCGGCCCCGGGCCCGGCCATCCGGCTGTCCGGAAAAAAGTTGGGGCACCCGGCTTTCGGGTGCCCCTACGGCGTCCGCAAGAGCGGGCTTGAATACTCTTGAGACGCGCGATCCCCCCCTCAGGGATCTTGTTGGTTCCCTGCGTCCGCGTGTTCGTCCGAAAACGAACCAGACCTATACGGGAGGCATCCCAGGCCAAGCGGGCGCTTGCTTCTGCAAACCCTACGGACGCGTCGCTGGCCGCAGGGAACCAGTCCGTGTGGGCCGCCGCCGCTGCCGGCCGCGCTGCCCTGAAAACCGGTGAGCCTTGAAGCCACTCTCCACCCGCCTCGAGGTGAGGGCCGCGTGGGTGGCTCGCCAGTGGCTGCCTCTTCACTGAACGAGCCACCCTGCCGGGGTTGGAGAGTAGCATTCGCGGCTTTTGGTGCTTCCGAAGCTGCTTCCCTCTTCCGAGAGAGTCTCGCTGCTTCGCCCACCTGTATACGCAACGTGCGTGCCACATTTCCAGAAACGGCCAAGAACGGCGGTAACTCCTACCTGGACAGTAGGTTGATACTGGGGTCGGAACGGGGGGCCCGAGGGCCCGGGCCCGGCTTCACGGGGTCCGGCTGGATACCTGAAACCCACGGTCCGCTCCCCCGAGGCTCCAACCCACTGGAATGAAAGGGCTTGAAGGTGGATACCAGTTACCCCCCGCCGAGCCGCCGGGTGTCAACGGAGCATCGTGGTTCTCCGCGGGCCCGGAGAGGGGCGGTGGGCCGGCCATTCCGCCTGCTAGGATCGGCGGACGGAGGCGCCCCGATGCCCGACTGGAACGAGCTCTTCAAGGAACCGGCCAACCGCCTGGACGTGGCGGAGCCGTTCGCGGTGGACCTGGTGGAGGCGCTCCCTCCCCGCTCCCGGGTTCTGGACCTGGGCAGCGGGGCCGGCCGGCACCTGGCCCTCTTCGCCTCCCGGGAGATCCTCGCCGTGGGCTTCGACAGCGCACGGGAGGGCCTGGCCGCCAGTCGTGCGCGGCTCCGGGGCCTCGGGGAGACGGCGCGCCTGGTCCGGGGCGATTTCCGGCGCCCCCTGCCCTTTATCGACCGCGCCTTCGACGCCGTGCTGGCCGTGAAGTCGGTGAACCACGCCCGAACGGAGGAGGTGGCGGCCGGCTTCGCGGAGATGGAACGGGTCCTGAAGCCGGGAGGGAAGCTCTGGGGGGTGGTCATCGCCGATTCCGACGCCCGGTGCGGCGACGGGATCCGGATCGACGCGCGCACCTACGTCCACGACCGCCCTCCCGAGGAGGGGGTGGTGCACCACTACTTCGGGGAGGCGGAACTCCGCCGCCTCCTTGCCCGGTTCGAGTTCCTGGATCTCTTCCTGGTCGAGCGGGTGGTGGAGCCCACCGAGCCGATCTTCGGCGGCTACCGGTTCCGGCCCGGGGTGGCGCCGGTCTTCCGGCACTGGTGCTTCCGGGCCATCCGGTGACGCCGGGGCGGCCCCCGGGTGGGGGAATGACTCGTTCCAGAACCATGTTTCATTTTGAATCGCATAATCTGTTTCAGAACGAAGCGGGTCGGCCTGAGACTGACCGTCTCAATTTGCGCCAGGTGGCTGGACACGACCCAACTGATTGCGTCATAATTGGTTGTTGACGAGGTGGACCGGCTCCAGGGGTTGGCACGGTGCCTGCATATAGGATGGGGCGAGACGTTCGACGGGGATTGGAATCGAAACCCGTCGAGACGACGGCTTACAACATCCCATACAATCGCCCGGCGCGGAGGCGCCGGGTTGCAGGAGGTGGAAGACCATGGCGCTAGTTCGCTGGAGACCCATGAACGACCTGATTTCCATCCAGGACGAGATCAACCGGACCTTCGAGGACCTGTGGCGGCAGAGCCGCACCGGCGGCAGCCCGGCCTCGGGCTGGTGGCCGGCGGTGGACCTCACCGAGAACAAGAACGAGTTCAAGCTCGTGGCCGAGCTCCCCGGCCTGCGCCGGGAGGACGTCAAGATCTCCCTGACCGAGAACGTGCTCACCCTGCGGGGGGAGAAGCACGCCCACAAGGAGAACGAGGGCGAGAGCTGGCACCAGGCCGAGCGGAGCTACGGCGTCTTCGAGCGCAGCTTCCAGCTCACCTGCCCGGTGGACGCGAGCAAGGTCAAGGCGCGGTTCGAGGACGGCGTCCTCACCGTGACCCTGCCCAAGTCCGAGGAGTCCCGCCCCCGGGAGATCGACATCGAATCGTGACCTCTACCGCGGGGGGCCCGGCGGGGCCCTCCGCACCGACATCGCGGCGGGCGGCGGTTCCGGCGTCGGTCGGAACCGCGGGCCCGCTGTCCGCTACCGAAAGCAAGGGTGATAGACCATGGGAAAGATCATCGGAATCGATCTGGGAACCACCAACTCCTGCGTCGCCGTCATGGAAGGCGGCGAGCCGGTGGTGATTCCCAACTCGGAAGGCGGGCGCACCACCCCCTCGGTGGTGGCCTTCGCCAAGAACGGGGAACGGCTGGTGGGCCAGACCGCCAAGCGGCAGGCCATCACCAACCCCAAGCACACCATCTTCTCCATCAAGCGCTTCATGGGCCGCGCCCACAGCGAGGTCCAGAACGAGGAGACGATGGTGCCCTATGAGATCGTGGCCCACGGGAGCGGTCAGGTGTCGGTGAAGGTGGGGGACAAGGAATACACTCCCCCCGAGATCTCGGCCATGATCCTCCAGAAGATGAAGCAGACCGCGGAGGACTACCTGGGCCAGAAGGTGACCGAGGCCATCGTCACCGTCCCCGCCTACTTCAACGATTCCCAGCGCCAGGCGACCAAGGACGCGGGCCGGGTGGCCGGACTGGACGTGAAGCGGATCATCAACGAACCCACCGCCGCCGCCCTCGCCTACGGCCTGGACAAGAAGAAGGACGAGAAGATCGCGGTCTACGACCTGGGCGGAGGCACCTTCGACATCTCCATCCTGGAGATCGGGGACGGCGTCTTCGAGGTGAAGTCGACCAACGGCGACACCCACCTGGGCGGCGACGATTTCGACCAGCGGATCATCAACTGGCTGGTGGAGGAGTTCAAGAAGCAGGAAGGCATCGACCTGAGCAAGGACGCCATGGCCCTCCAGCGCCTGAAGGAGGCGGCGGAGAAGGCCAAGATCGAGCTCAGCTCCACCCAGCAGACCGACATCAACCTCCCCTTCATCACCGCGGACCAGAACGGCCCCAAGCACCTGAACCTGAACCTCAGCCGCTCCAAGTTCGAGCAGCTGGTGGACGAACTGGTCCAGCGCACGGTGGAGCCGTGCAAGAAGGCCCTGGCCGACGCCGGGCTGAAGCCGGGCGAGGTGGACGAGGTGGTGCTGGTGGGCGGATCCACCCGGATCCCCAAGGTCCAGGCCCTGGTCAAGGAGCTGTTCGGGAAGGAGCCCCACAAGGGCATCAACCCCGACGAGGTGGTGGCGGTGGGCGCGGCCATCCAGGGCGGCGTGCTGGCCGGGGACGTCAAGGACGTCCTGCTCCTGGACGTGACCCCGCTCTCCCTGGGCATCGAGACCCTGGGCGGCGTGATGACCAAGCTCATCGAGCGCAACACCACCATCCCCACCAAGCGCCAGGAGGTCTTCTCCACCGCCGCCGACAACCAGACCGCGGTGGACATCAAGGTCTTCCAGGGCGAGCGGCCCATGGCCGCGGGGAACAAGCTCATCGGCTCCTTCCAGCTGGTAGGGATCCCGCCCGCCCCGCGCGGGGTGCCGCAGGTCGAGGTCACCTTCGACATCGACGCCAACGGCATCCTCAGCGTGTCGGCGCGGGACAAGGCCACCGGCAAGGAACAGAGCATCAAGATCCAGGCGTCCTCGGGCCTCTCCGAGGACGAGATCAAGCAGATGGTGAAGGACGCCGAGGCCCACGCCGCCGAGGATCAGACCCGGCGGGAGGAGGTCGAGGCCCGGAACCAGGCCGAGTCGCTGGCCTATCAGGTCGAGAAGCAGCTCCAGGAGAACGCCGACAAGGTGGCCCCGGAGACCAAGGCCAAGGTGGAAGCGGCGGTGGAGCGGGTGAAGGAGGCCCTGAAGGGGTCCGACAAGGACGAGATCAAGTCCGCCGCGGACGCCCTCCAGCAGGTCTTCCACGCCGCCACCCAGGAGATGTACCAGCAGGCCTCCTCCGACGCCGGGGACTCCGGCGGCGAGGGGGGCGGCGAGGGCGGCTCCCAGGGGAAGAAGGGGTCGGTGGACGCCGACTTCGAGGTGGTGGAGGACTGAGTCCCCACCCCTCGGGCCACCGACCGACCGTCATCGGGGAGAGGGCCCGGGCCCTCTCCCCGTCGTTTGCGGGGTGGTCCGGCCGGGTCCCGGATGCGGGGGGCCCGGGCGGGGTATGATTCATGACTCGAGGGTGAGAACCATGAGCGACGACATGAAGACCGGGAAGCTGATCCCGTACCTGACCGAGATGTTCCGGTTCCAGGCCTGGATCGCCATGGGGAAGGTGGCGAGTCCGGTGACCGGCGAGGTGGAGCGCGACCTGGATACGGCCCGGGTCATGATCGACTTCCTGGCCGAGCTGGAGAGCCGCACCGAGGGGCGGCGCTCGACCGAGGAGTCGCGGGCGCTCCAGGGGGCCCTGACCGAGCTCCGGCTGAACTGGCTGGACGAGAAGAAGAAGCCGGCCGAGCCGGCCGGGGAGCAGCCGGCGCCGGCCGGGGCTACCCCGGACGCGGATGCGGATGCGGATGCGGACTCGGGCGCGGGGACGGCGGAGGCGGCGGAGGAGACCGCCGCCGGGCCGGGCGAGGGGGCCTCGGAGGAGACGGACACCGCGGCCGAACGGAAACCAACGGAGTGACGATGACCAGGAAGCCCAAGAGCTACGACATTCCCATCGACGGCGGCGGCAAGGGCGCGCCGTCGGCCAAGCACGCCGCGGCCGGGGCCGCGCCCCCCGGGGGAGGCGCCGGGCGGGGAGAGCGGGAGTCCTCCGGCTCCGACTCCGGCCGGACCGCGCCTCCGGCGGAGGAGGCGGCCGGGGTGGAGAAGGAGTACGGCGAGGCCATTGACCACCTGCGGCGGCTCCAGGCCGAGTTCTCCAACTACCGCCGCCGCACCGAGCGGGAGCGGCTGGAGACGGCGGCCTGGGCCCAGGGCATGCTGGTGGAGAAGCTGCTGCCGGTGATGGACGACTTCGACCGGGCGGTGGCCTCGCTCCAGCGCGAGGGGGACCCGCACCTCCAGGGGTTCGCCATGATCCGGGAGAAGCTGTTCCGCAGCCTCACCGAAGCCGGCCTGGAGCGGATCGAGGCCGAGGGGGAGCCCTTCGACCCCGACCTCCACGAGGCGCTCATGACCCAGGAGGTGGAGCCGGAGCGGGCGGGCCGGGTGCTGGCCGAGATCGAGCCCGGGTACCTGTTCAAGGGCAAGCTGGTACGGCCGGCCCGGGTCCAGGTGGGCGTCTCCGCCGACGAGGGTTGAGCCGGGGACGCGCGCTCGGCCGCCGGACGTATTAGCATGAGTGGGTAGCGCTCCCCGGCGCGAGGCCGGGGCCGGATGCCCTCCCGGATCGAGACGGAACGAGGACGCATGCACGCCAAGGACTACTACAAGATTCTCGGGGTTTCCGAGACCGCGTCCGCGGACGAGATCAAGAAGGCGTACCGGAAGATCGCCCGGGAGAGCCACCCCGACCGCAATCCCGGGGACAAGGCGGCCGAGGAGCGGTTCAAGGAGGCCAGCGAGGCCTACGAGATCCTGAGCAGCCCCGAGAAGCGGAAGAAGTTCGACGCCCTGCGACGGTACGGTTTCGCCGAGGCGGGCTTCGGGCCCGGCCAGGGCCAGGGCCAGGGCTTTCCCGGCGGGTTCGGGGGTCCGGGCGGGTTCCGGGTCCACGTCAACCGCGGGGGCTCCGGCGAGGCGGATTTCGCCGACATCTTCGCCGAGGACTCGCCCTTCGCCTCCCTCTTCGAGCAGATCTTCCAGCAGATGGGAGCCGGGGTGGGCACCGGGGGCGGCGGCCGGACCCGATCCCGGGGTCCCTTCGGCGCCGGCGCGGCCGGGGGCGCCCGGCGCCGGCGCGCCGGCAGCGGACCCGGCCCCCAGGACATCGCCGGCGACGACTTCTTCCGCCGGGAGGGCCTGGACGTTCACTGCACCGTCTGGCTCAAGCTGGACCAGCTGGAGAAGGGCGCGAAGGTGAAGGTGCGAACCCCCTCGGGCAAGCGCGCGGTGGTCCGGGTGCCGCCCGGAACCCGGATCGGCGCCACCCTGCGACTGCCCGGCATGGGGCTGGCCGGGACCGGCCGCCGGGGCGATCAGTACGTCCACGTGGAGGGGGTCGAATGAGCACCCTGGTCGCCGATCCCCGCGAGCTTCCCGCCCTCCTGCGTCTTCTCGACGACGACTCACCGGTGGTGCGGAACGCGGTGACCGAGCGCCTGGCCGCCTTCGGGCCCGAACTGGGAGCGGAGCTGGCCGCCCTCGACCGCACCCCCGACCCCGGGGCGCGGGACCTGTTGCGCGAGGTGCTTTCCGGGCCCCGCCGGGTGTGGCTCCGGGAGGTCTGGCCTTCCTGGTTCCACCTGGCCGGCGACGCCGCCCGGATCGAGGCCGCCCTGTCGCTCCTGGCCGAGTTCCTGGGTGGGTTCCTGCACCGCCGCCGCCTGGGGTCCCTTCTGGACGAACTGGCCGAGGTGTTCCGGGCCTCGGACCGGAGCCTGGACCCCAAGGGTCTGGCGCGGTTCCTGTTCACGGACCGGGGGCTGGAAGGGGACGACGAGAACTACTACCACCCGGACCGGAGCGACCTGGTGGACGTGATCGAGGGCGGCCGGGGCATTCCCATCAGCCTGACCCTGATCTACGTCCTGGTGGGGCGGCGGCTGGGGCTGGACATCCAGAGCTGCAACTTCCCCGGCCACTTCCTGGCCCGGGTGCGCCAGGACGGGGAGATCCGCTTCGTGGATTGTTTCCACGAGGGCCGGTTCCTGTCCGAGGCGGACTTCCTGCGCGCCGACCCCCAGTATCCGGAGGCCCTCCACGAGGTGCTCCACGAGGGGGTGTCCTCGGAGACGGTGATCGCCCGGGTCCTGAACAACCTGACCCGGGCCTTCCACGACGAGGGGGCGGTGGAGAACCGCGAGTTGATGCGGGAACTGGCCCGCCCGCTACGCGAGGGGGGGCCGGCCCTGCGCCAAGGTCCCCGGCTGCTCCCCTGATCGCTCGCCTGAACCCGTCCGGCCAACCCCCACCGGCCAGGTCCCGCCCCGCCGGCTTCCGCTCCAAGCCCCAAAGAGATGCGCGCCGGCGGGGGAAACAGCCGGCGCGCACGCTGGAACCCGGAACGATGAATGTGCCGGGTGCTCCACGAAGCTCACCCCCGTTAACCAGGAGCCCCAGATGAGCAACGGAAGCACCCAGCAGCGCTCTGACGTCCGGACCGGGGCTACGGAATTCCCGGACGCCGACCAAGATAGAGACCTGCTTCCCCGGCCGGGGAAGCTCACCCCTCAAGCTTGTGGTAGACAATAGCCGGACAAAGCCTGTGCGTCAACCGTATTGTTCAAGAAAATCTTTGACACTACCTGGACGGAGGCGTAAGGTTCTTTCACTTGGAGGTCTCCGCCATGAACAGCTCGTCGTCCCCCGGGGGTCCCGCCCGGCACCCGATCAAAGTGGTCGCCCGGAGGACGGGGTTAACCCCCGACGTGATACGCGCTTGGGAAAAACGGTATCAGGCCGTCATTCCCGGCCGAACGAAGAGCGGCCAGCGGGTCTACACCGACGCCGACGTGGAGCGGCTGGTGCTGCTGGCCCGTGCCGTGGGCATGGGACGGCGCATCGGCGAGGTCGCCGCGTTTCCCACCGCCCGGCTTCAGGAGCTGGTCCGTGAGGACGAGGCGGCCCTGGCCGCCGCTCCCCGCGTCCCCGGACGGGTCACGGTCCGGGACGACTCCACCGCCGAGTTCCTGCGACGCAGCCTGGATGCAGTGCAGGGGCTGGACGAGCACGACCTGGACCGCACCCTCTCCGCCGCCGCAGTGGTTCTCACCCCCCTGGCCCTGCGCCGCAAGGTGCTGCTTCCGCTCCTGACCACGGTGGGGGATCGCTGGCAGCAGGGGACGCTGCGCGTGGCCCACGAGCACATGGCCTCGGCCCTGGTGCGGTCCTTCCTGGGTACGGTTCGGAACGGGCACAATCTCCCCGCTCACGCCCCCAATCTCATCGTCACCACCCCGGCCGGGCAGCTGCACGAGCTGGGAGCGCTCATGGTGGCCTCCTCGGCCAGCGAAGCGGGATGGCGGGTGACCTACCTCGGTCCCAACCTCCCCGCCGAGGAGATCGCCGCCGCCGCGCGCCAGAAGCAGTCCCGCGCGGTGGCCCTGAGCGTGGTCTATCCCGCCGACGATCCCCGCCTCCACGAGGAGTTCCTCAAGCTACGGCGCTTCCTCGGGGACGACGTGGCCATCCTGGTCGGCGGCCAGGCCTCCGGCGCCTACGCCAAGGTGCTGGAGCAGATCGGCGCCCTGCACGTGGAGGACCTGGATCAACTGCGCCGGCAGCTGGAGGCGATGGGCCGGGATGGGCGCTGACCCTCCGGTCCTCCCCCGGCATCCCGGCATGAAGGTCCTCTACTTCGACATCGATGGGACCGTGGTCCGCGAGGGCACCGCCGAGGTCAAGCCGTGGCTCGGCGGCGGGGCCCTGGAACGGGGGATCCGGGACGCCGGTTTCGAGCGCCTGGTCTGCGTGGGGAACATGGTGGGGATGCTCCGCCGCGTCCACGGAGCCAGGGTGGACGTGGAGGGGCCGGACCGGATCTACGACTACCTGGACGGCGCCATCGAAGACCGGGACTGGTTCCGCCGCCACCTGGACCTGGCTCCCGACCCCGACCGGCGGGTGGCCGCCATCGACACCGCTGCCGACTGGTGGTACGCCGACGACCGGGCCGAGCTGTACTACGAGCGGGAGGGCTCCCGGCAGCTCTTTCGCCGGCACCTGGGCGGCCGCATCCTGGTTCCGGAGCCGGACGGGGACGGGGCGGACGTGATGGCCTGGATCCTGGATTCCGGCGCCGGCTCCTAGCCGGGGCCTCAACCGGGAAGCCGGACGCCGGCGGTCCCCCGGGGTACCACGTCGATGATCCAGATCGGCCCCTCCACCATCACCACCGAAAGCCCGGGATGGGCCCGGATCTCCGCTTCCAGTTCCTCCCGTTCCCCGGGGGGATAGAGATCGGTGTGCACCAGGGCGTAGGTGATCCCCAGCTCCCGCAGCATGGCCACCGAGTTGTGATTGGGGAAATGCTGCATCTCATCCCGGAGCTTGGCCGTGATGGGAGGAACCAGGGACGCCACCCCGTTGGCCAGTCGCTTCTTGTGGACCAGGGAATAGAGCTGGTACCGGGCGAAGTCCAGCGACTCGTGGTTCTCGTCCAGGGGCATGGGCAGCTCCACGATGGCCAGGTTGCCCTCCACGCTTCCCAGCCAGGAGTAGACGGGGGGAATCACCCGGGGCAGCGGGGTCAGGAGCGAGACCGGGGCCGCGAAGAGCTCGATCCCGGCCAGGGCGGCCACCCCGTAGGCGGCCAGGCGCCGGCGCGGCTGAAGGCGGTGCGCCTCGTCGCCCAGCAGGCGGACCAGCCCGGCCGCGGCCAGCACGGCCAGGCCCAGGGTGGCCGGGATCACGAAGCGGATCGGGGCGTGCAGGTAGGCCACCCCGGGGAAGAGGTAGAAGAGGGCGGTGAAGGGAAGGGGAAGGCCGTGTCCGGAGCGTCCCAGGGTCGGGCCCAGGGCCAGGAGCCCGCAGATCGGAGCCAGCAGGGCGTAGAAGATCATCTCCGGACGATGCGGGTGGCGGCGCCACCCCCGGGCCGCGACCCAGGTCCCGGCCAGGATCAGGGCCACCACCCCCGGGAACAGGGGACGGAATCCGTGTCCGGTCCAGGGAACCAGTCGTCCGAGAAGGCTTCCCGGAGCCGGGGTGAGGAAGTCCAACGGGACGGCGCTGTACCCGGCCGTGGCCTGGAGGCTGCGATCGAGGCCGACCCCGGCCACCGCGTTCTGGAGATAGGGGGCGACGAAGGGCGCCGCCGCCACCAGGCCCAGGGTGGCCGCGGCCAGGATCACCCATCGCTGGCGGGTGAGAAGCTCCAGGGTGGGCCCCCGTTCGGTCACCAGCAGAACCCCCAGGTAGAGCGCCGCGGCCAGCAGGAGGAACACGCCGCTATAGGCGCTGGACAGGAACTGGGCCAGGGAGAAGGCCAGGAACAGGAAGAGCTGGCGGCGCAGCCGCGTCTCCACCCAGAGGTGCAGGCAGAGGAGGGCGAAGGGAATCCACATCACCGCCAGCACGTTGATCTGCCCCAGGCTGTGGTAGCGGAAGGGCTGGAAGGCGAAGAGGATCCCGGCCAGGATGGCGGCGGGGGTGCTCTCGGTGAGGTACCGGGCGAGCAGGAAGGCGCCCAGCCCGGAGAGCACGAAGGTGAGAAGCCAGGCCACGTTGAAGCCCATCATCATGTTCCCGGTGGCCCAGTTGACCGGGGCGGCCAGCACCGAAAGCGCGAATACGTGATCCATGAAGGCCAGGGAGGATGAGTAGGGGTAGAAGAAGGTGGCCTGGAAGAGATGGAACGGGTTGTCGCTGAGGGCCTGGGATCCCCAGGTGACGGCGTAGAGAAGGTGCATGGCGTCCAGAGCCGGGCCCGCGACCGCGAGCTGTCCCCGCATGTGGGGGGCCAGCGGCCACGAGAAGGCCAGGGTGAGGACGATGAACACCGCCAGCGCGAGAAGGAGATCTCGCCGCGAAACGATCACGGGGGGACCTTCGGTTTCGCATCGGGCCGGACGGGAGGCGCGACGAGCCCGACGCCGTGGCCCGATTGACAGTAAGTTAAGCGATTATATAGGGTTGCTGAGTCTCATGCAAGGAGCCGGGGTGCCGCCCACATCCGATCGCAACCTCTTCGATCTGCTCGCCTCGCTCACCACCGAGGCCCGGAACCCGCGTTCGCGCGATCTGGACCTGCTGTCCACCGGAGACGTTCTCCGCCTCATCCACGAGGAGGACCGCTCGGTGGCCGAGGCGGTGGAACGGGAGCTGCCCGCGGTGGAGCGGGCGGTGGAGCTGGTGATCGCCGCCCTCGCCGGGGGCGGACGGCTGATCTACGTGGGGGCGGGCACCAGCGGCCGGCTGGGGGTCCTGGATGCGGCGGAGTGCCCTCCCACCTTCGGTTCCGATCCGGAGCAGGTGCGGGGGGTGGTCGCGGGCGGCCCGGAGGCCCTGGTCCGGGCGGTGGAGGGGGCCGAGGACGATTCCGGGGCGGGGATCCGGGAGATGCAGGTCCTGGAGGTGGGCCCGGGGGACGTGGTGTTCGGCATCGCGGCCAGCCGCCGCACCCCGTTCACGGTGGCCGCGGTGGCCGAGGCGCGCCGGCGCGGCGCCCGCACCGTGTACCTGTCCATGAACCCGCCCGAGGGCCTGGAGGTGGACGTGGCCGTCTGCCCGGTGGTGGGGCCGGAGGTCCTGACCGGCTCCACCCGCATGAAGGCCGCCCTGGCCCAGAAGATGGTGCTGACCATGGTCACCACCACCGCCTTCGTCCGGTTGGGGGCGGCCTACGAGAACATGATGGTGGACCTGGTCGCCACCAACGCCAAGCTCCGCGAACGGGCGCGCCGCACGGTGATGCTGGCCGCCGGCGTGGAGTACGAGGCGGCGGGGGAGGCGCTGGAACGCGCCGGGGGCTCGGTGAAGACCGCCCTGGTCATGCTCCGGGCCGGGGTGGAGGCGGAGGAGGCCCGGCGGAGGCTGGCCCGCGCCGCGGGTTCGGTCCGACGGGCGGTGGCAAACGAATCGGAACCGGGCGCCGGAGCGCCCGGCGCGGGGGCCTCGCCTCCGGGGAAAGGACGAACGTCATGATCACGGAACTCTCCGGCCGCGGACACTACGTGCTCCGGGCCGCCCGCGGGGTGGACGTGGTGAAGGGGGAGGTCGTCGCCGACGCGGTGCTGGAGGTGAAGGACGAGCGGATCGAGGCCTTCGGGAGCGGACTCAAGCCGGCCCGCGGGGCCTCGGTGATCGATCTGGGGGACGCCACCCTGATGCCGGGCCTCCACGACAACCACTGCCACCTGCTCACCGAACCCATCGACCTGGTCACCGTGGTCTACCGGCGCACCTCGGCGGCCAAGGCGCTCCACGGCCTGGCCAACGCCCAGAAGACCCTGTGGGCCGGGTTCACCACCGTGCGCGATCCCGGGGACGCCGACTGGCACAACGCCCTGGTGGACCTCCGCAACTTCATCGCCGCCGGGCACGCGGCCGGGCCCCGGATGCTGGTGGCCCCCCACTACCTGTCCATCACCGGCGGTCACGGCGACGCCAACGACTTCGCCTGCGACCTGTGCATGCGGGGGATGGGGAAGATCGTGGACGGGGCCGAGGCCATGCGGAAGGCGGTCCGGGAGGAGATCAAGCTGGGGGCGGACTGGATCAAGCTCTTCGCCTCCGGGGGGGTGCTGAGCATCGGGGACGACCCCAACCACGCGCATTACACCGCGGAGGAGATCCGGGTGGCGGCGGAGGAGGCCCACCGCCTGGGCCGGCGGATCACCGCCCACGCCCACGGGGCCCAGGCGGTCCGGTTCTGCGCCGAGGCCGGCTACGACTCGGTGGAGCACTGCAGCTTCATCGACGAGGAGGGGGTCCGCATGATGAAGGATAAGGGGATCCCCGTGGTTCCCACCCTCTACGTGCTCGACTTCCTCCAGATCCCCGAGAACCCCATGAACCTGGACGCCTCCATCATCCGGAAGGCCACCGAGGCCCGGAAGCTCCAGCGGAACCGCTTCGCCCGCATCGTGGAGGCCGAGGTGCCGGTGGCCTACGGCACCGACATCGGGGTCTTCCCCCACGGGGAGAACTGGCGCGACTTCCCGGTCATGGTCGAGTGCGGGATGGACCCGCTGGAGGCGATCCGGGCCGCCACCGTGAACTCGGCCCGGATGAACGGGATCGAGGAGGAGGTGGGGACCCTGGAACCGGGCCGGCGGGCGGACGTGGTCGCGGTGGCCGGGGATCCCCTGGACGACATGGCCCGCATGGCCGACGTGCGGTTCGTGATGCGGGACGGCGTGATCTACCGGCACGAGGGATGAGGGCTCACATCATGCGAAGCGGACGGCGGACGGCGGCCTGGATGCTCCTGGCGGCGGCGGCGGTGTTGGGGGGGCCGGCCTGCGGCGGTGGGGGCGGATCGGGCCCGGTCACCGTGACCTTCTGGCAGTTCTTCCCCTCGGCCACCGTCCAGCCCCTGATCGACCGGTTCGAGGCCGAGCATCCGGACATCCGGGTGGAGATGCAGCAGCTCACCTGGCAGAGCGGCCTGGAGAAGATCACCGCCGCCACCGCGGCCGGGAGCCCTCCCGACCTGTGCGAGCTGGGGAGCACCTGGTTCGCCAAGTTCGCCGCCAACGGGGCCCTGGCCGACCTCACCACCGAGACCACCAACCTCCGCCCCGAGTATCTCATGTGGGACGCCTGCACCTACGACGGCACGGTGTACGGGTTCCCCTGGCTCACCGGCACCCGCGCCCTGTTCGTGAACCTGGAGCTGATGCGCCGGGCGGGGATGGACCCGGACCGTCTTCCCGAAACCTGGGACGACCTGCTCCGGCTGGCCGCCCGGGTGGACTCCCTGGGCGAGGGGACCTACGGCTACGGCCTCAACAGCGGCGAGCGCTACATCCAGTTCAAGAAGTTCATGCCCTTCGCCTGGGGGAACGGGGGGAGCGTGCTCGGCCCCGACCGCCGCACCTGCACCTTCGACGCCCCCCCGGTCCTCGAGGCGTTGGAGTTCTACCTGAAGCTCGTCCCCTACTCGCTCCTGGAGAAGCAGGAGGTGCTGGACCAGGCCTTCAAGGACGGCCGCCTCGGGGCGATGATCTCCGGTTCCTGGCTGCT
Source organism: Candidatus Eiseniibacteriota bacterium (assembly GCA_963768615.1). Lineage (GTDB taxonomy): Bacteria > Eisenbacteria > RBG-16-71-46 > JABDJR01 > JABDJR01 > CAVSKL01. Next base: position 29,564 of record CAVYIE010000005.1, on the reverse strand, counting down.
CAAGACCATTCCCCGGGACGCTCCCGGCCTGGACTTCGGGGTTGCCCTGGTGCCCCGGCCGGGTCCGGACCGGGGCACCCACGCCTCCTTCGGGGGGGGCGAGATCCTGGTCGTGTTCGCCCGGTCGCCCCGGAAGGCAGCCGCGGTGGAACTGGCCCGCTATCTCATGGAGCCGGACCAGGCCATGGTCGTCGCCAAGGACCAGATGAGCGTGCTGCCGGCGGCGGTGGCGGCGGCCGGGGATCCCTACTTCACCGAGAGCCCGGACATGGCGGTGTTCCTGAACCAGCTCCATACCGCCGTGTTCCCTCCCAACATCGAGTCCTGGGTGGAAATCGAGGACGCGGTGAATTCCGCCCTGGAGAAGGCGGTATATTCGAAGGAATCGCCCCGCCAGGCCCTGGATGGAGCCTGCCGGGACATCGACGCCATCCTCGCCCGGCGGCGCTGAGCCCGCGGGCGGTATTGTACTCAGACGGAAGGAATCGACCATGAAGCATCGCGTCTTGGGCACCCAGGGCCTGGAGGTCTCCGCCCTCGGCCTGGGGTGCATGGGGATGTCCGAGTTCTACGGACCCACCGACGAGCGGGAGTCCATCGCGGTCATCCACCGCGCCCTCGAGCGGGGGATGAACTTCCTGGACACCGCGGACATGTACGGCCCCTTCATCAACGAGAGGCTGGTGGGAAAGGCCGTCGCCGACCGGCGGGACCGGGTGGTCCTGGCCACCAAGTTCGGCAACCAGCGGGGGGAGGACGGCGAGTTCCTGGGGGTCAACGGCAAGCCGGAATACGTCCGGAAGGCCTGCGACGCCTCCCTGAAGCGCCTCGGGGCGGACCACATCGACCTCTACTACCAGCACCGGGTGGATCCCACCGTGCCCATCGAGGACACGGTGGCGGCCATGGCCGAGCTGGTGAAGGCGGGAAAGGTGCGCCACCTGGGACTCTCCGAGGCCGCCCCGGCCACCATCCGCCGGGCCCACGCCGTCCACCCCATCACCGCGCTCCAGACCGAGTACTCGCTCTGGACCCGGGACCCGGAGGACGGGATCCTGGACACGGTGCGGGAGCTGGGCATCGGCTTCGTGGCCTACAGCCCCCTGGGCCGGGGCATGCTGGCCGGCCGGTTCCGCACCCCGGCGGATTTCCCCGAAGGCGACTACCGCCGGCGCTCCCCGCGCTTCCAGGGCGAGAACTTCACCCGCAACCTGGAGCTGGTGGAGCGGGTGGAGGCCATGGCCGGGGAGAAGGGGGTGACCCCGGGACAGCTCGCCCTGGCCTGGGTGCTGGCCCGGGGCGAGGACGTGGTCCCCATCCCGGGAACCAAGCATCTCGAATACCTGGAGGAGGACCTGGCCGCCCTGGAGGTCGACCTCTCCGAAGCCGACCTGGCCCGGCTCGACGAGCTGGCCCCCAAGGGGGCCACCGCCGGCGACCGCTACCCGGACATGAGCACGGTGAACCGCTAGCGTCCGGTCGAGGCCGCCTCGTCGTGTGCGGGGCGGCGGCGATCCGGGTTGCCCCCGGGTAAACACGCCCTTGCCCGGCGGCCTTCAGTTGTCCCGGGCCGGGCCCGCCCCTATGATCCCCGGCATGCGTTCACCGAGGGCCATACCGCGGGGAACCGGCCGGGGCACACTCGTCTTCCTGAGCCCCTGGCTGGTCACCTTCGCCCTGATCGGGGTGTACCCGATCCTCTTCTCGCTCCTGGTCAGCCTCACCGACTACAACCCGCTCCGGGGGAGCATGGGCTGGGTGGGGGCGGCCAACTACGTCCGGGCCCTCCACGATCCCCTGTTCTGGAAGTCGCTCCGGGTCACCCTGCTCTTCGTGGCCGGGACCATCCCCTTCACCACCACCGGCGCCCTGGCCCTGGCCCTGCTCCTGAACCGCCCCCTCCGGGGGCGCGGGTTCGTGCGGGCGTCCTTCTTCCTGCCCACCGTGGTCTCGCTGGTGGTGGTCTCGCTCATCTTCAAGCAGGTCTACTCGCCCTTCGGGCTCCTCAACATGCTGCTCAAGACCCTGGGGATGGCCGGGCACCCCTGGCTCCAGGATCCGCTCACCGCCCTTCCCGCGGTGATGATCATGGACGTGTGGGCGGCCCTCGGCTACTACATGGTCATCTACCTGGCCGGCCTCCAGACCATCCCCCTGGAGCTCTACGAGGCCGCGGCCCTGGACGGCGGCACCGGCTGGCGGAAGCACCTCCACATCACCCTGCCCCTGCTCCTCCCCACCACCCTGTTCGTGGTGGTGATCAACACCATCCGGAGCCTGCAGGTCTTCATCGAGATCTTCGTCATGACCCGGGGGGGCCGCTGGACTCCACCCTCACCACCGTCTTCTACCTCTACGAGCAGGGCTTCCGGTACTTCGACATGGGCTACGCGAGCGCGGTGGCCTATCTCCTGTTCGTGCTCATCCTGGGCTTCTCCCTGGTCCAGAGCCGGCTCCTCCGCTCGAGGACGGAAGCGTGAGCGGGGGTTCGCCGCGCCGTGCCGGGCCGGGGTTCGCCCTGCATCCGGTCCGAGGCCCCGGCGGAGGCGCGCGGCGGCGCCTCGGACGGGGGGCACTGTGGGCGGTGCTGGCGGGGAGCCTCCTCACCATGCTCTTCCCCCTCTACTGGATGGTGCTGCTCTCGCTCAAGACCGAAGGGTTCGACCTCACCGGCCCCGCGGCCCTCGTCCCCGGCGGGCTCACCCTGCAGAACTACCGCGACGTGTGGGCGGCGGGACCGTTCGGCCGCTATTTCCTGAACAGCGCGGTGGTGGCGGCGGTGGTGGTGGTGGGGAATCTCCTCTTCGCGGCCATGGTCGGCTACGCCTTCGCCCGGCGGAGCTTCCCCGGGAAGCGCCCCCTGTGGCTGGCCATCCTGGCCACCCTCATGATCCCCAAGCAGATCATCATGATCCCGCTCTACATCCTGGTCGCCCGCACCCATCTCCTGGACACCTACGTGGCCCTGACCGCCCCCTTCCTGGTCGACGCCTTCAACGTGTTCCTGATGCGGCAGTACATCCAGCAGCTTCCGCTGGACCTGGAGGAGGCGGCGCGGGTGGACGGGGCCGGGGACTGGGCGGTGTTCCGGCGGGTGGTGCTCCCCCTGGCCCGGCCCGCCCTGGCCGTGGTGGGGATCAACACCTTCCTGGTCAACTGGAACTCGTTCCTCTACCCGCTGATCCTGACCAGCAGCGAACGCATGCGCACCATCCCGGTGGGGCTGGCCCTCTACAGCCAGGGGGAGCACGCGGTGGACTGGGGCCACCTCATGGCCGGGTCCATGCTGGCCACCCTGCCCGTGCTGCTGGTGTTCCTGGTCTTCCAGCGCCACATCATCGAGGGGATCACCGCGGGGGCGGGGAAGTAGGCTTCCCCGGCCCGGAGGGACCCGGGTTCACCGGAACGGGTCCGGAACGAGCTGGTAGAGGTCCGGGGGCCAGTACGTGGCAGTGGGAGGACGCAGGGTGCGGGTGAGCCCGTAGCCGAAGTCCAGCACCGCGGACGGCGGGGGGCTTCCCACCTCCACCGGCCGGTCGAAGCGCACCTGCGCGTAAGGCGCCCCGTTCCGGAGCAGGCGCCCGGAGACAGCGAACTCGTCCGGGTTCGCCACGTCCCCGGCCCGGGCGAAGGTCGTGTTCACGAGGCGGCCCCGGAATTCCGCGCCGGTGAGACGATAGGTGTTCCCGCCCAGGGTTCCGGTGTTCTCGAACCGCCAGTCCCAGATATTTCCCCCGGGGTGCACCCCGTCGCCCTCCCAGTAGCCCAACCGTTCGGATTCGTCGAAGGTGTTCCGGCCACCGTCCTCCAGCGTCGCGGCACCGCTCAGGGTGTCATCCAGGTTCGGCGTTCCACAGTTGTCCTCGACTCCCGCGTTGAGGAGCTCCAGGTCCACTCGTCCGGTGGCGGGGATCTCCAGCCAGCCGGCCACTTCACGCTCGAAGCGCCCGGGAGGGTCGCAGACCATCGCCGGTTTGAACGGCCATTCCACGGCATGGCTTTCCTGGCTCACGGTGAGGGAGAAGAGCCCCGGGACCTCGGCTTCGAACTCCAGAGTCCCGAAAGCCAGGTAGCCGTTCCCGGCAAGGGGCAGGCGCCAACCCACGAGGGCCGCCTCGTCCAATTCCAGGGCATGCACGTGGACGTTCCAGGCGGGCCCGGAACGGGGCTGGATGATGAACCGGTCGGAAGGCTCGCTCTCGTATACGAAGCCGTCGCCTTCCCGGCGCAGGGTCCCGGTGACCTGGCCCGTCTCGCCGGTAAGATGCGCGACGTAGAGGAGAGCGGAGCCCACCGCTCCGGTCACCTGGTCGCCGACCTCGGCCAGGAGGCGGCCCGAGTGGCCCATGGCGTCCAGGAAGGCGAGCGTGGCCGGGTCCGGCCCCGCCACCAGCCGGACGGTGACCGCCGCGCTCCGGGCGGTGTCGGCGCGGGCCACGGCCCGGATCACGGCCCGGGGCGGGTCGGGCAGGACCGCGGGCGCGGTGTAGACGCCCTGGGGGGTCACGGTGCCGTAGGCATCGCCCCCGTCCACCGACCACAGCACCCCGGGGTCGGGGGCGCCGGTCACGGTGGCGGTGACGGTGGTGCCGGCCCCGGTGAGGAGGGTGTCGGCCCCGGCCCCGGCGGTGATCCCGTACTCGGTCCGGATGGGGAGGCTGACCTCGTCGAAGCGGCCGGCGTCGGCGGCGCTGACCGCGCGCAGGGTGATCTCCGGTGGATCGGGCGGTTCCTCCGGAGCGGTATAGACGCCCTCGGCGTCCACGCTTCCCCGGCCCGCACCTTCGGGAAGGCTCCACACCACGCCGGGATCCGCCGCGCCCCGCACTCGGACCTGGAACGCATAGGTCCGCCCGGCCACCAGCTCCCCCGGCGGATCCAGGATCTCCACCACCGGGGCCGGGGTGAGATTCACCGTGGCCTGGTTGGACGCATACGTTTCGCCGGCGGCCGGGACCGCCTGCACGGTGATGATCTGCTCCGCGGACCGCTCCGCCGGAGCGGTATAGAGGCCGCCGGCGTCGATGCTCCCGGGATAGTCGGGGACCGGGGCGCGGCCGGGGCCGTCGCCGTCCCGCACGAGGTCGTGGAGGCCCACCCGCCAGGTCACGGTTTGATCCTCGGCTCCCAGCACCCAGGATGTGAAGCGCAGGGTGTCCCCGAAGGCGACCGTGGCCTCCAGGGGCCGGACCACCGTGGCCACTCCCCGGCCCACGTTCTGGGTCAAGGTGATGAAGGTGGTGTCCGAGATCCCGGCGGCGTTGACCGCCCACACCGCAACCCGGTGGAGCCCGTTGGCCAGCTCGCCGGTCCGGTAGTGGGGCATGAAGGGGCGCTCGGTGTCCGCGGTGTGGCGGACGCCGTCCACGAACAGGACCACCGAGTCGGCCCCGGCCGCGGTCACCGGGATCCCTACGGGGCCGGTGAGCACCGTCCACTGGGGAAGGCCCACGGACTCGATCACCGGCGCGATGCGGGGCGCGGTGGGACCGTCATCCCCGCATCCGGCGGCCAGGAGAAGGAGGACGGCGAAGGCGGCGAGAGAGGCCCGGCGTTCCATGGCGGTGCTCCTTGGGGGGGAACGCCTGCATTGTACCACCCAACCCGAATTGATTTCAGCCGATAATCGGGGTCCGCAATCGGAATGGTGGAGCTATTGAACCGCTAGGGGGCCTCGGAGCGGCCCACCCGGGGCGCCATCTCGGACTCGAACTCCTTCAGGTGCGCCTGGTGGGGCGGGGCGATGGTGGTGACGTAGGCCGGCTCGTGGCGGGGCACCACCATCCGCATCCCCGCCGGTACCGGCTGCATGCGGTCGGCGGAGGGCCCGATCATCGCCGTCCCCTCGTCCACGCAGATGCAGGAACCGCTGGTGTCCGCGTACACCGAGACCACGGTGCCGGTCAGTTCCACCACCGCGTCGGGGGTGGTCATGCGGAGGCGGCGGCCGGGGAAGTCGGGGCCGGACATGACCCGGACCTCGCCCCGCTCCACCCGTCCCCGGGAGGTGCGGAAGAGCCAGCGGCCGGGGGAGCCGGGCACGATCATCTCCGTGCCCGGGGCGGCCTCGAAGACGAGGACGTGGTCCATGAGCAGGTCCAGGGAGGCCCGGTCGTCCAGGACCACCCGGACGCCGGGGCGGATCAACCCGGCCAGGCGGTCCCGGTCGGAGGCGGGGACCGCCGTTCCGTCCACGGTCACCGTCCCCGCGGAGGAGGCCCCGATCAGGGTGAGGGCGGGTCCCCGGTTGGCCACCGCGAACAGGGCCAGGGCCAGGAGCGCGGCCACCGGAAGCGCGGCCATCCGGGCCGCCTTCCAGGGATCGAAGGCGGGCCAGGCCGGGCGCACCCGGGCGCCCCCCGGCCGGCGGCCGGAAACGAAGTCGTTCCGGAGCCGGGCCCGGAAGGCCGGGTCGGCCTCGGCCCGGGGTAGGGCGCGGACCGCCTCCCGGGCCCGGGAAGCCTCCGGACTGAGGATGTCGTCCATGCGCTCGCTCATGGCCAGAGGTCCTTCAACAGCTCCCCGAGCCGGTTCAGGGCCCGGGAATAGCGTTTGCGCACCGCGGCGTGGCTGGCGCCCACGGCGCGGGCGATCTCCTCGTGATTGAGCCCCTGGTAGTCGTGGAGCACGACCACCGTCCGCAGGGACTCGGGAAGCTCCAGGATGGCGGCCTGAACCCGTTCCGCGCGCTCACCCCGTTCCACCGTCTCCTCGGCGCCGGGACCGGGCGCCGCGCCGGCCCGCTCCCCCAGGCCCGGATGCTCGTCCAGGGAGCTGGAGAGCCGGTCCAGCTTGTGCCGCCGGGACCGCCACAGGTCGCGGCACACGTTGTAGGCGATGGTGACCACCCAGGGGCCGGGGTCGCGGGAAGGGTCGAGGCGATGGGCCGCCCCGTAGATCTTGATGAACACCTCCTGGGTGGCGTCCTCGGCCGCGGACCGGTTTCCCAGCAGCCGGTAGGTGAGACCGAAGACCCGGTCGAACCAGGCGTCGTAGAAGGCGGTCAGGGCTTCGGGGTCGCGGAGGCGGACCCCGTCCAGGACCTCCGGAGACAGCCCGGCGTTCCCGCTTCCGGGAGCGGATTCCGCCGCCTGGTCCTGGGATCTCGGCCCGACCGGGCCCTTAGGGATTCTCATGGTTGCTTACGGAGCCGGCCGCCGGGTGTGTCGGGGCCCGGCCAGGATACCAGCTTCCGGCAGGGGGGCGGGGGGCCGGGGATGCGGCCGGGCGCGCCTCACGGGGCCCCGGACCGGTCCGGCCGCTGGGGGATCTCGCTGGCCGGGGGGCGGGGCCCGCTGGTCTGGACGATGCGGACCATGACGTAGGCGCTGACCGCCACCACCAGCACCGCCCCGATCACGATGACCAGCCGGCCGGGGAGCCGGCGGCTGCGGCGGGTGCGGCGGGTGGGATCAGGGGGGCGGATGCCGGTCAAGGGGAGCCCTCCAGGCCGGGCGGGATGGTCCCGGGCAGGTCACCGGGGGAGCACCGTGGTATCCGGTACCGAGGTGGTGTCCGGGGCCGGAACCGAGTCCGGGGGCCGGGTGTTCCGGAGCCCCCACATCACGAAGAACATGACGACGAGGACCGCCACCACGATGAGCCAGAAGATGATGCTGGAACGGCGGATGCCCGAGGGTCCCCGGGGATCGTACCGGTCCCGCCGCTTTTCGTCGTCGGTCACATGAAGACAGTACGCGTTCGCGGCGGGGGGCGCAACCGAGGCCGGTCCCCGGTCCGGCGGGGGAAAGGGGCCCGCGCCCGGGGGGGGGAATCCCGGGCGCGGGCGGAGGGGATCAGGCGGGGTTCAGAGCACCTTCTCGGCGGGAACGGAGAAGATCCGGATCTCGTCCTGGCAGGGGGTGTCGCAGGAGAACTCCTTCACCGCCGTCACCAGGGAGTCCACGTCGCCGGCGGGCAGGATGGTGAGGATCATGCTGGTGGTCCCGGGGAAGGCCCGGGTCCCCATCTTGCGGCCGCTCACCCCCGCCCCCAGCACGTTGGGGATCTCGGTGTAGGCGTGGATCTCGTGCTTCTCGATCACCTTCTGGACCTCGGACAGGCAGTCCGAGGGGACCAGGACCATCATCAGCTTCATGGGGTCTCCTCCACCGGAACCGGCTCCGTCTCATCGTCCTTGTGCTGCATGTAGTAGAGCACCGGCACCACCACCAGGGTGAGCACGGTGGCGGTCACCGAACCGCCGATGAGAGAGATGGCCAGCCCCTGGAAGATGGGGTCGAACAGGATCACGATGGCGCCTACCACGACCGTGCCCGCGGTGAGCACGATGGGCCGGGTCCGGACCGCGCCCGCCTCCAGGATGGCCTCCTTGAGCGGCAACCCGCGCTCCCGGGCCAGGTTCACGAAGTCCAGGAGCAGCACTCCGTTCCGGACCATGACCCCGGCCAGGGCGATGAACCCGATCATGGAGGTGGCGGTGAAGAAGCCGTGGAAGACCCAGTGGCCGACGAGGATCCCCACCAGGCTCAGGGGAATGGACACCATCATGATGAACGGGGTCCGCAGATCCTGGAACCAGGCCGCGATGAGCAGATAAATCAGCACCAGCACCACCCCGAAGGCCAGGCCCAGGTCCCGGAACACCTCCCGGGTGATCTGCCACTCGCCGTCCCAGCGGACCGCGTACTGGTCCTGGCTGGTGGGCTCGGCGGCGAAGAGCTGCTTCACCGGTTCGCCCCGGGAGCCGGTGAGGGCGTCGATCTTGTCCTTCATGTCGAGGATGGCGTAGACCGGGCTCTCCTGCTTGCCGGAGAGCTCGCCGGTCACGTACACCACCGGCAGGCCGTTCTTGCGGTACAGGCTGGGGTCCAGGGTCCGCTCCACCGGGGTGGTCACCGCCGCCGCCGGCACCAGGGTGCCGCGCTCGGAGGGGAGCCGGAGGTCGCGGACCGCGGCCAGGGAGTTCCGCTCGTCCCGGGGCCAGCGCACCACCAGGGGCACCGGCTCGAAGGTGTCGGCGGGATGGAGGGTGCCCACCGGCATCCCGGACAGGGCCAGGTGCACGGCCTGGGCCACGGTGGCCGGGGCCACCCCGGCCAGGGCGGCGTCGGTGGAGTTCACGTCAAGGGTCCACTGGGTCTGGGGATCCTCCACCATCCAGTCCACGTCCACCACGCCCGGAGTCTCCTCCATGATGGTGCGGACCTTGCGGGCCAGCTCGAACCGGCTCTGCGGATCGGGCCCGTAGACCTCGGCCACCATGGTCGAGAGCACCGGGGGTCCCGGGGGCACCTCCACCACCTTGATCCGGGCGCCGTGGCGCCGGGCCACGGGCAGGGCCCGCTCGCGGAGGACGCCGGCCAGCTCGTGGCTCTTGCGGCTCCGCTCCTTCTTGCCCTTCAGGTTGACCTGGATGTCGGCCAGGTTCGGGCTGCGCCGGAAGTCGTAGTGGCGGACCAGGCCGTTGAAGGTGATGGGGGAGGCGTTCCCCACGTAGACCTGGGCGTCGGTGACCTCGGGGACCGGGGCCAGGGCGGCGGCGATCTCGTGGGCCGCGGCCGAGGTGGCCTCGAGCGGCGTCCCCTCCGGCATGTCCACCAGGACCTGGATCTCGCTCTTGTTGTCGAAGGGGAGCATCTTCACCGTGACCATCTTGAGGGGGAGCATGGCCAGGCTGAGCAGCAGCAGGAGAGTGATCCCACCCAGGGCCAGGAACCCCCGCCGGGGACGGTCCAGGAGCGGCTGGACCACTCCCACGTAGATCCGCTTCAGGGTGGGGGGCGCCGATTCCTCGCCCTCGCCCTCACCCTCCGCGCCCTCGGCCCCGTGGCCGCCGTCCCGCTTGAGCAGGCGCTTGCTCAGCCAGGGGGACATGGTGAGCGCGACCAGCAGCGAGAAGGTCATGGCCAGCGAGGCCCCGATGGGCATGGGCCGCATGTAGGGGCCCATGAGGCCGCCCACGTAGGCCATGGGGAACACCGAGGCGATCACGGTCAGGGTGGCCAGCACCGTGGGGTTCCCCACCTCGGACACCGCGAACAGGATGGAGGCCCGGGGCCGCTGGTTGCGGTGGAGGTGGAAGTGCCGGTAGATGTTCTCCACCACGATGATGGAGTCGTCGACCACGATCCCGGCGATGAAGATGAGCGCGAACAGGGTGACCCGGTTCAGGGTGTACCCGAACATGTAGTAGGTGAACAGGGTGAGGGCGAAGGTCACCGGCACCGAGACGAAGACCACCGCCGAGCCGCGCACCCCCAGCACCAGCCCGGTGAGGATGGTGACCAGGACGATGGCGATGCCCAGGTGGAGGAGCAGGTCCGAGGCCTTCTCGTTGGCCGTCTCCCCGTTGTCGCGGGTCACGGTGAGGTGGACGTCCTCGGGGAGCAGCCGCCCGCGGACCGTCTCCACCCGGTGCAGGACTGCTTCCGCCACCCGGGTGGCGTCGGAGCCCTTGCGCTTGGCGATGGACAGCGTCACCGCGGGGGTGCTCCGCCCCGGCGCCTCGGCCGGGGCCAGGCCCAGGGTGTGCCCGTGGCTCATGGCCGGTCCGGCCATGAAGGAGACGTAGTCGTCGGCCTCGGGGACCTCGGAGATGGTGGCCACCGAGCCCAGCCGGACCGGGCGCCCGTTCGCCACCCCCACCACCACCGCGGCCACGTCCTCCTTGTCGCGGAGGAAGGCGTCGGTGCGGACCAGGGTGGCCCGGTTCGAGGCCACCAGCTCCCCGCCGGGGGCGCCGGCGTTGGCGGCCTGGAGCCGGCCCACCACCTGCTGGGGGGCGAGCCCGGCCGCGGCCAGGGCGTAGGGGTCCAGCCGGACCTCCATGGTCCGCCGGCTGCCGCCGATCAGGTGGGTCACCGAGACCTCGGGAACCGCGCGCACTTCCTCTTCCAGGCCCGCGGCCAGCTCCCGGAGCAGCTCCGGGTCGCCGTTCTCCTTCCAGAGGGTGAGCGACATCATGGGGACGTCGTCGATGAGCCGGGCCTTGACCAGGGGCGGGGTGGCGCCGGCCGGCATCTCGTCCATGCCCCCGGCCAGGGCGTCGTAGAGCTTGACCAGGCTCCGTTCCTGGTCGTCGCCGACCTTGAACCGCGACCGTGATCATGGACATGTCGGAGAGGGAGGTGGAGTAGACGTACTCCACGCCGGGCAGCTCCTGCATGAGCCGCTCCAGGGGCCGGGTGACCCGGTCCTCCACCTCGCCCGGGGAGGCCCCGGGAAGGCCGACCATGACGTCGGCGAAGGGGACCACGATCTGCGGCTCCTCCTCCCGCGGGGTCTTCACGATGGCCATGGCCCCCAGGAGGAGGGCGGCGATCATGAGGAGGGGGGTGATCTTGGAATCGAGGAACATGGAGGCCAGGCGGCCCGCCAGTCCGTAGCCTTCCTGCTTCATCAGCGGACCTCCACCGGGTCGCCGTCCTCGAGGTCGGCGGGGGGCGCGGTGACCACCGAGTCCCCGGGGTCGATGCCGGCCGTCACCCGGCCGTCGGGCCCCAGGCGCAGCCAGCGGAGCAGCGCCCGCCCGTCGCGGACCACGAAGGCGCCGGTCAGGGGGCCCTTGCGGATGAGGGCGGTGTCGGGGAGCCGGATGGCTCCGGTCGAGTCCGCCCCGAACAGCGAGGCGCGCACGAAGCTCCCGCTGGGCGCCTTCACGTCCTCCACCCGGAGGAAGGCCTCCACGGTGTGGCCGTCGGCGCCGGGGACCACCCGGTCCACCACCGCCGGCCGGGGTTCACCGTTCCCCAGGGGGATCCGCACCTCGGCGCGGTCGCCGGGGCCCAGGGGCCACTCCATCTCCGCGGGGAGGGTGATGCGCACCTCCAGGTCGGAGGGATTCTCCAGCACCACCACCGGGCGGCCGGGGACGGCAAGGTCGCCGGCCCGGGCGGTCCGCCGGACCACCACCCCGTTCATGGGGGCGCGGAGCACGGCGTACTCCACGTTCCGGCGGCTCATCTCGGTCATGGCCTTGGCCCGCTCGTAGGAGGCCTTGGCTCCCGCCGCCTCCATCTCGGTCATCTCCACGTCGCGGGGGGTGACCACCTGGCCCTTGACCAGCCGCTGCATGCGCTCGAGCTGCCGGGAGGAGGTCTCGAAGTGGATCCGCGCCGCCTCCTCCGCGGCCTGGGACTGGGCCAGGGCCGAGGTCAGCTCCGGCGAGTCCAGCCGGGCCAGGACGTCCCCGGTCTTGACCGGCGTGCCCTCGGTGACCGGGATCTCCAGGATCCGGCCCGCCACCTTGGTCGCGACCTCGATGCGGTTCCGGGCCACCAGCTCGCCGGAGAGATCCAGCCGGGCCGGTTCGTTGACCGGCTCGGCCACGGTGATCTTCACCGGCACCACCGGGCCCTGCTCCCCGGCCGGGGCGCCGTCGCCCTTCCCGCAGGAGGAGAGCCCGACCGCGGCGGCGAGAACGAGAGGGGTGAGGACAAGGGTCTTGAGCGTCATCGCGCTTCCTCCGGAAGTTCAAGGGTGCCCGAGGCGAGCATGAGGGAGGCCCGGGCGAGGGCGAGTTCGTGACGGGCGGCGGCGGCGCCGAGTTCGGTCCGGGTCAGGTTGGTCTGGGAGGTGGTGAGATCGAGGGCGGTGATGAGCCCCTCGTCGTGGCGCCGCTCCATGAGCCGGAACGACTCGCGCGCCGAGACCACCGCCGCCTCCAGGGCGCTGACGCGGTCCCGGGCGGCCAGGAGCCGGTCGTAGGCGGTGCGCACCTCGTGGCGGGCGTGCTCCCGGGCCAGGTCCATCTGCTCCCGGGCGGCCCGGCTCTGGGCGGAGGCGGCCTTGATCCGGCCCGGGGCGCCGGCGTCCAGGCTGAGCTTGCCGCCCAGGGCCACCATCCACTGGTTCCCCCCCTCGCCGAAGAAGTCCTTGCTGTTGTGTTCGGTCCCGGCCATGACCTCGAAGGCGGGGAGCGCCCCGGCCCGGGCCAGGCCCACCCCGGCCGAGGCCGCGCGCCAGGCCGCCCGGGAGGCGCGAACGTCGCCGCGCTCCACGGCGGTGTCCATGGCCGAGGCGAGGGAGGGGACGGAGGATGCCCGGAGGGTGTCGGGTTGCGCCAGCGTCGCCGTCACGGGCCCCTCCATCCCCATGACCAGGCCGAGCATGCTCCGGGCCTCGGCGCTGTCCGCGCGGGCCGAGGTGAGCTCGGCTTCCATCTCCAGGACGTGGGCCTTCAGGGTCTGCCGGTCCGACTGCAGCGCCAGCCCCTCCGCCCACAGGCTCTCCACCCGGGCCGCCTGGGCCCGGGCCACCGAGACCGTCTCCCGGAGGAGGGCCGTCTTCTCCTGGGCCAGGAGCGCCATGCGGAAGGCCCGCTCGGTGTCGAAGGCCACCTGCTGGTCGGTGCGGCCGGCCATGCCGCGGGCGGCCTCGGCCTGGGCCCGCGCCGCCTTGATCCCCGAGGTGAGGGCGCCGCCGGTCCACAGCGGCTGGTGCACGCTCACCGCCCCCCGGACGTTGGTCACCGGGTCGGGGGTATTGAGGATCGACAGGTCGAAGGCCCCGGTCTGCATGTCGAAGGTGCCGAAGTTGGCGGCCGAGAAGCGCTCCTGGGCCAGGAGCGAGCCGAACACGTAGACCGGGTGGTCGGTCCGGCTGGCGTTGAGCTCGGCCTCGAACCGAGGCAGGCGGCTCAGGGACGCGGCCGAGGCCGCGGAGCCGGCGGCCTGGGCCTGGGCCCGGGCCGCGGCCACCCGCTGGGAGCCCTCCAGGGCCCGCCGAACCGCCTGGTCCAGGGTCAGGGAGCCGGAATCGGCGGCCAGGGCGGGACGCGCCCCGGCCAGGACGAGGGCGGCGCCCAGGGCGGCCAGGGCCGCAATCCGCCGTCTGCGCGGGATATGGCTTTGGGTTATCATGCTCTCTCGATTTCGGTTGGAGGTTCGCGTCACACCCCAAGGACGCGCCGGCCCCGGATCGGTCACGAACCGGGCCCGGAGGCGCGGGAAGCGGGAACGAGACCATGACGGCCAGCGAAAAGACGACGCGGGAGAAGACCCGGGACCGGGAGCGGGACGAGGAGATCCTCCGGGCGGTCCAGGCCCGGGAAGACGGGGCCTTCGACCGGTTCGTGGAGCAGTTCGGGAACCGGATCTACGCCTTCGGGGTCCGCATGTGCGGGCACCGGGAGGACGCCGAGGACGTGTTCCAGGAGACGCTCCTTGCCGTGTTCCAGAAGATCCAGACCCTGCGGGAGCCGGGAGCCCTCTCCACCTGGCTCTACCGGATCGTGGCCAACGCCTGCCTGACCCGCCGCCGGAAGAGCAAGTTCGCCCCGGACCGTGAGTTATCCCTGGACGAGCTCCTGCCCCAGGGGGGGGTGGTGGAGGAGGGGCCGGTGCTGCCCGAAGCCCACGACCCCAGCGCCAGCCTCTACCGGAGGGAGATTTCCGAGGCCCTGGAGCAGGCCGTGCGTGACCTCCCCCCCGATTATCGCGTCGTATGGTTGATGCGGGATGTCGAGGGGCTGGACACCGCGGAGGCGGCGGAGGCGCTGGGAATCAGCGTCCCCAACGTGAAGATGCGCCTCCACCGGGCGCGCCTCGCCTTGCGGAAGAGCCTGGCCCACTTCCATCCCGGGGGAGCGACGTCATGAGCCACGACCACGACCATAGCCACGACCGTAAGCTCTGCATGGAGCTGGCCGAGCGGATCTCCGAGTACCTGGACGACGAGCTTCCCGCCGATCTCAAGCTGACCGTGGAAGCCCACGTGGACTCCTGCTCCAATTGCGACAAGTTCGTGGACTCGGTCCGCCGCACCCGGGACCTGGCCCATCTCCTTCCGCCCCTGGAGCTTTCCCGGGATCGCTTGAAGGCCCTGTCGGAGTCGGTGAAGCGCCGGCTCCAGGACTGACTCCCGGCTCCGGGACCTCTCCCCCGTTCCCGCCGCCCCTCCGCGTGACCGATTCCCATGCCCTGTGTCCTTCCCGTGAGCCGGGGACCGAACCCCGGCGCCGGTTGACCTTCGAGATCCACGGAAAGGACCCCTGCGATGACGGTCGAATACGCGGTGCGCCTCCTGGCCGGTACCCTGGTGCTCGCCGGCTTGGTCCTGGGGCTCCTGGTGAGCCCCTGGTTCTTCATCCTGGTCGCGTTCGTGGGCCTGAACCTGGTCCAGTCCTCCTTCACCGGGTTCTGTCCGGCGGAGATGATCTTCAGGAAGGCGGGGCTCCGCTGCTCCTCGGAGGCTCCCGCCCGCTAGCAGGCTGACAACACTTCCCTCGGCATTCCCCCCACGCCGTCGCTCCGGGACCTTCCCCGCCCGGGGCGCCGGCGTTTCTGCGTGCCGTCCGGCGTTTCTGGACGCCCCCGCCTCCCCCCTGCCATGATCGATGGACCCGCCGGGGGGGCCTCGGCGGGCGGACACCGGAGCCGGAACCGGGGAAGGACGCGTGTCGGAGTTCGCAGGCTGGATCATCTTCAACATCTTCGTGCTCGTCTGCCTGGGCTTCGACCTCTGGAGCTTCCGGGGGAACGAGCACGTGGAGAGCCTCCGGGAGGCGGTGCTCCGGAGCCTCGGGTGGATCGCGCTCGGACTCGGGGTGGGCGGCGTGGTCTGGTGGTGGCGGGGGAGCGGTCACGGGGTGGACTACTTCACCGCCTACCTGATCGAGAAATCGCTCAGCGTCGACAACCTCTTCGTCTTCCTGACCCTCTTCACCTACTTCGCGGTCCGGCCCGCCTACCGGCACAAGGTCCTGTTCTGGGGGATCCTGGGGGCGCTGGTCTTCCGGGGGCTCTTCATCTTCGTGGGGGTGGCGGTGATCAACCGCTTCCACTGGGTGATCTACTTCCTGGGGGCGTTCCTGGTCTGGACCGGGATCCGCATGGCCCTGCACGAGGAGCGCGAGGTGGAGCCGGCCCGGAACCCGGTGGTGCGCGGGGTGCGGAAGGTGTTCCCGGTCACCCGCCACTACCGCGGCTCGGCGTTCTTCGTGCGCCAGCGCGGCCGTCTCTTCGCCACCCCGCTCCTGCTGGTGCTGGTGGCGGTGGAGACCACCGACATCCTCTTCGCGGTGGACTCGGTGCCGGCGGTGTTCGCGGTCACCCGGGACCCGTTCGTGGCCTACAGCTCCAACGTGATGGCCATCCTGGGGCTGCGGGCGCTGTTCTTCGTGGTGGCGGGGGCCATCGAGCGCTTCCGCTACCTGCACGTGGGGCTGAGCGGGGTGCTGGTCTTCGTGGGGCTCAAGATGGTGGCCGAGATCTGGTACGACCTCCCCACCCCGGTCTCGCTGGCGGTGGTGCTGGGGATCCTGGTGGTCTCGGTGGCCACCTCCATGGCCGCGCTCCGGCGGGAGGGGGCCGGCCTCCGGGAGGTTCTCCGGGGCTCCTTCGACCGCGCGGAGCGGGAACCGGGCGGGGAGGGGCGGCCGGGGACGGATGCCGAACGACCGGGCGGGGACGATCGCGGCCCGGATGGCCCCGGGGACGGCCGGCCCGGGCCGGCCGGGGACTAGGCGGGGGCGGGCATGACCGAGGCTCACGTGCTGGAGCGGGCCTACGACTTCGTGAGCGGCGACGCCGAGGAGCGGGCCTGCGCCGACATCCCCGAGAGCGCCTGCAGCGATCTCCCCCGGAACTTCTTCCTCAACGCCGCCAACGGGGCCGCCACCAAGCTCGCGGAGCGGATCGCCGGGCCCGATCTGGTCCTGGCCTGGCTCCTGGCCGCGGTGGGTGCGCCGTCCTTCCTGACCGGGTTCCTGATGCCGGTCCGGCGCGGGGGTTCGCTGCTTCCCCAGCTCGCGGTGGCCGGCCACATCCGGGGCCGCCCCACCCGCAAGCGGTACTGGGTGGGGGCGGGGCTCACCCAGGCCGCCGCCCTGGGGCTCATGATCCCCGCGGTGCTGGCCCTCTCCGGGGCGGCGGCGGGGGTGGTGGTGATCGCGCTCCTGGCCGTGTTCAGCCTGGCCAGCGGGGTGGGCTCGGTGGCCTACAAGGACGTGCTCGCCAAGACCGTGCCCAGGGGACGGCGGGGGCGGCTCCTGGCCTTGCGGGCCACCCTGGGCGGCGCCCTGGCCCTGGGGGCGGGCTTGGCGTTGAAGTTCGGGCCGGGGAAGGAGGCGGCGCTCGGGGTCTACGCGGCCCTGCTGGGCGGGGCGGCGGCGCTGTGGCTTTGCGCGGCCGGGATCTTCGCGGCCATCCACGAGGCGCCGGGGGCCACCGAGGGAGGGCGGAACGCGCTCGCCGAGGCCCGGGCCGGCCGGCGCCTGCTGCGGGAGGTGCCGGGGTTCCGGCGGTTCGTCCTGGCCCGCGCGGTGCTTGTCAGCGTGCAGCTCTCGTTGCCCTTCTACGCGCTCTTCGCCCGCCGGGTGACCGGGGCCGGGACCGGCGGCCTCGGCTTCATGCTCATCGCGGCCGCCCTGGCCCAGATCGTGAGCAACCCGGTATGGGGCCGCTTCGCCGACGCGGACAGCCGCCGGGTCATGACCGGTGCCGCGCTCCTGGCCGCGGTGGCGGGAGGCGCCGCCCTGGTGCTGGACGCGGTGCCGGGTCTCGGTGCGAGCCCGATCCCCTTCGCCGGGGTGTTCCTGCTCGTGGGAGTGGCCCAGGCCGGGGTGCGGTTGGGCCGGAAGACCTACCTGGTGGACGGCGCCCCCGCCGGCGACCGCCCGCTCTACGTGGCCCTCAGCAACACCGTGGCCGGCGTGGTGACCCTGGCCGGGGCGGTGCTGGGCGGGGTGGAGTCGCTCCTGGGGATCCGGGTCCTGGTCGCGGTCCTGATCGCGCTGGCCCTGGCCGGGGCGTGGGCGGCGGCCCGGCTCCCCGAGGTGGAGCGGCTGGCCGAGGCGGGGTGAGGCGGCCGACCGCGCGCACCGTGGCGTCCGGGGTGCCTCGTCGTTCGCGCGGCCGTCCGCCCCCGTTCCTCGGCACGCTCGCCGGAACGGTGCCGTCCGGGGTGCCTCGCTCGTTCGCGCGGGCCGTTCCGCCCCGCGACTCCTCGGCAGCGCTCGCCGGAACGATCCCCCGGATCGTTCTATCGGCTCGCTCTGGCCGGCGCGGGGCCCCCTCGCGCCTTCGGCGCTTCGGCCCGCCGCCGTCCAGGTTGCCTCGTCGTTCGCGGGGCGGCTGCGGCCCAAGAAGAATGTGTACCCGGGTGTCATCCGGCGGTGCGCCCGGTCCCGGGCGGTTCCGGAAACGACACCGGTTCGCATTGTGTTCGCCCCGGTCGCGGGCTACCCTTGGCCGCATGCGTTCCTTCCATCCGGGCGGCCGGCCGGCCCGCCCTCGCCGCCATCGCGGGCCCGCCGGAGCCGGTCCCGGACCCGCACGCGCCGGAGGACTCCGATGAAATCCGTGTCGCGGCTGCTGGCCAAGCATCACCGGACCCTGGTCGGGCTCATGTCCGGCACCTCCGCCGACGGGGTGGACGCGGCCCTGGTGGAGGTGGAGCGCCTGGCCGGGGGCAAGCTCTCCTGGGAGCTGGCGGATTTCCTCACCTTCCCCTACCCGGAGGCGGTCCGGGCGGAGATCCTGGCCGTCCAGCAGGACGCCGAACGCGCGCTGGAGCGCCTCACCCGCCTCCACTACATCCTCGGCCACCTCTTCGCCGACGCGGTGGAGGCGGTGATCCGGGACGCCGGGGTACCCCGGGCCGAGGTGGACGCGGTAGCCAGCCACGGCCAGACCGTCTGCCACTTCCCGGCCTTCCCCGAGTCCCTGCCCGGCGGGGACGGTGCGGGGAGCGACGCCTTCGGCCGCCCCGCCCGCGGCGCGGACGACTACGTCTCGGCCAGCACCCTCCAGATCGGGGAGCCGGCGGTGATCGCCGAGCGGACCGGCCTCCCGGTCATCGGGAACTTCCGCGCCCGGGACGTGGCCGCGGGGGGGACCGGGGCGCCCCTGGTGCCGCTCATCGACCACGTCCTCTACGCCGACCCCGCCCGGGCCCGCATGGCGCTGAACGTGGGCGGCATCGCCAACCTCACCGCCATCCCCGCCGGCGCGCCGGCGGCGGAGGTGGTGGCCTTCGACACCGGACCCGGGAGCATGGTGCTGGACGCGCTCATGACCCTCCTCACCGACGGCCGCAAGCAGGTGGACGCCGGCGGCGCCCTGGCCCGGAAGGGAAGCGCCCACGACGGCATCGTGGCCGAGTTCCTGGAGTCCCCCTTCTTCGGCCGGACCCCGCCGCGGGCGGCGGGGCGCGGGGAGTTCGGTGTCCGTTTCGCCCGGCGGTTCCTGGACCGCTGCCGCGCGGAGAAGCTCTCCGAGGCCTCGACCCTCGCTTCCGCCACCCTGCTCACCGCCCGGGCGGTCCACGAGAGCTATGCGCGGTACGTCGCCCCCGGGTTCGAGGTCTCCGAGGTCATCGTGAGCGGCGGGGGCGCGCACAACGTGGCCCTCCTCCGCGACCTGGCCGGGCTGTTCGCCGGGGTGCAGGTGGTGACCTCCGACTACTACGGGCTCGACCCCGACGCCAAGGAGGCCACCGCCTTCGCGCTCCTCGGCCACCTGTCCCTGGAAGGTGAAGCGGGCAACCTCCCCGGCGTGACCGGGGCCGCCCACCCGGTGGTGCTGGGGGAGATCACCCCCGGCCGGGAGCCGGCGGAGGGATGAGGCCGCGCGTGCGTTCCCTGGTTCCCGATGCGCGGTCCGCGCGGGCCGGTCTCCGGTGGGCGGCGTTCGCGGCCGCGGCGGTGATCCTGGCCGGGTGCGCGGGCAGCCGGCCGCCGGTGCTGTTGCCGGAGGGCGCGCCGTCCCCGGCGGTGCGGGTGGGATTGCTGCTCCACGTGAACGAGGCCCGGGTGGGTGCGCCCGAGCCCTACACCCTCGCCGACGCCTCCGGCATCCTGGCCGTGGGGAAGAAGGGGGAGGCGGTGACGGTGCGCCGCGACGGGAACCGGATCCTGGTCTTCGCCGGGGGGGCGGGGCTCCTGGTCCAGAGCGCGGGGCCGCTCCGGCTCGCCCCCGACGACCGGAGCGGGGAGGTGAAGGCGGCGGGGAGGGACTACCCCGGGCGGCTGGAGATCGTGATCAGCCCCTCCGGCGGGATGAACGTGGTCAACGTGGTGGACGTGGAGAACTACCTCCGGCAGGTGGTGCCCCGGGAGATCGGCCACGCCGGGGACGGCTACCGCGAGGCGGCCAAGGCCCAGGCGGTGGCGGCCCGGACCTACGTGGCCGGCCGGCTGGGCTCCCATCCGGGGGAGGGGTACGACGTGGAGGCCGGGGTGGGGGACCAGGTCTACGGGACGGTGGATGAACGCCATCCCGACGCCGACCGGGCGGTGGCCGAGACCCGGGGATTGATCCTGGTCAAGGACGGGAAGCCGATCCGGGCCAACTACAGCTCCACCTGCGGGGGGAAGATCGCCGCGGTGGAGGAGAGCTTCGACGCCGATCCGGTCTCCTACCTGCGCGAGCACGACGACAAGGTGAACGGCCAGGACGCCTGCCGGACCTCCAAGTACTACCGGTGGGAGGAGAGCTGGTCCGGGACCGAACTGGTGAAGATCCTCGCCCGCACCATCCCCGCCGTCCTGGGGAAGCCCTTCGCGGGGACCGCGGTCGAGGAGGTGAAGGTGACCGAGCGGGGGAAGAGCGGGCGGGCGGTCAGGCTCCGCATCAAGACCGACCGGGCCGAGTACACGGTGCGGAAGGGGGCCATCCGGCGGGTGCTGGACCGGGGGTCGGGCCCGCTCTGGAGCACCTGGTTCGATCTGGACGTGAAGCGCTCGGGGGGCCGGGTGAAGAAGCTGACCGCCAGGGGGCGGGGCTGGGGGCACGGAGTGGGAATGTGCCAATGGGGGGCGATGCAGCTCTCCCGGGATGGGTTAAGCTTTGAGCGCATTCTCGAGCACTACTATCCGGGGACCGAGCTGAAGCCCTGGGATCACGGGCTCTCGGCCCGGAGAGGGGAGACGTCATGAGCGGGTTGTTGCGCAGGAGGCCTCGGACGGCGGAGCCGCCCAGGAACGGCGGGGAGAAGGCCCCGGCCCCGCCGCGGGTCCGCAAGGAGCCGACCCTGGAGGAGCTGGTGGGCCAGCTCTTCGTGGTCGGGGTGGATTCCGAGCTGAAGGTGCGCGAGGCCCTGGAGGCCCACGAGGCCAACCACTACGCCGGGATCTTCCTGCGCAAGGCCAACCTGCGCTCGGTGGACCGGGCCCGCCGCTTCACCCATCGCTTCCGCCGCCCCGGCCGGAAGCCGCTCCCGCTCCTGGTCTGCACCGACGAGGAGGGGGGGATGGTGAGCACCCTGGCCCACCTGACCACGCCCGCCCCCTCCGCCGCCGCCCTGGGGGTGGCCGACGACGAGGAGGTGACCCGGGACGTCTACCACGGCCTGGGTGAGAAGGCGCGGGCGCTGGGGGTGAACACCGTGTTCGCCCCCGTCCTGGACGTGAACAGCGAGCCGGTGAACCCGGTGATCGGCACCCGCTCCTTCGGGCCGGTGCCGGCCCTGGTGGAGAAGCACGGGCTGGCCGCCCTGGACGGGCTGGCCGACGCCGGGGTCGCCGCCTGCGTGAAGCACTTCCCCGGCCACGGCTCCACCCGGCTGGACTCGCACCTCACCCTGCCCGTGGTGAAGGCGGACAAGGACCTGCTGCGCGAGCGCGACCTGGCTCCCTTCGCCGCCGCCTTCGCCCGGGAGAAGAAGCAGCCCGACCTGGTCATGACCGCCCACGTGGCCTACCCGGCCCTGGACCGGAGCGGGGCGCCGGCCACGCTGTCCCGGCCCATCCTCACCGACCTCCTGCGGACCGGGATGGGGTTCCAGGGCGCGGTCATCACCGACGCCATGGAGATGAAGGCCATCGCCGACGGGCACGACCCGGTCAAGGCGGCCCTGGCCGCGCTGGAGGCGGGAGCGGACCTGCTCCTCTACGCCCTGGACCCGGCCCTGGGGGCGGCGGCCTACCGCGGGGTGCTGGAGGCGGCGCGCTCGGGAAGGCTTTCCCGGGACCGGATCCTCCAGTCGGTGGCCCGGGTCCACGCCCTGCGGCGGAAGTTCCGGGGCCGGATGTGGATGAAGGATGAAGAGGCCGACGAGGCCCTGGATCTCGACCACGAACAGGCCTTCTTCGAGTCGGCCCAGCGGGGACTGGTGCTGGAGGGGAACGCCGGGGTGCTGGCCCAGATTCCGGACGCGCCCGGAGCCAAGCTGGCGGTCCTGCCCCACAACGTGGACGAGCACCGGCGGATCCCCCTGGAGGTGGTGCGGGAGCAGCTGGAGCCGGCGGGGTTCACGATCCTGGAGATGTCGCCCCGGCCGACCCTGGAGGAGATCGGGATGGCCGAGGGGCGCGCCTCCGAGGCCTCGGTGGTGGTGGTGGGCACCGCCTCCCGGGGCCCCATGGCCGAAGAGAACAAGCGCCTGGTGGAGGCCCTCACCCGCCGCGACGTGATCAAGGTGGGGGTGGCGTTGCTCGATCCCGGAGACGCCGACCAGATGATGTCGGCCAACTGCCGGATCAAGACCCACGGCTACACCACCCCGCACCTCTGGGCCATGTGCCAGGAGCTGCTGGGGTAGGGTCGCGGGGTCGCGGGCCGGGTTGCGGTGGCCGGGCCGGCCGGGTGCGCCCGGTTGGCTTCGGGTGCACCCGGGTAAACCCGGGGGGAAGTGCTTGGTGGATTGGGGGTTGCCGGGTGGACCGGCCCGGACGGGCGGCGAACCGGGGCCCCGCCGCCGAATCCGTTTGACACCCGCCCGGGGTGATTGCTAGCCTAATGCGCCCTGGAGCGGGACGTGGGTTCCGGTCATTGTCTTTTTTTGGGCTCCTCAGCCCGCCTCGGCGGGGTGAGGAGGAACCGGGTTCCCGGCCTCCCGGGCCGCCCGGACAGTTTGAGCGGGGTCGTAGTTCAGTTGGCTAGAACGCCGGCCTGTCACGCCGGAGGTCGCGAGTTCGAGTCTCGTCGGCCCCGCCATTTACGAAGAGAAGCCCTTCGGCCAGCCGGCCGAAGGGCTTCTTGTATGTGGGCGTGAAGGTTACACCGTCCCAGGTGGAGTTTGAACTTATCAGCTTGCAGAACACCATCCCGGTGAAGGCGAAGTTGTGCTTCCGCCGGCGGGGCCTCCCCTTCATGGCCCTTGCCCGCTGGATCTCGTCGAAGAGCTCCTTGGAGACCAGGGGCTCGTGCTCCCCGTCGTACAGCTTCCCCTTCCAGAGGAAAGGTCCCCAGTAGATGGGGTTCCGGAGGATGCGCCGGACGCCCTCCATGGAGATCCGGCTTCCCGCCCGCCGGGAGCGAAGGCCCCGCTCGTGGGCCTGCTTGGCCAGGGTCTCGAGAGTGATCCGTGGGATCGTAGGTAGACCCTGCTCGCACACCCAGCCTCGCGGTGCATTGGGATGGAGTCCCTCGGCTCGTCCGTTCGGATCGGCTGTCAACCCAACTATGTGACAACGAACGCCGCGAGTTGGCTAGCGCCGCTCTCAGTTCTCTACTGGCCTTCGGGAGCACTGTCGATGACGAACTCGAGGCTATGGAGCATCGTCTTCCGCCTGCCGATCCGATGAGGCGAGGACGGATCTACTCGATTCCCGTCCCACCCCGGAAGCAGACCATAGCTCCCGACCGAAAACTGAACGGATCATTAGTCGGAAGGTAACCAACGGCCCATCCAGAGGCGCATGATGTTGCTTCAGAGACTTGCGACATCGGAGGCCCACAGCTTCAGCTTCGATAGGTACCGCTCCCTAAGACTCGACCCAGGGTGCAGTTGGGCATTGGGGACAACGTTGTCGTATATATATGAACTTCTTTCGGTGTACCAACATTTTGAAATTGCATTGGCCAATCCACAGGTGTAGCGTACAGGATGGCGAGCGGAGCCGATGACATCTTGAGCCACTCCACCTCAGGGACTCCGACGCTGGTGACTTGCACGTTCCATTCTGCGGTCACCGGATGGGCAACGGTTCCCGGGCTGGAGGTGCAACCATGCACCGGTCTCATGACCGGAAGGGCATGGGGGGGAAGCGAGGCAGGGGAGTCTCTCCGCGGACTCACTTAGCCCGCGAGCGTTCGGTTGGGCTACCGGGTCTTGAATGCCTCCCTGCTGTCTATCCCCCGCCTTTACTGCGTCCAGGCGAACGTAAGACCTGGCCTCGGCCAACGCGGCATCCCCTCTCCGTCCCCCTGCCGCTAGCCGATCTCTCGGTAGACCGCGCTGACCTACTCCGCTTGAGAAGAGGCAACTCCAAGGCCAGCGGAAACCGGGCTCTAAGCCACCAGCAATCCCTCTCGGTTGAGGTGAGCGCCTCAGACTCGGCCGGGACACGGGAGGTGGTGCCCACCGAATACTCCCGAGGCCCAGTGGCTCCTGTGTGGCAGATGGATCGTAAGCCTGCCATCCCTGTCGAGATCGGGGAATTCGACTGGCGGGAATGCCGAGCGACAGATGGGCCACGAGTGCACCGTACCGTCTCAGAGCAGGGCGAGGTGGATCCGGATGGTCCGAGTGATCCGAGAGCCAAGTGTCAGCAGTGGTTCACGGTGAAGAACGAAGTCGCCAATCGAGCCCACGTCAGCCCGCAGACACCCAGCTTGGAACGGACTGAAACTGCGGCAAACGCCCAACGCCAAGGGACCGCTTGAAGAGCAAACTGGAGATAGCCGTACTGATGCGGTGGCACGAGATGGCGGGGAGAGCAGTAGCGTGAGATCAGCTGGTCGATTGGCCATCCTCCTGGTCGTGGTCATCGGGTGTGGGCAGGACGCCCTCCCGCCTCGAGAGACTTGCTTACTGCTCCCCGACTCGGTGGCGTTTGGTCCGGTGTACCCGGGGCGTTCGAAGACGCAGCCGCTCCTGATTACGAGTGCAGAACCGCAGTGGCGGGCCGTGACCGTTCGATTGATGAACAGTGAGTTCACCCTGGTTCAGGGCGACTCGTCCTTTCACTTTGAGTTTGGCCCGGGCCAAACGGAGACGGTAATGGTGCACTTTGCCCCGGCGACCTTGGGACGACATGTGGCCGAAGTCCAGGTTGATGGCCTGGACTGCGGGCCGGTGCTGCTGACCGGGCAGTGTGTGGACAGCCCTTGCCGGATCTCTTCGGAGTGGCTGGCCTTTGGTCACCCACGCATCGGGGAGACTGAAACCAGGACCTTCACGGTCCGGAATGGGGGCCCGGGTCCGTTGGTGCTTGATCCCAGGTGCGAGTGTCGGGACTTCCACATCGGCCAGGGCGACGGGATGCGGACCTTGGAAGAGGGGGATTCGTTGGATGTGACAATCGAGTACTCGCCGACAGTCGGGGGAGAATCCGTGTGTGTGGTCGATCTGGGCGCGGATGAGTGCGACCAGGTGCGTTGCACCGCTTTCGGGATGCTCGCGCCATGAGACGGGCACTTGCCGGCGTCTTGACCTTCGCCCTGGTGCTGGGGGCGGCTTGTGGCAAGGAAGTCCGGCCGCGGGAGTCGTGCCTGCTTCTCCCCGACACCCTGCCTTTCGGAGACGTCTACCTGGGCCGCAGCTACACCGCTCCACTTGACCATCGTGAATGCCGACCCGAACTGGATCGGGATCGCGGTGCGGGAGGAGTCACCGGAGGTTACGGTCACCCGGCCGGACTCGGTGATGGCGCTGGAGTTGGCCCCCGGGGATAGCTTCCAGGTTCAGGTCACCTTCAAGCCGCAAACCGTGGGCAAGAAGGCCATCCCGATCGAGATCCTGGGTCTGAACTGTGGAGACGTGCGGGTGACCGGGACGGCGCAAGACCCCAGCTGCATATCCACGCCAGGCGAGATCGACCTGGGACCACTCCCTGGGGCGGGCACCACATTGATTCGGACATTCACGGTGAGGAACGACGACATCAAGCCGGTGACCATTGACCCGCAGCCCATCTGTTCGGAGGTGACCTTAGTAGCTGGAGCGGGGGAACGGGTGCTGACCCCAGGGGACAGCCTGGAGGTAATCGTGGAGTACCGATCCGTCGGCCGGGGGGACGTGGACTGTGGGGTGGACCTGGGCCCGAGGGCTTGCGGTGTGATCCCTGTGAAGACCTCAGGACACCGGTCGTGGCAGATCAAGGCGGATGGGACCGGCGACGCACCTACGGTGCAGGCAGGGATCGACAGCGCGTCGGATGGGGATGTGGTTTGGGTGGAGCCTGGACGGTACTACGAGAACATTGACCTCAAAGGCAAGGCGATCCATCTGGTGAGTGCTGGGGGGCCTGATGTGACGATCTTGGACGGAAGCCACCGGGATGACACCGTGGTCAAGTGTCACTCGGGGGAGTCGAACGACACGGTGATCGAGGGGCTCATGATCACAGGGGGATCCGGCTGGACTCCGCCCTGGAGCGAGTACTCCAAAATTGGTGGAGGAGTGCAATGTCTGGGGGGAGCCCCGACCATCCGGGGTAACATCATCACGAGGAACCAAGCCCTGGACACACCTCCTGGAGGCAATTCCCGTGGAGGTGGAATCGGCTTTGGTGCGGCGAATCCGAGCCTCCCCCCAATCCTAATCGAAGGAAATGTCATCGAGGACAACTACTGCTCCGCTAACTCAGGAGGTATCAACATTGATGGACCATGCATCATCCAAGACAATGTCATTCGCGGAAACGCGACGGGCAAGGGAGACGGAGGTGGACTGTACCAATCGGGACCCCGGGAAAGGTCATCATTCGCAGGAACCGGATCGTCGGCAACCATGCAACGGACCATGGTGGCGGCCTCTACATTGTCTCCAACACCCGCGCGGACCTGGTCGAAGTCAGCGAGAACGTGATCTTGTGGAATCGGGCATCTGGCCATTGAGGGTGGATACGACGCTCCGGAGGCGGAGTCTTCCTAGAAGATGAGGCAGTGGTTTCACAGAAACACGATTGCGTGGAATCAAGCCATCGCGCCTCATGGCGCCACTCCCCTGCGGGGGATTCGCCGTCGAGGCCAGCTCCGCAGCGACGCGCATTGAGCGGAACATCATCTACGGAAATGAGAACGGCGGCCTCGTGGCAGGCCCGACGCCAAGTGTGCGGGTAGCCGGCAACATCGTCTACGGCAATACGATCGCCAATCTCCACCAAGGAGCCGGGGGCCAACCTGTCTCTTATCGGAAACCTCCCTCTCGACCCGCTGTTCTGTGACACACCCAGACGAGTACGGGTGCGGTGGCGCAGGAATCTCCGGCTCTGAACAGCAGCGTCGGAACGATTGGGGCAATCTCAACCCCGGGATGCTCATTCAACGAGTCAAGAGTCTCGATCCGGCGAGAAGAGGAAAAGAAAGAGAAGCGTTGATTTTAAGGCCGACCCGACCACGGCCTGGTTGGTCGACAACAAAGAGGCGGGGGCCGAGGTGGTGACGAGCCCGCAAGCAGCGACACTGACCTCGGCCCCCATAACCAGAAAAGGAGTTCGGCCATGAGACTCATAGCCGTTCTGTTCCTGGCCGGTGTTGCTCTTTGTGGAGCAACCCTCGATGCCTATGCTACCACATGGAATGTGCCTGAGCTATAAGAAGACGTGTCCACCGTGATGGCCCTCACCTCCCCCGGGGACACCATTCGTCGTCTCTAATGCATTGAGGACATCCGGACAGCGCCTACGTGGACGCGTTCACCGTCAAACCCAACATCAAAGTCATCGCCAAAGAAGGCGAAACCCCCATCATCGATGCGGGAATCTCCGCTCATCGGCGGTGGACTTCGCACCAAGTGCGTCCGGCGCAAGTGTGGAAGGGCTGACGATTCGCGGTGGACAGAGCATCGTTGTCGATGTCAGCAATGGAGGAACGGTCCGCAACTGCACCATCGGCCAGCCGTACAGCAGTATCGGGATTGGGGCCCAGGTGGATAGCGGCAGTCGGATCTCGCAATCGTCTGTCACGCTGACCAGTTCCGGACTTTACGGGATCAAGGCTATCGGTTCGGGGTGGTCGATACCTGCAGTGTTAGCGTCGCCGGGAACGGGACCAAATACGGAATCTACGCCGATGGCTCGGGCGCCGACAGCGTCCTCGTGCGTGGCTCCAGCGTGACGATGACTGGAGACGGCTTGAACACAGGAATCACAGTGTTGGGCCCGTCGAGATCGATGAGTGCACCGTCACCACTACAGGAGGTGAAGCCTACAGCACCGTCCCACATGGGATCTACCATGTGGGCGATGACGCCATCATCTCGGACTGCACTTGGATGTCTACTGGGGTACCGGGATCGTGGTCGATGCCGATGACTAAGGCAGATGTGACGGTGGAAGAATTGCGAGGTCCAGGTTGATTATGGCTGTGGGATCTCGCTCCGTGAGGGGGATATCGAATGCAGCAACAACCAGGTTACTGTCACTCACCACGACTATGGGATTCTCAACTGCGGTCTGGAGTGCTACGCACCGAATGCAACGGTGGTGGATTGCCTGCTCAAGGCAATAGGCACCGCGGTGGGACCGGCGATGGGGCGTTCATTGACACGGCGGCAACGTGTAACCAACCTGACGGTCGATGGATTCTACAATGGCCTCTCCGACTACAGCACGATACACCCGGGAACGGTGCAAAACTGCATCGTCTCAAACTACACGAACAAGGGGTTTGGGACGGTCATTGCTGAGTACTGTATTGCGGATGGAAGTGGGACCGTCCGACTACTACGGGACCGGGTGCCAAGGAATCGGTAGCGTTGTTGAGGATCCCCTGTATTGCGATCAGAGCAATGGAGAGTACACCCTTCGGGTCGATTCCTACGGGAACCCTGGAACAATGGCTCGCAAGAGAATCGGATCATATCCGGTGGCCTGTATCTACGGGACATTGACGAGGACGTGCAAGTACGATGGCGAAGTAGGAGGCCAAACAGGGACACTGTCCATGACCGACGATGTCGTCGTTCCTGCTGGAGATACCCTGAGCTTGTCGAAGGCAGCTGTCCTCGTGGACTCCGCTTCGCCGACACTCGTGTTTGAGGTGCGTGGACGGCTGGACACGCGGAGCGGAGCTGTGGAGTTCGAATCTGCTGCAGCAAGCCCGGCGGAGGGTGATTGGAACAGCATCACCCTCATGAGCGGATCAGTGGGGATGCTGGATTCGCTTTCGGTCCAACATGCCATTTATGGAGTCTACGCGTCGCTCCTGACACAGTCGAGGTAACTCACAGTGTCTTCAGCAACAACGAGAACATGGACATGGTTCTCTATGGTATTGACAGTGGGAGCTACGGGTTGGTGGAGAACAACAGGATTATCGTTGGTGGGGGTACGGGAATCCAGCTCGACAGCGATTGTTCTGGGGTGACCATAGAGGACAATACGGTCAGCGGTGGCATGGGTTCGACCCGAGGTGTCGGTATGTCCGGCTGGTTGTTCACCGGATCACCAACAATCCAGGGCAATTCTGTGTCCGATTTCTCCCTTGGTGATGGCATGTGGGTGGATGGTGGCACTGTCATCTTGACAGGGAACACGGTCGGCTACTCGATGTACGGGGTCCACGTTACCCGGAATGTCTCTCTCGGAACATCCGCTTCGGACAGCGACAACATCCTGGCGTACAACTACCTGGGGGCGCGCTGCGATGGCGGTTCCCGACCATCTGGAACAACGAGATCTACTCGAACACGGTCGGGGTTGATTGCCTGAACGGAGGGTATCCCGACCTCGGGAATCAGACCCGAGGATGGCAAGAACAGCATCTACAGCAACG
>CAVYIE010000004.1:0-908267 GCA_963768615.1 Candidatus Eiseniibacteriota bacterium | reverse complement strand
GGATAGACCTCGAGCTCGTTACCGGCCAGGGGGCCTCGGAGCGCGCGCCCCGAGACCTGGCTCCAGTAGCTCCCGGTCTCCCGGTCCCGCATGACCAGGCCGTCGCGCCACAGCATGCCGCTCACCGCGAAGTTCAGGTCCCGTCCCTGCTCCCGCCGGACGTAGACCACCCCGGAGTAGCAGAGCGGGCACCAGGTCACCGCGACCGGCACCTCGCCCACCACGTCGTTCACGATCTCATGGCGGTCGAGGAGCCGGACCGGATAGGCCCGGGGCTCCCCGGTGGGGGCGGTGAGCCCGATCACCGGCTCCCCGGGATCCATCCAGTCCCGGGCGGCGGCGGCGGGGACGAACCGCGGATCGTCGATGGCGGGAATGGAGCGGGCCGGCACCACCCGGATCGCCGGCTCCCCTTCCGCGGTGAACACGGTGTCCATGGGCGCCGGCCCCGGCCGTTCCACCGGCGGCTGGGCCCGGACCGGAATCGCGGACAGGAGGAGCGTGAGAACGACGGCCGGCGCCGGGCCGGCGGGAACGCGGATCATGATTCACCCCGGTGTAATTGCTTGAAGGCGGCGATGAGCGGGGGCGTCTTGCCGCCCCCCCCTCTTCTCCACCGTAGCAGACGGGCCGGAACCGCGGGGCCGCACGCCCGGCGGAGGCGGACAACGAAAGGCCCCCGGGATCGCTCCCGGGGGCCCCACGCGGTCGGGATCCCGAGGCCGGACGGCCGTCGGGGGGGAGGATCAGCGGGAAGCGCCGTAGCGCGATTTGAGCAGGCTCCAGCTCAGGGTCTCGGTGGGCACGGCCTGCACCTCCTCGATGCAGACGTTGTCCACCCGGACCCAGGAGGTGAGATACCCGTCGTCCACGGTCTCATCGTTCTCCGGGTTCAGCATCAGGTAAGCCCCGTTGGAGGGAGCGGTCCAGTCCGGGAAGGTGTAGGTGGCCCAGGACGCGGAGGAGGTGTTGGGGGTGATCCCGATCACCGGGTCCCCGGTTACCGGGGGATAGCCGGTGGGGGCGGCCGCGGACATGGAGAGCCGGAGCCGCACGTAGTCGGGTCCCTTGGTCGAGTCGTAGAGCCAGCGGTAGCAGACGGTGACGCGGTAGGTCTTCCCGGCCTGGATGCCCGCCCCCGGGAGCTGCTGCTGCACCGACTCCCCCACCACCTGGTTTCCCCACATCTGGAGGGCGGCGGCGTCCCCGCACCCGTCGGTCTGGGTCTGGGGGCTCTGGGTCAGCACGGACCAGTTGTCCGCGGTACCGATGGGCATTGAGCCGGGGTTGAACCCGGAGCTGAAGGTGGGGTTGGCCACCAGGTTGGAGGCGCAGGTCTGGGCGCCGGCCGCGGCGGGAGCGAGCAGGAGGGCCAGGGAGCAGGCAGCAAGGAGTAGCTTGGTCATGAGCGTTCTCCGGTGTACATCCATGGGGGTTGGAGGATCCCCGGGCCCGAGCGCATGGAACCGGTGGACGGCCGGCTCCACGGAGGTCGGCCCGGGAATCAACGGAATCGGAATCGATTCATGCCCAAGAGCAAAAACCGACCGAATCGGTAACCTACCAGGGAAGCGGCGGCGGCACAAGTCGAATCAGGACAACGATGTCCGGAGTCGGAACGGCCGCCGGGCTCGCCGCAGGGGGGGTCCGGGGGCACGTCCCGGACCTCCCCCCGCGCAGTCTGCTACGGTGGACATGAGGGCGGGCGGGGGCCCAGGGACCGTCCCTCGCGCCTACGCCATCGCCCGGCAGGGCCATCCATCAGGAGACAATCAAATGAGCGAGAAGAAGTCACAGCACTCCGACGTTGCCGAGGGAAAGTGGAAGCAATGGACCGGCGAGGCCAAGAAGCAGTGGGGCAAGCTCACCGACGACGAGGTGAAGCAGGCCGAGGGGAACGCGGAGAAGCTCGCCGGAGTGATCCAGGAACGCTACGGCCGGACCCGCGAGGAGGCCGAGCGTGAGGTGCGGGAGTGGCGCGACCGGCACAACTTCTGACCTTCTGACCTCTTGACCTTCTGACCGGCGGCGGGCCGGGCCCCAACCCGGCCCGCCTCCTCCATCCGGGCTTCTCCGGTGCCCGGCCACGGAGAATGCCCTAACTCCACCCCCCACCGGACTCCGAGCCCCGCCCCCCACTTCCCCGCAACACCGGCACCGGCAAGGCGATAGCGTTGTGGATGGGCGCCCGCCCCGCTTTCCCGAGGTTCGCGGAGCCGTCCCCGCGCGTTGTGACCCCGCCCGCCGTCGGCTATGGTCGAAGCAAGCCATCGAGCCTTCGGGTCGGCGCCTCGAAGGAAGGTGACATCATGAAACGATTGAACGTGCTGGTTGGAATCACCCCCGTCCTGCTCCTTTTTCTGATCGTGGTTTTCCTGCTGGGTTGCGAGACCGGCAGGAGGGACGACTGGAGCTTCGGGCCCGGAACCAGGATGAGACCTCCGCCCGGAGCGGCTACGCGGCGGATACCGCCGGCCGGGTCACGAGCGGGAACGGCTACTCGGACGTGGACCGCGCCGCCGGGGACACCCTGGGCGCCGGGTACCCCGCCCGGGACCGTGCCTACGGCTACGGAACCGACCGGGACCATGCGGACGAAGGCATGGCCGACTCGTCTTCCTACGGGCGCCAAGGCTACGGGAGCGAAGGCTACGGGCGCGAAGGCGGAGCCCTGGCCCGGGAGAACGGGACCGCGGACCGGGGATACGGCACCGCGAACGGGATGAACGGGATGGCCATGAACGGAACCATGATGGACGAGTCGATGGACCGGATGACCGACGCCCGTCTGGATTTCCAGCGGATGGCCGGCGAGGACCACTGGCGCAACATGGGCTCGACCAGCCGGGGCGCCGATCACATGATGGACATCTCCCAGCAGATGGCCGACATGACCGAGGCCATGCAGACGGCCATGCAGGACATGCAGTCCCTGAGGGAGAACCCCCGTCAATCCGGGCTGAATCGGGCTGATCTCCAGCGCATGGAGCAGCAGATCCAGTCCCTGGCCGACCAGCTCCTGGCCATGCGGCAGACGGTCTCGTCCATGGCCGGGGAGAAGGCGAGCGTCCACTAGCAGGCGCCGGCAAGCGGACCACCCCGGCCGGGATCCCGGCCGGGGCGCGTCCCAGGTCACCCGGAAGAGGATCGACGGAGGCCGGCCAAGGCAGGTGGACCGGCTGCATCCCCGGGCCGCGTTGGGAATAGAAATAGTCCTACATATTAAAAAACATGCTGTTTTACGGAAGGCGGTCCCCTAGAATACTGTCTCGGATCGTATACATTCACACTCTTCAGGAGATCCCATCATGAGATCCGCACCGGTTCTGCTCGCGCTGGTCCTGATCGCCGCCGCCGCCACCCACGCCCTCGCCGCGCCGGCCCGCTCTCTCCCGGTGGCGGAGGATCCCGGGGCAGCGATCACGGCTCCTCTCCCCGGCCCCGACCCCGCGGAATATTGGAGCCGCCGGGGCGCGCCCCTGCCGGGATCGGCGGTCGAGGTGCCGCTCCGGACGTTGTTCACCCAGCCCGTGACTTCCCTGATGGATCCGCTGCCTCTGGGACCAGTGACCGGTTCCTTCTCTCCGGAGCCCCGCACCCGGTTCCCCTTCCTGGACCCGGCGACGGGGAGCCTCGGCCGGGGTCTCCTGTCCACCGGGCCCGAGACGAGTCCCGGACAGGCGGGATGCGATGCTCCCATCGGCACCCCGGACTTCTACCGGGTAGCCGGGGACGGCACGCTGTCGGTGGCCTCTCCCGGATTCCTGGCCAACGACATCGACCTGGACGGCGAGGTCCTCACCGCCACCGCCATCCTCGACAACGTGGACCACGGATCGCTCTCCGCCTTCGGCAACGGCAGCTTCACCTACACCCCCGACCCCGGCTTCACCGGCACCGACGTCTGGGCCTACCGGATGCGCGACGCCTCCAACAACCTCTCGGACTCGGTCACCGTCACCATCGAGGTCCTTCCCCCCGCCAACCGCGATCCCGTGGGGGTGGACGACCGCTACGCCATGCCTGGGGAAATGACCCTGTCCATCGCCGCCCCGGGGTTCCTGGCCAACGACGTCGACCTGGACGGCGAGGCCCTCACCGCCACCGCCATCCTCGACAACGTGGACCACGGCAGCCTGGCCGCCTTCGGCAACGGCAGCTTCGCCTACACCCCCGACCCCGGCTTCACCGGCACCGACTCCTTCGTCTACCGGATGCGCGACGCCTCCGACCACTTCACCGACTCCGTCACCGTGGCCATCGACGTGTACCCGGGGAACCGCGCCCCCCAGGGCACCGACGACGCCTACGCGGCGGTGATCGCCACCCCGCTCTCCATCCCCGCCCCCGGCTTCCTGCAGAACGACTATGACGCCGACGGGGACGCCCTCACCGCCACAGCCATCCTCGACAACGTGGACCACGGCAGCCTGGCCGCCTTCGGCAACGGCAGCTTCACCTACACCCCCGACCCCGGCTTCACCGGCACCGACTCCTTCGTCTACCGGATGCGCGACGCCGCCGACAACTTCTCCGACTCGGTCCGGGTGGTCCTGGAGGTCCAGGGACCCGGCACCCTTCCCGTGGGCACCCCGGACTACTACCGGGTAGCCGGGGACGACACGCTGTCGATGGCCGCGCCGGGATTCCTGGCCAACGACATCGATCTGGACGGCGAGGCTCTCACCGCCACCGCCATCCTCGACAACGTGGACCACGGGTCCCTGGCCGCCTTCGGCAACGGCAGCTTCACCTACACCCCCGACTCCGGGTTCACCGGCATCGACTCCTTCGCCTACCGGATGCGCGACGCCTCCAACAACCTCTCGGACTCGGTCACCGTCACCATCGAGGTCCTTCCCCCCGCCAACCGCGATCCGGTGGGGGTGGACGACCGCTACGCCATGCCGGCGGGGGTGACCCTGTCCATCGCCGCCCCGGGGTTCCTGGCCAACGACGTCGACCTGGACGGCGAGGCCCTCACCGCGGTGTCCATCCTCGACAGCGTGGACCATGGGTCGCTGGCCGCCTTCGGCAACGGCAGCTTCACCTACACCCCCGACCCAGGCTTCACCGGCACCGACGTCTGGGTCTACCGGATGCGGGACGCCTCCGACCACTTCACCGACTCCGTCACCGTGGCCATCGACGTGTACCCGGGGAACCGCGCCCCCCAGGGCACCGACGACGCGTACGCGGCGGTGATCGCCACCCCGCTCTCCATCGCCGCCCCCGGCTTCCTGCAAAACGACTATGACGCCGACGGAGACGCCCTCACCGCCACCGCCATCCTCGACAACGTGGACCACGGCAGCCTGACCGCCTTCGGCGACGGCAGCTTCACCTACACCCCCGACGCCGGGTTCAGCGGGACCGACACGTTCGTCTACCGGATGCGCGACGCCGCCAACAACTTCTCCGACTCGGTCCGGGTGGCCATCCGGGTCATCAGCCCGGAAGCTCCCATCCTCGCCGACATCACCGGTCCGGTGGACCCGGTGCTGGCGGGGAGCGCGGTACACCTCGCCGCCGGCTTCGCCTCCCACGCGTCGAGCTCCTACACCGCGGTGTGGAACTGGGGCGACGGCACCACCTCCCCCGGCACCGTGACCCAGGCCGATTGTGCCGGCACCGTGACCGGCGACCACGCCTACCTGGAGACCGGCTCCTACACCGTGACCCTGACCGTGACCAGCGAGCACGGCTTCACCGGAGAATCGGTGTTCGAGCCGCTGGTGGTGGTGGGGCCCGGCGGAGGATTCGTCACCGCCGGGGGCTGGATCGCCTCCCCTCCCGGAGCCTACCTGCCCGACCCGGCGGCCGAGGGGAAGGCCAACTTCTCCTTCAACTCCCGGTATGCCAGGAAGGACACCATCCCCCGGGGTAACGCGCGGTTCCAGCTCCATGCCGCCGGCATGACCTTCACCAGCTCCCGCTTCGACTGGCTCATCGTCGACGGCAAGACCGCGACCCTCCGGGGAACCGGAACGGTCAACAAGACCGGGAACTTCGGCTTCCGGATCACGGCCGTGGATGGGGACCTCGCGGGAGACCCGGACGCCCTCCGGATCCGCATCTGGGACCAGGACGCCGGGAACCAGCTCCTGTACGACAACCAGCCCGGGGATCCCGAGGCCGCGGTGTCCGACGCGATCGAGGCCGGGCAGATCATGGTCAACAACCTGAACCCGGGCCAAGGCATCGCCATGGCGGACGAGGCCCCGCCGGTCCGCACCGCGCTCCTCCCGAACGCCCCCAACCCCTTCCGCGCGGGAACGACCATCCGGTTCGACCTCGCCCCGGGGCAGGGCGGCTCCGCCGGAGGTCCTGATCTTCGACGTGAGCGGGCGCCTGGTCACCCGCCTCGAGGCCCCGGACCTCCAGCCCGGACACCATGCCCTGACCTGGTCGGGCGAGGACGACCAGGGCCGCCAGACGCCGACCGGGGTCTACTTCTACCGCCTGATCACCCCGGACCATGTGGAGACGAGGAGGATGATCAAGATCCGGTGAGCGGGGGGGATGTGGTCGGGCCAGGACCGCGTCGGTCCGCCTCAAAGGAAACGCCCCATCCCATAATCGGATGGGGCGTTTTCACTTGCGCGGTCTGGGCACCGGAGTCGGCAAGATGGTTTGGAGGCGCCAGGCGGATTCGAACCGCCGCATAACGGTTTTGCAGACCGTCCCCTTAGCCACTTGGGTATGGCGCCTCTCAAAAGGGGCTCAAGAGGTTAGCACGTTCGGGAGGGCCGTTCAACAGGCGGAGAACCGACATGGATATGTCACTGCTCCCCCCTCCCCGCACGCCTCCAGGCTGGGGGTGTGCCCGGAGGCCCACCGGCCGGGGCGCCCCATGCCGGGAGTGCACCTGATGAAATGGACTCCTCCCGCTGAATGAGGCACGTTGAGTGTCTCACCGTAAGACGGCCCCGAAGGCCAACAGCAAGGAGGAGTCCAGATGCAGCTTACCATCGCCGTCGACGTTGCCAAGAGCGTGTTTCAGGTGGCCGAGTCCCCCCGCCCGGGGAGAGTTTCCCGGGAGCTCCGGCTGAGCCGGCGCCAGTTCGAGCGGTACCTGGCCCAGATCCCCCCCGCCCGGATCCTCTTCGAAGCCTGCGGCTCGAGCCACCACTGGGCCCGCCAAGCCCTGGCCGCGCATCACACCCCGGTCCTGCTTCCCCCGCACCACACCCAGCGCTACCGGTCCGGCAACAAGACCGACCGCACCGACACCCGGGCCATGCTGGAGGCGGACCGGAACGAGATCCTCCGCCCCGTTCCGGTCAAGTCCGTCCACCAGCAGGCGTTGACCTCCCTCCACCGGCTCCGGGAGGGGCACATGGCCACCCGGGTGGCCCGGATCAACACCATCCGGGGGTTGTTGCGGGAGTTCGGGGTGACCATCCCCAAGGGGGCGCGCAAGGTGGTCCCCTTCATCCACGCCCTGGAGCCGGAGACGGTCCCGGAGCCGCTGCGGATCGCGTTGCTGGAAGCGGCGGCCGAGGTCCGCTACCAGGAGGAGCGGATCCAGAGCATCGAGCGCCAGCTGAAGGTGCTGACCCGGGATGATCCCCTGGTCCAGCATCTGCAGACCATCCCGGGGATCGGTCCCATCACCTCCACCACCCTGGCCGCCTTCGTGGGGGACTTCCGGCGGTTCCCCCATGGCCGCTCCCTGGCCAACTTCCTGGGTCTGACCCCGCGGGAGGTCTCCTCGGGGCTGAAGCGCCGCCTGGGCCGGATCAGCAAGCGGGGGGATGAGTACCTGCGCCGGCTCCTGGTCCACGGAGCCCGGACCGTGCTCCGCTGGGCCGGGGTGGCCCAGCAGCCGACCCCGCTCCAGCGCTGGGCGGTCCAGGTGAACCAACGCCGGGGCTACAACGTGACCACCGTCGCCCTGGCCAACAAGATGGCCCGCTTCGCCTGGGTGGTGGCCACGCAGCAGCGCCCGTTCCGCACCCACGCCTGAGAGACCTGATCCAGAACCTGTTCACCCACCACGGAGGACGCGTACCACACAGAGAGAGGGCTTCCGGTCAGACCGGCGCGGGATCGAGCCGTTTGCACCCGCTGATCCCAAGGATCGCCACCCGATCGGGCTATCCCGCGCGCATCGTTTCCTCTTGGGCCAGAAGCACGAACCGCTTCACACATGGGCCGGATATACGGCTGCAGTCTCGACCTCCCGCCCACTCTCTGATCATGAACACGAACCAACCATCATCCTCTTGACGGGAGGAGTCCATATACGGGTGCAACACGGCGCCCGAACCACCCATCATATCGCCCCCCCCAACCCGCACCACTCACCACCACACCGCCGCCCGTCACACCCGCAGGACTCACCGTCCCCCAGTCGCCCACCCATACCACCCACGCCCCCCACCCCCCCCCACCGCACCACCCACCCCGCCGTCAAACCACCCAGAACCGCACCCCCTGCGCCTCCAGGAACGCCCGGGCCCCCGGCCCCTGGAGGTAGGCCAGGGTGGAGAGGGTGCCCGCCTCGGTGCAGGTGTCGGCGAGGACGGTGACCGCGCGGGGAGGATCCTCCACCGGCCAGCCGGTGCGGGGATTCAGGATGTGGCTGAGCCGCTTGCCGCGCCACATGACGTAGCGGCGGGCCTCGCCGGTGGTGGCCATGGCGCCCCGCACCAGCTCCACCCGGGCCAGGGTCCCCTCCCCCGTCCGCGAGGGGTCGTCGATCCCGATCCCCCAGGGGCGCCCGCCCCGCCGCGGGCCCCGGGCCACCAGGTCGCCGCCGAAGTTGACCAGGAAGGCGCCGCCGGTGCGCGCGGATAGGATCCCCGCCGCCCGGTCCACCGCGTACTCCTTCCCGATCCCTCCGAAGTCGATCTCCATCCCCTCGGGAAGAGTCACCCGGGCGCCGTCCCAGCCCACCTTCTCCCAGCCGATCCGGTCCAGCACCCCGCGCACCGCGGCCTCGGAGGGGACGCGCTCGGACCCGTCGAAAGTCCACACCTTCCGGAGCACCCCGGAGGTCACGTCGAACAGCCCGTCCGACACCTCGTAGCAGGTGGCGGCGTAGTTCAACAAGAGCGCCGTCTCCT
Source organism: Candidatus Eiseniibacteriota bacterium (assembly GCA_963768615.1). Taxonomy (GTDB): domain Bacteria; phylum Eisenbacteria; class RBG-16-71-46; order JABDJR01; family JABDJR01; genus CAVSKL01. The sequence goes on along the minus strand of CAVYIE010000004.1, from coordinate 899,196 downwards.
CGTCCACCGCCACCGGGCGGCCGCGGGAACCATTGATCCGGTGGACGATGTTGTCCTTCCGGTAGCGGCTGAACTTGCGCTCGATGCGGAGCGCCTCGGCCTCGGCCCGCTCCACCAGGTCCGCGGCCTCCTCCCGGTCGGCGGTGTCGGCCAGGACCTGGCAGGGGCCGGCCATGGCGGTGAACGTGCCCACGAAGTAGTCGTCCACCCGGGAAAGCAGGGAGCCGCCTGCATGCCGCGGATCGGGGGTTGGGGGCACGGGCGTCATGCAGGCGGCTCGTTCATCGAGTGACTCAGAAGCGGAGGGTGTACATGCCGACCACGGACAGGATGTCCAGGCCCGGCGACATGTCGGTCTGGAGCTGGCTCCCGAAGGCGGCGCCGGGATGGGCCACGCCCCACTGCCGCATGTATTCGGCGCGGATGCGCCAGAGACCCGGTTGGTTGGGGATCCTGAACCCGTAGGTCGCGCCCAGGGTCACCGACTGCAGCGGGCCCAGCCGGTAGTCCGACGAGGCGTAGTCCGGCAACGTCCCTCCGTCCAGGAGGTAGTAGCGGAAGAAGTTGGCCCGGGTCTGGATGTAGTACCGCGCGTGCGGCTCCACGTAGCGATGGTCCTCGAGCTCGATCCGGTACTTGAGATCGGCGGTGTTGGACCGGATGCCCCAGTCGTCCCAGTAGTACCGGTCGGACAGATAGAGAATGGTGCGGTCGAAGTGGTAGACCGAGCTGGCCAGCACGTCCTTCCGGTCCCGGGTGGCCGGCCGCCTCTCGGTCAGGGTGCCCGCCGGGTTCCCGCTCTCCGGATCCACCAGGCTCAGCACCTTGTAGGGTTCGGTCAGGTACCCGCTCTCCCGGGTCCGGGAGTAGTTCACCCCCACCATCCAGCGCCGGGTCAGGACCCGGGACGCCCCCACCAGCATCGAGCTCACGTGCTTGGGGTCGGTGCCGGTCCCGGTGATCACGGTGCCGTCGGTCAGGGGCGCCCGGGTACCCCCGGTGGGAAACACCCCGTCACTGTTGTAGCCGCCCCCGACGGTGACCGTGGTCAGGTCGTGCATGAGGTTGAGCGAGACCTTCCCGTGCACGCCCAGGGACTGGTAGTCCTTCTCCCGGGAGAGGTGGGTGCCCAGGGTGGTGGTCAGCCGGTGGCCGAACGGCTTCTCCCAGGCCAGGTCCAGGCTGGCCCGCGTATCGCGGAAGGACTGGGTGGGGACGGTACCCACCGGGATGGTGCGCACGTTCCCCGACGGGGTCGTGGTGGTCTGGATGGTGGTGGTGGGGATGGCCCCGGTGGGCGAGGCCCCGGTGATGGCGTCGATTCCCAGGGTGGCGGAGAGCGTCTGGCCGTCGGGAAGGAGCCGGGTGATGCGGGCGTTGGGCTCGATGACGTGGGCCCGGCCGGCCTCCCGGTACAGGAGGCCGGAAAGCTCCAGCTCCCACCGCGTATTGGCCGGGGTGGCGGCGCGGGCGCTCGTGGCCCCCGAGGCCAAAAGCAGGCACGCCGCCGCGCTCAGCCGGCCGCGGACTCCGGGGGCGCCTAGTTGCATCCGCAGCCGCCCCCGCCCACCTCCTGCCCGCCGGTGGAGCCCTCGGTGCTGAAGTAGATGTGCTGGTCGATGGCGGTCATCATGGGCACGGGATCGAAGCTCATCTGCGGCTGGGCCAGCAGGTCCCGGTCCCAGGGCTTGACCCGCATGGAGGCGCACCCGCCCAGGAGGGCCCCGCCGAGGCCGAGCAGCGCGACGGCCAAGAGCAGCCGGGTCGCGCGCCTCACCGGCATTCCTCCGCGATGAGGGACTCCAGCTCCTTCGTCTTCCCGGGATCGAACCCCACGTGGGAGTAGATGATCCTCCCCTGGGGATCGAGCAGGAAGCTGGTGGGCATGGCCGGCACCTGGAAGGCCTCGGCGGTCTTTCCCGCCGGATCGAAGGCCACCGTGAACGGCGCCGCGTGCTTCTGCAAAAAGGCCTCGGCCGCCTGGTGCTCCTTGTCCAGGTTCACGGCCACGATCCGGAATCCCTTCCCGCCGTACTTCTCGCTCATGGCCCGCATCCAGGGAAAGGACTTCGCGCAGGGCCCGCACCAGGAGGCCCAGAAGTCCACCAGGACCACCTTCCCCCGCAGGGAGTCGGAGTCGACCTTCCCGTTGTCGGTGGGAAGCTGGAAGCGCGGCGCGGGGGGCGCGTCGGCGGGGACGGCGGTCCTGGCCAGGGCCGTGACCGCGGGGAAGACGGCGCACGCGACCAGGACGAGGATCCAGCGACCTCTCATGGAGTACGGCCTCCAACATGTTGTTCGAGAGGGGGATGGACGGGGCCCGGGGCGACGAAGCCTCCGTCCGGTTGATTCTATTCAACCCGGATTCCCGGTCGGCGGCGGGCCGGAGCCCGTCCCCCCGGCGCCAGCCCAGGCGCCCCGGGGAATCACGACTCAAATACACGGTTGAGTCGGAATGGGTTCCCAGGAAAACGGGATGAAACAGCGCCCATCGCCGGCCGCCTTCCCGCCGGGCAAGAGGAAAGGGGCGGCGCCGGCGCGCCGCGCCGGATCCCCTTCACCGCACCAGCAGCAGCTTGCGGCTCCGCGTGCCCCGGGGCGTCTCCAGTCGGTAGAAGTAGATCCCGCTGGCCACCGCCGGGTCCGGACGCCAGGGCGCCTCGTGCTCGCCCGCTTCCAGCTGCCCGCTCAGGGGCACGGCCACCTCGCGCCCGGCTGCGTCGTATATGGCCAGGCGCACCGGCCCCGCCTCGGGAAGCCGGAACCGGATGCGAGTGGAGCCGCGCACCGGGTTGGGCGCGTTCTGGGCCAGGAACAACGGGCCGGGAACCGGACCGCCGCCGGTGCCGGTCACCGACCCCGCGGGCAACACGATCTCCACCATCCGGCGCGCGTCCGCGGTGTAGCTGAAGGTGGAGTCCACCTCCCCCACCTGGATCCTCACCGCGTGGGGGGTGAAGGCGGTGGTGGCCGGCCCGTCCCACCGCCGGGCGGCCAGCACCACCGGGTCCCGGTAGCCCAGGGTATCGGTGTTCCCCGAGGCCACCGGCGTCCCCTGGAGGTCGGTCACGGTGACCGTCGCCCCCGGCACCGCCTCCCCGGCGTCGGTGCGGACCAGGAAAGAGGTGGTGAAGGTCCGCAGCAGCTCCGAGCCGGGATCCACCGCGACCTTGGCCGTGTCGAAGGCGCAATCGCGAAGCTCGGCCGCGGCGCCGTTCACCAGCGCCACGTCGTCCCCACCCGAGGCGGACACGTCCACCGCCCGGAGCAGGCAGTTGGACGCGGCGTCCAGGACCAGCCCGTCCCCGCCGCTCCCCTCGATGTGGAACCCGTCCAGGTCCACCCCGCCGGCGTCGCCGGCCAGGGTCAGCCCCGCCCCCGCGCTCCCGAGCACCCCGCCCCCCCGGATCCACGCCGCCGCCGGGGCGTCCAGGGTCAGACCTCCGGCCGGATCCACCAGGGTGGAGGTGTCCCAGGCGAGGCTCCCCTGCACGGCCAGGCTCCAGGCCACCCCCGAGTCGGGGCGGAGCGCGGTGAAGGCGCAGTCCAGGGTCCCCACCGGACCCACCAGGCCCGGCCCCGCCGCCCGCGGGACGACCACCGAGTGGGCCAGGCCGAGCACGCCGGCGCTCACCTGGAGTCCGGCGTCGGCGAGCACGTTCCTGCGCAGGTAGGTCTGGCCCCCGGCCAGGGCCACGCCCAGGCTGTCCAGGACCAGGGCCTGCACGTGGAAGTCCACCGTGTCCGGGCCCGCCCCGCCGATGATCCGGGCGGAGAGGAGCGCTCCCGCGGTGGCCGTGTCGGGCATCGCGCCGGTCACCGTCACCACCTGGGTGTCGATCACCGCCGACAACGTGAAGGGATCCGGGCCGACTCCCAGCCCCCAACCGGCCACCGGGTCCACGGCGGCGCCGAAGGTCTCTCCCGGAAGCCCGCCCACCACCGTCTCCTGGTAGATGAACTCGCCCCTCCGGTACACGCCGGTGCGGGAACCGGCGGCGGCCCCGCTCAGGAACGCGGCGACTCCCCGCACGCCCCCGGGCGCCTCGGGGGTGGGCTCGATCTTCAGGTGGTCGCAGGGGCCGGGCAGGTCCAGCAGGCAGAGCCGCTGCCCCGGATCGAGGTTGAAGGTATGGCTGGACCGGCCGATCTCGTGGTTCTTCCCGTCCAGGCATACGATGTCCACGCTCCGCTTGCCCACGTGGGCCCGGGACTCCTCGTTGACCACGTAGACCCGGGAGCGGCAGACCAGGGAGTCCTTGCCGCCGGCGCTCCCCTCGACGATCTCGTAGCAGACGGTGGTCAGCTCGAAGGTCAGCTTCCCTCCCCGGTCGGTCCGCGAGGTCTTGGAGTCCGTCTCCGGGGGCGGGAAGCGGATCTCGCGGCCGTCCCCCAGCACCTCCCCCTGGGGATCCGGCTCCGCCACCTTGGGGTCCTGGTCCTTGGCCCAGGCCGTGGCCTCGGCCAGGTCCACCTTGCCGTCCCGGTTCAGGTCGGCCAGGGAATCCTCCATGCAGGTCACCACCCCCTTCAGGAAGGGGGTGCCGTCGGGGTCGATGGGCGTGGTGTCGGTGGTCTTGGAGGAGGTGACCACCACTCCCTTGAGCTTGGTGTCCTTGCCGTCGGGGCCCTCGGCCCTGGCCCGGCCCAGGGGGCCGGTGGCCGAGCCGCTGTGACAGGCGGTGATGAGGAGGCAGATCTCCTTGGCTCCGGTCCCGATCAGCTTCTCGGCCAGGGTCTTGTAGGAGACCCGGTCGTCGTTGCCGTGGGCGCTCCGGAAATAGATCCCGCCGTCGTAGCCGTGTCCGATGTAGGCGAAGTAGAGCTTGTTGCAGCCGGGGGGAATGGCGGCCAGGGAGTCGCAGAAGGCCTCCAGGGTCACTCCGGTCGCATCCGGGGTGCCCTCCCCCACCACGGTGATGCTCCCGGCGCCCACCTCCGGTCCGTGGGCGGTGCCGGAAAGAATCTTCTTCAGCCGGTTCACGTCGGAGCGGATCCCCTGGGCGTCACCGGCCCCCTCGAAGTTGTAGCCGGCCAGGATCACCCCCCAGCTCCCGTTGGGCGGACGGTCCACCGGGGTGAAGAGATACCCGCCCGGTCCCTCGGCGTAGCCGCCGTAGAAGAGCTCGGGCGAGGCGTTCCCCTCCACCGGGAAGCGCCGGACCTCCTCGCCCCCCACCACCGGCCAGCTCTCCGCGTCGAAGGACAGGACGAGCCCCGAGGCGGCGGTGACGAGCACGAACCGGGTGGGGTGGAGCCACAGCGCGTCCGGCTCCCGGTCCAGCCAGAAGAGGTAGCTGTCCTCGGGGACGGGCACCACCAGGCCCGAGTCCCAGGAGGCGATCTCGGTCCCCGCCGGGACCAGGCTGTCCGGGGCCACCCGGTTGTAGAGGAAGGCGGCCAGCTGGTCCGCCTCCGGGTCGGGGAGGATCACCTGCTCCAGGACCAGGTCGATGGCCTGCTGGCGGGTGAGGAGGCCCTCCCTCGGGGCCCCGTCCGAGGTGCCCGGGGATGGCGCCGCGCGGCCGGGAATGGACGCTCCGGCGGCCAGGAGGAAGGCGAGTACCACACCGAAGCCTGCGGGACGGGAACGCATGAGGGCCTCCCGGGGTTGGATTAGGGGCGCAAGTTCAGCTTGGACTATATCATGTAGAATTCGATCCCATCTTCCGGGCGGACCCGGTTCATCGCCCCGGCCGGGGGTCCATACCGGACCGGGTCCCGGTTACAATGTCCGGGCGTCCACCCGGCCCCGGCCGGCTGATTCTCCACCTTTCGAACCGCCCGGCGAGGACCCATGCTCTTCGACAACATCCTGGAAACCATCGGCAACACCCCCATGGTCCGTCTCCACCGCGTGGGGGCCGGGCTCAAGTGCAATCTCTTCGCCAAGTGCGAGTTCCTGAACCCCGGCGGGTCGGTGAAGGACCGGATCGGCTACCGGATGGTCGTGGACGCCGAGAAGACCGGGCGGATCAAGCCCGGGGACACCCTGATCGAACCCACCAGCGGCAACACCGGGATCGGGATCGCCCTGGCCGGGGCGGTGAAGGGCTACCGGGTCATCATCACCATGCCGGAGAAGATGTCCCGGGAGAAGCAGGTGGTGCTGGAGGCCCTGGGCGCGGAGATCATCCGCACCCCCACCGAGGCCGCCTTCGACGACCCCGAGAGCCACATCATGGTGGCCCGGCGGATGCAGAAGGAACTCCCCAACGCCCACATCCTCGACCAGTACTCCAACCCCTCCAATCCCCTCGCCCACTACGAGGGCACCGGCCAGGAGATCCACGACGACCTCGACGGGGCGGTGGACATGGTGGTGATCGGGGCCGGGACCGGGGGCACCATCACCGGCGCCGCGCGGAAGCTCAAGGAGCTGAAGCCGGAGTGCATCATGGTGGGGGCGGATCCGGTGGGCTCCATCCTCGCCGGCGGGGACATGGTCGGCACCTACAAGGTGGAGGGCATCGGGTACGACTTCATCCCCGACGTCCTGGAGCGGGACCTGGTGGACGAGTGGGTGAAGACCACCGACCGCGAGAGCTTCCTTCTCGCCCGCCGCCTCATCCGCGAGGAGGGGCTCCTGGTCGGAGGCAGCTCGGGCAGCGTCCTCTTCGCCGCCCTGCGCGCGGCCAAGCGGCTGGGCCCGGGACAGAACTGCGTCCTCGTCCTCCAGGACGGCGTGCGCAACTACATGACCAAGTTCGTGGACGACAACTGGATGCGGGCGAACCACTTCACCGGCACCCCGGTCCTGGAGGGGGACGTGGGACAGCTCGCCGCGGCCAAGCCCCGGCGCGAGCTGGTCACCCTGGAGCAGGACCGCCCGGTTCGCGAGGCCATCGCCCGCATGCGCGACGAGGGGATCAGCCAGATCCCCATCACCCACCAGGGCGCCCTGGCCGGGCTCCTCACCGAGGAGGACCTGCTCCGGCACCTGGGCAGCGGCCAGAAGGAGGCCCCGGTCACCGTGGGCGACGTCATGGAGCGGAGCGTGCCCACCGTGCAGGAGAACACCCCCCTCGGCGCCCTCAGCACCCTGTTCGAGCAGTGGCCGGGGGTCGTCATCGTGGACGCGGAGAAGCGGCCCCGCCAGATCCTGACCAAGATCGACCTCGTCGAGTACCTCATGGCCCGCTGACGGGCGCGGCGCCCGCTCCCGGCCCCGGCGCCCGCTCCCGGCCCCGGCACCCGTCCACCCGAGGCCACGGCGCCCGTCCATCCGAGACTTTCCCGCCCGTCCCCGGTTTGACACCCCCGGGGAGGCGGCGCTAACGTTGAATTCTCATCGTCGTCGCGTGATTTGGTAAACCATCATCGTCCCGGGCCGGCCTCCGCGGAACCGGCCCCGAAACCGTCATCTACCCGAGGCCCGGCATGTCCAATCCCGTGACCAGGTTCTTCGGCGAGGCCGGCCGAGGCTGGCTGGCCCCGCTCCTCATCCTCACCGCCTTCGTCCTGCTCGTGGTCGGCATCTTCTCCCCCATGGTGAGCCTGGACAAGATCTTCTCCAGCACCAAGCCCTATTCCGCGGTCTCGGGGATCCTGGACTTCTTCCAATCCGGGCACTTCGGCCTGGGTCTCCTCATCCTCTGCTTCTCCATTCTATTCCCCACGGGGAAGCTCGGCACCCTGGCCCTCATCTGGTTCCGCCAGCCCTATCGCAAGCAGAGCCGCTCGATCTACCGGTGGCTGGAGATCCTCGGCCGCTGGTCCATGCTCGACTTCTTCGTGGTCTGCATCCTCCTCGGCGCGGTCCAGCTCGGCATCCTGGCCAAGGCCCGCTCCTATCACGGAGTCTACGTCTTCGGGGCGGCCATCCTCCTCTCGGTGATCGCCACCGCCTACATCCGCCACGTGGAAACCGACCCCGATCCCAACGACACCTCCGAGTGGCACGGGGTCCACTTCTACGTGCCGCTGGTGGCCCTGGGCGGACTGCTGCTCCTCTACCGCGGGGTCACCCTGCCCATCATGAAGCTGGAGAAGTTCTTCTTCTGGGAGCACCACTACTCCATCCTGGCCGGCATCCGCCAGCTCCTGGCCAAGGACAAGAACGTGCTCGCGGTGGCCATCCTGCTCTTCGTGGTGCTCCTGCCCGGCCTCAAGCTCCTGGGGGTGATGGTGGCCTACCTGGTCGACCGGCTGGCCGGCGCCAAGGCCGCGGTCCTCCGGGGCCTGGTGCTGGCCGACGCCCTGGCCATGATCGACGTCTTCGGGCTGGCCCTGGTCGTGGTCCTGCTCCGGGTGGCCGACCTCGCCGACGTCACCCCGGAGAAGGGAATCTGGTACCTGGGGGCGAGTTCCCTGGTCTCGATCTACATCTCCTGGGAGATCCAGCACGGCTACCGCCCCTGACCTCCTCCGGCCCCGGGGCGGGCTTGGTGCTTGACCCACCCCGGTCCGGCGGACACAATCCCCGCACCCCCTCGCCGGCGGATCTCCCGGATCCCGTTCCGCCGCACCCCAACCCACAGACGAGGTCAACACCGTGAACCGAACCACCCGATTTCCCCTTGGGCGGGGCCTGCTGGCCCTGGCCGCCCTGGGGGCGTTGGTCCTGGCCCCGGCCGGGACCGCAGCCGGCGCCATGGACGCCTCGGCGGTGAGCGAGCACACGCTCGGGAACGGCATGCAGGTCCTGTTGTGGCCGGACCACACCATTCCCAACGTGGCCATCTACACCTTCTGGAAGGTGGGCAGCCGCAACGAGGCGCCGGGCATCACCGGACTCGCCCACTTCTTCGAGCACATGATGTTCAACGGCTCCGAGCACTATCCCCCCGGCGAATTCGACCGCACCATGGAGGCGGCGGGCGGAGCCAACAACGCCTACACCTCCAACGACGTCACCGTGTACCAGGACTGGGTGCCGGCCACCGCCATGGACCTCACCCTGGGCCTGGAGGCGGACCGCATCGGCGGCCTGACCGTGGCCCCGGAGATGGTGCAGAGCGAGCGCGGGGTGGTGATGAGCGAGCGCCGGCGATCGGTGGAGGACGACAACCAGGCCCTGATGTGGGAGCAGCTGGGGGCGGCCGCGTTCATGGCCCATCCCTACCAGTGGCCGGTGATCGGGTGGCGGAGCGACATCGAGAACTGGCGCCAGAGCGACGTGGAGAACTTCTTCAGGTCCTGGTACACCCCCAACAACGCGGTCATGGTCATCACCGGGTCCTTCGAGCCCGAGGCGGTGCTGGCCCGCCTGAACGAGACGGTGGGAGCGGTGCCGGCCCGGGAGATCCCCCGGGGCGTGGTCACGGTGGAGCCGCCCCAGACCGGGGAGCGGCGGGTGGAGCTGCGCAAGGAGGCCTCCCTTGGGAGCGAGCTCCTGGGCTGGCACGTGCCCGCCACCGAGGATCCGGACGCCCGGGTCCTGGAGCTGATCCGGCTGCTCCTGGCCTCGGGGGAGAGCAGCCGCCTCTACCAGCGCCTGGTCGACCGGGACCAGCTCGCCCTCGACGTGTGGGCGGGCACCGACGACAACTTCGATCCCGGGCTGTTCCAGATGTACGTCCAGAACCGGGACGGGGTGGAGGCTCCCGCGGTCGAGAAGACCCTCTACCAGGAGATGGACCGGTTGAAGTCGGAGCCGGTGGCCCCGGAGGAGCTGGCCAAGGCCAAGAACATGCTGGTCACCGGCTTCTACCGGAACATGGCCACGGTGAGCGGCCGGGCCCAGGCCCTGGGCACCTACGCCGTCTTCCACGGCGACTGGCGGAAGCTCTTCACCGCCGCCGACACCTACGAGGCCATCACCGCCGAGGACGTGATGCGGGTGGCCTCGAAGTACTTCACCCCGGAGAACCGTACCGTGGTGACCCTGATCCCGACCGCGGCCGGGGAGGAGGTGGACGATGCGCGCTAAGTGGACGATGGGGCTCCTGGCCGCCGTGCTCCTGGCCGGCCCCCTGGCCGCCGCGGCGCCGGCCCGGGGCGCGGAAACCGAAGGCCTGCGCCTTCCCGACTACCGGACCGAGACCCTGCCCAACGGGCTCACGGTGATCCTCCTCCGCCAGGACACCGTGCCCCTGGTCACCTTCGAGGTGTGGGTGCGGGCGGGCGCCGTGGCCGACCCGGCCGGGAAGTCCGGCCTGGCCGCGCTCACCGCCGAGGCCCTCCGCAAGGGCGCCGGCGGCCTCGACGCCGCCGCCTTCGCCGAGGCCGTGGACGGCCTGGGAGCGCGGTTCGGCACCTCGGTGAACCGGGACCGCACCCGGATCACCATGAACCTCCAGAGCAAGGACTTCGACCGCGGCCTGGCCCTCACCGCCGATGCCGTGCTCCGGCCCGCCTTCGCTCCGGACGAGGTCGCCAAGCTCGCGGCCCAGATGTCGGAAGGGGTGGCCCAGGCCAAGGACAATCCCCGTTACGTGCTCGGCGACTACTTCAGCGCCTTCCTCTACGGGGACCATCCCTACGGGAACCCCACCGGCGGCACCGAGACCGGCCTGGCCGCGATCACCGCCGCGGACGTGAAGTCGTTCTACGCCGACCGCTACGGGGCCGACCGGACCCTGGTCACCGTGTCCGGGGACATCGACCCCGACGCCGCCCTGGCCGCGGTGCGGAAGGCCTTCGGGGACATGCCGGCGGCCCAGGCGGCCCCGGTGGAGGTCCCCGCCCCCGCCGCCCCCTCCGGGAACCGGGTGCTGCTGGTGAACAAGTCCGACACCCCCCAGACCTGGTTCGAGATCGGAGGCCTGGGGCCGGCCTTCGACGATCCCGACTACGCCGCCGCGGAGGTGGTGCGGACGGTGTTCGGGGGCCGGTTCACGAGCTGGCTCAACACCAAGCTCCGGATCGAGAACGGACTCACCTACGGGGTCCGGTACAGCTTCGACCGGGGGGCGGTGGCCGGACCGGCCTACATCATGAGCTTCACCGCCACCGAGACCACCAAGGAGGCCCTGGACCTGGCCCTGGCCCAGCTCGACCGGCTCCACACCGAGGGCATCGGGGAGGCCGACCTCTCCTCGGCCAAGGCCTACCTGAAGGGACAGACCCCCTATGACTTCGAGACCGCGGCCGATCTCGCCTCGGCGGTGACCGCCCTCACCTTCTACGGGGTGGACCGCTCCCGGGTGGACGACCTCTTCGCCCACATCGACGCGGTCACTCCCGAGGACTGCAACCGGGTGATCGGGAAGTACTTCTCCCGGGAGAACCTCACCTTCGCCACCATCGGGGTGAAGGACAAGGTGGGGGACCTGCTGGGGACCTACGGCACCCTCACCGTGCGGGAGAACGGCGACCCCGGGTTCCGGTAGGCCGCCGAACCTTTCCGGGCTCCGCGGGGGTCCGTGCGGCGACGCGCGGACCCCCGTATTCCGTCCCGGCGGGACGGCCGGCCGCGGTCAGCTCTTCCCGCGGATCTCCTCCACCAGGCCGTCCGCACCGTAGACCCCGCGCAGCGCCTCCATCAGCGCCCGGATGTCCACCGAGACCGCCCGCCCCGCGCCCTCCTCGGGGTAGAGCACGTCCCACACGAAGGCGTGGCGGTTGCCGTCGAAGATCACCCCCAGGAGCCGTCCGTTCCCGTCCACCACCGGGCTCCCCGAGTTCCCCCCGATGATGTCGTTGGTGGAGGTGAAGTTGAGGGGCACGGTGAGGTCCAGCCGGGAGCGGGCGTCGAGCCACGACGCGGGAAGGTCGAAGGGAGCGAGGGGGCCGCGGTCCTGGTACCGGCCGTAGAGCCCGGCGAAGTCGGTGAAGGGCCCGACCCCGGCCCCGTTCTCCTCGTATCCGGCCACGCGCCCCGCCGAGAGCCGCAGGGTCCCGGTGGCGTCGGGATAGACCGCATCGCCATAGAGGGCGAAGCGGGCCCGGGCCAGCCGGGCGTAGGCGTCGTGGAGCACGGCCTCCACCTCGTCCTCGAACCGGGCGCGGAGTTCCCGGGCCGGGGCGTCCAGCTCCCGGGCCAGGACGATCATGGGATCCCGGGAGGCGGCCACCGCTTCCGCTCCCCCCTCGACCAGGGCGCGGCGGGAGGCCACGTCGGCCAGAGCGCTCCCGGTGACCAGCTCCCGGGCCCGGTCCGACGGTCCCCGGCCGCCCAGCATGGTGCGCACCAGCTCGTGTTCCCCCCCAGCTCCTCGGCCGCGTACCCGAGGTGGCTCTCCACCTTCAGCATCTCCAGCCCGGGGTCGATGGGGGCCGGGGAGTAGAGGAAGAGCATGAGATCGTCGAGCCGGCTCTCCCGGTACTCGGGCAGGCGCTCCCCGTTCGGCTTCGGTCCCTCGGCGCTCAGGCGCACGATGTTGCGGGCGATGCGGAAGAGGTCCGAGCCCCCGAAGGGGGACCGCGCCGATCCCTCCACCGCCCGGTAGGCGTCGTAGATCCCCGCGCGCGCCGTGATCGCCTCGGAGATGCGGTCCCAGGCGTCCCCGGCCAGGGCACGCAGCTCCGGATCGGCGTTCACCGCCTGCCGGAACCCGTCTTCCTGGGCCAGGATCCGGCCGAACACCGCCGGATCCTCCAGCTCCCGGAGCTTGGCCCCGGTCCCCTTCCGCCAGTTCTGGTAGCCGAGCAGATCGCGCCGGGCCGCCGCCGCCTGGTCCGGGCCGAGGTTGGAGTGGATGGAGAGCTCCACCTCCCGGGTGCGGACGAAGTGCATGAGCCGGGGATATTCCACGTCCCGCAGGTAGCGCAGGTGATCGGCGGTGAAGAGCCGGCGGGTGCTCCCGGGATGGCCGACCACGAACACCGGCTCCCCCGGTTCCGGGCCGGCCAGGGAGGCGCGCAGGAATTCCTTGGGCCGGTAGGGTCGTCCCTCGTCGTCGTAGACCCGGAGCAGGGTCACGTCCAGGCACCACCGGGGGAACTCGAAATTGTCCACGTCCCCGCCGAAGTGGGCGGCCGCCCCCTCGGGGGCGAAGACCACCCGCACGTCGGTGAAGCGGCGGTAGCGGTAGAGGTGGTACAGGCCGCCGCCGTAGAGGGAGACCACCTCGGACTGGAGGCCGGTTTCCGCCGCCGACTCCTGCTCGATGGCGGCGATGGCCTGGCGCCGGGCCGCTTCCGCCTCCGCCACCGTGGCCGCCCCCTCCGCCGCCGCGCGCACCCGGTCGGTGACGTCCACGATCTCCTCCAGGGACATCACGGCCGCATCCGGGCACCGGAGCTCCTCCCCGGGGGTCCGGGCCAGGAAGCCGGTCTCGAGCAGGTTCCGCTCCGGGGTGCTGAGCTTGGCCAGCTGGCCCCGGGCCACGTGGTGGTTGGTGAGGATGAGGCCCCGGTCGGAGATGAAGCTGGCCGAGCCGCCGCGGCCGAACTTGACCGCCGCCTTCTGGAGGTGCTCGACCCACTCCGGGGTCACCGCGACCCCGTACCCGGCCTCGAGCCGCTCGGCGGGGAGACGGTTCAGGAGCCACATGCCCTCGTCGGCAGCCGCGGTTCCTCCGAACCCCGCCGCTCCCAAGCCCACCACCACCGCCACCACCGCCATCAACCCGTACCGCCGGCCTCCGGACATGGTCCTCCTCCTCCCTGGTTCGCGGTTTCCATAGGACGGCGGCAGAATACCATGCGGAGCCCGCCGAGGCACCATGGCCAAGGTGAAGATCCACGATTCCGGGAGGGAACTACCGGGGCCTCAACATCGACAACGTGGCCAACTTTCCGGTGCTCCCCTTCGACGGCGACTGGGAGGCTCTCCACCGCGAGCCGGAGGAATCCGGCGACTGGGGCATCGACGTGGGCTACCTCATCGACCGCTTCCCCCGGTGCCGCTTCCTCTCCCTGGGCGCGGGCGGGGGCATGGACGTCCTCCAGGCCCTGGAGCAGGGGGCGGCCGAGGTCCACGCGATGGAGGGACCGCGCGCCGGGTACCCGGGTGCACATTCTTCTTGGTCCCCGGCCTTGGACTTCCTTGGATGCGGCCCGTTCCCTGGGGAACAGCCCTGTGTTCGAGCTGGCACCGGCAAACCCGAAGTGAGGAGGGTGTACCCGGGCGCCCGCCCGGGCCGCAGCCACCCCGCGAACGACGAGGTCGCAACTTCGGCTGGGTGACATCGGTCCCCGCCCCCGCTCGCACTGCCGTTCCGCGCCGGCCGCGAACAGCAAGCCCGGCGCGTCCCGGCTCAGGCGTAGTGGACGACCCGGAAGAAGGAGAGATCCTCCATGCCGTCGGGCAGCTCCCGGAACGCCTTCGGGGAGGGCGGCCCCAGCTCCCGGGCCAGGCGGGCCGCCTCGGCGAGGTAGCTCTCGTAGCGGGCCCGCCGGTCGGCGTCCTCCAGCGGACCGTGGCCGGACCGTCGCGGCTTCAGCGCGCACTCCAGGCCGAAGGCGGGTTCGGCCGCCGGCGGCTCGTCCCGGTGGGACCAGGAGCCGGTGGCCAGGTCGAAGCGGTACAGGGGGATGAACCGCTCCCCGTGCCCGGCCAGGAACTCCACCGCCCGGCAGAGGTAGCCCAGGTCGGCGTCGTCCATGGCGTAGTGGCATCCGATCCGGATCCACCCCGGCTTCACCCCCTGGCAGCCGGCCACGATCCGCTCCCGGTAGCGCTCGGACACCGGCTCGGCGATGTGGAGCAGGTGGTGCCCGTAGGGGCCGGCGCAGGAGCAGCCGGCCCGGGACTGGATGCCGAACAGGTCGTTCAGGAGCCGGGTGCCCAGCTTGGGGTGCAGGTAGCGGTCCCCGTGGCGGATGTTGAAGGAGATGATGGCCACCCGCCGGTCCGGGTCCGGGTTCCCCAGGATCTCGATCCGGGGATGCCGGGCCAGCCGCTCCAGGGCGGCCCGGGTGTGCTCCCGCTCCCGCCGCTCCACCTCCTCGTAGCCCACCGCCTCCACCAGCTGCATGGCCAGCGCGGCCCGGAGCACCTGGAGGGTGCCCGGCGTACCCGCCTTCTCCCGGGCCTCGATGTCCGGGGTGTACTCCTGGCCGTGGATCCCCACGTAGTCCACCGTGCCCCCGGCGGCGAAGGTCGGGGGGAGGTCCTCCCGGTAGATGCTCCGGTTGAAGAGCAGGATCCCGGTCGAGCCCGGCCCGCCGAGGAACTTGTGGGGGGAGAAATACAGGGCGTCGAAGTACGATTCGGCGTCACGGTTCATGTCCATACGGATGTAGGGGGCGCAGGCGGCGAAGTCGAAACAGGCCAGGGCCCCGTGCCGGTGCAGGATCCGGGCGAGCTCGTGGACCGGGGACCGGATGCCGGTGACGTTGGAGGCGGCGGAGAAGGCCCCGATCTTCAGGCGGTCGTGGTAGGCGGGGTCGGCCAGCCTCCGCTCCAGGTCGTCGAGATCGATCCCTCCCTCGGCATCGAGGGCGATCTCCACCACCTCGGCCAGCCCCTCCCGCCAGGAGATCTCGTTCGAGTGGTGCTCGTAGGGGCCCACGAAGACCACCGGCAGGTCCGTCTCCAGCGCCCGGGAGACGACGGCGGGGTCCACACCGTCCCGACGGCAGGCCGCCTCGCCCCGGGTCCGGATGCGCTCCCGGGTGGCCGGCGGCACGTAGATGCCCAGGATCTCCTGCAGCTTCTGGATGGCCCCGGTGGACCCGGTGCCCACCGCGATCAGCCGGGTGTCCTCGTTGCCGTTCACCGCCCGCTTGATGATGCGCTCGGCGGCATGGAGGATGGCGGTGGTGCTGCGGCCGGTCTCGTCGTCCTCGGTGTGGGTGTTGGCGTAGCGCTCCTCGATCTCCAGCAGGTAGCGCTCGATGAAGCCCACGTTCCGGCCGGAGGCGGTGTAGTCCGCGTACAGCATGAGCCGGGGGCCGAAGGGGGTGTCGAAGACGGCGTCGCTGCCCAGGATCTCCGCCCGCAGGGCGGCCAGGTCCAGGCCGGGGAGGGGTTTGGTCATGCGCGTGGGCTCCGGGGCTGAAGGTGCTGCGGCGGCTCCCCCGGCCGGGCCGGTGGCGTCCCGGACCGGGGAAGCGGGTCAGAGTCTACCGCAGAATCGGGGCTCCTTGCGCCGGGGCACACTCCAGGGTCCCGGGCTTTCGGGCGGCGGACAAGGGGAAACGGGAGTGGGTGGCACCGGTGCCCCCGGGAGCCAATCGCATGAAAGGGAACAGGATATGAGATCGCGCGCCCCCCTTCCGGGAACTTGCCCGCGGGGGGGGATCGATTTCGGGTCACCCCGGATTCGGCCGAAATATCGATACCATTCCGGGCGGGTTCATGCTAGTTTTCAGGTTGGTTTGCTAGGTACGCAGGACGAAGACCTTCAGAAGCAGCCGGTTACCTTCCGCTCCGCCTCCGAAGTCTCCCCCCCGTTCCCGGTTTTCCAATCCGATGGGACCGAATGGTCCGTCCCTTCACGGCCGATCCGCGAGGGGATCTCGAGTATCCAAGGCGCCCGGCATGGGCCGGGTGGCCAGACGAGGAATCCATGGCTAAGAAACTGTACGTGGGCAACCTGCCCTTCAGCACGAACGAGGAATCGCTCCGGGAGCTCTTCTCCCAGTACGGAACGGTGACTTCGGTCAACATCATCACCGATCGCGACACCGGCTCCCCCAGGGGCTTCGGCTTCGTGGAGATGGAGGACGGTTTCCAGGAGGCGATCACCGCGCTGGACAACCGGGACTTCGAGGGGCGCAACCTGAAGGTGAACGAGGCCCGGCCTCGCGAGGCTCGGGGCGGCGGCGGCGGCGGACGCTCCCGCTGGTAAAGCCCACCCGGTTCCGCTGAGCGGGACCGGACACGCATGCGAAACGGGGGCGGCCCGCAAGCCGCCCCCGTTTCCATTTTGCCCCGCCGGGGTCGAGCTTCCCCGCCCCCGCACCGGCACCGCTTCGTGGTCTCGGCCCGGATCCGGGACGGCGGCGCTTCCAGCGCGGTCCGCCCCGGCGCCTGGAAGCGCGGCTAGGGGCCCTCGTTACGGATTCCCTCCAGGACCTGGCCCAGGTCCAGGGACTCCCCTTCCCTCATGTGCTTCTCGACCGTCGCATCGGGGAGGTCGCCCCGGACCAGGGGGAGGCATTCCTCCAGGTCCCGGTCGATCTCCAGCTTCTGCCAGATCCCGGTCTGCGCCCGGGCCAGCCCGAACCACCTCAGGGCCTCCTCGCGGCTCCCGGTCCGGGCCTGCAGCACCGCGAGGGAGATGAGCAGGCTCACCGGCCGGACCCCGATCTTGAACGCCAGATCCAGGGACTCGCGAAGGAGGCCCCGCGCCTCCTCGTCCCGTCCCTCCTTGATGCCCAGACGGCCCCGTTCCCCGAGCAGGGTGCAGGTCATGGGGTCGTCCCGGGATTCGCGGGCCGCCTTCATGGCCTCATCAAGGATCTTCCGGGCCTGATCGAATTCCCCCCGGCGGGTGAAGGCCGCGCCCATGTTGGATCCCACCATGGCCATCCACTTGGGCTGGGCCAGTTCCCGGAAGATGGCCAGGGCCTCGCCGTACCGCTCCATGCTCGACTCGAACTCGTCCCGCAGGTCGTGAACGATCGCGATTCCGTTCAGCGCCGCCGCCTCGGCGCTGCGCTCGCCCAGTTCCCGGGCCAGGGCCAGGCTCTCGACGGCGTAGATCTCGGCCTGGTCCGGCTCGTTGAAATGGAGGTTGGCCATCTGCCGGAGGATGAACATCAGCGCGGGACGGTCGTCGAGCTCACGGGTGAGGGGAAGGGCCTCGTTCAGATAGGTCTTGGCCGCGTCCAGTTCGTCGCTCCAGAGCGCCAGACGGGCCAGTTCCCCGAGAGCGGTGGCCTGGAGGGGGCGGTCCCCCGTCTTCCGGGCCCCTTCCAGGGCCCGGGTGAGTCGTTCCCGGCTCTCGGCCAGCGCCCCCCGCTGGGCGAGCAGGCTGCCGAGCCTGACCTCCACCGGGTACGTCGCCTCGCGGTGCTCCCCGTCGTCCAGGAGGTCCAGGGCTTTCCGCAGCACCGCGATCGCCTCGTCGTAGGCCCCCAGGCCGGCGGCGGTCTGGGCCGCGTCCTGGAGGTGGCCGGCCGCCTTCTCCGGCTCCCCGGCGTGGGCGTAGTGTTCGGCCACCCTGAGCGTATATTCCGAGGCCCGCTCGCCTCCCGCCTTCCCCAGCCATTCCGCGGCCTGGGCGTGGAGCGCGCGGCGCTGGCGCGGAACCAGGGTCTCGTAGGTCACGTCGCGGAGGATGGCGTGGCGGAAGACGTACTCCGCCGTGTCGGCGAAGGAGGACTGCTCGCGACGCAGGACCATCTCCCGCTCCCGGAGCTCCTCCAGCATGGCGCCGATCTCGGGGTCCCTCAGGTTCATGTCCCGGCTCAGGAAGACCACCGCGCGGTCCCAGAAGATCCGCCCCACCACCGAGGCCCGCTGGAGGATCTGGTGGAGGGCCGGCGGCAGGGTGTCGAGCCGGGCCTGGAGAACGCCGGTGAGCGTGGGAGGCACCCGGAGTCCGGCCAGCCGCGAGGTGTCCACCGACCACTCCTCCTCGGCCTTCAGGATCACCCGGTCGTCGATCAGGGACTTGATCAGCTCCTCGATGTAGAAGGGATTCCCGTCCGCCCGCTCCACCACCAGGTCCCGAAGCTCGGGAGGCACCGAGGAGAGCTTCTTCAGGAGTTCCTTGACCAGGCGCCGGCTGGAGAGCTGGGACAGGGGCTCCAGCTGGACCCGCTCGTGGAAGCGCTGGCCTTCGCCCCACTGGGGACGCCGTTCGTAGAGGCTGGGCCGGGCCATGCAGATCACGAACAGCGGGATCCGGGTGTTGTCCCGCACCAACTGGTTGATGAGATCCAGGGACCGGTCGTCGGCCCAGTGGATGTCCTCGATCTGGAGCACCACCGGGTTGGACTCCGTGGCCGAGGTGAAGAATTCGCCCAGGTACCCCAGCGCCCGGTCCCGGAATTCCTCGGGGTTCTCCAGGGCGGCCGCCACCGCGGGATGATCCGAGAAGTCGAAGCCGACCAGCTGGCCCAGGAACGCCGCCTTCTCCCCGCTCCCCTCGCCCAGGAACCCCGCCACCCCGGCCAGGAACTTCTCGTGCACGCTCTCCAGGGGATCGGAGTCCAGGATCTGGAACCGGAAGGAGAACAGGTCCCGGGTGAGGGAGTAGGGCTGGAGCATGGAGGGCTGGGTGGCCCGGGCCCGGAAGAGCCACAGGGTTTCGTCCAGGAGATCGATCCAGTTGGTGAACTCGTAGAGGAGGCGGGATTTCCCGATTCCCGCCTCTCCCACCACCGTCACCACCTGGGTCTCGCCGTCCTCCAGGGTCAGGGTGAGCGCCTCCTGGAGTATCCTGAGCTCGATCTCCCGGCCGATCATCCGGGTCTCCACCCCCTCGATCCCCCGGGCCTGGAGCCGGAAGGCCCGCGGCTTGGCGGAAACCGCGATGAACGCCTCCAGGGGCTCCTTTCGCCCCCGGACCCGGATGGCCTGGTGGGACTGGAAGGTGAACACCCCCCGCACCTGGGTGTAGGTGTCGTAGTCCACCAGCACCTGCCCGGGGGGGGCGGCCTCCCGCAGCCGGCCGGCCAGGGTGATGGAAGCGCCCCGGGCGGAGTAGGTCCCGGTCTGGGCCTCCCGCTCCAGGAGCACCGGACCGGTGGTGATGCCGGCCGCGAAGGGGAGCGGGCTCTCCTCGGTGGCCTCCCAGGCGGCACCGAGAACCCGGCGGGTCTCCTTCTGGACCGCCTCGCGCATGCGGAGCGCGGCCCGGATGGCCTGTTCGGCGTCGTCCTCGCTGGTCCGGTCCCGGCCCCACAGGGCCACCCCCACCTCGTCGGTGCGGCTCTGGACCACTCCTCCGCGCTCCTCGGCCAGACCGGCGAAGCGACTCCACAGCCGGTCCATGTGCCCGCGGACGGTCTCGGTGTCCGCCCCCGACTCGTACTGGATCTCGGCCAGTTCGGTCACGTCCAGGTAGAGGGCGGTCATCTGCCGCTGCTGGTCCGAGGGGGTGGAGGCGGTGGAGGTGGGCTTGTCGCCGTTCGCCTGCTGGGCCTCGAAGGCGGCCAGCTGGTCGAGGGAAAGGGTCTGGGTGAAGGACTGCAGGCGCTCCGGCGCCCCCGCCGCGTCCACGCTGAGGGCCGCGGCCAGCTCGGCCACCAGCTCGTCGGCGGTGGGGTACCGCCCGGCGGGATCCTTGGCCATGGCCCGGCGGATCACCTCGTCCGCCGCCGCCGGCACCCGCGGGTTCCGGCCCGAGGCCGAGGGGACCGGCTCCTTCAGGTGGGCCATCAGCACCCCGAGATTGTTGTCGTGCTCGAAGGGGGGCGCCCCGGTGAGCATCTCGAACACGATGGCCCCCAGGGCGTAGAGGTCGGCCCGCCCGTCCACGTCGGTCTTCCCCTGGGCCTGCTCGGGGGCCATGTAGGCCGGGGTCCCGATCAGCACCCCGGTCCCGGTGAGGTCCTCGCCCCCGTCGGCGGCCCGGGCGATCCCGAAATCGGTGACGAAGGCGTTCCCCTCCCGGTCGATCATGATGTTGGAGGGCTTGAGGTCCCGGTGCACCACCCCCTGGCGGTGGGCGTAGTCGAGGGCGGTGGCCACCTGGCGGAGCATGTACAGCACCTCGCCGTGGGGCAGCTCACCCCGGGCCAGCACCTGCTTCAGGGTTCCCCCCTCCAGGAACCGCATCACGATGAAGGGGGGTTCGTGATCCCCGTCGAAGTCGTAGACCGGGAGCAGGTGGGGATGCTCGAGCCGGGCGATGAGGCGGGCCTCGCGCTGGAACCGGTCGCGCAGGGACCGGTCCTGGAGGATGTGGGGGCGGATCACCTTGATGGCCACGTGGCGGTCCATGCTGGCCTGATGGGCCCGGAAGACCGAGGCCATTCCCCCCTCGCCGATCTTCTCGGTGATCCGATACGCGCCCAGCTTGGTGCCGATCATGAGTCCCCCTCGGGCCCGCGCCCGGCCTGAAGTTGTCAATCTACACACAATAATCGACTGAGTTTATCACCTGGCGAGGCGGTTCGACATGGCCTAGAATCTTCAGCAAACCCATCCCGGAAACCGGCCGCCGCCCCGGAAGCCCCCCCGCCGCGTAGCCGGTGCTCTCCCCATCCTCCCACCAGGTGAACGGTGTCCCCGAACATGATCGGTACCAAGCTGGCCGGCCGCTACGAAGTGATCTCGGAACTGGGGCGCGGAGGCATGGGGGTGGTCTACAAGGCCCTCGATCCCCTGCTCGACCGGGAGGTGGCCATCAAGCTCACCTCCCCCGGCCTGGTCCACGCCGACGCGGAGCAGCGTTTCCGCGCCGAGGCCCAGACCGTGGCCAAGCTCGACCATCCCTCCATCGTCCCCATCCACGACATCGGCGAACACGACGGGGCCCTCTTCTTCGTGATGCCGGTCCTGACCGGACGGAGCCTCCGCTACCACCTGAAGAACCAGAGCATGACCCTGAAGGACATCCTGGACGGGGTGATCCAGACCGCCGAGGCCCTGGAGTACAGCCACTCCCAGGGGGTCACCCACCGGGACCTGAAGCCGGAGAACCTCATGGTCTCCGCCGAGCCGGGAGGCGGGGTGCGCTTCCGCCTCATGGACTTCGGCCTCGCCCGCGACGACAACATGTCGCGGATGACCAAGAGCGGGGTGCTGGTGGGAACCATGGGCTACATGAGCCCGGAGCAGGTCCTGGGGCGGGCCTTCGACGGCCGGTCCGACATCTACTCCCTCGGCACCGTGCTCTTCGAGTGCCTCACCGGCGAGCTCCCCTTCTCCGGGGAGATGCAGTCCATCCTCTACCGGATCGTGCACGAGCTTCCCCAGTCCCCCCGGGCCCTGGTCCCGGACCTGGACGAGGAGCTGGCCGGGATCGTCCTCGCCTGCCTGGCCAAGAACCCCGAGGAGCGCCCGCAGAAGGCCGGGGACCTGGCCCAGACCCTGCGCCGCTACCGCGACCTGCACCGGGAGAGCGACCGCCTGCTCACGGTCATGGTCACCCAGGTCGCCCACGCCCCCCGTCCGGCCCAGTCGCCCTTCGTGGGCCGGGAGAAGGAGCTCCGGGAGCTGCAAGCCCGGCTGAACGCGGCCAAGTCCGGGGAGTGCCACTTCGCGGTGGTCTCGGGTCCGGCCGGGATCGGGAAGACCCGGCTCCTGGACGAGATCGAGAACCTGGCCCGGGCCCAGCACATCCCCGTCCTCCACGGGCGCTTCATGGAGCAGGACGGCGCCTTCCCCTACCACGGGTTCTGCGAGCTGATCCAGGACTTCTACCGCCAGCGGGGCACGGGCAGCTCCTCGGCGCCGCCGGTGGACCTGTCCGACCTGGGGAGCGATCTCATCTCCCTCTTCCCCATGCTGAGCGAGATCGAGGACATCCGGGCCTCGGGGGCGCGCTCCTCGGCCGCGGCGACCGCTGCGAGCCCGGCGGCCCCGGAAACC
Source organism: Candidatus Eiseniibacteriota bacterium (assembly GCA_963768615.1). Lineage (GTDB taxonomy): Bacteria > Eisenbacteria > RBG-16-71-46 > JABDJR01 > JABDJR01 > CAVSKL01. The sequence continues at coordinate 876,935 of CAVYIE010000004.1, read as the reverse complement.
AAGAACCAGATCTTCGAGCTCTTGGCCCGGACCTTGATCCGGATGGCGGCGGGAAAGCCCCTGGTGCTGGTGCTGGAGGACCTGCACGGGGCGGAGATCTCCGTCGAGGTCCTCCAGTACATCGTCCGCCGTCTCGGTCCCACCCCGACCCTGCTCCTGGGCACCTACCGGCAGGAGGAGTTCACCCGCAAGTCGCCCCTGGGGCGGATGCTCGAGGCCTTCCAGGGCGACCCCCGCTTCGTCGGCCTCACCCTGGGCCCGTTGGCGGTCTCCGAGCACCGGAACCTCCTCTCCACCCTCCTGGGAGGGCAGGAGATCCACTCCCGGCTGGCCGAGCAGCTCTACGAGGGAAGCGAGGGCAACCCCTTCTTCGCCAAGGAACTGGTCCGCTCGCTCCTCGACTCGGAGAGCATCGTGCAGGACGTGACCGGGGCCTGGAAGCTCTCCGGCGGCGCCGGGGTGGGCTCGGACGAGCTGCCCGAGACCATCCAGCAGGCGGTGGAGAAGCGGATCTCCGGCCTCCCCGACGACATGATCCAGGCGCTGTCCACCGCCGCCCTGATCGGCAAGTCCTTCGACGTCGACGACCTGGAGGCCCTGCTCGGGGGCGAGGACGATCTCGACGACATCATCGACCGCCTGGTCCAGGAGGGATTGATCGAGGAGGAACGGCGCTCCCGGGGCGACGTCATGGCCTTCACCAGCGGGGTGGTCCGGGAGGTCCTTTACGCCCGGCTCTCCCGGCGCAAGCGCCGCTCGCTGCACCGGAAGTACGCCCAGCTCCTGGAAAAGAGCTACGTCGGCCGCCTGGAGCGGGTCCACCCCCAGCTCGTCTACCACTACGCCGAGGGGGACGAGCCGGAGAAGACGGTGGAGTACGGCCTGATCCACGCCCGGCGGTCTCTGGAGGCGTTCAGCCCCGAGGAGGCCCTGCGCGCGGCCGGGACCGCCCTGGAGTTCCTGGACGAGGAGTGGGAGGGCGACCGGTCCCTGGAGGGGGAGGCCCGGTCGTTGCTGGCCCGGGCCCACCAGATGCGGGGGGACGTGGCCGAGGGGCTCCGCGAGACCGAGGCCGCGGTGGAGGTGTTCGAGCGCACCCGCAAGCCCGAACGGGCGGTGGAGTCGATCTTCCAGGCCGCGGAGATGGCCTGGCAGGCGCGCCGGGCCGAGGAGGCCACGGTGTGGGTGGAGCGCGGCATGGACGCCGCCCGCGCCCTCGGCGACACCGCCCGGCTGGCCGGGTTCCTCTCCCTCGCCGCCACCCTGGCCAACCTCCGGGCCGACTACGCCCGGGCCAACCAGTACCTGCAGGAGATGGAGCGGCTCCAGCCGGGGTCGAAGACCCAGGAGCCGGAGGACGAGATCCCGGCCGGGGGCCGGCTCACCGTTCCCCTGGTCAGCCCCATCTCCACCTTCGACCCCGCCCTGGTCATCTACGACGCCCAGGTCGAGGTCGCGGCCAACGTGTTCGAGACCCTGCTCACCACCGACGCGGAGGGGCGTCTCCATCCGCTCCTGTGCCGGGACTGGACCATGGACGAGGAGGGGCGCACCTTCAGCTTCGACCTCCGCGAGGGGGTCCGCTTCCACGACGGCTCCCCGCTCACCGCGGAAGGAGTCAAGCGATCCCTGGAGGAGACCATCCGCCTGGGCCGGAGCGAGGCCCGCTCGGCCTTCGCCCTCATCGAGGGGGTCCGGGAGTTCGTGGAGGGGACGGCCGAGGAGGTCTCGGGATTGCGGGCGGCGGCGCCCGGGCGGCTGGAGATCCGGCTCTCGGAACCGCTCCCCATCTACCCCGCCCTCCTCACCGACTCCAGCACCGGGGTGGCCATGGCCGGCCCCGGGGACGACTCCGGGCGCACGGTGGGCACCGGCCCCTTCCGGCTGGAGTCGCGGATGGTGGACCGGATCGTGCTGGCCCGGAACGAGGACTACCGGGACGGCCCTCCCCGGCTGGAAGCCCTGGAGTTCCGCCCCGGGCTCACCGCGTCCGCCATCGCCGAGGGGCTGCGGAGCGGGGAGTTCGACCTGGGGCGGAGCCTTCCCCCCGAGGAGTTCGAGCGGATCCTGCGCGAGCCCGCCTTCCGGGGCCGCCTGGAGGAGGTTCCCGGCAAGAGCACGTTCTTCATTCTCATGAACGCGGTGTCGGGGCCCCTGGCCGCCAACCGGGACCTGCGGCGCGCCCTGCTCCGGGCGGTCCGCGTCCGGGACCTGGTCTGGCACGCCAAGGGGCGCCTGGCCGAGCCGGCCACCGGTCTCATCCCCCCGGGGCTGCTGGGCCACGATCCCGGCCGGCGGCGGCGGGTGCTGTCGCCCGAGGAGGCCCGGGCGGCGGTGGAGGCCTCGGGTTCCGCCCCGCCGCTCAAGCTGACCGCGGCCCTCTCCCCCGCCACCGTGGACCGCCACGGGACACTGCTGCGATCCATCTTCGGGGCCTGGTCCGAGGCCGGGGTGGAGGTGGAGATCGTGACCCCCACCCAGGAGATCTACGAGGAGAAGCTGGCCGACCCGGCCGGGATCGATCTCCTGGCCCTGGGCTACATCAGCGACTACGACGACCCGGACGCCCTCACCTACCTGCTGTTCAACTCCGCCACCGGGCGCTACCGGAAGTTCTTCTCCTCCCCCGAGAGCGACCGGATCCTGGGCCGGGCCCGGACCGAGGCCCGCCCCGAGGCCCGGGTGGGGCTCTACCGCGGGTTCGAGAACCTGCTGGAGGAGGAGGGCGTGCTCCTCCCCCTGTTCCACGAGACCAACTACCGGATCCCCGGGCCCAAGGTACGGGGGCTCGCGCTCAGGACCAGCCCCCCCTACGTGAACTACCGGGAGGTCGGCAAGGCGGGCGAGGATGCGGCGGAACGCGGCCAGGCCGCGGAAGGCCGCGGGACCATCCGGATCCCCATCATCGGGGACGTCACCCGGACCCTGGACCCGCTCCTGTCCAACCACGTGGACGAGGCCGAGGTGCAGTCCACCCTCTTCGAGACCCTCACCCGGCTCGACGAGGGAGCCCGGATCATTCCCTGGCTCGCCTCCCGGATCGACGTGGAGGACGGGGGGAAGCGCTACCGGTTCCGGCTCCGCGACGGTATCCGCTTCCACGACGGGCGCCGCCTGAGCGTGCGGGACGTCCGATTCAGCCTGGAACGCGCCCTCTCCACCGAGGCCTGCGAGTTCCGGTGGGCCCTGTCCCCGGTCCAGGGGGCGGCGGCGGTGATCCGCGGGGAGGCCCGGGAGCTGGAGGGATTCCAGATCCACTCCACGGGGGAGTTCTCGATCCGCCTCGACGCTCCCCTCCCCTACTTCCCCGCCGTCCTCTCCCACACCGCCTTCTCCATCGTGCCCGAGGGGATCGACTTCGAGGCCCGCCGCCACCGCGACGGCTGCGTGGGAACCGGCCCCTTCCGCCTGACCCGGTTCACTCCCGGCGAGCGCTGCGAGCTGGAGCGGCATCCCGCCTACTGGCGGGAGGGATACCCCCGCTGCGGGGAACTGGTGTTCGAGCGAACCTCCTCCGTCGAGGACCTGTACTCCGGGTTCCGCAAGGGGCGCTTCTCCCTCGCCTACAACCTGCTCCCGGAGATGGTCGAGGAGCTGCGGCGGAGCGGGGAGTTCGCCGGCGGCTACCGGGAAACCCCCGGCCTCTCCACCGCCCTCCTGGCCCTGAACGCCAACCGGGGGCCGCTCCGCGACCCGGGGCTCCGGCGCCGCCTGGTCGCGGCCATCGATCGCCCCGCCCTGGCCGCGGCGGTCACCGGGACCGCTCCCTCGCCGGCCAAGGGCCTCATTCCCCCCGGCCTCCTGGGCCACAATCCGGGGTCCTCGACCGCGGCCGTCGGGGCTCCGGAGGACGCGGACCGGACCACGGCCGAGGTCGATCTCACCGTGTGCGTGATCCCGAGCTGGCTGGAGACGCGCCGTCCGCTCCTGGACCGCCTGAGCGCCGACCTCCGGCGCGCGGGCTTCCGGCCCGAGTACCTCGAGATCTCCGACCGCCACGAGTTCAGCCGGATCCAGACCAGCGGGGGAAGCGACCTCGCCCTCGGGGCCTGGGTGGCCGACTACCCCGACCCCCACGCCCTGGTCGGGGGGATCCTGGATTCCCGGGAGGGCTGGGCGGCCCGGTTCTGCGGTTCCGCCGAGCTGGACCTCCTGATCGGGACGGCCCAGGTGGAGCCGGACCCCGCCGCCCGCCACGCCCGCTACCGGGAGATCGAGGAGTACGTGGCCCGGGAGGCGCTGCTGGTTCCCCTCTTCCATCTCACCGTATCCCGGTTCGCCCGGCCGGAGGTCCAGGGGCTCACCCTGTCCTTCGCCACCCCCAACGTCCGCTACGAGAACCTCCGTATCCGGTCCTGATCCCGGGCCCGCCGGCCGGTGTTCCAATTTCCGGCTAAGCCATTTCCCGAGGATGGATTAGGCACCCCGGCCGGGGCATGATTTCATGGCCCGGTTCCGTCCCCTCCCGACCGGTCGCCCGCCCCCTCCCCGGGGTATGCGTCCCCGCCGCTCCGCAACGACGAGGATCGACATGGCCATCAAGCAGCTGACCGAAGAGCAGGTCCGGACCTGGTCCCTCAAGCAGAAGGACGCCTGGTGGTTCCGGGAGGTCTTCCGCGGGGACATGCCCCAGCTCACCCTCCGTTCCGCGCTGACGGGAATGATGCTGGGGGGGATCCTCTCCCTCACCAACCTCTACGTGGGGATCCGCACCGGGTGGACCCTGGGAGTGGGGATCACCTCGGTGATCCTCGCCTTCTCGCTCTACAAGCTGATGGCGAAGATGGGACTGGCCAAGGAGTTCACCATCCTGGAGAACGTCCAGATGCAGTCCATCGCCACCGCGGCCGGGTACATGACCGCCCCCCTCATCTCCAGCATCCCCGCCTACATGATGGTGACCGGGCGGGTGATCCCCCTCCACGAGGCTCTCCCCTGGATCATCGTGCTCGCCTTCCTCGGCGTGCTTTTCGCCTTCCCCCTCAAGCGCCGCTTCATCAACGACGAGCAGTTCCCCTTCCCGGAGGGACGCGCGGCGGGGGTGGTGATGGACGCCCTCCATACCAGCTCCGGGGCCAAGGGCATCATGCAGGGGAAGCTCCTGGGCGGCTTCGCGCTCCTCTCCGGAGCCATCAACTTCTTTCGGGACGGCGAGCTGCTCGAGTTCCTCGGCCTCCGCCGCCTGGGGGCGTTCATGGACGCCTACGGGCAGCACTGGGACGATTTCATCTACAAGTTCGCCACCCCGCGGATCCTCGGGACGCCGCTCCGCGACATGACCATCCACTTCGACACCGAGATCGTGATGATCGGGGCCGGGGGCCTGATGGGGATCCGGACCGGGGTCTCGCTCATCATCGGCGCCGTGCTCAACTACTTCGTCCTCGCCCCGCTGCTCATCCAGAAGGGGATCATCACCGACGTGAGCTTCCGGGGGATCACCATGTGGTCCCTGTGGGGCGGCGTGGCCATGATGACCACCTCGTCCCTGTTCGCCTTCTTCTCCAAGCCCCGGGCCATCTTCAGCGCCTTCACCAACCTCCGCATGGGCCGGAACCGCGAGGCCAAGAAGGAGAAGGACATCCTGGCCGAGGTGGAGCTCCCCATGAAGGTGTTCGTGATCGGGATACCCCTGGTGGGGGCGGCCATCGTGTGGATGGCCTGGTCCTACTTCGGGATCCATCCCTGGCTGGGGGCCATCGCCGTCCCCCTGGTCTTCGTGTTCACCCTGATCGCGGCCAACTCCACCGGGCTCACCGCCATCACCCCCACCGGGGCCCTGGGCAAGCTCACCCAGCTCACCTACGCCGCCCTCGACCCGGGCAACATGTCCACCAACCTCATGACCGCGGGCATCACCGGCGAGGTGGCCTCCAACGCCTCCAACCTGCTCATGGACATCAAGCCCGGCTACATGCTGGGGGCCAAGCCCCGCCACCAGGCCATGGGGCACGTGCTGGGGATCATCGCCGGGGGCCTGGCCTGCACCCCGATCTTCTATCTCATCCTCTTCCGGGGGAACATCGAGCTCTTCGGGACCGAGCGCATGCCCATGACCGCGGCCATGATCTGGCGGGCGGTGGCCGAGGTCCTGACCCAGGGCTTCGGCATCCTGGACACCACCGCCCTGGTGGCGGTGGTGGTGGGGGCGCTCCTGGGCATCCTGTTCGAGGTGCTGAAGGTCTCCACCAGGAACCGGTTCCCCCTCTCCGGGGTGGGCATGGGGCTGGCCTTCGTGCTCCGGTTCTCCGACTCCTGGGCCATGTTCCTGGGCTCGTTCCTGTTCTGGGCCCTGGCCCGCCGCTACCGCAGCCCCGACTCCTGGATCCGGGAGAACATCGTGGGCAACCAGGAGACCATCTGCGCCGGCATCATCGCCGGTGGGGCGCTGACGGGGATCGTGATCATGATCCTGAAGGTGGTGGTGTTCGGGCAGTAGCCTCCTCCCCCCGCTCGGAGAGAGGCAGGAGCAGGTCCTCGAGGAAGAAGGCGGAGAGTTCCGCCCGGCCGCCTAGGCCCGACTTCCGGTACACGGCCACCGCGTGCTGCCTCACCGTCCGCTCGCTGCGGTCGGTGAGGGACGCGATCTCCTTGTGGGTGTAGCCCTTGAGGATGAGGAGGGCGGTTTCCCGCTCCGCCCCGGTCAGGCTCCACTCCCGCATCTGATGGTCGATGGCCTCTCCCAGCCCCCGGAGCAGGCGCTGGGCCCGCTGCCGCCAGGCGTCCCGTTCGGCCTGGTTCCGGTCCAGGGAAGTGCGCACCCGGTCCAGGGCGGTCCGGGTCTCGTCCAGGGCGGTCCGGGTCCGGGTCAACCCCCGCCGGGTCCGGTTCCAGCCCACCCCCAGCACCAGGGCGGCGACGAAACAGAGGAGGAGAAACAGGACCTCCAGGGTCAGATGGGTGGGGCCCCGGAGCGAGTAGTCCATGGCCAGGTCGATGGTCCCCAGGACCCCGATCAGGAGCAGGAGCACGGCCAGGACGAGGAGGAAGGTGGGGTCGATCTCTGCCCGGCGGACGTTCACGGCCCTAGAACATCTGCCGGATGCGGCTCGCGGCCCTTGTTTATCAACAACTTACAGCCCCCGCTGGCGGGAGGGTCGGACACCTGCCGGATGGTTCACCCCGCGGATCGCCCCTACCCTTTCCGTACGGCGAGGATACCACGCCCGGCCGGAGTTTCCCCCCCGGCCGGACGCGCCGGGCACGGGCAGCGCGCCCCCTCGCCTCCGACGAGCCCCGAGTTTCGACATCCGATTCGAGGGCGGGCGGCACGACCGCTCCGCCCGGAGGAAGGAAAGCGATGCGCAGTTCGATATTCGTCCTGATCCTGGTGCTCCTGGCCGCTCCCGCCCTGGCCGCGCTCCCCCCCGCCGACGGTCTCTACCACTCGGTGACCCAGGGCGGGGCCATGCTCGACGGCCGCTTCTCGGAGTCCTGGCTGGGCGGCCAGGAAGGCGGCCCCGACAACACCCTGAACGTGGCCTCCTGGGACGGCGCCACCCTGGGCGGCGAATGGAAGGTCTGGTGCCCGGTCCAGGTGGGCGCCCCGGTCCTGGTCTCCGACACCCGGAGCGGCGGAACCGGCGACGTGGTCTTTCGCACCCACTACACCGGCGGGCTTTTCTGGCTGGCCAAGGACGGTCCCTGGAGCCAGGACCAGGCGGTGGACTTCACCGGGCAGGTCCAGCAGGTGGAGGTCACCTCCACCCACCAGTACGTGGGCGGGGTCCGGATCGGGGTTCGCAGCAACGTGACCCTGACCGGGGTCTTCGACCGCCAGGATCCGAGCTGGGGCCTCACCTGCATGGACTACCTGATCGCCAACACCTCCACCCTGGGCAGCACCCCCTCCGGGGGAGCCCCCGCCGGCTATCCCGGGTTCCTGGACCCCGCGTCCTGCCCCACTCCCGCTCCGACCGTGGATTCGGGGGCCTGGGGCAGCGTGACCCAGCTCAGCCTCCTCATCACCGGGTGTGCGGTACCCACGCAGTCCGTGTCCTGGGGGAGCCTGAAGTCCCGCTACTCCGACTGATCGACGGCGGCCGCCGGGGACCCCGGCAATGCATCCCGGGGACCAGGACCCGGTTCCCGGCGGCCCGCCTCTCCCCTCGTCCATCCGGCCGGACCGGGCCCATGAGAAAGGCGCCGCCCCCGGAGTCCCGGGGACGGCGCCGTGATCGAAGGACCCGCGAAGACCTAGAACTGGGACTTGATCTTGCCCCAGGTGGTGGCCTTGGTGGGCACGCTCAGGGCGTCGTAGCAGATGTTGTTCCACTCCACGCGCAGGGTGGCGTTCGGGGACGCGGACTGCCACAGGACCTGGACGTGGCCGCCGCAGCGGGCGTCGTCCAGCATGCCCCAGGTGCCGTAACCCTCGGCCGCGTTCCCCTCGTCGAAGGCCAGGGGACCGCTGGTGTAGTGGTTGCCGAGGTAGTCGATCTCGTACTCGATGGTGGCCGGATTGGCCGCGGTGAGATCGTGGGGAAGATAGGTCACGGTCAGCTTGATCATCTCCCCCTTGGCGTAGGTCACGCCCTGGTCGCCGGTGAAGGAGTAGAACGGCAGCCGCCCGCCGAAGCAGGCGATCTCGCCGTCGGTGGTGCGGCAGTTGAAGCGGCCGTCCACTTCCTGGGACCACCAGGGAGAGATCTGCAGGCCGGCCTCACCCTCACCGTCGCCGGTCACGGTCATCTCGGCGCAGAAGGTGAAGGCGTCGCCGTTGTTGAACACGGCCTCGGTGGCGCCCCCATCCTCGGAGAACCGCCAGTTGTGCAGGTTGGCGAACCCGACGCAGGAGTTGCCCGCGTCCTGGATCATGACCTGGGTGGGGTAGTTGTTGTTGGTGGTGACGGTCGAGATCAGACAGTCGTTGAAGATCCGCTCGTTGATGAGAGCGGCGTTCGGGGTAGGCGTGGCCATGGCCGTCGCGGCGGACAGGGCGACCGCGAAACCGACCGCTGCCATCAGGAAGGTCTGCTTGTAGCTGAGACGTTTCATCGTTGCGATACCTCCTAGTGTCCCGGTGGCGGGATCGAACCTCCTCCGGCTTGGACACGGGCCGGACCGGGTTCGTTCCCTGTTGATTTTCGCACTTCCGACTCGGTCAAATCAATAGAAATTAAAGGATTTAGCCGATTTGTTACGCCAAATCGGACATGATCCGTCCCTGTCCCCGCTCCCCGCCCGGAAGCGGGATCGGGTCATTTCACCCAGCCCTCCGTCGTCCCGGGAACGTCAACGGAGGATGACGCAGCGCCGGCTCGCCGACCGGCCCCCGGCCTCCAGGCGATAGAAGTAGACGCCGTTCCCGAGCCCCTCGGACCGGACGGAAACCTGGTGGTCGCCGGCCTCCCGGTAGCCCCGGAGCAGGGTCCGGACCTCGCGTCCGTTCACGTCGAACAGGGTCAGCGTCACGTCGCCGGGCGCGTCCAGATGGAAAGAAATGTTCGAACTCCGGCCGATGGGGTTGGGGCTGTTCTGGAGCAGCCGGAGGCCGGCCACGTCCCCCGGTCCGGGGCCGCCGACCCCGGTCACGTTCACGAAGCCCGCCCGCTGGAGGCCCCGCTGGATATCGGGGTTCTCCATGAACCGGCGCCATACCGCCCCGGTGCGGTAGTTCTCGATCATGACGATGATCGGGCCCTCGTCGATCCCGATGTAGTCGGTGTCCCACCAGGCCTGGGTCAGGTTGAAGGCGTCCCGGAAACCATAGGGGCCCCACAATCCCGCGCTCAGGTTGTCGTAGTAGTACTGCAGGGTGGGGATCACGATCTCGGGGGCGAAGGCGATGGACCCGGCGGCGGCGGTGGGGGCGATGGTGCCGTCGTCGTTCTGGGCCGGCGGCGCGCCGTGGGCGCTGTACCCGAAGGGCCCGTCGCAGGCGGTGAGCCCCCACACGTTCGCCCCGTAGCCCACGAATCCCCCCGGATTGGCGATGCAGTAGGCCTGGGCGGCCAGGGTGGCCCGCCTGGAGTTCTCGAAGTAGGTGATGCCCTTCCCCGACATGTAGGCGTCCTGGATGTTCCGGAAGTCGACCCAGCAGTGGGAGTACTGGTGGCCGAACAGGGGGGGGAAGATCACGTAGGTCTGTCCGTACTGGGTCTGCCAGGAGTAGCCGCTGGTCCAGGCGGACCAGGCGAAGGTGGGCACGGGATGGGTGGGGGATCCGAGGGCGAGGAGGTAGAGGATCATGGCCTCGTTGTACCCGATCCACAGCCCGTAACCGGAGAAGTAGGTCCCCGGTTTCCACCCCATCAGCACCCCCGAGGTCCCGTTCCGGAACCAGTCCCAGTCGGCCCGATAGTAGATCGAGTCGGCCAGGGCGCGGATCTGCATCTCGTCCGCGGTGGCGCCGCCGAAGTACTGCTTGGCGTCGATGACCCCGGCGAAGAGGAGGGCGCTGTCGATGGACGACAGCTCCGAGTCCCAGGTGCGGGTGGCCAGGGTCATGTCCAGGAAGTGGTAGTAGAACCCCTTGTAGCCGATGATGCCGCTCCCCGCGGTGCCCTGGGGCCCGTTCCACAGGGTCTCCAGCGCGGTGCGGACGCGGCCCGCCCCCTGGGCCCGGGTGATCCACCCGTGGTCCACGCCGATGCAGATGGCGGAGAGCCCGAACCCCAGGGACGCGGTGCTGCACGGGGACCAGGTCGTGCTCCGGTCCTTGATCAGCCCGTTGGCGGGGTTGGACTCGTTCCAGAAGTAGTCGAAAGCGGTGTGCTGGAGGGTGTCCAGCAGGGCCTCGGTGGTCAAGGATTGCGTCTCCGCCCGGGCCGGGGTTGCCATGCCCAGCAGGACCAGCGCGACGGCCAAGATGCCCAAACTCCGGATTGCCATGATGTCTCCCTTGATGTCGACCGCCCCGCCGCCGCCGTCCTCCCTAGAACAGCACCGCGAAGGTCACCCGGTGCGTCTCCTGCAGCTTGTCGTGATCGGCCCAGGCGTAGTCCAGCTGGAACCCGCTGCCGATCAGGTCCCCCTTGATGCCCACCCCCAGGGTCAGCCCCACGTCCGAATCCTGCTGGAACAGGTTCTGGTAGCCCGCCCGCAGGGCGAAGGTGTCCTTCCAGGACCATTCCGCTCCCCCGCTCATGCTCTCGGTGTTGTCGTTGGGATGGAAGGCGTCCACCGCGAGCAGGATCCGGCTCGACTCCCCGACCTGCCGCGGCATCGACAGGCCCACCCGGAAAAGGATGGGCACCGGGAACTCGTCCGTGCTCTGCCGGCCGGGCAGGGAGCTGTTGTCCCCGTGGGTCCCGGGATCGGCATCGTACTGGATGGCCAGGTCCCGTCCGCTGAACCGGCCCTTGGTCCCGAAGTTGGTCAGGCTCGCCCCCAGCTTGATCCCGTCGTTGGTGAGGAGGTAGGTGGTGCCGGCGCTGAAGGTGACCACGTGCATGGAGCTGTGCCAGATGGACTCGTTGATGTAGTTGAGCTGGGCCCCCACCCCGAACCGGGTGGTGAACCGGCGCCCGAAACCCAGGCCGAGGGCGAAATCGGTCACGCTGTACCGCTCCCCGGTACCCAGGGGCTGGGTCACGGTGCGGACGGCGATGTCCCCGGAGTTGAGGGCGGTCACGCTCGCGAACAGCATGCCCATGTTCTTGAGGGGCAGGGCGCCGGCCGCATAGTCGTAGGTGATGTCGGCCAGCCAGGCGCTGTGGGTGAACTGGATGGCGCTGCGGCTGAACGACCCCAGGGCCCCGGGGTTGTAGTACACGGACTGGATCCCGTCGTCGATGGCCACCCCCGCGTTCCCCATGGCCGCGATCCGGGCGCTGGGCTCGATCCCCACGAACTGTCCCACGGTGGTGCCGGTCTTGGTCTGGGCCCGGGCCGGTCCGGCCGGAACCAGGGCCAGAACCGCCAGCATTCCCGCCACCGCGCCGCTCTTCATGAGTCGTCCCATCCTCATTTGATCACCGCGAACTTTCCGATCCGGCTGCCCAGGCCCGGACTCTGGACGTGGAAGATGTAGAGTCCGGGAGCCAGATCCAGATTGTCCTTGGTCCGCAGGTCCCAGGCCACGAACCCGGCGTTCCCGCCGTCGTGCTCCAGGGTCTGCACCAGGTCTCCACGCACGGTATAGATGCGGATGGTGCAGCGGGCGGGAAGCCCCCGGAACTCGATCCGCCGCTCCCCGCGCCCGGAGACCGCGAACCGCTCCGGCTCGAAGCTGGCCGAGGCGACGTAGGGATTCGGCACCACGTAGGGCTCGAAGCGGTCCTGGCGGGAAGCCACCGGATCCACGTGCTCTCCCCGGGCATCGAACGCGAACACGTCCTCGGCCCCGAAGGGCAGGATCAACCCCAGGGTGTAGACGTCCCCCGCCCCCGGCGGTTGCAGGGGTTCGCCGTCCACGGTCAGGTCGTCGGCCAGCTCCAGCCGCCAGGTGACCTTGGGACCGGTGTGGCCGGGGTCGTCCTCCCGGTAGGTGACGAGGTCGATGTACTCGTCCGCCTTGCTCAGGGTTCCGTCCAGGTCGGTATCCCGGAAGCGGAAGTCCAGGGGCAGGTCCCCGTCCCGGGTGTGGGCCACCGCCTTGAACTTGGCCGGCCGGGCCGGGAGCGGGAAGACGGCCAGGGAGGTGTCCACCACCTCGTCGTAGAAGGTCACGGTGACGGGATCGGGGAATCCCGGCCGGCGCAGGTTGATGGGCAGCACCGGCTGGTAGGACACCTGCACGTCGGCGTTGGTGGGGCTGTCCCCGGTGAACCCGGTGGCCGCGGTGTCGATGACCGTCTTCTCCCGGGTCCAGACCACGGGGAGGAGCCCGCTTCCCACCGGCCCCACCCCCATGCCGTCGAAGTCCATCCCGCTCTTGAACAGCACCGAGTCCGCGGTGCTGTCGACCAGGGAATAGCTGACCGCCCGGATGCTGTCCGGGGCGGGGGCGGTGAAGGTGAGCTTGAAGACGTGATCGTCGGGAACCTGGGTGGAGTTGACGACCTCGATCCGCACCTTCCCGCTCCCCTCCCCGGAGATCTGCTTGGGAGCATCCACCTCCCCGGGAACGAACCCCAGCACCTTGGGCTCGGGCCGGACCCGGACCACGTTGTCGGGCAGGATCACCCCGCCGCGGGGGGTCCGGGAGACCGAGATCGCGTTCTCCGAGGGATAGAAGGAGAGCGAATCCGAGCCGTGATCATAGGCGGTCACCGCGTAGTAGTACTCCTGGCCGTTGACCACCGTGGTGTCGACCCAGGTATGGGTGAGGCCGGAGTCGTTGCCCAGGTAGTAGGCCACGCCTTCCACGGTGATGTTGGAGAACCCGTAGCGCCCGTTCACGAGGTCGAACTGGGCCTCGGGGCGGCCGTTCCCGATCGGCCCCGAGCCGGTCCCGGTGGAGATCACCTTGGGGTCCTGGAACTCGGGGTCGGTGGAGCGGTAGATGCGGTAGCCCTCGAAGTCGTACTCGCCGGTCACCGGATCCGCGCTCCGCTCGGAGACGTCGCTCCAGGAGAGCCGCACGTATCCGTCCCCGGTCTCCGCGGTCACGGTGGGGAGCTTGGGCGGCACCGCGAAGCGGTAGTTGGCGTTGTAGATCTGCTGGACCACCTTCACCGTCCGCCGCAGTTCACCCAGGTCCCCGCCGTAGGCCAGGGCCAGGCTGAACCGCTCCGTCTTGCCCGCCTTCAGGGTGAAGGGGCCGGAGGCGAAGAGGAAACCGATGTTGTAGTTGGAGGCCAGGGGGGCGCCGAAGCGCACGCTGGAGTCGGGGTCGCTGAACTGCTCGAACAGCCGCTGGGGCCAGTTGGCCTTGTCGGTGTAGAAGACGATGTTGTCGGTTTCCTGCTCCGAGCTGCCCAGGCCCGCCTTGATCCGGTTCAACTTGAACCCGGTGAGGCCGATCTGGTCCGATTCGCTGAGGTCGGTCCGGTCGAAGCTCGGCTCACCCTCGGTGGGGATCCCGTCCCCCTCCCCGGTGTCGCCGGTCTCGGCCACGCCGTCCGCCCCCACGTCGTGGAGCTCCACGTTCCAGTCCATGTCCTCGTCCCCGGTCCACCAGACCCCGTTCCGGTAGGGGGGATGGTTCTCCAGGGGACCGTAGGCGGCCTCCCATCGGTTCATGTCGTAGTGGCTCTCCACCCAGGCCCGGATGGCCTCCTTCCCCTCGATCCGCTCTCCCGGTCCCCCGTCCCGGGTCTCGTCCACGATCCCGTCCAGGTCGTCGTCGATGCCGTTGAGGGCGTTGCCGGGGGTCTCCAGGTAGGCGTAGCCGAGGTAGCCGGTCCGGTCGCAGCCGCGGAGGTCCTGGCCGTGGCCGTACTTGTCCCAGGTGTAGACCAGGTTCAGCACGTCCTTGTCGAAGGTGCGGTCGAAGTAGGCGTTGTCGTCGTCGGACTCGTAGATGCCGTCGCAGGAGAGCGCCGAACCGCCCACCCCGGAGTCCATGTAGAGCCCGAAGACGATGTTGTCGTCGTAGTCGGTGGTCCCCTCGTTGGTGATGTCGTAGTGCCAGAAGATCACGTTGCTGGCCTGGGGGTTGGCCCACTGGAACCCACGCACCTCCACCCGGAGCCCCAGCCCCCGCCGGGTGGTGTCCCGGCTGTCGGGGAAGAAGCGCCAGGCGTCGTAGTACTGGTCGTCCATGACCGTGTAGCTCTCCTGGTCCGCGGCCGCCTCCTTGCCGAAGTAGCCGTTCCACTTCCCCGACCACCCCGGATCGTCGGGGTCGTCCAGCTTGTCGGGCCAGGAATCGGGCCAGGTCCGGGGGTCGTTGCTGATGGCCGGCGAACGCCCCGGGTTCAGGCCGGGATCGGGCTGGAAGTAGCCGGGACGGGGCTCGAAGCGCATGACCCGGTTGTAGTAGGGGCTGGTGCCCTGCCGCTCCCGGTACCCGGTCTCCATGATGTAGGCGTCCACCCCGCCCTCGGTCTTCACCTTGGCCAGCACGAAGGGGGTGATCCCGTCGCTGTAGTTCATCCCGCTGCCCTTGGGCACCTCCACCGAGTGGAACACGCTCAGGTCCACGCCCCCGGGGTCGGCGGGATAGTCCCCCACCATGCCGTAGTTCCAGAACAAGGTGCGGATGTTGGCCGCGTCGTGGGTTCCCGACCGCTCCGCGTCCGCGGTTCCGCGCTGGTCCGGGGGCACCGGGGTGGGGACCCCGGCGTAGGCCGACCAGGCCCAGGCCGCCGCCGCCGCCAACACCGCCAACAGGGCGAACCGCCCCCCCCTGGTCACGCCCACGTCGCCACCTCCCGCGCCGTCGTCGTCCCGCCGAGACTCATTCACCGTTCTCCTTGCCCGAACCGGGCCGCAGGGTGATCCCGACCTCGAACCGCCGCGGGGCGTAGAACCGGCCGGGATCGGCGAGGCTCGCCGCGTCGGACGTGGGGAACCTCGAGTAGTAGGGGCTCCCGGTGCTCGGGAACACGCTGCCGTTGAAATAGCGGGTGTCGAACAGGTTGAACACCCGCCCGAAGATGCTCACGTCGGGATGCCCGAACCCCAGCGGCTTCTCCGCCCGGACATCCATCAGGAAGGCGGCCGGCTTGCGGCCGGAGTTGTCCTCCAGGCCGCCTCCGAAACCGGATTCGATGATCGGGGTGTAGGGCTGGCCGCTGGCCGCGCGGAGGACGGCGCTGGCCGAGTAGGCGCCCGGCTTGACGAAGGAGACGGTCGCGTTGAAGGTGTGCCGCTGGTCCCAGTTGAAGGGCACCAGCCGCGGCCGCGGGTCCTCCCCCGCCGAGGCCCGGGTGGCGGTCTCGCGGGGGTCGCTGGAGTTGCCCTGGGCCAGCTGCCAGGTGTAGTCGAGGGAGAGGCTGGCCGGACCAAGGTGGCGGTGATCCACCGTCACCGTGAACCCGATCACGTTGCCGAAGTCGACGTTGGTCAGCCGGGCGTACTCGGCCCCGTTGTAGGTGGACACGAACTCCACCCCCAGCAGGTCCCGGATGTCCTTGTAGAACACGGTGAAGTCCACCCCCAGGTCCTGGTTCAGGGCCTGCTTGTAGCCCAGCTCGTACTGGACGGTCTTCTCCGGCCTCACGTCCGGATTGCCCAGCACCCCGTAGCTGATGCCTCCGGCCTGGAGCCGGGCCAGCACGCCGTAGTCGGCGTTGGCGAAGATCTGGCCGATGGGGGGGAACTGGTAGAAGTGGCCGTAGGCGAAGTGGACGGCGGCGTTCTCGGTGATCGGATAGGCCACCCCGAGGCGGGGGGCCAGGGTCACCTTGGTAGTGGTGGCCCGGGGGTGGGACTCGGGGGAGCCGGCGATGGAGTTGGCCGGGTTGGCCAGGTCGCTGGGCACGGTGGAGTTGGCGTCGAACATCTCCAGCCGCAGCCCGGCCCGGATCTTGAGGTCCACCCAGTCCATGTTGTCCTGGGCGTAGAAGGCCCCGAAGAAGGGGTTGTAGGTTCGCACCCCCGGGTAGTCGGGCGGGTCGTCGGACCGACGGGTCAGGGTCTGGACCCCGTCCACCGCGGTGTAGAGGAGATGGGTGCGGGTGCCGAAGGAGACCCAGGGGAACTGGAGGTCGGTGCCCACCTTGACCTGGTGTTCCTGGTTGACCTGGCTGGTCACCGCCCCCTCGAAGAGGACGGCGTTGGTCTTCTGGAGGTAGCGGGTGAGCTGGACCCCCTGGACCACCGCCCCCAGATCGTAGCTGGCGTCGCCCTCGGGGGCCCCGGCGGCGTCGTACCTCGGATCGTAGGCGTCGTCGTAGACGTGGTCCTGGTACCAGAAGTAGTTCTGCCGCAGGCCCAGGTTCAGGAAGGTGGACTTGCTCAGGGTGTGGTTCCAGTCGAACCCGTGGGTGATCGATTCCGTGTACTGCCTGGACAGGCCGTCCGGGTTGAGCCGGAAGGCCCAGTTCGCGTTGCGGCCGTCGATGAAGTTGAACAGGGCCTGGTAGGTGATCTTCGCGTTCGGTATGGAGGTGTTGGTGAGCTTCACCACCCCCGACCACTCCCGCGAATAGCCCAGGGCCACGTCGGCGCTGTCCCCGGAGCCGTGGAACTCCTTGTTCTGGAAGTCCGAGGAATCGGTGGGCACGAAGTAGCGCCGTCCGTGGATCCAGTCGTCGTAGACGTAGCGCCGGCCGCTGGCCAGGAACACGGTGTTGGGCAGCGGGGTGGGTCCGCTGAGACTGAGCTGGTAGTTCTGGATGGCGAAGGGACGCACCGTCTTCTGGTCCAGGGACACGTCGCCGGTGCCCGGGAACCGCGCCCCCTCCCGTCCGGGATAGACGAACCCCCCGTTGAACACCTCGGCGTTCCACTCGAAGTCCGGGGTGCCGTCCTTCAGGATGGCGTTGACCACCCCGCTCATGGCCTGGCCGTACTCGGCGTCGAAGGTCCCGCTGATGACCTGGACCTCCTGCAGCAGGGAACGGTCCACCTGCACGGTGGAGGCGTTGTTGAACGCGTTGTTCACGCTCATCCCGTCCACCTGGTACTGGACCTCGTCCTGGCGGCCGCCCCGGAAGTGCCCGTCCACCACCCCGGCCTGGAGGTTGACCACGTCCTTGAGCTCCTGGACGGGCAGGGACTCGATCTGCCGGCTGGACAGGGTGGTCTTGGTGCTGGTGAGCCCCACGTCCACCGGCGGCCGCTTGGCCGTCACCACCACCTCTTCGGTCTGGATCGCCGCCTCCTGGAGGGTGACGTCCAGCCGGGTGGTGTTGTCCGCGGAGACGCCCACGTCCTTGACCAGGGTGGTCTTGTAGCCGATGCGCCCCACCTGGACGTCGTAGGTGCCCGGAGGCACGTTGATGATGGTGAACTCCCCCTGGGCGCCCACGTAGGCCCCCAGGCGGGTGCCGACCACGGTGACCGTGGCCGCCAGCACCGGCTTCCCGTCCTGGTCGAGCACGGTGCCGGCGATATTGCCGGTGGTCCCGGCCAGGAGGTCGGCCGGAGCCAACGTCACCAGCAGAACGAGGACGGTGCCGGCCGCCAGGACCGGCCGGATGAGCGAACGAACCCCCACCACCACGTGGCCTCCGTCGGATGGTTGCGGCCGGGGGGGGAGCGCTCCCCCTCCCGGCCCGTGAACCGTTGCGACCCTAGCGGGTCAGGACGAGCTTACCCTGGAGCAGCGCCTTGACCGTGCCGCTCTGGGGATCGGTCAGCCGCACCCGGTAGAAGTAGATGCCCGACGAGCGGCCCGCCCCGTCGTAGCGCGCCTCCTGGGTGCCGGCGGGGATCAGGCCCAGGTCGACCCGGTCCACCTCGCGGCCGTTCACGTCGTAGAGCTCCAGCACACCCCGGGCCGGCTCCGGCAGCGAGAACCGGATTCCGGGGCTGGCCGCGGGGTTGGGGAAGGCGCCGATCAGGGCGTACCCCGGCTTGGGCGTTCCCCGGTCCCCCACCCCGGTCACCGGCGTCCCCACCGCCAGGTGGGCCCAGGCCGGGCAGCACTGGCCCTCGAACTCCCGGAACCACCAGGTCCGGGTGCCGTAGCTGTCGGTGTAGGGGGTGAAGGAGTCCCCGTCCAGGAGGTCGATGCCGATGAACAGGGCCTTGTCCCCCAGGTCGGGGGGATACCCCAGGCGCTGGAGGTTGATCCGCAGCTCGGCGGTGTAGCCGTTGTCGGCCTGCTGGCCCAGGGTGTCCACCGTGGTCCCGGTGTTGAGGTGGATGGCCACGTCGGCGTCCCCCTCGCTGACCAGGGTGGAGAGGTAGTCCTGGGGAACCGCCGCCCCGGTGGGGCCGACCTGGAAGGACATCCGCCGGTCCTGGAGGGCGTTGTCGGGGCTACGGATGGACCGGTCGCTGATGGTGACCAGGAACCCGTCCCAGCGGTCGTAGTTGGCCACGTACTGGACCACCTGGTCCCGCACGTCGAAGCCGAGGTAGAGGTCGGTGCCCTTGAAGAACATCCTGACCGTGGCGTCGCCGGGGTCGAGCACCGGGGCCTGGCCGCCGTTGACCACGGCCTGGTACTGGCCGGACCGCCAGGGGCCCCGGCCGGGATAGGTCTGGCGCAGCGAGTCGTCCCCGTAGCGGATGTCGAAGCCGTCCACGTCGCCCCACACCGGCTCGGTCAGGCTGCCGTCCACGGTGGGGGTGGCGTAGGAGGCCCCGTCGGCCACGATGTACTCCGGCCCCACGTAGGGGAGCGGCCCGGAGTCCACGGTCACGTCGGGACGGGCGTGGATCGCCACCTCGTTGTACCAGGCGGTGTTCCCCCAGGGGCTCTGCCACCAGACCCGGTTGTAGCTCAGCTTGTAGGGATCCAGGGGCCACAGCCAGTCGCAGTCGTAGACGGAGACGTTCCATTCCACCACGTCGCCGCCGGGCTGGGTGACGTCGCACCCCTCGGCATCGAGGTTGAACCGCATCTCGACGGTGTAGCCGGCGTCGGGGGAGCTGTCGTCGTTGGACACCCCATGCACCACCGTCCTCGCGTCCCAGTTGGCGACCTGGGTGGAGTCGCGGTCGGAACCGTCGCCGTTGGCCCAGCGGCCGCGGAAGAAGGGTTCCCGGCCCACCGGAGGCGGCGAGACCGTGTCCCACCAGGCGTAGAAGTACTCGGAGACCGGCTTGGGGGCGTTGGCGTTGGCGTGGTCCTTGATGCCCATGAGCAGCCCGTCGAACCGGTTGAAGTCGATGGAGCCGCCCACGGACCGGTCGTAGACGTCCGCCCCCATCCAGAGCTGGTTGTCCGGGGTGACCAGGAACCGGAACACCGCCCGGGTGGAGTCGCTGGGGAGCACCCCGCCCTCGATCTTCCAGCCGCTCCCGGGGATGCCGGAGTCGGTCCCGAAGACCACCACCATGGATTCCGCCATGGCCCAGGCCGGTTCATCGAGGACGCCGTCCAGAGTGATCGGATCCGTGGTCGTGCGTGCCCAGAACACGTCCTGGCGGGGCGCCTGGGCGAACGCGGGGACCATGGAGGCCGCCACCCCGATCAGAAGCACTGCAGCAATGGTTGCACTCTTCATGGTTGTGGTCTCCTGGTTGCCGGGTGTCGGAGCCCGCCGCGCCCCCCTCGGGTGGCGGCCGGCCCCGCCTACCCCTGTTTCGGTTTCCGCACCGCCGTCCGGCTCCTCGCGGTCACGAGGAATCGCTCCGCCGCCCCGTCGGCGCCCTCCCCGGGGACGGTGCGCTGGATCAGCGTCCGGCTTCGGCTTGCGTCGGTCGTACCTTCTCGCTTCACGTTCCTGGTGCCGCTCTGTCGATCCGGCCCGTTCCCGTCCGGCCCCGGATTCACCCTCGGGACCTGGTCCGCGGCGACCCGCGGGGAGAGCAGGGTGAGCTCCCGGCCCCGTCCGTTCCCCGTCCCCCGGCGCGCGCCCGGCCTCAGGGTGCGCTCGCCGGCCGCCCCGCAGGAGTTGCGGACCACCAGGGCGGCGGGAAGGACCTCGTGCCGCCACTCCCCGCCCGTCCCGGCCGCATCGGCGGCGATCCACAGGTCCACCGCCCGCTGTCCGAGCTCGTAGGCGTCCACCCGCACCGTGGTCAGGGGCGGGTTGAGGTACTGGGAGATGGCGATGTCGTCGAAGCCGGTCACGGCCATCCCGCCGGGGACGTCCACCCCCAGGTCCCGGAGCGCGCTCAGGAGTCCGAGCGCGGTGTAGTCGTTGGCGGTGAACACCGCCGTGGGACGGGGGGTCTGCCCCAGGAGCCGGGTGGCGGCCCGGTAACCCGAGGACTCGGTGAAGTCCCCGGGAAGCTCCAGCGCCGGCCGCGGGCCCCGGCCCGCGTCCTCCAGCGCCTTGCGGTAGCCGCGCAGGCGCTCCTCCGCGTCCACGTTTCCGGCCGGGCCGGTGATCATGGCGATCTCGCGGTGGCCGAGGCCCAGGAGGTGGCTCACCATGGCATAGGCGCCCTCGAAGCTGGCCACCGAGACCGAGCTCAGCCCCTCGACCGGTCTCCGCGGGCTCAACAGCACCACCGGGACCTGCTCGGCGAGGCGGATCATCGCCTCCACCGAGACCCGGTCCGGTGCCAACGCGATCAACCCGTCGATCCGCCCCCGCATGGAACGGGCGGCGGCGAGCATGGTCTCGGAATCGGCGTGGGAGCTGGAGATGAGGACCTGGAGCTTGCCGCGCCGGGCGGCCTGGTCCACCCCCCGGATCACCTCCGAAAAGAACTCCCCGAAGAGGTCGGGGAGGAGGATGCCGAGGGTGTGGGTGCGGCTGGAGGTGAGGCTCCGGGCGGCGCTGTTCGGCCAGTAGTCGAGCCGGGCCGCCGCTTCGCGCACGCGGCGGCCGGTCTCCGCGTTGACCTTGGAACTGCCGTTCAACACGCGGGAGACGGTTGCGATGGATACGCCGGCTTCCCTGGCGACGTCCCGGATGGTGACCACGAGGACTCCTTGCGTGGGTGTCGGCCCCCACCGCCCGCCGGGGGACTGCGTCGATCGGATGAGCGGTCGATGGGTCCTCGGATAAGTCGTGTAAACGGTTACATGGACGTGCTATTTTTGTCAAGGAATTCCGCGCCGCCGGCCCCGGAAGCTAGCGCGAGGTGTGCTTCCGGCGCTGTTCCAGGAGCCAGGAGGGAAGCGCGGGATCCTGGTAGGCGGGATCCCAGGCGCCGTGTCCCACCCCGGGCAGCTCGGTATAGCGGACCTCGGCGCCGCGGGCCCGCAGGGCCTCCACCATCTTCCGGGCTTCGCTGACGGGAATGATCGGGTCTTCGGCGCCATGGAAGACCCAGATGGGGAGCCCGGCCAGCCGGTCGGCCACCACCGCGTAGGGATCGGCCGCGCCCCGGGTCTCCGGGGCCTGGCGCACCGAGGACGCGGTGGGCGGCCGGACGATGCCGCCGCAGATGGGAACCAGGGCCGCGAAGCGGTCCGGGTGGAGGTAGGCCAGGTGCCACACACCGTACCCCCCCAGGGACAGGCCGGACAGCAGGACGCGGTCGGGATCGCCGTGGAACTCCTCCATGGCCCGGTCCAGGGCGAGCATGGCCGCCTCGGCCGGTTCCCCCATCCAGATGCTGTCCGGCGGACACTGGGGGAAGACGATGATCATGGGATAGCGGTCGCGCTCGAGGCGGACCGCGGTGGCCGGACCCTGCTGGGTGGGCCGGAGCCCGTCCCGGCCCCGCTCGCCGGAGCCGTGCAGGAAGAGCATCACCGGCCAGGACCGGTCCGGGGTGTAGTCCCGGGGGACGTAGACCTGGACCGGATAGGGGGTCCCCCCCACGGTCACCGAGCGGTCCAGGAATCCGGTTTCCATCGGCTTCGCCTCGCCTCCCCGCGCGCGGGGAACGGCGGCCGCGGCCAGCATGGCCAGGGCGACCGCCACGCCGGTTCCCCAGCGCATCCTCGTGCTGTGCATGGTCCCCTCCTCCGGGTAGAGTCGACCCTCCGCCTTCCGCATTGTACGGATGCGCGGCGAAGGGGGAAACAGGAGCCGAGGGACATGCCGACGCGCCGCACCAGACCGGCCGGCCGGAGGGGCCGGACCATGCAGAGCCGGGCCTCCGTGGCCGGAGGCCGGCCATGACCGCTTCCCGGAACGCCGGCCGGCCCCGGCTCCCCCGCGCGGCCATCCTCGGCCACGACGGGCACCGGGTGCTGGTGACCGCGGCCGGGACCGGGTTCTCCGCCCGCGGCCCGCTGGCCCTCACCCCCTGGGACGGCGATCCCGCCGCCGGCCTGGGCTTCCTGGTCTACCTGCGCGACCTCGACACCGGCGACTTCTGGTCCGCGGGCGCGGCGCCGGTGCCCGCCCCCGCCGACCCGGTGACCTTCCGGCGGACCGGGGAAGGCGCGGCCCTCGCCCGCCGGCACGGGGAGGTGGAGAGCCTGCTCCAGGTGGCGGTGCCCGGGGAGGCGAACGCCGAGGTGCGCCGGCTCATCCTGCGGAACCGCTCCGGGCGGCCCCGGCGGCTGGAGGCGACCACCTTCGTGGAGCCGGTGCTGAACCCCTTCGCCGCCCACGCCGCCCACCCGGTGTTCTCCAAGCTCTTCCTCCAGACCGAGTACGACCCCGCCCTGCGGGCGCTCCTGGTCCGCCGCCGCCCCCGCGCCGAGGGCGAAGCGCATCCCCTTCTGGTCCATGCCCTGCTCGCCCGTTCCCTCGGCGGGGAGCGGGGCGGCGACGCCCCCGACGGCCACGAGACCGACCGGGCCCGGTTCCTGGGCCGGGGGCGCAGCCCGGGCGCGCCCCGGGCCCTGGTGGCCGCCGGGCCGCTCTCCGGCACGGCCGGGAACGTGCTCGACCCCGCCCTGGCCCTCCGGGTGGAGGCGGTCCTGGAACCGGGGGCCGAGTTCCTGGTCGACTGGATCCTGGGCACGGCGGCGGACCGGGAGGAGGCGGCCGCCCTCCTGGCCGACCGGCGGCGCGGGAACGCCATGGCCCGGGCCATGGAGAGCGGCGGCGGGAGCGCGGACGCCCACCGGACGGGACCGGACGCCCCTCCGGGGTACCGGCTGCTGGCCGACCCCCTGGCCGCGGCGGTGCTCTCCGGCCATCCGGCGGTGACCGGGCCCGGCGCTTCGATCCGGATTCCCGAGGACTGGCCGCGCGATCCCGGCCGCGTGGGTGAGCTGCTCGACGCGGTGCTCCGCCGGCTGGCCGGCGGGGAGGCGCCCTTCGTCCTGGAAGCGGAAAACGCCGCGCCGGAGACCGTCCCCGAACCGGAAACCGCCGCCGGCACGCCCGGGGCCGATCCGGCCGGAGCCGGCGCCGGACCCGGGACCGCCGACCCCGAAGACCTCCTCTTCTTCAACGGCCTGGGCGGGTTCACCCCCGCCGGCGACGAGTACGTGATCCGGCTCCGCCCCCGGGCCGACGGCACCCTGGAGCTTCCCCCCCGGCCCTGGACCAACGTGCTGGCCAACCCGCGCCTGGGGACGATCGTGAGCGAGACCGGCGCCGGCACCACCTGGTGCGGCAACAGCCGCGAGCACCGCCTCACCCCCTGGGCCAACGACCCCCTCCTCGACCCCCACGGCGAGGCGCTGCTCCTTGACGATCGCGACGGCGGCCGCCCTCCCTGGTCCCCCTTCCCCGGCCCGGTCCCGGCGCCGGCCCCCTACACCGTCCGCCACGGCTGGGGGGAGAGCCGGTGGCGGGTCGAGCACGACGGGCTCACGGTGGAGACCGCGGTGTGCGTCCCCCCCGAGGACCCGGTGAAGGTGACCGTGGTCCGCATCACCAACCGGGGCCCGGGACCGCGGCGGCTGCGTCTGTCCGCCGCCCAGCGCCTGGTCCTGGGCAGCTCTCCCGCCGACACCGCGAACCACGTCCTGGTGGACACCGACCCCGATTCCGGGGCCGTTCTGGCCCGGAATCCGCACGATCCCGAGTACCCGGGGGCGGTGGCCTTCGCCGCCGCGGTACCCCCGGCCGACGGAGCCGCCCGGGCAACCGCCGGCGCCGCGCCCGAGTTCGCCTTCCCCGCCGGACCCGCCTTCGGACAGGAGGTCGACCTCGACCTCGCCCCGGGCGGGCCGCCGAGGCCGTGTTCCTGCTCGGCGAGGGGGCGGACCTGGCCGAGGCCCGGTCGCTCCTGGCCCGCTACCGCGCCCCCGGCGCGGCCGCCGCGGCCCGCGCCGCCGCCCGCCGCTTCTGGCGGGAGGAGGTGGCCCGGATCACGGTGCAGACCCCCTCCCCCGCCCTGGATCTCATGGTCAACGGCTGGCTCCCCTACCAGGCCCTGGCCTGCCGGCTCTGGGGCCGCTCGGCGCTCTACCAGTCCGGGGGCGCCTACGGGTTCCGGGACCAGCTCCAGGACGCCTCGGCCTTCGTGTTCTCCCGCCCGGACCTCTTCCGGGAGCAGATCCTCAAGAACGCCGCCCACCAGTTCCCCGAGGGGGACGTGCTCCACTGGTGGCACCCTCCCCGCGACCGCGGCATCCGCACCCGGTTCGCCGACGACCTGGTCTGGCTCCCGCTCCTGGCCGCCGAGTACGTGCAGGCGACCGGGGACCGGTCGGTGCTGGACGAGGAGACGCCCTTCGTGCGCGCCCGGCTCCTGGCCCCCGGCGAGGACGAGGCCTTCCTGGAGCCCACGGTCACCGCGGAGCGGGCCTCGGTGTACGAACACGCGGCCCGGGCCCTGGACCGCGCCCTCACCCGCGGGGCCCACGGCCTCCCCCTCTTCGGCACCGGGGACTGGAACGACGGCATGAACCGGGTGGGCCGCGAGGGGCGGGGGGAGAGCGTGTGGATGGGCTTCTTCCTCGTCCGGGCCATCGACGCCTTCGCGCCCCTGGCCGAGGCCCGGGGGGACGCGGACCGCGCCGCGCGCTGGCGCGGGTACCGGGCCTCGGTGGCCGCCGCCCTGGAGACCGCGGGTTGGGACGGGGACTGGTACCGTCGCGGCTACTACGACGACGGCACCCCCCTGGGGACGGCCGGCGGCGACGAGTGCCGGATCGACGCCCTGGTCCAGGCCTGGTCGGTGATCTCGGGCGCCGCCCCCCCGGAGCGGGCGGCGGCGGCGCTGGACGCGGCCGAGGCCCATCTGGTCGCGGAGGAGGACGGGATCATCCGCCTCCTCACTCCTCCCTTCGACCGCACCGGCCACGATCCGGGCTACATCAAGGGCTACGTTCCCGGGGTGCGGGAGAACGGCGGGCAGTACACCCACGCCGCCCTCTGGATGGTGCGGGCGGCGGCCGAGGCCGGGCGCCGGGACCGGGCCGCCCGCTGGCTGGACCTGCTGAACCCCGTCCATCACGCCCTGGATGCGGAGGCCACCGCGGTCTACCAGGTGGAGCCCTACGTGGTCTGCGCCGACGTGTACGGCGCCGCGCCCCACGTGGGTCGCGGGGGCTGGACCTGGTACACCGGGTCGGCGGGATGGATGTTCCGG
This sequence comes from Candidatus Eiseniibacteriota bacterium, assembly GCA_963768615.1. Lineage (GTDB taxonomy): Bacteria > Eisenbacteria > RBG-16-71-46 > JABDJR01 > JABDJR01 > CAVSKL01. Next base: position 851,204 of record CAVYIE010000004.1, on the reverse strand, counting down.
GTGGCGCTGGAATCGGTGCTGGGCATCACCCTGGAGGGGGGCGACACCCTGGTCGTCCGCCCCCGGATCCCGGACGAGTGGCCCGGGTACACCGTGACCTGGCGCCGCCCCGCCGGCGGGGCCACGGTGCGGGTGGAGGTGACCAATCCCTCCCGCCGCGCGGAGCGGGTGGCCGGGGTGCGGCGGGACGGCCTCGCGCTGGAGCCGGCCGGGGACGGGGCGCGGGTGCCCCTGGAACCGGGGCGCGACCACCGGATCGAGATCGTGCTCGGTCCCGCATCGGAGGCGGAATGAGCGGGGCGCCGGGCGGGTTCCCGGAGGGATTCCTGTGGGGGGCGGCCACCTCGGCCTGGCAGGTCGAGGGCTCGCCCCTGGCCGACGGGGCGGGGCCGAGCATCTGGACCCGTTTCGCCCACCATCCCGGCAACATCGCCGGCGGCGAGACCGGGGACGTGGCCTGCGACCACTACCGGCGCTGGCCCGGGGACCTGGACCTCCTCCGCGGGCTGGGGGCGAACGCCTACCGCTTCAGCCTGGCCTGGGCCCGCATCCTCCCCGAGGGCACCGGCCGGGTGAACCCGAAGGGGCTGGACCACTACTCCCGGCTGGTGGACGGGTTGCTGGAACGGGGCATCACCCCCCTCGTCACCCTCTACCACTGGGACCTTCCCGCCGCCCTCGACGACCGCGGCGGGTGGCTGAACCGCGACTCCGCGGACTGGTTCGCCGAGTACGCCGCCGCCGCCGCCCGGGTCCTGGCCGACCGGGTGCCCATGTGGGCCACCCTGAACGAACCCTGGGTATCGGTGGACGGGGGCTACCTCCACGGGGAGCACGCCCCCGGCCACCGGAACATCTTCGAGGCCGCCCGGGCCGCCCACAACCTGCTCCGGGCCCACGGCGCCGGGATGCAGGCCCTGCGCGCGGCGGGAGCGGAGCGGGCGGGGCTGGTGGTGAACCTGGAGCCCAAGGACCCGGCCTCGGCGGACCCCGGCGACGTGGCCGCGGCGGAGCGGGCCGACGCCTACATGAACCGCCAGTTCCTGGATCCGGTCTTCCTCGGCCGGTACCCGGAGAGCCTGGCCGCGGTCTACGGACCCGCCTGGACCGACCCGCCCGCCGCCGACTTCGCCCTCATCGGCCAGCCCCTGGACTTCCTGGGCGTCAACTACTACTCCCGGAACGTGGTCCGCCACGATCCCGCCGCCTGGCCCACCGGCGCGGCGAGGGTGCGCCGGGAGGGGGTGCTCCGCACCGACCTGGACTGGGAGGTCCATCCCGCGAGCTTCACCGCGATCCTGGAGTGGGTGAAGGAGCGCTACGGCAACGTCCCCCTCTACGTGACCGAGAACGGGGCCGCCTTCCCCGATCCCCCCACCGCCCCGCCGGAGGGGGTGGACGACCCCTTGCGGGTGGACTACCTGCGCACCCACCTCCTGGCCCTCCGGACCGCGTTGGCCCGCGGGGTGGACGTGCGCGGATACTTCGCGTGGTCGCTGCTCGACAACGTGGAGTGGGCCCTGGGGACCACGGTGCGCTTCGGCCTGGTCCACGTGGACTACGCCACCCAGAAGCGCACCCCCAAGGCCAGCGCCGCCTTCTACCGCTCCGTCATCGAGACCGGAGGCGCCGCGCTGGGGGCGGGCCGGGACGCGGTCCTAGAACCGTAGGACCACCGTCGCCGGCAGCGTCCGCACCGTCACCTCGCCGTCGGCGCCCGCCGGCGCCGCCTCGCCGTTCACCGAAGCCCCGACGGGCGGCCCGGGAACCGGCGGCCGGACGCGGAACCCGCCCGGCGGCGCCGCGCTTCCGCCCAGGGTGACGGTGACCTCCCCCTCGCCGCGGCGGAAGGCCAGGTCCAGGTCGCCCCAGGGGGTGCGCAGCCCGCGCGCCTCGACCCCGGGTCCCTCCAGCCAGGCGGGCTGGACCCCGGCCCCCACCACCAGCACCCCCTCGTCCTCGCGGGGGTAGACCAGCATGTCCAGGGCGGCGCGGATGAAGTCGGAGCCGACCCAGGTGTGGGGCATGTCGCCGATGAACCGGGGATGGCGGGGACGGCGATCCACCACCTCGGCCCACTGGAGCCACCCCGCCGGGCGCTGGTCGTGGAGGAAGAAGTCCAGCAGCTCCCCCGCGCGCTCCCGCCAGCCCAGGCGCACGAAGGCGCCCAGGTTCCGGATCTCGTAGGGGGTGTAGGCGTCCCAGTCGGCCCTGGCGCGGCGGTCGACGAAGAAGGTCCAGTAGCGCTCGAAGGTATTGTGGATCCACTCGGGGGGAAGGAACGCCCCGCCGTCCAGGGGCGAGAGGGCGATGGTGGTGGAGGTGGGATCGAAGTCGCCGAGGTCCGCGCACCCGGGGATGGTGTCGATGCCGTGGCGCTCCATGGCCGCGCCGATGGAGGCGGTGAGGTCGGTGCGGAAGGAATCCCGGAGGGCGGCGAAGCGGTTCCGGTCCGCGGGCCGGTCCAGCTCCCCGGCCAGCCAGGCCGCGTCCCCGAAGCCCTTGAGCGCCCAGAAGTCATCCCAGTAGCTGTGCATGGGCTTGGCCGAGTAGCCCTCGTGGCTGATGGAGGGAGGCAGGATCCCGTGGAACTCCCGGGTCTCCGGGGTGGACCACTCCGGGGTCAGCCGCTGGTGGCGGAGCGAGTCCAGGTAGGCCACGGCCGCGGCCACGTGCGGGTACATGGACTCGGCGGTGGCCCGGTCGCCGGTGTAGCGCAGGTACTCGGCGACCAGGAAGATGAACTCGCCGCTGGAGTCGTGCTCCGGCACCGGGTCCGCGCCCCGGCGGTCCACCACGCAGGGGATCTTCCCGTTGGCGTACTGGTGGGGAGCGAACCAGGTCATGAACGCCCGCACGTCCTCCGGATCCCCCAGACGGAGGAGCGCCGAGGAGGTGAGGGCCCCGTCCCGGATCCAGGACCGCGCGTAGGAGCGGGTCCCGGGCTGGATGGCCGGTCCGGCGCGGTTGACCAGGATGTAGCCCATCTGGGCCCGCACGGTGCGGGCCACGCGGTCCCCGGTCCCGGGGGCGGTCACCGCGATCCGGTCCAGCCGCTCCCGCCAGCCGCGGCGGGCGGCGTCCAGGGCGGCGGCGGTCCAGGCCGGCCCGTCGACGCCGGGGCCGGGCACGGGGGTGTTCCCGTAGAGGGGCACGAAGAGATCCACCTCGGTGCTCTCCCCCGGGGCCAGGCGGAAGGGCCAGGCCAGGGCGGCCGAGGCGGCCTCGAAGGGGTCCTCCACCCGGGCGGCGCCGGGGAGCCGGCCGCGGTCCAGCCAGTCGGCCACCACGCTCCCCTCCCCGTAGGGCACGGCCCCGAACCCCTCCGGCGGGGTGAGGGCCATCACCCGCCGGTCGCCGTTCACCACCACCGTGTTCCCGTCCCGGGTGATGGAGCGCAGCGCCGCCACCCCCCCGCGGGTGTTCAGGAACTGGGTGGGAGGATTCACCTGGAAGGGCCGCAGGGCGAGGTAGAACGTGCCCGCGGCCGCCGCCTCCCCGCGGTTGGCCAGCCGGTAGCGGGCGGCGAGCCCGCTCGCCTCCGGGGCCCCGTGGCCGAAGGCGGTCACGGTGAGGGCGAGGCCGCCGGCGGTCCGCTCCACCGAGGGGATGGGGAGGTCCCCGTCCTCCAGGTACGCCCGGGAGGCGCCGTCGGCCCAGGTCAGGAGCCGGCCGTCGCGTTCCACGAAGGGCTCCACGGAGAAGGCGCCGGCGCCGGTCTCGAGCGCTCCGTCCTCGGAGAGGAGCCCCTCCCGCGGATCCGCGTCCACCCCCACCACCGTCCAGTAGGACTGCTCGCCCACGAAGCCCCGGGGGTAGAGCCCCCGGCGGCGGCCGGCGGCCACGGCGGAGAAGAAGTCGTTCCGGGTGGAGGAGAAGGCGAGGGGCTCCACCGAGACCTCGGCCACCCCCGCCCCGTCCGGCCCCTCCGGCTCCAGGACCCGCAGCCGGACCGCGGTGCCCTCGGCGTCGGGGAGGTACAGGTAGTCCCGGGTCCCCGGACGGCGTTCCACCGTGTCCAGCGCCGACCACGTCCCCGCCGGATCCCGCACCTCGACCCGGTAGCGCCGGGGGCGGGCGCCGGGGACCCAGTCCACCACCAGCCCTCCGAACTCGCGGAGCCCGCCGAAGTCCAGGGTGAGCACCGGCTCCGGGTCCCCGGGGCCGCTCCGCCAGGCGGTGGCGGAGTCGCCGTCGGCGGCGGCGGCGGGGGCGAACCCGGGCCGGAAGCTGGAGGCGTCCGCCGCCGGGGGGGGCGGGTTCACCAGCGGCACCGGGAGCGGGTGCAGGGTGAGATCGTCCAGCCACACCGTTCCCTTCCCCCCGAACCGGCGGTGACCGCGAACTCCAGGGCGGCCACGTGGCGGATCTCCCCGCCCCCGGCCGGGCCCCAGGCGAAGGTGATGTTGCGCTTGCGGATGGTCCTCCGCGTCCAGCCGGGGGGAAAGGTCATGTCCCGGGCCACCGACCACCACACGTTGTCGCCGGAGGCGTCGATGAGCTTGAACTCGAGGCTGTTGGGGGGAATCTTCCCCTTCACCCGGAAGGTGAAGGCGTAGTTGTCGGGGAGGTCCAGGTCCAGGTCGCGATGGACCACCGCGTAGCCGCCCCCGCCGTGGAAGTCCACGTCCAGGCGGAGGGCGCCCTCCTCGCCGGAGACCTCCAGGCCCACCCCGTCGGCGGGGACCGCGGTCCAGGCCTCGGGATGGTCGAAGGAGTCCACCGTGACCGGGGCCCCGGGGGCGGCGGACACCGGGGCCGCGGCCAGGGCCAGTCCCACGAGCAGGATCGCGGCCCGGCTCCCCGCCCGCATGCCCGAGGCTCCGCGGAGGATCATGGCGCTACTCCTTGATTCCCCCGGCCATGATCCCCCGCACGTAGGAGCGCTGGAAGAAGAGGAACACGACCAGGGCGGGAAGGATGGTGAGCACCGAGCCGGCCATCATGAGTTCGGTGTCCTGGACATGTTCCCCGACCAGGTTGGCCAGGGCCACGGGCAGGGTGTAGTTGTGGCTGTCGGTGAGCACGATCAAGGGCCACATGAAGTCGTTCCAGGCCGCGAGGAAGGTGAAGGCGGCCAGGGTGACCAGGATCGGTTTCATGATCGGGACCGCCACCGTGCGGAAGACCTGGAACTCGCCCGCCCCGTCCACCCGGGCCGCGTCCAGGTAGTCGTCGGGGATCCCCAGCACGTACTGGCGGATGAGGAAGATGCCGAACACGCTGGCCAGGTAGGGGATCATGACCCCGGCGAAGGTGTTCACCAGGCCCAGGTAGCGCAGGAGCAGGAAGAGGGGGAGCATCCCCACCTGGGCCGGCACCACCAGGGCGCTGGCCAGCCCGCGGAAGAGTCGGTCCCGGCCCCGGAAGGCCAGCTTGGCGAAGGCATAGCCGGCAAGGCCGTTCACGGTGACCGAGAGCACGGTGGCCCCCACCGTGATCACCGCGCTGTTCAGGAAGTAGCGGGCCAGGTCCAGGCGGGTGAAGAGCGCCGCGTAATGCTCGAAGGTGACCCGGCTGGGGAGGAGCGGCGGAGGCACCGAGTTGGCCTCCCCGGTGGGCATGAGCGAGGCCGAGACCATCCAGGCCAGGGGGACCAGGGTGGCCGCCGCCCCCAGGATCATCACCGCGTGAAGGAGCAGGCCGCGGGTCCACTTCGGCATCAGGCCTTCCTCCCCGGCCGCCCGGCCACCGCGCTCGCCTTCCCCGCCGAGGCCACCCCGCCCTGGGCCCGGAGCTGGATGAGGGTGCCGATCAGGGTGATGATGAGGAGAAGCACCGCGATGGCCGAGCCCACCCCCATCCGCCACCACCGGAAGCCCTCCTCGTACATGTAGAGGACCACGCTGGTGGTGCTCCGCAGGGGCCCGCCCTGGGTCATGACGTAGGGTTCGGCGAAGAGCTGGAAGTAGGCGATCATGGTGGTCACGGCCACGAACAGGAACACCGGCCCCAGCCCGGGGAGGGTGATGTGGCGGAAGCGGCGCCAGGAGCCGGCCCCGTCGATGGAGGCCGCCTCGTAGAGCTCCTCGGGGATGGTCTGGAGGCCGGCGAGCAGGATGAGCATGTTGTAGCCGAAGTTCTTCCACACCGCGAGGAGGATGATGGCGGGCATGGCCCAGTGGGGGTCCCCCAGCCAGTCGATGGGGGCCACCCCGAGGTGCCCCAGCACCGCGTTCAGGAGCCCGTAGCGCGGGTGGTAGAGGTAGCGCCACACGATGGCCAGGGCGACCAGGGTGGTGACCACGGGCGCGAAGTACACGGTGCGGAAGAAGCCCCGGGCGCGGATGAGCTTCTGGTTCAGGAGCAGGGCCGCCCCCAGGGACACGGCCACCGAGAGCGGCCCCCCCACCACCACGAAGTAGAGGGTGTTCCTGAGTGCGTTCCAGAACTCGCTCCCGGTGAGGAGGTGGCGGTAGTTCTCCAGGCCGATGAAGCGCATGACCTCGGGCCGGCCCACCGCGTAGACGTCGAAGTCGGTCAGGCTGAGGAGCAGCCCTCCCACCACCGGGACCACGAAGAAGACCGCGAACAGGGCCAGGGCGGGGGCCAGGAACCACAGTGCCGCCCGCTCCTGGCGGCGGACCAGGTAGGAGCTCACGGCAGGCCCTCCGCCTCGGCCTGGGAATCGTGCCGGGACAGGAGCCAGCGCCGCTTCTCCAGGATCCGGCTCACGTCCCGGTCCAGATCGGCCAGGGCGGTGTCCGGAGGCGCGGCCCCCCGCACCGCCTCCTCCACCCGCTGCTGGAGCTTGATGGCGATCTGCTCCCACTCCGGCACCTTGGGGGTGGAGACGGTGCGCCGGAGCTGGACCTGGAACGCGGCCACGTCGGGATCGCCGGCGAGCGCGGTGTCCTCCCACGCCTCCACCCGGGCGGGAAGATCCCCGGTCAGGTGGTAGAAGCGCACCTGCTCCTCGGGCCGGGACAGGAACTCCATGAGCTTCCAGGCCTCGTCCTTGTGTTCGGACCCCTTGAACAGGACCAGGCTCGACCCCCCGGCCAGGGACACCCCGCTCGCCGGGCCGGTGGGTCCGGGGAGGGCGGCGGTGGCCCAGGCGTCCTGGAGATCGGCGGGGAGCCGCCGGCGGAACTCGCCCAGGTTCCAGGGGCCGGTGATGACCATGGCGAAGTACCCGCGGGCGAACTCCTGGTACATGTTGGCGATCTCGTTGTTGGCCACCGGCGGGGCCAGCCCCTCGCGGAAGAGGCTCAGGTAGAAGTCGAAGGCCTTCCGGAAGCGGGGGCCGGAGAAGGCGCCCTCGGTGTCGTGGTCGACCAGGAGGGGCGAGCCGGCCTGGAGCCCGAGGATGACGGGCTGGGTCCACTCGTTCACGGGGAGGAAGATGGCGAAGCGGTCGGGGCCTTCGTGGGCCTTGATCGCGGCCATGGCTTGGCGCCACCCCTCCCAGGTGCCGGGGATGGAGTCGTAGCCGGCGGCGGCGAGGAGATCGGTGCGGTAGAAGAGGAGCCGGGTGTCCACGTACCAGGGAACGCCGTAGACCGTCCCCTCGAGCACGTTGGTGTCCCACACCCCGCCGAAGTACCCCGAGGAATCGATGCCGGCGGCGGCGGCGATGCGCGCGTTCAGGGGCTCCAGGGCCTCCAGGGCGGTGAACTCGGCGATCCAGGTGTTGCCGAGCTGGGCCAGGTCGGGGGTGGAACGTCCCACGAAGGCGGTGAGGAGCTTCTCGTGGGCCGCCGACCAGGGGATCTGCTGCACCTCGACCGGGATGCCGGTCTCGCGGGTGAAGTCGGCCACCAGCTCCCGCACCACCTCCCCTTCCCTCCCCATGGCCCAGAAGCGGAGGGTGGGGCGGCCGTCGCCGCCGCCGCACCCCGCGGCCAGGACCAGCGCCGCGGCCAGGAGGGCGGGGCGGGCCCGGAAAGGGATCACCGTCCGTCCCCGGCGGCGTCCAGCCAGCCCCCGGTGAACCCCGCCCGGCGGAGCCCCCGGATCACGTGCGGATTGGTGCGCATGACCCGCCATACCAGATCCGAACGCCAGTTCTCGATCATGGCCAGGATGGGGCCCTGGTCGATGCCCAGGTAGTCGGTGTCGAACCAGCCCAGCTGGGGATCCACCCGGCCGTGCTGGGGGGGGACGTCCAGGGTGTAGGTGGGGTTCAACGCGTCCAGGAACCCGTAGGTGGAGTAGAGGTTCTCGCCGAACCCGTCCCGCAGCGCGACGAGGAGGGGCACCACCGCCTCGGGGGCGAAGGCGATGGATCCGCCGGCCGCGGTCGGGGTCACGGTGCCGTCGTCCCCCACCCGGGTGAAGCAGGCCCCGCGGGCCCAGTAGGTGTGGAACTCACGCTCGGCCCCGCCCACGGCGTAGCTGCCGTTCACCGGCCCGTCGCAGGCGGAGAGTCCCCACAGGCCCTCCCCGTACCCGGTCCACCCGCCCGGGTTCTCCAGGGCGTAGGCCCGCTGGGCCAGGGTGGCGCGCCGGGAGTTCTCGAAGTAGTCCAGGTCGTGCTCGCGCATGGCCGCGTCCCGGATGCCCCGGAAGTCGAACCAGACCTGGGTGTACTGGTGGCCGAAGAGGGGGGCGAAGCCGAGGTAGGTGTACCCCTTGAAGGTCCCCCAGCGGTAGGTGGAGGTCCAGGCGTCCCAGGCCTCCGGGGCCACGGGGTGGGTGGGGGATCCGAGGGCCAGGAGGTAGACGATCATGGCCTCGTTGTAGCCCTTCCAGTCATAGGGCAGGAAACCGTTTTCAGGGTCCCAGCCGTGGCCGATGGCCGGGGGCCGGACCTGGGCCCAGGTCCAGTCGGCCCGGAAGTAGAGGGAGTCGGCGAGGGCGCGGATCTCCGCCTCCCCGGGTCCGGGACCGGTGAAGTAGGAGGCGCAGAAGAGGGCCCCGGCCAGGAACAACGCGGTGTCCACGGTGGAGAGCTCGACGTCGGCGAAACGGGTCCCCGAGTCCGCGTCAAGGAAGTGGTAAAAGAAACCCCGGTAACCGGTTGCGCCGGAGCGGGTCGTGTCCTGGGGGGCGGTCCAGAAGAAGCGGAGGGTGTTGCGCACCCGCTCCGCGGCCGCCTCCCGGGAGACCCAGCCCCGCTCCACCCCGATCGGGTAGGCGGTGAGGGCGAAGCCGGTGGCGCTCACGCTGGCGAAGGACTTCGAGGGGGCGCGGTCGGGGGTGAGGCCGGTCTCCGGGTTGCTGAGGTCCCAGAAGAACCGGAAGGTCCGGGCCTCCAGGCTGTCGATGAAAACGGATTCATCGGGGGTGGGCGTGTATCCGGAGGCCGATCCGGGCGTGGTCTGGGACTCCGTTCCGGCCCGCGACCCGCAGGCGGAGAGGACCAGGACCAGGGCCAGGGCGGCGGCTCCGAGCAGCGCCGGCCGAAGCCTGGGGGGAGGGGAGGCTCGGTGTCGGGTTCCGGTCATGACCGCTCCATCGGCGCCCGGGCATGGGGAGAATCCCGCCGGCCGCCGTCCAGGGGCTGGGGGTACGGCGCACATCTTAGGTCATGCGCCGGGCGGGCGAAAGGCCGGCGTGGGCCTTTTCCCGGGCGCGCGCGGGCCCAGGATGGGGCTTCAATCCCGTCCGTCCCCCCGGTATGATGCAACCTGAGACGGGCGTCGTGGACGGGACGTCCCCCCGGGGCCGGCGGTCGCCGACCGGACCCCCGAGCCCTCCCCGGGGCGGACCGGGATCCCGGTCGGTGGGAAACAGCATGCGCTTCTTCCGGTGGCGCGCCCGCGTCATCCTCTATCTTGTGGTCATCGCCGCCCTCCTGGTGATCCGCGGCGGCCTGGACCTGAACCGGGTGAAGGAACGGTTGGGAATGCCCGAACCGGCCCTGAAAACGCTTTCAATCGCCGGAGCGGACCTGGCCCCGGAGCTGACCGCTCGCCTGGTCGCCGCCTACCGGCGCGACTACCCGCAGACCCGGGTGGAGATCACCGGCGGGGGGACCGCGCGCGCCCTGGAGGCGCTGGTGAACCGGCGGGCCGAGGTCGCCTTCCTGAGCCGCCCCCCCACCGCCGCCGAGCAGGACATCTTCCGGAACGCGGACGGGGACACCGCCCGCTGGGTCCCCGTCGCCCTGGGAGCCATCCTGGTCCTGGCCGGCCCCCGGTCGCCGGTGGACTCGGTCTCGGTCGCTGAGCTGCGCCGCCTGGCCGGGGGAACCCCGGTGCCCCCGGTGGATCGGCTCTACGTGCCCGACCCCAACCGGGGCCTGTGGGCCGCGTTCCGGGAGCGGCTGGGACTGGCCCCGGGCGACACCGCCCGCCCGGCGGACGTGGCCTGGCTGGCCGACGACCGGGCGGTGGCCGAGGCGGTGCGCCGGGATCCCGGAGCGCTCGGGGTGGCCGGGGCCCTCGCCCTCACCCCGTCCCTGGACTCCCTGCAGGTGCGCGCGGTGCCGGTACGGGCGGACTCCGCCCGCGCCGCTTCCCTTCCCGGCGACGAGGCGGTGGCCTACGGCCGCTACCCCCTCTACCATCGCCTCTATGCGGCGGTGCGCACCGACGGCGGCCTGGCGGGAAGGATGTTCGTGACCTACCTGACCAGCCCCCGCGGCCAGCGCCGGATGGAACGGGAGGGATACCTCCCCTCGGAGCGAACGCTCCGGGAAGTGGTGCTGACCCGGGAACCGATCGGAGGCTCGAAGTGAGGACCGGCCGCCCCGCTCCCCCCGCTCTCCGTGTCCGCTCCCGGCTGGCCGCGGCCGCGGCCGCGGTCCTGGCCCTGACCCTGGTCCTGGCCGTGGCCGCCTCGGCCCAGCCCACCTATACCCTGGACACCGATCCCATCCGGCTGGGGAACAAGGCCCTGGAGGCGGGGAACCTGGACGAGGCCCGGGCCCACTTCGAGGAGGCGGTGACCCAGGACTACCAGGTGCCCAAGGCGCTCCTCGGGCTGGGGACCCTGGCCTTCCGGGAGGGGGACTACAAGCAGGCGGAAGGGTATTTCCGCCAGGCCATCTTCGCCCGCCAGGGCGATTCGCACACCGGGAGCTTTCCCGAGGCCCGGGCCGGGTTGGGGCTCGCGCTCCTCCGCCAGGGCAAGACCGATCCCGCCGCCCACGAGTTCGACCAGGCGCTGCGGGCCAAGGACGACCTCTGGGAGGCGGTCTACGGGAAGGCCCGGGTGCTGATGCTGAAGAAGCAGTGGGACCCGGCGGCGAAGCTCCTCGAACAGGGCGAAGAGAAGCGCGGCCTCACCGAGGGAGAGGATCTCTACCACTACGGCATGGCCCTCTACCACCTGGGAACCGGCGATCTGGACGGGGCCGAGCGCGAGGCGATGATCGCGGAGAGCCTGGCCCCGGCCGAGCCCGAGTACGGCCTCCTCCTGGCCCGGGTCTACACCGAGCAGGGGGTGCCGGCCATGGCCATCCAGGCCTACAAGCGGATGCTGGACGCCCCCGGCGCCGCACCCACCCCGGAGCTCTGGGCCGCCCTCGGCCGGCTCTACCGCGGGAACAACCAGCCCAACCAGGCCCGGGACGCGCTCCTCCAGGCGGTGAGCCTCGACTCGACCTACGCCCCCGCCTACGCCGCCCTGGCCGATCTCTACCGGGCGGCGGGGCAGTGCGACCGGGCGGCGCCGTTCTACCTGAGCTACCTCGACCGCCAGCCCGGGGACGTGGACGCCCTGGTGGCGCTGAGCGGTTGCGCCCTGGAACTGGGAGCGGTGGACCGGGCGGTGGACGCGGCCCGGAAGGCGGTGGCCCTGGACAGCACCCGGGCCGACGCCCGCGCCGCCCTGGCCCGGGCGGGATTGCGGAGCCGCGACCCGGAAGTCCAGGCCGAGGCGGCGGCGGTCCTGGCCGCGCTCCCGGACAGCGCCTTCCAGGATCCCCGGGACCTGGTCACCGCCGCCGTGTATCGTTCGAACATCCAGGACTACGCGGGAGCGGAGGCCGACCTGCGCCGGGCCCTGGACCGGGACTCGACCCTGGCCGACGGGTGGTATCACCTGGGCCTGGTGGACATGGGAGCGGGCCGACCCGACTCCGCCTCGGCGCACCTGGCCCGGGCGGCGGCCCTGGAGCCGGGGAACGCCGCCTACGTCCTGAACCAGGGGGTGGCGGAGATGCAGGCCGGGAACTACACCGGGGCGGTGGGGCCGCTCCGGAAGGCGGTCTCGCTCCAGGACTCCCTGGTGGTGGCCCGGGTGCTGCTGGGCCAGGCCCTCCTCCTCTCCGACTCCCTGGCCGCGGCGGAGAAGGAGTACGGGGAGGTGCTGGCGCTGGAGCCGGGGAACGCCAAGGCCCTCCGCGGGCTGGGCTTCTGCGCCATCCGGCGCGCGGACTACAAGGAGGCGGCCCGCTACTACGGCCAGGCGGCCAAGGCGGAACCGGACAATGCGGACGGCTGGGCGGGACTCGGCAACGCCCAGCTCGGCCTGGGAAACCTGGACCAGGCCGAGGCGGCGTTCCGGAAGGCCCGGGCCATCGATCCCGGGAACCCCACCCTGGTCAAGGGGTGGGAGCTCTTGCAGGCGGCCAGGAAGGAACAGGGCGGGGGCTGATCCCCGCCGGTGAACGGCCCCGGCGCGCCGGCGCGGTTGCCGGGGACGGGGGGGGCGGCGGCCCCCGAGGACGCAGAGGAGACCTTCGACGTGAAGAACTACATCCTGATCCCCATCTTCATCGTGTCGGTGATCGTGTCCTGGTACATCTGGGACCACTCACCGGAGTATCTCCGCCAGGGCGGTCCGCTCCTCATCGCCGGCCTCACCCTGCTCTTCCTCGGGCTGACCTTCGCCATCGAGCGCTGGTTCGTGCTGTGGCGGGCCGGAGGCCGGGGGAGCGTGACCGGCTTCGTCCGCAACGTGAAGAAGGCGGTGCACGAGGGCGACATCCCGGGCGCCATCGAGATGTGCAAGAAGCAGGGGGGCTCCCTGGCCAACGTGATCGGGGCGGGGCTCGAGCGCTACCGGAACCTCCGGGGCAACGGGACCGGGGAGAAGGAGGTCCTGGCCGAGACCCGCCGGGCCATCGCCGAGGCCAGCGCCCTGGAGAGCCCGTTCCTGGAGAAGAACCTCTCCGCGCTCTCCACCATCGCCTCCATCGCCACCATGATCGGGCTCCTCGGCACCACCATCGGCATGATCCGGGCCTTCCGGGCCATGTCCCAGGCCGGGGCCCCCGACGCCACCCAGCTGGCCCTGGGCATCTCCGAGGCCCTGGTCAACACCGCCCTCGGCCTCACCACCGCCATCATCGCCATCGTCCTCTACAACTACTTCACCACCCGGGTCGACACCTTCAACGACTCCATGGAGGAAACCAGCTTCTCCGTGCTCCAGATCCTGGAGAACCGGCCGGAGGCGGAGGCCTAGGCCGTGGGCAAGAAGAAACGGCGACTGGCCGTCCGCATCGACATGACCCCGATGGTGGACGTGGCCTTCCTGCTCCTCATCTTCTTCATGTCCACCACCCAGTTCAAACCGCCGGAGCGGGTGGCGGTGAGGCTCCCCGCCTCGGAGTCGCAGATCCACGTCCCCGAGACCGACACCATCGTCCTCACCGTGAACAAGGCCGGGGAGATGTTCATCGGCACCGAGCGGGCCACCGACACCCAGCAGGTGGCCAAGGACGACCTGGTCAGCGCCATCGTGAACTGGCGGAGCCTGAACCCCAACGCGGTGGTGATCCTGAAGGGGGACCGGGACGCCGACTTCGGCGTCGTCTCGGACGTGATGAACGCCCTCGCCGACGCCAAGACCCTGAGGTTCAACCTCATGACCGACCTGAAACCCAAGGACCAGCGGCGCGGCGGCCGCGGGACGGAGGAGTAGCGCCATGGCCGGCACCGAAGCCGCGGCCCCGGAGAAGGCTCCCCGCCCGGGCGTGTTCGGCCCCCGGCGCAAGCGCCGGCGGGCCGGGGTCCGCATCGACATGACCCCCATGGTGGACGTGGCCTTCCTGCTCCTCATCTTCTTCATGGTCACCACCGTGTTCCGCCGCCCCCTGGCCATGGAGGTGAACATGCCCAAGCCCGGGGCCACGGTGGAGGTCCCCGAAGCCAACGTGATGACCCTCTACGTGGCCCCGGACGACTCCATCCTCATGCGGATGGGAAAGGGCGATCTCACTCCCGTCGGCTGGGACCAGCTCACCCCCACCTTCGAGCGGGAGGCCCAGGCCAATCCCCAGCTGATCGTGCTGGCCAAGATCGACCGCACCGCCCCCTACTCGGCCATGGTGGACATGATGGACGCCCTCGACGACGCCCACCTGGAGCGCTTCAGCCTGGTGCCCATGGAAGACCGGGACCACGCGGTGGTGGACAAGGCGCGCGGCGGGGCGGCGCCGCCGGAGAAGAAGCCATGAGCGGGAACAAGGACACCGTTCACATCCCCTGGGCCTTCTCCCTCACCGAGGCCCCCCGCCTCCCGGTGACCGGGGAGGACCACCCCCTGGCCCACGAGTTCCGGAAATGGCTCCTGTGGGCCAACGGGACCGCCCTGGTGCTGGGGCTGGCCCTGTTCCTGTCCTGGTACCTGGTCACCCATCTCAAGCCGAAGCCGGTTCCGGTGCAGCGGTCGGTGAAGATCGTGCGCTACACCGAGCTGGGGGTGCCGCCGTCCCTGGCCCCGGCCCGCCCCTCGGTGCCCCAGGTGAAGATCGCCCAGGCGGTAGCCCCGCCCTCCATCGGCGTCCCCGAACCGGTGCCGGAGGTCAAGGCCCAGGCCCCCACCATCGCCACCCAGACCGAGATGTCCGAGCAGCTGGCCCCGGTGGACCTGTCCGACCTGGGGGGAAGCGGCACCGGGGATTCCCTGGTCATCGACACCGGAGGGGTGGGCGAGGGGCCCCCCTCCCCCGACGAGTTCATCCCCGTGGACGTGCAACCGGTCCGCCTCCGCATGGACCCCCCGGTCTATCCCCAGATGGCCACCCAGGCCGGGGTGGAGGGGACGGTGCTGGTCCAGGTCCTGGTCGGCAAGGACGGCAAGGTGAAGGACACCCGGGTGGTGGACGGCCCCGACATGCTCAAGGACGCCGCGGTGGCCTCGGCCAGGACCGCGCTGTTCAAGCCGGCCATGGCCCAGAACGAACCGGTGGAGGTGTGGGCCATCATCCCGGTGACGTTCAAGCTGAACTGAGCGGAGCCGGCGGTCAGGCCTCGTCCGCCGCCCCCAGCCATCCCGCCGCCCGCGCCCTGCGGCGCACCGCCGCCGCCTCGGCGGGGCGGCCGGCGGCGTCCAGCCAGCGCGCCTGCTCCACCAGGAGGTCCGCGTCCGCTCCGGCCCAGATGCCGGAGTAGTCGTACCGGCCGCGGTCCCGGAAGAGCTTCTCCGCCTCGGCCGCGGCCGTCCCGGCCTCCTCGGGCCGCCCCGCTTCCAGCAGCAACCGCGCCCGCAGGAAGCCGGTGCGGACGGCCACCCGGCCCATGCCCAGGGCCCGGGGATGGCGCTCGATCACGCCCGAGGCCTCGCGGAGCCGCCCCCGTACACTCTCCCAATCGGCCCGGAGCGCCGCCGCCTCGGCCAGCCAGCCCAGGGTGAAGCCCAGGAACTGGGGGGCGTAGACGTGCTCGCTCGCGGCCAGGCGTTCCCGCGAGCGTTCCAGCCGCGGGACCGCGGGTCCCGGCGCCCCCTCATCCAGGTCCATCCGGGCCAGCAGGGTCTCGGCCCCCACGAACCGGGCCACCGCGGAGGCGTCGGCCACCTCGAGCTCCGTGGCCGCCTCCAGGGCCCGGCGCGCCTCCGGCCGCCGGTTCAGCTTCATCAGCACGTCGGCCAGCACCTGGTGCCCCGGCTGGTAGGCGGGCAGGAGCCGCACGCACCGCTCCAGGAGCGGCGCCGCCTGCAGCCAGTCGCCGGGCCGGTAGCGGGACGCTCCCCGGAGCCAGTACGCCACCCCGTACATGTAGTGGGCGGTGGCCCCGTTCCGGTCCAGGTCCACCGCGCGCCGGCCCGCCTCCAGGGCCTCGTCGAAGCGGTCCAGACGGGCGTAGCCGTAGGCCATCCACACGTAGGGTTCGGCCAGTTCCGGGTCCAGCTCCACCGCCCGGCGCAGGTGCCCGAGACCGTCCTCCAGATCGCGCGGATCGGTGGTGGCGATGTAACGCATGGCCCGCATCTGCCCGAACACCGCGTGGGCCATGGCGTACCCGGGATCGATCTCCAGGGCCCGGAGGAGATGGTCCTCGGCCTCGGCGAAGGCCCGCACGCCCATGAGCAGCACCGCCTGCCGGGCCCGGGCGAAGTGCTCGTAGGCGGCCAGCTCCAGGGTCTCCCGGTGCTCGATCCGCCGCATCTCGGAGTCGCTGAAATCCAGCTTGGCGCTCTCCAGCAGGCTGGCCACAACGCGGTCCTGGAGGTCGAAGATCTCCTCCATGCGGCCGTCCAGCTTGACCGAGCCCAGCACCCGCTCGCCGTCCGGATCCATCACGGACCCGGTGATGCGGAGCCGCTCCCCCACCTTCTGGAAGGCGCCGCGGATGAGGAGGGACGCCCCCAGCTCGCGCCCGACCATGAGCGCCGCCGTCTCGGGGTCCCGCTCCTCGTGCCCGCGCCAGGCCTCCATCACCCGCTCCCGCGGCACCACCTCCAACCCGGGGAGGCGCTTCAGGTCCGCGGTCACCGTCTCGGCGATCCCCGTGCCCAGCCAGTCGGCGGCGGGGTCGCGGACCAGGTTCCGGAAGTCGAGCACCGCCACCGTCCGCTCCCGGCCCCGGTGCCCGCCCGCCGAGGCCCCGCCGGCCGCTCCCCGGAGCGCGGCCAGGAGCGACCCCGCGTCCGGGAACCGCGCCCCCGGGTCCTTGGCCAGGCAGCGCGCCACCGCCGCCGGGTAGGCGGGAGGAAGATCGGGGCGCAGGCGCTCCAGCGGCTCCGGCGCGTGGTGGAGGATGGACGCGGCCAGCTCGGCCGCCGAGGCGCCCGGGAAGGGGCGGCGGCCGGCGGCCAGCTCGTAGAACACCGTGCCCAGGGAGAAGACGTCGCTCTGCGGTCCCGCCGCCCGGCCGCGCACCTGCTCCGGGGACATGTAGGGCAGGGTGCCCACGATGACCCCCTCGGCGGTCAGCACCTCGGTGGGCGCGTCCCCGAACGCCCCTTCATCCCCGTCCGCGGCCGCCTTGGCCAGGCCGAAGTCCAGCACCTTCACCCGGTCCTCGGCGTCGACGAGGATGTTGTCCGGCTTGAGATCGCGGTGAACGATGCCCGCGCGGTGGGCCGCGGCCACCGCCCCGGCCACGTCCCGGGCCAGGGCCAGGCACCGTGCCGGCTCCGGCGGTCCGGCGACGAGGAGCGTACCCAGGGGCCGGCCGGGCACGTATTCCATGGTCAGGAACAACACCCCCGCCGCCTCCTCCACCGAGTGGAGGACCACGATGTTGGGGTGGTTGAGCGCGGCCGCCGCCCGCGCCTCGCGCTCCAGCCGACGGCGGCGCTCGGGATCGGCGGCCAGCGCTTCCGGCAGCACCTTGAGCGCCACCTCCCGGCCCAGGCGGAGATCCCGGGCCAGGTACACCTCGCCCATGCCTCCGGCGCCGAGGCACTCCAGCACGTCGTAATGAGCCAGACGGGTTCCGATCATGGATGCTCCCGGGGTGGGGACCGTGGGAGAGCATAGTACATCGCGCCTACAGACGGGTAAGCTCCACCTCGGCAGGGTCTTGCCGCGACCCCCCGCGCCGCCCGGGCCCGGCCTCCGGGGGCGGCCGTCCCCCGGTAAAATGGATATGCCATATTCGATTCCCGAACCGCCGGCCGGGAATCGAGCCATGATATGATCGAGTTCGAACCGACCGGGAATCCCCCTCCCGGCGCCGCCCCCCCCGGCGCGCTTTCCACCGACAAGGCTCCCCCATCCCCCAGGGAGTCCAGGAAGGAACTCGAACGTGACACCACGGCGACTCATCATGCTCGTTCTTGCAACCGCGGCCGCCCTGGCCCTGGCCTCCGTCCCCGCCCTGGCCGGCATCGTGATCAACGAGATCGACTACGACCAGCCCGGCCTTCGCAACGCTCCCGACACCGCCGAGTGGCTGGAGCTGTACAATCCCGACCCCGTCCCCCAGTCGCTGGACGGCTACGACCTGGTGCTCTCCCAGAGCCTGAACATGCAACCCTGCACCGAGTACGGCCGGTATGCCCTGGACGGTCTCACCATCCCCGCGGAAGGGTACCTCGTGCTCGGACGCAACGCCTGTGCGGCATCCGACCTGGGCTTCCCGGATAACGCCCTGCCGAACACGAACAGCGGCGCCCTGGCCACCGGCCCCGCGGGCGTTTCCATCGAGGACCGGGCCTCGGGCGTCGCGGCGGACCGGGTGACCTACGGCTACCTCGCCATCTTCCCGGATTGCGGGGGAACCGTGACCGACGCCATGGACGACGGCACCACGCAGGACGGGAGCATTCAGCTCTGCGGGTCGTCCTGGGGCTTCTCCGACGTCATGACCCCGTGCGCCGTCAACAACTGCTCGGTGCCCACCGAGCCCACGACCTGGGGGATGCTGAAGGGCCTTTACCGCTGACCTGCGTCCGCAGGCCACCCGACCAGGGGCCGTCCGGCCGGACCGGGCGGCCCCTCTTCCCACCCCGGCCCAACCCGGCCCCGGATTGCCCCTCCCGAGCCCGGCCTCGGCCCCTTCCTCCGGGTCGACGGCTTTTCGGGATCTTCGGGCTGTATTGAGTAGAATCGGAGCGGGGTCCTGCGCTATAGTAGCTACTGCTCCGCGGGGAGGGTCCCCGCATGTGCCGAATTCCCCCGGTCTTCGCCCCCAACGCACCGCCCCCTTCCCCCGGGGGCCCAGGAAGGACCCCGAGCCATGACACCATCGCGAATCCTGACCCTTACCGCCGCCGCCTGTCTCCTCGCCGTCGCCGCCGTCCCCGCCGGGGCAGGCATCGTGATCAACGAGATCGACTACGACCAGCCCGGCACCGATACCGCCGAGTGGGTGGAACTCTTCAACCCCGACTCGACCCCCCAGTCCCTGGACGGCTTCGACATGGTGTTCGTCAACGCGAGCACCTGCCTCTCCTACCGCACCGACGCCCTGGACGGGTTCACCATCCCCGCCGGCGGGTACATCGTGTTCGGGTATGAGGCCTGCGCGGCCTCGGCGCTCGGGTTCCCGGCCAGCAACGCCATCCAGAACGGCTCCCCCGACGACATCTTCATCGTCGACCGCGGCACCGGGAGCGTGGTGGACGGGGTCGAGTACGAACAGCCCGGCGCCAGCGACTGCGGCGGCACCCCCACCAACGCCACCGACAGCGGGACCGTGGACGGGAGCATCCAGCTCTGCAGCGACGGCTGGGCGTTCTTCGAGACGGCCACCCCCTGCGAGCCCAACAACTGCCCGGTGCCGGCGCAGTCCGCCACCTGGGGAATCCTGAAGAGCCTCTACCGCTAGCCGCGGTTCAAGGCAGACCTGCGAGCGGGCCGTCCGGCCGGACCGGGCGGCCCGTTCCGCGTCTCCACCCCGATCAGAGGTCCCGGGCCACGATGCGGAAGTGGTGCCCGTAGATGGCCAGGGTCACGGCCAGGGAGAAGGCGCGGGGGCGGTGGACGAGGGTGTGACCGAGGAACCGCCAGTAGGCGGCCTGGCCCCGGGAGCGGATCCCGATGTGCCAGCAGGAGCCGAAGAACGCGCCCAGCTCCCGGACCCCGACCCGGGGGGCGGCGCCCCGGCCCCGGTAGTTGGCCAGCAGCGCCCGGGCCCGCTGGTAGAAGGCCCCGGGCTCGTACAACTTCCGGACCAGGTGCCGGTAGCCGCCCAGGAGTTCCTCCCGCCCCAGCCGGGGCAGGAAGTTGAGCACCGCCTCGGTGTTGTTGCCGGTGCTTTCGGCCAGGAGCCGTCCCTCCTCGGCCAGCCGGCGGTAGAGCCGGGTCCGGGGGAGCGCGGTCAGCACCCCCACCATGGCGGTCACGATCCCCGCCCGCTGGATGAACTCGAACTGGCGCTCGAAGATGTCCGGGGTGTCGTGGTCGAAGCCCACGATGAAGCCGCCCATCACCTCCAGCCCCGCGCGCTGGATGTCCCGCACCGCCTCCACCAGGTCCCGCCGGGTGTTCTGGTGCTTGGAGCACTCCCGGAGGCTTTCCAGCTCGGGGGTCTCGATGCCCAGGAAGACCTGCTTGAACCCGGCCTCGGCCATGAGCCGGAGCAGCTCCGGATCCTCGGCCAGGTTCACCGAGGCCTCGGTGAGGAAGTCCATGGCGCTCCGGGTTCTCCGCTTCCAGGCCGCCATCTCCCGCAGCAGCACCTTCACCCGCTTCTTGTTGCCGATGAAGTTGTCGTCGACCAGGAATACCCGTCCGTCCCAGCCCCGGGCCCGCAGCGCGTCCAGCTCGGCCAGGACCCGTTCCGGAGGCTTGGTCCGGGGCACCCGGCCGTTCATGACCACGATGTCGCAGAACTCGCAGTCGAAGGGGCAGCCCCGGGAGTACTGGATGGACATGCTGGCGTAGTCGCCGAGGCGGATGAGGTCCCAGCGGGGGACCGGGGTCTCGTCCAGGGACGGCCGCTCCGGGGCCTCGTAGAGGGCGGCCACCCGGCCCTCGGTCATGTCCCGGACCACCTGGGCCATGATCCCCTCCGCCTCCCCCAGCACGAGATGGTCGATCTCGGGGAACGCCTCGTGTCCGGTGCTGACCAGCGGTCCGCCGGCGATGACCGGACGCCCCAGGGCCCGGCATCGGCGGGCCACCTCCCGCACCGAATCCCGGTGGACGATCATCCCCCCGACCATCACGTAGTCCGCGGCCAGGATGTCCCGGTCGCGGAGCGGCGATACGTCCAGGTCCACCAGCTTCAGGTTCCAGGACCGGGGGAGCATGGCGGCCACGGTGAGGAGGCCGAGGGGCGGATTCGAGGCCTTGCGGCGCACGAAGGAGAGGGCGTGCCGGAAGCTCCAGAAGGTGTCCGGCGTCCGGGGACTGACCAGCAGGATGTTCATGGTGTCCTGCCGCCGGCGGGCCGGGTGTGAAGGGGGCCGGCAAGCCTGCCGGACCGGCCGCGGGTGGCACGTTCCACTCTAAACCCCGCGCTCCCATCCGGCCAGGGGAAGGGCCGCGTCCGGCCGGGGGTACGCGCCCCCGGCCGGGCGGGCCGGCGCGCGGTTCAGCGGGAGCCCGGACCCTCGGCCAGCTCGGTCAGGGCCCGCTTCAGCTCCTCGTGGATCGCGGCCACCTTCTCCTCGGGCCAGGACTCGCGGTCCTCGCGGATAAAGGTGGTCAGATCGGTCCGGTTATCGAAGCGGGCCACGGGCAGGTAGAAGTCCTGCCCCCGGGTTTCCACCCGGACCGTCCCCGGCCGGTCGCTCTGCTCGATCAGCCAGCCCATGTCGTCGGTGCCGTAGTCCCCGAGCATGACCGCGATAGGTACGCCGTGGTGGAGGATGGAGGCGTCCCCCTCCGGCCCCGGCTTGGCCCGCTCCTCGTTCTTCCGCCGCGACTCCTCCGGGGTCACCCAGATGTAGAGCACCGCGGCCCGGGCCAGGATCTCGTCCGAGAGGCGGGAGAAGCTGTAGGCGTACCCGTAGGGCGGGTCGAGGGGCATCGAGGAGCCCTGGGGTCCCCCCCGGGCGAACTCGATCACGATGGTCTTCCCGGCCAGGTCCTCGGGGATGCCGGCCATCTTCTCGTCCAGCAGCTCCCGGGCCTCGGCCTCCAGGGCCTCGGCCAGGCCCGCCCGCTCCTCGGTCCCGAGCTTGCCCAGGGCCGGCTCCGCCCCCACCCGGCGGCGGGCCGCGTCCAGGCGGTCGAAGAGCCACTCCGCGGCGGAGGCGGCCTCGATCCGGGGACGCTGGTGGAGGTCCCGGTAATCCTCGTTGACCAGCTCGATCAACGTGCCCCAGTCCTTGGGGTCCCGGAAGGGCTGGTCGTTGGAGGTGAAGAAGACCGGGTCCAGCCCCGCCGAGACCATCTCCTGGGAGATGCGGCGCATCATGTGGACGTAGGGGTAATCGTCGAGCTGGACGGTGGGCCCCATGTGGAAGTCCTCGACCACGGTGAGCGGGTCCTGGAGGGCCAGGTACCGCCGGACCTCGGACTTCCCCGAGGCCGGGAGCGCGGTGAGCAGAACGGTGTCGAGTATGCGAGCCATCACAACCTCCCCGGAAAGACGAAATCGGAGCCGCGAACCGGTCGCGGCTCCGTGGATTGTAGGAGAATCGGCAGGCCACCGCCACCGGGGCGGGATCAGAGCAGGGCCTTCAGCTCCAGCCCGGCAGGTGCGCCCGGGTTCGTGGCTCCCGCCGCCACCTTCGACTGGCCGTCCTCCTGGATGGAAATTGAGCTCCTTGGAGCGGGAACGTTGCCCAGATGCGCATTGAAAGAAACCTCTTCATCCGCAACACGGCACATGGGTTGGGACTTGGGAACACCGGCTCGGGAGGAGGACTTTGGACGCATTTCACCGAGGGTAGCGTCATCCACAATACCTTCGTGCAGAATGGTGGCCTGGGAGAGTCCCAGTCGAATGGGGGTGGCATTCTCATCGTCCGGTCCGCTGCACGACTGACGGTGGGGGGCAACATTCTTGCCCTCAATATTGGTGGCGGTGCGAGAGGTGAATGGGGGCAGGGTGCGGACTTCGGGACGAACCTGTTCTGGGAGGACGAGGGGGGCCACTTCCCCCAGATCCGGTATGAATCTCCCTCCGCCGGGGCGGACAGCGCTGCGATGGCGGCCCCGCGCGGGAGCGGTGAACACCCGGGTACACCATTTTCGTACACGAATAGTATTTATTAAATTTCGTTGCTACTTTGCCTTTCGCCACCGCCGCCCGGGCAGAGGATCGCTGGCCGGCGTGTGAACCTTCGTGGGAAGGGGCGTGGTATTCTATTTCGAACGCAACGGGCGGCCGGACGGTCGGTTGCGGCGGCTGCCGCCGAGCCGGGAACGCATCCGGCCCGTAGGAGGGGGGCACGACGTGAAGAAGTTCCTGGCCCACTGGATCCTGGGCGCCATCGCCCTCGGAGCCACCGCCTGGGTGCTGCCCGGGGTACGGGTGGAGAGCCTCCCCGCGCTCCTGGTCGCCGCCCTGGTGCTGGGGTTCCTGAACGCGATCCTGAAACCGGTCCTGGTGCTCCTCACCCTCCCCATCACCGTGCTCACCCTGGGGATCTTCTACCTCGTCCTGAACGCAGTGCTCTTCGCCCTGGCCGCGCTCCTGGTCCCCGGGTTCGAGGTGGCGGGGTTCGGGAGCGCGCTCCTCGGGGCCATCCTCATGGGCATCTTCTCCTGGTTCCTGAACGCCTCCCTGCGGGAGGAGAAGCGATGATGCCAGCCCGGAGAAGACCGGATCCCGGCTCCGCCGACCGCCTCCCCGAGGCGCCCATCCCGGCTCTCACGGTCCGTAACCGCTTCGAATATAGTGGGTTTCGCCATTCCAGGGAACTTTCCGGCCTCTGCAGGGTATTCCATTCACGCTGGCCGCATGCGGACAAACCTGTTAGCCTCCCGCGGACCCGCTTCCCCTCTTCCCTCCAGCGAAAGCAGGCTTTTTGACCTCGAGCCCGAGAACCGAACGCTCCCCGATCGCCCCCAAGGACCTTGCCCGGTACCAGACCCCCGACCTCCGGCGCGGTCTGTGGCAGCTGGCCAACACCCTCGTACCGTACGTGGCGGTGTGGATGGCCATGGTCTGGAGCCTGTCCGTCTCCTACTGGCTCACCCTCGGCCTGTCGCTGATCGGAGGCGGCCTCCTCATCCGGATCTTCATCATCTTCCACGACTGCGGGCACGGCTCCTTCTTCCGGTCCCGGCGAGCCAACGACCTGGTCGGCTTCGTGACCGGGGTCCTCACCCTCACCCCGCACTACCAGTGGTGGCACGAGCACGCCATGCACCACGCCACCGCCGGCGACCTCGACCGGCGCGGGGTGGGCGACGTGTGGACGATGACGGTGGACGAGTACCGGGCCGCCCCGGGCTGGAAACGCCTGGCCTACTGGTTCTTCCGCAACCCCTTCTTCATGCTCACGGTGGGGCCGGTGCTCATGTTTGCCCTGGTCAACCGGTTCCCCTCCAGGCACTCCGGCCCCCGCGAGGCGTGGGGCGTGCTGTGGACCAACCTCGCCGTGGCCGCGGCCATCACCGCGCTCTCCCTGACCATCGGGTTCAAGGCCTACGTCCTCATCCATCTCCCCATCTTCATGATCGGGGGTGCGGCCGGGGTGTGGCTCTTCTACGTGCAGCATCAGTTCGACGGCGTGTACTGGCGCCGCCACGGGAGCTGGGACTACGTGAGCGTGGCCATGGAGGGAAGCTCCTACTACCACCTGCCGCGGGTCCTGCAGTGGTTCTCGGGGAACATCGGCTTCCATCACGTCCACCACCTGAGTTCCCGGATCCCCAACTACCGGCTGGAGGCCTGCCATCGCGAGACCCCGGGCATGGCCCGGGCGCCGCGCCTGACCCTGCGCACCAGCCTCCACTCCCTGGGCTACCGCCTCTACGACGAGAGCGCCGGGCGCCTGGTCGGCTACCGGGCGGCCCGCGAAAGGGCGGCCGCCGGGTCCCCCGCCGCCGCCTCCTAGGCGGCTCCCTGCGGGCCCCGGGCCGCTCCTTGGGGGTGGAAAGCGCCGCCGGATTGCGGGATCATGCGCGGGTTCCCGGCCCGGTCCTTCGGCCGTGGACGTCCCGGAACCCGTATCCGCAGGAGACCCGTGCATGAGCGCCCGCGCCGACCGCCGCCGCCTCTTCGCCGCCTTCGTCCTCGCCGCGCTTCTCCTTCCCGCCGTTGCCCAGGCCTTCGACGGCGCCCGGGCCAGGGTGCTGGTGGAATCCCTGGCCTCCAAGCGCTTCCAGGGCCGGAAGAGCGGCCTGGAGGGGGGGCGCATGGCCGAGGACTTCGTGGCCACCCAGTTCCGCGAGGCGGGGCTGGAGCCGGCGGGGACGGACGGCACCTTCTTCCAGCCCTTCACCATGGTCTCCACCGAGGAGAAGGGCGCGGTGATGGAGCTCACCGATTCCCCCCTGGGCCCGGTCCCGTTCCTCTACGGCGACGACTTCACCCTGGTCACCAACTCCGGCAGCGCGGACGTCACCGGGGAGGTGGTGGTGGTCGGTCACGGCCTCTACGCCCCGGAGTGGGGGTGGGACGACTACGGCTCGACGGACCTCCGGGGCCGGGTCGCGGTCATCGTCCGCGGCACCCCCGACGTGGGCCACGACTGGGAGGAGGCGGCCGGACGCGACTCCACCCTCAACGAGGCCGTCCGCCGGGGAGCGGCGGCGGTGCTGTTCGTCCAGGGGGATCACGCGGTGAACGGAGCGGCCATCCACGGCGACGCCTACCACGCCGGCGTGCCCATGGCCATGATCGGTCCCCGGGTGTTCACCCACCTCCTGGAGGGAACCGGCACCGACCCCGAACGCTACCGGAAGACCCTGAAGGAACATCCCTGGCCCCTGGCCACCGGCCACCGGCTGCGCTTCCTGGCCGAGGTCACCCCGGCCCGGCCGGCCACGGCCCGGAACGTCATCGGCCGCCTCCCCGGCGCCGATCCCGCGCTGGCCGCCGAGGCCCTGGTCATCGGCGGCCACGTGGACCACATCGGGATGAACGGGAACGGGGTGCTCTATCCCGGAGCCGACGACAACGGCTCGGGGGCGGCGGTGGTGATGGAACTGGCCCGATCCCTGGCCGCGGGGAAGCGTCCGCCCCGGACCCTCTACTTCGTCTGCTTCGCGGGGGAGGAGCAGGGGCTCCTGGGCTCCAAGGCGCTGGTCGCCGATCCCCCCTTCGACCTGGACGCGGCGGTGGCCATGCTGAACTACGACATGGATGGGAACGGCAACGGCAAGGTGGGGATCGGGGGCGGCGAGTACTTCCCCACCGTGTGGCGGTCCTTCCGCGCCACCCTTCCCGAGGCCCGGGCGGAGAGCCTGGTGGTCCGGCGGGCCTGGGGCGGGGACTCCAGCGACCACGCCCCCTTCCGGAACCGGGGCATCCCCGCCTTCACCACCTGGAGCGACGGCGACCATCCCTACTACCACTCCTACCTGGACCAGGCCCGCTACGTGACCGCGGAGGTGCTGGGTTCGGTGGGGCGGATGAGCGAGGCCTGGATCCGCACCCTGGCTGGCTGGCCCTCCCCCCTGGCCGCCGCGCACCCCGAGGGACGCACCCTGCTCTACGGCGCGGACCAGGTCGACTTCGACGGCGCCCTGGGCCTGAACACGCCGGGGTACGTGCGGGCCCAGGTCCGCTGGACTCCGGAGGAACGCTACGCCGACGCCGCCTTCGTCCGCTCGGTGGGGGCGCTGAAGGCCGGGGAGGAATCGAAGACGGCACCGGTCCTGGCCGCCTCCCTGGGCGGAGTCCACGGGGCGGCCCGGCCCGGCCGCCAGGCCGTGCTCCTGGGGCTGGTGTCCACCGGGGACCGGGGGCTGGATCCGGAGCGGCGGGCGCTCCTGGGGGACCTCCCCGTGGCCCTGCTGCGCCGGAACGTCCCGCCCGCCACCGCGGTGGCCGCGCGCGACCTCGAGGCCACGCTCTCCGCGGGTCCCGCCCTCCTCGTCCCCGCCAATCCCGCCTGGCCCGCGCGCCTTCCCACCGGGGCCCGGACCCTGGTCCGCGTCTTTCCCGGCCGGGGGGAGCGGGTGGCCGATCCCCGGGCCTGGCCGCGGAAGGGCACGGTGTTCGTGCTCAGCCTGGAGGGACCGGTCGGCGCCGGCGACCTGGCCCAGGAGGTCCTCCGTCTGGGATGGGATCGGGTCCACCTCGATGTGGTGCCCTGGATCGCCCGGGGAGGAGAAGCCGCGGTGACCGCGTTCCTGGAGGATTTCCAGCGCATGTCCGGCTACGACGCCGGACGCATGCGGGCCCTGCTCGGCGAGACCCTGAGCGGGCGCTAGCCGGAGGCTAGGCGGAGGACCAGGCGCGGCGCACCCGCTCCACCAGCTCGGTGAGCCGGGGCAGGTCCAGGCCGGCGGCCGGGGTCTCGGCGAGGCCCTGGCCGAGATGGCGCAGGCCGGCGGGGACGTGTTCGCGGTAGCGGACCTTCCCCTTGACCCCGCTCAGGTACCCGAAGGCGCCCAGGGCCTGCATGTTCCGCTGCAGGCCCGCGGCCACGGCCATGGCCCGGAATCGGGCGGGATCCGGAGCGGGACCGCCGGCCGCGGCCAGGCGCGCGCGATAGCCTTCCAGCAGCCCGTCCCGCAGCGCGGGCTCCAGTTCCAGGTAGGCGTCCCTCAGGAGCGACATGGCGTCGTAGAGGAGCGGCCCCCGGCGCATGCCCTGGAAGTCGACCAGCCGCACTTCGCCGGCCGCGTCGAGAAGGAGGTTCTGGGACTGGAAGTCCCGGTGCATGAGCGCCACCGGTTGCTCCAGGACCGTCGCGGCCAGGCGCTCGAACTCCGGGTCCAGGGCCGAGGCCTCCTCCTCGTCCACCCCCGCGGTGTCGAGCAGGAACCGCCGCCGGAAGTAGCCGGTTTCCCAGCGCAGGGTCTCGTGGTCGAAGAGCCGGTCCCCGGCGGCGGCGCACCCCCCGGCCTCGACCAGCCGGGTGCCCCGCACCTGGAGATCCACCAGCCGGTCCAGCGCCGCCTCGTAGAGGGCGCGCCGCCCGTCCTCCCCCGCCTCCAGGGCGGCGGCGTGGAGGCTCCGGTCCCCCAGGTCCTCCATGAGCACGGTGCGGGCGGCGGGGTTCACCGCGAAGATGGCCGGCCCCCCGAAGTCCTCCCGGAACAGGAACTCCCCCACCGCGGCGTAGCGCTCGAACTCCGGGTCCTCGGGGGGCGCGCAGAGGAGCACGGCCGAAAGCTCCCCTTCCCGGATCCGCCGGAAGCTCCGGTCCGAGCCCTGCTCGACCAGGAGCGGGGCCTCGCGCCGGCCCGCGGCCACCGCGTCCCCGGCGTCGCGGAGCCGGTGGAGATCGTTGTCGGCCTCGGTCACCGTCCAGCCGGGACCGATCACCGCCCGCTCCGCCTTCGTCCCCGCCGGCACCGCCACCCCCTCCAGGACCACGCAGCCGGCCAGGGCGGCGCCCTTCGTCACCCGCGCCCCGCGCTCCAGGGCCGCGAAGCCGGAGACGGCGGCCCCGGCGGACAGGTCGGCGCCCTCGGCCCGGAACACCCGCGCCTCGCCGTGGCGCTCGGCTCCCGGGTCGTGATCCAGCATCCAGGCCACCGCGTCCAGGTACCGGCGGACCGTGCCCAGGTCGCTCCAGAAGAGGTCCCGCGGGGCGAACCCCCGCACCGATCGCGGCCGTCCGGCCAGGGCCCGGCGCAGGGCATCGACCAGGGACGACGGTCCCTCGGGGAGCAGGTCCAGGAAGGACCGCTCGAAGGCGGCGATCCCGGTGTAGGTGAGCCGGCGCCGCTCCCCGGCCGCGGCGTCCGTCCCCTCCGAGGCCCCGACGGCGGTCACCGACCCGTCCGGGCCGAGGGTCACCGTGTTGACCTGGGGCCAGTCGACCAGGAGCAGGGTGGCCAGGGCGCCGCTCCGGCGGTGCTCCTCGAGCAGAACGCCGAGGTCGGCGTCGGAGAGCACGTCGCCGTTGTGGAGCAGGAACCGCTCCGCCCGGCTCAGGAGCGGCCGGGCATTGGCCAGGGCCCCGCCGGTGCCCAGGATCTCCCCCTCGTGGAAGAGGGCGGTGGGGGCGTGCCGGCCGAGCGCCCGCGCCACCCGGGCGACGTCCTCGGCCCGGTGGTGCGCATTGATCGCCACCACCGAGGCCCCGGCGGCCCGGGCCCGGTCCGCGGCCCGCTCGAGCAGGGTGCGGCCCAGGACCGGAAGCAGCGGCTTGGCCAGGTGGTCGGAGAGCGGGCGGAGCCGGGTGCCGAAGCCGGCGGCGAGGATGAAGGCGGGAAGGAGCCCGCCGCCGGTCTCAGGCATAGGCGAGGACTCCGGACAGGTCGGCCTCGAAGGCACGGACACCGGGGTCCCAGACCGCGGCCGCCTGCCCGGGCGGCACCCCCGCCTCCACCGCCTCCCGGAGCGCCGGTCCCCCGGCCAGGATGTCGATGGGCAGCTTCTCGGTCTCGTACTCGTAGGGTGGGCGCTTCCACCTGAAGCGGTCGGGCCGGAGCCCATGCGCCGCCCACAGGATCGCGTAGGCGGTGAGCACCGGGCGGTACGCGGCGCGGTCGGTCACGTGGATCTGGGCCCCGCCGCAGAGCCGGCCCGCGTGCTTCTGGAAGGTGGGCTCGAAGTGGAGCGGCCGGAACCGGACGCCAGGCAGGGCGAGGTCCTCCAGCCGGCGCACCAGGGACTCGGCGTCGATCCAGGGCGCGCCGAAGATCTCGAAGGGACGCGTGGTCCCCCGGCCCTCGGAAAGCTCGGTCCCCTCCAGGAGGCACATGCCGGGGTAGACCACCGCGGTGTCCACGGTGGGCATGTTGGGCGAGGGGAGCACCCAGGGGAGGCCGGTGTCCTCGAACCACATCGACCGGCTCCATCCCTGCATTCCCACCACTTCCAGATCCACGCCCGGCACCAGGTGGTCCCGGAACCACACCGCCAGCTCGCCCATGGTGAGGCCGTGCCGGACGGGGATCGGAGCCAGCCCCACGAAGGAGAGGTACCCGGGATCCAGGAGCGGGCCCTCACGCTCCAGGCCGGAGATGGGGTTGGGGCGGTCCAGGACCAGCACCCGGGTGCCGCTCTCCGCGCAGGCCTCCAGGCACAGGAGCAGGGTCCAGATGAAGGTGTAGTAGCGCGCGCCGACGTCCTGCAGGTCCACCACCAGGGTGTCCATCCCGGCCAGCATGCCGGGGGTGGGCTTGCGGGTCTCGCCGTAGAGGGAGAACACCGGGAGGCCGCTCCCCGGCTCGGTGAACCCCTCCCACTCGATCATGTTGTCCTGGGTCTCGCCGCGGAAGCCGTGCTGGGGGCCGAAGAGAGCGGCCAGGTGGAGGCCGGGGGCCCCGGCGAAGAGGCGGGCGGCGTGGCGGAGGTCGCAGTCCACCGAGGCGGGGTGGACGAGAAGCCCGACCCGGCGGCCGGCCAGCCGGGCGAAACGCTCCCGGACGAGGATATCGAGGCCGGTGAGGACGGCGGGTTCGGACATGGTGCGCGATCCGGGTTGGGGGGTCGAAGCTCCGGCGCCGGGAAATCCCGGGGGCAAAGGAACCTGGAAACGCTAGCACGCAGGGAACGGCTCCTGCCACCCGGCCTCGATCCGCTGATCGTGTCGGAACGGACACAAAGAAATGTGTCCGCGCGGACACATTCCGGCAACTCCGGGCCGGACCCCCCAGGGTCGCAACCCCCTGTTATACCTTGACTTGGATTGATTTCTTTGCCGCTGGCCGCGATCTTGCACAAATCAAGGGTCATGAACGTCGCCCCGCGTGGGTGGCTCCAGGCCCCGGATGGGGCCGAAATCAGCAAGAACTTGCGCCGCCGCCGGCGACGACCGTCAATCCCAGAAGGAGGAAGAATCATGAGAGGCCGACCGTCCTTCAAGACGTTGCTTCGATCCTCGCTTTCCCTCATCACCGCCCTCGCCCTGACCGGTTCCCTGGCCGCTTGCGGCCGCGAGGCTTCCAGCGACCAGTCCGGCGACATGGCCGGCAACGAGGAGAACGGACAGACCCAGAAGCAGGTCCAGACCCTCACCATCCCCGAGAACACGGCGCTGGTGGTGGCCATCGAGAAGCCGCTCAGCACCGAGTCCAATCACGCCGGGGACACCTTCAAGGCGACCACGGTCGATCCGGTCTCGGTGGACGGGCGGACCGTCATCCCGGCCGGGGCCGAGGTCACCGGTAGGCTCACCGAAGTGGTGAGTTCCAAGGAGGATGGCCCGGCCAAGATGACCCTCGAGCTGACCTCGGTGAACCTGGCCGACGGCAGCGCGAAGAACGTGACCACCGGGCCCCTGACCCTGGTCGAGCAGCACAGCACCGAGAAGGACGTCGAGAAGGTGGCGGCCGGCGGCGTGGCCGGCGGCGTCATCGGCGGCATCCTGGGCGGCAAGAAGGGCGCGGCCATCGGCGCCGCGGTCGGCGCCGGCGCGGGGACCATCGTGGCCATCGCCACCAAGGGTGAGAGCATCGATCTTCCCCAGGGGCAGAAGCTCCAGTTCGCCACCGAGCGGCCGGCCCAGGTTCCGGTCACCGCCGCCCGCTGAGTTCCCGGCCCGTTCCCTCCCGGGGGAGACAAGGCACTCCACGCCTCCCCCGGGGGGACCGGCCCGGCCGGATTCCGGATCTCCGATCCGATCCTCTTGAACACGACAATTGCCAGCAGAGACTTGAAACATGGAGGCCGACATGAAACGCATCATCTTCATCATCGTTCCCGTGATCGCCATCCTGGCCGGCGGGGCCACCCGCGCCCGGGCCCAGGACTCCGCCGGACAGGACATCTCGTTCCTGGGCTGGGGTCCCCGGATCGGCGCCACCGTGGAGCCGGACCAGTTCCACTTCGGCGCCCACGCCGACTTCGGCATGCGCGACAGCCATCTCCGCTTCGAACCCAACGCGGAGCTGGGACTGGGCGACGGGCTCACCACCCTCTCGCTCAACCTGGACGGCGCCTACCGCTTCAGCTCCCAGTGGGAGAGCTGGTCGCCCTACCTGGGCGGCGGAGTGGGCTACAACTTCTACGGCACCGAGGACAAGGGCCTGACCGGCGACACTACCGGCGGCGCCGGACTGAACGTCCTCGGCGGGTTCAGCAAGGGCATGGCCAGCGGCAGCCGGTTCTTCGTGGAGGGCCGGGCGGGCTTCATCGACGCCCCCGACTTCATGGTGACCACCGGTTGGACATTCGGGCACTGATTCCACGCGGCACGGCCGGTTGACGGCCCGGCCGGCCGGTCGCGGGAATCGGTAGGTCCGAGGTGACCCCCGGCCTTCGGGCCGGGGGTCTTTTTCTTGCCCGGAGAACCGGCCCTAGCCCTGTGCCGCGGATCGCCTCTCCGGCGCGCTCTTGGCCCGCGGCGCCAGGGACGGCCCGACCGCCGGGTGGCCGGATGTGTCCCCCTGACACCGGACCGCGCCGGGCGCTACACTGAACCAGCAGACTCGAGCGCCACCCCAACCCGATCGGAGTACCGCCGAGATGGCCGTCTACGAACTCCAGCGCGATTTCCAGACCGAGGTGTTGGACCGGAGCCGCAAGCGCCCGGTGCTGGTCGATTTCTGGGCCGCCTGGTGCGGACCCTGCAAGATCCTGGGCCCGGTCCTGGAGAAACTGGCCAAGGAGCCGGGCTCCCGGTTCGACCTGGTCAAGGTGGACACCGACGCCCACCAGGACGTGGCCTCCATCTTCGAGATCCGCTCCATTCCCACCGTGATCCTCTTCGACCAGGGACAGCCGGTGAACGGGTTCATGGGGGCGCTTCCCGAGGCGCAGGTGCGGCAGTGGCTGGACCAGACCCTCCCCCCGGGAGCGGGCACCGCCCCGGAGGAGGAGGAGGCCGGCGAGGAAGCGGAAGGTGATCCCATCGCCGCCGCCGCCCGGGCCTCGGCCGCCGGCCTCGACGACGAAGCGCGGCGGATCCTGATCAAGGCCCTGGCCGCGGACCCCGAGGACGGCCGGGTTCGCGTCGCCCTGGCCCGGCTCCGCTTCCCGGCGGAGACGGAGGCGGTGCGCGAGCTGGTGGAACCGGTTCCCGAGGAGGACGAGGCCCGCGACGCCGCGGTGGGGATGCGGCGGCTCGCCGACCTGGCCGACTGGGGACGGGGCCAGGCCCCCCCGTCCTTCCATCCCCAGGGAAGCCCCGGGCCGCTGGAGCGCTACCGCCAGGGCGGCCTGGCCCTGGCCGAGGGACGCTACCGGGACGCCCTGGACGCCTTCCTGGAGGTCACCGCGACCGACCGCACCCTGGACGGGGACGGCGGCCGGAAGGCGGCGGTGGCGGTGTTCGATCTCCTCGGCGAGGACGATCCCCTGACCCGGGAATACCGGCGGAAGCTGGCCCTGATCCTCTTCTGATCCCCGGTCCGGGCTCCCCGGCGTGTGCGCGGTCCCGCTCGCGCGGCCGTTCCGCCCCGCGATACCTCGGCAGCGCTCCCCGGGAACGATCCACAGGATCGTTCCTTCGGCTCGCTCTGGCCGGCGCGGGGCCCGCTCGCATCTTCGATGTTCGCCCCGCCGCCGTCCAGGTTGCCTCGTCATCCGCGGGGCGGCTGCGGCCGGTCGAAGTCAGCGCGTCGTTGCCGGGGGAGGACGGGAAGATGATCCACGGCAAGGGCCCGTCCCAAACACCTCTTCAGCCTCGGACTCGGGAGCCAACAGAGCGGACCCGCCGTTCCTGGACAGCACCTGGGGAAGCAAATGGAAACGGGGGCGCGTCTCCGCGCCCCCGTCCCGCAAGCATCCTTCCCGGCTGCGACCGGGCTTCGATCAGTTCCCGTAGATGGACTTGATCCGGCCCCAGGTGGTGGACTCGGTCGGAGTGGGGCAGTTGAGGTCGATCTTGCCGTCGTGACGGAAGATGTACCCCTCGATCAGCACCGTGGGGTTCCAGGTGATGCCGCCGGTAAAGAGCCCCGGGCACGGTTCCCCGCCGGAATTGAAGGTCCGGTCGAACAGGGTGCCCCCGACCCAGTTGATGTTCCCTTCCATCTGACCGGTCTTGTAGGTGGTGAAGTTGTTGGTCAGGGTGTAGAAGGACGTGAACTGGCCCCAGAGGATGAGGGTCCCGTCGGTGAAGGTGGAGGGCACGTTGGCGTTCGGCGGGTTGGGGTCGTAGGTGGCGTTCCGGGGCGACCCCTGGTAGATCTCGATCGTGCCGCCGGTGTAGTTGGTGGTGTAGAAGGTCGTGGACGGCGGCCCCGAGGCCACGGTCCCGGTGGAGATGAGACCGTAGATGTAGATGGTGTACTCGGTGGTGGGGTCGCCGGCGTTCAGGTCGCCGAAGGGAGCATCGAAGCTGCTCACGATGCCCACCCCCCGGAGCTCACCCCCGGACGGCGAGTTGGTGGCGGTGGCACCGGGCTCCCAGGTGTAGATCGGATCCCAGTCGATGGAGGCGCCGGCCAGGGCGGCCGCGGGCAAGGTCACGGCCAGGAAGGCCGCGGCCAGAAGGCTGAACCAGAGTCTCATGACGTGTCCCCCGTGTGCGCGTTTCATGGTGACGCCTCTCAGCGGTACGTGGACTTGAGCCGGCCCCAGGTGGTGCTGCGGGTCGGCACCCGGGGCTCGAGGAAGATCTGGCCGTCGATCTGGTGGGCGTAGCCCTCGGGCCGATTCAGTTCGTTCCCGGTGGCTCCGGCGAAGGTCCAGCCGGATCGATCGGTGGCGGGGATGTTACCGAACTGGGACCCGCCGGTCACTTCGAACGTGGCCTCGTAGCTTCCCGAGTTGGTGTCCGTGTTCATCACGATCTGGAAGGCGGTCAGGCTGCCGACCAGGTAGGTGGTGCCGTCGACGAAGCTCGAGGGCGCGGTGCCGTTGGGCGGGTTGATCCCGTAGTCGGCCGTGGTGCCCCCGGACTTGGCGTCCTCGTACACGGTGAGGGTGCCCGGTCCGCTGTAGTCGATGACTTGGTAGCTGCCGTAGGTGGCCACGTTGGACACCGTCAGCCCGGTGATCACGTAGGTGTACTGGTTGGCCGTGGTGTCGGCCACCAGGGGGCTGAACAGTCCGGGCACGAGCCCGAGGCCGTTGTAGCCGGCCCCCAACTCCCCGAACGTCCCGGGAACCGGGTCGGGGAACTCGTAGTCGTAGCCCACGTAGTCCAGGAGGAGATTCTGGGCGCTGGCGGGGACGGACACCGCCAGGGCCGCGAACAGAACCAGGAGTCCCACCGCGAGAGTGTGTTTCCGCATGAAGACCTCGTTGCCGGCCGTCGCGTCCCGGGATTGGGGGGACCACCCTGCGACGCTCTCTGGGGGAGGGGCGAGATGAGCCGGGTCGAAAAAGACGACTGTGTTGCTGGTACCGGTTGCAGATGTGCTGAGTTCGATCCGCTAGGACGGTCGGTAGCCCATGGGGCTTGGGCTCCTTGCGCGTCCGCCGATTGTAGACTGAAACAGGCGGCTTTTGCTACCGGAATTTTCTTCTTGTCGCACGATTCACGATTTTTAAGTTCCGACTATCCGGAGTCATGAGTCCGGAATCAATCCGGTTCCGTGACCGCCTGGGCCTCGGCCACCGCCTCCGCGAAGCCGAGCCCGCCCCCTTCCGCAAGCGCCGCCGCCAGTTGCGCCTCCCCCAGGGATGCCTCGAGGCGGGCGAACATCGAGGCCCGGTCCTGCTCCTCGGCCCCGGAGAGCGCCGCTCCCGACTCCTCCCGCAAGGCCCGCGCCGCCCCCAGGCATCGGGCCGCGGGGGCGAACTCACCCCGGGCCAGGGCCAGCTCCACCGCCGCCTCCAGGGCGTAGGCGCCCTCGCGTACCGCCTCCAGTTCCCGGACCAGCCGGAGGCTCTCGCCCAGGGCCTCCCGGGCCGGCTCCGGCTCCCCGGTCCGCACCAGGGCCACGGCCAGGTCGGCCCCGGTCAGGGCCTGGTGCCGGCGGTCCCCCACCGCCTCCAGCACCGAGAGAGCCTCCCGGTACCGGACCGCCGCCGTCGCGGGATCCCCGCCGATCAGGGCCACGAACCCCAGGTTGTGCAGGGTCACCCCCTCGCCGCGCCGGTCGCCGCGGTCGCGGTAGGTGGCCAGGACTTCCTCGCCGTAGCTCCGGGCGGCGTCCAGGTCCCCCCGGTACACCGCCACCGTGGCCAGGCCGCTCAGGGCCCGGGCCACCCCCTTGGCGTCGCCGAGCCGCCGGTAGATGTCCAGGCTCTCCTCCACGAACGGCCCCGCGGCCGCGTAGTCCCCGCGGTAGAGGGCCATCCCCCCGGCCCGGACCAGGGCCTTGGCCCGCTCCGCGCCCCCGTCTTCCCGGCTGCCCGATCCGAGCGCCGCCTCCAGGGCGTCCTGGGCCAGGGCGTAGCGGCCGCGGGCGGCCCAGTAGCGCGCGGCCGAGCCGGCCAGGCGCAGGGCCTGCACGGGGAGATCCGGCGCCGCCGCCGCCACCGTCACCGCGGCCACCAGGTTCTCCTCCTCCCGGTCCAGCCGCTGGAGCCACTCGGCCTGGCGCGGCCCCACCAGCTCCGGCTCCGCGGCCTCGGCCAGCTCCAGGAAGAGGTCCACGAAGCGGTGGGCCACCCGGTCCCGGTCCTCCACCTTCCCCAGGTGCTCCTGGGCGTACTGGCGCACGGTCTCCAGATACCGGTACCGGGGGTCGCCGCCCCCGGACCGGTCCACCGCGACCAGGGACTTGTCCACCAGGCGGGCGAGGAGATCCAGCACCTCGAACTCGTCGGCGTCCTCTTCCCACACCCGGGTGGCCGCCTCCAGGGTCCATCCCCCGGCGAACACGGCCAGGACCGCGAACAGGCGCTGCTCCTGGGGAGCGAGCTGGTCGAAGCTCCACTGCAGGGTGGCCCTCAGGGTCTGCTGCCGGGGAAGCGCCGACTTGCTCCCCCCGGTGAGGAGCCGGAACCGGTCGTCCAGGCGGTCCCGGATCTGCTCCGCGCCCAGGACGCGGATGCGGGCCGCGGCCAGCTCCAGGGCCAGGGGGATCCCGTCCAGGCGGCGGCAGATCTCGGCCACCGCGGGGGCGACGGCGTCGTCGAGCACGAAGTCGGGCCGGACCTGGCCCGCCCGGTCCACGAACAGGCTCACCGCTTCCACCCCGGCCAGGGAAGCCGCGGTCGGCCGAACCCCGGTGGGGGGAAGCCCGAGGGTGGGAACGGCGAAGCCCGCTTCGGCCGGGATGCCGAGCACCTCGCGGCTGGTGGCCAGGATGCGGAGATCGGGGCAGGCGGCCAGGAGCCGCGCGCACGCGGCCGACACCGCCTCCAGCAGGTGCTCGCAGTTGTCCAGGAGGAGCAGGGTCCGCCGCCGGGCCAGGAGTTCCACCAGGCTCTCCAGCACCGGGCGGCCCGGCTCCTCCCGGAGCCCCGGGGGGCCGCCGATCACCGCCGGCACCCGGTCCGGCTCCACCACCGGGGCCAGGTCCACGAACCAGACCCCGTCCGGGTACTCGGTCAGCCGGCCCGCGGCCAGCTCCAGGGCGAGACGGGTCTTCCCGCTCCCCCCCACCCCGATGAGGGTGACCAGGCGCGAGCGGCCGAGCAGCTCCCCGCACTCCCGGAGCTGGGCCTCCCGGCCCACGAACCGGGTGGAGGGGGCGGGAAGGTTGTTGGGGATCGCCGCCGCCCCTTCCCCGGCCCGGACCGCGGCCGCCCGGCGGATGCCGAGCACGTCCTCGATCTCCTCCCGCACCGGCTGCACGGCCCCGGGGCGGCGATCGGGCTCCTTCTCCAGGCAGCGGGCGATCAGGGTCCGCACCCGGCCCGGGACCCGGCCCGGCAGGCGGTCCCAGTCCGGCTCCGCCTCCCGGGTGGCGGTGAAGATCTCCTCCAGGGTGCGCCCGGGGAAGGGCCGGGTGCCGGAGAGGGCCTCGAAAAGCACCGCGCCGAAGGCGAAGATGTCGGTGCGAACGTCCTGGGGTTCGCCGCGGGTCTGCTCCGGGCTCATGTAGCCGGGGGTGCCGGCGATGCCCTCGGTGCCGGTGCCCGTCCCCGCGGAGCGGTCCGGGTCCGGAGCCACGGTGGCCTCCAGGTCGCGGGGGCCGGGAGGCAGGGTGGCCGCGTCGGGAGGGGCGAGGTCTCCGCCCCCGCCCGCCGGCGGTTCCCCGCCCCGGTCGGAGGGGACGACGATCGTGGCCCCGTCGGCCGCCGTCTCCGGCGGCGCCGCGTCCCCCCGAGGCCCCAGCGCCTCGCGCCGGAAGCCCTGCCTCCGGAGGGAGACGGCCAGACCGAAGTCCAGCACCTTCACCACCCCCCGGGGGCCGAGCATGACGTTCCCCGGCTTCAGGTCCCGGTGGACCACTCCCCTCTCGTGGGCGGCCTCCAGGGCCTCGGCGATCTTGGCCGCCACCGGGAGGGCCTCCTCGGGAGGGAGGGGGCCGCGGGCGATCCGGTCGGCCAGGGTCTCCCCCTCCACCCGCTCCATGACCAGGAACACCAGGCCGGGTTCGGGCTCCTCGATCCCGTGCAGGACGGCGATGTGGGGATGGCTCATGGCGGCGAGGGTGAGCGCCTCCCGCCGGAAGAGGGCCAGCCGTTCGGGGTCGCGGGCATAGGCCCGGGGAAGCACCTTGAGCGCCACGTCGCGATCCAGGCGTTCGTCGTGGGCCAGGTACACCTCGCCCATGCCCCCCGCCCCCAGCTTGCCCACTACGAGGAAAGGACCGAGCCGGTCCCCCGCGTCGACCATGCGTATTCCCGCCTTCCCCCCGGCGGCGGCCCGGTGCCGCCCGTCCGGCGTCCGTAAGAGGATACCAGCCCGTCGCGGACAGGGTTCCGGACCGTTCCCGCGGGTGGCCGGACCGGCGGTCAGCGGCCGGGGGCGCGGAAGGTGCGGAAGACCAGGTCCCAGAGGGGACTGGAGATCCCGTAGCGCTCGTCGTTGTCCTCGAAGTGGTGAAGGAGGTGGTAGCGGCGCAGCCAGCGCCCCACCGGGTTCCGGGGCACGGCGTGGTGAGTGTAGTAGTGGATGCAGTCGTAGGCGAGGTAGCCGGCGGTGGTCCCGGCGAAGAGCTGGGCCCAGTACCGGGAGCCGAAGACCACGCCGTAGAGGAGGCTCACCGCCGCGGCCAGGCTCCAGAACATGAGCGGCGGAGCCACCAGTCGCAGCTTGTCGTCGGGGAATTCGTGGTGGTAGCCGTGGGCCAGGAACAGGAACGCCTTCGAGCGCGGCCCCCGGGGCCGGAGATGGAACAGGAACCGGTGCAGGAGATACTCGATGAGGGTCCAGAGGAGGATCCCGGCCCCGAAGAGGCCGAGGGTGCCGGCGGGCCCGGTGCCGACGATGACCAGCCCATGGTAGATCCCGAAAGCGATGATGGGGAGGCTGAACACCCAGGGCACCACCGGCGGCGCCTTGGTGAGCAGGACTTCCATCCAGCGGAGGCGAAAGATGCGAATGCCGTCCCGGTGGAGCCGGTTGGTTCGGTCGGGCCGGACCGCGATTCCCCGCCACCGTCCGATCGCCTCCAGCAGCTCCGGGCTGTAGAGGGACCGCGCCGCGACGGGGCGGGGCGCGGACGGGACGGTGCGGCTGTTCACGATCGGACCCACCTCCTGGGGGAGGCGGAACCCTCCTCTCCCCTCCCCTGATTGTCGGTCACCGCAGGGTCCGGCGCAACCGGCGGGGAAGGGGCCGGACCGGCGCCCGGGGCTCAGTCCAGATCGAACCGGGGAACGCGGAGCCGGGCCGTCACCCCGCCTTCCTCGGCGTCGTCCAGGTCCACCCGCCCCCCGTAGGGGGCCAGCACCTGGTTCAACCGGGTCAGCCCGCTCCGGCTCCCCGGCCGCTCGTCCCGCCGCCACTCGCGCTCCAGGCCGGCGCCGTCGTCGTGCACCTCCAGCACCGTCACCTTCGGCCCCTGCTCCCGCACCGTGACCTCGACGCGCCCCGGCCGCGGCTCCTTCTTGAGCGCGTTCCGGATCAGCTCGTCCAGGCATCCGAAGAGGTCCTCGGCGGCCATGGGGAACCTCCGCGCCAGTCCCACCGGATCCGGCTCCAACCATGCCAGGCCGTCGATCCCCGGCTCCCCACCCCGGAATCGGCGCACGCTCCGGTACACCTCCTCCGCGTCGCACAGGAACCGCTCGGCCAGGGGGCGCTGCAGGAGGGCCAGGGAGAACTCCAGGTTCCGGGCCGCCCGGATCAGGAGGTCGGGAACCGGCTCCTCCTCCCGGAGCAGCCGGTCCATCTCGTCCAGCGCCCGCTCCGCCGTCCGCGCCCCCTCCAACTCCAGGCTCCAGGCCGCCTCCACCCCCTCCCGGATCAAGGTCCGCACCTCGGCGGGCATCAGGCCCCGGAGCCGCTCCGCGTCGGCCGGGGCGGTCCCCGACCCGGCGCCGGCCTCATCCCGGATCTGGGCCGCTGCCCTCAGGAGGTGGGTGATCGACTGCCGCCACGCCGCGTGGTTCGAGAACCCGAGCCGGGACAGGAGCTCCCGCCAAGCCCGGGAGTGCGCGGTCTTCCGGCGGCTCCGTGTCCGCCACATCGAGGCCCCCAGCCCCGCCGCCAGCAGGAGCCCCACCCCGGCCTGGACGGCTCCGGTCCGCACCGCGGCCACCGGGTATTCCCACAGCGTGGGACCCTTCCAGCGCAGCCAGGCCCGGAATCGCCCCGAGGGCCCCATCCCGCCGAACTCCGGCGGCCCCAGGACCAGCACCCCCCCCGCCGGCGGCACCACGTGAATCCGCCCCACCTGATCGCCGACCCGCAGCCGCACCGAGTCCCCCGGCGCGGCCAGGAACGGGATCGCGCCCCCGCGCTCGCTCGCCGTCACCGGCAACCCCCAGGGTCTCGATCCCACCCCCTCCAGCACCCCCCCCACCGAACCCGGGTTCGGGCCCAGTCCCCGGAACACCACCCGCGACACGGGCCCGGTCACCGGCAGCGCCACCACGTCGGGCCCGTCCTCGTGGGAGACGATGGCCTCCGGCACGCCGTCCCCGTCCAGGTCGGCGATCGCGAACCGGGCCGCTCCGGTGGCGGCCGCATCCGTGGTCCGCCCCAGCTCGCGTAGGGCCCCAGAGACCGGGACCGAGTAGATCCGGATCCCACCGTCCTCCAGGAGGGCCAGCTCCGGTCCGGGATGACCGTCCAGCTCCACGAACCGGGATTCCTGCACCCCGGAGACCTGCGGCACCCGGCGGGCCCCGGTGGCGTCGCGGAACCCCAGCCCTCCCTCGTTGAGAAGCAGCCGGATGGCGCCGGCGTCGGATTCGTTGCTCCAGTGCGCGGTGGCGAGGAGGTCCAGGTCCTCATCGCCGTCGATGTCGCAAACCGCGATGTTGCGAAAGAAACCCTGACCGCAGAGCCTGTCCACTTCCAGAACCGGTCCGTAGGCTCCCCCACCCCGGCCCCGGTAGCCGCGAATCCCGATTCCACCCGACCCGGTCAGCAGGTCGGGAATCCGGTCGCCGTCCAGGTCGCACAAGTACAGGAAGTAGACCCCCTGCTTGCCGGGGCCGACGGTCGTGACCAGGTTCCGGGCACGTGGGGGTTCCCTGCCGGTGAGGCCGTCCAGCCGGTCGACCCGGCCCAGCTCGAGCGATCCCATGAGCTCGTGTCCGACGTACGGCTGGAGCCGCCCCGCATCGCCGGTCGGTGCCAGACTCAGGCTGGTCACGATGGCCATGGGCTCCGGCAGGGGCACCCGCGCGGTGGTGGCTCGAAAACCCCCTCGCCGCTGGACCACCGTTTCGAAGGTCTCGTTGTCGGGATCGACCGCCAGCAGGTCCACGTCCCCGTCCCCGTCCACGTCCCAGGGGAGCATCAGATAGAAGGGCTCGGGCCTCCCCAGCGCATCCCTCCGGGATTCACGACGAAAGAGGCCCGAAGAGGCGTCGAAGGACCACACCTTCTGGCCCGCCATCCACTGGGTGATCACCTCGGGGATCCCGTCCTGATCGAGGTCCGCGATGACGAACCGGCCGGAGTTCAGGGAGACCCGCTCCGCGCGGGGGCTCCTCTTGGGCGGGGTGGAAGGAAGAGGTCCGAACCCCACCGGGCCCAGCCACACTTCCTGGTCGTGCGGGAGATGGAAGTGGACCCGGAACGCCACGATCCTCCCCAGATCCATGGGATGGTCGTGCGAGCGCTTCCGGAATTCGATCACCTCGGGAAGGGTAACGTGCGCCCGGCAAAACCGGTCGGGGGGAGCGAACACGTCCATCGCATAGTCGTAGATGGAGTGCGAGGCGGCAATGCGGTAGGCATGACCCCGCTCATCGACGATTTGGAGCCCCACATAGTCCGCGGTAGTCATGTTCCGGACCTTCCAGTACCAGCTCCATAGTTCCGCCCGGTCCACCGGCTGGGGAGACAGGCCGTAGTCCGCCAGCCTGAGTTCCATTTCGACCTGGGCGCTGGTGTCCTTCTCCTCCGCATCCAAACGGAATACCCAGGCCGAGTCCTGGCCGGACCCCACCGTGCGCAGACCCACCGAATACCGGGTCCCCTCCGTCTGGCGCACCAGGTGCCAGTCGCCGGGGCCCCGGGGCCGCAGCACGTGGTCTACCTGGGCGGTCGCAACACCGGTGACCAGCAGCACCATGACCGCCGCCATGGCGACCGCATGCCTCCGCATCGGCACCCTCCTCAATCCAGATCGAACCGGGGGACGCGGAGCCGGGCCGTCACCCCGCCTTCCTCGGCGTCGTCCAGGTCCACCCGCCCCCCGTAGGGGGCCAGCACCTGGTTCAACCGGGTCAGCCCGCTCCGGCTCCCCGGCCGCTCGTCCCGCCGCCACTCGCGCTCCAGGCCGGCGCCGTCGTCGTGCACCTCCAGCACCGTCACCTTCGGCCCCTGCTCCCGCACCGTGACCTCGACGCGCCCCGGCCGCGGCTCCTTCTTGAGCGCGTTCCGGATCAGCTCGTCCAGGCATCCGAAGAGGTCCTCGGCGGCCATGGGGAACCTCCGCGCCAGTTCCTCCGGCCCGCCGGACCACGTCACCGACTCCATCCCCGCTTCCCCGACCCGGAACCGCCGCACCCGCTCGTACACCTCCCGTGCGTCGCAGAGGAAACGCCGGGCCAGGGGACGCTGGAGGAGCTTTAGCGACGACTCCAGGTCGTGGGCCGCGTTCACCAGCCGCTCCAGGTCGGGACGGTCCGCCCGCAACAACCGGTCCAGCTCGTCCAGCGCCCGTTCCGCCGTCCGCGCTCCCTCCAGCTCCAGGGTCCAGGCCGCCTCCACCCCCTCCCGGATCAGCTTCCGCACCTCCTCCGGCATCAGGCCCCGCAACCGTTCCAGGTCCTCCGGACCACCGCCGCCTTCCTGCTTCACCTGGTTCGCCGCCCGCAGGAGATGGGCCAACGACTGCCGCCACGCCGCGTGGTTCGAGAACCCGAGGCGGGACAGCAGCTCCCGCCAGGCCCGGGACCGCGCCGTCCTCCGGCGGCTCCGTGCCCGCCACATCGAGGCCCCCAGCCCCACCGCCAGCAGGAGCCCCAGCCCGGCCTGCACTTCGCCCGTCCGGATCGCCGCCACCGGGTACTCCCACAGCGTCGGCCCCTTCCACCGCAGCCAGAACCGCGTCCGGCCGGCCGGACCCAGGGACTCCAGCGCCGGCGGCTCCAGGACCAACACCCCCCCCGCCGGCGGCACCACGTGAATCCGCCCCACCCGGTGGCCGACCCGCAGCCGCACCGAGTCCCCCGGCGCGGCCAGGAACGGGATGGCTCCCCCGCGCTCCGTGGCCGTCACCGGCAGCGACCAGCGCCTCGACCCCACCCCCTCCAGCACCCCCCCCACCGATCCGGAGTTGGGGCCCTGCCCGCGAAGCACGATCCGCGACACCGGCCCGGTCACCGGCAGCGCCACCACGTCGGGCCCGTCCTCGTGGG
This sequence comes from Candidatus Eiseniibacteriota bacterium, assembly GCA_963768615.1. Lineage (GTDB taxonomy): Bacteria > Eisenbacteria > RBG-16-71-46 > JABDJR01 > JABDJR01 > CAVSKL01. Next base: position 807,954 of record CAVYIE010000004.1, on the reverse strand, counting down.
AGATGATCGCCTCGGGCACGCCGTCCCCGTCCAGGTCGGCCACCGCGAACCGCCGGGCCCCGGTGGCGGCCTCGTCCGTGGTCCGCCCCAGCTCGCGTAGGGCCCCCGAGTCCGGCACCGCGTAGATCCGGATCCCGCCGTCCTCCAGCAGGGCCAGCTCCGGTCCGGGACGGCCGTCCAGCTCCACGAACCGGGCTTCCTGGATCCCGGGGATCTGCGGGACCCGGCAGGCGTCGGTAGCGTCGCGGAACCGCAGACCCCCCTCGTTCAGGAGCAGGCGGATCGCGCCGGCGTCGGATTCGTTGCTCCACTGGCAGGTGGCCAGGAGATCGAGGTCACCGTCCCCATCGACGTCGCCGACGGCGAGGTTCCGGAAGAAACCCCGGCCGGAGAGGCGGTCGATCTCGCGGACCGGGCCGAAGCTGCCGTCCACCGCACCGCGGTAGACGCGCACCCCGGTGCCGCCGGATCCGGTGGCCAGGTCGGCCACCTTGTCGCCGTCCAGATCCTGAACCTGAACGAAGTACACCCCCTGCCGACCCGGCCCCACCGTGGTGGGGAGATTCCCGGGCGGAAGGAATTCCCCGGAGCCGTTCACGGGAATCCGGAACACCCGTCCCCGCTCCAGCGACTTCATGAGCTGATAGCCCACGAACACGGCGGGCAGGTGACCGGCATCGGCCCCGGCCAGGGCCAGGCAGGTGGCCATGGCGGTGGGCTCGGGGAGCGGGAAGCGGGCACTCACGGAGTGGTATCCGCCACGGCGATGGATCAACGCCTCGAAGGTCTCGTCGTCCGGATCCAGGGCCACCAGGTCCAGGTCGCCGTCCCCGTCGAGGTCCAGGGGAGCCAGCAGGTGGTAGGGCTCCGCGCGTCCCAGGGCATCGTCGCGGTTCTCCCGCAGGAACCGCCTTGCCCGAGGCTCGAAGGCCCATACCTTCCGGCCCGGGGCCCAGGGGGTGATCACCTCGGGCACGGCGTCCCCATCCAGGTCCGCGACCAGGAACAGGCCCTCCTCGAGGTGCGAGCGTTCCGCCCGCGGCGACGGCGCGGGTGGATTCTCGGGGCGTGGCCCGAACCACACCGGACCCACCCACACCTCTTGCTCGTGGGGATCGCGGAACTCGATCCGGAAGGCCACGATCCGCCCCAGTGCCTCCGGCTCCCGGTCTCGTTCCCCCCGGAAGAGCCCGCTCTCCGAGAGGAGGAAGTGGGCGGCCATGAAGTGGTCGGGGGGAGCGAAGACGTCCATCTCGTAGTCGTAGATGACGTGGGACACGGCGATGGTCTGGTTGCGGTCCTCCTCGTCCACGATGCGGAGGGCGACGTAGTCCGCGGTCTCCCGGTTCTTGACGAACCAGCGCCACACCCAAAGGTAGGCCTGATCGGGAGGCTGGGGCGGAATGCCCTGCTCGCTCAGCGGAAGCTCCAGCACCACCCGCGAGTGGGTGTTCCCCTCCGGGGCGTCCAGGTGGAAGACCCACATGCTGTCGGTGAGGTCGGGAGTGGGGCGGATCTCCACCGACCAGGTGGCCCCGCCGGTCTGGCGCACCACGTGCCAGTCGTCCGGTCCCCGGGGCCGTAGCACGTGGTCCACCTGGGCCCGCGCCGGACCCGGGAGGCAAGACATGAGAAGGAAACAGATGGCCAGTCCCCGCAGGGTACGACCAACTACCGAAGCGGCCACGGCGGCTCCGTCCGGATGGGAAGACTCGCGGCTTGGGGACTCCGAGTTTACCACCTCGCGTCCCGGAACCGGGCGCTCGAGCCGGGCCCCCGGTGGGCCCGGGGGGTCATCCCCGGGCCGGCACCAGGAGGACATGGCTCACTCCGTACTCCCCCCCCTCCCGGTAGCCGAACAGCTCCGCGCAGGCCAGGAAGAAGAGCCGCCATCGCACGAACCAGGTTGCGGCCGCGTCTTCACCGTAGGCCCGGGCCAGTACCGGGATCACCCGGTCCCGGCGCGCGTCCAGGTTGGCCAACCAGGCCTCGGCGGTGCGGGCGTAGTGGGTGCCGGTCACCCACCAGCTCTCCAGCACCTTCAGGTCCCGGTCGAAGTGGGCGAGAAGATCGGCCGAGGGCATGGTGCCGCCGGTGAAGAAGTGCCGGGCCATCCAGTCGTCCGGACCCTCCGCCTCGTAGTGGTAGGCGTGCCGGCGGTGGGCGAAGTGGTGGACGAAGAGGTACCCGTCCGGCCGGAGCCAGGCGGCCACGCGGCCCAGCAGCGCCTCGTGGTTCTTGAGGTGCTCGAACATCTCGATGGAGACCACGCGGTCGAGGCGCCGGCCGGGGTCGAAGACGTTCACGTCCGCGGTGCGGATCTCCAGGTTGGCCAGCCCCCGCTCGGCGGCCCGGGCGAGAATGAACCGGCGCTGATCGGCCGAGTTGGACACCCCGAGGATGCGGCTCCGGGGGAACCGGGCAGCCAGGAACAGGGAGAGCGAGCCCCATCCGCAGCCCAGGTCCAGCACCTCCTGGCCGTCGGCGAGTCGGGCCCGGTCCAGGTAGAGGTCGAGCATGGCCGCCTCGGCGGCGGCGAGCGACGCCCCCTCCGACGGCCACCAGCCGCAGGAGTACTTGAGGTGCGGACCCAGGACCTCCTCGAAGAAGGCGGGGGGAAGCTCGTAGTGCTGCCGGTTGGCGTCGGCGGTGTGCACGGCGATGGGGCTCGACCGCAGACCGTCCAGGAACCGGTCCCGGTGGGCCGGACCCCCGGCCGACGCCCGCCGCTCCTCGTCGCGGAGCCGCGCCGCCACCCGGCGGCGGATGCCGAGCCGCACCACCGGGTCGGGGACCCAGCCGCGTTCCACCAGTTCGATCGTGCTCATGATCGGGCCTCCTTGCGCGGGAACCAGGGCACGAAGGCGCTCACCGTCCGCCGGTAACGGCGGTAGTCCTCGCCGCGGGAGCGGAGCGCCTGGGCCTCGGTGGGGGGAATGCCGGTGATCTTCAGGATGAAGAGGAGCATGAGGGCCGGGGCGAGGAGCCCCGCCCAGCCGTGGGGACCGTTCAGGGCCGCGGCCCCGAAGCCGCACCAGACGATCCATTCGAAGAAGTAGTTGGGATGGCGGGAGACGCCCCAGAGGCCCCGGCGGCAGGTCCGGCCGCGGTGGGCGGGGTCCGCCTTCCACGCCGCGAGCTGGCGGTCGGCCACCGTTTCGCCGGCCAGACCGGCAATCCACAGGGCGGCGGCGAGTCCGTCCCAGGCCGAGGGGCCCGCCTCCCGGCCCTGGACGGCGAGCGCGAAGGGGAGGGAAAGGACGGCGGCCAGCACCGCCTGGGCCAGGAAGAAGGCCAGGAAGGCGGGGCCGTCGTGAGGCGCCCAGTGCTCCCGGAGCCGCACGTACCTCCCCTCCTCCGGGTGGCCGATCACCCGGTCCCGGAGGAGATGCCAGGCTAGGCGCGCCCCCCAGAGCCCCCCCATGAACGCCACCAGGGCCCGCCGCGGGCCCCATCCGTCGGCGGCGAGGGCGTAGCCCACCGCCATCGCTCCCAGCGCCGCCGCCCACCCGGCGTCCACCACCCCCGCGTTCCGGGTGCGGCGCTCCACTCCCCACAGCGCAGCCATGAGCAGGACCGCCCCGGCCAACCCGCCGGCCATGAGCGCGAGGGTGCCGCTCACAGCGACGGCTCCCCGTCCCCGCGGGGGACGAGCCCGGAACCGGCGCGGCAGCCCGGCTTGGCCAGCACCATCTGCACGTCCCCGATCCGGCGCTCGCGGAAGCCCCCCTCGCAGTAGGCGAAGTAGAAATCCCAGAGCCGGCGGAACGAAGCGTCGAAGCCCATCCTCTCCAGTTCGGGGGCGGCGGCGTGGAAGCGGGCCCGCCAATCGGCCAGGGTCCGGGCGTAGTGGCCGGTCAGGTCCTCCAGGTCCACCCAGCGGAGGTCGGTGTGCCCGGCCGCCGCCCGCGCCATCCGTTCCACCGAGGGGAGGCAGCTCCCGGGGAAGATGTAGCGCTTGATGAAGTCCACGCTCCGGGCCGCCCGCGCGTGCTCCCGGTCGTCGATGACGATGGCCTGGAGGAGCATACGCCCGTCGGCGGCCAGGAGGTCCGAGCAGCGGGCGAAGAACTCGTCCAGGTGATCGTCTCCCACCGCCTCGATCATCTCGATGGAGACCAGCTTGTCGTAGCGGCCGGAGAGGTCGCGGTAGTCGCTCCGGAGCACGGTCACCCGGTCCTCTAGCCCCCGCTTCCGGACCCGCGCCGCGGCCAGGCGGTACTGCTCCCCGGAGATGGTGGTGGTGGTGACCCGGCACCCGGTGGTCTCGGCCGCGAACACCGCGAACCCGCCCCAGCCGGTCCCGATCTCCAGCACGTGGTCCCCGGGCCCCAGCTCCAGCTTGGCCGCCACCCGGGCCAGCTTGGCCCGCTGGGCCTCCTCCAGGCTCGTCTCCGGCCTCTCGTAGAACGCGCAGGAGTACATCATCCGCGGGTCCAGGAACCGGGCGAAGAACTCGTTGGAGAGGTCGTAGTGCCCGGCGATGTTCCGGCGGCTTCCCGCGGCGGGTGTTCCGCCGGGCCCGGAGGAAGGCGCGGTGGAGGGGAGCCAGGACCCGGGCCGCGCCCGCGCTCCACCCGGCCAGGGCTTCCCGGTTCCGGGCCAGGATCCGGATCACCGACACCAGGTCGTCGGTCCGCCACGCCCCTTCGGCGTAGGTGCGGCCCGCCCCCACGCTCCCCCCGAAGAGCGCCGCGGGATAGAACCGCGGGTCGCGCACCTCCACCGTGGCCCGGAGCCCCCCCGGACGGCCGAACCGGGTCCGGCCGCCGGCGTCGACGAGAGTGAGCTCCCCGTCGGCCAGGCGGGAGAGAAGACGATGGAAGGCACGGCGGGCGAGGCGCTCGTGCAACCCGGGTGCCCGGGGGTCACGCAGGGCGGAAGCGGACAGGGTCAGGTCCATGGGCGGTGTTCTCCTCGGGCGGGGGCGGGGCCCAGGCGGTTCCCGGCCGCGGCGCCGGAACGCCCCGGATGGGGATGGAAGGGCGCCCCCTTGAGCCACAGCTTCAGGGCCTGGCCGTAGATGCCGGCCAGCACCCGGGCGGTCATCCAGGGATAGCGGACGAGGGCGCCGTTGAGGGCGCGCGCGGTCCAGGGGCGCCGGGACAGGGACAGGGTGGCATCGAACACGCGCTCCCCCTGCCGCCGGTTCTCCATCTGCACGGTGAGCCGTTCCCCGGGCTCGGTGACCGCCCACCGGTACTCGTGATCCATGCCGAAGAAGGGGGACACGTGAAACGCCTTGGGGAAGCGGGCGCGAAGGGCCGGCGCCGGGGCCTCGGGGGACGGGCGGGAGACCACGTAGGCGTGCCGCTCCCCCCAGGGGGTGTTGGTGACCTCGGCCACCAGATGCTCCACGCGCTCCCCGGCCGGATCGAACACGTAGTAGAAGGTGACCGGGTTCATGACCAGCCCGTAGAGACGAAGTTGGGTGAGCATCCGCACCGGGCCGGCGGGGCGGATCCCGGCCACCGCCGCCACCCGGTCCCGGACCGTCTCCTCGAGGGGGCGCGCGGGGTCGCCCAGGTAGTCGCGGCGCCGGAACCAGGCCGGAGCCGGGCGCCGGGCGGAATGGAACGGGATCGCGTCGAAGAGCCCGGGAAGCACGGCCGGGTTTAGGTACAGCATGTAGATGCGGTAGCGGAAGGCGTGCCCCACCGGGGCGAAGCGCCGGTGACGAACGGTTCCTTCGTAGACCGCGGCGGCCGGGGTCACGGCATGCCCTTCCCGAAGTGGCGGGCCACCCGGAGGCCGCTCACCACCCCGTCCTCGTGGAATCCGTGGCCCCAGTAGGCGCCGCAGTAGTAGGTGCGAAGCCCGCCGTTCAGCTCCTCGTTCCGGGTGCGCGCGGCCACCGCCCCCGGGGTGAACACCGGATGGTCGTAGACGAAACGGCGCAGGACCCGGGCGGGATCGATCTCGCCGGTCCGGTTCAGGCTCACGCAGTACCGGCGGCCGGCGGCGAGCCCCTGGAGCCGGTTCATGTCGTAGGTCACGGTGGCGGCGCCCCCGGATGACGGAGCCACGTGGTAGTTCCAACTCGCCCGGGCCCGCCGGTTCCCGGGCAGGAGCCGCTCGTCGGTGTGGAGCACCACCTCGTTGGGCCGGTAGGGAATGGCCCCCAGCACCTCGCGTTCCCGAGGGGTGGGATCGCCGAGCATGCGAAGGGCCTGGTCGGAATGACAGGCCAGCACCACCCGGTCGAAGCGCTCCCAGCCCGCCCCGGCCGTGCGCACCTCCACCCGTCCGGGCAGGCGCAGGATCCTCTCCACCGGGCTCCAGAGCCGGAGGCGATCGCGGAAGGGGGCGATCATCGCCTCCACGTAGTTCCGGGAGCCGCCCTTGACCACCCGCCAGCGGGGCCGGTCGGTGAGGCTCAGCATCCCGTGGTTGTGGAAGAACTCCACGAAGAACCGGGCCGGGGCCTCTTCCACCGCCCGCGGGGGCGCCGACCAGATGGCCGCGGTCATGGGGATCAGGTGCCGCTCCACGAACTCCCGGGAGTAGCCCCCGGACCGGACGTACTCGCCCAGGGAGGGGCCGGGAACGCCGTTCCGGAGCAGGGCCGGGGCCTCCCGGTAGAAGCGGAGGATGTCCCCCACCATGCGATGGAAGGAGGGGCGGACCAGGTTCCGGCGCTGGGCGAAGAGCGTGTTGAGCGAACTGCCCCGGTACTCGGTCCCCGAGGCCTGGTGGTGCACGCTGAAGCTCATGTCGCTCGGCACGGACTCCACCCCGAGCAGTTCCAGGAGCCGGGTGAAGTTGGGATAGTTCCGGGTGTTGAAGACGACGAAGCCGGTGTCCACGGCCAGCCGTCGCCCGTTCTCATCCACGTCCACGGTGTGGGCGTGGCCGCCGGGATGGTCCCCGGCCTCGAACACGGTGATCTCGTGATCGCGGTGGAGGAGCCAGGCCACGGTGAGCCCGGAGATGCCGGCGCCCACGATCGCCACCTTCATCGTCCGCCCTCCCCGCCGGCCAGCACGTCCGGGGGAACCGGGCGCAGGTCCCGGACCACGCGCAACCGTTCCAACACCTTGAGACCGAGCCAGGTCGGATCCAGCTCCCCCCGGCGGAACCCGTGGCGGGCGGCGGAAGGGCACCGATGGTGGTTGTTGTGCCATCCCTCGCCCAGGGTGATGGCGGAGAGAAGGGCGTTGTTGCGGCTTTCGTCCCGGGTGGCATAACGCCGCCGCCCCCAGCGGTGGGCCAGGGAGTTGATGAGATAGGTGCCGTGGAAGAGGGCCACGGTGGAGACGAAGAACCCCCACACCAGCATCTGGCCGCCCGAGGTCCCCAGCCCGGGAGCGCGGCTCTCCAGCACCCGGCCCAGTCCGTAGAGGCCGCCGACCAGGGCCAGGGGCACCAGGTGGTAGTGCCGGTCCAGGAACCGCAGCTCGGGGATGCGGGCCAGGTCCCGGACCAGATCCACCCGGGTGGGCCGGGAGAGGTCCGAGATCAGCCAGCCGATGTGGCTCCACCAGAACCCGTGCCGGGCCGGGGAGTGGAGGTCGGCGTCGGTGTCGGCGTGACGGTGATGGAAGCGATGGTGGCCGGCCCACCACAGCGGCCCCTTCTGGCCGGAGCTGTTCCCCAGGACCGCGAACAGGAACTGGAACCCCCGGGAGGTGCGGAAGGAACGGTGCGAGAAGTAGCGGTGATAGAAGGCGGTGATGGCAAACATCCGCACCCCGTAGAGGAGGACCGCAGCCAGGACCGCCACCGGGCTCCAGCCCACCCAGAAGACGGCCAGGGGGGAGAGCTGCAGGGCCAGGAAGGGAACGGACCGGGCCCAGTCCACCGTGTCCATCTTCTGTCGCAGGGCGAGGTTCCCGTGGGCCCGGGCCGGACGGCTCAGGTCGGGGGGTGTGGTTGTGGCCATCTCGAACGTCCCTAAGGTCTTGGGGCAGGTCCCGAGGCGGGGCGGTGGGACTTCCGCCCTCCGAGACTGGCCTCAGTATGGCCGTTCGTCCATCATTTGTCCATGTTTTTATATGGACAAATGATGGGCACCCGGCTCCCGGCCAGGAAAGGGTAGGCCGGAACGGGGTCCCTGGGCGATCCTCCCCCCCATGATTCCCAAGCTCCCCCGCGGGGCGGTGGCCTGGTCCCTCTACGACCTGGCCAACACCGTCTACTCCATGAACGTGGTGACCCTCTTCTTCTCCCAGTGGGTCACCGTGGACCGCGCCCGCCAGGATCTCTGGTTCAGCCTGTTCTACGGCGGATCCATGCTGCTCACCGCCGTCACCCTCCCCTACCTGGGGGTCTGGTCGGACCGGGGCGGGCGCCGGCTCCGGTTCCTGGCCGCCTTCACCGCGCTGGCGGTGGCGGGGACCGCGGCCCTCGGCGGACTCACCCGGCTCCAGGGCTCGGTGGCCTTCGTGGCCTCGCTCACCGTGTTCGCCCTGTCCAACTACGGCTTCCAGGGAGGGCTGGTGTTCTACAACGCGCTCCTCCCCGCGGTGAGCACGAACCGCACCCGCGGCTGGGTGAGCGGCCTGGGGGTCGGGCTGGGTTACGTGGGATCCTTCGTGGGGATGCTGCTGGTGGTGCCCTTCGTGGACGGCAAGGTGCCCCTGCTCAACCTCACCCTGCCCTGGATCACCCCCGGGGGACGGACCGCCGCCTTCCTTCCCACCGCCGCCCTCTTCGCCCTGTTCTCGATCCCCATCTTCGTCCGGGTGCGCGAACCGCGGTCCGCCGGCGGCCCGCGCCCCTCCTGGCGGGAGGCCTGGGGCGACATCCTGGCCGCGGTGGCCGACGCCCGCCGCTACCCCGGGGTGGGCTGGTTCCTCCTGGCCAACTTCCTCATCCTCGACGCCATCCACACCGCCATCATCTTCATGGCCGTCTACGCCCAGAAGGTGGTGGGGCTCCCCGACAGCGCCAAGGCGGCGTTCTTCATGCTGGCCACCGTGCCCGCGGTGGGGGGCTCCTTCCTGGCCGGTTGGCTCTCCGACCGCTACGGACCCAGGAAGGTGTTCCTGGTCACGGCGTGGCTCTGGGTGGTGTGCCCGGTGGTGGTGGCGGTGACCACCTCGGTGCCGGTGTTCTACGCGGTGGGCGGGGTGATCGGAGTGCTCCTGGGGTCGCTCTGGACCACCACCCGGCCGCTCCTCCTCACCCTCACCCCCGAGGGGGAGGAAGGGCGCCTCTTCGGGCTCTACGCCCTCTGCAACAAGAGCGCGGCGGTGCTGGGACCCCAGATTTGGGGCCTCACCGTGCTCCTGGCCGCGCCCCTGGGCGCCGCGCGCTACCGCCTGGCCATCGTGGTCCTGGCCCTGGTGGCCGCGGTGGGGGCCACGCTCCTGGCCCGGGTGCCCGACCGCTCCCTTTCGCGCCGGGAGACCGGGTCCGTATAATCGCGGGACGCGCCGTCAGCCCCATCGGACCACGACCCCGGGAGGAACACCATGGCCGAACCCAGCGTCCAGGAACACCACGCCCCCGCCAACGCCTGCTTCGGATGCGGACCCGCCAACGCCAAGGGGCTCCGGATCCGTAGCTTCGAGGAAGGGGGCGAGCTGGTCTGCCGCTGGAAGGCCGAGAAGCACCACGAGGCCTTCGAGGGAGTGGTGAGCGGGGGCATCATCGGCACCCTGCTGGACTGCCACTCCAACTGGTGCGCGGCCATGCACCTCATGCGGGCCCAGGGCCTGGACGCCCCGCCCTGCACGGTGACGGCGGAGTTCGCGGTCAAGCTGCTCCGCCCCACCCCCTCCGCCGGGGAGATCACCCTGCGGGCCCACGTGGTGGAGTCCGAAGGCGACCGGGCGGTGGTGGAGGCCACCCTGGAGGCGGGAGGCAAGGTCTGCGACACCTGCCGCGGGGTGTTCGTGGCGGTGAGGCCCGGCCACCCCGCCTACCACCGCTGGTAGGCGGAGCGGGGAATCCCGGAGGGACGGACGGGGGCGCTCCGGGAAGGAGCGGCCCCCCTCGCGGGCCGGATCAGCTCCCGGCCAGGATCTCGTTCACCTTGCGCATGACCTCGAAGGCGTCGGCCACGTAGAGCACGTCGGCCTTGCCCCGGGCCCACCCGCAGCCCGCGTCCAGGTTCACCGCCCGGCGCTCCTTGACGAACCGCCAGCCGACCACGTGGGGCTCCTCGCCGTGGCAGCAGGTGGCCAGGCCCTTGGGGTGCCGCGGGCTGGCCCCGGTCTGCCCCACCTGGTTCAGGTGGCTCATGAAGGAGATGACCTCCACCCCTTCGCTCGACTGGTCGACCAGGGACTTGCTGCTTCCCAGGGAGGCCTGGGACCGGTCGAGGAAGTCCTTGATGATCCCCTCCGCCTCCTTCACGTGGGGCTTGCCGTCGGCCTGCTTCTTGGTCCAGCCCGCCCCGGCCACGAACAGGAGTTCGGCCTCGGGACGGATGGTGCTGGCTCCCGAGCCCACCGTCTCCACCCCCGCCACCCGGGTGCGGAGCGCGGGGGCCTCCACCGGCACCGCCTCCACCCGGGCCTCGCCCGGTTCGCCGGCGAAGGCGGGGAACACCCCCGAGTCCACGAGCAGGATCCAGGGGCGGTGGGTGCGGGTGAGGGTGGCCAGCATACGCTGGCGGTAGTACCAGCGCTTCACCGTGAACCCGTCCGCGGTCGCCTCCAGGCCGGCCACGTGGGTGTCGATGCGCCCCCCCAGCCGCTGGGCCACGCCGGGAAGGACCCGGGCGAAACGCGGGGTGGCCGGGGCCACGATCACCGTGGCCTCGGACTTGCGGGCCAGGGCCTCCACCGCCGCCGCGTCGCTCGCGTACCGCGACTCGTCGAAGGCGTCGCCGGTCACGGCCAGCCAGCGGGTCGCCCCGCAGGCGGCGGCGGGCCGGAGGGCGGAGGGATCCCCCCCACCAGGCCCACGGCCAGGGTGGCGCCCTCGCTTCCCCGCACCGCCTCGGTGGCCGCACCGAGCGCCTCCAGCGCCAGCCGGGGCAGGGCCCCGTCGGCGTCCGCATGGGTCAGGAACAACACGATCTCGTTCGTCATCTCGCTCTCCTCAGCTCCGGATCCAGTCCACGATTTCCCGGGCCACCGCGTCCGCGGGCAGGTCCTTGACCACCCGGGTCTCGCGCTGGGCGCGGGGCAGGGCGACCTCGACGAAGGTGGTGCCCTCCGCGCCCACCGGGGCCGGGGCCGCCTTCTGCAGCGCCGGCATCAGGGTGCGCATGTTCTGCATGCCGAGCTGGGGATTGTTGGGGGGTTCGGGCAGGGACCCGGTGGCCCAGGCCAGCACCGCCGGCGGGCCCTCGCACACCGAGGCCAGGTAGCGTCCGCCCTCGATGCGCTCCAGGATCCGCAGCCCGTCCCCGTCCACCGTGAGCCGGTCCACGGCCAGGAACTGGTCGGTGATGCCCAGGCGTTCCCCCACCATCTGCAGGGTGACCCCGGCGTCCCGCGACGCCGACGCGCACCCCCCGAAGAGGAGCAGGCGGGAGCGGTCCAGCCCCGGGATCTTCTCGATGGCCCCGGCCAGGGCTTCCGCCACCTCGGCGGCGTCGGTGAAGCCCCCCGCCGGCCCGTCCAGGGCCACCAGCTCGAAGGGGGCCTTCTGGGCCACGCTCATCATGAGCTGCTGGAGGCGGGCCTTGGGCCCCAGGCTCAACAGCCACACCTTGCTCCCGGGGTGCTTGCCGGCCAGGTGGGCGGCCTCGAACAGGGCGTGGGCGGCCCAGGGGTCGAGCACCGAGGGGAGCATGGTCTCGTTCTTGAGCCCGGGGCCCTGGGGTCCCATCACCGGCTCCAGGGTCTGGAGGGGATCGGGCACCAGGCTGCCGCAGACCACGACCTGGAATGCATCGCTCATCCGTGGATCTCCTTGGGTTCTCCGGTTCCGGAATCTGGGGCCGGGAGCGTCAGTTCTCGGCGGAGTGGAGCCCGCCCGCTCCGGCCCGGAATTCGATGTTGCTGCGCTCGGCGTCGCCGGCGCGGGTGCGGGTGCAATTCCAGAGGCACGCCCCGCAGTGCACGCACTTCTCGCGGTCGAACTGGGGCACCCCGCCGCTCTCGCCCGGCGTGATGGCCTGGCCCGAGCAGACCTCGATGCAGAGCTTCTCCCCGCAGCTCTCGCATACCCCGGGGTCCACGAAGACCACGTGGTCCGCGTAGCCGGCCGGGGCCTGCACCTTGCCCCCCATGAGGAGGGCGTCCTGGTGAGAGACGAGGAGCTTGCCGTCCAGGGCGGGCTCGGGCCAGCCCGAGGCCTCCAGGACCAGGTCGTGGAGGGGGCGGCCGCTCCGGGCGCTCTCCGCCCGCAATCCCTCCGCCGCGGCCGGATCCATCCGCCCGCGGGTGTACTCGCCCAGGGTGGGCACCCGCTCCTGGGGCCGCCGGGGAGCCGGGCCCAGGTTCAGCCTGCCCCGGGTGAGCCCGGTCAGGCCCATGCCCAGGAGCCCGGTCATCACCCCGCGCTGGAACCCGTCCCGGGCCCGTTCGGCCACCCGGGCCTCCCGCTCCACCCAGCTCTCCCGGCGCCGGGCCACGTAGGCCTGCTCCAGGGTCTCGCGGGTGAAGGGAAGCCCCTCCGCCCACAGCTCCATCACCCCCTCGGCGAGCTGCACCCCGGTGGTCCAGGCCTCGTCCACGCCGGACCCGGTGAGCACGTTGGTGCTGCCCGAGCCCTCGCCGATCCGCGCGTAGCCGTCTCCGGCCAGGTGGGGCTCGCCCCTCCGGCCCGACTCCTGGAGGCTCTTGGCCCCCCAGGAACGCATGGCCCCCCCCTCCAGGTACCGCCACAGGTAAGGGTGGCGCATCCAGTGCTGGAGGTAGCGGTAGCCGGTCCGCACCGGGCTGTCCAGCCACGAGGGCACGAAGATGCCCAGGGAGGCGGTGTTCCCCGGCATCACGTAGAGGAACCCGAAGATCTCCGGCTCGGGATAGCCGAGGGTGTGCAGCACCGTCCCCGGGGCGAGGGGGCAGTCCGGGGGCAGGTCCACCACCATCTTCATTCCCACCGCCCATTCCCGCTGGTGGTTCCCCTCGGGCAGGCCGAAGTGCTCGTCCAGCTTCCGGCCCACCGGGCCCACCGGACCGTCGGCGGCCACGGTGAGGGCGGCCCGGACGTCCATGCCGGGCATGAACCCGGGGCCGGGACGGCCGTCGCGCTCCACCCCCTGGTCGGCCAGCCGCACCCCGTTGACCCGGCCGTCCTCGATGAGCGGCGCCGCCACCGGCATGCCCGGCCACACCTGGACCTGTCCCGCCGCCATCAGCTCCGCGCCCACCCACTGGTTGAACTGGCCGATGGAGAGCACCCACCCGTCGTCCTTGCGCAGGAACTCGGGAAGGTAGGGAAGCTCGACCGCGTGATGGGAAGCGGGGCGCCGCGCCCCCAGCGCTCCGGCCACCCCGTCCACGGCGCGGAGGCCGGTCGAGCGCCGGCTCGCCCCCACCGGATCCAGGAGGTAGGCCACCCGCTCGTGGCTCACCGGCTGGGCCATGGGAATGGCGGAGGGATCGAGGTCCGGGAAGGAGGCCCGGATCCCCCGGGCCCGGGTCACCACCCCCGAGACGCCGAAGCCGATGTCGTCGGCCCGCTCGTAGCAGATGACCTGGAGCGGCATGCCGGGCATGGCCCGGCTCCGGAGCCGTTCCGCCCGGGCAGGATCGGCCAGGGCCCGCGAGAGCGTGGTCAGGAAACCGCCCGCGGCGGGCCCGAAGCCCACGCAGACGATGTCCACGTCCATGCTCTGGCGCGGGACGGCCGCCTCCGTGCTGTCGACCGTGGTATCCATGGTTCCGCCCTCCTCGGGAATCGCCGCCGGATCAGGCGGGGTAGTCCAGGGCCTCGGGGATCATCACCCCGGTCAGGGCCCGCGCCGCCCGGTCCTTGGCCAGCCGGGACCCGGTGAGGCAGCCGTCGAGCTTGCTCCGCATGCGCACGAAGGACTCCATGCCCGCGAACCGCACGCAGGGCCCCGCCTTCTGGGCGTGGGAGCCGTCATCCTCGATCACGTCGGTCATGCTCCGGGCGCAGGAGGCGATCCCCGGCATCACCGACTCCAGGGCGTCCAGCTCCTCGGCGCGGTAGCAGCCGCTCCCCTCCAGCTCCCAGCGGGGGTGCCGGTTGTACCCGAACACCAGCTCGGCGCAGATGCGGGAGGATTCCGAGGCCGACCGGGCCGCCTGCACGTGACAGAGGTCGGTGAGGAAGGACACCGTTCCCGGGAGCCCCTCGCCCAGGCCCGGGTTCCGCTCCCCTTCCGCGTCCAGCGCCATCACGTCGAGGATCTGGCCGCGGGAGGCCAGGAGCCAGCCCAGGGCGTCGGCCATGGGGAAGGTCACCCCCTGGCGCTGGTCCCGGTAGAGCGGGCGGCCCTCGGCGTCCTTGGACTCGAGGAGGTGGCGGAGCGTCCACTGCCAGAGCTCCATGGCCGAGGCCAGGGTGCAGGCCCCGGTGCCGGGCCGCCGGGCCCCGATCCCCCGCATCTCCCGGGTCCACTCGGCGAACTGGGCCAGGAACAGCTCGTTGGTCATGGTCACGCTGAGCTGGCGCCGCTGCACCGCCTCCGGACCTTCGTAGGTGGCCTCGAGCTGGGCGTCCATCCACTTCTGGCCCAGGAACCCGGGGCAATCCTCGGTGATCCCGTACCCGCCCATGAGGCTCACCGCCTCGCGCATCATGTTGGCCCCGTGGCCGGTGTTCCAGAGCTTCACCGCCGGGCACATCACCCCGGCCACCGCGTCCTGGACCAGGAAGCGGATCAGGGGGTTGGAGTCCAGCTCGGCCCACCGCACCGCGTCGCGCTCCTCCTCGGGCCTGGCCGAGAGCCGCACGTACTCCAGGGCCGGCTCCTGGAGCTTGGCCAGGGCCCGGATCCGGGCCCGGCCGGCGGGAATGCCGTGGTCGGCGAAGAGCTGCTCCCGGCCCCGGTCCAGGGAGTCGAAGGCGTCGAAGTAGCGGGCGGTGGCGAAACCGAGGGAGGCCCCCGCCTCCCCCGCGGCCCAGATGTCCACCAGCCGGTGGAGCACGTCCTCCTTCATCTGGAGGCCGAGGTCGAAGCGGGGGGTGCCGGGGGTGTCGCCGGCCCCGCCCCGGAACCGGCCGCGCTGGTAGCGGATGACCGGCTCCACCGCGGAGAGGAGCTTGGCCGCGGTCATGAGCCCCACCGTGACCCGGGTGCGCCGGAACACGGCCTCGATGACCTCGGAGTGGCTGTAGTTGGGGACGATCACCCCGTCCTGGACGGTGTACCCCCCGATGATCCGGGAGGCGGGAACGTCCAGGCTGAAGATCGGGTCGCGGGTGGAGGAGAGCTGGTGGACCAGCTTCTTGGTCGGGGCCCCGCGATCGAAGGTGCCGGGGTCGGTCTCCTCCAGGATGACCATGCAGCTTCCCTTGATGCGGGGATCCCCGGAATCCACCGCCGCGGTCACGAAGTTGGCGAACCCCATGTTGGTGATGAAGCGGCCCCGCTTCTCCACGTGGAGCACCGGCTCCGCGCCGTCCTCCCAGGCGGTGACGGTGGCCTTGCCGGACAGGACCCCGGTGTCCACGCCCACGAAGGGGAGGGGTTCGGTGAGGCAGAACGCGCCCCGCCACTGCTCGCGATCCTCGCCGGGCGGGACGGGGACGCAGCGGCCCATGTAGGTCGCCTTCTGCTCCGGGGTCCCCCGCTCGTGGATGGGGGCGAGGGCGAGATGCCCGGCCATGCTGGAGGTGGCCGAACCGCCGTCCACCCAGGCCAGCTCGAAGGCGGCCAGGGCCATGGCCAGGTTCTTGGGCCCCTCGATGAACCCCCCGTACTCGGGATCGATGAAGAGCGAGGTGATGCCCGCCTCGTCGAAGGCCTTGAGCAGGGCGGCCTTCTCCTCGTTCCACTCGTGGGAGTTCCGCCCCCCGCCGGCCACCAGCCGGGCCACCGGTCCCCGGGCCACCGTCCGGGCCGACTGGACCAGCATCTGCAGCTCGAAGCGGTCGGCGAACCGCCAGAGGATCTGCCGGATCTCGTCCCCGGGAAGGGTCTTCAGTTCCGACTCGCGCGCCGTACCCGTGTCCACCGTACTCATGATTGCCGCTCCTTCCCTGACCGACCGCCGGGCCGCGGAGAAAAGGTCTTCTGGATATTCGAGGAGAATAGTCCGGTTCCCCGGGTGGAACCACCAGACATGGCGCGCGATAAGGGATTTCCAATCATTGGAAGGACGGAGGGACGAACACCGGCGCCACGGAAAAAGCCGACCGTATCGGTCGGCTTCGTTTCCGGGAAATCGGGCCGGTTCTCCCTGCCGGGAGCCGGGGTCAACCCTCCCGCAGCGCGTCCTTCCGCTCGGCGATGGCGGTGGGAAGGAGCCAGCTGCGCCCGTCCCGGGAGATGAGGTGCTCGGCCGTTTCCGGACCCCAGGTGCCGGAGGCGTAGTTGGGGAAGTCCACCGGCTTGACCCCACCCCACACCTCGAGCACCGGGGCCAGGAAGCTCCACGCCTCCTCCACCTGGTCCGAGCGCATGAACAGGGTGGCGTCCCCGTCCATGACGTCCTGGAGCAGGGTCTCGTAGGCGGTGGGGGCCTCGACGTCGAAGGCCTCGGAGTACCGGAAGTGGAGGTCCACCGGGCTCAGCCGGAGGTCCAGCCCCGGCCGCTTGGCCTGGATGCGGAAGTGGATCCCCTCGTCGGGCTGGATGTGCAGGGAGAGCCGGTTGGGCTGCCAGTCCTCCAGGGAGCTGGCCGGGAACGCCTGGTGCGGCACCGGCTTGAACTGGATGAACACCTCCGAGACCTTGCTGGGGAGGCGCTTCCCCGTGCGGAGGTAGAAGGGGACCCCGTGCCAGCGCCAGTTGTCCACCTGGAGCTTGAGGGCGGCGTAGGTCTCGGTGGACGACTCGGGGTCCACGTCCGGCTCCTCGTGGTAGGCGGGCACCTCGTCCCCCTCGATCCACCCCCGCCCGTACTGCCCCCGCACGGTGAGGTCGTGGACCTCGGCCTCGCGGATGGGGCGCAGCGCCCGCAGCACCTCGACCTTCTTCCCCCGCACCTCGTCGGCCCCGAACGATACCGGCGGCTCCATGGCCACCAGGCACAGGATCTGAAACAGGTGGTTCTGGACCATGTCCCGGAGCGCCCCCGCCTTGTCGTAGTACCCGCCGCGGTGCTCCACCCCCACCTGCTCGGCCACGGTGATCTGCACGTGGTCGATGTAGCGCTGGTCCCACACCGGCTCGAAGAGGGCGTTGGCGAAACGGAAGGCGAGGATGTTCTGCACCGTCTCCTTGCCCAGGTAGTGGTCGATGCGATAGATCTGCCGTTCGGCGAAGATCCCGGAGAGGGCCCGGTTCAGGGTGCGGGCGGATTCCAGGTCGTGCCCGAAGGGCTTTTCCACCACGATACGGCTGGAGTCCCGGTCGTCGGCGAGACCGACCTGGCCCAGCCGTTCGGCGATGGGCTGCATGAGGAAGGGAGGCGTGGCCAGGTAGAACACCGCATCGGCCTCGACGTCCCAGTCCTTCCGGATCTTCTCCACCTCGGAGGCGAGCTTCTTGTAGACCCCGATGTCGGTGAAGTCCCCGGAGAGGTACCCCCGGAAGTGGCCGGAGAAGGCCTCCCAGTCGTCGTCCTTCACCTTCCCCTTGGGGCCGAACCGGTCCACCCCCTGGCGCAGCCTCCGGCCCAGCTCCCCCTCCTTCATCTCCCGGGCATCCAGGCCGATCACGGCCAGCTTCCCGGGCAACCTGCCGGCCCGATGCAGCCCGTAGAGCGCGGGGATCAGCTTCCTCCAGGCCAGGTCCCCCGCCGCGCCGAAGATGGCGAGGATGGTGGGTCCGGGACGCGGGGTGTCGGTCATGGCGGCCTCCTCTCAGTCCTCTTCCCACTGGGTGTGGAAGGTGCCCTCGTCGTCCACCCGCTCGTAGGTATGGGAGCCGAAGAAGTCGCGCTGGGCCTGGATCAGGTTGGCCGGGCTCCAGGCGCTGCGGTATCCGTCGTAGTAGGCGAGCGCGGTCATGAAGGCGGGGGCGGGCAGGCCGAGGCCGGCCGCGGTCCGCACCACCGTCCGGAGATCCTCCATCCGCCCCTGCACCTGGCGGGACAGATCGGGGTCCACGAGCAGGTTGGGCAGGTTCGGGTCGTTGGAGAAGGCGCTCCGGAAATCCTCCAGGAGGGCGGAGCGGATGATGCACCCTCCCCGCCAGATCCGGGCCACCGCCTCCAGGTCCAGATCGTACTCGTACCGCTCCGAGGCGAGCCGGAGCTGGGCCATCCCCTGGGCATAGGTGGCCACCATGGCCACGTAGAGCGCCCGCCCCAGGCGCTCGACGAACTCACCGGGATCGCCGTCGAGCCGCGGTTGGGGCCCCTTCAGCAGCTTGGCCGCCTCGACCCGTTCCTCCTTGTAGCCGGAGAGATCGCGCATGGCCACCGCGGCGTCGATGGTAGGCACCGGCACCTGGAGGTCCATGGCGTCCTGGGACGTCCACTTCCCCGTCCCCTTCTGCTTGGCCTGGTCCTGGATCATGTCGATCAGCCGGTTCCCGGTCCGGTCGTCCTTCCGGGTGAAGATGGAGGCGGTGATCTCCACCAGGTAACCGGAGAGCTCGCCCCGGTTCCAGCCCGCGTACACCTCGTGGAGGGCGTCGTTGTCCAGGCCCGCGCCCCGCTTCATCAGGTCGTAGGTCTCGGCCAGGAGCTGGATCAGCCCGTACTCGATCCCGTTGTGCACCATCTTCACGTAGTGCCCGGCACCCCGGGGTCCGAGCCAGGTCACGCAGGGTTCGCCGTCGACCTTGGCCGCCACGTCCTCGAACAGCCCCCGCACGCGTTCGTAGGCCTTCTTCTTCCCTCCCGGCATCATGCTGGGACCGCGCCGGGCCCCCTTCTCCCCGCCCGAGATCCCCACCCCGAGGTAGTGGATCCCCTTCCCGTCCAGTTCCCCGGTGCGCCGCTCGGTGTCGGTGAAGCGGGAGTTGCCGCCGTCCACGATGAGATCGCCGGCTTCCAGGAGGGGCGCGTACTCCTCGATGACCTTGTCCACGATCTCCCCCGCCGGGACCAGCAGCATCACCGTCCGGGGCCGGGCGAGGCGGGCCACCAGCTCCTTGGCGCTTCGCGCCCCCCGGATCCCCCACGCCTCCCCTTCCTTCTCCAGGGCCTCCACCTTGTCCCCGTCGGTATCGGTGCCGGTCACCGCGTGTCCGTGCTCGGCCATGTTGAGGAGGAGGTTCCGGCCCATCACCCCCAGGCCGATCATTCCCAGTTCCGCGTTCGATTCCGCCATGACGTGTTCTCCTGAGTGTCTCCCGGGTGCGTCCCCGGTATCGCCCGTCCGCGTTCTATCGGGTTCCCACCGGGCTCCCGTCTACCTCGCTCCGTACCGGCGCCTCCTCGCGACCCCACCTCCAGTTCATGACCTCGGGCAGGTCCTCGTCGTGCTCGGCGATCCAGGCCGCGTGCTCGACCAGGCGCCGCCGGAAATCGTCGGCCACGTTTCCGCCCCGGGACCGGAGCCGCGTCACCCGGTTGAGGGCGGCGATGGCCAGGTCCCACCGGCTCATCCCGTTCAGGACCAGCATGTTCATGGGCGTGGTGGTGCGCCCCTCCTCCCGGTAGCCGTGGACGTGGAAGCGCTGGGGATCGGGCCGGTGGTGCAGCAGCTCGTGGATTACCCGCGGGTAGCCGTGGAAGGCGAAGATCACCGGCACCCCCGGAGTGAACAGCTCCTCGAAGGCCTGGTCGTCCAGGCCGTGGGGATGATCCCGGTGGGACATGAGGGTGAACAGGTCGACCACGTTCACCACCCGCATGCGCAGGTCGGGCACGGTCTCCCGGAGGAGCTGCACCGCGGCGACGATCTCCTTGGTGGGGACGTCGCCGGCCGAGGCCATGATCACGTCGGGACCGGTCTCGTCGTTGCTCGCCCAGTCCCAGCGCGAGATCCCCCGCGCGCAATGCTCCCGGGCCGCGTCCATGTCCAGCCACTGGGGGCTCTTCTGCTTGGAGGCCACGATCAGGTTCACGTAGTCGCGGCTCCGCAGGCAGTGGTCGGCCACCGAGAGCAGGCAGTTGGCGTCCGGGGGCAGGTAGATCCGGGCCACCGAGCTCTTCTTGTTGGCCACGTTGTTGATGAAGCTCGGGACCTGGTGGCTGTACCCGTTGTGGTCCTGGCGCCACACGTGGGAGGTCAGGAGGTAGTTGAGCGAGGCCAGGGGCTTCCGCCACGGGGTCTCCCGGGCCACCTTGATCCACTTGGCGTACTGGTTGAGCATGGAGTCGATGATGGGGATGAAGGCCTCGTAGCAGGCGAAGAGCCCGTGCCGGCCGGTGAGGAGGTATCCCTCCAGCCATCCCTGGCAGGTATGCTCGCTCAGGATCTCCATCACCCGGCCGTCGCGGGCCAGGTACTCGTCGCTCTCGACCAGGGGCCACTGGAAGGCGCGGCCGGTGGCCTCGAACACCGCGTCCATGCGGTTGCTGGTGGTCTCGTCGGGGCAGAAGAACCGGAAGTTCCGGGCCGCCTCGTTCTCCCGGAACAGGTCGCGCACGAACTCGCCCAGGCGGCGGGTCGCCTCGGCCTCCACCACCCCCGGGTGGGGGACCTGGACCGCGTAATCGGTGAAGTCGGGAAGCCGGAGCGGCTTCAGGAGTCCCCCGCCGTTGCCGTGGGGGTTCCGGCCGATCCGGCGGTCAGCGGGGGGGGCGATGGCCACCGTTTCCGGCCGGGGCCGGCCATCCTCGTCGAACAGCTCCTCCGGCCGGTAGCTCCGCAACCACTCCTCCAGCACCTGCAGATGCTCCGGATTCTCCCGGGGATGGGTCACGGGGATCTGGTGGGCGTGGAAGGTCCCCTCCAGCGGCTTCCCGTCCAGGGTCCGGGGACAGGTCCAACCCTTGGGGGTGCGGAGGATCACCATGGGCCACCGCGGCCGCTCGACCGCCTCGCCGTTCCGGACGCGCTCCTGGAGGCCCCGGATGGCCGCCCGCGAGCGGTCCAGGGTCTCCCACAGGGCGGGATGCACCGCGTCCGGATCGTCCCCGGACACGATCTCCACCTCGTAGCCGTAGCCGCGGAAGAGATCGGTCAGCTCCTCGTCGTCCATGCGCCCGAACAGGCTGGGTCCGGAGAGCTTGTACCCGTTGAGGTGCAGGATGGGCAGCACCGCCCCGTCGGTGGCGGGGTTGAGGAACTTGGTGGACTGCCAGGAGGTGGCCAGGGGACCGGTCTCCGCCTCGCCGTCCCCCACCACGCACGCGACCAGGAGATCCGGATTGTCGTAGGCGGCGCCGAAGGCGTGGGACAGGCTGTACCCCAGCTCCCCGCCCTCGTGGATCATCCCCGGGGTGCCGGGGAAGAGGTGGCTGGGAAAGCCCTCCGGCCAGGAGAAGCGCCGGGTGAGCCGGGCCAGGCCCTCGTCGCTGAAGGTGAGATCGGGGTAGAACTCGCCCAGCGTCCCTTCCAGGTAGAGGTCGGCGAGAATCCCCGGCGCCCCGTGCCCGGGGCCCACGATCAGGAGCACCGGATCGCCGGTGTCCTGGATCAGCCGGTTCAGGTGGGCGTAGACCAGGTTGAGCCCGGGCTGGGTGCCCCAGTGGCCGAGAAGCCGCGGCTTGATGTGTTCGGCGCGGAGCGGCTCCCGGAGCAGCGGATTGTCCTTGAGGTAGAGCTGGGCCGCCCCCAGGTAATTGGCCGCCCGCCACCAGGCGTCGAGGGCGCGCAGGCGCGCGCGCTCAGGGTCGTTCATGATTGCCTCCTGCATGAATGCGATGCCGTCCGGAGGCGGACGGCGCCATCAATCGGCGCCCGCCGTGGGACGTCGTTTCGAGCTTAGCGCACCGCGCCCGGGGGCGAAAGGCGGCCCCGGGCGTTCCCCGGCCGCTCGCAGCGCCCCTCCGAGGCCCCGGCGCCTCACTCCGCGCCTCCCAGCAGGGCCACGGCGTGCCGGGCGAGGACGGCCTCCTCGTCGGTGGGCAGGACCCGCACCGCGACCCGGCTCTCCGGAGCGGAGATCACCCCGTCTCCCCCGGCGTTGGCGGCCTCGTCGAGCCCGATCCCCAGGAACTCGGTCCCGGCGCAGATGCGGGCGCGGACCTCCGCCGAACGCTCGCCGATCCCGCCGGTGAACACCACCGTGTCCAGGCCGCCCAGGGCCGCGGCCATGGCGGCCAGGTGCTTGCGGGCCTCCCGGCAGAACACCTCCACCGCCAGCGCGGCGCCGGGGTCTCCATCCTGGGCTTCCAGCAGCGTCTTCATGTCGGCGGTGCCCCCGCTCAGTCCGGCCAGCCCCGCCCGCCGGTTGAGGAGCCGGTTCAGTTCCTCCACCGGGAGCTTCCGCTCCCGGAGGAGGAAGATGAGCACGCCGGGGTCCAGGTCCCCGGTGCGGGTGCTCATGACCAGGCCGCCGAGGGGGGTGAACCCCATGGTGGTGTCCACGCTCCGGCCGTCGCGGACCGCGGCCATGCTGGCCCCGCTTCCCAGGTGGGCGATGACCAGGGCCCCCGGCTCGATCCCGCGGCCCCGCAGCTCGGAGACGATGTACTCGAAGGAGAGGCCGTGGAAGCCGTAGCGGAAACAGCCGTCCCGTTCCAGGTCGCGGGGAAGGGGGAGCACCCGGGCCGCCTCGGGAAGATGGCGGTGGAAGGCGGTGTCGAAGCAGACCACCTGGGGCCGGCCGGGGAGCTTCCGGCCCACCGTCTCCAGCCCCTCGATCTCCCGGGGCAGATGGTCGGGGGCGAAGGGAACGAGACCCCGCAGGGCGTCCAGGAGCCCCTCGTCCACCCGCTCGGGCTCGCGGTGGTCGGGTCCCCCGTGCACGATCCGGTGGGCGACCGCGTCCGGGGCGCCCTCGGGCCCCCGATCCTCCAGCCAGTCCAGGATCTCCTCCACCGCCCCGCCGTGCCCCGACGCCCGGGAGTCGTGCTCGTCCAGGGAATTCCCGTCCGCGTCCTCGGCCCGGAACCGGGGCTCGCCGCCGATTCCGCTCACGGTCAGGGAAACCCGGCGGCGGATGCCGCCCCCGGTCTCGAAGAGCGCCCCCTTGAGACTGGAGGAACCGGCGTTCAGCGCCAGCACCCGGCGGAGATCGCCGGCTCCGCCACCCCGGCCCCCCGGCCCGCTCACGAGGACGAGCCTCCGGGAGCGGAGGCTCCGCGCTTCCCCTTGGTCGACACCGTGAGATGGTTGATCACGTCCACCGCGTCGGTATGGAACTGGACCAGCGTTTCGGCCCAGCTCTTCTCCGCTTCCGAACCCACCTTCCCCTCCAGCGTGACCACCCCGCCGTCCACGACGATGTGGATGGGCCGGGCCAGGTCCAGGGCGTAGCCCTGGAGCAGCGAGTCGGTATAGATCTCCCGGGCCGCCTCGCGGCGGATACGGTCGTCGATCTCCGAGGCGGGCAGGACCCGGATCGCGTTCCGGATCGTCCGCACCCCGTCCACCCCGGCCGCGATCCCCACCAGGGCCTGCTTCCGCCAGGGCTCGACCACCCACCCGTCGAGGGTGACCACGCCGTGATCGGTGGAGGCGCGGACCCAGTCGAAGATGGTGTAGAAGACGTACTTGTCGATCCGCCGGTCCACCTCGCGGGTGAGGACCGAATCCGGCTCGCCGGAGGCGGTCACGGTGAGCCGGTTCACCACCTCGTAGCCCGCGGCCGCCTGCCGGGCCTCCTTCTCCGCCTCGAAGCTCCGGGCCAAGCTGGGCACCGCCCCCTCCAGGGTCACCGTCCGGCCGGACACCGACACCCGGAGATCGCTCATCGCGGTGAGGCCCACCCGCTCCAGCCGGTGCCGGACCTGGGACGCCACCACGGAGTCGGGAGGGGCGGGGCCGGCGGCGCGGGCGGCCGGAACCGGGATCAGGGCGGAGGCGAAGACGAGGAACAGGGCGGGAAGCCGGTGGCGCCACATGATCGATGTTCTCCCCGAACGAAGCCGAATGATTTCAATGATGGGCTCCCGGGGCGGGCGGCGCGGGAAGGACCGCTTCCACCGCGATCCTCCAGTCGCCGGAGGCCCGCCTCCAGACCCGTAAGTAACTACCGGCGGGGACGGCCCCCGCGTCCCCCTTTTCCAGGGTATCGGCCAGGGTGCCGTAGGTAAAGGCGAGGTCCCCGGAAGCGGAGACGGCGCCCCCGGCCGGGCGCGGACTCCCCGGCGGGGCGAGACCGGCCACCGAGTCGCGGCCCAGGACCGGCCGGAGGCCGTCGCGCATGGCCAGGGCGTCCTCGTCCAGGCGGGCGGCGTATCCGGGGCCGGCCCCGGCGTCGAGCGCGCGCACGGCGTCGATCCCGCCCCCGTCTCCCCCCGGCCCCTCATCGGCCCCGGGCGCGCTCAGTCCCACCCGCTCCGGGGCCTCGGGCCAGGTGGGCGGGGCGCCCCCGCCGGTGCCGATGTCCGCGGCCAGCTCCCAGTCCCCGGCCGCCCCGCGCCTCCATACCGAGAGGTACCACCCGCCGGAGACCGCCTTCGTGGCGCCTTCCCCGGCGGTGGTGTCGGGAACCCGGTACTCCCAGGGCCCCAGGGTGTAGCCCAGGTCCCCGGCCCCGGACGCCTCCGCCCGCTCCGGGGTCCAGGCCAGGACTCCCCCGGGATCGGGGCGCCCGCTGAACCACTCCCGCCCGTTCACCGGCAGGGGCCGGAACACCACCCCGTCCCCGGCCAGCCGGGCCAGGAAGGCCGGCCCCATCCCGTCCGCGGCGGCGTCGGCGGCGAAGGCGCGCTCGGCCGCGACCAGGGAGGCGGCGGCGCTCACCGGCGGGTCTCCGGCCGCGGCGGGGCCGGCGGCGAGCAGACCGAGGAGAACCAGGACGGGAACGAGGCGAGGGCGCATGATCCGGACCTCCAAGCCCGGGGACGGGAACGGTGCGCGGCCCTCCGAGGCCCCGCGGGTTCGCGTCGGGGTCTCGGGGGGGCGGTCACCGCGGCCCCGGACCGCGCAGGAACAGCTCGTACAGGCTGAGGATGATCTCCACCACGATGAGGATCACGATGTACCACTCCACCCTCAGGGTGCGCCGGTTCTGGATCAGCTCCAGCACGGTCTGGGCGGTGCGGGCGATCACGTCCAGCTTCCGGTTGAGGACCCGGTGGCGCTCCTGGATCTCGAACTCCTTCTCCATGCGGGAGTAGAGCTGCTCCAGGTCCACCCGGGACCAGAGGATCTCCGGCTTGTCGCCGACCTCCACCCGCCCCACCATGCGCTGCTCGGAGAGGAGCGCTCCCCCGATCAGGCGCAGCACGTCCTTGCCGGGGCGGGTGCCGCGGCCTCCCCGCTCCAGGCTCTCGGCGAAGGGCTCCACCTTGTCGAAGGTGCGGGAGACGCGGGTCTCGTAGTAGGCCAGGATCACGCTCTTGGCCAGGATGTCGGCGGTGAGCTGGAGGCGGGCCACGTCGGCGTCGAGGAGGTGGAGCACCGGGCCCTCCATGCCCTCCCGGGAGCCGGGGTCCACGCGCACGTCCAGGGTCTCGATCTCGGGCTTCTCCAGGGGTCCGGCGACCAGGGGCCGGAGCCCGGTCAGGAAGGCGGCCTCCTCCATGGGGGCCACGTCGAAGAAGACCGCCGCCCCGTAGCGGAAGAGCACCGCCACCCCGCCGCCGCTCACCTGGACGGTGAGGGGGGAGACGGCGAGCCGGTCGGTGGCCTCCAGGGCGCGCAGGTCGATCCGCTCCCCCACCAGGAGTGCGCGGACCTGGAAGGAGCTCTGGGTCAGGGGATGTTCTTCGGCCACGTCCGCCTCCTCGTCGCCCGCCGGGCTGTGCACAGGGTACACCATCCCCCCGGCGGCCGAAGAGGTGCCGCACGGCCGCGGCGGGGATCAGGGGGCGGGGACGGCGGTCAGCTCCACGGTCACCTCCTGCCGGTCGGCCAGCTTCATGACCAGGAACTGGGGGCGGTCGATGCCGTACTCCTCCAGCGAGACCGGGAACCGCGCCCGGATGTGCAGGCGATCCCCCGCTCCCGCTCCCGCCCCGGCCTCGGCCCGCTCCACCGTGACCGGGACCACCAGGGCCCGCTCGACGCCGTGGAGGGAGAAGGTCCCGGCCATCCGGAACTCGGCCTTCCCTCCCCGCGGCAGCGCGCCGGCCGAGGCCTTGGACACCACCCCGCCGGTGAAGACCGCGGTGGGGTAGGTCCCGGTCTCCAGGTGGTTCTCCCGCATGTGGCGGTTGCGGAGGCCGATCCCGGTGTCGAGCGAAGCCAGGTCCACCTCCACCCGGACGGTCACGCTGTCGGCCAGGCGCTCCGGGTCGAAGGTGATGGCCCCGGTCACCCGGTCGGTCTTCCCCTCGAAGCTCTCCATGGTCGCCTTGGACAGGAACCGGACCTCGCTCCCCGCGCCGGGCCGGATCTCGTAGCGGATGGGGGCGGCGAGGGCGGTCGAGGCCCCGAGGGCGGCCAGGGCGCCCAGGACGGCGGCGGCCGGTAGGATTCGGTTCATGACGTCCTCGCTTCCGGCATTCCGCCGGGATTGACGGAGAGCGTCCGGAGCCGGCCGGCCCCGGACCCGGTCCGGATCAATAGAAGAAGTGGGCCTGGACCACGGTCTGGGTGTAGTCCTGCTCGGGGACCAGGCGCCCCGGGTCGGCCCGGTTGACGTTCATCATCGTGGACAGCTTCACGAAGGGGTAGGGCATGACCTCCACCCCCACCCCGTACCGGGACCAGGAGCCCACCTTCCGGTTGGAGTCGGGATTGAAGTAGTTGTAAGCGGCGACCACGTCCACCCCCCGAACCGCCTGCCAGGCCAGCTGCTGGGTGGTGTACCACCGGCTCACCGCCCCGCCGCCGGGCAGCTCGTCGCGGGCGAAGTCGGCCTCCCCCACCCAAGTCACCGGGCCGGCCAGGAGATAGCCCACCGGCCCCCACACCGTCCGCTCCAGATCGAAGACCGGGACGGGGAACCGGGTCCCGATCCCCTCATGCTTGTTGTGGTAGGCGGAGACGCCCAGCCCCACCCCTACCCCGGCCAGATTCCAGCGGTAGAACCCGCGTCCGGTCACGGCCACGTCCCGGTTGAAGTCCTGGACGGCGGCCCGGGAGCCGTTGGTCACCGAGAGCAGGAACTGGCCCCGGCCGGGGTGGATTCCCGCCTCCACCCCCACATCGGTGTGGGCGGGCGGGAAGAATCCCATCAGCTCCCGCACGTAGGAGGTGTGGTCCTCGAAGCGCCAGCCGTAGGCGGGCATGAACCGGCCCACCTTCAGGTAGCCGTTCAGGGGCAGGTACCATCCGGTCCCGAACACCTCGTACTCCCCGGACATTCCGCGGGACATGTAGGCGGTGAGCCGGTCCCCCAGCTGGAGGTTCAGGTACAGGTTCCCCTGCATCTGGAAGAAGTTGCGGGCGTCGTAGCCGGGGGAGGGCGAGGGATTGCCGTCGGTGAAGTAGAAGGTCCGGAGGTCCACCCCGGCGGTGATGGTCCGGCTGAGCTGGGGATCGATCCCTTCCAGGGCGTCCTCGGGGAGCCGGGTCACCGCCATCTCCTCGGGCACCAGGTACCGGCTGGCGTAGAGCGAGCGTTCCCCTCCCCCGGTGGGGTTCATATGGCAGAGGCTGCAGTCCTGCTCGTAACGGGCGGAGTACCTGGGAATGGTGTAGGCGGTCCCGGCGGCCAGGACGGAGGCGGCCAGGGCCGCCGCGGCCGCGGCCAGGATGTACCGGTTGGGAGACATGCATCCTCCTTGGAAGGCTTCCCGGCGGTCCGTGGCAGGCGGCGCGTCCGGGGCCCGGACCGCCCCTCCCACGACCGCCGGCGGCGGAGGGGGCCGGACCCGGGCCGAAGGCTCCACGGCGGCCCCCGTCCGGCCAAGTGGTCGGGCCACGGCGGCTTCCTGATACGTTTCCGCGGTCCGGGACTTGCCGGATTCCCGGTTCGCCCCGGACAATCACCCCATGCCTGAGCATCCCCCCTTCCCGCCGGAGAACCGCGAGGTCCTGGGGTGGTCCGACTCCGACGGGGTGTTCCTGAACCTCCACGGGGACTACGACTACCTGACCGCGGGGTACTACGTGTCCCAGGACCTGGAGGCGCGGGGCCTGCCCGTGGCCCCGACCTGCCGGGAGATCCTGGACGGCTACGTGACCCCCCTCTTCCTGGAGAAGGCCAGGAAGGCGGGCTTGCCCGTCCCCGACTGGTACCTCACCAACAGCTACTTCGAGGCCCCGGTGCTGGTGGATCCGGTGAACCCCTTCATGTCCGGGCAGAGCATCGTGCGCAAGCCGGGCCACCAGGAGCGGGTGGCCAAATCCATGAGCAGGAACTACACCTACGCCATGTGCTGCCAGGAGCTGCCCGAGGGCGCGGCGGTGCGGGTGTTCCGGGCGGTGTTGGGGTGGTCGGCGGACGAGCGGTACCGGGACCTGGCCGACGCCTTCTGGCGGGTGTTCCGCATCCCCCTGGCCCTGGTCCGGGTGGTGGTGCCCCCGGGCGGGGACCCGCTCCTGAGCGCGGTCCAGCCCATGAAGAAGCTCAAGCTCCGGGAGCGCAAGCACCTGGGCCGGGTGGTGACATGGCCCGCATAGGCGTGTTCATCGAACGCTATACGGTCAGCCGTTCCGAGGAGATGGAGGCGCTGATGCGCTTCGGGTGGGAGGCCCAGCAGCTCGGCCACCGCATGGAGTTCCTCTTCCGGACCGACGTGTTCAAGATTCCCGAGTTCGACGCCATCTTCATCCGCTCCCTGACCGATCCCCTGAACGCATCCTACGTGGCCGCGCGCGCGGCCCAGATCCACGGGCTCCGGGTGATCGACGACCCCGACTCCATCCTCATCTGCTGCGACAAGATCAACATGTACCGGCACCTCATGAACGCCGGGGTCCCCATGCCGGAAACGGTGTTCCTGCGCGAGGCGGACGTGACCCCGGCCAAGGCCGCGGAGCTGTTCGATCTCCTCGGCTCGCCCCTGGTGCTCAAGGCGCCCAACTCCAGCTTCTCCATGTACGTGGAGCGGGTGAAGAGCGCCCGGGACTTCGTGCGGGTGGGCAAGCGCTACCTGCGGCGCTCGGACCGGGTGCTGGCCCAGCGGTTCCTCCCCTCGGAGTTCGACTGGAGGGTGGGGGTACTGGCGGGTGAGATCCTGTACGTCTGCCAGTACACCATCCCCAAGCGCCGCTGGAAGATCCTCACCTACACCGAGAGCGGGAAGGTCATCTACGGCCCGGTGCGGGGTTTCGATCCGGCCAAGGTGGACCCCCGGCTCCTGGACACGGCCCGGGCCGCCGCGGCCGCGATCGGGAACGGCCTCTACGGGGTGGATCTCAAGCAGACCGGCGATACCTTCTCGGTCATCGAGGTCAACGACAACCCCACCATCGCCGAGGGGGAGGAGGACAAGGCCGCCCCCCACCTCTACCAGCGCGTGGTCCGGTACCTGGCCGGGGAGTGGGGGTAGGCATGCTCCGGGTGCGGCGCGCCACCGAGGAGGACCTGGACGCCCTCCTGCGGCTGGAGGAGAGCTTCCCCACCGACCGCTTCGGCCGGGAGCAGCTCCGCTACCTCCTCACCCGGGCCAACGCCACCACCTTCGTCCTGGAGGACGACCGCGGCGTCCTGGGGGCGGCGGTCATGCTCTGGCGCCGGAACGCCGGGGTGGGGCGGCTCTACTCCATCGTGGTCGATCCGGCGCGGCGCGGGAAGGGACTGGGGGCGCGGCTGCTGCGGGCCGCGGAGGAGGCCACCGCCCGCCGGGGGCTGCACCGGGTGAGCCTGGAGGTCCGGGAGGACAACGCGGGGGCCCGTGCCTTCTACCGCCGCCACGGCTACGGGGTCGTCGAGCCCCTGCCCCGCTTCTACGAGGACGGCGCCGATGGGGTGCGCATGGTCAAGGACCTGGACGCCCCCGAGGCGGGCCCGGTCCGCCTGGAGGTCCCCTACTACGCCCAGTCCCAGGAGTTCACCTGCGGCCCGGCCTGCCTGATGATGGCCATGAAGCGGGAGGACCCGGTGCTCCCCCTCTCCCGCACTCTCGAGCTGACCCTCTGGAAGGAGGCCACCCTCATCTTCATGAGCTCGGGCCTGGGAGGGTGCGGCCCCATGGGGCTGGCCGTGGCCGCCCGCCGGCGGGGCTTCGCGGCCGAGGTGATCCTCACCGGAAGGCTTACCCCCTTCCTCTCCTCGGTGCGCACCGAGAAGAAGAAGGAGGCGGTGCGCCTCATCCACCACGCGCTCCGCCGGGAGGCGATGGTCCTCGGGGCCAAGGTGGACAGCTTCAACTTCACTTTCTCCACCCTGGCCCTGGGCATGCGCCGCGGCCTGGTCCCCATCGTGCTCATCAGCACCTTCCGCCTCCACCGGGTGCGCTCCCCCCACTGGGTGGTGGTGACCGGCTTCGACGGCACCCACGTCACCTTCCACGACCCCTACGAGGGGTTCTACGAGCATGACAACCGGAAGGCCCGGAACGTGAAGGTGCCGGTGGGCGAGTTCGAGCGGATGTCCGCCTACGGCAAGGACCTCACCCGCTGCGTGGTCCTGGTCGGGCCCCGGGAGGACCCGCCCGGCCCGGGGACGCCGGGGCCCACCGGTCCGCTCCTGACCGGCCTCCCGAGGCGCCGGTGAGCGGGAGCGGTTCCGGAGCGCCGGGACCGGCCCCCGGCCCGGCGGGAACCGCCCCCGGAGGGCACGAAAAGGCCCCCGGGGCACGGACCCGGGGGCGGGAATCTGGAGCGGAAGACGGGGTTCGAACCCGCGACATCCACCTTGGCAAGGTGGTGCTCTACCAACTGAGCTACTTCCGCCCGAAGCGTGGGACGGGGGCCGACCCGGACCCCGTTCGTAGCCACGAAACACTATAAGGACCGGGCGGCGGAGTCAACGGGATTTTGACCGGAAACCCGGCCAACCCTATACTCCGTCGGTCGTTCGGGGGGGCCCGGGGAGTCCGGGGCGGCCCCCCGGCTCCCGGGAGAGCGGAGGCGCCCGTGCTGGTGGTCCAGAAATACGGCGGCACCTCGGTGGGCACCCCCCGGCGCATCCAGCGGGTGGCCGACCGCATCGCCGAGCGGCACCGGGCCGGGGACCGGGTGGTGGTGGTGGTCTCGGCCATGGGGCACTCCACCGACCGCCTGCTCACCCTGGCCGGGCAGGTCACCGACCGCCCCAGCCGGCGGGAGATGGACATGCTCCTCACCGCCGGGGAGCGGATCTCCATGGCCCTCCTCTCCATGGCCCTCGGGAACCGCGAGGTCCCGGCCATCTCCTTCACCGGGAGCCAGAGCGGGATCATCACCGACACCGCCCACACCCGGGCCCGCATCCTGGAGATCCGGCCCGTCCGCATCGGCCCCGAGCTGGAGCGCGGCCGGGTGGTGATCGTGGCCGGATTCCAGGGGGTGAGCGGGGAGAAGGAGGTCACCACCCTGGGCCGGGGGGGAAGCGACACCACCGCGGTGGCCCTGGCCGTGGGCCTGGGCGCCGGCGCCTGCGAGATCTACACCGACGTGCCCGGGGTCATGACCGCCGATCCCCGGGTGGTCCCGGCCGGGCGGCTCCTGCGCGCGGTGAGCTGGGACACCATGCTGGAACTGGCCGCCTACGGGGCCGGGGTCATGCACGCCCGGGCGGTGAACCTGGCCCGGCGCCGCCGGCTCCCCTTCCAGGTTCGATCCACCTTCCGAAAGAGGTCCGGAACCATGGTCGAAGGACAACCGATCGAACAGGGCGCGGAAGTGGCGGCGGTGACGGGGCGGACCCGGGTGGCCCAGGTCCACCTGGACGGCCTCGCCCTCGCCCCCGACTCCCGCACCGCCTTCTTCGAGGCCCTGGGCGGGCTGATCGAGGAGGCCACCGCCCTCCACCAGTACGAGGACGGCGGACGCACCCACGTGGCCTTCCACACCCCGGTGCGGCCGGAGCTGGAGGACCTCCTGGGCCGGGTGGAGGCCCTGGCCCGGAGCCACGGGGGCTCGATGCGGGTGGACACCGGGCACGCCGCGGTGTCGGTGGTGGGGACGGGGATGCTGGACGCCCCCGCGGTGGCCGCCCGGGCCCACCGGGCCCTGGCCGCGGCCGGGGTGGCCTGCGCCACCTTCGCCTCGGGCTCCCTCAGCCTCACCTTCCTCGTCCCCGAGGGCGCCTTCGAGGCCGCCCAGCGCGCCCTCCACCGGGAGTTCCTGGAGGGTCCTTCCTCCTGAGCGGCCCTCCCCCCGGGAACGACCGGGGCCCCGGAGAACACTCCGGGGCCCCGTCCAGCTCGAATCCCTGCGGCCGGCAGCCGGCTAGGCCGCGTGCCGCTTGCCGTTCTTCTTCAGTACCGCCACCGGCCGCTTGCCCCCGTCGATCTGGGCGGACAGGCGTCCGGCCTGGCGGGCGCGATTCACGGTGGCCAGGATGAGGCCCAGGAGCACCACTCCGGTTCCGATCCAGAGCAGCACGATGAAGGGCTTGGTGCTGGCCTCCACGTAGAAGTACTCCTGGGGGGCGGGGGCGACCTGGAAGTAGCCCTGTCCGCTGGCCGAGGAGATGTCGGTGAACACCAGGTTCATGCCGGTGTTGCCGATGGGGGCCTCGATCTTCTCCAGATCCTGGGCGCCGGGGCGGCTGATCAGGGCCGGCCGCACGTCGTAGCTCTGGCCCCCCACCGTGACCTCGGTGTGGGCGTACACCGTGGCCGAGCTTCCCTGCCGCGCTCCCATGTCCACGTCGAACCCGTGCAGGCTCACCGTGAACTCGCCCTGGGTGCCGGTCTCGCCCCGGGTCAGGACCAGGGGCGCGCGGCCCACGCCGATCTTGGCCGCGGTCACCATGGCCCCGGCGGCCTGCAGCGTCACCTGGGACCCGGTGGCGGGCACGGTGGCCGGCACGACCTCGGTGTGGCCGTCGGCGAAGGACTTGAGCACCGGCTTCAGGGTCGCCTCCTCCCCGTCCACCTCGGCCACGATGGTCGCGGTCACGTCCTCGCCCTGCTGGTCGTGGTTGTGGCCGTCGTCGGCCATGGGCGTGGTCTGGATGTCCTTCAGGGTGAAGGTCATGTTCCCCACGCTCTGGGGCTTGTCGGGCATGAGCATGAGCGGGGTCTGCACCCGGTCCTCCACCGGGTCGGTGGCGTAGCCGATGGGGGAGAGGTAGATGTCGTGCTCGAAGAAGGGCTGAATGGCCGGCTTCTTCATCATGCCGCCGTTCATGTCGCTGAAGAACATGGTCGGGGACATGAGGTAGGCGCCGCTGGCCGTACGCACGGCCACGTCGTAGGCGTTCTTCTTGCCGTTCTCGATCGGCCGCACCCCCAGGAACTTGAAGCCGTAGCCCATGGAGCGCACCTCCTGGCCCTGGGGAAGGACCACCGTCTCCTTGTCGCCGTAGGCGGTGGAGGTGAGGATGCCGACCACGGCCAGGCCGATGCCCACGTGGGCCAGGTAGCCGCCGGCCGCGCTCCAGTTCTGGCGCATGGCCAGGAACGCCGCCCACAGGTTGGCCACGGTGGCGAAGATGCCCGCGGCCACCATGGCCAGGTAGCCCGGATTGCGGACCCCGGCCAGGTAGACCAGGGGAACGGAGATCAGGCCCAGGGCCAGCGGGCCGGCCATCCGCCGCAGGGCGGTGCGGAACTCGCTCCGGCTCCAGAACAGGTAGGGCGACACCCCCATCAGCACCGCGAAGATGATGGCGAAGGGGACGCCCATCCGGTTATAGAACACCGGCTGCACGTTGGAGGGATTGCCGGTGATACGGGTGATGAGGGGGGACGAGGTTCCCAGCAGCACGAACAGGGCGAAGAGCCCGAAGGCCAGGGAGCCCAGGAACATGAAGTACTCGCGGCTGAAGAAGGGGGCCTCGGCCTTGTCCACCGGGATCCGGCGGAACTTGAACACGAACAGGCTCAGGCCGCCGCCCAGGAACACCACCATGAACGCGACCAGGAACTGGTTGATGCCCAGGTCGGTGAAGGAGTGGACCGAGAAGTCGGCCAGCACCCCGCTCCGGGTCAGGAAGGTGGAGTAGGTCAGGAGCACGAAGGGGAGCATGGCCAGGAACAGGTTGATCCGGCGGAAGATCCCCTTCTTCATCTGGATCACCTGGTTGTGGAGCAGGGCCACCGCGAAGAGCCACGGGACCAGGGAGGAGTTCTCGACCGGATCCCAGCCCCAGAAGCCGCCCCAGCCCAGGATGCTGTAGGCCCAGTAACCGCCGAGGAGGAGCCCGGTGCCCAGGGCCATGACCCCGAAGGTGGTGAAGGGGATGGCCCGGCGGATCCAGTTGTCCCAGTCCTCCTTGACCATGGCCGCCATGGCGTAGGCGGCGGGGATGCCCAGGGAGGCGAAGCCGAAGAACATGATCGGCGGATGGATGGTCATCCACGGATCCTGGAGCAGCGGGTTCAGCCCCTGGCCGTCCACCGGGGTCTGGGACAGGAGGGCGAAGGGGTTGGCCTTCAGGAGCATCAGGAACAGGAACAGGTTGATGCCCAGGTAGAAGAAGAGCACCGGGGCCTCGTACTGGCGGGCCTTGAACCGCAGGAAGAGGGCCAGGAGCCCCCCGTACAGCGCCCAGAGCAGGAACGTCCCCTCCTGCCCGCCCCAGAAGGAGGCGACCACGTACTTGAAGGGCATCTCCAGGTTCGAGTACCGGTACACGTAGCTGTACTGGAACTGGTGGCTCAGGATCAGGTGCCAGAGCCAGCCCGCGGTGGCCACCACGCCGAGGACGGCCAGGTACAACGCCGGGCGCGCGACGTTGAGAAGCGGCCGTCCCGGTCCCTTCCGCACGCCGGGCAGATAGGCCAGCATGGCGGCGGCGGTGGCGACGGCGGTGAAGATGAGCAGCGCATAGCCCAAGGTGAACATCGGGTCAGTCCGTTTCCGCCGCCGCGGGGGCGGCCGTTGACGTGGACTTCTCGGTGCCGGACGCATCCGGGACGGGGCCGGGGTGGTGCATCCCCTCCTGCTCCTCGGCCGCGTACTTGGACGGGCACTTGACCAGGATCTGGCTGGCTTCCAGGGTCCCCCGGTGGTAGCGGCCCACCACGACCACGCTCTGGGCCTGGTCGAAGTTGCCCGGCCGCGCCCC
This sequence comes from Candidatus Eiseniibacteriota bacterium, assembly GCA_963768615.1. Classification (GTDB taxonomy): domain Bacteria; phylum Eisenbacteria; class RBG-16-71-46; order JABDJR01; family JABDJR01; genus CAVSKL01. Next base: position 773,027 of record CAVYIE010000004.1, on the reverse strand, counting down.
CTCGTAGGACACGTTCATGGCCTCGCCGTTCTCGTCGGTCATGGTGAAGAGGAACTTGCCCGTGTTCCGGTCGAAGCGGGCGTTGGGGTGGTCGGGAAACCCCGCCACCTGGACCGGCCGCTCGCTGGCCCTGGCCTCGGTGAAGGAAACGTAGGGGGTGATGGTCTTGTTGAGGTTCAGGAACGCCAGGGTCCCGAACACCGCCAACGCGACCGCCCCGATCAGGATTCTCCGGTTAATCTTCATGGCGCTTTACCTCCCGGTCCAGCCGGCTGACCTTGCGGTCCAGGGCGACGAGGTAGATCCAGATCCCCAGCCAGATCACCAAGATGGCAATCAGGATAACGTATGTACTGTTCATCGCGCACGGACCATCCGGGTAAGTCGTAACGTCCTCACCTTGAGGGACAGGATCCAGGCGTAGAGTCCCGTATACCCTACGAGGAACATGAAGAAGACCTGCAGCATGCGCGGGTCCATGGAGCCCTTGCCCTGGTTCGACTTGATGATCGGGGAGGGGTGCAGGCTGGCCATGATCCGCGGGACCAGGAAGACCAGGAACGGCACGGTGACGAAGGCCACGATGGAGTACACCGCCGCAAGTCGAACCCGCTTAAGGGGATCCGGCACCGCCGAGCGCAGGGTGAAGTACCCCGCGTAGATCAGGAGGAGGATGAGGATGGTGTTCTGGCGGGGATCCCAGTTCCAGAACGCCCCCCACTCCAGCCGGGCCCAGATCATGCCGCTGACCAGGGCCAGGAGCGAGAACAGGAAACCCAGCTCGGAGCTGGCCACGGCCACGTCGTCCAGCTTCTCCCGCGGCTGGCGCAGCACCCGGATGCTGTAGACCATGGCCACGAAGAAGGCCAGGACCGCGACCCAGGCCGCCGGCACGTGGAAGAAGAAGATCCGGAAGGACGGCCAGGCCTCCATGAGGGGCTGGCCGGTGGCCGGGTCGAGGGTTCCGAAGTTGGGGCGGGTGGCCTCCGGGGCGTAGGTGAAGGACAGCACGATCGTGGCCGTCATCCACACCCCGAGCACCCACTTGCCCACCTTGGACATACCGTCTCCTTCTACTCCTGCCAGACGAAGTCGAAGAGCAGGAACGCCAGGGTCACCATGACCCCCGCGTAGGACACCAGCAGTTGGATTTCCGTCCCCGCATCGGCGAAGGAGCCGCCCTCCATCGCCTTGCGGGTCGTCCCCACCCCCGCCACCAGCACCGGTATCAGGATCGGGAAGCTGAGCACCGTGAACAGGGCGCCCTTGACCCCCGCCTGGGCCACGATGGCCGCCACCAGGGTGCTGGAGGCCGCCAGGGCCAGGCTTCCCAGGGCCAGTCCACCGAGAAGGAGGCCCCAGTTGGCCTCCTTGACCGGCAGCAGCACCTGGAAGAGGGGAATCAGAATCAGGTCAAGTAGACCCAAAAGCGCGAGATTGAACAAGAGTTTTCCCAGGTAGATCTGGGATCCCGACGCGGTGAGCCGGAGCGCCCGTTCCGTTCCCTTCTCAGCTTCGACCACAAAGGTACGTGATAGGCCCGCCATCGCGGCAAAGAACAGGATTATCCAGAGAAGGGAAGAATGTACCTCCGGGGCTAACCCGAAGCCTCCCAACGAGTAACTGACCACGGTGAGGGTCACCACCGCGAACAGAAGAACCGCGTTCATCGCCGCCCGGGTCCGGACCTCGGACCGGACGTCCTTGCTGAGAACGGCCAGGGCGCCCTTAAGCCAGGTCAAGGGTCCGGTTCCCCAGGCCGAACTCGGCCGGATCGTTGCTCGCGATGATCACGATACCTTCCTGGTCGCCTTGAGCTTCCACCGCCTCGGCGATGATCCTCCGCCCCGGCTCGTCCAGGTTGGAGCCGGGCTCGTCGAAGATGAGGATCCGGGGAGCGGCCTGCAGCGCGAAGGCGACCTTGGCCCGCTGGCGCATTCCGGTGGAGAGGGTCCCCACCGGGTCCTCGCCACGCCTGCCCAGCCCCACCCGCTCCAGGAGTGCCTGGTCGCGGGCCCGGTCCCGGCCCAGACCCCGCACCCGACCGAAGAAGTCCAGGTTCTCCAGGGAGGAAAACTCCTCGTAGAGCACGAGATCGGGGGCCAGGTAACCGGTCATCCGGCGGCGGTCCGCGCCCTCGGCGGGCCGGCCCCCGTCCTGGACCACCCGCACCGAGCCCCCGGTGGGGGTGAGGATGCCGGCCACGATCTTGAGCAGGGTGCTCTTGCCGCTCCCGTTGGGGCCGCGGACGAGCAGCCGGTCCCCGCCCTTCAGGGACGCGGAGATGCCCTTCAGCACCCGGCGCTCCCCGAAGGAGCGCTCCACACCGTCCAGTTCGATTTCCATCATGCCTTCCGTTGCGGCGGCCGGCGCCGGAGGGTGGGGCCGACGGTCCCCGCGGACCGCCCGGTCCTCGGCGGTCCGGTCGGGCCGGGGAGTGTAGCATCCAGGGGGGGCTCCGGCCACGTTCGGCGGGGAGCCTGAAACAGGTGAAACGACCCGGTCGGGGAACGAAACGGCGGCGCCCGCATCCACGCCTGCCGACGCCGCAGCGCTGCGATATACTCATTCGATTATGCCCGAGGCCATCCATCCCCTACCCCCCATCACCGAGCGGTTCCGGTCCCACGTCGTCGTCTTCGACGGCGCCATGGGGACCATGCTCTACTCGGCCGGCATCCCCTTCTCCCAGAGCTTCGACGCCCTGAACCTCACTCATCCGGACCTGGTCCGGGAGGTGCACGAGGCCTACGTGGCCGCGGGGGCCGAGGTCCTGGAGACCAACACCTTCGGAGCCAACCGTTACCGCCTCGGCGACGCCACCCTGGCCGACCGGCTGCGGGCCATCAACCACGCCGGGGTCCGCCTGGCCCGGGAGGCGGCCGAGGGCCAGGCCCTGGTGGCGGGGTCCATGGGTCCCCTGGGCCGGCACCTGGCCCCCATCGGGCAGCTCACGGCGGAGGAGGCCTTCGAGGCCTACCAGGAGCAGGGCCGGGCCCTGGTCGAAGCCGGGGTGGACCTCCTCATCGTGGAGACCATGACCAACCTGGAGGAGGCGGTGACCGCGCTCCGGGCGGTGCGCGGGACCGGGGTGCCGGTGGTCGCGCTCATGACCTTCAACGAGGAGGCCAAGACCCTGGTCGGCAACAAGCCGGCCGAGGTGGGCCGGACGCTCACCGGCGAGGGGGCGGTCGCGGTGGGGGCCAACTGCAGCGTGGGACCCCAGGGGCTGCTGGAGGTGCTGGAGACCCTGGTCCCCGCGGCCGGGGTGCCGGTGGTGGCCATGCCCAACGCCGGCCTGCCGCGCCTGGTCGGCGGGCGCTACCTCTACCTCTCCTCCCCCGAGTACCTGGCCGAGTTCGCCCGCAAGGCGGTGGATCTGGGGGCGGCGGCGGTGGGGGGCTGCTGCGGGACCACCCCGGACCACGTGCGCGCCCTCACCGAGGCGGTGCAGGGGATGGTCCCCCGGCGCCACCTCCACGCCGCCTCGGTGGAGGTGGCGGACGCGGCTCCGGAGACGGCGGCCCCGGCCGAGGAGCGCCGGGAGGGCTTCTACGAGATGCTGGGCCGGCGCTTCGCGGTCTCGGTGGAGATCGATCCCCCCCGCGGGGTGAACGTGGAGCGCTTCGTGAAGAGCGCGGTGTACCTGAAGGGGAAGGGCGCGGACGCGGTGAACGTGGCCGACAGCCCCCTGGCCCGGCCCCGCATGAGCCCCAGCGCCTTCTGCCACATCATGCAGCGGGACGCGGGGATCGAGACCCTCCTCCACATGTCCTGCCGGGACCGGAACGTGCTCGGCACCCAGAGCGAGCTCTTCGGGGCCCACGCCCTGGGGATCCGCAACGTCATCGCCATCACCGGGGACCCGGTGCAGGTGGGGGGCTACCTCCAGGCCACCGACGTCTTCGACCTGGACTCGGTGTCCCTCACCCGGCTCATCAGCACGCTGAACCAGGGGAAGGACCTGACCGGACTGGCCACCGACGAGCCCACCCGGTTCCGGATCTGCGTGGCCGCCAACCCCACCGCGGTGGACCTGGACGCCGAGCTGGCCAAGCTCCACCGGAAGATCGAGGCCGGGGCCCACTTCATCTTCACCCAGCCCATCTACGATCCCCGGGACCTGGAGGGCTTCCTGGCCCGGGTGCCCGACCTCCCCATCCCCCTCTGCGTGGGGATCCTGCCCCTCCGGAACGCCCGCCACGCCGAGTTCATCCACAACGAGATCCCGGGGATGTCGGTCCCGGAGGGGATCCGGGCCCGGATGCACGCGGCCGGGGACCGCGGCCTGGAGACCGGGGTGGAGGTGGCCATCGAGCTCCTCCGGGAGATGAAGCCGATGTGCCAGGGGGCCTACCTCATGCCCCCGTTCAACCGGTTCGAGATGGCCGGGGGCATCCTGGACGCGATCACCGACCGGTAGGCCGGTCCGGTCCCCGCCCGCCGGCGCCGGCCGCCGGGGACCGGCGCCCCGGGGATCCCGCTAGCGCCGCCCCCGCGGGCGCATGGACTCCTGGGTCCCCACCCAGGCCCGCTTCACGTGGGAGACCATGGAGATCCGCTCCTGGGCCACCGTGTTCGCGGCCTGGAAGGTGGGGGTGCCGTCGCGCTGGGCCACCCGGAAGATCTCGGTGAGGATGTCGTAGATCTTCTCCACCTGCCGCTTGGCCCGCTCCCGGTTGTACCCCTCCAGCTCGTTGGCCACGTTGATGAGGCCGCCGGCGTTGATCACGAAGTCCGGAGCGTAGACGATCCCCCGCTCCCGCAGCATGGGCCCGTGCTTGTCCTCGTCCTTGAGCACGTTGTTGGCCGAGCCGGCGATGATGGGGAACTTCATCCGGGCCAGGGTGTCGTCGTTGATCACCCCGCCCAGGGCGCAGGGGGCGAAGACGTCGGCCTCCACCTCGTAGATGGCGTCGGGCTCCACCGCCTCGGCCTCGAACTCGTCCACCACCCGGTTCACCACCTCGCGGTCGATGTCGGTGACCACCAGCTTCACCCCGTCCCGGTGGAGGTACTCGGCCAGGTAGTAGCCCGTGTGCCCGAGGCCCTGGATGGCCACCCGGAGCCTGGAGAGATCGTCCGACTTGCGCGCCCAGTTGGCACAGGCCTTCATGCCCATGTAGACCCCCCAGGCGGTCATGGGGGAGGGGTCGCCGCTCCCGCCCAGGGCGCGGCTGATGCCGGTCACGTAGGGGGTCTCCATGCGGACCCACTCCATGTCGTTGACGCTGGTGCCCACGTCCTCGGCGGTGATGTAGCGCCCGCCCAGGCCGTGCACGAAGCGGCCGAAGGTCCGGAACAGCCCCTCGGTCTTCTGGGTCTTGGGGTCGCCGATGATGACCGCCTTACCCCCGCCCAGGTTCAGCCCCGCCACCGCGGCCTTGAAGGTCATGCCCCGGGAGAGCCGGAGCGCGTCCTCCAGGGCGTCGGCCTCGCTGGCGAAGGTCCACATGCGACAGCCGCCCAGCGCCGGTCCCAGCTCGGTGTTGTGGATGGCCACGATGGCCTTGAGGCCGGTGGTCTTGTCGTAGCAGTGGACCACCTGTTCGTGGTCCCTGAGGGCCATGGAATCGAAGACGCCGGCGGGCATGCTGATCTCTCCTTGTCGGGGTCGGAACCGGACCGGAAACGGATGGGAAAGGGCGCGGGAGGAGTGGGTAAGTCCACGCCCGCAAAGACAATGCCGGAAGAGGATAGGGACCGGCGGGGGGGGTGTCAACGGCGTCGGCGGCGGGCGGCTCTCCCCCGCGCCGGGGCCGCGGCGGGCGCGGCCGGGCTCTTGTCCCCCGTAGTCCGCAGTGATACCGTCGCTTGGCAACTCACCCTGGAGGACGTCTCTTGGTAGGTCCCCGACACCCCGTCCGGGAACCCGCGGTGGCGGGATCGTTCTATCCCGCCGACCCCGGCGAACTCGGCGCCTTCGTGGATCGCCTGCTCGCCGAGGCCCGGCCGGAGATCGAACCGGACCGGGACATCCGCGCCCTGGCCAGTCCCCACGCCGGCTACGCCTACTCGGGGCCGGTGGCCGCCGAGGCCTTCTCGTGCCTCAAGGGCCGCCAGGTGGACACCGCGGTCCTGGTCGGCCCGGACCACTACATCGGCTTCGAGGGGATCGCCGCCTACCCCGCCGGGCGGTTCCGCACCCCCCTGGGGGAGGTGGAGATCGACGAGGAGCTGACCGGCCTCTTCCTGGAGTCCGGGACCGGGGTGCGCGCCGCCCCCGAGGCCCACGCCCGCGAGCACTCCCTGGAGGTCATGATCCCCTTCCTGCAGCGGGTGCTCCCCCGGGCGCGGATCGTGCCGTTGCTCATGGGCTTCCGCTCCCGCACCAACGTGGAGAGCATGGCCCACCTGCTCTCGCGGGCCCTGGACAACCCCCGGGTGGTCCTGGTGGCCTCCACCGACCTCTCCCACTACCACCCGCGCGAGGTGGCCCGGAAGCTGGACGGCCGGATCACCGAGCTGGTCCGCGCCTTCGCCCCCACCTCGCTGTGGGAGGACCTGCGGGAGGGGCGGGTCGAGGCCTGCGGCGGCGACCCGCTGGTCTCGGTCATGCTGGGGGCCGGAATCGCCGGCGCCGAGGCGGCCAAGGTGCTCCGCTACGGCGACAGCGGCGACGCCACCGGGGAGGTCCGGAGCGTGGTCGGGTACCTCTCCGCCGCCTTCTACCGGGGGATGCCCCCGCAGAAGGTGGAGTTCGAGGCCCACGAGGTCCAGGTGAGCCCGGCCGAGAGCGAAACCCTCCTGCGGCTGGCCTTCGCCGCCGCGGCGACCTCGCTCCGGTCGCCGCTCCCGGTGATGTCGGTGGCGCGATTCACCGCCGCCCTCCGCCGGCCCGGACGCGCCTTCGTGACCCTGCGCCGGGGCGAGGAGCTGCGGGGCTGCATCGGCACCATCGAGGGGCGGCTCCCCCTGTGGGAGGCGGTGGCCCGGGCGGCCCGGGGCGCGGCCCACGAGGATCCCCGCTTCGCGCCGGTGGCCCCGGAGGAGATGGAGGAGATCACGGTGGAGGTGAGCGTGCTCTCCCCGCCGCGGCCGGTCTCCGACCCCACCGAGATCGAGGTGGGGCGCCACGGGCTGATCGTCACCGCCGGCGGGCGGCGCGGACTCCTGCTCCCCCAGGTGGCCCCGGAGCACGGCTGGAGCCGGGAGGAGTTCCTGGCCCACGCCTGCGTGAAGGCGGGGCTCCGCCCCGACGCCTGGAAGCAGGGAGCGTCGCTGGAGGTGTTCGAGGCCACCGTGTTCCAGGCCCATCCCGGGAAGACGGCGCGGAACGGCGGCGCATGAACGTCCTCGACGTGGCCCTGCTGGTCATCCTGGGGATCTCGGTGGCGGCCGGGCTCTGGAAGGGGCTGATCCGCGAGATCATGGCCCTGGCCGGGGTGCTGGCCGGCGTGCTCGTCGCCTTCGCCTTCAGCCCGCGGCTGGCCCCGGAGCTGGAACGCTGGATCCACAACCAGAGTGCCGCTTACGCCGCCTCCCTGGTGCTGCTCTTCGTGCTCACCCTGGTCGTGGCCGGGCTGCTGGGGTATCTCCTGACCAAGGTGGTGGAGCTGGCCCAGCTCGGGTTCGCGAACCGGCTCCTGGGGGGCGCCTTCGGCGTGCTCCGCGGGGTGATCATCGGGATCTTCCTGGTCCTGGGGCTCACCCTGTTCGTGGAGCCCTCGAGCCCCATCCTCGCCCGCTCCTCCGTGGTCCCCTACCTGGCCTGGGGGGCGCGGATCCTCTCCACCTTCCTCCCCCAGGACACGCGGGAGACCCTGATCGAGCGGCTGGACCGGCTGCCCGAGGAGCACGGGGCGGCGCGGCAGGTCTGAGCGGGCAGGCCTTCAGGGGTTCCCGTGCTACTCCCTGGAGTGCCGGAGGCTCTTCAACACCGTTCTGAGGGAATCCGGTTCCGTCTCGAGCCGTGCGATGTCGTGGTGGCGAAGCCGGAGTTCACGATCGCGGGCCACGATCTGATCGTAGGCGACACTCAGCCGACGCCGTAGCAGATCCTCTTCATCCAGCCTGCGCCAGGTCTTCGTCCCTGCGGGAAAGTCCCCTAAGCGAGGCCTGTGGGCGTTCACCTGCACGAGGCGGGCAACTTGGGGAGGGGAGTTGCCACACCAGCCCCGCCCTGGATGATCAGGCTGTCCCCTTCGACCGGCCAGGTGAGCCGATCAGGTCGTGAAGCTCCGCTGGAGTAGACGATCATCGAGCCGTCGGCCCGAAGATCGAGAAACCGCGAATCCAGGGAATCCCCAGGGGCCCAGCCACCCACAAGCGAGTCGTTGGGACGTGAGCACCCGCCCATCAACAGAAAGACCAGGCGCGCGATCCGGGCTTTCATAGATCCTCGTTCGAGGCGGGGGTCTTCTCAAGCCGGCCCGGGCTCATGCCCGGGCGAAGCACAGGGACTCACCTATGTCATTCCTGGCCGGAACCGGACAACGCAGTGATTTCCGGGGGCGCGTCCGGTCGGAGTTGTACCCGGGTGTGCATTTTTCCTGGTCCCGGGCCTTGGACTTCTTTGGATGCCGGCCGTTCCCTGGGGAACAGGCCCGTGTTGGACTTGAGCCGGCACACCCGGCGTGAAGAGTTCACGGGGGCGCGCACCGCCGGTGTTGCACCCGGGTGCACTTCCGGCGCGGCGCGGCCGGCGCACTCCCGGCCGACCGGAGGGCCGCCGTCTCACCAGATCCCGCGGAAGACCTCCCGGGCGGGGCCGGTGAGGACCAGGGTGCCGTCGGGCTCGGCGCGCATGGAGACCTCGCCGCCGGGCATGGCCACGGTGGCCTCGGCGGGGGCCCGCCCCAGGCGGTGGGCCACCGCGAAGGCGGCCACGGCGCCGCTCCCGCAGGCCAGGGTGATGCCGGAGCCGCGCTCCCAGGAGCGCATGACCAGACCGCCGGCCTTCCGGCCGGCGACCAGGTGGACGTTGATGCCGCGGGGGAAGCGCTCGTGGGTCTCCAGGGGGGGCCCGATCTCCTCCAGGAGGGCGCGGTGGACGGCCTCCTCCTCGTCCATCCAGAGGGCCAGGTGCGGGTTGCCCACGCTCACCGCGTAACCGGGGACCTGGGTGCCTCCGGCGTAGAAGGGCTCGCCCCAGATCTCCTCCCCGCTCCCGGCGGCGGGAAGGGCCTCGCGGCGGAAGTCCGGCTTCCCCACCACCACCGTGGCCGAGTCCACCATCCCCCGCTCCCCCCGGTGCACGGTGACGGAGAGGGTGCGGGAGGCGGTCTCCACCGGGAAGGTGTCCGGGAGCCCCTCCACCGACTCCGCCGCGTACTTGGCCGCGCAGCGGAGCCCGTTCAGGCAGAGCGCCCCCTCGGAGCCGTCGGCGTTCCACATGCGCATGCGCACCGGGGCCTTCTCTCCCCCCGAGAGCAGGATCAGACCGTCCGAGCCGATCCCGTAGTGGCGGTCGGACACCGCCCGGGCCAGGGCGTCGACGGCGCCCAGGCCGGCCGGATCCTCCCCGGCCCGGGTCAGCCCCACGTCCACGTACACGTAGTCGTTGCCGCAGCCTTCCATCTTCACGAAGTGCATGAGCCGGTCAGACCTCTCCCCCGGCCGCGGGCCGGGGTCCGGGTTCCCGCGCCGCGGGACGCGGAACCGTCAGCAGCAGCGCCGTGCCCAGGAGGGCGGAGATCAACGACGCGAGGAGGATCCCCATCTTGGCCTCCTCCAGGAGCAGCGGGGTGCCGAAGGCCAGGTTGGCGATGAAGAGGGACATGGTGAAGCCGATCCCGCCCAGCACCGCGGCTCCGTGCAGGCTTCGCCAGCCCACCCCGGCCGGGAGCCCGGCCCAGCCCAGCCTCACCGCGATCCAGGAGAAGGCGAGGATCCCGAGCTGCTTCCCCACCACCAGCCCCAGCAGGATCCCCTGGGGCACGGCGTCGGTGAAGGCCCGGCCCAGAGCCTGAGCGTCCAGCTCCACCCCGGCGTTGGCCAGGGCGAAGACCGGCATCACCCCGTAGGCCACCCAGGGAGCCAGCTCGTGCTCCATGTGCTGGAGCGGCGAGCCCGCCTTGTCGGCCAGGTCCTGCACGGTCTGGAGCGCCGACTCGTGCTCCTCGTCGGTCACCGGGAGGCTTCGCTTCTCCCGGTCCCACAGGGTGTCGGTGACGTCGTCGATGGCGTCCAGGAACGACCGCCGCCCGCGGGCCGGTTTGTGGGGCACGGTCAGGGCCACCAGCACCCCGGCCACGGTGGCGTGGACCCCGCTCCGGAGGAAGAAGTACCAGACCGCGATCCCGCCCAGGGCAAAGAAGATCCTCCGGCGCATGCCCAGCTGCCCGGCCGCGAACAGGACCGCGACCAGCCCCAGGCCGATCCCCAGGCTCCCCCAGTCCAGCCCCGCGGTGTAGAAGAGCGCGATGACCAGCACCGCGCCCAGGTCGTCCACCACGGCCAGGGCGGTCAGGAACACCTTGAGCCCCAGGGGCACCCGCTTCCCCAGGAGCATGAGGATCCCGATGGCGAAGGCGATGTCGGTGGCCATGGGAATGCCCCAGCCCGACGCGCCCTCCCCCCTCGGGTTCAGGAGCACGTAGAGCAGCGCCGGGACCACCATCCCCCCCAGCGCCCCCATGGCGGGAAGGGCGGCCTTCTTCCAGCCCGCCAGCTCCCCGGTCAGGACCTCGCGCTTGATCTCCAGCCCCACGAAGAAGAAGAAGACCGCCATCAAACCGTCGTTGATCCAGTGGTGGAGGGAGAGCTTGAGCGACCAGCTTCCCGCGCTCAGCCCCACGTAGGTGTGCCAGAGGTCGTGGTAGCTCCCGCCCCAGGCGGAGTTGGCCCAGAGGAGGGCGAGCACGGTGGCCACGATGAGCACCACCCCGCCCGAGGCCTCGGTCTCGAAGAAGTCCACGATGGGCTGGCGGAACCAGCGGTTCACGAGTTCACGCGGCGATCGGTTCATGGTCGTCGGTGTCCCCTTTCCGGAAGCGGATGCGGAAGCGGGATCGAGGCTCCCCGTGGGCCGGCGGCCCGGCGAAGGTCAGCGGACCTGGACCAGGTTCACGTCCCCCACGTGGAGGACCTCCTCGGCGCCGCTCTCGAGGCGGACCCGGAGGGCCCCGTCGGGCTCCAGGCCCACCGCCTCCCCCACCACCACCTCGCCCGCGGTCTCCACCCGCACCGTGCGGCCGAGGATGGCCGAGCGGCGGCGCCAGCGCCGGGTGAGGGTCTCGGTGCCTTCCTCCAGGAAGGTCTCGTAGTTCCGGGCCACCCGCTCCACCAGGGCCAGGAGCAGCGGCAGCCGGTCCACCCGCCGGTGGCAGAGGTCGCGGAGGGAGACCGCCCTCTCCCGGATCTCCACCGGGAAGTCGCCGGGGGTGTGGTTCACGTTGAGCCCGATCCCGGCCACGCACCAGTCCAGGACCCCACCCTGGACCCCCAGCTCGCACAGCACCCCGGCCAGCTTCCGCCCCTCGGCCACCAGGTCGTTGGGCCACTTGATGCCCACCACCCCCTGGACCCCCATGCTCTCCGCCGCCTCGGCTGCGGCCACGCTCACCGCCATCAGCACCCCGTAGGCCCGGGCGGGCTCGATCCGCGGACGGACGATGAAGGAGACGTAGAGACCCAGGCCCGGCGGCGAGTACCAGTTGCGGGAGAGCCGCCCCCGGCCCGCGGTCTGGGCGTCGGCCACCACCAGGGTGCCCTCCTCCGCCCCCGCCGCGGCCAGCTCCTTGGCCTTGTCGTTGGTGGAGCCGATGGCCGGGTAGAAGAAGAAGTGGCGGACGAAGTCCGAGTTCCGGAAGGCGATCTGGAGGTTGGCGGCGGTGAGCTGCATGGGATCAGCGCGCTCCGCCCGCGGCCCCACCGCCCGTCAACCGAAGCTCCAGCGAAAGATCCAGCGCCTTCACCGAGTGGGTGAGGGCCCCGGAGGAGATGAAGTCCACCCCCTCCTGCGCGTAGGCCCGCACCGTGTCCGGGGTGATGCCGCCGGAAAGCTCCAACTCCGGGCGCGGGGGCTCCGCTTTCGGCGGCCCAGGCCGCGATCCGCTCCACCGCCCCGCCCACCCCTTCCGGGGAGAAGTTGTCCAGGAGCACCCGGTCCGGCCCCGCCTCCAGGGCCTCGGCCAGCTCCACCAGGTTGGTCACCTCCACCTCCAGGGGGAGCCGGGGATAGGCCTTCCGGGCCCGCTCGACGGCGGGGGTGATCCCCCCGGCGGCGGCGATGTGGTTCTCCTTGATCAGGATCATGTCGAAGAGGCCCCGGCGGTGGTTCACCCCGCCCCCGCAGCGGACGGCGTACTTGGCCAGGACGCGCATCCCCGGCACCGTCTTCCGGGTGTCCAGCACCCGGACCCCGGTCCCCTCCAGGGCCGCCGCCGCCCGCCGGGTGGCGGTGGCGATGCCGGAGAGGTGCTGGAGGAAGTTGAGGGCGGTCCGCTCGCCGGTGAGGATCCCACGGGCGGAGCCGCGGAGCCGCACCACCACCTGGCCGGGGCGCACCGGGTCGCCGTCGGCGGCGTCGGCCTCGAAGAGGAGAGCCGGGTCCACGGCGGCGAACACCACCCGGGCGGCGGCCAGGCCGCAGAGCACCCCCTCCTCCTTGGCCCGGATCTCCGCCTCGGCCGGGGTGCCCTCGGGCACCGTGGCCAGGGTGGTGGCGTCCCCGGGGCCGACGTCCTCGGCCAGGGCCGCCTCCACCAGGGGCCGCACCAGCTCCATGTTCAGTCCGGCTTCACGCATGGGGGAATCCTACACGAGGCCGAGGCCCGGGGGCGAGACGCCCCGGCGACGGGGGGCGCAGCTCCGGGAAGCCGGAGGGCTCAGGGCTCGAGCAGGGACTCGTCCCCCGGGGCCGTCTTCTCCCAGTAGGCGGTCCGCTGGGAGCTCTCCAGCTCGTGGGGCTGGCCGTGGAAGTCCGTCCAGGCCACGAGCAGGTTGGGGAACCCGGTCTGCACCGAGGCCTCGAAGGTCCTTCCCCCCGACTCCACCGTCACCGTCCAGCAGGTGAAGGTGCCGGCGGGCACGGTGCGCGGGGTGGGACCCGCCACCCGGAGGGTGGCCTTCTCCGGCTCGGGGTGGCCGGCCTTGGACCCCTCGAAGCTGGGCAGGATCTCCAGGTCGAAGGCCAGGCCGTCCTTCAGGTCCAGCCCCCGGATCCAGGCCGGGAGGGCGTCGGCGGGGACGGTGCGGTCGCCGATGGGGAGCTCCCGCTCCCCCGAGCCCCCGTCCCGTTCCCAGTAGGTGGTCCAGCGGAAGGTGTGCCGGCCGCCCCGGTTGACCAGGCTCTTCAGGGTGGTTCCGCACCAGTCCTGGTGGGAGCGCACCTCCTTCACCGGGATCCAGTCGGCGGCGGCCACGAACACGTAGGCGGCCTCGTGGTAGGCCATGATGCCGGTCTGGATGGAGGCCAGGGTCCCGAACTTCAGGCATCGCAGGAGCCCGGGCCGCTTCCAGTCGTCGGCCTTGACCAGGAGGTCGGGGTCCAGGTCCTCGGCCACCAGCACGGTGCGGACCCGGGTCTCCCGGGGCGCCCCCTCCCGGGTCAGGGTGGCCCGGTAGGTGCAGACCTCGGCCCGGCCGTCGTTGAAGAGCGGCCGGGACGCCCACCCGTCCAGGGCCGGGTAGGGGGAGCCGTCGGCCGTACCCGCGCCGCACCCCAGGGGGGCGAGCAGGACCGCGGCCAGGAGGAAAACGCGCAGGGCGCGGTTCATGGAGGGAACTCCCTTCCGGGACCCGGGGCACCGCCGGGCCGCGGAGACGGCGCCGGGGATCATCGTTTCCGGGGGAGGGCGGCGGCGGCGCGCAGCTCCTCGATCTTGTCCCGGATGCTGGCCGCCCGCTCGAACTCCAGAGCCTCGGCCGCTTCCATCATCTCCCGGGTGAGGACGTCGATCATCTCGTCGGTGTCCATCCCGGCCAGGGCGTGGGCCAGGGTCTCGCCGGGATCCTCCTCCTTGCCGTGGGCGTCGGCGACGGCGGTGGTGAGGCGGATGTCCTCGATGGACTTCTCGATGGACCGCGGGGTGATGCCGTGCTCGGCGTTGTAGGCCAGCTGCTTCTCCCGGCGGCGGCCGGTCTCGTCGATGGCCCGCTGCATGGAGCCGGTCACGGTGTCGGCGTAGAGGATCACCCGGCCGTCCACGTTCCGGGCCGAGCGCCCCGCGGTCTGGATCAGCGAGCGCTCGCTCCGCAGGAAGCCCTCCTTGTCCGCGTCCAGGATGGCCACCAGGGAGACCTCGGGCAGGTCCAGCCCCTCCCGCAGCAGGTTGATCCCCACCAGCACGTCGAACTCCTTGAGCCGGAGCCCGCGCAGGATCTCCATCCGCTCGATGGTGTCGATGTCCGAGTGGAGATAGCGCACCTTTACCCCCATCTCCAGCAGGTAGTCGGTCAGGTCCTCGGCCATGCGCTTGGTGAGGGTGGTGACCAGGGTGCGCTGCCCGCGGCCCACCGCCTTGCGGATCTCGGCCAGGAGGTCGTCGATCTGCCCCTTGGACGGCCGGACCTGGAGGGCCGGGTCCACCAGCCCGGTGGGGCGGATGACCTGCTCCACCACCACCCCGCCGGTCCGCTCCAGCTCGTAGCCGGCGGGGGTGGCGGAAACGAACAGGGTCCTCGGCATCATGCGCTCGAACTCGTCGAAGCGCAGCGGCCGGTTGTCGAGGGCGGAAGGGAGCCGGAACCCGTGCTCGACCAGGGTGGTCTTCCGGGAGCGGTCCCCCTCGAACATGCCCCCGATCTGGGGCACGGTGACGTGGGATTCGTCGATGACGAGCATCCACTCCTCGGGGAAGTAGTCGAGGAGGCAGAAGGGGCGCGAGCCCGGCTCCCGCCCGGCCAGGTGCCGCGAGTAGTTCTCCACCCCGGGGCAGTAGCCCACCTCCTGGAGCATCTCCAGGTCGTACTCGGTCCGGGTCTTGAGCCGCTGGGCCTCCAGGAACTTCCGCTCCCCGTTCAGCACCTCCAGCCGGTCCCTGAGCTCGCGGCGGATGGCCTGGATCACCTCGCCCCGCCGCTCCTTGGGGGTGAGGAAGTGCTTGGCCGGGTAGATGGCGGTCTGGTTCAGGCGCTGGAACACGTTCCCGGTGAGGGGGTTCACCACCGAGATCTGCTCGATCTCGTCGTCGAACATCTCGATCCGGAGCGCGGTCTCCTCGTAGGCCGGCCGCACCTCCACCACGTCCCCGCGGACCCGGAAGGTGCCGCGCTCGAAGGCCACGTCGTTCCGCTGGTAGTGGACGTCGACCAGGAGCCGGAGCAGCTCGTTCCGCTCAATCCGCTGGCCGGTCCGGAGGAACACCATCCCCTTCCGGAACTCCTCCGGGCTCCCCAGGCCGTAGATGCAGGAGACCGAGGCCACGATGATCACGTCCCGCCGGCTCAACAGGTTGGCGGTGGCGGAGAGCCGCAGCCGGTCGATGTCCTCGTTGATGGAGGCGTCCTTCTCGATGTAGGTGTCGGTGGAGGGGATGTAGGCCTCGGGCTGGTAGTAGTCGTAGTAGCTCACGAAGTAGCCCACCGCGTTCTCCGGGAAGTACTGCCGGAACTCCCCGTAGAGCTGGGCGGCCAGGGTCTTGTTGTGGGAGATGATCAGGGTGGGGAGCCCCACCCGGGCGATCACGTTGGCCATGGTGAAGGTCTTGCCGGACCCGGTGACCCCCAGGAGGACCTGGGCGGGATCGCCCCGCTGGATCCCTTCGGTGAGCTCGCGGATGGCCTGGGGCTGGTCCCCGGACGGTTCGTAGCGGGAATGGAGCCGGAAATCGGCGGGTGGGATGGTGCTCATAGGCCGTCCAGTATACCCGGCCCGGGGACCGGGAGGTGGACAGGGCCGGGCGGAAGGCCCGACAATGACCCCTCGCCCGCGGAGCGCCCCGGCGCCCGCCCACCCGAAGAAGGAGACCCCATGCCCTCCCGGATGCGCGTCCTCAGCACCCTCATCCTCGTGGTCGCGGCCGGAGCCGCCCTCGCCGCCGCCGGCTGCAACGATGACGGCGGCAGCATCTCCCGGATCACCAAGCCGCCGGAGCCGGTGATCCTGGACGTGCGGCCCGGCACCTGGGACCTGTCCGCCACCTTCACCGCCCAGTCCGGATCCTGCCTGCGCCTGCTCCCGGAGGAACGGACCATGATCTTCTGCAACGGCGTGGACCTGGACCAGCAGGCCCAGGGCCTGGGGCTCAACTGCACCTTCCAGGTGGACGGGAACCGCATCACCGGCACCTGCGGGGGCACCATCGGGTCCGGCGACGCCCGGATCACCTACAGCGGGAGCGGCGGCGGCACCGTGACCCAGGCCGGGGACTTCTTCGTCATCAACATGACCGTGAACGCGGTGCTGCCCCAGGACGGGGGCACCTGCACCTACCTGGTCAACCTGACCGGGACCTGGCAGAAGGTCGCCCCCTGCTCCATCTCCTCGTCCCCCTGGAGCCTGAACCGGGAGATCCTCCGTTGAAGCGATTCCTGCCCCCGGCCCTCGCCCTCGTCGTCGCCCTCGCTCCCCTGGCCGGATGCGGCAACGACAGCAACACCCGGCCCGCGACCCCGACCACGGTGAATCTCCGGAACGGAACCTGGGAGGTGCGGACCAGCCGGAGCTGGAGCGGCCCCGGGGATTGCTCCCAGCGCCCGGACACCGTGGGTACGGTGATCGACACCCTGGCCCTGTGCGAGTTCAACCTGATCTCCGAGAGCGGGGGAAGCGGCCTGGGGTGCGACATCACCCTGGACGGCGACGACGTGGTCTTCGACTGCAGCCGGAGCCTGGAGCGGCTCGATCCCTGCGAGCTGGTCCGGCACCTCACCGGGTCGGGCACGGTGAGCGACACCGCGTTCACCTTCCTCGCCGACCGGGAGGACGTCCTCTCCGGCCCCGGCGACCCCTGCGACCTGTACCGGGCCTCGGTGGATTCCTGCATCCTGCACCTGGAGATCACCGGGACCTTCATCGACACCACCGGCGCGTGGGCCTGCCCCGAGGACGCCCCCGCCGCCCCCGGCGTGCTCCGGAGCCTGATCCTCCGGGCCGCGGACGGCGGCCGGGCCGGCTCCTGAACCCCGGGCGGCCCCCATCCCTGGAGGAGATTTCCCCATGATGCGTGACCGGATCCTGATCCCGGCCTCGATCCTCGTTCTCGCCCTCGCCTTCGTGCTCGGCTGCGGTGGCGACAGCGGGGGGACCAAGCTCGTCGACCCCGGCGGATGGGACCAGCTGAATCTCCGGGCCGGCATCTGGCGGTTCAACTTCGTGGGGGACGCCGGCGGCTCCCCCGCCTGCGACACCCGGCCCCTCCTCGTGGACACGGTGATCGACACCCTCTGCTCCCTGTCCGGGGACGACGTGGCCGGGGGCACCGAGGAGCTGGGGACCTGCGTGGCCGGGAAGGACGGGAACACCCTCACCCTCTCCTGCACCGCGGACTCCACCGTGGCCGGGTGCACTTTCACCCAGACCGCCACCGGAACCCTCACCTCCACCGACGACCGGCACGTGAAGATCGTGTTCCAGGTGAGCTACGCCTCCGACGACTCCAGCGCCGCCTGCGCGAACGCCCACCCCTGCAGCCTCACCGTCACCATCAACGGCACCTGGCAGGGCGAGTACGCCGGATGCGCCTCCACCGGGCCCGTGGACGGGGAGGCGATGCTGGCCCTCATGAAGGCCCGGGGGCTGGCCGCGATCGAGTAGCGGCGGGGATACCCGGACCCGGCCCCGGGCGGGAATCCCGGAGTCCAATCACCAGGCGCTGGTGAGAACGGCCGAGACCTCGCCCGGCCACCCCTCGTCCCGGGCCTCATCTCCGGCGGAGATGTGCTTCCGGTTGCTGGCCACCCGGCCGGCCACGGGGAGGGCGGTCCGGATCCCCGCGGCCAAGCGACCGCCTCCCAGGGGGAAGGATCGCCCCAGCTCCGCCCCGGCCACCCAGGCCCCGCGGGTGCGAAGGACCGTGTTCCGGTAGGCGCTGCGGCCGAAGCCCAGGGGGCCCACCTGCCAGTCCTCCTCCTCCAGGCGGAACTCGAACCGGCCCGCGGTCAGCGCCACCGTCCATCCCGTCCGACCCGCCGGGCGCCGGCGGAATTCGATCCAGTCCAGGGACGCGTCCAGGAGGCCTCGGGCCCGGAAGGCGCTGACCACGGTCTGGGCCCACAGGTCCGCGAACGCCCAGGTCTCCAGGCGGCCGGAGAGGTCCATGCGGTACCGGTCGCGCCCCACGCCGATGGACCGCACGCTGCCGCGGCCGGGGAGCTCCAGTTCCACCAGCCCGCGCCGGAAGTCCCCGTCGGCGTAGAAGAGCTTTCCCGCGCCCTGGCCGTCCTTGAGGATGGGCCCGAGCAGGGAGGAACGGCGCCGGAAGTGGAATGCGCGGATCGCGAATGCCCCGCTCCGCCGGATTCCGGCGTGGAAGCGTTTCTCCCGCGCATCCCCGTCCGGGGACAGGGTCAGGAATCGTCCCGAGGCGCCTGCGCCGTCGGCCTCCAGGCGCCGGATCTCCCCGCCGGCGCCGACTTCCAGCCGGGTACGATCCCCCAGGGCGAGTTCGGCTTCCAAACTCCCCGACCCGCCCCGGTTCCGTCCGGCCTGGTGGAGTCCGGCTCCGGCCACCGAGGGAGCGCGCAGGCTGGCCGCGGTTCGCATCCCCGTCCAGCCCGCCCCCGAGATCCGGATCCCGCGCCGCCGCCAGTCCAAGCGAAGGGCGCCCCCCGCCGACTCCCCGCCGCTGATCAACCCGAGCACGTTCCACGTCCCCCCCAGGGCCGCCCGCTCCCGGGAGTGGAGGCCCAGGTAGACGAAGCCGGGGGCCCGGAGCCGGAACCGGTCCGCGGAGGCGCCGTTGAGACGGATCCACTCCTCGGCCGCCCCGTAGCCGCAGGCGATCGCGTTCCCGGAGCGTCCCAGGGGGACGTTGGAGGCCAGGCGCACCGCCCGGCGGGAGAGCGCGCCCGCGGTGCCCAGCCCGAAGTGCCCCCACTCCAGCCGGAGGGAAACGCGGGCGGTGTCGGTCGAGCCGTCCGCCATCACTTCCAGGCCGCTCATCCCGCCGTCCCGCGCACCGGGATCCAGGTCCGCGATCCATCCGAGCAGGGGCGGAGGTCCCGGGACCGGCCCCGCCGAGGCGCCCCCGGCCAGGAGGAGCAGGACGGGCACGAGCCAGGCGGAAACCGCCCCGCGGGCCCCACCCCGGCCCGGAAACCGGGTCCGATCGATCTTGTGAAAAGTCATGCTTGACTTGTATTCCACCGCCCCCTCAAATACAAGCCGGTAGCCGTGTTCAATCAAGGAGGCCTTCATGTCCGTGCGTATCCGCCCCGCCACCGTCCTGGCCGTCGCCGGAATCCTGCTCCTCTCCGGCTGCAACGACGACTCCTCCAAGCCCAAGCTGGACACCACCCGCTCCGAGGAACTCACCGACCAGGCGGTCCAGAGCATGGAAACCACCCTCTACGTGGCCATCAACCAGACCGACCACGCTTCCGATCTGGAAACCTATTCCTTCGCCGGGGCCCGCGACGACTTCCGGGAGGCCCTGGATCTCAATCCGGCCAATCAGCGCGCGGCCCTGGGGCTCGCCATGTGCTCGGTGTTCGTGATGGAGGACGATCCCGACCTGGTCCAGCTGGCCAAGGACTGGGAGGCCTGGGACGAGGCCAACAAGCCCGGCCCCCATCTGACCGCCATGAGCCGGGCCTTCGTCTGGCCCCGGGCCACCCTGCCCCTGGATCTGCCCGGGCGGTCCCTGGACCGCTTCCGCTCCCCGCACGCGTGGCTCGCCGCCGCCGTTCCCGCCGCCGACGACGATCCCCCCACCCCGGCCGCGAACCAGGCGGTGCTGCGCACGGTGATCGAGCCGGCCCTGAAGGAGGCCCTGGCCGCCCTCGCCTCGGTGACCGACCCCACCTTCACCTTCACCATCACCCCCCGCATGCAGGGGGAGAACGCGAACGAGGCCGACCCGAAGGAGCTGGACCAGACCGAGATCCACCTGGTGCGGGCGGGACTGGAAACGGCCCTGGCCGGGGTCGATGTGGCCCTCGCCTACCGCATGGAGCCCTCCCCCTACGGCGCCGACGGGTTGGACGCCGCCCTGGCCCCCGGGAGCACGTTCCTCAAGCTGGCCGCGGACGGCGCTTCCCGGCTGGCCGACGCCCGCCAGCGGCTGATGCGGGCCGCCGACGACCTTAGCGGGGGGATCGACTTCCTGGAGGACGAGACCGACTCCCAAATCGACGACATCATCAAGTACGACCGGACGGGGAGCAAGGGGGGCTACGCCGACGCCGAGGACCTCCAGAACGCCCGGGATTTCCTGGCCGACTTCAAGGCCTCGTTGCAGGGGCCGCGGGAGGTCACCGAGGACTTCGGGCTCGGCGAGGTGACGGTGCAGATCGATCTGTCCAGGTTCTTCCTCGATCCCATACCCGATCTCAAGGCCCTGGCCCCGGACTACATCACCGGCAACGGGAGCTTCCGCTGGACCGCAACCAGCTACGGAGCCTGGGTCTTCCCCGACCCCACCGTGCACGGGATCCTGCCCGGGATGACCTCCACCGAGGACCTGCTCCAGACCTTCGACCTCTGCGAACTGTACCGGGAGGCGGCTCCCGACGGCGCGATCTGCCCCTGCTGCTGGACCTTCGCACCGGGGCGAAGCGACTGAACCGCACCCCGGCCCGACGTGGAACGAGCCGCCCCGGAGCGATCCGGAGCGGCTCGTTCGTGGCTCCCTTCGCCGGTGACCGCCCCGGCCGCTTGGGCGGGACCGGCCGCGATCACCAGGTGGTGCGCACGGTGTAGGTCACGGTCGCGGTCCCGTCGGCGGCGATGCTGAGCGGGAACTCGATGGTGTTGGCGTCCTTCTTCTCGAAGTCCGCGCTGTTGGCGGTGACCGTCCAGTCCCCGGCCAGGTGCTCCACCACCGTCACCTCCACCGTCTCCTTCTTGTGGTTCCGGACCTCGATCTTCACGCTCTCCTCCTGGGTGCGGTCGGAGATCCGCTTGTAGTCGGTCCGGGTGCGCTCCCCCTTCACGTCGAAGGCGTTGCCCAGGTACACCCGCACCTTCTCGTCGCGGGGGGTGTGGTCGATCATGTCCTCGCCCACGAACTGGAGGGCGCCGTCGGGGTCCTCCTTGTAGACCCGGACCTTGCCCGCGGGAAGGGCCATGCCCAGCCCGTTCCCATCGCTGTTCTCGAACTCCATCTCCACCGTCACGTCCTGGGCGTTCCGGGCCCCGTCGTAGGTCAGCACCTTCTTCGCCCCCGCCGAGGCGGTGGGAAAGAGCGAGAGCTGCTTGGTCTCCCGGTCGGCCACCGTGGCCGGGCGCTCCAGGGTGTAGAGGTGGTACTCGAAGAACTGCTGCTCCTGGAACTGCTGCTTCCCCGCCGCCTGGCGGACCGCCTCCATCATCATGGGCTGGACCGGCTGGGGGGGCTGCACCCGGTGCACGTCCCCGGCCACCAGCTTGAGCTTGGCGTTCACGTAGGACACCCCGGACCGGTTGTCCAGGGAGACCCAACCGTCCAGCTTGAGACCGGTGTCCTTGGGGTTCACCACCGCCACGTACTCGGCGTGCCAGTTCACGTTATCGGTGAGGTAGCTGATCTCGGAGCGCTCGGGCCCGGAGCGGTCGCTGGCCAGGGTCCAGACCAGGGTCGGCTTCACCACCAGCCCCCCCGGCACCTCGCCCAGGCGGATGTCCCGGACCTCGCTCCGGTTCACCAGCACCGCCCCGCCGCTCTCCGGCGACAGGACCAGGTTGGACCCGTCGTAGGAGAACAGGGTTCCCTCCCGGGTGGTCCCGTCCTTGAGAACCGCGGTCACGCTGCGGTTCAGGTAGCGGTCCAGGAGCCGGTCGGCCCCGGCCAGGTCGTAGCGGTAGTTCTGCTCCAGCACCGACACCGCCCCCGGGTGGTCCAGGGCGGCGAAGTGCACCGAGGTGGGGTCGATGGACGCGGCCACGTCGTCGATCCGCACCTCCTGGTTCCCGCGCTCCAGGTCCAGGGTGCGCACGTCCTTGACCAGGGCGAAGTTCTGGTTGTACACGGTCAGCGACACCGAGGGCGCCGGGGTCTCGGCGGGAGCGGACACCGCCGCCCCGGCCAGGACCGCGATCCCGGCCACCACCGCCGCCGCCGGCCGCCACAGTTCCAGTTTCCGCGTCATGAGGGTCACCTCCGATGGCTGTGGGAGCGGCTCCGCCGCCCCCGGTTCAGGCCCCCGTCTCGTCGTCTCCCAGCGCGGCCAGGTTCCGCTCCAGGAGCTCCAGGTCCACGGCCAGGCCCCGGCGCCGCTCCCGCTCCGCCTCCACCACCTCCTCCGGCGCCCGGGACACGAACTTCTCGTTGGCCAGCTTCCGGTCCGCGGACTCGATCCCCTTCCGGAGCTCGTCCCGCTTCTTCTCCAGGCGCCGGCGCTCCGCCTCGAGGTCGATCAACCCCTCCAGCGGCAGGTGGATCTCCACCCCCTCCAGCACCGCACTGGCCGAGCGGGGCGGCTTGGCCCGGTCCGGGCCCACGTCCAGGGTTTCCACCCGGGCCAGGGCGCCCAGGAACGGGCGCCCCCGCTCGATCACCGAGGCCGCCTCGCCCCCCGCCTTCACCACCACCGACACCGGCTTCCCCGGCGGCACGTTCATCTCCGCCCGCATGTTCCGGACCGCGGTGATCGCCCCCTGGAGGAGGGACATCTCCCGTTCGGCCCCGTCGTCCTCGCGGCCTCGGGGCTCCGGCCAGCGGGCGGCGATGAGGAGCTCCGGTCCCCCGGGCAGGTACTCCCAGATGGCCTCGGTCAGGAACGGATAGAGCGGATGCAGCAGCGACAGCGCCTCCCGCATCACGGTGAGGGCGGTGTCCCGGGCCCGCGCCCGGGCCGGGGCATCCTCCCCGTACAGCCGGGCCTTGGCGAACTCCAGGTACCAGTCGCAGTACTCCTTCCAGAAGAAGTCGTAGAGGGTCCAGGCCGCGTCGCTGAACCGGCTCTCCGTGTAGGCCGCGGTGGCCGAGGCGGTCACCCGGTCCAGGCGGGAGAGGATCCAGCGGTCGTCCGGGCCGGGCTCGGCCCGGGGCTCGGCGGGATCGTACCCCTCCAGGTTCATGAGCAGGAAGCGGGTCGCGTTCCAGATCTTGTTCCCGAAGTTCCGCCCCAGCTCGCACTTCTCGGCGCTGAACTGGACGTCCTGGCCCACCGGGGTGAGGGCGATGAGGGTGAAGCGGAGCGCGTCGGCCCCGTACTCCGCGATGATGTCCAGGGGGTCGGGGCTGTTGCCCAGGCTCTTGGACATCTTCCGCCCCTTGTCGTCCCGCACGATGCCGTGGAGGTAGACCTCGGAGAAGGGCACGGTGCCGGTGAACTCCAGGCCGGCCATGATCATCCGGGCCACCCAGAAGAAGATGATGTCGGGCCCGGTGGTCAGCCACCGGGTGGGGTAGAAGTACTCCAGGTCCGGGTTCGGCGCCGGCCAGCCCAGGGTGCTGAAGGGCCAGAGCCAGCTCGAGAACCAGGTGTCGAGGACGTCGGGATCCTGGCGCAGGTCCCCCTTCCCGCATCCGGGGCAGGCCTCGGGCCGCTCCCGGGCGGCGATCTCCTTCCCGCAGGCGTCGCAGTAGTAGACCGGGATCCGGTGCCCCCACCAGAGCTGCCGGGAGATCACCCAGTCCCGGATGTTCTCCAGCCAGTGGGTGTAGGTCTTCCCCCAGTGCTCGGGAATGAAGCGCACGTCCCCGTTCCGGTGCGCGGCCAGGGCCGGTTCGGCCAGGGGCCTCATGCGCACGAACCACTGCTTGGAGAGCCGCGGTTCCACCACGGTGTGGCAGCGATGGCACCGGCCGACCGCGTTGGCGTGCTCCTCGGTCTTCTCCAGGAGCCCCAGCTCCTCCAGCCGGGCCACGATCCGCCGGCGGGCCTCGTAGCGGTCCAGGCCGGCGAACTCGCCCCCGTTGTCGTTCACCGTCCCCTCCTCGGTCATCATGACCACGAAGGGAAGGCCGTGGCGCTTGCCGATCTCGAAGTCGTTGGGGTCGTGGGCGGGGGTGACCTTGAGCGCCCCGGCTCCGAACTCCGCCTCCACGTAGTCGTCCTCGACGATGGGAAGCTCGCGGTCCAGGAAGGGGAGGAGGGCGGTCTTCCCCCGCAGGTGAGCGGTGCGCGGGCTCTCCGGGTGGATGGCCACCGCGGTGTCCCCGAGCATGGTCTCGGGGCGGGTGGTGGCCACGGTCACGAAGGTCCCCGGCTCGTCCTTGATGGGGTAGCGCACGTACCAGAGCTTGGACTTTTCCTCGGTATGCTCCACCTCCTCGTCGGAGAGGGCGGTGTGGCAGCGGGGGCACCAGTTGACGATGTACTCGCCCCGGTAGATGAGCCCCTTCTCGTAGAGCCGCACGAAGACCTCGGTCACCGCCGCCGAGAGCCCGTCGTCCATGGTGAACCGGGTCCGCTCCCAGTCGCAGGAGGCGCCGAGGGAACGGAGCTGGCGGAGGATGTGCCCCCCCTTCTCCTCCCGCCACTGCCACACCCGCTCCACGAAGGCCTCCCGGCCCAGGTCGTGGCGGGTCTTCCCCTCCTCGCGGAGCGCCTTCTCGACCACGTTCTGGGTGGCGATCCCGGCGTGGTCGGTCCCCGGCTGCCACAGGGCCTCCAGGCCCTGCATGCGCCGGAAGCGGATCATGGTGTCCTGGAGGGCGTTGTCCAGGGCGTGGCCCATGTGGAGGATCCCGGTCACGTTGGGGGGCGGGATCATGATCGTGTAGGGGGTCTTGTTCGGGTTCGGCCGGGCCCGGAAGGCATGGGCCGCCTCCCACCGGGCGTAGATCTCCGGCTCGTGGGCCCGGGGATCGTAGGCCTTGGGCATCTCGTTCTGGGTCATGGTCGCTCCATGCACGGCGATCCTCCTGCTCACGGGGTCGGAGCGGGAGGCCGCGGCGTTTACCGGTCGCTGAAGTTCATTCAGGGAAAAACGGACGACGAACGGCGGGCTAATGCCCGCGGCGTACCGCAGACGCCGGGGTCCCGGGGAGGGTCTGGAGGATCGAGGTCGCCGTGGTCATGATCGGGGGAGCCTACCACAGGCCACCCGGGCCCGGGGACCGTTCGGTCTCCTGTCCAACCCCTGTCGATAACACCGAACGGTTGGTAAACCATTAGAACATCATGCTTTAGCGGATCTGAGCGGCCGGGACGGGCTCGCGGTTGGCGGCGCGCGGGTCCGGTTCACCGACTTCGAAGCCGTGAACGGGGTGATCCACGTCCTGGATGGGGTGATCCCGCCGGACGGCGAGCCGGTCTGAGATCCTCGGGGGCGGGGCGACGCCACCATCCTGGGGGGAGCCGGGCCACCGGCCCCGCCAACCGGTCTGGTAGGCTTACCGGCCGAAACCAGGAGCCGGCCGCCCGGTTCCCACCTTGTGGGCGTGTTGCGCGCGGGATGGGGGCGGCCGCCTTCCGACCCAGGCCGGAGCGGACCGACTCCTACCGTGCCCCCTCCTTGCGCGCGGGGCGGGAAGGACAGCCGTGCGTTCTCTTGCCTTTCTCCCGTTGGTCCTGCTCCTGACGGTGGCGGTCCCGGCCCCCGCCCACGCCGGTACCGTGCCCCTGTCCGATTGGTTGGTGGCCGGTCCGGTCCAGAGCCCCTGCGCCGCGGTCGATTCCATCGCCGGCTGGACGGCCACCGCCGCCTTCCTCTCCTCGAACCCGGTCGCCCCGGAGGAGTTCTGGCCGGCCGAGGGGAGCACGATCGTGCTCGCCCCGGGCGCGCCGAGCACCTTCGCTCCGGGCCGGCTGACCTTCGCCGCGCCTCCGCCCGGCGCCCCGGGGCTCACCGTGGCCGCGGGCGCGGTCTATCTCGACTGCCCCGCCTGGCAGAAGGGGAAGCTCGAGGTCCGGGGCCGCGCGGCCTTCAAGCTCTACCTGGACGGGGAGGAGCTGATCTCCCGCCCCGCCCCCGCCAAGGCCGACTCCGCCGCCGAATCCAAGCCGGTCACCCTGGACCAGGGGCTACACCGCCTGCTCCTGCTCACCGCGGCCGCCGGCCGCGATTCGCTGGGCGACTGGTCCCTTGCGGTCACCTACGACTCCGCGAAGGACACCTTGGCCGACGGCTGGACCCCGAGCCCCACCCTCTCCCCGGTCCACCCCTTCGACATCACCGACTACTCGCTGCAGGAAGACGTAGGCGACCTGAAGATCAGCCCCGACGGCCGGTGGCTCGCGGTGGTCACCTCGCGCCGCACCCACGACAAGCTGAAGCTGCAGAGCCATCTCGGCGTCTGGGACGTGAAGGACAAGCGGAAGGTGTGGGATTACGGCACCGCGGTGGAGCCGCGGGCGCTCGGCTGGTCCCCCGACGGCCGGTCCCTGCTGCTGGGGCTGAAGGGCGACGACGACGCCACCGACCTCTACCTCCTCACCGCCGGCGACTGGCTGCTGAAGCGGGTCGGGAAGAACCTGGAGGATGCCTCCGGGTTCCGTTGGGCGCCGGACGGCCGGGGGGTCTACTACCTTCACAAGATCGCCTGGAAGGCCGGGGACGAGAAGGACTACAAGGTGATGTGGAGCCTGCGGGACCGTGAACCGGGTTGGCGCGACCAGGCCGAGTTCCGGTACTTCGACATCGACGGCGGGACCTCGGCGCTGGTGGCGCGCCTCAAGTACACCCCCGACGTCTATGCCGTCGCCCCCGACGGCCGGCACCTCTATCTCTACCGCACCGTCGCCGCCGAGGGCCGTCCCTACCAGAAGATGGAGTTCTGGGCCGTTCCCACCCGCGGCGGCACTCCGCAGCTGATCTTCAGCCAGCGCACCATCCGGCAGGATGCCCTGGCCATCAGCCCCGACGGCAAGCTGGCCGCCTTCAGCGGCCCGGTCGCCCCGGTGGAGCCCGATGACGACCCCGCCGACGCCCACAACGAGGCCTACCAGGATCTGTGGATCGTCGACCTTGCCGCCGGCACCGCGCGGAACATGAGCCTCGACTTCGCGCCCTCGGTCAACACCAGCGCCTACGGCACCGGCGACGGCTGCGACTTCGTCTGGAAGGACGACGGCAAGCTCTACTTCAGCGCCTTCGACCGGGGCGGGATGCTGCTCTGCACCTACGACCCGCAGGACGGGGAGATCACCGGCCGGCGACTGGGAACCCCCGGCTTCGGCCAGCTCACCATCCCTACCGGACGGAGCGCTACCCTGCTCGCCTACCGCGGCGATCGGCTGGCCCGCATCGGCGACGTCCAGTGGTACGACCTGGCGCGGGGGCGCGGCGGGGAACTGGTCCCCCTGAACCGGAATCTCCACCGGGTGACCACGCCGCCGGCGCGCGTGACCCCCTACGACTTCGTGGACAGCGACGGCGTCACCGTGCCCGGCTATCTCTACTACCCGGCCGGCTACGATTCGACCCGGAGCTACCCGTTGATCGTGGACACCTACGGCGGGGTCATCGGCTTCGGCGAGGGCTGGCTCTGGGGCAACGCCTTCTTCTCGGATCGCGGCTACTTCGACTACGTCCCGGTGCCCCGCGGGGCGGCGGGCTACGGCCTGGCCTTCGCCGACGCCCACTGCGGCGACTGGGGCCCCCTGGCCGCCCGCGACATCAACGAGGGCGTGCGACACGTGATCGCCCACGTGGCCGGCGTCGACAGCGCCCGGATCGGCTTCGACTCCGGGAGCTATGGCGGCTTCCTGGCCATGTACCTGATGGCCATGGACAAGAACGATCCCGACTTCTTCCCCTATGCCACCGCGGTGGGGGGCTACGGCATCTCGGACCTGGCCGACTACTGGGGCATCGGCGCCTGGGGATCCTGGTACATGGAGCTGTCCGCGCCGGGCAAGCTGCCCTGGGCGACCCCGCAGTGGTTCACCGAGCATTCGCCGGTCTTCCACGCGGACAACATCACCAACCCGCTGCTGCTGGTCCACGGCGACGCCGACGTCAACGTCCCGGTGGGGAACAGCGACGAGATGTACACCGCCCTGAAGCTGCTCGACCGCACGGTGACCTTCGTTCGCTGGCCGGGCGAGGGACACGGCGTCGCCCGCGACCGGGTTCACTACCTGGAACGCAAGCGGATCGAGCTGGAGTGGTTCGACAAGTGGCTGCGCGGCCGGGACGGCGCATGGAACGCGCGGATGAAGGGGGAGCTGGAGAAGTAGGCGACCGGGCCCGGCCGCCGGCCGGGCGCGGGCCGGGGGCCGCGGACCCCGGGCCCCGGCGCCTCCCCGCTGAATTCCGTCGACAAGCGGGCCGGAGCGGCCGCATACTCCCGCGCCACTCTCCGGACGGATCCCGTCCCGGACGGGGTCCACGACCATGCCGAACCCCTGCGTCGCTTGCGGCGCGTGCTGCGCCCACTACCGGGTTTCCTTCTACTGGACGGAGGCGGAGCCGTTCCTGGGCGGGACCGTGCCCAGCGCCCTGACCGCGAAGCTCGATCCGCACCGGCTGGTGATGGCGGGCACGCAGGCCAGGCCGGCGCGTTGCGTGGCCCTCGAGGGGGTGGTGGGCCGGGGGACGGCCTGCCGCATCTACCCCGACCGGCCGTCGCCCTGCCGGGACCTCCAGCCCTCCTGGGCCGAGGGGGCCCCGAACGATCAGTGCGACCGGGCGCGTCTGGCCCATGGGCTTCCGCCGCTCACCGCCGACGACTTCGTGGATCCCGTGGAGCCCACGAACCCGCCCCGCCGGCGCGCGAGCTGACTCCGCCGGAGCCCGGGGACTGCGGGGATCCCGGCCCGTCCGGAAAGCCTAGGCCCGCTTCTCCTCCGCGGGGGCCTCGGCCGCCGCCGCCGTCTCCTCCCCCTCCCCCTGCTTGGGGAAGGTGGTCCGGGTGAGGATCTCGGCCAGGGTGGAGTCCGAGAAGCTGGACTCGATCATGGCCATGGCCTCGTCCAGGCGACTGTGAAGCGGACAGAGCTGGTCGGCGTGCGCCTCCAGCTTGAGCGGGCAGGAGTGGATGCGCTGGATGGGATCCACCGCCTGCACCACCTCGAGGATGGTGAGCTGGTCGGCCGGCTTGCGGAGGGAGAAGCCTCCGTGGACCCCCCGCTGGGAGTCCACGACCCGGGCCCGGGCCAGGCTCTGGAGGACCTTGGCCAGGTAGCCGGCGGGGACCTTGGTGGTCTCGGCGATGGCCTGGGTGGTCCAGCGGGAATCGGGGTTCTCGGCCAGGAACACCACGGCCCGAAGCGCATATTCGGCGGTCTGCGAGATCATCCATTCCTCCCGGCCGGCTCCGGCCTGTCCCCCGGACAACCGCATACTAACATCCGGATTGACCATAATCCTCCTTAAGCGACCGTGTAAGTAATCTATTCTCTGTAAGTTGGTTATTCAAGATAAAAAGGTCCAGAAGTCTTGCTTGTGTGCGATACTTCTCCCCGGACACCGAATGACCGGCCCCGGCGGGGGCCGCCAAGGAGAGGTTCTGAATCATGAACACCAAGAAGCTCTGGTTCGCGTTCATCGCCGTCACCGTGCTCTCGTTCGCGGTCCTCGGCTACTTCGGCACCGAGATCTACCGCCAGGCTCCGCCCATTCCCGAGCGGGTGGCCACCCCCGACGGCTCCGTCCTCTATACCAAGGCCGACATCCAGAACGGCCAGAACGTCTGGCAGTCCATGGGCGGCCAGGAGATCGGGAGCATCTGGGGCCACGGGGCCTACGTGGCCCCCGACTGGTCGGCGGACTGGCTCCATCGCGAGGCGGCCTGGATGCTCGACGGGTGGGCCCGGAACGAGCACGGCCGCGCCTACGACGAGCTCGACCCCGAGGCCCGGGCCGCGCTCAAGGCCCGGCTCAAGGGGGAGATTCGCACCAACACCTACGATCCGGCCACCGGGACCCTCACTGTCTCCCCGTACCGGGCCCAGGCGGTCCAGGCCGTGGCCGCCCACTACGAGGACCTCTTCGGCGAGACCGCCACCCCGGAGATGAGCTGGCTCCGGAAGTCCTACGCCATTCCCGCCGGGGTGCTCAAGACCGCCGAGCGCCGGCGTGAGCTCACCGCCTTCTACTTCTGGACCGCCTGGGCCGCGGGCACCGACCGCCCCGGGAGCGCCATCACCTACACCAACAACTGGCCCGCGGAGCCGCTCATCGACAACGCCCCCACCTCCAGCATCGTCCTCTGGTCGGTGGTGAGCTTCGTGGTGCTGCTGGCCGGCGTGGGGGGCCTGGTGTGGTGGTTCGCCGTCCAGCGGCGGAACGAGGAGCCGCCGGCCACGGTGCCGGAGCGGAACCCGCTCCTGAACCTGGAGCTCACCCCATCCATGCGGGCCACCCTCAAGTACTTCTGGGTGGTGGGGCTGCTCATGCTGACCCAGATCGGCATGGGAATCCTCACCGCCCACTACGGGGTGGAGGGGAACGGATTCTACGGCTTCCCCCTGGAGAAGTTCCTCCCCTACGCGGTGGTCCGGACCTGGCACACCCAGCTGGGGATCTTCTGGATCGCCACCGCCTGGCTGGCCACCGGCCTCTTCATCGCCCCCGCGGTCTCGGGACGCGAGCCCCGCTTCCAGCGGTTCGGGGTCAACTTCCTCTTCACCGCCCTCCTGGTCATCGTGGCCGGGTCCATGGCCGGGGAGTGGATGTCGGTCCAGCAGAAGATGGGGAACACCATGAGCTTCTGGTTCGGCCACCAGGGCTACGAGTACGTGGACCTGGGCCGGTTCTGGCAGATCTTCCTCTTCGTCGGCCTCTTCCTGTGGCTGGCCCTCATGGTGCGGGCCCTGTGGCCGGCCTTCCGGAAGCCGGGCGAGAGCAAGAGCCTGCTGGGCATGTTCACCGTCTCCGCGGTGGCCATCGCCTCCTTCTACGGGGCCGGGCTCATGTGGGGTCAGCACACCCACCTGGCCATGGCCGAGTACTGGCGCTGGTGGGTGGTGCACCTCTGGGTGGAGGGCTTCTTCGAGGTCTTCGCCACCGCGGCCATCGCCTTCCTGTTCACCAGGCTGGGCCTGGTCCGCCAGTCCACCGCCACCGCCTCGGTGCTCTTCTCCACCATCATCTTCCTCTTCGGGGGCATCCTGGGCACCTTCCACCACCTGTACTTCACCGGGACCCCGACCGCGGTGCTAGCCCTGGGCGCCACCTTCAGCGCCCTGGAGATCGTTCCCCTGGTCCTGGTCGGGTTCGAGGCCTACGACAACCTGAAGCTCTCCGGCGCCCGCCCCTGGGTGGAAGCCTACAAGTGGCCGATCCGGTTCTTCGTGGCCGTGGCCTTCTGGAACCTGGTCGGGGCGGGGCTGTTCGGGTTCCTCATCAACCCGCCGGTGGCCCTCTACTACATGCAGGGGCTGAACACCACCCCCGTCCACGGACACACCGCGCTCTTCGGGGTGTACGGGATGCTGGGCATCGGCCTCACCCTGTTCTGCCTGCGCGGGTTCGACCTGGACCGGGTGTGGAACTCCCGGCTGCTCTCGGTGGGCTTCTGGAGCCTGAACCTGGGGCTGGTGCTCATGGTCGGCCTGAGCCTGCTCCCGGTGGGGCTCATGCAGGCCTGGGCCAGCATGCACCAGGGCCTCTGGTACGCCCGGTCGGCGGAGTTCCTCCAGTCGCCGGTGCTCCAGAACCTGCGCTGGATGCGGGCGGTCGGAGACATCGTGTTCGCGGTGGGGATCGGCTCCATCGTGTCCTTCGTGCTGGGGATCCGGACCCGCTGGGCCGGGGTCCCGGTGCGGGGCTCCGCTCCCGCTTCCACCCGCGCCGTCACCCGTCGCTGATCCTTCAATCGAATCGCCGGGGAGCGACCGCCGCCCAAGCAGCCCGCGGCGGGCGCTCCACCGGCCGGGAGAACGCCATGAACAACACGTCACTGAACCTGCAGGAAACCGTCGGAAACCTGGTCACCGAGCGGCCGAGCCGGGCCAGGATCTTCGAGAAGCTCGGCATCGACTACTGCTGCGGGGGGAAGAAGCCGCTGGAGGCCGCCTGCGCCGACAAGGGGCTCGACCCCCGGGAGGTGGCGGCGCGGCTCGCCGCCTCGGACGACGCGCACCGCGACGACCCGGTGGAGGACTGGAACGGGAAGGCCCTCTCCGTCCTCGCCCGCCACATCACCGACACCCACCACGCCTACCTGCGGGAGGCGCTCCCCCGGATCGCCGGGCTCCTGGACAAGGTGGCCGCCGCCCACGGCGCGCGCCACCCGGAGATGCTGGAGGTGCGGTCGGTGTTCACCGGGTTCGCCTCCGCCATCGAGCAGCACCTGGCCAAGGAGGAGACGGTCCTCTTCCCCATGCTGGCCCAGATCGACGGCGGGGCCGGGCGGGGGGACCTCCACTGCGGGACCATCGGGAACCCGATCCGGGTCATGATGCTGGAGCACGACGACGCCGGGGAGGAGCTGGCCCGGATGCGGGAGCTGGCCGGGGACTACGTGCCACCGTCCGACGCCTGCAACACCTTCCGGGTGCTCCTGCACGAGATGGAGGAGCTGGAGGCGGACACGCACCGCCACATCCACCTGGAGAACAACGTCCTCTTCCCCATGGCCGCGTCGGCCGAGGACGGGTCCCCGGAGTCCCGGGGAGCCTGAGCCATGGGCGCGATCAATCCGGAGCTGCCCATGACCCCGAGCGCCGCCCCCCGGCCCCGGCCCGCCCCCCGGGTCTCGCTGCGCCGGATCGTCGTCCCCACCGAGCACGGGGCGTGGGGATTCCTGGCTGAACCGGTGGCGCTGGGCCTCCTGGCGGCGTTCTCCGCGCCGGGTGTCCTGGCGGCCCTCGCCACCGGGTCGGTCTTCCTCGCCCGCCAGCCCCTGAAGCTGGCCGCCGCCGACCGGGCCAAGGGGAAGCGCTACCCGCGGACCGTGATCGCGGAGCGGGCGGCCGCGGCGCTGGCCCTCCTCGGCGGGCTCTGCCTGGCCGGCGCGCTCCTGCTCGCCGGCCCGAGGCTCCTTCTTCCCCTCGCCGTGGCCGGTCCCCTGGGAGCGCTGACCCTGGCCTACGACCTCCGCCACCGGAGCCGGACCTGGATCGCGGAGCTGGCTGCGCCGGTGGCCCTGACCTCCACGGTGGCGGTGCTGGCCCTGGCCGCCGGGTGGGCGCTCGCCCCCGCCCTGGGGCTCTGGGGGCTCCTGGCCGCGCGGGCGGTGCCCTCGGTCCTCTACGTGCGGGCCCGTCTCCGCCTGGAGCGGGGCGAGGATCCCCCGCGGGCGGTGGCCGAGGCCGCCCAGGGCTTCGGCTTCCTGGCCGCGCTGGCCCTGGCCGCCACCGGCCTCGCACCGTGGCTGGGGACGGCGGCGGTGGGCGTGCTCACCGTGCGCGCCTTCTGGGGGCTGTCCAGCTTCCGGCGCCCCGCCACCGCCCGGCGGGTGGGAGTGAGCGAGATCTTCTGGGGCACGTTCCTGGTCCTGGCCACCGCGGCCGGGATCGCCTTGGGCCTTTAATCGCAATACGTTGGGGCCTCGGTGGGCGCACACCGGGGCCCCGGCGGCACACCGGGGCCGGAGGAGAGCACCACGGCCACCAACCTCCCGCTCCCTGCCGGCCCCGGACTTTGTGTCCATAGTTTGTCCATAGAATTTGCTGGACATTACTAGAACAGTCGCCTATTCTCCTCCGGTGAACGACATCGCATCGACGGCAGGTCCCCCCGGTTCGGAAACCGGGCCCGGACGGTAGCCAACCACCCAGAGGAGATTCGCCCATGCGCCAGACCACCCGGACCCTGTCCCGAGTCGCCCCCGGGGACGCCCGTCTCCGCCGGCTCGGCCTTCTCACCCTGACCCTGTCCCTGTCCCTGGCCCTGGTGACCCTGGCCGGGTGCGGCGACGACGACGTGGCCGGACCCCGGCCCGCCCAGGCCGAGCTTCGCGCCCTCCACCTCTCTCCCGACGCCCCCGGTGTGGACATCTTCCTGAACGGCGGGTCGAAGCCCGCGGTGGAGAACCTGGCCTTCCCGAACGGCACCGGGTTCGTCTCCGTGGACCCCGGGACCTACACGGTCGCGGTCGCGGCCTCCGGATCGCCGGCGTCGAGCGCGGTGCTCACCGTCCCCGATCTGAGCCTGGAGGGTGAGGTGCGGTACACCGCGGTGGCCTACGACCGGGTGAGCTCCATCAAGGCCCTGGCCCTCGTGGACGACCTCTCCCCGGTGCCGGCCGGGTCGCTCCGCGTCCGCGCGGTCCACACCGCGAGCGGCGTGGGCCAGGTGGACATCTGGAACGTGCCCACCGGCGGCACCCCCGCGCCCCTCTACCCGGACTTCGACTTCGGCGAGGTGGGTGACTACCTGACCCTGCCCGCGGGGGCCTACCGGCTGGGGATCGACGTCGACAACGACGCTTCGCCGGACCTCCTGTTCAACCTGCCCGCGCTTCCCGCCGGAACCGTGGCCAACGTGTTCGCGGTGTCCGACGCCTCGGGCGGGGTGTTCCTCCTGGCCCAGTTCGCCGACGGCACCACCGCCCGGATCGATCCCGCCGGCTGATCCGTTCCCGATCCCCCGGGCCCGCCGGTGCCCCCTGGACCTTCCGGCGGGCCCACCTCCCGGCGGCGGTTCCCACGGAGCCGCCGCCGGTCCTTGTCCGGCCGCCCGGACGTCCCGGGAACCGGGCTTGCCGGTCCCCAGGCCCGGTTCTAGACTCCCGCCGATGGCCGTATCCGCCCCGCTCAGGAAGATCGTGGCCCTGCTCGAGAAGGGCACCACGGAGGAGTCCATCGCCGCCGCGGTGGTCCTGGGCGCGCTCGCCCCCAAGGAGAAGGCGGTGGTGGACGCGCTCGGCCGCGCCCTGGACCGGAAGGACAACCTCCCCCTGGCCCTGGCCGCGGCCCGGGCCCTGGGCCGGATCGGGAATGCGGCCGCCCTCGAGGCGCTCCTGCCGCTCCTGGACGCCGAGGGGGAGCTGCGCGACACCGGCGCCCTGGCCATCTCCGGATGCGGCAAGGCCGCCCTCCCCGCGGTGAAGCGGGCCCTGGCCGACGCCGACTTCGGGCGCAAGCAGGTCCTGGTCGGCATCCTGGCCCGCATGCACACCGTGGAAACGCTGAAGCTGGCCCTGGACACCTTCTTCGACGCCAGCTTCGAGACGGTCAAGGCCACCGGACGCACCCTGCGGGCCGAGGTGGGCTCGCTTTCGGCGGCGGAACGGAAAGAGGCGGCCAAGGCCGCCCTGGAGTTCCTGAAGTCGACGCGGGTCCAGGAGTCGCGCCAGGCCGTGAACTCGGCCCTCATCTACCTCGGCCACCTGGCCCAGCCCGAGGCGCTTCCCGCGCTCCTGGCCCACACCGGCCCCGACCGGCCCCGGGCCACCCGCCGCCATGCCCTCCACGCCCTGCGGCAGACGCTCCAGGGCGGGGGCGCGGCCGCGGCCGCGGTCACCGCGCTCTTCCCCTACCTGGACGACCCCGCCTTCGAGGACGTGGTGGAGCCCACCCTGACCGTGCTCGAGCGGAGCGCGGTCCCGGCCAAGCTGGACAAGGACCTGGAGCGGCTCGTCGGCGGCCGCTATCCCCAGGTCCGACAGTTCGCGGTGCGGAAGCTGGCCGAGTCCACCGGGAAGCGCGGGGCGGAGTTGTTGCTCAAGCTCCTGGACGGCGAGGACGAGACCCTCCGCCGCTCGGCGGTCTTCGCCTTGAAGCAGTCGCCGACGGCGCCGGCGCTCCTCCTCCCCCGGATCCTGGCCGAGAAGGACCCCGACCGGGCCTGGGAGATGGTGCACCTGGCCAGGCCCCACGCGGAATCGTTGAAGCCGCCCGAGATCCGGAAGCTGGGCGAGACGGCCATGAAGCGGATGGACGCCGGTGACCGTCGCGGCGAGGCCCTCCTCCACCTGTTCCGCCACGCCGCCCCCGAGGCGTACTACAAGAGCTTCTACTCCCGCGCCCTGGCCGCGCGGAAGGCCAGGCGCTACGCCGATGCCGAGCGCGACCTGCGGCTGATCGCGCGGGATTCGCGGTTCGACGCCGAGGCCCGCTTCCAGATGGGGGCGGTCATGCTCCTGGGCGCGGGTAAGGGGGCCGAGCCCAACGCGCCCAAGGTGCGCCAGGCGGTCCAGGTCTTCCGCGCCCTGGCCGAGGACCCGGGGTTCCCCTTCGCGGCGCGGCTCAAGAAGGAGTCGCGGGCCCTGGGCCCGGAGGGGATGTACCTCGTCGGCTTCAACCTGGTCGAGGACGTGGGCACGCTCAAGGTGCTGGGGGCGCGGCTCCTGGAGGAGCTGGCCAAGAAGGGCGCCCGGACCAAGGTGGGGAAGATGGCCCGGACCAAGCTCGAGACCGAGGGGCTGGCCTAGCGCGGGTTCCGCCCGGGGCGTGTGCCAATCCCGCTTCGCGCGGCCGTTCCGCCCCGCGACTCCTCGCCAGCGCTCGCCGGAACGATCCCCCGGATCGTTCTACCGGCTCCCTCTTGCCGGCGCGGGACCCCCTCGCGCCTCCGGCGCTTCGGCCCGGCGCCGTCCAGGTTGCCTCGTCGTTCGCGGGGCGCCTGCGGCCGCTTTCGGAAGCGGGCGGCAGGAAGACACCCGCCGTGTCCGGCGCCATCTCGAACACAGGCCGGTTCCCCAGGGAACGGGCCGCGCGTCCAAAGAAGTCCAAGGTCCGGGTCCATGAAAATTGTGCACCCGGGTACCAGGCGCACCGTCCGTTGCCGGCCGAAGGGGGGGCCCGGAAACGCGACCCGCGGCAAGGCCTGCCTTCCGCCCCGGACTCGGGAGGCAAATCGAGCGAACCCGCCGCTCCTGGACCCCGCTGACCCGGGTACTCAACCCCCGGGCGGCTCTCATGGCGCGCGAGGCCGTTCCCCGGGTAAAACCCGGCCAAGAATTTGAAATACAAGCGATATGGGTTGTCAGTGTACCCGGGTGTACCGGGGCGCCCGGTCACCGGCCGGTCAGCGCCGCCTCGAGGATCGCGGACACCGCGGTGTTTTCCAGGCTCCCGGGGATCCGGTCCAGCACCCAGCGCGGGCCCCAGGCGAAGAGCGGCACGTCCATGCCTCCGTGGGAATCGCCCCGGAGCGGCACCCCGGCCCGCTCCCGGAACTCCGGGTCGGCCAGCATGTCCGCGGAGAGCGAATCCGGCGGCTCGGCCAGGGCGCCCGGCCCGTCCGCGAACAACAGCGCGGTATAGGGCTTTCCGTCCACGTCCGTCCCCGCCTGGGTGAACACGTCCGCCGAGGCCGGGGGATACCCGGCCAGGACCAGGGTGTGGTCGTGGTCGGCGGTGACCAGGATCACCGTCTCCGCCGGATCCAGCGCCTCCCGGGCCGCCGCCACCGCGTCGTCGAAGGCGAGGAGATCGGTGATCGCCTTCCGCCCCCGGTTCTCATGCAGGGCGTGGTCGATCCGCCCCCCCTCGACGACGAGGAAGAACCCGCGCGGGTTCCGCGACAGCACCCGGAGGGCGGCCCGGGTCATGGCGGCCAGGGACGGCTGGGCCGGAACCGCCGCCGCCCGGTCGGACTCGTAGGCCAGGTGCGACCCGGCGAACAGCCCCAGCACCCGCTCCGCCCCACCGGCCACCGCCGCATCCAGGCCGGCCGCGTCCTCCACCACCCGGTAGCCGGCCGCCTCCATCTCGGCCGGGAGGTCCCGGCCGTCCTCCCGCCGTCCGCCCCGGCCGTGCGCACCCGACTCCCGGGGCAGGAACTCGTCCCGGCCTCCACCCAGGAGCACCTCCACCCCATCCCCGAGCCGGGGGTTCCCCCGCCCCGGGACCAGGGCGGCGGCGATCGACACCTCCGCCCCCCGGTCCAGGTCGTGGGAGTAGAAGGCGGCGGGGGTGGCGTGGGTGATGCGGGTGGTGGTGACGAGCCCGGTGGAGCGGCCCTGGGCCTCGGCCAGCTCCAGCAGGGTCCCGACCGTGTCCAGCCCGCCGTCCTCCCCCGGAACCACCGAGAGCGCCCCGCTCACCGTCTTCCGCCCC
Source organism: Candidatus Eiseniibacteriota bacterium (assembly GCA_963768615.1). Lineage (GTDB taxonomy): Bacteria > Eisenbacteria > RBG-16-71-46 > JABDJR01 > JABDJR01 > CAVSKL01. The sequence continues at coordinate 735,218 of CAVYIE010000004.1, read as the reverse complement.
GTGGCCAGCGCCGTGGCCGCGGCGGCCGAGTCGGTGACCAGGTGGTCCAGGCTCCAGGTGTGGACCAGAGCCGCCCGCGGGGCGGCGTCCAGGGCCAGCGCCCCCGAGGCGGGAATCTCCCGCCCCTCCAGCGCCCCCCGGTGCACCCGGGCCGCGGTGACCGCGGCCACCCCCATGCCGTCGCCGACGAAGAGGATCACGTTCCGGACCGGGCGGGGGGACTCGGTCCCCTGCCCGCGAACGGAGACGGGATGCACCCCGGCCGCGGCCAGGGCGAGAGCCAGGGCAAAGACCGGGGTGAGAGCGGGGGAGACCGGAACCCAACGGGGCAGCGGGACGGGCACGGGCGGTCCTCCTGGAATCGGTGCGCGTACGTCCGAGGCCGGCGCGGCCGGATGCCGCGCGCGGAGGATGCCGGGGGGAAGCGGGATTCTACTCGGTGGCGGGGCCGGCGGCCACCGGTTCCCGGTCCCGGTCGGCGGCCAGCTGCTCCGCCCTCCGGGCCACCGCCCGCACCATGCCGCGGAAGACGACGGCATGGGCGGGGAGGAGCGCGGTCCAGTAGAGCCGGCCCCAGAAGGGCGCGGGCTGGAACCGCGCCCGCTGCACGATCCGGGACCCGCCCCCGGGCCGCGGCTCGACCGCGAACTCCAGCCAGGCCTGGCCGGGGACCTTCATCTCCGCCCGGAGCCGGAGCCGGCTTCCGGGCACGATCTCCTCCACCCGCCAGAAGTCCAGGGCGTCCCCGGGGCGGAGGCGGTCCGGGTCGCGGCGGCCCCGGCGCATGCCCACCCCTCCGGCCATGCGGTCCATGAGCCCGCGCAGGTCCCAGAGGAAGTCGTAGGCGTACCACCCCCGGCGGCCGCCGATCCCCGACACCGCCCGCCAGGCCGCCTCGGGCGGCGCCCCCGTCGCTACCGTGCGCTCGTCCACGATCTCCCGGCCGGTGAAGGCCGCCGCGGGGGGAGCCGCCCCCGGCAACGAGGCCTCGGTCCAGCGGGTCTCCACCTCCCGGCGGCGCACCCGGTCCACCGCCCGGCGCACCGCTTCCGCGTAGTCCATGGGCTGGAAGGGGACCAGGTCCCGGATCCGGTGGTCGCGCACCACCACCTCGTTCTTGAGCCCCTCGATGAGGGGCCGGGCGTAGGAGGCGGGAATGGGGGTGATGAGGTCCACCCAGTACGATGACAGCCGCGGGCTCAGGACCGGGACCGGCACCATGATCCGGGTGAGCCCCCGGGCCTGGGCGTAGCCCAGCATCATCTCCCGGTAGGTGAGGACGTCGGCGCCCCCGATCTCGTAGGACTCCCCCGCCGTCCGCGGCTCGCGCAGGCAGCCGACCAGGTAGCGGAGCACGTCGCCGATGGCGATGGGCTGGCAGCGGGTGTTGACCCACTTGGGGGTGATCATGAACGGGAGCCGTTCCACCAGGGCCCGGATCATCTCGAAGGACATGCTGCCGGAACCCACGATGACCGCGGCCCGGAGCTCGGTCACCGGCACCCGGCCCGAGCGCAGGGCGCGCCCGGTTTCGAGCCGGCTGGCCAGGTGCTTGGACAGGTCTTGCCCCGTCTCCCCCATCCCGCCCAGGTACAGGATCCGCCCCACCCCCGCCCGCTCGGCGGCCTCGGCCGTTCCCCGCGCCGCGCGCCGGTCCCGCTCCTCGAAGCCGTGCTCCCCCTCGGCCATGGCGTGGACCAGGTAGTAGAGGCCGTCCAGCCCGTCCAGGAACGGGGCCAGGCTCTCCGGCTCCAGCACGTCCCCCGCCACCACCTCCACCTCGTCCCGCCAGGGCCGCCCGTCCAGCTTGGACGGCGTGCGGGCCAGGCACCGCACCCGGTACCCCTCCTCCAGGAGCCGGGGGACCAGGCGCCCCCCCACGTAGCCGGTGGCGCCGGTGACGCCGACGAGTCCGCTCATGCCCGGCTCACAGGGGTTTCACCAGCCCGGCCTGGCGCTTCCCCACCGTGAAGCCGAACCGGTAGAAGTAGCTGGGACGGAAGAAACCGGTGCTCACCGTCTCCACCCCCGCCGCCTTGAGCCGGTTGAAGAACTCGTGCATGAGGCCGTCCCCCACCCCCAGCTTGCGGTAGCGCTCGGCGACCACGATCTTCTCCAGGTGGGCGGACCGGCTCTCCTCGTCGATCTCGTAGAACATGCCCCCGATCAGCACCCCCCGTTCGTTCACCGCGACCAGGAACTGGTGCTCGGGCCGGAACTGGACGTCGAGCCGGGCCCCCAGGAAGAGGCGGTGCAGCCGGCCCACCTCCTTGGGGTTCACCGGCTGGCGGACCTGGTAGGGGCGGCCGGCGTGGTCCTCCAGCGAGACCACGATGTCGGTCTGGCGCACCCCGCCCCGTTCGGTGGACAGGAACCCGGCGTCGTCGGTGGGCTGGAGGTGCGGATAGGTGAGCCGGGCCAGGAAGTACTCCTCGGCCGAGCCCGGTTCCATGTGCACCCGGAGGTCGGTGAGCCGGTCCACCAGCTCGTCCCCGTCCAGCCGCCGCTCCCGGAGGTCGGTGAGCACCGCGTCCAGCCCCCGGCACACCGGCGCCGGAGCCTCGCGGAACACGGTCTCGCGGAAGAAGCGGACCCGGGCGTCGGGATAGTCCCGCATGAGGTCGGCCAGCCGGTAGGTGCCGAAGAGCTCCTGCACGGTGCGGGCCCGGGCGGTGGCCGGAGCGTCCGGGGCCAGGGCGATCCAGCGGTGGTAGCGCTCGATGGCCGAGCGGAGCCGCCGGGGGGCGAAGCCGCGGGTGCGGACCGCGTTCAGGAACCGGGGGATGCCCCGGCACACCGGGCCGTCGTGCTCCGCCGCCGCCTCCAGCATGGGCAGGCCCGCCCCCAGGCCCACCACCTCCAGGAACGGAGTCAGCACCGCCTCCGGGGCCGCCCAGTCCTCGAGCCAGGGGTAGCGCTCCTCCATGGGGCGCACGATCCGGGTCCACACGTCCTCCAGCAGCTCGGGCACCGGCGGCGCCGGCCGGCGCCGGGCGATGGAGACCACCCGGGTGCCGGTCTGGTAGTCGTGGGTGGGCACGATCACGTCCCCGGGGGTGAAGTCGCCGAGGGCGAAACGCCGGTCGGTCCGGGCCCAGAACTCCAGGTAGGCCCCGGCGGCGCAGTAGACGAAGAAGGGCCAGATGATGCGGAGCCGGTCCACCGGGCCCTCCTCCCGGCGCTGGGCCAGGCGGTTCACCACCCGGTCCAGGGTCTCCCCGGAGATGAACTCCTCGCTCCAGAGGTCGGCCTTGGACCAGTATCCGCCGAACTTCTCCACCAGGGGGCCGCGGCCGTCGCTCTCCCCGGTGATGACCAGCCAGCGGATCTCTGCGATCACGTCCTCGCGCCTCCGACCGTGGTTCACGTTCAGGGCCAGGTCGAAGGATCCCTGGTGGCGGGTGTGGGCGGTGACGCGGTAGACCGACTTGTCGTGCTTCTCCCCCAGGAGGCTCACCCACACCCCGCCCCGGGGGATGTCGGCGAGCTGGAGCAGGGCCTCGCCGGAGAAGAGGTACACCGCCTCCCGCAGGAGCCCGGTACCGGCCAGGGCCTCCAGGATGCGGCCGCGGTCCTCCTCCCCGATCCCGTCCTCGAACCCGACCACGTCCTCCCAGCCGTACTCGTTCCCCTCGTCCGGGTCCACCGCGATCTGCCGCACCGGCCCCAGCCAGGTGCGGAACCCGGCCACCAGCCGGTCCAGGGACCGGGCCGCCTCCTCGCGCAGGGGCGCGGCGGCCGAGAACATCTGGATCCGGGCCAGGGCGGTGCGCAGCCGCTCGAAGGCGGCGGGGTGGCCGCCCCCGTACTCGCCCAGGAGCCGGAGGATGGATCGGACCAGGGGAACCCACTCGTTGGTCTCGGCCGCGATCCCGTCGGACAGCCCCCGCAGGTGGCGGACCAGGGCGTCGATCTTGGCCGGGCCCAGCCCCTCGGCGCAGAGCCTCCGGGTGGTGGTCTCGTCCAGCAGCACCTCGGGCCCGGCCAGGAACCGGGCCAGGGTGGCCGCGGTGTGGCTGTCCCGCTCGGCCGGGAACAGGACCTCGAAGGCCCGCCGACGGAGCACCAGGGGTGCGGCGTCCGAGGCCTGGCGGAGCGAATGGAGGGACATCTCGAGGACGACGGGATCCTCGCTCCGGAGCCCCCGGGCCATGACCTGCAGGGCCAGGATGCCGTCCTCCAGGTCCGGGGAGCCCAGGGCCCGGCCGGCCAGGTCCAGGGATTCCAGGTCCGGCCCCGGGTCCACCAGGGCGCGCCGGAGCGCGTCCCGCTCCCCGTCCGGAAGCTCGTAGGGAACGGCCCGCCCCAGCAGCGTCACGTCCCGGGGGGGACGCACGCGCCGGGCCCGCACCGCCGGCTCCAGGGCCGCGAACCGCACCAGTTCCTCGTTCCCCAACCACAGGGGCGGGGAGGCCAGAAGCGCGCCCAGGTCCAGGCTCCGGGCCCGGACCCGGTAGCGGCAGGAGCCGACGCGCACGCCGGTGCCCTCGGCGTCCCGGGAGATCCCGCTCACCGTGAGCGACGCCCCGGTGGGAGCGAGGGTCAGCCGCTCACGATCCAGGCGCACGTCTCCCGCGGTCAGCCCCAGGGTCTGGAAGAGCCAGTTGGGCAAGTGGATCTCCACCCCCAGCTCGGGGGCCCGGAGCTGCACCCGGCGGTACAGGGTGTCGATCAGGGGGGCGAAGTTCCGCGCCACCACCTTGCGGCGGAAGGTGCCCTTGGGGGTCAGCTCACCCTCCTCGAGGGAGAAGTCCCGGTCCAGGAAGGCGAAGTCCACCACCCGCTCGTAGGGGGACAGGAACCGGTTGACCGAGACCACCAGGGAGCGGAAGTAGTTCCGCCGCTCCCCGTCGGTCATGGCGGCCAGGTCCACCTCGGCGTAGTCCGGGTTGGGGAGGATGAGCACGGTGTTGTAGGGCTTGTGATCCCCGACCAGGAACACCCGCTTCACCGCCTCGAAGTCCCGGAAGAGGTTCTCCACCCGCTGGGGGGCGATGGACTCCCCCTTGATGTTCTTGTAGATCTCCTTCTTGCGGTCCACCAGGCGATAGTGGCCGGCCTCGTCCTGCTCCATGAGGTCCCCGGTATGGAGCCAGCCCCCGGCGTCGAAGCCGGGGCCCTCCTCCCCCTCGTAACCGAGCATCACGTAGGGGCCGCGGATGAGCATCTCCCCCTCCTCGGAGAGGGTGACCTCGATCCCGGGCAACGGCACCCCCAGGCTGTCCTCGCGGTAGCCCCCGGGCGGGGTCATGGTGATGCCGCCGGTGGCCTCGGTCATGCCGAACCCGCTCACCAGCTCCACTCCCTGCCGGGCGAAGTGGCGGAAGATCTCCGGGGGCAGGTACCCGGCGGCGGAGATCCCCCAGCGCAGGCGCTCCCCCACCACCGCCCGGGTCGCCGCCCCCAGGGCCTCGTCGGAGTCGAGCTCCAGGTCCGCCCGGCGGCCGATCTCCTCGTAGAGCTCCATCCATTTCTTGGGCACGCTGATGAACACGGTGGGGCGGACCCGGCGCATGTTCTCGCGCAGGGTCTCCAGCGAGGGATCGGGGAGCATCACGTAGGTGCCCCCCCAGAACACCGAGGCCCAGAGCTCCAGGTAGCGCCCGAAGGTGTGGTAGAGGGGGAGGAAGGAAAGCCACACGTCCTGGTCCCCGATCCCGGGGAGGGCCAGGGCCCGGGCGAAGCGCTTGGAGACCAGGTTCCGCTGGGAGAAGCGGATCCCCTTGGGCTTCCCGGTGGTGCCGGAGGTGTACATGAGGGTGGCCACGGCGGTGAGGGAGATCCCCTCCCGCTCCGCCTCCAGCCGCTCCCGGGGGATCTCCCGCCCCCGGGCGGCCAGCTCGGCCAGGGAGAGCACGTCCTCCCGGACCACCGCCCGGTCGAAGAGGACCACCCGCTTGAGCCCGGGAAGCCCGGCCCGGTGGCGCTCCACCCGGCGGTACTCCCGCTCCCCGGCCGCGATCAGCACCGAGGCCCCGGTCTGCTCCAGGATGTAGGCCACGTCGGCCTCGGTGGTGGTGGCGGGGATCATCACGTTCACGATGCCGGTGGTGAGGCAGGCGAGATCGATGAGCGCCACCTCGACCCGGTTCTCGGACAGCACCGCCACCGGGGCCCGACCCGCCTCGTCCAGCAACGCCAGCAGCCCCCGCGCGAGCTGGTCCACCCGGGTGGCCACGGCGAGCCAGGTGTGGGTGGTCTCCCGCCCCGGGGGGACGGTGCGGATCAGGGTGCGGGGGCCGTAGCTCTCCACCCGCTGGGCGAAGAGCCGGGCCAGGGTGAACCGCGAAGCGTCGATGAGCCGGAGCATCCGGTTGAACCAGGCCTCGGTGTCCCCCGCCCCGGCGATCCGGGTGAGGACCGCCGAGCGGCGGACCGCGTCCAGCCAGGCGTGGGCCCGGGGCTCCAGTCCGGGCCGGGCCTCGTCCCCGCCCGATTCCAGGGCCCCGGCCAGGCCGTCGCCGAGGGCGGCGAAGGCGGAGAGGTCGAGCCCGCCGGCCACCGCCTCGTCCAGCCGTCCGTCGGCCAGGTACTCCAGCACCTCGTCCAGGGGCTCGAACCGCGAAGGATCCTCGTCGGGGCCGGGAAATCCTCCGGCGAAGTCCTCGGCCAGCCCCTCCAGGAGCCCGTTCAGGTCCCCGGTCGCGCGCCCGGCCGCCCCTCCGGCCGAGCCCTCGCGGAGACGGGTGGCGAGATCGCGGAAGAGGGCGGGGTCGGCGCTCACGGGCGTCTCCTTGGTCGGGGGCCGGTCGGGATCATGCTTCGAGGGTGACGGGGCGCGGCGATTCTAGCAAGCGGGGCCGGGCCCGGTCCGAACCGCCCCGCGCGTCCCCCCGGGCCTTCCGCCCGCACCCGCAGGCCCCGGCGGCACGAGGCCCCGGACGGCGGCGCCGCCCGGGGCCTCGAAGCCCGTTCCCGGCGCGGGGGGTTACTTGACCCCGGCCGCCTTGGCCTTGTCCGCCGCCTCTTCCATCATGGCCGTGGTCACCGACTTCGGCCGCTCGATGGGGTAGCCGAGGCCGCGGTCCCAGATGACGTTGGCCAGGGTGCCGATGGCGCGTCCCACCCCGAAGAGCACGGTGTAGAACTCGTACTCGGTCACCCCGTAGTACCACTGGATCACCCCGCTCTGGGCGTCCACGTTGGGCCACGGGTTCTTGGCCTTGCCCTGCTCCTGGAGGATGGGCGGAGCCGCCTCGTAGATCATGCTCACCAGCTTGAACAGCGGGAAGTCCGGGAGGTGCTTGAGGCAGAACTCCCGCTGGGCCATGTACCGCGGATCGGTCTTGCGGAGCACCGCGTGCCCGTACCCGGGGATGACCTGGCCGCTGTTCAGGGTCTCCCACAGCGCGTCCTTGAGCTGCTTCTCGGTGGGGAGCTTCCCGCCCAGCTTGTCCATGAGGGTCTGGGTCCAGCGCAGGACCTCCTCGTTGGCCAGCCCGTGCAGCGGCCCGGCCAGCCCGTTCATCCCCGCGGACAGGGCGTAGTAGGCGTCGGACAGGGCCGAGGCCACCAGGTGCACCGCGTGGGCGGAGACGTTTCCGGACTCGTGGTCCGAGTGGAGGATGAAGTACATCCGGGCCACGTCGTCGTAGGGCTCGTCGATGCCCATCATGTGGGCGAAGTTGCCGCCGAAGTCCAGGTTCGGATCGGCGGAGATGTGGGTGTCGCTCCGGTACTTCATCCGGTAGATGGTGGCGGCGATCCGGGGCAGGCGCGCGACCAGGTTGCACGCGTCCTCGTACATCGGATCCCAGTAGTCCATCTTGTTGATGCCCTTGTGGTACTCCTTGATGAACCGGGATTCCCGCTGCATGGAGAGGATGGCGGCGGAGAACATGGTCATGGGGTGCGTGTCCCGGGGCATGGCCCGGAGCACGTCGTAGACGTAGTGGGGCACCTCGGCCCGGCGCCGGAAGTCGGCGATGACCTCCTTCACCTCGTTCTCCTTCGGCACCACCCCGGTGAGGAGGAAGTACCAGAAGGCCTCCACCGTGGGGTAGTCCCGGCCGCCCACCCGGGGCAGGGCGGCGAAGGTCTCGGGGATGGTCTTGCCCCGGAACCGGATCCCCTCCATGGGATCCAGGTAGGAGATGTCGGTGACCAGGCAGCGCACTCCGCGGGCGCCGCCGATGGCCTGACCGATGGTCACGTCGCCCAGCTTGACGTCGCTGTGCTCCTTGAGCAGCGCCGTGGTCCGGGGGCGATGCTCCTCGATCTTCCTGGAGAGGGTCTCTTTCAGGTTCGCCATGGTCTCACTCCCTTCGTCCATCCCAGCGTGCCGAAAGCCTTCTTGGGAACCTTCCGTCCTCAGCTTCCTGTGCCGGCTTCACGCTCGTGAACCCGCGCCGGCGGGTGAAATACTCCACAAGAAATATAGGCTCTTCGCCGGACCTTGTCCCGGCAATTTCCCCCCGCGGCCCGGCGGGCGCCGGCGGTCCCGTCCCCCGCCGGAGCCTCGGCGCGCGCGCGCCGGGTCCGGGGCGGCCGGGAGCCCCGGAGAGCCCGGTTCTCCCCCCCCACATCCTCCCAGATCCGGCAAAACCCTTATACATCCACCATTTGAATAGGGTTTATCCCGCTTATCGTTGACCGCGGGGGGGGCGGTTGCCTCTAGGATAGGCTCATCTCCCGATCCTCACGGCATCCACCCAGGCGAGGTTTCATGAAGAAGCTGCTTTCCGGCAACGAGGCGGTGGCCCGCGGAGCGTACGAGTGCGGGGTCACCTTCGCCTCCGGGTACCCCGGGACCCCCTCCACCGAGATCCTGGAGACCCTCGCCGGCTACCCCGGAATCGACGCCCGCTGGGCCCCCAACGAGAAGGTGGCCTACGAGTCGGCGGTGGGGGCCAGCCTGGGCGGGGCCCGGGCCCTGGTCACCATGAAGCACGTGGGGGTGAACGTGGCCGCCGACCCCCTGTTCAGCCACTCCTACATGGGGGTGAACGGGGGGCTGGTGGTGGTCTCGGCCGACGACCCCGGCATGCACTCCTCCCAGAACGAGCAGGACAACCGCTGGCTGGCCCGGGCGGCCAAGATCCCGGTCGTCGAGCCCGCCACCAGCGACGAGGTGAAGGAGTTCACCCGCCTCGCCTTCGAGCTTTCCGAGACCTACGACACCCCGGTCATGCTCCGCCTCACCACCCGGGTCTGCCACGGGGAGGGGGAGGTGGACCTGGGCGAGCCCCGGGCGGCCGCGCCCCGGCCCTTCCACCGGGATCCCCAGAAGTACGTGCTGCTCCCGGCCCACGCCCGCCGCCGCCACCAGGCGGTGGAGGAGCGCATGTCGCGGCTCAAGGTCGACGCCTCCTCCATGCGCCGGCTGAACGTGGTCCGGCACCGGAGCCGGGAGGTGGGCATCATCTCCAGCGGCGCCGCCTGGCTGTACGCCATGGAAGCGTACCCCGAGGCCTCGCACCTCAAGCTGGGCCTCACCAACCCCTTGCCGGAGAGCCTGATCCGGGAGTTCGCGGCCTCGGTGGAGCGGGTGGTGGTGATCGAGGAGCTGGACCCCTACCTGGAGGAGCAGGTCCGGGCCATGGGCATCCCGGTGGAAGGGCGGGATCTCCGCCCCCTGACCGGGGAGCTGACCCCGGACCTGGTGGCGGGCATGCTCACCCGCCCGGACAACGCGCGCGCGGTCCCCCCCGCCCCCCCCATTCCCATTCCCGACCGGCCCCCGGCGCTCTGCCCCGGCTGCGGCCACCGGGGGGTGTTCACCGTGCTCCAGCGCCTGGGGGTCATCGTGGCCGGCGACATCGGCTGCTACACCCTGGGCGCGCTGACCCCGCTCAACGCCATGGACTCCTGCCTGTGCATGGGGGCCAGCGTGGGCATGACCTCCGGCCTCATGCGGACCCTCCCCGAGGCGGACCGGAAGCGGGTGGTGGGGGTGATCGGGGATTCCACCTTCGTCCACTCCGGAATCACCGGGCTGGTGGACATGGTCTACAACGGCGGCAACGGGACCATTCTGGTCCTGGACAACCGCACCACCGCCATGACCGGGCACCAGCAGCACCCGGGCACCGGGCGGCGGCTCTCCGGCCAGGACGCCCCCCAGCTGGACATTCCCGGCATGGCCCGGGCGGCGGGGGTGAAGCGGGTGCGCACCGCCCACGCCTACAACCTCCTGGACCTGGAGCAGGCGGTCCGCGAGGAGATGGATGCCGATGAGCCCTCGGTGATCGTGATCCAGAACGGGTGCGTGCTCAACGAGCGCATCGTGTTCGCGCCCCCGGTCCAGGTGGACGCCGCGCAGTGCACCCACTGCGAGTCCTGCCTCTCGGTGGGATGCCCGGCCATCGCCTTCGTCTCCCACGTTCCCCAGGTGGACCAGGAGATCTGCAACGGCTGCAGCATGTGCCAGCAGGTCTGCTACGACTGCTCGGCCGGGAACGACGTGGCCGGTTTCCTGCGGCTGGCCGCGGAGGAGCGCTTCGCCGAGGCCTACGAGCTGCTGCTGCAGACCAACCCCTTCCCCGCCATCACCGGCCGGGTCTGCCCCCATCCCTGCGAGACCGACGTCAACAGCCTGGGCCTGGACCTGAAGGGCGTCTATGACGCCCGGTTCCCGGGGCTGGCCAAGCGGTTCGGGAACGGAAACGGGGGCCGCTTCTCCATCCGCGCGGTGGAGCGCTTCCTGGGCGACTGGGGACTGGAACACGTGGAGCCGGCGGCGGCGGCGCACGAACCCCGCCCGGAACGGGTGGCGGTGGTGGGCAGCGGACCCGCCGGCCTCAGCGCCGCCTACTTCCTGGGCCGTGAGGGCTACCGGGTGACGGTGCTGGAACAGCTTCCCGAGATCGGGGGGATGCTCCGGGCCGGGATCCCCGCCTTCCGGCTGGAGCCGGAGGTGCTGGAGAAGAGCCTGGACCGGCTCCGGGCCCTCGGGGTCGTCTTCCGCAGCGACATCGCGGTGGGGCGCGAGCTCAGCTTCGACGCCCTGGACCGCGACTTCGACGCCGTGTTCCTGGCCACCGGGTTCTCGGAACCTTCCCCCATGGGCATCCCGGGGGAGGACCTGCCCGGGGTGGTGCACGGGGTGGAGCTGCTCCGCGACCTGAACCTGGGCCGCAAGGTGGAGATCGGCAAGCACGTGCTGGTGGTGGGCGGCGGCAACACGGCCATGGACGTGGCCCGCTCGGTGAAGCGCCGCGGGGCCAGCCCGGTGGTGGTCTACCGCCGGAGCCTGGAGGACATGCCGGCCATTCCCGAGGAGGTCGAGGATTGCCGGCGGGAGGAGATTTCCATCGTGCCCCACGCCGCCCCGGTCCGGATCGAGATGAAGGGGGGGCGGCTCAGCGTCACCTTCACCCGGATGAAGCCGGGCGAGCCCGACGCCAGCGGACGCCGCCGGCCGGTTCCGGTTCCCGGCTCCGAGTACGTGGAGGAGTTCGACCAGGTCGCGGCCGCGGTCGGGGAACGGGCCGGCTTCAGCGACCTCCCCTCCACCCTCCGCCACGACGGCAAGCGGGTGACGGTGAACTTCTCCACCGGCACCAACCTGGATGGGGTCTACGCGGGCGGGGACCTGGCCACCGGCTTCGGCACCGTGGCCCACGCCATCCGCTCCGGCAAGAAGGCGGCCGAGTCCCTCCACACCTACCTCCAGAGCCGTGAGAGGGCGACCCGATGAACGTGAACATCTTCATGGCCGGAGTGGGAGGACAGGGGATCATCCTGGCCGGGGACGTGGTCGCCGAGGCGGCCATGCTCCACGGCCACTCGGTCCGGAAGAGCGAGGTGCACGGCATGGCCCAGCGGGGCGGGAGCGTGACCTGCCAGATCCGCTACGGCGAGTCGGTCTACTCCCCGCTCATCCGCCGCGGGGAGGCGGACATCCTCTTCGCCCTGGAACGGCTGGAGGCCGTCCGCTACGTGAACGAGCTCCGGCCGGGGGGCACGGTGCTCATGAACGACCAGCGCATCAACCCCTCCATGCTCATCTGGGGCAAGGTGGCCTATCCCGAGGACATCCCCGCCGTCCTGCAGCAGCAGGGGGTGCGGGTGCTGGTCATTCCCGCCCACCGGATCGCGCGGGAGCTGGGCAACCTCCGGATCGTGAACGTGGTCATGCTCGGCGCCCTCTCCACCGTGATCGACCTCGACGAGGACATGCTGCTGTCCGGGATCGAGAAGCGGATCCCCCCCAGGCACCTGGAGCTCAATCTCCGCGGCTTCGCCCAGGGGCGCCAGGCCGGCCTCGACGCGGCCCGGAACGCCCCTCCGGCGGCCGCCGCCTCCTGACCGCCCATCGAGTTTCGTTCACTCCATGCGGGCCGCTTCCTCCGGGGGGCGGCCCGTTTCATCGGCCCCTCCTCCGGCGGCGCCCCCACCGCGGTTCTCCCCCCCCGGCCGGGGAACCCGCCGGGCCCCCCGCGACGGCCCACGCAATCGGGAGGCCCGCCTCGCGGCGGGCCCCCCAGGTCGGGCCGGCGGTGGGATGGCGCCCCATCCGGGCCCGGTATCGGGTTCCGGACGGTCAGTCGGTGACCACCGGGTAGTTGGTGCTCGGAGCCTGGTACTTGGCCGGGTTCACCGCGCCGTTGCTGTAGCACATGCCGTTCACCCCGTAGACCAGGGAGTAGGCGTCGTAGCCCAGCACGTTCAGGTAGGCCACCACCTGGGCCGAGGTCTGACCCGTGTAGCAGTACACCACCACCTTCTTGTCGGTGGGAATGGTGTTCAGCAGCTTGTCGCTGCGGAGGTCCTGGTTCGGCTGGAACCTGACCGCGCCCGGGACGTGCCCGGCGTCGTAGTTGGCGGCGGGGAAGTAGTTGATGATGAAGTAGTCGCCGGCCTTCCCGTTCACCTGGACGTCGGCGTACAGGTCGGAGGCCTTGATCGTCTTCCAGCCCGAGGCGGCCCGGGTGCGGCAGCGCTCGCGGAGGATCTCCGCCGCTCCCTTCATCCCGGTGCTGAAGGACGGGGGCGCGTAGGTGGCGGAGGAGGTCGAGGCCTGGGTGGACATCCAGTCGGCCAGGTTGTCGCTCACCGCGTTGTCCCACCGGCTGCCGGTGACCGCGGCGTCGGCGGTCCACCCGCACATCCCGAACTTCAGGTTCTGGGCCTCGTAGCCCAGCATGTTCATGAGCGAGGTGGCGTAGCTGGCCGTCTGGCCGGTGTAGCAGACGTTGAGCACCGTCTTCCCGGCCGGGATCGCGCTCACCGCGGCCTCGAAACCGGAGAGGGCGGCGTTGTGGGCCCCGGCGATGTGGCCGGCGGCGAAGTCGGCCGCGCCCCGCCAGTCGATGATGTAGGGATCGTTGGCGATGTTGCCGTCGATGAGGTTGGTGTAGACGTCGGAGGCGTTGACGTTCACCCCCAGCCCACCGGCGGTCTTGTAGTTGGTGAAGTAGGTGTCGCCGAGGGTGACCACCTGATCGTAGTCGCTGACCGTGGGCTTGGTCCCGCCGTCGTCTCCGCCGCAGCCGATGAGCCCGGGAGCGAACGCGAGGGCCAGCGCCAGACCCAGGAACAGGAAGCGTTTCATTCTTCGATCCTCCTTACCAGTTTACCGGCGACCCGTCGGGAACGATCAGGTCGCGATTCGCCTCGGCCTCCGCCGGGGACATGGCGTCGAGATCAGACTGTCGCAGGAAGAAGCCCTCGACGCCATCCGGGCTTCCGTGACAGGCGGTGGTGCAGTCGCCCCCTTCGGGGACGACGGTCCGGTCCGTCCACCGCTGGATGTTGTGGGGCGCGGTGTACTTCCAGGTCGGAGCCACGGTGAAGTCCGGTAGCTCGGCCGTGCCCCAGTCCCGGTAGGTGTCGGGCGCGATGGGGATGTGGCGCAGGGTGACGAACCGGTAGCTCCGGCGGTCCGGGATCGGGTTCCGGCCGATCTTGAAGGCCATGAAGGACGGCTCGGCCAGCCCGGTGCCGGCGTGGCAGCTGTTGCAGGACTTGTAGTCCTGGCTGTGGCAGGTCTGGCAGGACAGGTCGCCCCAATGCCGCCGGTGGTAGGCGTTGTCCGCCTGCGCGTCCCCGTGGCACTTCTCGCAGGTGGGATGGAAGGTGGCGCTCCAGCGGTCCTGCTTCCGGCTGTAGTCGCCGTGCAGCTCGTTCTTGCTGTGGCAGAACACGCACTTCTTCCCCCCCGGGACGTAGTGGACGTCGGCGCCGATGCCCGCGTTCTCGCCGCGGTACTCGGCCCCCACCCGGCTCCCGTGGCAGGCGGTGCAGTTCTCGGTCATGTCCGGAACGCCGAAGCGGTGGCCGGCCACGAAGCCCCCGCCCACCGAGGGCGGCCGGTTCACGTGGCAGTCGCCGCAGGAGGTGTGGCAGCCTCCGCAGTCCCGGTCGTAGCCCGCCTTCACGCCGGCGGGAAGGCTCTCGTAGTCCGGGGCCCCGTGCCGGGCGGCGAGGATGTTCTTCTCCCCCCAAAGCCCGCCGTGGAGGCTGACCGCCAGCCGGCCCATCTCCAGGGCGTGGCAGTCCTTGCACACCCCGTCGGGGTCGGCGCTGGGCCGGGCCACCAGGCCCTGGTGCGCCTGGTCCTTGGTCAGGACCCCGTCCCGGCCCTGATGGCACGCGATGCAGGAGAGACTTCCGTGGGTGGAGGCGAAGAACTCCTCGGCTCCGGTTCCGGCGATCAGCACCTTCTGCCAGCCCTCCAACGGAGGGACGGTGCCGCCTCACCCCTCGCCGGTATCGCCGTCCTGGGGCGAGGGATCGGGCAGGGCGGTGGCCTGGAGCTTGGCCTCGTCTTCGTGGCAGCCCGAACAGGTCCCGGTGAGGGTCACCGGCTTCGTCCCGCCCGATTCGTCGTCCCCGCAGCCCGCGAGAAGACCCAGACCTCCCGCGGACAGGAGCGCGATCACCAGCGCGAGGGTGATCCGCAATCCTCTAGACATGGTTTGCCTCCAGATGTCGTTGCACCAGGTTTCGCAGCGTTCTCGCTTCGGGCAGGACCGGCCTCTCGTCGGCGGCCCGGTCGAGTTCCAGGAGCGCGCGCCGGGGGTCGCAGAAGAGATGAAGCACGGCCAGGGTGGCGTGGTGCTCTCCGGCGGGAAGGGACCGGCCCCGGTCCAGGAACGCTCCCACCAGATCCGGGCAGGGGAAGCCCTCCTCCAGCGGATCGGTGTGGGTCAGCGCCTGGGGCTGGTCGGCCATGAGCCCGGCGGCCAGCTCCAGTGCCTCCCGGATCCGCCCCAGCTGGGCGAAGCAGACGGTGAGCTTCTTCCGCGCCCCCAGGTGATGGGGGTGTCGGCGCAGCACGTGCTCGAAGTACTCCGCGGCCGCCTCGAACCGCCCGGCGGCGAAGTAGCGGTTGGCCAGCATCTCGGTCATATCCGGTCCTTCCGGCCCCGACCCGCTCGGGACCCGTCGCCGAGCCTCCATGCATGGGGTGTGCCGGAACGCCAACTAGCACATTTTCAATGGGTTACATGATTCCAGGCCCGCTCCCGGGGCGTCGCGGACGCAACCGGGTGTTTCAACCGGGAGGGGACGGAGGGTGGAGACCCGCCGCTCCCGGCGGCAAGAGGTGGAACGGGTTGGACTTGGCGGAGGGTGGGCCGGGGACGGTCCGGGATGGAACGTTCCGGTGCACTGGAACGCCGGCTGAAACGATCAGGCCCGGTGGTCCAGCCCCAACCGCTTCATGCGACGCCAGAGGGTGGTCCGGGAGATGCCGATCTCGCGGGCGGCCTTGCCGTGGTGCCACCGATGCCGGTCCAGCACCCGGCGGATCTCCTCCGCCTCGGCGTCCCCGGCCGCGGGGGCGGCGGTGCGGGCGGTGGCCGGGGACCGGACCTCCGGGGGAAGGAGCTCGGCGGTAAGGCACTCGCTCCGGGCCCGGGCGAAGGCGTACTCGATCGCGTTCTCCAGCTGGCGGACGTTGCCCGGCCAGGGGTGGGAGACGAGCAGGTCCATGGCCCGGTCGTGGATCCGCTCCACCGGCTTCCCGGTTACGAGCTGGTACTTCCGCATGAAGTGGTCCACCAGGAGCGGGATGTCCTCGCGCCGGTCCCGGAGGGAGGGGAGGGCGATGGGGATCACGTTCAGCCGGTAGTAGAGGTCCTCGCGGAACTCCCCCCGCTTGACCAGATCCAGCAGGTCGCGGTGGGTGGCGGCGATGATGCGAACGTCGATCTCGATCGGCGCCTCGCCCCCCACCCGCTCGAAACAGCGCTCCTGGAGCACCCGCAGCAGCTTCACCTGGATCCGGGGGCTCACGTCCCCGATCTCGTCCAGGAACAGGGTGCCGGTGTGGGCCAGCTCGAATCGGCCCCGCCGGTCCTGCACCGCGTCGGTGAAGGCTCCGCGGACGTGGCCGAAGAGCTCGCTCTCCAGCACCCCGTCCGAGAACACGGCGCAGTTCACCTTCACGAAGGGGCCGTTCCGCCGGTCGCTCACCTGCTGGATGGCGTTGGCCACCATCTCCTTCCCCGTTCCCGACTCGCCGGTGATGAGCACGGTGGAGGGGCTGGCCGCCACCTCCTCGATCATGCCGAACACCGCCCGCATGGACGGGGACTTGCCGATCACCCCGTGGTAGTGGTGCTCGCCGGCCAGCTCGGCCCGGAGCCGCTCCACCTCGGTGAACTCGCGGAAGGAGAGCACCGCCCCCAGCGCCTCCCCGTCGGGAGCGCGGAGCACGGCCACGTTCATGGAGACCTCGAGGGGACGGTCGTCGGCGCGGGTGAGGTGCACCAGCTCGTCGCGGGCGGGGTCGTCGGCCTCCAGGGTGCGGGCCACCGGGCACTCGCCCCGGCACCGGTCGGCGCGGAGGATCTGGGCGCAGGTCCGGCCCACCACCTCCCGCCCCCGGCACCCGAGCATGCGTTCGGCGGCCGCGTTCAGGGAGGTGACCCGCCAGTCCTTGTCGATGGTGACCACGCCCTCGGCCAGGCTGTCCAGGATGGCCATCTTCTGGGCCGTCTCCCGGGCCAGGATCTCGTTCAGGCGCTCCACCTCGCTCAGGGAGCGGATGGTCTCCACCGCTCCCAGGAGGCGGCCGTCGTCGTCGTAGATGGGCGAGGTGGATACCGAGATGGGGACGGTGTTCCCGTCCCGCCGGTGCATCAGGATCTTCCGGAAGGGGACCTTCCGCCCGGCCACGATGGACTCCTTGACCGCGCAGCGGCCGTGGCAGGCGTCGGTCCGAAACACATCGGTGCAGGGACGCCCCAGCACCTCCCCCGCCGCGTAGCCGGTCAGCTCCTCCGCGGCCCGGTTGAAGGCGGTGATCCGGCAATGGGGATCCACCGTAAACAATGCTTCGTTGATGGTTTGGAGGAGGACGTCCAGGCTGGCCCGGGCGCCGCTGGGGGTCTCCGCCCCGTGGGGAAGGCTCGTCATCGTTCTCCTGATCGCGGACCCCCCCGGCCCGGGATGGTGCCGGACTGGAGCCGGGGACCGGTCCGCAGCTGTTGCATCCGGAACAAGAATTAACAAGTCGTTGCACCGGGAAACAACAACATAGAGCATGTTCAGGAAAGCGAACGGTCCCGGTCACGGAAGGTAACCGGACCGAATCTGTCCGATGGCGCGGGGATGCGGCCCGGGTCAGCGGAGCAGGCTGCGGAGCAGGAACCAGAGCAGGGGGAGCAGGAAGGCGATGAGCACCACTACCGCCACCGGCTTCCAGGGGAGGGCCCCCCGGCCGGGGAACTCGTACCCGCAGATGGGACAGACCGAGGCGTCGTCGGGGATGTCCACCGCGCAGTTGGGGCACTCCTTCACCGGGACCCCCCGCGGCCCGGGACACCGGCCCTCACCGCCGCCACTCCACCGTGACCCCCCATTTCTCCAGGGGCCCCAGCCGGTCCCGGTCGCCCCAGGTCCGGAGCGCCCGCCCCTCGACCCGGATCGCCCCCGGGAAGCTCCCCAGGTACTTCTCCACCGCCAGCCGCCAGGTGTCCTGGACCCCGTGGGGGACGGGCTTGGTGGCCGCGTAGGGAGGCACGCCGGCCTCGGCGTTGAAGCCGTGCTCCTCCCGGGTCATGCCCGCGGTGACCAGGCCCCAGCGTCCCACCGGGACCTCCAGGTCGTAGGACTGGGCGCGGCTGTCCCCGCCCATGGGGTGGCCGAGCACCCGGTCCCGGTAGGTGTAGCCGTCGGTGTAGACCACGTGCCAGTACCAGAGGTTCTTGTCGTCGATGGCGTTCGAGGCCTCGGCGCGGACGAGCACCCCGCCCGCCACGAGCTCCAGGCCGTAGGTGTGGCCGGGGGCCGAGGGGAGGGGCCCGCTCTGGGGGCTGTCCTCCCCCCCGTACTCCCCGTAGAGCCGCCCGCCGTCCAGGACCGGCACCGGCCGGAGCAAAGGCCACAGGTAGACGCTCCAATCCACCGACGCGATCTGGTCGGTGTCGTTCCGGCGGTCCCCTCCCACCCGGTTCTCGTCGGAACCGGTGACCACGTCCCACACCGAGGCCGGGGTGACGATGAACCGGTTCCCCTCCCCGCCGAGCAGCACCGTCCGGCTGACCCCGAACAGGAGCCAGCGGGCCGGCGACCAGGTGAGACGGGTACCGGTGAGCCAGGGGCTGGGGTAGTCGTGGCGGTGCGGATCGTCCAGGTGGGCCAGGAACGCCGAGGCGGTGAAGCGGCCGGCCCGGGCCAGGGGGCCGGGGAGGGCGAAGGGGGATTCGGTCTCCAGCCGGAGCTGGTCCAGAGGGAGGGCGTTGGTGGTCAGGAGCAGGTTCCCGTGCACCGCCGGTCCCCAGGAGAGCGGCTCGCGGCCGAGCACCGCCCGCACGTTCCGCCACCCCGTGCGCAGGGTCAGGGTCAGCGGCCGGTAGGTGAGGGCGTTGGCGTCCCAGCGCAGGCGTCCGTAGACGTCGAGGGCGAAACCCTCCGCCTCCACGAAGAAGGCGTGGTCCCACTCCCCGGCCAGCCCCTGCCGGTAGTCGTACCCGTAGCCCAGCTCGTGGGGCGTGCTCTTCCCGTCCTCGATCTCGCTGAAGTCCAGGGCCCGGCGCTTGGCCATCCAGCCCCAGAGGGTGATCGGGTACTCGTCCTTGGCCCAGAAGTCGTCCCAGGGGGAGAGGTAGCGGGCCGCCCGCTCCAGGCGGTAGGCGGTGGCGGGTCCGAGGCGCCGGACGACGGCGGCGGAGTCCGGACCGCCGCCGACGAGATCCAGGGCGACCGGGCGCAGGAGACGGAAGGCCTCGGCCCGGGAGAGCGGCTGGCGCCCGGGGAGGGGGCCGCGCAGGAGGCCCAGGTCGGCGGCCAGGCGGAGCTCGCGGTAGGTGGGTTCCCCGGCCATCAGTCCCGCGGAGATGTCGGTGGCCCGGGCGGGGCGCGCCGGGGCCAGGACCGCGGCCAGGAGCAGCGCGGCGATGGCGGCCGGTCTCGGAAGGATGTCACGACGGTGGATCACGGCTCCCCTTTCCGGGCCACGCTCACCGGAGTCCGGTATCCGGCGCCGGACCCGCCGGCTTCTCCGTTTCCCCTCCCCGCAGCCAGACCAGTCCCCGGTCCCGGAGTTCCGCGGCCATGAGCATGCCCAGGAGCAGCCACAGGATCTCCGACACCCCGTTGGCCTCGAAGTGGCTCCCGGTGATGCAGGCCACCGCCACCTGGACGAGCTGGATCCAGAGTACCAGGGCCACCGCTCCCTGCCAGCGGTGGGTGAACCGGAAGTACCGGGCCAGCCGGGCCAGGGTATAGACGATGAAGACGAAGAAGGAGCCGATGGCGAGGATGCCCCCCTTGAGAAGGAGAAACATATAGTAGCTCTCCTCCACCGGCCAGCCCCAACGGTAGGGTCCCAGCCCCCACACCCAGTAGCGCTCCACCCACGGCCACATGAGGTCGCGCCACATCTTGACCCGGATGCGGAAGGTGAGGGGCACCCAGGTGGTGGCCACGTCGCCGAACTGCACCTGGAACCGGTCGGCGATGATCTTCCAGAACACCCCGGCCAGGACCGTCCCCACCACCGGGGACGCGATCAGGAGGGGGCGGACCAGGCGCTTGGCCTGCGGGCTCCGGGCCAGGAGGACGATCAGCCCCAGGAAGAGGCAGATGATCCCGGTGAAGGAGGCGGTGAGGAACACCACCACCAGGTTCAGCACCGCGAGGACGATCACCGTGGTCCGCCGCCACCGGCGCCGGTAGAGGTGGAAGCTGCCCAGCCCCAGCATGGTGCACATGGCCAGGTACAGGCCGACGCCGTTCCAGTCCCCGGCCCAGAGGCTGGTCACCCGCCGGGCGAAGAGGAAGGTGAAGATCTTCTTGTCCGAGGGATACCAGGTCTCCAGGAAGAGGTTGATGCCCGGCACCTGCAGGGCCTGGAGCACCCCCACCACGGACACGATGCCGGAGGCGGCCAGCATGAGGAACAGGACCTGCCGCACCTGGCCGTCGTCCTCCACGCACTCCACCGCCATCCGGTAGATGATGTAGTACTGGACCGGCCCGAACAGGGTCTTGGCCGCGAAGCCGCCCCAGGGCTCGCCCCGGAACAGGAAGACCATGGTGGGCAGGGCGACCCGGAAGAAGAGGAAGAGGAGCAGGATCCCGTCCGCCCACAGGAAGCGGAAGGGCCGCTTGCGGGCCAGGAAGGTGACCGCGGCCACGTAGATGAGGGCGACGAGGATCAGCTCGTTGGGCCGGAAGAAGGGAACGACCAGGCCGCGGGCCATGCCCGAGGTCAGGGGCGAGGTGAAGGCGAGGGCGTAGATGGCGAACACCGGCCGGGTCAGCGCGAGCACGGTGAGGGGGATGAGCACCGGCACCACCAGGAGCACCGCGCCGTAGGCCTCCACCCCCTTCCCCAGCACCACCAGGGCTCCGAGCCCCGCCGCGGCCAGGAGCCCCCACACCGTGGGCCCGCTCCACCGGGCCGCGGCCGCCCGCGCGCTCAGCATCGCTCCACCCTGGCCAGCAGGTAGTCGCCGAGGATCTGCCCCGCGGTGCGGGCGCGCAGGCGGTCGAGTTCGCTCCCCCCCAGCGCGGCCCGGACCCCGTGGCGGAGGGCGTTGGCGGCCAGGAAGGGCAGCGAACCCGCCCGGAGCAGGAGCCCCCGGCCCCCGCCCTCGTGCCGGCGGGCGTAACGGAGCCGCGACCGGTACCAGTTCCGCTTCACCCGGGCCTCCAGCACCGGGTCTACCCCGCGCAGGCTGGCCCCGAGATGGTGGACCACCCGGGCCCCGGGGACCCGGACCCAGCCCCAGCCCGCGGTGGCGGCGCGCCGGAACCAATCCACCTCCTCCAGGTAGAAGAAGTACGCCTCGTCCAGGGGGCCCACCGCCTCCAGGGCCGCCCGCCGGAAGAGGACCGCCGCACCCATGGGGTACCAGGCCGGCCGGGCGGCCCCCGCGGGCACCTCCTCACCGGCCGGCTCGGGGCCTCGGCGGCGGGCCCCGCCCCCCAGGAAGCCGGCCAGGGCCGCACCCACGCTGGGAAACGGCTCCCGGTTCTCCTGGGGACGGCGGTCGGGATAGACCAGGGCCGGGGCCGCCGCCGCCCGGCGAGGCCCGGCGTCCAGCGCGCGGACCAGGGCGGGCAGGGGGTCGTCCAGGAGTTCCACGTCGGCGTTGAGCACGAACACCCGGGGGGCCGTCCCCAGCGACACCCCGCGGTTGACCGCCGCCGCGAACCCGCGGTTCACCGGCTCGGCCACCAGCCGCACGCCCGGGAATCGGCTGTGCACCGCTTCCGCGGTGCCGTCGGTGGAGGCGTTGTCGACCACGGTCACCGGGACCCCGGGGGTATGCCGGGCCAGGGAGGCGAGGCAGGCCTCGGTCAGGGCCCGCGTGTTGAAGGAGACCACCACCGTCTCCACCGTGGTCATGCCGTACCCCCCCGGCGGCGCAACAGGGCGAGGTCGCCGCGCCGGAAGAGCCGGAGCGGCCACAACAGGAGCACGTAGGCGGCGATGCCGGCCGCCGGGTGGACCCGGACGGTCAGGGTCAGCCCTACCGCATAGAGGAGAAGGATACCGGCCACCGGCCAGCGCACGTCCACCCGGAACCGGGCGTGGAGGAACACCGAGGCGCCCAGCGCGGTGACCGCCACC
This sequence comes from Candidatus Eiseniibacteriota bacterium, assembly GCA_963768615.1. Taxonomy (GTDB): domain Bacteria; phylum Eisenbacteria; class RBG-16-71-46; order JABDJR01; family JABDJR01; genus CAVSKL01. The sequence goes on along the minus strand of CAVYIE010000004.1, from coordinate 713,245 downwards.
GCGATCACCCCGGCCACCGCCGCCCCCAGCGGGCCGTAGCGGGGGACCAGGAGCAGGTCCAGGCCCAGGTTGAGGACGAAGGTGACCGCGCCCTGGACGATCCCGTACTCGGGGCGGCTCACGCTGCCGTAGAGGGGGAGGGAGAAGAGGAGGAGCCCGATCCCCACCGGGTGGAAGGCGTAGGCCCGGGCCACCGGGATGCTCCCCCGGTAGGCCTCGCCGAGCAGGATGAGGATGATGGGCCGCGCCGCCACCACCAGGACCAGGGCGGCCAGGCCCAGCGCCGCTCCGGCCAGCCGGGTTCCCCGGCGCACCACCGCCTCCCGCATGACCGAGGTCTCGGGGTGGCTGAAGTAGTAGAGGAGCGGGACCCCGATCGGAGCCAGCACCAGCTGCTCGGCCATGAGCGGGATCCGGGACCCGGCCGCGAACAGACCCACGTCCTCCGGCCCGAGCAGGATGCGGAGGACGTAGAGGTCCACCGTGCTGAGGAGGAGCTGGAGGACGATGCCGACCAGGATGAGGGCGCCGAAGCGCGATTCGGCCCGGCGGAATCGGACCGGGGCCGCGGCCAGGGCGGGGCGGAGGAGGAGCAGGGCCACGGCCAGCATGGCGATCTGGGCGGCCACGTGGGCGGCGTAGGCGGAGAGGAACCCCGGCACCACCGCCACCAGGGCCAGGGCCGCCACCCGGGCCCCGAAGTTGGCCCCCAGGTCCAGCCGGGGAATGAGGGTGAACCGCCCCTGCCCCCGCATCATTCCCAGGCAGGTGTTGTAGAGGGCGTAGGCCGCGGTGTAGAGCACGAAGAGGACCCCGGCCCGCCGCAGCTCCACCGGGAGCCCCAGCTTCAGCACCCACATCACCGCGAACACGCCCAGACCGGCCAGCACCGCCCGGCCGTTCAGGGTCAGGGCCCGGCGGAAGAGGCCCCGCCCCTCGGCCTCGCTCCGTTCGGGGACGAACCGGGCCAGGGTCTCGTAGAACCCCAGTCCCACGATGGAGCCCGCGGTCATGCCCAGGGCCAGCACGAGCTGGAGGCGGCCGGCCTGGTCCGGCCCCAGCACCCGGTACAGGAAGAGCCCGGCCAGCATGCCCAGGGCCCCGGTGACCGTCTTCCAGGACACGTACCCGGCGGACCCGGCCAGCAGGCGCCGGCGCAGGGCCTCGCGTTGCCCGGGCCCGGGCCCGGTGCTAGAATCGCGCGCGCTGGGCTCCACGAAACCCCTTCCCTCGGAACGCCGTTGTCGTCACCGCCGTCAGCCTCCCCACCCATCGGTCTCTACCACTCCTGGCGCGGGATCGGCGGCGGCATGGCCTACGAGACCGACCTGGAGCGGGCCCTCGGCGCCACCTTTCCCCTCCAGGTCCGCAATGTCTACCCCCGCCGGCTCCTGGCCCTCCCCGGCCGCCGCTTCCGCCAGATCCTGGCCGCGGTCCCCGATCCGGGGTGGGCGGTCACCGTCCGCGGCTTCCTCCCCGCCCTCGCCCTCGGCCTGCGCCGCCCCCGCGGCCGGCAGGTGGTGCTCATCCACCACGTGGATCACTCCGAGGTTCCCCACCGCACGGTGAGCGGCCGGCTCGAAACGCTCTTCGCCCGCGCCCTCCCCCGCGCCCACCGGCTGGTGGTGGTAGCCGAGTACTGGAAGCGCGCCCTGGCCCCCCTCGCCCCCGGAGTTCCGGTCACGGTGATCCCCAACGGCTTCGCCGTCGACGACTACGCGATCGCGGAGCCGGAGCGCGCCGCCTTCCGTCGCCGGCACGGTTTCGACGACCGGCCCCTGGTCTACCTGGGCAACTGCCAGGCGGCCAAGGGGGTGGTGGAGGCCGAGGCCGCCCTGCGCGGCGCCGGATTCCAGCTCGTGACCAGCGGCCGCCCCGAGGTGGCCCTCCCCGTGCCCAACCTGGAGCTCTCCGGCGCCGACTACCGGCGCCTCCTCGGCGCCGCCGACGTGGTCCTGGCCGTCTCCCGGTTCCTGGAAGGCTGGAACCGCACCGCCCACGAGGCCCTCCTGGCCGGCACCCCGGTGGTGGGCCGGCCGGTGGGCGGCCTGGGCGAGCTGCTGGCCGGGGCGGGCCAGCTCACCGTGGAGCACCCCGCCCGCCTGCCCGAGGCGGTGGCCGCGGCCCTGGAACAGCGCCGCGAGCTGGGCGCCCGGGGCCGGGAGTTCGCCCGGGGATTCACCCTGGAGCGCTTCGCGCAGAGCTGGACCCGGCTGGTCGAGGACGAGCTGGCCGCGCTCCATTCCTAGTCCGCGCCGGAGAACGGGGGCCGGCGGGTCAGTCGCCGCCAACGCTCCCCTTCGCTCGCCCCGGCGGGTGCGATCCGGTCCAGGGCCAGCACCAGCATGAAGGCCAGCGAGCAGCCGAGCACCAGGCCCACCATCATGTTGAGCTTCTTCTTCGGCCGGGTGGGATAGAGGGGGACCGAGGCCCGGTCCACCACCCGCACCGAGGGCGTGTTGCGGGCCTCCTCGATCTTGGCCTGCTCGTACTGGGAGGCCAGCATCCCGTACACGGTGGACTGGGTCTCCACGGCCAGGTACAGGCGGGCGTACTGCGCGGCCAGGGAGGGCACGTCGCCCAGGGAGAGGAGCACGCCGTTGCGGTCGGTGCCGGCGTCGCCCCCCGGCGTGACCAGGCTCTGTACCCGGGCCTGGAGGGCGGCGATCTGGGCGTTCAGGGACCCGATCTCGGTGGACTGACCGCTCATGGAGAACTTGAGGGCGTCCCGCTTGGCCTTCAGGGCCTCGATCTCCCCCTGGATCTTGGCCACCACTTCCACCGTGGTCTTGGTCTGCTCGTCCATGGCCAGGGCGCCGTACCGGCGCTGGAACGTCTCCAACGAGTCCTGGGCCGCGGCCAGCTCCTCCTCGGTGCGCTTCAGCCGTTCCTCCACGAAGCGCCGGGTACGCCCGGCCGATCCGGAGGAGAAGGCGTTGTTGGCCCGGTCCAGCGCGTCCAGGTAGCCGTTGGCGATGGCCGCGGTGCGCCCGGGGTCGTTGTCCTGCACCGTGAGCTTGACCAGGGTGCGGTCGTCCTCCACCACCCGGGTGGCCCGCTGGAGCTTGTCCACCGCCACCTCGCGGGAGGCGAAGGGCGAGCCCTCGTCGATCTCCCAGGCCTGGACCAGGCCCAGGGAGTCCACCACCTCGGTGGCCAGGGACTTGCTCTGCAGCAGCGAGACCGCGATGTCCCCCGGGGTGGCGGGGCCGCTCATCATGCCCGGGAACATCCCGAACTTGTTCATGAGCAGGCTGGAGAGCCCGCTGGTCTCGGGGCCGGGGGCCTCGGGGAGCAGGGTGGCGCGGGCGGTGTAGACGCGGTCCGCGGTGAGGGTGAAGACCAGGGTGGCGGCCAGGACCACGGCCACCACCACCCCCGCGGTCACCCGCCAGCGCCGGATCATGGCCGTGTAGTCCGCGACGGTGGTGCCGACGGTTCCGCCCCGGCTCATTTCTTGATCTGGGTGATGATGAAGATGGTGGTGGCCAGCCCGCTCACGATGGTGGTGGCGTCGCGAATGGCTCCCATCCAATCCACCCCCTCCCCCTGGGGCTTGGCCTCCACGTCGATGACCGCGCCCGGAGGCACCTCCGGATCGAACCAGAGGGACCGGCGGGCCTTCTGCACCACCCCGTCCACCCGCACGATGTGCACCCGCCCGGGATCGGCGTTCTCCGTGAGCCCCCCGGTGCGGCGAAGGTAGTAGTCGGCGGTCTTCCCGGGCTGGTAGACCAGGGCGCCGGGGCGGCTCACCGCGCCCGTGACCTGGATGGTCTCGTTGTAGCGGGGGACGAACACGGAGTCGCCGTCGGCCAGGACCACGTTCTCCGGGCCGTCGGGCCGGGTCAGGGCCCGCTCGAAATCGACGATGATCCGTCCCTCACTGGGCCGGAACAGCCCCGCGGCCTGGGGAAACGCCTCCAGGGTGAACCCGCCGGCCCGGGTGAGGAGGGTGGCCAGCTTCTGCTCCCGCCGGGTGAGGGTGTAGGTCCCGGGGAATCGCACCTCGCCGGTCACGTCCACCGTGGCCTGGGGGGTCCAGCCCGGCTGCTGGCGGACGTAGACCCGGTCCTCGGGTTCCAGGGGAAGGTCCGCGCTGCTGTGAGGCCGGGCCAGGGCGTCGCCGAGGTTGAAGAACACCGAGTAGGCCACCGAATCCTGGGTGCCGGGAGCCATGCGGGAGAGCTCGGCCCGGGCCAGGAAGGCGCTTTCCAGGGTGTTCCCGGCCCGGAACACCAGGTCCGAGACCGTCATCCCCGGGAACAGCTCGTACCGCCCCGGCGACTGGACCTCGCCGGTGACGTAGACGTAGCGGTGGGGTTCCACGTGGTAGATCGGATACACGGTGAGGAGGTCCCCGTCGTGGACCTGCATGGTGTCGGCCCCGCCGGCCAGATCCACGTCCCGGCTCAGCCGCCCCCCGTCCCCCTGCACGCGGTCCAGAACCGCCCGGGGTGAATAGGAGGTGGCGGTGAGCCCGCCCCCGAAATGGACCAGGTCGGCCACCGTGTCCCCCGGTCTCACCTCGTAGCGGGCGGGCCGGCGCACGTCGCCTCGGACGGTGGCCAGCCCGTAGACCGGCGGCACGAACACCCGGTAGTCGGTGCCCAGCCGCACGTCCCCGGTCCCGTCCCCCTCCAGGAGCAGCCCGTAGAGATCGACGGTGGCCAGGAGGCTATCCCCCCGGAACACCCGCACCCGGCGGAGGCTCCCGGTCTCCAGGGGCCCCCCGGCGTAGTACAGGGCGTTGAAGGAGGTGGAGAGCGGGCTCAGGGTGTAGGTGCCGGGCCGGCGCACGTCACCCAGCACCGAGACCTGGATGCTCCGCAGGGTCTTCAGGGTCACGCTGAGGTTGAAGCCGCTGTAGGTCCCGGAGAGGCGGCTCTTCAGGGTCTCGCGGAACTCGCCCAGGGGGATGCCGGCGGCGGAGATGAGTCCCACCGAGGGCAGGGCCACCGTCCCGTCCCGGGCGATGATCGGGGTCCAGTGCTTCTGCACCGCCCCCCACAGCACGATGGAGAGCTCGTCCCCCGCCCCCAGCACGTAGTCCGGGCCCACCGCCACGTCCTCGGCGGGCTGGAACCCCTCGGGGGCGCCCCGGAAGATGGATTGCCCGAAGGTGGGCACCCCCCCCGGGGGCCGGAAGCTCTCGCGGATGGGCACCTCGGGGGTGCGGACGGTGGGGCCGCGCTCGGTCTCGGCCGCGGGACGCTCGCCGGGGGCCGTCCTCGTCTCCCGGCCCGGAGCGGCGCCGGGGGGGGCGGAGAGGGCTTCGGTGCTGTCGAGCAGGACCTGGGCCTCGTCCCGGGTGAAGGTGCGGTCCTCCGGGAAGGCGGAGAGCACCTTGTCGATGGTCTCCACGGGGACCTCCCGGGAGAGCATGAGGATCCGCAGCTCGGGAAGGGTGAGGGTCTCGGAGGCGTCGCCGGACTTGGACGGAGCGCCGGAGTCGGTGAAGACCTGGGCCGCCGCCGGCGCGGTGACGAGGAGGATCACCGTGAGACCCGCGCCGAGCGCTCGCGAGATGCTGCTGGTGGTCATGGAAGTGATTTACCGTTCCTGGGTTATGGCCCCTCGAGGGGCCGGAAGAGACGGCCTCACAAGCTAACCAGACCGGCCGGGAGAATCAAGGGCAATCGGCGGCGGACCGCCTCCGGCCAGCCGGGCGGCCAGCGCGGTGTACTCCCGCCGCTCCCGGGCCCAGGCGTGGCGCCGGAAGAACTCCCGGCCCCGCAGGAGCTGCGCCCGGGCCCGGGCCGGGTCCTCGAGCAGTTCCCCCGCCGCCCGGGCCAGCTCCTCCGGCTCGGCCCGGGCGGCCAGGGCCAGCTCGCCGGGCTGGAAATAGTAGTCCAGGGTCTCGGTCCGGGTGGCCACCGCGGGCACGCCCAGGGCCAGGTACTCCAGGAGCTTGGTCGGAAGCACCAGCCGCGTGAACCCCTCGGCCCGGTTGGCCGCCATCCCCACCGAGACCGGGCCCAGGGCGGCGGGGATGCCGTCGATGGGCACCCGGTCCGGGCTCACGTACACCCGCCCGGCCAGGTCCGGCCGCGCCGCCCGGGCCAGCAGCTCCTCCCGCTGGTCCCCGTCGCCGATCAGGCGCACGGTGAGGTCCGGGAAGCGGGGCAGGAGCCGGGCCGCCGCCTCCAGCAGCAGGTCGGGACCGTACCGGGGGACCAGGGTGCCGTGGTAGGCCAGGACCGGCCGCTCCGGTGCGGGGGGCGGCTCGTCCCTCCAGAAGATGCGCTCGTCGGGGAGGTTCAGGTTCACCGAGACCTTCTCCGCCGGGACCCCCCGGGCCACCAGCCGCTCCCGGAACTGCTCGTTGGCGGTGAGCACGTGGTCGGCGGCGGCGGCGTGGACGCGCTCCGCCCACTCGGCCACCCGGCGCAGGGCCCGCCGCTCGGCCCCGAACCGCTCGGTGAAGAGCTCGGGGACCAGGTCGTGGATGTCCAGGAGCACCCCCGCCCCCGCCCACCGGGCGGGATGGGCCACGTGGACGGCGAAGTCGGGAAGGCTGTGGACGTGGACGAAGCGGTAGGTCCGGGGGTGCCGGGCCAGGAGCCCGAAGGCGCGGCCCAGGAACCGCCGGTAGGAGCCCAGGTACCGGGCCAGGGAGCGCCCCCGGTAGCGCGGAACGGAGATCGTGGTCACCCGGACCCCGTCCAGCGCGCTCTCCTCCGGTTCCCCGGGCCGGGCCAGGCAGAGCACGCGGACCTCCCACCCCGCGTCGCGCAGCGCCTCGGCCTGGCGCCGGGTGCGCGGGTCGCTGGCGTAGTGGCTGTAGACCACGTGGAGGGCCCGGAAGGGCCCCTCGGACCTCACCGCCACCAGGACCGCCTTCCGGTGAGCGCACGCATCTGCTCCCGGCGGAAGGCGCGCACCTCCTCGGGGTTCAGCACCCTCTCGGCGCCCTCCCGGTATCCGGAGAGGAACCCGCGCAGGAAGTACCAGCCGCCGGCCACGTAGGGGGGGCGGAGCATGTTCCGCACCGCCCGCAGCCCGGCGAAGAGGGGGTGGTAGCCGGTGAGGTAGGCCACCCGCCCCTTGATCCAGGGGGCGCGCCGGAGCCCGCCGGCGCTGCCGGTGACCCTCAGGTGGCGGAAGGCGACGTCGGGCAGGGTGCGGGTGGTCCACCCGGCCAGCCGGGCCCGCACGATGTCCACCGTGTCCCAGGCCGGTCCGGGGGCCAGCCCCCCGAGGTCCCGCAGGCACTCCCGCCGGTAGACCTTGGTCGCCCCGTGCACGTGGTAGGCGGGGATCCGCACCCGGCCCCAGCTGCCGTCGGGATGGGGCTCCACGGCCTGGGCGCCCACGATCCCCAGCTTCGGGTCGCCGGCCAGGGCGGCCAGGAGCCGCGCGTAGTAGTCGGGTTCGAACTCGGTGTCGCCGTCCAGCATGGCCACCGCGTCCGGCTCCCGCTCCCAGACCCGGGGCAGGACCCGGTTGAACCCCCGGGCCGCCGCCTCCCCCGCGTTCCGCCGGGGACGCTCGGTGAGGGTGACCACCTCCATCCAGGGCCGGCCGGCCGCGGCCTCGGCCAGGAGCGCCGGGGTACGGTCCCGGGATCCGTCGTCGACCACGATCCAGGCCGCGGGAAGCGTCGACTGGGCGAACATGGAGGCCAGGGTGCGGGGAAGGAACTCCTCCTCGTCCCGGACCACGGTGACGACCACGAGGCGGAGGGCCCCCGGAGGGGACGCGGGCGCGCTGGGCTGCGACATGGCCGGAGGAGTCTAGCAGAGCCCGAAAGGGCGCTCAACGCGCCCCGCTGGCCCCGGACCGCCCCCGCGTGTATCCTCCCCGCGATGCTCCACGTCGTCTACCGCTCCTCCGGGGGCGTGAACCGCAAGAACCGGCCCGACTTCTTCGACAAGGACCTGTGCCTGGCCTCCTTCCTGCGCGCGATGCGGGAGGCCGGGGCCCCGGTGCGGATGGTGTTCCTGAACGACGGTCCCCTGCCGGAATCCCGCACCCGGCTCATGGCCGCCGCCGGGGAGGTGGTGTCCGGGGACGGGCTCGGCAACGGCGGCTCCTACCGCCGGGCGGTGGACCTGGCCCGGGACCGGGCCACGGTGGACGGCGACCTGGTCTACCTTTCGGAGGACGACTACCTCTACCTTCCCCGCGCCTTCGCCGAGCTCCGGGCCGCGGCGTCCGCCCTCCCCGAGGCCGACTACCTGTCCCTCTACGACCACCCCGACCGCTACCGCCGCACCGACGACGCCGACGGCGGGCGGCCGCGGGTGTTCCTGGGCGGGGACCGCCATTGGCGCTCGGCCGAGAGCACCTGCCTGAGCTTCGCGGTGCGCGCGGCGGTCCTGGCCGCGGACGCCCCGCTCCATCACCGCATGGCCCGGGAGGAGATCCCCGACGACCGCGGTCTCTGGCGGCGGCTCCAGGGACTGGGCCGGGAGCGCGTACGGCGGGCGGGCCGGCCTCGGCGGCTGCTGGTCACCCCGCTCCCGGCGCTGGCCACCCACATGGAGCGGGAGCACCTGGCTCCGCTGGTGGACTGGGAACGCGCGGCGGCGGAGACCCGCGAGTGGGCGGCGCGGAACCTCGGGTAGCGGGCGGCGCGCCTACACCGCGACCACGTCGTCGTCGTCGGCGGTGAGGTTCCGGCACCCCTCCTGGGTGATGACCCAGGTGTTCTCGATCCCCACTCCCCCGCGGTCGGCGAAGAAGATCTTGGGCTCCACCGCCACCACCATCCCCTCCTTGAGAACCACGTCGCTGCGGTCGGTGAGAATGGGAAGCTCGTCCAGCTCCAGCCCCACCCCGTGGCCCACGAACCGGGAATGGTTGTCCCCGTAGCCCATGAAGCCCGCGCTCCAGGGGGAGTCCTGGGCCAGCTTCCCGATCGCCTGGTAGATCTTCCCGGCGTGGGCGCCGGGGCGCATGCGGGCGCGGACCTCCTCCTGGAGCCGGAGGCAGAAATGGTGGGCGCGGATCATCTCCTCGTCCCGGAGGCCGCCGGGGACGAAGATGCGGGTCTTGTCGGCGAGGTACCCGCCGTACCCCCCCACCATGTCGATCATGATCGGCTCCCCCCGGCGGAGCAGCCGCTCGCCGCCGGACTGGGGGGCGGCCGGATACAGCCCTTCCACCCCGTCGGCGCCGTCGAAATCGGTGGGATAGGACGCGGTGGCGCCGGAGCTGACCGAACCCATGTGGAGCTCCATCCCGAACCGGCGCACCCGGACCGGCCCCTGGTGACGGCGGCGGCGGAGCGCTCCCTCGATCCGGGCCGCGAGGTCGATCTCCCGCTCGCAGCCCGCCTTCATCATGGCCGGGATCTCCGCGAACACGATCCGCAGCTGCTCGGCCGCGTGCTCGATCTGGCCGATCTCGTAGGCGCTCTTCACCATCCGCACCTCGCGGAGGAGGGCGCCGGCGTCCAGGAACTCCGCCCCGGGGAAGAGGTGCCCGAACTGGAGGTAGAGGGCGGCCGGAAGCACGTCCAGCTCCAGACCCAGGCGGCTGAAGGAGCCGAAACCGCGTCCGGCCAGGAGGCCGGGCAGCTCCTTCATGCTCTTCAGGGGGAGGATCTCGCTCCAGGCGCTCTCGGTCCGGGCCCGGTGCACCGAGCGCCGGACGGCGTAGATGGGCTCGCCGTCCGCGGGCACGAACAGGACTCCGCTCTGCACGGTGCCGGTGAGGTAGAAGAGATCGGCCTTCTGGAGGACCAGGGCCCCGTCCAGCTCGCGGTTGCGGAGCCCGGATTGCACCCGGACCAGCCGGGCCTCCAGCTCGGTGCGCGGGGTGTACTGCATACGGGCGCCTCCTTTCCCGTCGGGTGTCCGCGGCGGGCCGGGACCCGGCCCGTCCGGGCTCATTCTAACCCTTGGGAGGCGTGGATCCGTAGGGCTCCCAGGCGTAGGGGTGGGGGAAGTGGCCGGGCCAGCAGACCAGATCCTCGATCCGCTTCAGCACCCGGGCCGGGGAGCCGGCGGCCACCATGCCCGGCGGGACGTCGGCGGCCACCACCGACCCGGCCCCGATCAGGCTGTTGCGGCCGATGCGCACCCCGGGAAGGATGGTGGAATTGGCCCCGATCTTCACCAGGTCCTCCACCACCGCGCCCCCCTTGCAGTCCTGGTAGCGGGGACAGGGCGGATGGGGGTCGTCGGTGAAGACCACGTTGGGGCCCAGGAAGACGTCCCGGCCCAGGGTGACCCCTTCCAGGAAGCAGCCGCTGTGGATGCGGCAGCCGTCGCCGATCCGGTTCCCGTACTCCAGGACCGCGTTGGTGCCCACCGAGCAGCCGTCCCCGAGCACGTTGTCCTCGCGCACCGAGGCCCCCTGGCCGGTGTTCAACCGGGCGCCGAGGGTGCTCCCGGCGTAGAGGGTGGTGAAGGGGCGGATGACCGCCCCCGGTCCCACCACCAGGGGCAGCTCCCCCGGCTCCCGTCCTCGCGGGGGCATGCCGAGGACCACCGGATCGTGGACGATGCAGCCTTCCCCGAGCCGGACGTTGGGGTAGATGCGGCTTTCCATGGATCAGGCACGCGCGCCGGCGGGCCGGGGCGGGGCGGGCCACTCCAGGGTCACCGGCTGGCCGCCGCTCTCCAGGGAGCGCTCGGCCGCCTCCAGGACCTGGACCACCCGCAGCCCGGAGTGGCCGTCCACCCGGGGGAGGGTCCCGTCCTCGATCGCGCCCAGGAAGTCCTCCACCTCGGCCTGCAGGGGCTCGTAGGAATCGAGCTTGGGAGAGACGATGTCGCCGGCCCGGTAGGAAAGCTGGTACTCGCCGAAGGTCTCGGGGTCCCGGTAGTTGACCCCCTTGTCGAAGATCTTCACCTTCTCCAGGTGCTCGGTGTCGTCGTACACCAGCATCTTCCGCGAGCCCACGATGGTGGTGTTCCGGAGCTTGGACGGGGACAGCCAGCTCACCTGCACGTGGGCCAGCACCCCGGAGGCGAAGAGGAGATCGATGAAGGCCACGTCGGGCAGCCCGGGCTGCACGTAGTCCCGGCCCACCGCGGTGACCCGGATCGGGTGCTCGCCCAGCCAGGCGAAGATCATGGACAGGTCGTGGGGAGCCAGGTCCCACACCACCGACACGTCCTTCTGGTGCAGCCCCAGGTTCACCCGGCTGGAGGAGATGTAGTAGACGTCGCCCAGCTCCCCGGCGGCGATCACCTCGGCGATCTTCCGCACCGCGGGGGAGTACTCGAAGGTGTGCCCGACCATGACCACCAGGTTCCTCCCGGCGGCGAGGTCGATCAGGGTGCGGGCCTCGACCCCGGTGTGGGCGAAGGGCTTCTCCACGAACACGTGCTTGCCCGCCTCCAGGGCCCGGCGGGCCAGGGAGAAGTGCGTGGAGAGCGGGGTGGCGATCATCACCGCCGCCACCTCGGGGTCGTCCAGGAGTTCCTGGTAGTCGGTGGTGGTTCCGTGGAGCGGGTAGCGCTGTGCGATGTGCTTCAGGCGCCCGGCGTCCAGGTCGCAGGCGACGACCCCGCCGCAGCGACGGTTCTCGACCAGGTTACGGACCAGGTTCGGGCCCCAGTAGCCACATCCGACGATTCCGACCTTCAGCATGGGTTGCCCTCCGGCGGGAGCCGGGATCAGTGCCCCCCCGACCCGTAGACGACCACGGGGATGGTGCGGGTGAGCAGGGCCAAATCCAGGCCCAGCGACCAGTTCGTGATGTAGTGAAGATCCAGGAGCACCATCTCCTCGAAGGACACCTGGCTCCGGCCGCTCACCTGCCACAGGCCGGTGATCCCGGGAACCACGTCCAGACGGTGCCGTTGCCATTCCTCGTACAGGTCCCACTCGTAGGGCAGGCAAGGCCGGGGTCCGACCAGGCTCATGTCCCCCTTGAGCACGTTCCAGAGCTGGGGAAGCTCGTCCAGGCTCGCCCGGCGGAGAAACGCGCCCACCCGGGTGACCCGCGGATCGTCGACCAGCTTGTAGACCTTGCGCCCGTTCTCGTCCACCGACGCCGCCGTCCCCTCCATCAAGGCCTTCACGTAGTCCCGGTGCGCCCCGTCGTCGCTGTCGACGTGCATGCTGCGGAACTTGTAGAGGACGAATCGCCGGCCGTGCCGCCCCACGCGCTCCTGCTTGTAGAGGACCGGTCCCGGGGAGGAAAGCCTCACCGAGGCCGCCACCGCGGCCAGAAGCGGCAGGAGCAGCACTCCCCCGGTCAGCACCGCGGCCACGTCCAGGATGCGCTTGGCCTTGAGCCCCCACCCGCGTTGCGGCGAACGGCGGAGTTCCACCAGGGGCACGCCGCCGATGAGCGCGCCCGAGGCCCGGGCCACCATCACCTCGAAGGCGCTCGAGACCAGGGTGACCCGGATCCCCTCGTCGAGCCATTCGTGGGCCAGGCCCACCAGGCGCCCGCGGGACAGGTCCTCGCGGGCCACCATCACCTGGGAGATCCGGCGCTCCCGGGCCAGGTTCCGCACCACCTCCAGCCCGCCCAGATAGGGATGGGGCAGGTCCCGGTCGCTCCCCCGGCGGGCGGTCCGCTCCGGATCGTCCACGAACCCCACCACCTCGGGTTCGCGCGGGCCGGCCTCGGCGGCCAGCGCGGCGGCCCGGCGGGCCAGGCGCCCGGTGCCGACGATCACCCTCGCCCCCCGCAGCACCCGGGCGTGATGGCGGCGCAACCAGGGCCGCCACAAGAGGAAACGGGCGCCGCCGGTCGCGGCCGCCCCCAGGACGACCAGGAAGACCAGGGCCAGCCGGGAATCCAGGGGGGAATCGGCCTTGGCCAGGAAGACGCCGAGGATGACCAGCGCCACCACCACCACCCAGCTGCGGGCCAGCCGGGACGTCTGGCGCCAGCCGTTCAGGGTAGCCGCCGGGTCATAGAGCCCGTGGATCCCGAAGACGACCGTGGAGACCCCGGCGATGACCAGCGCGGCTCCGGTGACCCGCAGGGCGTGGGCTGCGGCCAGGGCGGCGTCGCGCAGGAGCTGTCCGCCCCAGTACGCCCCGGCGACGAGAAGCAGGTCCAGAACCAGCATGGCCACTCCCAGGGCCGCCCGCGGCGGGGATTCCAGGCGGGGGGGAAGGACCGGGGCCGGGGCCGTGGAGGACGGCCGGACACCGGTGCCGCCGGAAGTGAGGGAAGTGGCCAAGTTCAAGATCCCGTTGAGGGGGGAGGGAATCCGGTCCAACTAAAATGGGATGCGCAACCGCGTTGAATTCCCCCCATAAATACCCTTGCGGACTGCGATCCAGGCAAGATCGTATCACGCCGCGACCCTCGAAACAACGTATCGGCAAAGGGACTTGCAGGATTCCGGGTCGGGGCGGGGCTCAGAAGGGGGCGGTCTTGTAGGCCGGGCCGGCCCAGGGGGGGCGGACCACCGGGGACGGAGCCATGGGGCGGACGGGGAGGCGGGGTTCCACCCGCTCCGGCTCCGGGGCCGGCCGCGCCCGGCGGAGCCGCTGCTCGTTCCGGGACACCCGGTCCTCGGCGGCCCGGCGATGGGCGACCAGGGCCCGGGCCAGGTCTTCCATGGTGGCCACCCGCGCCCAGGGAAGGTCGTCCACCGGCACCGTCTCCGCTCCGGCTTCGGCCAGCGCGACGTCCAGGATCTCTCCCAGGGGCGGCTCGACCTCATCCCCGGGGCCCCCGAGACCGGCCGCGCCGCGCAGGACCTCCACCACCCTCGGGGTAAGCCGCCAGAGGCCGATGGGCCGGCCTTCGCCGTCCACCGCCACCCGGTTGGCCTCGGAACCCTTCAGCACCCGCTCCAGGAGGGGCACGTCGAAGACGAGATCCCCGCGCACCAGCAGCAGGGGGCGCCCGGAGAGGGTCCCCGCGGCCCGGAGGGCGGACAGGGTCGGCTCCTCGCGGGAGAAGGCGGGATTGCGCCGGAAGCGCACCCCATCGTACACGCGGCAGATCTGCTCCACCTGGGCGGCCCGGTACCCCCCCACCACCACGATCGAGTCCACCCCGGCGCCGCGCAGGGCCTGGATCTCATGATCCAGGATCGGGGTTCCTCCCACCGGGACCACGCTCAGGGGGAGGTGGTCGGTGAGCGGCCGAAGCCGGCTGCCGCCGAGTTCCGCCAGGATGAGGGCTTCGAGGTTCACGCCGTAGGATCCCGTGTGGAGGGTGAGCGGAAGGGGCCCGGGTGTGGCCCCCTTCATTCCGGGTATCGGCGCGGCCGGCCCCCCCTTTGGGAAAAACCGCCGGGAATCCCCCGATTGCGTGAATTGACACAACACCGCGGCTCCGCGGACGGAGGGAATGCCCCGGCCGGCCGGCCGGCCCGGCGGGATCAGGAGCGGATGATGGGGCGCCCCAGGTGGGCCTTGACCTTGTTGCCGGCCACCCAGGCCAGGACCTGGTTCCGGTCCCGGCGCATGCTGGCCCGGGCCGTGCAGACCATCCAGCAGGGCTGGTTGCAGTTCCGGACCACCCCCCGGACCTCCTCCATCCTCTGCGAGTTCCAGATGTCCAGGAAGGGGGTCTCGCGGACGTTCCCCACCGGCAGGTTGAGGATGTTGCAGGGGTAGACGTCGCCGCGGGGATCGATCATGAAGCTGGTGTGGCCGGCCTCGCAGGGGGTGGGACGAACGTGGGCCTTCACGTGCTCCACCAGCCCGTGGTGGAAGTACGCCCTGAGCCAGCTCTTGATCCGCCGGCTCTTGAGCTCGTTCCTGGCCACGTAATCCAGCTGCCGGGCCAGCTCCTCCACGTTCACGCCCTTGTTGGCGCTGGTCTTGAAGTAGTGGTCCGAGTTGTGGGCCACCGCGCAGGTGAACTCCACCCCCGTCTCCCGGGCCAGGTCGTAGATCCGGCCCAGGTGGCCGGTGTTGTCCGCGGCCTGGTTCACGGTGGCGGTGAAGGCGATCCGCAGGTTGGTGACGCCCTCGCTCTGGAGCAGGCGCACGGTGTCGTAGGCCTTCTTCCACCCGCCGGGGATGCCCCGCACCTTGTCGTGGACCTCGGGCTCCCCGTCGATCGAGATGGCGAACCCGATCCCGGGGTCCGCGGCGAGGATGGCGGGGAGCATCTTCTGGGTGCGCCGCGGCTGGAGCCCGTTGGTGGAGATGACGATCCGGGCCCGGGGGGCGGCGGAGCGGACGGCGGCCACGACCTCGGGGAGATCGTTGCGCAGGAACACCTCGCCGCCGGTCAGGTTCACGTACAGGAGCGAATCGGGGAGGATCCGGGCGTACTCGTCGGGGGTGAGCTCCCCCTTCCCCGACTGGTCCCCTTCCCAGATGCCGCACATCACGCACCGGGAATTGCAGCGGTAGGTGAGCACCAGGAGCAGGTCCTCCGGCACCACCCGGCGATGGGCGGTGGCGTGGGGGAACCTGGAATCCGCGTCGGGCACCTCGGTCGGCCGCGCCGCCGGGGGTCGGGGCGCGGTGCCGGGAGTGACCGGCCTCACCGTCCCCGTTTCCGGGGCGGTCTGCGACGAGGGCACTGGGGAGGAGGATGGCGTCATGCTGGCTCGGTGTGGTTTGGTGCTGTCAAAACAGTACCAATTTTATCACGTATCCTGGGGGCGGTCGAGCCCTGTCCCGGGACGGGTTATCGGCGGTTCGCCGGCGGCCTTCAGACCAAGCCTACACCCCGGCGGGGGGTGGAAGCGAGCGGCGACTCGGAACCGCGCCGGAGGATGGCCAACAACGGCGGCGCCGGACACGGCATTGCCGACCCGCGAAGTGCCTAGACCTTCCCGGGCCGGCGTGCCGGATCCTGTCGAAGCGCGACGGGGACTACTGTCCGCCGTGGCCTCCACCCTGGTTGTGGCAGGGAGCCTTGCAGTCCTGCTGATCCATGGCGATCTGCTGCATGACCGCCGCGTGCCGGGCCGATTCCTCGGCGAGGCACTCCGGATCGCCGGCACAGGATTCCAGGTTGGCGTTGTGAATGTCGTTCTCGGCGGCGCGGGCATCCTGGGCCGCGGACACGCAGGCCTGGACACACTCGGCGACCCCGTTCCCGCCCTTCACGTCCGGAGTGGACCCGTTCGGACCCGCAACGCGGTCTCCGATGCGGGCGCACTGGGGCTCGGACGCGGCGAGCGCGAAGAAAGCCAAGCCGGCCACGAGGAGAAACAAGGAACGGCGCATGGGCTGGTTGGAGAGCATGAACCGGATCCCCCCTGGTTGTGATGCTTTCAGCGGCGAGTCTCCGGCCGGAAACGCGACCCCGGAAACGGGAAACGCCGATGTGAACTACGAGTTTTACGAAGACGGCCGGTCGGAGTCCCTGGAGTCCCGCCCGCCGGTCAAGAACTCAAAGCGGCAGCGTCCAGGTCACGCCGCCCGAGAGAGTGTCGAGATTCAGCAATGCGAGATGCACTCCCAGATGTCCGAAAAGAGCCATCCGCACACTAGTGTTCCACTTTTCCGTGTCGTATTCAAGGATTCCTGCAACCGAACTTGAAATCGTGAGCTCCGCGCCGCCGAATCCCCCGTCCAGGACGTACCGCCGGGCGGAGAGCGCGGTGGAGCCGTACCCCCCGGTCAGCCCCAGCCCGATCCCCGTCCTGGACAGCTCAATTCGCTTTGTGGCAACAACATACAAGGAATGGAACCGCCGCGTCCCCCGGGGGTCGTCCGCCCCCACCGCCACCGCGGGCATCCGGGCGTCGAACTCCCCGTCCCGCAGGAGCTGCACCCGGGCCGAGGCCATGCGGTCCACCGTGGGTCCCTCCTCCTGGGGGATCAGCTTGCCGTGGGGGAACTCCGTGGCCCGGACCATCACCTCCAGCCGGGGCAGGAATCCCAGGCCCAGGAAGTAGATCTCGTTGTCCATCACCCCGCGCGGGTCGTAGACCCAGCGCTTGTCGATCCGGTGGTAGCCGAAGCGGAGCACGCCGTCGGGGAGAACGTCGGCGGTGGGCACGTTGACCAGCCCGGTGGTCCCGGTCAGCGAGGCCCCCGCCCCCGCCCCGGGTAGCGGGCTCGCCGCCCTCGCCGCCGACCCGGTCCCGGCGAGCAGGGCCAGGATGACGAGGATCGCCGCCGGTTCTCTCACTGCCGTTCCTCCCCGGGGAGAGCCCGCCGCAGGTCGGCCAGATTGTTTCGGACGAAGGTGGGATAGAGGCCCTTGCGCAGCCGATCCAGGTTGTCGAAGAGGGAGACCTGCCGGCCGATGTTGAGCACCGACTCCCGGTAGGTGAGGGGAAACTCGGGAACGGTGGTGAGCCGCACCGCCCGGGGGCGCGACCAGCGGCGAGGGGGCAGGGGAACGACCAGGCGCAACCCGGCCACCGAGTCGTCCCGGGTCTTGATCCCGAAGAACCCGAAGGTGGTTTCGGCGAAGCGCCGGTCGACGTCCACGCGGGCCCCCAGGGCCCCTTCCATGAACCGGGCCCCGGTGACCGTGGCCTCGAGGTCCAGTCCCCGGGTCCGCCCGGTGGCGGAGACGTAGGCCGACCAGGTGTGCAAGCCCGAGTAGAACACGAGGTCGCGGCTGAACTTGAGGAAGCCCGAGGCGTCGCCTCCGGCCCGCATCTCCAGGCGCCCGTCCAGGAACAGACGGCCGGCCTGGGCGGCCACGCCGTAGCGGTTCTGGGGGAAGTACCCCGCGCTGCCCGCGAACAGGACCCCCCCGGGCAGGGGTCCTCCCCAGGAGAGCGTGTTCCGGCCCGGAGCCACCCGCCGGGCGTAGGGATCCAGGTCGTCGGTCACCCGCACCTGGGCCTGCACCGTGGCCAGGGTGCCGTAGCCGGGGCTCATGGTCGCCTCCGGAGCCAGGTAGAGGGCGATCTGGAACGGGTCGTCGGCGATCCCGATCTCGAAGGAGAACAGGGGGCGCACGGCGAGGTCGGTGCGCCACCAGCGCCGGTTGGCCCGGGGCGTGCCGGCGGGCGGGGCCAGGGAGCCGGACCCGTCGGCGACCGCGCGCAGGGCGAGGCGCCGGTTGAAGGCGGCGGGGTCGAGATCCCCGCGCAGGAACCGGTCCCAGTCCCCAGCGGCCGCGCTCAGGGAGAGCACGGCCACCCCGCGGTTCTCGATGACCAGGGTGAGATCGGTGCCCGGAGGGAGGTGCCGGACCGCGGTCCGGGCCGCGAGCCCGATCGCGGCCAGCTCGTAGCGGAGGATGCGGTTCTCGTACCAGATCCGGACCGAGTTCTCCCCCGTCCTCACGGCGACGTTCTCGAACCCGAGGCCCACCAGTTCGGCCTGGATGGCCGGACCCGGATCGGCGGGGGGAGCGGCGGATCCGCGCCCGGCTCCGATCAGGAGGCCGAGGGTGAGAAGGGCGACGTTCCGGACCAAGCGCGGCATGGCGGGCCTCCGGGAGCACGAGCGTAAGCGACAATTATAGTTAGGCTTAGAAAGTAAATCAACCTTCCCCCAGCACCCGCGATCCGCCCCCCGGCCGGCCCCCGGGGACGCGGCTCGATTCGAATCGCACCGGATTCATGAACGAGCCGTGGTACGATTCCGGGCGACTCCGCTTCCGACCGCGGGCGGACGTCCCGACCGGAGGGGCCGCATCGTGTTCCGAGCAACCGCAGTTCATCCCCGCCGTGGGCGGCCGAGGACCGGGGCGCCTCCCCGTCGCCCGGGCGCGATCCCCCTTCCGAGGATCGTGTCCGCACTCCTGCTCATCCTGGTCCTGGCCCCGGCGGCCCCGGCGCGGGCCTGGCTCTGGACGCCGACCCTGGTCGACGGTTCCGGCAACATGGGCCAGTACTGCTCCCTGGCCATCGATCGCACCGGCCGCCTGCACGCCGCCTACTTCGAGTACGACGCCCTGGATCCCGGCTCCCAGAACCTCCGCTACGCCGTCAACCCGTCTCCCCGCGGGGCCGGCGCCTGGTCCCGGATCACGGTGGACGGAAGCGCCTACACCGGAGCCTACGCATCCATCGCCCTCACCTGGAACGACATCCCCCACATCGCCTATTACGAGGCGTACTACCAGGACCTCCGACATGCCTGGTACGACTCCACCCTCGGCGGCTGGCGGCACGAGACGGTGGACCAGTCGGGGATCGTGGGGCAGTTCAGTTCCATCGCCGTCTCCGGAAGCACGGTCTACATCGCCTATTTCGACGCCTCCCGGCCCGGCCTCAAAGTGGCCACCAAGGAACCGGGAAACCCCTGGACCTTCGAGTACGCGGACACCGATGGCGCGGTCGGCCTCTACGCCTCCCTCAACGTCGACCTCGGGCTCCAGGTCGCCTACTACGACCTGAACAACCGCGACCTCAAGGTGGCGGTGAAGGAGAACGGAGGCTGGACGGTCACCCGCGTGGACAGCCTCGGCGACGTGGGGAGAAGCGCCTCCATCACCGTCAACGCCTTCACCACCTTCGTCGCCTACTACGACCTCACCCACGGGGCCCTCAAGGTGGCCACCCGGCCCGAGCCCGGGGATCCCTGGTCCACGGTCACCGTCGACGACGACGGGAACGCCGGCGAGGGGGCCTCCGTCTTCTCCGACCGGCGGGGCCGGCCCCACGTGGCCTATTACGAGCGGAGCCAGGGCGACTTCCGCTACGCCGGGCGCTACCAGGGGACTTGGATCACCAACACCGTGGCCTCGGCCGGGGACGTGGGGCGGTTCTGTTCCGCCCGCATCGACGCCGACGATCTGCCCAACCTGCTCTACTACAGTTTCACCGACCAGGATCTCCACTACGCCTACGGGGTCGGGGATCCCACCGGGGTCGAGGACTCCCTCCCCCCGCCCGGGCCCCGGGTGACGCTCCAGGCCCGCCCCAATCCCACCCGGGGGGCCTCCACCCTGTGGCTGGAGACCGGAGGGGCGGGGCCGGCCGAGGTCGTCCTCTTCGATCTCCAGGGCCGCGCCCTGCGCACCCTGTACCGGGGGCGCCTGGAGGCGGGCCCGCATTCCCTGGCCTGGGACGGCCGCGACGACTCCGGCCGGACCCTGCCCGCCGGGATCTACTACGTCTCCGCCCGCACTGCCTCGGGACGCGCCTCCGCCCGCATCGTCCTCCTTCACTGAGCCCCTCCGGGCCGCTAGGCACCGCCCGCCGGTCTGGGTTAGGTTTCCCGGCGACTGCTCCGGCCCCAGGCCCCGAAATCGAGGATCCGAGGACCCGCCATGCGACGCTTTCTGTTCGTTCTCTCCGCCTTCGCCCTCCTCGCCGCCGGCCCCGCCCACGCCGGGGAGGCCCGGCTCCTGCGCATGCCCGACATCCACGGGGACACCGTGGTCTTCGTCTACGCCGGCGACCTGTGGACGGTGAACCGGGCCGGCGGCACCGCCCGCCGGCTGACCACCTTCGCGGGCATGGAACGCTTCCCCAAATTCTCGCCGGACGGGAAGTGGATCGCCTTCACCGGCGATTACGACGGCAACGACGAGGTGTACGTGATCCCCGCCGGCGGGGGCGAGCCCCGCCGGCTCACCTGGCACCCCGGCTCGGACCAGGTCATCACCTGGTCTCCCGATTCCCGGGAGGTCTACTTCCGCTCCAAGCGGCTCTCCCCCAACCGGCGCTACGACCGGATGTTCCACGTCCCCGTCGGCGGGGGGTGGCCGGAGCCGGTGGCCCTGCCCATCTGCGAGCGGATCTCCTTCTCCCCCCGGGGCACCGATCTCGCCGCCTACACCGAGCTCAACCGGGAGTTCCGCACCTGGAAGCGCTACACCGGCGGCACCGCCGAGGACATCTGGATCTACGATTTCAAGGCGAACCGGAGCGAGAAGATCACCGATTGGGTGGGCACCGACCGCTTCCCCATGTGGCACGGGGACCGGATCTACTTCAACTCGGACCGCGAGAACTGGAAGCTGAACCTCTACGCCTACGACGTGAGCACCAAGGCGGTGACCAAGCTCACCGACTTCAAGGAATACGACGTCCGCTGGCCCAGCCTGGGCGGCGACGCCATCGTGTTCGAGAACGGGGGTTGGCTCTACGTGGTGGACCTCCCCGACGGAACCCCCCGGAAGATCCCGGTGGAGCTCTCCACCGACGCGGTGTGGGCCCGGCCGGCCCTGACCAGGGTGTCCGACCTCATCGGGGGGGCCTCGGTCTCCCCCTCGGCGAAGCGGGTGGCCTTCGAGGCCCGCGGGGACCTCTTCACCGTGCCCGCCGAGCACGGGGACGTGCGCCCGTTGACCGCCGACTCCGGGGTCTACCAGCGCTACCCGGCCTGGTCCCCGGACGGGCGCTGGATCTCCTGCTTCTCGGACGCCACCGGGGAGTACGAGCTCTACGTCCTCCCCCAGGACGGGAGCACCCCGCCCCGGCAGGTGACCTCGGGCAGCCGCAGCTTCCGCTTCAGCCAGGCGTGGTCCCCGGATTCGAAGACGGTGGCCTTCGCCGACAAGACCTGGAGCCTGTGGACCGCCGACGTGGCCACCGGGAAGACGACCCGGGTGGACAAGAGCGAGGTCGCCGACATCACCGAGTACGCCTGGAGCCCGGACAGCCGGTGGCTGGCCTACGTGAAGCTGGACGACAACAACATGGGCTCGATCTTCCTTCGGGCCCGCGACGGGGGGGAGCCGGTCCGGGTCACCGGCGCCCTCACCGACGACTACGCCCCCGCCTTCAGCGCCGACGGCAGGTACCTGTACTTCCTCTCCAACCGGCACTTCAACCCCACCTTCGGGGACTTCGCCTTCGAGTACGTGCTCACCGACGCCACCGGGATCTACGCGGTAGCCCTGGCCGCGGACACCCCGGAGCCCTTCCCCCCCCGCAGCGACGAGGAAACCCCCGGGGCCGGGGACGCCCAAGGCGGGAATAAGGCGGGGAAATCCGGGGACACGGAGGCCAAGGAAGTGACGGTCCGGGTGGATCCCGAAGGGATCGGCGACCGCATCTCCGAGGTCCCGGTGCCGGCGGGCAACTACCGCGACCTGGCCGCGACCGGGGACAAACTCTTCTTCCTCTCCCGGGAGGAGGCCGGCGGCGACGACGAGGACGAGGCCCCGCGGGGAGGCGCGGTGCTGAAGTACTTCGACACCGCCAAACGCGAGGTGAAGACGGTCCTGGCCGGGGTCCGGAGCTACCAGCTCACCCCTGACGGCGCCAAGGTCCTGGTCCAGGCCGGCCGGAGCTGGGCCATCGTGGACGCGGCCGAGGACCAGAAGCCCGGGGACGGCACCCTGGACACCTCGGGCCTGGAGACGGTGGTGGACTTCCCCGCCGAGTGGAAGGAGATGTTCGTCGACGCCTGGCGCCTGGAGCGGGACTTCTACTACGACCCGGCCATGCACGGGGTGGACTGGCCGGCGATGCGGGAGCGCTACGAGCCGCTGGTCGCCTACGTCCGCTACCGGGACGACCTGAACTACGTGATCGGCGAGCTCATCGCCGAGCTCAGCACCTCCCACACCTACGTCGGCGGCGGGGACCGGCCCGAGGTCCGGCGCATCGGCGTGGGCCTCCTGGGCGCCGATTTCGAGGCCGATCGCGGGGCCGGCCGCTACCGGTTCTCGCGGATCCTCCGCCTCAGCAACTGGGACGAGACCGTGCTCGCCCCCCTGGCCCAGACCGGGGTCGAGGTCCACGAGGGGGACTACCTGATCGCAGTGGACGGGGAGCCGGTGACCACCGATCGCAGCGTCTACGCCTGGTTCCAGAACGCCGACGGCAAGCAGGTCCGGATCACGGTGAACTCCCGCCCCTCGGACGAGGGGGGCCGCACCTACACCGTGAAGCCGGTGGGGAACGAGATCCCCCTCCGCTACGAGGCCTGGGTGGAGGCCAACCGGGAGCGGGTGTACGCGGCCACCGGCGGCGAGGTGGCCTACATCCACATGCCCGACACCGCCATGGAAGGGGTGAAACGGTTCAGCCGCGACTTCTACAACCAGACCGACAAGAAGGGCCTGATCCTGGACGGCCGGTACAACAGCGGCGGCTTCATCCCCGATTACATGGTGGACCGGCTCTCCCGGCCGTTCCTGGGCTACTGGTCCAACCGGGAGGGACGGGATTCCCGCACCCCGGGCGCGGCCATCGAGGGCCCCAAGGCCTGCGTGACCAACTCCTGGGCCGGGTCCGGGGGCGACGCCATCCCCTACTTCTTCCGGGAGGCGGGATTGGGCCCCATCGTGGGTACCCGGACCTGGGGCGGACTGGTGGGCATCAGCCGGGACATCCGGCTCATGGACGGCGGTGGGGTGACCATGCCCGACTTCGGCTTCTGGATCCCGGGCAAGGGCTGGCAGGTGGAGAACCACGGGGTGGACCCGGACCACGTGGTCCTGAACCGGCCGGAGGAGGTCATGGCCGGGCACGATCCACAACTCGAGAAGGCCATCGAGCTGGTCAAGGCGGCCCTGGCCGCCGCGCCTCCGGCCGCGAAGCGCCCCCCCTACCCGGACAAGAGCCCGCGGTAGACGTCCCCGGAACGCCGGCGAGGGTCATGGACGAGGCCCCCGGGTCATCCCCGGGGGCCTCGTTCCATGGATACCCTGGGAGGCGCGGGACCGGTCAGGCGGCCTGGGCGGAATCCTCGGAGTCGCCGGCGTGCTCCTCCGCCGGCACCCCGGACGGACGCGGCTGGATCACGGACGGATCCGGCGGCAGGGTGAAGCAGAACCGGCTTCCCACCCCCACCTCGCTCTCCACCCAGATCCGGCCTCCGTGCCCCTCGACCAGCCCCTTGGAGATGACCAGGCCCAGCCCGGTCCCCCCCTGGCGGCGGGTGAGGGAGGAGTCGATCTGCTGGAACTTCTGGAAGAGCTTGCCCAGGTCCCCGGGGGCGATGCCGGGACCGGAGTCGCTGACCGCGCACTGCACGCCGCCCTCGGCGGTCCCGTCCAGGATCACGTCCACCCGGCCGCCGTCGGGGGTGAACTTGAGGGCGTTCCCCACCAGGTTGGTCAGCACCTGGCCCAGCCGCATCCGGTCGGCCTGGATGGGCCGGAGATCCTCGGCCGCATCCAGGCGAAGCCGGATCCCCTTCTGCTCGGCCAGGGAGTCCATGGAGGTGATCACCTCCGCGGCCACCTCCCCCACGTCCACGGCGGTGAAGTCCAGGCTGAGCCGGTTGGCGTCGATCTTGGAGAAGTCGAGGATGTCGTTGATGAGCACCCGCAGCCGCTCCACGTTGGTCTGGCAGATGCTGAGCAGCTCGCGCATCTTGGGGTTCATCTCGAAGTAGCGGTCGTCCAGGACCAGCTCCAGCGAACCCTGGATGGCGGTGAGCGGGGTCCGGACCTCGTGGGAAACCACGGCCACGAACTCGGACTTCATGTGGTCGAGCTGGCGCGCGGTCTCGTACAGCTCCGCGTTGGCCAGGGCCAGGGCGGCCTGGGAAGCGAAGGACTCCAGCAGGTCCTGGTCCTCGTCGGAGAAGGACCCCGCCTTCTTGTCCATCACGGTGAGGATGCCCCGGAGCCGGCCCTTGTTCATGAGGGGCACGGCGAGAAGGGTGCGCACGCCCAGCTCGTCCAGGAAGGCCTCGGCCGAGCCGTCGGGGGCCTCGATCTCCACCCGGGCCGGTTCCAGGCCGTCGGCCACCCGGCCGATCACCCCCGTCCCCGTGCGGACGGTGGCCCGCCCGGTCAGCCCGGCGGCGGGACCGAATCCCACCGCGGCCAGGAAGCTCCCGGTGTTCTCCCGGCTCCGGAACAGGAGGCCCATCTCCGCATCGCAGAGAGTGGCCGCCTGGCTGACGATGAAATCCAGGGTCTTGTTCACGTCGAGGGAGGCGTTCAGGTCCTTGCCCACCTCGTACAGGGTGCGGATGCGGCGGGTGGCCACCGCCACCTTCTCGGTGAGGATCTCCTCGTGCCGCCGGAGCTCCTCGTTGGCCCCGCGCAGATCGTGGACCAGGCGGCGGTTCTCCTCCACCAGGCGCCGGCTTTCCAGGCCGCGGACCACGATCTGGTCCACCTCCCAGAGGTCGAAGGGCTTGGTGATGTAATCGGTGGCGCCGTGGCGGAGGGCGTCGATGGCGGTCCCGGTGGAGGCGTAACCGGTGATGACGATCATCACGATGTCGGGATCGGCGTTCTTGGCCGCCTCCACCACCTTCAGCCCGTTCACTCCGGGAAGGTTGATGTCGGTGAGGAGCAGGTCGTACCGGTTGGCCTCCAGCCGTTCCAGCGCCTCCTCCCCCGAGGTGACCGTGTCCACGTCGTAGGGGCGCTCGCTGAACAGATCCTGGAGGATCTGGACCACGTTCTCCTCGTCGTCCACGACCAGGAGCCGGGGCCGGATCTCGGGGTTGAACGGAACGTCTTGGTGTTCGGTCATGTGGGTCCGCACCGCCCTCCTGGATCAGGACAGGGCCATAGGCTGGATCCCGGCCGGTTCTCCGGGCCGGGTTCGCGCCGTGTCATACAACGCCTTATCGGCGGCATCGTATAGATCTTGAGCCGCTTCTGCGTCGGCGGGATAGGTGGCCAGGCCCAGGCCGACGGTCATCCGCTTGCGCCGGGGGAAGTTGTGCTTCTCGAGGGCCTCGCGGAGAGCGGCCGCCCGGGCTTCCGCCTTCTCCCGGCGCGCCGAGGGGAGGATCACCACCACCCGGTCGTCGGTCCCGTGGCCCACCAGCTCGGAGGGCTCCCGCCAGGCCGAGACCAGCTCGGCCAGCTCCGACCGGCAGCGCCCGCGATACTCGGGTCCGAACCGCTCCACGTGCTCTTCCAGCTCGTTGAGGCGGAACACGAGGAGGCTCATGGAGTGGCCCAGCTCGCGGCAGCGGACCACCTCCTCCTCCAGCCGGGAGCGCAGGTACCCGGCGGTGGCCAGCCCGGTCTTCGGGTCGCGGATCTCCCGCTCCGCGATCTGGTTCAGGGCCACGTGGCGCTGGACCAGCGACGCCAGCACCGCCGCGGCCAGGATCAGGGTCCGGAGGTGGGCCGGGCCGTAGAATCCGTCCTCGTGATGGCCCAGGTTCAGCACCCCCACGCAGGCCTCCCCCACCA
The DNA here is from genome assembly GCA_963768615.1 of Candidatus Eiseniibacteriota bacterium. Classification (GTDB taxonomy): domain Bacteria; phylum Eisenbacteria; class RBG-16-71-46; order JABDJR01; family JABDJR01; genus CAVSKL01. The sequence goes on along the minus strand of CAVYIE010000004.1, from coordinate 687,426 downwards.
CCAGGGGCACGGAGATGAAGGACCGCACCCGGTCTTCCCCCGGGGCCTCGTTGCGGTGCAGGGAGGCGTAGAGCACCGGCTTCCGGCGCCCGGCCACCCAGGAGGAGAAACCCATCCCCTCGCTGAACCGGATCCGGCTGATCAGGTCGACCGGGATGCCCAGGGACACCACCGGCCTCACCGTCTGCCGGTCGGGATCGCGGAGGAAGAGCGTGGCCCCCGAGTACGGAACCACCTTCCTCAGAGCGCCGATGGCCTCGCCGATGCCCTCGGGATCGGCGGAGAGCCCGGCCAGCCCACCCTGCCAGAGCATCAGGGCCTGGAGGGCGTGGGCGGCGTTCTTGTCCCCGCCGGACACCGAGAATCCTTCCAGGCTGGTCCGCAGGTTCCGGTCCCAGCCCGCGGCCCGGTTCAGACCCTCGGAACTCTTCTCCGCCCCCAGGGTTTCGGCCTTCTTCTCCAGGCGTTCGGCCTCGGTCTGCTCCAGCAGGCCCATGCCCTGGAGGCTCTCCACCAGGGCCACCTTCTCCCGGGCCGCCTTGGCGGCGGTGGGACGGCTCCTGGCGGTCTTGCGATCGGTCTTGCCGGCGGCGGTCTTGCCGGCGGCGGTCTTGGCCGAGGTGCGCTTGCGGGTCGTCTTCACGCGAGGGTCCCTCCGTCTGGGTGTCGGGTCAGGGTGCGTCCGGGGCGGAGGCTGGACCGGGAGCCGGTGGTCGGGAATCGTCCGTTCCACCGGTCAGGAATCGGCCGTCGCGCAATGCGAGGCCGGTCCGGGCCGCCGGTCCCCCCCGGGTCCGGCGGGCCCCCGACCGGGCCGGCGGCACCCCCGAAAGACCCCTCCAGGGCCGTTTCGGGTCGTTCGCCGGCGGTTCGGTCGGCTGCGTCCAAGTCTTCCCCCCCGTTCGATGTGATCTCCGGCCGGGCGGATCGCCCCGCCGGTCATGCAAATTGCAAGGGCCGTGCCGCCGTTCACGGCCGGCGCCCGGGGATCAGGCGGCGCGCCGCATCCGCCCCCGGAGGCGGGAGATCGCCTTGGTGTGGATCTGGGAGACCCGGCTCTCGGAGATGCCCAGGGTCTGGCCGATCTCCTTCAAGGTCATCTCCTCGTAGTAGTAGAGGGCGAGCACCAGCTTCTCCTGCTCGGAGAGATCGCTGATCACGTCCACCAGCACCTCGGAGAGCTGCTGCTTCTCGATCTCGTCCAGGGCGTCCTCGGTGTTGGGATCCTCGATCACCTCGGCCAGGCCGCCCGAATGGCCTTCCTCGGTGTCGTTGGGGGACTGGTTGAGGGAGAGGAGCACCACTCCGCGCACCTCCTCCAGCACCCGGGCCATCTCGGTGGAGGAGATCTCCATGGCCTCGGCCAGCTCGTCGTCGCTGGCCGCCCGGCCCAGACGCTGGTCCAGGTCCCGGGTGAGGGTGTCCACGTGGCGCGCCTTGCGCCGCACCGAACGGCTGGCCCAGTCCATGGCCCGCAGCTCGTCCAGCACCGCGCCCCGGATCCGCCACACCGCGTAGGTTTCGAACTTGGTTCCCTTGCCGCTGTCGTACTTCTCCAGGGCATCGAACAGCCCCAGGGCGGCGGCGTTGAGCAGGTCGTCCCGTTCCACGTACTTGGGCACGTTGGAGGCCACGCGGTCCACCACGTACTTCATGAGCGGGGCATAGCGGCGGTAGGCCTCGTCCTTGGACGGCTTGCTCCAGCTTCCCGGCTTGGCGGGAAGATCGGGCGTGGTGCGGGTGGCGATGCGCTGCGTGGCCATGTCGGTGGGTCTCCTTCGGGTAGTCGGTGAGGTCACGGGTTCAGGCCGCCTCGGGCAGCGGCGGTCCACCGGCGGCGGCACTCCGCCGGAGCGATCCGGGAGCGGCCGGGGACGGGGCGAACCCCGCCGCGGGAACACGGTTCCCCCCGTCGGGGTGCCGGCCCCGCACGATCCGCCAGGCCAGCTCCCGCACGTGGCGGCTGGCCGGGGCGTCCGGCGCGCTCAGGGTGAAGGGAAGCTGGCCGCGGACCGCGTCCTGCACCGCCGCGTCCTCGGGAATGGCGCCCCAGAAGGTCGGGGACACCCCGAGGTGCCGCTTGGCGGTGGTGGAGATGCGGAGGAAGGTCTCGCGGCCCTCCTCCTCGTCGCGGGTCCGGTTGACCACGATCCGGGGCGGCAGCGAACCGCGTCCGGAGAGAAGCTTGATCAGGGCGTAGGCGTCGGCGTAGGCGGTGGGCTCGGGGGTGGTGACCACGCCCACCTCGTCCGCGCCGCGGGCGAGCTCCAGGGCGTTGGGTCCGATCCCGGTGGCCAGGTCCAGGATGACCAGGTCCACCGCGCCCCGGAAGCGATCCAGGCTCTCGAGGAGCCGGCGGCGCCGAAGAGGATCCAGCACGGCCAGGGAACCCTCGCCGCAGGCGCCGGGCAGGAACCGGACCCCGCGGGGGCCGGTGATCACCGCATCCAGGATGTCGCACTCCCCGGCCAGGACGTGGCCGAGATGCAGCGTCGGGGTGGCCCCGATGAGCAGGTCCAGCTTCCCCAGGCCCAGGTCGCCGTCCACCACCAGCACCCGCTGGCGGAGATCGGCCAGGGCCAGGGCCAGGTTCACGGCGAGGCTGGTCTTGCCCACGCCGCCCTTGCCGCTGGCCAGGGCCAGGGTGCGCAGCGGAGCCAGGCTCCGGGGGCGGGGCGTCTCGAGGCCGGGCCGTCCCCCCGGCACCAGCTTGAGCCGCGGCCTGGGCCCCACCGCGATCCCGTCCCGCGTTCCGAATCCGTCCCGTCCGTTCACCGGTGCGTCCCCCACGCGCTTCCCCCGCGGGTCCGGCGGCGCTCGCCGGGCCGGCGGGGAATCCGTCCGTCCGGTCCGGAAGCCGGGTGAGCCCGGGCTCGGACCGCGGGGAATCACTTTTGCAAGAGCGGGGCCAGCCCGGCCCCGATCCCGCCCCGGGGGCGTGCGAACGGCACGATCGGGGGAGCAACACTCTGGAATTGCGGGAGTTGGAAGGCGGGATCCCTGCTCCGGGGACGGCGACCGCCGGTCCGAGGCTCCGCGCCGGGGCCTCGGGGGGCGGACACCGAAGGCCCGGACCGGGGGCGGAGGTGGTCGGAAATCATCCGGGCCGGCCCGAACCCGCCCGGGGGGGCGGGGCCGCCCGGCCCGCGCCGGACCCGGCCGGGCTAGTCCCCGGCGCCGGCCCCCTCGTCCAGGCCGTAGTCCTTGACCTTGGCCCGCAGGGTCTGCCGGGAGACGCCCAGGGCCTCGGCGGCCCGGGTCTTGTTCCCCTCGAAGCGGCGCAGGGCCATGCGGATGGCGTAGCGCTCGGCGTCGGCCAGGGACCAGGCCCCGGAGTCGGGGGGGAGTTCCCCGCCGCTCCGGTCCGGGGCGGGATCCGTTCCCAGCACCTCCAGGGAGAGGGCCGAGGGTTCGATCCGGTTCCCGGAGGAGAGAAGGAGCGCGCGCTCGACCACGTTCCGGAGCTCGCGCACGTTGCCCGGCCAGGCGTAGGCGGTCAGGGCCCGCTCCGCCTCGGGGGTGAACCCCTCCACGCTCCGGCCCATCTCCCGGTTCAGGTGGTCCAGGAAGAACCGGGCCAGGGGGAGCACGGCCTCGGTCCGTTCCCGCAGGGGAGGAATGCGGATGGGCACCACGGCCAGCCGGTAGTAGAGATCCTCGCGGAAGCGGTTCCCGGCCACCTCGGCCTTGAGGTCCTTGTTGGTGGCGGCCACCACCCGCACCTCGACCTGGATGTCCCCGGTGCCGCCCAGGCGCTTGAAGGTGCCGGTCTCCAGCACCCGGAGGAGCTTGGCCTGGACCCCCGCCGCCATGTCCCCGATCTCGTCCAGGAACAGGGTGCCGTGGTCGGCGAGCTCGAACATCCCCTTCTTGCGGTTCTTGGCGTCGGTGAAGGCGCCCTTCTCGTAGCCGAAGAGCTCGGACTCCAGGAGGTTCTCGGGCACCGCGCTGCAGTTGACGGCCACGAAGGGGCCCCCGGCCACGTCCGAGGCCCGGTGCACCGCGCGCGCCACCACCTCCTTGCCGCTCCCCGTCTCCCCGGTGAGGAGGACGGTGGCCCGGCTCCGGGCCACCTTCTCCACCGTGGCCAGCACATCGGCCATGGCCCGGCTGTCCACCACCACCTGGTCCAACGGGAACCGGCCCCGGCTCCCCCGGCGCAGCACCTCCACCTCGCGGCGCAGGGACGCGTTCTCCAGCGCCCCCCGCACCACCAGCTTGATCTGGTCGAGCTGGAAGGGCTTGCCCACGAACTGGAAGCAGCCGGACTTGGTCGCCTCCACCGCGTGGTCGAACTGGCCGTAGGCGGTCATCATCACCACCTCGACCTCGGGGTAGTCCTTCTTGATGCTCTTCAGGATGACGAGGCCGTTCTCCCCCGATTCCTGCAGGCGCATGTCCAGGAGCACCACGTCCACGCTCTGCTCCCGCAGGGCGGCGAAGGCCTCGCTCCCGTCCGCCGCCTCCCAGGCCCGGTAGCCCTCGTCGCGCAGGCTCTCGGCCAGGGTGAAGCGCAGGGTGCGTTCGTCGTCCACCACCAGGACGCCGTAGGGACGGCTTTCCGGGGATCGTTCGGGGCCGCTCATCGAATCCTCATCGGGTTAGGCTCCGCGCCGGCGCCGCTGGCGCTTCTCCACCGGCAGATCCACCAGGAAGGTGGTGCCGCGGCCGGGCTCGCTGCTGCAGGAGATCATGCCACAGTGTTCCTGGACGATGGCCTGGGTGATGGAGAGCCCGAGGCCGGTGCCGCTCCGCCGGGTGGTGTAGAAGGGATTGAAGACCCGCTCCAGGGCCTCCGGCTCGATGCCCTGGCCGGTGTCGGTGACCTCGATCTCCAGCCAGTCCTGGAGCGGACCCTGGCGTCCGGGCAGCCGCTCGGGGTCCTCGTCCCGCCGTCCCGCCCGCCGGCGGATGTAGGCCCTCCGGGAGACGCGGCGCAGGGCCACGGTGAGGGTCCCTCCCCCGTCCATGGCCTGGACGGCGTTGCGGAGCAGGTTCAGGAGCACCTGCACCATCTGCTCGGGATCGATCCACAGCCGGGGGAGTCCGGAGGCCAGCTCGCGGCGCACCTCCACGCCCCGCCGGGCCGCGTCCTCGGCCACCAGGTCCAGGGAGCGGGCCACCGCCGAGGCCAGGTCGGACTCCTGGAGCCGGGGCTGGGGAGGCCGGGCGAACTGGAGCAGGCTCTCCACGATCCGCTCCAGGCGGGCCGACTCCTCCAGGATCATGTCGGTGAGCCGGGTCCGCTCGTCCCCCTCCCCCAGCCGGGAGCGGAGAAGCTGGGCCCCGGCGGCGATGCCGGCCAGCGGGTTGCGGATCTCGTGGGCCACCCCGGCCGAGAGCTCGCCCAGGGAGGCCAGCCGCTCCTTCCGCCGGGATTCCTCCTCCGCCCGCTTCACGTCGGTGCGGTCGGTGAGGATGGCCACCACCCCCTCCTCCTCGCCGTTCTTCCCCTGGTGATGGGAGATGCGGGCCTCCACGGTGACCAGCCGCCCGTCGTGGAGCTTCAGGTCCACCTCCCCCGCCGCCTCCTCGGGAGCGTCCCCGACCAGGCTGCTCCCGCTCCGGGTGACCAGGACCTCGTCGGCGGGGCGGTTGAGCAGGGCGGAGGCGGGGCGGTCGAGCAGGGACTCCGCGGCCGGGTTCACGTAGGCCACCCGGCCCGCGGCGTCCATGGCCACCACCGCCGAGCCCATGGTGCGGAGGATGCCCTCGGTGAACCGGGAGAGGTCCACCAGCTCCCGGATGAGGGTGGACTTGGCCAGGCCCGGAACGGGCGTCGGGGTGTCGGACATCGGGCTCCGTCGCGCTCACCCGCGCGGGAGGGCGGTGGGTCCGGTACCGGCGGACGGGGACGGTCCCCATCCGGCGTCCGGCGGCCGGCCCGCCGCGGTCAGGGCGTTTCCTGGGCCAGGGTGAACCCGTAGGTCACCGTCACCGGATCCAGGCTGTCGGCCAGGGCGGGGCCCAGCTCGGGATCGCGGACCATCTCCAGGGTGGCGGTGCTGTCGTCGGCGCCGGGGAGGGTGAAGCGGACCTCGTCGGAGCGGAAACCCAGATAGATCACGGTCAGGCCGTAGGTCCCCCGCCGGATCGCGCTGAGGTCGAACCGCCCCTGATCATCGGTCACGTCCCCCCGGGGGCTCCCGGAGAGGGCCACGCTGGCATAGCTCAGGGCCTTGCCGTCCTGCCCCTTCACCGTGCCGTGGACGTTCCACTCGGCCTGCCGGGGAAGTCCCTTCAGGGGCCCCCCGCAGGCGGTGATCAGCACCGCCGCCCCCGCGGCCGCGGCCCATCTCAGCCAAGTCTTGCTCGTCACTGATTGTTCCCCCTCCCAAGCCGGGTTCAAAGCGCGAAGGACCGCATTGTACCCGACCCGCTCCCGCTCCGAAAGCGGGGCCCCCTCCTCCCCGGACCCGTCCCGGGAGCGGTCACCGGCGGGCGATGGTGTCGATCCGGACCGGCGTGCCCCACATGTGGCTGGTCATGAGGCTGTCCAGGGTGGTGCCGGCGAAGTGGACCCGGAGGCTGTCCACCTCGAACTCGGGAGAGAGCTTGACCGGGTCGTACCGGGTGCCGTCGTCGGCGACGATGCCGAAGAACCCCCCCTCGAGGTCCACCCGAACCACCATTCCGTCCGCCTCCACCGGGGCCGAGCCCGCGGATCCGGCGGCGTCGTCCCCGGCCCGGTCGGCGGGGGTCCCCCCTCCGCAACCGATCCAGAGTCCGGCGGCGGCGAGCACCAGCACCAGGCCCACTGAACCCTTCATGACCTGCCTCCTTCGCATGGCCGTGCGGTCCGGCGGGAAGCCCCGGGTTGGGGTTCCGAAGGACCCGCCCGCCCCGGTTGTAACCCGTTCCGGTCCGAGCTTCAAGCCAAGAACGGGGGGCCCGGGATCAGCCCGGGGACCCCCCGCCGGCACGGAGCCGGTCCAGGACCCCGGCCAGATCCTCCTCCCGGGTCCGGTAGGAGAGGATGCACACCCGGAGCGCGAAGCGCCCCCCGGCCCGGGTGGAGGAGAGGAAGGCGTAGCCCCCGGCGTTCAATGCCTCCAGGGCGGCCCGGTTCCGCGCCTCGACCGCGGCGTCGTCCTCGCCGGCGGCGGGGGCCAGGCGGAAGCAGACCACACCCAGCCGGGCCGGACTGAGCAGCTCGAAGGCGGGATCCTCCCGCACCCGGGCCTCCAGGAACCGGGCCAGGTCCAGGGTGCGGTCGACCTCCCGCCGGATCGCGGCCAGCCCGAAGTGCCCCACGGTGAGCCACACCTTCAGGGCGCGGAAGGACCGCGAGAGCTGGAGCCCGCGGTCGGCCAGATTCGGCCGCTCCTCGTCCAGCTTCACGTCCTGGAGGTAGTCGGCGTGGAGATCGAAGGCCCGGGCGAGTTCCTCCGGCCGCCGCAGCAGCACCGACCCGCACTCCAGGCCCTGGTAGAGCCACTTGTGGGGATCGAAGACCCAGGAGTCCGCCTCCTCCATCCCGGCCAGGAGCTTCCGCCCCCGGTCGGTCACCGCCGCGAATCCGCCGTAGGCCGCGTCCACGTGGAACCACAGGTCCTCCCGGCGGCAGAGCGCGGCCAGGTCCCCCATCGGATCCACCGCCCCGGTGCTGGTGGTCCCGGCGTTGGCCACGACCAGGAAGGGCCGGCGCCCGGCGGCCCGGTCGGCGCCCACCGCCTCGGCCACCCGGCCCGGATCCAGCCGGTCCCCGGAGTCCGCGGGGAGGAGCCGGACCGCGTCCGGGGCGAACCCGGCGATCCACGCCGCCCGGGTGATCGCGGTGTGCGTCCGGTCCGAGGCGTAGATCACCGCCCCCGCGGTGCGGTCCTCGAGGCGGGCGTGCCGGGCGGCGACCAGGGCCATCAGGTTGGCCGCGGAGCCGCCGCTGGTGAGGAGCCCTCCCGCCCCCTCGGGAAGCCCGGTCATCTCCCGGATCCAGTCCAGCACCGTGAGCTCGACCATGGTCGGGCCGGAGCCTCCGACCCAGGTGCCGACAAAGGGGTTGTGGGCCGCGGCCAGGATCTCGGCCACCACGCCGGGAAAGGTCGCCGCCGAGGGTACGAAGGCCAGGAACCGCGGGTGTCCCAGCCGGACCCCGTGGGCCAGCACGTCCCGCTCCGCCCGCTCCATCAGTGCTTCCAGGGGGCGCCCGGCCTCCGGGACCGGTTCCCGGATTCGCGCCTCGGCCTCGCTCCGGGTGAGCATGGTCCAGGCCGGCTGCTCCTCCAGGCGGCTCAGGTGATCCACCGCCCGGTCCACCGCCGCGTACCCGATGCGGCGCATGGTCTCGGGGTCCATGGGGAAGGAGTTGGGCTCGTCCGGAAAGGCGGTCATGGCGAAGGTTCTCCGGGGCCGGCCTCCTCGCGCCGGGAGGCGGCCAGGCCGGCCCGGTAGTCGGGGTGGATGAACCGGTATTCCAGGTCGGGGCCCAGCACCGCGCTCCGCAGCCGCTTCCCCGCCCCCTGCACGTGGGGCCCGGCGTCGCCGCCGCCGAAGCGGGGCGCGGGTAGCCCGTAGAGCCGGGCCGCCTCGGCGTAGTAGTCCCGGCGGCGGACGGGGGTCCCGTCGGAGGCCAGGACCGTCGCCGGCCCGCGCTCCGCGGTCCGGACCAGGATCCCGGCCAGGTCGTCCACGTGGACCAGGTTCAGCCACTCCTGGCCCGTCCCCCCGGGCTGGGCGCCCGGGGCCAGGCGGGCGGCCGGGGTCCGTCCCGGACCGTAGATCCCCGCCGCCCGCACCACCGACACCCGGAGTCCCCGCCCTTCCCCGGCCCGGACGGCCTCCTCGGCGCGCAGGAGGATCCGGCCGGCGGGGCGGGAGGGCCGCGCCGGGGTGCTCTCGTCCACCCAGGAGCCGTCGCTCACCCCGTACACCGAGGTGCTGGAGACGAAGAGCGCGCTCCGCGTCCGGTCCGGGTCGAGGGCGGTGGCCATGGCCTCGGCCGCGCGAACATAGACGTCCTCGTAGCCCGCGCCGCCCGAGGGGGCGGCGGCGCAGACCACCCACCCCGCCTCGGCGGAAAGGCGGCGAAGGCGCTCCCCGGCGCCGGGCGCGGCCGCGTCCCAGCGTTCGGGCCGGATGCCCGCGGCCCGGAGGGCGGCGTCGGAGGCTCCGGATCGCGTGGTCCCGGTCACCGAGGCCCCGCTTCCGGCCAGCCGGCGGCCCAGGCGGCGTCCCAGGTAGCCGCAGCCGAGGATGAGGACGTTCAAGGGGGTTCCTCCCGGCCGGTTCAGCGGCGGTCCGAGCGGCGCTCGGCCACGATCCACTTCACCGCCGCCTCCAGGGCCCGGTCGCGCCCTTCCAGGAGGTCCTTGCGCCGGAGCTTCTCCTCGTCGTCCGGCTTCAGGGGCTTCCCCTCCACCGCCTCGCCGTCGGGGCGGCGGTAGGCGTGGGTGGGATAGAGGAGGCCGTCGCCGTCGGGCAGGCTCTCCACCGTGGCCAGCAGCAGGGCCCCCGCCGTCGGCTCCCCGAACTGGCGGGCCCGGTCCAGGTCCTTGAGCCCCGCGGTGAGGATCTCCGAGGTGCTGGCGGTGAGCCCGTCGGTGAGGATGGCCACCGGCCCCTCGAAGGGCACGAACGCCCCTTCGCCCCCTCCCACCCAGCCCGGCACCGCCTTCACCGCGAAGGAGGCCTCCCGGGAGCGGAAGGTGCCGAGGTCGGCGTCGCGGTCGAGGAAGTAGCCGGCCATGAGTCCGGCCAGGCGATGGTCGCCGCCCGGGTTGCCCCGCAGGTCCAGCACCAGCCCGGCGGCGTCGCGCAGGGTGTCCATGGCCGCCCGCACCGGCTCCAGCACCGAGGGGACCCACACGTTCACGGTGAGCAGGCCCACCGTGCCCCCGGCGACCGGAATCCGGCGCGCCTCCACCTCCGGGTGGAGGGCGGGAAGGCCGCCGATCTTCACCGCCGCCCCCGGGGGATCCTCCCGGGTCAGGACCATCGCGCGCCGCTCTCCACCGCCGTCCTCGAAGGTCACCGGCACCCGGCTCTCCGCCCGCCCGCTCAGCTTCTCCCGGAGGAGGACCAGGCGGAGCCGCCTTTCCACCTTCCTCAGGGATTCCTTGCCGATCTGGGTCCCCAGCTCGTCCAGCACCGTCCGGTAGGAAGCCTCCAGCGGACGCCCGGCCACCGCTCGCACGATCCAACCCGGCCGGACGCCGGCGCGGTCGGCCGGGCTTCCCGGCCGGATCCGCCAGACCACCGCCTCCCCGTCCAGGATCCGGGCGTCGATGCCGGGGTCGGCGCGGCCCAGGTACCGTGGCACCGCGGCGAGCAGGGTCCAGGCCAGGCGCCGGTCCGCCTCCGCTCCCGGCGGCAGAGGGAGCAGCGAGGTGTCCGCGGCGGCGGGAAGGAGGCCCACGTGGGAGCTGGGCAGCCGGAGAAGAAGATCCCAGAGCACCCCCCGCAGGTGCTGGATGTCCCCGGCCGCCGCCGCCCGCGGGCGAAGCTCGGCGCACCAGGCATCCCAGTCCACTCCGCCGAAGGTGGGATCGTAGTAGTGCTCGGCGATGACCCGGTCCACCTGGTCGAAGGACGCCAGCCCCTGGGCCGGGGAATAGGGCGCGGCGAGGCCCGGCGAGGCCAGGAACAGCAGGAGGGCCAGGGCAGGCAGGGCGGCGAAGAGGCCCGCGACCCGCACGGCGCGGGGGCGGGATGAGTCGCGGGGGCACGGCATCCGCGGAGTATAGACCGCCCGGCGGCAGTGGGCGACCCCGCCCCGCGAGCGCTGCCGGGAAGCCGCGGACCGGAACGGGCGCGAGGGCTAGCGCGGAACGCTGCCGCCGATGAGGAGCGCGGCCAGGCCGACGAGCAGGCAGTAGGGCGCGAAGGCGATGAGCTTCCCCCGTTCCATCACCCGCCAGACCATTCGGATGGCCACGTACCCGCTCACCGAGGCGACCAGGAAGCTGGCGGCCAGGAGCAGGGGTTCGGTGCGCCCGAGAGCGGCCAGCTCGCCGGCGTCCAGCACCACCGCGCCCAGGATCGCCGGCACCGAGAGGAGGAATGAGAACCGGGCCGCCTCCTCGCCGGAGAGCCCGAACATGAGCCCGGCGGTGAGGGTGGACCCGGAGCGGCTCACCCCGGGGAGGATGGCGATGCACTGGGCGATCCCGATCCCCAGTCCCTTGAGCGGGGTGAGGGGCATGCCCCGCCCCGGGAAGAGGCGGGAGAGGGCGAGGATGAACGCGGTCAAGAGGAGGTCCACCCCCACCAGCCGGACGCTGGTGAAGGCCGCCTCCACCGCGTCCTTGGCGGTCAGTCCGATCACCACCGCGGGGAGGGTGCCGATCACCATGGCCGCGATCAGGGTGCGGCCCCGCCGGGCGGTGGGCGCCGGGGCCCGCGGGGACAGGCTCCGGAACATGGTCCAGACGTCCGAGCGCAGGGCCACCAGCACCGCGACCAGGGTGGCCAGGTGCAGCCAGATCTCGAAGGCCACCCCGTTCATGGTCAGGTTCAGCAGGCGCCCGGCCAGCACCAGGTGCCCGGAGGAGGACACGGGCAGGAATTCGGTGAGCCCCTGGACCAGTCCCAGGAGCACGGCGTCGAGGAAGGACACCGGCTATCCGAGCGGGGGACCGCCCCGGTCCAGACGGTCGGCGGAGTGGTAGGCCAGGCGCGCCTCGTGCTTCATGCCCTTCTGGTCGAAGGCCACCCCCAGGTAGTAGTGGGCGCGCTGGTGGGCGGGGTCGATCTTGACCGCCTGCTGCAGGCTCCGGATCGCGTCGTCCGACTTGCCGAGGCGGAGCTGCCCCACCCCGAGATGATAGTGGCCACGGGCGTCCTCGGGGAGAAGGCGGGTGTACTCGCGGAAGAGGGAAACGGTGGCGCCGTACCGGCCCTGGCGGAGGGACAGCACCCCCGAGTAGTAGAGGATGCGGCCGTCGGTGGGAGCCAGGCGCCGGGCCTCGGCCAGGGCCTCGTCCGCCTGCTCCAGCCGTCCGTCGTCCAGGTAGAGGATGGCCAGGTTGAAGTGGGCCTCGGCCGAGCGGGGATCGATCTCCAGCGCCCGCTTCAGCTCGGCGTAGGCCTCTTCCCGCCGTCCCTGCTCGCCGTAGAGGGCGCCCAGGTTGGCGTGCCCGGCCGCGCACTCCGGATCGCACACCGTGGCCCGGCGGAGCGCGCCCACCGCCTCGTCCTTGCGGCCGAGCCGGTCGTAGAGGATGCCCAGGTTGATGTGGGCCTTGGCCAGATCCGGATCCAGGCGGATCGCCCGGTGGTAGGCCTGCTCGGCCTCGAAGGCCCGGTCCGCCCGGGCCAGGACCAGGCCCTGGACGTAGTGGGCGTCGGCGGACCGCGGATCCAGCTTGGCCGCCTCCTGGGCGGCCTCGATGGCCTCGTCGATCCGCCCCGCCGCGCTCAGGCAGCGGGCCCGGGTCATCCAGGCGGCCACGCTCCCGGCCAGCATCTCCCCCGCCTCGTCGAGGACGCCCACCCCCTCCTCGGCCCGTCCCACCTGCCGCAGGCACTCCGCCCGCATCCGCACCAGCTCCGGGGTGGCCGCGCCGCGCTTGCTCATGCGCTCCAGCACCCTGAGGGCGTCGCGGTGCTCCCCCAGCCGCTCCAGGGTCTGGGCCAGCTCCAGGGCCAGGTCCAGCCGCCCCGGCTCGGACTTCAGGCGCCGGGCGGCGTCCTCGGCCCGCCCGCGAAGCTCACGGTGCGAGGGGGAGGAGGCGTTGGGGGGGGAAGGGGGGGCGGGTGGACGAAACTTCAATGGCCCGCGCTCAGGGGCGACCCCCAGGGACGGCTGCCGGGGAAGTAGCCCCAGTTGTGATAGCCGAGAGCGGTGGCCGCGTCGGGCGGCATGTTCACGTAGGAGAGGTTGAGCTGGAACTTGTCGCTGGGGCGGTAGTCGAGGTCGAACCGGTGCAGGAACACGTTCTTCTCGCTGAAGAGCTGGTCCGAGGCCGGGTTCAGGGTGGCGCCCACGTCCACGGAGACCCGGAGCGGGTCGGAGACGCGGTAGCCGATCTCGGTGAGCCAGAGTCCCGCCGACCGGGTGCCGAAGGAGGAGGACGACACCGAATAGCTCAGGCTGTTGTGGATGTCGAAGCGGGACAGGTTCAGGAGGCCCGAGTTCAGGAGCCCCACCGAGGGGGCGCTGGAGATGCCGGCCATGGCCCGCGGATTGGAGGCGGGCACCCCTGCCGAAACCGGACCCGCTCCGGCCGCGGCCAGGATGAATACGATCAGGACCAGGATGGGGGGTTGGAACTTGCGCATGACGGGCCTCCGGAACGCCTTGGACGGAACCTGGATCAAGAGTAGTGGAGGGTCCCGGCTCCGTCAACCGGACACCGGCGCCGGCCCCCGTTCCGTCCCTCTATACACCGACGGGGACCGGTTGGGTCCCCGTCGGCGGGCTCGAACTCCGGGATTTCGGTCCCGAAAGCGGTCGGTCAGGCCACCTTGCTCCCGGACTCGCCGGATGCCTCCACCTGGATCTCCAGCACCAGCCGGAGCCGCGCTCCCCGCACCATCTCCTCGGGCCCGAGGGTGATCGGGACCTGGATCCGGCGCTCGATGAACACCGGGGAGGCGTCCCCGGAGCCGCCCACCGCGGGCAGCTCCACCGGGGCCAGGCGGGCTTCCCGGGTCGCCGGCGAGGCGCCGGCTCCCTGCTCTTCCTTGTTCCCGCGGCCGAAGAGACGGCCCCAGAAGCCGGGGCGCTCCTCGGGGTCGGCGGCGGAGTCGGGTCGGGGGCGTGCGGCCATGGCGGTCCTTTGCTGCGCGGTGACGGTCTCGGGCTCCCGCACCGGTTCGGGCGGGCTGGGGAGGGCCGGTTCCGGCCGGGCCTCCACCGCCTCCGGCGCCGGGGCGGGCTTCCCGGGTTCCGCATGCTCCTCCGCGACCGGCTCCGGAGCCCGGGGCTCCGGCGCGGGCGGCGAGGCGGGCCGGCGGGGCGGTCCGTAGGGGGACCGGCGAGCCGGAGCGGGGGTCTCGGCCGGGGTTTCCTGGGCCCCGTCCCCGGCCCCCAGGGGCTCGGTTTCCGCCTCGGGCCGGGGTTCCGGATCCGGTTCCGCGCCCCGGACCGGGCCCGCCTGGGTCTCCGGCACGGGAACGGGCTCCGAGGCCCGGACCAACTCCGGCCGCGGCGGCTTGGTAAAGGAAGGAGTCTCGGCGACGGGGGCCGGAGCGGGGGGAACGGGGGCCGGCGCCTCCGTCTTCCGTCCCGGGGCCGCAGGCTCGGCCGGGCTCGCCAACGCGGCCGACTTCGCCTCCAGGCTGCGTCCCTCGCCCACCTTGATCTCCTTGCTGAGCTTCTGGAGCAGGACCCGCGCGATGCCGCGGAAGGTCTCGAATACGCCCTGACCGGTGGTGGCCACCGCCTCGTAGTAGGGCGCCCCGGTGGGGTTCAGGGCCTGCTCCAGTTCCTCGACGCTGTACACGTCTTCGATGTCCCGCTTGTTGTACTGGACCACGAAGGGGATCTCGTCGAGGGAAAGGCCGTACTCCTTGAGGTTGTCGTGGAGGTTCCGGAGGGACTCGAGGTTCTCGTCCATCTTCCCCCGGGCGGAGTCGGCCACGAAGATGATCGCATCCACCCCCCGGAGCACCAGCTTCCGGGTGGCGTTGTAATAGACCTGGCCGGGCACGGTGTAGAGAAGGAACCGGGTCTTGAACCCGCCCATCTCCCCGAGGTCCACGGGCAGGAAGTCGAAGAAGAGCGTGCGCTCGGTCCGGGTCTTCATGGAGACCATCTTGCCCCGGTTGCTGTTGGGCACGCTCTGGTAGATGTACTCGAGGTTGGTGGTCTTCCCGCTGAGTCCGGGACCGTAATAGACCAGCTTGGCGTTGATCTCTTTCCCCGAGTAAGACACGACGACCATGGGACGAACCCCCTTGGTTCCCTGGAGCCCTCTTCACCTGGATCCACGCGTGGCGGGATCCGCCTCTGGTGCATCTATCGGCGGGGCGGAGGCGGACTTGAAGCGGGGCGGGGAGGAATCTCGCCGGCGGGGCCGTTCCCGGCCCGATCGGGTGGTTTCGCGCCGCCGCGGTGGATTCCTGCCCGGCCCGCCCGGGCGAACTGCGGCCTCACCGACCGTCCCCCCGAGGCCCCGGAGAACGCCCCCCAGGACACAACCCTTTTGGACACGGCCGCTTACCCGATCCCGCACGGCGGCCGGCCCCGGCCTCGATCCCTCAACCCGGCGTCGGCACGCAAGTTGCATTGAAGGGGGGCATCACCCACCAGCATCCAGGCGGAGGCACGACGGGCATGTTCAAGTTCAAGCGGAGCGGCGCCGACACCCCGGTTCATTCCTTCTACTGCCGCCATCACAACCGGGTGGTGGGGTCCTGTCCCATGACCCAGGGTCCGCCCAGCTGCCCGATCCGTCGGAACTGCCCCGCCTATGCGGGCTACGCCCCGGCGCCGGTGGTGGCCGACCCCACCCCGCCCCAGAGCTGACCCCCCCCGCCTCCCGGCTCCCCCCCTCGCCGGTCACGCTTTGCCTTGAAGAATCCAACTTCGCCCCTCTATCTTTAGGACGATATTGGAATTCGCTCCATCGGAGCCCGAAAGGCCGGCCATTGGAAAACAACTTTCCCGGTCCAGAGTCCGCCCGGACGCCCCCCTCTCTCGGGAGGTGGAGGACCTCTTCCTGATCATGGAGGGGGTCCCGGTCGGCATCGCCGCCACCGACCTGGAGGGCCGGCTGCTCTACGTCAACCGGCGCATCATCAACGCCCTCGGCTACGAACTGGGGGAACTCATCGGGCAGAGCATCGAGATCCTGAACGGCCCCACCCTGGAGCCCCGGGAATTCAAGGCCCTGCTCCGGGAAGCGGGGCGGGGAGGGTGGAAGGGGGAGAGCACCGGGTTCCGCAAGGACGGCTCGAGCTTCCCGGTCTTCCTGGAGACCACCCTCCTCCAGAGCCGGTCGGGGGGGCCGCCCATGCTGGTGTGGGTGGCCCGGGACATCACCGAGCAGCGGGCCTTCCAGCAGCGGCTGGTGGCCGAGGAGAAGCTCGGAACCCTCGGCCTCATCGCCCACAACATGGCCCACGAGATCCGGAACCACCTGTCCGCGATCAAGATGAGCCTCTACATGCTCGAGGACGGACGGGACCCGGTCGGGGACGAGGCGCTCCATTTCTCCATCGCCCGGGAGGAGACCAACCGCATCGAGCTCTTCCTGCGCACCCTGGTCAACTACGCCCGCCCCCCCAAGCCGCGCTTCGAGAACCTGAACCTGATCGAGGTCATCAACCGGGGCCTCGAGGACGTGCGCCCCACCCTGGCCCTGAAGTCGGTGGCCCTCTTCCGCCAGTTCCCCCGGACGGGGCCCCGGCTGCGTCTCGACCCCGGCCAGTTCGCCCAGGCGGTGAGCCAGGTGGTCCAGAACGCCTCCGAGGCCATGGAGAACAAGGGGGAGGTGCACGTGGTGGTCAAGCGACAGCCGGCCCCCGCGGGCACCCACTGGCTGGTCGAGGTGCGGGACAACGGGCCGGGCGTCGCCCCCCACCTCCAGGCCCGGGTCTTCGAGCCCTTCTTCTCGACCACGTCCCAGCAGCTCGGCCTGGGATTGTCCAACGTGCAGAGGATCATGATCCTCCACGGGGGTACGGTGAACCTGGAGTCCACTCCCGGACGGGGAACCACGGTGACGCTCCGGCTGCCCGAGACCCCGATCGATGAGGCCTGACATGGAACGCCTGCTGATCATCGACGACGAGACCAACCTCTGCCGGGAGCTCTCCCTGTTCTTCCGGAGCAAGAACTTCGAGACCCACACCGCCCTCTCCAAGGCCGAGGGTCTGCGGTTGTTCCAGGAGGTCAAACCGAACTACGTGATCTGCGACGTGCGGCTTCCCGACGGGACCGGCCTCGAGGTCCTGAGCGAGATCCGGCGCATGGACGCCGACGCCTACGTGATCATGATCACCGCCTACCAGGACATGGAAACCACGGTGGCGGCCATGCAGCACGGGGCCTTCGACTACATCGACAAGCCCTTCGATCCCGAGAAGCTGGAGATCGTGGTCAACAAGGCCCGGGAGAACCGCCGGCTCACCCAGGCCGTGTCCCGGCTCCAGGCCGAACGCAGCGAGCCGGTGAAGCAGCACGTGCTGGTGGGCAAGAGCAAGCCGATGCTGGAGATCTACAAGACCATCGGGGTGGTCTCCTCCAGCAACACCACCGTCCTCATCACCGGCGAGAGCGGAACCGGCAAGGAGCTGGTGGCCCACGCCATCCACGCCAACGCCTCCCCCGCCGAGCCCTTCATCTCGGTCAACTGCTCGGCCATCGTGGACACCCTGCTGGAGAGCGAGCTCTTCGGCCACGAGAAGGGGGCCTTCACCGGGGCCAGCTACCGCAAGCCGGGGAAGTTCGAGCTGGCCGGCAAGGGCACCATGTTCCTGGACGAGATCGGCGACATGTCGCCCAACCTCCAGACCAAGGTCCTGCGGGTACTCCAGGAGCGGGAGTTCACCCGGGTGGGGGGGAGCGACGTGCTGCACACCGATGCCCGGGTGGTGACCGCCACCAACCGGAACCTGGAGGCGCTGGTCGCGGCCGGGAACTTCCGCGAGGACCTCTACTACCGCCTCAAGGTCATCACCGTGCACGTGCCGCCGCTGCGGGAACGGAGGGAGGACATACCCCTCCTGGTCGAGCACTTCCTCCAGAAGATCAACACCGAGGTGCACAAGGAGGTCTACAAGATCCCCGACGACACCATGGCCCAGCTGGTCCGCTACGACTGGCGGGGAAACGTCCGGGAACTGGAGAACGTCCTCACCCGGGCGGTGGTGCTGAGCAAGGGGGAGGTGCTGGAACTCCCCTCCAAGAGCCTGGAGGAAGCCCTCCTCACC
This sequence comes from Candidatus Eiseniibacteriota bacterium, assembly GCA_963768615.1. Lineage (GTDB taxonomy): Bacteria > Eisenbacteria > RBG-16-71-46 > JABDJR01 > JABDJR01 > CAVSKL01. The sequence continues at coordinate 669,609 of CAVYIE010000004.1, read as the reverse complement.
GAGTCGCCCCATCCCTCGCCGCTCCGGAGCCTGCAGGAGGTGGAGGCCGAACACGTGCACCGGGTTCTGGACGCGGTGGGGTGGCACCAGGGGCGCGCCTGCGAGGTGCTGGGGGTCTCGCGCCCCACCCTGCGCAAGAAGATCCGGGAATACGGCTTGAAAGAAACTTCCTCGCCTTCCTCATGAATCTTTCAATCTCGATTGTCCAGGTTCATAGTCCACTCGATCCTCGTCTTTTGTAATTCTTTGTCTCAAAGCTGGTTACTGTTTCTTGCAGACCCCCTCCGAAGTTGGCACGGAATATGAATATAGGAGGGATGGTTCTACATGTAGGAGCAAGGGTCGGTCGGGCCCTTTTCCCCCGGACTTGGCAACGGGCTGCTACGGAGAAACGCGATGTACACGAATGACGAGAGAGTTCACATGATGTATCTGGGCCAGAAGCTCCGCAAACTGCGCAAGGAGCAGAACCTGACCCAGTTGGAGCTGGCCCAGCAGGTCGGCATCACCAACGGCCAGATCTCGACCATCGAGCGCGGGGTTTCGTCCCCCTCCCTGGCCACCCTGCACCGGATCGCCCAGGCCCTCAACGTCCCCATGACCGAGTTCTTCGAGGACGAGCGCATGAAGGAGGTCGAGCTGGTCCGCAAGGGCAAGGGGCGCAAGGTCCTCAACACCCAGGAGAACGTCTCGGTCGAGGTCCTGACCGCGCGCTCCAACTCCGGCGCCTTCAACGTACTGTTCCTGGAGCTGGCCTCGGGCGAGCTGCGGCTGAACCCCCGGCCGAGCGTGCCGGACGAGTACTTCCTCTACGTGCTGCGCGGGAAGTGCGAGGTCCAGATCCAGGGCGACAACTACGTGGTGGATCCGGGAGATTCCATCTTCGTGAAGGCCCAGAAGGACCAGGTCATCCGGAACGTCGGCGCCGACGAGCTGCGCCTGCTCCTGGTGACCCGCTCCGAGATGGTCGCCCCCGAGGTGCGTTCCCTGCTCGCCAGCAGCGTCAAGGACTGATCCCGGCGGAGGCTCCGAACCTCCCTCCGCCCCCCGATCGGCCCGGCGCCCCCCGCGGCAGACCTCGAACCGGCCCCCCCCACGGGGCCGGTTCCTTTTGCTCCCCCGGCCCGTCGGCTATACTGCTCGGGCTCCTTCCGGGCGCACGGCCGCCCTCCCCCCCGTGAAGGGCGGCCCCGGGGCCGCCCCCGGGGGCAGCGTCTATCCCCTGGGCTTGGCGGAGGATCCTCATGATCGGACGCATCGCTTTCGGAATCGCCCTCGCCTTCGCCGGTCTGGGCCTCCTGCTCGCGACCGGGTGCAACGATGACGGGACCACCCGGCCCCGGATCCCGGCCACCGGCCGGGTCTTCCTGGTTCCCACCGACCTGAGCCTGGACCAGGCCCCGGATTCGATGGCCGCGGGCGACACCCTGCTCATCATCGGGCCGGCCGCGCCGGCCTCGGGGACGGTCACCTTCCGATCCGCCCAGACCCCCCTGGTCATCCGGGGCTCCAAGAACCATCCCACCCTCCAGGGGCCGCTGTTCCGGGCCCTCCTCCGGTTCGAGAGCCCCCGGGCCGGCACCCGGGTGGAGGGCGTGACCCTGGCCGGCGCCGACACCGGCGTGGTGGTCGCGGGATCGGGGGCGATCACCCTGCGCGACTGCGCCTTCGTGGGAGGCGGGGTCCAGGTGCTGGGGATGGGGTCGGGATCGGGCGTCCGGATCACCGCCGAGGACAACCTCATGCGGGGGGCGGGCACCTTCTCCCTGGACGTGACCGGGAAGACAGCCCTCCTCTGCCGCCGCACCACCATCGATCAGGCCGGGGACTGCGGCATCCGGGCCCGCGGCGGCGCCGCGGCCGACGTCCGGAACTCCATCGTCTACCGGTCGGCCAACTACGGGCTGGCCTGCATGGAGGGGGCGAGCCTGGCCGACAGCAGCGGGTGCAACGACGTGGTCGACAACGCCAACGGCGGCTACCTTGACTGCACCGCCCCGGAGAGCGACTTCAGCGACGACCCGCTCTTCTGCGACCTGGAACACCACGTCTACACCCTGCGCCGGGACTCCCGGTGCTCGGCGGAGAACGCGGGGGAGTGCGGGCAGGTGGGGGCCTACGGGCCGGCCTGCGAGATTCCCCTGCCGGACTTCAAAGGATCGGCTGCCCCTCGCCCAGGATCTCGTTGACCGCCTCCCGGAAGAGCCGGGGGCCCGCGTCGAGATCCGGGGACACCTTCCCCCGGTAGACGTCGAAGGCGCCGGCGATGGCGGGCCCGAAACGCAGGAGGAGTTCCTCCCGGCGCAGGGCCTCGTCCCGTTCGCTGCGGCGGTTCAGGACCATCTCGGAGATCATGGCCCGGGCCATGCGCCGGGCCAGGGCGGGATCCACGATCCGGGGCCGGGGCGGGGCGGGCGCCGGGGCCTCGGGCCGGGGCTGGGGATCGGGGGAGGGCTCCGAGGCGCTACGGGCCCCGGGACCGGGCGGGAGCGCCGGGACGGGGCCCCCCGGCGACGTCGCCCCGGCGTCCGCCTGCACCGCCGAGGCCACCGGGAACACCGCCTTGCAGCGGGGACAGCGGAGCTTCTGCCCCGGCTCCGGCACCCGGTCGCCGGCCACCTCGTAGGTCGAGCGGCAGTCCGGACAGCGAAGGATCATGATCGGCCCTCCATTCAACCCGCGTCCACCAGGGGGCCCGCCGCCTCGAGCAGCGCCCGCAGGCGTCTCCGGAGCGGTTCCCAGTCCGGACCCCACCCGCCGGAGAAGGCATCCCCTTCCAGCGCCCGGCGCGCCTCGGTGCGCGCCACCTCGATCATCTTCACGTCGCGGCGCGGATCGACCAGCTTGTAGCCCGGCCGGCCGCTCTGCCGCACTCCGGCCACGTCGCCCTGGCCACGGAGGGACAGGTCGAGCTCGGCCAGGGCGAACCCGTCCTCGATGGCCGCGAACCGCTCCAGGCGTTCCCGGGTCCCGGGGTCCAGCTTCTCGCCCAGCATGAGGACGCAATAGGACGTGTGGCTCCCCCGGCCCACCCGGCCCCGGAGCTGGTGGAGCTGGCTCAGCCCGTAGCGCTCCGGGTGCTCGATGATCAGGAAGGAGGCGTTGGGCACGTCGATGCCCACCTCCACCACCGTGGTCGCCACCAGCACCCGCATCTCGCCGGAGACGAACCGGGCCATGGCCGCCTCCTTCTCCTCCGGCTTCATCTGGCCGTGGAGCAGGGCCACCCCGAACCCCCGGAACTCCGGGCGGGCGGCCAGGCGCTTGGCCATGACCGCGGCCGCCTTGAGATCCGACTTCTCCGACTCCTCGACCAGAGGATAAACGATAAAAGCCTGGCGTCCCTCCTGCAATCGTTCGGCCAGGAACTCGTAGACCGCGGGCCGTTTGTGCTCCGGGGTGACCCGGGTGATCACCCGGCCGCGGCCGGCGGGGCGGTGGCGGATCACCGAGAGCTCCAGGTCCGCGTAGCGGACCAGGGCCAGGCTGCGGGGGATGGGAGTGGCCGACATGACCAGCACGTGGGGGGCGGAGCCCTTCTCCAGGAGCGCCACCCGCTGCATGACCCCGAAGCGGTGCTGTTCGTCCACCACCACCAGGCCCAGGCGGTGGAAGCGCACCTCGTCCTGGAACAGGGCGTGGGTTCCCACCACGAGGGGGGTGCTCCCGTCGGCCAGCCCCCGCAGCACCTCGCGCCGGGCGGGGCCGCTCAGGCTCCCGGTCAGGAGCCTGGGCTCGAGCCCGAAGGGGGCGCCCAGCTCCCGGAGGTTGCGCAGGTGCTGCTCGGCCAGGATCTCGGTCGGCACCATGAACGCGGTCTGGATGCCCGCGTCGGCGGCGGCCACCGCGGCCAGGAAGGCCACCACCGTCTTCCCCGAGCCCACGTCCCCCTGGAGCAGCCGGTTCATGGGCCGTCCCGAGTCCAGGTCCTCGAGGATCTCGTCCAGGACCCGGTCCTGGTCGGGGGTGAGCCGGAAGGGAAGCGAGGCCCGAATCCGCCGGAAGAGCGGGCCGTGGCCGGGGATCCGCTCCGCCACCTTGCCGTGGTCCCGCCGCAGCCGCACCGCGTGGACGAAGAGCTGGTCGAGGAAGATCTCCTCGAAGGCCAGCCGGCGGCGGGCGGCGTCCCGCGCCTCCGGCGAGGCGGGAAAGTGGATCCCCTCCAGGGCGGGGCCCAGGGGGAGCAGCTTGTAGCGGAGGCGGATCTCCTCCGGCAGCGGGTCGGCCAGGGTGGGGAGGGTGCGCTCCAGGGCCGCCCGCACCCAGGTCCGGAGGTTCCGCTGGGAGACCCCCCGGGTGGACGGATACACCGGGTACAGCCGGCCGGTGTGGATCTCGCTCTCCTCGAGGTCGGTCAGGAGCTCGTACTCGGGGGAGGTGAACTGGGCGCCGCCCCGGTACCAGCCGACCGGGCCCGAGACCAGGACCTTGTCCCCCGGCTGGAACTGGGAGCGGCGCCAAACCCCGCCGAAGAAGACCATCGGCACCGATCCCGTGCCGTCGGTGAGGGTGACCACCAGGCGCTCGGACTTCTTGAACCCCTTCTTCTCCACCCGGGCCACCGTGCCCAGGGTGGTGAACACCGCCTTCCGGACCCGGCCGTCCTCTCCCTGCTCCATGGCGGCGGCGTCGGCCCGGGTGAACCCGCCCAGGGGGCGGATCTCGCGCCGGTCCACCCACCGGACCGGATAGTGGCGGAGGAGGTCCTCCAGGGTCCGGACGTCCAGGCGCTCCAGGGCCTCGGCCGCGGTCTTCCCCACCCCGGCCAGGACGGTCACCGGGGCGGTCTCGGGAGGGCCGGGAGGGGGGGCGGTGGGGATCATGGAGACAGGGTACGGGCGGGGCCGGGGCGCTGACAACGGCCGCCATCCGCCGGTTGAGTGCGGACCCGGGGTGTGCTACGCTCTTCCGGCTTTGCGCCGGGTCCAGGTCGGGGCCCGGTCCGGAAAAGGAGTTCGATCATGGCCAAGGCTTGCGACATCTGCGGCAAGGGACCGGTTTACGGCAACAAGGTCAGTCACGCCCACAACACCTCGCGCCGCCGGTGGGAGCCCAATCTCCAGGCGGTGCGGGCGATCGTGGACGGGACCCCCAAGAAGATCCGGGTCTGCACCCGCTGCCTGCGTTCGGGGAAGGTCCAGAAGAACGTGCGGACCCCGCGGGCGGCCGCCGAAGCGTAGTCCCGGCGGCCCGCCTCAACCCGCCTCCGACGCCTCCGCTCCCCCTCCCCCCTCGATCCGTCCCAGGAGAGCCAGCGCCACCGGGTTCCCCGGGGCCAGCTCCAAGACCCGTTCGATGAGCTTGCGGCCCTCCGCGTCCCGCCCCTGGCGGCGGCGGAGCATGCCCAAGCCGAGCAGCGCGTCGGCGTAGTTGGGGTTCAGGGCCAGGGCGTCCACGAACGACTCCTCGGCCCCGCCGTCGTTCCCCAACGCCATCCGCACCTCCCCCAGGAGGCGGTGGACGTCGGCCAGCTTGGGCTCCAGGGCCAGGGCCCGCTCCAGGTGGGGAACCGCCTCCGCGGGGCGTCCGGCCCGGACCTCGGTCTTTCCCAGGTTCACGTGGGCCATCACGTAGCCGGGGTGGATCCCGGCCGCGGCCGCGAACTGCTCCCGGGCCTCGTCCACCCGCCCCGAGCCCAGGTGGGCCAGCCCCAGCTGCACCCGGAGATCGGCGTAGTCGGGATGGACCTCCACCGCCGCGGCCAGGAGTTCCACCGCGTCGGAGAACTCCCCCCGGTCCAGGTGGATCGCTCCCAGGTAGGCGGGGCTGAGCTTCCGGTCCGCCTCCAGGGCCCGGCGCAGCTCCACCAGGGCCCCCTCACGGTCACCCAGGGCCAGCTTCACCTGGCCGAGGACGAACCGGGCCCGGGCGAAGCCCGGGTTGAGGTCGAGGGCCCGGGTCAGGGCCTCGGCGCCTTCCCCCGGGCGGCCGGCCCGGAGCGCCGCCTCCCCCTCGTAGCAGGCCACGTCGGCATAGCCGGGCCGGAGCCCCGCGGCGTGGCGGAAGGAGCCCAGGGCCTCGGTGGGGCGGTCCAGGACCAGCAGCGACCGTCCCCGGGAGAGCAGGGCCTCCATGTAGTCGGGATTCCGCTCCAGGGCGGCGTCGAAGGCGGCCACCGCGGCCTGGTGGCGGCCCAGCTCGGCCAGGACCTGCCCGTAGCGGCAGCGCAGGTCGGCGTAGGCGGGCTTCTCCTCCACCGCCGTCTCCAGGGCCTCCCGGGCCGCATCGAGGTCGCCGCGGTCGTAGGCCTCCAGGGCCCGGGTCAGGTGGTCGTCGTCCCGGCTCCGGTCCTCCACCGCCCGCCGCAGGTCCTCCAGGGCGTGGGTGGGGAGGGGGGCCCGGGACTGGAGATTGATGGAGGGGGGAAGCTGGAATTCCAGGGCGGACAGCGCCCGGAGATCCGCCCCGGCGGCCTCGGAGTTCCCCAGCGCCTCGTGCACGATGGCCCGGTAGGCCAGGGCCTCCACGTAGCGGGGATTGAGCTCCAGGGCCCGGTCCAGGTGGGGCCGCGCCTCGGCGGGAAGCCCCCGGCGCTCGGCCAGCACGGCCAGGTAGTAGTGGAGGTCGGGGTAGCTGTCCTCCACCTCCAGGGCGGCGCGGAATTGCTCCTCCGCCCGCTCGTAGTCCCCCTTGCGGTACAGGGCCAGGCCCAGCTTGGTGTGGGCCTCGGCGGAGTAGAACCGGGCCAGCTCCACGTCCGGGTTCGAGGGATCCCGGCTCTCGGCCAGGAGCGCCTCGAACTCGGCCACCGCCTCCGCGTACTCGCGGCGGTTGAAGTGCATGATCCCCCGGGCGTAATGGGGGTTCCCCCACCGCCCGAATACGCGGCTCAGGAACGACACCTTCGCCCTCCGTCCGGGTTTGACCGCTGGTGTTCGGGCCGGGCCCGATCAGTCCATCTGCTTGCGAATGAAGGTCGGGACCTCCAGGCTCTCCTTGCCGTAGACCCGGGCCCACCGTTCGTTGCTGAACCCGGGGCCGGGCGTGGACTCCTTGGCCTCGCGGGCCGGGGCCGGGGCCGGCTCGGCCGGGGTCCGCCCGATGAGCCGCTCCAGGGCCGCCTCGCCCTTGGACCGGGGCCGGCGGGCCTCCTCCCGCTTCTCCTCCACCGCGACCTGGCCGAAGCCGGTGGCGATTACGGTGATCCGCACCCCGTCGCCCATCTCGGGATCGATGACCGCGCCGAAGATCACGTTGGCGTCGCCTCCCACCGCCTCGTTCACGATGTTCATGGACTCGCTCACGGTGTGGATGCCCAGGTCGGGACCGCCGCAGATGTTGACCAGCACCGCCTCCGCCCCGGAGATGCTCACGTCCTCCAGGAGGGGGCTGGAGATGGCCATGCGGGCCGCGTCCTCGGCGCTGCCGTCGCCCGAGGCGTAGCCGGTGCCCATGAGCGCGTTCCCGCGGGAGCTCATCACCGCCTTCACGTCGGCGAAGTCCAGGTTGATGAGGCCGGGCACGGTGATGAGGTCGCTGATGCCGCGGGTGGCGTGGAACAGCACCTCGTCCGCCCGCTTGAAGGCGTCCAGGAGGGTGGTCTTGGCGTCGGTCACGGTGAGCAGGCGCTGGTTGGGGATGACGATGAGGGTGTCCACCTCGTCCCGGAGGGCGGCCAGGCCCTCCTCGGCCTGCCGGCCCCGCTGGCGTCCCTCGAAGATGAAGGGCTTGGTGACCACGGCCACCGTGAGCGCGCCCTCTTCCCGGGCCACCCGGGCCACCACCGCCGAGGCGCCGGTGCCGGTACCGCCGCCCATGCCCGCGGTGATGAACACCATGTCCGCGCCCCGCACCGAGTCGCGGATGTACTCCACCGATTCCTCGGCGGCCTGGCGCCCCACCTCGGGCTTGCCCCCGCAACCCAGGCCCTGGGTCACGGTGTCCCCGAGCTGCACCTTCAGCCCGGCCAGGCTCTGCTCCAGCACCTGGGCGTCCGAGTTCATGGCCACGAACTCGACCCCGCTGAGGCCCCCCTGGACCATGCCGTTGACCGCGTTGCCGCCGGCGCCGCCCACGCCGATGACCTTGAGGATGGCGTGCGTCTTGGGCTCCACCAGTTCCAGCATCATGTTTCCCTCCTTTGCGCCCCGCGGGGCGGTCCTGCCTTCGGGCCATCACCGGCCCGGGAAGCCATCACCTGCTTCCGTCTAGAAAAACTCCCCCAGCCAGCGCCGGACCGGCGCCGAGATCCGATTCAGGAGCCGGGGATCCTCCGGCCTTTCCTCCCCGTCCTTCTCCCGCGCGTAGATGACCAGGCCCACCGCGGTGGCGTAGCGTGGATCCTCCACCGCCTCGCGGATCCCGGTTACCCCCCGGGGCACCCCCCGCCGCACCGGCATCTCGAAGATGCGCTCGGCGAGGTCCTCCACCCCCTCCAGGCACGCGCCGCCGCCGGTCAGGACCACGCCCCCGGCCAATAGCTCGCTGAAGAGATTCTTCTTCACCTCACGATAAACCATGGTGAAGATCTCTTCCATACGCGGTTCGATCATGGAGGCCAGAACCTGCCGCGGGATGGGCTTGGCGTCCCGCCCCCCCACCCCCGGCACCTCGACCGTCTCCTCCGCCCCCACCCGGTCCGCGGTGGCGGACCCGTGCCGTATCTTAATCTCCTCCGCGGCCTCGGTGGGAGTCCGAAGACCCACGGCCAGGTCGTGGGTGACGTTGTTTCCCCCCAGCCCGATCACCGCGGTATGGCGGACCGCCCCCTCGTAGAACAGGGCCAGGTCGGTGGTCCCTCCCCCGAGGTCGATGAGCAGGCACCCCAGCTCCTTCTCGTCCGGGGCCAGGACGGCGTAGGAGGAAGCCAGGGGCTCCAGGACCAGGGACCCGGCCCGGAGGCCGGACCGCTGGACCGCCTTCTCCACGTTGCGGGCGCTGGTCACCGCCCCGGTCACGATGTGGACCTCGGCCTCCAGCCGGACCCCGCTCATGCCCACCGGGTTCTTGATCCCGGCCTGCTCGTCCACCACGTACTCCTGGGGGATGACGTGGAGGACCTGCCGGTCCCCGGGGATGGCCACTGCCCGGGCCGCCTCCACCACCCGGCTCACGTCGTCGGGGCCGATCTCGGTCCCCCCCCGGCTCACCGCGATCACCCCCCGGCTGTTGATGGAGCGGACGTGCTCCCCGGCGATGCCGGCGGTGACCTGGCGGACCGGCTCCCCGGACATGCGCTCGGCCTCGGCCACCGCGGTCCGGATGGACCGGACCGTGCTCTCGAGGTCGACCACCACCCCCCGGCGGATGCCCGCCGAGGGGGCGTGCCCCACCCCGATCACCTTCAGCGTCCCCCGCTCGTCCGGCTCCGCGATCACCGCCGCGGTCTTGGTGGTGCCGATGTCCAGTCCGACGTAGGTTCGCATGGGGACCCTCACCTGCCTTTCCTCAGCCTTCCTTGACGATGACCTGATTGCGGAACCGGGCGTCCACGTACTCGACCTGGCGCCCGTCGTCGCGCATCCGCTTCAGGACCGTCATCAGGGCCTCGACCTTGCGGGCGCTCAGCCTCCCGTCCCCGATCCGGACCGCGGTGCCGTCCAGGGTGACCGCCACCAGCCCTTCCGGGCGGTCCACCCAGACCTCGGACAGCCACCCCGATCCGGGGCACCCGTAGGTGCGCAGACGGGTCAGGAAGGTCAGCGCCCGCCGGACCCCCGGACCCTCCAGCACGTTGCCCGGCCGCAGCCGGGAGCCGTCCACCCCGGTGAGGAGCGGAAGCTCCACCCCCCGGGGCTCGTCGGAACCGGTGACCGGCACCGGCCATTCCGCTCTCAGCGGGGGCGGACCGAGCACGGTCCCGTCCGCCGCGATCTCGAAGGTGCGGCCGGAGACCAGCAGCGCCACCGGAGCCTTCTCGGTCACCGTGAGCCGCACCGTGCGATGCCAGGTCCGGGTCACCCGGGCGTGGTCCACCCTCGGGTGCTCGGCCAGCCGGACCGCCACCGAGTCCGGGTCCACGGCCAGGATGTCGTCACCGGGGTGCACCCCGCACAGCTCGGCCAGCTCCCAGGGCGGGACCCAGTCGGTGTCCGACACCTCCAGGGCCTGGACCTCGAAGATCCGGGTGTGGGTGCGGACCCAGGTCAGCCCCGCGTTCCAGCCCAGGGCGACCCCCATCCCGGCCACCACCGCGATCGCGCTCACCACCATCCAGGCCAGCCCCCGGCGCACGCGGCGGCGGCGCCGGCGGCGCCGGAGTGCCCGCCGGGCGCCGTCGGGATCGAAGTGCGTCGTTCCCGGGGTGCGGCCGGTCACCGGAGCGCCTCCCGGCCCGCGGGCTCGCCCACGATCCGGACCTCCGGCTCCAGGTCCACCCCGAACCGCTCCCGCACCCGCTCGCGCACGGCGTCGATCACCGCCTCGATCTCGGCCGCGCTGGCCTTCCCCTCGTTCAGGATCCAGTTGGCGTGCTTGATGGAGACCACCGCGTCCCCGACCCGGAAGCCCTTGAGCCCGGCGGCCTCGATCAGCCTCCCCGCCTTGTCCCCCTCGGGGTTGATGAAGGTGGAGCCCACGCTCAGCCCCTTGGGCTGGGTGGCCAGCCGGTACTCGTGGTAGCGGCGGCGGCGCCCGGCCACCTCGGCGGGGTCGCCGGGGGCGAGGGCGAACACGCCGCGCAGGAAGACCATGTCCGCCGGGTAGACCGCCCGGCGGTAGGAAAAGCGTATCTCCGAGGCCTCCACCCGGACCGGCTTCCCGGCCAGGTCGCAACCCTCCACCCGGGCCAGCACGTCGCGGATCTCCCCCCCGTGGGCGCCCGCGTTCATGCGCAGGGCCCCGCCCACGGTGCCGGGGATGTCGAAGGCGAACTCGAAGCCGGTGAGCCCGGCCCGCTCCGCCGCCGCCCCGGCCAGGGACATGGGGGCCACGGCCCCCGCGTGGAGCTCCGTGCCCCGGACCTCGGCGGTGCGGAAGGTCCGGCCCAGGCGCAGGGTCACCCCCCGCACCCCGCCGTCCCGCACCAGGAGGTTGGTCCCCCCCCCGAGCACGAAGAGCGGCAGCTCCAGCTCCCGGACCGCGGCCAGGACCGCGGCGACCTGGGCCTCGGTGGACGGTTCCACCAGCCAGTCGGCCGCGCCCCCGGTCTTGTAGGAGCAGAACGGGGCCAGGGACACCTTCCGGCGCACCGCTCCCGGAGCGGCGGCCTCCAGGGCCGCGGCCACGCCGGGGGCGGTCGTCACGCCTCCACTCCCACGCCGTGGGCGGCCAGCAGGGAGAGCAGGGCCTCTCCCGCCTTGTGGATGTCCCCCGCCCCGAGGGTGATGACCACGTCTCCGGACCGGAGCTCGCCCCGGACCGCCTCCGGCAGGTCCTCCAGGCCGGGCACGTAGCGGCAGGCCCGGTGCCCGCCGGAGCGGACCGCCTCGGCCACCGCCTCCGCCGACACCCCCTCGATGGGATCCTCGCCGGCGGCGTAGATGGCGGTCAGGAAGACGAGGTCGGCGTCGGCGAAGCAGCCGGCGAACTCCTCCCCCAGGTCCCGGGTGCGGGTGAACCGGTGGGGCTGGAACAGCGCCACCACCCGCCGCCCGCCGTGCTCCCGGGCCGCCCGCAGCACGGCCCGGATCTCGTTGGGGTGGTGGCCGTAATCGTCCACCACCAGCACCCCCGCCTCCTCGCCCTTGACCTCGAAGCGCCGGGAGACCCCCTCGAAGGCCTCCAGGGCCTCGAAGATGGCCCGCGTCTCCATCCCCAGCTCCCGGCCCACCGCCACCGCGGCCAGGGCGTTGAGCGCGTTGTGCCGGCCGGGCATGCGGAGCCGGGCCCGGCCGAGGAGGAAGCCCTTCTCGAGCACGTCGAAGGAGGTGCTGAAGTCGTCGTGGCCGCGGAGGTCGGCCAGCCGGTAGTCGGCCTCCTCGGCCGCGGCGTAGGTGATGACCCGCCGCTCCAGCCGGGGGAACACCTCCCGCACCCGGGGGTCCTCCAGGCAGACCACGTCCGCCCCGTAGAAGGGGACCTTGTTGGCGAAGTCCACGAAGGCGTCCTGGATCTCCTCGATCCCCCCCTTCCAGTGGTCGAGGTGCTCCCGGTCGATGTTGGTGATCACGGCGAGGGTGGGATTCAGACGGAGGAAAGAGCCGTCGCTCTCGTCGGCCTCGGCGACCAGGAACTCGCCGGTGCCCAGGCGGGCGCTGGTGCCGAGGGCCCGGACCCGCCCCCCCACCACCACGGTGGGGTCGAACCCGCCCCCGGCCAGGACCGCGGCCACCAGGGAGGTGGTGGTGGTCTTGCCGTGGGCCCCGGCCACCGCCACCCCGTGCTTCATGCGCATGAGCTCGGCCAGCATCTCCGCCCGGGCGATGACCGGGATGCCCAGCCGGCGGGCCTCGGCCACCTCGGGGTTGGTGTCCCGGACCGCGGTGGAGGCCACCACCACCGCCGCCCCCCGGACCAGCTCCGCCCGGTGCCCCTCGGCCACCCGGGCCCCCAGGCCGACCAGGTGGTCGGTGACCGGGGTGCGGTGGAGGTCGGACCCGCTGACCTCGTAGTTCAGGTTCAGGAGGACCTCGGCGATGCCGCTCATCCCCGAGCCCCCGATCCCGATCATGTGGATGCGTCCGATCTTCCCGTACACCTAGCGCACCCCCGCTTCCTCGGTCTCGGCCTCTTCGTCCTCGGTGTCGTATTCCTCGGGCAGGTGGAGCATGGACTGGGGAGCGCCGCCCCCCAGCTTCTCCACCGCCTCCGCGATCCGCTTGGCCGCGTCGGGACGGCTCAGGGCGAAGGCGTTCCGGGCCATGCCCCGGAGGCGGGCCGGGTCGGCCAGGAGCTTGCGGATCTCCTCGGCCAGACGGTCCGCGGTGAGTTCGGCGTCGCGGAGGATCACCGCCGCGTCCTTGCCGGCCAGGGCCTCGGCGTTGGCGGTCTGGTGGTCGTCCATGGCGTGGGGATAGGGAACCAGGATGCTGGCCAGGCCGCAGGCCGAGATCTCGGAGATGGTCATCGCCCCCGCCCGGCCCACCACCAGGTTGGCGATGCCGTAGAGCTCCTCCATCTCGTTGAAGAAGGGGCGTACCACCGCGCGCACTCCCGAGGCTCGCACCGCCTCCTGCACCGCCTCGTAATCCTCCTTGCCGGTCTGGATCACGAACTGCACCGTGCGGTCGCCCCGGAACCGGGGGAGCATGTCCATGAAGGCCACGTTCAGGCTGTGGGCCCCCTGGGATCCGCCCAGGATCAGCACCGTGCGCCGGTCGGAGAAGAGCCGCAGCCGGCTCAGGGTCTTGAGCGCCCGGCCCTCGGAGATCTTGACCCGCACCGGGTTCCCGGAGAGCCGCAGCCGTCCCCGGCCCTTGAAGTACCGGCGGGACTCGGCGAAGTGGATGTGGATCTCCCGGGCGAAGCGGGCCAGGAACCGGTTGGCCCGGCCGGGCACGCTGTTCTGCTCCTGGAGCACCACCGGAACCTTGGCCCGCCAGGCCGCGATCACCGCGGGGACGATCACGTAGCCGCCGGTGCCCACCAGCACCCCCGGCTTGAACTCGTCGATCAGCCGGCGGATGCGGCGATAGGCCCGGAACATGGCCAACGCGTTGCGGAAGGAGTCCGCGTCCGGACGCCGCGGCAGCCCGCGGACCGGGAACTCCTCCAGCCGGTGTCCGGCCTCCCCGATCATCTCCCGCTCGATGCCCCGGTCGCTGCCCAGGAAGAGCAGCTCGGTCGCGGGGTTCCGCTGCTTGAGGGCCTCGCCGATGGAGAGCGCGGGGATGATGTGCCCCCCGGTCCCGCCGCCGGCGATCATCACCCGCACCGGCTGGGGGGGGAGGGTGAGGGCGGCGGTGGGCCGCAGGGGCTGGGGCCGCGAGGCCCCCTGCCGGCCGCCGTAGGGCCGGCGTCCCCCGCCGCGCTCACCGCGGTCACTCCGTCCCCCGCTCCGGCTGCGGGCGTCCCGGGAACCGCCGCGGGAGGCGCTGTCGCGGCCGGAGCCGCTCCGCTCCCGGCCGCGGTCCCGGTCCCGGTCCCGGTCCCGGTCCCGGCCGCGATCGCGATCCCGGGACGGCTCGCCGGACCGGCGCCGCCGGCTCCGGTCGGCCGGCTCCTCGCCCGAGGCGGCAGGGGCCGCCGCCGTCGAGGACCGGCCCCCCTCTGCGGGGCGATCCTCGTCGCCGCCCCGGCTCTCTCCGCCTTCGGACCCGCTCCGGTCCCGGGAGCGCCGCCGGCGGGAACGGCGCCGGCGCTCTCGCCCGCCGGACTCGCCCCGCTCGCCCTCGCTCCCGGGAGCCCCCTTCCCGGCTTCGCCCGCGGCCTCCGCCGCCGGGCGCTCCTCCCGGTCCCGGCGCTCGCCGCGCCGGTCCCCGGCTCCTTCCTCCGGCCGCTCCCCGCCGGTCTCCGCCGGGGACGCCCCGGCCGCGGCCCCGGCCGCGCCCGGCTCACCTTCGCTCGAAGCTCCGCGCCGGCGGCGCACGCCCCGGCGGCGGGGACGGCGGCCCTCGCGGGCCTCCTCGCCGCCTTCCCGGGAACGGCCGCCGGCCCCGGCCGGCTCCTCGCCCCGGTTCCGGTCCCGATCCTCGGACCGGGGGGCCCGCTCCCCGGCGGAGCGCGTCGCCTCCCGCGCCGGGGCCTCGGAGCCGCCGCCGCCCGACCCGCGGCCGGAAGCCCGGGAGGGACGGTCACCGCGGTCCGGGGCCGGCTCGCCGCCCCCTCCGGATGCGCTCTCTCTCCGGCTCTCCCGTCCGCCGCCCGAGGCTTCGGATCCCCCGCCCTCTCCCCCCTGCCATTCCGGTCGTCCTTCGTAGCCGCGGCGTCCGCGGCGCCGGCGCCGCCGGGTTCCCCGGGGCCGGTCTTCGGAAGCGTTCTCGGATCCGCCGGATCCCGCTCCCGGCTCTTGGTTGCGTTCTTCGGACATTTAGTCTTGCTCTCCAATTCCGGCCAGCAGCGAGGAATCGCCCTGGCTGGAAACGTTGCCGAGAATTCCCAGGGAAAAGAGCATGACCAGGACGGCGGAACCGCCGTAGGACACCAGGGGCAGCGGGAGGCCGGTGGTCGGGAACATGCCCGTGGCCACCAGGAGGTTCACTCCGGCGTAGACCGCCACCGTGGCCCCGATGCCGACGGCCAACAGGGATCCGAATCGATCCGGGGCCCGACGGGCGGCGTCATAGGCGCGCCACAGAAGGACCACGATCAGTCCGATCAATAAGACCGCTCCCAGAAGTCCAAGCTCTTCTCCTACGATCGCGAATATGAAGTCGGTGTGGGCGTCGGGCAGGAAGAACCATTTCTGCCGGCTCTCGCCCAGCCCCCGTCCCAGCAGTCCCCCCGACCCGATGGCCAGGATGGACTGGTGCATCTGATAGTTCCCCTCCCGGAGCAGCTCGTGCCCCCGCCAGTAGGACAGCCAGTACTGGAGCCGGTTCCACTGGTACCCGTGCAGGAAGAACGGCACGATCGCCGCCGGCGACATCAGGACGGCCAGATGCCGGAACGGAATCCGTCCCGCGATCAGCATCATCCCGGTGATCGCGGCCAGGGCCAGGGTGGTGCTCAGGTTGGGCTGCTTCGCCACCGGGAGGGCCATGAGGACCAGCGCCACCACGCACGGGAGCACCCCGGTGGTGAAACGCTGAAGCCGCGCCCTCGGCTTCGACAGCAGGTAGGCCAGGTAGACCACGAGGCCGAGCCTGGCGAAATCCGCCGGCTGAACGGTGAAGCCGCCGATGTTGATCCATCGGCGGGCATGTCCCGCGGAATGTCCCAACCCCGGCACGTAGACCAGGAACAGGAGGACGAGGCCGCCCAGGTAGAACCAGGGGGCCCACCGACCCCAACGATGATAATCGATCCGGAGCCCGATGGCGAAGGCGACGATGCCCAGAAGCACCTTGAACGCCTGGTTTTCCACGTAGGCGCTGGGGCGGGAGGCGGTCACCGTGGTGGCCGAGTAGACCATGATCAGGCCGAAGCCGGTCAGGACCAGGGTGGCGATCACCAGCCATTTGTCCCAGCCCCGCCCCCGGAGCTCGGGGGGAGCAGGGTCGGGGGCTCGATCTCACCCCGGAGCACGGAGGCCGCCAGCCGGCGGAACTGCTGAAGTCGCTTCACGATGCCTTCTCCCAGGCGCGGACCAGGGCCCGGAACCGGTCCCCCCGGTCCTCGTAGTCGCGGAACATGTCGAAGGAGGCGCACCCCGGGGAGAGGAGCACCGGCACCCCCCGTTCCCGCGCCCGGTCCAGGGCCAGGCGCACCGCGGCCTCGAAGTCGGTCCCGGCCGGATGGAGGGGCACGTTGGCCCCGGCCCAGGCCGTCTCCAGGAGCGGGGCGGCCTCCCCGATCAGCACCGCCTCGGCCACGTACCGCCCGACCAGGGGGGCCAGCCGGGCGTAGTCCCCGCCCTTGGGATGCCCGCCGGCGATCAGCACCACCCGCCCCGGGAAGGCCTGGAGGCCGACCTCCAGGGACTCGGGGTTGGTGGCCTTGGAGTCGTTGAAGAAGGGGACGCCGTCCACCTCCCCCACCGGCTCCAGCCGGTGGGGAAGCCCCCGCACCGCTCGCAGGCATCCGGCCACCCGGGGATCGAAGAGGTCGAAGCCGAGCCCGTCCAGGAGGCAGAGGGCGGCGGCGGCGTTGGCCACGTTGTGGGGGCCCTTGAGGGAGAGGTCGGCGGCGGGCAGCACCGGGTAGGCCTTCCCCCCGGTGACCCGGGCCAGGACCCCGTCCCGGAGCGCCACCCCGTCCGAGACCGTCTCCCCGGTGCCGAAGGTGAGGAGCCGGGCGCCGGCGGGGGCGGCGGCCAGGAGCCGGCGGTCGTCGGCGGGAAGGACGGCGGTATCCCCGAGCCCCATGCGCTCGAAGAGGCGGAGCTTGGCGGCCAGGTACTCCTCCAGGGAGCGGTAGCGGTCCATGTGGTCGGGGGTCAGGTTCAGGATCGCCCCCGCCCGGGGGTGGAGCGCCTCCACGTCCTCGAGCTGGAAGGAGCTCGCCTCCACCACCAGGGCCCCGTGGGCGGGCACCGACTCCACCACCTCCGAGAGGGCCGTGCCCACGTTTCCGGCCACCGCCACCGGCACCCCCAGGGAGTCGATGAGCGCCCCCAGCACCGTCACCGTGGTGCTCTTGCCGTTGGTCCCGGTGACCACGGCCAGGGGGGCGGCGGCGAACTCCGCGGCCACGTCCAGCTCGCTCCGGAGCGGGATGCCGCGCCGGAGGGCCTCGGCCACCATGGGCGCATCCTTGGGGATTCCCGGGCTCACCACGGCCAGGTCCATGCCCTCGAAGAGGGCGGGATCGAAACCGCCCAGGCGGAGGTCCACCCCGGCGGCGGCGAAGGCCTCCGGGTCCAGCCCCAGGTCCGCGGCGGGCTTGAGATCGGCGGCCACCACCCGGGCCCCGTGGCGGGCCAGAAGCCGGGCCGCGCCCCGGCCGCTCCGGGCCAGGCCGAGCACGACCACGCTCCGCCCCCGCCAGGAGGCCGTCCGGTCGCCGCGTTCCGCCATCGCCGTCGCTCCTTCCCCGGTCACTGCAGCTTGAGGGTGGACAGGCTGAGGAGGGCCAGCAGCACCCCCATGATCCAGAAACGCACCACCACCCGCGACTCCGGCCACCCCTTGAGCTCGAAGTGATGGTGGATGGGCGCCATGCGGAAGACCCGCTTGTGGCGCAGCTTGTAGGAGACCACCTGGATGATCACCGAGAGGGCCTCGGCCACGAAGATCCCCCCGATCAGGAACAGCAGCAGCTCCTTCTTCAGCATCACCGCCACCGTGCCCAGGGCGCCTCCCAGGGCCAGGGACCCGGTGTCCCCCATGAACACGTCGGCGGGATGGGAGTTGAACCAGAGGAAGCCCAGGGCGGCCCCGAACATGGCGGTGCAGAAGATGGCCAGCTCGCCGCTCCCCGCGAAGTAGGGGATGTTGAGGTAGCCGGCGAGGCGGACGTTCCCGCTCACGTAGGCCAGCCCGGCGTAGGCGGCGGCGGCCAGGGCCATGAGCCCCGAGGCCAGGCCGTCCAGCCCGTCGGTCAGGTTCACCGCGTTGGAGGTGGCGGTGATGACCAGGGCCACGAAGGGGATGTACCAGAGCCCGAGGTCCAGGAGGTGGTTCTTGAGGAAGGGAACGGTGGTGGCGGTGCCGAAGTTGGGGTCCACCGGGAACAGGTAGAGGAAGGCGCCCACCGCCAGGCCCACCGCGACCTGGACCACCAGCTTGTAGCGGCCGAGGAGCCCCTTGGGGGTGCGCCGGACCACGTGGAGATAGTCGTCGAGGAAGCCCAGCCCGCCCAGGACGAGGGTGACCCCCACCGCCACCAGCACGTAGCGGTTGACCAGCGACGCCCAGAGGAGGGTGGGAACCACGATGGCCGCCACGATGAGGATCCCGCCCATGGTCGGGGTGCCGGCCTTGGTCTTGTGGGAACTCGGCCCTTCCTGGCGGATGATCTGCCGGATCTTGAACTGCCGGAGCCGGCGCACCAGCGGCGGCCCGAAGATGAAGCAGAGGAGGAGCGCGGTCACCGTGGCGTAGGCGGCGCGGAAGGTGATGTACCGGAAGACGTTCAGCGGCGAGAAGATCTCGTGGAGGGGATAGAGGAGGTGGTAGAGCATCAGCCTCTCCCCTCCAGTCCGGCCAGGAGCCCGGCCACCGCCGACTCCAGGTGCATGCCGCGGCTCCCCTTGACCAGGACCACGTCCCCGGGGGCCAGGTCGGGAAGGAGGAGCGCGCCCGCGGCCTCGCCGTCGGCGGCCTCCCGGGCCTTCCCCGCCTCCAGTCCGGCCTCCACCGCCCCCGCGGCCAGCTCCCGCCCCATCTCCCCCACCGTGACCAGGCCGTCCAGGAAGGCCGCGTTCCGCCCCGCCTCGCGGTGGAGGGCGGCGGTGTCCGGGCCCAGCTCCAGCATGTCGGCCAGGATGGCGAACCGGCGGCCGCGCTCGGGGCGCTCGCGGAGCACGGCCAGCGAGGCGGCCAGGCTTCCCGGGTTGGCGTTGTAGCTGTCGTCGATCACCGTGACCCCGGCCGCGGCGCGGGGCTGGAGGCGTCCGGCCACCGGCTCCACCCCGGCCAGGTGGGGGGCGGCGTCGGCGGGGGCCACGCCGAGGCCTCGCGCGGCGGCCACCGCGGCCAGGAGGTTCCGCACGTTGTGCGCGCCGGCCAGGCGCAGGTCCACGGCCGTCCCTCCGGGCAGGACCACCCGGGTGCCCCCCCCGGGCGCCGGTTCCAGGCGCTCGGGATGGAGGTCGGCGGCGGGGTCCAGCCCGAAGGTGACCCGGGGCCCGGCGTATCCGGCCAGCGCCCGCTCCAGGTGGGGGTCGCCGTGGGGCACGACCAGCACCCCGCCCGGTTCGAGCCCGTCCACGATCTCCGACTTGGCCCGGGCCACGCCGTCCACCGAGCCCAGGCCCTCCAGGTGCGCGGCGGCCACGTTGGTGATGATCGCGGCCCGGGGCCGGGCCAGCCCGGAGAGCAGGGACAGCTCGCCGGGGCGGTTGAGCCCGATCTCCACCGCGGCCGCGCGGTGGCTCCCCCGGAGCCCGAGCAGGGTCAGGGGGACCCCGATGTGGTTGTTGAGGTTGCCCGCGGTCTTGAGCACCGGCCCCAGGGGAGCCAGGGCCGCGGCCAGGAGTTCCTTGGTGGTGGTCTTGCCGTTGGACCCGGTGACCGCGGCCAGGGGGACGGGATGGCGCACCCGGTGGGCCCGGGCCAGGTCCTGGAGGGCGAGGAGGGTGTCCGGGACCACCAGCACGTCGGTGACCCGGCCCCGGCCGGCGCGCCCCCACCACGAGGCCGAGACCACCGCTCCCGCCGCCCCCGCGGCCAGGACCGGGGCCACGAAGTCGTGGCCGTCGAAGTTGGGGCCGGTGAGGGCCACGAACAGGGCCCCGGCCACGTCGGCCCGGGAATCGGTGACCACGCGTTCGCCCCCGGGATCGCCCACCGGGATCCCCCGGGTGGCGCCGGTCAGGAAGGAGAGGTCGAAGGTCCTAGCCGCGGTCATCGACATGGAATCCAAGCTCGGTGAGGGTACGCGTCACGACCTCGCGGTCGTCGAAGGGACGCTCCTCGTCCCCCACGATCTGAACCGTCTCGTGCCCCTTCCCCGCCACCAGCACCGTGTCGCCGGGGCGGGCGGAGCCGAGGGCGGCGGTGATGGCCGCGGCCCGGTCGGCGATCCGGGTCACCCGCGCCGGTCCCCCGGCCGCGCCCTCCAGGATCGCATCCAGGATCGCCTCCGGATCCTCGTGGCGCGGGTTGTCCGAGGTGGCGATCACCCGGTCGCCCAGCCCGGCGGCGATCCGGCCCATCTCCGCGCGCTTGCCCGGGTCCCGGTCCCCGCCGCAGCCGAAGACCACGATCAGGTCCCGGGAGGTGATGGCCCGCGCCGCCCGCAGGGCGTGGGCGAGGCCGTCCGGGGTGTGGGCGTAGTCGATCAGGACCAGGAAGGGATGGCTTCCGGGCACCGGCTCCATGCGTCCGCGCACCCGGTGCACCCGCCGCACCCCGCGGACGGCCTGGCCCAGGTCCGCCCCCAGCTCCATGGCCGCGGCCTGGGCGGCCAGGGCGTTGAGCACGTTGAACCGGCCCAGGAGCGGGAACTCCACCGCCTCCCGGCCGCGGGGGGTGATCAGCTCGTAGCGGGTCCCGCGGGGGCCGGTCCGCACCCGGCGGGCCCGGTAGTCGACCCCGCCGCCGAAACCGTAGGTGGCCACCCGGCCGTCGGCCCGGGCCGACACCTGCGGGCCGGCGGGGTCCTCCAGGTTCACCACCGCCACCGCGTCGCGTTCGCTTCCCCGGCCGGCCCGGGTGAAGAGCCGGAGCTTGGCCTCCAGGTAGGCGTCCATGGTCCGGTGGTAATCCAGGTGGTCGCGGGTGAGGTTGGTGAACACCACCGCCGCGAAGTCGGTGCCGAAGGTGCGCTTCTGGGCCAAGGCGTGGCTGGACACCTCCATGGCCACCCATCCCGCCCCCCGGTCGGCGGCCTCCCGGAGGATGCGCTGCAACCCGGGGGATTCGGGGGTGGTGAAGCCGGTGGGCCGGTAGCTCCCCCGGGTCCGGCTGCCCAGGGTGCCCAGGACCTCTGGGGTGTGGCCCGACTCCTCGGCGATGCCTTCCAGGAGATGGGTGACGGTGGTCTTGCCGTTGGTGCCGGTGACCCCGATCACGGTCAGGGACCGCGAGGGATGGCCGTAGAAGGCGGCGGACAGCCGGGCCATCGCCTCCCGGGTGTCCGGGACCACGACCTGGGTCGCCTCTCCCGCTCCCTCCACCCGGTGATCGACCACCAGCGCGACCGCACCCTGGTTCACGGCGGCGGCGGCGAAGTCATGCCCGTTCCTGGCCAGCCCGTCCAGACAGACAAACAACGCTCCGCCGCCGACCCGCCGTGAATCCAGTTCGATGGACCGGATGTCCACGTTTCCGCTTCCGATGAGCTCGAAGCCCGGCAGCGCAGGGAGTAGGCTCGCGAGCTTCATCGATCAGTTCAACTCCGCCGGCTTCCGGCCTCCGTGGCTGGCCGCCGGCTGCAGCACCGCCGGACGATCGGGGGCGGCGACCAGGGTCCCGGTCCCCGCGCGTCCGCAGGTGATCCGCGCCTTCTCCGGCAGGGGCGCGCCCGCCGGCGGGTACTGGGCCGTCACCACCCCGGATCCGGACACCTCGGCGTCCACCCCGTAGGCGCGCAGGACCAGCAGGGCCTGGCGAAGGGACATCTTCCCCAGCTCCGGCATCCCCTGCTCCGGCGAGGGGGGAAGCGGCGCCCGATCGTGGCCGCCGGCGATGACCGGGGTCGCGGCCAGGTCGGCCAGCGATTCGCCGCCCCGGTCGCTTACCTCGACCCGGGCGTAGTCCGGGGAGAGGACGGCGCCGGGGAGCCGGCCCCAGGCCTCCAGTACCTCCCGGAACACCGGGGCGGCGGCCGAGGACCCGAAGGTGGAGCGGTGGGGCTCGTCGATCATGACCAGGCAGACGATCTTGGGATCGTCGATGGGGGCCATGCCCACGAAGGAGGCGTAGTGCTTGCCGCTGGTGTAGCGCCCGTCGACCAGCTTCTCCGAGGTGCCGGTCTTCCCCCCCACCTCCACCCAGGGAATGTCGATGTCCTTGCCCGTCCCGTCGGTCATCACCTCCCGCATGAAGCCGCGGAGGGTGCGGGCCACCTCGGGGGTCACCACCCGGCGCACCTCCTCCGGCCGGCCCTGGTACACCACCTTGCCCTCGGGATCGGAGATGGCCCGGACCAGGAGCGGCCGCATCAGCACCCCGTCGTTGGCCACCGCGGCGTAGGCCATGGCCAGCTGGAGCGGGGTGACCATCACCTCGTAGCCGATGGCCACGGTGGCCGCGGAACGCCCCGACCAGTCCTCGGGGCGGTGGAGCACGCCCGCATCCTCGCCGGGAAGGCCGACCCCGGTGGGCGCCCCGAATCCGAAGGCCCGGGCGAAGTCGTAGAGCCGCTTGTCGCAGAGCTCCCCCACCTTGGCGAAGGCGATGTTGCTGCTCACCGCGAAGCAGCGACGGAAGGGCTCGATGCCGTAGGGGTGGTGGTCGGTGATCCGGAACCGGCCGAAGTTGTACGAGCCGTTCTCGCAGTTGACCGGGGTCCCCGCCTCCAGCAGGTGGTCGCTCAGGGCGGTGGCCGCGGCCACGAGCTTGAAGGTGGATCCCGGCTCGTAGGGGGACATGACGGCGCGGTTCCGCAGCGCGTTCTCGGAGGCGCCCTTCACCCGCTGGGGGTCGTAGAAGGGATAGGAGACCATGGCCAGGATCTCGCCGGTCCGGGGGTCCACGGCCACGAACACCCCGGCCCGGGCGTCCAGCTCCTCCACCTGGCGGCGAAGCTCGGAGGCGGCCACGTCCTGCAGGGTGGCGTCCAGGGTCAGGACCACGTCGTGCCCGGACACCGCCGGCTTGGTCCGCCGGCCCAGGGCCTGGTAGGAGCGCCCGCGCCCGTCCCGGAGCTCGGTGGCCCAGCCGGGGGTCCCGCGCAGGATCGACTCGAATTCGCTCTCGATCCCCGCCTTCCCCACCCCGGCGTCGTCGATGAAGCCGACCACCGGGGCGGCCAGCTCGCCCTGGGGATAGACCCGCTTCAGCTCCAGCCGTTCCATGATCCCGGGCAGGGAGGAGATGTCCACCCGCCGGTCCAGGAGCGGGGTGATCTTCTTCTCCAGGTACACCTCCCGGCGCTTGAGGCGGAGGAGCTTCTCGATCCGGGCCGGCGGGACGTCCAGGGCCGGGCCCAGGGTGCGGGCGGTCCGGGCCGGGTCTTGGACCAGGGTCGGGTCGGCCACGATGGAGTAGTTGTACATGGTGTAGGCGAGGGGGTCCCCGTTGCGGTCCCGGATCTCCCCGCGGTGGGGGGGAGGGTCACCCGGCGCATGTGCTGCGAGTCGGCCTCGGCGCGCAGCTCCCCCGACCGCACCGCCTGGAGCCAGACCACCCGGCCCAGGGCCACGGTGAGGGGCACCAGGCAGAGCACCGCCACTAGGTTGAGGCGGGCGGTGGAGGAACGGCGGTTCACCGGGTCCCCGTCTTGCCGCGCTCCGCGGCCGAGGCCTCGGGGACCAGGGCCCCCATGGCGAACTGCCGGTGGTCGTCGGGGACGCCGTCGAAGTCGAGGAGGACGATCTCCTTGGGGGTGGGGCAGCGGAGCCCCAGCTCCTCCTTGGCCCGGGTCTCCACCTGCACCAGGTTGGAGAGGCGGTCCGCCTCCATGCTCAGGGAGCTCAGGTCGGTCTGGAGGTCCTTCTGGACCTCGCGCGCCTTCTCCAGCCTCACCACCAGGCGGTCCACCGAGGCCCGCTCCCACACGAAGAGCATGACCAGGCAGAACGCCGCCACCCACAGCACCGACTGGTAGGGGGTGCGCGACCGGCGTCCGCGGCCATTCCAGGGCCGGCGGACCCGGGCATCAAGCGGGAATCGCATGAGGGGTCCTCCTCGCCGCGCGGAGGCGCGCGCTGCGGGATCGGGGGTTCCGCGCCGATTCCTCGGGCCCGGGGCGCACCACCCGCCGGGTCAGGGGCTCCCAGACCGGTTCCGGCTCGGGCACGCCGGGCACGGGGCGCTCGAAACGCAGGGGCCGGAAGGTCCGCTTGACCATCCGGTCCATGAGGCTCTCGAAGGAGATGACGGTGAGGGTCCCTCCAGGGGGAAGCGTCCGGGCCGCCGCGGCCAGCCCCCGGCGCAGGGAGTCCAGCTCGTCGTTGACGGCCAGGCGAAGGGCCTGGAAGGCCTGGGAGAGACGGCGGGGGCTGCCCGCTCCGGCCCGGCGGAGGATCCCGGCCAACCGGGTGGTGGTGTCGATGGGTCCGCGGTCGCGGGCCTCGACCACCGCCCGGGCCGCGCGTCCGGCCGCAGGCAGCTCACCCAGTTCCCGGAAGATCCGCTTCAACTCGCCCTCCTCGATCTCGGCCAGCAGCTCCGCCGCTCCGCGCTCCGCGTCACGGTCCAGGACCAGCCGCAACGGCCCTTCGGTCAGGTACGAAAAGCCGCGGAGGGGGTCGTCGAGCTGCCGGCTCGAGACCCCCAGATCCAGGAGGATGCCGGCCGGCGGTGGGCCGCCGAGCCCGGCGAGAACGTCCTCCATGTCCGCATAGTCCGTCCTGAAGAGCCGCACCCGCGTCCCGTACGGCGCCAGCCGCCGGGACGCCTCTTCCAACGCGGCCGGGTCCCGGTCGAGGCCGATGAGCTCGGCCTCGGGATGCCGGGACAGGAGAACGTCGGCGTGCCCTCCGCCGCCGATCGTCCCGTCCACGTAGCGTCCCCGGGGTCCGGTGACCCAGTGGGTGAGCGCCTCTTCCACGAGCACCGGCTCGTGGTAGGGACTCCCGCTCACCCTTCCCCCGTCTCGCGCCTAGGCTCGGCGCAGCTCGGCGGCCTCGGCGGGTTCCACCACCCGGAGAGGCAGCGTCTCCACCTCCGACTCGATCCGCAGGTCGTCGTAGATGTCCAGGCGGTCCCGCACCCCCGCCGCCACCGCGATGGAGTGCAGATAGCGGCTGGGAGAGATGAACGCGGTGACCCCGCCCAGCCGGCGGCGGTAGTCCACCGCGTCGGCGAGGCAGTTCAGCCCCCGGAAATCCCAGTGGTCCACGCCGCGCAGATCCACCACCACCCGCAACATGCCCCGGGCCGCCAGCCCGCGAAGCCGCTCCGCGAGGTTGACGAGATCGGAACTGCCGAGGCTGCCCTCCAGCCCCAGCAAGCAGACGCGTCCTTCGTCAGACCGGTCGGTCCGGAGCATGTAACCTCCTTCGTTCCCGCCTCGGCCGGTGCCGCGAATCCGGCGCCGGCATCAAGCCGCCCGCGATCTCCATTCGTCCGGCCGCCCCGCGGCACCCTGCGCGGGCGGATGCCGCGGAGGGCCGGACCGTTCCCGGCGCCCCTCTCACGACCCGCCCCGTGCCCTCCTTGGGGCCGGGTCGTGAGGCGAGGCGCCCTAGCTCGCCGGGCCGCCGTCCCCGCCGGACCCGGATCCGGCCGCCCGGGCCCGGGATTCCTGCTCCGCGCCGAGGGCGGCCCGCATCAGGATCTCCAGCTTCTTGTCGTACTCCACGTCGGAGGCCGGGCGGGTGGCGCCGTTCTTGCCGGTGCGCTCCACCTCGGGCCACTCCCCGGAGTTCCAGAGCTCGAGATGCTGTCCCACACCCACCGCGACCAGCTTGTCCTTCCCCTTGGGGTTCAGGCGCAGCCAGGCGTGGTGTTCCGGGGACAGCATCAGCCGCCCCTCGGGGTCGGTGTGGGTGAATTCCATACGCGAAAGGCATTGCCGTTTCGCTTCCAGAAAATCAGGAGTGGTATAGTTCAACAGGAGGAGCTGGGCCTGGATCTCGTTCCACCGCGCTTCCGGCATCAGGGCCAGGGATCCCCCGTACCAGGGGACGAGGACCATGTTGTGGGTATAGCCGGAAGGGGTCTCGACGAGACCGAAGAGCGGCCGGTACTTGGGAGGCACGCTGAACCGCCGCTTGTCGTCGACGGAACACTCCTGCTTCCCGATGAACAGCTCCACCGTCGCACCCCCGAACGGCCCCGGTGCCCGTCGGCCAAGCGGAGGGTCCTCCACTTGGTGAAACTTGGTACAACTTGGGGTCCGTTCCCACCGGGAAATTAGCGGATGGGGAAGGGCGAGTCAACGCAAAAGCTCGGAGCTGGCGACAAACTTGTTCACAACGCACAATTCGTTTATACACAATCTTTTACAGATTGTCCAGATCGTCCGCAAGGGGTCCCGGGAGCGGCCCCCAGCCGGGTGCTCAACGGACGTGCAGGTACGATTTCTTGACCGAGCCCGCTCCCTTGAGGATTAGATATATCTGTAATTGCAGGATATGAGTGATCCACCCCGGCCACTCTTGACCACCGGAAACCCCGTGGGGGTCGACAGTGGGGCTGGTCCCCAGATTCCCTCCGCCACCCCCGCCCCGGCTTCCTCCCCCCTGACCGGTGGGCGGGAATCCTGTATCTTCTGGCCGCCCACCGGTCCGACCCCGAGAGAAAGGAAGCCGCGACCTTGAACCGCTCCATCGGCCTCGCGCCGCCGGCCTGGACCCCGCTCGTCCTCTGCCTCCTCCTTCTCCTGGCCGGGAGCCCGGCCCGGGCCGCCGTCCCCTTCTATGGGGGCGGAGACCTGGATCCGGCCGTGCCTTCCCCCGAGGCCTTCCTCGGCTACCCCCTGGGCGCCCGGTTCACCCCCCATCATCGCCTGGTGGATTACCTGACCGCGCTGGCCGGGGCCTCGCCGCGGGTGGAGATACGGACCTACGGGGAGACCTACGAGGGGCGCCCGCTCCTCCTCCTCACCATCTCCGACCCGGCCAACCTGTCCCGGGAGCAGGATCTTCGCGACGCCTACGCCCGCCTCGCCGACCCCCGGGAGACCTCCGAGGACGAGGCCCGGGGAATCTCCCGGGACCTCCCGGTGGCGGTGTGGCTCTCCTTCAACATCCACGGGGACGAGGCCTCGAGCAGCGAGGCGGCGATGGCGGTGGCCTACCGGCTGGCCGCCTCCCGCGATCCCGGGACCGCGGAGCTTCTCTCCGGCTCGGTGGTGCTCCTCGATCCCTGCCTGAACCCCGACGGCCGCGACCGGTACGTGAACTGGCTCACCGGGGTCCAGGGCGAGGCCCCCGATCCCCTTCCCCCGGCCCGGGAGCACCACCAGCCCTGGCCGGGCGGGCGCTACAACCACTACCTCTTCGATCTCAACCGCGACTGGGCCTGGCTCTCCCAGCGCGAGACCCGGGCCCGGGCCCGGGTCTACCTCGAGTGGCATCCCCAGGTCCACGTGGACTTCCACGAGATGTACGCCGGGGACACCTACTTCTTCTTCCCCCCCGAGCGGCCCATCCACCCCCACTTCCCCTCCCAGGTCCTGAAGTGGAGCACCATCTTCGGCCGCGGGAACGCCGCCGCCTTCGACGCCCGGGGCTGGGCCTACTACACCGGCGAGGCCTTCGATCTCTACTACCCCGGCTACGGCGACTCCTGGCCCACCTTCCACGGCGCGGTGGGGATGACCTACGAGCAGGCCGGCCACGGCTTCGCCGGATCCTCGGTGCTGCGCGCGGACGGCGACACCCTGACCCTGGCCGAGCGGGCCGAGCACCACTACACCGCCGCCCTCACCACCCTCGACACCGCGGTGAAGAACCGGGAGTCCCGGCTCCTGGACTTCCACCGCTTCTTCGAGCCGGAAAACGGCGGACCGGCCGGGGCTTACCTGTTCCCGCCCGGGGAGGATCCACCCCGCACCGCGGAGATGATCTCGCTCCTGATGACCCACGGCGCGGAGGTCTACCGGGCCACCGGGCCGGTGCGCCCGCGGGGGGTGCACGCCTACGACGGCACCCCCATCTCCACCACCCTTCCCACCGGCACCTACGTGGTGCCGCTGGACCAGCCCCTGAGCCGGTTCCTGCAGGCCATCCTGGAGCCGGAGACCGCGCTCCCCGACACCTTCTTCTACGACGTCAGCGCCTGGTCCCTCCCCCTCGCCTTCGGCATCGAGGCCTACTGGAGCGAGGGGCCGGTGGAGGGAGGCCGCGAGCGGCTCACCCGCCCCCCCTCCCAGGCCGGCCGGCTGGTCCACCCCGAGGCCGGGTACGCCTATCTCATCCCCTGGGAACGGAACGGGGCCGCCCGCGCCGCCGCCCGGCTCCTGGACCGCGACGTGCGCCTCCACTACGCCACCCGCACCTTCACCCTGGCCGGACGCGACTACGGCCCCGGCACCCTCATCGTGTTCCGGGCCGGGAACCCCGCGCACCTGGACACCCTGCTGGCCGGGGTGGCGGAGGAGAGCGGCGCCGAGATCATCGGGGTGGACACCGGTCTCACCGACCAGGGCCCGGACCTGGGAAGCTTCCGGGTGGAGTACCTGCGCCCCCCCCGGGTGGCGGTGGTGGGCGACGATCCCGTCTCCCCCACCTCCCTGGGGGCGTGCTGGTATCTCTTCGACCGCGCCTACGGAATCCCCTACTCGGTGATCCCCCTCGACCAGCTCACCGAATCCGCCCTGGCCCGCTACACCGTGCTCGTGTTTCCCGACGACGAGGCGGGGGGCCGGGCCTACGCGGCCGCCCTGGACAGCGCCCGGGTGGCCACCCTCCGGCACTGGATCGACAAGGGCGGGGTGTTCGTGGGGCTGGGGGGCGGGGGGTTCTTCGCCGACGCCGACGTTTCCGGCCTGTCCACCGTGGCCGAGGCCCCCTCGCCCGACGACGACGCCGGAATGAGCGACGAGGAGAAGGAGAAGGTGGAGAAGGAGCGGAAGCTCGAGACCTCGGCCGAACGCGAACGGCGCCGCCGGACGGAGGAGCTTCCCGGGACGATCTTCCGGGTCCGGGTCGATCCCCAGCATCCCCTCGGCTTCGGCTACAGCGGCGAGGCCCGGGTGCTCAAGATCTCCGACCGCGCCCTGGAGCTGGGGCCTCCCGGCACCAACGTGGCCTGGTTCACCCGCTCGCCCAAGGTGTCGGGCTACGCCTCGCCGGAGACCGCGGACCGGCTCACCGACCGGCCCTTCCTGGTCGACCAGCCCCGGGGGCGGGGCCACGTGGTGATGTACGTGGAGGATCCGAACTTCCGGCTCTTCTGGTACGGGTTGAACCGGATGTTCCTGAACAGCGTGTTCTTCCTGGCCGGATCGTGATCGCCGCCGCCACCAGGGCCGCCGCCGCCCTGGTGGAATCCGGGTGGACGGGCGACTGCGGCCCCAGCCAGCGCGGGAAGACCTCGCCCAGCCCCTCCAGCACGAACTGCATGGCGATGCCGGCCAGGATGAGGCCCAGGAGCCGGGTCATGACCTCCAGCCCCAGGTCCCCCAGGAGCCGGTGCACGGCCCCGCCGTAGATCAGGGACACCGCGATGGCCGCGAACACCACCAGGATCACCGCGGTCATGGCCGCCACGTCCCCCCAGTCCCGGCCCCGGCTGGCGTAGACCACCACCGTGGTGATCGACCCCGGGCCGACCAGGATCGGCACCACCATCGGGGTGAGGATCTCCCGGAAGCGGAGCTTGGCCTCGGACAGGGGGCCGTCGGCGGACTTCTCCCGGGAGGGGATGCCGCCCCGCATCTCTCCCCGGATCATCTGCACCGCGAGCATGAAGATGAGGATCCCGCCCGCCACCCGGAAGGCGGCCAGGTCCACGTGGAAGAGCTCCAGGATGTGCCGCCCGCCCACCGCGAACAGGATCAGCACCCCGGCGGAGGTGGCGCAGACCAGGAGCGCCAGGCGCCAGCGGACCGGGGCGTCCTCGTCGCCGGCCATCTCCAGCCACACCGGGACCTTGCTCACCGGATTCACGATGGCCAGCATGGCCACGACGAAGTTGATCAGCAGGGCGAAGTCCACGGGGTCCTCAGCGATAGCTTTCCACGGTGGCGGCGATGGTTTCCTCCGGCGGGGTATCCCGGTAGGCGGGGAGGAGCCGGCGGAGCTTGGCGTCGTCCAGGATCACGCTGCCGTCGAAGAGGTAGCGCATCTCCATCAGCTCCCGCATCACTCCGTTGAACAGGCCCATGCCCCGGATCACCCACCAGGGCACGACGCGAACTCCGAGCCCGGGGTGGCCCGCGGTGCGCGCCACCTGCTCCAGGAACGCGCGCTGGGGATCGGCCACGTGGCCCCGGAAGTGCACCACCTCGAAGGGGGCCGGGCGCTCCCGCGCCTCGGCGAGGTCCACCGCGGCCCGGGCCAGGTCGGGGATGAAGGCCCACTGGTGGGGGATGTCGGGGTCGCCCAGCACCTGGAGCGCCTTCCCCCGGGCCGCGTTCCCGAACACCGGGTCCACCAGGCCGTTCCGCACCGTGGGCCCGTAGTAGTCGCCGGCCCGGACCACCAGCACCCGGGCCTTCCCCCGCCGCGCAAGCTCCTCCAGCGAGTCCTCCAGCCGGGCCCGGACCGCCCCCTTGCGGGTGTTGGGCCGCTGCGGTGCCTCCTCGGTGAGGGGGACCCCGGTCTGGTCGCCCAGGTTGTAGACGTTGCCGGGGAAGATCACCTGGGCCCCGTTCTCCTCCGCCGCCGCCCCCACGTTGGCGGTGGCCGTCTCCATGTGCGGCACCCATCGGTCGTAGGGGTAGTTCACGCCGTGAACGATCACCGAGGCCCCCTCGGCCGCGCGCCGCAGCCCGTCGGGGTCCTGCACGTCGCCCTGGATCCAGTCGATGGACGCCCGGGGATGGAGGCGCCTTCCCTTTTCAGGGCTCCGGGCCAGGGCTCGGACCCGCCAGCCGCGGGAGGCCAGCTCCTCGGCCACCCCTCCTCCGAAGCTTCCCGTGGCCCCCAGGACCAGTGCGGTCTCGCTCATGTGCATCGACTCCTTCCGGGCGGGCCGGGCCGGTCCGGAGCGGCCGGACCGGACCGGGCCGGGCCGGGTGGGCCCGGGGAAACCGTCCACCGGGCGGGTTGAATGGCGGACGGGACCGCCGGTCCCTCCCTTTCGTCGTTCGCCGCGCGCCCCAGTTCCCGGGCCATGCGTTCGGCGGTCTCCCGCCGCAGATCCGGATCGGCGGCCAGGCGCCGGTGCCGCTCCCCGATCTCCAGGCCGGGGAGGATCCCCAGCCGGTCCAGCACCCGGGCCAGGACCGCGGGCTGGTCGAGCGCGATCGCGGGCACGTTTCCCTCGGCGGCGAAGGCGGCCAGGCGGACCGGGCCTCCGTCCAGCTCCAGCGCCGCCGGGGCCCGGTAGGCGTAGACCGGGGCCAGGTGCGCGCCGCCGGCGGTTTCGAACACGCCCTCCAGGGCGATCAGCCGGTAGCTCGTTCCCACGCTCTCGGTGGCGTTCATGTGCTCGAGCTGTTCGCGGTCGAGCAGGGTGATCCAGAGCCGGGTGGCCCCGCCCGGGGCCGGCCAGGCGGTGGCGGGAACGGCGCCGTAGGAAGCGAGCGCGGCCATGTAGACCGCGGCCACCCCGGGCATGAGCCCCGCCGCCACCGGGATGGCGGCCTCGCCGCCGTCGCCGAACTTCTCCACCAGCCGCCCCGGGCAGGCGTTGGAGCCCACCGCCAGCACCGCGATGCGCCCGGCGAGCGGCGCCGCGCCGGCCGCGGCCAGGCGCCGGTCCACCGGTCCGCCGACGGTCAGGAAGCCGGCTTCCTCACCGGGGGCGGGGAGGAGCACGCGGCCCCCATGGACCAGGAAGCTCCCCTCGGGGCGCGCGCCCGGGTAGGCCAGCGGCTCCGCTTCGGCCCCGGGCCACTCCGCCGCGCCCCGTTCCCGGAATGAGTCCGCCACCGGCCGTCCTCCGCGCGCTTCGGGTCCTTCCCCCCGGGGCGCCGCCGCGCGCCGGGCTCCCTTCACCGTAGCCGGACACCGGCCGGGGGGGCAAACCGGCCTCGGGGGGGCGGGCGGTTTGGCCCAGGCCGGCCGGAAGCCGTGCAGGACCGCGACCGCCCCCCGGGGTTCCCGCAATCTGCACCGCGGTTCGCATCCGGCCACGCCGGCGGCGCCGGAAGTACCGCATACGCCGGGAGTTATACCCCACGAGCCGGGTGGTGAACCCGCACCGGGAAAAGATTTCTCGAATGCCATGCCGAAGTATGAACTGGTGACCGTAGCCGCGACCGGCTCTGCGAGGGCGATCGTCGGCGCCGGACCGCGGCAGCGGCAAGAGCAAGGAGTCCGCCATGAAAGCGCTGCCCCGGAAACAACTCATCACCGCGGTGGTGGTCGGGGTGCTGGGATGGGTGACCGCCGCCCCGGCCTTCGCCGCCGGATATCAATGGACCAACCCCGCCGGAGGCCGGTGGGACCAGTCCGGGAACTGGAGCGTTCCCGGCTATCCATCCTACTTCTGGGACGTGGCCATCTTCGGTCTCGACGCGTCCTATACCGTGGACGCCACCTTCGCGCCCCAGGTGGGCCCGGTGGCCGGCGTGATGGTGGCGCGGGGAGCGGTGGACCTGGACGCGCCCCCGGTGCTGGCCTCGGTGCTGGCCGTGGGCACCCAGGGCTATCCCGCCTCCCTCACCCTGCGGAGCGGCGCCGTGACCGGCCCCGCCCCCCATACCGTGGGGCCCGCCGGCACCCTCACCCTCTTCCCGGGAACCGGCCTCCTCTGCACCGCCGGTGGGAGCTACGGCTTCACCGTGGAGGGGGGCGGGACGCTGCGCGGCGACGGCGCGGTGAGCGGCCAGACGCTGCGGAACCTGGGCACGGTGAGTCCCGGCCTAGCCGCCGGAGACCCCGGCGTGCTCACCCTGGGCGCGGCCGGCGCCACCGGCTACGACCAGCGCGCCTCGGGGGTGCTGGAGATCGACCTGGCCGGACCCGATCCCGGCACCGGCTACGACCGGCTGACCGTGGCCGACGGCTCCCTGGGAGTGATGCTGGCCGGAACGCTGCGGGTGCGCCTGGCCGACGGCTACCGGCCCCAGGACGGCGACCGGTTCACCGTGTTCACCGCCGCGTCCTACACCGGCCAGTTCAGCATTCTCGATCTCCCCGAGGAGCCCGGGCTCACCTTCGAGGTGGCCTACGAACCGGACGGCGTGGTGGTGCAGGCGGTGGGCCCCTCCGAGGTCCCGGTGACCCTGGACGTGCTCCCCGGCTCCTGCCCCAACCCGCTCAGCTTCGCCCAGAAGGGCGTGCTGCCGGCGGCGGTGGTGGGCACCGCGGACTTCGACGTCCGCACCGTGGATCCGGCCTCGCTGGCCCTGGCCGGAGCGCCCGCGCTCCGCTGGAGCTGGGAAGACGTGACCGGACCCGGTGAGGATCGCTGCGCCGCTTCCGGCCCGGACGGGATCGAGGACCTGGTGCTCAAGTTCCCCGCCGACCAGGTGGTGGCGGCGATCGGCGAGGCCGGGACCGGGGACGTGGTGGATCTGGCCCTCACCGGCGCGTTGTTCGACGGCACCGCCCTCACCGGCTCGGACACGGTGTGGATGCGGGGCCGGCCCGACGCGGGCAAGGGGAAGAACAAGGCCGCTTCGGCCCGGCCGGAGCTCACCGCCCTTTCCCGGCCCGGCGAGTCCCTGCAGCAGGTGGGCTACGTGATGCCCGAGGCGGGCACCGCCCGGATCACCGTGTTCGACGTCCAGGGACGCCGGACGGCGATCCTGGCCGAGGGTGCGGCCCCGGCCGGCGAGCACACCGCCACCTGGAACACGGCCGGCGTGGCCCGCGGAATCTACTTCGTGATCCTGGACACCGACCGGGGGCGGGCCACCACCCGCATCACCGTCCTCCGGTAGCCTCCGCCGCGGGGCCGGCCGCTCCGGCCCCGCCCGCGGATCGCGGCGCGTTCGATCGGCGGATCGACGTCACGGCCGGGGTCGTTGCGAATCAACCGCCGGTGCGGTGGGCATCGGCGGCTGGCCGCGCGGCCCCGGCTTTCTCCCCGCACCGGGTTTTTCCCCGCTCCGGGTCGATGCCGCGCCCCCGGCGGGCTACACTCCCCCGGGCGCATCCGCCGCCCGAACGGAGGTTCCATGTCCGCCACCAACTTCCAGGCCGTCCCCGCCGCGGTCTCGGCCCTGGCCTTCCTGGGCGCCGGGCTGGTCCTGGTCGTCCTGGGAGCCCTCTTCCTCTTCTTCTTCGTCACCCGCCGGCACCGGATGGCCGCCTGGATGCTCATCTTCGGCGCCGGCCTGGCCGCGGCCTACCTGCTGACGCTGTTCGCCTTCTCGCTCACCAGCCGCACCGTGATCGTCCCCCGGGGCGGCGAGAAGTACTTCTGCGAGGTGGACTGCCACCTGGCCTACTCGGTGGAGTCGGTGAGCGCGCCCGACACGCTGGTGGGACGCGCGGGGCCGTTGAAGCCTGAGGGGGCTTTTCTGGTCGTTTCGGTGCGGACCCGGTTCGACCCGGCCACGATCTCGCCGGAACGCGGCCGGGCGCCCCTGGTGGCCAACCCGCGGAAGGTGTGGGTGGTGGACGCCCACGGGCACCGGCACGGCACGTCCCCGGCCGCAAACGCCGCCCTGGCCCGGGCCGGGGAGGCCGGCCGGCCGATGGACCATCCCCTGGTCCCGGGGGCCTCGGTGGTCACCAACCTGGTGTTCGACGTGCCCGCCGATGTGAAGCCGGCCCGGCTCTTGATCACCGAGGCGGACTGGATCACCCTGTTCCTGATCGGGCACGAGAACAGCTTCTTCCACCGGAGGACCTACCTGGCGCTGTAGGCGTTCGCGGGAGCGCCCGGCGGCCCGCGGGGAGACCATGCGCGAGAGCTACCGGACCCTGGCCGGGTCCCTGGAACACGAGCCGCCCAAGATCAAGGGGTCGCGGTTCATCGCCCGGGTGGCCCCGTGCGGGAGCGCGGCCGAGGGGGAGGCGTTGGTGGCCGAGGCCCGCATCGCCTATCCCGACGCCCGCCACCACTGCTGGGCCTGGCGCCTGGGGCCCGAAGGCGCGGAGTTCCGCTCCGGCGACGACGGCGAGCCCTCGGGCTCGGCCGGCCGGCCCATCCTGCAGCAGATCGAGGCGCACGAGTTGACCGACGTGGCCGTGGTGGTGGTGCGCTACTTCGGCGGGGTGAAGCTCGGGGTCGGGGGCCTCATCCGCGCCTACGGGGGGGCGG
Source organism: Candidatus Eiseniibacteriota bacterium (assembly GCA_963768615.1). GTDB lineage: Bacteria > Eisenbacteria > RBG-16-71-46 > JABDJR01 > JABDJR01 > CAVSKL01. Next base: position 634,648 of record CAVYIE010000004.1, on the reverse strand, counting down.
CCGCCGAGGCCCTGGCGCGGGCCCCGGTGCGGACGGTGGTGGTGACCCGAACCGTGACCGTGGCCTATCCCTACGAGCTTTCCGGCGCGGTCCAGGGCGCGGTGGCCGCAGCGGGGCTGGCCCCGGCGGACTCCGACTACGAGGCCCAGGTGGTGCAGCGGTTCGCGGTGCCGCTCCGGCAGGTGGAGGCCTTCGTGCGCGAGCTGCGCGACCGCACCGCCGGCCAGGCGCGGATCACGGTGGAGGGGGAGCCGGGGTAACGGGCGCGCGGGGCGGCCGCCGCGCTCCGGCGCCGGGGGGTGCGGCCGGGCGGGTTACCCGGGTACCCGGGTACACATTATTCTACTTCAAGCACAAATAATCCAACCATAAATCGACGGCGCCGGCGGCGGCGCGCCGTCCTGGGTCGACCACTTCGCGGTCTTCCCGGAGGTCGTGAGAATGTCCTCGTGTGCGGCGGGGTTTCAGGCTCGCGCGAGGGATCGGCGAATGGCGGCGCCGCCATAACAACCGATGGAGGCGAAGACCAGGGCCACGAGGACCACCCTCGGATCCAGATGGATCGGTTCGGCGGTCCTCACCCGCAGGAGACGACCGAGGATCGCAACGGCGGGCAGGCCCGCCGCGAGGAGCACCGCCCAGCGCCAGGGCCTCGCCGGCCGCAGAAGGCCGAGGAGGAGGCCGGCGGTGAGGAGGCCCACGACCGTGACCGTGACTTCCGTGGTGTGCAGATCGACCCAGCCGATGCCGAGAGCGAGCGCAATCGCCAGGCCGGTACAGGCTCTCTCTGAGTGCACCATCCGGGAATCGAGAGTCAAGGGCCCCCCTTCCTTGGAAACGAGCCTCCCCGGTTCAACCCTCATGATCGAACCCCTGTCAGGCGGTCCGTAGCTGAGGAAACCCTCCCATCACTCGCTCGGATCCCGGTCACCGCGACACCTACGGCATCTCATCATGGTAGTCGGCAAGGTAGCGGATGGGGATGTCGCCGATGGCCGGGTTCCGCTCCATCCACTCGTCCAGGTACCAGGTCCGGTAGGCGGAGTCGCCGTGGGCGGAGAAGACCTCCACCTTCAGCACCAGGGTGTCCCCCCAGGAGAGGATCTCCAACGGATGGGCACCGAACCAGTCCTCGGCCACCAGCACGCTGTCCGGGGCGTAGAGCCGCAGCAGCTTGTTGGGGCTCCCCACCCCGTGCTCGACCCGGTAGATGCAGAGGACCCGGCCGTCGGCGGGGTTCACCTGCATCCGGCGCAGGTCCATGCTCCCCAGGTCCCGGCCCAGGGTGGAGTGAGGCACCCGGCGGCAGGCCGGCCCCGCCATCACCAGGAGCACCGCCAACGCGATCCGCACCATCCCCGGTCTGCCCACGTGCGCCTCCCTTCCCCCGCATCCTACGCGTTTCCGGACCCGAAGGGTACGGAGAGGACGCCGGCCCGGCAACCGGCCCCCCAGGCACGCCCGTAAGCGACCCCGGTTTCCGTCCTTGCTCTCCGGCCCGGCATCGGGTGTAATCCGTCCCGGTGTTTTCCTCCGCCGCCGGTTCCCGCGCCCGGCCCACCCCTGCCGCGGTCCCGGATTCGCACCGGCGGCCCCACCGATGGGGACCGATCATGCCTCGAATCACCGCCTCCGCCGCCCTGCTCCTGCTCCTTTGCTCCGCCACCGCCCTCGCCCCGGCCGCCCCCGCCCGGGCCGCAGGCCCCGAGGGCTACTACCTCCAGCCCGCCATCCACGGCAGCACCCTGGTCTTCGTCTCCGAGGGGGACCTGTGGACGGTGCCGGTCACCGGCGGCCAGGCCCTGCGGCTCACCACCGCCCCCGGCCCGGAGGGCGAGCCCGCCGTCTCCCCCGACGGCGCCACCGTGGCCTTCACCGCCACCTACGAGGGGCCCCGGGAGGTCTACACCATGCCCCTGGCCGGGGGCTCGCCCATCCGCCGCACCTACGGCGGCGGCCGGCGCCTGGGGGTGGCCGGCTGGACCCCGGACGGCAAGGTAATGGTGGCCACCGACGTCCGTTCCACCCTCCCCAGCGCCCAGCTCGCCCTGCTCGACGTGTCCGCCCCCACCGAGGCCGGCGTGGAGAACCTGGTCCCCCTCGCCCAGGCCGCCGGCGGTTGCTACGACCGGGCCGGAGGCACCCTCTACTTCACCCGCTTCCCCTTCCAGGGCAGCCACACCAAGCGCTATAAGGGGGGCACGGCGCAGAACCTGTGGAAGTACGCCCCCGGCGCCGAGGAGGCGGTGCCCCTGACCGCCGACTACGCCGGGACCAGCAAGGACCCCATGTGGTGGAACGGCCGGGTCTACTTCCTCTCCGACCGGGACGGAACCATGAACCTCTGGTCCATGCTCCCCGACGGCTCCGACCTCCGCCAGCACACCACCCACGCCGGCTTCGACGCCCAGTCCGCCACCCTCTCCGAGGGTCGGATCGCCTACCAGCTCGGGGCCGACATCCACGTCTACTCCATCGACCAGGACCGGGACGTGACCGTCCCCATCACCCTCAGCACCGACCTGGACCAGACGCGGGAGCAGTGGATCGAGAAGCCCATGGACTGGCTCACCGCCGCCCACCTGAGCCCGGACGGGGACCGGGTGGCCCTGACCGCCCGGGGCGAGGTGTTCGTGGCCCCGGCCAAGCAGGGCCGGCTGGTCACCGCCGAACGCAACGACGGCGTCCGCTACCGGGACGCGAAGTTCATGCCCGACGGCAAGCGGCTCCTCACCCTCTCCGACGAATCCGGGGAGGTGGAACTCTGGACCCTGCCCGCCAACGGGGTCGGCGCCCCGGTCCAGCTCACCGACGACGGAACCATCCTCCGCTGGGAGGCGGTCCCCTCCCCGGACGGGAAGCTCATCGCCCACCACGACAAGAACCAGATCCTCTGGCTCTACGACGTGGAGGGGAAGACCGACCGGAAGATCGACTCCAGCACCGTGGACCAGTTCAGCGGCCTGGCCTGGTCGCCGGACTCCCGGTGGCTGGCCTACGTGATCCCCGGGGAGAACATGTTCCGCCGGGTGAAGCTGTATTCCGTGGCCGGCGGCACCACCACCTGGATCACCACCGACCGCTTCGACAGCTACAGCCCGGCCTGGAGCGCGGACGGGAAGTGGCTGTACCTCCTCTCGGACCGGAACCTCACCACCTCGGTGGGCGGGGTATGGGGGAGCTACCAGCCCGAGCCCTACCTGGACAAGACCACCGAGGTGTTCCAGATCGCCCTCGTCCCCGGCCTCCGTTCCCCCTTCGCCCCCGCCGACGAGCTGCACGCCGGCGGCGAAGCCGAAGAGAAGGACAGCAAGAAGAACGGGGACAAGAAGGACGAGGAGATGGGCGGGGTCACGGTCACCGTGGACCTGGACGGGATCGCGGCCCGGATCGAGAAGACCCCGGTGCCCCCGGGCAACTACGGCGGGCTGAGTGCCACCGCCGACGCCCTCTACTGGCTGGCCACCCCTCCCGGCGAGCACAAGCGGAACCTCATGGGGGCCAAGATCACCAACGAGGACTTCGAGGTGAACCCGGTGGTGGAGGACGTGAAGTCCTACGAGCTCTCCCTGGACGGCAAGAAGCTGCTCATCCACAAGGGGAACGGGCTCTACGTGGTGGACGCCGCCCCCAAGAAGGCCGACCTGGACAAGGCGGGGGTGGATCTCTCGGGGTGGAAGCTCACCGTGATCCCCCGGGAGGAATGGCGGCAGATGTACCGCGAGGCCTGGCGGCTGGAGCGGGACTACTTCTACGACCCCAACATGCAGGGCGTGGACTGGAATGCGGTCTACGAGAAGTACCTGCCCCTGGTGGACCGGGTGGCCAGCCGGGAGGAGCTCTCCGACATCCTGGGCCAGATGGTCTCGGAGCTCTCCGCGCTGCACATCTTCGTCTACGGCGGGGCCATGCGGGAGCCGGAGGAGGACATCCAGGTCGGGGCCCTGGGCGCGGTGACGGTGCGGGACCCCGCCCGCGGCGGCTACCGGGTGACCCACGTCTACCGCACCGACCCCGACCATCCCTCGGACACCGCCCCCCTGGCCCGGCCGGGGGTGAAGGTGGGCGAGGGGGACGTGATCACCGCGGTGAACGGGGCCGACGCCCTCTCCGCCCCGGACCTGGGCCGGCTGCTCCGGAACCAGGTCGGGAAGCAGGTGCTGCTGGCCGTCTCCCCCGCCGGGGGCGGCAAGGCCCGGGAGGTGATCGTGGAGCCCATATCCCAGCGGGCCGAGGCCGACCTCCGCTACACCGAGTGGGAGTACACCCGCCGCCTGGAGACGGACCGGAAGAGCGACGACGAGATCGGCTACGTGCACCTCCGGGCCATGGGAAGCTCCGACTGGACCTCCTGGGCCGAGAACTTCTACCCCGTGTTCGACCGCCCCGGCCTCATCGTGGACGTGCGCAGCAACCGCGGGGGGAACATCGAATCGTGGATCCTGGAGAAGCTGATCCGCAAGGCGTGGATGGCCTGGAGCCAGCGGGTGGGCGAGCCGCCGGTCTACAACATGCAGTACGCCTTCCGCGGCCACGCGGTGGTGCTGGTGAACGAGAACACCGCCTCCGACGGCGAGGTCTTCGCCGAGGGCTTCCGCCGCCTGGAGATCGGTCCGGTGATCGGAACCCGGACCTGGGGGGGCGAGATCTGGCTCAGCTCCAGCAACTTCCTGGTCGACAAGGGCATTGCTACCGCGGCCGAGTACGGGGTCTACGGCCCCGAGGGGCAGTGGCTGATCGAGGGGCACGGGGTGGACCCGGACATCACCGTGGACAACCTCCCCCACGCCACCTTCGAAGGAGAGGACGCCCAGCTCGACGCGGCCATCGACTACCTGAAGAAGAAGATCGCGGAGGAGCCGGTGGAGCCCCTCCGCCATCCGCCCTACCCGGACAAGTCGTTCAAGAACTGACCCGCCGGCCGGGACACGATCGGTGTCCGTCCTCCCGAGGCCCAGGAGCCTCGGGAGGGCGGGCGGTCAGTCCCCGATGATCTTGATGAGGATCCGCTTGGGGCGGCGGCCGTCGAACTCTCCGTAGAAGATCTGCTCCCAGGGGCCGAAGTCGAGCTTCCCCCCGGTCACCGCCACCACCACCTCCCGTCCCATGACCTGGCGCTTGTGGTGGGCGTCGCCGTTGTCCTCGCCGGTGCGGTTGTGGTGGTAGCGCTCGGGGCTGGGGTCGAAGGGGGCGAGCTTCTCCAGCCAGCGCTTGTAGTCCTGGTGCAGGCCGGGCTCGTCGTCGTTGATGAACACGCTGGCGGTGATGTGCATGGCGTTGCAGAGCACCATCCCCTCGCGGATGCCGCTCTTCCGGAGCGCCTCCTCGACCTGGGGGGTGATGTTCACGAAGTCCATGCGCTCGGGGACGTTCATGGTCAGGGTTTCGCGGTAGCTCTTCATGCCGGCCTCCTCCGGACTCCCCCCAGATCCGGCCCGGCCAGCATAGCCGTCCCCTCGCCCGGCCGTCGAGCCGCAGGCGTGCCGCGGGCGTACCGCGCCCGTTTACCCCCGGGCCAGGGCCTCCAGCTCCGCGGCCAGCATCCCCTTCACCAGCTCCACCTTGTAGGCGTTCTGGGCCAGGGGCTCGGCGCCGGCCACCGCCGCCTCGGCGGCGCGGGCGGCCGTTCCGGGGTGAGCCGCTCCCCCACCAGGGCCTGCTCCGCCGGCGCCGACCGCCAGGGCACCGGCGCCACCCCGGAGAGCACCACCCGGGCCCGGGCCACCCGGTCCCCGTCCAGGGTCACGGCCAGGGCCGCTCCGGCCAGGGCGAAGTCCCAGGCTTGGCGCGCGCGCACCTTGCGGTAGCGGCTCCGGGTGCCGGGCGGCGGAGGCGGAACCAGGACCTCGGTCAGGATCTCATCCGGAGCGAGCACCGTCTCCCGCTGCGGGTCCACCGACGGAGAAACGTGCAGCTCCGCCACCGGCACCCGGCGGGTCCCCTTGGGCCCGGCCACGGTGACCGCGGCGTCGTAGGCCACCAGCGCGGAGGCGGTGTCGGAGGGATGGACGATGAAGCACGGCCCCCCGCCCAGGATGGCGTGATAGGTGTTCTCGCCCTGGTAGGCGTAACAGAGGTCGCCACCCTTCCGCAGGCAGGGGAAATCCCCCCGGTAGTACCAGCAGCGGGGCTTCTGGCAGAGGTTGCCTCCGATCGTTCCCTGGTTCCGGAGCTGGGGGCTGGCCACCGCCCCCGCGGCCTGGGCCAGGGCCGGCCAGCGCCCGGCCACCAGCTTGTTCTCCGCGACCTCGGCCACGGGAACGAGGGCGCCGAGCCGCAGCCCCCCTTCCGGCGTCTCCCCGAGTCCCTTCAGCTCCTTCAGCCCGGTCACACTCACCACCGTGTCCGCGGTGAAGACCCCGTCGCGCAGGCAACCGAGCAGATCGGTCCCGCCGGCGTGGACGCGGGCATTCCCGGCCCCAAGATGCCGGATGACCTCGTCCACGCTCTTCGGCCGCACGTAGGTGAACGGCGTGGTCATGGCTCAGCCCTCCTTCCGCGCCGCGGCCAGGGCGGCCAGCATCCGGGGCGGGTTCATGGGGGTATCGGCGATCCGCACCCCGGTGGCGTGATGGATCGCGTTGGCCACCGCGGGCGCGGTGGGGATGGTGGCCGGCTCCCCGAGGCCCTTGGCCCCGGTCAGGTTGGCCGCGTCGTCGGGCCGGTCCAGGGGCTCGGAGCGCATGTCGGGCGCGGTGTCCTCCATGGTCGGGAGCTTGTAGTCGTGCCAGTTGGCGTTCACCATCTTCCCGGTTCCGGCTCGGTCCAGGCGGCGGTCCTCGGTGAGGGCGAGCCCCAGCCCCATGACCATGCCCCCGAAGACCTGGTTGTCGAAGGTGAGCCGGTCCATGACCCGCCCGCTGTCCTGCACGGCCAGGAAGCGCAGGACCCGCACCTCCCCGGTCCGGGTATCCACCTCCACCTCGCAGAACTGGGCCCCGAAGGGACAGATGGCCAGGCCCTCGGGGTTGGGGCCCCGGGTGCCCACCCCCACCACCACGCCCCGGCGCTGGAGCCCCTGGAGATCGGTCACCGCGATGCCCCGGGAGCGGTCCCGGCGCACCTCGATCCGCGCCCCCTCGAAGTCCAGGTCCTCGGCCGGGATCCCCAGCTCCTCCGCGGCCAGGTCCAGCAGCTGCCGCTTCACCTCCACCGCGGCCGAGCGCACCGCCGGCGACTCGGTGGGCACGGTCTTGCTGCCCCCGCTGGGGGTGGCGTACTGGGTGGTGCCGGTGTCGGCGTGGGTGATCTGGATCGCCGAGGGGTCCAGCCCCAGCTCCTCGGCCACCACCAGCGCCATCACCGTCTTGGTCCCGGTGCCGATGTCGCTGGCCCCCATGTTCAGGTTGGCGCTCCCGTCGGCGAAGAGCTTCACGATCACCGTGGACGGGGGGCCGCCGGCCCCGCCGACCCAGAGCCCCGCGGCCACCCCCACGCCCCGCTTCACCGGCCCGTCCGAGGCCGCCTCGGCCCGCTTCCGCGCCTCCGTCCAGCCGAAGGCCTCGGCCCCCTTCTCCAGGCATTCGGCCAGGCCGGTAACGCTGTAGGGAACCCCGCCCCGCCCCTGGCTCACCGCGGGCACGTTCCGGAGCCGCAGGGCCACCGGGTCCATGCCCAGCTCCGCGGCCAGGGCGTCCATGGCCTGCTCCAGGGCCCAGGCTCCCTGGGGATGCCCCGGGGCCCGGAAGGGCCGGGCCGGCCCCGCGTTCACGTACACGTCCCGGGTCCGGGTGCGCACGTTGGCGCAGGTGTAGAGATCGCGGAAGAGCCAGTCCAGGAGCGAGGTCCCGCCGGCGGGATAGGCGCCGCCGGTCCCCAGCCCGTCGAAGTCCAGCGCGGTCAGGGTCCCGTCCCGCTTCGCCCCCGCCTTCACCGCCATCACCGAGGGGGGCCGGTTCCCCACCGCGAGGAAGGTCTCCTCCCGGGTGAGGAACAGCTTCACCGGGCGGGCGGTCCGCCGGGCCAGGAGCGCGGCGATCACCGAGTACTTGCTCCCCCGGAGCTTGCTCCCGAAGCCGCCCCCCATGTAGTGGCCGATCACCCGCACCTTGGCCAGGGGCAGGTGCAGCGCGGCGGCGAGCAGGGACTGCACCGCGTAGACCCCCTGGGTGGACTCCCACACCGTGAGCGCGTCCCCGTCCCAGCGGGCCACGCAGCCGTGCCGCTCCAGCGGGGTGTGGATCTCGCAGGCGGTGCGGTAGGTGCGCTCGACCACCACGTCCGCGTCCCGGAAGCCCTGCTCCGGGTCCCCGCGTTCGTAGGTCCGCTCGGGACCGACCAGGTTCCCCCCCTCGTGCACCGCGGCGGCGCCGGCGGCCAGGGCCTCCTCCGGGTCGCTCACGAAGGGGAGCACGTCGTACTCCACCGCGATCGCCCGCAGGGCGTCCCGGGCGGCGTAGGGGGTCTCGGCGGCCACCGCCGCCACCGCTTCCCCCTCGAACCGGCAGTGGGGATCGAAGAGCGGCCCGCGGATCTCCTCGCTGTAGGTCCAGGTGAGACCGGCCTCGGGGGTCGAGCCCGTCGATGACCGCGACCACCCCGGGAAGCTTCCGCGCGGGCGCCGTGTCCACCCGCTTCACCCGCGCGTGGGGATGGGGGCAGCGCAGGACGGCCCCGTAGAGCATGCCGGGGAGGACCAGGTCCGAGGGATAGGAGGCGGTGCCGGTCACCCGCTCGTAGGCGTCCACCCGGGGCCGCGCGCTTCCCACCAGCGCCGTCTTTCCCCAGGGCTCGGGGGCCTGGCCGGGAGGCGGGGTCTCGGGAACGGGGATTCCCTCGGTGTAGTAGGAGGACTTCGTCTCGTCGCTCATCCGCTACCTCCCCCTCTTGAGTTCGGCGGCCCGGGCCACCGCGGCGGTGATGTGCGGATAGGCGCCGCAGCGGCAGAGGTTCCCGCTCATCCCGTGGCGGATGGTCTCCGGGTCCGGATCGGGGTGCTTCCGGAGCAGGCCCTCGGCGGCGGTGACCTGCCCCGAGGTGCAGTAGCCGCACTGGAAGGCGTCCTTCTCCATGAAGGCCTTCTGCACCGGTCCGGGATCCTCGCCCTCCAGGAGCCCTTCCACGGTGGTGACGGCGGAGCCCTCCGCCTCCACGGCCAGGGTGAGGCAGGCGTAGCGGGGCAGGCCGTCGATCAGCACCGTGCAGGCGCCGCACTCCCCCCGCTCGCAGCCCGCCTTGGGTCCGGTCACCCCCAGCTTCTCGCGGAGCACGAAGAGGAGGCTCCAGCGCGGCTCGACCAGGAGCCGGCGCCGCTCCCCGTTCACGGTCAGGGTGATCTCCCGGGTCGCGGCCGGCTCCTCGCCCGGGATCCGCCCCGGCCCTCCCCGGCAGGGCCCCGGAGACCGCGGCGGCGGCGGCGCCCACCCCCATGGTGGTCAGGAACGTGCGCCGGCTCACTCCCTGGGCCGGGCGGGGATCGAGGTCGTCGCGGTCGGGCATGGGCGCCTCCTCGAAGACGGTGGAACCGGGGAAGACCGGAGGGGTTCGCGGTCACGCTAAGAGGGTCCGCACCGCCGGGACAACGGCTAATCGAGCCATCGAGAAAATATTTAGGGTCGTATTTGTCCGGTTTGGCCTTCCGAGGCTCCGGCGCACGACCGGGAGGCAAGAAGAGGGGGCGGCCCCCGCAGGCCGCCCCGAACAACAATGGAGGCTGTCCAGGCTCGCTGTCGCAAACCCGGAACCATGGTGCGCCCGGCGGCCGGCCGGAGGAATTTCAAAAACCGGATGCGGCTTATCCAGGCTCTTCCCGGCTTGAGTCCGGGCCGCTCCGCGCCAACAATTGGGGCCCGGCTCCGGCAAAATCCCGCCGGAGCATGAAAGGGGAGGAATCCGGCATGAAGATGGGCGTGGCGGCGTTGATGTTCGCGGTGCTGATGCTGGGGGCGGGCCCGACCGCGGCCCGGGCCGGGGACGAGGAGCCGGCCGGGAAGGCGGCGGCGGAGCAGGATCCGGAGCTCCGGGCCGAGGTCCCGGCGCTCACCGCCATGCACGAGGTGATCTACCCCCTCTGGCACACCGCCTGGGCGGAGAAGAACACCGCCATGATGAAGGACCTCCTGCCCCAGGTCCGGGAGCACGTGGAAGCGGTGGAGAAGGCGGACCTGCCCGGGATCCTCCGGGACAAGAAGCCCGAGTGGACGAAGGGGGTCAAGGACCTCCGCTCCGACCTGAAGGCCTACGAGAAGGCGGCGGCGGCCGACGACGCCCCGGCTCTGGCCGACGCGGTGGAGGCGCTCCACGGCCACTTCGAGGACCTGATGCGCCTGGTCCATCCGGTCATGGACGAGCTGGACGCCTACCACGTGGAGCTCTACAAGATCGTCCACCGTTACCTGCCGGAGAAGCAGCTCCAGCCGCTCCAGGAAGCGGCCGCGGCCATGGCCGTGCGGTGCGACGCCCTGAACGAGGCCCCGGTGCCCAAGTGGTTCGCCGACCGCGCCGACACCCTGAAGGTCGAGACCCACGTTCTCTGCACCAAGACCCGGGCCCTGGGCGTGGCCGCCCCCGGGGGGGACTGGACCGTCATCGAGAACCTGGTCGACCAGGTCCACGCCCAGTACCAGAAGGTGGAACGCCTCTTCGACTGATCCCGCCGGACCGCAATCCGCCACGGGATACGAATACGGGCCGGTCCCCCACCGGGGCCGGCCCGCTCGATTCCGGGGGACTCCGTCCGGGCCCTAGGAGGCCAGGTCCTGGGCCAGGGCCTTCCGCTGTTCCTCGCTGAGCCGGGTCTCGGCCTCGATGCCCGGAAGGTCGATGCCCACCGCCACCGGGGTCTTCCCGCCCACCGGGAACTTGAAGTACTGGACCGAGGAGAGGCGCCCCTCCCCGCGCTGGCCGGCGTCGAAGCGGGCGCGAATCCTGGTCCCGTCCTCGAGAAGCACGTAGGCGTGCTCGGGCAGCTCCAGCCACTCCCGGAGCTTCACGTTCCGCTCCGCGGGATCGTCGAGCTCGATGAGCAGGGTGCAACCCAGCTCCCCCTCCCCACCCAGCAGCGAGTTGTAGGTATCGACCTCGTGCTGGATGTCCCTCTCCTTGACCATGCGCTCGGCCCGTACCATCTCCTGGATCTGGTAGCGCATGGTGAGGGCGTTCTCGAACAGGAAGGTGAAGTCCTGTCCCACGTGGATGCGGCGGGGGACCTTGGCCTCCATGACCCGGTCCCGGAACCCGGGCCGGGACTCCTCGTAGGTCTCGAAATCGATGATGTCCTTGCGTTCGACCCGCTTCATGATTCCTCTGATTCCTTCTCCGTCGGGGGTTCGATCTTCTGCTCGAAGCCGTCCTCGCGGTAGGCCCGGGCGAGGATGGTCATGGGGTGCATGGGCTTCCGCCCCGCGTGCTGCTGGAACTGGAGCGCGGCCAGGGGGCAGTCCGTGGACCACACCTCGGACCCGGACTGCTCCAGGCCCTCGAAGGCCTTGCGCCCGATCCGCTGGGAGGGCTCGAACCCCTCCACCGTCATGGCGTAGGTCCCGTCGTGGCCGCAGCACTCCATGGTCATGGCCGGGATCACCCCGGGGATCTTGCGCAGGAGGTCGCGGCCCTTGAATCCGATGCCCTGGGCGCGGAGATGGCAGGGGGCGTGGTAGCCCACCTTCCCTCCCGGGGTGCTCTTGAAATCGGTGTTGAAGCGGGGCTCGTCCCGGATCGCCCACAGGAACTCGCCCGGATCCATGGTGGCCGCGGCCACCGCCCGGGCCGCCTCCCGGTCCTCGGGAGCGACCAGCTCCGGGTATTCCCGGCGGAACATCATGGAGCAGGTGGGGTTGATGGCCACCACCTTGGCTCCCTTGGCCACGAAGGGGGCGAGCACGGCCAGGTTGTGCCTGGCGTGGGCCCGGAGGGTGTCCAGGTCCCCCTTCTCCCAGGCCGGCATCCCGCAGCACTGGAGCCCCCTGGTGCAGCGCAGGTCCACCCCGTTCTTCTCGAACACCTCCACCGTGTCCCGGCCGACCTGGGGCTCGTTGTTCTCCACGTAGCAGGTGGGGAACAGCACCGCCTCCCCGCCGGGCTCGACGTTCACCCGGCCCTGCTTCTCCGCCCAGGCGGTGAAGGTCTCGCCGGCGAACTCGGGCAGGAGCTTGTCGCGGTGGATGCCCAGCGCCTTCTCCATGAACCAACGGTGGGCCGCGGTGCGGTTGGCCACGTTGGCCAGCCCCAGGCTCATCCGCGCCATCCGGGCCGACCCGTCGGGATCGCCCAGGATCCGGTCGCGGAAGGGCACCCCCTTCTCGCGGGTCCGGATCGCCCGCTGGCGGTGGACCAGCTTGGGGAAGTCCAGCTTGTACTCGTGCCCCTCGCGTTCGGTGTAGGGGCACTGGACCTCGCACAGCTTGCACTGGAAGCAGGTGTCGAGAAGGGTCTCCGTCTCGGCCTCGGTGATCCGCCCCACCTTGCCGTCCTTCTCGTCGTCGATGAGCCGGAACAGGTCGGGGAAGGTGTCGCAGTACTTGAAGCAGAGCCGGCAGCCGTGGCAGATCTCGAAGGTCCGGAGCACCTCCTTGCGCAGGGCCCCCTTCTCCCAGTAGACCGGCTCGGCGGGATCGTAGGAAAGACCGTCGGTGGGCTGGTAGGAGATATTCTTTCCGTCGTCGCTCATGAGGTCTCCGTAGCCCGGTCGGCGCGCCGGCCGGGAGGGATGGTCCCCGGTTCAGGGGGAAGGCGAGCCGGGCGGGCGCCGCCGGTCCGCCCGGCCCGGGGCCGTCAGCTGATCGACTTCAGCATCTGCTCGAAGCGGCCGGCGTGGGACTTCTCCGCCTTGGCCAGGGTCTCGAACCAGTCCGCGATCTCGGCGAAGCCCTCGTCGCGGGCGGTCTTGGCCATGCCCGGGTACATGTCGGTGTACTCGTGGGTCTCGCCGGCCACCGCCGACTTCAGGTTCTCCTGGGTGGCGCCCATGGGAAGATCGGTGGCCGGATCGCCGACCGCCTTCAGGTAGTCCAGGTGCCCGTGGGCGTGCCCGGTCTCACCCTCCGCGGTTTCGCGGAAGTTGCCCGCCACCTCCGGGTACCCCTCGACGTCGGCGACCTTGGCGAAGTACAGGTAACGACGGTTGGCCTGGGACTCCCCGGCGAACGCGTCCTTCAGGTTCTGATGGGTCTTGGTTCCCTTCAGCTGAGCCATGATGGATCTCTCCTCCTCAAGGGCGGGGCGGACCCCGCCGGTCAATGACGGCCGGTGCGGCCGCCGGCCTCGCCCCGGCGCTTCGATGGGCGCGGGGCGCACTCCTGACACACTCCGACGATCCGGATATCGAGTCCTTCGACCTGGAAACCGGCGGGATCGGCGGGCGGCTCGATCTCGGACAGGGATTCCTCCCGCCAGTCGCTCATCCGTCCGCAGATCCGGCAGAACAGGTGCTGATGCGCCTCCACGTTGGCGTCGAACCGTCCCGCCCCCTCGGTGGTGCTCACCTTGCGCACCAAACCCCGGGCCTCGAAGGACTCCAGGATGCGGTACACGGTGGCCAGGGACAGGGTGGGGAGCGCGGCACGGAGATTGGCGTGAACCGTCTCCGCGGTGGGATGGCTCAGGTCGGCGGCCAGGACCCGGTAGACGGCCTGGCGCTGCGGGGTGAGCCGGATCCCCCGCTCGCGGCACCGGGCCTCGAAGGTCGAACACCAGCGCTCCACCTCGGCGGGTTCCCGCCGGGTGGGCGGAGCGGCTCGACTCACAGCATCTTTTCGCATGTGCTAATTATTACCATCTGGACCGGGGGCGTCAAGGGGGTAGTTTTTCCGGGGCCCCGCCCAGGATACCCCCCGCCGGCATCCCGGTCGACCCCTCCCGCTCCCTCCCCGGGGCCCGAAGCCCCGAGTGCGCCCCGCCGGGCTCGAGCCAAGAAATAAACCGGCTCCGGAAGGACTATTGAAGATGTGCGGGACGCCCCGCCCGCCCTTGCGCAAGCAATCGTGATCGACGCCATCGAGAAGTCATTGCGGGGCCGCCGTCACGGGCGGTCCGGAGGTAAGCGCTCATGACCCCAGAACCGGGCCGCATCCGGCCTTTCCGATTCCTGCTCACGCCGCTCGCCCTGTCCCTGGGCCTGGCCGCCCTGGCCGGCTGCAGCTCCCAGGCCGAGCTGGTGCCCGCGCCCAGCGACAACACCCTCACCGGGTCCCCGGCGGTGGCGGTGACCACCGTGGACAACGTCCAGGTCACCGCCGAGCCCGGACACTGGGGCGGCAACCCCGGGGTGCTGGACCAGGTGACCCCGATCAAGGTCTCCATCACCAACCACGGCACCCAGCCGGTGCGGGTCCGCTACTCGGACTTCGCCCTCGACGGGCCCAAGGGCGTGCGCTACGCCGCCCTCCCGCCGTACTCGATCGGGGGGACGGTCGAGCGGCCGGAGCTGGCCACCGACTATCCTCCCATCGAGGAGCCGGAGTTCGAGAGCGACGATTTCGACGTGGCTCCCTACCTCGGCCCCATGTACCCGACCCTGGAGCCCTGGGAGGGGTCCTTCTACTACGACCCCTACTACTACGACAACTACTACACCTACTGGCAGCAGGTGCAGCTGCCCACCGGGGACATGCTCCGCTGGGCCCTGCCGGAAGGGGTGGTGAAGCCGGACGGACACGTCTCCGGCTTCCTCTACTTCCAGCGGGTGAGCGACAAGGAGCCGCGGGTCACCTACCGCGAGGAGCTGGTCGACGCCGGGAACGGGAACATGTTCGGCACCGTGACCATCCCCTTCACGGTCAAGAAGGGGTGATCCGGGCCACCTGAACCCGGGCATCGTTGAAGCAGGCGCCGCCCCCGAGATCGCTGAGATCGTCGGGGGCGAGCGCGTTGGCGGTGGCTCCGTTGGCCGTCTCGCGGAGCCAGAGGCCCTTGGGCAGCTCCACCACCCCGATCCGCACGTCGGGGTCGATCCGCGCCGGCACCCTCACCTCGCCCCGCCGGTTGAACACCCGGACCGGATCGCCGTCGCCGATCCCCCGGGGCACGGCGTCGCCGGGATGGATGCGGAGCACCGCCACGCTCCGGCGGAGCTGTCCCAGGGTGGAACTGATGGTCTTGTCGGTGGCCGGCGAGATGAGGGCCAGGGGATGGACGCGGTCGCCGGGATCGTGCCGGTACCCGTAGAGCCCGGCCGGCGACTCCGCGTCCAGGGCTTCGGGAAAGAGGTCCGCCTTGCCCTCCGGGGTCGCGGGATGCACGTCCACGAACTGGACCGGTCCCGGCCCGAAGGGCGGCTCGGCCAGTCCGCGCCCGTCCAGCTCCCGGGCCAGCCGCGCCGCCTCCGGATGGCCCTCGAGGAGGGCGGTCCGGATCTCGTCCAGGGTCTCCGGGTCCCCCGGCCGGTCCAGCCCCAGCCGGCGCACCAGGTCCAGGAACACCTCGTGGTTGGACCGGGCCTCGCCCGGGGGAGGAACCGCCGCCGGGGACTCCTGGAGCACGAAGGCGCCGTAGCCCTTGGCCAACTCCCGCCGCTCGGGGAAGGCGGCGGCGGGGAGCACCACGTCCGCGTAGCGGGCGGTGTCGGTGAGGAAGGGATCGAAGACCACGGTGAACAGGTCCTCGCGGGCCAGCCCCCGCCGCACCCGTTCCTGGTCGGGAAGGGTGGCCAGCGGGTTGGCGTTGTAGACGAAGAGCGCCTCCACCGGCGGAGCGCCTTCGGTGAGCGCCTCCCCCACCCGGTTCATGTTCACGATCCGGGTGTCGGGTTCCGGCGCGGCGATGGCGGCCTCGGAGGAGAGGCGCCAGGCCTTGGAGTTGCTGAGGGTGTAGCCGCCCCCCCGCACCTTGAACTTCCCCGCCACCGCGGGCAGGGCGAGGATGGCGGCGGTGGCCGAGCCGCCGTTCCGGTTCCGCTCCGGCCCCCAGCCGCAGCGGATCACCGCCGGGGCCGACTCCGCGTAGAGATCGGCCAGGGCCTCGATCTCCGGCGCGGTGATGCGGCACACGTTGGCCGCGTAGTGCACGTTCCAGGGGGCGGCGATCTCCCGCAGCCGCTCCCACCCCACGGTGTGCGCGCGGAGGAACTCCAGGTCGGCCTGCCCGCGCTGGAAGAGGAGATTGATCACGGCCAGGGCCAGGGGAAGGTCGGTGCCGGGCTGGGGGGCGAGGTGGAGGTCCGACTTCCAGGCCGGCTTGGTGCGGCGGGGATCGATCACGGCCAGCTTCGCCCCCCGCTTCTGCGCCTCCTGGATGTAGGGCATGAGGTGGATGCCGGAGACGGCGGGATTGGCCCCCCAGACCACGATGAGCCGGGCGTGGACGTAGTCGGGGTAGCCCACCCCGGGCATCTTCCCGTACAACCCCTCCAGGGCCCGGCCGCTGGGGGCTGCGCACACGGTGCGGGCCAGCCGCGAGGCGCCCAGGCGGCGGAAGAGCCGGGCGTCCACGGTGTCCTGGGAGAGAAGCCCGTTGGACCCGCCGTAGGAGAGGGGCAGGATGGCCTCGCCGCCGGCGCGCTCCCGCGTCCCCCACAGCCGGCTCGCCACCCGGTCCAGCGCCTCCTCCCACCCCACCTCGCGGAAACGTCCCTCCCCCTTGGCCCCGGTCCGGATGCCCGGCCGCAGCAGCCGCTCGGGTCCGTAGAGGGCCTCGGGCAGCCGCCGCACCTTGGCGCAGATGAACCCCCCGGTGACCGGGTTCAGGAGGCTGCCGTCCACCGAGGCCACGCGCCCATCCTCCACCGCGTAGGTGAGCGAGCAGGCGTCGGGGCAGTCCAGGGGACAGAGTCCGGGACGGGTTTCGGGCATGGGGACCTCACCGGTATCGCTGGGTAGCCGCGGCCCCTCAGGACCGCGGTGCGCGTGGCCACGAGGCCCCGATGATACCCGACCCGGAAGGTCCGTGGAGGCTCAGCGCAGCACGCGCTCCATCCCGTCGTGGGCGATCTCCACCTCCACCCCCCGCTCCCGGGCCAGGTCGCGAAGCCGCGCCCCCACCTTGCGCTCGTCCCCGTCCACGATCCGCGATCCGCAGTGGGTGACGATCATCTTCGGCACCCCCTCCCTGGCGCACCAGGTCAGCTGGGCCCGGACGGTGGTGTGGCCGATCAGGCGCCCCCCGGTGGTCTTCCGCACCATGTCGTTCACCGGGGTAGCTCCGTCCCCGATGTAGACCTGGCTGCCCCCCAGGGCCGCGGACCGGTCGTGGATCCAGACCACGTCGGGCACGTAGAACACGGTCACCCGGCCGGCGGTGATGCGGTAGCCCACCGCGGGAGCGCGGGTGGAGTGGACGACCGGGAAGGGCTCGAAGGTGATCCCGCACACGGTCCGGCGACGGCGGAGGGTGAGAACGTGGCGCAGGCGGCCGGGAACGGCGAAGTCGTCCATCTTCTCCCAGGCCTCGGCCACCGCGTACACCGGACAGGGCGCGCCGTCCCGGAGCCCGAAGGCGTGGTCGGGATGGGGGTGGGTGATCACGATGGCCTCGGGGGCCACCTCCTCCACCGCCTCCGCCCAGTCCAGCCCGCAGTCGATCATCACCCGCTCCCCTTCGTACTCGACCAGGGTCGAGGTGTGGCGGCGGTGGAGGGGCGACCGGGGGTCGATGTACCCCCGCGTACCCAGGAAGGTGAGCTTCATTCGCCCGTCCCCCCGAGGTACCGGCGGAGGGCGAGGGCGTCGTGCACCGCGTGGCCGCCGAGGTCGTTGTTGAAGTAGACGTACACGTCCCGGCCGGCGTCCCGGTGGGCCCGGAGCCGGGCCGCCTCCGCGGTCAGGAACTGGGGGGTGTAGCCGCCTCCGTAGTCCTCGCCGTGGAAGCGCTCGTAGACCCAGCCCGCGGTGACCCGCCGGGGGTGGTCCTCGATCAGGTCGTGCCAGACCAGGGCGGCGTCGTGGTCGGCGAGGACGTCGTAGACCGGCCGGTGGAGCCAGCTCGGGTCCCGGAACTCCACCGCCCACCGGCGCCGGCGGGGCGCCGCGTCCAGGAAGGCGGCCAGGCGCCCGGGATCCGCCCCCCAGTGCGGCGGGAGCTGGACCAGGATCGGACCCAGGAAGCTCTTCAGCCGCTCGGCCCGCTCCAGGAACGCGTCCAGGGGACCCTCGGGGTCCTTGAGCTTCTTCATGTGGGTGCCGTAGCGGCTGTACTTGAGGGCGTAGCGGAACCCGGGAGGGGCGGCGTCGTGCCAGGCGTCGAAGGTCGAGGCCCCGGGAAGGTGGTAGAAGGTGTTGTTGATCTCCACCGTGTCGAAGGCCTCGGCGTAGCGCTCGAACCACCGTTCCCGGGGAAGGTCCTCGGGATAGAAGCCGCCCTTCCAGTGGTCGTACTGGTAGCCCGAGGTGCCGATCCGCAGCTCCGGGGTGCTCACCGGCCGGCCGCTCCCCGGCGCCGGTCCCGGTTCCGCCCCTTGCCCCCGGCGGCCGGTTCGGGGTGTACTGGGTCCCTCGCCGCCCGCGCCCCGGCCGCCGTCTTGCCGTGGAGGCCCGATCCATGGATCTGATCCGCATCGCCCGCGACCTCCGCCGCGAGGTGGACGCCCTCTCCTTCGGGGCGCCGGTCACCCACGTCTACGACCCCCTGGACTACGCCTGGAAGCCGCACCGGGCCTACCTGGACCGCTACGGCCGCGGCAGCCGGGAGGTGGTGCTGGTGGGCATGAACCCCGGACCCTGGGGCATGGCCCAGACCGGGGTCCCCTTCGGGGAGGTGCGCCTGGTCCGGGAGTGGCTGGGCATCGAGGCCCCGGTGGACCGCCCGGCCCGGGAACACCCCAAGCGCCCGGTCCAGGGCTTCGCGTGCCCGCGGAACGAGGTCTCCGGCGCCCGGCTCTGGGGCTGGGCCCGCGACCGGTTCGGCACCGCGGAGCGCTTCTTCGCCCGCTTCTTCGTCCTCAACTACTGCCCGCTCTCCTTCATGGAGGTGAGCGGCCGGAACCGCACCCCGGACAAGCTCCCCGTCGCGGAGCGGGAGCCGCTGTTCGAGGCCTGCGACCGGGCCCTGGCCCGCTCCCTGCGGGTGCTGGAACCCCGGGCGGTGCTCGGCGTCGGCCGCTTCGCCGAGGGCCGGATACGCGCCGCGGCCGGGGGTGCGGCGGGCTTCACGGTAGGGATCGCGCCCCATCCCAGCCCGGCCAACCCCCAGGCCAATCGCGGCTGGCCGGGGATGATGGACCGGGCCCTGGCCGGGCACGGAATCCGGGTCCCCTCCGCCGGCTGAGAGCCGCGACCGGGCCTCGGAGGGGCGGACACCCACGCTCAGGATCCCCCTTCCACCGTGAAGGGAATGGTGACGGTGCCGAACGCGTCCCCGGTCCCGGCGTCCACCAGGTCGGCCCGGAACACCACCCGGGGGGATTCCGGCTCCACGTGCTGGAAGTAGAGGAAGCCCGCGATCCGCCCCCCCTTCTCGAGCACCCCCTCGGGGAGGACCTCGTTGACCATCTCCCGGGTGGGCAGCTGGGTCTTCTGCCAGAGGGTGTAGTAGTACGAGTTGTAGAAGGGGTCGTAGTAGAAGGGACGATCGTAGGGATCCAGGCCCGGGTAGGCCGTTCCCAGGTACGGCGCCACGTAGAACCCGGTGTAGGTGAAGGCGGGCTGGGCCACCGGGGTGAAGGAGTCGATCACCCGCGGCTGGGTCACCGTGCCCTCCACGCCGTAGGGGGGAAGGGCGGCGTAGCGGCGGCCCTTCGATCCGTTGAGGGCGAAGTCGGCGTAGCGGATCTGCACCGCATGGTCGCTGTGGTTCTCCACCACCACCCGGATCGGGGTCACCTTCCCGGTCACCGCGGCCCGGCCGACCCAGGCGTTGGGCTCGGCCAGGATGCGCACTCCGTCCACGCTGTTCACGGCGGCGCCGTACACCGAAGGCGACTCCTGGGCCGAGGGCGCGGGCTCGAGATGGGTCTGGGAGGCGCATCCGGCCAGGACCACCAGCGCCGCGACGGAGAGGAGCGAAGACGACGATCGGATGAGGCGTCGGGGCATGACTGATCTCCTTTCCGGCGTCCCGGAAGGCGGCGCGCGCACCCAGGATGAACGGATCGGGGGCACGGCGCGCCGGACACCCCAAGCGGGCGGGGGACGCCGTCAATGGTTTGGCTAATACAAGATCCACTCTACCGATCGGCCGCGGCCGGGGCAACCGGGGGGGCCGTGCCGGGCGCGGGGAGGGGTTCCGCAGGATGGGAGGGGACGCCGCCGGTGAAGGTCGGCGGCCGGCGCGCCCGGTGGGGCGGGCACGCCGGCGCTCTCCATGCCGACCGGCCGGACCGGGCCCGAGAAGTGGGCCCGGCGTGTAGCTGGGGAGCTGCGTCCGGCCGGGAGCATCATACTCGGAACTGCATGCAGACTAGCAAGTTAAAAGCGTATAGCGTCGGAAAACTTGTCTGTTTGAACGGGCGGTTCCCGGGCTCCCGGGGAGGTTCCGTCAACGGCGGAGCCGGGTGTCGCCTGCCCCCGACCAGGTGACGTTATCCGCCGCCGGGGTCTCGGAGGGCGGGCACCGGGGCCGGGAGACCGCTCCGGCGCCCGGGAGCGCCTTCCGCGACCGGGACACGCGAGCGCGGGCATGCGAACGGCCCCCCGGCTTCGCGCCGGAGGGCCGCCCTTCGATCCGTCTTCCCGAGGCTCCCGCCGGTTCAGGCGGGGGCGCCGGGCGTCACCGGATGGTGCCGGTGAGGATGGCGGTGCGGTTCCCGTTCTGGCTCTCCACCTTGACCGTCACCGTCACGTACTGCAGCTCGTCGGTGGCGGGGTCGTTGTCGGAGAGGTTCACCTGGAAGGTGGTGTACCCCGGGCTCTGGGTGTCGGGGAGGACGATGTCGGTGTCCCCGCCCAGGTCGCCGGCGGTGCTCTCCACCGTGATCGCGGTGCCTCCGGTAAGCGGGTTGTCGTTGGCGTCGTGCACCCGGAAGGTCAGGGTGGCGAAGCCGCCGTTGTCCAGGGCGAAGCCCTGGCCCGGGGCGGGATCGGTGAACTCGACCTGGGTGGGGCCGGACCACATCACCTGTCCGCTGGTGGTGATGGCGTCGCCCGCCTTGCTCACCGTCTGGGCGGTGAGGGTGACCAGGCCGTCGCCGCCGGGGATGGCCGGGCGCGGACCCGCGGTGACCTCCCACACCGTGGCCTCGCCGTGGTCGTCGGTGAAGCCGCTCCCCTGCACGATCCCGTACTCGGCCTGGAACCAGACCGAGGTGGAGTCGGGCACCGGGTTCCCCCACTGGTCGGCCACCCGGGCGGTGATCGCGTTCCGGAGGCCGTCGTAGACCAGGCCGGCCACGTTCACCCGCTCGAAGGAGATCGAGAAGTGAGGGGGGTCGGGCAGGTCCCCGTGGATGGCCACGCGGATGGGCCGGGAGACCAGGGAGCCGGAGGTGGCCGAGACCTCGATGGCCCCGGAGATGGTCCCCGCATAGACGTTGGCGATGGCCCGGCCGCGGTGGTTGGTGGTCACCGAGGTCGGGTTCACCGAGGCGTCGACCGGGGGCGGGTTCCCCAGCGGCACCACCTGGAAGCTCAGGGTGGCGGCATGGTCCGCGTCCACGGGGATGCCGTTCCGGTCGCGTACCTCGAAGGTGAGCTGGGCGGACTCACCCGCCGCCGAGCCCCGGACCCCGATCCGCGGCTCGTTGGTCTCCAGGATCACGATCTGCGCCGGGGCCTCGGAGACGAACTTCACGTCCACCGTCTTCTGGAACCCGGCCGCGGAGGCGGTCACCCGTCCGGTGCCGGTCTGGAACCGCCCCGAGCGGATGCGGGCGGTGGCGTGGCCCTGGGCGTCGGTGGGGGTGACGTCCTCGATCACCCCGGAACTGGTGGCGAACTGCACCGCCGTCCCCTCCTGCACCGGATTCCCCAGGGGGTCGGTCACGGTGGCGGTGAGCACGGCCGAGTCCAGCCCGTCGGCGAGCAGGCTCGCCTTGTTGGCGGCCAGGGCCAGGCCGCCCACGTCGAGCGGGGTCAGGCTGAGCTGGGCCGAGCGGGACACGCTCCCCACCTGGGCCTTCACGCTCACGTAGCCGGTGACGGTGCCGGCCACGTAGATGGCGGTGGCCGTTCCGTCCACGGTGGGCCGGACCGGGCTCACGATGCTGCCGTCCCCGCTCACCACGCTGAAGGTGACCGCGGTGCCGTCCAGGACCGGCTCCCCCTGGCCGTCGAGCACGGTGGCGGTGAGGACCGACCGGGAGGCCCCGTCGGCGGGAAGGGTGGCCGGTTCGGCGGCCAGGAGCACCGAGGCGGTGGCCGGCGGGGCGGCGAAGTTCACCGCCTTCTGCTGGCTGAGGCCGCCGAAGCGCGCGGTCACGTTGGCGGTGGAGACCCCGGCCGGGGTGGCCAGGGAGGTCATGGCCAGGCCCATGTCGTCGGTGACCACCGGCGACTGGATGGCCCCCGCGTCGACGGCGAAGGTCACCGAGACCCCGGACACCGGGTTGTTCTCGGCGTTCACCAGCCGGGCGGTGATCGGGGTGGTGTGGGAGCCGTCCGAGGCCCGGGTGGAAAGCCCGGCGGAGAGGGTCAGGGTGAGGGCGCTGAAGCTCACGGAGGTCGTCTTGGGATCCAGGCCGGCGTAATAGGCCGAGATCTGCGCCGTCTCCCCGCTGGTGGTCCCGGTGAGGAGCGCGGTGGCGGTGCCGGTGGCGTCGGTCTCCACCCGGCCGGTGATGGCTCCGGCGCTGGAGCCGAAGCGCACGTCCACCCCGGCCACCGGGACCCGGCTGGTGGTCTCGACCAGGTTCGCCCGTACCCGGCTGGTGCTGATCCCGTCGGCGGGGATGGTGCCGGGGTTCGCGCTCACGGTGAGGGTGATGCCGAGCATCTTCACCGGGACCTGGGCGCTCACATCGCCCGCGGCGGCGTCCAGGATCCCCTCGGCGGCCCCCTCCCGCTGGCGGCGGACCGCCTCCTCGACCAGATCGCGGCCCAAGGGCTCGTGGCTGAGCAGCATCACCGCTCCCGACGGCGCCGCCGTGGTCCCGCTGGTGTCGCTGGTGGCGGTGGCGGTCACGGTGGCGGTGAGGTCGGTGGCGCTGGCCGCGCTGGTCAGGGTGGTGTGGGCCCGCCCGTCGGCGTCGGTGGCGGCGAAGGTCTCCACCGTGCCCCGGGTGGTGGTGAACCGGACGCCCACGTTCTCCAGGGGCCGGCTCTGCCCGTCCACCACCGTGGCGTAGACGTCGGCCTGGGACTCGCCGTCGGCCAGGATGGGCGGGACGTTCTGGGCCAGATCGAGAAGGGCGGGCACCCCGGGCCCGGTATCACCTTCGGGGACCCTGGGTGAGGTGGTGGTGTCCTTCTCACATCCGGGCACGAGCGCGAACGCCACCAGGAGGGTGAGAGCGAGGAAGAGATAGCGCCTCATCGTGAGCTCCTTCACTGGGAGGAGGGAGATGCGGAGAGCAGGACCGGGGGACGCCACCGCCGGGCAGCGCGTCCGGGGAATGGACGCCGCACCGGGTTCCGGTCCCGGGACCGTCGAGGACACCCGGCAGCTCGCCCCGCGCCGCGCCACCGCGCCGCCGCCGGACTCACCGCCCGGGCGTCTGCGGCCCGCGGCCCCGGGGCTCTGTGACGAGCGCCCCCCACTTCGGTTTGGCCCTCCACGCGAAAACGGATTGGCTCGCCGAATGCCAGCCGCATTCTATGCAATTGGCACAGGATCGTCGATCCCGAACCGAGACCCCCGGCACCTTTTCCTCCCGAATCGACGGTCCCGCGTGCACTTGCCGCCGCCGACCGTCGGAATTTTTGACGAAATAAGCCCGGTTTACCCGGGTACACCCGGCCGGGGCGACCCGGGTACGCAGGGTGGGTGCCCGCTCCAGACCGCCACGCGTGTGCACCCGGGTTCGCAGCCGGGCCACCGTGGCGCGAACCGTGCGCCTCGGCGGGCTCCGCCGTGGGTACCCGCGGCCCGCCGGGCACCGCGTCCTCCCCGGCGCAATCAATCGTCAAGTCCGAGGCCCCGGCTGCCGATGAACGGGTTGGAGCAAGAAGGGGGTCGCCGCCAGAGTATGAGGTGGCCCCCGGTTGGCAAGGTCAACAAGGAGCGAGCCCCGGCCGGAAGGTCGGGGCTTTCTTCGTGCCCGGCAAGCGGCCGTGGCCGGCAGGCGCCTATGGTTCGAGAGCGACAAGAGATCGTCTCCCGCGGACGGGGCCCAAACATAACCATAGTATTTGGATCTCTTTGGAAGAATTAAGCGTCACGACGGTTGCGTCATCCAAATTATGGATATAGTCTATCGGTTACTTGGTATCCACCCGGCCTGACGCTGCCGGGATCCGCAACGGGTCCCCCCAGCCCGCCCGTTGCCGCCAGAAGACAGCCTCCCAGGAGGGTGATCCCATGAAGAGTCCGCTCGGACACAGACTCCGCATCCTACGCCTCGCCGCCGTCGCCCTCGGCCTCACCCTTGCGCTGGCCATGGCCACTCCCACAGAACACTCTCGCCAAGACCGACGACTTCCAGCAGGTCCTGAACACCTCCGGCGGGTATGACGGGAAGCCGGAGGAGTGGTCTCGCCTCGAGCCAACATCTCTTGTACCTGAATCCCGAGCCCATCTTCCCAGCAACTTCGCTCAACCGCTATTGCCCTTCGCGCACTTATCAACTCTTAATCCAGATCTGGGTGTAGCTATGCAAATAAGACTAGAATCCACCGGCCCTAGAGAGTTTCCCAGGCGGATCTCACTTCCGGGCCGAGAGTAGTGTCCAGCGCACGCTCCCGATACACTCCCCTTCGCCAGACGAGAGATCAACTTAGAGGCGCAGGCAGCCGATAGAGCTGCTCTTGAGCCTTCGAGCTCCGATCCGGATCATGTTCGTAGGTCCGCGGCTGTACCGGGCATTCAATGTTCTGGAAGAGTCACTGCTCTCTCCGGCGAGTCCAGAGTCGCTGGATCATGCTCCTTTCAGGATTGTGGAACGATCACATTCACTGCCGGCACGAGCTGACAAGGCACGTACGTGCTGAGAATTTCTGGTACGCCGCGGACACCGACTTCCACTTCAGGGAAATGCGAAGCCGAGGGAATGTCTCGGCTCAGGGGTGCCCATTTGGCGATGGGCAAGCCCAGAACCGCGATCACCGCCCTCGAACTCAGCCGCGCCCTGTTCCTCGCCCCGGTACAACGAACCCGGCTCCGTCCAGGGGCCAGCGCTCCCCAGCTCGGGGCCGCCTTCCGGCTGGAAGGAGACCGGCACAGCAGCAGCGCTCTGCTCGAACGCTCACGCAGCTCTGTCTCAAGCACGAGGACGCTCCCCTCCTGGCGGGTGTCTCACTCAACATGGGCGCCATCCTCCTGGAGCAGGGAGATCGCCGATCGGCGGAGCGCCAGGACATTCCGTTTCGCCCACCAAGCCCCGGTGCTCCTCGGTTCGGAGAAACGGGCACTACGGGCGCTGACTGGGTGTAGCCCTCAGCCGTTTCCGGATGGGCGGACACGCGGGGCCCTGGAGCGGATCGAAGCCGCCGAGAATGGCCGCGACCGCCAGAGCTCGAGATGCCGAGAGAGCTGAGCCAGGCTTTTGAATACGAGGCGTGCACTTCTGGTGCGTTCTCGGGAAGCGCCCCTCCGCGCCCTTCGCAGTTTCCGAAAGGCATTGAACCGGACGCCCGGGCGTGCTCGCTCTCATCCGACATGCAGATCGAGATCCATCGCTGGCTGGCCGAAACCTGGCTGCGATGGGGACGTCCCCGGTACGCCCGACTGCACCACCAGCGGGCCGGGGTATTCGCGGCCAGCGCCAGCGAGGCCGAAGATACCCTAGCGCTGGATCGGATTGCCCTGGAGCTCCAGGTGGACGGGCTCGGGACCCCGCAAACCGTGCGGGAACTGCAGGACCACGCTGACCGGGCCTGCCGGCTCGGGTTCGGCTACGAGCAGCTCCTCACCAGCCAGCGAATCGCCGCCCTGGCTGACAACAGCCCCGGGACGGCGCTGGCCGCCGACTGGTGGCGGCGCACCGAGTTCCTGGCCGAGCGCTGCGGGGCCACCGCCCTGATGGAGCGCTGGCGCAGGGAACGGGCCGGCAGCGTCCCGAACTCGGCCGACCCGGCCGGCCTGGATGCGCTTTCCGCCGCGGGGGCGGAGGACGAGGAAGACGCCGATCTCGCCGACGAGATGCCCAGCATCGATCTGGAGACCCACGGCATCATCACCCGGTCGGCCAAGGTGCGCCAGCAGGCGGGCTGGATCGCCAAGCTGGCCCCAACCGACGTCGCGGTGCTGATCCGGGGCCAGAGCGGAACCGGCAAGGAACTCTTCGCCCACCTGGTGCACGCGCTCAGCCCGCGGTCGGAACATCCCTTCCTGGCCATCAACTGCGGAGCCCTTCCCGGCGAGATCATCGAGAGCGAGCTCTTCGGCCACCGGCGGGGCGCCTTCACCGGGGCCGTTTCCGACAAGCCGGGGCTGTTCCGGGAGGCCCACCGGGGCACCCTGTTCCTGGACGAGATCGGTGAGATGACCGGTTCCGCCCAGGCCAAGCTGCTTCGGGTCCTGGAGACCGGGGAGTTCCGGCCCGTGGGCGGCCTGCGGTACGAGCAGGTCGACGTCCGGATCGTGGCCGCCACCAACGTCGACCTCGACCGGGCCGTCCGGGAGCGGAAGTTCAGGAAGGACCTCTTCTTCCGGCTCAAGGGACTGGAGGTCTTCCTCCCTCCGCTGCGGGAGAGGCTGGCCGATGTCCCCGTCCTGGCCCAGCATTTCCTCCGCCGGGCCAACCGGCGGCAGGACAAGGCGGCCACCCTGGGCTTCGAGACCGTCCAGTGGCTCATGGGCCAGCCCTGGCCCGGGAACATCCGCGAACTCAAGCTGGCCGTGGAGCGGGCGGTGGCCCTCGGTCCGGAGGCCGGCCCCCTCTTTCCCCGCCATTTCATCGGGGTGACCCCCGCCGACGAGATCAGCTCCCTTCCCGAGGAGCTGGAGGAGATCGAGCGGGCGCGCGTGATCAACGCGCTCGAAGCCTCCGAGTGGAACACCGCCGCCGCCGCGCGGCTCCTGGGGATGAGCCGCACCACCTTGGCCGGCCGGATCAAGAAGCTCGGCATCCGCAAGCCGCGCCGCGGCTGATCCCGTCGCGCCGGTGCGCGTCCGTGAACACCCGGAAGCGCCCGGAGTTTACCCGGGTAAACTCCCTTCGTCCCCCGCCGGCGTGGGAGCCTCGGACCGCCCCGCCCCGTCGGCTTCCCCGTCCAGCACCGCCCGCACCGCCCGGAGCATGGATTCCAGGGTGAACGGCTTGGCCAGGAAGGCGGCGCCCTCGTCGAACTCCCCCTGTCGGATGACCGCGTCGTCGGTGTAGCCGGAGACGTACATCACCCGGATGCCGGGGCGGAGGCTCCTGGACCTGATCGGCGAGCTGGCGGCCGGTGACCCCGGGCATGACCACGTCGGTGACCAGGAGGTGGATCGGGTGGCCGTGGTCCCGGGCGATGCGGGCCGCCTCCACACCCCAGCCCGCCTCCAGGACCGTGTACCCCCCCGCCTCCAGGAACTCGCACAGGAGGCCCCGGAGCGCCTCCTCGTCCTCGACCAGGAGCACGGTCTCGGCCCCGCCCGGCAGCGACCGGCTGCGGGGGACGGCGGGGCGGGTCTCGGCCGCGTCCACCCGGGGGAGGTAGATCGAGAAGGTGGTGCCGATCCCCGGTTCACTGACCACGGTGACGTGGCCCCCGCTCTGCTGGACGATGCCGTAGGCCATGGAGAGGCCCAGGCCGGTCCCCTTCCCCACCTCCTTGGTGGTGAAGAAGGGCTCGAACACGTGGCGGATGGTCTCGGCGTCCATGCCCTGCCCGGTGTCGCTCACCGTGAGCAGCACGTAGTCCCCGGGAGGCACGATCACGTCCCGCCACTCCAGCGCCCGCTCCAGGGTCCGGTTCCGGGTCTCGAGGATGATCTTGCCGCCCTCGGGCATGGCGTCGCGCGCGTTCACGACCAGGTTCATGATCACCTGCTCGACCTGGCTCGGGTCCACCCGCACCCGCCACAGATCCACTCCCAGCCGGCAGACCAGGTTGATGTCCTCGCCGATCAGTCGCCGCAGCATCTTGTCCAGGGTGTCCACCACCCCGTTCAGATTCAGCACCTTGGGGGAGAGGACCTGCCGGCGGCTGAAGGCCAGGAGCTGGCGGGTCAGCGCCGCCGCCCGCTCCGCCGCGCGCTTGATCTCCTCCACCCGCCGGCGGCTGGGGTGGTCGGCGGGAAGCTCGGCCAGGGTAAGGTCGCTGTAGCCCAACATCACGCCCAGGAGATTGTTGAAGTCGTGGGCCACGCCTCCGGCCAGCCGGCCCACCGCCTCCATCTTCTGGGCTTGGCGGAGCTGCTCCTCCAGCGAGCGGCGCTCGGTCTCGTTCTCCACGAAGGACTCGATGTACTCCACCTCGCCGGCGTCGTTCCGCACCCAGCGTCCGCCCGCCCGGACCAGGATCTTCTTGCCGTCCTTCCGCTGCCACTCCAGGGAGACTCCGCGGAAGTCCCGGCCGTGGAGGTCGCTCAGCACCCGGTCCCGGGACTCCGGGTCGACGTAGATGTCCCGGATCACGTTGATCCGCAGCAGTTCATCCTCGGAGTCGTAGCCCAGCATCTGGGCCAGGGCCGGGTTGACCATGAGGATCCGGCCCCCGGGGGTGGTCCGCAGCACCCCGTAGGGGGCGTTCCGGACCAGCGACCGGTAATCGGCCTCGGAGCGGCGCAGCGCGTCCTCGGCCCGGTCGCGCTCCTCCTGGCGGCGCTGCAGCTCGGAGGCCATGGTGTCGAAGGCGCCGGCCAGCTCCCCCAGCTCCCCCCGTTCCCGGGAGATGCCGGAGCGGACGGCCAGGTCGCCGCCGGCCAGCCGCTTGGTGGCGTCCAGGAGCGCGGTGACCGGCCGCAGGAAGAACACGTTCGCCCCCAGCCAGGTCCCGACCAGGGCCAGCAGGGTGGCCAGGAAGACGGTGACCATTCCCCGTACGAACATCTGGTCGGCGGCGGCGAAGGCGGCCGCCTCGGGAATGCTCAGGAGGACGAAGACCTCCCCGTCGCGGAAGGAGCCGTGGACCCGGGCCAGGCTGTGCAGGTATCCGCCGCGCCCGATCACGCTGGGGTCGGCCGGGCCGGGCACGCTGGCGTCGTAGAGGAGCGGGAACTCGGGGGCGGTGCGCCCCAGCCACTCGTCGCCCCCCGGGTTCCGGCCCAGGATGCGCCCCCGCTCGTCCACCTTGGTCACCACCGAGCCCGGGGGCAGCCAGTCGGCCAGCTCCCGCTCGAAGCGATCCAGGGCGTCCAGATCCACGGCGGCGAAGGCCACGCCCAGGAGGGTTCCGTCCCCGGTGAAGAAGGGGAGCCCGATGTTGATCCCCGGCCGGCCGGTGATGCGCCCGATCTGGAAGCTCCCCACGGCCAGGGCCCGGGTGGTCAACGCCCGCTGGTAGTAGTCGCGGTCGGTCACGTCCAGCCCCGGGGGGAAGGGCAGCCCGCTGCACCAGATGCGGCCGTCGGGGCCGATGATCCCCAGGTTCAGGTACTGGGGGAAGGCCTCGACCATGGCGGACAGGAGCTGCACGCAATCGGTCCCGTCGCGGTCGCGCACCGCCGGATCCCTGGCGATCACGTTCAGCAGGTTCTTGGTCTCGTCGATGACCGCCTGCTCCTCGGCGGAAGCGAGCACGGCGAGACGGGACGCGTTCCACTCCACCCGCCGGCGCTCGTCGTTCCGCTCGCGGGAGGCGAGGTAGAAGACCAGGATCTGGGTGGGGACGAAGGCGAGGAGGATGAGGAGAAGGAGGCGGACCCGCAGGCTGGAGAGCGACAATCGTGGCTTGGCCATGGGCTTGCCTCGGGGGAGTCGCGGGATTAGGTCGAGAGCGGTTCCGCCATCCGAATCTCGGATCCGGCGGGACCCCGGACGTCCGCCATTCTAGCCACAAACCGGCACCGGGAGAAGCCGCGGCGCGAAGGTGCCCCGGCTCCCGCGCACCACGCCAGGTTGCCCCGGCTCCCGCGCACCGCGCCAGGTTGCCCCGGCTCCCGCGCACCCCCTATGCTGGCAGGGAGGCAGCTCTTGACTCCGGCAACCGCGGAGCTTCGATCATGAAGGACTTGTCCGGCATCGGAAACAGCGATCTTCTTCTCCTCGTGGACGTTCAGAACGACTTCTGCCCCGGGGGGTCCCTGGCCGTTCCCGGCGGGGACCGGGTGATCCCGGTGGCCAACCGGCTCGCCGGCCGGTTCGACCACGTGGGGCTCACCCAGGACTGGCACCCCCACGGCCACGTGTCCTTCGCCTCCAGCCACGCGGGAAAGCAGCCCTTCGACCGCATCGAGCTGGACTACGGGGAGCAGATCCTCTGGCCCGACCATTGCGTGCCCGGGACGGCCGGCGCGGAGTTCCATCCCGATCTGGACACCGTCTCCGCGGAGTTCGTGGTGCGGAAGGGATTCCGCCCCCGGATCGACTCCTACTCCGCCCTCTACGAGAACGACCACCGGACCGCCACCGGCCTGGCCGGCTACCTGCGGGAACGGGGGATCGACCGGCTCTTCCTGGCCGGCCTGGCCCAGGACTTCTGCGTGCTCTACTCCGCCCTGGACGCCCGCCGGGAGGGCTTCGAGGTGGTGGTGGTGGAGGACGGGGTGCGCGGCATCGACACCGGGGGTTCGGTGGACGCGGCCTGGAGGAGCATGGCCGAGGCCGGCGTGCGCCGCGTACGTGCCGGGGAGCTGGAGGCAGGGTGAGCGTTCCCCGGTCCCCCCTGGTCACCGACTTCTACCAGCTCACCATGGTCCAGGGGTACCGCCGGGCCGGGCTCCACCGCAGCCAGGCCTGCTTCGACTACTTCTTCCGCGATCCCCCCTTCGGGGGAGGGTTTTCCGTGTTCGCCGGCCTGGAGGAAGCGCTTCGGTTCCTGGAGGGGTTGCGTTTCTCCGGGGAGGACCTGGATTTCCTGGCCGCCGAGGGGTCCTTCGACCGCGAGTTCCTGGACGGGCTTCGGGACCTGCGTTTCACCGGGGAGGTGCGCGCGGTGCCGGAAGGGAGCCTGGTCTTCCCGCACGAGCCGGTGCTGCGGGTGATCGCGCCCCTGGACGAGGCCCAGCTGGTGGAGTCCACCCTGCTCAATATCCTCAACTTCCAGACCCTGATCGCCACCAAGGCGGCGCGCATCTGCCAGGAGGCGGGGTTCGAGAACGTGATGGAGTTCGGCCTCCGGCGCGCGCAGGGCCCCGACGGCTCCCGAACCGCGGTCCGGGCCGCCTTCATCGGGGGCTGCGTGGCCACCTCCAACGTGGACGCGGGGCGGGAATACGGCATCCCGGTGAGCGGCACCCACGCCCATTCCTGGGTGATGGCCTTTCCCTCCGAGCTGGAGGCCTTCCGCGCCTACGCCCGCACCTACCCCGATCGGGCCACCCTCCTCGTCGACACCTACGACACCCTGGGGAGCGGCGTCCCCAACGCCATCCGGGTGGCCCGGGAGCTGGCCGCCGACGGGCACCGGCTCCACGCCGTGCGGCTGGACAGCGGGGACCTGGCCTACCTGTCCGTCGAGACCCGCCGGATGCTGGACGCGGCCGGGCTGAACGAGGTGAAGATCGTGGCCTCCAGCAACCTGGACGAGACCGTCATCCACGACCTGGTGGGCCAGGGAGCGCGCATCGACCTCTACGGAGTGGGCACCCGGCTGGCCACCGCCCACGGCGATCCCTCCCTGAACGGCGTCTACAAGCTGGCCGCGGTGTGCCCCCCCGGGGGCGACTGGGAGCCCCGGCTCAAGCTCTCCGAGGGAGCCAAGAAGGCCACCCTCCCCGGACTCAAGCAGGTCTGGCGTCTGTTCCGGGAGAACGGGGAGATGATGGCCGACCTCATCGAGCTGGAGGGCGCGGAGCCGGACTTCTCCCGCGGCGTGCGTGGACACCATCCCGCGTTGGAGTACGAGCACAAGGACTACCGGGACATCGCCCGGGCCGAACCGCGCCTCCAGGTGGTGCTTCGCCAGGGGCGGCGGGCGCTCGAATCCCCCACCCTGGCCGAGATCCGCGCCCGGGTCCCGCGGGAACTGGAGAGCCTGCATCCCACCATGCGCCGGCTCCTCAACCCGCACGGGTACAAGGTGAGCGTGGGCCCGAAGCTCCTCGAGCTCACCCGCCGGCTGCGGGAAGGGGCCCAGCGCGGAAACGGCGGGTCCGGAGACGCCCGCCCGCCCTCCGCTTGACCCACCCTTCCCCCCGAGCGTAGGATGCCTTTGTTCCCGGCGGCCTCCCGGCCGCCTACATATCGTCTGCAGTGTTCGGGAAGCCGGTGTGAATCCGGCACGGACCCGCCACTGTGAGCGGCGACAAAGGTCGCGACCCCGCCCGCGCGGGGACCCACTGAAGACCGAGCGTCTTCGGGAAGGGGCGACCGGAGGACGACCCGCGAGTCAGGAGACCGGCTGCGGACGACACGATCGGACCTTCGAGGAGGTGAGGACGATCGACGGCACGTCCCGTCGTCGGTGCTTCTCGAGGCGGGGCGTCTTGCCGCCGTCTCGCACCGCACCATACGGCCCCCCGCGGGCGACCTTGACTACGCTGGCGGCGGCTCTCATAGTCTTTGCTTCCGGAGCGGGGGCGACCGAACTTACATCCGAGTTGGGTTCCCATCTTTCGTTCCACGAAAGAGCCACAGCCACCACATCAAGGAACGCATCCGCGTCCGCTCCGGATTCTTCCCTCGCCGGACCCACCCTTCCCCGGTTCAAGCTTCCCCCGTTCCGGACCTCCGGCGAACGCGTGCGATCGGCCCCGGCCCCCCTGGGCGCGCGCACCGTGCTCGACCGGGCCTGGCTCCGGCGCACCGATCCCGTTGACCTGGCCCGGGCCCTCCTGCCCGTGGCCGGACTCCGGATCATCGCCCAGGGGGACGGGGTGGGACGCACCGTCTCCCTGCGCGGCATGGCCGCGGACCGGACCGCGATCCTGGTCGACGGCCGGCCGGTCAACACCGCCCAGGGAGGGGCGGTGGACCTGTCCCTGCTCGACCTGGAAGAGGTGGGCCGGATCGAGGTGGCCCGGGGCGCCCTGGGCGCCCTCTACGGGCCCGACGCCCTGGCCGGCGCGGTGAATCTCGTGCGACGCACCGATCGTGGTCCCGGCACCGGCGCCCGCCTCCTGGCCGGCAACGAGGGGCGCGCCCTGTTGCGGGTGCGCAGCGGGTTCGGCCTCGGGCGCTGGTCCGGTTCCGCCGCCGCGCGCCTGGAGACCGCCGCTCCCGATCTGAACGGACGGGCTTCGGACTCGGAGGGGGGTGGCCTGCACGCGCGCCTGGCCTGGCACCCGCTCTGGGCGGCGGCGGTCGAGGCCTCGGCCGAGGCGAGCCGGGACCGCCGGGACGTGCCCGGCCGCCGGGACTTCCCCACCCCGCGGGCCGAGCGCACCGACGACGCCGCCGGGACCGGGCTGAGCCTGCGGGGAGTGGCGGTGCCCGGCCTCCCCGGGGACCTGGGCCTGGATCTCTCCGGCTCCGTGCGCGAGCGCCGGTACCGCGACCCCGGCGATCCCTTCGGGCCGGTCTCCGACACCCATATCAACCGCCGCCTGCGGGCCGCCGCGTCCTGGACGGGATCGGTGCGGGGGCTCCGGACCGCGGTCCGGGTGGAAGCGGTGCGGGACCGCCTGGACAGCAGCACCGACGGCCGGGTGGGGCGCGACCGGGGCGCCGGCGCCCTGGTGGTGCGGGAGGGACGGCCGCGATGGGGCGCCTCGGCGGCGCTCCGCGTGGACGGTCTGGAGGGCTTCGCCCCCCACCTGACCGGCCGGGTGGGGGCGTCCCGCGCCCTGCTCGGCACCACCGGCGGCGGGACCGGGCTGCTGCTGCGGGCCGGGGCCGGCACCTCCTTCCGCCCCCCCACCTTCGACGACGTGTTCTGGCCCGCCCGGGCCGGGGCGGCCGGGAACCGCGATCTGCGACCCGAGCGGTCCACCGACCTGGACCTGGGGCTGGAGGGCCGCCGGGGTGATTCCCGGGTGATGGTGAGCGCGTATCTCTCCCGGGTGCGGGACCTCATCCAGTGGTCGCCGGGACCGGACGGGGTCTGGCGCCCCCACAACGTCTCCGCGGCCCGGGTGCGGGGGCTGGAAGTCGAGGGATCGGTGGACCTGGCTCCGCTCACCGGCCGCGCCCTGCGCCTGGACGGCTCCGCCTCCTGGCTGGACCCGGTGGACGCCACCGGGGATCCGGTGACCGGGGGCCGCACCCTGGTCGGCCGCGCCCGGTTCCACGCCTTCGGCGAGCTGTCCTGGGCCCCGGGCCGGTGGACCGCCCTCGCCGGGCTCACCGCGGTGGGACGGGTTCCCCTGACCGCGGCCAACACCAAGTGGGAGGACGGCTACGTCCTGGTTCACGCCGGCCTGCGCCGGAGGATCTCGGCCGACCTGCGCCTGGACCTGGAGGGCCGGAACCTCTTCGACACCCGGTACGAGGACCTGCGGGGGTACGCGGTTCCGGGCCGGGAGATCCTGCTCGGCGCCCGCTGGAGCCTGCCCGGGAAGGGGCCCTAGCCCGGCGCCGGACTTCGCTTCTTCCGCGGCCCGTCCCCGGCCGCGGTGATCCCGCGGCCCCCGGCGGACCGCACCTGACCCGGATCGTCCCGCTCCGGCCCGGCCGGAGCCTCCTCCGAAAGGTGGACCCGATGGTGACCCGACGCCTCTCCGCCCGCCTCCGTCTCGCCGTGATCGCGGCCCTGGTCCTGGCCGCCGCCGGTTGCGGCGGCGACGACGGCCCCGACAATCCCCTCTGCCCCCTGATCGGCAACCGGGGCCCGGCCCTTCCCGACGGCGGGGACTTCCTCCTCGTGGCCGACGGCCTGGGCGAGGACTGGCTGGCCGCCCCCCTGGACGGCTCCCCCTTCGAACCCCTCCCCGCCCGCGGCCTCACCGGCCCCGCCCCCAACGATCTGGAGGTCTCCTCCGGCCGCATGTTCCTGGTCAACTCCGGGGACAACACGGTGAGCCGGGTCGACCTGGGGACCGGGGTGGCGGACGGGTGCCTCCTCACCGGGGACAACACCGGGCCCTGGGAGCTGGAGCTGGATCCCGCCGATCCCGACCGGGGCTGGCTCACCACCTTCCTGAGCGGCGAGGTGCTGGAGCTGGACCTCGCGGCCATGAAGGTGCTCCGCCGCCGCACCGTGGGGGCCGGGGCCGAGGGGCTGGTGGTGGAGGCGGACCGCCTGGTGGTCACCCTCACCGGGTACGACGGCGAGGCCGGGGCGTTCCTCGACGGCACCGTGGTGGTGTTGCGGAAGAGCGACCTGGGCGAGCTGGCCCGGCTGGCCGTCCCCCCAACGCCCAGTTCGCCTTCCGAGGCGCCGACGGCCGGATCCAGGTCATCTGCACCGGCAACTACGGCGACGTGAGCGGCCGGGCGGTGCGGCTGGAGAGCGGCGAGTCCGCGGTGCGCGACACCCTGGTGCTGGGAGGCACGCCCTACCGGACCGCGCTGGGACCGGACGGAACCGCCTACGTGGCCGGCTACTCGGGGTTGATGAGCTACGACAGCGGCGCCTTCACCCTCATCCACGGCGCCGACGCGCCCCTGGTGGCCGGCTCGGGCTTCACCGACGTCGAGTTCCACGCCGGCCGCCTCTACCTGGCCTCCTTCGACCAGGACCGGGTGTCGGCGGTGGACCCCTCCGACGGCAGCGTGACGGCGTCCTTCACCGCCGGGGACGGGCCGGCGGCGCTGGGGTTGCGCGTCTCTCCCTCCGCCCCGTAGGGAGGCGGCGCGCCGGCCGGGAGCCGGCCCGGCTCACACCGCCACGGAGTCGGCGGGCGCGTCCAGGACCGCCCGCACCTTGGCCACCAGCTCCGAGGGGACGAAGGGCTTCTGGATGAAGGCCAGGTCCTTGTCCAGGACCCCGTACCTCACGATGGCGTCGGCGGTATAGCCGGACATGTAGAGCACCCGGCAGTCGTGCCGCCCCACCACCAGCCGGCGGGCCAGATCGCGGCCGTTCATGCCCGGCATGACCACGTCGGTGAGAAGCAGATCGATGGGCCGGGAACGGTCCTCCGCCACCTCCAGGGCCCGGTCCCCGTTCTCGGCCGTCAACACGGTGTAACCCACCGAGGCCAGGACCTGGCCCAGGAGCTCGCGAACCCCGTCGTTGTCCTCGACCAGGAGCACGGTCTCGCGCCCCCGCTTCCACTCGGATCTGAACGGGGCCGCGGAGCGCTCCTCGGCCGCCGCCTCCACCCGGGGGAGGAAGATCCGGAACAGGGTTCCCTGGCCCGGCGCGCTCTCCACGTCCACGTAACCGCTGCTCTGCTTGACGATGCCGTAGACCGTGGCCAGGCCGAGGCCGGTGCCCTTGTCCGCCTTCTTGGTGGTGAAGAAGGGCTCGAAGACGTGGGAGAGGGTTTCCGGGTCCATGCCGCACCCCGAATCCCGGACCGCGAGCACCACGTGCGGGCCCGCGGCGGACCCGGGATGCTCCCGCACGAAGGCGTCGTCCAGCTCCACGTTGTCGGTGTGGATGGTCAGGGCGCCGCCCTCGGGCATGGCGTCCCGGGCGTTCACGATCAGGTTCAGCATCACCTGCTCGATCTGCCCCGGATCGGCCTTGACCCGGCCCAGGTCCGGAGCCGCGCTCGTGGTGAGCTTGACGTCCTCGCCGATCAGCCGGCGGATCATCGCCGTCATCTCGGTGAGGATCTCGTTGAGGTCGATGACCCGGGGCTGGTGGATCTGCTTGCGGCTGAAGGCCAGGAGCTGCCGGGTCACGTTCCCCGCCCGGTCCGCGGCCCGCAGCACCTCTTCCAGGTGCCTTCTT
Source organism: Candidatus Eiseniibacteriota bacterium (assembly GCA_963768615.1). Taxonomy (GTDB): domain Bacteria; phylum Eisenbacteria; class RBG-16-71-46; order JABDJR01; family JABDJR01; genus CAVSKL01. The sequence goes on along the minus strand of CAVYIE010000004.1, from coordinate 597,944 downwards.
CGCGGCTCCTTCTCCGGCATTCCGCGCAGGGCCAGGTTGGTGAACCCGCTGATCGCGGTAAGCAGGTTGTTGAAGTCGTGGGCCACCCCGCCGGCCAGCCGGCCCACCGCCTCCATCTTCTGGGACTGGCGGAACTGAGCCTCCAGCTTCCGGACCTCGGTCACGTCCTCCTTCAACCCCACGTAGTGGGTGATCCGCCCGTCGGGGCCGGTGACCGGGGCGATCGCGGCGCGTTCCACGAAGACGTCGCCGTTCTTGCGGCGGTTCACGATCTCGCCCCGCCACTCCCGGCCGGAACTGATGACCTCCCACATCTCCCGATAGAAGGATTCGGGCTGCCGCCCGGACTTGAGGATGCGCGGGTTGCTGCCCACCACCTCCGGACGGGCGTAGCCGCTGGTCTCGCAGAAGCGCGGGTTCACGTACTCGATGACCCCGTCGGCGTCGGTGATCAGAATGGAGATGGGGCTGTGCTCCACCGCCCGGGCCAGTTTCTCGAGCTGATTCTCCAGCTCCCGCCGTTCGCTCTGATCGGTACCGGCGGCGATGACGCCGCTGACCGGGCCCCCGGCGCTCCGCAGGGGGGTGAGGATCCAGCGCACCGGCCGGGTCCCGCCCGAGGCGGTGATCATCTCGTAGGTCCGGGCTTCGGCCGGGGTGCCGGCGACGACCTGGGCCATGGCCTCCCGGGCCTCGGTCCGGAATTCCCGGGCCACGAAGGTGTCCACGAAGTTCTCCCCGAGGGCCCGGGTCCGCGGGGTGCCGTGGATCCGTTCCGCCTCGGGATTGAACTCCAGGATCTTCCCCTCGGGGGACAGGAACAGGATGGCGCTTCCCACCCCCTCGATCAGGCTTCGCATGCGGGACTCGCTGATCCGGAGCGCGTCGAAGGCGGCCTTGCGTTCGGTGAGGTCGTAGGCGTAGGCGAGGATCCGGGTGGCCGGGCCCCGGGGTCCGGCCAGGGGGATCATGCTGATGGCCAGCTGGAGCGTTCCCGCCGGCAGGGCAACCTCCCGTTCCGCCGACTGCCGCTCCCCGCTGTCGCGGCAGGCCTCCAGCAGGTCCTTGAACCCCTCGTAGACCGGCGGAGGCAGGAACTCCTCGATGCGCTTCCCCCGGCCCTCGGCCACCTCCAGTCCGGCCGCGCGGTTGGCGAAGAAGTTCCCGTACAGGACCCGCAAGTCATGGTCGAAGAGCACGCAGGCGCCCGGGAGCTGGTCCACCGCCGCGTGCAGCAGCGCCTCGCTCTCGGCCAGTTCCTCCCGGACCCGAACCCACTCGGTCATGTCGCGGACCACGCCCTGGAGGTAGCGGTGCCCTCCCACCTTGACCAGGGCGGCGTTGATCTCCACCGGAATGGAAGCGCCGCTCCGGTGCCGGTGCAGGGTCTCCAGCCGGAGATGCCCCGTTTCCTCCAGCCCGCGCATGACCTCGTCGATCCCCGAACGGTGCTCCGGAGGCCGGAGGTCGCGGACGTTCATGGCCAGGAGCTCGTCCCGGGAGTATCCGTACACCTCCTCCCCGCGCTCGTTGATGTCCAGGATCCTCCCCGCCTCGTCGGCGAGCACGATCACGTCGTTGGCGTGCCGGCTGAGGAGCTGGTAGTGCTGGGTCAAGGCGGTGTGCCGCAGGGCCTGCCGCTTGAGGTCCCGCTCGAACTCCCCCTCCCGCCGGCGCGCGTAGCCCAGCACGATCACCCCCACCACCGCGACCAGCACCGCGGCAACCACCCCCATCCCCCAGGCCTCCCGGGTCGGCGGACCCAGGACCTCCGCCCGGTCGATCTGATGGACCACCGTCCAGGGGCTGCCGGAAACCGGCGCTGCCGCGGCCAGCACCCTGACTCCGCGATACCCCCGGCCCTCCATGCCGCCCCGGAATCCCCGGACCGCTTCCGCGGCCGGGAAATCCCGGCGGTCCGCGGGGATGGAGAAGTCGGCTTCCCGGGTGGGGTCGTGACGGTGGGGGGTGAGGAAGAGCACCGAATCCCCCTTGGCCCGGACCAGGAGCACCTCCCCGGTCCGGGACGGCTCCGAGACCTGCTCCAGGTAGGGAACGAGAAAGCGATCGGGATCCACGCGGAGCACGACCCACCCCGACGGACGATCCTCCCCGGAGTGCCGGAGGGGCACGGTCACTTCGAGCCGGCAGGCGTCGGATCCGGGGACCAGATCCAGGAAATCCAACGTGTCGGCCAGGGCTTCCCGGGGCGGGGGCGCGAGCGGGAGACCGGGGCGGGAGGATCGGACCAGCCGGCCGCGGCCGTCGAGGAGGAGCACGTTGGCGTACCCGAAGTAGGCTTCCATCCCCCGGAACCAGGCATCCGTCCGTCCGGCCAGGACGGGATCCGCGGGATCCTGCACGTACTCGAGCAGCCCCTCGACCAGGAAGGCATTGTCCCGGATGATGGCGCCGTCCCCGAGGCGCTCGGCCCGCCAGTCGGCCACCGCCTCGGCCTTCAGGGCGGCCTCCCCCAGGAGGTCCTCCCGGGCCTCCCGCAGCACCGCCTCGCGGCGGAGGTGGGCGAGCGCCAGGACCAGGATGGCGGAAACCACGGCCAGTCCGGACAGGAAGACCAGAACGGCACGATGGGAGCCGCGCGACTTGGGCTCATGCATGTTGGGGCCTCGCACGATGCACCGCAGACCGCGGGGGAAAAGCCGGGCGACGGTAAGGACTTGTCCTATTTTCGGCACCCGCCCCGCTAAGAGAAGAAGAATCTATGGAATCCTGAATTTATTACTCCTTTGTCGTCGTGAAACAATTATGGATTACTGCGTCATTTAACCGTCGGGGCCTCGCCGGGCGCCCTTGACCCGGCTTCCCCCACTCCCCTAGACTCGTTCTGCCCCCTTCGTAGTTGCTTACGATTCAACGACTTGAGGAGTCCGTATGCCCATCGTCGAGTGCGTTCCCAATTTCAGCGAGGGCCGCAACCAGGCCACCATCGACCAGATCACCCGGGCCATCACCGGGGTGGACGGCGCCATCCTCCTCGACGTGGACCCCGGCCAGGCCACCAACCGCACCGTGGTCACCTTCGTGGGCGAACCCGACGCGGTGGTGGAGGCCGCCTTCCAGGCCATCCGCACCGCGAGCCAGGTCATCGACATGCGCACCCATACCGGGGCCCACGCCCGGATGGGGGCCACCGACGTCTGTCCCTTCGTGCCCGTGTCCGACATCACCATGGAGGAATGCGCGGAGCTGGCCCGGCGCCTCGGGAAGCGGGTGGGCGAAGAGCTGGGGATCCCCGTCTACCTGTACGAGAACGCCGCCTCCCGCCCCGAACGGCGGAACCTGGCCGAGGTCCGGCGCGGCGAGTACGAGGGCCTGCCCGAGAAGTTCCGCGACCCGGAGTGGAAGCCCGACTTCGGCCCCGCCGAGTTCAACCCCCGGAGCGGGGCCACCGCCGTCGGCGCCCGCCCCTTCCTCATCGCCTACAACGTGAACCTGAACACCCGGGACCGCCGGCTGGCCCACGACATCGCCCTCGACCTGCGCGAGGCGGGCCGGGCCAAGCGGGACGCCGCGGGCGAGATCGTCCGCCATCCCGACGGGACCGCGATCAAGGTGCCGGGCCGGCTGAAGGCGATGAAGGGCGTGGGGTGGGTGATCGAGGAGTACGACCGGGCCCAGGTCTCCATGAACCTGGTCGACTACACCGTGACCGCCCCCCACGAGGCCTTCGACGCCGTCGAGGAGGAGGCGCGGAAGCGCGGCCTCCGGGTCACCGGCTCGGAGCTGGTGGGGCTCATTCCCCTGGAGGCCATGGTGCAGGCGGGCCGGCACTACCTGAAGAAGCAGGGACGCTCCACCGGGATCCCCGAGCGGCGGATCGTGGAGACGGCCATCCAGTCCCTGGGCCTGCGGGAGATCGCCGAGTTCGATCCCGACGAGAAGATCATCGAGTACCGGCTGGTCCGCGAGCAGGGCAAGGCCCGGCTGGTGGACCGCACCGTGGCCGGGTTCGTGGACGAGCTCTCCAGCGACTCCCCCGCCCCGGGGGGCGGAAGCGTGGCCGCTCTCTGCGGGGCCCTGTCCGCCGGGCTCTCCTCCATGGTGGCCAACCTCACCGTGGGCCGGAAGGGCCAGGAGGAGGTGTGGGAGGCGATGTCGGCGGTGGCGGAGAAGGCCCAGACGGCCAAGGACGCCTTCCTCCGCGCGGTGGACGAGGACACCGAGGCCTTCAACAAGGTCATGGACGCCATCCGCATCAAGGCCTCCACCCCGGAGGAGCAGGCGGCCAAGGCCGAGGCCCTGCGCGCGGCCAACCGGGGAGCCACCCTGGTGCCGCTGTCGGTGCTGGAACGGACCCTGTCCGCGCTCGACCTGGCCGCGGCGGTGGCCGCCGACGGGAACCCCAACTCGGTGAGCGATGCGGCGGTGGCGGGCATGACCGCCCGCGCCTGCGCCGAGGGTGCCTACCACAACGTCCTCATCAACCTGAACGGGATCGAGGGGGACGAGGAGTGGGTGGCCGCGACCCGGAAGAAAGCCGCGGGCCTGGTCGCCGAGGCCCGGAAGCGGGCCGGGGCGGTGGTCTCCGGGGTCGAGTCCCGCCTGGAACAGGGGTGATCCCACGCGCCATCTGGTCATCGTGAACCCGGCGGCCGGCCGCGGCCGCCGCGCCCGCTCCCCCGAGGCCCTGGACGCCGCCTTCGGCGCCCGGGGCCTGGCCTTCGAGCGGGTGACGACCGAAGGGCCCGGCCACGGGGGCCGCATCCTGCGCGAACGCGGCCCGGCGTTCGATGCGGTGACGGTGGTGGGCGGGGACGGCACCCTCCACGAGGTGATCCAGGCCCTGGACCTGGACCGCCATCGCCTGGGCCTCGTTCCCTGGGGCTCGGGAAACGACTTCGCCTGGATGGAGGGCTGGCCGGCGGACCTGGACGCGGCCCTGGACCGGATCGCCGCCGGCCGGGAGCGGCGGGTGGACCTGGGCCGGTGGCGGGCCGAGCTGGCCTCGGGGGGCGCCCGCGAAGGACGCTTCCACAACAACGTCGGCTTCGGCTTCGAGGCCGAGGTGAACCGGGCCAGCCACGCCCGGTCCCGGTTGAAGGGGCCGCTCCTCTACGTGGCCGCCCTCCTTCGCACCCTCCCCCGCTACCGCGCCTGGCCGCTCCGCATCACCTGGGAGGGGAGCGCACACGACGGCCCCACCGCCCTGGCCACGGTCCAGAACGGGAAGCGGGTGGGGGGAGCATTTCTCCTCGCCCCCGCCGCCCGCACCGACGACGGCCGGCTGGACCTGGTGACGGCGGGGAACCTGGGGCTGGCCCGCATGCTCCTCCTCCTCCCCCGCACCTTCGGGGGCGGACACGTCCGCTCCCCGGCGGTGCGCACGGCGCAGAGTTCCGCCTTCACGGTGGAGTCCGCGGAAGGGGTTCCCGCCTACGTGGACGGCGAATTCCTGGATGCGGGGGTGATCCGCCTCACCGTGGCCGCGATGCCGGGGGCCCTCCGGACCTTCTAGCCCGCCGCGCGGCCCGCCGCCCGAGGCCCCGGAGCCCGCGGCCGGGTCCCGCCCTCCGGCGGTCCCCGGCCGCGCCTCCGTTCCGTTCCGCTACCGGGTCAACAGCACCTTCGCCGTCTGCTCGCCGCCGGCGGTGACCAGCCGGATGAAGTACAGCCCGCCGGAAACCGGAGCCCCGGCGTCGTTCCGGCCGTCCCAGTCCATCTGCTGGACCCCCGGCTCCAACGGCCCGGAGCGCAGGTCCCGGACCAGGCGGCCGGCGATGTCGTAGACCCGGAGCCGGGCCGTCCCCGCCCGGGCCAGGGTGAACCGGAGATGGGTACCGGCGATGGTGGGGTTGGGATAGGCCCGGAGCGGGGTGGGCATGAGCCCCCCCTCCTGCCCCACGTCCAGCCGCACCGGATTCCCGGTGGCGGAAAGCGCCACCGAGGACACCCGGTCCAGCACCCCGTCCCCGTCGCTGTCCATCTTGAGGATCAGGTGGTGGATGGCCACGGGCGCGCATCCCTTGATCAGGAGCCCGATGTGGATGGGCACGATGCTGCCGGCGGGAATGTCCAGGGTGCCGGCCACCGGCTGCCCGGGATCCCGGCCGTTCAGGCTGATGCCCGAGGCGCCGCCGGCGTCGTCGTCCACCTCCACCTCGTAGTCCAGGCGCAGGAGCCCAGGGCCGGTGTTCTCGACCTCGAACCCGGTCCCGGTGGAGTCGCTGGCGGTGTCGCTACCCGCGTAGCGGAAGGTGAGGACCGGGTCCAGCGGCGCCGGGTGCCAGATGAGGCCGGGCCGGTGGACCTTCCCCGTGGCCCGGAGGGCGCAGGTGGTGTCCTTCTCGCCGTGGTGGAAGGCGGTCACCTGGTAGCAGGCGTCGTCCCCGAAATTCATGCCCGAGGGGCAGGTCACCGAGATCGGCCACAGGGTCTGGCACACGCCCGCCGGCACCGTGATCACCCCGCCGCCCGGGGAGAAGGCGACCGGGCCGGGCACGTCGCATCCCGCTCCGGCCGGGAGCGGTCCCAGGGACCAGGAGTAGGTCTGGGAGGTGGTGGTGAAGTTGCAGAAGGTCACCGCGATCTTGGCCGTGTTCCCCTTGCAGGAGGACACCGCGGTCACGTCCACCGCCTCCCGGCACTTGCCCTGCTCCCCGGCCTCGAAGAGGTCCACCACCTCGGAGCCGGGAAGGGTGCGGCGGAAGAACTCCACCTCGTCGATCGTCCCCCGGGCCCATTCCTGTCCGGTGACCCCGCCTCCCATCACGAAGGGACGGGTGTTCCCCATCCACCCCAGGCCGGGGAGCCCGCCGGCGTAGGCCGGAGCCCCGTCGGCGTAGAGGATGGCCGTCCCCGGCCCCACGGTCAGGGCCACGTGATGCCAGAGCCCGTCGTTGAGGGCGGTCCCGGACACCGCGGCCAAACCGGTGACCCCGTCGCCGACCTGGAAGCCCAGGTTGCCGGCCGGGTCCAGGAACAGCCAGTAGCCGCGGCCGTAGGGGCCGGTCCCCAGATCCATCTTGGCCGCGATGGTCTGGGTCGCGTTCAGCGGGTCCTGGTAGCGGATCCAGGCGTCGAGGCTGAACCGGGACCCCGCGTTGAGCTTGGGCTTGTGATCCACCCGCACGTAGTCCCCGGCGCCGTCCAGCTGGACGCCGTCGCCCACCTTTCCGGGGCCGTAGGCGGCGTTGTCCACGAGCGCGCCCGGGGCGGCGGGGGCGATCAGGTCGACCACCGGCGGCGCCACGTCGTCCAGCGGCCACCACGCGCACATCCCCTTGGGGGGCCGGGTGCAGCAGACGGTGTCGGCCGCGTTCCCGAAGTCCAGCCCGGTCACCTGGTCTCCCGCCCCCAGGGTCACGGTGTAGTCGCCGGCCGCGGGCCAGGTCTGGGTCCAGTTGGGCTGGTTGACCTCGGTGACGGTGTAGGTGGCCGCGTTCAGGGGCATGAAGTACCAGCTGCCCCAGGCGTCGGTGACCGTGCTCTGGTTCACCGCGCCGCCGTCGGTGAGCTTCACCGTCCACCCGGGAAGCCCGTTCTCACCGGGATCGACGGTGCCGTCCCGGTCCGCGTCCTCCCACTTCATGCCGCAGAGGGCGGTCATGCAGGGGCTCTCCACGTCCCCGATCTCCGACTTGTTCTCGGAGCTGGCGGTGTCGGCGTCGGCGTCGATGAGGAAGCTGTTGGCGATGGAGCCCCCGGTGGGGGGGAGGAGCTGGAGCCCGTAGATGTAGTCGGGGCCGGTGCTGTCGTAGTGGATGCCGGCCCCGGTGGACCACACCGCTCCGCAGGGATCGTAGGCCACCCCGCCCGACGCGCAGTCGTCGTTGTAGCCGATCTTGAAGGTGTTGGCGCTGGGCACCCAGGATCCGGACACCAGGGTGTACTGCAGGACCCGGGCGTGGAAGGCGGAGGAGCCGGTATCGGCCTCCATGGTCCGCTCGCCCAGGAGCATGTCCCCGGCCCCGTTGAAGGTGATGTCGGCCACCGGGTTGGAGGTGTTCTGGAGCGAGGGCAACGGGGGCAGGGCGAACTCGAGCTGGTCGCTGGAGACCACGAAGTCCCCGGCCACGGTCAGCCCCACCGACCACACCTCGTTGTCGGCGCTGGGGTTCGGGCGGGCCTGGTCCTCGGTCCAGATCGCATAGTACACGCGGTCCTGGTAGACGTTGATGCCCCAGGGGCGGTCGCGGAGGGGCACGAAGCCCGGGGTGCCGCCGTCGGGGGGGCCATGGTCGAAAGTGCTGAGCACGGTTCCCGACATGTCCAGCCGGTAGATCTTCCCGTCCTCGTGGTTGGTCACGAAGAGCTGGTCGTGGGCCCAGTCGTAGGCGATGTTGCCCAGGGCGGGACCGGTGTTGGGGAGCACGGCGAAGAGGCTGATGGCGGCGGTCGAGGCGTCGATCCTGTAGATTGAACCCGGGCTTCCGCTGGACCCGAAGTACGGACTGCCCACGTTGTAGGCGGTGCTCGAGGTCACGTAGATGTTGCCGGAGGCGTCGAAGCAGAGCCCGAACACGTCGCCCAGGTTCTGGCGGTTCCAGCTCCCGCTGGGCCCGATGTACTCGTAGGCGTACCAGTTGGCGTTCAGGGGCTGGCCCGCCCGGGGCGAGGCGTCGACCAGGGCCAGCACCGGGTCGGTCAGGGTCGCCGCCCGGCAGGTCATGGCCGCCATCGGTCCGTCGAGGAAGAACGCGGAGTACTTCTGGTCGGGGTAGCGCGGATAGTTGTCGCAGCAGGTGCTGTCCACCGGCTCGTTCCCGAAGTCGGCCCCTCCGGTCACGATTCCCGCCGCCACGTCGATGTCGTAGGACCCGCCCGGAGGCTGGGTGGTCTTCCAGCCCGGCCGCGACTCCTCGGTCACGTGCCACACGCCCGGCTCCACCCGGGGCATGAAGAAGGTCCCGTGGCCGTCGGTGCGGGCGGAGAGCCGTTCCCCGGTCGGCGAATCGGCGTGGATGCTCCAGCCGGGAAGGCCCGGCTCCTCCCGCCCCTTGGTCCCGTCCCCGTTCTGGTCGGCGTACTTGGACCCGCAGAGGCCGGGGATGCAGGGCACCTCCACGTCCCCGATCTCGGTCTTGTTGATGGTGCTCACGTCGGCGTTGAGATCGATGAGGTAGCTGTTGGTGATGTCCCCCCCGGTGGCGGGAAGGTTCTGGAGGCCGTAGATGTAGTCGCCGGAGGTGAAGTGGAGGGCGTCCCCGGTGGCCCAGACGTCGCCGCAGTTCCCGTAGGCCACGCCGCCCGCGCAGCCGGGGACCAGGCTCGGCGGCTGGCCCACGTCGAAGAGGTTGGCCGAGGGAACCCAGACGGTCCCGCTCTGCACGTACTCCAGGGTGCGGGAGGCGTGGGCGCTGGGATAGGAGTCGCTGACCATGCTCCGTTCGCCCAGGAGCATGGCTCCCGAGGAGCTGAAGGTGATGTCGGAGACGGGGTTCGAGTAGCCGCCGGAGCTGAACACGTCGGGCAGGGTGATCTCGAGCTGGTCGGTGGCGGGGAGGAAGTCCCCGCCCGAGTCCAGGGCCACCGACCACACGGTGTTGGCCGCGGTGGTGTCGGGCCGGCCCAGATCCTCGACCCAGATCCCGTAGTAGACCCGGTTCTCGCGGACGCCGATCCCCCACACCCGGTCACCCAGGGGGGCGAACCCCGGTTTCCCGTTGTCCGGCGCGCCGTGGTCGAAGGTGCTGAGCACGGTGCCGGCCATGTCCATCCGGTAGATCTTCCCGTCCTCGAAGTCGGTCACGAAGAGCTGGTCGTGGACGCAGTCGTAGGCCACGTTCCCCAGCCCCGGCCAGGCCTGGCTGGGGGTGATGGAGGGGTCGGGCACGTTGGGGAGGGTGGACAGCGGGCTCACCGCGCCGGTCACCCCGTCGATCCGGTACACCGTGCCCGCGCCGTAGGTGGTGTAGGCGTCGTTGGAGTAGCAGGAGGCGGCGGTGGCGTAGAGGTTCCCCACCCCGTCGATGGCGATCCCGAAGACCTGGCCCAGGTTGGCCACCGTCCAGTTGTTGGTGGGACCGTGATACATGCCCGCGTACCAGTTGGTGTTGAGGGGCTGGGAGGTCTTGCCCACCAGGTTCACCAACCCGAACACGAAGTCGGTGGGATTGATTCCGGAGCAGGTCACCACCGTCATCTCGCCGGTGAAGTTGTTGCTGAAGGCGGTATCGGTGAAGGCGGGCGCGTTGTCGCAGCAGAGACCGATCGTCGAGACTCCGGCGGCGGCGGCGCTGCCGGGACCGGCGAAGGGAAAGCCGACACAAAGGATCAACACAGCCGTGAACAGGGACATGCCGAGGGGGTGAACCGAGCGAGGCATGGGGGGGCTCCTCGTGCGACGCGGGACCGAGGGGTCGCGGCGCCGGACGACGGCGGTGCCGCGGTATCCGTGGGGGACACCCGGGGCCGCGTCACCAAGCCCGGGTCGGCCCCCCCACGGTGGACATCGGCACCATAGCGAACTATGGGCTTCAATAAAAGCAAGGTATCCTGCAACCAGGGCCGTGGGATCGGAACCGGGATTCCGTCCCTCGTTGACGCCGATCCCTCCAACCCCTAGTGTTTTCCCATGTTTCCGCCGTTGGCTACCCGGCCGGCTCCGGTTCGCGCCCTTCCGCTGCTGCTCCTGACCGTCCTCGGCGGCCTCGGGGCCGCGTTCACCGGCGGCTGCGGGAACGACAACCCCACCGGCGGGACCCCCGCCCTCCGGGTCCCCCAGGACTACCCCTACCCCCAGGCCGCGGTGGACGCCGCCGAGCCGGGCGAGGTGGTGGTGGTCCAGCCCGGGGTCTACCCCCACGTCGAGGTGCGGGACGTGGACTCCACCGGCCACCCCGGCGGGGTCCGCGCCGCCCTGTTCATGCGCGACGACGTCCGGGTGCTGGGCCTCGGCGATCCGGGCACCGCCATCCTCATGGACACCACCGCCGTCGACAGCACCGGGATCCGGACCACGGTGGGCATCGTCTTCGCCGGAAACTCCAACACCGCCCGGGCGGAGAACGTGGCCGTGGAGGGGTTCGGGACCGGGGCCCTGATCCGGGAGCGGAACGGCTACCTGCTGAACTGCCGGGTGAGCGGGTGCAACGTGGGCGTGGACGTGGACGTGGCCGACCAGCCGCTCATCGTGGGCAGCCTGATCGAGGACTGCGCGGGGCCCGGCATCCGCACCGGCGACGCCGGCTCGGGGCTGGGGGCAAACGCCGTTCGCCGGTGCGACGTGGGTATCGAGGCCGTGCGCACCGGACAGCCCTACCTGGAGTCCAACGCGGTGTGCCGGAACCGGGTGGGGTTGCGCGTGGCCCAGGGCGCCACCCCTATCCTCCGCTACAACGTGGCCCTCTACAACACCCGGTCCGGGGTGCTGCTGGAAAGCGGGGCGGTGCCGGATCTGACCCAGAACGATCTCTACGGGAACGCGGTGGACCTGGAGGTCCGGGCGTACGATCCGCCGCTCGAGCAGCCCCTCCCGGCCGAGGGGAACTGGTGGGGGGACACCGACGTCGAGGACATCGGGACCAACCGGATCCGGGACGCCAACGGCGACCCCTCCCGGGGCGCGGTGGTGGACTTCGTCCCGGTGAGCCCGATCTCCTTCTTCCCCCTCTACGCCAGCCTGGGGAACATCTGCGGCTCGGCCTCCGGTTCCCCCGAGGCGATGCGGCTCCTCCGGGGACTGGGGCGCGGCCTCACCCTCCCCGACCGCCCCTGACCCCGGGTCCCCCCGGACGCATTCCCCGCTCCGGAGGCGAATAGATCCCCCCCTTCGCGAGTATCACCATTACGGGCGGCCTCCCGCCGCCCGGCATTCGTTCATACATTCACATCAGGAGATCCCCATGAGAACACTCAAGGCATTGTCCTTCACCGTGCTGGGCGTGGCCACGGCCGCCCTGGCCTTCACCGCCGGGCGTCCTGCTCCCCCCGACACCCACCCCGACCAGCCCCGGACCGACGCGCAGCAGATCGGGGAAACCTGGAACGCGCGGATCGCCCAGATGGACGACCTCCTCCACAGCTCCCAGGCCCTGGCCGATCGGGCCCGCGAGCTGGACCGGACCCTGGCCCCCATGGCCCGCAGGGACGCGGGGGAACTGGATCGGAACGTGGACCTGCTGGAGCAGATGAGCGAGAGCGTGGCGGCCATGGCCCAGAACCTGAACGAGACCGGCCAGCGCTACGAGAGCATGCTCCGCGACCCCGGGGTGCGGACCGCTCCCGGCGTGGCCGAGGACCTGGACTTCCTCCGGGAGCATGCGGTCTCCCTGGCCTCTGACATGGACCGGACCCTGCAGGCCATGGAGTCCTTCCGCGCCGACCTCCAGGTTCCCCAGCCGGTGGAGGGCAAGCCGGTCAACTGACCGTCTGATCGGGACCCGGCAGCTCCGCGCGGAATGCGGCGGGGTCCGGGGCGCCGGCCGCGCCCCGGCTTCGCCGCGCTCCCCGTCCTTCCCACGGAGGGCTACTTCGAGGCCGCCGTCTTGCCGGACCGTGCCTTCCTGCCCGCCGTCTTCTTCGCCGTCTTCGTGGCGGGCGCCTTCCTTCCCGCCGGGGACTTCCCGCCCGCGGCCTGCTTCCCGGCCGTCTTCTTCGCCGCCGCCCCCTTTTTCGCCGTCTTCTTCCCGGCCGTCTTCTTCACCGCCTTCTTCTTCGTCGATTTGCCCGCCGACTTCTTCGCCGTCTTCTTCACCACCTTCTTCCTCCCCGGCTTCCCCGCCCGCTCCGCCTGCCCCGATCGCCACCGGGCGGCATCCGGCTCGTAGGACGGACAGACGTCGGGTCCCATCACGCACTGGCTGCACCGGGGGGTGCGGGCGTTGCAGATGAGCCGGCCGTGCATGATCAGGCGATGGCTCAGGTCGGTCCACTCCTCCCGGGGGAACAGCGCCATCAGGTCGCGCTCGATCTTCTGGGGATCCTGTTCGCGGGTGAGTCCCATCCGCTGGGACAGCCGCTGGACGTGGGTGTCCACCACCACCCCTTCGTTCCGGCCGAAGGCGGTGCCCAGGACCACGTTGGCGGTCTTCCGGGCCACCCCGGGCAGGGTCAGGAGCTCCTCCATGGTCTCGGGCACCCGCCCCCCGTATTCTCCGGCGAGCCGGGCCGAGGCCCCGAGGATGGACTTGGCCTTGTTGCGGTAGAAGCCGGTGGAGCGGATGAGTTCCTCCAGCTCCCCGGGATCCGCGGCGGCCATGGCCTCGGGGGTGGGAAACCGCCGGAAGAGGGCGGGGGTGGTCATGTTCACCCGCTCGTCGGTGCACTGGGCGGAGAGGATGGTGGCCACCAGGAGCTGGAAGGGGTTCTGGTGGATCAGGGCGCAGGTCGCCCCGGGGTAGGCGTCCTTCAGGCGGGCGAGTACGTGATCGGCGCGATCCTGTCGGGTCATGGGCGGTTGCACTCCAGGCGGGAAGAGGTGGTGGGAGACGGGCGGCCGGACCGGGACGAGCATAGCCGAGCGGCCGCGCGGGGGGAAACCGTTCCCGCCGGGAGCCCCCGGCTCAGCGGACGCGGCGGCGGCGGCGGGATCCGGAGCGGCGGCGGGGCGAGGCCGGCCGGGCCCAGCCCTGGGCGGCCCGGCGCCGGGCCTCCAGGCGAAGCCGGCGGCGGGCCCGCGGCAGCCACTCCCGGGCCGCGACGTGTCCGGGGTCCCGGGCCAGGGCCGCTTCCCAGGCCTCGACCACCCGGCCCCAGGATTCGGCCTCCCAGTAGAGGCGGCCCATCTCGTAGAGCTCGGCCGCGGAGGCCAGGCCCATCCCCCGGCGCAGCTCGAGGGCGGCCAGCCGCAGGCGGCGGAGCCCGGCCCGGACCCGGCGCCACCCGTCCAGGACGCGGTACACCCGGGGGAAGACGCGGCGGGCGTGGCGGAGGCCGTACCCCTCGGCATGGTCCTCCTGGGCCGTCTTGCGGATCCCGTGGGTGAAGCGCTGGTAGTGGTGGCCGACCTCGTGGTAGAGGGTCTCGGCCAGGAGCACCCGCCAGGCCAGGGCGGAGCGGCGGAGGAGGAAGGGCACTTCGCCCGCGATCTCCTCCGGATAGAGCATGATGAAGGCGGGCTCGCCGTCGCAGGCCTCGAAGTACTGGCCCAGGACCTCCTCCCCGGAGGCCTCGTCCAGCGGCCGGGCCCCGGACAGGGTGATGCGCGAGATACCCACCACGTGCTCGGCGGGCACGCGCCGGAGCAGATCGCGCACGACCTGGACCAGGTCCACCGGATACCGCCGGGTCAATGCCAGGGTGGTGATCTTCATGCCCGCCTGCCTTCGCCCGCTCCGGCCGGGTTCGCCTCCGGAAGCGGATCCTTGAGCCCTTCCAGATAATGGTACTGGACCAGGTAATCCAAGGCCAGATCGGTGACCGGACCCAGGGCGAGCCCGGCCAGGGGACGCACCAGGCGATAGACGGGGCGGGTGAGGAGCATCCGGTAGACGGCGCGGGTGAGGTTCAACCCCGCCGGATCGCCGCGCCGGGGCGGATCGAAGCGGTGGTATCCGAGCAGGCGCCGGGTCTCCGGGTGCTTGCGGAACAGGTAGGGCAGCGACGCCCGGCCGCACAGGGTCTTCTTGGCCAGCACCTCGTCCAGGGTGTGGGGATGGATGTGGAGGGAACGGGCCGCGGGAACGAAGCGGAAGACGATGCCCCGCTCCCGGGCCAGGCGCCAGGCCAGCTCCAGGTCCTCGAAGCCGTAGTGGACGAAGTTCTCGTCGAACCCCCCCACCGCGGCCAGGTCCTCCCGGCGCACCGAGGCGTTGTTGGTGCTGAAGTACTTCCAGGGGAGGGGGCCGCGGGTGCGGATCTTCTGCGCCCCGCGGGTGGACATGTAGCGGTCGATGGGAGCCATGGTGATCTCGGGGTGGTTGATCACGTTGCCGATCCCCGCCGTGGGCCCGGGTTCCCGGTGCAGCTCCCGGTGGGCGCGCAGGAAGCCGGGCACCAGCTCCATGTCGTCGTCCAGGAACACCACCAGCTCCCCGGAGGCGCGCTCCAGGCCGCGGTTCCGTGCCGCCGCCCGCCCGCGGTTCGCGTCCACCCGCACCGTCTCCAGCCGGAAGGGGGGGCGGTGGCCGGCCAGGAAGGCGGCGGTGCCGTCGGTGGAGCCGTCGTCCACCACCACCGCCTCGAAATCGCCGGGCGGAAGGTCCTGGGCGGCCAGGGAGGCCAGGGTCCGCCGCAGGAGATGGACCTTGTCGTGGGTGGGGGTGACGACGCTGATCTTCATCGGTTGCACCGGCGGCCCGGGCGGCCGGCCGCCGGGGCCGGGCGCGGGGGCCGCCTCAAGAGGATACCGCGGCCCGAGGCCCGGGGACTCCCCCACCGATCAGGGTGTAGTAGATGTCCTCCACCCGGGCCATGTTCCGGTGATGGTCGGCCTTGGCCCGGACCACCCCCTCCGCGGCCGCTCCCACCCGCTCCCGCAGCCGGGGATCGCCCAGGTAGCGCGAGATCGCCTCCACCAGGGCCTCGCCGTCGCGGGGGGGCACGGTGAGCCCGGTCTCCCCGTCCCGGATCCACTCCGCGGCCGAGGGGAGGTCGGTGGCCACGACGGCCCGCCGGCAGGCCATGGCCTCCAGCAGGCTGACCGCGGTGGCGTCCACCGAGGGAACGGTGAGGAACACCGTGGCCGCGTTCAGCCACGCGGGCAGCTCCGGGTGGGGAATGCGGCCCACCCAGTGCACCCGGTCGGTGAGCCCGGCCCGCTCCGCCCGGGCCCGGAAGGCGGCGTCGTCCCCCTCGTTGCCCGCGATCACGTAGTGCACGTCGGGAAAGCGCTCCCGCACCCGGGGCGCGGTGTCCACCACCAGGTCGATGTTGTAGTAGGGCTGGGTGAAGGACCGGGTGGAGAGGACCACCGGTGCCCCGGGGGGAATGCCCAGCCGCTCGCGCACCGGGGCCCCGGAGACCCCGGCGTGGAAGGCCTCGAAGTCCACCCCCCACTGCACCACCTCGGAGCGCTCCGGATCCGCGCCCAGCTTCACGCAGGCGGCCACGATGTCCTCGGAGTCCCCGGTCACGTAGTCGGCCCGGGCCAGGGCGGCGTGGGCCAGCCGGTGCTTGATGGCGTTCTCGAAGGGGGTCACGTAGACGTCGTCACCCCACACCGTGAGCATGAAGGGATGCCAGCCGCTGAACACCCCCCAGTAGCCGTAGCCGGTGAGGAAGTGGGTGTGGAGGAGATCGGGGTGGAGGGCGCCGAGGATGGAACGCACCTTGACCAGGCTCACCGCGTAGCGGAGCGGCTTGGGGCCCATGGGGGTGGTGATGTCGTGGACGTGGACCCCCGGCATCGGCCCCGGCTGCACGGTGAGGAGATGGACGTCGTGGCCCCGGCGGGCGAACCAGGTGAGCCAGCGCTCGGTGTGGATGTGGCGTCCGATGGAGAGGTAGGCCAGGCGGAGGGGCCGGCGGCTCACCGCGACCCTCCCAGGGGGTAGGTCCGGTGCCAGGACTTCTGGGGGTCGGCCGGATCGTAGGCGAGCAGGGTCAGGCTTCCGAACACGCGCGCGTACTCGGGGAAGGTCCGGGCCACGTAGTCCCGGATCCGCTCCGCCAGCGCGGCCTGGGCGGTGGAATCGGCGATGGCGGCCCGGGCCTGGTACTGGACCAGGATCCCCATGGCCTGGGGCTGGATCATGTAGTTGACCGACCGCACCTGCACGCTGTCCGCGTCCACCGGCCAGGCGTCCAGGCGGCCGGAGGGGAGATGCTCCACCGAGATCCGGCGCTGGCGCCGCTGGAGTTCCAGGATGGCCGGGGGCTTCTCCCAGGCGGCGGGGACGGCCAGGTCGATGGCCGCGTTGTAGAGGAGGGCGGCGTTGCGGAGCCGGTCGGCCTCGTACTCCTTGGCCGCCTCGTCCCGCCAGGCCTGCCAGTCCTTGCCGTAGAGGGTGGCCGGCTTGGCGAAGAACGAGGCCAGCTTCCAGTCCCCGTCCTCCCGGAACCAGAGGGTCGAGAAGTAGAAGCGGTCCCCGCCCACCTCGCCGGTCTGGACCAGGGAGGCCTGCACCGGCTGGTCGGTGAGGATGAGGGTCAGGGGATCGTCGGTCCCCTTCACCGCGCACTCCACGTGGGAGGAGAAGGGGAAATCGGGGCCGAAGCGGACCAGGCTCAGGGTCTCGGTCCGGAGCTCGGCGGGAAAGCCCACCGCCTGGGACACCCGGACCATGGGCGCGGTGAGCTGGGCCGCGGTCTTCCCCTGGCGGGCGGGGGCGGCGGCGGCATCGTAGATCGCCTGCCACTCCCCCTGCCGGGCGTGTCCGAAGAGGGTCGAGGCGGCCGCTTGCACCGCCCGCCGGGCGGGGGCGGGAACGGCGTCCCCGGTGAAGCACCCCACCCCCAGCTCGCCGCCGCCCCCCCCGCACCCGGCCGCGGCCAGGGCGAGGAGCACCAGGAGGACGGCGATACGGCCGGACCGGCCGCCGGCGCGCCGGCGGGAGCGGGAAGCACGAGCAGAGGAAGGCGCTGGTGTCACGTCGGATCTCCCGGGAACAAAACCGTTTGAGTGTAGAGGGCCGGGGGCCCGGGGGCAAGCGCGGCCCGGAGGCCCGGCCCCACCGCTCGCCCGCCCCGCCCTCCGGGGACGCCGCTCACCGCTTGAACCGGCGCAGCCGGGGCACCCAGGC
Organism: Candidatus Eiseniibacteriota bacterium; assembly: GCA_963768615.1. GTDB lineage: Bacteria > Eisenbacteria > RBG-16-71-46 > JABDJR01 > JABDJR01 > CAVSKL01. The sequence continues at coordinate 580,362 of CAVYIE010000004.1, read as the reverse complement.
CGACTCGTGGAAGTAGCGCAGGAGCGGCTTGGGCCGGGCGCCGAAGGCGGTCTTGAAGCGCTCCACCCGGTCGCTCTCGGCGCTGGCCCCGAAGTTCCAGGTCCGGCACCCGCGGGCGGCGGCATCCCGGATGGCCGTGTGCATGAGGTGGTGGAAGGCGTTGAGGGGCCGGGATTCCGGCCGCGCCCCGGTCACCCAGGGAATGGCCTCCCGCCCCACCCGCGAGAGCACCAGGGCCGCGCACACCGGCTCCCCGCGGTGGCGGGCCACGAACACCCGCGCCTCCTCCGGGCCCAGCACCTCGGCCACCGCGTCCAGGGCCCGCCGGGAGTGGTGCCAGGGCACTTCCCGCGTTCTTCCCTGGGCGGCATGCAGCCGGTGAAGCACGTCCAGGGCCGCCGCTCCGGGCTCCACCGCCACCGTCACCCCGGATTGCACGGACTTCCGCACCGAGGTCCGGGCCCGGCCCTCGTAGGCCTCCCACACCGCGTCCGGGCCGCCGCCGAGGTCGATGGTCAGGGTCCGGCCCGGGCGCCGCCACCGGCCCAGCACCGCCTCCAGCCCCGCGGCCGGCCGCGGGGGGGCGTCGGCCACCGTCATCTCCCACCGGAAGGAGAAGGGACGGCGCGCCCGGGCCAGGAAGGCCGCGGCCAGGTCCCGGGCGGTGTCCCCGTCCCCCGGATCGGCCAGGAGCGGTCCCCCGTAGGTGCCGAAGGGGAGCGAGACCGTCTCGCGGAGGCCCAGCCAGCGCCGTTCCATGAGGGGGAGCACCCCCCGGAGGCGGCCGGGCTCGCCGGCGGCGAGGTAGCGCACCCGGAAGTCCGGGTAGGCCCGGGCCAGGGCGGAGAGCCACCGGGGGCGGAGGAAGAGCACGCTGCGGGGGTCGCTCTCCACGAGGGCGTCGAGGCCCGGCGGGGTCTCGGACACGAGGCGGGGCGCGCCCACCGGGCTACCCCTTCCCCGAGGACCGGGTGAGCCGGCCCACCCCGCCCCGGGGCCAGGCCAGGAGCCACTGAGCCGCCTTCCCCGCCGGACCCCGCCCGGCCAGCATGGTCACCGCCCGTTCCTCCTCGGCCCGGGTGAGGTACCCGCCGCGCACGATGAGGAGGTTGGCCGCGACGACCAGGCCCAGGCCGATGAGGGCCAGGAGCCAGTAGGGCCCGGCGGGAAGCGCCCGGCCCAGGACCACCGCGCCGCCCCACACCGCCAGGGCCAGGAGCATGCGCTTGAGGAAGAACAGCACCGGGGGCCGCGGCAGGCGGAGGCGGTGGAAGATGGCCAGGGCGTAGACCAGGACCGCGGTGGAGCCGACCAGCTGCCCGGCCACGAACCCGGGGAGTCCCACCCGGCGGACCAGGAGCGAGCCCACGGTGAGATAGGTCACCAGCCAGACGGTGTCGGCCACGAAGGCGTACCACACGTTCCCGATCGCCCGCAGCATGAGCACCAGCGGCTGGTACAGGCAGAGGAAGGGGATGACCCCCACGAAGACCCACAGCACCGGGGCCCCGGAGAGGAACTCGGGGGTGGAGACGAGGAGGAGGAGCGGGCGGGCGAACACGGCCAGGAAGACCATGAGCATGAGCCCCAGCCCCAACTCCAGCTTGATGAACAGCTCCATGTCCGCGGGCAGCTCGTGGCGGCGGTTCCCCTCCCACTTGTGGGTGATCTCCGGGTACATGACCTGGAACGGCACGTACAGGAACCGGCGGGCGAACAGGGCCAGCCGCATGGCCACGTGGAAGACGGCCAGGGCCTGGAAGGAAACCAGCCCCGCGACCAGGGTCTTGTCCAGCTGCTCGATGGAGATGAGGAGCAGCCCGGCCGCGGCGGCGCCGCCCCAGAAGCCGCGGATCTCCGGGAACACCGGGGCGTCGCGGTCGGCGTCCGGGGTCAGCTCGCGGATCCCGGCCAGGAGCCGGGCCAGCAACCCCACCCCGGCCGCCCCGACGAGGAGGCTCGAACCCAGGAACACCACCAGGGCCAGTTCCACCGACAGGTGCCGGCGGAAGACGAAGTACCCCGCGGTGACCAGGACCGAGAAGGCGATCTCCAGGGCCGCCATCACCACCATCCGGCGCAGCCCCCGGAAGGAGGCGTTGTTGAGCGCGCGCAGGGTGCCGCTGGCCCAGGTGAAGTAACCCAGGATGAGGAGCCAGCGGGTGACCTCGGACGCGCCCAGGAACCGGGCCACCAGGGGCCCGGCGGCCAGCAGGACCAGGGCCACCGCGCCCACCGCGACCAGGTACACCTTCATCGAGAAGTGGAGGAGCCGCTCCAGCCGGGCCAGCCGGCCCTCCACGTCGAACTTGGCCCCGTAGCGGACCAGAACCTGGGGCAGGCCCAGCTCGGAGAGCGCGGCCAGGAGCGCTCCCACCGCGGTCACCGCCGACCACACCCCCACGCTGGTCTGGTCCAGGTAGTTGGTCAGGAGCTTGACCTGCACGAAGGCCAGGATGGCGGTGGCGAAGAAGGAGATGCCGAGGGAAAGCGTGTTGGCGCGGATGCGGCTCATCGCCCGCCCCCGCTCCCGGCCCGCTCCCCGAGGCCCCGGCGCCCCGCCCCCCGCCCGTCACACATAGTCGGTGTCTCCCTCGGTGAGCCGGTAGTTCTCCACCCGGTCCAGGGCGCCCAGCCCCTCCCGGGGCACGGTGAACCACCGCGCGAAGGGGGTGCCGGGACGGCGGGGCAGGAACCCGGCCCCGATCCCGATCCGGCTCTGGGGGCCTCGGACCGGCGGACACCAGTCCACCACGCGGGCGCCCTCGGCGGCCAGGGTTTCCACCAGCGCGGCCAGGGCCGCCCGCAGCTCGCCCGGTTCCGCCTCCCCCCACACCTCCACGATGCGGGCCCGGACGCCCCGGGTGAGGGTGCCGGCCAGGAGCCGCGCCGGACCCCCGGCGGGGAAGCGCCGGACCCGGTAGGGGCGGCCGGAATCGGCGCTGTAGCGCCAGCCCACCACCGCCCCGTCCCGCACGCCGTACACCCCGGTCCGGGCGGCCAGGCGCGGCCACAGCCGGTCGGCATCGCCGGCGGGGTCGGCCGAGACCTCCCACCGCGCCCACCGGCGGAAGGCGGTCCCCACGGCCAGCCGGCGGAGAGCCCCCAGGGGGGCGTCCACGAAGCGCGGGATGGCGGGGACCAGGGCCCCGGGGCCGGGCAGGGCCTGACGGCGCCGCATGCCGGGCTCGATCAGGTGGTCCAGCTTCACGTGGCCCCGGTAGGACCGGTCGCTGGGAAAGGAGAACATGATGGGGAACCCGCGCTCCCCGGTCCGCCGCTGGAGGGCGCGCCCGAGCCGGACCGAGAGCCCCTGGAGGCGGGCCTCGGGGTGGGTCCAGCTCCGCCCGATCTGGGCCAGCACCGCCTCGGTCCCGTCCGCGGCCACCCGCCAGGGGAAGATGGAGCGGGTGGCGCCGATCCGCCCCTGCGGGTCCACCGCCACCATCACCGAGGCCTCCCCGGAGGGATTGGCGTCCAGGAGCCATTCCGCGCGCGGGGCGTCGGCGGAAGGGAAGAGGTCGTGTTCGGCCCGCGCCAGCGTCTCACGCTCGGCGGGGGCGGCCTCGCGAATGGTCCAGGGTCCGTTCATCCGAGGCTCCCCGGCGGCGGGTCGGGGAAGACCAGCGGGGCCAGGGGCACCCACACCGCTCCCGCCTCCCCCGGCACCGGAGCCGAGGGAACCGGCTCCTCCTCCAGCCGGATCTCCACCCGGGCCGGGTCGGGCACCCGGAAGGACAGGCCGGCCAGGTCGGCGGGAGTGAGGGTGCGTCCGTCGGGAAGCGGGCCGGCGGTGAGCCGGATGCGCGTTCCCGCGCCGGTGGCCTCGGCGCTCACCCGCACCGCGCGCCGGGCCTCGGCGTAGCGGAGCAGACGGCCGGTGGCGGCCACCCACAGCCGCTTCTCCTCCGCCCGGACGGCCAGGCGCCGGAGGGCGTTCAGGCCCTCGGGGGGAAGGTCGGTGAAGGCGCGTCCGGGGTGCTTGCACCAGTGGGTGAACAGGACGGCGATCCCCCCCGAGGCCTCCACCGCATCCAGGAGCGATTCCGAGAGCAACCAGGGGAGGTCGGCGAAGGTGGCCCGGGCGAAGTCCCCGTAGCGGACGAAGGTCTGCACCATGCGGCCGTCCCGCATGCGCCGGGGGGCAAGGAGGCGGTTTCCCACCGTGTCGTAGTTGGGGGCCCGGGCCAGGAGGTCCCGGTACACCGTGCGCCGGGCCAGCCCGCGCAGGAACTGGCCCATGGCCTCCCGGGGGAGCGGGGACCCGGGGCTCCAGTCCCTCCAGCCCAGCTTCCGATCCTGACCCGGCACCCGGGTCAGCTCCCCCACCCAGGCGTAGCGGACCCCCGCCGGCCAGGTGAGGTCCAGGTGGTACTCGGGGGCGGGCGCCCCCTCCGCCTCGGGGTTCTCGGGCACGTCGCCGCAGCCCACCCACAGGTTCTGGAAGTCGTGCCCGCCGCCGTGGTTCACCCACACCGGGGGCATGAACCCCTCGTCGGCCAGCACCCGCAGCGCCCGCTCGGCGTGGCTCCGGAGAAATCCACCGTAGCGGCTGAAATTCCCGTAGCTATGAAGGGTGTCGAGGTACCCCGACCGGCCCAGGACCGCGAAGAGGGGGGCGAAGGGGGACGGGGTCTCCCCCAGGTCCTCGAACCACGCCCCCGGCTGCTCCCGGTAGTGGTCGCTCCAGAACCAGAAGGAGTCGCCCACCTCCAGCCCCAGTCCGTCCCCGATCCGGGTCCGTTCCCGGGTGTTGAGGAAGCGCAGGAACTCCCACCAGCCCGCCCGGTCGTGGAGATCGTCGAGGTCGTTGGAGATGGCCACCGCCCCCCGGTAGGGGGGCGGGAAGGGGAGCAGCTCCACCGGCGCCGTCATCGCCCCTCCTTCCCCGCCGGCGGGAGCATGAGGAACGGGCACCCGGCGCCGAACCGGCGCCAGCCGGCGGCGGCGTACTCCGCCCCCAGGTCCTCCTCCACGAAGGGGCCGGGGGCCAGGCTGCAGGTGAAGACCCCCACCGGCGAGCCGACCAGGGCGGTGATCCGGGGCAGGTCCCCGGCCAGGGGCGCCCCCACCGCGGGGCGGTCCCAGATCCAGGCGTAGAGGGTGGGCGCGTCGGAGAGCGCCACCGCGCCCCCGGCCAGGGGGGCGGCCTGGGGCAGGGTCATGAGCCGGTCCAGGTCCCGGGCCGCGGCCCCGGCGTTCCCGTCCGCGGGACGGTCGGCGAGGGCGGAGCCGAGGCCGACCAGCCCCACCGCCACCGCCGCCCCGGCCAGCACCCGGCGGTACCGGGGGAGCCGGACCAGGAACAGCGCGGCCACCACGGCGAAGGCGGGCACCAGGGGAGCCAGGAACCGCGGCGAGTACTCCATGGGGGCGAGGGCGAGGATGAGCGCCGCTCCGGCCACGAGGGTTCCCACCGCCAGCGCCCGTCCCCGCCGGTCGGCCGGCGGCCGGACCAGGCCCAGGAACAGGAACGGGGCCAGGAGCAGCGAGGGGAGGAACACCATGTCGCGAAGATACCGCGCCAGGTTGAGCGCGGTCTTCCCCACCACCTCGCCCGGGTGCTCGATCACGAAGGTCCAGGGAGCCAGGTCCCGCACGGCCAGGGTGCGCGAGGCCTGCCAGTCGGGGAAGGCGGCGGTGTCGTGGAACAGCAGCGACGACGCGTTGTAGAACGGCTTTCCGGTCAGGGAGGCCAGGCGCAGGTGCCAGGGGAGCACGGTGAGCACGGCCGCGGCCACCACGACCGCGACCCCGAGGCCCCGCCGCCGGTCCCGGGCCAGGGCGAAGGCGGTGAGGAGGCCGGGGGCGAGGATCCACGTCTCGAGGCGGAACAGGGCGCCCACCCCCAGCAGCACCCCCGCTCCCACCCAGGACGCCGGGCGCCGGGCCGCGATCAGGGCCGCGAACAGCACCGCCACGTAGGCGGCGTAGAAGGTGGTGGCCACCACCGGGGCCCGGGGGGCCAGGGCCACCGGGGCGGCCAGGGTCCAGAAGGCGGCCAGGGCCGCCCAGCCGGGGGAGAGCACCCGGCGGGCCAGGAGCCAGGCGGCCAGGGGGAGGAGCATCACCACCAGCGCCTCCAGGGCCAGGAGGGCATCCGGCCGCGGCCCTCCCGCCACCGCGAAGGCCGCCGCCACCAGGAGCGGGAACCCGGGCTGGCGCCAGAAGAGCGGGAAGGCGTCGATCCGTTCCCCCGCCGCCGGAACCGACTCGGGCAGGAAGGGGACGTAGGTGAAGAGGCTGGTGAAGCCGTGTCCCTGGTAGAGCCGGCGTCCCAGCTGGAGGTAGTCGTAGGCGTCGGACTGGTGGCTCAGCCGGTCCGGGGCCAGGAGCCGGACCGTCACCCCGTCCGAGCGCACGAAGTCCTGGGCCCGGAAGGGCAGGAGCAGGAGCAGGGCGACCAGGGCCCCGGCCAGGACCAGGAGCCAGGGGTAGGCGCGGCGGAGAGCGGCCTCGCCCTCTCCCCCGGCCCCGGCGGCGGGATGCCCGCCCCCGCTCCGGCTCAGTCCCATGCCGGCCCCCGGCGCAGCCGCTTGAGCCACCCCGCGGTACGGTGGATGCGGAGCACCGGCACCGCCTCCGCGCCGAAGGTGGACTTGAAGAACTCGATCTTCTCGTTCCCGCCGCTCCCTCCGAAGTTCCAGGTGGCGCGTCCCCGCTCGCAGGCCTCGCGGATGGCGGTGCTCATGAGCAGGTGGTAGGCGCGGACGGGCCGGGACTCGGGGGCGGATCCGCTCATCCAGGGATGGACCTCCCGGTCCGCGTGCTCCAGGTTCAGGGCCGCGGTCAGGGGCGCTCCGTCCCGGTCCCGGGCCACGTAGATCCGGGCGTCGTCGCCCATCACCTCCACCACCCGGGCCACCGCCTCCCGGGGATGGGGCTGGATCCCCTCCCAGTGCGCGGCCTGGTCGGCGTGGAGCCGGCAGAGAACCTCCACCGCTTCCGGACCGCGCTCCACCGCCACCGTCACCCCCGCCTTCTCCGCCACGCGCACGCAGTTCCGGGTGTTCTTGTGATAGCGGCGGCTCCACAGCACGTCGAAGCCCAGGCTGAGATCGATGATGTGGGTGCGGAACTCCTGGAAATCCCGGCCCAGGGGCGCGGCCAGGGCGGCCCGCATCTCCGGGGGAGGGTCGAAGACGGTGAGCTCGAACCGGAGCACCCTCCCCCCCCGGGTCAGCCGCCGCCAGCCCTTGGCCAGGGCGGAGACGGTGAGCCGGCCCGCCTCCGGGTCCAGCACCGGACCGCCGTGGGTCCCGAAGGGCATGGACAGGTACTGGTCCAGGCCCAGCCGGCGGTACCGGACCAGGGGGAGGATCCCCAGCGTGCGCCCCTCGTCCCCGGCCACCAGCCACAGCGGCCGGTACCGGGGGTAGGCGGCGGTGATCGCCTCCATCCAGCGGGGATGCAGGAACAGGGTGGCGTGGGGATCCCGCCGGCACAGGTCCTCCCAGGCCTCGGGGGGGCGTTCGTGGAGCCGGGTGCGAAGCACGACGGGTCTAGCCGTTTCCGCGCTCCCCCGCCCCCGGTTCCGAACGGCGCGCGGAATCCGCGTCCCGGTCCCCGGACCGGGGAAGGCGGGCTTCCGGGAGCAGGGTCATGAGGGCGTCGACGATCCCCTCGCGGTCCGCGGTCCGGGCCAGGGCCTCCAGCCGCGGGAGCCACGGGGTGACTTCGGGATTGCCGCCGTCGGTGCGGCGGGCGGAGCGGATCTTGGGAACCCGGGTCGGGCTCAGCTCCTCGAAGGAATGGGTCAGCTCCTCCCGCAGCTTCTCCCCCGGCTTGAGGCCGGTGATCACCACCGGCACGTCGTCCCCGGGGCGCCGCCCGGAGAGGATGATGAGATCGCGGGCCAGCTCCAGGATGCGGATCTGCTCCCCCATGTCGAGGATGAAGATCTCGCCTCCCTCGCCCAGGGCCCCCGCCTCCAGCACCAGCATCGCCGCCTCCTTGACGGTCATGAAGTACCGGGCCACCTCGGGGTGGGAGACGGTGACCGGGCCCCCGTGGGCGATCTGATGAAGGAAGAGCGGCACCACCGATCCGCGGCTGCCCAGGACGTTCCCGAACCGGACGGCCATGAACCGGGTCTTCCCGCCGCGGGCGGTGCGTTCGGCCAGGAGCAGCTCGGCCACCCGCTTCGAGGCTCCCATCACGCTCCGGGGATTCACCGCCTTGTCGGTGCTCAGCATCACGAAGCGCTCGACGCCGTTCCGCTCGGCCGCGTCCATCAGGTCCCGGGTGGCCAGCACGTTGTTGACCACCGCCTCCTCGGGGTACCGCTCCATGAAGGTGACGTGCTTGTGGGCGGCGGCGTGCAGCACCACCTGCGGCCGCACCGCGGACAGCACCCGGTTCACCGCCGCCGGATCGCGGAGATCGACCAGACTGAGTTCGGCCCGCCCCTCCGGGCGGGTGCGGCGCAGGGCCAGCTCGCTCTCGAACAGGCTGTTCTCGCCCCGGCCGAGGAGGACCAGGTGCTCCGGCTCCAGGTCCAGGACCTGGCGGGCCAGCTCGCGCCCGATGGACCCTCCCGCCCCGGTCACCACCACCCGCTTCCCCCGGTAGGCCGGGGCCAGGAGTCCGGGCTCCGGCTCCACCGTCTCCCGGCCCAGGAGGTCCTCCGGCTCGGTGGTCCGGATCTGCTCGATGCGGACGTCACCCTGGATGATCTCCCAGATCCCGGGGACGATCCGGAACCGCACCCGCTCGCTCCGACAGGTCTCCACGATCTGGCGGATGACCGCGCCGTGCGCCGAGGGGAGGGCGATGAGGATCTCGTCGGCCCCGGTGCGGCGCAGGGCGTCGGGGATGTCGTCCCGCCCCCCCACCACCGGGAGCCCTTCCACCTCGCCCCCCTGCTTGGCCGGGTCGTCGTCGATGAAGGCCACCGGGAGGTAGCCCGACCCGGGATGGGCGCGGAGCTCCTGCACCGCCATCCGTCCCGCGGTGCCCGCTCCCACGACCAGGATCCGGGTCTCGGTCATCGCACCACCCCGACCTTGAGCACCACCACCTCCGAGGATCCCACCCGGGTGCGGACGAAGTAGATGCCCGGCACCACGGTATCGCCGTTCAGGTTGGCCCCGTCCCAGGACCAGGAGTTGTCGCGGTTGTCCTCCTCGAACTCGGCCACCTTGGCCCCGGCGAGGTCGAAGACCTCGGGCCGGGAGAGGGAGTCGCGGGTCGCCGCCTGCACCCGCACCCCGCCCAGGAGCACGCCGACCTTGATCCGCCGCGCGGTGCCCTCGGGCCTCAGGTCCAGGGGGTTGGGATAGATCACGAACCGGTCCGCGGGGGGCTTCCCTCCCACGTAGGCCAGGGGGTCGATGCGCACGATCCCGTTCCGGGTCCCGAACCAAACCGAGCCGTCGCGGGGGTTGAGGGCGCCGCTGAAGATGTCGTTGCTGGGCAGGGCGGAGTCGAGATCGGTGAACTGGACGAAGGCCCCGGGCCCGCCGTCGCACTGGCCGCCGCGGGGGAGATAGAACACGCCGTCGTTCTCGGTGCCCACCCACAGACCGCCCTGCCGGTCGGGCACGATGGCCGTCACCCCCGCGGGCTGGGCCCCGGGGTCGCCCTGGAGCCGGGTCTCGCACCGCTCCTGGAGCGCCCCGCGGAGGTACCGGTGGAGCCCGGTCTTGGTCCCCACCCACACGTTGTCCCCGCTGGCCGCCAGCGCCTGGACGTTCAGGTCCAGGAGGCCGTTGCCGCCGACCCCGTAGTGGACCCAGTTGGAGGCGGTGGTCCCGCCGGCCAGGTCCCCGTGGTTGGCCCAGTAGTCCAGCCCGGCGTTGAGGTGGCCGAAGTAGGTGCCGTCGGAAACCGTGGCCACCGCCCGCACCAGGTCCGAGGCCAGCTCGCTCCCCGCGCCCGACCGCAGGGAGAGGATCCCCTGCCACGCCCCCCCCGTCCCCTGCTGGAGCACGTCGGCCCCGAAGCCGTCGGTGCCCACCCACATCCGGTCCCTGGAGTCCTGGCTGAAGTCGTAGACGTCGCCCAGACCCGGGACCTGGATCACCCCACCGATGCTGCGGAGATCGGTGGGGCAGCCGGGTGCGCTGCAGCAGCAGTGTCCCACCCAGACGTCGCCGTTCCGGTCCGCATGGACGCTGAAGGTCCAGCTCTGGGTGATCCCGGCCGCGCCCCCCTGGAGGGACCAGGTCTCGCCGTCGAACCGCATGAGCCCGATGGACCCCTCCCGGGTTCCCGCCCACACCGTCCCCGTCCCGTCCACCGAGATGCCCCCCACCGGCGAGCCCAGGGGCGGTCCGGGAGGCAGCAGGCGCTCTCCGGCCTGGACCTGGCCCTCGGCCGAGGTCACCAGCCCCCGGTCGGTGGCCAGGAAGTACAGGTTGCCGATCCGGACCAGGTCCCGGACCGAACCGGGATCGGGGAAGCTCAGCTCCAGCGGGGCGAACTGCTGGCCGTCCCAGCGATAGACCACCCCGTCGCTCACCGCGAACAGGCGGTCCCCGGTGAGGACCAGGCGCTCCGCCCCCCGGTCCCACGCCGTGACCCAGCCGCCTCCGACCAGCCGCTCCACCGTGCCCGCGGTGGCCATCCACAGCGCGCCCTCGTACACGGCCAGGGACCGGGCGTTGGGGCCCACCGAGCCCTCGGGGAGCGCCTCCGGGGGATCCCAGGTCTCGCCGTTGAAGCGTCCCAGCCCGCCCTGGGTGGCCACCCACAGGGTGTCCCCGAGGAGGGCGTAGTCGTTGATCACGTAGGAGGGCACCTCGCAGCCGGGGGTGTACTCGGAGCAGATGTCGCTCCGGCTGGGGGTGGGTTTGAGGGTGAGACCGGCCTGGGTGCCGATGTAGATGCCCTCCCCCAGGCAGCGGATGACACGGATGCGGGGGTCGGCCCAGTCCTCCGGCCCCTCCCGGTCCCAGCGGCCGGCGGCGGGATCGAAGTAGGTGTACCCGCGGTCGGCGCCCCCCGCCCAGACCCGGCCCGAGGGGCCCAGGCAGAGGGTGGTGACGTCGTTGGAGCGGGGGCCGGTGCCGAGCAGCCGGTGGTAGACCGACCAGTTTCCGGCATCGAGGTGGTAGGCGAGGACACCGCCGTCGGAGGCGATCCAGAGCGTGCCCGCGCCGTCGTAGGCCAGGGCGCGCAGGTCGGTGGCGTTCAGGTAGGGGGTGAAGGCGTCGGTGGTGTTCTGGGCCGAGACGGGCGGCGCCGCGAACAGGGCCAGGGCCGCGAGCAGGGCCAGGGCGAGCGCCGACGCGAGCGGCGGAGACGTCGAGGTGGTTTTCACGGTCGGATCCCCATGGAATGGACCCCGCGGGGGGAGGGCGCGGGGGCCGAGTCCGTTTGAGAGCGAGTCCGCGCAGCGGGCGAGGCCGAGCCCCGCCCCGATCCTCCACCGGGCCGGTGAAGGGCCACGCGGGCCAGAAGCTTCAGATCCAGCTCCGGCGTCCATTCCTCCAGGTACCGCAGTTCCTGCTGCATCTCCTCCTCGGGGGAGAGGCCGGGAGCCAGGCTCCACGGTCCCACCAGCCCCGGACGGTGGTGTTCGCGCACCCGAAGCCACGCCTCCCCGCCCGGCACCGCCTCCCCGCGCCCCAGGGGCCGGGGGCCCACCAGGCTGAACCGGCCGGCCAGCACGCCCAGGAGCTGGGGATAGTGACGCAGGCGGCCCCGTCCTTCCAGGGGGCGCACGGTGTGGGCTTCCCCCCATCGACCCATCCACACCCCTTCCGGTTCCCGGATCCGGCGCCCGGAAAGGCCCCGGGCGATCACCGTGGCCAGGAAGGGCACCGCGCCCAGGATCAGGAGCAGGCCGGCGCCGGCCAGGTCCAGGACCCGCTTGCTGGCCCGGGAGGGGCGCAGGGCGGGGCGCTCCAGGGTGAGCCAGGACAGGCCGGCCACCCGTTCCACCCGGGCCCGGGGCGGGAGCCCGGCCACGAAGTCGGACACCACCCGCACCCCGAATCCCGCCCGGCGGAGGGGAAGGGTTCGCTCGGGCAGGGCGGCCTCGGCCACCCCCAGCGAGGCCGGGGTGAGGACCACCTCCGAGACCCGCTCCCCCGAGAGCTGCTTGATCAGGAGCTGGGTGGCCTCTTCCACCGGACGCCCCACCCAGGGGGTGCGGCGGAGCCGGACCGGCTCCCAGCCCAGCACCGGCTTCTCCCTCATGGTCCGCTCCAGCCGGTCCAGGACCGGGTCCGCCCCGACCAGGGCCACCCGACGGAGGTTCCAACGGTCCCGGCGAACCCGCGTGAAGACCCCGTGGAGGAGCCGCCGGACCAGGAAGGTCCCGGCCAGGGCCAGCGGCCAGGATCCGATCACGATGGCCCGCGAATAGGCGCGCATGTCCAGGATGAAGGTGCTGGCCATGAGGATCAACGCCCCCAGGGTGGCCCCCTTGGCCACCCGGAAGGCCACGTCCACCCAGTCCTCCTCCCGCTCCTCGCGGTAGAGCCCGACCAGGCCGAAGGCGGCCATGTACACCAGCACGCTGGCGGCGAAGAACTTGCCGTAGAAGGAGAGGCTCCACACCGGCTTGTGGAGGATGAAGGCGAGCTGCTGGCGCACCCCGTAGGCGGCCAGGAAGGCGGCCACCACCGCCACCAGGTCCCCCAGGACCAGGGCCGCGGTGCGCCAGGTCCCCCCGTACTGGCGGAGCACGTGGAGGAGGCCGCCCCAGCGGTCGTAGAAGCGCAGGCCGCTCCCCAGGTGGCGCCGGGCGGCCAGACCCAGGTTCCGGCTCGCCCGCTGCCAGTGGTGGGTCATCACCGACTCGGGGACGTAGTGGACCAGCCATCCCCGCGCCTGCATGCGGGTGCACCAGTCCACGTCCTCGAAGTAGAGGAAGTAGCGCTCGTCCATGGGTCCGACGTCGTCCAGGGCCTCCCGGCGGACCACCATGGCCGCCCCCGCCACCCAGTCCACGGCCCGGGCCGAGGCGTGGTCGTAGTCGAGCATGAGGTGGCGCCGGAGCGCCCCCGCCCGGGGGAAGAGCCGGCCGAGAACGGTGCGGCGGAGGAGGATGGTGCTCAGGGTGTAGAAGCGGCGGCAGGAGTACTGGAGGGAGCCGTCGGGGTTGAGGAGCTTGGGGGCGGCGAGCCCGGTCCCGGGATGGGCCTCCAGGAAGTCCACCAGCCGGTCCAGGGATCCGGGATGGACCTGGATGTCCGGGTTCAGGACGGCCAGGAAGCGGCCCCGGGCCTCGGCCAGGCCCCGGTTCACGCCCCCCGCGAACCCCAGGTTGGCCCCGGTCTCGATCAGCCTCACCCCGGAAAAGGAGCGGGCGACCTCGGGGCTCTCGTCCCCGGAGGCGTTGTCCACCACCAGGATCTCCCGCTCCCGGCCGCCGGGCTGCGCGGCGAGCACCTCCAGGCACCGGCGCAGGTGCTCGGGGGTCCGGTAGGAGACGATGATGACGGACAGGTCGGGCACGCTCAGAGCCGTCCCATGAGATCGAGGAAACGGAGCTTCCACACCAGCCACATCGCTTCCCACACGATCTTCTTGTTCATCTTGCTGATCCCCACCCGCCGGTCCACGAACAGGATGGGGATCTCCTTGATGGTGAGCCCTTTCCGCCACACCTTGAAGTTCATCTCGATCTGGAAGCCGTAGCCGTCGGTGCGCACCCGGTCCAGGTCCACCCGTTCCAGGGTATGGCGGCGGAAGCACTTGAATCCGCCGGTGGCGTCCTTCACCGGCATCCAGGTGATGATGCGGGTGTAGAGATTCGCCCCGTAGGAGAGGATGAGCCGGGTCAGGGGCCAGTTCACCACCGTGACCCCGTTCAGGTACCGGGAGCCCAGCACCAGGTCCGCGCTCTCCACCGCCTCCAGGAAGGCGGGAATCGAGTCCGGATCGTGGCTGAAGTCGGCGTCCATCTCGAACACCGGGTCGAAGTCGCGCTCGAGGGCGAAGCGGAACCCGTCCACGTAGGCCGTCCCCAGCCCCATCTTGCCCGGACGGTGGAGCACGTGGAGCCGGGGCTCGGCCGCCCGCAGCTCGTCCACGATCCGGCCGGTGCCGTCGGTGGAGTTGTCGTCCACCACCAGCATCTCCAGGGAGGGATGCTGCTCCAGCACCCGGGGAATGAGTTCGCGGATGTTGTCCGCCTCGTTGTAGGTCGGAACGATGACCAGCGGCTTCACGTCACCTCGCCGTCGCGCGGCTCTCGTGGTTGGCCCGGAACCACTCCACCGTGCGCTTCAACCCCTCCCGCACCGGAACCCGGGGCTCCCAGCCCAGGACCCGCTTGGCCTTGGCGATATCGGGCTGCCGTACCTTGGGATCGTCCTCCGGCAGGGGCCGGGTGACCACGGCGCTGGAGGACCCGGTCAGGTCGATGATCATCTCCGCCATCTCCCGAACCGTCATCTCCTCGGGGTTCCCGATGTTCACCGGCTCGTTCTCGCCGGAGAGCATGAGCTTGTAGATGCCCTCGGCGAGATCCGAGATGTATCCGAAGGACCGGGTCTGGGACCCGTCCCCGAACACGGTGATGTCCTCGCCGGACAGGGCCTGGTTGATGAAGGTGGGCACCGCCCGCCCGTCGTTCTTCCGCATCCGGGGCCCGAAGGTGTTGAAGATGCGGACGATCTTGGTGTCGAGGTCGTGGTAGCGGTGGTAGGCCATGGTGATGGCCTCGGCGAACCGCTTGGCCTCGTCGTAGACCCCCCGGAGCCCGATGGGGTTCACGTTCCCCCAGTAGGTCTCCGGCTGGGGGTGGACCAGGGGGTCCCCGTAGGTCTCGCTGGTGGAGGCGATCAGGAACTTGGCTCCCTTGGCCTTGGCCAGGCCCAGCGCCTTGTGGGTGCCCAGGGCGCCCACCTTCAAGGTCTGGATGGGCAGCTGCAGGTAGTCGATGGGGCTGGCCGGGCTGGCGAAGTGGAGGACGTAGTCCAGGGGGCCGTCGACGTAGATGTAGTTGGTGACGTCGTATTCGAAGAAGGAGAACCGGGAGTCCCGGATGTGGGCGATGTTGTCCACGCTGCCGGTGGAGAGGTTGTCCATCGCGATCACCCGATGGCCCTTGGCGAGGAGGAAGTCGCAGAGGTGGGATCCGATGAAGCCGGCTCCCCCCGTGATGAGGATGTCCACGTCGTCTCCTGTCCCTCACGCGGCCCGGCAGCGGGGGCCGCACTA
Source organism: Candidatus Eiseniibacteriota bacterium (assembly GCA_963768615.1). Classification (GTDB taxonomy): domain Bacteria; phylum Eisenbacteria; class RBG-16-71-46; order JABDJR01; family JABDJR01; genus CAVSKL01. The sequence continues at coordinate 565,245 of CAVYIE010000004.1, read as the reverse complement.
CGGTATCGGTGTGATCAGCAGCCGGGAAGCTCCCGGCGTCCCTAATCTACGGTGCAGCACCGGCGCCGTCACGAGGCTTCCGTAGGCCGGCGCCGTCCGGCCCTCCTCGATCGCGATCTCTCCCGCCGGATCCCAGGCCCAACTCCACCGGCGGCCCGAGGGGAGGGTGACGATGACCACCCCCGGATCGGGCCCGGGTTCCAGGCGGATGTCGGGTGCAAAGTGAAGAGCCCAGGTGACGGGCTCAGGGGTGGTTTCGGACACGCGGTCGAGGATTAGCCAGGTTCGGTCTAATTGATTGTAGCGTATGGATCTGGACCAGAGAAGGGGTTCCCGCCCCCCCTCCCAGCGGACCTCCCCCCGGATCTCGGCCCCATCCCCGGTCAGGCCGCCGTCCAACCGGGCCGAGACCCCCTCCAATCCCCGCCAGCGGAAGGTCCCCGCGGGCCGGGGCGGGCGCGGCGGGTGGAACCCGGGCCCGTTGTGGGCGCTCCAGGTCCGGAACCCGTCCCGGAGCCCCGGGGCCACCCGGTATCCCCCCACCCCCGGATCGACCAGGACCGGGGTCCCGTCCAGGGCCAGGACCGGCGAGAGCCAGTCGGCGTGGCTGTGGGAGCAAGGTCCCGGGACGCCCCAGCCGAAGGGGCCTCCGCGCAGGAACAGGTACCCCCCGCCGGCGGTGCGCAGGATCGCGTGGCCGCCGGAGGGGAAGAGGCGCAGGGCGGGGTCGGCCTCCGGGGCCTCGGGAACGGGCGAGGCCCCCGGACCGGGGAACCACGCCCGCAGGCGCTCCACCAGCGCCCCTGCCCGGTGGGGATCGGCCTCCCCCCAGTCCGCTCCCCGTCCGGAGTCGCAGTCCCCCACCCGGGGCAGATCGCCGCCGGGCAGGGTCGCCGCCTCCAGGTGGGCGGCGGCGGCGAGCATCCGGTGGGCCACCGGATCCGCCAAGGCCGCGCCCCGGAGCGCGGCCAGGCGTCCGGCCACGGCCAGGAACTCGAGGATGAACTTCTCGTAGGTGAGCGACTGCTCCACGTTCACCCCGTCGGGGTGGAACTGGCGCAGGATCTCCGCCTCCAGGACGGCCTGGGCCGGGTGCGGCCCCCACCACCGGTCGCGGGCCCCCGGAACCAGGTGTCCGGCGGCCACGAGGCCGGCCAGCTCGCCCAGGAGATGGTTCCCCCGGACCACCTTGTCCAGGGAGAGGTCGGCGGCCAGGCGGCGGGCGTGACGGTCCACCAGCTTCAGGAGCGCGAGGTCCGAGGCGGCGAAGGCCTCGGTGGCGGCGACCAGGGGCAACCCCTGGGCCAGGGCGACCAGCCGGAGCCCCAGCTCCAGGGCGCTGGCCCAGGCCGTGCCCGCGGGTCCGGGGTGGTGGCGGAAGAAGTCCATGAGGGCGGCCACGTAGTCGGCGGCGAAGGCCTCGGCCTCGGCCCCCTCCAGCACCCGGGCCGCCCGGGCCAGGGGAAGGATCCCCTGGAGCCGCTGCACCTCCCAGGTGCTGCGCACGTCGGCGGCGAAGAGGGCGGCCTCGGGGGTGCCGTCCCACCGCCAGTCCCAGCGGGGCGGCCAGCCCACCCGCACCTCGCGCCCGAAGAGGATCTGGCGTCCGTCGCGGACCGCCCGGGCCCGGGCCCGGATCGTCTCCGGGTCGGCTTCCGGGGAGCCGGGCTCGGGGAGGGCGAAGACCGCCGCCGGCTCCCAGAGCTCGATCAGACGCTCCCGGCGCGGTCCGGCCTCGGCGGGAAGGCGGAGCCGTTCCAGGAGGGCGGCGTCGCTCTCGCCCCGGCGGAGGGCCCCGTCCACCCGCGCTCCGGATCCAGGCCTTGCGCAGCTTGGCCGCGGCCAGGGCCGCCCCCCGGCGCGCGCCCAGGGTGCGGCCGAAGTACCGCAGGTCGGCGAGGAAGCTCACCCGCTCAGACTCCGAGAACCTCGGGGAGGGTCGAGGCCACCGGCAGCACCGCCCCGGTGCGGGCCGCCTCCAGAGCCCGCAGGGTGAGCCAGGTGGAGAGCGCCGCCGCCTCGAAGGTGGCCACGTCCCCCGCCGGGCCGCCGGCCAGGTACCCGGCCCAGGCCGCCATCTCCGCCGCCTGCCCCTTGTCCTCCACCCGCAGGCTCTTCTTCCCCGACCGGGCTCCGGTCCAGGTGAGCCGCCGGTAGTCGGTGAGCTCGGCGGCCAGCCCGGGGGCGAACACCTCCAGGCGCTCCTTGGGGTGCTCCTTGGGCCCCTGGGTGGTGTAGAGCAGCGTCATCACCGAGCCGTCGGCGTAGGACACCACCGCGGAGAGGTTGTCGTCGTCGATCACCTCCGGATCCGGGGAGCGCATCCTCGTCGCCTGGACCGTCTCCGGCGTGCTCCCGGTGAGCCAGTCGAAGAGGTCGAACACGTGGCAGGCCTCGCCCAGGATGCGGCCGCCCCCCTCCACCGGGTCGTTCACCCAGTGGCTCCGGGGGAGCCGTCCCGCGTTCATGCGGTACACCCCCATGAGGGGTCCGGTGCGCCCGTCCAGCAGCGCCTTCAGCTCCCGGGCCAGGGGGGCGAAGCGGCGGTTGAAGCCCACCGCCAGTCGCACCGGACGTTCCCGGAGGGCGCCGGCCAGGAGCCGCAGCCCCTCCGCGTCCAGGGCCAGGGGCTTCTCCACCAGCACGTGCTTCCCGGCCCGGATGGCCGCCGCGGCCTGGGGGACGTGCCGGTCGTGCCGGGTGCAGAGGAGGACCGCGTCCACCCCCTCCCGGGCCAGGGCCTCGTCGTAGTCGGTGCCGGCGAAGGCCCCGCCGTACTTGGCCGCCGCCTGCTGGGCGTTGGACCCGGTCCCGGAGACCACCCCGGCCAGGCGGAGCCGCTTCTCCGCCGCCAGGTTGGGCAGGTGGAAGGTGCGGGCGAAGTAGCCCGCTCCGGCCACCAGGACTCCCAGGGTGTCCCCGCCCGCCCCCGGGGCCTCGGGGAGGGTGACGGTGCGGACGGGGGAGGCGCTTCCCTCGTAGCGGAGCAGGGTGCCCAGGCCCCCCTCCCCGGCCAGGATGCGGTCGTAGGCGGCGGGAGCGTCGGCCACCGCCACCTCCCGGGTGAGGAGCGGCTCCAGCCGCAGCCCGCCGGAACGGATCAGCTCCAGCACCGCGCCCAGGTTCCGTCCCTCGGTCCAGCGCACGTAACCCACCGGGTAATCCACCCCGCCCTCCTCGTAGAGGGCGTCGTAGCGGCCCGGCCCGTAGGAGCGGCTCAAGGAGAACTCCAGCTCCCGGGCGTAGAAGGGACCGCGCTCCAGGTCCAGGCCCACATCCCCCACCACCACCATCCGGCCGTGGTCGCGCAGGAGCCGGGAGGCGTTCCGCACCGGCTCGCTGGAGGAGGTGGCCGCGCAGAGCAGCACCAGGTCCACCCCCACCCCGCCGGTCCAGGCCCCCAGGGCGGCGGCGGCGTCCTGGGCCGGGTCCAGGGCCAGGTCGGCGCCGAGATCCATGGCCAGCCGGGTGCGGCCGGCGTCGGGATCGAGCACCGCCGTCCGGCACCCCGAGGCCTTCAGGAACTGCGCCGCCATCTGCCCCACCAGCCCCAGACCCACCACCAGGGCGCTCTCCCCCAGGGTGGGCCGGGCCCGGCGCACTCCGTGGAGGGCGATGGCCCCCAGGGTGACGCAGGCCGCGTGGCGAAGGTCCACGCCCTCGGGCACCCGGGCCACCAGGTTCCGGGGCACCGCCACCAGCTCCGCGTGCACCGCATAGCCGGCCCCGGCGCAGGCCACCCGGTCCCCGGGGGCGAGGTCGTCCACCCCGTCCCCCACCGCGGCCACCTCCCCGGCCAGGCTGTAGCCCAGGGGGCGCCACTGCTCCAGCTTGTCCCGGACCTGGGCCGCCACCGAGCGGACGCCCTCCTTCTTCAGCTTGGCCAGGACCTGGCGCACCTGCTCCGGGTGCTCGCGGACCTTGGTCAGGAGGCCGGCCTTCCCCTCCCCCACCTGGGCCCCCTCGGTGCCGGCGGAGATGAGGGACCAGCGCGTACGCACCAGCACCCAGCCCGGCCGGAGCTCCGGGGCCGGGACCTCCACCACCTCCAGCGCTCCCGCCTTGTTGGTCACCACCTGTTTCATGTCGGCTTCACCCTCGGGTCGTACCCGTCCACCCGGTACTTGCGGTAGTAGCGATAGATCTCGAGCAGGGTCCGGAAGATCACGCTGGGCCGGGCCCCGGTGGAGATGCCGTCCATTCGCGGCAGGTGCCGGACCCCCACCTCGGTGGACGTGTAGCCGAGGAGCCGGGCCTTGATGGCGATCTCGGCGTCGATGAAGGCGTCCTTGGACTCCAGCTCCATCTCCCGGAAGAGCCGGGTGGGATAGAGCTTGAACGCGCAGTCCACGTCCCGGTCGGTGATCCCGAACAGCATCCTCAGGATCAGGTTGTACACGAAGGAGGTGAACTTGCGATAGGTGGAGTAGCGCTTGTCCACCCGGAACCCGGACACGATGTCGGTGTAGGGGACCAGGGCGGCGAACTTCCGGAGCTCCCCCAGGTCGAACTGGTTGTCCCCGTCGGTGTAGAAGACGTACTCCCTGGACGCCTCCCGGAACCCGGTCCGGAGCGCCATCCCGTAGCCCAGGTTCCGCGGATGATGGACCACCCGCACCCCGGGGTGCCGGGCGGCCAGCTCGTCGGCCACCTCGCCCGTCCGGTCCGGGCTCCCGTCCTCCACGATGATGATCTCGAAATCCTCGATGCCCAGCTCCCGGATCACCCCCAGCGCCCCCTCCACCACCTTGGGGATGTTGAGCTCGTCGTAGTAGGCGGGGAAGAACACCGACAGCGCCAGGGGGCGGCCGTCCGGGGTCCGGGGCGGAGCGCTCATTCCGGGCGCGGCTCCCCGGCCCCTCCCGCCTCCAGCCAGGCCCAGGTCCGGGCCAGCCCTTCGCGGAGGGGGATCCGAGGCGCCCAGCCCAGCTCCCTCCGGGCCCGGGAGATGTCGAGCACGTTCTCGGGCACGTCGAAGGGGCGGGGGTCGAGGTGGGCCACCCGCACCGGTCGCCCGCTCACCTCCCCGATCAGCTCCACCAGCCTCCGGAGGCTCACCCCCTTCCCGGAGCCGATGTTGTAGAGCCCGGCGGGGCCGGCGGTCCCGGCCGCGGCCAGGACCCCCGCCACCGCGTCGGCCACGTAGAGGTAGTCCCGGACCACCGACCCGTCCCCCCAGATCTCCACCGGCAAACCCCGGTGTACCCGGCCCAGGAACACCGAGGCCGCCCCCTGGGCCCCGGCCGGATCCTGGCGGGGGCCGTAGGGGTTGGCCAGGCGGAGGATGCGGTAGGAGAGCCCGTGCAGCTCGCGGTAGACCCGGAGGTACTTCTCCACCGCCAGCTTCACCACCCCGTAGGAGACCCGGGGGTCGGTGGGGTGGTCCTCGGCCACCGGCAGGGCCTGCGGCGGACCGTAGACCGTGCCCCCGCTGGAGACGAACACCACCCGGGACACCCCGGCCTCCACGGCCAGGTCCAGCATCCGCACCGAGGCGACCAGGTTGGTCTCCACGTCGTAGACCGGGTTCCGGTTGGAGGAGGCGGGGATGGTGGTGGAGACGAGGTGGAAGACGGTGTCGGCGCCCCGGAGCGCGGCCCGCTGGTCCTCCTGGTTGAGGAAATCCCCGCCCAGGAAGTCCCAGTCCCCGGTCGCTCCGGCCAGGTTGCGGAGGTCGGCGTTGGGGCGGTCGAAGACCCGCACCCGCCGGCCCCCGGCCAGCAGGGCCTCGGTCAGGTGCGAGCCGAGGAACCCGGCTCCGCCCAGGACCGCCGTCACCCCGGCACCGGCCATGGCCTCCCCTCCGCTCTCAGCCCCCGGCCGGCTTGCGGGCCCGGGTGACCAGGTAGAAGCCCAACCGCCGGCCGAGCCGGATGAGCACCGCGTTGGCGGTGCGGCCCAGGTGGGGGCGCCAGGGATCCCAGCTTCGCTGCTCCAGGACCTGGAAGCCCTCGAAGAACCGGCGGACCTCGGCGCCGGAGTAGGCCTTGCCGAGCGGGTTCTCGGCCCCGTCGTAGACCCGGAAGTACTCGTCCCGGGAGATCCACCCCTCCCCCCGGCGGAACCGGGAGGCCAGGAGCAGGGGCCAACCCAGGTACAGATGCGAGGAGCGGGAATGGTAGAGCATGATCACCGCCTCCCCGCCGGGGCGGAGCACCCGTCGGATCTCGCGGAAGGTGCGGGCGGTGTCGGGGGTGTGATGGAGCACCCCGAAGGAGTAGACCACGTCGAAGGAGGCGTCGGCGAAGGGGAGGTTCTCGGCGTCCCCGACCAGGAACCGGCCCGGCACGTTCTCGTGGCGGAAGCGCCCGCGGGCCAGAGCCACGCTCTGCACGGTGAGGTCCAGCCCGGTGGTGCGGGCGCCGTGGCGGGCGAACTGGAGGAGGTCGGTGCCCAGGCCGCAGCCGATCTCCAGCAGGTCCCGGTCCGGGTAGCGGTCGAAGCCCACCGCCTCGGCCATGAACGGCTGGCGGGCGTAGCGCTCCTCCTCGGTGGCGCGGTAGAACTCCGGCGATCCCCACTCCAGCTCGGTGAACTGGGTGCCGCAGGGATGGGCGTTCCAGTAGGCGCGGACATCGCTCTTCTCGGCCATGGTCACCGGTCGCCGGGGGATCCGGGAGGGGGCGGCAGCTCCACCAGCCCCTCCAGCGCCCGGCGCACGTTCGCCTCCCAGGTGTATCGGGTTACCGCCGCTTCCCGGGCCGCGCGCCCCATGCGGAGCCGGGCCTCCCGGTCGGTGGCCAGGCGCCCGACCGCGGCCCGGAACGCCGCCCCATCCCCGGGGGGATAGAGGATCCCGGTGCGGCCGTCCTCCACCACCCGGCCGATCTGGCCCAGCCGGCTCGCCACCACCGGCCGCCCCGCGGCCAGGTACTCGAAGAGCTTGGTGGGCGAGCCGAAGAAGGGCGTGCCGTCCTCGAAGGGAAGATGCGGGCTCAGGAGGATATCACATGCGGTGAGAAGCTCCGGCACCTCCCCCGGGGCCCGGAGCCCGGCGAAGCGGGCCCGGTCGGCCGCGCCCGCCTCCCGGAGGTGGGCCTCCACCGCGGGCCGGAGATCGCCGTCCCCGATGAACAGGAACCGGAGCCGCGGGTCGGCCGCGGCCAGGGCGGGGATCTGCTCGGCCAGGAAGAGCACCCCGTGCCAGCGGGTGAAGGTCCCGATGAACCCGCACAGCACCGCGTCGGGGGGGAGGTCCAGGGCCTCGCGCACCGCCTCCCGCGGGGCCTCGGGGTCGAACCGGGTGACGTCCACCCCGTTGGGGTTCACCACCATCCGCTTCTCGTCCCCCCCCAGCTCCCGCACGGTGGGGATGAGCTCCTCGGAGATGAGCACCAGCCGGTGGGCCCGGCGGAAGCAGGCCCGCTCCATGGCCTCGGCCAGCCGCCCGAAATAGAGCCGGCTCCAGGCCCGGCGCGCCCACACCTCGCTGGCGTTCACCTCCAGGACCAGGGGGATCCCGAGCGCCCGCGACACCGCCGCCCCCACCAGGCTGAAGATGCTGTGCCGCTGGTAGACCACGGTGGGCCGGAAGGCGCGGATGCCGGGGAGGGCGGCGCGGAGGAAGGCCCGGTTGAACCCGGCCAGGGCCGCCTCCTCGAAGAGGTGCGGCCGCGGCGGGGGCGGAGTCTCCACCTGCTCCACCCCTCCCGGGAGCCGGGCGAAGGGGGTCGGGGTCCACATCCGGCAGTCCAGGCCCAGGGACCGCATGCCTCCCAGCACCCCCACGGTGTGGGAGACCGAGCCTCCCGCCTTCACCCCGAACCAGAAGTCGGTCTTGAGGAACGCCACCCGCCCCGGACCCCGGGGGGCGGGCGGGGCCGGCGGGGACGGCCTCCGGCCGAAGGAGCCCAGGAGCCGGCGGGCCCCGGCCAGGGCTCCCGCCGCCGCCGCCGTCTCCGCGAACAGCTCGGCGATCAACCGGGGGGCCGAGCGCCAGCGCGGCACCGCCTCGGCGGTGGTGCCGTCCTCGCCGGTGGCCAGGAGCCAGCGCGAGCGGGCCCGGCCCAGGACCAGGAGGGCGGCGTAGATCTCCCGGCGGCGGGCCAGGTCCCCGGCCCCGTCCTCGATGGCCAGGACCCGCCAGGTGCGGGCCCGGAACCGGCCCACCAGGCCTCGGACTCCGCCCCCGTCGCGCAGATCGTCCTTGCTGATCACGGTCCAGTCGAGCCGGGGGGTGGCCGCCTCCAGCTCCCGGGCCAGGGCCAGGTTGTTCCGGGTGACCAGGAGCGCGGGGCCGCGCTCGGGGCCCAGCCGCTCCTTCAACGCCTCCAGGGTGGCCGGCATCGGCTCAGGCGTCCTCGCCCAGCATCCAGTGCCGGTACCAGAGGGCGAAGTTGACCAGGGCCCACACCCGCATCCCGTAGTTCCCCTTCCCCTCCCGCTGCCGGGCCAGGAGCGCCCGCACCTCGGGCGGGTCCCAGATGCCCAGCGCGGCCAGCCGCGGGTCGAGCAGGGTCTCGTCGGCCAGCGGGTTCAGCACCGCCTCGAACCACCGGGTCACCGGGACGTGGAAGCCCACCTTGGGCCGGTGGATGATCTCGTCGGGGATGAGCCCGGCCACCGCCTTCTTGAGGATGGCCTTCCGCACCCCGCCCTGGACCTTCATCGAGCCCGGGATGCGGAAGGCCAGCTCCACCATGCGGTGGTCCAGGAACGGCACCCGCCCCTCCACCGAGGCGGCCATGGTCATCTTGTCCACCCGCATGAGCAGCAGCTCCGGCAGCCGGTACATGAACTCCAGGTAGGCGGCCCGGGTGGGGAAGTCGGCGCCGGGGCGCCGGGAGTCGATCTCGGCGTAGAGGTCCCGCACGATCTCCTCCCGGCCGCGGTCGCCGGCCAGCCCCGGGGCCAGGCGCTCCAGCTCGGTGGGATAGAAGGTGACCGCCCCGCCGATGAAGGGCTCTCCCCCTTCGCGGAACCGCCGCAGGAAATCCCGGCGGGCCGGATCCAGGAAGGGCTCCACCGCCCGCGACCCGAGGACCCGCAGCGGCCGCGGGGCCCGCACCAGCGGGTTCCACCACCGCTCGGTCATCCGCCGCATGCGGTCGTAGACGTCGTAGCCGAAGAAGAGCTCGTCCGCCCCCTCCCCCACCAGGCTCACGATCACCCCGTGCTTGCGGGCCAGCTCGGCCACGAAGTAGAGGGGCACGCAGACCGGGTCGGCGATGGGCTCATCCTGGTGGTGGACCAGCCGGGGTAGGAACTCCCGGAAGTCCTCGTGGTCGATCACCACCTCGTGGTGGCGGGTGCCGAAGAGCTCCGCCGTGCGGCGGGCGTTCCCGAACTCGTTGAACCCGGGATCGTCCTTGTAGCCCACGCTGAAGGTCTCCACCGGCCGGTCCAGGAGCGAGGCCATGATGGCCACGGTGGCGCTGGAGTCCACCCCGCCGCTCAGGAAGGCGCCGAAGGGGACGTCGGCCATGAGCCGGGCCTTCACCGCCTCGGTGAGGGTGGCGCGCACCTCCTCCACCAGCTCGGCCTCGGGCCGGGCGGACACCGGGCCCCGGACCGGGTTCCAGTACCGGGAGGGCTCCCCCGGCCCCCGGCCCGCCTCCACGGTCAGGGTGTGGCCGGCGCGGAGCTTCTTCACCCCCTCGAAGAGGGTGTTGGGCGGGGGCACGCAGAGGAAGGTGAAGTAGCGGGCCAGCTCCTCCCGGTTCAGCCGCGGGGAGAGCCCGGGGTGGCGGAACAGGGACTTGATCTCGCTCCCGAACAGGAAGGCGCCGTCCGCCTCCGCGTAGTACAGGGGCTTGATCCCCACCCGGTCCCGGGCCAGGAAGAGCCGCCGGGCCTCCCGGTCCCACACGGCCAGGGCGAACATGCCCTGGAAGCGCTCCACGCAGGCCGGGCCCCACTCGGCGTAGGCCTCCAGGATGACCTCGGTGTCGCTGCGGGTGCGGAAGCGGCGGCCGAGGCCTTCCAGCTCGCGGCGGAGGTCGGCGTGGTTGTAGATCTCGCCGTTGAAGACCAGGGCCAGGCGGCCGTCGGCGGTGAGCATGGGCTGATGGCCGCCGGCCAGGTCCACGATGGAGAGCCGCCGGAAGGCGAAGCCCATCCCCGCCCCGGGATCGCGGTGGAACCCCTCGTCGTCGGGCCCGCGGTGGGCGATGCAGGCGGCCATGGAGCGGAGGACGTCCTCGGACACCTCCCCCCCCCGGCCGAAATGGAACGCCCCCGCGATGCCGCACATGATCTAGGCCCGGTCCCCGCCGTCGCCTCCGCCCTCGCCCTCCCCCTTCCCGCCCCGGTTCAGGGCGGGCACGAAGGAGAGGCCGAAGACGAGGAGGATGAGCCCGTAGGCGGCGGCGCTCACCACCACCCCCCGGCGGAAGGCGGGGGGATCGAAACGCATGACCAGCTCGTGCCGTCCGGCGGGGACCTCCACCGCCCGGAGCACGTAGTCGGCCCGGCGCACCTCCACCGGCGTTCCATCCAGGAAGGCGTTCCAGCCCGGCTCGTAGTAGATCTCGCTCACCACCAGCAGGCAGTTCCCGGGCGAGTCCACCTCGGCGTGGATCTCCCGGTCGTGGTAGGCGGTGATGTTCGCCGTCCCCCCGGTCCCCGGGTCCAGGGGGCCCGGATCCTCGAACAGGAGCGCCTCGGCGGCGGGGTTCCAGGACGGGTCGGCCACCGCGCGCAGGTGGTCCTCGGGGTCCGCGATCACCCGGGCCCGGTCCACGAACCACATGCGGGGAAGGGCCGAGGTGTTCTCGATCACGAAGGGCTTCCCCCGCTGCACCGTGCGCAGGGGTCCGCTCTGCACCTCCTGGTCGGTGAGGAGGTACTTGGTGTTGAGCATGTTGATGATGTTGAAGTTGCCCCGGGAGAGGCTCTTGGAAATCCCGGCCGGGCCCTGGTCGTCGATCAGGTCCTGGACGATCTGGAGCTTGGCCGGGTGGTAGCCGAGGATGGTGGGGATGAGGAAGTAGGCCAGGCCGTTGTTCCCCAGCTCGCCCCCGGTGAGGGGCAGCACCCGGAACGGCTCCGGGTCCTTCTCCAGGTACTGCACCGCGGGCGAGGGGGCGAAGAGGCCGGCCTCCTGGCTCCTGGGGAAGTACGAGGCGGGCTTCACGTCCACCCGCCAGAGGTCGGCCACGGTGAGGACCAGGAGCGCTCCGGTCAGGACCACGGCCGGGATCTTCCCCTTGAGCCGGGCCCACAGGAGCGCCGCGCCCGCGCCCAGGAAGAGGAGGGCCAGCACCACGTCCCGGCCGGCCATGCCCACCACCGCCTCGGCCTGCCGGGCCCCGTAGGCCTGGGCCTGGGGCGCGGTCGCCCCCTGGGCGGCCACCCGTTCCGCGATCCGGCCGGCCGCGGTGGACCGGAGCCCCGAGGCGGTGTAGAGGCCCAGGACGAGCACGATGCCCGCGAACACCGTGAGCACGATCCAGAACCTGCGCAGCCGGCGGCGCTGCTCCTCCCGGTCCCCGGCCCGGGCCAGGCGCTCCAGGCCGACGGCGGCCAGCATGGCCACCGAGAACTGGACCAGGACCAGGATCATGCTCGGGACCCGGAACTTGTTGAAGTAGGGGAGGAAGTCGAAGAGGAGGTTGTAGAGGAGGGGCAGGTGCTTGCCGAAGGCGACCAGCAGGGCCAGCCCCCCCAGGATGAGCAGGTAGACGTGCATCCGCACCCGGGGCCACAGGACCAGGGTGAGCACGGCCAGGAACAGGGTGACGATCCCCATGTAGTGGGGGAAGTCGGTGAAGGGCATCCATCCCCAGTAGGTCTCCTTGCCGAAGCCGAGGAGCGAGGGGACGAAGAAGGTGAAGACCTCCAGGGGGTGGAAGCTCCAGTTGGTGGCGTAGCCGTAGGTCAGGCCGCCGGCCGCACCGCCCCGGATGGAGTGGGCGGCGTACTCGTGCACCGAGAGGTAGAGCACCGCGCTCGCGGCCATGCCCACTCCCAGCGCCGCTCCCCACAGGACCCAGCGGCCCAGCAGCCCCCCCGGGCCCATCTTCTTCCGGATCCCGTCCACGGTGGCGAAGACCATGTAGAGGCCGGCGGCGAGGAAGGTGTAGTAGGCGATCTGGAGGTGGAAGGCCAGCATCATGGTCCCCACCGCGAAGGCGAGGATGGAGGCCCATCGCATCCCCGGCCGGGCCCACAGGGCGTCGGTGGCCAGAAGCACCAGGGGGAGGAAGATCACCGTCTCCGGCTTGGTGTTGTGGCCGAACATGATCCAGGTGATCACGTGGGCGCAGAACACGAAGGAGACCGCCCCGTAGAGGGCGGGCAGGGTACCCACTCCCTTGCGGCGCAGGAAGAGCCAGCTCAGGACGCCGGTCAGGAGATAGTAGAAGACGATCTTCCCTGTGCCGTGGATGAAGAACAGGGCCAGGCTGAGCACGTTCACGTAGGGGGCGGCCATCATGCTCCCGTAGGACGGCATCCCCGAGAAGATGTAGGGGGTCCAGAGCGGGTAGCGCTGGAGCAACGAACCGGGCCCGTGGAAGGCCTCCTTCACGTAGGGCTGCATGGCCAGGCTGGCCAGGGTGTCGGCGGCCTGGAAGGACTTGCCGCCCAGGAGCACGGGGAAGAAGAAGATCACCAGGAGCAGGGCCAGCGCCCCCGTGGCCCACCAGAAGCCGTGGCGCTCCAGGAGGGCGGGGCCGCTCCCGTCCCCGGCCGGGGCGCGGCGGGCGGCGGGACGGGGGTCGGACGGCTGCTTGGAAACCTTACGCGCCATGGTGTTCCTCCAGGACTTCCTCGAAGACTCCGGCCAGATCGCGGGTGCGTTCGCGGCGGGAAAGCCGGCGGACCGCGTCGTCGTCGCCGGGAAAGCGGGTGGTGCCGGTGCGGGTCCATTCCTCGTAGAGGCCGGCCACCGCCTCGGCGATGGCCCCCACGTCGTGGCGGTCCAGGACGGTCCCGGCCCCCGTGCCCCGGACCAGGTCCGCCACCGCGCCTTCCGGGGCCAGGGCCAGCACCGGCCGCCGGGCGCCAATGTATTCGAAGACCTTGCCCGGAACAATCCCTTCGGAGCCGGCCACGTCGTCCACCACCAGGAGCAGGGCGTGGGCGCCGAGGATCTCGGCCACGCTCTCGGCATGGGGAACGTAGCCCGCCTCCTCGGTCACCGCCGACACCTCGGGGCGGCGGAACATGGCCCGCACCTCCTCCCCGAACCGGCCCACGAAGCGGATCCGCACCCGCTCCGGATCCAGGCGGCCCGCGGCCAGGAGCCGCCCCACGGCCTGGAGGAAGGTGTCGGGGTTCCGCACCCCGTACATGGAGCCGGTGTAGACCACGGTGAACCGGTCGAAGCGCCGGGGGGCGATCCCTTCCAGGTCCCCGGGATCGTAGCCGTTGGGGACGAGGCGGAACTTGCCCGCGTCCTCCCCCGGGTACTTTCCCCGGAAGTCGTCGGCGATCCCCTCCCAGGCCACCACCACCCGGGGGGCGTCCCGGTACACTCCCCGCTCCAGCCGGCGCTCGTAGCTCCGGGCCGGCTCCGGCCGGACGGGGGCGCTCAGGAACCCGGTCCAGGGGTCGCGGAACTCCGGGACCCAGGGGATGCCCGCCCGCCGGGCCACCTTCCGTCCCAGCAGCGCGCAGGTGTAGGGGGGGAGGAGGAGTAGACCAGGTCGGCCCCGAAGCGCTTGGCCGCCGCCGCCCCCGCCCCCACCCCGGTGAGGAGCCAGCCCGCCCGGGCGTCGGGAATGAAGAACATCCCCCGCACCCAGCCGGCCAGGCGTTCCTTGGCCGAGAGCCGCTCCCCCCGCTTCACGTTCACGTTCACGTCCACCGGGGTCCCCTTGGCCTTGCCGGTGAGGGCCCGGTACAGGTCGTAGGGCTCGGGGATACGGGTCCGCACCACCGGGACCGACTCCGGGATCTCGGCCAGGAGCGATTCGTCCCGGGCCGGGTAGTCCGCCCCCTCCACCGTGAGCACCGCCGGATCCCAGCCGAACTCGGGCAGGTAGCGCACGAACTTGAGCACCCGCTGCACCCCCGGCCCTCCGGAGGGAGGGAAGTAGTAGGCCACCACCAGCACCCGGCGCCGGGTCACCGGCGTTCCCCGGCCGGGGCGGAGGGGTTGGGGGCGGAGGAGTCGGAGGCGGAGGCCGGAACGGAGGAGTCGGAAGCTGAGGCGGCCGGACCCCGGGCGAAGCCCTCCAGGGCCTCGACCAGGCGGGCCCAGGAGTAGCGCTTCTTCTCCTCGGCCACGTGGGGGGTGTAGAGGGCTTCCTTGCCCCCGTCGAAGTACTCGACCATGGCCCCGGCCAGGGCGGCGGGGTCCTCGGGAGGCACCACGTCCCCCAGCTCGCCCGCCCGCACCACCTCCGGCAAGCCGCCCACGTCGGTGGTGATGACCGGGCGGTTGAAGTTGAAGGCGATCTGGATGATGCCGCTCTGGGTGGCGCTCTGGTAGGGCAGGACCACCACGTTGGCGGCGGCGAAGAAGTCCGCCACCTCCTCGTTGGGGATGTAGCGGTCGTGGAGGACCAGGCGCCGGCCGAGCCCCAGCTCGTCGATGAGCCGCCGGTAGGGGGCGTCGTCCTCGTAGAACTCCCCCCCCACCAGGAGCTGGAAGTCCCGGTCGGCGGGCACGCGGGCCGCGGCCCGGAGCAGGTTCATGAGCCCCTTGTAGCCCCGGATGAACCCGAAGAAGAGCGCCACCTCCCGGGCCGTCACCCCCAGCCGGCGGCGGGCCGCCTCCCGGTCCACGTTCTCCCCGAAGATGTCGTAGACCGGGTGGGGCACCTCGGCCAGGGGGGCGGCGGGACGGAAGCGGCGGAGGTCCGCGGCCACGGACTTCGACTGGGCCACGAAGGTGTCCACCGGACCGAGGGCGTACCGGGTCAGGGCCAGGTCCCCCGGCCGCCGCTCGTGGGGGATCACGTTGTCGAGGAGGAAGCAGGTGCGGATCCCCGCCGGGCGCACCCGCCGCACGATGGTCCCGTAGGCGGGGGCGAAGAAGGGCATCCAGTACTTGAACACCACCAGGTCGGGGCGGATGGCGCGGATGCGGCGGGCGGCGCCGAAACCAGGAGAGGGGCCCGATGGAGTCGATGAGCCGCTCGGAATCCACCCGGATGGTCTCGGGGCCGGCCTCGTCCTGGGACTTGCCGGGGAAGAGGATCGAGGGGTACTGCCGGGTGAAGGAGACCACCTTCACCTCGTGTCCCGCCTCCCCCAGGGCCCGGGAGAGGAGGGCGATGTAGTGGGCGATCCCTCCCCGGTGGGGATAGGCGGTACCGACGAGGACGAACTTCACCCGGACACGCTCCAGGCGAAGAGCCCCCCGTCGGTGAAGGTGAAGGGCACCACCTCGGCGTCGGCCTCGGTGAGCACCCGGGCCACGCGGTGGCGGCGGGTGAAGGGCACGTAGAGGAGCAGGTAGCCGCCGCCCCCCGCGCCCAGGATCTTCCCCCCCAGCGCCCCGTGCCGGCGGGCCAGGGTGTACAGGCTGTCGATGCGGCCGGAGGATGATCTTGGTGTCCAGCTGCTTCTTCTCGGTCCAGGCGGTGTGGAGGAGCTTGCCGAAGGCGGTGAGGTCCCCCAGCAGCAGCGCGGTCTTCATCTCCTGGGCCAGGGCCTTCATCCGGTCCAGGGCCTTCACCACCGGGGTCTTCCGCTCCCGGTAGGCCCGGGTCTGGCTGGCCACGATGTTGGCCGAGAGCCGGGTCTGCCCGGTGTAGCAGAGGAGCAGGTTGTACTCCAGCTCGCTCCGGGTCTCGGGCCGGATGCGCAGCGGGTTCACCACCGTGGCGTCGGCCAGGAACTCGATGAAGTTGAAGCCGCCGAAGGTGGCCGCGTACTGGTCCTGGCGACCGCCGGCGATGGCCAGCTCCTCGCGCTCGATGCGGTAGGTGATCTCGGCGATCTCGTAGCTGGTCAGCGGCTGGTTCAGCCACTCCATGAACACCCCGACCAGGGCCACGCACATGGTGGACGAGGACCCCAACCCGCTCCCGGGAGGGGCGTCGGAGTGGATGAAGAGGTCGGCCCCGGTGGGCATCCGGAAGTGACGGGCCACCGCCTTGACCAGGTCCAGCTCCCCGTCGTACTCCAGCTCGGAGCGGTGGTAGTTGGCCACGATGTCGTAGTCCAGGGACTGGATGCGGAGGCGGTCGTCCTTGCGGGGGCGGAGGGTGGCGTAGGCGTACTTGTCCACGGTGCTGGAGAGCACCACGCCCCCCCGTTCCTCGGGGTAGGGGGAGACGTCGGTCCCCCCGCCGCAGAAGGAGATGCGGAGCGGGGCCTTGGCCCGGTAGATCTTCACGCCCGTCCTCCCGGCCGCGGGAGCCGGTCCCGCACCCTCAGGTAGTCCTCGGGGAGCCCGATGTCCACGAAGGGGACCTCGGCCAGGCGGGCGGCCACCACCGAACCCCGGCGGAGGGCCTGGGGGATGACCTCCCGCTCCAGGGAGCAGAACGTGTTCTCCCGGCACCGGTCGAGGAGCGCGGCCTGGGCCACGTAGACCCCGGCGTTGATGAGACCGGTCCCGTCCTCGCCCTTTTCCACGAATTCCAGCACCGTCCCGTCGGGGGCCATGCGCACCGAGCCCTTCTCCGCCGCCTGCTCCGAACGGACCAGGGAGAGGGTGAGCAGCGCCTCCCGCCGGCGGTGGTCCTCCAGGAGCGGGGCCAGCGGAGCCTCCAGGTAGGTATCGCCGTTCACGATGAAGAAGGTGTCGCCGAGGCGCTCCCGGGCCAGCCGGAGCGCCCCCCCGGTGCCGAGGGGGGTCTCCTCCCGGGAGGCGATGAGCTCCAGCCCCTCGGGAGCGTGGGCGCGGGCGGCGTCCCACACCGCGCCGGCGGCGTGCCCCAGGCACAGCACCGCCTCGGCCACCCCCTGCCGCCGCACGTACTCCAGGAGATGGGCCAGGAACGGCCGGCCCTCGACCGGGAGCAGCACCTTGGGGGTGGTGCCGGCCAGGGACCGGATCCGGGTCCCCAGCCCTCCGGCGAGGATGGCCGCCCGAGGCAGGCCGTCGCTCATCCGTCCTCCCGGAACTGGTAGTCGGGCCGGGCGTGGCCCTTGACCACCAACTCGCCCAGCAGGCCCAGGGAGATGAACTGCACGGCCACGATGACCAGGATCAGGGCGATGAAGAAGATGGGGCGCATGTGGATGGGATGGCCCAGGGCCCAGGACACCACGAAGCCGGTGAAGATCCCGCCCCCGACGAGCCCCAGCACCAGGCCGATCCTCCCGAAGAAGTGGAGGGGGCTGTGCCTTCCGGAATGGACGAAGGTCACCGTGAGCAGATCCAGGAAGCCGTTCACGAACCGGCTGGCGCCGAACTTGCTCTGTCCGTGCTTCCGCGGGTGGTGGCGCACCGGGATCTCGGTGACCCGGTACCCCTGCCAGTGGGCCAGGGCGGGCAGGAACCGGTGCAGCTCCCCGTAGACGGGGAGGCTCTTGGCCGTGGCCGCCCGGTAGCCCTTGAGGCCGCAGTTGAAGTCGTGGAGCCGGACCCCGGCGTAGCTGGCCGGTGACCCGGTTGAAGAGCTTGGAGGGGAGGGTCTTGGAGACGGGATCGTGGCGCACCTGCTTCCAGCCCGAGACCAGGTCCCAGCCCTCGTCCAGCTTGGCCAGCAGCGCCGGGATCTCGTCGGGGTCGTCCTGGAGGTCGGCGTCCATGGTGATGATCCGCTCCCCGCGGGCCTCCCGGAAGGCCACGGCCAGGGCGGCGGACTTGCCGTAGTTGCGGAGGAAGGAGCGCACCCGGAGCTCCGGGGTCTCCGCGGCCAGCCGCTCGAGCACGGCGAAGGTGTCGTCGGTGCTCCCGTCGTCCACCACCAGCATCTCCCAGGGCTTCCCCCGGGCGGCCAGCACCTCCCTCACCCGGCGAACCAGTTCGGGCAGGCTCTCCGCCTCGTTGAAGGCGGGGACCACCACGCGACACGTCCACGCTCACGACCGCCTCTTCGCCTCCCCCGCCAGGGGGCCGGCGGGTCCCGCGTACCACTCCGCCTCCAGGCGAAGCGCCTCCTCCACCGCGCACCGCGGGCGCATACCCGAGGTCCTCCCGGGCCCGTTCCAGGGACGCCGCCGTCCGGTCCGGGTCCCCTTCCGCCCGGGGCAGGATCCGGATCCGGGCCCGGCGGCCGGTGACCCGGGACAGCGTGTCCACCGCGAAGGCCAGGGACACCGGATGCCCGCCGCCGATGTTGTACACCGCGCCCGGCCGCCCCCGCTCCGCGGCCAGCAGGTTGGCGTTGACCGCGTCCCCCACGTAGGTGAAGTCCCGCTCCTGGGAGCCGTCCCCGTACTGGGGGAACTCCTGCTCCAGATGCAGGGCGCGCAGGATCTTGTGGAAGGCCATGTCGGGGCGCTGGCGGGGGCCGCAGACGGTGAAGTAGCGCAGGCTCACGGTGTGGAGCCCGAACTCCCGGTGATAGACGTGGACCAGCTTCTCCGAGGCCATCTTGGTCACCCCGTAGGGGGACATGGGCCGGAGCGGGGCGTCCTCGTCCACCTCCCCCGCGGGCACGTTGCCGTAGACCGAGGACGACGACGCGAACACGAAGCGCGCGACGCCGCTCCGCCGGGCCGCCTCCAGGAGCCGCTGGGTGCCGAGCAGGTTGTGCCCCACGTAGTCGGCGAAACCCTCGTCCCAGGAGGCCCTCACCCCGGGCTGGGCGGCCTGGTGGAAGACCCAGTCCACCCCCTCCAGCACCGGCCCCAGGTCCGCCTGCCGGAGGTCCAGCTCCAGGAACCGGAACCCCGGGTGCTGCCGCAGCCCCTCCAGGTTGGCCTCCTTCAGGGAGCGGGCGTAGTAGGGGGTGAAGGCGTCCACCCCCCGCACCGCGTGCCCCCGGGCCAGGAGAGCCTCGGCCAGGTGCGACCCCAGGAAGCCCGCCACCCCGGTGACCAGGGCCGCGGGACGGACCTCAGCGCTCATTGGATTCCGGGGGCGGAGTTCCCCCTCCGGAGGACGCGGCCGAGGTGTCGGTCTCGGCCGAGGTGTCCGGAGGCTGCCCCGGCACCAGCTTCCCGGTGCGGAGGGACTCCTGCAGGTCGTTGATGTAGCTGGTGATGCTCTTGTCCTCGGGATGCTGGGCGGCGAGCCTCTGGAGCGCGGTGAGCGCGTCCTGGTACCTCCCCAGCTGGTAATAGGCGCTGACCAGCCCCTGGTAGGGGTAGTACTCGTCCGGGGCCAGGCGGCTGGCCTGCTCGAAGTAGGAGAGCGAGGCCTCGGGCCGGCCATGGTTGAGGTTGGCCTGCCCCAGCCGGAGGTAGAGCTGCCAGTCCCCGGGGTAGCGCTGCAGCATCTTCTTGTAGTGGGCGATGGCGTCGTCCACCCGGCCCAGCTCCTCCAGCAGGATGCCCTTGGCCAGGGCGGTGCCGGGGAAGTAGGGGGAGATGGCCTCCGCCCGGTCCATCTGGGTCAGGGCGTCGGCGGTCTTGCCCTGCTCGAAGAGGGCGATGGCCGCGCGGGCGAAGGCGGCGGAGTAGTTCTGCACCAGCTTGCTCGCGTTGTCGTCCTTGAACACCAGGGTGTCCGGGTACCAGGTGGTGCCGGCCGCGGTCGAGTCCTTGAGAACCAGGCCGTTGAAGCGGTAGACCTGGTTCAGGTTCTTCAGGGTCTCGTCCACGTCGATCCGCTTGTCGGTGGGCTTGGGCTCCACCCGGAAGACCAGACCCTCCATGACCAGCTGCTTGTCCAGGCCCATCTGGTCCGGCACCGTCACCGCCAGGTAGACCGGCCGCTTCCACTGGTTGGTCTTGATGATGTCCTGGACGGCCAGGTCCTTGACCAGCACCACCCGCCCGTTCCGGTCCCGGTAGGGGACCAGGTTGGCGATCTGGTCGTCGGTGTAGGAGATGGGCACCTTGGGCTCCAGGTCCCGGAGCTGCTTGATGTACCAGTCGGTGTTGAGCAGGCTCAGGTTCACCACCCGGACGTCCTTGCGGATCTTCTCCACCTCCTGGAGATACCAGAGGGGGAAGGTGTCGTTGTCGCCGTTGGTCAGGATGATGGCGTTGGGCTTGAGCCCGATCAGCATGTTGTAGGCGTAGTCCCGGGCCACGTAGAACCCGCGCCGGTCGTGGCTGTGCCAGTTGGTGAACATCGGGAACACCGACATGGCCACGAAGAACACGGACAGCCCGGCCAGGACCGCCTTCCGCGCCCCGGCGGAGCCGGTCTGGGCCCGGATCCAGTCGATGGCCCAGGCTGCCCCCAGCCCCACCCAGATGGACATGAACTGGAAGTTCTGGACGAAGAAGTAGTCGCGCTCGCGGACCTCCCCCACCTTGAAGTTCAGGTACACGACCATGGCCGGACCCAGGAGCAGGAACAGCACCCACAGGAGCAGGGCGGTCCGCTTGGCCCGCATGGTGTGGATGATGGCCCCCAGCACCGCGAGGAGGATGGGGAGCTGGTAGAAGGCCTTCCCCTTCACGAAGAAGAGGGTGAAGTTCCACCACATGTAGCGCAGGTACATGAAGTCGAACTGGTAGCCGAAATCGGCCTTCCGCTCCCAGATGGGCGGGGGCTTGTACTGGTCGCGGATGAGCATCTTCCAGAGGGCGTCCCAGGTCTGGGGGGCGGCCTCGTTGATGATCGGCTGGAGGTTGGAGCGGATGAGGAGGTAGAAGTGGACCGACACCCCGACCATGAACAGGAGGGCGGACCAGAAGGCCAGCTTGTGGAGCTTGCCGGTGAGGAGCCAGGCGACCAGGGTCAGGCCGAGGACGATGGGCGCGACCAGGAACGCGCCCAGGTGGATCCCGGTGGCCAGGGAGAGGGTGACCAGGCCCCAGCCCAGGTAGTCCCAGCGCCACAGGTAGCGGGGCCGGGTGGCGAACACGAACAGCACCGCCGCCCAGGCGGCGATGGCCACCCCCAGGTGGATTCCCACCCCCAGCCCCACCAGGTAGGTGATGAGGAGCAACAGGCCGTCCTCGTTCCCCCGGTCCAGGCGCTCCTCCCACCGCAGCGCCAGCCACACCGCGAAGACCATGAGGGCGCAGGAGGCGGCGTACACCTCGGCCTCCACCGCGTTGTCCCAGAAGGTGGTGGCGAACCCGGCCATGAACCCGGCCACCACGCCGGCCACGTAGGCCAGGGTCCGGTGGTGGGGGGCGTCCTCCCAGGGGAAGACCTTGCGGCTGATCTTCACCGTGACCAGGTAGGTGAAGAGCACCGCCACCGCCGAGGAGAAGGCGGAGAACCAGTTCACCCGCTGGGCGATGCTGGCCAAGGGGATGAGGGTGAAGATCCGGCCGATGAGCACGTAGAGCGGGGTGCCGGGGGCGTGGGGCACGCCCAGGATGTAGGAGGTGGCGATGAACTCCCCGCTGTCCCAGAAGGGCACGGTGGGGGTCAGGGTGATGGTGTAGACGGCGAGGGTGATCAGGAACACCAGGGCCGCGACCAGGGTGTTGGCCTTGTCCTCGGCGTACCGGTCCAGGGTGGTCAACGTGTCAACTCCCCGCGCGTGCCGCGCGCCCGGCCGGCTCGGCCAGGATCTCCTCGATGAGGGCCAGGGTCTTCTCGGTCGAGGCTTCCCAGGTGAAGGTCGCCGCCCACCGCACCCCCTGCGCGGCCATGTCCGCGGCCAGGCGGTCGTCGGTGAGGAGCACGGTCATCTTTCCGGCCAGGGCGTCCAGGTCGCCGTGGGGAACCAGGAATCCGGTCTTGCCGTCCACCACCGACTCGCACAGGCCGGGCGAGTCGCTGGCCACCACCGGGGTCGCGCAGGCCCCGGCCTCGATCACGGAGAGGCCCCACCCCTCCTTGGGCGAGGTATAGGCGAGCACCCGGGACTCCTGCAAGAGCCGCACCTTGTCCTCGCCTCCCAGGAATCCGGGAAAGCGGACATGATCGGCCACCCCGGCGCGTCTGGCAATACGTTCCAGTTCCTCCCGGTAGTCCCCCTCCCCCACGATCCAGTACTCCGCGTCCGGAACCCGCTCCAACACCCTGGGCAGGGCGAGGATAGGGTACTCGATGCGCTTGTACTTCTTGAGCCGCCCCAGGTACACGATCCGCCTCGGCCGCTCGGCCACCGGCACCGCGCTCGGCCGGTACAGATCGTGGTCCATGCCGCTGTGGATGACCCGGAGGTGCTCCCGCGGGATCCCCCGGGCGGCCAGGTCGTCCCGGGTGGTTTCGGACAGCACCGAGAACATGCAGTCCCGGTACACCCGGGGGATGAACCGCTCGTAGAACCAGACGTAGGCGGCCAGGTGCGGCGGCGCCTGCTGGAAGACGGTGGTCCCGAAGAGGTGGGGCACGATGGCCAGGACGGGGAGCCGGGTGTGGCGGGGCATGAAGAACGGGATCTTGTTCAGGTCCTCGGCCACGAGATCGTAGCCCCGAGGCTCCAACCGCTCCTTGAAGTACCGGGGCCCGGCGAAATTGAAGGTGTAGGTGTTGCCGGTGCGGTGGATCTCCAGGGGCCCGATCCGGTCCTCCCGGCTCGCCCCCGGGAACATGCCGGTGAGCAGGGTCACCCGGTGTCCCCGCTCGGCGATGCGCGAGAACACCTCCTGGATGATCACCTCGGCCCCCCCCGCCTCGGGGTGCTTCATGTCCCGGTAGGAGAGGACGCAGATGCTCCGGCTCATCGGGGGACGCTCCGGAGGCGGGGACGGTGCGCGCTCACACCTTCTTCCCCACCACCCCGATCATGGCGAAGGTCCAGTAGGCCAGGGGCCGCTTGCGGAACCAGTTGCGCCAGGCGTCGTTCGCCCGGCCCAGGGCGCCGGTCCGGGGCTGGCGGGGGATCTGGATTCCCACCGCCCGCAGCCCGTAGCGGGCGGCGCGGTAGAAGAAGCCGGGGATCATCCAGTCCCCGAAGCGGCCGGTGACCGCGAACCCCTGGGCCTCGATCAGCCGGGAGAGCTCGCGGATGGAGAACTCGGTCTCCCAGCCCGCGAACCAGCGATCGAGGGCGATCATCACCTTCTTCCCCACCGTGTAGATGTGCCAGCGCTGGGGAACGTCGATGACCACGTGGCCGCCGGTCCGGAGCACCCGGCGGTTGTCGGCCACCAGGGGCACCGGGTCGCGGAAGTGCTCCAGGAGCCCCTGGTGGAAGACCACGTCGAAGGTCCCCTCGTCGAAGGGCATCCGGGTGCCGTCGCCGCACACCATGGTCAGGGTGACCCCCGCCGCCTCGGCGTTGCGGGCGACCACGTCCAGGGAGGAGCGGACGTAGTCGATGACGGTGACCCGGGCTCCCCGCCGGGCGAGCTCGATGGAGTCGCGGCCGGAGCCCGCCCCCACCTCCAGGATGCGCTTTCCGCGCACCTCCCCGAGGGCGAGGATGGCGTTCACCACCCGGTCGTCGTTGTCGTAGGTGACGTGCGGGTCGGTGTTTTCCTGCCAGTAGGCGTCCCAATGCGCCTTGGTGGATGCGCGGGCCATGAAAAGCGGAGTCCTCCGGGTGTCCAAGGCCCCGCGCTCCGGGTGTCCGATCCGGAGGCCGGGGGAGTGAACCGTATGTCTAGCGAATTGGAGCGTAAGAGGATAGCACGGCGGGTCGGGGGCGGCAACGCGGACCGGGCGCCCTCCGTCCCGGCCCGGCCGGCCCCCGACCGCGCTCCCGAGGCCCCGGCGCAGCGCCCCGGGGCCACTGGGTATACCCGGGGAACGGGGCGGGAATCCCTCCCCCGGCCCGGAGGGGGTAGACTGGAGGCGTCCCGAACCCCGGAAGGAGCCCGCGATGCCGCGCCGTACCCGCCTCCGCCTGGCCGTCCTGGTCCTTCGGGTGGGCCTCGTCCTGGCCCTGGCCGCCCTCGCCTCGGCCCGCCTGGCCGAGGCCCTGGAGACTCCCGCCGGCGCCGTGGCCCCCCGCCCCGCGCCGGCCTCCACCCCCGCCCTCTCCGACCGCCCCCTGCCGCGGCTCCTGGGCCAGTGGGGCGGTCCCGGCCTCGCCGCGGGGAGGTTCGAAAAGCCGACCGGGATCGCGGTGGACTCCAGCGGAGCGGTGTACGTGGTGGAGTTCGGAGCCTCCCGGGTGCAGAAGTTCTCCCCCGAGGGGGAGCCCCTGGATCGCTGGGGCGCTCCGGCGGGGCGGCCCGAGGCCTTCGACATGCCCTTCGCGGTGGCGGTGGGACCCGACGATTCGGTCTACGTGACCGAGCTGGGCCGGGACGGGGTGCGCCGGTTCTCCTCCCGGGGGAAGCTGCTCGACGCCTGGGGCGCCGAGGGCCGGGACCCCGGGCGCTTCGACGAGCCCCGGGGGATCGCGGTGGACCGGAGCGGCAACGTGTACGTGGTGGACGAGCTGAACCACCGGGTGCAGAAGTTCACCGCCGAGGGGCGGTTCCTCACCGCCTGGGGCGGGTTCGGGAGCGGCGAGGGCCGCTTCCGCTGCCCGGTGGGGGTGGCGGTGGACGCCGGGGGAACGGTCTACGTCACCGATCTCGGCAACGCCCGGGTGCAGCGGTTCACCGCCGACGGCGCCTTCCTCGGCCAGTGGACGGTGGACCTGCCCGGGAGCGGCGGCTTCCGCCCCTACGGGATCGCGGTGGACCCCGAGGGGGCGGTCCTGGTCACCGACGCCTCCACCGCCGACGTGGTCCGCATGAGCCCCGCCGGGGACCTCCTCGCCCGCTGGTCCGAGGCCCGCGCGCAGCGCGACCGCACCCCCCGCCGCCTGGAATCCCGGGCGCAGGAACTCGGCCCCCAGGCCGGCTCGCCGGACGCGGCCGCGGTGCCCCCCCGGTTCGACACCCCGGTGGGGATCGCCTTCGGACCGGCCGGCGACGCCTTCGTGCTGGACCTGGGCACGAGCCGGGTGCAGCGCTTCGCCTGGTAGCGTCGGCGGCGGCGCTACTCCCCGTAGAGGAGCTTCCCCTCCCCGTACACCGCCACCGGCCACGAGGTGAGAGCGAAGGGATCGCCGTTCCAGCCCGTGAACGAAGCCCATTTCCCCTTGTCCAGGGTGCCCAGGATCTTCTCCACCCCCAGGATCTCCGCGTTGACCCGGGTCACCACCTCCACCGCCTGCTGCTTGGAGAGGCCGTGGCGGACGAACCAGCGGGTCTGGAGGAAGAGCTGGCGGGAGGGGCTCACCGGGTGGTCGGTCATGAGGCCGAAGGTGACCCCGGAGTCGATGAGGTGGCGGATGTTCCGCCAGGACTCGTGCTTCAGCTCCACCTTGTAGGCGAAGGAGTCGATGGGCCCGTAGGTGACCGGGATCCGGCGCCGCTTGAGCTCGGTGAAGATCTCCGGCCGGTGCACGTCCATGGCGTGCTCCACCGTGGTCTTGAGCTTGAACTCGTCCACGATCCGCAGCAGGGCGGCGATGTCGTCGATCTTGTGCACGTGGGTGCGCAGCCGCTCCTTGCCGGAGAGGAGGTCGGCCAGGACCAGCTCCTCGGCGGTGAAGGTCATTTCCACCTTCTGCTTGGCGGTGGCCTTCCGGTACTTCTCCGCCTTCTGGCGCACGTCGTGGAGCTTCCCGCGAAGGATGGTGAGCGCGCCCATGCGGGTGGAGGGGCGCTTCCCCTTCCAGTCCTGGGTGGACATGGGGTTGTACCCGAAGGCGGCCTTGATCCCGGACCGGGCGACGAGCGCGTCGGTGGTGTTGGCCCCGTGGTTGCGGATCACCGCCGCCCGGCCGCAGATGATGTTCCCGCTCCCCGGGAGCACGCAGGAGTAGAGCACCCCGTGCTCCACCGCGTCCCGGAGCCCGTGGTCGTCCATCTGCACCGAGTCCAGGGCGTCGGAGGGGGCGAGCATGGAGTCCATCTTCTCGTTGGACTCCTCCTCGTCGGCCGGCTCCCCGGAGCGGCACATCCCGATGTGGCTGTGGGCATCGATGAAGGCGGGGGTGATGACGTCGAACTTGCCCGCCACCTCCCCCTTGGCCGACTTGCCGATGCCGGCGATCTTCTCGCCGTCGAAGAGGAGGTAGGCGTCCTCCACCACCGACTTTCCGGTGTAGATCGTCTTCCCGTACACGCAGGTCATGATGTGATCCCCATTCGCGTCTTCGTGGTCCGGGCCGGGGGGCAGGGCCGCTCCCGGCGCCCGGCGCGGGCGGTCGGAGTCGGCCGGCGCCGGCGGGCAGGCCCTAGCCTGCCCCGGGCGGGACGGGCTGACAAGGGGGGAAGGGGGCTGGGGAGCGGGTGCGGGCGGGGCGGTCTTGGGCGGGGCGGGCTTGGGGCCGGCGGCGGTCCCGTCTCAGCTTCCGGGGGCGGCCCCCGGAGCGCCGGCCCGGGTGAACCGGGCCAGGGTCCAGAGCGCGATCCGCTTGAGCACGACCAGGACCACGGTCATCCCCACCGCGAGCCCGAAGAGCCCGAGGTTGGATACCGTGCCCGCGCGGAGGGCGAAGGCCATGGCCGTGCCCACCGCCGGGGGGTGCACGGCGTCGGCCAGGATCATGAGCACGATGGTGGCCACCATGGCCGACCCGGCCGAGAGATACCCCGGGCCCAGCGCCGCGTACCCGAGCCAGCCCAGCACCGCGGCCGCGAGCTGGGCCAGGGCCAGGGTCCGGACCCGGTTGGTCCCGTGCTCGGGATCCAGGTAGATCAGGAATGCGCTCGAGGCCAGGGAGGCGAACAGGAGCCGCTGCTCGCTCAGCCCCCCCACGAAGGCCAGCACCGCCAGCACGGTGACGGTGGGAAGGAAGGCCAGGGACAGCTCGCCGCTCAGGGTGAGCCTCCGGCGGAGGGATCGGTTCGCCCCCGGAATCGGTTTAAGGCTTTCCTTGGCATGGTCCATGGTGGCACTCCCCCCGGGTTCAGAGGCGGCGTCGAGCCGGAGCCGGGCTCACTGCGCCGCCTCCCCCGCGGCCAGGCGCCGGAGGGTGTCGCCGGTGACCCGGTGGACCACCCAGTCCTCCAGGGCGCGCGCGCCCAGCCGGCGGTAGAACCCCAGGGCGGGCTCGTTCCAGTCCAGCACCGCCCACTCGAAGCGGGGGCACCCCCGGTCCACCGCCACCGCGGCCAGCCGCTCCAGGAGCGCTCGGCCGTAGCCCCGGCCCCGGAACCGGGGCTGCACGAAGAGATCCTCCAGGTAGAGGCCCGGGCGCCCGGTGAAGGTGGAGAAGTTGTGGAAGTAGACCGCGAAGGCGGCCGGTTCCTCCCCGGCGAAGCCCAGCAGCACCTCGGCCGCGGGGCGGGGCCCGAAGAGCGACTCCCGCAGGACCGCCTCGTCGGCGAGCACCTCCTGGGAGAGCTTCTCGTACTCGGCCAGCTCCCGGATGAACGACAGGACGAGGGGGACGTCGCCTTCCGTGGCGGGGCGGACGGTGAGCGGCTCGGGTTGGGACGGGGTCACGGGCGGTCCTCCGGCAGTGTGAATCGGCGATCGGCGGCGGGGGCGGCGGCCGAGACCGGGGCGGTCACCACCGCCCGGCGTAGGCGGCCGCGTAGGGGGCGGCGCCCGCCTCCAGGGCCGCGTAGCGCACGCCGCTGATCTGGCGCAGGTGCAGGAGATCGTGGGCGGTCCAGGAGACGAGCAGATCCCCGGCGGTGAGCCGCCCGGCCTGGGGATGCTCGAAGGAGCAGTCCCAGTCCGGATCGGCCAGGCCTTCCAGCCACCGCAGGGAGGCCGCGCGCTCGCGCAGGAACCGCCCCAGGGTCTCGGCCAGGTCCCCCTCGTTGTAGGCCCGGTCCGACGCCCACCCCTCGGGGTCGATGGCTGGCCAGGCCTCGCCGGGGCGGGTCAGGGTGTACTCGAGGCGGGTGCGAAAGTCCTCCACCTCCTCGTCGGCCAGGTGCGAGACCACTTCCAGCACCGACCACTTCCCCTCCCCGGGGCGCCAGCGCGCCTCCTGCGGGGTGAGCCCCTCGGTGAGCGAGCGGATGGCGTCGGCGGAGCGGGCGAGGCGGGTGCGGCAATCGTTGAAGAGCATGGTCACAATTCCTTTCCGGGATCCCCGGCCGGCCTCCGGGCCTCGGCGGGCGGCCGCCGGGGTATGGGCGCGGCGCCCGCGCCCCCCGCCGCTACGGCCGGCCGGCCGGTCCCATGTTGTCGTCCGGGATCAAAGGTCCTTGGCGTCGATCCACTTGTTCAGGTGCCGGGGCCTGTACTCGGCGAAGCGGTCGAGGATCTCCGCCGGGCTGCGGCTCACGAAGAGCATGGCCAGATGCTCCGGCTTCAGGAAGCCCTCGCTCACCGCCCGGGCCAGGTGGCCGACCAGGCCGTCGTAATAGCCCTCCACGTCGAGGAGGGCAAAGGGCTTCTCGTGGAACCCGAGCTGGCCCCAGGTGAAGACCTCGGCCAGCTCCTCCAGGGTGCCGGTGCCGCCGGGCAGGGCGATGAACCCGTCGGCCAGCTCGGCCATCCGGGCCTTCCGCTCGTGCATGTTGGCCGTCACCTCCAGCGCGGTGAGCCGGTCGTGGGCGAGCTCCTTCCGGACCAGGGCCTCGGGGATGACCCCCACGGCCTCGCCGCCGGCCTCCAGCGCCGCGTCGGCCATCACCCCCATGAGCCCGACCTTCCCGCCGCCGAACACCAGCCCGATTCCCCGGCCGGCCAGCTCCCGGCCCAGGTCCCCGGCCGCGGCCGCGTACTCCGGCCGTACCCCGGGGCTCGAGCCCGCGAACACGCACACCCGGCTCAGCGATCTCGCCGTCATCATCCGCCCTTTCCGCTCAGGGTTCACCCGCGGCCGCGCTGCGCTCCGGGTGCCGGTCGAGGCTCCGGGCCGGCGGCGGTTCGGAGTTTCGCTCCGGGTTTCGTTCCGGGTTTCGTTCCGGCGGCCGGGCGCGGGTCCGGCGGACCAGCCCGCCGGCGAGCTGCCCCAGGAAGAACGCCCCCACCATGACCGGAAAGGTCACGAGCTGGAACCCCAGTCCGGAGAGGAGCCGCAACGCGATCACCACCGGCACCGGCAGGTGCACGGCCAGGAACCACGGCCGGCTGAACTTGGGCACCCCGGCGCGCCAGAACCCGAAGGGGAGGTTCACCAGGAACACCAGGCCGGCCACGGTCCAGAGATTCATCCGGCCATTATAGCCGCCGGACCGGGGGTCTGCCCGAGAGGGTCTGCGGGAGGGGACTTCCGGGGGAGGTTGCCGGGGGGTCCGCGGGGGGAGGTTGCTTCGGGGCATGCCCGGAGGAGTCTGCCGGGGGGCGCGGGTGCCGCGGCCGGAGGGTCCGCCGGGGGACGCGGGTGCCGCGGCCGGAGGGTCCGCCGGGGGACGCGGGTGCCGCGGCCGGAGGGTCCGCGGGGGGCGCGGGTGCCGCGGCCGGAGGGTCCGCCGGGGGACGCGGGTGCCGCGGCCGGACCCGGCATTGAATCGGACCCCTGGATCGGCTACATTCTCGGCCGGGCCGGAGAGACGCTCCGGACCCGCCGCCCTCGTTCTTCCGCGGTCCCGCGACCGCGCCCGAGGTGCCGATGCTTGCCCGACTCCTGAACTAGCCGGCCGTACGGCCGGATCCCGATGTCGCCCCGCGGCTGCCGTCCCGGCGCCGGCGGGGTTTCGTGCGTCCGGAATCCCATCAGGAGAACCGATCTTGCATCTCGAGCATCTCGGCTGGAACGCCCACTGGCGTTCCGCCTTCCAAACGCTTTCCTTTCCCGCCCTCGTCCCCGCGCGGGTGATCCGCGCCGACCGCGCCCAGGTGATGGTCCGGACCGAGGCCGGCCCCCGGGCCGCCATCGTCCCCGGCCGCATGCTGCGAGACGCCGCGGCCAACCCCGCCGTGCTCCCGGTGACCGGCGACTGGGTGGCTCTGGAGCCGCCGGGCGAGGTGTCCTCCGAGGCCTCGGCCGCGGATCCGGCCGGCGCGGGCCGGAGCGGGACGGACCCGGCATTCGCCGACCCGACCGGGGGCTCTGCCGGCGGTTTCGCCGGGGGCCCAGCAGGCAACTTCGCCGGGGGCCCCGCCCGCATCCATGCCGTCCTCCCCCGCCGGGGCGCCTTCGTCCGCAAGGCGGCCGGCCGCGAGACCCGCGAGCAGGTGATCGCGGCCAACGTGGACACGCTGTTCGTGGTCATGGGACTGGACGGCGACCGCAACCCCCGCCGGCTGGAACGATACGTGGTCCAGGCCTGGGAGAGCGGGGCGGCGCCGGTGGTCCTGCTCAACAAGAGCGACCTGTGCCCGGATACGGCGTCGGCGATCGCCGAGGCCGAGGCCTCCGCCCCCGGGGTGCCGGTCCATGCCCTGAGCGCCGGCACCGGAGCCGGGCTGGAGGCGCTGGGGAAATACCTGGGACCGGGGCGGACGGTGGCCTTCGTGGGCTCCTCCGGCGTGGGCAAGTCGTCGCTGGTCAACCGGCTCCTGGGAACCGAGCGCCAGGATACGGGAGCGGTCCGCGAGGACGATTCCCGCGGCCGGCACACCACCGCGCAGCGGGAGCTCCTGGTCCTGCCGGAAGGGGGTGCGGTGATCGACACTCCCGGGCTCCGGGAGCTGGGGCTCTGGGTCACCGAGGCCGCGGTGGCGGCGAGCTTCGCCGACGTGACGGCCCTGGCCGAGCGGTGCCGGTTCCGGGACTGCTCCCACCGGAACGAGCCCGGGTGCGCGGTCCAGGCGGCGGCGCGGAAGGGGAAGCTCGATCCCGGCCGCCTGGCCGGATACGACAAGCTCCGGCGGGAGCAGAGCCGCCGGGAGGAGGAACGCTGGGAGGCGAACCGCCGCCTGCGCGCGCGCGGGCGGATGTACCGCGCGGTTCTGAAGGAGCAGACTCGGCGGCGGCGCGGGGGGTGACGAGGGTGCGGGGATGAGAGTGGGCGAATGGTGGGGATGGGAGCGGGGGCGGGATGGTACCCGGGTGCAACCCTCCGCGCGGTTGTACCCGGGTGTGCATCGTCCGGCGTGCGGCCGGGTGGGGTGCAGGATGTTTGTTCGGCGATTGTATAAAGAACTTCAAAAAGTGCGGGTGCGGGCGGTTTTGGGTTGACCTGGTATCGGATACTAGGCATACTTCTGGTAGTTACTTCCCCCGTCCAACCGGCTCTCCGGGAGGACGCCCATGCCTTCGTTTGTTCCCGGCCTGCCCGCACGGCAGGTCGATCGTTGCTTTGCCCGGACCGTGCGCGAGTCGGAGCGGGTTCAGCGGAACCTGGTGCTCTGGTTCGCGGACCTGGTCCGGCGGCGGTTGTACCTGGAACTCGGCTACACCTCGATCTACGCGTACAGCTCCGAGCGGCACGGGTTCTCGCGGAGCCGCTGCGCGCAGTTGTTGCGGGTGGTGGGGTCGCTGGAGGAGTTGCCGGAGCTGCGCCGGTCGGTGGCGGCAGGAGAGATGCCCTGGACCAAGGCGCGGGAGGTGGTGAAGGTGGCCACCCGGGAGACGGAGGGGGCGTGGGTCCGGGAAGCGAAGCGGGTGGGGCGGCGAGCGCTGGAGCGGAAGGTGGCCGTGGCCCGAGGCCGGGCGGCTCTTGCGCGGGGGCCGGGACGGGGGCAGGCGGCGCTGGCGCTGGAGCCGGGTCATCCCGAGTCTGGACCCGGAAGCGCCGCCGCAGGGGGCTCGGGGAAGAGCGCGGCGGTCGGGAGTTCCGGCCATGATGCGCCCGATCCGGCCGGGTCCGTCCCAGTGGACACGATCCCCGAAGCAGTGCGCCTGCGTTTCCCGGCGCTGCTCTACGCGGAGTACGGGGCGCTGGTGGAGGCGCTCCGGAAGAGCGGGTTCCGTGGCTCGACGGAAGAGCTGATCGTGGCCGGGCTGGCCGCGTTGGCGGAGCGGGGCCGCGACGGGTTGCGGGCCGTTGGATCGGACTCCAAGGGACCTCACCTGGCCGGGGAGCACCGCGGGAGGAAGAGCCGGGGGGCGCCGAAGCCGGATGGGAAGCCGGTGGCGGCTGTTGTGGGGACGGAGACCTCCCGGGCGGCCCCGGCCCGCCGGGAGGCCGCGTATCAAGTAGTGGTCCAGCATTGTCCGGACTGTGGGCGGGGAACGGTGGTGACCGGCCGGGGTCCGAAGCCGCTCCGGCCGGCGGAGCTGGAAGCGGTGCTCTGTGACACCCGGGTACACCGTTTCGGCGCTCGGGGTCCCGGCGGCCGGAACCGGGCGGTGGTGCCGCCGGCCCTGCGCCGGGAGGTGCTGGAGCGGGACGGGCACCGGTGCCGGGTGGCCGGGTGCCGGAGCACCCGGTTCCTGGCCGTGCACCACGTCGTCCCCCGCCAGACTGGTGGTCCGAACAGCGCCGAGAACCTGGTCGCCCTGTGCGGGAGCTGCCACCGGGCCATCCACCAGCTGGGCGCGCGCGCCCGGGCCGGCGCCGCCGCGCTCCTCTCGCCCCCGCCCCAGCTCCCACCCCCACCCGCGGCCGGCAACGGTGCGACCGACGGTCCGGCCGAGGCCGGCCCGGCTACCCTGGGCCGCCACCCGCCCCGGAGTGCACCCGGGTAACCCGGGTCACCGCACCCCCCGAGTGCACCCGGGTAGCCGCACCCCCCGAGTACACCCGGGTACCCCATGCTCCCGAGGTGCACCCGGGCGCAACTCGCGCCTGGCATGTACCGGGGTCCCGCGGGGCACTGTCTTCGACCGGCCGCAGCCGCCCCTGCGAACGACGAGGCAACCTGGACGGCGGCGGGCCGCACATCTGGGCGCCCTTCTGCAAGGCCGCAGCCGCCCCCGCGAACGACGAGGCAACCTGGACGGCGGCGGCCCGACAAGCCTGGCTGGATGATAGCGGGCCTCGCCCCCGAGCGCGGAAGATGGGCCTGGCGCAACGCCCTCTTCCGGAAACGGCCGCAGCCACCCCCCTCGAACGACGAGGCAACCTGGACGGCGGCGGGCCGACAAGCCTGGCTGGATGATAGCGGGCCTCGCCCCCGAGCGCGGAAGATGGGCCTGGCGCGACGCCCTCTTCCGGAAGCGGCCGCAGCCGCCCCGCGAACGACGAGGCAACCTGGACGGCGGCGGGCCGACAAGCCTGGCTGGATGATAGCGGGCCTCGCCCCCGAGCGCGGAAGATGGGCCTGGCGCAACGCCCTCTTCCGGAAACGGCCGCAGCCGCCCCCGCGAACGACGAGGCAACCTGGACGGCGGCGGGCCGACAAGCCTGGCTGGATGATAGCGGGCCTCGCCCCCGAGCGCGGAAGATGGGCCTGGCGCAACGCCCTCTTCCGGATACGGCCGCAGCCACCCCCCTCGAACGACGAGGCAACCTGGACGGCGGCGGGCCGACAAGCCTGGCTGGATGATAGCGGGCCTCGCCCCCGAGCGCGGAAGATGGGCCTGGCGCAACGCCCTCTTCCGGAAACGGCCGCAGCCACCCCCCTCGAACGACGAGGCAACCTGGACGGCGGCGGGCCGACAAGCCTGGCTGGATGATAGCGGGCCTCGCCCCCGAGCGCGGAAGATGGGCCTGGCGCGACGCCCTCTTCCGGAAGCGGCCGCAGCCGCCCCGCGAACGACGAGGCAACCTGGACGGCGGCGGGCCGAGTGGCGCAGCCGCGAGGGGGACCCGCGCCGGCCAGAGCGAGCCGAGAGAACGATCCGGGGGATCGTTCCGGCGAGCGCTGCCGAGGAGTCGCGGGGCGAAACGGCCGCGCGAGCGGATCGCGAGACCGCGCAAGACCGGGTTGGCACGCGCGCCCGGGCGGAACGGCCGCGCGAGCGGGGGCGAGACCGCGCACATGCCGAGGAGTCGCGGGGCGGAACGGCCGCGCGAGCGGGGGCGAGACCGCGCAGCCCGGACCGCCGCAGGGCGGAACGGCACCTGGAGCGGAGTGCCGGGTCGATACCGCTTCCGGGGCAATCGCGGGTCACGTCGGCCGCACGCGGGATGCGGGGAACGGGAGTCGAACCGGCGCCGCGGCTACCGGGCGGCGCGCCGCTCCGCGGCCTCGACCGTGTTCCGCAACAACATGGCCACCGTGGTCGGGCCCACGCCGCCCAGCCGGGGAGTGATCCAGCCCGCCACCTCGGCCACCGATTCGTCCACGTCGGCCAGAAGCTTCTTCCCCGCCCAGCTGATCCCGCCGCTCACCACCACCGCGCCCGGCTTCACCATCTCCGGCTTCACGAAGCTCGGAATGCCGACCGCGGCCACTACCACGTCGGCCCGGCGGGTGAAGGCGGCGATGTCGGGCACGCCGGTGTGAACCACGGTCACCGCGGCGTTGGCCCCCGCCTGCTTCAGGGTCAGGAGCAGCGCGAGCGGACGGCCCAGGGTCGGCCCCCGGCCCACGATGACCACTTCCTTCCCGGCGACGGGAACGTCGTAGTGCACGAACATGGCTCGGATCCCGGCCGGGGTGCAGGGAATGGGCCCCGGCTCCTGCAGCACCAGCCGGCCCAGGTTCACCGGGTGGAGTCCGTCGGCGTCCTTGTCCGGATCCATCCTCCGCAGGGCGGCGTTGAAGTCGAAGCCCTCGGGAACCGGATGCTGGATGATGAAGGCATCCACCGCCGGGTCGCGATTGAACCCGTCCACCGCGGCCAGGAGATCGGCCTGGCTGCCCGAGGCCGGGATCTCCGCCCGGAAGGAGGCGATGCCCACCTCCGTGCAGGTCTCGTGCTTCTTCCGCACGTAGCCGGTGCTGGCCGCGTCGGCCCCGACCAGGATGGTGCCCAGCCCGGGGGTCACCCCTCGCTCGGCCAGGCGGGTGGTGCGGGTGCGGACGTCGGCGAGGACGGCCTCGGCGACGGGCTTGCCTCCCAGAAGTCGGGCCGCCATGCGGGGCTCCTTTCCGATTGATTGCCAGACCGGGCGCCGGAGGGAAGGAACCACGGCGCGCGTGAAGGCAACGACTCTAGCCGGGATCGGCGCCGGCGTCGAGGGCGCCTCCCTCCGCCTCGCGGCCGGGATTTCGGCCCCGGGGACCCGGACCCGCAGACCCGGCCGCCCGGGTGGATCGGTCTGCCGCCGGCCGTCGGGATGGATCGGTGAGCCGCCGCCCGCCCGGGTGGGTCCATCAGCCGCCGGCCGCCCGGGTGGGTCCAACAGCCGCCGCCCGCCCGGGTGGGTGCGTCAGACCGTCCCGGCCGGGCTCTCCACCATGGCCTCGACCACCGCGCACCAGGCTTCGGCCAGGTTCTCCAGGTGGTAGCCGCCGCCGCCGAGGGCCAGGAGCCGGCCTTCCCCGTGGCGCTCGGCCAGGGCGCAGAGCCGGCCGGTCACCTCCCGGTGGACGGCGGCGGAGAGGTCCAGGCTCCCCAGGAGATCCCCGGCCAACCCGTCCGCCCCCGCCTGCAGCATCACGAACTCCGGGCGGGCCCGGTCCAGGAATGCCTCCGCCTCCTCCCACGCGGCCAGGAACCCCGCGTCCCCGCAGTACGGGGCCAGGGGCAGGTTGAGCTTGGTCCCCTCGCCCGGCCCGGTGCCCGTATCGCCCCGCTCCCCGGTCACCGGCCCCACCAGGGGCGCCTCCGGCGTCCCGGGAAACAGGGTGCGCTCGTCCTGGTGCAGGTCGGCGATCACCACCCGGGGATCCCCGGCGAAGGCGGCGTAGACCCCGTCCCCGTGGTGGGCGTCGATGTCCACGTAGGCGATCCGGGTCAGCCCGGCCTCCTCCAGGAATCGCAGCCCCACCGCGCAATCGTTGAAGAGGCAGTAGTTCCGGGCCTCGGCGGGATGGGCGTGGTGGAACCCGGACACGGGCACGAAGGCGCGACGGCAGCGTCCGGCCAGGATCTCCCGGGCGGCGTCGATCACCGCCCCCACCACGTGGGCGGCGGCCCCGTCCATCCCCCGCTGGGCCGGGGTGGGCCCGTGGTCCAGCGCCCCCTCACCGGCGGCGCACAGGCGCCGCACCCGTTCCAGGTGCTCCGGGGTGTGGAAGAGCAGGATCTCACCGTCGGCGGCCGGACCGGAGTCGCGGAACCGCACCCGGCGGTCCAGTCCGCGCTCGACCAGACGGCGGCGGAAGGCGGGAAAGCGGTCGGGGCCGAAGTAGTGGCTGCCGTCGGGCCGGGACCCCCGGGTGAAGCCGTAGGAGGCCATGCCCTTCCCGGCGTAGACCGCCGGCGCCTCGGGGTCGCGGGCGGCCGGCCCCGGGGTCACCGGCAGCGGGTCCGGGGTCACCGGCAGCGGCCCCGGGGTCACCGGCGGCGGGTCCGGGTTCACCGGCAGCGGCTCCGGATCACCATCGGTCCTGGGGCCGGATGCGATTCCTGCCGCTTCCCGGCTCCGGACGTTCGCGACGGAAGCGGATGGAACCGGGCTCAGCCCCCTCGCCGGCCTGCTCGAACCCCAGCTTGGTGAGAACGCGAATGGAGGCGGAGATGTCGGGGAAGGTATCGGCCACCACCCGGGCCGCGCCCGGCTGGCGGAAGGCCCACTCCACCAGGGCCTCCAAGGCCTCGGTGGCGTAGCCCCGGCCCTGGTACAGGTCCAGCACCGAATAGCCGGCGGTCACCGTACCCCCGGCGTCGGGGGGGCCGAAGAACCCGCCGCAACCGATCAGCACGTCGCCGCGAGGGCCCTCCGACTCGGTGCGTATCCAGTACCAGGACCACCATCCGGTCTGGAGGGGGTCCTTCCGGACCGTGTCCAGCCAGTGGACGCGGGCATCCTCGGTCAGGGGTGGGGGCCAAGCCTCGGGGACGCGCACCCCCAGGCGGGCGGCCAGGGTCTCCCCGCTCTCCAGTTCCGCCTCCAGCAGGTCGAAGCTGGCCGCCACCAGTCGTAGATGTTCGGTCACCAGTTCCATCGTGAATCTCCGGGGTAGGATCGCGAGGCGCCCCGTCCCTGCCCCCACCCCGCCCGTCCGGCGATCACTCGCTCATGACTCCGCGTCCGGTCCGCCTACCATCGGGACCGGTTGGTACAGCTCGATCCGGTTCCCGTCGGGATCGCGGATCCAGGCGAATCTCCCATAGGGCTCGTGGCTCCGGTGCAGGACCCGGATGCCCGACGCGGCCAGCCGCCTGACCAGCGTGTCGAGGTCCGCGACCCGGAAGTTCACCATGTAGGGCTGATCCCCGTACATGGTCTTCGGCTCCTCGGCCGGCACCGGCCGGGTGAACGGCTCCCGGGCGGCGAGGATCGAGAAGGTGGTGTCGATCTCCCGCTCCGGCCGCTCGGGGTCCAGGCCCCGGAAGGTCTGGTAGAAGGTCCCGTGCTCCGGGCTTCCCTCGAACCGGAGCCCGAGGTGCTGGCCGTACCACGCGGCCAGTTCCGCGGGGCGGTGGGTGAAGACGAAGGCCCCGCCCAGGCCGGTGACGCGGCTCACGGCCGGAGCCCGGACGCGAAATCGCGGGCCCCCGGAGGAACGGGCATCGAGGGGCGGCGGACGCGGGAAGGGTGCATGGGAAGATCCTCCGATGGATTGCGGGTTCCGGCATTCTAACCCGAATCCGGGCCGCCGCGCGCGGATCGAGGCCCCCGCGCGCGGACCCAGGCCGCCGCGCGCGGATTGCCGGAGGCGCGGAAGCCGCCGGAGCGACCCGGGCAAACCGCCGAGGCCGCTCCTGCCGCCGACAACGGTCCGCCCCCGGCCCGGTGGCCTCAGTACGGAGGCGCCGGCATCCCGTGCTCGGCCCACTCCTCCTTGGCCGGTCCGAACACGCCCGGCACCCGCCGGCCGGCCTGGCGGAGCAGCACCGTCATCTGGCCCCGGTGGTGGATCTCGTGGGCCTGGAGCGCGGACAGGGTGACCCCGCGAGGCCAGGTCTGGCCGTACAGCTCGTCCGTCTCGGTGAGCATGGCGTCCGTCCACCCCGCCCGGACCGCCGCCTTCAGCTCCTCCGAGGCCGCCCGGTAGCCGTCCGCGATGGCCCGCGCCGAAGCGGGGGGCATGCTGTGGGGGTCCACCGAGGAGAGGCCGAGCCCGGTGCGATTCATCATCTCGGGAATGGTCGTGACCAGGTGCCAGCCGAGCTGGCCCAGGGTGCGGTGGTCGGGAGTCACCGCCTGGCCCAGGTCCTCGTCCCGCATGGCCTCCAGAACGCGGAGGGTGCTCTGGTTCAGGTTGTCGTACGAGGCCAGGAAGTCGTCCAGGGTCCGGAACATCGAGGGCTCCTTTCCGGGGGAGGTCGGGAACGGGCGACCCAGGATACTCCCGGGGTCCCCGGCGGGCCAAGCCCCGGGAGAACCACCGGGCCCGGCCGGGCGCCTACAGCGATTCCCGCGGTTTCACCGCCCTCGTGGCCAGGAACATGGGCAGGTAGTCGTTGAGGGGAGAGCGCCCTTCGGACCAGGTGTCCTCGTAGAGATCGGTCAGCACCAGGCCGGCCCGGAGCTGGCCTCCCAGCTGGTCCTCCAGGGTGTGGCCGAACTCAAGCGGCTCGCCGGAGGCCAGCCGCGCGTCGAGCTCCTCCCGGGTCAGGCTGGTGAGATCCGAGTAGGGAATGCGGTGGCGGAGCACCAGCTCTCCCCGCTCCTCGGCCTTCTCGTCGAAGAGATACAGCACCGGGTTCACCACCCCGCTCAGGATGGCCGCGCCCGGCCGCAACACCCGGGCGGCCTCCCGCCACACCGGGTCCAGGGCGGGGACGAAGCTGTTGGAGCAGGGGTGGACGATGAGGTCGAAGGCCGCGTCGGGAAAGGCCGAAAGGTCGGCCATGTCCCCCTGGACCAGGCGCAGGTCGAGGCCCTCCCGCTCCGCCACCTCCCGGTCGCGGGCGAGCTGGGCGGGGGAATTGTCGAGCACGGTGACCCGGGCTCCGGCCGCGGCCAGGATCGGCGCCTGCTGGCCGCCGGACCCGGCCAGGGCCAGCACCTCGGCCCCGGTCAGCTCGCCGAACCACGCCCGGGGCACCGGCTTCACCGGGGTGAGGATGATCGACCACTCGCCCCGGCGGGCCCGGGCCACGGTATCGGCGTCCACGGGAACGGTCCACGGGTTGCCGCGGGCGACCTCCCGGTCCCAGGCGTCGGCGTTGTGACGGGTGACGTCCATGTTCGTTCCTCCGAGGCCCCGCGCCGGCGCGGCGCGGCGGGACGCGGACCACCTTCCCCGGGCGGGGCCAGCCCCGGCCGGTGCCGGCCGTTCATTCTTCCCGGTTCAGTCGAAGTAGTCCACCTTGCAGCCGCACCCGTCCCACATCCGCTCGTAGGTGGCCAGGCGGCCGGCCACGAAGTTCCGGGCCCCGGCCAGGCCGTCCAGGCGCCGCACCACCCGCCGCCCCGGCCCCGGCTCCTCCACCGCGGCCAGCCCCCCGGTCCAGCGCACGACCAGGAGGTCGCCCGCGACCAGGGTGTCGTGGCGCTCGGCCACCTCGAACCCGCCCGCCACCGCGTTCCATTCCGACTCGCTCAAGGCCACCACCGGCTCGCGCCGCATGCGGGATTCCAGGTCATCGATGCGCAGGGACATGATCGCTCCTCTCCGGGTACCCCCGAGACTCCACCGGCTCCCCGGGCCTCGGAAGGCCCCACCGGGAGGGACGCGGGGGCCGGAGGCCCGGTCACGCCCCCGCGCACGCCAGGAGCCACCTCCGCACACGCCAGGCGTCCCCCCCCCACACACGCCCGGCGCCCCCCCCCACGGGCCCCGCCGGTCATGCCTCCGGGGCCCGCCAGCCGGGATTGACGAGGGCGGTGAGCACGTGGTCCTCCCACCGCCCGCCGATGCGGAGATAATCCCGCGCGTACCCCTCGGGCACGAACCCCAACCGGCGCAGGAGCCGGGCGCTGCGGACGTTGACCGGCATGTGGTTGGCCATGATGCGGTGAAGGTTCATCTCCTCGAAGGCATGCCGGATCACCGCTCCCAGGGCCTCGCTCATGATCCCCTTCCCCTCCGCCCCGGCGTCCAGGCTGTACCCGAGGAAGGCGGCCTGGAAGGCCCCGCGGATCATCCCGCTCAGGGTGCAGCGTCCGAGGATCTCTCCCTCGGGCTCCTTCCGGTCCAGGATCAGGAAGGGCAGCACCGCCCCCCGGCGGATCTCGCCGCCCAGGGCGTCCAGCTCCCGGCCCCAGTAGTCGAGGGTGTAATAGCCGGGGGAGCGCACCGGATCCCAGGGGGCCAGGTGCTCGCGGTTCCGGGTCAGGTAGGCCACGATCCGCTTCGCGTCCCCGGAGGCCGGGGTGCGCAGGATCAGCCGCTCGGTGGTGAGAACGGGGAAGGCGTGGGGCTGGTCGATCAAGGGTGTCTCCTTCGCGCCCGGGGCGCGGCCCCGGGGCTTCCGCCGCCCCGCGAACCGCCCCGGCGCACCCGCGGCTCAGCGCAGGTACCGGGACTCGAACCGGGCCAGGAGCCGGTCGCCGTCATAGAGCCGGAGCTGCTCTCCGCTGACCACCGCCCGGTTCGCGGCTTCGAGCGCGGCCACGAAGGCGCCCTCCTGCTCCATGCCCTGGGGGCAACGCATGCGGGTGGTGGCCACGTGGGTGAACCGGACCGAGTCCCCGTCCACTTCGAAGCGGCCGAGAAG
This sequence comes from Candidatus Eiseniibacteriota bacterium, assembly GCA_963768615.1. Lineage (GTDB taxonomy): Bacteria > Eisenbacteria > RBG-16-71-46 > JABDJR01 > JABDJR01 > CAVSKL01. The sequence goes on along the minus strand of CAVYIE010000004.1, from coordinate 525,091 downwards.
CCCGTTGCACCCGCCCGAACCGGTGAGCTGGCCGTCTTCGGGGTTCAGGCGGAAATGGGGTTCCCGCTGGTCGGGCCAGACGGTGACCGGCCGGCCGCCCAGCTCCACGAGCTTCCAGTAGGTACCCTCCAGCGTGGCCGTGGTCCAGGGAGAGTCGCAGCTCTGCCCCGGCCAGAATCGGAGGAACCGGTCCACGACCAGGACTTCGCCCCCGGTTCCCATGCCGGTGGTCTCCCCCTGCGCGGCGGGGACCAGATGCCCCTCCACGGTGGCCAGGACCGGGGATTCCCCCACCTCCCCGAGCTGGACGTAATCGGCGGCCATGACCGCTCCCGGACCCTCCGGGGCCACCCGGAACCGGACCCCGGTCACGCACTCGGTGAACCAAGCGGCTCCTCCCTCGGGGGAGTAGGTGCCCCGGAGGAGCATGGGGTTGGTCAGGGGACCGGACGCGGTACGGACGAGGTTGTAGTTGAGTTTGGAAACGATGGCGTGCCCCTGGAGGTCGAGCATGCTCACCGTGTCGGGGGGATGGAATTCGAACCTCCAGGACCCTTCGGGGCCCCCGCGGAGGAGTATCCCCCGCCCGCCGGCGACGAGGCTCCAGCGTCCGAAGGTCATCTCGGGGCTCCGTCCGCTCTGCCCTTCGTAGATCCGGCGGAGCAGGAAGGTGGAATCGGGCCGCAGCACCAGGGTCATCCGGATCCCCTCGCAGTCGGCGCAGGGAAGGGTGCCGGCGAAGGTGGCGGGCAGGCCGAGGCCCGCCGGTTCTCCGGGGCCGCGCGGCCGCTCACCCTCCTCCGACCCGCCGAAGCCGCAGCCGAAGCCCGCACCCAGGACGAGCACCAGGAACGCGAGGGGGAAAAATCGCATGGCACCCTCCACAATGGCATTCCGACCGGCCCGCCCCCGGCCGCCCGCGGCCGCCCGCGGCGGGCAATCAACCCTGAAAATCAGCCGAATCGTATCACGCAGGAGTCACGAGGGAAGGCCCTTGCTGCACGAAGGCGCGGAATCGTCCCGCCGGGCGGAAGCCGAGCCGCCGGTAGAGGCTCACTCCGGCCGCCGAGGCCTGCAGACAGGCGGTGTCCGCCCCCGCCGAGGCCGCCTCGGCCAGGAGCCGGGCGGTCATGGCGGTTCCGAACCCCCGCCCCCGGGCGAAGGGAGCGGTGGTCACGGCGTAGATTCCGGCCACCCCGGCGGCCAGGCAGAGTTCCCCCGCCGCCGCCGGGCGTCCGTCCACGCGACCCACGAAGTACCGGGAAGGGTTCCCCGGGTCCAGGGCGGCGCCGGCCGCGGCCCGGTAGAAGGCGGGCACGGTCTCGTCCGGGGGCTCCCAGCTCCGGGCCACCACGCCGGCGTAGCCGGCCAGGCCTTCGGGATCGCGGACCGGCCCGATGCGAAGCGGGGAGGCCTCGGGGGACGGGCGGGGAGGCCCGTCCAGGCGAAGAGCCATCCCGGTCAGCTCGTCCTCCTCGGGAACCCAGCCCAGGCCGGCCAGCACCCGGTCCAGGTCCGGAGGCGTGGTGCCGGGGCCCAGCCACCAGGCCGCGGGACGGCCGCCGCGGACGAAGGGCCGGACCGCGGCCTCGGCCTCCTCCCGGGCCGTCCCGGACGCGAAGCGCACCCGGGTGATCACGTTGAAGGTGTCGGCGGAGAGTCCCGAGTCCACCACCAGGCAGCCGGGACCGTCACTCACGGTCATGGAGGGGGTATGCCGGGCGAGGCGGCTGACGTGGACGCACACGTTGGCCTCCATGGCCTCGAGCAGGCGCTGCTCGGCGGCGCTCCCCCCCGCTCCGGGCCCGACCCCGGAGTCCGCGGTCATTCCGGATCCCGGTGCACCGTCCCGGGGGAGAAGGCGGGAAGGCATACGGCCACGTACTCCGCTCCCCCCGGGCCCGGGGAGCCGTAGCGGATCCACTCGCCGGGCTCGGCCACCACCGCCTGCCCCGCCGCCACCTCCAGGGCGCCCCCCTCGTGCTCCACCCGCAGCATCCCCCGGAGCACCACCGTGATCTCGGTGAACTCCGGGCGCTGTCCGGGCTCCTGCCAGCCGGACGGGGAGATCATCCGGGCCACGCTCACCGCCTGGTGCCCGGTGTTCACCCGGCCGGCGTACTCCTCGATCCGCTTGGGCGGCGTGCCCGCGGCCTCGACCAGGGACGGCGCCGCGATCAGTCTGGGCATGGTTCCTCCGATTGGAATGGGTCGTTCCCGCGCCGCCTTGCCTCCGGACGCGCGGGAGTCAGGCCCCGGTCGCCCGCCGGAGGAGGTCGTGAACCGGCCACAGGCGGGCGGGGCGGTTGGCGAGGAGGGTGATCACCGGGTCCCCATCCGGAGCGGCGGTGGAGAGCGCGGCCACCCCGGGATCCCACCCGGTCAGGAACGCGCGCTCCACCCGCCCCCCGGGCGCCACCAGCCAGAATCCGAGCCCGTAGTGGGTGGCCGGAGCCTCGCCCTCCACCGCCACCCGGGGAGCGAGCATCCGTGCGGTGACCGCCTCCCCGAGGAGCCGGCCCGAGGCCAGCGCCCGCCAGAAGCGTCCCAGGTCGGCGGTGGTGGTGTAAACCCCGCCGTCGGGGCCCCCCACCAGCGGCACCGCGCCCACGTTGCTCCGCGCCGCGCCGGTGGCCCGGTCCACCATGTAGGCCACGGCGGCGTCCGGAGGAACGGGATCGTTGGCCGGGTACCCCGACCCGGTCATCCCCGCGGGGGCGAACACCTCCTCCTCCACGAAGACGGCGAAGGGCCGCCCGCCCACCCGCTCCACCACCAGCCCCAGGAGGATGAACCCGGCGTTGTTGTAGGCGAACCGCGCCCCGGGGGGAAAGGCCATGCCCCGGTCCACGAAGAGGGGCAGGAAGTCCTCGGGGGTGCGCATGGCCGAGGCCGGGGTGCGCTCCCAGATCGAAGCGTAGTCCTCCCCGCCCGCCTCGTCGAAGTAGTCCACGATCCCGGCGGTGTGGCTGAGGAGATGCTCGAGCCGGATCCCCGGGTCGTAGGCCGGGAAGCGGAGTCCGGGAAGGTCGGCGAGCCGGGTCTCGAAAGCGAGCTTCCCCGCCGCCACCAGCCGGGCCACCGCGGCCGCGGTGAACCCCTTGGCCACCGAGGCGGCCTGGAAGCGGGTGTCCGGGGTGTTGGGACGGCCGCCGTCGCGGTCGGCGAGACCGTAGGCCCGGGCCAGCACCGTCTCCCCCCCGACTCCACCCGCAACGCGCCGGAGAACCCGTGCGCCCGGGCGGCCGCGTCCACCCGGCCCTCAAGATCGGATCCCATCGCCGTCGAACCCTCCCCCCGGACCGGCCTCCGTTCCCTCAGCGGAAGATCCCGTAGCGATCATGTTCGAAGTGGTGGATCTTGGCCACCTCGATCTCCACCTTGCGGAGCCAGCTCCAGCGGTACAGCGCCGCCCCGAGGAGCGCGGCCGCGGCCGGGCCCACCCAGTAGATCCACCACGCCCGCCAGGTGTTCGCGATCACCGCCGGCCCCAGGGACCGGGCGGGGTTGGTGCTGGTGCCGGAGAGGGGGGCCTCCAGGAATACCAGCACCGCGTACAGCACCGGAAACAGGGCGGGGGTGAAGCGGCGGATCCGCCGGTGACGGAGGAAGAGGAAGAGCCCCAGGACCAGGGCCAGGGTGGCCGCGGTCTCGCCCAGGAGGGCCGCGCCGGTGCCCGCCCCCGGAGTGGTGGCCCCGAAGTTCACGCTCCGCCCCAGGGCGCCCCACAGGAGAAGGGGGAGGGAACCGGCCACCGCTCCGGCCAGCTGGCTCAGCACGTAGCCCACCGCGTGGGAGGTGCGGATCTTCCCCAGGAGCCGGAAGGCCAGGGACACGGCGGGATTGATGTGGGCCCCGCTCTCCTTCCCCAGCGGGGAGATCGCCACCAGGGCGCCCACGCTCCCGAACAGGAACCCGGTGAGGAGCCGCCGCAGCCCGGCGTCCGGCACCGCCCGCACCACCGGGCTCCCGGTGCCGAAGTCCAGGATGACCGCGGACAGCCCGCCCAGGAGCAGGATCCCGGTGCCCAGGAACTCCGCCCCGTAGACCTTCCAGGGGAACTGCCCCCGCTCGTCGTTTCCCGGCCTCCGCGGCACGCCGCCACCCTTCGTGTTCGTCCCCCGAGGCCCGGCGCCGGGGATCCCCCCGGCCGCACGACCCCGGGCGCCGCTCCCCGCCGCTCAGCCGGCGACGGCGAGCACGATCCTCCCCCGGCCGTGGCCGGTCTCGCAGAGTTCCTGCGCGTCCCGCGCCTGTTCCAGCGGGTACACGGCCTGCACGGTGGGGGCGAGGATTCCGGATTCGATGAGGTCGCCGATCCGGCTGAGGATCTCCCCCGAGGACTTCGGCGGCCCCACCCGCGCCGCCCGCATGCCGTGCTCCTTGGCCTCCCGGTCCGGGGCCTGGCCCACGATGGTGACCAGGATCCCGCCGGGGCGGAGCACCGACCAGGAGCGTTCCTGGGTATCTCCGCCCACGGTGTCGAAGACCAGGTCCAGGTCCCGGACCTCGTCCTCGAAGCGATGGAGGACGTAGTCGATGGCCCGGTCCGCCCCCAGGGAAGTCACGAACTCCAGGTTCTCCGCCGAGGCGGTCCCGGTCACGTGGGCCGCCTTCCAGCGGCCGAGCTGGACCGCCCACAGGCCCACCCCGCCGGCGGCGCCGTGGACCAGGATCTTCTGCCCCGGTTGCAGGTCCCCGGCCTCGAACAGGCCCAGCCACGCCGTCCGCGCCCCGATGGGGACCGCGGCCGCCTCGGTGAAGCCCAGGTTGCGGGGCTTGGGCGCGAGATCGGCGGCGGCGGCCACCGCGTACTCGGCGTAGGCGCCGCGTCCGGCGCCGAACACCTCCTGGCCCGGTTCGAAGTCCCGGACCCCGGGCCCGGTCTCCTCCACCGTCCCCGCCAGGTCGATCCCGGGAGTGGCGGGAAGGGGAACCGACATGTAGCCCTGGCGGATCTTCCAGTCGATGGGGTTCACCCCCGCCGCGTGGACGCGAACCAGGACCTCGTTCTCCCCCGGACGGGGCCGGGGGAGGGTCTCGATCCGGAGCACGTCGGGGCCGCCGTGCCGCTCGTAGCGGACGGCGCGCATGGTGGGTTGCGGCATGACCAACCTCCTGGTGTCTGAAGCCGGAGATGATGTTTTCGATGAATGAGGCCCCGTCCTTCTTCCAGCATAGCACCGCGCCCCGGCCGGGCGTAGGCGCCGGGAGGCCCGGGGATCAGCCGGTGAAGACCAGGCTGCAGCAGGTCACCCCGCCTTCCGCCTTGGCCAGTTCCGAGACGTCCACCGTCACCGGGGCCAGGCCCGCCGCGGCCAGGCGGTCGCGGGTGCGGGGGAAGGCGGCGGGGAGGATCACCGCCCTTCCCACCGCCAGGGCGTTGGCGGCGAAGGGCTCGCCGGGATCGATCTCGATCACCCCGGCGCCGGCGAAAGCCTCCGGATCCACCCAGGCCGGATTGGCCAGCACCCGGTCCGGAGCCAGGGGCACCGCCGCCGACTTGAGGTGGAGGCAGCCGCGCACCGGTACCGCGGCCACCCGGTACCCGTGGGGGGCGAGGAGATCCCGGAGGGCGGCGATCCCCTCCCGGTTGGTGCGGCCGGACCGGCCCACGTAGACCGTCCGCCCGAGGACCAGGACGTCGCCCCCGTCCAGGGTGGCCGGCGGCTCGATCCGGACCAGGGACCGGTAGCGGGCCAGGACCGAGGCCACCGCCGGGGTCTCGGGCCGGCGGGCGGGAGCGCCGGGGCGGGTGATCACCGCCACCTCGTCCAGCACCACCGCGGTGTCCTCCACGAACACGCAGTCGGGGAGATCCGGGTCCGCGGGGATGCGGACCAGGGTGCACCCGAGGCCGGCCAGCCGCGCCTCGTACTCGCGGTGCTGGGCGGCGGCGGCGGCGGGATCGATGGGCGTCCGCCGGAGGTGGGTGAGCTGGCAGCGGGCCAGGGCGGGGCTCACCTCCCGGGTGACCGCGATCAGGCGGGGCGCGTCGGGGGCCACGGTCAGAAGAGCCGGGCCAGGCCGGGATCGAGGGCGCGAAGCCGGACCCCCTCCGGCGAGCCGGGGTCCATGTACTCCAGGTCCTCGAAGGTGAACCCCGGGGCCACGAAGCAGTCCACGAGCACGAAGGGGCCGGTGGGTTCGGCCGCCTGCCAGGCGCCGGCGGGGATCGCCGCCACCGGCTCCGCTCCCGTGGCCAGCGGCCCGAGCAGGATCTCCTCCGGCTCCTCGCGGCCCGGATCGAGGCGCCACAGGCGGACCGGCTCCCCCTCCAGGTGGACCCAGATCTCGTCCGAGCGGAGGCGGTGCCAGCGGCTGTGGTTCCCGGAGGCGAGCAGGAAGTGGATGGCGGTGAGGGCGGGGCGCTCCCGGCCGAACAGGCCGGCGTCGTCCACCCGCCGGGGGGAGCGGAAGGTCTCGCGATAGTAGCCGCCTTCGGGATGGGGATCGAGCCCCAGGGATTCGATGAGTGCGGCGGCGCGCGGATGCATGCGTACCTCCGGATCGGCTAGGCGGTGAGGAGCCTCCGCACCCGATCGTAGTCGAAGGCGTAGTGGAGGACCAGCACCGCGGCGAAGAAGAAGGCGATCCGGCCCGAGAGGTAGTGGGCCTGGATCCACACCGAGCCGCCGAAGACCGCCGCCTCGATGCCCAGGCGGACGGGGCCGGTAACCGCCACCGGCGCGTTCCCCGGATCCCCGGGCACCCGGAACACGCCCCACACCGTCGCTCCCGCCAGCGGCAGGAGCAGGGCGAGGAGGGGCCGGGTCCATCCCGTGCCCAGGACCCAGCCCCAGTAGGCCAGGGACACCAGGGCCAGCATCTCCAGCAGGAACCGCACGGCCAGGTTCAGGAGGTTCCGGTCGAAGAGGCCGCCCGCCGGCCGGGGCTCGCGGTCGCGGTTTCGGGCTCCCGCTCCGGTCACGAGCCCGCTCCTGTCCCGCGGCGGATCCGCTGCACCAGGGTATCCAGGGTCTGGAGGAAGCGGGAACGGTCCTCCTTGCCGAAGGGCGGAGGCCCCCCGCGCACGGTCCGCGATTCGCGCAGGTCGTTGAGCAGGTCCCGGGTGGCCAGGGCCTCGCCGACGTTCCCGGTGGTGAACTCGCGGCCGGTGGGCCCGAGCACCCCCGCTCCCCGTTCCACGCAGCGCGCGGCCAGGGGCACGTCGGCAGTGATCACGATGTCCCCCGGCCCGGCGGTTGCGGCGATCCAGCGGTCGGCGGCGTCCAGGTCCCCTTCCACCACCACCAGCTTGAACCCCTCCTCCAGGGGGATGCGCATCCAGGAATTGGCGACCAGGGTCACCTCGAGGTTGTACCGGCGAGCGACCCGGTAGACCTCGTTCTTGACCGGGCAGGCGTCGGCATCCACGAAGACGTGCAGCAAACCGGGGGGCTCCCCCTTCTCCGCGCGGGCGGATGGGCTCAGCGGGGAGTCTGCCGCCGGAGGTAGGCGAAGAGGGCGGCCACCCCGCCCAGGAGGACGAGGGCGGTGGCCACGCGGACGAGGCTGATCACCCAGGCGATCCCGATCCCCAGCGCCGCCCACTGCACCCACCAGTGACCGGGTGAGGTGACGAGGTTGATCACGAAGAGCAGGGCGAGGATGAGAGGACCGGTGACCAGGAACTGGGCAGCGCGGAGCGTTCTGAACATCGGCGCATTCCTTTCCGCCGGGAGTGGGAGCACGACCGGGCCGGGGCCGGTCGGGCCCGCGACCTGTACCGGGGGGTATCCGCGACCCCGAAGATAGCATTCCCGCGCCGCTCCCGGAGAGCCGAATCCGCCCGGGAACGGGCTTCCCGATCCCGGCCGCCGGAGGGGCTCAGGAGCGTTTCCGGAGGTTCCACCGGGAGCCGGGGAGCTCGGGGCCGAAGGCGGGGTTTGGGACGGGTCTTGCCGGGGATCATGTTCCCGGCCCACCCTCAGCCCGCCACGGGATCAAGAGCCCATACGTCGGGTACCCGGGTGCTCATTTTTCTTGATCCCCGGCCTTGGACTTCTTTGGATTCCCCTCGTTCCCTGGGGAACAGCGCTGGGTGCGATTTGAGCACGTTCCGACCGGCCGCAGCCGCCCCGCGAACGAGCCGGCCCGGGTCTGGCTGGATGACCGCGGGGCGGAACGGCCGCTTCTTCCCAAGGCCGCAGCCGCCCCGCGAATGACGAGGCAACCTGGCCGGCGGCGGGCCGAGCGGCGCAGCCGCGAGCGGGCCCCGCGCCGGCCAGAGCGAGCCGGCAGAACGATCCGGGGGATCGTTCCGGCGAGCGCTGACGAGGAATCGCGGGGCGGAACGGCCGCTTCTTCCCAAGGCCGCAGCCGCCCCGCGAATGACGAGGCAACCTGGCCGGCGGCGGGCCGAGCGGCGCAGCCGCGAGCGGGCCCCGCGCCGGCCAGAGCGAGCCGGCAGAACGATCCGGGGGATCGTTCCGGCGAGCGCTGACGAGGAATCGCGGGGCGGAACGGCCGCGCCAGCCGGGGAATGCGGCGAAGCCTCGGGCGGGCGGACGCCGGGGCCGGGTCAGGCCTGGGCGGTGAAGGGGAAGCACCCCGCCCCGGCCGGAAGCGCGAAGGGGGCCCGCACGTGGGCGTTGTTCCCCACCAGCGGCTCCCACCGGGTGGGCTCCACGCCCAGCCGGTCCACCGGGAACCGGAAGCGGACCTCGCCGTGGGGCGCGCCGGCCAGGTAGGGATGGAGTTCGGCGAAGGAGGGCATGCGCCCGGCGATCACGTCGAACAGGGTCAGCCGGTCCGGCTCGCGCTTCAGGAACACCACCGCTTCCGGGTCGGGCACGAGGAACGTCCCCTCGCGGAAGAGCTGGAGGAAGAAGAACATGAGGAGGCGGGGATTTTGGACTCCCAGCCGGTCGGAGACCGGGCTCCGCCGCTGGGCCAGGTCCCAGATGCGGCCCCGGTCGGCGGGGTCGTCCGGGTCCAGCCGGCGCAGGCCGGGGCGCACCGGGGGCGGGTCCACGGCCAGGACCGGGATGCGCTCCTCCACCGGCTCGAACCCGCGGGCGGCGTAGAAGGCGAGCGCTCCCTCGTCCGCGAACAGGAACGCGCCGTGGTGGCCGGGCGCGGCCCAATCCAGGGCCAGCTCGGTGAGGCGTCCGCTCAACCCCCGGCGGCGGTACTCGGGCCGGGTTCCCACCGCGGAGACCTGGGCCACCCGCCTCCGCTCCCCCGCCACCGTCATGTCCATGGAGTAGAGGCACACGTTGGAGACCACGCGGCCGCGGTCGAAGAACGAGAACGGCCGGTAGAGATCGTCCCAGTACCCGGCCTCCTCCCACGGGGTGAGATCCAGGCCGTGGATCTCGGCCAGGAACTCCTTGAAGGCCCGGCGGGCCTCCGGGTCGTCCCAGTAGGCGGTGCGCAGGACCGGCTCGCTCATGGGCTCCGCCTCACGTCCCCGGCCGGATCACACCGGCTCCAGCCGCCGGTGCGGTTCGGGGGGAAGCTCCACCCGGACCGGGTCGCCGGGGCGCACCGCCCCCCCGGTGCGCACCACCGCCATCACCCCCGCCTTGCGGATGAGATTCCCCTCGGCGTCCCGGTCCAGGCAGGCGGCCATGAGGCCGGGCCGCAGGGCGTCGAGCTGGGCGCAGGGGGACCGGAGCCCGGTCACCTCGATCACCGCCTCGTCACCCAGATGGATCCGGGCGCCGGCGGGAAGGCCGAGGAGGTCGATCCCGCGGGTGGTCACGTTCTCCCCCATCTCCCCCGCCGCCACCTCGATGCCCGCCCCCCGCAGCTCGTCGTGGAGTTCGGCGTGGATGAGGTGGACCTGGCGCAGGTTCGGCGGCGCGGGATCGCGAGCCACCCGGGACACGTGCTGGACCGTGGCCCCCGCGTGGGCGTCCCCCTCCACCCCGATGCCGGCCAGGAGCCGGATCGAGTCCCGGTTGGGCTTCGAGAAGGAATGGGTGTCGCTCCGGCTCACCGCGGTCACGCGTCCGTCGGGTGGATTCACGGGGGCCTCCCGGGTCTCGGTACGGGGGGGGGCGGGGGCTCGCCGGGCGGGGGCTCGCCCCGGAACCAAGCCATTGTAAGGCATACGGATACAGCCTGGGACAACAATTCCTGCTCCGGCCGGCCCCGGGCGGGGTATAGGTGGCAGAAGAGTTCCGTAAACGAATCCCCCTCCGCCCGCGACTCTACCGGTGAACGCCCGGGAACGCCGGGGGGCCCGGCCGGACGGAGACACACACGATGAGCCAACAGACGCATCCCGATCTGGAACTGGCGCGGCGCGCGGCCGCGGGCGACGAGGCGGCGTGGAACGCGATCTACGCCGACACCCGCGAGCGGCTCTTCGCCCTGGTCAGCTACCACGTCGGAAACCGGGACGAGGCCCTGGACGTGCTCCAGGAGACCTACGTGGCCGCGGTCCGCGGCATCGGCCGCTACCGGGGCGAAGGGAGCCTGGAGGCCTGGCTGGCCGGCATCGCGCTCCGCCGGGCCCGGGACTGGAAGCGGCGGCTCCTCGGGCGGTTCAAGCAGACCGACACCCTGGAGGGGGACCCCGTCCCCGGCCAGGATCTTCCCCAGCCGGATCCCCTCGCCGGGCTCCGGCTGCGGCAGGCCCTGGCCCGGCTGCCCGAGCGGCAGCGGAGCGCGGTCCTCCTCCATGAACACCTGGGGTATTCGTTTCGCGAGGTGGGCGAGATCCTCGGCATCGGCGAAGCCACCGCCCGCGTGCACGCCTTCCGGGCCCGCGAGGCCCTGCGCACGCTGCTGGACGCCGGGCCGGAGCCGGTGACCGCCCCCCGCATGCAGGAGCAGAGGTCATGAAGGAACTCTTCGATCGACACCAGGACCGGCTCACCCCCGAGGAGGAGCGCCGCCTCCGGGGCGCCCTCTTCGACGAACTCGACGCCCGCCGCCGCCCGGCCTGGCGGCGCTGGACCCTGCCCGCCGGGGTGCTGGCCGGGGCCGCGGCCGCGGTGGTGGCGGTGGCGCTGGTCCTCCACGGCCCCGCCGACCGCGCGGTGAGCGACCGGCTCCTCCAGGGGCGGCCCGCGGCCGGGGTGGACGGGAACGCGGTGGCGGCCCGCGAGGCGGAAGCGCCGGAGACGGCGGCGCCCGGCATGCGGGCGGACGCGCAGCGTGAAGCGGGCGCGATCGGGCAGGATCAGGCCGGCGCGCCGGCAGAAGACCGCACCGCGGACCGGGGCGAGGTCCCCGGAGCGGCGGGAAGCGTGGCCGGCGGGGCCTCGGAGGAGCGGGCGGCGGCGCCCGGATCCGAGACCACTCCGCCCGAGACCAAGGAGGCGGCCCCGCCCGCGCCCCTGATGGCGACGGAGCGGTTCGAGGGGGTGCGGAAGGGCGCGGCGGCGGAGCCGGAGATCGCTCCGGCGCCGAGCACGCCGGTGGCCCTTACCGGCGAGGCCCGGGCCGAGGCCAAGACGCAGTCCAACAAGCCCTCGCCCCCGCGGGCGCTGGCCCTCGAGAAGCAGCTCGCGGCCGGGGCGCCGGAGCCGAACCGGATGAGCGCCCGGGCGGAGGACGGGGTGATCCGGGGCCGGGTCACCGATGCCGCCGGGGCCCCCCTGGCCTTCGTCAACGTGGTGGTCCAGAAGCTCGACCTGGGCGCCCTCACCGACACCACCGGCGCCTTCACGGTGAAGGACGTCCCCCCCGGGACCTACACCGTGCGGGTGAGCTTCCTGGGCTACGAGCCGGTGGAGCGTACGGTTCGCGTGGGCGCGGGGGGCGACCTGGCCCTGGACGTGAGCCTGAAGCAGGGCGACCTGGCGCAGATGCAGACCACCGAGGTGGGGGTGAAGAAGGCCGTCGGTGCGGAGAAGCTGGAGCGGCTGCCGGCGGACAGCTTCCGGGAGAAGACCGCGATCGTCGATCAGGCCGGCGAGTCGCACCACCGCGGCGGCCGGGCAGGGGAGGCCGAGTCCGACATCAGCGGGATCCCGGTGGCGGGGCGCATGAACGCGTTCACCCCCCCGATGGCCCCATCCGGCCCGCGGTCGCAGGAGGCCGCCAAGGATCGGCGCTGGCCCATATCGGTCGGCGGCACCGACCCGGTCAACGGCCAGGCCTTCGACGCCATGTTCTTCGAGCACTACGGGGTGAACCCGTTCATCGACCCCGAGGACGACCGCTTCGCCACCTTCGCGGTGGACGTGGACAACGCCAGCTACACCCTGGTCCGCTCCTACCTGGAGCGGGGGGAACTCCCCCCCAAGGAAGCGGTGCGGGTGGAGGAGTTCGTGAACGCCTTCCGCCACCACTACGCCCCCCCGGTGGGCTCCTTCGTGGCCGAGGCCGACCGCACCGGGTACCCCTCGGAGCACGGCACCTTCGCCATCCACCTGGAGGCGGCCCCCTCCCCCTTCGGCAGGGGCCTGACCCTGCTCCGGGTGGGGCTCAAGGGGCGTGAGATCGACACCCGGGACCGGAAGCCGGCGGTGCTCACCTTCGTGATCGACGTCTCCGGCTCCATGGGCCGGGAGGACCGGCTGGAGCTGGCCAAGAAGGCGCTCCACCTCCTCCTGGACCAGATGAACCGGGAGGACGAGGTCGGGATCGTGGTCTACGGGTCCGACGCCCGGGTGGTCCTCCCCCACACCTCGCTCCGCCACCGCGGTGAGATCGAGGACGCCATCGACCGGCTCCACCCCGAGGGGGCCACCAACGCCGAGGCCGGGCTCCGGACCGGCTACGCCCTGGCCGACCGGTCCTTCGTGCGCGGGTACATCAACCGGGTCATCCTCTGCTCCGACGGCGTGGCCAACGTGGGCAACACCGGGGCCGGGAGCATCCTGGCCGAGATCAAGCAGGAGGCCCGCCGGGGGATCGAGCTCACCGCGGTCGGCTTCGGTATGGGGAACTACAACGACGTGCTGATGGAGAAGCTGGCCGACCAGGGGGACGGGAACTACTACTACGTGGACGACCTCCGCGAGGCGCGCCGGGTGTTCGTGGAGAACCTCACCGGCACGCTCCAGACCATCGCCCGCCAGGTGAAGATCCAGGTGGAGTTCAACCCCGACACCGTCCGCCGCTACCGGCTCCTGGGCTACGAGAACCGGGACGTGGCCGACCGCGACTTCCGCAACGACGCGGTGGACGCGGGCGAGGTGGGAGCTGGCCACGAGGTCACCGCCCTCTTCGAGCTGAAGCCGGAGCGGAGCGCCCGGCGCGGCGACCTGGCCACGGTGCGCATCCGCTACGAGGATCCGGCCACCGGCCGGGTGACCGAGGAGGCGCGCACGGTCCGGGTGGGCGAGGTGAAGGGCGACCTGGACGACGCCGATCCCACCTTCCTCATGGACGCGGCCGCGGCCGAGTTCGCCGAGATCCTCCGCCACAGCTACTGGGCCAAGGATGGGGACCTGGCCCGGGTGGTCTCCCTGGCCAAGGCCGCCGAACGGCGGCTCGGCGGCCAGGAGGACGTGGAGGAGCTGGTGGGGCTGGCCGAGACCGCCTGGCGGCTCCAGCCCCGGAACGAGAAGCCCGCGTGGCGGGACGACGTCCGCCCCCTGTGGGAGCCGGACGACGACCACCCCCAGGAGAAGCAGCGCTAGCCGGTCGGGCGGCGGCCGGGCGCGGCCGGACCGGGCGCTTCGACGACGCATCGGCCGGGGAGGTATTCTCGGTTCCGGGAACCGGGACCGGGGCCCTCCCCCGGCCCTCTCTCCACCGGCCGCGGAAAGGAGACGGGATCATGAGCGGAAAGTTCACCCTCGTTCCCCTGTTGGTCCTTCTCGCCGCCGGTTGCGGCGGCGACCACCCCACCCGGGCCGGGGATCCCATGCAGGCCCGCCGGCTCCCGGAGGCGCTCCGGGAGGAGGCGGGCCAGGTGGTCCGGGGCAATACCGCCTTCGCCCTCGATCTCTACCGGCGGCTGGCCCCGGAGCGGGAGGGGAACCTGTTCCTCTCCCCCTTCAGCATCTCCACCGCCTTCGCCATGGTCCAGGCCGGTGCCCGGGGCCGGACCGCGGACCAGATCGCCTCGGTGTTCCGCTTCCCCGCCGGTGGGGACCGGCTGCACCCGGTGTTTGCCGCCCTGCTCCGGAGCCTGGACACCGGCGCCTCCTTCGGCGGCTACCGGCTCTCCATCGCCAACCGGCTATGGGGAGACGAGGGCTTCACCTTCCTTCCCGCCTACCTGGACGTGACCCGGGAGAGCTACGGGGCGGAGCTCGAGACCCTGGACTTCTCCGGCAACCCCGAGGCGGCCCGGGAGGTCGTCAACGACTGGGTGGCCGCCCACACCGGGGACCGGATCCGGGACCTGATGCCGGAGGGGTCGATCGACGAGCTGACCCGGCTGGTGCTGACCAACGCCATCTACTTCAAGGGGAACTGGGCGGCGGCCTTCGACCCCGAGCGGACCCGGGACGAGGACTTCCACGTCGGCCCCGGGCACGCGGTGACCGTATCCATGATGCATCAGAAGGAGAAGTTCCTCAGCGCCCGCCTGGACGGGGTCTCGATCCTGGCCCTGCCCTACGCGGGCCAGGACCTTTCCATGATCCTCATCCTGCCCGACGCCGTGGACGGCCTGGCCGAGGTGGAGAAACGGCTCACCCCGGAGACCCTGGGCACGTGGATGGGGGCCCTCCAGCCCCGGGAGATCGACGTCTCCCTCCCCCGGTTCGAGACCACCTCCGAGTTCTCCCTCAACCAGGTGCTGGCCGCGATGGGCATGCCGGACGCCTTCGACTCCTACGCGGCCGACTTCAGCGGCATGGACGGGCAGCGGGATCTCGTCATCCAGGCCGCGGTGCACAAGGCCTTCGTGAAGGTGAACGAGGAGGGGACCGAGGCCGCCGGAGCCACCGGCATCAGCGTGGGCGTCACCAGCCTCGGCCCCGGGTTCGCCGCCGACCACCCCTTCCTGTTCCTGATCCACGACAACGTGACCGGGAGCGTTCTCTTCCTGGGGCGGATCGTGGATCCCACCGCCGCCGGCACCGGCTAGCGGCGGGAGGGAAGGAGCGGGTTCAGACCCCGGCGGCGAGCCGCATGGCCAGGAACTCGGGGAGGCCGGCGGCCAGCACCTTGCGCTGCACCTCCTCCACCGGGTACTCCAGCCGGAACAGGCTGACCGAGAAGGACTCGTCGTCGTACACGGTGTAGCCGGCCCGGGGATCGCGGTCCCGGGGCTGCCCCACGCTTCCCACGTTGACGATGTAGCGGCGCTCCGGGGCCAGGGACAGGGGTTCGCCGCCGGCGTGGAACTGCAGGGCCTCCAGCCGCCCGTCCCCGTCCTCCTCGATCACCACCGGGAGGTGGGAGTGGCCGATGAAGCAGATGCGCTCGGTGAAGCCCCGGAACTGGCGTTCGGCCTCGTGGAAGGACAGGACGTAGGTCCAGGCCTCGGGGTCCTCGGGACTGGCGTGGACCAGCCGCATGCCGTCCAGCTCCAGGCTCAGGGGCAGCCCGGACAGGTACTCCACCGCGGACCCGTCGAGGGCCTCGCTGGTCCAGTCGGCGGCCGCCCTCGCGTACTCGTTGAAGGCGAGGGTGTCGAGGAGACCGACGGCGGCATGATCGTGGTTTCCGACCACCGCCCGCGCGCACCGTTCCCGCACCCGCTGCACGCACTCGTTGGGCTGGGGACCGTAGCCCACGATGTCACCCAGGCAGATGACGCGGTCCACCGCCTGCCCGTCGATGTGCTCCAGCACCACCTCGAGGGCGTCCAGGTTGGCGTGGATGTCCGAAATGAATGCCGTTTTCACGCGCGCTCCTTCACGGGATGCCCAATCAATACCGGAAACGCGCGCCCGGCGCCACGCAAAAAATCCCGATTCGGTCGTTTTTTGCCCGAAGCCATGGCGGCGGCATGGACCGGTCCACCGTTCACGTGATGTCTTCCCCGCGGTGCTCTCGGGCCACGCGGTCCAGGACCCCGTTCACGAACCGCCCCGATTCCCCGGTGCCGTATCGCTTGGCGATCTCGATGGCCTCGTCCAGGACCACTCCCTTGGGCACGGTGAACTCGAACAGCAGCTCGGCCGCGGCCATCCGGAGCACGCACCGGTCGGTCACGGCCAACCGCCCGAGGTCCCAGCGGTCCAGGGCGGCCCGGATGGCGGCGTCGATCTCCTCCCCGTGGGTCTCCACCAGGCCCACCAGGTGGGCGCCGTACTCCCTCGCTTCCCCGGGAAGGCTCTCGTCGGCCGCGGTCTCCCGCCGCGCCACCTCCAGGGCGTCCCCCACCACCTCCACCCGGTAGAGAGCGCGCACGCAGGCCACCCTTGCCCGGCGCCGCGGCCCTCCCCCGGAGTCGGGCCGGGGCCGCGCCGGCCGCCTACTTGCGTCCGTCACGTTTTCCACCCGCCGCCTTCGCCTCGCGCTTGCGTCCCCCGCCGGCCGCCGGGGCCGGCCCGTGCTCGTGCCCGTGCTCGTGCTCGTGCCCGTGCTCGTGCCCGTGCTCGTGGGCTTCGGCGGAGGCGGTCTCGGCCCAGCCCTCGAAGGCCTCGCCCAGGTTCACCATCTCCACCGCGGCCTGGGCCGCGTCCCAGCCCCGGTTCCCCATCTTGGACCCGCACCGCTCCGCGGCCTGCTCCAGGGTGTCGGCGGTCACCACCCCGAAGGCGGTGGGAACCCCGGTCTCGCGGCCGACCTGTCCGATCCCCCGCACCGTCTCCCCCGCCACCAGGTCGAAGTGGGCGGTGGAGCCGCGGATGAGCACCCCCAGGGCGACCACCGCGTCGTACCGCCCGCTGCGGGCGGCGGCGGCGGCGGCATGGGCCAGCTCGAAGGAGCCGGGCACCCAGAACAGGTCCACGTCCTCCTCCTCCGCCCCCAGCCGGCCCAGGCAGTCCACCGCGCCCCGGACCAGGCTCTCCACGAAGCTCTCGTTGAACCGGGACGCGACCAGGGCGAAGCGCTTGCCGGACGCGTCCAGGGATCCCTTGTACTCATTCATGGCCGTTGTTCCTCCGGGGAGCCGCCGCCGGTTTCCCCTCTCCGTTCCTTCCCCCTCCCGGCGCCGGACCGGGCTCCTCCAGGTCCAGGAAGTGTCCCATCTTCTCCCGCTTGGTGGAGAGGTAGCGCAGGTTGGCCGGGTTCAGCCCCACCATGAGCGGCACCCGCTCCACGATCCGGATCCCCAGCCCTTCCAGGCCGGTGCTCTTGGCCGGGTTGTTGGTCAAGAGCCGCACCTCCCGCACCCCCAGGTCGGCCAGGATCTGGGCCGCCACCCCGTAGTGGCGCTCGTCCGGTTTGAAGCCCAGGTGGACGTTGGCCTCCACCGTGTCCAGCCCCTCGTCCTGGAGGGCGTAGGTCAGGACCTTGTTGGCCAGCCCGATGCCCCGCCCCTCCTGCATCATGTACAGGAACGCCCCGCGCCCCTCGGCCTCGATCCGCTTCAGCGCCTCCGCGGTCTGGTCCCCGCAGTCGCACCGCCGCGATCCCAGGATGTCCCCGGTGAGGCAGGAGGAGTGCACCCGGGCCAGCACCGGTTCCCCGTTCCCGAGATCCCCCTTGGTCAGGGCCAGATGGTCCCGGTCGTCGACCAGGCTCCGGTAGAGGTGGAGGGTGAACTCCCCGTGCCGGGTGGGCAGCCGGGTGGAGGTGATGTGGCGGACCAGGCGGTCCTTGCGGTAGCGGTACTCGATGATCTGGGCCACGTTGATGATCCGCAGGCCGTGCTTGCGGGCGAAGCGGAACAGGTAGGGCGGGCGGGCCATGGTGCCGTCCTCGTCCAGGATCTCGCACAGCACCCCCACCGGCTTCATCCCGGCCAGGTTCATGAGATCGACCACCGCCTCGGTGTGGCCGGTGCGCTTGAGCACGCCCCCCGGCGAGGCCCGCAGCGGAAACACGTGGCCGGGGCGGGCCAGATCCTCGGGCCGGGTGGCGTCGTCGGCCAGGGCCCGGATGGTGGCCGCCCGGTCCTGGGCGCTGATCCCGGTGGTGCAGCCGCGGATGGCGTCCACCGAGACGGTGAAGGAGGTCTGCATGGGGGCGGTGTTCTCGCGGACCATGGGGCCCAGCTCGAGGTGGGCCAGCCGCTCCGCCGACATCGGGGTGCAGAGGAGCCCCCGCGCCTCCCTGATGATGAAGTTCACGTGAGCGGCGGTGATGGTCTCGGCCGCGCACACCAGGTCGCCCTCGTTCTCCCGGTCCTCGTGATCCAGGACCACCACCAGCTTCCCCGCCTTGAGATCCGCCACCGCGTCCTCCACGCGGTCGAAGCGCATCTCGCGGTCCACCTGGGTTTCGTCGATCGTGCTCATCGGTTCTTCTCCGTTCCGGCGAGGAAGGCGGCGAGGCCGCTCCGGCCCCCCTCCGCCCGCAGCGCCGCGCTCACGTACTTGGCCAGGACGTCGGTCTCCAGATGGACGCGCGTCCCCGGCCGGTAGTCACCCATGATGGTGTGCTCGAGGGTGTAGGGAACGATGGATACCGTGAAGGCGGTTCCCCGCACCTCGGCCACGGTGAGGCTCACCCCGTCCACGGCCACCGAGCCCCGCGGGGCGATCTCCGCCGCCAGCTCCTCCGGCACCCGGATCTCGAAGTACACCGCCCCCTCGCCCGGCCGGCGGGCGGCGACGGTCCCCACCCCGTCCACGTGCCCGGTGACCAGGTGTCCGTCCACCGAGGCCCCGAGCCGGAGGCTTCGCTCCAGGTTGAGGCGGGTCCCAGGGCCCGCCTCGCCCAGCAGGGTCCGCTTCAGGGTCGCCCCCACCGCGTCGAAGGTCAGGGTGTCCCCTTCGGCCCGGGTCACGGTGAGGCAGGTGCCGTTCACGGCCACGCTGGCCCCGGGGTCGAGCCCCCGGAAGGCCTCGGGGACGCGGACGGCGAGGCTCACCCCGCCCGCGCGCCGGTCGGCCCGCGCCACCGTCCCCACTCCCTCGATGATTCCGCTGAACATGGTCCTCGTCGTCCTCCCGAGCGGGGTCACCGCCCCTCGTCCACGGTCTCCGGGTCCCACCACTGGGCGGACTCGGGGACCGCGGTCACCAGCCAGTCGTCCCGGCCCAGGGACCGGATCGCGGTGCGCGCCACCCGGGGCGCCCGGGCCACCGCCGGCACCCGGAGCCCTTCGGTCCACCCGGGGCCGCCGCCGCCGAGGAGGAGCCGGCGCGAGAGCACCAGCCGGAACACGTCCACCAACCCCTCGGCGGCCAGGGCCCCGGCCACGGTGCCGCCCCCCTCCACCCACAGGTTGGTGTAGCCCTCCTCCCCCGCCCGGCGGGCGAAGGCGGTCAGCGACACCCGTCCCGCCCCGTCGGCGGGCAGGATCCAGAGTTCCACCCCGCGCTCGTGGAGGGCGGCCCGGGCCGCTTCCGGCGCGGCCTCGGTGGTCGCCGCCACCCGGCGGGCCCCGTCCCCGGCGTAGAGCCGGGCCCCCGGAGGCACCCGGAGCCTGGAGTCCAGGACCAGGCGGTCCGGGGACCGCCCCTTCACCGCCCGCACGGTGAGGGCGGGGTTGTCCACCACCCCGGTGCCCGCCCCGACCACGATCGCGTCCGCCTCCCGGCGGCGGCGGTGCACCCAGGCCCGGGCGGTCTCGCCGGAGATCCAGCGCGATTCGCCGCCGGCCAGGGCCAGCCGGCCGTCCAGGGAGGAGGCCGCCTTGGCCTGGATCCGCGGCCGTCCGCGTTCCACCAGGGAGGCGAATCCGGCCAGGAGGTGGGCGGACCGGCGGCGGTGCGGACCGTGCACCACCTCGATTCCCGCCTCGCGGAGGGCGAGCAGCCCGTCCCCGGAGACCGGGTTGGGATCCCTCGCGCCCACGAACACCCGCTTCACCCCGGAGGCGATCACCGCCGGGGTGCAGGGCGGGGTTCGTCCCTGGTGGTTGCAGGGGGCCAGGGTGACGAAAAGATCCGCCCCCCGGGCGCGCTCGCCGGCCGCCCCGAGGGCGATCACCTCGGCATGGTCCGTGCCCGCGGCGCGGTGGTACCCCTCGCCCACGATCCGGCCTCCGGCCACCACCACCGCGCCCACCGGCGGGTTGGGGTGGACCGAACCCATCCCCCGCCGGGCCAGCACCAGGGCCCTGGCCATGGCTCGTTCCGGGCTGATCACTGGTTTCCCTTCCCTCGCATTCCACTCCCGGCCCCGAGCCCGGTCTCCCCGGGCCGGAACCGGTCCCGGCCCGGCTCGACGGCCGGCCCTGAAAGCAAAAACCCCGAAGCGGTTCAGCTTCGGGGCAGGGCAAGCACCGACGAGAGCGCAGGGCACTCGACGACGCTCCGTCCCTTCTCCCATCCCGACTATACGGTCGGCTCCCGAGTTCCACGGGATCCTGCTCCGGCCCCGGAGGGCCGTCGCTCGCGGGCTATCACCGCCGGTGGGGACTTGCACCCCGCCCCGAAGGTTCGGCTATGCGGGCCGGAACGCGCCGGCCCGGAGGCTCCCTCCACGCCCGCTCCCGCGGGCCAGGACGAAACCCTATGTCTACCTCCGAAAAGCGTACGCGGCGTCCCGTCCAGCGTCAAGCATCCGGGGGGAAACCTCCTGTGGAATAAGGAATTCCAGGATCGCGATTAGGGTCCTAGGGAACTCCCCTACCGCGTCTCGGTCCCGGCCAAGCCCTCTCCCGCTCTCAAGATGCACTCCCGGGCGTCCGATCTTTGGATCCGACGGCTCCAGCCCGGTTCAGATGGCTCGACCGGGGGACCCGAGGGGATTCGATGCACGCTGTCCGAACAGACTCGCCCCGTTCGTTGCCGGAGACGTGCGGGCCTTCCGCCGTCGCAGTCGCCCCGCGCCGGGCCGGGACGCGCTGAACCGTGCGCTGGCCCCTGCAACGCCGGCTCTTCGTCACCGTGAGCGCGGGGGCGGCCGCGCTGGCCCTGGTCATGTCCCTCCTGGTCGACCGGACGGTGGTGCGCGAGATCCAGCAGGACGAGAACGAGGGGCTGGAGCAGACGCGGGCCGCCTTCGAGGCCCTCCAGGACTACCGGAACGCCCAGCTCCGGGAACGCTGCCGCCTGGTCTCCGAACTCCCCTACTTCAAGGCCGCGGCCGGCGTCTACGACCCCACCCTCTCCGCCGGAGACCAGCTCCAGGCCCTGGCCACCGTGACCGAGGTGGGCCGGCGCATCCTCCAGGTCGTCGACGTGGATCTCCTGGTGCTCACCGATGCCGAGGGGGCACCCATCGTCTCGGTGGGCCCGGCCCTGGAGCGGGGGGTCAACGATCTCGCTCCCCTCACCGCCCTGGCCCGCGCCGCGACCCGGAACCGCCACGCGGAGGGCATCGTCTCCCTTTCCGGAGGCCTGGTCCAGATCACCGCGGTGGCGGTGGAGGTAGGAGGCCTCCAGCTGGGGTCGCTCTGCCTGGGCCAGACCCTGGACTCCCATCTCGCCGACTCGCTGGAGCGGATGACCGGAAGCGCGGTGGCCCTCCTGGACCGGGGCCGCCTGCTCGCCCGCAGCGTGGGGGTGCCCGCCGCCGCCGAGGCGCCGCTGGCCGCGGCCTGGCAAGGCCTCGCCTCCGGGGAGAAGGGGCGCGCCGACCCGACCCTGATCCGGATCGGCGGCGACCGGTACCGCACCCTCTGGGCGCCCCTGGCCGGGCCGGAGGGGGATACCCCGGGCGCCTTCGTGGTTCTCCGGTCCGAGGACCGGGCCCTCGCCTTCCTCTCCCAGGTGCGGGACGGCCTGGCCGGCATCGCCCTGGTCGCGGTTCTCCTCGCCCTGGTGTTCTCCTATCTCTTCGCGCGCCACCTCACCCGCCCCATCGCCCGCCTGGTCCGGTTCACCCACCGGGTGGCGGAGGGAGACCTCCAGGCCCGGGTCGCCGTGGACACCGCGGACGAGCTGGGCGTGCTCGGCGACGCCTTCAACCGGATGACGGTGAGCCTGGCCGAGTCGCGAAGCCGCCTGGAGGAGATCAACCGGGACCTGGAGGAGCGGGGACGTGACCTGGAGTCGGCCAACCGGGAGCTGCGGCAGTCGAAGGAGGAGACCGAGGCGGTGAACCGCGCCCTGGAGGAGGCCCACGCCCAGCTCATCCAGGCCGGGAAGATGGCCGCCTTCGGCGAGCTGGGGGCCGGCCTCGCCCACGAGCTGCGCCAGCCCCTCACCGCCATCCGCGGCTTCGCCCAGCTGGTGGCCAACCGGCTCGGGCCGGGCGAGGCGGCCTCGCGGCGCCAGGTGGATCTGATCGTCCAGGCCGTGGACCACATGACCGGGATCATCCAGGGGCTCAAGGACTTCGCCCGGAAGTCGAGCTTCGAGTTGAAGGTCCTGGACGTCAACCCGGTGGTCGAGCGTACCTGCCTCCTCCTCGGCACCCAGCTCAGGAGCCGGGGGGTGGAACTGGAGCTGAACCTGGCCCTCGAGGCCCCCGCGGTGCGAGGGGACGCCAACCAGCTCCAGCAGGTCTTCACCAACCTCATCGCCAACGCCCGGGACGCCATGGCCGCGCAGGGAGGCGGCCGCCTGCGGGTGGCCACCGGAAGCGCCGCCGGCGGCCGCTTCGCCCGGATCACGGTCAGCGACACCGGCCCCGGGATCCCCGAGGACGTGCTCCCCCGGATCTTCACCTCCTTCTTCACCACCAAGCCCGAAGGGGAGGGCACCGGGCTGGGGCTCTCGATCACCCAGGGGATCGTGAAGGACCACGGCGGCCGGATCGAGGTGGAGAGCCCCCCCGGCGGAGGGGCGGAATTCCGGGTACTCCTGCCCGCCGCGGGCCAGGAAGAGGTCCCCGCCGCCGCCTGATCCGGATCCCGGCCCGGGGGCCGCATCCGGCCCGCGCGCTCCAGGAACCGTTCACGGACGGATGTGGCGGGGGGACACGTTTCCCCTTGCCGGACGGGTTCCCGGGGTTATATTGAGGACGTACGCGGGGCCGATCCCCCCCGGTCCGCTCTTCGCCGCACCTCCCGGGGGGTGTGGTACGCCCTGGCCTCGGGAGGTGCCTCATGAGCAGAGTTCCGGTTCTCTCCATTCTCGTCGCCGCCGTGCTTCTGGTCCCCCTCGCCGGCTCCGCCGCCCCGGGGGCGACCGGGTCCATCCCGGATCCCAGCCTGAGTCAGGTCCCCGACGTCGTCACCACGACCCCCGACGGCTCCTTCGAGGTCACCGCCCGGATCGTGAACGTCGCCGGCCCGGTGGCCGGCGTGGACGTGGACCTGCATTTCTCCGACGAGGCCACCGCGCTCCTGGCCTGGATCGACCCCGTCCCCGCCACCGCCGACGTCCCCGTCCACCTCGAGACCACCCCCGGCGAGCCCTACCGGGACTACCGGCAGGTCAGCGACGCCGACGGCTTCGTCCACTTCCACATCGCCGCCGGGGGCTGCGTGCGGTTCCAGGACCTCCAGTCCGCCCCCTACGTGATCCAGGTCCGGGCCGCCGGCGTGCTCCTGGCCGAGTGCGACGTGAACTCCCCGGACGTGGTGAACGCGCAGGGCCAGCTGGCCACCGACCTCGGCCACAGCATCTGCCTGGACGGGAACACCGGGGTGGGACTGGCCGACGCCTCGTACCACGCCACCGCCATCACCCAGGCGCTGGTCCAGCGCTGCTCCAAGTTCACCGCCCCCTACGACGGACCGGTGGGCCTGGCCGACACCGTCATCCTCGCCGACTACGTCATCGACGGCACCGCCGGCAGCTGCAACTGACCCCGGCGGCCGGGGACGGCAACGAAGGCCGCACCCCGGGAGGTGCGTCATGTCTCGAATATGGATCGGGAGTTCGATGGGGCTCGCCGCCCTCGTTGCCCTTCTCCTTCCTGCCGCCGCCGCCGGCCAGGATACCCCGCGCGTTCCCCAGGGCGGCTGCCAGTTGCTGACCAACATCGTACCGGACGTCTTCACCCTGAGCCCCGACGGCTCCTTCGCGGTGTCCTTCCAGGTCGTCACCTCCTGCGGGCCGGTCGCCGGCGCGGCGGTCGACGTGGAGTTCTCCGCCGACGCCACCGCCCTCATCGCCTGGACCGATCCCGTTCCCGCCGGCGCCGACGTCCCCGCCCACCCGGAGACCACGCCCGGGGAGCCGTATCGCGCCTACCGCGCCGTCACCGACGCGAACGGGATGGTGGAGTTCCACATCGCGGCGGGAGGATGTGTGGACCCGGAGCGCTTCACCGGAGACCCCTTCGTCCTCCAGGTCCGGACCGACAACGTCTTCCTGGCCGAGATCGGGGTCAACTCCCCGGATGCGGTGAACGCGCAGGGGCAGCTGGCCACCGACCTCGGCCACAGCATCTGCCTGGACGGGCACACCGAGGTGGGGCTGGCCGACGCCTCGTTCCACGCCCCCGCCATCACCCAGGGGCTGGTGGAGTACTGCTCCAGGTTCACCGCCCCCTACACGGATCCGGTGGGCCTGGCCGACGCCGCCGTCCTCGCCGACTACGTCACCGACGGCGCCGCCGGCACCTGCAACTGACCCCGGCGGCCGGGGACGGCATCGAACGCCGCATTCCGGGCCCGGTCCCCGCTCCCGGGACCGGGGATTCCCCGCCCCGCCGGTTGGGTCAATTGCCCCACCCCGGCGAAACATGACCTTGCACATTGCATGCAACTCCTTATCCCGGCGCGCATTATCCCAATGGTAAAATTAACCCATTGCAGGACAACAATTTAGGCTGATATACTCAGGTCCGAACCCTTCCCGACTACCCGATTCGGAGGTGGAGCTCATCATGAAACTCGCAACATGCATGCTGGCCGCATTGGTGGTGGTGGCGGGGCTGGCTCCGGTGGCCTCCGCGGCGGCTATTCCCGACGGCAAGGTGGCGGTGGTCCGAGTGACCGCCGTCGACGGCCTGGCCGGCTTCAACGGCGCCGTGACCGAGAACCGGAGCTCGGCCTTCTCCTACGACGGCACCACGTACTCGATCGACCGTTCCTCGGTGGGGAGCCTCGACGGCGTCCAGACCCTGGTTCTCATCGACCGGCGCCAGGACGCGGTGAGCGGTGACAAGCTCACCCACGCCTTCTCCCAGGAGGCGCGGGCCGTACGCGGGACCAGCTTCCAGGTCTCGGACCTGCCCGGCCTGGTGCTCGACTACCAGGTCGCGGTCGTGGCCGGAAACCTGCGTCTTCTCGGCGACGGCGACCACATCGTGGCCAACGCCGGGGACAACGGTCCGTATCACATCTGGCGGATCGACGGGATCGACCTGGTTTCCAGGGACGCGATCGCGCTCCGCTGAGCGGCTCCGGCCGCACCCGCGCCTCTCCTGAAGTTCTCCTGGGGGGTGCTACGCGGGGAGGGACCACCCGGTCCCTCCCCGATTCTTCTTCCCGGCCCCCGTGCGCCTCGCCGCGCGGCGGCAGGCCGGGCCTACGGCCGGACTCAGCCCTTGGGCTTCACCGCGTAGACCAGGATCTCGGGGTCGTCGGTGGTGATGGCCCGGCTCGAGTAGCGCCCGGCATCGGCCCCGAACCCCATGATGTTCCGGAAGCCCACGCGCCCGAGGTCGTTCCGGATCCCCGGCAGCACGTAGTAGCGCTCGTGGAGCGGCAGCTCCTCCACCACGTCGCCCTCGATCTGGACCCGCTCGGTGGTGGTGAGGAAGTTGGTCTGGGGGTCGAACCCGGAGAGATCCTGCCGGTGGCGGATGAGGTAGAGGAGGTTCATCGCGCTCAGGGCCAGACGGCCGCCGGGTTTGAGCGCGGCGAAGGTGGCGTCGAGGATCGCGTAGTTCTCCGTGTCCGACTCCTGGAGCCCGAAAGCCCCCCCGCCCAGGATGAGGGCGGCGTCGTAGAGGTCCTTCCCGTGCGCCTTCCGCGCGTCTCCCTTCACGAACTTCACCGTCAGCCCCAGGGTCTCGGCGCAGCGGCCCCCGATCCCCAGGAGCTGGTCGGAGAGGTCGAGCGCGGTGACGTTCCGGAACTCCCGCCGGGCCAGCTCCAGGGCGTGGCGTCCGGCTCCCGAGGCCACGTCGAGGATGGCGGAGTCGGGCTTGAGCTCGAGCAGCTCGATGAGGAACTCCGCTTCCTGGGCCACTTCCCGGCCGAAGGGAGGGGTCTTCTCCGTGTCGATCCGGGGCAGGGGGAGGATGTGGTGGACTTTGCGGGGAGGACGGCTCTGGGGCATGGAAACCTCCGTGGGGGACGGTCGCTCGCGTCGGAGAATCGCACATGGGCGAAGGGCGGACAACTGCTTTCCCGGAGAGGCTTTGTCGGTTTTGGGCCCCGCCCTCCGATCTGGTAAAATAGACGCCTCGGATTCCGGACCCGGAACCCCGGTCCCGGCGTTCACCCTCATGCCCGGTCACTCACGTTTCGGCCTCGAACAACAGACGCGTCATCCCCGCGGGTTGGACCGGTCCAACATCGCCTAGGAGCTTCCTTCATGAGCATCGCACGACGTCTTCTCCCCGTCTTTGCTCTGGCCGCGTTCCTTCCCCTGGCCGGACACGGCATCGCCCCGGTGGCCGCCCGGGAGTGGTCCGCTCCCGCGGTGGCCGCGCCGGGGATGGAGATCGCCGGCGATCCCGCGGCGTGGCCCAAGTCCGGCGCCAAGGCGCTGGACCCGGTCTATGACGGCGCCGGGGGCCGGAACGGCGAGGGCGACCTCATGGGCTTCTACTACGACCAGGAAGCGGACCGGCTGAACTTCCGGGTCAACCTGTACCGGGCCCCCGGCACTCCCGGGAGCCGGCCGCTGCTCGAACCCGGGCTCCGGCTCTTCGTGCTCATGGACTACGAACCCGGGGGCACCCGGGCCCTGCCCGAGGGCATCGCCGGCCAGGCCCCCATCGCGTGGGACCGGGCGGTGGAGCTGACCGGTGCCGGCGGCCTCGGCGCCAGGGTGCTGGACACGCTCGGCGACACCCGGGAGACGGAGCGCGTGCGCGCGGTGCGGGAATCCCGGGAGTGGGGCATGGCCGAGGCCAGCGTGTGGCTCCCCGGCGGCTTCGAGGAGGCCGCCCTCCGCGCCCTGGGCAAGGCCGCCGGCCCCTCGGCCCTGGCCCAGGCGGCCCGGACCGACGCCACCCCGGTGAATTTCTACGTGTTCAGCGCCGCCGACGGCCGGGTGCTCGACTCCATCTCCGCCTCCAACGCCCCCGCCTCCAGCACCCACAACGTGGCCTTCCTGCAGCACCTGAACCAGGGGCTGACCTACACCACGGTATTCCGCGGGGAGCGGGGGGAGAACGCGGCCTACGACGGCGATCCGGCCAACCCCGACGACGGGGCCGACGAGCTCCTGGCCGCGCACCAGTACTACAACCTGCCCGTGAACTGGCACCAGGCCGGGACCCTGATCTCGGCCGCGGAGTGGAACGACAAGGGGTTCAACGACTGGCTGGCCACCGGGGTGACCAACGGGTGGGTGGAGATGATCACCTCCGCCTACGCGCAGCACATCATGCCCTTCGTCAGCGACCAGATCAACGGCAAGGCGGTGGCCATCGAGAACAGCATGATCCAGTACCGCTACGGGTACACCCCCCGGGTGGCCTGGGTGCCGGAGCGGGTGTGGTGCGAGAACCCGGACAACGACGGCAACGGGATCACCGCCTCCGGGAACGTGATCGACTACATCGGCGACAACTTCACCAACAACGGCGTGTGGGCGGTGGTGCTCGACGACTACATCCACTGCGGCTACAACAACGACGCCTTCAACGACCACCACATCTACACCTACGGGGGGACCAAGGTCCTCCCCATCGACAACGACTTCGTGGGCCAGGTCAACTACGACGCGGGCGCGGCCTGGAACACCATCCTCGCCGGCACCTCGGACGAGATCATCATCTACGGCAACGACGCCGAGATCGCGGCCGAGGTCTCCCAGGGGGCCGGGAACCCCAACGCACTCAACAACTACATCTGGGTCCTCCAGCAGTGCTCGGCCAACAGCGGCACGGTGGGGGTCTGGAAGCTCACCGACGTCCTCCAGGATCCGGGCTTCACCACCCAGGGTCTCACCCTGCAGAACGGCACCTACGGGCTCCTGGGCGGCTTCGACGGCTACGGCGGGGGCAACAACTTCTGGTACGGGGACTGGGCCGGCTACACCGGCTCCTCCAACCTGGACCAGCACAGCCCCAAGCGGGACTACGGCACCCAGTGGAGCAACACCCTGAACAAGATCCTGGGGGTGCCGGTCAACAACCTGTCCGAGATGGCCTGGTACATCCTGGTCACCAACCTCCACGAGACCGGCTGGCACGACAACGGCGAGATCTCCGGCTGGCAGCACCACTACTCCAACCACATCCGCTCCGCCAATCCCCACGCCGAGGCCGCCCGCTGGGCGGCGGGGCTCTACGCCTCCTCCACCGGGGCCTACACCTCGGACATCGACGAGGACGGGGTGGACGAGCTGGTGATGTACAACGACCGCCTGCTGGCGGTGTTCGACACCATCGGCGGCAAGCTGCAGTGGCTGTTCTGCAAGGGCGCGGACTACGACTACAGCGTGGTCTCCAACGACAACGCCTACTGGGTGGACACCGACGGCGACTACAACGAGACCAACCACGTGGCCGCCCTCTCCGACGTGAGCGTGAACGGCTCCGACCGGGAGAACGACCTCTACGGGCTACAGGTGGTCCAGGGGAGCGGCAGCACGGTCACCGCCCGGCTCACCGCCTACGGGGTGGAGAAGACGGTCTCCCTCACCCTCGGCGATCCCTACCTGGACGTGGTGTACCGGGCCTACGGGGACCGGGTCTTCGTGAAGAGCGGGTTCAGCCCCGACCTCCTGGACTTGACCTGGAACGGGACCCTGGACCGGGTGTGGGACCCCGACGGCGGCGGCTACTTCGGCCAGAAGAACCCCAACACCGACGCCACCGCGGCGGTGGTGGTGGGATCGGCCGGAGGCCAGCACAACACCCAGTTCAGCGCCACCCTGCTCGAGGGGGACGAGTTCTTCGGGGACAGCCCCTTCGAGGTCTACCTGTACGGCGGGTACACCGGCCCGGTGGACGGCAGCGGCCACATCCCGGAGCTGAAGGCGCTCCGGGACGGCCTCGTCGACCGGCTGGGACCGAAGCCGGTGAGCGGGGTCTACTATCCGGGGACCGACCATCTCACCGTCTACTTCGACGACGCGGTGCTCCTGTCCTCGGTGGTCACCACCGGCTTCGCCGTGGACGACAACGACGACGGGGTGGCCGAGGTCACCCTAAGCTCCTCCGAGACCCTGACCACCACCGGGACCACGAGCAAGCGGCTGGACTTCGATCTCACCGGGGCCACCGCCTCCGCCCTGGAGGCTCTCAACACCGGAAGCCTGAAGCTGCTCCTGGCCGCCTCCAGCGTCACCGACGCCTCGGCCAACGGGAACCCCCAGATCACCAACCAGGACGACGTGCCGGTGAGCTTCACCCCCGCCACCGCCATCCAGGTCGACGGGCTCATCAACGGCGCCGATTGGACGGCCCCGCGCTGGCGGTGCGACGACTTCTGGGATTCGGCCTGGAACAGCAGCGCCCCGGGGGACACCAACGAGATCAACGCCCTCCTGGTGGACTGGGACGACACCTACCTCTACCTGGGCGTGCTGGGCCGGGTGCAGGGGAACTCCTGGATCCTCTACCTGGACAAGGACGTGTACGGGCCGGACGGGTACACCGATCTCACCGCCATCGACGCCTGGGAGCGCGGAGCCACCTTCAGCGGGCCCGGTTTCAAGCCCGACTTCCAGCTCGGCGCCTACCAGCACCAGAGCCCCTACGACGGCCAGAGCTTCTGGCGCCTGACCTCCCCCACCACCAGCGTGGACGTGAGCTCGCAGGTGATCATGGCCTTCGATCCCCAGCACCTGAACGGCAACAACGGGGGGAGCGAGCTGGCCATCCCCTGGGACGTGATCTACGGGCTGGGGCCGGGCCAGGTCCCGCCCGGGGCCCGGATCGGGGTGGTGGCCTCGGTGTGCTGGGACCCCGAACCGGACGGCGAGCTGGGCGGCGACGTCTGCCCCAACAACGTGTCCGCCGTCCTGCCCGCGGTGGACAACTACTGCACGGTGACCGTGGACGGCGACGGCGACGGCCTGCCCGATGCCAAGGACGTGACCACCGGGGTTCCGGCGGACGCCGGCCCCTCGGGCATGCGCCTCCGGGCCGCCTATCCCAACCCCACCCTGGGCGCGGCGCGAGTGCCGCTGCTCCTGGCCGGTCCGGCCCAGGGCGGGAAGGAGAGCTACCGGGTCCGGGCCGAGGTCTTCGACCTCTCCGGGCGCCGGGTGCGGGTGCTCTACTCCGGCGCCATGGCTCCGGGCGAGCACGCCCTGGACTGGGACGGCCGCACCGACGCCGGGGCCGACGCCGGGGCGGGGATCTTCTTCACCCGGGTGATGGTGGACGGCAGGAACGCGGGGACGGTGAAGCTCACCCGGGTGCCCTGAGCCACCGCCCCACCACCACGCCTTGCCGCAAGCCGGGGGGACCGAAAGGTTCCCCCGGCTTTCTTCGACCCCTCCCCGGAGCCCGGTTTCCGAAAATTCAATTGTCTGTCTCGTTTGGAGTTACAGATTCGGAGGATGAAGCCCGGGCTTTGTTCAGTAATATCTGAACAGTCTGAACAGATGGGAGGATGCCGCCATGGAATGGCTTTCCCACCCGGCCGCGGTGCGGTTCGTCGAGCGGCTGGGACTGGCCTACGAGGCGGAGGGCCTGCCCCGCAGCGCCGGCCGGCTCTTCGCTTATCTCCTTATCGCCGAGGAGCCCCGCTCCTTCGAGGACCTGGTCCGGGACCTGCGCATGAGCCGGGGTGGAGTGAGCGCCAACACCCGCTTCCTGGAGGAGCGCGGGGCGCTGGAGCGGGTGACCCGGCCGGGGGACCGCCGGGCGTTCTACCGCATCGCCGGGGACGCCTTCGGGAACCTGATCCAGAGCCGCATGGAGCGCCGCCGCACCATCCGGTCCATCGTGACCGAGGCGCGCCGGGACCTCCCCGCCCAGGCCGTGCAGGGCCGCGAACGCCTGGCCGAGCTGGATCGATTCTACGGCATGCTGCTCCAACGGATGGAATCGATGGTCGAGGATTGGCGCCGGTCCGCAGGGAACGGCACGGGGTCGGGCGACCCCACGGAGGTATGAAATCATGTCCGAGGGTACGACGCGTCTGGCCCGGTTCCGATCCCGGCGCTGGCTGGTGCGCCTGGGCATCGCGGCGGGGCTCCTGATCCTGGCCGGGGTGCTCCTGGTTCCCCGGCTCCTCTACTCCTTCTCCCACGAGAGCACCGACGACGCCTACGTGGACGGAACCATCATCCCCCTGAGCGCGCAGGTGGCCGGGCAGGCCGACTCGGTGCTGGTCCAGAGCCACCAGGAGGTCCGGGCCGGACAGCCCCTGGTGGCCATCGCCCCCGCCGACTACCGGAGCGCGGTGACCGCGGCCGAGGCGGCCCTGGCCCGCGCCCGGGCCCAGGTGCGCGAGGCCGAAGCCCGGATCGACGAGGCCTCCCGGCAGGTGTCCGCCGACCGGGCCCGGCTGGAGTCGGCCCGGGTCGCCGCCGACCTCGCGGCCAAGGACGCGGGGCGCTCCGGGGATCTCCTGGCCCAGGGCGCGGTGTCCCAGAGCGACTACGACGCCGCCGACACCCGGGCCCGGCAGGCGCGCGCGGCTAGGGACGCCGCCGAGGCCACGGTGGCCCAGTCCGAGGCGGCCTGGAAGAGCCTGAAGACGAGCCTGGAGGTGGCCCGGACCGGGGTCCAGGAGGCGGAGACCGCCCTGGAGTCGGCGCGGCGGAACCTCGGGCGGACGGTGGTGAGCGCCCCGGTGGCGGGACGGATCGCCCGGCTGAACGTGGACGTGGGCCAGTACGTCGCCGTGGGCCAGCCGCTCATGGCCCTGGTCGAGGAGCAGGACGTGTGGGTGACGGCCAACTTCAAGGAGACCCAGATCGCCAGGATCCGGGTGGGGATGCCGGTGGAGCTGGACGTGGACGCCTATCCGGGGGTGACGGTGCGGGGGCGGGTGCTCAGCTTCGAGCCGGGGACCGGGTCGGTATTCAGCCTCCTCCCGCCGGAGAACGCCACCGGCAACTTCATCAAGACCACCCAGCGGGTGCCGGTGCGGATCCGGATCACCTCCGACCCCGACCCCCAGCATCCGCTCTGGCCCGGACTCTCGGTCACCGCCCACGTGGACGTGGCCGCGGGAGCGGACGCCCCGACCCATGGCGCCTGATTCCGGACCGGCCGCCGCCGCCAACAAGTGGGTGGTGGCGGGCACGGTGCTGACCGGGACCATCATGGCCGTCCTGGACAGCAGCATCGTCAACGTGGCCCTCCCCCACATGCAGGGGAGCCTGGGGGCCACGGTGGAGCAGATCACCTGGGTGGCCACCGGCTACATCCTGGCCAACGTGATCGTGATGCCGCTGATCGGACTCCTGTCCTCGCGGTTCGGGCGGAAGCGCCTGTACATGACCAGCGTGGCCCTGTTCACCGTCTCGTCCATGCTCTGCGGCCTGGCCTGGAACCTCCCCTCCATGGTGTTCTTCCGCATCGTGCAGGGCGCGGGAGGCGGGGCCATCATCCCCATCTCCCAGGCCATCCTCCGGGAGAGCTTCCCCACCGAGGAACAGGGGACGGCCATGGGCCTCTACGGCCTGGGGGTGGTGCTCGCTCCCGCCTTCGGCCCCACCCTGGGCGGCTGGCTCACCGACACCTACGCCTGGCCCTGGGTGTTCTACGTGAACGTCCCCATCGGGATCCTGAACCTGATGCTGGTCTCGCGGGTGATCCAGGATCCTCCCTACCTGGTCCGGCGCCGGGGATCCCTGGACGTGCTGGGTCTCTCCCTCCTCACCGTGGGCCTGGGGTCCCTCCAGCTCCTCCTGGAGAAGGGCCAGGAGAAGGACTGGTTCCGGTCCAGCCTCATCGTGGACCTGGCCGTGGTCGCGGCCGCGGGGCTGGTCTTCTTCGTGTGGCGCGAGCTGAAGGTCCGCGCCCCGGCGGTGAACATCCGGCTCCTGCGCATCCTCCCCTTCGCCGCCGCCACCGGCATCGGCGGGGTGCTGGGGATGGGGCTCTACGGCACCCTTTTCCTCCTGCCCCTCTTCCTCCAGCGGGTGCTGGGCTACGACGCCACCGCCTCGGGGATCGCGCTCATGCCCCGCAGCCTGGCCATGGCGGTGGTGATGCCGGTGGCGGGCCGGCTCTACAACCGGGCCGGGCCGCGGCTCCTGGTCGGGGCCGGGCTCCTGGTCAGCGCCTACTCCTTCTGGCTGCTGGCCGGGCTGGCTCCGGACACCACCACCTGGAGCCTGCTCCTGCCCCAGGTCTGGCAGGGGGTGGGCTTCGGGCTCATCTTCGTGGCCCTGTCCACCGCCGCCCTGGCCCCCATCAGCAAACCGGAGATGACCTCGGCCTCGGGGCTCTACAACGTGGTCCGCCAGGTCTTCGGCAGCGTGGGGATCGCCCTGGCCGCCACCCAGGTCACCGGGAACACCAGCCGCTACCACGACATCCTGGCCGGGCACGTGACCCGCTACAGCGAGGCGGCCACCCAGTGGCTGCACGGGGTGGCCGGGGCCCTGGTCGGACGCGGGACGGACCCCGCCACCGCCCGGCTCCAGGCCCTGAAGCTCCTGGACCTCCAGGTCACCAAGCAGGCCGCGGTCCTGGCCTACAACCACGCCTTCATGCTGGTGGCGGGGCTCTTCCTCGTCTGCCTGCCCCTGGTCCTGTTCCTGCGCGGGGGCGGGCCGGTGGAAGCGGGGGCGGCGGCCGAGTAGGCCCGCCGTTCGCCGGCGGCGCCGCCGCCCGCCCGCCCGAGGCCCCCTCGCCCGACCCGGCCGTTACCGGGGCGGGTTCACCACCTGGTAGAGGGCGCTGTAGTCGGCCTCGGCCAGGCCCTCCCCCATGCTCTTCTCCAGGATGGCCCGGATCCCCTCCACCGCGTCGGTGCCCAGGCCCAGGGTCCGCCCCTCGGCCAGGGCCAGGTTCACGTCCTTGAGCAGGTGCTTGACCGGGAAGTGCGGGTTCTCGAAGTTGCGGGCGCGGATGCGGTCGTACTTCTTGTCGATGGTGGGGGCGTAGAGCACGGTGCCGCGGAGGATCTCCAGGAACCGTTCCGGGTCCACCCCGTGCCGCTCCACCAGGCCCAGGCTGTAGGAGTAGGCCGCGCTCAGGGAGGCGATGAGCTGGTTCAGGCCCAGCTTGACCGCCGCCCCCTGGCCGAAGTCGCCGATCCGGACCGGGTTTCCCAGCACCCGGAGCACCGAATCCCAGTGCTCGATCCGGTCGGCGGGACCGGCGGCCAGGATCAGCAGCTCCCCCTTCTCGGCCTGGGGGGTGCTGCCCAGGACCGGGGCCTCCAGGAACTCGCCGCCCCCCTTCCGCACCCGCTCCTCGAAGCCCAGGCTCTCGCCGGGGGCGATGGTGGACATCTGGATCACGGTGCGGCCGGTGAAATCGGGGGCGGCGCCGTCCCCGCCCAGGACCGCGTCCACCGCGGGGCCGCCGGTGAGCATGAGCACCACCGCCTCGGAGGCGGCGAACACCGCGGCCGGGTCGGCGGCCACCCGGGCCCCCCGTTCGGCCAGGGGGGCGGCCTTCTCCCGGGTGCGGTTGTAGACGGTCAGTTGATGGCCGGCGTCCAGGAGCCGTTCCGCCATGGGGCGGCCCATGAGACCGGTGCCGATGAATCCGAGCTTCATGATGCCTCCGGGGATGTCGATGATTTTCCAAGGAGTTGGAGGCCGGGGGGCCTCCCGGCGATCCCTTGATCCTAGTGCTTGAACCGGCCCCTCTCAACGCGGGATAATTGTCGCTTCCCACAACCCTCCGGAGCCGCAGCCGGCATGATCTTCTCGTCCTTCGAGTTCTTCGTCTTCCTGGGCGTGGTCCTGGCGCTCCTGGGCGTGAGCGGCCGGGAAGGCTTCCGCCGGAACGTGCTCCTGGCCGCCAGCTACGTCTTCTACGGCTGGTGGGACTGGCGGTTCTGCTTCCTCATCTTCGGCTCCACCCTCCTCGACTACCTGGTGGGGCTTCGCCTGGAAGCCAACGAAGCCCCCGGCCGCCGCCGGTTCTGGCTGGTGGTGAGCCTGGTCGGCAACCTGGGGGTGCTGGGCGTCTTCAAGTACGCCAACTTCTTCCTGGGCAGCATGCAGCCGATCCTGGGGGGGATGGGCCTCCATACCTCCCACCTCAACATCATCCTCCCGGTGGGGATCTCCTTCTTCACCTTCCAGACCATGAGCTACTCCATCGACGTCTACCGACGGAGGCTCCCCGCCACCCGCAACTTCCGGGATTTCGCGCTGTTCGTCTCCTTCTTCCCCCAGCTGGTGGCCGGCCCCATCGTCCGCGGCTCCGAGTTCCTGCCCCAGATGGCCTGGATCCATCCCCTCCAGAAATCCAACATCCGGCTGGGCCTGGAGATCTTCCTCCGCGGCTTCGTGAAGAAGGTGCTCTTCGCCGACACCCTGGCCGTGTTCGTGGACCCGGTCTTCGCCCAGCCGGGGATGTTCGCCCCCGTGACCTGCTGGCTGGCGGTGATCGCCTACGCGGGGCAGATCTACTACGACTTCTCCGGCTACTCGGAGATGGCCATCGGGGTGGGGAAGATGCTCGGGTTCGAGCTGCCCGAGAACTTCCGCCACCCCTACATCAGCCTCAACATCACCGAGTTCTGGCGGCGGTGGCACATCACCCTCTCCACCTGGCTCCGCGACTACCTCTACATCTCCCTGGGCGGGAACCGGAAGGGCCGCGGCCGGACCTACGTGAACCTGATGCTCACCATGCTCCTGGGCGGGCTCTGGCACGGTGCGGCCTGGACCTTCGTGGTGTGGGGAGGGCTGCACGGCGTGGCCCTGGCCCTGCACAAGGTGGTCCTGGAGGTCCGCGGCCACCGGGCCGAGGCCCGGGACGGCCCCCTGCCCATGAAGCTCCTGGCCTGGTTCACCACCTTCGTGTTCGTGCTCGTGACCTGGGTCTTCTTCCGGGCCCAGAACTTCTCCATCGCCTGGACCATGCTGGGCAAGATGGCCTTCCTGGACCGGGGCGGAGCGCACTGGTACTACACCTACGCCATGGTGGCCCTGGCCGTGGGGGCCCTCCTCCACGTGTGGGTGGTGCTGCGCAAGGAGCGGGACCTGTCCCTGGATCTCCGGGCCCCCCTGGCCTGGCCGGCCACGGCCGGGGTCCTCCTGGTCATCCTCCTCTTCGCCCCCTTCGGGAACAGCCCCTTCATCTACTTCCAGTTCTAGCCCGCTGCCCATCCGGCCCATTCGCTGCGCCGCCGCGCCGCTCCGCAGGGGGTCTGCTAGACTGGGCCGTCCGGGGTCCGTGGGGGCCTCGGACGGTGCGTTTCCGGCCCTTCTCCCGCCGATTCCGGAGGTTCCCTTGACCGCAGACCGCTCCCCCGCCGCCGCGTCCGGCGCCCCCCTGGTGTTGATCCGGTTCTCCGGGGACATCTCCACCAAGGGGCCCCGGACCAAGGCCCGGTTCATCCAGCGGCTGATCGAGAACCTGAAGGACGGGCTGGCCGCGGAGGGGATCGAGGCCTCCATCCGCCGCGAGTGGCACCGCCTCTACCTGGAGGCGGAGAGCCCCCTGGCCCTGGACCTGGCCACCCGGGTGTTCGGGGTGCAGTCGGTATCGGCGGTGCAGCGGCGGCGCTGGCGGTCGCTTCCGGACGTGGTGGCGGCCGGGGAGGCGCTCTTCCGGGACCGGGTCCGCGGGCGGCGGTTCGCGGTGCGGGCCCGCCGGGGCGGGAACCTACGGGCCATCCCCTTCACCTCGCTCGACGTGGACCGGGAGCTGGGGACCGCGCTCCTTCCCGGGGCGGCGGGGGTGGATCTCACCCGCCCCGAGGTCACCGTGTTCGTGGAGGTTCAGCCCGAGGAGGCGTACTTCTACGGCGAGGTGGTCCCGGGGCAGGGCGGGCTGCCGGTGGGGGTGGAGGGAAAGGCCCTGGCCCTGGTCTCGGGCGGGTTCGACTCCGCGGTGGCCGCCTGGCGCATGCTCCGCCGCGGGGTGAACCTGGACTACCTGTTCTTCAACCTCGGCGGGGCGGAGCACCGGGCCGGCACCCTGGAGGTGATGAAAGTGGTCAGCGACCTATGGAGCTACGGCGACCGGCCGCAGTTCCACGAGGTGGATTTCCAGCCGGTGGTGCAGGACATCAAGGCCAACACCAACCCGCGGTTCTGGCAGGTGATCCTGAAGCGGCGGATGATGCGCGCGGCCCAGCGGGTGGCGGCCCGGGTCAAGGCCCACGTGATCGTGACCGGCGAGGCGGTGGGGCAGGTCTCCTCGCAGACCCTCCAGAACCTGGCCGTGATCTCGCGCTCCACCCCCACTCCCATCCTCCGCCCCCTGGTCGGGTCCAACAAGGAGGAGATCCTGGAGACCGCCCGCCGGATCGGCACCTTCGAGCCCTCGTCCAAGGTGGACGAATACTGCGATCTCTTCTCCCGCAGCCCCTCCACCAACGCGCCCCTGGGTCAGCTGGAGGCGGACGAGGAGAAGCTGGACCTGGCGCTCCTGTTCCGGCTGGTGGACGGGCGGAGCACGGTCGATCTGCGGGGGCTGGACCTGGGCGAGGTGGAGCGCACCGATCTCGACCTGGCCGCCGACCGCATCCCCACCGACGCGGTGCTGGTGGACCTGCGCTCCCGCACCGGCTACGAGGCCTGGCACCCCGAGGGGGCGCTGCACCTCGAGTTCGCCCAGGCCCTGGAGGCGTGGCCCGCCTTCGACAAGGCCAAACCCTACGTCTTCTACTGCGAGATCGGGTACAAGAGCGCGCACCTGGCCGGGCTGATGCGGGAGGCCGGCTTCCGCGCCTGGCACCTCCGCCGCGGCGTGCGCGAGCTCCTGGCCCGCTCGCCCGAGGCGGACCTGCTGCTGCCCTAAGGCGGACCTGCTGCTGCCCCGAGGCGGGAGCACATCGGGCCGGCCGGGTTGCACCCGGGTACACCGCGCGGGGCAGGCCGGGTTGCTCCCGGGTACACCGCGTGGGACCGGCCGGACAGATGCAGCACACACGGTGCGTGATTTGAATTTTGGTCAATACAATCAGAAAAATGTGTACCCGGGTACCATCCGGTCCGTGTCCTGGGCGGAATGGGTGGGCCGCGGTCAGCCGCCCAGCACCTCCCGCACGAAGCCGGACTTGGCCTCGGCGTAGTCCACCCCGTCCCGGACCCCGGCCGAGAGCACCGCGCGCTTGACTGTTTCGTAGCGCACCCGGAGCGCCGGATCGGCGCGAAGCGCATCGCGGAAGCGGGCCAGCTCGAGGTGCTCGGCGCACCCGGCCCGGATGACGTGGGCGTGGATACGGTAGCTCCGCCCCCCGAACTCCACCGCACCGGTGCGCAGGGGGCGCGTCTCCGGAAATGGATCGCGGGTGGTCTGGGGCCGGAAGCCGAGCCCGGCCAGCGCCGCCTTGGCCCCCTCCAGGCCGCCCTCTGGGTAGAGCACGGCCAGGTCCAGGATCCCCTTCCCTCCGCAGCCGGGCACGGCGCTGCTCCCCACGTGCTCCACGGTGAGCGCGGGCTCGCGGCCGGTGATGAGCGCGGCCACCGCCGCCGTCGCGTCCGGGGCCCGGGGATCGTGGGGATGGAACGCGGGAGGAAGGACCTCGTAGGCGAGAACGCGCATGTCGGGAAGATAACATCGGAGGACGGCCTCCTGTCCGGGACCGGGTTGCACCCGTATATGGACTCCTCCCGTCAAGAGGATGATGGTTGGTTCGTGTTCATGATCAGAGAGTGGGCGGGAGGTCGAGACTGCAGCCGTATATCCGGCCCTTGTGTGAAGCGGTTCGTGCTTCTGGCCCAAGAGGAAACGATGCGCGCGGGATAGCCCGATCGGGTGGCGATCCTTGGGATCAGCGGGTGCAAACGGCTCGATCCCGCGCCGGTCTGACCGGAAGCCCTCTCTCTGTGTGGTACGCGTCCTCCGTGGTGGGTGAACAGGTTCTGGATCAGGTCTCTCAGGCGTGGGTGCGGAACGGGCGCTGCTCAGTGGCCACCACCCAGGCGAAGCGGGCCATCTTGTTGGCCAGGGCGACGGTGGTCACGTTGTAGCCCCGGCGGTGGTTCACCTGGACCGCCCAGCGCTGGAGCGGGGTCGGCTGCTGGGCCACCCCGGCCCAGCGGAGCACGGTCCGGGCTCCGTGGACCAGGAGCCGGCGCAGGTACTCATCCCCCCGCTTGCTGATCCGGCCCAGGCGGCGCTTCAGCCCCGAGGAGACCTCCCGCGGGGTCAGGCCCAGGAAGTTGGCCAGGGAGCGGCCATGGGGGAACCGCCGGAAGTCCCCCACGAAGGCGGCCAGGGCGGTGGAGGTGATGGGACCGATCCCCGGGATGGTCTGCAGATGCTGGACCAGGGGATCATCCCGGGTCAGCACCTTCAGCTGGCGCTCGATGCTCTGGATCCGCTCCTCCTGGTAGCGGACCTCGGCCGCCGCTTCCAGCAACGCGATCCGCAGCGGCTCCGGGACCGTCTCCGGCTCCAGGGCGTGGATGAAGGGGACCACCTTGCGCGCCCCTTTGGGGATGGTCACCCCGAACTCCCGCAACAACCCCCGGATGGCGTTGATCCGGGCCACCCGGGTGGCCATGTGCCCCTCCCGGAGCCGGTGGAGGGAGGTCAACGCCTGCTGGTGGACGGACTTGACCGGAACGGGGCGGAGGATCTCGTTCCGGTCCGCCTCCAGCATGGCCCGGGTGTCGGTGCGGTCGGTCTTGTTGCCGGACCGGTAGCGCTGGGTGTGGTGCGGGGGAAGCAGGACCGGGGTGTGATGCGCGGCCAGGGCTTGGCGGGCCCAGTGGTGGCTCGAGCCGCACGCTTCGAACAGGATCCGCGCGGGGGGGATCTGGGCCAGGTACCGCTCGAACTGGCGCCGGCTCAGCCGGAGCTCCCGGGAGACTCTCCCCGGCCGGGGGGACTCGGCCACCTGAAACACGCTCTTGGCAACGTCGACGGCGATGGTAAGCTGCATCTGGACTCCTCCTTGCTGTTGGCCTTCGGGGCCGTCTTACGGTGAGACACTCAACGTGCCTCATTCAGCGGGAGGAGTCCATTTCATCAGGTACACCTCCCGGGATCCCGGGTCGGGAGCCACGACCCGCCGGCCCGAGACCAGGTCGCACCCGGGTACACCTCGCGCCCCTCGGCCCCCCGCTCCGGCCCCGGCCCCGGCCGCGGCCCCGGCCGCGGGCGCAGTTCCCGCTGGCGGGGGAAGGGTGGCGGGAGTACGTTCACCGTGGCCGGAGCCCTCCGGCGAGCGTGCACGGCGGCGAGAAGATGAGCTCCTTCCAGGGGCGGGAGAAAGAAGCATGCGAGGCATCCTCTGGGCCGGGATCCTGATCCTGGTCTCCGCCAGCGCCACGGCTGCCCCGGCCCGGGCCGGAAACCCACCAGCCGAAGATGTGTTTCACAACGAGTTCGCCCGGCTCGAGCTCTGCAAACCGGCGGGGTGGGTGTTCATGCCCCTGGACAGCGCCCTGGCCGCGCGGGCCACGGTGAAGATGAAGGATGCGGAATTCCAACGGGCGGTGCTGGAGCTGGCCTCCGCTCCGCTGGTGGTGGCCGCCCGCCACCCCGAGCCCTACGAATCGCTGAACCCCACCTTGCAGGTCATGCTCCGGCCACTGGGTACGCTCGAGAGTAAGAGCGGCCTGGACATCCTGAAGTTGATCGAGCCCGCTCTGGCCGCGCAGTTCACCGACTTCGAATTGATGGACGAGCCACGAACGGTGACCGTGGGTGGGCTCCAGGCCGCCCGCATGACCTTGCGCTACCGGCTTCAGACCCAGGATGGGCGCGAATTCCCCACCCAGGCCACCATGGTGGTCGTACCGCGGGGCAAGGCCCTCTATCAGATCGGTTTCTCCGGACCTTGGGAGGGCCCCGACGCCATCACCACCGAGGTGGACAGCGTGCTCGCTTCGGTGAAGTTCCTCGACTGAGCCCAACCCGGGCCCGCCCCGACCCACCGCCGGCCTCCCGCCCCACCGCCGCCCGCCCGCGCCCGCCAACTTTCCCATGGTCGCCCCCCGCCGCCGGGGAGTACCCTGGAACCTCGTCACGGGAGCTCGGGGAAGAACCGGGCTGAGAGGGCGGCTCGCCGCCGCCGACCGTCCGAACCTGATCCTGGGTAATGCCAGCGCAGGGAGCGTCGCCCCCTTTGGCCCATGGGCCGCCGGCATGGCCCGGCGGCCTTTCCGTTGCCCGGCGCGCGTCTCCGGCTTCGCGTGCCCGGCCCGCCCGCCGGCCGATCGACGTTCTCGAAAGAGCCTGTTCCCGCCGGGGAAGAAAGGAGCTTCACCATGAAAGACCTCTCCATCACCCGCCCCTCCGGCCGCCGGGTCTATCTCGAGGGGCCCCGGGCCGGGGTCCGGGTGCCCGCGCGGGAGGTCGTGCTCGCCGATCCCCATCCCCCGGTGCGCCTCTACGACACCAGCGGCCCCTACGGCGACCCCGCCTTCCAGGCCGACATCGCCAAGGGGCTCCCCCCCCTTCGCCGGGAGTGGATCACCGCCCGCGGGGACAGCGAGGAGCTCCCCGCCTCCACCTCGGACTACCGGCGCCGGCGGGAGGGCGACTCCGCCCTGGCCGCCATCCGCTTCCCGCAGCTCCTCAAGCCGCGCCGGGGCCGTCCCGGCGCCCGGCCCACCCAGCTCGCCTACGCCCGCCGGGGTGAGATCACCCCGGAGATGGAGTTCGTGGCCCTGCGGGAAGGGGTGGCGCCGGAGACGGTGCGCGACGAGGTGGCCCGGGGCCGGGCCATTCTCCCCGCCAACCTGAACCACCCCGAGGCCGAGCCCATGGCCATCGGCCGCAAGTTCCTGGTCAAGGTGAACGCCAACATCGGGAACTCCGCGGTCAGCTCCTCCATCGAGGAGGAGGTGGAGAAGATGCTGTGGTCGGTGCGCTGGGGCGCGGACACGGTGATGGACCTCTCCACCGGCGAGAACATCCACGAGACCCGGGAGTGGATCCTCCGCAACAGCCCGGTTCCCGTGGGGACGGTGCCCATCTACCAGGCCCTGGAGAAGGTGGGGGGCGTGGCCGAGGACCTGACCTGGGAGATCTTCCGGGACACCCTGATCGAGCAGGCCGAGCAGGGCGTGGACTACATGACCATCCACGCCGGGGTCCGGCTCCAGTACGTGCCCCTGACCGCCAACCGCACCACCGGCATCGTGTCCCGGGGCGGCTCCATCCTGGCCAAGTGGTGCCTGGCCCACCACACCGAGAGCTTCCTCTACACCCGCTTCGCCGAGATCTGCGAGATCCTCTCCGCCTACGACGTGAGCTTCTCCCTCGGCGACGGGCTCCGGCCGGGCTCGGTGGCCGACGCCAACGACGAGGCCCAGTTCGCGGAGCTGGACACCCTGGGCGAGCTGACCCAGGTGGCCTGGAAGCACGACTGCCAGGTCATGATCGAGGGGCCCGGCCACGTGCCCATGCACCTGATCCAGGAGAACATGACCCGCCAGCTCGAGGTCTGCCACGAGGCCCCCTTCTACACCCTCGGGCCCCTGACCACCGACATCGCCCCCGGCTACGACCACATCACCTCGGCCATCGGGGCGGCCATGATCGGCTGGATGGGCACGGCCATGCTGTGCTACGTCACCCCCAAGGAGCACCTGGGGCTGCCGGACAAGAAGGACGTGAAGGACGGCCTCATCGCCTACAAGATCGCCGCCCACGCCGCCGACCTGGCCAAGGGGCATCCGGGGGCGCGGGCCTGGGACGACGCCCTCTCCAAGGCGCGGTTCGAGTTCCGGTGGGAGGACCAGTTCAACCTCTCCCTGGATCCGGAGACGGCGCTGGAGTTCCACGACCAGACCCTGCCCGCCCCGGGGGCCAAGGTGGCCCACTTCTGCTCCATGTGCGGGCCGAAGTTCTGCTCCATGAAGATCACCCAGGAGGTCCGGGACTACGCGGCCTCCCACCACGTGGCCGAGGTCGAGGCGGTGGAGC
Source organism: Candidatus Eiseniibacteriota bacterium (assembly GCA_963768615.1). Classification (GTDB taxonomy): domain Bacteria; phylum Eisenbacteria; class RBG-16-71-46; order JABDJR01; family JABDJR01; genus CAVSKL01. The sequence goes on along the minus strand of CAVYIE010000004.1, from coordinate 482,275 downwards.
TGGGCATGAAGGAGAAGGCGGAGGAGTTCAAGGAGCAGGGGGCCGAGATCTACGTGAAGCGCTGAGCGATTCCGGGGGGGAGGGCGCGGAGCGGATGGAAATCCTGAACCCGAAGGCGGCCGAGGACCTGGCCGCGGGGCGCCCGCTGGCGCTGGACCTGGGCGCCGGCGGCCGGCCCCGGCCGGGCATGTACGCGGTGGACCAACTGCGGCTCCCCGGGGTGGACATCGTGGCCGACCTGAACGCGCCCTTCGACCTCCTCCCCGACGACTCGGTGGGGCGGATCCACAGCCGCCACACCCTGGAGCACGTGCGCGAGTTCCTTCCCCTCATGCGGGAGATCCACCGGGTGACCCGGCCCGGGGGGACCATCGAGATCGTGGTCCCCCACTTCTCCAACGTGTACGGGTTCTCCGATCCCACCCACGTCCGGCTCTTCGGGCTCCACAGCATGTTCTACTTCGTGAAGCCGGAGCACCAGCCCCGCAAGCGCAAGGTGCCCGCCTTCTACACCGACGTGGGCTTCCGGGTGGAATCGGTCCGGCTGGAGTTCTACCGGAACGGTCTCCTGGACCGGGTCCTGGGCCCGCTCTTCACCGCGGTGGTGAACCGGGGCTACGGGTGGCAGGAGTTCTACGAACGCCGCCTGGCCGGGATCTACCACGCCTGGCAGATCCGCTACCTGCTGACGCCGGAGAAGTGAGCCGGGGCCTCGGGGGAGCGGGCGGCGGCGCCGGTCAGCCGGCGGCGGAGCCGGAGAGGGCGCCGGCCATCCACCACCCGAAGACGGCGAGGATCAGCCCGGCCAGGGCCAGGAGCATCCCCAGGAGCCAGGTCAGCGAGGCCAGCCTGCGCCCGCCGGGGCCGGTGATGACCGCGGTCTCGCGGAGGACGCGGGTCCCCGGGGGCGGAAACTCCCCGTGGAGCCGCGCGCGCCAGCCGAGGCGGGCCAGGTAGATCCCGGCCAGGAGCGGGACCAGGGCGGTGACCAGCATCCAGCCCCGGAAGAGGAGGGTGACCCGGGCCACCGCGGCGCCGGGGTCGGCGGCGCCCAGCTCCCGCACGTGGCGCAGGTAGGCGTCGGTGCCGGTGAGGGCGGCCGCCCCCGCCGCCACCAGGAGGGCGAGCAGGGCCAGCATCCGGCGCCGGAATCCGGGGTCGGCGTTCAGGACCTTGTCGCGGTCGGGAGCGGTCACGCGCGGGACTCGGGGAAGGGGCTCATGGCGGAAGTGTACCCGATTCCTCTTCCGGGGTGCCGGGGACGGAACGGGGGCGCCGCCGGACGCGACGCCCCCATTGTAGAAACCTGCGGCCGCCGGAGAGGTCAGGGCTTCATGAGCTTCACCGTTCCGCTGAAGCTGGAGGCGTTGATCTTGGCTCCCCCGCTTCCGATGGTGAATTCCAGCTCCTTGCCCGGGGCGTAGTCGCTGGTCTTCTTCGCCGGCGGGCCCAGCTCGTTCACGATGTCGCCGCTGAAGGTGCTGACGTCGAACTCGGCCGAGTCCAGGCCGGGGAAGCGCAGGATGACCGATCCCGAATGGCTCTCGAAGTCGTAGCTCCCCTTGGGGGTGAGCTCCCCGGTGAATTCCAGGCCGCCGGACACGGTGGAGATCTCGGCCCGGGTGAAGGAGCCCCCCTCCACGGAGATGCCCCCGCTCACGCTCTGGGCGGAGAGGTCCCCGGAGACCCCGCGCAGGCGCAGGCCGCCGTTCACCGTCTCCACGTCCACGCGCCCCGAGGCCCCATCGACGTCGATCTCCCCGTTCACGGTCTGGGCCTTCACCTCCCCCGGCTTGCCCGCCACCTTGATGGACCCGTTCACAGTCTGCAGGTCCAGGTCCCCGGCCACGTCGGACACCTCGACCCACAGGTTGACGCCGTCCACCCGGACCTGGCTTCCCCGGGGCACGGAGACGTCGAGATGGGTGGGTTCGCGGGAGCTGGACCGGACCGAGTGCGGCCACTCCACCTCGACCACGGTGCGCTTGTCCGAGGACGTCACGCTGAGCCGGTCCGGGCCGTCTCCCAGGGAGCCGGTCACGTGCACCTCGGCCTTGTCCCAGCCGGTCACCGTGACCGAGCCGTTCATGTTGGAGATGTCCACGATCCCGTCCCGGGCCGCGGACCGGGTCTCGTCCACCGGCCGCCCGGCCAGGGCGGTGCTCGCGGCCAGGACCAGGGCCAGCATCGGGATCAGGAACATGGACGGCAGTCGCTTCTTCATGACGTCACCTCGTATCCGGGGAGTTCACCCGCCGCCGGCTTCCCCGAACACCGGCGGTTCTCCACCACATGCCTCTCACGCCGCCCTCCGCAGGGCCAGATCGGTGGCCTCGTGCAGGAGGGCCAGCTTCCGTTCGTAGAGCGCGGTCAGGGCGTGGATGAGCCTCGCGTTCTGCGGCTCCTCGGCCAGCGCGCTCCGGGTCTCGTCCATGGCCCGGTCCAGGATCCGCAGGTTCTCCTCCATGGCCTCGGCCACCGGCCCCCGCAGGGAGCCGGGTCCCTCCTGGACCGCGGCCACCAGCTCCTTGGACGCCCCGCGGACCTGGGAATCCAGGGCCTGGACCGCGGGCACGATCCCCGCCACCGGCGGTGGGGGGCCTTCCGAGGCCACCAGGGGCGAGCGGTCCCGTCCGGTGAGAAGGGCCAGGGAGAGCACGGCCACGGCCAGGGCGGCCGCCGCGGCCAGGGCCCACGGCCAGCGCAGGGTCCGGCCCGGCGCGACCCCGGTCTCCAGCTCTTCCGGCCGCTCCAACCCGAGCCGGGACTCGATCCCCGGCCACAGGTCCCGGGGCGGCTCCAGCTCCGCCGGCAGCGCCCGGGCCCGGCGCCGCAGATCGGCCAGCGCGGCCAGGGCCGCCGCGCACTCCGGACACCCGGCCAGGTGGCGGTCCACCGCCTCCGCCTCGGCGGGGGCGAGCGATCCGTCCAGATGGTCCTCCAGGCGTTCCCGGATGCCGCGATGGTTCATGACCCCAATCTCTCCCGCAGAAGCCGCCGGGCCCGGTGGAGCTGCGCCTTGCAGGTTCCCTCGGCCAGCCCGGCCATCTCCGCGATCTCCTCGTGCCGGTACCCTTCCACCTCGTGGAGGACGAACACCATTCGCGCCCCGGTGGGGAGCGAGGCGATGGCCGCCTCCAGGTCCAGTCCGAGCCCCGGGGGCGCCGGCGGTTTCGGCGTTTCCCAGTCCGCCGGCTCCTCGACCGGGGTCTCCCGGGCCGAGCGGCGGATCTCCGCGCGGAGCGCGTCCAGGACCACGTTGGTGGCCAGGCGGTAGAGCCAGGTCGAGAAGGCGCTCCGCCCCTGGAACGAATCCAGCCGCCGCCATACCCGCACGAACACGTCCTGGACCAGTTCCTCGGCCCGGGCGGGGTCCCCGCAGAGCCTCAGGCAGATCGCGAACACCCGGCCCGCGTGGAGGCGGTAGAGGCCCTCGAAGGCCGCCGCGTCCCCGGCCCGGGCCCGCTCGATCAGGCGCACCGCGTCCAGGTCCACCACCGCTTCGGTGTCCCTCTGCGGTCGGCCCAACCGGCGATCCTCCCGAGACTTGGGGGCCTTGCCCCCGGGTCCGTTCATCAGGTTTCCGTTCCTTGGACGCTTGGCGGGGGGAAAGGGTTTGGATGGAGCTGGGCGTCCGGTTTCCCGGCCCCGCCCGGCCCCGCCCTCCGGCTGGCCAGAACCGGACCGGTTCGCTACGCTCACCCTCCGGCGCCGCCCTCCGGCGGAGCCGCCCCCATCCCCAATCCGGAGTGGCCGTGAGCGAATCCTCCGACCTGCGCGCGGGGCGGGTCGAACACTACCGCAGCGCCGAACTGGCGGCGAGCCCCGGGGTGGAGCGCTACCGGGGGCTCCCCATCCACGCCGTCCCCGGGCTCCATGCCGCCGCCGCCGGGCTCCTGGGCGGGGTCCTGGCCCCCGAGGCCCGGGTGCTGGACCTGGCCGCGGGGACCGGCGCCTTCTCCCTCCGCCTGGCCGACCTGGGCTACCGGGTGACGGCGGCGGACCTGGTCGAGGAACGGTTCCAGCCCCGGGACACCATCCCCTTCCGGGGGATCGACCTGGAATCCGATTTCGGGGCCGGGTTCGAGCAGCGGTTCGACGCCGTGGCCGCCCTGGAGATCGTGGAGCACCTGGAAAACCCCCGGCACTTCCTCCGCCAGTGCCGCGAGCTGTTGGAGCCGGGGGGGAGGCTCCTGGTCAGCACCCCCAACGTGGAGAGCCCGGTTTCGCTCCTCATGATGCTCCGCACCGGGAGCTTCCACTGGTTCGCGGAGCGGGACTACCGGAACCTGGGCCACATCTCGCCCATCAGCCGCAACGAGCTGGAGCGGGCGGCGGCCGAGGCCCGGCTCCGCCCCGAGCGGGTGATCACCACCGGGAACCCCTTCCGCCACCTCAAGGGGGCGCGAAGGATGGCCCTGGCCGCCCGGGTCCTGGGGGCTATGACGGCGCGGCCGGAGATGCGGGGGGAGATGCTCCTCGCCCTCTTCCGGGCCGAATAGCTCTTCCGCGCCGGGGTGTGCGCGCCCGCCGAGGCGCCCCCGGAGGCGGATCAGTCGGCGGCCGGACCGGGGAGCCGAAGTTCCAGCGCGTGGCTTCCGCCGTCGCCCAGATCCACCCGCACCGCGTCGTGGACCGCGCTCCCGTCCCCCGGGTAGGCGTATACCGTGACCACCTTGCCGAAGGCGGTCTCGATGGGTCCGCCGGGGGCCGGGTCCGGGTTCACGTAGGTCTTCCAGATCGGGAGCGCATCCACGGGAATGCTGAACCGGCCCGCGTCGTCGGTCCGCACATCGGCGACCCGGGCCCGCCCGGCGACGGACCGGGCGAGCACCAGCCACTTCTCGGCCGTGAAGTCGCCGTCGGCGGTGTAGCCGATCAGGTGGTAGAAGTAGGGCCCGTCCGGGGCCGGTTCCCCGGCGAGATCGTTGCCGTCCCAGAACAGGAACTGGTCCGGGTCCCCCTGGAAGGCCCATACCAGGTCGCCCCGGTGATCGGTGATCTGGATGGAGACGCTGTCCGGCTTGGGGAGGGTGGCCGGGGCCAGGGGAGGCACCCAGGCCGTATCCGCATCCACGACCACGGTGTAGCCCAGGTTGACGAAGGCTCCCGCGACCGGCTGCCCGGCCGTGTCCACCACCGCTCCCTCGAGGACACCCGGGTGCCCCGTGGCGGTGGGTGGGGCGTCGTCCCCGCAGGCGGCGAGGAGGAGCGGGACCAGGACGAGGGCGGGAAATGAGTATCGGTTCATGGCGGGGCCTCCGGGGTCTGGACCCCACTATAACCCCTGGAGGCGGCCGGGCTCCGGTCCCGGACGGATTCTCGGCAAGCGACGGGCGATGATCCGGGAAGCGCCGACCGGACGGGGGGACTTCCTGGAGTGGGCACTTCTGCGTCCGCCGGAGCAGTGGCGCGAAGTCCTGGAACGGCAGGGGGTGAGCGGTCTGGGCCCGACGGCGTTCTGCCGGCGGGAGGGATTGGTGCTGGCGACCTTTCACAAGTGGAAGGCCCGGTTCGCGCCGACGGAGCCAGAGGCCGGGTTCGTGGAGCTGAAGCGCAGCGAGGGCGGCGGTACGGCCTGGTCGATGGAGTTGGAGTTGCCGCACGGAGTCGTGCTGCGGATCCGGGGTTGAGGATGCTCTGGGAGAGCCAGGTCCGGCGGATCCTGGCCTGGAGCGAGCCGGTGGACATGCGAAAGTCGTTCGACGGGCTGGTAGCCATCGTGCAGGGCGTGCTGAAGGAAGACCCGCTGTCGGGGACGCTGTTCGTGTTCTTCAACCGGCGGGGCAACTACCTGAAGCTGGTGTACTGGGACCGGACGGGGTACTGCCTGTTCGCGAAGCGGCTCGAGCAGGGTCGGTTCACTCTTCCGGGAACGAAACGGAAGCAGGAGCTGGATGCGCGGGCATTTATGTTGCTATTGGACGGAATATCTCTTGGCATGAGGAGACGGATCGGGTAAAAAGAAGGCATGGAACCGCACGAGCGCGCCGCATCAATGAGTCGGGACGAGATCGCCGCGTTGCTCGTGGCCCATGAGAGCGTGACCCGCACCAACCGCACCCTGACCGAAGCGAACCGGGCGCTGGCGGCGGAGCTGGCCGAGGTGAAGCGGCAGGTGGCGTGGTTCCAGCGCCAGCTGTTCGGACAGAAGTCGGAGCGGCGGGTGCTGGACCCGGCGGGTCGGCAGCTGCTGTTGGGGGAGCTGCCCGAAGAGGTCGTCCCCGCGGCCACCGAGACGGTGGCCTCCTACCAGCGCCGCCAGGCCCGCCCCGCGGCCGAGGACGACACCGAGGCCCTTCGCTTCGATCCCTCCGTGCCGGTGGAGGAGATCCTGATCCCGGCACCGGAGGGCGTGAGTCCCGCCACGCACGAGCGGGTGAGCACCAAGACGACCGAGCGGCTGGCCCAGCGACCGGCGTCGTACGTGGTGCTGCGGTATGTCCGGGAGGTGTGGAAAGAGAGGGCCAGCGGGGCGATGGTGAGCGCGCCGGCGCCGCGGGCGGTGCTGGAGAAGAGCTTGGCGGACGTGAGCGTGCTGGCGGGACTGCTGATCGACAAGTTCGCCTACCACCTGCCGCTGTACCGGCAGCATCAGCGGATGGCGGCGGCAGGGGTTCACCTGAGCCGGCCGACGCTGACGAACTGGACGCATCGGACGGCGGAGATCCTGGTGCCGATCTACGAGGCACAGCTCGCGTCGATCCTGACCAGCGCGGTGCTGGCCATGGACGAGACGCCGATCCGGGCGGGCCGGGGCAGGCCGGGGAAGATGGGTCGGGGCTACTTCTGGCCGATCTACGGCGACGGCGACGAGGTGGCGTTCCCGTTCGCGACGACCCGGAGCAAGAAGTTCGTGGTGGAGACGTTGAAGTCGTTCGGGGGCGTGCTGTTGACCGATGGCTACGAGGTCTACACTCGATATGCCGCGGCGACGAACAAGATCGTGCATGCGCGGTGTTGGAGTCACACGCGAAGGAAGTTCGAGGAGGCGCTGGCGTCAGGACCGGAGCTATGCGGTGAGGCGCTGAAGCGGATCGGGCGGTTGTACGAGTTCGAGGCCGAACTCCAGGGGAAGGATCCGCCGCCGGAGAAGCGGTTGCAGCACCGGGCCGAGCACCTCCGTCCGGAAGTGGACGCGTTCTTCACCTGGCTCCGGGCGACGGTCGAAGAGCAGGTGCTGCTGCCCACCCATCCGTTCCTCAAGGCCGCGCACTACGCCTTGGAGGCCGAGGCGGGGCTCCGGGTGTTCCTGGAGTACCCGGACGTGCCGATCGACACCAACCACCTGGAGCGCGAGATCCGGCCCATCGCGCTGGGCCGCAAGAACTGGCTGTTCTGCTCCACGGAGATCGGCGCTTACTTCGTCGGCGTGGTGCAGAGCCTGCTGGCCACCTGCCGGCTGCACGGAATCCCGCCCTATACCTACCTGGTGGACGTGCTGCAGCGGGTCGATACCCATCCGCAAAGCCTGGTTCACCAGCTCACGCCCCGGCTCTGGAAAGAGCACTTCGCCGACAACCCGCTCACGTCAGACCTCGCCCGCCCCCGAAGTCCATAACGCCGTTCCTTGACCGGTTACGCCTCCGGGGTCTGGACCCCACTATAACCCCTGGAGGCGGCCGGGCTCCGGTCCCGGACGGATTCTCGGCAAGCGACGGGCGATGATCCGGGAAGCGCCGACCGGACGGGGGGACTTCCTGGAGTGGGCACTTCTGCGTCCCGTGGGTTCCGTCACACTGCACTCGACTCCGGGCGGGGCTATATCCGTTTGAAATCAATCACTTTGGCGGGGCGGGTTTCGGTGCGATGGGCCGGGGGGACGCGTCACTGCACACTCCCGAGGGGGTTTTCGAGTGGGCAGTTAGGTGACGGAACCCTGGGCGGTGTGGCCTGCTGAGAAGGCTGGACCGGAAGGAGGAAGAGACCGAGGAGGAGTCGCCGGATGAGGCGGCCTAACTCGACGCCCGGAAAGGGGCGGGTGTCAGGCGGATACCATCACCGTACACATTGGTGGTACCACTTCCTATGCTTGAGCGACCAGCCTTTGCTCAGCCCCCGGAACCTGGTCAACTAGGCCCAGCATAGCAGCCGACCAGTTTCTCTTGATCTCCCCAGCCACTGGCTGCCCAATTGCCCCGGAGGTTCCACCGATGCCCTACCTTAGCCCACCGACCCTGACCCGCTCCGAGCAGCAATCTCTTCTCGACGCCAGCTCCCGCACCCCCGTGACCACCTGATCTTCTCTCTCGCCCTCGGAACCGGATTGCGGTTGTCGGAAATCACCGGGCTGAATGTCGGGGACGTGTTCTTCCCAACTGGCCGGCCCAGATCCCGCGTCCGTCTCCGACGTGAGATCGCCAAGGGCGGCCGCGTCGGCGACGTGTTCCTCCCGGATGCCCTCCTGCCGAAGCTGGAGCGGTTCTGGGCCTACAAGCTGGTCTCCGGTGAGTCCGTCAGCCCGGAAGCCCCCCTGCTCTGCAACCAGGCCGGCCACCGCCTCTCCAAGCGCCGGCTCCAGACCGCCTTCAAGCATTGGCAGCAAGTCGCCGGGTTCGACCGGATGTACCCCGTTCACGCCTTGCGCCACTCCGCCGTCACCAACGTCTGGCGGGCCAGCCACGATCTCTTCCTCACCCAGCGGTTTGCCCGTCACGCATCGCCCCTCACGACCACGATCTACCTGCATGCCTCGGATGACGAGCTGGCGGCGGGAATCCGGGATCTGGCCTGCTGAGATTTGCTAGAATGCGGCCGACGGGTTTCCAAGCCCGTCTGGCGCCCCTCCAATTCCCCCAGGAGGGGTGTCACTCTTGCGCCCCCGGCCCACCTTCGCCTGGGGCCTTTCTTTTGACCCCTACTCGTACCTCGCCTTGATCCTGCCCCAGGTCGTGCGCTCCACCGGCGTGCCCGGGCACCCAGGATCGGCGATCGCACCCAAGGGTCCAGCCGGATGCGTGATCGCGGGTGAGTCCGCCGCCAGCGACAGGTCCCCGGCCGCCAAGCCACAGAACATCGGATCGGCCACGATGTTGCCGTTGCTCAGCGCCCAGTCCTTGCAGTCCCCCGTCCCGTTCCCGCCGACGTTGTCCCAGGCGAGGTTGTTCCGGATCACCGGCGTCGAGGGGTCGTCGCAACGGATGCCGCCGCCGTCCAACGTGTAGGCGATGATGTTCTGTTCGATGAGCGGGGAGCCGAGAACCTCCGCTACTGCGATGCCCCCGCCGTAAACGTGATACGAACCTCCGCCCGTATTCTGTACAATAGTATTGTGATGTACATGAGCATTCGTTGACGATAGCCAGATGCCGCCTCCGCTGTTCCCCGTGTGCTCTTGCCCCTCTGCGGTGTTGTTAACAAGTATGTTGTAAGAGATTTCGGCTTGCGGTGTGAGCCCCCGTAGACCTACGAAATAGATGCCGCCACCGTGATCGCCGGCCACATTGTCCTCAATCACATTGTGTGAAATTATTGTACCATCATAGTCTGCCCGAATCCATATGCCGCCTCCATCACCACTTCCAGCGTGATTACGCGCAATGTAGTTATCACGAATCTCGGGAGTCATGCCTTGAACACTGCCGATTCCGGAAGAGGTCCTTGGAGTTTCATTCTCGAATACTCTATTGCCCGCGATGAGTGGTGACCACGGACCCAGAGCTTGCCGCCATGATGATCGCTGAACCGATATTCCCGGATCCTGAGTTTTTGGTCACATGATTTGCGAGGATTGATGGCGCTGAGTCCAAGATGCCAATTCCGAACCCCCCTCCAGTTACCTTGAAACCCTCAAGAACCGCCGCACGTGACTCCCCCGAATGAAAAAAGACGACCTTATCTGAGGACGAGCTAGAGCCATCGATGACCGTCAGGTCCGGCCCCGAAGAACTTTTGACCACAATGTCCTTGCCGAGATAATCAATCACCTCGTTGTAAGTGCCCGGGTCTCACCAGCACCGTATCCCCCACCGCCGAGCTGTCGATGCCGGCTTGGATCGTCGGGGCGTCTCCGGTTCCATCGTTGGCGATGTTCCAGGTGCGGGCCTGCACAGCACCCGAGACGAGTATCAGGGACACGGTGAGGAGAGAGGCGGCAGCAAGTCGAGTCGTCACGGCGGCGCTCCTGGTTCGTGGCTTCTGACAGTCAGTGGGCATGTGGTGATTTGCCCCCTACTCGTACCTCGCCTTGATCCTGCCCCAGGTGATCGGACGCACCGGGACGGAGCAGTCGAGCGTCACCCGGCCCAGGAATACGCCCAGGACGCCCGGAGGGAGCGAAGTGTAGCCCGACCCGGTGTTCGGGTACCGCCCCCGCAGGTCGCCTGCAAACCCGTTGCCGTCCTTGGAAACCAGATCGTACCAAGCTCCGCCAGTGACCTGGAGCGCCCCGAAGGAGAACTCCGGAGTCGGCGGGTAGCCCCCCGAGCCCGCCAACAGATCCAACTGCGGGATGTCCAGCGTGAGAGCCAGGGTTCCGTCCGCATAGGTGTCCGGATTCTCGATGTCCGCCGTCGTCGCATCGTCCACGTACACGTCCATCCGGCAGTCGTAGAAGAGGGAGACCGTTCCGCCCGTGTTTGTCTCGGGATCGGCCCACATTCCTTCCGTAAAGCAGGTGATGTCCCGGATGACCCAGGTCACCTCGCTCCCCGCCCCGGCTGCGCCGGTTAACGGACCACCCAGGGCAGACACGACCCCGTACAGGGAGAGTGTCTCCCCGCCCGGAACGACCGGCGGGTAGTCGCCCACCGCGGGGCCCACCACGTAAGTCGTGCCGAGAACCAGGGTGGAGTCGCAGAAGTCGGCAGCGGCGGGCGCCGGTGCGAGCATGGACAGCCCTACGGCACCAATCAGGGGGATCAGGAAGAGAGGCGTAGACAGACGCATGCGACCTCCTTTGCGGGCCGTAGAGGAGGGGGGACCTCCATGATACTCCTCTTCAAGCTTTGGCGGAAACCGTAATTCTATTTCAGACATGCCGCGTCACCGTTCCATCGACTCACCAGACGGCCACTTCCCCGCTCCGAACCCATTTCAGGGCAGGAACCTAGCTTCCGGATTCGTGTACTATACCCCCGGATGGCATGAACCCAAGGAGGTCTGGTGCGTCGAGGCGTGGTGCGGAAGATCGTTCTGGTTGTGGGGTTGCTGGTTCTGGTGAGCTGCGGCGATGACTCGCAGAAGCCGGACACGACGCCTCCGGCTGCGGTGACGGACCTGGCCCTGGTCGGCAGCACGGACTCCACGCTCACCGTGACCTGGGCGGCTCCCGGTGACGACGGCGATCGGGGACAGGCGGCGTCCTACGATCTGCGGTACAGCCTGGGCTCGCTACCGGCCGGGTGGGACTCGGCGACGGTCGTGGCCGGCATGCCTCTACCCCATCAGGCGGGCCAGGTCGAGAGCGTTACCGTAGGCGGCCTGGAACCGCATCTCCTCTACCGGCTGGCCCTCAAGGCGACTGATGAGGCGGGGAACGTGTCGGGACTGTCCAACGTCGTGGAGGGCGAGACCGGGGACTTTGGCCCACCCGCTCAGGTAACCGACCTCCAGGCGATCGACTTGGCTCCCCATGCCGCCACCCTGACCTTCACCGCTCCCGGTGACGACGGCTGGTTCGGCGAGGCCACCGCGTACATCCTGCGCCGGGCTCCCTTCGCGATCACCGAGGAGACCTGGGCCGATGCCGAGTCCGTGCGGGTCTCGATCCCCACCGTGCCGGGTGGCCAACCGGTCTCCTACCGGCTCCAGGACCTCACCCCTGGCACCATGACCTACTACGCCGTCCGGGCCAGGGACGATGCCGCCAAGGTCAGCCCGGTCTCCAACACCGTTCTGGTTGACCTTCCCCCGGATACGGTGTCGCCGTCGCAGATCACCGATCTCTCTGCTTCGTCCTCCGCCCCCTTCCAGGTGACACTGACCTGGACCGCACCCGGCGATGACGACGGCGAGGGAACAACCAGCTCCTACCAGATCCGCTACGCCGAAGAAGCGGTCACCGACCTGACCTGGGACACGGCCACGCCCGTGACGGCAACTCCGACACCCAAGGCTCCGGGCCAGAAGCAGAGCCTCGATGTGATCCCGGTACCAGCCGGCACTACCCTCTGGTTCGCCATTCGCGCCCTCGACGACGCGGGCAACCTCAGCCCGCTTTCCAACTCCCCCTCCGTCACCGTCGCGGCATCGCACCAGACCTGGTATGTGAAGGCCGATGGCACCGGGGATGCTCCGACGATCCAAGATGCCATCCAGCGCGGCCAAACCGGCGACATGGTGCTGGTCGGCCCGGGAACCTACCACGAGGACATCGACTTTCTCGGCAAAGGCATCTACCTGAAGAGCCAGCTGGGTCCCGAGGCCACCATCCTCGACGGCAGCGAGGAGGATAGCTCCATTGTCATGTGCTTCCGGGAGGAGCCGTTAGGGACCGTGATCGAGGGATTCACACTTACAGGAGGAACAGGAACGCTTGCATATCCGGAAACCGGCACCCGGGGCGGAGCTGTCTGGAGTCCCTCGGGCTCAATCACGTTGCTGCACAATTGTTTCATCGGGAACCGCGCGGGGTTTGGGGGGGCAATCTGCATTGGACATCCCAATCCGTCTCTCAGTCCGATTCCAAGGCTTGATGTTGTCGCCAATATATTCGAGGAGAACATCGCCGATGTAAATGGCGGGGCAATCTGGACTGACGGAGGGAATTTCATAGTGCGACAGAATATGTTCCTTCGCAACAGGACAACTAAAGGCGATGGTGGCGCTTGTGACTTCCTATTGAGGAGCGGGACGCTGATCTTGGTTGACAATTACTTCCTGGACAATCTGGCGGAGGACCAGGGCGGTGCTATCACCGTGGGCTCAATACCGCAGTTTGGAGCTCAGCCGATCGAAATCCGACAGAATCTAATCGTCCGAAATGTAGCCCACGGCGGTGGAGGAGGTGGCGCTGGAAGTGGCGGTGGAATCGCGCTGTCAACTGGAAGCGGAATTGTTTCCGGGAACACCATTGCTGCCAACGATGCCGGGACCGATTCTCCATACTACGGTGGGGGTATCAATGTTTCCGACATTGGAGCAACGTATACTATCGCCAACAACATCATCGCGGGCAACCGTGGCGATGGAATCGTCTGCCGTAATCAAGCCAGCCCGCTAATCCTGAGCAATCTATTCTGGAACAACTCGCGTGAAAACGTGATCTCACTGAATGGGGCCTGCCGAGGCGAGTACCCAACCGACAGCATTTTCGCCGACCCCCTCTTCTGCGATCCCGCCAACGACGACTACCACGTCCGCAGCGACTCGCCCGCGCTGACCGGATCGGTGCCGATGGGCGCGTTCCCGGAGGCGGGGTGTGGGCCGTGACCTGATCAATGCACGTTGCTATATATTCGCTATGGCGCTTTGGCAACCAATACTATTGGACTCGTAACTGCAATCACACAAGCCACTTACACTGGAACCACGACATGTCGACTGCTGGACCGGCAGAACACCGGCATTCTCACGCCAGGACAACGACTTACGGCAGATTAGGGGCATTTTATGGGCAGGATTTGGCCCCGAAAACGCCTCTCGGCCAGCTCGGAGGCAGACGACTATTCCCCTGACTCCTTGTGCTGTAACGGGTTAGGGGAATGGGCCTTGCCGCCCGTTCACGTCGACCGGCCCGAAATGGCCCAAATCGATGCCGCAAAACGGGCATGTCCGGCGACCCCGATGCCGCAAAATGGGCATGTCCGCGAGAGGCGATGCCGTTTTTCGGGCACTTGGGCCAGGGCGGATGCCGCAAAATGAGCCCCTGCCATAGGTCCACGGACCCGAACTTCGATGCTAGGATGCCGGTGATGGGCTGGTGAGGATTTTCCATGACGCGGGACCGGCTGGCGCTCTGTGTGGCGGCGCTCTGCGTGGGTGTTGCCGCCTGCGGCAAGGACCACGAGCCCGGCCCCGACCGCACCCCGCCGGCCACGGTCACCGACCTCGCCCTCCTTGCCGCCGACGACACGTCGATCACCCTGGGCTGGACCGCTCCCGGGGATAACGGGGACCAGGGGATCGCCGCCGCCTACGACCTCCGCTACATGCTGGACGAGCCCCCGCCGAGCTGGGAGATCGCGAGCCGGATGGACTCGTTGCCGGCGCCCCGGGAGGCCGGCGCCCCGGAAACCGCCTTCCTGGCTCCGCTCCGGAGGAACCAGATCTACCTCTTCCGCCTCCGGACCCTGGACGCGGCGGGGAACGCGTCGGAGTTCTCGAACCTGGTCCAGGGCCAGACCGGGGACCCGGAACCGCCGGGTCCGGTCACCGATCTCCGGGTGACGGCCAGTACCCCCCACAGCCTGACCCTGGCCTTCACCGCCCCCGGGGACGACGGGGATCGCGGTACGGTGGCCGCCTACGACATTCGGCAGTCCAATGCGGCTCTCACCGACAGCACCTGGGCCGAGGCGGCCCCGGTCCCGGTGGAGCTGCCACCCCATTCCCCGGGGACGGAGGAGAGCTTCCGCTGGACCGGCCTGGCCCCCGAGAGCGTCCACCACGTTGGGGTCCGGGGGCTGGACGACGCCGGCAAACGGGGCCCGGTGGTGGACCTGGAGGTGACCGTGCCGGTGGACGACGTCCCCCCGGCGGCGATCACCGACGTGGCGGTGACCTCAAGCATCGCGTACCGGGCCAATCTGACCTGGACCGCGGTGGGGGACGACGGGATGGAAGGCCGGGCGGCGGCCTATCACGTCCGCTACCGGATGGGCCCGATCACCGACGAAGCGGACTGGGAAGCGGCCATCGAGGCGCCGGTCAGCCTGGTCCCGAAGGCGCCCGGGAGCGCGGAAGAGGTGAACCTGATCGAGCTGGTCGGAGGGGGGACGGTGAGTTTCGCGGTCCGCGCCGAGGACGCGGCCGGGAACCTGGGTCCAGTGTCGGCCCCGGCGTCGGTGTACGTGGCCGGGCCGGGACGGACCTGGGTGGTGAACGTGCAGGGGACCGGGGACGCGCCAACGGTGCAGGCGGCCATCGACAGCGCGGTGACCGGGGACATCGTGGAGGTGGGTCCGGGACGGTACCTGGAGAACATCGACTACCTGGGGAAGGACATCGTGGTCCGGAGCCAGGAGGGCTCGGAGGTGACGATCCTGGACGGCAGCTCCCGAGACAGCTCGGTGGTGGTGATGCTCCATGACGAGACCCGGAAGGCAGTGCTGGAGGGGTTCACGATCACGGGGGGAAGCGGGTGGAAGGCAGATGCGATAACCACCTTTGGCGGTGGAATCATCCTGGTTGGAGCATCTGCAACAATCAGGAAGAACGTGATCGTCGGCAATCAAGCACGAATTGGCGGTGGACTCTCGATTCAATCCTCAGAGCATGTAGCGCTTACCAGTCCACTCGTTGAAGACAACGTCTTCCGCGAAAACTCATGCAGACTCGACGGGGGGGCCATCGCTATTGGCAGCGGCAAGCCGATAATCCAAAACAACATCTTTGAGAACAACCGCGCCTACGCAGATGGCGCTGGTATCTGGATCCTGGCGAATAATGGTGACTTCACGATCCGAGGGAACACGTTCCGGGGCAATGTGGCGGGTGACCACGGCGGCGGAATATACGCCGGCAAGAACTACGCGCTCACACAGGTTCGAATAGTCGAGAATCTGTTCATCGAGAACAGCACCCTCGGACCGGGATTCTTCGGTGATACGGGCTCCGGAGCTGCAATCGCTTTGTTGATGATCGACGGAGAGGTTACCCACAATACCATTGTCGACAATAATGGCGAGCATCTTACGCAGTGTGGTGGGGGAGGGGTCCTCCTCTTCCTGACGGGGTCCCGAATGTCAGTCCGCGATAACATCATCGTTTCCAACCAGCAGTGCGGGATCGCCTGTTGGTGGAGCACGACAACGGCCACGATGGGCCGGAACCTGCTCTGGAACAACCAGGGCGGGAACCTCGGTGTGGGTGATGGAGCCTGTCCCAGTGAATGGGCGGAGTCAATGATCGTCGCTGACCCGCTCTTCTGCGATCCCGAGAACGGCGACTACCGGTTGGCCGAGAACTCCCCCGCCTTCACCGAGTCCGGTGCGATGGGGGCATTCGCGGAGCCGGGCTGCGGGCCCAGGCAGCCGGCCAGCCCGTCGGCCTGGGGCACCCGTTCTCCTCGGTACCACTGACTGCGCAATGCACCTTAGTGCTACTTCCTCCAGCCGCCCGGTGGTAGGATGCCCTCAACGGGCTTGTGCGGGGAATCTTATGCGGCTGCTGCTCCTCATCCTCGGTCTCCTTCTCTTCCCTACCGCCTCCAGCGCCAAGACCTGGTACATCGCCGAGGACGGCTCCGGTGACGCGCCAACAATCCAGGCCGGCATCAACAAGGCCGACGTCGGCGACACCGTCCTCGTTGCTCCAGGTACCTACTACGAGAATATCGAGTTCATGGGGAGGGACATCGTCGTCAAGAGTCAGCAAGGGCCGGAAGTGACGACCATCGACGGGAGCCGAAAGGAAGATTCGGTCGTCAAGATCTGGAAGGGGGAGACGCGGGCGGCGGTGTTGGAGGGGTTTACAATCACGGGTGGGAGTGGATGGCAAGCCACAGCAGTCCTGCACTACGGGGGTGGCGTACTCTGTCAATATAGCTCACCTCAGGTACTTCACAACGTCATCACGGCCAACTCAATCGATGGCGTGGGCTCAGGGGCGGGGATGCAGATTCTCGGTGGCTCGGAGAATTTGCCAACCCCTTTGGTTTCAAGTAATGTCTTCAGGAGAAACGTGTCCCAATACAATGGGGGTGGGCTTGGAGTAGGGGATTCCACGCCAATGATTAGTGGCAACTCTTTCGAATCAAATGCGGCGACAAGTGGAGATGGCGGTGGAATGTATGTTCTCCAGTTGAACGGAAGCGTCATTATAATAGGCAATCGGTTTATAAGAAATAGCGCGACTGACCATGGAGGTGGTCTCTATGTATCCCAAAGAGGACTTGCGGGTCAATCACTTGTCCAGCACAATGAGTTCATTGGAAATGCCACAAGCGGCCTAGGTCATCCTGGTGATACAGGGTCCGGTGGGGGGATGGCTGCCTTGGCAATGACAGGAGAGATATCCAACAATACAGTCGCAGAGAATGATGGGAGTCATGTGCTTTCCAGTGGCGGGGGGGGCATTCTGCTATTCTATACATCTACGAATTTGCGAATCATCAATAATATCATTGCATCGAATAGAGAGGGCGGTATAGCATGCTGGTACGGCACCGCCGCCTTGGGCCCCAACCTCTTCTGGCAGAACGAAGGCGGTGACCTCGGCGGTGGTGATCACGCCTGCCCTGAGGAATGGCGCTCCACCCAGATCTTCGCCGACCCGATGTTCTGCAACCCGGGTGTGGGTGACTACCGCGTGGCGTCGGGGTCCCCAGCGTTGACGGGAGACGAGCCGATGGGGGCGTATCCCGACCCTGGCTGCACCGAGGTGCCCGTCCAGAGCACGACGTGGGGGCGGCTGAAGACCCTCTACCGCTGACCGTCCTCGGGGGGCTCGGCTTCCGTCCCGGTCTCCTTCGCCGTCAACGCCTCCACCAACGCCTCGAGGTTCCGGTTCAGTCGCTCCAGCTCCTCGGCGATCTTCGGCAGGGTGGACTCGTAGAACCGCTGTCCCATCCGGGTCTTGAAGAACTCGTCCATGGTCGTACCTCCCCCGCCATGAGGGCATCGGTCCTGCCGGGGTTCAAGGCTGCACCGGATCACCGCATCCCCATCAGCCGCGCAAGGTAGACGTGGCCCACCGGGTCGTAGGTTTGCTCCAGAGCCAGGAGCGCATAGGTGAAGGCCAGGGAGAAGTGGTCGGCCCCGGTCCGGATGTACTTGTACCGCTGGCCCCGGTGTCCGGGTCCTCCTCCAGCACCTTGGCATCGCAACTCATGTGCTGGGCGAACGTCTCCACCAGGGGCGACCGGGGCGGCAGCGTCACCCGGCCTTCCCGCACCACCGCCCGGGACGCGTCGAGCGCCTCGGTTCGGTTCTCCCGCACCACGTACTCCCGGCTGTCCCAGGCCGCCTTCCCCCGCTGCTGCTCGCTGAAGAAGTTCATGTAGACGTCCGCCGCCCACCGCTCGGCGAACTCCCGGGTGGCGTGGATCTCGGGCATCGCGTCGATGACGCAGCACTGGACCTGGAACTGCTGCATGAGGCCATCCAGGTCGGAGAACTCCCGGCACTCCTCCAGGTGGACGATGTGGGCCGGCCACCGTCCGTCGCCGGTGAACCGGAGCACTACGGTATGGAGCTGCTTTCCGGTGTCCACCCCCATGACGTGGTAGCCGGCCGGAGCCTCGTCGGTGTCCCGGCAGAGGTTGAGGACGGTCTGCACATCGAGGCGGCGTTCGAGATCCGCCCATGGGATCCCGATCTTGAGGTTGTAGAACCGCTCCGGGTAGCGGACGGTCCGGTACTCCTCCAGGATCTCCCCCGGGTCCACCTTGGAGCTGAACAGCTGGCGAGATGCGGTACCCGTGGATCGGCCCGGTCCGGGTAGTCCGCGACCCACTCCCCCTGGTCCACGTCGAGTTCCGCCTCGCACTGGGGGCAGGCCCGGTAGTAGGTGCCGTCCTCGCGGGGGAGGATGACCCGGACCTCCTGGCCGAGCTTGTGGGGGAACTCGCGCTCCAGGCAGGTCCAGTGGCCGCAGGCGGGGCACTTCAGCGTCCAGTGCCGCTGGTCGGACTTCTCGAACTGCTCGTCGATCCCGTAGCCGGGAAGGCTCGGGTTCGACTGAGCTCGATCACCCGCTTGTAGTCGCTGTGGGCGATCCGCTCCCAGGCCATGGCCCGGGCGTCGGGGGTGGCTTCGTCCAGTTCGTCGAACACGATCATGTCGGCCGGGACCGACTTCATGCCGACCGTGGACTTCATGCCCCGGAAGTAGAGGTTGGCGTCCCCGATCCGCTTGAGCCCCACGGTGTCCGTGTCCCGAAGCTGCTTGGCCAGGAACGGGTTGTCGTAGAGGAGCGGTCCGACCCGGGACTTCGAGAAGTCGATCACGTCGGTCCGGGTCGGGAAGAAGTAGATGGTGTTGAGCCCGGACAAGCACGTGAACATGGCCCGGAGGATGGCCCAGGTGGTGCCGCCGATCTGGGCGGCCTTGCTGACAGCACGATGTGCTGGGCGGTGTCGTCGTAGAGGGCCCGGAGGTACTCGTGGCCCTGGAACGTGAAGGGGAGGCCGTCGAGGCGGATGTTCTTCAAGGCCCAGGCGGCCAGGGGATCGGTTTGAGCCCGGGTGGCCGGGGTGGCGAGTTCCATCGGCGCGCTTCCGGAGGTAGTTGGCGGCCCGGAGCCGTCGTCCTCCCCGGCTCACGCCACCGCCTCGTCGTCGTCCGTCGGTCGGTGGCCCGGGCGAGCATCCGGCGGATGCGGTCCCGGGTCTCCTCGTCGGGGACGTTCTCCTTCACCGCTTCGATGAAGGTGTCGATGAGGCGCCGGATCTCGGCTTCCGCCTCGGCCCGGACCTGTTCCTCGGTCTCGCCCGTCGTGGAGAGCCCCTTGGCCAGGCGCTGACCCGCGCTGTGCCCGGTCCAGGATGCCGGCCACCCGGTCCAGTTCCCGGACGTCCCGGGGCTCCCCCCGCCTTCAGGTCCTCCATGAGCCGGGTGAGCAAGAGGTCCCAGAGCCGGTAGTGGCGGACGTTCAGCGTCACCCGATCGGTGGCGAGCTTCTCCACGAACAGCTCCCCCGCCCGGCGGTCGATCTTGAGCCTGAGCCCGTCCCAGTCCTCGTCCTTCCGCCAGCGGCCCACGGTGTGGGGTTTGACGCCAAGCCTAGCGGCGATCTCGGCGTTGGTCTCGGCCTCGCCGGCCAGGTACAAGCGCCGGGCCTCCTCTCTAGCCTTGGTCCGCGACCGCTTCATCGGCTTCCTCCAGGTAGTGCTTGGCGAGGTTGGTGAGCCCCCGGGCCTTCCGGTCCCGCCCCGGGGTGCCGTCCGAGGCGGCTTCCACGGCGTGGGTGATCAGCTCCTCCTGCTCCGGGGAGACCACGAACGACAGCACCCGGGGAAGCACCCGCTCGGCGGCCTCGGCCTCCGCTTCCAGCTGGGCGGCGATCTCCTCGGCCGGGAACTCGAGGAGCGCATGCAGCTCCTCCAGCTGCTTGTCGGTCTCGGGGAGCAACCCGGCCAGGTCGTCCAGGCTCATCTCGCCCAGGAGGTCGTGGATGAGCTGGGCGCGCTTGATGGGCAAGTCCTGGCCCTGCAACCGGTTCAGGGTGGCCAGGAGCAGCTTCGCCTCCCGGTCGTTCACGTCCCACACGTCGCAGCGGGCCTCGGTGTGGCCGAGTTCCCGGAGGATCGCCAGCCGGTGGTGGCCGTCCAGGACCTGGAACTTCGTCCGGGTCCGCTCGGGTGCGGCCGGACGATGACGTAGGGATACCGCCCGGTCCGCTTGATGTGGGCCCGGAGCTTCTCCCGGAGGTCGTCGGGCATCACGTTGGAGTTCAGGGGATGCGGCCTCGAGCCGGTCCAGCGGGACCATCCGGGCACCGAGTCGCTTCGGGGGGGAGTGGGTCATGCGGCGGTCCTTTCGCTGGATCGGCGGCGCGTGGAGTCGGGCTTCTGCCGTGGAAGATCCGCTGGTGCAGGAGCCAGAGGGCGCAGGCGTGGGTCTCGCACCGCTTGGTCTCCGGGTAGTCCCAGCCGCAGCAGTCCAGGCACTTCAGCTTCACGGCCTTCAGCGGGCTCCCCTCCCGGGCCATCTCGGCCTGGCGCTCGTACCGCGACCGGGTCTCCGGGGGGCAGTACCGCAACGGCTCGTAGAGTGCCGCTGGTGAACATATTTCGGACGAACCCCCCTCCGGAACGTCCCCGACATCCTGGGACGGGGGTTAGATCCTGGGAAGGCCATCCAGAGGGGTTCTTTGAGATGTTCAGGGGCTTCCTGGCGGGGGCCCAGTCCCCCATTTCGAGCGGATCGGCAGATCGGGTCATGCGGCGTCCTTTCGGTTCGGGGTGACGAGGTTCAAGAGCGCCGAGTCCGGGTCCCACCCCACGACCAGGAACTCCCGGTTGGCCGCCTTCTTCTCGGCCGTGGCCACCGCCGGCAGGTGCTGGTAGGCGATCTCGATCGCCCGGGTCCGCCGTCCCAGCCGGGCCATCTTCTGCTCCAGCTCGTCGATCCCGACCACGGCGTTCCCGAGGCTCAGCACCCAGACCGGGATGTGGACGGCCCGCTCCAGGAGCCCATCGATCATCGAGGCCCCGGTCTTGGCGGTGAACGGGCTGGTGGGCCGGGCTGCCCCCTCCAGGATCTCGTCCAGCACCCTGTACTCCTTCTCGTAGCTCATGACCCCGGGGTACGGCGGGTCGAAGTAGGCGACGGCGGCCTCGATCTCGGGGAGGGCGTCCAGGACCGACCGCTTCATGACCTGGCCCTGCCCGGCGAACACCCCGGCGTTGATGCCCCGGGCGATCTCCCAGAGCTTCGACGGCCGGGTGAGCCGGAGCCCGTCCACGTAGTGGTACAGGCAGCTCTCGGTGATGGCCTCGTACTCCCCGGTCTCCAGCCGGTGGATGGTGCCCGAGCGGACCTGGCTCATGGGATGGGCCAGCAGGGCGACCCGGATGGCCAGGAGCCGAATGAGCGCCGCCTTCGCCGTGTCCGGCGTGGCCTCGGCCGTCAGCCAGGCACCGGTCCAGGAACCGGGCTTGGGCATGGGTGAAGGTACTCGGGCTGTACTCGGCCTCGACCCGGCCCGGGGCCTCTCCCCCGTCCTTGGCCAGCCGGAGCACGTCCTCCTTCGTCGAGCCGGACCCGGCTGTTGGCGACCAGGGCCTCCCCGACCACGATCCCCCGTTCGGCGATGTCGGTGGCCACGACCCGGAACCCCTGGGCCTTGGCGTAGAGGCTGACCGAGCCGCCCGCCCAGGAACCCGTCCAGGAACGTGAGCTCCGGCCAGTGCCGCCTTGGCAGGATCCGGTCCACTTCCCGGAAAATCGTCGGACAAAGCCGCCGCTTGCCGCCCAGGTACGCCGGAAGCGCCGACCACATGGTGAGCTTGCGGTGCCGCGGAGAAGTTGCGCGGGTGGGCATTATTGAGTGGATTCCTTTCCCGTGAAGCGGACTCCTTGTCCTGCGCCGGGCACAGGGTCCGGCCGA
This sequence comes from Candidatus Eiseniibacteriota bacterium, assembly GCA_963768615.1. Classification (GTDB taxonomy): domain Bacteria; phylum Eisenbacteria; class RBG-16-71-46; order JABDJR01; family JABDJR01; genus CAVSKL01. The sequence goes on along the minus strand of CAVYIE010000004.1, from coordinate 460,123 downwards.
AACGAGGAGAACGCACGATGACGACCAAGAAGACCGCGAAGAAGGCCACGACCAAGAAGTCCGCCCCCCGGGCCGAGACGCCCACCGAGGATGCCCCGGTGTCCCAGGAGCCGGGGATCGACGCCCAGAACGCCTCCCAGGCCCCCACGGACGCGCCCGACGCGACCCCGGCCGAGACCGACGCCGGGAAGGCCAAGGCCAAGGCGCCGAAGCCGAAGAAGGAGCGGGCCCCCAAGGAGGACCTGGTCGTCTTCGCCTTCCGCCTCACGCCCGCCGAGCGCGACCAGATCCACACCGCGGCCGGACCGGCCAAGGCCTCCAAGTTCGTCCGGGCCCTGACCCGCGCCGCGGCCCAGGGCGACGTGGCCCTCGTCACCCGGATCGTCGAGGCGGTGAAGTCCCAGCTCGCGGCCGGCTAGGCCAAGGCTCCTTTCCGCCACCGACGGCCCCTCGGGCGACCGGGGGGTCGGTCGGTTTGGTCGGGGTGGTCACCTGCATGGCCTCGCTCACGGCCACCGGTGGGTCCCGATCTGGCGGCCACCCTGGCCGAAGGGGTAGTTCCCCATCCGGGAGTGGCGGACCCGGATGCCCACCACCGAGAGCCTCGGCCGGTAGAGCACGTCCGCCTCGTTGGCCTGGAACCGGATGGCCGGGCTCGACCCCGTCTTCCACGAGAGCCTGAGCCCGTAGTAGCCGACGGCTTGGTCCTTCCAGGCCTGCACCACCGGGGTCACGTCCAGCATCACGTGGCCGTTCACCGCTCCCCCGTCGAGGCCCGGCACGTCTCCGGCCGCCACCGTGACGCCGTGGGCGGGGTCCACCATGCCCCCGGCCGTCAACCAGACCTTGCGGCTCGAGCGGTTCAGCCACGTCGTCTGGCTCTCGACCCAGGACGCGGTCACCGGCTCCACCGTGAAGCTGTCGGCGGACCCCGCGTGGTCGGTGGCGTTCACCCGGTAGAGGTGCAAGGTGGCGGACTCGACGGTCTTGAGGATCGAGTCGGGGACGCTCTCGGCCCAGGTCAGGACCCCGACCCGCTGCGACCCGCTTCCGGGCGTCCCCGAGACGTAGATCCCGTCGAGGGAGCCGTCCTGGGGCGTGAGCGGGTCGGCTTCGTCGAGGAAGGTGGCCGCGACGTCGGTGGTCGTGGTCACCGTGGTCTCCCAGCTCACCCGGGTCGTGTCGGGGCCGGGGCGGATGCCGAAGTCGAGGAGAGCCGAGGCGGCCGTGGGCGTGAGGGTCAGGGCCACGAGGAGGCCGGCGATCACCAGGGCAATCAAGACCAGGATGGTCTTCAACACCCCGGAGGGAGAAGTTTGCAGTTTGCAGACACCCCCTAAAGGGGTGTCGTCTGCAAACATTCTTCGCAACCTTCCCCCCCATCCTCGCCTTGCATTGCGAATCGGGGGCTGCAATCCGGCCAATCCGTTGCAGGATCATCGGTTCCAGATTTGTTAGCCGCGAGTTTGCAGGAAGTGTCATCCGTCATTCCGTTCTGTCTCCTCATTCAGCCGTCGGTAGTAGATCTGCTTGCCTCGGCCGCCGCCCTGGGACTCCGCCCGGCCCTCCGCTTCGAGGTCCTTCAGGTCGTTGCGGAGCGTCCGACTGGAGAACCCCGCCTTCCCCAGCTGCATCAGCCGCCGTTCGATCTCGGGCACGGTCCGCCACTCCCTGCCGAGCACCCCTTCGACGATGTTGAGCCGCATCACCCGCACCCGGCGCTGATCCGCCGGAGCCTCGGTCGGCTCCAGGTGCCCGTCCTCGGCTTCCTCCAGGTAGACCGGGTCGGGCGCCTTGATCCCCCGCACCTTGTGGAACTGCAAGTAGCGGAGACCCTTGTCGATCGAGAGCCCGAGCACGGCTCCCGGCCGGGCCTGGATCACGCTCGAGCCGCGGACCGAGTCCCCGGTCTGCTTCTTCGTGACCCCCTCCAGCCCCTTCCGGTCGTGGTGGATCACCAGGACCGCACAGCCGGTCTCGACGCTGATCCGGTCCAGCGCCGCCATGATCCGGCTCGCCTCGCCCGAGTGGTTCTCGTTCAGGTAGTGGAGATGGCTCAGGTTGTCGAAGACCACGAGCCTCACACCCAGATCCTTCACCAGCCGCACCACCGTCATCAGCACCCCGGGGTCGCAGAGGTCGAGCTGGCCGCCGGGGATCTGGTCCTTGCTGAAGAGCGCCACGTGGTCCCGCCACCCGTCGCCGGCCAGCTCGTCCAGGGCCCGGCACCGGGGCTCGATCTCGGCCTCGGTCATCTCCAGCTCGAACACCACCGCTCGAGCCTGCTGGGTCTCCAGGCCGAACCAGGGCGTCCCGGTGGCCACCGCCTGCACCAGCTGCAGCATGGCCCAGGTCTTGGACACCCCTGGGGGGCCGGCCAGGATGGACGTGTTCCCGCTCCGTCCCGGTGCGCCGTGGAAGAGCACGCCGTGGACCAGGTAGGGCGGTAGCTGCGGGTTCTTGGCCTTCAGGTCCCGGAGCGAGATCGCGGGGCCGATCAGGCTCTCCCGGCGGACCCGCTGGGCCAGGGGCTCCAGCTCCCCGATCAGGGTTCCGATCAGCCCTCCCGGCTCGTGGTTCCCCTGGGCGGCCCGCTCCATCACCCGGGTCGTGGCCTCGATGATGTCCCGGAGCGCCGCCGCGTCCCGGACCAGTCCGGCGTGGTAGACCACGTGGTCCACGTCCGGGACCGGCGACCCCGTCCACCAGATCGGCGAGGTAGGCGTTCCCCCCGCTGGCCTCCAAGTCCCCGGTCTGCTGCAGCATGGCTCCCACCGACACCGCGTCGATGGGCTCGCGCCCGTTCCCACAGCCTGTAGATCGCCCGGTACACCAACCGGTTCCGGGGGGCGTGGAACGCCCGCTCCCCGACGATCTCGACCGCCCGGGGCACCGTCTGGGGCGAGACCAGCATCCCGCCCAGGACCTGCTGCTCCGCGCCCAGGTTCTGGGGCGGAGGCTGCTCCCGCCTGCCCTCCGCCCCGGAACCGTTCCGTCCCGCCCGCCGCCCGTCTCCGGGCCGGCTCAAGCCGCCTCTCCCCGGATCTGCCGCAGGAACTCGGCGATGGCCGGGTGGGGACGGGCCCGCTGTCCAGTCCGCTCCCTTTGCAGCCCGGAAGAAGTCCCGAGATGATCGATCCGGCGCAAGGTCCGGTGCCGGAGAGCACCCAAGCTACGGACCAAGCGCCAGACCGCCTCGTCATCGATCTCGTCCAGAGCGGCGAGTCCTCCCAGGACCAACGCGTGCTCCCGGAAGATAGTGCGTACCAGCCTCTTGGCTTCAGCCTGACTCATCATCCTGTCCTGTTCCCTTCTCATCGTTGAAGGTCCTCCTACTTGGTAAGGGGCCTCCAATCCGGATTTGGGGGACAGGTTGCGGCTACTTTTCTCGCGCCCGCCTCCTTCGGGCTTCCGCTCGGAGCCGCTGCCGCTTGATCGTGTCGTACTTCAGAGCGTGGTCAGCGGCGTAGTCTGTCAGCTGCTCGCCGTAGACCCGGGTGGAAACGAGCATGCAGTACTCGAATTCCGTGATGACTCCGGCTTCAAGGTCACGCTGGTACTCCCCGGCATGGTCTTCCAACTCGTCGAGGAGCTCGAACGCCTCAATTTCAAGATCCTCTTCTCCCCGCTCTCGGGGTGGATCGTCGTCCTCCTCGGCCTCCGGGGTGGTCTCCGGCACCGGGCGCATGTCCTCCAGAAGGTGTTGACCAAGGAAATCCCAATCCCGCTCGTACTCCTCGTACAGCCGATGCAGCGTGTCGCCCAGGAGCTTGGACTCGATCCCCTCAGGACGCCGGTCCACCCGGTACTTGCTGATCGACCAGTGGAAGGCCACGAGCACGTTCGCCCAGCGCACCTCCTCCAGCTCCCAGTCCGGCGCCCAGTGCTTCTTTCGCCGGCACAATGTCCGAAGCCGCCGCCAGAACATGACCATCAGGATCGTCGGGACCCTCCGATCCCCGGTCTCCTCGTAGCGAGCCAACAGGGGTCGAAGAATCCCATCGCGCCTGGATTCGTCCGGATTCCGCCCCTGGGTCTCGGCCACAACGTCCGCCCAGGAGACGTACTGACTCAGGCTCGGCCATTCCTCCTTCAGCTCCTCCAACAATTCCTGAGATCCGCTGCTCGCGATCTCCCGCTCCAGGCGGGAGTAGTCCTCTGCTTGGTACAACAAGACGCCCGACCTTTCCGGCCGGGCGTCGAGCGCCTCGTAGAGGCCTGTACTGGCTATTCAGCCCTGGTTCGTGGTTCTAGTTCAGACTCGGATCTCCGCTCGCTTGGCCACACACGGACACCAAGTGCAGCTCGTTAGGCGTGAAACACTTCCGACACCGTGCTTTCGCCGGAAGTGCGACCGTGTACTCATGACCTCGGGCGAACCGGATCTCAAGTCGCCCATCAACCACCTTGCCGAGGCACCGGCAGCACTCGGTGCACCGCCATTCGACGTTGGACATCACGTCCTCCCTTCATGCTCGTGTCGTTCTGGATTGAGGTCTCCGAGTGCCGGATGGCACCCGCCCTCGTCACGAAACGAACAATTCCCCGGCCCGGGGAACACGGGAGGAAGGAGTTAGGAACAATTCAGGAACAGGAGGATCAGAGCGGCCGTATGAAGCAATATTTCAATGACTTATCAGGGTCGAAGCGGTATTTCGTTGGCACACCCCACCCGCCTCGACGGGTCTTGAAGAGGGCCCATTCGCCCCGCTCATTGGTGCCATCAATCTTCCGCCTCGCCCGTTTGAACATTTCCTTGGCCGCGTCTTCCCGCTGGCGGTGTCGCCGAGCAGCACTCGTCATGTTCGGACTCACCAGTTTTCCGCTCTCGACATATTCCCAAAGCAGTTCAGCCTCCCCCGCCGACACCTTCCCCATCCAGAGCTCATCCTTGACCTTGCTCTCTGCCCTGAGCGCAACTCCATCGAAGAAGACGTCGTAGTCCCCGCTGGATTCGACGAGGCGCCGATACTCGTCAACGCACAGCACCTTTCGCCCTGCCGAGGTGCGAGCTTCGTACTGCGCGCCCACATTGCCGGCTACCTCTTCTTCGGCTCCTATGAAGAGCGCGGATGACGACGGAATCTCACCGCGCGCCAACTGTGGAGCCAATTCCACAATCTTCTTCTCTACAGCGACCATCACTGTCTCACCGTGATGCTTCAGGAGATCGATCATCTTCCTTACCACGACATCCACCGATCCGGGTAAGCAGCCGGCAGCCCGGTGAATCTCGGGATACTTGGATACGAAGTGGAGCGGATCGAGCTGAACGAACTCCCGCGCCGTCTTCAGATACGCCTCGACCATGGTGCGTGCCGGACCGTCCCGCGCGTCCAGTTCAATCCTCTCCTTGTAATTGCTTGCGTCTTCATACTGGGAGGCATCTGCTCCCACGATTGCCAGTCGTCGATCGACGCACTGAGAGCAGACCCCGCAATGGGTATGAGCCTTGGTCTTCTGGAAAGTCCCCCCGCAGCTCTCGGATTGTCCGATCAATGGCGCATACCTCGAGTCGCGGAGCACCTTCACCACATCGGCCTTCGTGGACCACATGAAGGGATTCTCGACCGTCAGGTCGCCTTGAACGACCAGATTGGCAAGTTCGTCGAAGTACCTTATCGCACACGGATGAGTGCTCCGAGATGCCCTCGCCCCAACCAGCTCACTTGTGATTGGCAGATGCAACGAAACCACCCCGTTCTCGTAGATTCTGACGACGTCGCTCTTGGCGAGACTAGCCACGGCCATTCCAAGTGCTGCGTAGAGGAAGGACCGCGTGCGCTGAGTAGTGTCCTTGGTTAGTTTGCTGGACTTGTCCGCCCACACCGGTATGTGAATGAGCTCAACTTCAGAACCGGCGCGTTCCTTGACCCCCTGGACCAACCGCCGTACTAGCGAGGCGGTTTTCGGATTGGATAGGTGCGTGACCAGGGCGATTCGCTTGGACTCCTTCTTGATCTCCTCGACTAGGCCGGCGAGGGAGTCCAAGCCTCCGGAGAAGAGCAAGACCGCGTCAGGATGAGGAGCCCAGTCTTCCCCGAAGTCGAGGTAGCTCTGCTCAGGTGGTGCGTTTCGCAGCTTCTCGAAGCTGATCTTCCATTCCTCACCGGCCAAGAACGACAAGGTACGATGAATCAACGCCGAGACCTTGGGGCGCTTCCAGAAGCCAGGTAGCCGCACAGGGATCTCAAGGTGCATTACCCTGTGCCAGTCCTTGCCCACACCATGCCCGACACGGCCTCCGCGACTGACCAATTGATCGGCGGCATAGACATAGCCCGCGATTTCAAGAAGATCCAGCACACGCGGGGGGATGCCTACCGCAAGAGGGCGACTGATGTTTGAGAGCTTCAGGGTCACATTGCGCCCGCGACCGTGTAGCGCCAGCGAGTGGAGCTTCCGGTCCGCCTTCGTGCGCTTTGGCTCCGGTGCTCCCCCACACAGGAACAAGTGTTCGATGGCCATTTCCATCTACCCTCGTTCCAGTTCCTTGGAGAGCTTCGCGAGCGCACCATGGAGTAGCGGTCCAATGTCTCGCTCCGTCAGGGCGCCCTTCTCGTAGAGCTCCTTGCTCTGCCACTCGTGGCTGAACTGCTCCAGAATCCGGGCTGCCTGGATGCAGTGAGTCTTGAGCGCCCTCTCGAACTCCGCGTGTTCGGCGACCGTTGTGAAGGCTCGTCCCGGGCCCACATGGTTGGAGAGTTCCCGGCTCAGGTAGTAGTTGAGGAATCGGCTGAGGAATCTTCCCAGGAAGCCGCGAGAGAGTCGCCCGAATCCCGGGCCGCGTGACAGTCCCCGAAAGGCTTGCTGGACGTCCGCCGTCGTGGCACCAAAGAGACTCGGGAGGGTTGGCCCCACCAGATCCGCCAACGTCTCCCCTGCCGCGAACTGGCCCATTTCACCCGCATCGGTGTACTTGCCTGACCGAGCCCGGTACTCATCGAGATAGGCACTCAGCGCCTGCTGCACTTCAAGGAAGGAGGGTTGCTCTTTGACCTCAAGCCCAAGTTCCTGGAGCCGTTCGACGAAGTCACCGTGCCTGGCTGCGTCGGTGACCTTTATGAGCATCCAGTACGTCCGGCGGAAGACGGGATCGTTCTTGATGGAGTCCAGGTCTCGCCTGGCGGCCGTCATCGACTTAGCGGCGATCTGGGAGCTCGTGGCATTTGAATCGAGAAGCTCCACAACTTCCGTCCAGCTCTTTGTGCGCGGAAGTGTGCCGAGTCGGTCATGTCCCATTTCTTGTGCGGCTCCTATTTCGTCAGGTCCCCCCCTATTGTTCGGCAGGCATCACGTTGAACTTTCACCACCTGGGAGGCGATGGGTGTCCCCTCTTTCTGAAATCTCGGCCCCTTACCAAGTAGGAGGGGATTGTCCCCTCTGCGGGATTGGCCTTGATGCCCGGCCACCCCCGAGGTAACTGTCCCATTGGTATGAGGGCGATAACGTGCGACTTGGCAATCAGTTAGATCGATCCAAGCGACGACCCCGACCTCAGCCCAAGCCGGTTGCACGCTTGCGCCGGAAGGTCGTCAGGAAGCGGGATCGCAATCGCCGGCGCCGCCAGGGGAGGCGCTGAGATGGGTTCGGCGGGGCCCCTGGCCCGACTGGCCAAGCCTACCCCGACCGTCTCCACGCCCAAGCCTGTCCGCGCTGCCCTCTACGTCCGGGTCTCCACCCAGGCCCAGGCCGAGCGGTGGTCCCTTCCGGCCCAGCGGAAGCTCCTGCAGGAGCTCGCCGAGCGCCGCGGCTGGGACGCCGTCCTCTACGATGAGGGTGGGGCGTCGGCCGAGACCATCGATGCCCGCCCGGTCATGCAACGCCTCCTGGCCGACGTCGCCGCCGGTCGCATCGACATGGTCGCCGTGGTCGAAATGGAGCGCCTCTGCCGCGCCTCCGACCTCCGCGACTGGGCCACCATCACCACCACCTTCCGCGTGGCCGGCGTCCTGGTCTCCACCCCCGAGCGCACCTTCAACCTCGCCGCCGCCGAGGACGACTTCGAGGCCGATCTCCGGGGCATCCTCTCCAAGCGCGAGAAGCGGAAGCTCCTGGAGCGCACGAAACGCGGTCTGGACCAGGCCAAGGACGCCGGGCGCTACGCCGGGGGCTCCCCGCCCACCGGCTACCGCTACGACCCGGGGGCCCGGAAGATCGTCCCCGACCCGGAGACCGCCGACCTCGTCCGCCGCGTGTTCGAGTCCCCGCTCTCGGCCTGGCAGCTGCACCGGGAGCTGGCCCGGAACGACATCGACCTCAGCTACAACACCATCCGACGCATGCGGGGGAACCCCGCCTACCTGGGGCTCCGGCAGAACGCGGCGGGGGAGCTGGTCGAGGCCGACTGGCCGGCCCTGATCGACGAGGACCTGTGGCAGGCCCAGGAGCGGCGATCCCGGCGTCCGGTGCGACGGAGCCCGCGGCGGGAGGGGCCCGCGTATCTCTTGACCGGGATGATCCGGTGCCGGCACTGCGGGGGTTCCGTGGTGGGCACCCCGATCCGTCCGGCCAAGGACGGGACCCGGCTCTTCGTCTACAAGTGCCTCCAGGGGCGGTCCTGTCCCGGGAACGGGGGTCAGCTCTCGGGCTGGCTCGTGGATCTGCTCGTCACCGACGCCCTGGTGGAGTACGTGAAGGACCCCGAGGTCCTGAAGGACCGCTACGCCAAGGCGCTGGCGGCATCCGCCGATCCCAACCGGGCCGGGCACCGGAAGGCGCTCCAGGATCAGCTCGCCGACCTCGACGCCCGGCAGGCCCGGCTCCTGGATGCGGTGGAACAGGGCGTCCTCCCGGCCAAGACGGTCCAGGCCCGGCAGCGGGAGATCCAGGAGGCCCGGAAGGCGGCGCTGGCCGAGGTGGAAGCCCTGGACGCCGCCACCGTCATCCCCTCGGTGCCCGAGCTTCAGACGCTCCTCGGTCTGGCCTGGGACCTGGACCGCGACGACGTGGCGTCCCGTCGGGGCCTGCTCCAGCGGCTCTCCACCGGGGTCGTGATCGATCCTCGGGAGCGCACCCTGGCCGTCGGCTGGCGATTCGGGGGCGAGACCCGGTACCGGGTGCCGAGATTCCGGGGTGGGCCGGGGAGGAGTGTTTCCAGGATGGTTGATGCCGTAGCCGCCAAGATCCCGTCACTCCGCTTCTAGATCGTCGTCAGTCCCCACCTTCCGCAGCGCCCAGTCCAGCCGAAGTTCAATTCCAGCTTGCATATACGAGTTTGTCTGCGCCAAAATGCGGTCTCTGTCGTTCCCAGAGACTACGGCGCTCACAAGGAGTCCCCCCCTCCACGCGCCACGACACGAAAGGCCGCTTCGCCCCATGAGCGCACCGTCCGAGATCAAAGCCCTCGTCCAGCAATTCCGCGACAACTTCGACGCCTACACCTCACCCGCCTACAAGGAGGCCCAGCTCCGCGGCGACTTCCTCGACAAGTTCTTCCTGGCCCTCGGATGGGATGTCTACAACGAACGGCACGACGCTGAGCAGTACCGCCAGGTCGTCTTTGAGGCCTCGCTCAAGACCGCCGCCGGCACCAAGGCTCCGGACTACGCTTTCCGCCTCGGCGGGGTGTCCAAGTTCTTTGTCGAAGCCAAGAAGCCCTCGCACGAAGTGAAGGCTTCCCAGGACGGTGCATTCCAGCTTCGTCGCTACGGGTGGACGGCCAAACTCCCCGTCTCGATCCTGACCGACTTCGAGGAGTTTGCCGTCTACGATTGTCGGAAACGCCCCAAGAAGACCGATCGCGCCAGCACCGCCCGCATCGAATACTTCACCTTCGATGAGTACGAGGCCAGGTGGGACACGCTCGTGGGGCTGTTCTCACCCCACGCCATCACCAGCGGTGCTTTTGACAAGTACGCGGAATCCAAGAAAAAGCGGGGTACGGCCGAAGTTGACGACGAGTTCCTCAAGGACATCGAATCCTGGCGGAAGACCCTCGCTCAGAATATTGCCGTCCGGAACCCGTCCTTGACACAGCGGGAATTGAACTTCGTCGTCCAACGGACCATCGACCGCATTATCTTTCTGCGCATTTGTGAAGATCGCGGCATCGAAGACTACAAGCGCCTTCATACCGTCATCGAGGGAAAGGACTGCTACCCGCAACTTGTTCAGATCTTCCAGGACTCCGACGACAAGTACAACTCCGGTCTCTTCCATTTCAGGAAGGAGAAGGGTCGCCCGGAGCAACCCGATGAACTCAGCCTCGGCATCTCACTGGACGACAAGGTTCTCAAGGAGATCATCGGGCGGCTCTATTACCCGGACAGCCCCTACGAATTCTCTGTTCTGTCCGCCGACATCCTCGGACAGGTCTACGAGAGATTTCTCGGTAGCGTCATCCGTCTCACACCGGCTCACCGAGCCAAGGTCGAGGAGAAACCCGAAGTCCGCAAGGCCGGCGGCGTCTACTACACACCAACCTACATCGTGGACTACATCGTCAAGAACACCGTTGGTAAGCTTCTCGAAGACAAGAAGCCCCGTACCAGGGCTGTCGATGAGCTACGCATCCTGGACCCGGCCTGTGGGTCAGGCTCCTTCCTTATCGCCGCCTACCAGTACCTGCTTGACTGGCATCTTGGTGCCTACACCAGGGACGGTTTCACGAAGCACAAGAACGCGATATTCAAAGACGACAAGGACACATGGCGTCTCACAACGGATGAACGGAAGCGCATTCTCCTTAACAACATCTACGGTGTGGACATCGACCCGCAGGCAGTTGAGGTCACCAAGCTGTCGCTCTTATTGAAGGTGTTGGAGGGCGAGACAAAGGAGTCGATCAATCAACAGTTGCGAATGTTCAAGGAGCGTGCACTTCCCGACCTGACTAAGAACATCAAGTGCGGAAACAGCCTGATCCCCCCCAGTTTCTACACTCAGCAGACTGGTTTCCTTGATGACCCCGATCGCGAGCAACTCAATGCCTTCGACTGGCGCCAAGAGTATCCAGAAGAGACAGCACACGGCTTCACAGCGGTCCTCGGCAATCCCCCTTGGGGAGCCGCCTTGTCCCCAGCAGAACGTACCTACCTCTCGGACAGGTATCCCGCAGTTGCCGATTTCGAGACATCTCAGTACTTCCTCTCCGTTGCTTCCGCGCTTTGCGCCTCAAGCGGACTCGTCGGCATGATTGTTCCGAACACCCTAGTTCTCAATGTCTATGCGGAGAAATTTCGTTCCCTTCTTCTTGCCAATCTCCAACCGGTAGTCATGACCGATCTCTCGCAGGTTGACGTCTTTGCGGGGCCCAGCGTTCGTTCGTTGATCTACATCGGCTCTCCCAAGGGACAAAGCAAGTCGATTGAGACCTCTGCCTGGGTGGACACCACTGGCCCGGCGCCTAACTCGATCGTCTGGGATGCGGAGAAACTAGCTGCTGCTGAGACATGGGGGCGCCTCTTTACAACACATCCCGATTTGGCAAAGCTTGTGGAATCACTTGAGAAGCGCTGCGTGACTCTGGATCAGTATTGCGAGGTACGCCAAGGATACATACCTTACAGAACTACTACCCTCACGCGCCGATTCGGAGAGTCCAAGGCGAAGCGGATAGTGAAGACTCGAGCTTGGCACTCACAAGAGAAGATTGGTCCAGACTATAGACGCGAGCTCCAAGGTTCCGATGTTGAACGATACTCATTATCCTGGTCAGGAACCTGGGTAAAGTACGGTGAGTGGGTTTCCACGTACTTGCCACTATCGGTCTTCTCGGGCCCCCGACTACTTATCCGAGAGATTACCAGTAAGCCGCCTTACGTTCTGAAGGCCACATTCTCCGAAGACGTTTACATCCACAATCCAAGCGTTCTCGCTGTTCTACCAAAGGAGTCTTGGCCCGACCCATTGGCATTGCTGGCTATCCTCAATAGCCGGATGGTTTCCGCAATCTTCCTCGAGGTGGCCCCCAAGGCCAAGAAGGGCTTGTTTCCCAAGATCATCATCACGGACGCTCGGCGCCTTCTATTACCACGGATGTCGCAGAGTTCCCGGCGTGACCTAGAGAGACTCGAAGAACTTGCGAGCATGGCGACCAGGGCCATCTCTCTACGCTCCTCGCTTGCTGAGGCAAGAACCAGTCATAAGGCAGAGTTGCTTCGGCGGGAGATTCTTAGCCACGATCACCGGATAGATGGCCTGGTTTATGAGCTTTACGGCTTGTCTTCGTCAGAAATCGCCGTCGTTGAACGAGCGACGGAGTCTTAGACTGTCCTGCGGGTCAATCGTCGGTATAGCACCTGTGGCCCACAAGCAAGGATGCGGTTTTCGGCTTCAGACTGACCCGTCGGATAGGTAAAGAGAGTGTTGTCACTCCCCACTCCCGCAGACTAGGCTCCAGCCTCATCCAACCCGTGGGTTCCGTCACACTGCACTCGACTCCGGGCGGGGCTATATCCGTTTGAAATCAAGCAGTTTGCCGAGGCGGGTTTCGGCGGGATCAGCCGGGAGGATGCGTCACTGCCTATCCCCGAGGGGGTTTTCGGGTGGGTAGTTAGGTGACGGAACCCTCCGAGGTGCAGCGACGCATTCTCGAAGGTCCGCACACTCGGTGACTATTCCGAGGCATTCCGGCCACCGATTCCGAGGGAAGGCGGCCACCGTTCCGATGGATCGCGGCCACCGATTCCGAGGGAAGGCGGCCACCGTTCCGATGGATCGCGGCCACTGATTCCGACGGAAGCCGGCCACCGTTCCGAACGAAGGCGGCCACCCTTCCAAGCGAAGCCGGCCACCCCGGCGGGGGGTGGCGGCGCGGGGTAACCGGGCCGGCGAGAAGACCTTCATCGACTTCTCGGGCAAGGGGCCCGGCATCGTGGACCCGAGGACGGGCGAGATCTCCCCGCCTGCTACTGTCCCCCCCGACGGCCCCCCCGGACGCCCCGACCGCCCCCAACGCAGACCCTCGCCCCCACGGAGGACCCATGCCCGCCGACCGCCCCAAGATCACCCCCACCGAGAACGGCCCCTACCTCGTCTCCAACGTCACCGCCATCGTCCGCCCCACCGACGGCAAGGTCGTCGAGGTCCGGGGCGGCCGCGCCGCCCTCTGCCGCTGCGGCGGCTCCTCCAACAAGCCCTTCTGCGACGGGACCCACAAGAAGAACGGCTTCACCAGCGCCAAGGACCCCGACCGCGTCCCCGACCGGCGCGAGGAGTACGCCGGCAAGGAGATCACCATCCACGACAACCGCGGCCTTTGCGCGCACTCGGCCCGGTGCACCGACACCCTGAAGTCGGTCTTCCGCCTCGGCACCGAGCCCTGGATCGATCCCGACGGCGCCACCCGCGACGAGATCGTCCGCACCATCTCCACGTGCCCCTCCGGCGCCCTCAGCTACTCCATCGACGGCATCGAGCGCCGCGACCGCGGCGGCGAACCCAGGGTCACCCTCTGGCCCAACGGCCCCTACGCCATCGTCGGCGGCGCCGACCTGGAGGACACCGAGCTCCTCGAGGGGGCCACCCTGGATCACTTCGATCTCTGCCGCTGCGGCAAGAGCACGAACAAGCCGTTCTGCAGCGGGGCGCACTGGGACGTGAAGTTCGACGAGGACGCGCCGGCCGCGGAGTGAGCCGGGATCCGGTGACGGGGTGGTTCACCCGGCCGGAGTTCGTGAACCGGGTGGACGACGTGGTGCTGTACCTGGGAAGCTACGAGGAGCGGTACGAGCCGCGTCACGGCCCCCTGCGAGCGGTGGTGCAGCGGACGGCGGAGGCGTACCTGGAGTGCGGGCGGCTGCAGAACGGGTTCGCGCGGATCCGGTGTCCGCAATGCCGGGGTGAGCACCTCTTGGCGTTCTCGTGCCAGACGCGGAACTTCTGCCCGAGCTGCCAGGCCAAGCGGGCGGCGCTCTTGGCGGAGCACCTGAGGTTGGTGGTATTGGCGCCGGTTCCCCACCGGCACGTGGTGTTCACGATCCCCAAGGCGCTGCGGGGCCTGTTCGAGCGGGAGCGCCGGCTGCTGGGTCTGTTGTCGCGGTGCGCGTACGAGACGGTGCGCCGGACGTGGTCGGTGGGGTTCGAGTCTCCGGGGTCGCGGGCGGGGATGGTGTGCTCGATGACGCACACGGGGTTCTCGGTGTGGGGGGAGCAGGTGGTGTACCCGCACGAAGGCGAGCGTCTGGAGCGGCTGGTGCGGTACGTGGCGCGGCCCCCTCTGGCGGTGGGACTGGTGGAGGAGACGGGAGAGGGAAGGATCCGGGTACGGACCCCATCGGACCCGCGGACGGGTGAGACGGAGGTGGAGCTGGACGCGGTGGAGTTCGTGCACGCGCTGGGGCGTCAGGTGCCCGACCCGGGCCAGCACATGATCCGGTACTACGGAATGTACGCGAACCGGTCGCGACGGGAGTGGCAGGGGCGGTGGCGGGGGGAGCCGTGGGGTGAGGCGAAGCCGACGCCGGCGGTGACGCCCCCCGAGAGGGGCGAGCGGGGAGCCGGTGGCCGGGCGGGGTCACGGACGGGGAGTTGGGCGCGGCTGTTGCGCCGGGTGCTGGAGGTGGACCCGCTGCTGTGCCCGGAGTGCGGGGTGGAGATGCGGGTGGTGTCGGTGGTGACCGAGCCGCGGGTGGTGGACCGGATCCTGCGTCACGTCATCCGAGGCGGCGGACACGACCCGTTCGGGGAGCGGGGGCCGCCGGAGCCGGTGGCCGTGCTCCCCAACTGACTCCCGTCCCCCGTGCCGGATCCTCGAGCACCGGGCCGGCGGGTCGTGGAGGTGCGTGCCGGGCCGGTTCCGCGGAACTCGAGGACGGGGGAGAGACCCGTGTGGTGGGGACGGTTGCGCGCGCTCAGGGCCATCACGCTCCCCGGACGGTCCCCGGCGTGCCGGGGACCGGTGGTTTCCGGGGAGAACCGGGTGCCCGGGATGCCGGGACGAACTTTCCGCCCTGGGACGGGCTCATACAATCACCTATGCTTGCAGCACCGCGCCACCGTCGGAGCTGGCGTGGGAACGGTCGAAGAGGGCAACCAGCGGCTTGTCGAAGAGGTCGCGGAAGAGAACAGTCTGTGCTACATTGCCGGTCAGCAAGAATGGCTTCCTTTCGTGGCGAAAACGGCGTTAGCACCTGTTTTCTACCACGGGGAGGCCTTCTTCTTACACCCCTTCATGAATAATCCGGGCTAGGAGCCTGTCCGAGTAACGCTCCTGGATGGGCATCTCTCGGATTCGTCTGGGACGGGCATCCAGTGACACCCGGTTGCTTTGGGGTTCTGTCTTCGGCGGACTACTCAGGCCGGCTCGGTTCGTGAGGGGAGCCCGCCCCTCGGAGGCTATTCCGCCCCCTTTTAGGCCGGTCCGACCGCCTTCGCCCACTTCAGGAGGTTGTGGGCCGTGCAGATCAGGTCCCACTCCCCCCGAACCTTCGCGAAGCCCCGCAGCAGGAACTGGCGGAACCCCCGGGCTTGCTTCATCTGTCCGAACACCGGCTCCACCGTTTGTTTCCTCAACCGGTACCGGCTCCGGTGTCCCCCCTTGCGTAGCCGCGTCCGCATCGCCGCGGTCCGGGGCCCCGGGTACTTCTCCTTCCCGTCGGTCGGCGACGCGCTCCCATGCTTCTGCCGTCCCGTCGCCACGTACCCCCGGATGTGCCGCCGATCGAGCTCCTTCAGGTTCTCCTCCGAGCAGTACCCCGCGTCCGCCGACACCTCCTGCGCCTGCCGACCGGTGTTCTCCTTGATTTGCCCCACCAGCGGAACCAGCTCCCCCGCATCCGACGCCGACTGCGTCACCCCCCGCGCCACGATCACCTGGCTCCCCGCATCCACCGCCGCCTGCGCGTTGTACCCCTGGATGAACCCATCCTTCGTCTTCAGGATCCTGCTCTCCGGATCCGTGAAGTTCCGCTGCGCCCGCGCCGGAGGTTCCCCCTTCGGCGTCTTCCGAGGCCGGCCCCGACCCCGCTTCTCCGGCTTCTCCGGCACCTCCGGCCCCGCCTGCTCCCGCTCCTCCGCCTCCAACGCCGCCTTCGCCTCCCGGATCTTCGCCAGCCGCTTCTGCTTGTTGGCTACCCACTCCGGCAGCTCGTCACCCCGCCGGTCCGGCCCGTACGCCGCGTCCTCCTCTGCGTCCACCCGCCCCGCCTCCTTCAGCCACCGCTCGATCTCCCCCCGCAGCCGCTCCTCCTCCCCCTTCATCCGACCGTAGCTCATCGCCTTGTGCTTCGACGCGTTCGCCTTCACCTTCGTCCCGTCCAGGGACACGTGCCCCAGTTGCACCAACCCCGCCTCCCGGCACAACCGCAACACCTGCACGAACAGGCCCCCCAACGCCTCCAGGTGCCACTTCCGGAAGTCGCTGATCGTCCGGAAGTCCGGCTTCTGCAAGGCCGTCACCGCCATGAAGTCCACCCGCTCCTCGCACGCCCGCGCCAGCCGCCGCGACGCGTACACCCCCTGGCAGTACCCGTACAGCAGCAGCGCCGTCATCATCACCGGATGGTACGGCGGATACCCCGGCTCCTCGGCGTACTCCTCCAGGATCGCGGACAGATCCAGGGTCTCCCGGACCGTATCCCGCACCAGGTGCGCCAGATGGCCCGGCGGCACCAGTTCATGAACTGAGGGAGGCAGCAACCACACTTGATCGACGTCCAAGGGACGGAAGGTCTTGCTCATGACCTCCAAAAACCACCCCCCCACCGCCCTGTCTAGATCAAATCCGGGGGATTACTCGGACGGGCTCCTAGGAAGTAGAAGATTCCCGGCACACTGCGTTACAGAATGCATGGCAACATATTCCTTACTCGCAGATTTCAATCGGATTGATGTAGTCATCTATCCTTTATCCTCGATCAACGGGTTGTTTTCCTATGATTCCGTGCTTGACGTAATGAGCCAGAACGCTCCAGAATGTCGGCACACATAATAAGACCCTAGCATCCTCACCCACGGTTGCAGACGTACAAAGGAAGGCTCACATGCGGCGAATATCAGCTTCCTTCTGTGTCGTTGCCTTAATCCACTCCATCCTGCCAATCGGCGCACTGGCAGAAACACCTTCTACTTGGGGGCGTATCAAATCCTTGTACGCTCCCGGACAGCTGGTGAACGCAGAGCTCTACCGCGACCCATCTGTAAGTGAAACCGAGGCACGGCTGGTGTTGGGGCTAGTTCGTGATTACGATGCAAATGCGATACAGTCAGAAGACTGGCGAGGTGTATTCGAGTGTAGACACACGGAGGGAGGGCGCGTCCAGAGGGACTATATTCTTGTCTTGGTTTCACGGTCTGGTTCGGCGAGCACATATGGAATCTCGTCGAGCATGCACCGCGTGTTCGGTGTTGCGCACTATAATCCACTGAGCGGCGTATATTTCTCTGGGGATGAAGAGGGGTTCAATCCAGTTACGCCACTCTCCCACACTGGGGACCTCCAGCCGGAGTCTCTGTGGGATGCCTTTTGCGGGGCAGCAGCGGGCGCAGCGGCCAACAAAATCACAGCGTCCATCCCTTATCCAATTGTCCGGGGAATTGCTTGGGCGTTAGTTTTCGCGACCGCTTATGCTCTGTGCTCGGGGATGCTACACTTCGGCGATGGGACGTACGTGCCGCCAACTCCTCCAGGAACGCCGGTGCGTTGGAACAAGCCGGGACACTAGGATGGAGCATATGTCACCTATCAAGTGGGGCGTCGCGGGTCTCTTCGTCATCCTCCTGGTTTTAGAGGGGATCCGTGTTCGGCGTGAGGTGCGGAGACTGTCCAAAGATCGCTCATTCCTTCATCGCAAGTCGCGTGAGGCGGTGTGGTTCCTGGTGGTTGGCTCACTCGTTTCCCTGTTGGGTCTCGGAGTGGCTTCCCTGCGAATCAGGAGCCCCATATCCCCTAGTGGTCTTCTCGGCGCGGGCGCCTGCACCCTGCTTACCGGAGCTTGGTTATTCTGGGCTGTTAGGACCGCCCGCCGGAACGTGGCTCCTGGGAGAGGAGAGTGATTTACCCCCCGGATCGACGCACGCTTGGCCAACCTAGCAGCCCAAGTCGCCGGAGGTGTGCTGTCATGGCCGGGGAGAGACGGCACTTGACACGTCAGCGAACCGCTCCGCTGGAGTGTCCTGAGAAACTGTGTAACTGGCCATGGCTTAGACTCTCTTGCGGCCAGGGCGCTTCGTCCAACTCGCGGGCACGGCAAGGCCGAAGAGATGACCCGGCTGTCTTCTGAACATCCAGCCACCTGCCCCAGACCATCGATGGTCTTATCCCGTCATGCTGGGTCACTGCGGTCTCCTTGAATATTGGCGGCCGCTCGCCCGGCAGGGAACCATCACCACCTACCCCCGCAGACTAGTGTTCCGTAATGGAAATCATGTTAACGAGTCCTCCGGACGGCCTTCTTGACAACGTCATCGGGTTCTTTGGTCCAGATGAACGGGACGGGGTGCTGGTTCCAGTGCTTGATGTAGTCGCGGATGTGCTTGATCAGGGCCCGGACGGAGTTGAAAGATCCGCGGCGGACCGACTTGCGAGTCAGGATGCTGAACCAGGCCTCGACCAGGTTGAGCCACGAAGCGCCGGTGGGGGTGAAGTGGAAGTGGATGAGGGGATAATCCTCCAACCACGTCTTCACGTCGGGGGTCTTGTGGGTCGAGGAGTTGTCGAGGATGACATGGAGTTCGATGCCGCGGTACTCCTTGGCGATGCGGTTCATGAAGTGGAGGAAGTCGGCGGCGGTGTGCCGACCCCGACACTCTCCGGTCACCGCTCCGGAGACGACCTCGAGAGCGGCATAGAGGCTGGTCAAGCCGTTGCGCTCGTAGTCATGGGTCTGTCTCTCGGGGATACCGGGACGCAGGGGAAGAATGGGCTGGGTGCGGTTCAGGGCCTGGATCTGGGTCTTCTCGTCCACGCAGAGGACGACGGCGTTGTCGGGTGGGTGGAGGTAAAGGCCAACCACGTCGTGGATCTTGTCCTCGGCATCGGGGTCGGTGGTGAACTTGAAGGTCTCGACCTGATGAGGTCGAAGATCATGGGCCTTCCAGAGACGGTGGACGGTGGTGTGGGAGACGCCGATCTCGGCGGCGAGTTCGCGGGAACTCCAGTGAGTCCGGCCCTGGCCGGGAGGCTTCAGGGTCAGGGCGACGATCTTGGCTCGCTGGCGGTCGGAGATGGTGCGAGGGCGGCCGGAACGAGGCCGGTCGTTGAGACCGGCGACCCTCTCCTCGGAGAACCGGCGTCGCAAGCGGCTGACCTGGACCGTGGTGTAGCCGGTGAGGCGGGCGATCTCGGCCCCGGAGACCTGATCCGCCAAGAGCAGGATCACCCGAGCCCGCCGGCTCAAGCCGGCGGGAGCAGAGCTGGATCGCTGGAGCCGTTCGAGCTCGGCGCGCTCGTCCGGGTCCAGGACGATGGAACGGGAACGATTGGCCATGGCCCCTCCAGGGAGAGAGTGTACCTGGAGGTATCTTAACACGACTTACGTTACGGAACACTAGGCACCAGCCTCATCCAACCCGTGGGTTCCGTCACACTGCACTCGACTCCGGGCGGGGCTATATCCGTTTGAAATCAATCACTTTGGCGGGGCGGGTTTCGGTGCGATGGGCCGGGGGGATGCGTCACTGCACACTCCCGAGGGGGTTTTCGAGTGGGCAGTTAGGTGACGGAACCCTTCGTTTCCGATTGGGTTCAGTACCGCTGCTTCAGTCCACCCCAGGTCACCGGTGTCGTAGGCACAGGGGCGTGCGGACCCTCGAATAGCTGCCAGGACGCAGGGGAAGCCGCGTCCCCAATCTCTCCTCTCGCGAATGAACCATCACTGTAGATGACAACCACCGGAACGCGGTCTGCAGTATAGCCACCCCCGCTGAAGGACTGGGTCAACGGTTGCATCACGGCAACTGTCTTGCCAAAAGTCTGTACATCTCCGAGATAGAGTGGCGATCCTCCCCAATCTAGGTACCCGCTCGCCCCAGCCCACAGAAATGCTTTGAGTTGGGGGAAGCTGATCCCAATATATGCTCGGGAGATTCCCTGTACTCCCGGAATGGTGTACGCCATCCCGAAGGAACCGTTCGTCGTGTCGAAGCGGTAGATACTACCGTCTTCAAAGGCCACGAGAAGTACACTGTTGCTACTGACCCACTCAGAACCCACGGCAGTCTGTGCTTCACAGTCTCGACTAGCAGTCAGTCCGAACACCAGTGCAAAAGTTGCAAGAGCAGCTATATACCTCATGTAGAACTCCCCTGGATCTTTGGGACAATTCGGGTAGGCACCGCCATCATACTCGTCTCTCTCCCCTTTCTTCAGTTCAGTTGTATCGCGTCTTGATCGAACCCCACGATGAACTGCGCACAGGAACAGCGGGCTCACCCAAGACCTCAATCTCAAACCACGCGACCCAAGACGGCGAGTCCACCGTCTCGACACGGACCCAACGGTACGCGCTCGCAGTAGGATGAGGGAGTTCGAGGTCCAGAACTTTGTGCTTTACAGTGTACTGGTCAAGACTCCATAGAAGATCCTCTGCTCCGTCCGCTGTCCTCCCCCAAATTCGGTGGTGAGTGATCGCGTCCGGGGAGTTGTCAACTACGAGCCTGAATCCACAAATGTGCACCCCAGCCCCCAGGTCCACTTCTACCCAATGCGGCGGCCAGTCCCACGCGCCCCAAGCCGTTGAGTAGTCACCATCAAAGGCCATGGCTGCCCTGTCCGCACCGGCGCTGGCGGTGCTAGGTCTGTTTAGGGCGACATTCGCTCCGCACGTTTCCGGTGCAGAAGCGGTCCCGGACAAACGAAGCCTCGCGGAGTGAATTAGTGCGTCGTCACCAAATACAATACCGAGATCCCCATCCATCAAATAGGGTCTTAGATCGTACACGCTCGAACTGTCTCTGTGTCCACCGATAGCCTGTAGGTCAAAGCTAACCATAGTCCGTACCCCTACGGCCAACTGGCTAAGCTCTCGATTCCCCAGTGACCAGGCATGTGTCACGTCACCAACATCTACGGGCATCAACTCATCCGTGGTGATGTAGGTGTTGCGTGGGGTGAGGTCTAGATCAAGGCGAGCAGATTGAATATTCAACATGGGGGGGAAAGTGAACAAGAAGGGAACAATCTCCTCATTGCCGTCCCCGGGTCCAAACCCGATATCGCCGCCGCTGAATCCAACGATTATCTGTTGGTCAGACCTCACGGCTTCTGCATAGTCCATTAGCGCTTGGGAAACCGGAGGGGGATTGCTGTCAAGGAGTATGTCGACGCTTTGGGCTCCGACCCGCCCTGGCAGACAGATGATGACAATCACCAGAAGGTTTAGCTTTTGCATTCCGACCCCCCATCGCTCTGTCAGACCGTCTTCTTGGAGAGATCTACTCGGTCGATATACCCTCCCAAAACCTGCCAATAGGCTTCTACGGGTGCAGTTTCCCTTGATCTTCCCCTCCACGCAATGCCTAATTGCCTCGGAGGTACCGCCTATGTCCTATCTAAGCCCCCAGACCCTGACCCGCTCCGAACAGCAATCCCTCCTCGACGCCAGCTCCACCCATCCCCGCGACCACCTGATCTTCTCGCTGGCCTTGGGTACCGGACTTCGCTTGTCGGAAATCATCGGGCTGAATGTCGGCGATGTGCTCTCCCCTAACGGCCGGCCTCGATCTAGGGTCCGCCTGAGGCGTGAGATCGCCAAGGGCGGCCGTGTCGGTGACGTCTTCCTCCCCGATGCCCTCCTGGCGAAGCTGGAGCGGTTCTGGGGCTACAAGCTGGTCTCCGGTGAATCCCTGGCCCCTGACGCCCCCCTACTCTGCAACCAGGCTGGCCAGCGCCTCTCCAAGCGCCGGCTCCAGACCGCCTTCAAGCATTGGCAGCAAGTCGCCGGGTTCGACCGGATGTACCCCGTTCACGCCTTGCGCCACTCCGCCGTCACCAACGTCTGGCGGGCCAGCCACGACCTCTTCCTCACCCAGCGATTCGCCCGTCACGCATCGCCCCTCACGACCACGATCTACCTGCATGCCTCGGATGACGAGCTGGCGGCGGGAATCCGGGATCTCGCCTGCTGAGATTTGCTACAATGCGGCTGACGGGTTACCAAGCCCGTCTGGCGCCCCTCCACTTCCCCCAGGAGGGGTGTCACTCTTGCGCCCCCGGCCCACCTTCGCCTGGGGCCTTTCTTTTGACCCCTACTCGTACCTCGCCTTGATCCTGCCCCAGGTCGTGCGCTCCACCGGCGTTCCCGGGCACCCAGGATCGGCGATCGCACCCAAGGGTCCAGCCGGATGCGTGATCGCGGGTGAGTCCGCCGCCAGCGACAGATCGCCTGCCGCCAAGTCCACAGAACATCGGATCGGCCACGATGTTGCCGTTGCTCAGCGCCCAGTTACGCGCAGTCCCCAGCCCCGTTCCCGCCGACGTTGTCCCAAGCGAGGTTGTTCCGGATCATCGGCGTGGCGGGGTCGTCGCAACGGATGCCGGCGCCGTCCAGACGTGTAAGCGATGATGTTCTGCTCGATGACTGGCGAGCCGGAACGTCAGCGACATGCGATGCCGCCTCCAGATAGATGATATGAACCATCTCCAGTATTTTGGACAATCGTGTTGTGATGGATATGGGCATTAGTTGACGATAGCCAAATGCCGCCGCCGCTGTCTCCTGTAGCTCTTGCCCCTCTGCGGTGTTGTTAACAAGCACGTTGTAAGAGATTTCGGCTTGCGGTGTGAGCCCCCGTAGACCACCGAAATAGATGCCGCCACCGTGATCGCCGGCGACATTGTCCTCAATCACATTGTGTGAAATTATCGTACCATCATAGTCTGCCCGAATCCATATGCCCCCTCCATCACCAGTGCCTGCGTGATTGCGCGCGATGTAGTTATCACGGATCTCAGGTATCATGCCTTCAAAACTTCCGATTCCGGAGGAGGTCATTGGAGTTCCATTTTCAGAGACCGTATTCTCCATGATAAGTGGGGACCAAGGACCTAGATTTGAACTTGCCGCCATGATGATTGCTGAGCCGATGTTCCCAGATCCCAGGTTGTTGGTGACGATATTGGCCACAATTGATGGCTCTGCTTCTGAGATGGCAATCCCGAACCCTCCTCCAGTTACCTTGAAACCCTCAAGAACCGCCGCACGTGACTCCCCCGAATGAAAGAAGACAACCATATCTGAGGACGAGCTGGAGCCATCGATGATAGTTAGGTCCGGCCCCGCCGAGCTCTTGACCACGATGTCCTTGCCAAGGAAGTCGATCACCTCGTTGTACGTGCCGGGTCCCACCAGCACCGTATCCCCCACCGCCGAGCTGTCGATGCCGGCTTGGATCGTCGGGGCGTCTCCGGTTCCGTCGTTGGCGATGTTCCAGGTGCGGGCCTGCACAGCACCCGAGACGAGTATCAGGGACACGGTGAGGAGAGAGGCGGCAGCAAGTCTAGTCGTCACGGCGGCGCTCCCTGTTCGTGGCTTCTGCAGTCAGTGGGCATGTGGTGATTTGCCCCCTACTCGTACCTCGTCTTGATCCTGCCCCAGGTGATCGGACGCACCGGGACGGAGCAGTCGAGCGTCACCCGGCCCAGGAATACGCCCAGGACGCCCGGAGGGAGCGAATTGTAGCCCGACCCGGTGTTCGGGTACCGCCCCCGCAGGTCGCCTGCAAACCCGTTGCCGTCCTTGGAAACCAGATCGTACCAAGCTCCGCCAGTGACCTGGAGCGCCCCGAAGGAGAACTCCGGAGTTGGCGGGTAGCCCCCCGAGCCCGCCAACAGATCCAACTGCGGGATGTCCAGCGTGAGAGCCAGCGTGCCGTCGGCGTAGGTTTCCGGATTATCGATCTCCGCCGTCGTCCCGTCGTCCACGTACACGTCCATCCGGCAGTCGTAGAAGAGGGATACTGTTCCGCCCGTGTTTGTCTCGGGATCGTCCCACATTCCTTCCGTAAAGCAGGTGATGTCCCGGATGACCCAGGTCACCTCGCTCCCCGCCCCGGCTGCGCCGGTTAACGGACCACCCAGGGCAGACACGACCCCGTACAGGGAGAGTGTCTCCCCGCCCGGAACGATCGGCGGGTAGTCGCCCACCGCGGGGCCCACCACGTAAGTCGTGCCGAGAACCAGGGTGGAGTCGCAGAAGTCGGCAGCGGCGGGCGCCGGTGCGAGCATGGACAGCCCTACGGCACCAATCAGGGGGATCAGGAAGAGAGGCGTAGACAGACGCATGCGACCTCCTTTGCGGGCCGTAGAGGAGGGGGGACCTCCATGATACTCCTTTTCAAACTTTGGCGGAAACCGTAATTCTATTTCAGACATGCCGCGTCACCGTTCCATCGCCTCACCACGTCGGCCACTTCCCCGCTCCGAATACCTCTATTGCCAGGAACTAAGCTTCCAACTCGTGTACTATACCGCCGGATGGCATGAACCCGAGGAGGCCTGGTGCGTCGAGGCGTGGTGCGGAAGATCGTTCTGGTGGTGGGGTTGCTGGACGTGCGGAGCGACTCTTCGGCACTGACAGGATCGGAGCCGATGGGCGCGTTCCCGGAGCCGGGGTGTGGGCCGTGACCTGATCAATGCACGTTGCTATATATTCGCTATGGCGCTTTGGCAACCAATACTATTGGACTCATAACCGCAATCACCCAAGCCACTTACGCTGGAACCACGACATGTCGACTGCTGGACCGGCAGAACAGGGGCATTCTGACGCCAGGACAACGACTTACGGCAGATTAGGGGCATTTTATGGGCAGGATTTGGCCCCGAAAACGCGTCTCGGCCAGCTCGGAGGCAGACGATTGCTCCCCTGACTCTATGTGACGTAACGGGTTAGCGGATTCCGCCTCTCCGACCGTTCACGCAAACCAGCCCGAAAACCCCCAAATCGATGCCGCAAAACGGGCATGTCCGGCGACCCCGATGCCGCAAAATGGGCATGTCCGCGAGGGGCGATGCCGTTTTTGGGGCACTTGGGCCAGGGGGGATGCCGCATTTCTCCCGTCGGGCCAGCGGCCAAGCTCCCAGATTGGGCGGCTTCCTTCGTACAGCTTGGACTTCCCCTTTGGTTTCACTGCCTCTCAAAGCAACTCTGCAAGGGTTGCTTCCTCAATGGCCGCCTCAACCACACGTCTATACATGGTTCTAGTGAATACATCCCCCTGACGCTGAGACACGAGCAGGTTGTTGACAACACGATTTAGTCGCTTGCACATGTCACGCACATCACGGATTGAGGGGGGACGAGAAGTCGGCTCGAAGGCATCGAGAACGCAACGAATAATGCCGCCCTGCGTCCCGGGGTAAATGAGCGGATCATGCCCGTTTAGGTCGTTAAGAGTGAACTCAAGCCTATGTCGTTCCCGCTCGAGGACAAAGAAGCGATGCCCCTGAGTCCGGCTTCGCACATAGGTCATGCCGAGTTCGAAAGGCATGTTGAATCTCGGCATCCGTCGATGGCCATAAAGTCCCACAGCACTTAGATCATGGATTGAACTACCACATGCCTCAATCAATTCGATTATTCGATCTAGTCGCGTCCCCCCAGGGGCGAGCTCGATAGTGCAGCGGGGCTTTCGACCTAGTGCCACAAGTGCGCCGATAACTGAAACGAAGAACGGCTGATATGATAGAGCGAAAGGTACGTTGAGGAACACAGACTGTGCGTCTGGCGTGGGCGCTTGACGATGGGTTTGCCTATCTCTTGGAGGCCTTCCTCCTGGTGGCTTTCCTCTTGGCTGTCTTGGTTTTCGAGTTGAAGATGCCACTCGACCCCCTCATGACCCTGCCAACCGCTTTCCTGTCTTCCGCAGTGATGCCGATGGCATCGCGAATCTCATCTGGGGTGGCTCTCTTGGCCCGGTGTCTTTTCACTGACTTCGACATTCTACGTACTCCACGAACAATCGGTTTGCTTTCGTGCGTCATTGTAAACCTTCCATTTTCGACGGGCAATACCTGCACATCGGTCGTGACGCTGACGCTCTTGTCTTGCTTAATGTCTCGATTGCTGCCTTCCACTTGGTCTGTATCGGGCGTTGCAAGCTCACATGTCAGCAGATCTTTCAAGGCTTCCAGGTTCCTGTTCAGCCGCGCCAGCTCCCCGGCGATCTTGGGCAGGGTGGACTCGTAGAACCGCTGCCCCATCCGGGTCTTGAAGAACTCGTCCATGGTGATACCTCCCCCGCCATGAGGGCATCGGTCCTGCCGGGGTTCAAGGCTGCACCGGATCACCGCATCCCCATCATCCGCTCCAGGTGAACGTAGCCCACCGGGTCGTAGGTTTGCTCCAGGGCCAGGAGCGCATAGGTGAAGGCCAGGGAGAAGTGGTCCGGCCCCGGTCCGGATGTACTTGTACCGCTGAGCCCCGGTGTCCGGGTCCTCGTCCAGCACCTTGGCATCGCAACTCATGTGCTGGGCGAACGTCTCCACCAGGGGCGACCGAGGCGGTAACGTCACCCGGGCTTCCCGCACCACCGCCCGGGACGTGTCCAGGGCCTCGGTTCGGTTCTCCCGCACCAGTACTCCCGGCTGTCCCAGGCCACCTTTCCCCGCTGCTGCTCGCTGAAGAAGTTCATGTAGACGTCCCCGGCCCACCGCTGGGCGAAGTCCCGGGTGGCGTGGATCTCGGGCATGGCATCGATCACGCAGCACTGGACCTGGAACTGCTGCATGAGGCCATCCAGGTCGGAGAACTCCCGGCACTCCTCCAGGTGGACGATGTGGACCGGCCATGAGTCCTCCCCGGTGAACCGGAGCACCACGGTGTGGAGCTGCTTCCCGGTGTCCACGCCCATGACGTGGTAGCCGGCCGGGAGCCTCCTCGGTGTCCCGGCAGAGGTTGAGGACAGTCTGCACATCGAGGCGCCGTTCGAGGTCCGCCCAGGGGATGCCGATCTTGAGGTTGTAGAACCGCTCCGGGTAGCCGGACGGTCCGGTACTCCTCCAGGATCTCCCCGGGGTCGACCTTGGACGAGAACAGCTGGCTGATCCGGTACCCGTGGATGGCCCGGTCGGGGAAGTCGGCCACCCACTCCCCCCGGTCCACGTCCAGTTCCGCTTCGCACTTGGGGCAAGCCCGGTAGTAGGTGCCGTCCTCGCGGGGGAGGATGACCCGGACCTCCTGGCCGAGCTTGTGGGGGAACTCGCGCTCCAGGCGGTCCAGTGGCCGCAGGAGGGGCACTTCAGCGTCCAGTGCCGCTGGTCGGACTTCTCGAACTGCTCGTCGATGCCGTAGCCGGGGAGGCGAGGGATTCGAGAGCTCGATCACCCGCTTGTAGTCGCTATGGGCGATCCGCTCCCACGCCATCGCCCGGGCGTCGGGGGTGGCCTCGTCCAGCTCGTCGAAGACGATCATGTCCGCCGGGACCGACTTCATCCCGACGGTGGACTTCATGCCCCGGAGGTAGAGGTTGGCGTCCCCGATCCGCTTGAGGCCGGCGGTGTCGGTGTCCCGGAGCTGCTTGGCCAGGAACGGGTTGTCGTACAGCAGCGGCCCCACCCGGGACTTGGAGAAGTCGATGACGTCGGTCCGGGTCGGGAAGAAGTAGATGGTGTTGAGCCCGGAGAGGCAGCGTGAACATGGCCCGGAGGATGGCCCAGGTCGTGCCGCCGATCTGGGCCGCCTTGGACAGCACGATGTGCTGGGCGGTGTCGTCGTAGAGGGCCCGCAGGTACTCGTGGCCCTGGAACGTGAAGGGGAGACCGTCGAGGCGGATGTTCTTCAAGGCCCAGGCCGCCAGGGGGTCGGTCTGAGCCCGGGTGGCCGGGGTGGCCAGCTCCATCGAGCGCTTCCGGAGGTAGTTGGCGGCCCGGAGCCGTCGTCCTCCCCGGTCACGCTACCGCCTCGTCGTCGTCCTCGGGATCGGTGGCCCGGGCGAGCATCCGCCGGATGCGGTCCCGGGTCTCCTCGTCGGGGACGTTCTCCTTGACCGCCTCGATGAAGGTGTCGATGAGGCGCCGGATCTCGGCTTCCGCCTCGGCCCGGACCTGTTCCTCGGTCTCGCCGGTGGTGGACAGCCCCTTGGCCAGGCGCTGGCCCTGCTGGGCCCGGTCCAGGATGCCGGCGACCCGGTCCAGTTCCCGGACATCCCGGGGCCCGCTCCCCTTCAGGTCCTCCATGAGCCGTGGTGAGTAAGAAGTCCCAGAGCCGGTAGTGGCGGACGTTGAGGGTCACCCGGTCGGTGGCGAGCTTCTCGACGAAGAGCTCCGCGGCCCTCCGGTCTACCTTCAGCCGGAGCCCGTCCCAGTCCTCGTCCTTCCGCCACCGGCCCACGGTGTGGGGTTTGACCCCGACCCGGGCGGCGATCTCGGCGTTGGTCTCGGCCTCGCCGGCCAGGTACAAGCGCCGGGCCTCTTCTCTAGCCTTGGTCCGCGACCGCTTCATCGCCGTCCTCCAGGTAGTGCTTAGCGAGGTTCGCGAGCCCGCGGGCCTTCCGGTCCCGGCCCGGGGTGCCGTCCGACGCGGCCTCCACGGCGTGGGTCGATCAGATCCTCCTGCTCCGGGGAGACCACGAACGACATGACCCGGGGCAGGACCCGCTCGGCGGCCTCGGCCTCCGCTTCCAGCTGGCGGCGATCTCCTCGGCCGGGAACTCCAGGAGCGCGTGCAGCTCCTCCAGCTGCTTGTCCGTCTCGGGCAGGAGCCCCGCCAGGTCGTCCAGGCTCATCTCGCCCAGGAGGTCGTGGATGAGCTGGGCGCGTTTGATCGGCAAGTCCTGGCCCTGCGACCGGTTCAGGGTGGCGAGAAGCAACTTCGCCTCCCGGTCGTCCACGTCCCACACGTCGCAGCGGGCCTCGGTGTGGCCGAGTTCCCGGAGGATGGCCAGCCGGTGGTGGCCGTCCAGCACCTGGAACCGGCCCGGGTCTCCGGGGTGCGGCCGGACGATCACGTAGGGATACCGCCCGGTCCGCTTGATGTGGGCCCGGAGCTTCTCCCGGAGGTCGTCGGGCATCACGTTGGAGTTCAGGGGATGCGGCTTCGAGCCGGTCCAGCGGGACCATCCGGGCACCGAGGCGCTTCTGGGGGGAGTGGGTCATGCGGCGGTCCTTTCGCGGGGGTGGCGGCGGGTGGTGTCGGGCTTGGCACCGTGGAAGATGCGCTGGTGCAGGAGCCAGAGGGCGCAGGCGTGGGTCTCGCACCGCTTGGTCTCCGGGTAGTCCCAGCCGCAGCAGTCCAGGCACTTCAGCTTCACGGCCTTCAGCGGGCTCCCCTCCCGGGCCATCTCGGCCTGACGCTCGTAGCGGGACCGGGTTTCCGGGGGGCAGTAGCGGAGCGGCTCGTAGAGTGCCGCTGGTGAACATATTTCGGACGAACCCCCCTCGGAACGTCCCCGACATCCTGGGAGGGGGGTCTGTTCCAGGGAAGGTCGATTATTGGGGTCGTGTGGGATTTCAGGGGCATTGTGGCGGGGGTCCGTACCCCCATTTCGAGCGGATCGGTCCGATCGGGTCATGCAGCGTCCTTTCGGTTCGGGGTGACGAGGTTCAACAGGCTGGACTCCGGGTCCCACCCCACGACCAGGAACTCGCGGTTGGCCGCCTTCTTCTCAGCCGTGGCCACCGCCGGCAGGTGCTGGTAGGCGATCTCCAGCGCCCGGGTCCGCCGTCCCAGCCGGGCCATCTTCTGCTCCAGCTCGTCGATGCCCACCACGGCGTTCCCGAGGGAGAGCACCCAGACCGGGATGTGGACGGCCCGTTCCAGGAGCCCGTCGATCATCGAGGCCCCGGTCTTGGCCGTGAACGGGCTGGTGGGCCGGGCTGCGCCCTCCAGGATCTCGTCGATCACCTTGTATTCCTTCTCGTAGGACATGACGCCGGGGTACGGGGGGTCGAAGTAGGCGACGGCGGCCTCGATCTCGGGGAGGGCGTCCAGGACGGAGCGCTTCATCACCCGCCCCTGGCCTGCGAAGACCCCGGCGTTGATGCCTCGGGCGATCTCCCAGAGCTTCGACGGCCGGGTGAGACGCAGCCCGTCCACGTAGTGGTACAAGCACGACTCGGTGATGGCTTCGTACTCGCCTGTTTCCAGCCGGTGGATGGTCCCCGAGCGGACCTGGGACATGGGATGGGCCAGGAGGGCAACCCGGATGGCGAGGAGCCGGATGAGGGCGGCCTTGGAGCGGTCCGGCGTGGCCTCGGCGGTTCGTAGGCACCGGTCCAGGAACCGGGCTTGGGTCCTTGTGAACGTGGACGGCGAGTAGTCGGTCTCGACCCGGCCGGGGGCCTCTCCAGCATCTTTCGCCAGCCGGAGCACGTCCTCCTTCGCGAGCCGGACCCGGCTGTTGGCGACCAGGGCTTCCCCGACCACGATCCCCCGCTCGGCGATGTCGGTGGCCACGACACGGAACCCCTGCGCTTTGGCGTAGAGGCTCACCGAGCCCCCGCCCAGGAACCCATCCAGGAACGTGAGCTCCGGCCAGTGCCGCCTTGGCAGGATCCGGTCCACTTCTCTGAAAATCGTCGGACAAAGCCGTCGCTTCCCGCCCAGGTAGGCCGGGAGCGCCGACCACATGGTGAGCTTGCGGTGACGCGGAGAACTTGCGCGGGTGGGCATTATTGAGTGGATTCCTTTCCCGTGAAGCGGACTCCTTGTCCTGCGCCGGGCACAGGGCCCGGCCGGAACGAGGAGACCGCACGATGACGACCAAGAAGACCGCGAAGAAGGCCACGAGCAAGAAGTCCGCCCCCCGGGCCGAGACGCCCGCCGAGGACGCCCCCGTGTCCCAGGAGCCGGGGATCGACGCCCAGAACGCCTCCCACGCCCCCACGGACGCGCCCGACGCGACCCCGGCCGAGGGCGACACCGGGAAGGCCAAGGCCAAGGCGCCGAAGCCGAAGAAAGAGCGGGCCCCCAAGGAGGACCTGGTCGTCTTCGCCTTCCGCCTCACGCCCGCCGAGCGCGACCAGATCCACACCGCGGCCGGACCGGCCAAGGCGTCGAAGTTCGTCCGGGCCCTGACCCGCGCCGCCGCCCAGGGCGACGTGGCCCTCGTCACCCGGATCGTCGAGGCGGTGAAGAACCAGCTCGCGGCCGGCTAGGCCCGGGCTCGCACCGCCACCGACGGCCCCTCGGGCAACCGGGGGGTCGGTCGGTTTGGTCGGGGTGGTCACCTGCACGCTCATCGGAACGGTCCCCAGTGCAACCACTGC
This sequence comes from Candidatus Eiseniibacteriota bacterium, assembly GCA_963768615.1. Classification (GTDB taxonomy): domain Bacteria; phylum Eisenbacteria; class RBG-16-71-46; order JABDJR01; family JABDJR01; genus CAVSKL01. The sequence goes on along the minus strand of CAVYIE010000004.1, from coordinate 429,036 downwards.
CGAAGGTCGAAGCCCCACCCGAAGACCTCGGGCAGGATCAGCAGGGCTAGAGTCAGCGCCTCCAAGAAGACGACGAGGTACACGATCCGAAAGAGGGTGGTTTCTATCCAGCTGTTCAGGAACTTCAACGTGTCATCTCTCCTTTACGGTTTGCAGACAGGTACCCTGAAGCGGCTTGGCTCCGGGGGATGCGGTGGCCGCTGGGGGTGGCGGCCTGGCCAGGAGGGCACAGGGCAACCGATGTCCCGGGAAGACGAAGACGGGAAGGACACCTGGACACCTCGGACAGCGATTCCGTAGAACCTCTATAAAAGCTCCAGCTTGGGAAAACTTTCGGAAACAGCGTCCCAGGTGTCCAAGTGTCCTGGCGGGGTTAGCCGGAGGCGATGCCGACCCCATGCCAACCCCGGTCACCATCGACCTTTCCGGCCCTGACGCCGGCCAGGTCGCGAAACCGCCGGGTGATCGCCCCCCACCCGATCGTTTCACCCGAACGAACGCACCAGTCCTCCAGACAGGACTTCAGGGCCTTAGTGGTCGTCTCACGCCCCTCGACGAGAACGAGGCAATCCTCGATGAACTGCCCGGCGGTGTCCTCGTGCTTCCGATACTCCTCCGTGGCGGCCAGAACTGTCGCCGGGGGCTTCAGACCACCTCCCTGGTAGGACCTCCACCCCTCGACCATCCAGGCCAGTATCCCCGGCAGCTCCTTGCGGAGCTTGCGATCCAGATCGGGGTCCTTGATCCGGCCCTTCCTGTCGGGCTTCTCACCTCGAGTCGGATCTGGGATGCGGACGAGGAAGGGGATCAGGTGGATGCGGTCCCAGATCGAGGAGGTGGCGTCACTGATGCGGGGCCGGTGGTTAGTGGCGATCCAGAGCTTGAACTGGGGTCGGAACGAGAACGCCTTGCCATAGAGGTCCCGGGCGGTGACCGTGTCCCGCCCGCCGGTGATGGCCTTGACCAGTGCGGCGGCAAGCCGTTCCTGCTCTTCAGTTTCCTGGGCGGTCACAAAGCGAACGCCGGGAAGCCGCACCAGGAACGGGGTTGCCTTCCCGTGGTCCTGGCGCTTGACGAGCATGAGCTCGCTCGGCGGAATGTCGCCAGCGTACTCCCCCAGGACATCGCGAACGGTTTCGAGGAAGGTGCTCTTCCCGTTGCACCCGGTTCCGTACAGGAAGAAGAACGCCCGCGCCCGGGTGTCGCCGCTGAGGCAGAGCCCGGCCGCCCGCTGCAGGTAGGCGATCATCTTCGGGTCTCCATCCATGACGTCGTGAAGAAACCGTTTCCACGTAGGGCACTGGGCGTCTGGATCGAAGGCCACCGGGGCGATTCGGGTAATGAGATCCCCGCGGGTATGAGGCTGGAGTTCAAGGGAATTGAGATTGAGGGTCCCGTTAAGGAGGTTCAGCAGGTAGGGGTCACCGTCGAGTTCACCGGGCTGCACCGACACACCCTCCAAGTGGGCCGCAACCCATAGCATGGCCTTGAGGCGGTCCACCCGTTCGGAGCCCATCGCGTGATTGGCGTGCTTGGCGCGGTCGTCCGGGTTCTTGAGCCTGCCGGCTTCTGCATACATCCGCCGGACGGTCTCAATGGCTCGGCTGGTGGCCACGCTGCCGGGGTCCGGTTGCCACCGTATTCCGTCCCAGACTATCCACTGGTTCCTCGGGGTGCAGAAGCGAAGGTCGGCACCGTGGCGGGCAATCAGGCGTTCGGCGTTGCCGACGTCCGTTTGGTTGTAGATCTCCGTGTGCTCGTCCTGCCCTTGAACCGTGATGCTCTGGCGGGGCTCATACCGTGCGATGCTTCGGGCGATGGTGCGGACCTCCTGATCGGGCAGTGGCGGCCGACACCGGTTCTGGTTGATCGACAGCAGCGCAGCGGTGATCTCAGCCTCTGCCAACCCCATGGCCCGGAGCTTCCCGGCCTGGCTGGCCAGGGTTGAATTCCGGATTCCTTCCAGAATCACCGGCTCCGGGGCAGAAGACTTCTGCTGGGGTCGGAGTCGAATGAGATCGAGGAGGTCCGCGGGAGCATCGGCAATCGACACTTCGCCGAGCCGGGACGAGTCCTCCCAGACGTAGCCACGAGTTCCAATCCGGCTGGGCGGCACGACGATGTACCCTCCCGTAGACTTGATGTCGATACCCGGATAGTTGGAGAGGGTCCGGTTCCCGAAGTCCGGGGCTGGTGGCATGTTGAACAGGAAGTGCTGTCCCCCGCCCTGGGTGTGCTGGACGACCGTGTCAGGCAGGGGACCGTGGGTGTTCTCGAAGCACTCGAGCGAGTAGTCTCCCCCGTTCCGGGGATCGATATCGACGGCAAAGAAGCCTGACGGCGTGCCGGTGAGCATCCCGATGTTGTAGTTCCCGCTCGCAAACCAATCCTGAAGCTGGCCCGGATCGGTCGACGCGTCGGTGTTCCAGTGCGAAATTGCCGGCAGCTTCTCGTCGGGCCGGAGCGGGAAGACGGGGTAGCCGAGTTCGGCGTATTCGAGTGCTGCCGAGAGGGTCGGCGACTGAGGTTCAGCGGAGGGACTGGGGCTGGTAGGTACGACTATCCGGACGGTGTTTGGGTCTTCATAGGGAACCATCGAGAAGTTTCCTCTTCGGAAGGATGTCAACGAGTCAGTCGAAGTCCGTGGGCTCGGCGACTCATCGCCAGACATCCTTGAGGCAACCGGACCGAATCGGTCCGAGTATCAGAACGTCTGCCCAGACAGACTTCGCAGTCTGTTCTCAGCTCTCGTCTCTTGACACTCGTCCGGCTCCAGTACAGGAGCGCTGATTCGGTCGCAGGCTCCACCCTTCTCGGGTGTTTCCCGCCTTCTCGCTTCCCTACAGAATTGATCGAAGTGGCGCCGGCACGGCTCAGCACCCCTACAGGCGGACATCGTTCACGACCCACGTCCCTACAGACGGACCCCAACGGGGTCGGTCGCAAGCGCGTCGAACCGCACCGTGACCCCTCCGGTCCCCTACGGGAGGCCGAATTGGTCGAGCGTACACGCAACCCTCCTCGGGCTGCGGGACCGGGCCCTCATCGGGCGACGGTCCAAAGGGACATTGCCCTTGCGGGCTCCCCCTTTGTACGAGCGGTGAGCTACCCGGGCCAAAGGCAGGCCGGATGGTTCTCCACTCACCTATATAGTTGCCTAACCCCCGTGGTTTCCGACAAAAAAAATTCGATAAGCATCTCTCCAGTCCTTGAACTTAACGCGCAGCCGCTCACATGCTCGTTTCACCCGCTTCTCCGCAGCATCCTCAGAGATTCCAAGTATCTCCCCGATCTTCCGTGCGGTTAAGTCCCTCGACCAGAGAGTGAGGACCTGCTGGTCCTCCCTGCTCAGCTCTCGATACCGTCGCCACAAGGCCCTGCGGAGATGAGGGTCCTTCAGACTGGAGTGTCTTCCCGGAAGCAGAATCTTCGCAACGCGGGAGCGCCGGCGCTCCTTGCGGGTCGGCTTCTCCTCTCCCCCGTCTTGGTTCGGCATGGTATGAAGCCGAACCTGCACCTTCTGCCGGGCCGCTTCCTGATTGAACCTCCGGGCAGCAAGGCTGTTTAGGAACTTCTCCGAGGAAGGTTGACAGAGGTTGAATCCGCTTTCGCGGTCCTCCGGGTCGTCCCCGGTTTCGGTGAAGGTGCTGAGATCGCGGAAGTGGGCAAGTTGGTCCCGCTGCCAGGCCTTGATCTTTCGTCGGGCCACTCCCCACATCCAGCTTTCTAATGACCCCGTTCCTTCGTAGGTCACGATCTTCAAACGCAGGGTGAACAGGATATCCTGCACGAGATCCCTGGCTTCGTCCTGGTTGCTGGTTCCGTTCACCAGGATGAACTCTAGGAGCATTGGGCGAAACGGCTCTAGCAGATCGCGCCAGGCAGCTTCGTCCCCGGCTGCGAGGGTGGTTCGGACGCGTTTGAGGTCGGCGGGATATCGAGGAGGTGGGGTGGCTGGGAGCAGGGGGCTGTCTTGCTTCGGTCTCGGCTTTCTCTTGCGTCGATGCGGTGGCCGCCGTGGAGCCGACTTGCCAGGGCGAGGTGGCCAACCCTCTTCCGGGCTCGGCATGTTGTTATCCATGAGGCATTATTATCAGCAATTACCGCGCCAAAATACAGCCATCGCCGAGGACCCCAATAACCCAAGCACCCACAACATATTGGACCCGTGCCTGGAAGCGTACACAAGAGGTACGATTTCACTCGGGTTCCATGATGAAACGGTCCTTCACATCGAGTTGAAGAATCTGTTCCAAAATGAACCGTTACCCACTCTGTCGCTTGCAATTATGAACACCTTGATATTGTGGGCGTCGCCAAGGTAACTGTGTTCTCTGATGAGATCCTGTAACGTGCCTAGACGAATTGGCTTAGGGGACGCGCGGGTCCTGTCGCCTGGATCTCTGCCCGAACCCACCCCCGTCCGCGCCGCCCTCTACGTCCGGGTCTCCACCCAGGCCCAGGCCGAGCGGTGGTCGCTTCCGGCCCAGCGGAAGATCCTGAAGGAGCTCGCCGAGCACCGCGGCTGGGACGCCGTCCTCTACGACGAGGGCGGGGCCTCCGCCGAGACCATCGACGCCCGCCCGGTCATGCAACGCCTCCTGGCCGACGTCGCCGCCGGTCGCATCGACATGGTCGCCGTGGTCGAGATGGAGCGCCTCTGCCGCGCCTCCGACCTCCGCGACTGGGCCACCATCACCACCACCTTCCGCGTGGCCGGCGTCCTCGTCTCCACGCCCGAGCGCACCTTCAACCTCGCCGCCGCCGAGGACGACTTCGAGGCCGACCTCCGGGGCATCCTCTCCAAGCGCGAGAAGCGGAAGCTCCTGGAGCGGACGAAACGCGGCCTGGACCAGGCCAAGGACGCCGGGCGCTACGCCGGGGGCTCCCCGCCCACCGGCTACCGCTACGACCCGGGGGCCCGGAAGATCGTCCCCGACCCCGAGACCGCCGACCTCGTCCGCCGCGTGTTCGAGTCCCCGCTCTCGGCCTGGCAACTGCACCGGGAGCTGGCCCGGAACGACATCGACCTCAGCTACAACACCATCCGACGCATGCGGGGGAACCCGGCCTACCTGGGGCTCCGGCAGAACGCGGCGGGTGATCTCGTCGAGGCCGACTGGCCGGCCCTAATCGACAAGGACCTGTGGCAGGCCCAGGAGCGGCGATCCCGGCGTCCGGTGCGCCGGAGCCCGCGCCGGGAGGGGCCCGCGTACCTCCTCACCGGGATGATCCGCTGCCGGCACTGCGGGGGCTCCGTCGTGGGCACCCCGATCCGCCCGGCCAAGGACGGGACCCGGCTCTTCGTCTACAAGTGCCTCCGGGGGCGGTCCTGTCCCGGGAACGGGGGGCAGCTCTCGGGCTGGCTCGTGGACCTGCTCGTCACCGACGCCCTGGTGGAGTACGTGAAGGACCCCGAGGTCCTGAAGGACCGCTACGCCAAGGCGCTGGCGGCATCCGCCGATCCCAACCGGGCCGGGCACCGGAAGGCGCTCCAGGACCAGCTCGCCGACCTCGACGCCCGGCAGGCCAGGCTCCTGGATGCGGTGGAACAGGGCGTCCTCCCGGCCAAGACGGTCCAGGCCCGGCAGCGGGAGATCCAGGAGGCCCGGAAGGCGGCGCTGGCCGAGGTGGAAGCCCTGGACGCCGCCACCGTCATCCCGTCGGTGCCCGAGCTTCAGACCCTGCTCGGTCTGGCCTGGGACCTGGACCGCGACGACGTGGCGTCCCGTCGGGGCCTGCTCCAGCGGCTCTCCACCGGGGTCGTGATCGACCCCCGCGAGCGGACCCTGGCCGTCGGCTGGCGATTCGGGGGCGAGAGCCGGTACCGGGTGCCGGTCTTCCGGGGTGGGCCGGGGAGGAGTGTGGGGAGGATGATGGAGCGGGTGGCGGCGTCGGCGGAACGGTATCGGGTGACCTGAACCGCCTCGACGTCCTCGTTCAGCCTACCGTTGCCGCTCTGACCGCGGGCCCCACACCGAGGGGCCCAGGTCATCTGCACTGCACCCCGGCGTCGCCACCGCACCGATGACGCCGAAGTCGTTGTTCAGGGCCGGGGATTCCATCGCAACCGCACCCGTGCTCGTGTGCGTGCTGTCACAGAGCAAGGGGTCGAGAGCGAGGTTTCCGACTAAGAACCAGGTTGGTCCCCGGCTCTTGGTGGAGATTGGTGAGTGTGTTGCCGTAGATGATGTTTTCTAAAAGCACACACTTGGCATTGTAGCCTCCTACTAGTCCACCGTTCTCGTTGCCGTAGATGATGTTCCGCTCAATGCGCGTCGCTGCGGAACTCCAATCGACGGCAAATCCTCCACAGGGAGTTGCGCCATGAAGCGCGATGGCTTGATTCCACGCAATCGTGTTTCTTGAAACCACTGCCTCGTCTTCTAGGTAGACTCCGCCTCCTGAGCGATCGTATGCACCCCCAACGCCAGATGCCCGATTCCACAGGATGACGTTCTCGCTCACCTCGACCAGGTCCGCGCGGGTGTTGGAAACGATGTAGAGGCCCCCACCATGGTCCGCTGCATGGTTGCCGACGATCCGGTTCCGGCGAATGATGACCTTTCCCCGGGTTCCGAGTTGATACAGTCCACCTCCGTCTCCCTTGCCCGTCGCGTTTCCCCGAATGACATTGTCTTGGATGATGCATGGTCCATCGATGTTGATGCCTCCTGAGTTAGCGGAGCAGTAGTTGTCCTCGATGATATTTCCTTCGATTAGGATGGGGGAGGCTCGGATTCGCCGCACCAAACCCGATTCCACCTCCACGGGAATTGCCTCCAGGAGGTGTGTCCAGGGCTTGGTTCCTCGTGATGATGTTACCCCGGATGGTCGGGGCTCCCCCAAACATTGCACTCCTCCACCAATTTTGGAGTACTCGCTCCAGGGCGGAGTCCAGCCGGATCCCCCCGTGATCATGAGCCCCTCGATCACCGTGTCGTTCGACTCCCCCGAGTGGCACTTGACCACGGTGTCATCCCGGTGGCTTCCGTCCAAGATCGTCACATCGGGCCCCCCGCGCTCACCAGATGGATCGCCTTGCCTTTGAGGTCAATGTTCTCGTAGTACCGTCCAGGCTCCACCCAAACCACATCCCCATCCGACGCGCTGTCGATCCCTGCCTGCACCGTAGGTGCGTCGCCGGTCCCATCCGCCTTGATCTGCCACGACCGGTGTCCTGAGGTCTTCACAGGGATCACACCGCAAGCCCTCGGGCCCAGGTCCACCCCACAGTCCACGTCCCCCCGGCCGACGGATCGGTACTCCACGATTACCTCCAGGCTGTCCCCTGGGGTCAGCACCCGTTCCCCCGCTCCAGCTACTAAGGTCACCTCCGAACAGATGGGCTGCGGGTCAATGGTCACCGGCTTGATGTCGTCGTTCCTCACCGTGAATGTCCGAATCAATGTGGTGCCCGCCCCAGGGAGTGGTCCCAGGTCGATCTCGCCTGGCGTGGATATGCAGCTGGGGTCTTGCGCCGTCCCGGTCACCCGCACGTCTCCACAGTTCAGACCCAGGATCTCGATCGGGATGGCCTTCTTGCCCACGGTTTGCGGCTTGAAGGTGACCTGAACCTGGAAGCTATCCCCGGGGGCCAGCTCCAGCGCCATCACCGAGTCCGGCCGGGTCACCTGAATCTCCGGCGACTCCTCGCGAACGGCGATCCCGATCCATGACGGGTCGGCGTTCACGATGGTCAGGTCAGCGGTGTAGCTGCGGCCGAGGTAGACGTCGCCGAAGGGGATGCTGTCCGGGAGAAGCAGGCAAGTCTCCCGGGGGCGGACCTCCTTGCCGCAGGAAAGGATCAGAGGCAGTAGGGCGGCTACGAGTAGCGGAGGAACTGCGGAGCGGATGTGTCTGCCGCCCCAGCACCTGGCCAACAGACGGATCGAGTCATGAATCATTGGCCAACGTCCACCCAGCCCTGGGTCACCAGGAAGCGTTGCTCTCTGCCCTGGCTGACGCAATCCTACGTCATCCGATGAATCTATCCAATACCTTATTGCTAGCCGGCGCCCTCGGACTCCCCCCTCCTGATTCCCGTTAAGCCTCGATGAGGGAACCGACACCACCTACTCCCGCAGACTAGGCACCAGCCTCATCCAACCCGTGGGTTCCGTCACACTGCACTCGACTCCGGGCGGGGCTATATCCGTTTGAAATCAAGCACTTTGGCCAGGCGGGTTTCGGCGGGATAAGCCGGGGGGATGCGTCACTGCCTATCCCCGAGGGGGTTTTCGAGTGGGCAGTTGTTGGTCGCGTCCCTTGCTCAGGGTCCTGATTCTCCGGGGAGCCAGAAGGGATCGTCAGCGCGCATCCGTCCCCTCCCAGGCCACGCCATCGTGAACCTCCGGCAGGAGGAAGGTGGATCCCTTGATTGTCGGATGGGTTCATCCACAGCATCCGCTCGAACACGGCCTCCGCTTCCCGAAATCGACCAAGCCTCCAGAGGCACAGACCGTAGCCGTGAAGGCAGCGGAGGAACGGACGGTTGTCGATCAGCCCCCAGCTCAGAACCCCGTCAAACTCGTCCCCCAGGGACAGCTCGCCAATGCGCACTCCAGCCTCATAATGTCTGACCACCCGCTCGGGCGTCCTTTCGAACCCAAGATTGCCAAGGTGTGCGTGAGCATCCAAGCACCGGAGGTCCTTCTCAAGGAGATTCATGAGCTGACGCCTCGCCGCACCCCGGTCTCCCTGCTGCATGAGATCTACGGCTATCCCGATGGGGTCCGCATCGGGGTCTCGCGGGTCCTCGTCCAGGTATACCTGCTCCATCTCGTAGATGGACCGCCGTCCGCGATCGATGATCGGCTTAGCCCACTCCTCGATCAAATCGCCTTCTTCACCCCAGTATTCTTCGGAGGGGTCCCAGAAGCCGAAGTCGTTGAGCTTCAATGGGGTCAGCCCCAAGGCCGTCGCGTCGAGCCAAATCGAGTCGATCCGCCCCGTGATGAAAGACTTCCCTCCGTAGCGCCAGTCCCGGTCAGGGACTAACCGCATGATCTCTGCCGGGACAGCTCTATTGAACCCACTGGCCCGAAGGGTGACTTCTTCACCTGTACCGACGCGCTTGCACACGGCGCTCTTGTCGCGCAGTGCGAGAACTACCAAGTCCATCGGGTCGGGCATGCCGTTTCCTTGCGTGCTTGTTCACCAAGGCCGCTCCAGGCGGTCGTTGCGGGGGATTCCAGAAGCGCAATTATCCGGATCGACGGCAGAGTTGCAAGCCGCCGACCTGCATTGGCCCGAGGGTTGAACCTCTTGATCTTCCGCCCTCGGCACCGCCCAATTGCCCCGGAGGTACCACCGATGCCCTACCTATCACCTCAGACCCTCACCCACTCGAAACAACACGCCCTCCTCGAGGTCAGCTCCGTTCACCCCCGCGATCACCTCGTCTTCAGCCTTGCCCTCGGAACCGGATTGAGATTGCCCGAAATCATCGGCTTGAACGTAGGGGACGTGTTCTTCCCAACTGGCCGGCCCAGATCCCGCATCCGCCTCCGACGTGAGATAGCCAAGGGCGGCCGCGTCGGCGACGTCTTCCTCCCGGATGCCCTCCTGGCGAAGCTGGAGCGGTTCTGGGGCTACAAGCTGGTCTCGGGTGAATCCCAGGCCCCTGACGCCCCTCTGCTCTGCAATCAGGCCGGCCAGCGCCTCTCCAAGCGCCGCCTCCAGACAACCTTCAAGCACTGGCAGCGGGTGGCCGGGTTCGACCGGATGTACCCGGTTCACGCCTTGCGCCACTCCGCCGTCACCAACGTCTGGCGGGCCAGCCACGACCTCTTCCTCACCCAGCAATTCGCCCGTCACGCATCGCCCCTCACGACCACGATCTACTCACACCCGAGTGACGAGGAACTGTTCAGCGGGATCAGGGGATTGGGGTGCTGAGGGAGCACGTGCACTCAGCCCGATCCACCCAGGGTCCAGACCTCGCGTCCGCTCTTGAGATGCTTCTTGTGGATACTCACGTCCTCGGCCCCCTCCGCCTCGGCGATCGAGAGGAGCGCAGCGATGTCCTCGGGACTTCCGTCGCAGAACCCTATGGGCCGCGGATTGTTGGGCAGGTTGAGCTGGACCTTGAACTCGCCACGATCCCAGCGAGTCTGCGTGGCATTGTTGTAGGGGTGGATCATGATTGTGTAGAGCCTCAGCGCCCGCAGCGCTTAGGGCCAGACCCGAGGTCATACCCGGTGAAATGTAATCGCATAGGCTGCTCCCGAGGCTTGTTCCTGATCCAACGCTTCGCCCGCAAGGCGCCTCTTCCTCTGTTGAATGGCGTTCTCGCGGACTACGAGTTGCCCGCGCGGGATCAGGATCTCTTACTCACGGCTGCCTGCTTTTCGACTTTCCTCGGTTGCTTGTCGAGCCTCTTCTTGGCCTCCTGTTCATCCTGTTTGACCTTCTGCTTCTGACCCTTGTCCTTGGCCTTCTTGCCCTTGTCACCCACGGCGGACCTCCATTCCCGGTTGTTTCCCATTATCCCACTGCGGGGTTCATTTCACACCTCCATCCCGGTGCCTCTCCCACAAACCCCGTTCCCATCAAGTCTGTGGCATACGGCGATAACAGGCGAGCGGCGGCCCCGCCGAGACATCTTCCTCGCCCAACGCTTAGCGAGGTCGGCAACTTCGGGATTCTGAGTCGGAACGCGCTCGCGAGGCGGAATCGGGCGAAAATCGAGTAGGTATCTAGGATACGTTGCCCCCCCAGAGATAGCGGATGGGGTGCGGATTCGTGAAGTAGACCTTCATCCCAACTCAGAAATGCAAGTCGCGCAGGAGCGGGACTTGTGAAGCATGTCAATGATCGAGCAGGCCGCGTTTATTCCAGGGCAGACAGGCTGACTATGTAACACGACTACGCGTGTCACGAAGCAGATGAGGTTTTTGCATTCTGGATTGCTCGGCAATCGGCGTACAATATGGGTTGAGGTTGGCTCGAGTTTCAGCCCGAGCCATCACCACCCTGGCCCATCTACTCGAACCCGACATCTTCTTGGGGTTTCCAAGGCCGCGGATGTTCCGGTCCCCGGGTTGTCCATGGGGGTGACCATTCAAGTCTAGGCCAAGTGGCGGCTCACATCTCCTACTTCGGAGGTAGGTCATGCGATCCTCCCGGCCGTCTGATTTGGCCCTCGCCGCAGTGCTCCTCCTCGTTCCCCTGGCCGCCTTGCCTCGGGTGTGTCAGGCGGACCTTCCAGACTCGCTCGTCGCATACTGGAACTTCGACGGATCCGGCGAGGCTGCGTACGAGGCCACCGCCGGAGGTCCGGGTTTCAACGCCACCCATCCGAACGGCGCCACCCCTGACGCCCCCGGGCGATTCGGCTCTTCGATCTTCTTCACGCGGGCATCTCATCAGTTCCTCGATGTGGACGCTCCCGTGATCGCCCAGGGGCAGGATCACACCTATTCGGCCTGGTACCGGCTGACGGAGGCGGATATCGACGGCACGAACCGCTACTTCGTGCTGGAAACGAGGGATAGCACCTACACTACGGCTTTCCCGGCCTCCTATGGACTTCGTGACATCACGGACGTGGACTACGGGCAGTTCTATACACAATGGCCGGACGGAGGAACCGCCAACCTTTTGGTTCCCGGCGCGGCCGGCACGGACTGGCACAACATCATTGTCACCTACGATGTCGACAACGCTGGCTCTGAGCACACGGTATATCTCGACGGCGACTCCGTCGCCACGGTGGCCTCCAGCGACACGCTGATGGACACCGCGGGCCTGATCATTGGGAGCCACCGGGCCGGCTACGATCCGGCCAGCATACGTAACTGGGACGGCTGGATCGACGACGTGGCGTTCTGCAATCGGGTCCTCACTGCCGACGAGATCGCGGCGATCCAGGGGGGCCCCGTTCTCGGGTTTACCGACATCGGAACCGCTCTCACCGGGGTTTGGTACTCATCGGTCGCGTGGGGGGACTACGACAACGACGGCGACCTCGACATCCTCCTCACCGGATGGGATTCGGGGTCCGACGCGGCGGTGGCCAAGGTGTACCGCAACGAGGTTTCAACGGCCAACGCGCCTCCTTCCGCCCCGCGAACCTCTCCGTCTCCCTCACCGATACTACGGCCACCTTCACTTGGGACCCTGCTTCCGACGCCGAGACCCCGGCTTCGGGTCTTTCCTACAACCTCTGGGTGAGCGTCCCCCCGGCCACCGTCGTCTCCCCCATGGCCGACCTCAGCAGCGGCTGCCGCCGGGCGGTGGAACTGGGCAACGTGAACGGCAACACAACCTGGACGCTCCACGACCTGCCTCCCGGGACTATCTTCTGGGGCGTACAGGCCATCGATGCCTCCTTTGCAGGGTCAGAGTTCGCAACGCACGGGGGCGTCACGGAGGCGCCCGAGTTCGCTCTCCCCGCGGCGTATGCCCTGGGGGCAAACTGGCCCAACCCGTTCCGGTCAGCAACCACGATCGGCTTTGAACTTCCCGAGGCCGTGGAGGCTCACCTGGACGTGTTCGACCTGCGAGGTAGGGTTGTGAAGCGGTTCGAATCCGCCGACCTCGGGGCAGGGCGCTATGAGATGATCTGGCGGGGCATTGACGATACCGGTCGACGGGTTTCCGCCGGAGTCTACTTCTACCGGCTGCGCGCGGGCTCGTTCGTCCAGTCGAAGAGAATGATTCTCTTGCGGTGACCTGGAGCCGCTGGCAACTTCAAAGGGTGGTCGCCTAGCCGGTGGCCGTCCTTTGCTGTGCCTGTCGTGTCCGAAAACGCCATTTGGGTAACCTGGGGACAACGCTTTCAAGTGGCGACCATCCGATCTTCTCCCTGGCCCTCGGTACCGGACTTCGACTGTCCGAAATCGTCGGGTTGAACGTCGGGGATGTGTTCTTCCCGACCGGTCGGCCTCGACAGCGTGTCCGTCTTAGGCGTGAGATCGCCAAGAGGGGCCGCGTCGGCGACGTCTTCCTCCCGGATGCCCTTCTTGCCAAGCTGGAGCGGTTCTGGGCCTACAAGCTGGTCTCGGGCGAGTCCGTGGCGCCGGACGCTCCTCTGCTCTGCAACCAGGCCGCCAGACGCCTGTCCAAGCGCCGCCTCCAGACCGCGTTCAAGCACTGGTAGTGGGGTGTCACTCTTGCGCCCTCGGTCCACCTTCGGCTGGGGCCTTTCTTTTGCCCCCTACTCATACCTCGCCTTGATCCTGCCCCAAGTCGTGCGCTCGACCGGCGTGCCCGGGCACCCAGGATCGGCGATCGCACCCAACGGCCCGGCCGGATGCGTGATCGCGGGTGAGTCCGCAGCCAGCGACAGATCGCCTGCCGCCAGCCCGCAGAACATCGGATCGGCCACGATGTTGCCGTTGCTAAGCGCCCAGTCCTTGCAAATCCCGCTCCCATTCCCGCTTCCATTCTGCCACGCCAAATTGTCGGTAATGACCGGTGGGGAGGGTGAGTCGCACGCAATTGCCCGACCATCCACCGTGAAGGCAATGATGTTCTGCTCGATGGTCGGCGACCCGAGATCACCCGTGATCCTGATTCCCGCGCCATCCAGATCATACGGTCCTCCACCGGCATTCAACACCACGGTGTTGTGGTGGACGTGAACATCAGTCGATTCGAGATAGATCCCCCCTCCTCCGTGGAAGGGATTGCTCTCCCCTCGCGCTTCGTTGTCATAGACGATGTTTTCACTGATGTCCCCTCCAGGGGAGCCGTTCAAACCCTGAAAGAAGATCCCACCGCCGGCGTCCGTGGCATAGTTGTGCTCAACCACGTTTCCGCGGACAATCGTCCCCGCGATGTCGGTCCGCACCCAGATGCCGCCGCCGTTGTTGTTGACGGCCCGGTTTCCGGTCACATGATTGCCGATGATCTCCGCTGCGGTCTTCTGAGCGCAGCCGATGCCCGCGGCCGTGCCATTGAATTGGTTGTTGATCACCGTATTCCCCATGATCAGGGGCCTCCAGATACCAGGTTCGTTGCCGCCAGTCGCGAAAATGGCGCAGCCGAGGGAGGACGTAGACCCCTCGTTCTCCTTCACAATGTTCCTGAGGATGGAAGGTTCGGACTCGACGGCGAAAATCCCGTATCCCCCACCCGTCACGGTGAAGCCGTCCAAGACTGCCCCTCGGCTCTCCGAGGAGGTGAACGAGACGACGTAGCGTCCGGCCCCGGACCCGTCGATCACCGTCTGCTCCGGCCCCGCCGAACTCTTGACCACGATGTCCTTGCCCAGGAAGTCGATCACCTCGTTGTACGTGCCCGCTCCCACCAGCACGGTATCCCCGACCGCGGAGCTGTCGATGCCGGCTTGGATCGTGGGCGCATCTCCGGTTCCGTCGTTGGCGATGCTCCAGGTACGGGCTTGGACGGTACCCGAGGCGAGCAGCAGGGACACGGTGAGGAGAGAGGCGGCAACAAGTCGAGTCTTCATGGCGGCGCTCCTGGTTCGTGGGGCGGCAGTTGGGAGAAGGCCTCTATGATACTCGCTCCGCGCCCGCGCCGAATCCGAATTCCCAATCCCGACTCTCCCTGTCATCGTTCCATCGCCTCATCGGATCGCCACTTCCCACCTTCGAACCCATTCTATGGCAGGAACATTGATTCGACTGTTCGTCGACCTGTACAGTCCGGGCAGGGCTTCTGGAGATCAGCGTGTCCGTTCTAATCCCGGCATTCCTGTTCTTCGTATTCCTGAATCCCTCCGGGCTGGCCGAGGAAGTTCTGCGGGGCAGCGATTCGCTCCGCGCTCTCCTGATCGGCTACGCGATTCCCGCAGTGCTGGGCTTGCTTTCGGAAGGGATCGCACTCAGCCGCTTCCGCCGCGTCGGGCTACGCGAGTCGTTCGCTTGTGTGATACAGAATCTGGCCGCTGGGCTTCTTGGCCTTGTCGTAGCCGCCGCAGCCTTCCTCGGAACAACTTGGTTTGATGCCTTGAAGGCGTCGGTAGTCTACTTGGGCGTCCTTTGTCTGATCGCAGGATCGGTGGTGCTTCTGGGCGGGCGGCTGCACCTGCCGGCTCGAGGAAGGAGCGGAAGCGCAGGTCCGAAACTCAAGGCCTACTTCCAGAACATGAGCGCGGTTGTGCTATCCGGGCTTCTCGGTCTTTTCTGTGGGTTGGCGTTGAAGTGACCCGGAGCCGGGGTGTGGGCCGGGAGAACGACGGTGAGTGTTCCCAGGAGGGCTGAAGCCCCTCCCTACCGCGGCTTCCCGAAGGTGAACGGCAACAGCAGTTCCGCCCGCACCGGCTTCCCGTTCCGGGACGCGGGCACGAACAGGCTCTGCTCCACCGCGTGGAGGGCGGCCTCGTCCAGGAGCGGGTTCACCCCGTGCTCCAGGGTGGCCTGGATGAGCCGGCCGTCGGCCCCGATGGTGACCCGGTAGACCACCGTCCCCTCGATCCGCTTCTGCCGGGCCCGTTCGGGATACTCCGGCTCCACCGGCTTCACCACCCGCGGGGGGACGAAGGTGGTGTCGGTCTCGCTTTCGGCGCGGGCCACCTCCTCCGGAGGCTTGAACTGCATGGGGAGGAGCCGCCATCCGTCCACCGGCTTCCCGTCCGGGCCCTCGGTGGGCGGGAACCGCCAGTCCATGACCGCGGACAGGGCGGAGAGGTTGAGCAGGTGGACGGTGTTGGAGGCGAGCACGGTGGCGTCGCCCACCTCCCCCTCCGGGTTCACGTAGCAGAGCACCACCACCAGGCCGCCGATCCCGGCCTGGCGGACGGCGGTGGGATAGCGCGGGGCCACCCGCTGCCGGGCCGGGCCCTCCTGGAGCCGCCGCTCCCCCACCCGGAGGATGGCGTTCCGGAGCGCCTCGGCCGGGATCCCCTCCTCGGCCAGGAGCTGCCCCTGCCCGGAGAAGAGGCGGGCGGCCAGGAACTGCTTCTCCCCCGCGGTCATCTCCGGGGCCTGTTCCATGGCCTGGTCCCAGTCCCACCAGGCGTTCAGCCCCGCGGCCAGCAACTTCCGCGGCGCCGCCGCGTCCCACTCCGCCACCGAGTCCGGGTCGGCGGGGCGGAAGGAGGCCCGGCGGTTGGCGTAGCGGATGCGCACCGAGTCGGGATGGTCGGGAAGGAACCGGGCCACGTCGGCCTCGGGGGGCACGAGCACGAAGCCGAGCTGGGTCTCCCCCGGCCGCAGGCGCCCCCCCAGGGCCTGGCCGAACAGGTCCGAGGCCTGCTCGAACTCCACCCGGTAGACCTGGGAACTCCCCAACTCCAGGGCGAGATCGGTGGGGATGAAGAACGCCTCCGCCCCCGCCGCGCTGTCGGCCGCGACCAGGAACAGGTGGCCGGCGTTGGCGGGGATGGGGATGTAGCCGGGCTGATAGAGCATGCGGATGCGGAAGGAGCCGTCGAAGCCCAGCTCCCGCACGGGGAGATCGGCCTCAAAGGCGGGCGCCGGGGCCTCGGCGCGGGCGGACACCGGGGCCGCCGCCGCCAGCGCCGCCGCGGCCAGGAGGACGAAGAGCGCGTTCCGCCGACCGCTCACTTCACCGTTCCCAGGGAGAACTGCACCGGCACCACCACCCCCCCGGCGGCCGGGCGCCCCCGCTTGGTCCCGGGGACGAAGGTCCACTGGGAAACGGCGACCAGGGCGGCCACGTTCAGGTCGTGGGCGGCGTTGGACTGGAGCACGTAGGCGTCGGTCACCCCGCCCCCGGCATCCACCTGGGCCACCACCGCCACCGTTCCCTCGAAGTCCCAGCGCTTGGCCTCGCGGGGGTAGGTGGGATCCTTGCGGGTCTTGATCCGGGGGGGCGCATCGAAGGCGGCCGGATCCACGGCCGGGACCGCCTTTCCCGTCGCCGCCGCCTCGCCCAGGTCGGCGGCGCGGATGCGATCCCAGGGAAGGGCGCGCAGGGTGGCCGCGGCGTCGCTCTCCTTCAGGGGCACGAAGCTCTCCTTGCTCAGGCCGTAGTCCAGCTTCAGGTCCCGGGCCGAACTCCAGCGGAGGGTGTCGGTGCCGGAGGGCACGAACCAGAGCGCCCAGCGGGACTGGTCCTTGTCCAGGAAGCCGGCCGGGGGCGGGTCGGAGAGGGGCAGGAACCCGCCCTGCCAGCGGTTCCCGCTGTCGTCGAGGATGGCCAGGTCCCCGGGGACGATGAAGGAGTTGCTGCCGTTGGCGTCGCGGAAGCTCACCGCCAGCACGCGGCCGGGCCCGGGCAGGGCCACCGCCGCATCCAGGGAATCGAGCATGTAGGCGTAGATGGTGAAGCGCCCGGCGATGGGGGCATCGTTGGCCCGGAGGCGGGTGTAGTAGTCGCCCCGGGGCGGTCCCTGGGCCGACGCCGCCGCGGGCAAGACCAACCCCAGCAACCAGATCCAAAGCAGTTGTCGCGCCATGATCCCCCTGATCGGAAAGCCCTCGGCCCTGCCCCGGCACTATATCACTGACGATACCCCCTCTCCGAGCCGGTCATTCCGGGCCCGCCCGGGCCTCGGGGACGGATTTGAGGAACGCACTCCGGGCCCAGCGGGTAGAATGGAAAGCCCATGTCGATCATGAAATCGCTTCTTCTCGTTCCCATCGCCTCCCTGTGCCTGACCGGGGCCGCCGTTCCGGCGCGCGCCCAGGGGACCACCGTCCCCCTCGAGGTCCGGGGCTCCGACGCTCCCGCCGACTCCGACGCGGTCGACCTGCTCATCTTCCAGGGCGAGATCTACCTGGAGCAGGGAGACCTCATGAACGCGGCCGCGGCCTTCACCCAGGTCACCGCCTACGCGCCCGACCGGGTGGAAGGGCACCTCTACCTCGGGCGCGCCCTGACCACGGCCCTCATGCAGGGCCAGATCAAGGACACCCGGGGGGCGGCCGCCGAGGCCATGAACCAGTACCGCTGGGTCCTGGACCGCGACCCCTCCAACACCGAGGCCCTGCGCGGGGTGGAACTCCTCTCCCAGCAGTACTTCGACGGCGTGGCCCTGCCGCTGCGCACCGACGCCGGGCGCGAGGCCTGGCTGGCCGGACAGACCGCCCTGCGCAAGAACGACCTGGAGGGCGCGATCCGGGAGTTCACCAAGGCGGCGGGAGCCGAACCCAAGGTGGGCGAGGTCCACCAGGCCCTGGCCGACGCCCTCCGGCAGGCCGGGCGCAACCGGGACGCGCTGGCCGAGTACGAGAAGGCCCTGGCCCTGAACCCCCGGGATGCCCGGGCCCACGCCGGGTCGGGAGCGGTCCTGGAGGCCCAGGGGGATCCCGACGCCGCCCTGGTCCACTACCGACGCGCCTTCTCCCTCGACGACGATCTCGAGCTGGCCTACGACGGCATCGTGCGGATCCTGGGCGCGCGGAAGCCGGCGAGCCTGGACGGCGAGGACCTCTCGCTCCTGGGACGGGCCTCGCTGGCCGCGGGGCGCTACCCCGAGGCCGCCCGGTTGCTGGAGACCGTGGCCGCGGCCGACTCCAGCCGCCGGAACCTCAAGGCCCTGGGCGTGGCCCTGTTCTTCACCAAGGACGACGCCGGCGCCACCCGGATCCTCGGCGATCTGGCCGGCCGGGATCCCACCGATCCCGAGGTGCTCTACTACCTGGCCGCCTCGCTCCTCCGCCAGAACCGGGTGGAGGAGGGACGGAAGTACCTGGAGGACGCCCTGCAGCTCAACGAGGACGACCCCAGCGCGCTCCGGCTCCTGGGCCTGTCCCTGGCCGAGGAGCCCGGCGAGGAGGAGGCGGCCATCGCCCTCCTCCGGCGGGCCGACCAGCTCGGAGCCCAGGTGGACGACCTCCCCTGCATCCTGGCTCCCATGGAGATGCGGCTGAACCGGGCCGACGAGGCGCGCCGGGACTACGAGGCCTGCCTGGCCGAGCACCCCGACGATCCCCGCCCCCTCCTGGGCCTGGGCATCCTGGCCGACGACGCCGGCCGGCGGGGCGAGGCGATCATGCGCCTGGAGCAGTATCTGCAGAAGGCGGAGCCCGACCCGGCGGTGCTGTTCCGGCTGGGCGTGGCCTACCTCCGGGTGGGCCGGGACGACATGGGCTTCAGCACCCTGCGGCGGATCCCGGTGGACAGCACCCTCACCCCTTCCGGCTCCGATTCCCTGTCCGACACCGAGCTGCTGGAGATGGCCGGCTTCTTCCTCTCCAGCCTGCGCCGGTACGACGACGCCATCTTCGTGGGCGAGATGCTCCTGGGCCGGGATCCCGAGAGCGCGATCTACAACAACAACCTGGCCATGAGCTACGCCGACGCCGACCGGGAGCCCGACCGGGCCCTGGAGCTGGCCGAGAAGGCCAACCGCCTCCAGCCGGACGATGCCGGCTACCTGGACACCCTGGGCTGGACCCAGGTCCGGGTGAAGAAGTACGCGGAGGCGGAGAAGACCTTCCTGCGCTCGCTCCGGCTGGCCCACGAGACCAAGCGGACCGACCTCTCGGAGATCTACTACCATCTCGGCTACCTCTACCGGCTCATGGACCGCCACACCGAGGCCACCGACTACCTGACCCGGGCCCTCGAGGATCCCCCCACCCCGCAGCTCCGGGCGGAGATCGAGCGGCTGCTGGAGCTCGAGAAGGACGGGGCGGCCAAGCCCTGAACGCCGTCCTGGATCCGCTCATCCCCGCTGCCGGCCCTTCCATCCTGGACCACGTCCTGGTGGTGCTGGTCACCGTGGTCCTGCCCCTCCATGACCTCCTGTTCTGGTTTCCCCGGGTGGCGCGGGCCTCCTCGCTCCGGATCGGGCGCATCCGCCACCAGGCCTATATGGAGAGCATGGGGGTGGAATGGGCCCTGACCGCGGCCACCGCCCTCCTCTGGCTCTACCGGGACCGGAGCTGGGACGCCCTCGGCCTGGGCACGCCCGGGGGGTGGGGATTCTGGCTCGGCCTGGGAGCGGCGCTGGGGTTCGCGGTCTTCGCCAGCTGGCAGCGGCTGAAGCTGACCCGGAGCGCCCGGGCCGAGGTGCGCGAGGCGGTGGAGACCCAGCTCCGGAACATCGAGCCCATCCTCCCCCACACCCGCCCGGAGATGCTCCACTTCTCCGGGGTGGCCCTCACCGCGGGCCTGTGCGAGGAGGTGCTCTACCGCGGGTTCCTGATCTGGTACCTGGCCCTGCTGGTCCCCTTCGCGGCCGCGGTGGCGGTGTCCGCCCTCCTCTTCGGCATGGCCCACGCCTACCAGGGGGTGCGGGGCGTGCTCCAGACCGGGCTGGTGGGGCTGGCCCTGGGGCTGCTCTACGTGCTCACCGGGAGCCTGTGGGTACCCATGGCCGTGCACGCCTTCGTGGATCTCAACAGCGGACTCCTGGCCTACGATTTCCTCCGCCGCGACCGGCCGGACTTCGACTGGACCTGACCGCCTGGGGCGGGTCCGGCTGCAACGAGATCAAAACAAAGTCGTGGCCCCAGCGCAATTCGTTGCTTCACAAGGGCTTGGCGGGGGAGATCCCCCAAATCCCCCACCGGATTTCTCCTCTTCCTCCTTTTGACTGCCGGACCGCGGCAGGAGGCCGATAAACCGTAACGGACGGTCACCCGGCCCCGGCCGCACATCCTGAACGACACAAAACCCGTCCCGACAAGGCGTTCGCCGCTTCGCCCCCCTACCGGGGACGGAGCCCAGACAATCGATCCGACTGCGAATCCTGGAGGAGAGGGAGATGGCGCGTTCCGGCCCCACCGATACGAAGATGGACCGGTGCCCGACGCCGGCATCGCTGGCCACCGACGACCGGCGACTGGACCGCCTGTCCTGGCGGAACTGGTTCATGATCGTCGGGGTCACCATCCTGACCACCACCGGCCTGGCCACGGGAATTCTCACCGCGATGCGGGACCGGATGGTGCAGATCTGGCCCTGGGCCGGCACCGACGTGGCCCTCATGATCGGGCTCTCCGTGGTGGTGATCCTGTTCACGACCTACCTCACCGCCCAGCAGCGGCAGGTCAACTCGCTGCGCCGGCGGCTGCGCCGGGAGCGGGAGGAGGCCAACCAGCGCATGCGGCGCCATTGCGACCGCCTCTTCTCCCTGCTCACGGTGAGCCGGGCGGTGGGCACCGAGACCGACCCCCAGGCCATCTTCGACGTGATCACCCGGACCTGCCTGGACACCTTCGACAGCCAGCAGGTGTCGCTGATGCTGGTGGACCGCAGCACCGGCGCCCTGGAGGTCCGGGCGGCCACCGGCCACCGGGAGCCGGAGAAGGTGCTGGGCGCCCGCATCCGGATGGGCGAGGGCATCGCCGGCTGGGTGGGCGAACACCGGGAGCCGGTGGTCCTGGGCCGGACCGTCGACCCGGAGAAGTACCCCGGATTCAAGCCCAAGGGCTACTCCATCAACGCGGCCATGGTGGTTCCGATCGAGGTGCGGGGGGAACTGGTCGGAGTGCTGAACATCAGCAGCCGCAGCGAGACCCGGGACTACGGGGACGACGACCTCCAGGCCCTGCAGGTCTTCGCCGAGCACGCGGGCATCGTCATCCGCCACGCCGAGCAGGCCAACTGGATGCGCCAGACCATCCAGCGGCTCGACGCCGCCCTGCGCCAGCACGACGTGCGGGTGGGCCGCTCCGCCGCCTGATCCCCGCCGCAACGCACACCGCCTTCCGGGGCCCCTCCGCGGGGGGCCCCGCTGCTTTTGCCCCCTCCGGGTGGTCGCGCGCGGCGTTCCCCCCCCGGGTGGCCGCCCCGCACCGCATTGGGTAGACTCCTGGCGTCCCCGTCCGTCCCCCGAGAAGGAGTCGATCATGATGCGATCCCGGGCCCTCGCCCCGCTCCTCGCCGTCGCCGCCCTCTTCCTGGCTGTTCCCGGCGCCTCCCCGGCCGCCGCCGCCGATCCGGCCCCGGCGGCGTCCTTCCCGCCCCAGGATCCCCTGCCGGTGGATCCCGGCGTCCGCATCGGGCACCTGGACAACGGCCTCACCTACTACATCCGGGCCAATCACAAGCCGGAGGACCGGGCCGAGCTCCGCCTGGTGGTGAACGCGGGATCGGTGCTGGAGAAGGACGACCAGCAGGGCCTGGCCCATTTCGTGGAGCACATGGCCTTCAACGGGACCGAGCACTTCAAGGCCGGGGAGCTGGTCTCCTTCCTGGAGTCCATCGGCATCCGCTTCGGCGCCGACCTGAACGCCTACACCAGCTTCGACGAGACGGTGTACATGCTCGAGGTCCCCACCGACAAGCCGGGCCTCCTGGACCGCGGCATGCTGGTCCTGGCCGACTGGGCCCACGCCCTCTCGTTCGACCCGGAGGAGGTGGAGAAGGAACGCGGGGTGGTCCTGGAGGAGTGGCGCCTGGGCCAGGGAGCCTCGGAGCGCATCCGGCAGGTCCAGTGGCCGGTGCTGCTCAAGGGCTCCCGCTACGCCGAGCGGCTTCCCATCGGGAAGCCGGACATCATCGAGCACGCCCCGGTGGACCGGATCCGCGATTTCTACACCACCTGGTACCGCCCCGGGCTCCAGGCGGTGGTGGCGGTGGGCGCCTTCGACCCCGACTCGGTGGAGACGATGATCCGGGACCGGTTCGGCTCCATCCCCGCCCGCGAGAATCCGGAGCCGAGGCCGGAATTCGACGTGCCCCCCCAGAAGGACATGCTGGCGGTGGAGGCCTCGGACCGCGAGATGCCCTACACCCAGGTCTCGGTCACCTTCAAGCACGGGCACCGGGACGAGACCACGGTGGCCGACTACCGGCGGACCCTGGTGAACCAGCTCTTCTCCTCCATGCTCAACGCCCGGCTGGCCGAGATCGCCAAGGAGCCGGACGCCCCCTTCCTCTACGCGGGGAGCGGTTCCGGCTCCCTGGTCCGGACCGAGGACATGTTCCAGGTCTTCGCCGCCACCCCGGACACCGGCATGACCCGGGGCCTGGGGGCGGTGATGACCGAGATCGCCCGGGTGCGGGCCCACGGCTTCGGGGCCGGGGAGCTGGACCGGGCCAAGGAGCGGATGCGGGCGGGGCTGGAGCAGGCCTACCAGGAACGGAACAAGACCGAGAGCTCCTCCTACGTGCGGGAGTACACCTCCAACTTCCTGGAGAAGGAGCCGATCCCGGGCATCGAGTACGAGTACCGGCTGGCCGGCACCCTCCTGGACGGGATCCCCCTGGAGGAGGTGAACGCGGCCATCACCCGCCTGGTGCACGAGGACAACACCGTGATCCGGGGCTCCGGCCCGGAGAAGCCGGGACTCGTCCCCCCCGACTCGGAGGAGCTCCTGGCCGCCGCCCGGGAGGCCGCGGCCTCGAATCCCCCCGCCTATCAGGACACCCTGGCCGCCACCGCCCTCATGGAGTCCCCTCCCCCGGCGGGAAAGGTGGCCCGGCGGGAGACCCGGGAGGACTTCGGGGCCACCGTGCTCACCTTCGACAACGGGGTGCGGGTGTGGCTCCAGCCCACCGACTACAAGGACGACCAGATCCTGTTCGGGGCCCAGGGAGCGGGGGGGACCTCCCTCGCCGACACCGCCGACCTGGCCTCGGCCGAGCTGGCCGGCGCCTACGTGAGCGAGGCCGGGGTCGGCGGGTTCACCCCCACCGATCTCCAGAAGCTCCTCTCGGGGAAGGTGGTCCAGGTCTCCCCCTTCATCAGCACCTTCACCGAGGGGCTCCGGGGAGGCACCACCCCCGGCGACCTGGAGACCGCGCTCCAGGACGTGTACCTGTCCCTGACCGCTCCCAACGACCGTCCCCAGGCCTTCGGGGTCCTCATCGACCGCTACCGGGCTTTCCTCCAGAACCGGCTGGCCAACCCCATGGCCCGGTTCGGCGACGCCGCGGCCCGGATCAACAGCGGGGACAACGTGCTCTTCCAGCCCCCCAGCCTGGCCTGGCTGGACCGGGCCCGGCCCGGCCCCGCCCTCGCATTCTACCGGGCCCGCATGGCCGAGGCCCCGGCCTGGGACTGGTTCTTCGTGGGGAACTTCGACCCCGAGGCGGTCGAGCCGCTCCTGGCCCGGTACCTGGGCTCGCTCCCCCCGGCTCCGGGAGGGAAGCTCCACTACGAGGCGCACGGGCTGGCCTTCCCGGCCGGGGTGATCGATACCACCGTCTTCGCGGGGAGCGATCCCAAGAGCCAGACCTTGATGAGCTGGCCGGCCCTGACCGGTAACGACGAGATGGAGATGTACCTGCTGCGGAAGGCCGGGGACGTGCTGGAGATCCGCCTGCGCGACATCCTGCGCGAGGAGCTGGGCAGCACCTACTCGGTGAGCGTGGGCGGGAGCAGCGCCCTCCCCTACCCCGGCTACGCCACCACCACCGTGAGCTTCGGCTCCGCGCCGGAGAACGCGGTGTCCATGCAGGAGCGGGTACGGGAGGAGATCGCCCGGTACCAGGCCGGGGGGCCCACCGACGAGGAGGTGGGGAAGGTGAAGGAGATGGAACTCCGCACCCTGCAGAAGAACCTGGAGGACAACGGCTACTGGCTGGCCAGCCTCATGACCGTGGACCTCCTGGGCTGGAACCCGGACCGGATCCTGGCCCGGAAGGAGCGGATCGACGAGATCACCGCCCCCGCCCTGCAGGCGGTCATGAAGCGCTACTACCCCGCGGACAACCACACCGTGATCACCCTGATGCCCGCCGCGGGCGCGGGAGCGGGGGACGACTCCTCCCGGTAGTCCTTTGGACGACGGCCGTCCCGGCCCCGCCGGGGCGGCCCGCTGGCCGCGGACCCACGACAAGGAGGGACCATGATCCAACGGATGCTGCGCGCGGCGCGCCTGGACGCCGCCTTCTACGAGACCGTCGAGGCCGATCCCGCCTACAACCGCGAGGCGGTGTGGGTGGTGGTGATCACCTCCCTCCTCTCCGGCATCGGCTCGGCCATCAAGTACGGCGGGTTCAAGCCCATCGCGAGCGACCTGGTCTCCGGCCTGGTGGGCTGGGTGCTGTGGGCGGCGATCACCCTCTGGATCGGAACCACCATCACCCGGGGGCCCGAGACCCGCTCCGACATGGGGGAGATGCTGCGGGTCCTCGGTTACTCCTATGCCCCGCGCGCGTTGGCCTTCTTCGTGTTCGTGCCGCTCCTGGGCTGGCTGGCCGCGCTGGTGGCGGTGGTCTGGCAGCTGGTGGCCAGCGTGGTGGCCATCCGCCAGGCCCTCGACTTCACCACCACCCGGGCCCTGATCACGGTGATCCTGGGCTGGATCGTGGTGGTGATCGTCAGCATCATCTTCGGCATCCTCTTCGGGATCGGCGGGGCGGTGATGGGGGGCTAGCCGCCCTCGCGCATCCGCACCGGGGAGGCGGCCAGGCCGTCCACCGCCGCCTCCCCGCCGTCCCCGTCCACCCGGCCGAAGTAGAGCACCCCGGTGGGGCAGCTCTGCACGCAGGCGGAGCAGCGCACGCACTCGGGATCGTTCATGGGCAGGCCCTTGTTGGCGAAGCTCATGACGTCGATGCCCTGGTGGCAGACCGAGGTGCACACGTTGCAGGAGATGCACTTCTTCTTCTCGGCGAAGATGCGGAACCGGCTGAAGCGGGCGTAGACGTGCATGAGGGCGGCCAGGGGGCAGGCGAAGCGGCACCACATGCGGCCCGAGAACCAGAAGTAGAGCCCGTAGCCCAGGACCCCGGCCAGGAACACGTCCACCACCCACTTGTAGCTGGGAAGGTGGGTGCCGCCGCCGTCCAGGGCCACGTCGAAGATGCGCTGGAGCCAGCCCGCTCCGGGGAAGATCCACCCCGCCACCCGGAGGACCAGGATCAGGAAGGCCGCCGCCAGCACCCCCTGGCCCAGCATGTTGAGCCGGTTCCAGCGGGGGCCGTGGGGCATCTTGTGCCGGTAGCCGTCCCCCAGGGTCTCGGCCAGGGCCCCGCAGGAACAGACCCACCCGCAGTAGGCCCCCTTGCCCCAGATCCAGACCGCGGCCGGGATGAGCACGAAGGTCTGCACCCCGCAGATCCAGAGCCAGGCCGGGAGCGGATGCGGGGTGAACACGTTGTAGACGTTCAGGGGCCAGGCCAGGACCAGCCCGTAGGCCCGCCAGAACTCCCGGCCGTGGCCGTAGTTCACCGCCGGGAAGAGCGCGTCGGCCAGCCCCTGCGGGAGCCACCCGTGGCAGTTCATCCAGGGGAGGAGGATCTCCGGGAGCAGGAAGAGCGGGAGCACCTGGATGGCGGCGAGGACCGAGGTCTGCACGGTCACGTAGGGGGTGCGGCGGCGGCGGATGCGCCGGACCCCGAAGACCACCACCACCACCGAGTAGGCCAGGGTGTACCAGAAGGCGGGATGGCCGGCGGCGCTGGCCAGGGTCACCCCGAGGAGCGAGTGGGGGTCGGCGGCCCAGCCGGCCAGGGCGCGGTCCAGGCCGTAGGGGAAGAGGCCGAGCCGGGACCAGAGGGCGTTCATGAACCCCCCGGACTTCCAGTTGTAGAGCCAGAAGCAGAAGAGCACGAAGGCGCCCAGGGCCAGCCAGTTCCGCGCCCGCATCTCCCCGGCCAGGCTCACCCCGCTCCGGCGGAAGAAGTCGAGCGGGGCCTCGCGCCCGATCATCACGAACACGTCCTGGTTGGGGACCGTCCGCGGGCCTCCCCGGCCGCGCAGGACCACCGCGTCCTCCCGGATCTCCGCCACCTCGGTGCCCAGGGCCAGGGTGAGGGTTCCCCCCTTCTCCGGCGAACCGGCGAAGTCGTCGGCGGCGGCGGTCATGCGGGCCGAGACCGGGTGCTCCACCCGGGCTCGCCGCGGCGTTCCGGGCGGCCAGCGCCTCCAGGGCCTCCCGGTTCTCCGGCTTGGGGCGGGAGAAGGACTCCCGCCGGTAGCTCAGGGTGACCTCGGCCCCGGCCCGGACCAGGGCCACCGCGGTCTCCAGGGCCCCGTCGCCGCCCCCCACCACCAGCACCCGGCGGCCGCGGAAGTCGGCGGGGTCGTGGAGCCGGTTGTAGACCCGGTCCCGGTCCTCCCCCGGCACCCCCAGGCGGCGGAAGTCCCCGTTCCGGCCGATGGCCACCAGCACCCGCCGGGCCCGGACCGGCGCGCCCCCGGCGAGCACGACCTCCAGCTCCCCTCCGGACCGGCGCACCTCCGTGGCCCGGGCCGGAACCGGCTCGATCCCCGCCGCCGCGGCCTGCTCCCGAAGCTCGTCGACCAGGTCCTCCTTCACCTCCGCCCGGACCTGCAGCGAGCCGGCGGGGGTCATGGACCGGGGATAGGTGTAGATGGGCTTCCCCTTGGGAAAGTTCACCAGGGTGAAGAAGGGCTCGGCCGATTCCAGGACCTGGAACCGCAGGCCCAGCCGGCGGCACTCCAGGGCCGCGGCCATGCCCGAGACCCCGGCCCCCACGATGGCCACCTCCAGCCCCCCGGGCTCCCGGCCCGCCGCCTCCAGGTCGGCGGCGATCTCCCGGGCCGCCCGGGCCCCGCTGTCCAGGGAGAACTTGAGCAGGGGGATCCCGGTCAGGTCGCCGGACACGTAGAGCCCGGGCACGTTGGTGCGGCCGCGCTCGTCCACCTCGGGCAGGGTCTCCACCGTCCCCGCCGGCCAGCGGGTGTGGAGCCAGTGGGTGTAGCGCCTGATCCAACCGATCACGGGGTTCCCTTCCGGTCCGGCGGCCGCCGCTCCGGCCGCCCCCGCGGCCGCGGCGCCTTCCGCGTTCCCGGAGGCCGTACGAAGCCGCGGCCGGTCCGGGACCGAGCATCCCATCCCGGGCCCCGAGGCGGCAATCCCGCGCGGCCGGGGTTTCCCCTCCCCCGCCCCGGGCGTACCATGGTCGGCGCCCGATCCACGCCCGCAAAGGAGGCCGCCGTGTCCGCTCGACTCCCGCACCGCCCGCTTCTCGCCGCCGCGCTGCTCGTCCTCGGTGCGGCGAGTACCGCCGCCGCCGGTCCCGCGGTGACCCTGGTGGAGACGGCGCCGGTGGAGACCTCCCTCGACCACCCCGGGGTGCCGGAGGCGTACCGGGTGTGGCCGGAGATGATGGGTGGAGCCACCGAGCGGCTGGACGTGGCCAGCTTCTACGTCTCCAACGAGCCGGAGAGCCGCCTGGAGCCGGTCCTCCAGGCCATGATCGACGCCGCCGGGCGCGGGGTGCGGGTCCGAGTCCTCTCCGACGCCGGGTTCTACAAGACCTACCCGAAGTCCCTGGACCGGCTGGACGCGGTGGACGGGATCGAGGTCCGGCTCATCGACTACCGGAAGCTCACCGGCGGGGTCATGCACGCCAAGTACTTCGTGGTCGACGGCCGCGAGGCCTACTTCGGCAGCCAGAACTTCGACTGGCGCGCCCTCACCCACATCCACGAGATCGGCCTTCGGGTGGAGATCCCCGCCTACGCCCGCACCCTGGAGGGCGTGTTCGGGTGGGACTGGGACCGGGCGGACCCCCTCTCCGGGGCTTCCGCGCCCGCCCCGGCCGCGTCCGGCGCCCCGCCGGTTCCCCCGGCCCCCTGGCCCTGGACCGAGGCCTCGGGGGACACCGCCTGGATGTGGCCGGCCCTGAGCCCGCGCGGACAGCTCCCCGACTCCACCACCTGGGATCTCCCGCAGATCCTGCGGCTCCTGGCCGGGAGCCGGGACTCGGTCCACGTCACCGTGCTCACCTACAGCCCGGCCACCCGGGAGAAGACCTACTGGCCGGAGCTGGACGACGCCCTCCGCGCCGCCGCGGTGCGCGGGGTGGCGGTGAAGCTCATGGTCGCCGACTGGTCCAAGCGGAAACCGACCATCGACTTCCTGAAGAGCCTGGCCGTGGTGCCGGGGATCGAGGTCCGCCTGGTCACCATCCCCCCCGCCTCGGCGGGGTTCATCCCCTACGCCCGGGTCACCCACGCCAAGTACCTGACCGTGGACGCGGGCCGGGCCTGGGTGGGGACCGGGAACTGGGAACGGAGCTACTTCTACACCACCCGGAACGTGGGGGTGGTGGTGGAGAGCCGGGAACTCACCGGCGCCCTCGACCGCGACTTCAATACCCTCTGGTTCAGCGGCTACGCGGAGCCGGTGCGGCCGGAGGTGGAGTACACGGTGCCAAGGATCGGCGACTGACCGGCGGCCCCGGTCACGCCCCGGGGGAGGCGGCCGGCGGCGCCGGGGAGGTTCCGGCCTTCCGGTCCCGGTCGCGCTTCCGTCCCGGCTCCTCCGGAGGCTCGTCCACCAGGGCGATGACCGCCTGGCCGGGCCGGGGGGAGAGCTTCTCCCCCGCCACCGAGATCTTGAGCGCGCCGCCGTCGACCACGAACAGGAGCCGGGCCGAATCCCCGTAGCGCTCGCGGAAGGCCTCGTAGTCGAAGGTCTCGGAGAGCTTGGTGCTCTTCACCACCGCCCCCGCCTCGAACCGCCGGTTCAGCGTCCGGTAGGTCTGGTCGGCGCCGAAGAGCATGCGGCCGCGCAGGTGCCGGGAGAGGGACTCGTCCTGCGCCTCCTCCCCGTCGTCCTCCTCCATGGGAAGCTGGTAGACCTCGTCCCGGCCCAGCACCTCGCTGAAATGGAGGGCGGCCAGGGAATTCACCTCCTCGTTGGCGGTGAGGGCCAGGAACCGGCCCAGGTCGTCCATGGGCAGCTCCTCGGGGAGCGACTCCGCCAGCACGTTGGCCTGGTGGACGGGGATCCCCTCCAGCCGGGCCGCAGCCAGGTTGGCCCGGTTGGAGTCCACCAGGAGCACCGGGACCCCGTTCCGCTGGAGCGCCCCGGCGATGGACCGGGCCCAGGAATGGGCCCCGACCACCAGGCACCCCTCGCGGCGCCCCCCGGCCACCCCCAGCCGCCGGGCCAGGGGGGCGGCGGTGAGCCCGTAGAGGGCCACCGTCCCCACGATGACCAGGAAGACCTGGGGGACCAGGATGTCCGCCCCCCGGTAGCCCATCCCCACCAGCGGATAGGCCAGGAGCGGCGCGGTGGCCGCGGCCACGATGCCCCGCGGCGCCATCCAGGACAGGAAGACCTTCTCCCGCCAGGTCAGGCCGGTCCCGAAGGTGGAGAGGAACACCGCCGCCGGGCGCACCACCGCGATCAGGACCAGCAGGAAGACCACGCTGCGCGGGTTCAGGACGCGCAGGCTGGCCGGCTCCAGCCGGGCGGCGAGGAGGATGAACAGGAAGGAGAGGAGGAGAACGCGCAGGTTCTCCTTGAACTCGATGATGTGCTTGATCACCACGTAGCGCTGGTTGGCCAGGGCGATGCCCATCAGGGTCACGCTCAGGAGCCCCGATTCCTCCATGACCAGATCCGAGGCGGTGTAGACCGCCACCACCGCCATGAGCACGAAGGGGCTCTGGAGGAAGTCGGGGAGCCGGTGGAAGCGGATCAGGAGGACCACCACCACCGCCCCGGCCAGCCCGATGGCGGCCCCGGGAATGAGGGTCTTGACCAGCCCGAGGAGGGCGGTCGAGCTGCCGTTCTCCCACCCCCCGGCCAGGATGACCTCGAAGACCAGCACCGACAGCATGACCCCGATGGGGTCGTTGAGGATCCCCTCCCACTTGATGAGCGGACCCACCCGCCCCCGGGGCCGGACGTGGCGGACGAGAGGAAGGATCACCGTGGGGCCGGTGACGACCAGGATGGCTCCGAGGAGCGCGGACAGCATCGGGTCCAGGCCGAGGATGAGGGCGGCGGCGAGGGATCCCAGGATCCAGGCGGTGAGCACCCCCAGGGTGACCAGGGTGCCCAGGCCGCGGCCGATGGAGGACAGCTCCCGGATCCGCAGGCTCAGCCCCCCTTCGAAGAGGATGATGGCCACCGAGAAGGAGACGAAGGGGATGAGCAGATCGCCGAGCAGGGCGTCGGGATGGAGGAATCCCAGCACCGGGCCGGCCAGGAACCCGAAGACCAGGAGCACGAGGATGGAGGGGAGCTTGAGCCGCCAGGCCAGCCACTGGGCGCCCATGCCCAGGACGATGATCGCGGCCAGCCCCAGGAGGAGCGAGTGGCTCAAGCCCGGTCCGCTTCTTCCATGGGGATCTGCTCCAGGCGGATGCCGGAGAGCCTCACCAGCTCATCGGCACGTTCCAGCTTGTAGGGCCGCTCGTAGCACACCCGGGTGATCCCGGTGTTGATGAGGGTCTTCAGGCAGTGGATGCAGGGGCTGTGGGTGATGTAGACGTGGCTTCCGGCGATGGAGACCCCGTTCCTGGCCGCCTGGGCGATGGCGTTGATCTCGGCGTGGATGGTGCGGAAGCAGTTCTCCTCCTGCTCGCCGTCGGGAGTGGTCGAGGTGTAGATGAGGCAGCCGACCTCGGTGCAATGGGGCATGCCGGCCGGGGATCCGTTGTAGCCGGTGGCGAGGATGGTGCGGTCCTTGACGATCACCGCCCCCACCGCGGCCCGGTTGCAGGTGGAGCGGCTGGCCACCACCCGGCACACCTGCATGAAGTACTGGTCCCAGCCCAGCCGTTTCCGGTTCGGGGTCATGCGCGCTCCTTCCTCCGGGGCCGGCGGGAAGGATAGCACGGGGCCGGGAACCGGGCTCGGGGAGGCGGGAAGGAACGCCGCCGACGGGAAAAGCGGAGGGGCGACCGCAAGGGCCGCCCCCCCTACACGCCCCCCGATCGCAACCGCCCGAAGGCGGTGGGGGACTCCCGGTCGGGGATCAGGAGCCCGGGGCCGCGGAGTCCGGGTTGCAGTCGGCGGCCCACTCCCCCCGGAGCAGCCCCCCGTCCTCCACCCGGTCGTTCACCGCCCATCCGCCCCGCACCCGGCCCCGGGAAGCCTCGGCGCCGTCCCCGGAGAGACGCACCCAGACCCCGCGGTAGGTCCCGTGGGAGGGATCGGCGTCGTCCGCCGCCCAGGTCCCCCGGACGTGCCCCAGGTAGGCGCCGTCGGGACCGATGACCTTGCCCACGAAAGCCTGGGTTCCATCCTCCAGTACGCCCCACCGGCCCCGCATGTGACCGCGGATTCCACCCACGGGCCCCGTCCACCGGGCCCGGAAGTAGCCGCCGTCCAGGCTGTCCCCGGGAACCCTGACCCAGGTGCCCAGGACCGCGCCCCGGGGGCAGAGGTCGTCGAGGTCGCCCCGGTCGAACCCGGTGATGCTCACCCCGTGCACGGTGTCCACCATGAAGGTGGTGTCCATCCGCGCCGCCGCGGCCAGCGGGAAGCGTACGGTGAGGGGCGCGGTGGCGAAGATGAACTGGTCGTCGGGGGTGAGTCCGTCGCCCGGGGTCCGGGCCCGGTCGGCGGCGAAGGCGGTATCGGCGGCCGGAGGCACCACCACCTTGAGCAGCACCCCGTCCCAGCCCCCGCCGGTATGGGAGATCCACTCCACCACCTGCCGGTCGATCCCCCCGCCCTCGGCCGCAGCCCGCACCGGGCGGACCATCCGGTCGTTGGGCTCGAAGGCGATCACCTGCTTGGGCAGCAGGAGCCCGTCGGTCACCCGGGCTCCCCCGCTCCAGTCGAGGACGGGACCCGCGGCCCCTGCATCGTCGTCCGCCTCCGGCCCGCGCCGCAGATTTCCCCAGATGATGCGCAGGTAGAGAACGGAGGCCCCCGGCCGCGATTGCAGGGGGTTCATCCGCGGGTCCCGATCGAGCGCGTCGTCGACGGGCTCGTCCTCGGCCAGATACCGGTTGAAGTAGGGGTCGCCGAAGCCCGGAGCCTCGGCGGCGGCGCTCACCCCGCCGTCGGGGGCGGAGAGGTCCATGGCCAGCTCCGGCGCCTGGCCGTCCAGGGTCGAAGTGTCCGGGGTCACCGTGGCGTCCCGGCCGCAGCCCCAGGCCGAGAGCGCCAGCACCGCCGCGGCCAGGAAGGCCGCGGCCGGAAGCCGTCGAAGGGTCGATTGCATGGTCCAGTCCTCCATCCGTGGAATCCGCCGCGAAGCGGCCGCCGGAGGGGGTACCGCCCGGGGCGCGTCCGCGTTGCCCCGGTATCCTGCAATCCGGATGCCACCGGGAGCGGGCGGCCGGCCGGAGCGACAACCCATTGGGGAAATGACGCTTGTGGCCTCGGGAGCGCGGGCGGCGGAGGCCGGGGTGCCTCCCGCCGTACCGTGAGGGACACCCGCCGTCCCCCCGCGCACGCTCCGGCCGGGGGCGGCGGATCCGGGCCGGCTCAGATCCCCTGGTACTGCTTCATCTTCCGGTAGAGGGTCCGGAGTCCGATGCCCAGGATCTGCGCCGTGCGCTGCTTGTCGTAGCCGGTGGCCTTCAGGGTCTCCTCGATGGCCCGCTTCTCGATCTCCTCCATGGTCATCCCCACCCGGAGGTGCAGGTCGCGGGTCACCGGCGGCTGGGCCCGGAGATGGTTGGGGAGATCGCCCACGTCCAGCGGCTCGCCGTCCCGGCCGAACACCACCATGCCCTCGATCAGGTTCCGCAGCTCGCGCACGTTGCCCGGCCAGTCGTACTGCATGAGGAGCTCCATGGCCCCCCGGGAGACCCCCCGCACGCGCTTGTGGTTCTCCTCGTTGAACTGGCGGACGAACTCGTCGACCAGGAGCGGGATGTCCGACTTCCGCTCGCGCAGGGGGGGGAGCTGGATCGAGGCCACGTCGAGCCGGTAGTAGAGGTCCTCGCGGAACCGGCCCTCGCGCACCAGGGCGGCCAGGTCGCGGTTGGTGGCGCAGATGAGCCGCACGTCCACCCGCACCGTCTGCGTCCCCCCCACCCGCTCCAGTTCCCGCTCCTGGATCACCCGCAGGAGCTTCACCTGGACCGCGGGGCTCACCTCGGAGATCTCGTCCAGGAACAGGGTCCCCCCGTCGGCGATCTCGAAGCGCCCCTTGCGTTCGGCCACCGCCCCGGTGAAGGCGCCCCGCTCGTGGCCGAAGAGCTCGCTCTCCACCACCCCCTCGGCCAGGGCGCTGCAGTTCAGGGCCACGAAGGGCTCGTTCCGCCGGGGGCTCAGGTGGTGCAGGGCCTTGGCCACCAGCTCCTTCCCGGTCCCGGTCTCCCCGGTGATGAGGATGGTGGTGCGGGCGTTGGCAAGCTGGCGGATCCGGTCGTAGACCCCGACCATCTGGGGGGACATCCCGGTCAGGTGCTGGATCCCGTAGCGGTGGTCCAGCCGGGCCTGGAGGTCGCTGACCTCGTGGACCAGGCGCTGGTGGGAGACCGCCCGTTCCACCACCGCCTGGAGGCGCTCGAACATGATGGGCCGGGTCTGGACGTCGTAGGCGCCGCGGCGCATGGCCTCGGTGGCCGTGGCCAGCTCCGCGTCGGGGGAGATGATGATCACCGCCACCTCCGGGTTGCGGGCCCGGGCGATCTCCAGGAGCCGCATGCCGTCGATGCGGTGGGCGTGGAGGTCGGTGATGAGCACGTCGGCGGGCCGGTCGTCGAGGGCGTTGTAGGCCGCCTCGCCGTCCCGCACCAGCACCACCTCCGCCTCCAGGGAGGCCTCCAGGAACGCGGCCATCTCCCGGCCCCGCTTCTCCTCCTTGTCCACCACCACCGCCCGCGGCTTGACCGTCGAGATCACAGCAACCACTCCTTTCGGGACAGGGTGCGCACCGCGTCCGCGATTCCGATCCCGGAGAGGACCAGGCAGAGCCCGGCCATCGCGGCCAGGGCCCCGAGCTGGAATAGGCCCTCGGTGAGTTCGGAGAGGGCGGCCGCGGTGGCGGCCAACACGAAACCCATGACCATGAGGGCGGCGTGGAAGAGCTGGGCCGCCGGCTGGAGCATACGCCGGGGATCGTCCCAGTCGAAACGCCCCCAGCGCGCGGCCAGGAAGAGACCCAGGGAGGCGCCGAAGAGGGCCACCAGGGGCCCCAGCACCGCCATCTCCACCCACATCACCAGCGGCCAGCGCATGACGATTCCCATCAGGAACAGGAAGGCGCTGGTCACGGTGCCGGTGAAGAGGAGGGCGGCCAGGAGCTTGGCGAGGACGAAGCGCCGGGCGGGCAGGGGCGCCCCCGCCGGCCACACCACCGCCCGCCCCTCGGCGGGAAGGACCAGGGTTCCCGCCTCCGAGGCGAGGATGAAGATCAGGACCAGGGCCGGAGCCTCGGCCCCGGCCGGACTCGCCCCCAGCACGAACCACAGCACCGCCGCGGTGATGAGGGCGGAGGAGAGGAGCCGCAGCCCCAGCCGGCCCTCCCGGAGGAACACCAGCACGTCCTTGCGGATGAGGGCGAAGAGCGGGCCCGAGGGCCCGACCCATAGGCTCCGGGCCCGGACCCCGCCCGAGGCCGGCTCCGGGAACCGGCCCTCGTCGATCATGCGGGCGGCCAGGGCGAGGGGAAGCCCGACCAGGAGCGCGGTCTGGGTGGTCACCAGGACCCAGGCCTCGGCGTGGAAGGGTCCGCCGGAGATGAGCGCGGCGCTGATCCGGCCCACCGCGGCGGGAGGGAACAGGGCCACCAGGTAGGTGGGCAGCTGCGGCAGCAGCGCTCCCTGCATGAGCCGGGGCAGGGCGTCGGGCTGGATGTTGACCCGCCACAGGGCCAGCATGAGGAAGCCGAAGAGGATGCCCAGCACCGCGTCCAACCATCGGAAGGTCTCGCGGTCGGTGCGGGGAACCAGGATCCACACCCCGACCAGGGACACCCCCAGGGGCAGGATCCGGATCAGGGCGAAGCCCAGGGTTCCCACCACCACCGACTCGATCCCCGGCCGGTACCCGCTCAGCACGCAGACGTAGATCGCGAACAGGAACAGGGTGGGCACCGCGGCCATGACCAGCCCCCCCTCCACGATCTGATAGGCCAGGAAGCGCCGCCCGGGAATGGGGGCCCGCCGGAGCCACTCCCCCTGGCCGGAGAAGAACAGCAGGTTGGCGAAGCCCCCCATCTCACCGATCAGCATGAGCAGGAACTCCGCGGCCAGGATCCCGGTCACCACCCACTCCATGACCAGGGGGCCGTTGGGGGCGCTCCGGGCGGTGACCCCGATCCGGTAGCCGACCCCTCCGAAGAAGAACAGCGACCACGGCACCGCCAGGAGCAGGAGCCCCCAGTTCAGCCTCCGGTGCCGGGCCTGGCCGCCCAGGGAGGAGTTCCACAGGGCCCGGAAGCGGTAGCCCAGGAGCCGGTGGAACGGGATCACGCCGCGCCTCCCCCGTCCGCCGCCGGCGGCGGGGCCTCGGTGAGGTCCAGGAAGATGTCCTCCAGGCTCCGCGTCCCCGCCTGCCCCCGCAGCTCATCCAGGGTGCCCAGGGCCAGGAGGCGCCCCCGGCTCAGGATTCCCACCCGGTCGCAGATCCGCTCCGCGATCTCCAGGATGTGGGTGGTGAGGAAGACGGTGGTCCCGGCGTCGCAGAGGGCGCGGAGGTGGTCCTTGACCAGGCGGGCGGTGCGGGGGTCCAGACCCACGGTGGGCTCGTCCAGGAACAGCAGCCGCGGCCGGTGGATGATGGCCGCTCCCAGGGCCACCCGCTGGCGGGTGCCGTGGGAGAGCCCTTCCAGGAGCTGGTCGGCCCGCTCCTCGAGATCCATGAACTCGATCCACTCCTCGGCCCGTCCCCGCGCCTCCGGGGAGGGAAGGCCGTAGAGCTCGCCGCAGAAGGTCAGGAATTCCCGGACCGTGAGCTTGTCGTAGAGCTGCGGCTCCTCGGCCACGTAGCCCACCATCCCCTTCACCGCGGTGGGGTCCCGGCGCACGTCCACCCCGTCCACCAGCACCGTGCCCTCGGTGGGGCGAAGCAGGCCCACCATCATCTTGACGGTGGTGGTCTTGCCGGCGCCGTTGGGCCCCAGGAATCCGAACAGCTCCCCCCGGCGGACGCTGAGGTCCAGGCGGTCCACGGCGCGAAAGGCACCGTAGTCCCGGGTGAGCCCGCGCGCCTCCAGCACGGCTAGTCCAGCTTCAGCCGCACCCGGTCCGACCCCGGCGCGGAGACCAGGGTCCAGGCGGCCCGGCAGGGGGTCTCGAAGGTGAAGGGTCCGGAGCCGGGCTCCGGTCGGGGAGCGGGCGCCGTGTCCTCCACCGCGTCCCGGGTCTTCCCCGGCGCATAGCGTTCGGTGAGGTCGTGGTAGGGGTAGTGGATGAGGAGCGTCCCCCCCGGTTCCCACTGGAGCGAGGGCTCCTGGGGCCAGTCCTCGGGGATCCAGGCCGCGCCGTAGGTCTCCCGGGGAGGGATGGGAAGGACCAGCCCCTTGTCGAGCGGGTACAAGCCGTACTCCAGCCGGATCACGAAGCTCTCCCGACCGGCCGAGATCTTCTGGAACTTCCCGGACTTGAAGGCGACCGCGGCCGCCTTCCCCCCGGGCCCGAAGCGGAAGTCGAACACCGGGAGCGGCACCGGGCGGAGCTTCCGCGCCGACACCTCGCCTTCCCCTTCCTGGAGCGCATAGACCGCCCCCGCCGCGTACAGCCGGTCCCCCTCCGGCGACCACTGGAGCCGCAGGAAGTCCATGGGCACCCCCTCGGGGGCGGGGACGAAGGCCGCGCTCCGCGAGACGGGGATCACCCGGAGGGACTCCGCGTCGCAGCCCCCCTCCACCACCAGCACCGTGTGTTCGCGGCCGGCGGCGCCGGGGCCGCCCATCACCGCCAGGCGGCTCCCGTCGGGCGAGGGGAGGGCGATCCGGAAGTCCCCCGGAGCGAGCGGCACCGGAATCTCCAGGGTGCGGGAGGCGCGGGCGCTCCCGGCGGCCGCGAGGAGGAGCAGGGCCGCGAGCAGGACGGGCATGAAGGGACGAAGCTGCCTGGACATGGGGAGGCGATTGTATCCCGAAGTCCGGAGCCGGTCCAACCGGGGACGGGCGGGTGGCGCCGCCGGCGAAGAAGGCCGTTCCGCCGCGCGCCGGCGCACCTCAGCCCCGGCGCCCGGTCCGGATCACGCCGCGCGCCGCTTCGAGGCCTTCCCGGCCACGGGCCCGTCCAGGGCCACCGAGGTCGCCGGCCAGGACTCCAGGCGGGGATCGGCCCCCAGGACCACCACCTGCCGGCCGGAGGCGATCACCCCCCGCAGGACCTCGTAGGCGGCTTCCAGGCGGCGGTCGTCCCAGCCGGCGAACACGCCGTCCAGGACCACCGGGAGGCCGTTGTCGCCCACCGCCTCGTCGTGGGCGGCCAGGCGGACGGCCAGGTGGAGCTGGTCCCGGGTCACCCGGCTCAGGCTGCCGGCGGGGATCCAGGCCTGGCCGGCGTCGCGGGCCTCGAGCTCCAGGGACTCGGTGAAGCGGACGCCGGAGTAGCGGCCCAGGGACAGGGCGGCCAGGGTATCGGTGGCGTAGGCGGCCACCCGGTCCAGCCGGTCCTCGTGGTAGGTGGCCACCGCTTCCCGGAGCGCGGCCTCGGCCGCGTCCAGCGCCGCCACCCGCGCGGTGAGCTCGGCTTCCCGGCGCTCCAGGCGGCCCACGTCCTCACCGAGCCGGCCCGGGGAAACGGTTTCCGCCTCCAGGCGGGCCAGGTCGGCGCGGATCCGGTCCAGGTCCGCGGCCAGGTTCTCCATGGTCTCGCGGGTGGTGTCCACGGCGGTGCGGGTCTTCTCGGTCTCCACGGCCAGGATCTGGAGGCTGGCGTCCAGCCCCGACAGGTAGCGGGCCCGCGCCACCAGGTCCCGGGTCTGGGTGTCGAGGATCTGAAGCTCCTGGAAGACCTCCTCGTAGGCGTCCACCACCTCGCTGAAGGGGCGGTGGCTGTCCCGGGCGCTCCGCGCCCGGTCCAGGGCCCCCTGCGCCTGCAGGTAGCGCTTGAACTCGACCCGGAGGCTTCCGGGGTCGCCGTAGCCGACCAGCTTGCCCAGCCCCGCCTTGGCCTCCCACTCGCGCCGGTCCACCTCGTCCAGCTCGGCGGCCAGGCTCACCAGCTCCTGCTGGTTGGACAGCCGCATGCGCTGGGTGTTGCGGTCCAGGTACCACACCGCGGCGTACCCCACCGCACCGAAGAGCGGGGTCAGGACCAGCCCGAGGAGGAACGCGCCCGCCCCCAGGCAGGCCAACAAACCCAGGACCACGGTCACCGCCGCCACCACCCCGCCGTTGCGGCGGGTGCGGGCGACGGGGAGCCGGGCCGCGACCTCCTCCGCCCGCTCCAGGTCCCGGCGGACGTCGGCGCGGCGGTAGACCGCTTCGCTCCAGGCCTGGAGGCACTCCTCCAGGTCCCCGGGAGCGTCCAGGAACTCCCCGAAGTCCTTCTCCAGCCGGGCGGTGGCCGCCTCCACCGCCTCCACCTGCTTGCGGATGCGATCCTGTTCCTGGCGGAGCTGGAGCAGGGTCTCCTCCAGGCGGGCGCGGTCGCGGGTCAGCTCCTCGAACCGGATGAGGTTCTGCAGCCGCTCCTCCTGCCCCGAGGCCTCGGCGACCGCGGCCTGGAGATCCGACTCCCGGGCCGCGCAGTCCGCGGCCATGGCCCGGAGCGCGGCGCCCCGCTCCTCCCACTCCGCCGCCTCCTGGCGGCGCAGGGCCAGCTCCTCCCGGACCTCGGCCAGCTCGCCGGGGGCTTCGCTCGCCCCGCAGATGCGCTCCCGCTCCGCGTGGAGGCGGTCCAGCACCGTCTCGTATTCCCCCCGGGGGCTGCCGCTGATCCAGGCCCGCACCGCATGGTCGAGCCGGGTGTCGAGCTTCCCCTCCAGCACCATCCCGGTGCGGAGCCAGGCCGTCCCCTCCCCGATGCCGAGGAGCTTCTCCAGCGCATCGTTGAGCGGGGCTCCCTGCTCGGGATCCCCGGCCGGCCCGTCGAAGAGCACCGCGGGGCTGGTCTTGCCGGTGTCCGCCGGCGCCTCGGCCAGCACCGCCCGCCCGGTCCTGAAGTCCCGGCGGAGCAGGTACCGCCGGCCGCCGGCCTGGAAGATCAATTCGGATCCGGCCGGGCCGTCCGCGCGCAGGAACCGCCGGTGGTCCCCCAGCCCGAACAGCGCGGCGTGGACGGCGACGGCCAGGGTGGTCTTGCCGCTCTCGTTGCCCCCTCCGACCACGGTGAGATCGGGTGCGAAGCGGAACTCCCGTTCGGCGGCCAGGCCTCCCAGTCCCCGGACCCGCAGGCTCTCAACCCGCATGGGTGATCTCCAGTCGCCGGAACTCGGCCAGGCCGAGGACCAGGGCCCGGTCCAGGGCCCGGCACTCCGCGTCGCTCCGGGCCTCGGAACGCAGGGCCTCCAGCCGGCGGGCGAAGAGCCCCCGGATGGTCCCCTCGTTGCGCAGCCGCTTCAGGAACTCGCCGTCGGCGTCGAGCACGGTCTCGTTGTGGAATTCGGTCACCGCGGGGACCCGGTCGAGCGCGGCCAGGAGGCGGCCCTCGTCCAGGGGCTGCTGCACCGCCCCGGTGAGCCTGATCCGGGCCATGGCCGCTCCGGCCAGGCGCTCCTGCAGCTCCCGGATCAGGGTCGATTCGTCGGCGGTCCCCGAGGCCCCCACGTCCAGCACCACCTCCACCACCGGGCTCACGTCGCGGACATCCTGCACGAGCTGGGCCCCTTCGGCGCCCAGGTCGGCGGTGACGAAGTAGCGGTCGCCCCAGTCGCCGGGACGAAGCCCCACCGGGGCCCCCGGGACCACCACCGCCGTCCTGCCCCACACCGCCTCCCGGTAGCAGTGGCCTCCGCCGGCCACCAGCAGGTCCAGTCCGCCTTCCTCCACCGCCTCCCGCGTGATGAGGGGAAATCCCCAGGCGATCCGCGGCTCCGGCGGCGGGGAGTCGAAGGCGGGGCGGCCCCGGACCAGGCCCACGTGAAAGCCCGGCCCATCTCCCCGCCGGAATCCGGGGAAGGGATCCGGAGGGGGCTCGCCGGGTATCGAGGCCAGGCAGTGGAGGACCAGCGGCTCGCCTCCCACCGTAAGCTCCAGGGCGCGGGGCTCGGGCCAGCCGATCACGTGCACGCCCTCGGGAAGCCGGCCGCTCTGGTAGACGTTCCCGGGATGGGTGAGTCCGTCGTGAAGGCCGGGGAGCAAGACCACCGTCTTCCCCGCCTCCAGCAGGCGTCCCAGGCCCTCGGCCACCGGATCGACCAGATCCGGGGGGGCTCGGGATGATCGAAGAGGTCTCCGGCCGAGAGCACGCCCGCGATGTTCCGGGCGGGATCCAGGGCCAGCTCCAGCGCCTCGCTCCAGGCGCGAAGCAGTTCGGTCCTCCGGGTGACGGCATGCTCCCCCCACTCCAGGAGTCGGGCCCCCAGGTGGAAGTCGGCCAGGAGCAACAGCCTCACGGATACCCCCTCGCAAAGGGTCGGTCGAATTTCGGGGCGGATTCCGCCCCCGTTCCGGAAGGCGGAGTCCTTCCGGGTTTCCAGTTCCTCCCCTATGTCATCGGACCGATCCCGGCGGGGTTTATCTCCGCGAGGGTACGGAGTTTCGGGCGGGGGCGGTCCGGCCCCGGGGGTACGGTCGACCGCCCGCCCGGGAGGGTCCGGGGGCCGCCGGCGGCGGCGGGAAATATGGCGGCAACTCGTTTATTGGCAGCGGATTAAGTGTTTCGGAGGGGCGTGAGCGGGGGCGGACCGGAGGATCAGGGGGACTGGCGGACTTCCTTGAGTTCCTTCCGCAGCGTTTCCAGGGCCTCGGTGACCTCGGGGTCCTTGCTCAGGTGGAGCGCGGTGGTGACCGTCTTCTCCGCCTCGAGGTCCTCGCCCTTCAGGAAGTAGATCCGGGCGATCTTGTAGAGGTAGCGCGGCCGGTTGGGGCTGATGGTGACGGTGGTGCCGCCTCCGCCCAGCATCCCGGCGGCGGCGGTGGTCTCCACCTCGTTGGCCTCGATCAGGAGCCGCAGGGCGCGGTCCAGCTCCTGCCCCCGCTTGACCAGGAAGTCGGCCAGCCGTTCCCGGTAGATGGCCGTCCGGGGGGCCGCTTCCACCGCGCGCTCCAGCGCGGCCAGGGCGTCCTCTTCGCGACCCGCCCGCTCCAGCACGCCGCCCAGGTTGAACAAGAGCGAGGCGGTGTCCGCCCCGGGCATGCGCAGCAGGGCGAGGAAGACCGCCGCCGCGTCCTCGTGATGGCCGTCCTCGCTCAGGGCCAGGGCGTACTCCGCGTGCAGCTCGGTCCAGGCCGGGGAGATCTCCGAGTCGAGGGGGTGGGCCTGCACCGCCTCGGCCAGGGCCTGGCGCGCCTCGGCGCTCCGGCCCAGCCGGCGGTAGGCGGAGACCAGGCCCTGCACCGCGGCCGCGCGTCCGGGCTGGAGGGTGCGGGCGCGGAGGAAGAGGTCCAGGGCCTGCTCGTTCTTCCCCGCGTTCTCGGCCGCGAGCCCGGCCAGCTCCAGGAGGAGGGGATCGTCGCCGTGGGCCTCGATGAGGGCGGTCAGCTGCTCGAGCCCGGCCGCCCACTCCTCCTTCTGGCAGGCCTCGTAGGCCAGGCGGAAGGGTTCGCCCAGGGCCTCGGCCCGTTCGCGATCGTCGGGATCCCAGGCGGCCAGGGCCAGCTCGAAGAGGTCGCCCTCGGTGCCGGAGACCAGGTCCGGGCTCTCCACCTCCGGCTCGGGCATTCGGGTCCGGGCCTGCTCGCTGAGCGCCTCCTGGCGCCGGGCCACCTCGGTGCGCCCCGCCTCGTCGTCGGCGAAATTGGCCGCGATCTCCAGCTTCTCGAAGGCCAGCTCGGCGGCGTCGCTCTCCAGCAGCTCGTCGGCCTCCTCCAGGAGCTGCTCCAGGGCCTGGCGGCGAACCTCGCGCAGCTTGCGCTTGAGCCGCTCCGCCGCCTCGCCCTCCTCCTCGTCGAGCGCCTCCAGGGCCTGCTGGTACTTGAACGCGGCCTCGCGATACTCGAAGTCGAGGCGGAGCTCGTCGCCCTTGTCCTCGTGCTTCTCGGCTCCGCCGCCGAAGAGGGAACTGAAGAATTTCACCGGATCCCGTTCCTGACTGTGGCTCGCCCCGATGCAGCAAAGCCGGCCGGAGCCGGCGAAAAAAGGTCGAACCGCAGTCTAGCGCCGCGGCACGGCGCGAATCAAGGCCGCGACGCTCACGGCGCGGGCGGAGCCGAGGGGACGAACCGCACCGGGGCGGTGAA
Organism: Candidatus Eiseniibacteriota bacterium; assembly: GCA_963768615.1. Lineage (GTDB taxonomy): Bacteria > Eisenbacteria > RBG-16-71-46 > JABDJR01 > JABDJR01 > CAVSKL01. The sequence goes on along the minus strand of CAVYIE010000004.1, from coordinate 386,343 downwards.
AAACCCGTCGAGGATCATCTCCGCCTCGTCCCCCGGGACCACCGGCCCCACCCCGGCCGGGGTGCCGGTGAGCACCAGGTCCCCGGGCTCCAGGGTGATCCACTCCGAGATGTAGGCGAGGAGCTCGCCCACCGGAAGCAGCATGTCCGCCGCCCGGCCCCGCTGGCGCTCCTCCCCGTTCACCCGCAGCGAGAAGGTGAGCGCGGCCGGGTCCCCGATCTCCTCCGCGGGGAGGAAGCGGGAGAGGGGAAGGGCGCCGTCGAACCCCTTGGCCAGGGTCCACGGCCGGCCCTGGGCCTTGGCCCGGGCCTGGACGTCGCGCAGGGTGAGGTCCAGTCCCAGGGCGTAGGCCCCCACCCGGGACCGGGCCGCCTCCGGATCCAGCCCCGTGCCTCCCTCCCGGAGCGCGACCACCAGCTCCAGCTCATGGTGGACCGAGCCGCGGTCGCGGGGGAGCGCCACCGGCTCTCCGGGAACCCGGATCGCCGTGGCCGGCTTCATGAAGATGACCGGCTCCGCCGGCGCCTTCATCTCCGCGGCGTGGTCGGCGTAGTTCCTGCCCACGGCCAGGATCTTCCCGATCCGGGCCAGGCCCAGGGCCTCGGCGCGACGGTCGGATGCGTTCACGAGGACTCCTTGTCTTCACGGCCGCCGTTCCCGTCCGGCGGATCCGCCGGACCCGGAAGGCGCTTCCCCCGCGGCCGGGACGGACGCCTCGCACCCGGCGGCGCCTCGGGTTCCAGGTGGAACCGGGCGGCCAGCCGCCGGGCCCCGGCCAGGTCGGTCTCCAGGTCCCGGGCCAGCTCGCGGTCGCCGATCTCCTTCCGGGCGTGGGCCTCCAGGGCCAGCCGGACGAAGCGCTCCGGCACCGGGCTGGGCGGCGGGGACGGCTCCGACTCCCCTTCCCCGCTCTCCTCCAGGGCGCGGACCAGGGCCGGCACCTCGGCCGGGGAGGTCAGCCGGAGGGAGAGGAGCCTCGCGAGCAGGGTGCGGGGGCTGACCTCGAAGTACACGGCCAGGTGGCGGACCACCTCGGCGGTCACCGGGTCCCCGCGCTTCCAGCCCAGCGCGTCCAGGTAGCGGGCGATGCCCAGCCGGCTGACCAGGAAGGCGCCGGCGAAGGCCTGGGCCCGGAGTTCCACCGGATCCGCGCCCGCCGGGCGGCCGGAGAACGCGAGCTGGATGCGGTAGGGATCGTTGTCCATCAGGTAGTGGGCGTAGAGGCGGGCGAACACGTAGTCCGACTCGGCGGGGGGCAGGTTGCCGTCCACGACCAGGGCCGGCCCCACGTCGCCGTCGAAGAGGAAGAAACCGTCCAGCGCCCCGGCCGGGAACGGCGGCCGGTAGACCTTGAGGGTCTCGCGATCGAGCAGCGTCATCATGTCCCCCACCTCCCCCTCGCCCAGGTCCAGCCGGGCCCGCTCCCGCTCGGCCAGGAGTTCCGCCGCTTCCAGGGGATCCTCGGGCAGGTCCAGGGCCAGGAGATGCGCGGGCACCACCGCTTCCACCCGGCCCAGGAGCCGGGTCTCCAGGTCCGCGTACCGGCCCAGGAACCGCCGGACCCGGCCCAGGAGGGTGCGGTAGGCGCCGGGGGTCAGGCCGGCGGCCCGGAGCGCGGCCTCCAGCTCGGAGAGGTTCTGCAGGGGGGTGTCGCTCATTGAAGGATCTCCCGCAGGGTGCCGGACTGGAGCCCCACCACCGCGATTCCGGGAACCCCGGCCACGCTCACCGACTGGTAGAGCACGAACGCGGTGGACAGGTCCCCGGAGACGGCCATCTCGCCGGTGACGTCGAAGATGAGGGCGGAGCGGCTGATCCAGCTCTCCGCGACCAGGTCCACGATGTAGACCCCGTTGGGGCCGGGGGCGAAGGCGTAGCCGCCCCGGAGCACGAGGTCGGTGACCGGCTCCGGAAGCTCGATGCGGTTCCGGACCTCGTAGAAGGCCCCGTCCACCACCACCACCACGCTCCGCCGGCGGTTGGTCTCCAGCACGTAGGCCCGGTCGCGCTCCTCGGACCAGGCGATGACCCTGGGCTCGTACCCCTCGTCCAGGGGAACCCGCGCCTTCACGGTCAGGGAGTCGGTGTCCAGCACCGTCACCTGGGGGCCCGCGTAGCCGGTATCCGGGGCCACCGGCTGGAAGTCCGACCGGGGAAGCTCCCCCCCGGTAAGGCAGAAGAGCGTGCGCACGTTGTCGTCCACAACCAGGCCCTTGCGGGTCACCCCGGCCGGGACCGAGCCCACCGGCGCCCTCCGCCGGACGCGGCCCGAGTAGAGATCCACGATCTCCATCGTCCCCTCTCCCCCGCCTTCGTCCTGGTAGAGGAAGATTCGCCGCTTGAAGGGATCCAGGGCCAGTCCCACCGCGTAGCCGTCCCGGGCCAGGGGCACGCTGTCGAGCAGGATGCCCCCGTCGAGGTCCACGGTGAGCACCGCCCGCGCCACCACCGCCCGCCCCGAGTGGGGGGAGCCCACCGCGGCCACCAGGAGCAGGGTCCGGCCCTGCTCCAGGAAGCCCAGGTTCTCCACCGCGGCTCCCGCGCCCAGATCCAGGTAGCGGCGGCGCCAGGTCTCGGCGAAGGGGACCCGGGCCAGGTAGCGCGGGACCACGGTCTCGGTGAAGACGGCGTCGCCGTCCGGCGTGGCGGCGAGCCACCGTCCGGTGAAGATCGCCTGCCCCTCGAGTTCGGGGGGCAACTGGTCCCGCACCGCGATCCCGGCATAGGGCCAGCTCGGGGCCCGGTCCGGGGAGCCCCCGGGCCCGGCCGTCGCGCACCCGCCGATGAGGATCGCGGCCGCGGCCAGCATGGAGCGGGCCGCGGACGGGGGGAGGCGTCTTGAACGAGGCATCCGTCGAGTATAAGGAAACGGGGCTCCGCTTGCGGAGCCCCGTTCTCTCGTTGTTCCCGCGACCCCCGGGGGTGGGAGCCGCGCGGGAAACCGCTCCTGGATCAGCTCTTGGGCCGCACGGCCACGAAGAAGGTGTTGCCGCCCCGGTCCATCAGGAACAGGACCGGCGCCCCCTTCTGGGTGGATCCGAGGGCGTCCCGGAAGCTCTTGAGGCTGGTGGTGCTCTGCCGGTTCACCTGCACCACCACGTCCCCGGGCTGGATGCCGGCGTCGTCGGCCGGGCTCTCCGGGGTGACCGCGGTCACCACCAGCCCGGCCACGTCGCTGTTCAGGTCGAAATGCTGGGCCAGGTCGGGGGTGACCGGTTCCACCGTGAGCCCCAGATCCTCCTGGTGCTCCTGGCCGCCCTGGCCGTTGACCGCGGCCTGGTCCTCCGGGTACTCCCCGAGCTTGACCGAGTAGTCCTTCTCCTTGCCGTCGTGGAGGACGGTGATGGAGGCCTCCTCACCGGGATTCGCCCGGGCCACGGCCAGCCGGAGCTCGGCCGCGTTCTTCACCGGCTTGCCGTCGAACTTGACGATCACGTCGCCCTGGGCGAGGCCGGTGTCCTTGGCCGGACCGTCGTCGAGGATGGAGGTGATGAGCACCCCCTGGGTGTTGGAGAGGTCCATGGCCTGGGCCACCGCGGGGGAGATGTCCTGGATGCCCACGCCCAGCCAGCCCCGGGTCACCTTGCCCTTGGTGATGAGATCGTTCATCACGTCCATGGCCAGGTTGGAGGGGATGGCGAAGCCGATCCCGTTGGATCCGCCGGTGCGGGAGGCGATGGCGCTGTTGATGCCGATCAGCTCCCCGTCCAGGTCCACCAGGGCGCCCCCGGAATTACCGGGGTTGATGGCGGCGTCGGTCTGGATGAAGTCCTCGTAGGCGTTCAGGTTCATGCCCGTCCGCCCGGTGGCGCTCACGATGCCCGCAGTGACGGTGTGCTGGAGGTTCTCGCTGAAGGGCGAGCCCACCGCCAGCACCCATTCGCCGATCTTGACCTTGTCCGAGTCGCCGAAGGGCATGGCGGGGAGGTCCTTGGCCTCCACCTTGACCACCGCGATGTCGGTGCTGGGATCGGTGCCGACGACCTTGCCGTCGAGACGGCGGCCGTCGGAGAGGATCACCGTCAGCTCATCGGCGCCCTGGACCACGTGGTTGTTGGTGAGGACGTACCCGTCCGGGTTCACGATCACGCCCGAACCCATGGCCCGTTCCTTGAGCGGGGCCTGCTGGCCCTGGTTGGGCATGCCGAAGAAGTGGCGGAAGAACGGGTCGTTGCCGAAGAACTGCGAGGGGTTGTTGGCCGGCTGGACCAGCTTCTCGCTGGTGATGGTCACCACCGAGGGGACCACCGACTCCGCGACCGCTTCAAATCCTTCCGAGAAGGTCTTCAGGCTCGCCACCGCCTCCTTCTGGGCGGGGGTCATGCGGTCCACCGGGGTGACCGCGTTCGCGGACCAGAGCCGGGGAGCCGCATAACCGCCGACCAGGAGGCCGACGGCGAGAGCCGTGGTCAAGAGGATCCAAACACTGCGCTTCATGATTGCCCTACCTCCGGGTCTATCTTCGTCTCTGAGTGCCTAGTTCAAGGGCGGGAGGGAACCGTTCCCGTGAGGCCCGTCCCGGGGCCGCCCCGGGGTTCTTCCGGCTCCAGGCCGGAGACGCGCTCGGGGCTTCCCAGCGTCGACATTTGTCATACCTGTGGACGGCGATCGATCTTCCCGACCGGCTCCGTCGCCCTTGGGCGTCTCCCCGCCCGTCCTCCCGAGGCCACAACGCCAATATTGACAACAAGTTGAGTGGTTACCGGGATCCGCCGGTCAGAGGCTGCGGTCGTCGAAGAGGGGCTCCAGCTCCCGCCGGACGAACTCCCCTTCCCCGCGATGCACGGCGGTGGTGAGGACCAGGATGCGGGCCGCGTGATCCCCCTCCGAGACCCGGGCCACGAGGTCCCCCTCCGCGGTCACGAAGGAGATGCCGTGGCGGGTGGGGTGCTGGAAGCTCCGCGGCACCACCCGGGTCACGTAGGGAGAGCGGGCGATCCGCTCCAGGAAGCGCCGGAAACGCTCCGGGCCTCCCGGCCAGTGATGGGGATCGGAGGGGAGGCGCACCTTGTCCGCGGCCGGGCGGGGGTCGGCGTCCCGGGGAGCGGTCACCGGCCAGGTGCCGGGATCGGGCCCGGGGCGCAGATCCTTCTCGTGCAGGCGCCGCCGCTCCCAGGAGTCGCCGAGCCGGTTCTTCAGCGTGCCCAACGCGGCCTTGAGGGCGGAGTAGTCCCGGCTCAACTCGGCGTGCCGGGCCTCCAGCTCGACCTGCCGGGCCCGGAGCTCCCGCATCTCCCGGCCCGTCCCCGGAGCGTCCCGCACCTGGATCCGCCGGCGCAACTCCGAGACCTCGTGCCGCCGCTCCTCGGCCTTGCGGTCCTGGGCCCGGGCCGCCTCCCGGGCGGCCTCGGCCGCGTCCTCCGCCTCCTTGCGCAGATCCACCTCCCGGGCCGACTTCTCCCGGAGGCGGCGCACCTCGTGTTCGGCCCGGAGGGCCTGCTCCGCCCGCCGCCCCGCCTCCTCCCGGGTGCGCTCCAGCTCCTCGAGCACCGTCCGGTGGGTCCGGCGCAGGCTCTCCAGCTCCTCCCGGGCCCGGTCCCGCTCGCGGCGGAGGGCGGCCGCGCTCTCCCCCCGGCGGCGGGGAGCCGCCCTGCCGTCGAGGGAGCCGGTCAGCTTCCAGATCTCGGGCCGCGGGTCCATGAGCAGCCGCACGATCCACCGGGCCCGTTCCAGGGGGGCGAGGGGCGCGGCGGCCTTCAGGCGCTTCCGCACCGCGGCCGGGGTCTCCGCGCCCAGCTCCACGTCCCCCTCCCCGGCGGCCAGCGACCGGTGCAACTCACGGAGGGCAAAGCGCCGGGCCTCCACGTGCTCGGCGGCGTGATCGGCGAAGAGGGCGGCCAGTTCCTCCTCGGGGAGCCGGTTCAAGCGGTAACCCGGCTTCCGCACCCCGCATCGGGCGGCCAGGGAGGGCAGCGGATGGCCGCGGGCGTAGGCACGCAGGGCCTCGGCGAAGGCCTCCCGGGGGAATTCCGGGGACGGGGTGCTGCTCATACCCCGAGTGTACCCGACCCGTCGCCGGACACCGGGCCCGCGCCGGGGCCGGGGCCGGGGCCCTCCCGGGACCGCGCCGGAATCAACGGCCGCGGCGGCCGGAGATGGCCAGGCAGACCAGGAACACCACGAACAGCACCAGGACGATGCTCGCCCCCGGGCTCACGTCCAGGAGGTAGGCGGCGGTGAGCCCGGCCAGCACGCTCAGCACCCCCATCCCCACCGAGATCCCGATCAGGGCCACGATGTTGGTGGTGACCAGCCGCGCCGCCGCGCCGGGCATGATGAGGAGGGCGGTGACCAGGATCACTCCCACCAGCTTGATCGAAGCCACGATGGTCACGGCCAGGAGCAGCAGGAGCCCGAAGTAGAGGAAGTCCACCGGGATCCCGGCCACCCGGGCCATGTCCTCGTCGAAGACGTAGAAGTAGAGCTCCTTCACGAAGGCGAGCAGGAGCACGAACACCAGGCCCACCATCCCCGCCATCCAGGGCAGGTCGCGGGGAAGGATGGAGAGGATGCTCCCGAAGAGGTAGCCGAACAGGTTGGCCGTGCTCCCCTGCTTGAAGCCGAGGAAGATGACCCCCAGGGCCATGGCCACGGCGAGGAAGATCCCGATGGTGCTGTCCTCGGCCACCCGGCGGCGGCGGGCCACCGCCCCGATCCCCATCGCCGTCCCCACCGCGAAGAGGGCCGCCCCCCAGGTCGGGCTCACCCCCACCAGCACCGCCAGGGCCACCCCGCCGAAGGCGGCGTGGCTCACCCCCTGGCTCACGAAGGCCATCCTCCGCAGCACCACGAACACGGAGAGGAAGGCGCAGGTGGCCCCGATCAGGGAACCGCCGATGAACGCCCGCTGCATGAAGCCCAGGGAAAGCATCTCGCCCAGCCGCTCGATCATTCCCCGTCCTCCGGCCGGTGGGCGTGATAGGCCTCGGCGATCACCCGGTCGGTGAGGCCCTCGGCCGGCCCGGTGAAGCAGAGCTCCCGGTTCAGGCACAGGATGCGGTCGGTGTGGGAACGGATGAGGCTCACGTTGTGGCTGACCATGAGGATGGTGAGATGCGACTCCTCCTGGAGCCGGAGGAGGAGATGGAGCAGGGCCTCCTCGCCTTCCCGGTCCACCCCCACCGTGGGCTCGTCCAGGATGAGAAGCTCGGGCCGGGAGACCAGGGCCTGGGCGATGAACACCCGCTGCTGCTCCCCTCCCGACAGCCGTCCGATGGGCCGCCCCGCCCGGTCGCCCATCCCCACCTGCTCCAGGGCGTCCATGGCCCGGTGCTTCTCCACCAGGCCGGGAAGCCGCAGGAGCCCGACCTGGGGGAAGGTGCCCATGAGCACCACGTCCTTGGCCCGGGCGGGGAAGTCGCGCTCGAAGAGCTTGGACTGGGCCACGTACCCGATCCGGGACCGGTTCAGCTTCCGTGCCTCGTCGCCGAAGACCCGCACCGTGCCCGACTGCGGCTCCAGCACCCCGAGCACCACCTGGAGCAGGCTGGTCTTTCCCCCGCCGTTGGGGCCGATCAGCCCCACCAGCTCCCCGCGGTCGATGCGGAAGGAGACGCCGGTCAGCACCCGTCGGCCCCCCCGGCGGAGGTCGAGATCCCGGACCTCGATCACCGGAGGCACCGTCCGGGGCTCAGGGTGCGGCACGGCCGAGGTTCTCCGCCAGGCTCCGCGCGTTCCAGCGCAGGAGCCCCAGGTAGGTGTCGCGGCCGGGCACGTCGGGCCCGCCCAGCGGGTCCAGCACCGCGACCCGGCCGCCGATCTCGAGCGCGGTGGCCTCGGCCATGCGCCTGGAGAGCTGGGGTTCGGCGAAGACCACCGTGGCCCCGCTCTCCTCCAGGGCCCGCGTGATCCGGCCCAGGGTGCGGGGGGCGATCTCCCCTTCCACGTGGAGCTGGAGCACCGCCACCAGGTCCAGCCCGTAGCGGCGCACGAAGTTCTCGAAGGCGGGATGGAGGATGGCGAAGGGGACCCCGCGCACCGGCTCCAACAGGGCTCGGGTGGAGGCGTCGAAGGCCCGGAGGCTGTCCACGGCGGCCGCGGCCCGGGCCCGGAACCCGGGCGCTCCCTCCGGGTCCACCGCGGCCAGGCTCTCGGCCAGGACGGGCAGGAAGGCCTCCACCACGTCCAGGTTGAGCCAGAGGTGCGGGTCCAGGTCCGGGTTCGCGGCCACCTCCCGGAGGGTGAGGAAGGAGGCGTTCTTCCCCGCCCCCGCCTCGGCCGAGCGCCGCATCCAGCCGTCGGGATCGGGGCCGGCATAGACGATCAGGACCGCGTTCCGGATCCGGTCCACATCGGCGGCGGAGGGCTCGAAGTCGTGGGGACTCCGCCCGGGGGGGAGCATGGTCACCACCGGCAGCCGGTCCCCGGCCACCAGGGCGGTCAGCTCGGCCACCGGGGGCACGCTCGCCGCCACCACCCGGGCCCGGGGGGACGGTCGGCCGCAGCCGCCCAGGCCCAGGGCCAGGCTCAGGCTCAGGCTCAGGCCCAGGGCCAGCACCAGAGCCAGGACCGGGCCGAGGACCGCGGCCGAAACCGGGTGCGCGCGCGCGGAGCCGGGCGCCGGGAACCGGCGCGGGCGGGGCCCCGCGGGGGCAGGAGGGCGGGCCTTGTGGGACGGGATCGTGCTCACGATCGTCTCCTGAGTGAACGGCGGGGCCGGGCGGCTATCCTAAGCTGCCTCTCCCCGCGTGCCAAGTGGCCCCGGGCCGGCGGCGGGGAAAGGGAACGGCTTCCGGGCCGGTGCTGTACACTGTTCCGGTTCCTTCGCCCGGCACCGGTTCCCGTCCGGCGCGTTCGCCCCCATCCCATTCCGGCGTAGTCGCCGGCGGAAGCATCATGAAAATCCGGATCACCAACCTTCGCATGACCGACTCCGCCGGGGACCTCCGGCGCCTGGCCGCCCGCCGCCTGCGCATCCCGGTGGAGGACATCCAGTCCCTGGACACGGTGAAGACCTCGGTGGACGCCCGCGGGCACCACCCGGTGCGGGTCTACAACGTGGACGTGGAGGTGGACGACCCCAAGAGCGTGCTCGCACGGATGCGCGGCGACCAGCACGTGGGACCGGCCCCCCGGCTCAAGGACGTCCTCTACCAGGGCCCCCGGATGCGGCTGGGCTCCCAGCCCCTGGTGGTGGGAACCGGCCCCGCCGGCCTCTTCCTCACCCTGGCCCTCCTGGAGAAGGGTTACCGGCCCCTGGTCATCGAGCGGGGGAAGCCGGTTCGCCCGCGCTGGCAGGACGTCAACGCCTACTGGCACAAGGGGCGGCTGGACCCCGAGTCCAACGTGGTGTTCGGGGACGGCGGCGCCGGCACCTTCTCGGACGGCAAGCTCTACACCCGCCGGAACGACCCCCGGAACCCCCGCATCCTCCAGATGCTGGCCGACCTGGCCGAGGCCCCGGAGATCCTCACCGCCGGCCGCCCCCACCTGGGCACCAACCGGCTCAGCCGGGCCCTCCTGCGCCTGCACGAGCGCCTGGACCGGGAGGGGGTCGAGATCCGCTTCCAGTCGCGGATGGACGACCTGATCCTGGAAGGGGGACGGGTCCGGGGCGCGATCGTGAACGGGGAGCGGATCGAGACCGACGCGGTGTTCCTGGCCACCGGCCACAGCGCCCGGGACGTATACCGGCTCCTGGAGCGGCGCGGGGCGGCCCTGGAAGCCCGCCCCTTCGCGGTGGGGGCCCGGGCCGAGCACCCCCAGACCCTGATCAACATGGCCCAGCTCGGCACTCCCACCCCGGAGCCGGAGCCCGCCGACTACATGCTCGCCTACAACGACAAGAAGGGGCGGCGCTCGGCCTACACCTTCTGCATGTGCCCCGGGGGCGAGGTGGTGGCCTCGGGAACCGAACCCGAGGGGCTGACCGTGAACGGCATGTCCTACAGCCACCGGGCCGACGTCTTCGCCAACGCGGCGGTGGTGGTCACGGTGCGCCCCGAGGACTACGGCGGGGAGGGGCCCCTGGCCGGGGTCGAGTTCCAGGAGCGCCTGGAACGCGAGGCCTACCGGGCCGGGGGCGGCGGCCACGTGGCCCCGGCCCAGCGGATCCCCGACTTCCTGGCCGGCAAGGCCTCCACCGGGTCCATCCACACCTCCTACCGGCGGGGGGTGCGGGCCGGCGATCTCACCCCGCTCTTCCCCGATTTCGTGATCCCCATCATGCGGCGGGGGCTCCGCTACTTCGGGCGCCTGGTCAAGGCCTACGACGGCCCGGACGGGGTGCTGATCGGGGTGGAGTCGCGGACCTCGGCCCCGGTGCGCATCCTCCGCGACCCGGACAGCTACCAGTCGGTCACCCTCCCCGGGCTGTACCCGGTGGGCGAGGGGGCCGGCTACGCGGGGGGAATCATGTCCAGCGCCTCCGACGGACTGCGCGCGGCGGAGCGCGTCGAGGCGGCCACCGCGGGCTGAATCCGGAAAGGTCCCCGCGGGCTGACTCCGGGAAGGTCCGGAGCCGCGGTCAGGCGGCGGCGGGCCCCCGGCCCGGCTTGACCAGGCGGGCGCCCACCAGCACCCCGACCACCCCCACCACCGGAACCAGGATGCTGAACCAGCCCGGCTGGTGCGCCTTCTGCATGGCGGCCATGTTCCCCACCTCGGCGGTGCGGACGTCGGAGGGAGGCGGAGCGGTGAAGGAGGGGATGGCGGTGAGGAGGCCGACGACCAGCACCACCGCAGCCAGGATGACCGGGGCCTTGCTCCCCCGGGCCATGGCGGCGCAGATGAGCCCGCCCACCACCGCGGCCACGAAGCTGAGGACCAGGCTGAGCACGAGCCAGATCCCGCTCACCTCGTAGCTCTCGGGCCGGAAGGCGCGGTCCGCGCCCATGGCCAGGTAGGCCGCCGAAAAGGTGGCGAACACCATCACGAACATGGCCACGTAGCCCACGATCACCGCACCGATGGCTCTCAGCATGCAAATCCTCCTTGGGATGGGGGGCTGCGCGCCCCGGCCGAGGGTGGCGGAATTCTACAGGGACTTGAGCGGTTTGCAAACCGGCACGATTCGCGGGGGTGGTTCGAGGCCTCGGCGGAGGGGCCCGCGGGCCGGGGATCAGCCGGTGAGCCGGGCCTGGTCGTGGAGGTGGGGCACGATCACGTCCGCGATCCCCCCGTCCTCCCGCAGCCGCTTGGCGAAGGCCAGGCTCTGGGGCTCCTCCCCGTGGACCACGAAGGCGCGGCGGGGAAGGCGCTTGAAGCCCTTCACCCATTCCATGAGCTCGTTGCGGTCGGCGTGGGCGCTGAACTCGTGCAGCTGCTTCACCTCGGCCCGGAGGGGGTAGGGCTCGCCGAAGATCCGCACCTCCTCCACCCGGTCGGCCAGCCGCCGGCCCAGGGTGTGGGCGGCCTGGTAGCCCACGATGAGCACCATGTTCTTCGGGTCCTCGATAGCGTTCTTGAGGTGGTGCAGCACCCGGCCGCCCTCGGCCATGCCGCTGGCCGAGATGATGACCAGGGGGCCCTCGCGCTCGTTCAGCGCCTTGCTCTCCTCCACGCTCCGCACGTAGCGGAGCAGCTCGAAGCCGAAGGGATCCCCGGTCCGCTCCAGCACCCGGCGGGTCTCCCGGTCGTAGCACTCGGGGTGGCGGGCGAAGATGTCGGTCACGTTCACGGCCAGGGGGCTGTCCACGAAGATGGGGCAGTAGGGGATGCGCTTGGAGCGGATGAGCCGGGAGATGGCGTAGACCAGGTCCTGGGTCCGTCCCACCGCGAAGGCGGGGATGATGAGCTTCGCCTTTTCCGCGAACACCCGGTTGATGACCGCGGAGAGGTCGTCGTCGGCCTTCTCGATCGGCTCGTGCTCACGGTCGCCGTAGGTGCTCTCGATGATGAGGGCGTCGGCCTCGGGCGGGGTCTCCGGGTCGCGGAGGATGGGCAGGTGCTTGCGGCCCAGGTCGCCGCTGAAGACCAGGGTCCGGGTCTCGTTGCCCTCGGTGATCTCGAGCTGGACCACCGAGGAGCCCAGGATGTGGCCGGCGTCGAACCAGGTGGCGGAGATGCCGGGCACGATGGGGACCGGCCGGTGGTAGCGGTGGGCCTCGAGCTGGGCCAGGGCTTCTTCGGCGTCCTCCATCGAGTAGAGCGGTTCCTTGGGGGGCTGATGGTGCTTCTTCCGCCTCTTGTTCACGTACTCGATGTCGTGCTCCTGGATCTTGGCGCTGTCGCGGAGCATGACGGTGAGGAGATCGGCGGTGGCCCGGGTGGCGTGGATGTTCCCGTCGAAGCCCCCCTTGACCAGGCTGGGGAGGGAGCCGGAGTGGTCGATGTGGGCGTGGCTCATCACCACCGCGTCGATCTCCTTGGGATCGAATCCGAACCGGCGGTTCAGCTTCTCCGTCTCGTCCCGCGGCCCCTGGAAGAGGCCGCAGTCGAGGAGGATCTTGTGCCCGTTGGCCTGGAGCAGGTGGCGGGACCCGGTCACGCCGCGGGCGGCGCCGTGGAATTCGAGATGCATGGATCGCTCCCCGGAGTGGTGGGTGGACGGCCGGCGGCCGCCTTCAGCCTACGTCCAGGGATCGTAGGCGCGCAACCGGAGGGAGTTGGTGAGGACCGAGACGCTGCTCATGGCCATGGCCGCCGCCGCCACCATGGGGCTGAGCGTGATCCCGAAGGCGGGGGCCAGCGCCCCGGCGGCGAGCGGGATCCCCACCACGTTGTAGGCGAAGGCCCAGAAGAGGTTCTGCTTGATCACCCGCAGGGTCTGGCGGCTGAGCCGCACCGCGGCCGGGACGGCGCGGAGGTCCTCGGAGAGAAGGGCCACCGGTGCCGTCTCCAGGGCCACGTCGGTCCCGGTGCCCAGTGCGATCCCCACGTCGGCCCGAGCCAGGGCGGGAGCGTCGTTGATCCCGTCCCCGACCATGATCACCGTCTTCCCCGAGGCCTGGAGCGCGGCCACCGCCTCCGCCTTCTCCCCCGGAAGCACGCCGGCCCGCACCTCGTCGATGCCCAGGGCCCTGGCCACCGCCTCCGCCGCCTCGGGGCGGTCGCCGGTGACCAGCCACACCGTGAGCCCCAGCTTCCGGAGCCGCGCCACCGCCTCCGCCGCCTCGGGCTTGAGCGGATCGGAGACCCCCAGCAGGCCCAGGATCTCCTCCTCCCGCGCCACCAGGAGCGGGGTCATGCCCCCGGCCGCGGCCTCCTGGACCCGCCCGCTCCAGGGGCCGGGGTCGAGCCCCTCCTCCCGCAGGTAGGCCTCGCTCCCCACCCGCACGTCGTCGCCGTTCACCGCCGCGATCACCCCCCGGCCGGTCCTGGCCTGGAAGAGCTTGGCCTCGGGCACGGCCAGCCCCCGGCGCTCCGCCTCGGCCAGCACCGCCCGCGACAGGGGGTGCTCCGAGGCCCGCTCCGCCGCCGCGGCCAGGACCAGGAGCGCGTCCTCGGCGGCGCGGCCGCCGTCGCCGCCGGCCCGGACCAGGGTCACCGCGGGCCGGCCCTGGGTCACGGTGCCGGTCTTGTCCAGGATCACCGCGGTGCCGCGTCCCGCCCGCTCCAGCACGTCGCCGCCCTTGAACAGGATGCCCTTGCGGGCTCCCACGCCGGTCCCGACCATGATCGCGGCCGGGGTGGCCAGGCCGAGGGCGCAGGGGCAGGCGATGATGAGCACGGCCACGAAGCGGATGAGGGCGGGGGCGAAGGCATGCCCGGGATCGAACACCAGCCAGGCGGCGAAGGTGAGCAGGGCGGCCGCGAACACCGAGGGCACGAACACCGCCGCCACCCGGTCGGCCAGGCGCTGGATGGGGGCCTTGGCTCCCTGGGCCTCGCGGACCAGGCGGATGATCCGGGCCAGGGTGGTGTCCTCCCCCGTCCGGCTGACCACGACCGTCACCCCCCCGGAGCCGTTCAGGGTGCCCCCGATGACCTCGGCTCCCGCTTCCTTGTCCACCGGGATGGGCTCCCCGGTGACCATGGACTCGTCCACCGTGGTGTAGCCCTCCTCGATCCTTCCGTCCACCGGGATGCGCTCCCCGGGGCGGATCCGGACCCGGTCCCCCACCCGGAGGCTGGTGACCGGGACCTCCTCCTCCACGCCGTCCCGTCCGTCCCGGATGCGCCGGGCGGAGTCGGGGCGGAGGCCGACCAGGGACTTCATGGCCGAGCGGGTGCGGTCGCGCTGGCGGGCCTCCATCCACCGGCCGAGGAGGATGAGGGTGATGATCACCGCCACCGAGTCGAAGTAGACCCCGGGGGCGGCGCCGTGCCGGGCCAGGAGCGACGGGGCCACCGTGGCCGCCACGCTGTAGGCGTAGGCGGCGGTGGTGCCCACCGAGATCAGGGTGTTCATGTCCGCGGCGCGGTGGCGGAGCCCGCGCAGGGCGGCGCGGTGGAAGGGGAAGCCGGCCCAGAAGTAGACCGGCGAGGCCAGGACCAGGAGCGCCCAGGCCACGGCCTGGTGGGGCCAGTCCCGCGCTCCCGGGATCCAGGCCCGGACCATCTCCAGCATCACCGGCGCGGTGAAGACGGCCGCGATCCAGAACCGCCGCCGCCAGGGGCGGGCCTCGTCCTGATCCCCTGACTCCTCGGCCGCGGACCCCGTCACCCGGTAGCCCGCCGCCTCCACCGCCTGCGCCACGTCCTCGTCGGTGACCAGGCCGCCCAGGGACTCGATCCGCAGCTCCCCCGAGGCCAGGTTGACCGAGGCCCCGACCACCCCGGGAATCGCCCCCGCCTTCCCCTCCACCTTGGCCACGCAGGAGGCGCAGTGCATGCCCTCGACCCGGTAGCGGCGGACCTCGGTGTCCACGTCGTAACCCACCGAGCGCACCCGCTCCACCACCTCGTCCATGCCCCCGGGAGGGAGACCTTCCAGGGTGGCCTCGCGGGTGGCGAAGTTGACCGCGGCGGAGGAGATGCCGGGAAGGCCCCGGAGGCCCTTCTCCACCGTGGCCGCGCAGGCGGAACAGGTCATGCCCTTGACCGGCAGGTGGAGCACGGTGCCGGCGGCGGTCCCGTTGGAGGGGGGGGCGCCGTTCGAGGCGGGGACGCCGTTCGATGCGGGAGAGGGCTTGCCATCGGTAGTCATGCTGAAAATGCTACCACGGCGCGGCCGGGGGGCATTCCAGGCCGGAGGGACGCGGGAGGCGCCGGCCGGGGGCCGGCGGGCTGGTGCCGGTTCCGGGGCTAGTGGACCGCGACCCGGCTCATGTCCAGGAGGAGGATCGGGCGCTGGGCCAGGTTCAGCATCGCCCAGGCCCGGCAGGGGGCGATGTCGGTCGCTTCCTGGGGGGGGAAGACGTAGAGGTCGTCCCCCACCGTGACCTCCATCACCCGATCGGTCCCCTCCACCGCCATGCCGTAGAGGCCGCGGCCATCGTCGAAGATGATGGCTTCGCCCGGGCGGCGGTCGTCGGTGCCGGTGGTCTGGAGGAAGTCCGAGGCGGGGAAGACGGGAACCGGCCGCCCCTCGAAGAGCATCAGGTGGGCGTCCTCGACCATGGTCCCGGCGCCCAGGGGAGGAAGGTCGCGGACCAGGCCCACCACCTGGCCCAGTTCCACGCCGTAGCGGACGCCTCCCACCCGGAACAGGAGAACCTCCAGCACCGGGTTTTTGAGCCGGGCCACCGCGGCGCGCAACTCAGGCCGCCTTCAGGTCGGGGTCGTCCCCGGCGCCGGCCTCGGCGGCACCCGCCAGCTCGGCGATCCGGAAGATGGAGTCGAGCCGGGTGAACTCCAGGATGCGCTCGATGGGCCCGGGGATGTGGTTCAGGGCCACTTCCCCGCCGCGGCCCCGCGCGTCCCGGTAGCAGCGGACCAGCACCGAAAGCCCGGCGCTGTCCACGAATCCGACCCGGCCCAGATCGATGAGGAACCGGGTCCGACCCGCGAGCAGCTCGCGTTGGAACTGCAGGTAGACGCCGGGTCCGGACTCCTGGTCCAGGTCCCCGCAGAGGACCAGCACCGTCCAGGGTTCGTGTTGCTCGACCTTGATGTCCATCCCCAGTCTCCGATCGAGGGCCGTTTCGTTCACCGCACTCGTGGTGTGACCCTCGTATCGGCCCCCCTAGGCGGGGACTTGATGCGGGGATGGCCCGGGAGGGAAAAAGTTGGGGGATTTGGAATGCGTTTCGAGCCGGGCGGGGAACAAGCTCGAATCGGCCGGGTTCGGGGCCGCCGCGGGTCCCCGCCCGCGGGCGGGAGGACGAACCCGGAAATCGCTAAAGCCCGTGGGTGGGGCCGCGCCGAGCACACCCGCCGATGGAGGGACCGCGCCGAGTACCCGGGTGCACATTTTTCCTGGTCCCGGGCCTTGGACTTCTTTGGACGCGGCCCGTTCCCTGGGGAACAGCCCTGTGTTCGACTTGGCGCCGCCACGACCGGTGTCTTCGTGCGGCCGCAGCCGCCCCGCGAACGACGAGGCAACCTGGACGGCGACGGGCCGGCAAGCCTGGCTGGATGACAGCGGTCCTCGCCCCCGAGCGCGGAAGACGGGCCTGGCGCGCCGCCGCAGTGGAGGTTGGGAAAGACCCCTGCGCCAGGGGGACCCGTCAACGCGAGCGGGGGCGAGACCGCGCAGATGCCGAGGAATTGCGGGGCGGATCGGCCGCGCGGCCCTCAGTTCCCGACCGAGACGTGCTCGGCCTTCACCACCGTCTTCACGTAGGACTCGATGCCGTCGGCCATCTGGCGGGAGAAGTCCCGCTGCCACTTGCCGCTCCGGAGGAGCTTGTTCTCCGCGCGGTTGGAGATGAAGGCGGCCTCGACCAGGATGGAGGGGATGTCGGTGAACTTCAGCACCGCGAACCGGGCCTGCTTGACCCCGCGGTCGTAGACCGTCCCCAGGTCGAAGAGGGAGCTGAGGCAGGACTCGGCCAGCATCTGGCTCTTGGCCAGGACGTCGGTCTGCTGCATGTCGAAGAGGATCTGGTCCAGGTCCAGCGCCTCCGGGGCCACCCCCATCTTCTCGTCCACCTCGTTCTCCCGCTTGGCCAGCTCCTTGGCCGCCTCGCTCGACGCCCCCTCCAGGGAGAGGAAGTAGACCTCGGTACCCTTCGCCGCATGATTGGTGCTGGCGTTGCAGTGGAGGCTCACGAAGAGGTTGGCGCTGTCCTTCCTGGCGATGGCCCGGCGGTTGGCCAGGGGAATGAAGTAGTCCCCCCGCCGGACCATGAAGGCGCGGATTCCCGGCCGGCGGTTCAGCTCCTCGGTGAGGTCCCGGGCCAGATCGAGGGTGATGTCCTTCTCGCTGGTGCCGTGATAGTGGGCCCCGTGGTCGTCGCCCCCGTGGCCGGCGTCCACCGCCACCACCCAGGTCCCGTGCCGGGGCGGCTCGATCGGCGCCGGAGCCGGGCCCGGCTTCGGGGCCGGGGGTTCGCCCACCGAGGCCCCGGAACGCGCCCCCCCGGACTCGGCCGGGCTGGGGACCGGGGCCGGCGCCCCCTGATGGGTGACGTCGATCACGATCCGGTCCGGGTCCTGGAGGGTGAGCACGCCGTAGTCGAGCGGCTTCTCCAGGTCCAGGACCACCTGGATCCTCCCGCTCCGGAGCTCGTTCAGCCGCACCCGCCGCACGTACCCGTCGCCGACGGAGAAGGGGGCCACTCCGGAGTCGAAGGACCCGCCGGGGATCTCCACCACCACCCGCGGCGGATCGGCCAGGGGCCGGTGGGTGAACTCGGCCGCGGCGGAGAGATCCATCACCACCCGGGTGCGTTCGGCGTTGGAGGAGTAGCGGATGCCGGTCACCGAGGCGGCCGAGGGCGCGGACCACCCCGCCGCCGCCAGCAGCAGGAGCAGGGCGCAGAGACCGGGGAACCTGGAGGATCGGCGTCGGTTGGACATGGGCAGGGAGACTTTACCGCCTCGGGGGACCGGACTCAATCGCCGGGCGCGGAAACGGGCGCAAAGCCCGGCTCCGGGCCCTCCGCGACGCGACGTGCAACCCTACTCGGCGCGCAGGTACTCGGGGAGGATGTAGGGCTCGGGATTGACCGCCTTTCCCTCCACCAGCACCTCGTAGTGCAGGTGGGGGGCGCTGGCCCGGCCGGTCTGCCCCACCTTGGAGATGACCTGGCCGCGGCGCACCCACTGGCCGGCATGGACCAGGAGGCGGGAGTTGTGCCCGTAGCGGGTGTGGATGCCGTTCCCGTGGTCGATTTCGACCAGGAGCCCGTACCCGTGGTAGCGGCCGGCCCGGGTCACCCGGCCCTCGGCGGGGGCGTGGACCGGAGTGCCGGTGGCGGCGCCCATGTCCAGTCCCTTGTGGAGAGCAAGGCGGCCGGTGAAGGGATCCCGCCGGAGACCGAAATCGCTGGTGAGCCGGGCCTCGGCGATGGGGCCGATGGAGGGGATGCGCGCCCACACCGTGGCCTGGGACTCCATCCCGCTCAGGATCTCCCGGAAGGAGGACTTGAGCGCCCGCGCCTCCTGCAGGGTCTGCTCCACCTGGACGGCGGAGGACATCATGGTCTCGGCCAGCTCCGAATCCCCCAGGGCGGCCATGTCGGGGGCCCCGGCGGGGATGAGGCCGGTGCTGTCCGCGTCCACGTAGGGATGGAGGCCGATGAGGTCCCGGGCCCGGCCGGCCTGGCCCCGGCTTTCCAGGAGTCCCTGGAAGAGATCGTCCAGGCTCCGGTTCAGGTCCACCAGCTCGGTGCGGAGGGCCTCCGTGTGGGCCTGGATCTCCGCCCGCCGGCCCGGGGTCTCGATGCTGCGGGTCTGGGTGTGCACGGTCAGGGCCCCGGTGACCAGGGCCAGGGCGCCGAAGGCGACCATGAGGTTCAGGCCCCACGCGGCGATGCGCCCGATCCGGGCCGCGGAGCGGGTGATGGGCACGGGGTGGTGTGAAGGGTGCTGCAAACCGGGGGATGCGGCCAAGGATGCCTCCGAATTTCCTGGTCGGGCGGCAAGAGGGGTCCGCCCCGAAAAATCCCGCAGACCTTACCAGCCGCCCCCGCCTTCCGTCAACGGGAAAGCGGGGGCGCCGGATCACGTAAACATTGTAATTACAACGTGTTGGCTTCGGACCGGGTCACTTCTCCAGGCGCACCGAGACGAAGGTGGTGGTGGTCCCCCGCTGGACCAGGAACACCATCGGTTTCCCCGCCTCGCGGGCCGCCTCCAGGGCCTGGTCCAGGTCGTCCCGGTCGCCGATCCGGGTTCGGTTCAGCTCCAGGATCACGTCCCCTTCCCGGAGCCCACCCCGCTGGGCCGGGCTCATGGCCTCGACCTCGGTCACCACCACCCCGTCCTTGCTGGTGAGGTCGTACCTGCGGGCCAGGTCCGAGGTGATGTCCTCGGCGGTGGCCCCCAGCCAGTGCCCTTCGGGGGTGGCCTGGCGGCTGGGCGGCGGCTCCATGGTGTCCGGACGCTCGGCCAGGACCACGTGGATCCGGGACTCCTTGCCGTCGCGCAGGTAGCGCACGGGCACGTCCACCCCCACGCCGGCGTCGGCCACCACCGCCCGGAAGTCGGGCACGTTGGTGACCCGCTTGCTGTTGAAGTCGAGGATGACGTCGCCGACCTCCAGGCCGGCCTCCTTGGCCGGGGTGTCCCCCTCCACGCTTCCGACCAGGATGCCGTGCAGATCGGGCATCTCCCAGGCCTCGCGGATGTCCGCGGTCACCTCCTGGGGGATGATGCCCAGGTAGCCCCGCCGGACGGTGCCGCTCCGGATCAGCTCCACCCCCACCTTGCGGGCCATGTTGATGGGGATGGTGAAGCCGAGACCCTGGGCCGAGGGGTTGATGGCGGAGTTGATGCCCACCACCTCGCCCCGGACGTTGACCAGGGGGCCGCCGGAGTTCCCGAAGTTGATGGAGGCGTCGGTCTGGATGAAGTCCTGGTACACCGGGCCGCCCCCGGCGATGCGCAGGTCCTTGCGCCCCTTGGCGCTCACCACCCCCACGGTGAGCGTGCCCTCCAGCTCGCCCAGCGGATTCCCGATGGCGATGGCCCAGTCCCCCACCGCCACCTCGTCCGAGTCGCCCAGGGGAAGGACGGGCAGGGGCGCATCGCCGGCCGCGGGCTCGATCTTGAGCACGGCCACGTCGGTGCCGGGGTCGGTGCCCACCAGCCGGGCGGGGTAGGTGCGGCCGTCGCCCAGATGGACGTTCAGCTCGTCGGACCCGTTCACCACGTGATCGTTGGTGAAGATGTATCCGGCGGCGTCGATGATGAAGCCCGATCCCGAGGAGGGAACCTCGATCTGGCCGTCCCCCTCCCCGCCCCGGTCGGGGAACAGGCGCCGGAACATGTCCCCTTCCGGCCCGCTCACCCGGGGGTGGGTCATCATCTTCTTGCTCTCCACCGAGACCACCGCCGGAACCACCCGCTTGGCCAGCCCGGTGAAGGGGCTGCTCAGGGGGTCGTGTCCGTCGGTGGGCTGCTCGAGGAGGGCCCGGGGCACATGGTAGCCGGGGACTCCGCCGGGAGCCTCCGGGGCGGGGGGGCGGGCGGAGGCCGCGATCAGGGGAGCGGCGTCTCCGGCCGGGCTCCCGGCCGGGCCCAGGGGCAGCCCGGTGGAGAGGACGAGGCCGGCCACCACGCCCACCGAGACGAGGGTGAGGCCGACGAGGGCGAGCTTGACCGCCCTCAGCATGTCATCGAGGTCGCGCATGATGATCTCCGGACGAGGGGATGGGTTGGCACAAGGTGGACGAGAAAGCCGGGGTCCTGGTCACGAATGAATGGAACGCCCGGGACCACCGGGGGCCTCCGGATCCGGATCGGGGCTCTCCCCGGTGGGGGCGTCCCCCCCGCCCGGGGCCGGGTCCGGAGACGCAGATTCTTCTCCCGGGGCCTCCCCCGGGGCCGGGTCCGGGCCCGCGGAAGTGGGAGCGCTCCCCGGCCGGCCCTCCCGGAGCCGGCGGATCTCGCCTTCGCGTTCCTCCAGGCGCACCTCCAGCTCGGCCAGCCGTTTCAGGTGGTGGAGCACGGTGGGATCGTCGGGAATGGCGCCGGCCTCCTCGCGTTTCAGGAGCTGGTAGACGCGGCCTCCCAGGGCCGCGAACTCCTTGGAGAGCTCGCGGCGCAGGGAGACCAGGTCCAGCTGCTTCACCCCGATGTTGACCCCTTCCACCGTCCGCTCGGAGGCGGTGGTGTAGATTTCCGTCGCCGTCTTCTTGACGCGTTCCCAGAGATCGCTCATGCCGTCGGTCCTCGTCTGCGTTCGGGTGTCCGGCGGGGCTTCCGCCGCGGCGGCTCTCGGCAAGGCCGCCGTCGGGGCCTCGGTCGTTCCCCACCAATCATACGGGTCCGCTCGCCCCGGGTTCCACCGCCATCCCCCGTTCCCGCTCCGGGCCCGGCCCCACGCCCCGAAACCCGGGCCGGATCGGCCCGGACGTGCTAGCCTTGGCCGCCGGAGCCTACCTCATGGAGATGATCCCCACCGCCACCCTCACCGAGACCCGCCCCGTCGCCTGGTTCGTGAGCGACGTGCACCTGGGCGGATCCTCCGAGTCCGGCGAGGCGGTGAAGCGGGAGCGCCTGCTCGCGCTCCTGGACCGCGTGGAGCGGGAGGGGGGGGCGCTCTTCATCCTCGGGGACCTCTTCGACTTCTGGTTCGAGTACCGCACGGTGATCCCCCGCACCGCCTTCGGGGTCCTGGCCCGCCTGGACCAGCTCGCCCGGGGGGGCACGCCGGTGCGCTACCTGGGCGGAAACCACGACTTCTGGATGTGCGACTTCCTCCGCCGGGAGACCGCGGTGGAGGTGCTCCCCGACGGCGTCCTCCTGGAGTGCCAGGACCGGCGGGCCCGCCTCTTCCACGGGGACGGGCTCGGCCCCGGCGACACCGGCTACAAGCTCCTGAAGCGGGTGCTCCGGAACCCGGTGGCCATCCGGCTCTACCGCTGGATCCACCCCGACCTGGGCATTCCCCTGGCCCTGGGAAGCTCCAACGCCAGCCGGGACCACACCGCCGGGCATCCGGTGGACACCGAGGCCCTCTTCCGGACCGTGGCCCGGCCCGCCTTCGAGGCCGGCGCCGATGCCGTGCTCATGGGCCACCATCACCTCCCCTTCCACCTGGAGCGGGACGGCGGGGAGTTCTTCATCCTCGGGGACTGGTTCAGCCGCTACACCTGCGTCCGGCTCCGGGACGGCCGCTTCGAACTCCTCTCCTGGCCCCTCCCCGAGTAGCCCCGGCCGCGACCCTCAATCATTCATACATCTGAATTCATAAATACGTTGAGCCGCCACGGGGAGTGCATACCTCGATGCGCATGCAATCATGCTCCTCTCCGGTCCGCTCCCCGAGGCCCCAGGCCCCCGGCCGCCGGCTAGCGAAGCACCACCAGGCGTTGGGTTTCCCGCGGTCCCCCCGCGGGCGGCCGGAGCTGGAGGAGATAGATGCCCGAGGCCAGCTTGACCGGGTGGATGTCCGGGGAGCCCTCGATCCGCCACGCGTCCAGCTCCCGGCCCTGGATGTCGAGGAGGACCGCCCGGGATCCGGCGGGGGCGTTCTCGACCGTGACCGCCGTCCCCGCGGGCAGGGGGTTGGGATAGATGCGGAGCCCCACCCGGAAGTCGCGCTCCAGCCCCAGGGCCGGAGCTTCCAGGCAGTCCCCCCCCAGAACGAGGGTGTAGCGTCCCGCGGCCAGAGCCTCGGGAAGGGGGAGCCGGAGGGGGTTCCCGCCGGGGTTCAGCGGCCCCAGCACCCACCCCGGCGGGTCCAGGCGGAAGGAGAGGGCGCACCCCCCGGGCGGCGAACCGCCTCCCAGCTCCGCCTCCAGGTACGGACCCCCGGCATCGGCCCGGTAGGCCACCGTGGACAGCACCGGGGTCCGGCCGGCGGCGGGCGGCGGCGGGACCGGCGCCGAGGCCCGGATCGAGCCCCCCACCGGGAGCCCGTTCCGGTTCCAGGCCCCCACCACGATCAGCGAGTCGGGCATCCAGCCCGGGGGGAGGTCGACGAGGAGCCGGGTCCCGGACCGGTCCAGTTTGAGGGCGCGGGGCGCGCGCAGTCCGTCCTTCCCCCGGAGGCGCACCGATTCCGGCGTCCCGGCCAGGGGCGCCTGCCAGGTCACGCTCAGACGATCGGATCCGGCCCAGGTCGCGGCCAGGGGCTCGGGCGGCACCGCGGTCACGGCCAGGGAGGGCCGGAGGCAGAGATCGGCCGGGGCCCGGTAGAGCACCTCCGCCCCCGGGGCCAGGGTGTCGGCCACCGCCGGACCGAGGACCGGGATGACCTTGCGCTCCCCGCCGGGGCCGGTGCGCACCACCGACTCCGGGAGGCCGCAGGCGTCGGGCCCGGCGGCCAGGACCAGGCGAAGGCCGGACTCCACCGGACGGGCTTCGATCACCCGCAGGGCCGCCCCCACGGACACCGGGGGATCGGCGGCCAGGAGCGAGATCATCTCTCCCCCGGAGCCGGCCCCGGCGGCGTCCCCCACCCAGAGCGCGGTGTCCAGGCGCCGGGCGGGGAGTCCGGGGTAGCGGACCAGGGCCGCCCCGGTCACCCGGGAGAGCTGCGAGGTGTAGAGGGGCTCCCACTCCAGTCCGGCGCCGCTCAGGCAGGCGGCGTCGAAACGATCGTCCCGCCGCAGCACCACCCGGCTGGAGTCGGCCCCCGGCAGCCCGGGCGGAGGCGGCCAGGCCAGGATCTGCACCC
Source organism: Candidatus Eiseniibacteriota bacterium (assembly GCA_963768615.1). Lineage (GTDB taxonomy): Bacteria > Eisenbacteria > RBG-16-71-46 > JABDJR01 > JABDJR01 > CAVSKL01. The sequence goes on along the minus strand of CAVYIE010000004.1, from coordinate 362,789 downwards.
GCTCCGGGGTGACGATTCCGGCGAAGGCAAGGCCGGCCCCGGGCTCGGGAAGGTCGCCGGTCCAGCGCCAGCGGCGGAGCCGCACCGATCCCCGGTCCAGGTCTCCTTCCGCGGCCACCGAGACCGGTTCCGTCTCCACCGAGACCAGCACCGGGGGCGCCTGCTCCCGGGGCACGGCCACCGCGGCCGCCGCCGCGCCCTGGATGGCGGGCACGGTGCCGGTGGCCTCCACCCCGCCGGGGCCGATCCGGAACATGGAGAGCCCGCCCCGCTCGTTGGGGAAGACCGCCTCCAGGGTCCCGTCCCCGTCGAAGTCGGCCGCCGCGCCGCGGAAGGAGAGCCGGGCTTCGGAGGCCGATGCCTCGCCCAGGATGCTCCACCCGCCCCCGGGGGTGGCATCGCGAAGCTGCAGCCGATGTTCGTTCACCACCAGGAGGCCCAGCCCTCCTCCGGGCCGGCGGACGAAGGTCGCGGGCACCCCGTCCTCGGCGCCGGCCTCGAACTCCTCCACGGTGGGAAAGGCGCCGGGGGTCCCGGCGCGCCACACCCCCCAGCCGTCGACCCGGTACACCACCAGCTCCGCCCGGCCGTCGCCGGCGGGATCGGCCACCGCGCGGGGAATGCCCAGGAACCGGCCCCCGGAGCCGTCGAGCCGGACGGGCAGGGTTCCCGGCGCGCCCAGCTCGTAGCGGGAGACGGAACCGTAGACCTCGTCCTCCTCCGGGGGATCCTCGGTGAAGAACTCGGGGCGCCCGTCCCCGTCCAGGTCCACCGTCTCCGGCATGGGGGTGCCGGCCGGGACCATGCCGCGCAGGGTGGGCACCAGCGGGCGGCGTCCCGGGGGCACGGTCACCGAGGCGCTGTCCACCGGAGCCACCGGATCCCCCTCCGCGCCCTGGATCCCGATCACCACGCCGGCCGGTCCCGCCGGCAGCGGACCGCGGAGCCGCACCGCGTGATGGGTTCCCACCGCCACGTCGGCCGCGTCGCGGAGCGCCCCGTCGGCGCCGGTGAAGCGGAGGCGGCCCCGGTAGGGCTCGGTGGAGGTCCAGACCGCGAGCAGGTCCCAGCCCCGTTCCGCCTGGGCCTGGAGTTCCAGCTGCAGGTCCGCCGGGGGCGTGGCCGCGGGCCGGGACCGGAAACGGAGGCGGGCCTCCCGCACCGGGCCGCCGCCGTTCCAGGCCCGGAGCCGCAGGATCCAGGCCCCGGTATCCGCGGGGCCGGGCGTGAACACGGCCAGGCTCTCGGCCACCACCTGGCCCACGGCCCCGGCCACCAGCACCCGTTCGCCGGGGAGATCGCGCGCTCCGGACCCCGCTCCCAGGGCGGAGGCCAGGGGGGCCACCCCCACCGTCCACCGGCGGAGTCCGGCCCCGGCCGCCGTGCCCACCAGTTCCCGCGCGCCGCCGGGCCGGGGCCGGGGGGCCTCGGGCTCCACCACCGTGGGCGGGGAGGCGGGCGCGGTGGCGGAGGCGGCGTCGAGGCCGCCCCATCCCGATCCCGGATCCCAGCCGGCTCCGGCCGCGGTCTCCCGCAGGCGCCAGGCCACCTCCTCCGCCGTCCACTCCGGGTGGAGGCTCCAGACCAGCGCCGCCCCCCCCGAGGTCAGGGGGGCGCTGAAGGAGGTGCCGCCGACGTTCACGTAGCTTCCGTCGAGGCCGGTGGTGAGGATGTCCACCCCCGGAGCCAGAAGGTCCAGGTCCTGGCCGTAGGTGGAGAAGCCGGCCCGGGCTCCGGTCCCGGTCGAGGCCCCCGCGTCCAGGACCCCCGGGTAGGCGGCGGGATAGAAGGGAAGGTCGCCGGGCTCGTTGCCGGCGCTGGCCACCACCAGCGCGCCCCGGCTCCGGGCGTAGGCCACCGCGGCCCCGATCACCGGCGCGTCCACCACGTCCCCCCAGGACAGGTTGAGCACCCGGGCCCCCCGGTCGGCGGCGTAGATCACCGCCGCCGCCGCGTCGTCCTCCTGGAGCACCGCGGGGAGGAAGGGGAGCGAGGTGCGGAAACCCGCCCGCACGGGGAGGATCCGGGCCCCGGGAGCCGCCCCCGCGATCCCGACGCCGTTGTTCCAGGCCGCCGCCGCCACACCGGCCACCTCGGTGCCGTGGCCGTAGTCGTCGGTGGGGTCGGCGTCCCGCCCCTCGTAGTCCCCCACCCCGGGAAGGCCGGGGGCGTCGGTAAAGTCGTAGCCGCGCACGTCGTCCACGTAGCCGTTGCCGTCGTCGTCCACCCCCGGGGCCCCGTTCAGCTCGGCGGCGTTCACCGCGATGCGGGAGGCGAGGTCCGGGTGGGCGAGGTCCACCCCGGTGTCGATGATGGCGATCAGCACCCCCTCCCCGCGGGAGCGGGTCCAGGCCTCGGGGAGACGGGCGGCGAAGGCCCCCCACTGGCGAGGGAAGAGGGGGTCGTCGGGTACCGCGGGCCCGGCCGCGCCCGGGGCCGTCGCGGCGGCGGTTCCGGCCACGCCCCCGTTCCCTCCCGAGGCCCCGCCGCCGCCGTCCGGAACGGCCCGGTGCCCGGCCCCGCCGGCCAGGGGAACCAGGTGGTTGGGTCCGGCGTAGGCCACCCGGGGATCGGCGGCCAGCCGGCGGGCCACCGCCTTCGGGGCCTCGGATCCCTCATAGCGAAGCACCCAGGCGCCCCCGGGGAAGGCGGCGCGGCCTCCCGGCCCCCCGCCCAGGGGAGCCAGTTCACGCACCCGCACCCCCCGGCCGACGGCCAGCTCCCGGAAGGCGAACGGATCGGCGTCCCCCGCCGAGGCCCCCCCGGCCACCCCTTCCGGAGCCCGGCCCAGGACCAGCACCTCGCCGGGGACGACCCGGGCCTCCGCCCGCGGCGGTTCCGCACCCGGCGCGGCTCCGGCCGGCCCCGGCCCCGGAAACGCCGACGCCCCCGCCGCGATTCCCAGGAGGATCAGGGCGGGGGCGCCGAGGCGCATGAAACGGAGGACCCGGTTACCAGGCGTACCCGAGCGAGATCCGGTGGCTGTTGCCCAGGTCGGCGTACAGCGGCGTGAAGGCATAGTTGACCCGCACGTGGTTCTCGTAGCCCACGCCGAAGCTCACGTTCTCGTTCTCGAGCCCGGTCTTGTAGCCGGCCCCGACCATGAACTGCCCCCGGAAGAGGTACTCCGCCCCCACTCGGACCGAGGCGTCGTCCCCCCGGGTGGCGAGCACGTCCCCGGACAGGGTGAGCTCCCCGCCCCGGAAGTCGGTCCGGCGGTAGGCCAGGCCGGCCTGGATCGCGGTGGGAAGGTCGAAGCTCTGGGCCCCGGGGAAGTCGTAGGCGACCTGCCCGCCGAGGTTCCGCACCACCGCGGCCGCGGTCACCCCTTCCACGGGGGTGCGCCAGGTGCCGCCCAGGTCGAAGGCGAACCCGTCCATGTTGGTATCGCCGGCCTCGATGCCCACCACCGACTCGCGCACGTAGCGGGCGGTGGCCCCCACCCCGAAGGTCCGGGTGGCCTGGAAGGCGTAGGACAGGGAGAAGGCGTTATCGGAGTACCCGAACTTCCCGGTGTAGTCGCCGGCGTCGTTCCGGGACTCCAGGTCCGGGGTGTAGAGCCCGATGAAGGAGAGCCCCAGGGCGTGGGGGCCGCGGCGGGTTCCGAAGGCCAGGAACTCGTGCCGCAGGTCCTGGATCCAGGCGTTGTGGGTCCCGGTCACGTCGTTCCGCTGGATGCCCAGGAGGCCGGCGGGGTTCCAGTAGGTGGCGGTGGCGTCTCCGGCCACGGCCACGTAGGCGTTCCCCATCGAGGCCGCCCGCGCCCCCGCCCCCAGCTTCAGGAAGGTGAGCACGGTGAGACCCGGATCGGCGGCCTGGGCCGCGGGAACCGCGGCCAGGGCCAGGATGAGAGTGCAGAGAGTCGCCACCCCCGCGCGTCGTGTCATGGTCGTCCTCCTGAGACGCCGGCCGGTCGCAGCCGTCGCGCCGTACATTCTAGCAGCCCGTTCCCCGTTCCGCCCGGCCCCGTGGCCGCCGAATCATCGCAATACCACGAACCGGACCATCCGGACGTCCACCACCGTCCCCGCCTCGGCCTGGAGCCGGGCGACGTAGTACCCGGGAGCCACCCGGTGGCCCCGGTCGTTGGCCAGGTCCCACCGCACCACGTTGTCCGTTCCCGGGTCGATGCTGCCGTCCAGGGTGCGCACCTCGGCCCCGGTCATGTCCAGTACCTCGATGGTCACGCGCTGGACGTCGGACCGGACGAGGTAGTGGATGCCCGCCCCCTGGTCCCGGACCGGGTTGGGCATGAGGAACGCCTCGGAGAGGAGCGGCTGGGACCGGGTGGCCGGGGCCGGGGAGTCCGGAAGCGGGGCCCGGCCCGACCGGGCGGCATCGTGCCGGTACGCCGGCCACGCGCCCCCCCCGTTCGCAGCACCGATCTCCCGCACCAGGACCCGGCCCCGGCGGACCACCCCGGGATCGGTGTCTCCCTGGTCGTTGTTCGCGGGCAGGGAGACGGTCACGTCCTCGGTGGTGACCAGCTCCAGCGTGCCGTCCCCGTCCAGGTCGGCCAGGACCGGGTACAGGCCCTGGCTCCCCCCGCCCAGGTAGCACCACCGGAGGTGGCGGCGGTCGCTCCGGTCCACCGCCCGCACCTGGCCGTCGGGAAGGGGCAGCACCAGCTCGTCGCCCCCTCCCGCCCCACCGGCCACGTCGGCCAGAAGCGGGGAAAGATACGAGGGGACGTAGAACTCCTCCGCCGGCACCGGTCCGGGAAGGTCGAGAATGGAGGTGCCGTTGTAGTTGAGGGCGTGGAGCCGGTTCCCGGGCCCGAAGAGCAGCACCTCCAGGTACCCGTCCCCGTCCACGTCGCCCAGGCTCAAGGCGTCCTCGGCCAGGGTGCCGATCCCCACCGGCCAGCCGGGGAGCTCGGCGAAGTAGTCCAGGTCGTTCCCGCCCCGGGTCCCCTTGCTTCGGTCCTTGGCCGAGCCGTCCACGGTGCGGACGATCATGTCCAGGGCGTGCACGTACCCGCGCGAGTCGGCGACCACGATGTCGTCCAGGCCGTCGCGGTTCAGGTCCCCCACCACCGCGTCGGTGAAGGTGACGGTATCCCCCAGGGAGAAACGGTATCCGGTGGCCGGGTACTGCTGATCGTCGTTGAGCGTCTCGCCGAGGAGGGTCACCGAGAGGTACCCGCCCGCCTCGGTCCGCACCGGCGCCACCAGCTCCATGAGCCCCTTGTCCAGGCTGTCCACGTCGGCCATGGTGGGGGTGCCGGCGATCCGCCCGTCGTAGACGATCTGGGTCCGGATCATGGAACCGGTCCCGGGCACGTAGGAGATCGCGGCCAGCCGGGTGCGGGTGGGATCCCCGGGGAGGGGCGAGGCCACCAGCACCTCGCGCCCCACGTAGAGATCCATGTCCCCGGCGCTGAGGTGGATCCGGCCCGGGTCGGCGCCGAGCACGAAGAAGGGAACCGGGGCGGCGCTGGAGGCGCCATCGGCCCCGATGAAGGTGCCGTCTCCCCGGAACGCGTACAGGGTGTCCCCGCTCACCCACACCAGCTCGGGAGAATGATCCTCGGAGTACGCCTCTCCCGGGTACAGGTCGACCAGGATCGGCTCGGCGTTGAGCCTGCCCCAGGTGAGCGGCGCCGGAGCGGATCCCGGGTGGAGGAAGGAGGTGCCGTCGGCGCCCAGGATCTCCACCCCGCCGTAGCCGGCGGTGTCCACCACCCCGGTGGCGATCTCCAGCCGGCCGTCGCCGTCCAGGTCCCCGGCCACGGGCTGGAAGTCGGCCACCCGGCCGTCCAGGTCCCGCGGCCAGCCGGGCCGGAAGTCGCCGGGCCCGTTCCCCCCGGCGGGGTGAAGCGCAGGTTGAAGGTCATGGCCGGGCCGGGGGCCGAGATCCCGGTGATCCAGATCCCGGTCCGGGCGTCGTTGTAGCCGTCGGTGTTGGGCACGGTGTTCGGGGTGAACTCGGTGGAGTAGGGAGCCCAGAACGCGTCCCGGGGATCGCCGAAGGCCTCGAAGGTGAACACCAGCTTGTCCAGGTCCTGGATCCCGTCCGCCTCCTCAAGGTCCACCCCCTTGTGGAGGGCCTCGGCGTTGACCAGGTTGTAGAGGAGCCATTCGCTGATGGTGGACTCGTCGACGTGCCAGATGAGGAGCCCGGAGCCGTCCCGCGCGGGGTCGTGGGGGCCGGTGAACTGGGGCAGCCACCAGTCCAGCTCGGTGGCGTTCCCGTCCTTGTCCGGGCCGTAGCTGTCGGTCCAGAAGTCGAACACCCCGTTGGTGTCGGCGTCGTCGAAGTCGAACTTCCCGTTCCCGTTGTAGTCCCGGTAGCGGTTCTCGATGAGCAGGTACTCGTCGCCCCCCATGGGGATCCGCACCGCCCCGTCCCGCCGGGCCAGGGCGATGGCCTCCAGGGAGACCGTCTGCTCCCCGTCCTCGGGCCCCGGCCGGAGGATCCGGGGACGGAGCCAGCCCACGTAGAACTTGCTCCAGGCGCACATCTCGGCGGGAAAGCGGCCGTTGTCGTTCCAGATCCCCGAGCCCATGAGCCCGAAGGCGCCGATCCCCTGGCTGTCGGCGTAGATGAAGTCGGCGGGTCCGGTGGTGTCGTAGAGATCGGGGAGCCCGAAGCTGTGTCCGAACTCGTGGGCCACGGTGCCCATGAGACCGAAGGTGTAGCCGTCCTGGCTCTCGGTCTCGGGGCACACCACCATGTTGGGCACGAACACCGTGTCGCCGAGCGCGGTGACGTCCCCGGTGCGGATCCCGCGGGCCGCGTCCGGTTCGTCCAGGTAGTACTCGAAGTCCACCTGGCGGAAGAACACCGACCAGATCTGCTCCCGGGAGTCGTCGAGGATGTCCGCCTCCTGCCCCGCCCCGGCGTGGAAGAGCATGAAGCGGTCGTATTGCGAGAAGTCCACGTCGCCGTCCGCGGCCCGGACCGCGTCCCGGCACAGGGCGGCCTCCCGGGTGGCGATGGAGTCGTCCAGCCCGTACCAGGCCATGCTCTGGGGGAGCCGGTAGACCCGGGGGGAGACGTCCCACTGGAGGTCGAACTGTCCGTCCGACATCTCGTCGTAGATCTGGTGCAGGAACAGCATGGCCCGGTCCACGTAGAGCCGGCTGGAATCCGCGGCCTCGGCGGCGAACTCCTCGCCCATGGGCTGGTCGTCGAAGTCGACCAGGATGGCGATCACCCGGGAGTGCCGGGGGAACGGGGCTCCCGCGGCGGCCTGCACGCCCTCCCGGAGATGATCGTCGTGGTAGGCGTAGGGGGATCCCTCCAGGGTGACCGGCGCCTCGCCGGCCCGCGCCGAGGGTTCGGGAACCGGCCGCTTCACGCCCTGTTTCAACGGGTGGGCGGGCACGAAGCAGGGGCGGATCGCGGCTCCGCCGGGAGCCGGCTCCGCGGCCCGGGCGGCCATGGCGGTGAGGAGGCCCAGGGCCAGCGCCAGGCAGGCCAGGGCGATCCGGGGGGCAAGGCGGTGACGGTTCATGCGTGGGTGTCTCGTCGGGTTCGGCCGGAGTCCCGGGGGGCCGGGGCGGAAGACGGAGTACGGTAACCGATTCGCCCGGGCGGGGCAAACCCCGGACGGACGACGGGTTGGACCCTCAGGCGCGGTTCCCGGTTCCCGAAATCGCCCCCCGGGACGGAATCGGTTCCCTCATAGCAAAAAAAGAGGCCTCCACCGTGGAGGCCTCCCCGCCGCCGGAGATGGGGCCGAATCTATCCCCGAACGGCAATCTCGACCGGAAGCGCCGGGCCCGTAGCCTCGTTGCGACGGACCGGGCGCTCCCGGGTCAGCGGCGGCCGCGGGGGCCGCCGCCCGGCATCACCACCGACGCCCCCAACCCCGGTCCCGGACCCGGAACCAGGTCTCGTCCCGCGCCACCGCCCCCTGCCGGTCGTGGACCGGGATCAGCCGCGGGGCGGTCCGGGGAACCGGGACCAGGTTCGGCTCCACCGACCGCCGGTCCGAGGCCAGGCGGACGGGGTAGGAGTCCCCGGGATCGGCGCCCGAATAGGAGGCGTCGTCGTCGTACCCCCGGGCGCTCCCGTAGAAGATCTCGCCCCCGGCTCCGCGGCCAAGCCCGGCCAGGTCGTCCTCGGCCAGCCGGCGCCAGCGGTCGGCCAGGGGCCGGTCGGAGGCCAGGGCCACCACCCGCTCCACGCCCGAGGGGCCGGTGACCATGAGCCGGTAGCCGGCGCCCCGCTCGGGGAGCTGGATGGTCCGGCCGCCCTCCACGTAGCCGTCGTCCCAGGGGGCGGTCGGGAACAGGAGCCGCAGGCGGCCCTGGGTGTCCACGTCGTAGACGGCCACGTAGGCGTCGCGGGAGGTCCGGAAGTTGAGGGTCACCGAGCTACCGGGACGCAGGACGGCGCCGGTCCCCGGCCGGCTCCAGATCTCCACGTCCACGCTTCCCCGGCGTTCCACCGGGACCGGGACCAGGTTGGACCGGGACCCGTGCCCGGTGTCCAGTCCGGCCAGGAGCGGGCCCCCCCGGTCGGCGGGGGCGGTACGGGCGAGGACGGCGGCGGAGCCCGCGGCCAGCATCAGCGCCGCGGATCCGGCGATCAGGACCGTCCGCAGGATGTTCGATCTTCCACGGTCGGTTAGCGGTTTCATGGCGTTCATCTCCTTGGGGAAGTCTGCGGGTCCTCTGAGCCGCGGTCGCCCGCGGCGGCTTCGTTCCGTCCTCCCGTCCACCGTCAGCTCGGGCGCACCGGGGGCCGCACCGAGAGCGGCGGCAGGTCCCGGGGCGGGCGGGGCGCCAGCTCGGGGTTCCCCGCGTCCACCTGGTAGGCCCAGTCGAAGGTCAGCCGGCCTCCCCCCAGGGCCACCGCGCGCAACTTGGCGAAGTGGTTGTTCCGGGTCCAGATCACGTACACGTGGCCGGGGATCACCTCCACCGCCCCGCTCGGGCTCCATCCCCCCTCCGGGGCCCAGCTCACGTCGTCGAATCCCGCGTAGCCCGCGTCCTGGATGTCGGTGTCCAGGTCGGTGGCCACCAGGTAGGGCACCCCATCGGAGACGATGTAGTAGACGTCGGCGTCCACGTGGTCCCAGGGGAGCGCCCGGTAGGCACTGAAGTCCCAGCCGCTGCGCACCCAGTCGTTGCCGTCGGCGTCGTAGAGGCGGGCGTCGTAGCCCTCGGGCCGGGGGGTGTCGTGGACGATCTCCCGGGAGAGATCGGACTCCCGGTCGCAGGGGCCGAGCGCGCTCACCGCGTAGTAATAGGTGCGCCCGTTCCGCACCGAGCGATCCACCCAGTCGGTCCCCCGGGTGTGGCCGAGCTCGACGTAGGTGCCGTAGGCCCGGTCCGACCGGTAGACCACGAACTCCTCGGAGACGTCGTCGGCCGGGCTCCAGAAGAGGTAGATCTCCTCGTCCCCGGTGATCGAGTACACCTCGACCGGCGGGTTGGGCCGCTCGCAGCGCGGCCGGTAGAGGGTGTCCTCGCATCCGGCCGCGGCCAGGGCCAGGAGTCCCGCTCCGCCCAGCACGGCGAGACGGGTCGCGGCCTGCCTCAGATTCCGTGTCCTGCTCCTCATGATCCACCTCCTCCCGGGTCCCCGGGTCTCCGGCGCCGGACGGCTCCGGATTCCCTGCGGTTCACGCCGAGGGGTTGCCCGTCCTTTGAGCAAGGCCGGTGCCAAGTGCCCGGGATCCGTCCGGCATCAGGCCAAGGGACGGAACGGCATGGGGTTGAGGGAGGATCGAGGCGGGGAGGGACCCGCGGCGGGAGGGGTGCGACCGTGACCGGGGCACCCCGGCTGTGGCGCCGCCGCTACACCACGGGCGCGGACATGGCCCGCACCTTGGCCCGGGCCCAGAAGAAGCCCGCCGCCACCAGGGCCAGCGCGGCCAGGTCCATCCACCAGGGCTGGAAGGCGGGGCGGGCGGGGAGCGACTCCGCCCCCGGGCCGCTCAGCTTGACCGCGAGGGCGGCCAGCCCGTTGAAGACCGCGTGGGTGGCGATGGAAAGCCACAGGTTCCGGGTCCGGGCCACCATCCAGGCGAAGAAGAGCCCGGCCAGGAAGGCGGGGATGAGCTGGTTGGGGGTGAGATGGGCGAGGGCGAAGAACGCCGCCGAGGCGATCATGGCCTTGCGGAGCGGGTAGCGGCGGAGGAAGCCCTGGAGCAGGAGCCCGCGGAAGAAGAGCTCCTCGGTCAGGGGGGCCATGACCACCAGGGCCACCACCGCCGCCCAGTAGGACTGGTGGATCATGTCCAGGGTGGACTGGTCGATGGTCCGGATGAAGTCCTGGAAGCCCTGGGGAAAGGGGAGGAACCGGAACAGGGTGTCGAGCTCGGAGAGGAGGGTGGCCCCCCCCACCCCCAGCATGGCCAGGGGGACCAGGATCACCGGCGGGAACCGCCGGAAGGAGAAGACCTCGCCCAGGGGCCGCCGGGTGATCATCCACCCCACGGCCAGGGCGATCAGGAACCCCCCGGAGTTGGCGGCGAGCAGCAGCACCGCGGTCGAGGGCATGGTGATCTGGCCCCCGTGGCGGACGGCATCGGCGGCCACCACCACCGTCGCCACCGCGATGATGCCGCCCCAGACCAGGAACAGGAGCCCCCAGGCCTGGGCGATGCCCGGAAACGGCTTGGCCGGGGAGGTGGAGGCGGGAGGCGGCCCGGGGGCGGCCCCGGCCCCGGGAGAGGCGGGTCCGGTGAGAGGATCGTGATCGGTCATGCGGGAACTATCGGCACCGGGGCGCGAAGGGTCAAGGCCGGGGCCGGAAGCAAAAAACGCGGCGCCGGAGTAACTCCGGCGCCGCGCCCGAACCCGGACTCCGGATTTCTCCTCGGCACCAGCCTGGACATCCCCCATATACGGTCTGACTGCCGTGGAGCCGTCGCCCGGGCGGAACCTTGAGGCGGTTCCAGTTCCCTCCCGGAAGGCGGCTCGCCCTCCGGAAATCTCCCACGCTCACGCGGGGGGATGGCACGGGATCGAGGACCTGCGCTCACAATGGCCCTCTCCCCCTCTGCACCTCCACCGATCCGCGGGGGGCTCTCGTTCCCCGCGGCGGGAAGGGACCCCGCCGGGCCCCGGACACCGGGTCCGGCGGAGCCGGTTCCCCGGGGTCTCCCCCGGGGTTCCACCGATCAGAACCTCGACGCGCGTCGAATGACGCCGGAACCTAGGAGTAGCCGGCAGCGGGAGCGTCTCCTCCAAACCCGATCGGACGGGGACACGGGCGGAAGCTATCCTGCTCCGCCGCCGCCGCCTCCACCAGGTCCCGCTGCGTCACCCGCGCGCGTCGGCCGTCCCGCACCCCCGCCTTGCGGACGGCGGTGAGAACGGCATTCTTGATGTGTCCCCCGGCCATGGCGAACCGGCGGGACAGGTCTTCCAGGTCCACATCCCCGGCCAGCGGCATCCGTTCCGGGACCAGGGACCGCCAGATCCGGAGCCGCTCGGCCGCCTCCGGGATCTCGAACTCGAAGGAGGCGGCGATGCGCCGGGCCAGGCCGTCGTCGAGGGTCACCTGCCGGTTGGTGGTGAGGATGCACATCCCCTCGAAGGCCTCCAGCTCGGTGAGGAGAATGCTCACCTGCCGGTTGTAGGCCCGGTCGTTGTAGTGCCCCCCGTCCAGCCGCGCGGCCAGGACCGCATCCGCCTCGTCCAGGAGCAGCACCGCGTTGTCCCCGGCCGCCTGCCGGAACACGGACACGATGTTCTTCTCCGTCTCGCCGATCCACTTGCTCTCGAGCTGGGCGTAGTCGGCGATCAGGAGCGGCCGGCCCAGGTGCCCGGCCATGGCCTCGGCGGTCATGGTCTTGCCCGTCCCGGGGGGGCCGCTGAACAGGACGATGGTGCCCTTGCCCTTCTCCACCACCTCGTCCAGGCCCCACTCGTGGAAGAGGGCGGGGCCGTGTTCGGCCTGCCACAGCGCCTCCTCCACGCCCCGGCGGATCCGGGGGGGGAGCACCACCTGGTCGAGGTGAATACGGGGGGCGACGGCTCGACAAGGGCCGTCGAGAGAACTGCTCAACGTGCGGGAGTCTTGTTGCGGGTCCCTCAGGGAGGATCGATGGCCCACTCCCAACACCTCGTGCAGGGTCTTCTCCGAGACCTCGTAGGCAGCCCTCAAGAAGTTCGAGCCGTCGTCGTCGGAGGTTGACCGGATCAGCCCCTGATCGAGGAGCGTCGCCCCCACGCCCAGAAATCGTGACGCCTTCAGCGCACTGACCGGATTCGGGAAGAGGAGATTCAGGATCTCGTTCCCGGTGGTGAACCTGGCGTGTGTACGGCCCACCGATTCGTTGTACAGGAGCACGAGGAGGATCCGGACCTCCTCCGGTTCGAGCCGGTGCCGAACCGCGAATTCATCCAGGGGGAACACGGTGCCCGCGGCTTCCGAGGCCTGCTTGCGCCGGACCAGCCGGCCCTCGGCGCGCTCGATCTCCGCCTCGATGCCGTGGAAGATCTCCAGGAGCTGGCTGCGCTGGGATTCGTATCCGGACCGTTCCGAGTAGGAGGCCATGCGCTCGGATTCGAGCGCCTCGGTGCGGATGTTGTAGGCGTCACCGCGCTTGCGCACCACCTCGAAGCAGTCCGCAAGGTACTCGAACTGGTCGCGATAGGCCTCGGTTCGCTCGCGCCGCACCGAACCTCACCTGCCTTCCTTCGCGTCGGCCGGGTCCGCCTCCCCGGGGCCGGTCGGCCGCGGGGAAAAAGGCCGCCGCATCGGGTCCCAAGGCCGGTGGTCGAGGCGACTGATGCTGGGCGCGTCGTCCCTGGAACCCGACGGCGGGCGGCTCTGGAGGTCCCCCCTCCGATGCTCTTCTTATGCAGGCCATGTGCCAATACCGGCGCGGGTGCCGTGCAAACCGGTAACCCCTTATCCAGGAAGGGGGTGGGGACGGGAGAGGCGCGCCGGGTAGATCGTCCCCGGCCGCCGGAGGAACCGCCGGCTATCAACACTATTGATAGCCCCCGGCGCCGTTTCGGCCAAAGGCCCCGGCATCAAGAGCTTGGACGGTATCAACGATGTTGACAGGAAACGCGGGCAGGCAACGATCGAGGGCGGGGGCCGGGGCTCAGGAGCGGGGCGGAGCCAGCCGGTGCTCCTTGATCTTCTTGAGCAGGCAGGGGTAGGACACCTTGAGGGTGCGCGCGGCCTGGGACTTGTTCCAGCCGCTGGCCCGCAGGGCGTCGGCGATCACCCGCCGCTCGGTCCGGGACACCTCCTCCCGGAGGGTGGTACCGGCCGCGACGGGACCGGGGTCGTTCTGGATCTCCAGGGGCAGGAGGTCCATGCCCACGGGGAGTTCCTCGTCCGCAAGCACCACCAGCCGCCGGATGGTCTTCTCCAGCTCCCGGACGTTGCCGGGCCAGGGGTGATCGAGGAGCACCCGTCTCACCTCGGGGCTGAGCTTCACCTCGGGGCGCCCGTACTGCTGGGAGAACTTCTTGAGGAAGTACTCGATAAGGAGCGGGATGTCCTCCCGGCGCTCCCGCAGCGGGGGCACGGTGAGGATGAAGTCGTTGAGCCGGTAGTAGAGATCCTCCAGGAACTCGCCGGCCTTGATCTTCTCCCGCAGATTGGTGTTGGTGGCGCAGACCACGCGGGTGTCCACCCGGTAGGGCTTCACCGAACCCACCGGCCGCACTTCCTTGGAATCCAGCACGTGGAGGAGCTTGGCCTGGACGGCGAGGCTGGTCTTGTCCACCTCGTCCAGGAACAGGGTCCCGTTCTCGGCCTCCTTGAACAGGCCCACCTTGTTGTAGGTGGCCCCGGTGAAGGCTCCCTTCACGTGGCCAAACAGCTCGCTCTCCAGCAGCGGCTCCGGCAGGGCGGCGCAATTGATCTGCACGAAGGGCTTTTCGCGCCGGTTGGAGGCCTCGTGGATGACCTGGACCAGGAGTCCCTTGCCGGTGCCGGTCTCCCCCTCGATGAGGATGGACACCGGGCTGTTGGCCACCTTGCCGGCCAGGCGCAGCGTCTCCTTGAGGGCGGGATGGGCGGTCACGAACCGGTGCTCGCCCTCGCCGAGGGCGATGCGGGCGCGAAGCTCCTCGTTCTCCCGGGCCAGCCTCAGGTTCCGCCGCTCCATGATGGAGAGCGCGGCCAGGTTGGCCAGGATGGTGAGGAGATGAAGCTCACCCTGGTGGTAGGACCCCTCGAAGGTCTCCTCGGTCTTGTCCACGTAGAGCAGGCCGGGTTTCTCGTCGGTGAGGAGCAGCGGGAACAGGACCAGGCTCCGGGCCTGGAACCGGGCGTCGGCCGCCGCCGTCTTGAACCGCTCGTCCTCCAACGCGTTGTTGGACCAGATGGGGCGGTTCTCCTCCAGGGCTCCGCCCACCGTGGGACCGAGGGCCCGGATGAGGGCGTCGGCCTCGGGGCGCGACCAGCCGTAGGCCGCGGCCACCCGCACCTCGCCGTTGTCTCCGGCCAGGGCCACGCACCCGCGGGAGGAGCCGGACCGGGTCACGGCGAGGCGGATCAGCTCCTCCAGGACCGCCTCGGTATCGGTGGCGCCCTGGAAGAGGCGCTTCATCTCGCGGAGGGAGGCGAGCACGTCGCCCCCCGCCGACCAGCGTTCGGCGAAGGCGTCCTCGAGGTCCTCCCCCAGGGACTCCAGCCGGGCTTCCAGGTCCGCGTCGGCGCCGGGCGGCAATACCTGGCGCGCCTTGGCCCGGTAGGCCACGGCCTCCTCGAAGCGGTGGAACTGAATCTCCAGCGCGGTGCGTTCGGCGGCGGCGGTGGCGGCCTGGATCCGCGCGTCCAGGTCCAGGAAAGCGCCGTAGGCCCGCTGCAGCTGCACCGCGGCCCGTTCCAGCTCGGGGGTGGACCGGCTCTCCAGCGCGGCCCGGGCCAGGAAGCGGCCGTAGCCGAGATGGGTGAGCCCCTTCTGGTAGGCCTCGCCGATCTCGCCCAGGGCGTCCAGGCTCATGGTGATCAGCCGCTCCCCCTCCTCGCGCTGGCCCCGTTCCATCATGGCCAGCCCCACCACGCGCAGGGCCACCGCCTCCTCGTAGCGGTCGCCGATGCGGCTGGCCGAGGCGGCGGACTCCTTGGCGAAGCCGAGCGCCTCCTCGGACCGGCCCTGGCCCAGGCGGGCCTCGGCCAGGCGGCGGAGGATCTCGTTGACCAGGTCGCCGTCCGGAGCCACCTCGCGGGCCTCGGCCAGCGCCGCCTCCAGCAGCTCGGCGGCGAGATCGAACTCCCCCTTCTCCAGGTGCAACTCGCCCAGGAACTCGCGGGCGAGGATGGCCTCCCGCCGGTAGCCCTCCTCCTCGGAGACCTGCCGGGCCTCCAGGTAGAGGGAGCGGGACTCGTCCCAGCGGCGGCGCCGGAGCTGGAGGTTCCCCTGGGCCAGGTGGATCCGGACCAGGGGCTGGCGGCCGCCCATCTCCCGGGCCAGGTGTTCGGCGGCGGCGAGGTTCTCCTCGGCCAGCTCCCACTTGCCCAGCTTGAAATGGACGATGCCCAGGTTGAGGTGGGTGGTCACCAGGTGCTGGCGGTGGCCGATCCGCTCGAAGAGGGTGCGGGCCTCTTCCAGGTAGCGCACCGCCTCCCGCCACTCGCAGGCGTTCTTGTACTGGAGACCGAGGTTGTTCAGGGACTTGGCCTCGCCCCCCACGTCCCCGATTCGCCGGTAGGTGGCCAGGGCGTTCAGGAAGCACTGGCGCGCCTCGGCCGAGTTCCCCAGCCGGGCGTAGGTGGTTCCCAGGTTGATCTCGATCGCGGCCAGCTCCTCGTGCTCGTTGGTCCCGGAGAGGAGCTTCTTGGCCCAGGAGAGATACCGCTCGGCCCGGCCGTACTGCCCCATCTCGAGCATGATGTGGCCGCGCCGGGAGGTGACCTTGGCCAGGCGGACCTGGTCCAGGTGGCGCGGAAGCGCGCGCCGGGCGAGATCGAGCTGGTCGAGGGCGAGGCGGAAATTGGACCGCCGCAGGTGGCAGCCGGACATGCGGTAGTGCAGGCGCGCAACGAGTTCCGCGGTGAGGGCCTTCTTGGGCAGGCTCTTCAGCGCGCTCGCGTACGCGTCCAGTGCATCCGCATACCGCTCGGCCTGGTAGCACACGTCCCCGTACTTGACCGCCTCGGGGAGGTCCTTCCAGACGTCTCCCTCGAGCGGTCGGGACGCGGCCGCCGGCCGCCGTTCTGCTCGACTGGAACGGTTCACTCTATCCTTCCTCGACGACTTCAGCCGGCCGTTCCGGGGGGACCGGCCGAAGAAGGCCTAGAACCTGAATCCGCTCAGAACCCCGGTGACGATCTGCGTCACCGTCTTGAGCAGGGACTTGCTGCCGGAAGAGCCGGAGGAGTCCCCGGTCCCGCTGGAGTTCTGCGTGGTGTCGGGCGGAGCCGTACCCGCGTACTGGTCCGGGTCCCCCTGGGCACCGTTGGCATACTGATCCGGGTCCCCGTCGAGCGTTGTCGTGGTGTAGGTAGGCAGGGCGTTGGTGAACTCGGCGGCGGCGACGCTCACCGAGAGCGGGGCGCGTGGTGCATAACTGGTGGCTGGCGCGAACCAGTTGAGCCCCGCCACACTCCACACCGCGACCAGGGCGACGATCACCATGCCCAGACGCTTGGAGATCATGACGATGAGCTCCTCAGAACCGTCGGCCGAGACCCGGGTTCAGGGGGGACCGTCTCATCGAACCCGGCTCGGAACGCTGGCGTGTAAGGCAAACGAACCAAGGACGTACTCCCCCACCGACCGGGAAGCCGCCCATACACGGAACACGGGTGGACCGGAGCCGGCGCCGGTATCGGCCCATATCGCCGGGGACGATATCGCGTATCGCCAAAACCGAACGCAGCGCCCCTGCGTCCACCTGTCCGGAGTATAGACGAAGGACGCCGTGGGGCAAAGGACGGGTACGCCATTTCCATTAACGAAGTTTATGGGCCGGCGTGACCCCGCCGCGAACCCGGGAATCCGGTCAGAGTAGCCACTCCTCGATGGACGGGGAACGGGGCTCCTCGGCGTCCGGCTCGGTGGCTTCGGGCTCCGCCTCCCGGGCGCGGTGGCCGTGTTCCGAGGCTGCCGGGGCAGCGTTTCCGAGTACAGATTCCGCTTCCTGCATATGTTCTTCCCCGGTCCCGGCCAGCTCGGCCACCCGGCGGACCAGGTCCTCCCCGGAAAGCCGGTAGTAGGCCTTCCGCCCGTCCCTCCGCTCCAGGACCAACCCGGCTTCCCGCAAGGTCTTGAGGTGCCGGGAGAGACTGGGCTGGGGAAGGTCCAGAACCTCCAGAAGCTCGGTCCCCCCCCACTCCCGCCGGGCCAGGAGAGCGACCAGGTCCAGCCGGGTGGGCTCGCCGAGGGCCTTGAGCTGGCGAACCAGCGCGTCTCGGGTAGCGGTCATGGACTCTCCTCGGACCCCCGGGGGGCCCACTTCAAAAATGCACGGATTCACATATGTCCCGTGATTCATACGCCAACCCGGGGCACGCGGTCAATCCCCTGCTTTGACCCCGGATTTCCCGGGCTGGTATGCTCGTGCGTCGCCCCGGACCGGCCGGACCGGCCGCGCCGGCCACCCCAACGAGGACCCCATGGACCCCCGCCTGGACTTCTACACCTTCACCCGCAGCGCGCTCGAGGACTGGTTCGCCGGGCGGGACCTCCCCCGCTACCGGGCCCGCCAGCTCTTCGTGAACGTGTACCAGCGCGGGATCACCGATTTCGCGGACATGACCGACCTCCCCAAGAGCCTGCGGGCGGAGCTGGCCGGGCTCTTCGACCTGGAGGGGATGGAGCACGCCCGGTCCCTGGCCTCCGAGGACGGCTCCGCGGTCAAGTTCCTGTGGCGGCTGCCCGACGGCATGGAGATCGAGAGCGTGCTCATGCGCGCCGACTACGGGGACACCATCTGCTTCTCCACCCAGGTCGGGTGCGCCTTCGGCTGCGCCTTCTGCATCACCGCCAAGATGGGAAAGCTGCGGAACCTCACTCCGGGCGAGATCACGGCCCAGATCCACCGCCTCAAGCGGGTCCGTCCGGAGCCCGCCTCGGCGGTGAACCTGGTGGCCATGGGCATGGGCGAGCCCATGGACAACCTGGACGCGGTGCTGACCGCGATCGCCATCGCCAACGACGGGCTGGGGATGAACGTGGCCCCGAGGCGCTTCACCGTGTCCACGGTGGGGGTGGTGCCGGGGATCCGCCGCCTGGCCCGGGAGAACCCCGAGGTGGGCCTCGCCCTCTCCCTCAACGCCACCACCGACGAGGTGCGGAGCCGGCTCATGCCGGTCACCCGCAAGTGGCCGATCGCCGAGCTGATCCCCGCGGTGGAGGATTACGCCCGCGCCTCCAGCCGCCGGGTGACCCTGGAGTACGTGCTCATCCGGGGGCTGAACGACACCCCGGAGGACGCGGACCGGCTGGGCGCGATCGCGGAGCGGTTCCCGTCCAAGGTCAACGTGATCCCCTTCAATCCCTCGGAGCTGTTCCCCTTCGAGCGTCCCACCGAGGCCGAGGTGGACGCCTTCGCCCGGCGGCTCTGGCCCCGCCGCACCACCGTCACCGTGCGGTACTCGAAGGGGCTGGACATCCTCGCCGCCTGCGGCCAGCTCGGCTACGACCAGGTCAAGGCCCGGCTCGCCGGGGCCTCGGGGGAGCGGTCACCGCGCGCCGGGAAGAGCGGCGGCGTCGGTGTGTAGCCAGCGGACGTAGGCCCACAGCGCATCCAGGTCCCCGGAGCGCAGGTGGTCCCGGAAGGCGGGCATACGGAGCGCGGCCCGGTCCAGGAAGTGCCGGGCGAGGAGGTTCCCGGCCAGGCGCTCGGCGATCCCCCCCTCCACCCACTGGTCGAAGTCGGCCCGGTCGCGGACCAGGTCCTCGAAATCCTCGCCGTCCCAGGGCGGAACGTAGCCCTTGAGCGAGCCGGGGTTGGGGCGGGCGAAGCGGCCCCCGGGTCCGTGGCAGCCGAAGCAGCCCAGCTCCCGGGCGCGGGCGCGTCCGGCCGCGGCCAGGGAATCCCCCGGCGCCGGCCACCCGGTCATGGCCATGACCATGGCGGTGAGATCGTCGATCTCCTCCGCGGTCAGCCGGTCCCCGAAGGCGGGCATGACCAGGACCCCGCGGTCGCGCTGCTCCTTCCAGGATGCGCTCCCGGCCTTGGCCGCGGTGACCCCGTGGGTGATCCACTCCCGGATCTGGCCCGGGCCCTCGGCGAACATCATCACCTCGCCCCCGAACCCGGGCACGTCGCCGTCGGTCCGCCCCGCGTTGGGCACTCCCCCCGTTCCTCCGGGGCCGTGGCAGCCGAAGCAGCCGGTGCGTTCGGCCAGGCGGCGCCCCCGTTCCGCGGCGGGGAGCCGGGGGCGGAGATCGGTGAACCACACCACCACCGCGGCCGCGGCCAGCACCGCGATCAGACCCAGGAACCAGGCGGAGTGGGTGCGCAGCGACATCGAACCTCCGGAGGGACGTGGAGGGGGGAGGATACCCCGATCCTCCGCGGGGCGCGACCGGGCCGGCCGGGCAGGGGGACCGGGCCGGGCAGGGGGACCGGGCCGGGCGCGGGGCACCGGAACCGGGCGCGGAGACCCGGGCGCCGGGGGCCGGGGGAGACACACGACGGCCGGGGGCGTCCACCCCCGGCCGTGGTGTATCCACCGTCGATGGGAACCCGGATCAGGACTTTCCGGACTTCTCCGACTTGTCGGCCATGATCTTGTCCACCTCGATGGCCTTGACCCCGCCCCGGTCGAAGACCGGTCCGGTGATCGAGACCGTCTGCGCGGCCAGGTCCTTGGCCTGGTTGAAGGGATCCGCGTCCTGGTGGCTCTGGGTGAGCAGGTAGACGGTGCCGTCCTCGGTGAGGAGCCCCATGGGCATGCCGTTCTGGATGCACTTGAGCGCGCAGGCCTGGTGCTCGGCGCCCTTGGCCCCGTGGCCCAGGTAGCAGCCCATGTCCACGATCTCGCCCTTCAGGGTCTGAGCCTTGGGAGCCTCCGATTTTCCTTCCTGGGCCAGCGCGGCGAAGCTCAGGGAAACCACCATCAACGCGGCGAGCGCGGTCACGCTCCACAAACGCTTCATGATTCGAACCTCCTGCGGGTATCCGCGCCGGACCCCGGCGACGCCGGGTGCGCGTCGGGGGTCGGCGCCGGGAACCGGAAAAGCATACGGATCCGGTCGTCTTTGACGCAAGACGCCCCGGGGCCCTCCATCCCGGGGGCGGTCTCCGGAGGCGGGCGGGATCGGGACCGGCGCCGGCCCGCGGCGGGCGCGCCCAATCGGCGGCTGGACCGGGGCCGCTCCCCTGGGGTTCAATGCACTCCCGGTCCCGCCGGGAGAGCCCCGGCCGGCCGGCCACCCGTTCCTGGAGGCCCGCGACCGATCATGGCGTTCGCACCCCGCACCCTGAAGGGCCAGCTCACCCTGCTCTTCCTGGTGCTGACCCTGGTCCCCTCGCTGACCCTCACCGTGCTCGCCACCCACCGCCTCCTGGCCGCCCTCGAGCGCTGGGAGAACCCGGGGGTGCAGCGGGCGCTGGAGGGGAGCCTGGAGGTGGCCAAGGACCTCATGGACCGGACCGAGAACGACCTCCGCCAGCGCGGCCAGCTCCTGGCCGCCGATCCGGCCCTGGAACCCCCGGTGCGCGCCTCGGCGGTGCGGGAGCGGCTGGCCACCGCCTACAACCTGGACGTGGTCCAGCTCTATTCCCCCGGCGGGGACCTGCTCTTCCAGACCACCCGGGATCCGCTCCTGGAGTCGCCGGGCCCCCTGGCCGGGGTGGCCGTCCTCGCCGCCGACGACCAGCCTTTCTTCACCGACCGGGACCGCGGGTTCCTGGCCTACGTGGGCTACGCCAACGAGCCGGGGGCGCCGGAGCGGATCCTGGTGGCCGGGATCTACCTCGAGCCCGACTTCTACACCCGCCTCGATGATCTCTCCCGGGGGGTGGCCTACTACCGCCAGCTCGGGGTGCTGAAGCGGGTGAACCAGAACGCGGTCATGCTCGCCCTGGGCCTGGTGGTGCTGAGCCTGGCCCTGGGGTCCACGGTGATCGCCCGCCGCCTGGCCGCCCGGGTCAGCCGCCCGGTGGAGCGCCTGGGCGCGAGCATGGAGCGCCTGGCCCGGGGCGAGGACCCGGAGCCGGTGGCCCCGGCCGGCACCGCGGAGATGGAACACCTGATCGACACCTTCAACACCATGAGCGCGGAGCTGGCCCGGTCGCGGCGGGAGCTGGCCCGGGCCGAGCGGCTGGCCGCCTGGCGCGAGGTGGCCCGCCGGCTGGCCCACGAGATGAAGAACGCCCTCACCCCCATCACCTTCTCGCTCCACAAGATCCGCAAGACCGCCCCCGCCCTCCCCCAGGCCGAGCGGGACCGGGTGGGCCGGGCCCTGGAGACCCTGATGGAGGAGGTGGAGGGCCTGCGCCGGCTGGCCGCCTCCTTCGGGGAGCTGGCCCGGCTTCCGGTGCCGGAGTTCGCCCCCGTGGATCTGGGCGAGCTGGCTCGCACCGCCGCCGCCGGCCTCTCCGGCGAGCCCGGCGGGGAGGGAGGACCGGCGGTGGAGGTGGAGGCCCCCGGCCGTCCCCTGGTGGTGGACGCGGACCGCACCCTCCTCCGCCAGGCCCTGACCAACCTGCTCAAGAACGCGGCCGAGGCCTCGGGGCCCGCCGGACACGTCTGGATCCGGGTGGACGGGGACGCTACCCTGGCCCGGATCACGGTGGAGGACGACGGGCCCGGCTGGCCGCCCGAGGCCCGGGAGACCATGCTCGAGCCGTACTTCACCACCAAGGAACAGGGAACGGGGCTGGGGCTCAGCCTGGTCCAGCGCACCGTGCTGCAGCACGGCGGCTCCCTGGAACTGCTGGACCGGGAGGGCGGCGGGGCCCGGGTCGCGCTGTCCCTCCCCGGGGCGGCGCGGGCGCGCTCCCCCGAGGCTCCGGCCGGCGTTCCCGGCCGGGATCCGAACCCGGACCATCCGGAGGCAACATGACCGAGACCCAGGAACGGAAGCGCACCGTGCTCATCGTGGACGACGAGGCGCGGGTGCGGAAGTCCCTCTCCGAGTACCTGGCCGAGGAGGGCTACCGGGTCCTCGAGGCCGCGGACACCGAGGCCGCGGAGGCGGCCATGACCCGCGAGGGGACGGTGGTGGATCTGATCCTCATCGACGTCCGCATGCCCAAGGAGGACGGGGTGGCCTTCCTCAAGCGCCGGAGCGACCTCCCCGGCGAGGTCCCGGTGGTGATGATGAGCGGCCACGGGACCATCGAGCTGGCGGTGGAGGCGGTGCAGCTCGGCGCCTTCGACTTCCTGGAGAAGGGGTTCACCCCCGAGCGGCTGACCCTCACCGTGGAACGGGCGCTGCAGATGTCCGCCCTCCGCCGGCAGAACCGGGCCCTCAAGGAAGAGCGCGGCTCCCTCCACCGCCTGGTGGGCGGAAGCGAGATCATGCAGAAGCTCCGGGCCGCGATCAAGCGCGCCGCCCCCACCCCGGCCAAGGTGCTCATCCTGGGCGAGAACGGCGTGGGGAAGGAGCTGGTGGCCCGGGCCATCCACGACCTCTCACCCCGGGACGAGGGTCCCTTCGTGCGCCTGAACTGCGCCGCCATTCCCAAGGACCTGGTGGAGAGCGAGCTCTTCGGGCACGAGAAGGGGGCCTTCACCGGGGCCTCGGCCCTGAAGCGGGGCAAGCTGGAGCTGGCCCACGGCGGCACCCTGTTCCTGGACGAGGTCGGCGACATGAGCCTGGAGGCCCAGGCCAAGCTGCTCCGGGCCATCGAGTCCAACGAGTTCGAGCGGGTGGGGGGCACCCGCATCCACACCTTCGACTCCCGCATCATCGCCGCCACCAACAAGGACCTGAACGCCGAGGTGGAGACGGGCCGGTTCCGCCGCGACCTCTACTACCGGCTGAACGTGCTTCCCATCACCGTCCCCCCGCTCCGGGAGCGGTCGGAGGACGTGCCCGAGCTCATCGAACACTACCTGGGCTACTTCCGCCGGGAGTACGGGCGCCCTGGCCTGGCGCTGACCGGCAAGGCCCTGGATCTCCTCACCCGCCACCGCTGGCCGGGAAACGTGCGCGAGCTCCGGAACCTGGTCGAGCGGCTGGTCATCATGGCCCCCGGGGACCGGGTGGGGCCGGCCGAGGTGGGGAGCCTCCTCGGCGAGGGGGAGGACGGCGGCACGGTGAGCGTGAGCCTGGAGCTGGACGTGGCCGAGGCCGAGGGCGGCGAGGGCATGCTCAAGCGGCTCATGGACGCGGCGGAGAAGGAGATCCTGGAGGCCGAGCTGAACCGGACCGGCGGCAACGTGAGCCAGGCGGCCCGGAACCTGGGCATCGACCGGGCCAACCTGCACCGGAAGATGCGCCGGCTCTCCATCGAGCGGAAGTAGGAGCCGGGGGGAGGCGGAGCCGGACCGGCGCGGCGCCGCCACAGGCTGTAGCCCCGGGCCCACAACCCGGGGCGGCCCGGCCGCGGGTCCGGATGGATGGCCAGGCAATTAGTGGATATGCATCGAGTTACAGGCCCGTCGAACCGGCCCGGTCTGGAACGGAGCTTGCTGTGGAAGCGGTCGAACCGTCACCCTTCGGCCGAAGAGGATGGATGTGACATGACCGATCGCAGGCTCTTCCATCGGGTGGGCGCGGTCCTCCGCGCCCTGGGACTGGAACTCCTCTCGGTGGCCCTGCTGGTCGCCGCGCTGCTGGTCTTCGTGGCCTCCGGGGCCTGGGGCGCGCCTCCCGGGAGCGGGACGGCCTCGGAGGGGGCGCGCACCGGGGCCGCGGTGGGCGACAGCGCGGCCACCTCCGGCACCGCCGCCGTCTCCGACAGCTCCCGCGCCGTGCATCCCGACACCGTCTCCACCCCTCCCGCCACCCCCATGCGCCTCACCTTCTTTCCCCGGCCGGGAGAGCCGGGGGTGGAGCCGCCGCCGCGCCGCATCGAGTTCGAGGACGGGCGCTTCACCTGGGGCGACGAGGACCGGGCCCTGTTCCGGAGCCGCGCCGCCTACAACCGGGTCCAGGGGATCTACGTGGAGGCCGGGTTGCTGCGCCCGCTGGACCGGGTGGACTGGCTCCCGGCCTGGCACGCGCGCCTGGGCTACGGCTTCGCCAGCGACCGGGGCACCTACGGGCTCGGCTTCGAACAGCCGGTGGCCCCGCTCCACAAGGCCACGGTGGGGGTGGACGCCTGGCGCGAGGTGAAGCCCTTCTTCTACGGGGACGAGGTGATCGGGAACGGGGAGAACTCGGCCAGCGCCTTCTTCCTGCACCGCGACTACCGCGACTGGTTCGAGAGCGAGGGGGGCCGCGCCTTCGTGGGGCTCTACCCCTCCCCCTTCCTCCGGCTGAGCCTGGGGGTGACCTCCACCGAGGAGCGGAGCCTGGGCCGCGAGACCGACTGGGCGCTCTTCAACCAGGACGACTCCTTCCGCCGCAACCCGGGGATCGCCGAGGGCGACTACCGGGCCTTCGACCTCGACGCGGCCTACGACAGCCGGCCGAGGCGCCGGGACGGGCGGTCCGGGGAAACCCGCCCGCGCTCCACCTGGGGCGCGGTCGAGCACTGGTACCGGGTGAGCTGGGAGCGCGCCGGGGCCGGGCTGGGGGGCGACCTCGACCAGTGGCGGGTGATGGCCGACCTCCGCACCTACTTCCGCCTCACCGGACGGCAGACCCTCTCCAGCCGGATCCTGCTCGGGACCGGCCGGGGCCACTCCGCCACCCCGGGCGATCCCGGCTGCGACTGCCGGCTCCCGGTGCAGGACCGGTTCGTCCTCGGCGGCCTGGGCACCCTCCGCGGCCACGGCTACCGGAGCCTGGCCGGGGACCACGTGGCCCTGGCCAACCTCCAGTACGCCTTCTCGGTGTCCGGCCGGGCCCAGGCCGTGGTCTTCCTGGACGCGGGCACGGCCTGGGACGACGGCGACCTCACCGACCGGTTCATCCCCGTGGACCTGGGCACCGGCTTCCGCCTGGGCGAGGACGGGGTGGCGCTCCTTCTCGCCCGCAGCGTGAACCGCTCCGACACCGGCGTGAAGACCTACGTCCGCTTCCAGGAATCGTTCTGAGGGGCGTGCGGGCATGAGGGGGCCGAGGGGGGCATCGCGGGGGGCGCGCGGCCGGGGGCCGGCGGCCCTGCTGCTTCTGCTCGCCGGCCTCCTGGCCGGGGTTGCCGCCGCGGCGGCCGCCCCCTTCGAGGTCCTGGTGGCCGCGCCCGGCGACTCCCTCTCCGCCGGGTCGCCGGCGGGGAGCACCGCCGGCCCGGGCCTGATCCAGCATCCTGAATCGGTCTACGCGCCGGGGGACACCCTGGTCGCCGCCTTCCGGCTCACCGGGGCGCTCCCCTCCGAGGACACCACCCTCGGTGAGGGCATCCCCGCCACCCTGACCCTGGTCGTGGATCTGTGGCGGGCCCGCGGCGGCTGGTGGGACTCCCTGGTGCACACCGAGCCCTACCTCTACCGGTTCCGGCGCGACGTGTGGAGCGGACGCTACGAACTCCTGGACCCGGCCGGAAACGCGGTGGTGCTCAGGGACCGCGAGGCGCTCCGAGCCTACCTGGAGCGCGTGCACGAGGTGCCCCTGGGGGTGCCGGCCGGGTTCGAGCGCGGGAAGCACTACTACCTCACCGTGCGCGCGGCGCTGAAGCCCCTGGACCTGGAGGACCTGGAGGCAGTGAATTCCTGGCTCTCCGGCGACGTGACCCAGGGCTCGGGAGGAGGCATCCTCGGCTTCCCCAAGGCCCTGGCCGAGCTGGCCCGCGACCTGAGCGGCCTCGGCGACCGGAGCGCCCTGGGCCGGAGCCGCGACTTCACCCCCCGGCCGGAGCGGTAGCGGCCGGCTCGCGGGACTGCGCGGACCTCCCTTGGCGAACCTTGGCGAATCGCCCGGCCTCGCCCGAAGTTTCCCCGGGTACCCATTTTTCCTGGCCCTTGACCTTGGACTTCTTTGGACGCGGCCTGTTCCCTGGGGAACAGCCCTATGTTCGAGAACAGCCCTGTGTTCGAGCTGGCGCCGACACGCCGGGTGTCCCGGTGCGGCCGCCGCCGCCCCGCAGATGCGGTGAGCACCCGGGTACTCATGCCGGGCCGAAGCCGCCACCCAACGGCCAGCGATCGATGGGGAAGGCGGGCGAAGTGGGAAGCGACCGCTAGGGGGCGATGAGGACCTTGCCGCGCCAGGAGGCGCCGCCCCGGGTCACCCGCACGAAGTAGAGGCCGGGGGGGACCGGAGCGCCGTCGTCGCCGCGCGCGTCCCAGCCCATCTCGGGGCCGGCGCCGGAGCGGACGGCGACCCGGCGGCCCTGGACGTCGAACACCGACACCATCACCGGCCCCCCGACCCCGGCGGACCCGTCGAGGAGGGCGATCCGAACGGGCCCGCGGCTGGGGTTGGGGGACACGGTGAGGATGGGATGGGCGACGAGGGCGATACCCGCTCCGGCGGTGCCGGAGAGGTTGAGGAAGAAGCTCTGAAGGCCGGCGACCTGGGTGGGGAGGGCGAGGGCCGGGTTCTCGATCCCGCCCGAGTAGTTGGCCAGGGCGCCGCCGAAGAGGAAGCGGAAGTCCTCGGCGAAGATTTCGTGGGGGCGGTTCTTGTGCACCGCGCTGTCGTTGTAGACCGCAGTGTCGGTGATGCCGCGGAGGGCCCGGTAGGCGTTCCACCCCGCGGTGTTGGCGTCGGGGAGGAGCTTGCGGTGCACCAGGTGGCCCAGCTCGTGGGCGACCAGGGCGTGGACCTGGGCCGCGCTCATGGGCGCCACCCCCGGCGAGAGGTAGATGCAGTTCTCCCCCGCGCTGGAGGGGATGAGGTCCCGGCGCGGGTAGGGCAGGATGAACACCTGGGCGTCGAGCGCCCCCAGCGGAAAGTTCACCGCGTCCACCGCGTCCCGGGCCAGGGCCGGATCGACCGGGTAGAAGGCGCCCAGGCCCTTGTTGCTGATGGCGGGGTCGGCGATGTCGGTGACGAGCTCCCAGCTCTCTCCTTCGGGGCTCCGGAAGAAGAGCGCGTCCCCGCTCCGACTGGTCCACGACGCCAGCACCTCGTCCGCGGTGTGGACGGAGACCGCGGCGGCAGCAGGGGCCACAGAGGTCGCCACCGCGACGAGGCCGATGAGCCCCGAAAGGAGGCTCCGGACACGGATGTCGCGCCGGGGAGGTGGAGGTGTTCTGGGGACGCGCAGGAAATCCATGGCCTTCCCTAGCGCAATCGTCGTGCCATTTGGGAGACGGCGCCGCGAGGGGCCGCCGCCCGGCCTCCGGATCCGGCAATTCGTTGCCCGTCAACACGCTCCCCCGCTCGCTCCCCCGAGGCGCCAAGGCGGCGAAACGGCCTTGCCGCAGCCCGGATGGGGCAGGTGCCCCAACTACGTGGGGATCCTGGCGCAGCCCCGCCGGGATCCCGATTCCGGACTCAAGTCCGATCGCGGGCGGCCGAGGAAGGGGGATTCACCGGCGTCGGGGCCTCGGGGGGACGGTCGGCGGCGCCGGGGAGGGGACGGCGGACGGGGTCAGGGGCAGGCGTCGATCACCCGCCGGTGTCCGGCGCCGGTGAAGGGCAGGAAGCGGACCGGACCGGCGAGCCGGGCCCGCACCGTGTCGCAGTCCGCGCTCCCCCACCAGTTGTAGCTCGCGTTCACGGTATCGGCGGAGGCGTTCCGGAGCGCGACCTCCCCGCTTCCGGGAAGGAGGAAGTCGTTGCCGTCGGCCGGCGAGCCCCCCACCGCGGCCGAGGCCCCGGGCAGGATCTCCACCCCCACCGAGTCGGCCGCGAACACGTTCCGGAAGATGCGGGCGCCGGAGGCGGCGACCCGGATCCCCACCCCGCAGCCGCGGAGGGTGTTGCGCATGACCAGGGCGTCGGCGCCGGGGCCGAGGTCCACCCCCACCGGGCAGTCGCTCACGGTGGAGGCGAAGAGGCGGGGATAGGTGCCGGCGCCGGCGCGGATACCCAGGGAGTCGGCGCCGGTCACGGCGCAGTCCCAGACCTGGAACACGCCGTGGCGGAGGTCGATCCCGGTCGTTCCCCCCCGGACGGTGAAGCCCGAGAGCACGGCGCCGGGCCCCCCGCCATCCACGGTGACCACCGGCCCGGGGCCGGTACCGGTGAGCACGGTGAGGGCGGGACCGGCCGGGGCCTCGATCCGCACCGAACGGAGGATACGCACCGGGCCGTGGTGGATGCCCGGGGCCACCAGCACCGTGTCCCCGTCGGCGGCCCGGCGCAGGGCCGACTCCAGGGTCATGGCGTCCCGGGGAACGCGGAGGGTCCCCGCCTCCGGAGAGGCGGGGACCAGGAGCAGGGCCGCGGCCAGGACGAGGCCGGCCGGCGCCCCCAGGCGGCGGGGCGGGATCACCCCTGGACCCCGCCCGGCGGCGAGGCCGGCGAGGCCGGCGCGGGCGGCGGGGGCGGAGGAGGCGGCGGCGGCGGAGGCACCGGGGCCGCGGTGGCGGCCGGGGCCGGGGCCGGGGCCACCGGGGGCCGGAACCGGCTCATGAGGAAGGCCCCGAAGCCCATGGTCACGGCGATGAAGATGACACAGTACCCGATCATGGCCAGGATCCAGCCCACGAAGCTGAAGACGGAGCCGAAGATCCCCAGGAGCCGGGCCAGGAGCAGCGCCCCTTCCAGGGCGAAGACGCCGATGAAAATGACCTTGGCCGTTCCCGCGCCTCCGGCGAAGCGGGCGTCCAGCCGGCGTCCCGCCACCTCGGCCACGGCCAGGTAGCCGAGCAGGGTCATCACCGGGGTGAGGAAGATGAGCAGGATGGCCACCGGGATCCCGATGATGGTCACGCAGAGGAGGACGAAGGCGGGCAGCCAGAGGATCCAGCCCGCGAAGCCGGCCAGGAAGGCCACCAGGCCGCGCTCGGAGGCGGTATCGGCCAGCCGGCGCATGCGGCCGGGGAAGATCTGGAAGGCGAGCACGCCCAGGCCGACCAGAACCAGGGCCCAGATGAGCCGCCGCAGGAAGCTCCAGATGCCGTGCCCCACGCCGTGGTGGCCGATACGGCCCATGTTCTCGAAGGGGAGGTTGATCCCCAGCCCGCTCACCTCGACCCGCTCTCCCTGGATCACTGCGGACTTGGAGGCGCGGAGCTTCCCCCACACGCTCACCGCGTCGCCCATGACCTGGGTGCTGTCGTCCAGGACCACGCCCCCGCCCACCGAGACCACGTCCCCGGAGGCCACGGCTCCGGGAGCCATCTCGATGCTGCCGCCCACCGAGACCACGTCGCCGCTCACCTCGCCCTCGACGAAGATCCCCCCCCCGATGGAGACCACGTCGCCGGCGATGTGCTCGTCGGGACCGATGTGGATGTTCTCCCCGAAGCGCACGTAGTCGGCGGCCTTGGTGGTCCGGGTGGTGCCGTGCAGGTTGATGTTGATCCGGGTGGGGGCGGTGTCCCCGTCGTCGACCTCGAACTGGATCCGGGTCAGCCGCCCCTCCCGGTTGCCGCCGGCGGAGTCCGCGCCCGCGCTGTCGGCGCCCCCCTGGGCGGCGGCCGCGGGAACCCCGCTCCACGGAACGAACAGCGCCGCGGCCAGGAGCAGCGCGCCGATGCCGGGAAGCCCCGTAGGCCTAGAGAGTGAGGGAGACATGAGGAACACCCCTTTCACGCGCGGGCGCAAGAGCCCAGACCAGGACCAGAGTCGCCAGCGACAAGGTGAGCACGGTGAGCAGGACCACTTGCGGGGCCAGGGAGGAGGCGGCGGTCTCCAGCCCCCGGACCAGGGCTCCGGCGGCGTCGGCCAGGGGGATCAGGTCCCCCACCGTCTTCATGAGGTCCACGAAGCCCACCCCCACCACGCGGAGGAAGCCGAGGACCCCGCTCACGCCGCCGGCGATGCCGGTGGCCAGGAGATCCTCGAAGGGGGCCGCCCCCCACACCGCCAGCACCCCGGCCACGCTGCCGGCCAGGAGGAGGGTGAGCACCGCGTAGACCCGGGTGGCCAGGCGCATCAGGACCGCGGCCTCGCTGGGGCGGGGCAGGACCGCGTCCAGGATCCGCACGTCGAACCCGGGGGGAGGCTCCGGCACCGGCAACCGGTCCAGCCGGTCGAGCAGCGACCGGTACACCGCCACCTCCCGGCGGCAGCGGGCGCAGCCGGCCAGGTGGCTCCGCACCCGCTCCCGCTCGGAAGCGGCCAGCTCCTCGTCCAGGTAGCGGTCCCGGACCTCGGGGCTCAGGTGAGCGATGGAATCGCCGTCGTGCATGATCGTGTCAGCCTTCTTCGGGGAGCCAGTCCAGCCCCTGCCGGACCAGCTTCTCCTTGAGCAACCGGTGGGCCCGGTGGATCCGGGCCTTGACCGTCCCCAGGGGAAGCTCCAGGGACTCGGCGATCTCCTCGTAGGCCAGGCCCTGCTGGTGGCGGAGGAGGATCACCACCCGGTACCCCGGGGGGAGGGACTCCACCGCGGCCAGCAGCCTCCGGCTCCGTTCCCGGTCCGAGAAGGTCGCTCCCGGATCGGGCGAGGGATCGGGCAGGTCCCAGGACTCCTCCGTTTCCCCGCCGCCCGTCCTCACCATCGGCACCGTGTCCAGCTTCCGCCGGCGGTAGTGGTCGATGCAGAGGTTGTGGGCGATCCGGAAGAGCCAGCTCGAGAACTTCCGCTCCGGATCGAACTGCTTCAGGTTCTTGAACGCCCGGATGAACGCCTCCTGGGCCAGGTCCCGGGCGTCCTCGTCGTCGTTCACCATCCTGCGGACGATGGCGTACGACGGGCCGCCGGTACTTGTCCAGGAGCCGCCGGTAGGCGGCCTGGTCGTTCTTCAGGCACCGGAGGACGAGCTCGCGGTCTTCGTTCACGTCTGACGTCAACGGGCGCGTCCTCCGCTCGTCCGGGATTACGGAATCCGGGCGAGCCGGGTTGCAGGATCGGCAGGGTTCCGGGGGGGGACCCCTCGGAAACCTCCCGGGCCGGGCCGAAACTAGGGGAGGGTTCGAGCCCGGTCAAGCGTCGCCGCAGCCGGGAGTTCCCTCGGGATCGACTACAACTGTAATCGAAGCCGGCGACCGCTGCCGGGGGGTGCGCGGGCGGTTGCGCCGCCGGGGCCGAGGCGTCAAGATCACGGGGTATTTTGCCCCCCTCGTTCGGGGGTCCGGATCGGCGCCTCGGGGTGCGGTTCCGGCCCGCCCGGACCGGGGGCGCCGGGGCCCGGGGCGGCCCCGGACCGGCGGCCGCCGGCCGTCCGCAGCTCACCGCTCACGACAAGCAATCAGGGGAAACCCGGGGAGGAGGACGCCATGACCCTCATCGAATCGATCCACGCCTTGGAGATCCTGGACAGCCGCGGCAATCCCACCGTGGAGGCCGAGGTGCAGCTGGCCGGCGGGGCCTGGGGCCGGGCCGCGGTGCCCTCCGGGGCCTCGACGGGCAAGCACGAGGCGGTGGAGCTGCGCGACGGGGACAAGGGGCGCTACCTCGGGAAGGGCGTGACCCAGGCGGTGGAGAACGTGAACGAGGAGCTGGCCGAGCACCTCCTGGGCGAGGACGCCCTGGACCAGCAGCTGGTGGACACCGTGCTCCGCGAGGCCGACGGCACCGAGAACAAGGGGAAGC
Source organism: Candidatus Eiseniibacteriota bacterium (assembly GCA_963768615.1). GTDB lineage: Bacteria > Eisenbacteria > RBG-16-71-46 > JABDJR01 > JABDJR01 > CAVSKL01. Next base: position 331,314 of record CAVYIE010000004.1, on the reverse strand, counting down.
TGGGGGCCAACGCCATCCTCGCCGTGTCCATGGCGGTGAGCCGGGCCGCGGCCATGGCCACCGGGCTCCCCCTCTACCGCTACCTGGGCGGAACCGGGGCCCGCACCCTGCCGGTGCCGCTCATGAACGTGGTCAACGGCGGGGCCCACGCGGACAACAACGTGGACATCCAGGAGTTCATGATCGTCCCCCACGGGGCGGACACCTTCGCCGAGGGCCTGCGCATGGGGGTGGAGACCTTCCACCACCTGAAGGCGGTGCTGAAGGGGAAGGGCCTGGCCACCTCGGTGGGCGACGAGGGGGGTTTCGCCCCCAACCTGAAGTCCAACGTGGAGGCGCTGGAGCTGCTGGTGACCGCCATCGAGAAGGCGGGGTACAAGCCGGGCGAGCAGATCTCCCTGGCCCTGGACCCCGCCGCCAACGAGTTCTACAAGAACGGGAAGTACGAGCTGGCCGGGGAGGGGAAGAGCTACTCCTCGGAGGAGATGGTGGAGTTCTACGCCGGGCTGGTGGACCGCTTCCCGATCCTCTCCATCGAGGACGGGCTGGCCGAGGACGACTGGGACGGCTGGAAGGTGCTCACCGAGCGGCTGGGCGAGCGGATCCAGCTGGTGGGGGACGACATCTTCGTCACCAACTTCGACACCCTGTGGAAGGGCATCGAGGCCGAGATCGCCAACTCCATCCTCATCAAGCTCAACCAGATCGGCACCGTGACCGAGACCATCGAGACGGTGAACCTGGCCCAGCACAACGCCTACACCGCGGTGATCAGCCACCGCTCGGGCGAGACCGAGGACAACTACATCGCCGACCTGGCGGTGGCGCTCAACACCGGGCAGATCAAGACCGGCTCGGCCAGCCGCTCCGACCGCATGGCCAAGTACAACCAGCTCCTGCGGATCGAGGCCGGGCTGGGCGACCTGGCCGTCTATCCCGGGCATCGAGGCGTTCCCGGTGGGCGGGAAGGACTGAGCGCGGCGGTCCGGTGAAGTTCCTCGTACCTCCGGGCGCCGGGTGACCGGCGCCCGAGGCGTTTCCGGGGCCCGGCCGGGGTCCCCCCGGCGGCGGTGCGCGCGGCTGCGGTCCGCTCCCCCGGATCGGCCTTGCCTCGCCCCCGGGCCGGGCCTATAGTGCTTCCACCGTTTCCAACGTCGGGGCGGGACCATCCCAGGAGGGCACGAGGTTGGTTCCCCATCGCGGACCGGCAGAGCCGATCCGCTACCGCTATCTGCGCACCGTCTACCGGGGCAAGGGCATCGCCTCGTCCAGCCGTTTCCGCTGGGGGCTGATCGCCCTCGCGGTCCTGATCTACACCGCCAACTTCGTGGGCGGCGACCGGGGCATCGTCCGGCGCATGCAGCTCCAGCGCGAACTCCGGAACGTGACCGCCGAGAACTCCCGCATGCGCCTGGAGAAGGAGCGGCTCATCCAGGAGGTCAAGCTCAAGAAGAACGACCCCCTGAGCCTGGAGAAGGTGGCCCGGGAAAAGTACTGGATGATCGGCCCCGACGAGGTCATCTACCGGTTCGACGACGACGAGGTGGTGCCGGACGCGGCGGCGCCCAAGGCGCGGTCCGGGGACGACGGCGGGGCGGAGGCGGGGGGCGCCGGGGACGCCGACGGCCCTGCGAGTGGCACGGGCGGCGGGGGCGGCGGAGCGGGCCACGGCCGGCCGGAATAACGCCCCCCACGGTTCCGGTATTCCCCTTGACGGGGATTCCGGCGGTTGGTAGCCTAGTTGACCCGTTGAGAGTTTAACGGTTGCGGGGTGGAGCAGTCTGGTAGCTCGTTGGGCTCATAACCCAAAGGTCGTTGGTTCAAATCCAACCCCCGCTACCAAATCTTGAGAGCCCCTATCCCCTTGCGGGATAGGGGCTTTTTGTTGCCAAGGTCCAGGCCGGCAGGCCTTTGCCCCCTTCTTTCCTTGACGTGCCCATCGCTTCCGATACACTTGCCTCTAGACCGATCGGTCTAAACGAGCACCCCCATCCCGTTAAAGGAGAGTGCGGCATGCGGATAGCAAAAGACGAGGTCGAGGTCCGGATGGAGATCCCCGGCGCCGTGGTCCGCCAGCAGAAGGGGTTCGGAGACGCCGGCGGGTTCGGCGCGATCAGTGGCGAGTACTTCAGCTTGTCGGCGGGTGTCGACACCACTCCCCTCTTCGAGGGTCTGGAGGGGAACCTTTGCCAGTGCCCCCACTGGGGCTACGTGCTTCGGGGCCGGATCATCGCGACCGACGCCAACGGCGTGCAGGAGACGGTCAACGCCAACGACCTCTTCTACTGGCCTCCCGGGCACAACGTCCGGGTCGAGGCCGACGCCGAGATCGTGATGTTCAGCCCCCAGGCCGAACACACCCACGTCATCAACCACATGATCGAGAAGGTGAAGGGATAGAGGGCCGAAGAGGAATGGAGTCGACGCACCCGACCAAGGATCGGCTGCTCACCGCCGGGTTGGCCATGCTCCTCGAGCACGGGTACAACGGGCTGGGTGTCCAGATCCTGCTGGAGGCCTCGGGGATCCCGAAGGGATCCTTCTACCACCACTTCCGGGACAAGGAGGACTTCGCGCTCCAGGTCGTCGACCGGTACATGCGCGAGGTGCACGCCGGCCTGGATGCCTGTCTGGGTGACACGCGGCGCCCCCCGCTGGAGCGGGTGCGTCACTTCTTCGAGATGACCCGGGAGCACTACCGGAAGGAGGGCTACATGGGCTGCCTGCTCGGCGGTCTCGGCCAGGAACTCTCGGGGGTCAGCGAGGGGTTCCGGGCCAGGATCGAGGAGTGCTTCTCCGGGATCGCCGAGCGGCTGGCCGTCTGCCTGGAGGAGGCCCGCCGGAACGGGGACATCCCGGGCAGCTCCGATCCTCGGCACCTGGCGGGCCTCCTGGTCGACTGCTGGGAGGGCGCGGCGCTTCGAAGCCGATTGAAGCGGGATCCCGCCCCCTTGAACGCCATGCTGGACTTCTATTTCCGGTCGGCAGGAGCCTAGTGGGAGGGCTTCACCGCGACCACGTGGGCGCTGCTGGTGGTGAGATCCTCGTCGGACAGATTCCGGTACCGGGGCTGCAACCGCCGCCGGGGCAGGCCGTTCTCCCCCTCGACCCGGGTTACGGTCACGATCCGGAAGCCCATCCGCTCCTGGAACGACAGGTGCGTGGAAAGCACCTGCCGGTTGAGGAGATAGGGACGGCGTCCCCGGATCACCTTCCAGACCGGGTCGGAATAGGACCAGTGTCCGTTCCACTCCGGGGTCATACCGTGGCACTTGAAGTCGATCTCGTGCGACATCATCCCGCCGGGCTTCAGCCACCGGAAGAGGGCGGCGTAGGTGCCTTCGAGATCGTCCACGTGCTCCAGCACCGCCTGGGAGTAGGCGACGTCGACGACGTTCTCCTCGACGAGATCGGAGCGGAACCACGGGCAGACGTAGCGGATCGAGCCCGTGCCCGCCCCCGTCTCCACGTGACTCAGCTCCCGGCGGAGCCCCTGGATCCGCTCCGGCGCCAGATTCTCCCGGAGGCCGTCCGGGTTGGAGTAGACGTCGGAGAACCGGTACGAGGGAAGCCTCGGGCGGACGCCCGGAAATTCCCCGTCCCCGGGAGCATCGGTCCGGCGTTCGTACAGCTCCACCAGCTCATCGAAGACGCGGAGGTTCGAGGCATCGTCCGCGTATCGAACCACGTCCAGGCCGATATAGCGGGTGGCGCCCCCGAGCAGCCCGGCCAGGCCGATTCCCAGTGATTCTCCGGGCCCAAGCTCGGCGATCATGTCCGGATACCCGGACAGACCGGCCCGGCGGAGACAGGCCAGGTGGCGCAGCCAAACGCTGTAGCAGTAACGCGAGGACACGGTGCCGCCGGGACGGGGTGGGGACCATCCCGGCAAAAGGGTCTTCAGACCTCCCGCCACCGGCCGGTATCTGCTGGCCATGGCGTTTCCCTCGCTTAGGAAGTTCTCTCGAGCCGCCCCTTCCGTCGAGAGGAGTCTACTTCGCCGCTCGGCCTGGCGAAGGGAAGCGGCCGGATGGACGACCGTTCATCCAGTCCACTCTAATACATTGCGGCGGTGCCGATGAAGGAGAAGGTATCCCCGATCCCCGGGGCGCCGGGACGTCATCGGGAAGGGGGCGGTTCGCGCCCGGAAGACCCGCGCCCTGCCCGTGCCCGTCTCTCGCGTGGCGTGCCCGCGAGCCCGGGGTCACTCCCGAACAGTACCCTGACGAACGGGCCTCTCCGGAATGCCCCTAGTTCCCGTCGTCTCCGTTCCGCCTCTTCAGCTCGGTGGCAATCCGTTCCCGGATCTCATTGACCGTCCCCATCCGTTGCGATCGGACGAAGAGCGTGAGTTCACCGAGATCCGCCTCGGGCACCTCGATCGTGAACTGTACCAGCGCCTTCTCGCTCACCGCCAACGAGTCCCCGTGCAATTCCTCCCCGCCGGAATCAACGAACCAGTCCATGGGGATATAGGACACCGGCCCCGAGGCCGCCGAAGCCGCCGCTCCCTTCGCCGGGGATTCGGCCTGCTCCGCGGTACCGGCCGGGCCCCTCTCCAGGCGAACATCCCCGGCACGCAGAACGAACGGGCCGACATCCGAAGCCACGTCAACGTGGAAGTTCAGGTACGTGCTTCCCGGGGCCGGGGTCCTGGTCACGTACACGGCGCCGAAGGTGCCGTCCCGCATTTTCGTCTTCTTGCCGGTATTGATCCGAAGCTCCTTCAGTTCCTGGAAGGCGGTCGGGATGACGGTCAGCCGCCCGCCTTCCTCGACCGGCGGCGATTGCGCGGTCGCACACACGCCCCAGCCGATTTGGGAAACGACCAACAGGGACAACATCATCGATCCGCGCATGGTTTCCTCCCCCTGCTCTTCAATCCGTGGTCCTGGACCGCGCTCTACCCCTCCGGCGCCGATCCGGTGGGCCGGACCCCTCGGCGGTCCTCCGGGCACAATCCCCCGCCTAGGCCCGCCGCTTCCCGGCCACCAGAAGCGCCACGCCGCCGAGCACCACCGCCACCCCGATGCTCGCCGGGACGGCGACGTTCCTGTGCTCGGTCGCGGTCACGCTCATCGAGCCCATCTCGATGACGGTCCGGTTCCGGTTGTAACCGATTCCACCGTAGATCACGGCAAGCACTCCGAGGATCACCAGGAGCCACCCGAGCGTCTTCATCTCCAGCCCCTCCAGCCTCCCCCACCGAAGCCCACTTCGCGGGAGCGTTTGTGTACGGCAAGCCAGCTTCCCCGGGCCACCCTGGCCACGACCAGCACCCGACCGAGAACGGCGACAATCCTTCTCATCAGCGGAAGTAGAAGGACACGCCCGCGCCCACATACGTGTTGGAGTTGTCGTTCAATCCGAGTCCGACCTCCCCGACCAGATCAGCGGCGTCGGAGAGGCGATATTCGAACCCGGGCACCAGGTGCAGCCTGGTGAAGGTGTCATCGACTCCGGCCGGGGCATTCCGGATCGATTCGAAGGAGACGTCGAGAGCCCCATAGAGTTCGAGATTCCTGGACACGTGCCCGCTCAGGAGCGGCGTGACGTCGAATCCCATGGTGTCGTAATTGTCCTTGCTTCCGAACACCCAGTGCACGCCTCCCGCCACCGAGCCGTCCAGGCCGGCGTCCTTTTCCTTGCCTTTCAGTATCCAGAACTCGCCATCGGCGCCGACGTAGGTGCCGTTCTCGAAGAAGCCCAGCTTCGCCTCGGCGTCGAACCGATCGGTGAACCCATAGCCTCCGCGAAGGGCGGCGCCGAACTCATCAGAACCACCCCCCTTTCCGAAGGCCATGATCGGGGCCAGGGTGAGCTTGTAGGCGCCTCGATCCAGGGTCTCCGCCGACTGCATGACGCCCATGTGCTGTGCCGCGGCGGGCAGGGCGAGAATCATGCCCAACCCCAGCCCGAGCCCTGCCACCAGGGCGGTCAAAGCGATCCTCATAGCACATCCTTCCGATTGGAGATTGAAAGAGTCCAACGTGACCGATATCCCGACAGGTTCCCGGCCTCTCGCCGGCGGCTTCCGCCGGGAACGCCGGTTACACGATCCGTCGTCCCTGAATCACGCGGATCAGCACCGCGATAATGGCCAGAACGAGAAGAACATGGATGAAACCGTGCATGGTAAAGGCGGTGAGAAGCCCCAACATCCAGAGAATGATGAGTACGACCGCGATGGTCCACAACATGACTGACCTCCAGTCTCATTGCCGGCCGGCACCCGGATAGGTGCCGGTCGGCGGCGATCCTGCTAGTGATAGAACGTCCAACCGGCCGTCACCTTGAAGTCCGGCACGTCGTTCAGACTGACCTTGCCTTCGACGAAGAACCGATCTCCGCTGGAAAGGCCCCTCTCGATCCCGCCGAGCAGATTGACTCCCAGATCCGTGTGCGACGTATTGGCCTTTCCGTTGTCGTAGCTCTTGATGTTGGCTCCGAGCCCTCCACCCAGGTACGGGCTCCACACGTTCCATCGGCTGCTGAACCGATACGCGGCCTCGGCGTTCAGGGTGACGAGCTTCACGTCGTCTCCGAGGCCGAGTTCCAGATTCGGCTGAAAGCGAACGTGCTTCGCGAATTGCCCGAAGTCGGCATGGGCTCCGAAATGGACCTGGTCGGGATTGACGGACAGTCCGATCCGCGGTCCCCAGCCGCGGAAACCGACCTCGGTTTCGGGGCTGGCCAGGGCCAGGGCGGGACCGATGGCCACGCCCAGGGCCACCGCGGCCAGTATCTTTCCAGTGCTTCTCATCAGCGCCTCCTTCCAATTCCCGTTGACAGGACCGGGTGCGCCGGCCCGGCTCCCCGTGCCCCCTTCCCCCCGCTCGAAACCGGCCTTCGGTCGGGCTCCGGACGGCGGTCCGGCCGGTGGGTGGTTCGAGATCATCATCGGGCCGCAACCTGCACGCTCGTGGGCCCCGTGAGGTGAACCGCCAGCTTCTGCCCGGGGTTCAACTCCAGGTCGTCGCCCTTGGTGGCGAGCATGAGGATCGTCCCGGCTCCCGCTCCCGCCCCGGCGCCGATCGCTGCACCCTTCCCGCCGCCGGCGATCCCGCCGATCACCGCGCCGAGGACGCCCCCGGCCGCGATCTTCTCGACGTCTCCACCCGTGGAAGAGGCCGCCTGAAGGGTGAGGGGCAGGGCGGAAATCGTGCGCGTCTTGCCCTGTGAGTCCACGATCGACTCGTATTGGAGGGTCATCCTCGCGCGTCCGGAAACCCGGCCCGAGGCCTGGACGTCTCTCAGGACGCCGTGGATCCGGGCCCCGGTCGGAACCGCCGTGCGCCCGCCGACCATGATGGGTTCGGTCGTGGTGGCGGCAAAGGTGTCGCCGGTATGGCTCGTCGAGGAGGAGAGCCGGGTGTCGAGCGACGCAACCACACTGGTCCCGTCGGGAATGACGAAGGTCTCGAAGCGGGGCGCCTTCGCCTTGGGGGCCGGCGCGGCCGCCGCAGTCGGGACGTTGTCTTGACCCCTGGTGCATCCCACGGTGAGCGCGGTCGCGCCCAGAAGAAGGACGGCAAGCAGGGCTGGGTGTTGTCTCATGGCAGCTAACCTCTTCATTTCGAGCCGACCGGAGGAGATCCCCTTCGATCACGGCTCTGGACTTTCATCGGGGACGTTTTCGGTACGGCCGGCGATTTCTCTTCCGCCGGCGCCCCCACCGTCGGCGCCTATCACGCCGGCTTCTCGACGGCCGCTCTCAGGTCCTCCCAGGCCACCATCATCTCGACCTCGAGCTGAATCTGGCCCGGCCCACGCCTTGCGGCCATGAGTTCCTCGAGCTTTGCTTTGGCGATCGCGTGCAACGCCTTCAGTTCGTCCAGATGGTTGAGGGCCTCGAAACCGGGTTGGACTCCGACCGCCTGGCATTTGGCAGCGAGTTGATCGATCCGCACGCTCCAACGCTCGAGCTGCACTTCCATCTCTTTCCAGTTCTCATTCATGCTCTCTTCTTCCGAGGCCGTCCGCGTATTCATCCGGGAATGGCCTCTTGCGGGTCTCCCCTCACGGCGGCTTCCCGGCGCGCAATGCCCCGGGTGATCGGCCCCCTCGACTCCCTTCGCCCCGGTCGGGATCCCGGGTGGACCGGCGTCGTTGAAGGGCAAGTTCCACTAGAGCATTTTTCGTGCCTCACCTAAGTGCTTATGCAGCAAGGAAGGCGGGGGTGAAGTCCCTTGTGGATTCGATCAAAATGGCGCACACTCGACCAGGAAGGTGGAGGCTCATGCGATTTCAAGATCTGAACATCAGCGAATTGGTCGAATTTGACGCCGAAAGTGGAGTCGTCCGCTTCGCGGGGGAACGGGCCCTCATCATCGACGCCACCGCCAAGGGAACCCTGCGGAAGGAGCTCATCAAGCATTTCGGCCTCGGTACCGCACGTGCTGTCCTGACCCGGTTCGGCTACATCCATGGATGGCGCATGGCGGAGGCGGTGCAGAACCTGTTTCAATGGGAGAGCGAGGAGGACTGGCGCTTGGCATGCGGGCGTATCCATATGCTCGAAGGCCTGTACCGGTTGGCTCCGGGGTCCCAGGACTCGCTGATGTCAGATGGGATGACCCTCGTCGGCTCGTACGAGGCGGAGCAACATCTTGCCCACGTCGGGCGCAGCGACAGCCAGGTCTGCTGGACGATCTGCGGGATCATGAGCGGCTACCTGAGCCGGGCGATGGGCCAGGAGGTCTACGTTCTGGAGGATCGCTGCATCGGACGCGGCGACGCGACTTGCCATCTGATTGCTCGGACCATCGAGGACTGGACCGACGACCGCGCCCAAGAGCTTCGTTTCTATCGGGCCGAGAATCTCAAGGATTGGATCGAACCGTCCATTCACCAGATCACCGCGGATCTCAAGGAGGCCGAACGAAAGCTGCGCGCGAAAAAGCGCGCCCTCACCCGCCTGGCTCCGGAGGTCGAGGACCCCAACGGCCTGATCGCCCGGAGCCCCGCGATGCGGCGCGTAGTCGACCTCGCGCGGCGGGTCGCCCGGGTGAGTTCCAACGTTCTCATCACCGGCGAGAGCGGGTCGGGCAAAGAGCTGATTGCCCACATGATTCATAGTGAGTCCGCACGCGCTCCAGGCCCGTTCATCGCCGTCAATTGCGGTGCCATCACCGAAACCCTTCTCGAGAGCGAACTCTTCGGCCACGCGCGCGGCGCCTTTACCGGCGCTTCCCAGGACCGGGTCGGCCTGTTCGAGGCCGCCCATGGAGGATCGCTGCTGCTCGACGAGATCGGCGACGTCTCCGCCGGCATGCAGGTGAAGTTGCTGCGGGTTCTCCAGGAACGCGAGGTCCGGCGCGTGGGGGAGAACAGGAGCCGGCCCGTGGATGTGCGGGTGATGGCGGCAACCAACCGGGAGCTGTCCGCCGACATCGCCGACGGCCGTTTCCGTGCGGATCTGTACTACCGGTTGAACGTTCTCCAGTTGCACGTGCCCGCGCTCCGGGACCGGCGGGAGGACATCCTGCCCCTGTCCCGGGTGCTCCTGGCCAATGTATCGGAGCGGTTCAATCGGCCGGTCACCGGATTCACCCCGCGCGCGGCGGACCAGCTCTTGCGTTACCACTGGCCGGGAAACGTGCGCGAGCTGGAGAACGCCATAGAACGGGCCGTTGTCCTCTGCGAGCGGAGCCTGCTCGAACCGGACGACCTGCCCGAGGAAGTCCGGCAGGCGATCCCGGTACCCTCGCTCTCCGGCCCGGTGCGGGCCCTGGGCGAGATCGAGAAGGACTACATCCTGGCCGTGCTCGATCTGAACGATGGAAACCAGACCCGCACCGCCGAACAGCTCGGGATCGGATCCGCGACCCTCTACCGAAAGCTCAAGAGCTACGGCGTCCGCGGGGGAACCCGCCCCGCCGCGGACGAGAGCCCCCCTTCGTCCTGAGCGCGGCCCCGCTCAGGGGACCCGCCAGCCGACGGATTTCGTCCCCCTTCCCTCGACGAGCCCGGGAGCGGCGCCGGGAAGTGGCGGGCGCGGTCGGGAGGGCACCTACGCCCGGCCTCCGGCCCAGGCTGACCCCGCTGATGCAGCGGGGGAGGGTCGCGGATGGTCCTCATGCCGGGGGCCGGATCGTCCGGGCTCACGTCGTCAACATGACGGTCCGGTGTAGGCGGCTCGGCCCGATCGGTTCCTGTTCACTTGGACCGGTCGACCTTGGCCGTAAAGACCGGCTGGTGCCTGGGCTGGTCGACCTCGCCGCTTGCCTCGGGCGTCACCGAAAGCATGAATTGGCGGTGAGGCGTGACCGTCTTCAGGCTTCCCTCCAGATTGTCGTTCAGGGTCAGCGCGCCCACGTTTTGCCGGGTGGCATCCGGCGCTTGGACCCATACGACGTAGACCGTGGCATCCGAGGCCACCAGCCACGGTTGGGCCAGGTGCTTGACCCGGACTTCGAGGTCGGTATTGCCGTTGCCTCCGTCGGTGGCATCTACCGTCCCCTCGCTGGCCGGAACCCCATACCCCGAGCGCATCTCCTGGGTCGAGCTGCAGCCGAGCTGCGTGCCCAGGAACACGGCTACCGCCACAGTCCACACCCCCAAGACCGACTTTCGTGATCTCATGACCCGGCTCCACCTTTCAGGTTGGAAGACGCTTCATCCTACCCGCATGCTTCATGCCAACCTTCAAGCCCATCCAATTGCAGCCACCTGAACGCCCCCCGTACGGTCCCGGTGATCTACTCGATCGATATGATGCCGGGGGAGAATCCCTCCGATCAGACTGATCGACCCCGGCCGTGTTCCTGGGATATGGAGGCGCCGGAGATCCGGTAGATGCTCCCGAATCCCCGGCTTACGTCTTGGCCTCCTCGCAGGCATGAAAGGTGCTACTCAAGCAGGTCGTCCCCTGGACAGGCAAGCAAACGCGGATCGGCAGCGGCAACGTCATGGCGCCAGGGACAGGGGACATTGTGCTCAAACAATCGTGTGCTGACGGGGTTGTGGGCCACCACCATGAGGTGGTGGCCCACGCTCTTCTCCGCCATCGACGGGGTGGCCGAGTCAGGCGGTGCGTTTCGACAAGTTTGCGGTGCCCGCTGTACGGGGGGCCCCAAGAGGGTGGACCGGCCCAAGGGCTGGTCCATTTCTTTGCCTCGGCGGCCCGCGTCCCGTGAACCCCGGCCCTCCGTAGCGCACCGGCCGCGCCTCATGCCGGGGCCTGTGACGCCACCGCGGTCCGTACGTGCCGGAGAACCGGGTCGGAGCCTTCTCAATGGCCCCGTGGCCGCGAAACTGCTCCCGGCTGGCTGGGACGGAATGAAGAAGGCCCCTATCCCGTTGTGGGATAGGGGCCCATCGCATTCCCGGACCCCGGCGACAGTGCCCGGCAGTACACGTTTCCCCCAAGCACCGGCGTGTCGTCCACGCCGGCCATCGTGTCCTGCCCGTCTCCGGCGGGGCCGGCCTGGGCCGGCCCTCCGGATGCCCCGTTCCCGAGCCGGGTACGCGCAACGGGATCAACTCACGGGCACGTGCTCCCTCGCGGCCAGGGCCATCAACGTGCTCTCCAGTTCCTCCACCTCGCGCCTGAGCAGGATCAAGCGCTCCTTCATCCTCTGAATCTCCAGCTGGGTGGCTTGGATTCCACCCAGGACATCCGACGGGGATCCGTTGCTCTTCGTGGCCACTCGCTGACACCCTCCCCTCGGGGACGCACGCGCGCCCGTTCCAGGCGGCTACAGGCCGGTCGCCGGTCGCGATCAAACCGTCTATGATTCCTGCACCTGTCGCCGCTCACATGCATGTTCTTCGCCGGTCGATCGCAGACCGGCTCTTCTGGGGTAACGACTACCGGGACCGGTTTTCGGAATGTTTTTTCATCTCGTTACCTGCCAACAGCTTGCGCGAAAGGCCGGGCGGTACGCCTGGGGTCTGGTCCTGGTCGCGGCCGCCCTCGCCGGCCCCCGAACGCCGGTGGATGCGGCCCCCGGGCCCGGACCCGGAGCCCCCTGCCTGTCCCGTCTCGCGCAGGCCGACACCCTGATGGCCGAAAGGGAGTTCTCCCGGGCCGCCGCCGCCTACGGGGCCCTCCTCGGCTGCGGTTCGGGCCCCGCGGAGCCCGATTCGCTCTATGCCCGGGTGCGCTGCAGCTACGGCTACGCCCTCCTCCGATGCGGACGCATCGACGAGGCGGGGCGGAACCTGGACCTCGGCCTCGAGGCCTGGTCCGCGGTGGCCGGCTCCACCTCGAGCGCGTTCGGGGAGGCCCTGGAGCGCCACGCCCGCTGGCTGGCCTCCCAGTGGCGGGTGGAGGAGGCCCAGACCGAGTTCACCCGCGCCTTCGACATTCTCACCAGGGCCCGGGGGGACCGGCACCCCGAGACCCTCAAGGCCGAGCACGGGGTGGCCTTCTGCCTGGAGAACCTCGGCGACCAGGAGGCTGCCGCCGTCCACTACCGGCACGTGCTTGCCGTCCGCGAGGAGATCCTCCCCCCGGACGACCTGACCCTGGCCTGGACCCGTCACGACTACGCCGTCGCCCTCCACGGCCTGGGGAGGCTCCGGGAGGCGGAAGAACTCTACCGGAAGTCCTGCGAGGTGCGGCGGCGCCGCGATCCAGAGCACTTCTGCCCGACGGCCTGGGGCTACGCCGCCTGCCTCACCTCCGAAGGCGCCTACCGCCAGGCCCTTCGCGTCCTGGACGAGGTGCACGAGGTCATGCGGGAGCGGCCGGAGCTCCGGAAGAGCATGGCCGTCGGCACCCTGGCCCGGGAGGCCTACGTGTCCCTGCGGACCGGCGATCTGACCGCGGCGGACCGGCTCCTCACCGAGTGCGCCCAGCTCGCCGATTCCCTGGACGTGGACGAGAGGACCGCGCTCCAGATCCTCCAGACCCGGGCCGCCGTGCTGGAGGGGTGGGATCACCGGGAAGCGGCGATCCGGGTGCTGGAGGACTACATCGCGCGCTTCCGGAAGCAGATCGGTGAGCACTCCTCCCTCATCGCGGGGCACCTCGGCCACCTCGCCCGGCTCTACGACCGGGAGGGATCCCCGGCGGTGGCCGACTCCCTCTACCGCGCCGCGCTCGAGGGATACGACCTGGCCGGGGAGCCGACCCTCTTCGGCACCCTCGCTTCCGACTACGCCCTCTTCCTGCTCGCCCGGAAGGACCCCGCCGCCGCCGCCGCTTGGAGCCGCCGCGCCCTTCGAGCCACTTCCCCGCTCCCCCCCCTCCACTGCGTGCGCACCAAGGCCCTCGAGACCGACGCCCGGGTGGAGCAGGCGCTCGGGGACGCGGACGCCGCCTGGAAGGAGGCCGAGGAAGCGGCCTCCAGCTCCCTCTCGCGATACCGGCTGAACCTGCAGGCGCTCCCCGGAGAGCAGATCCTGGCCTACCGGCTCCAGGAGCACACCTCGCTCGACGTCCTCCTCGCTCTCCTCGCCCGCCGTCCCTCCCCGGACGCCGGCCGGGTGGAGCGGGCCTGGACCCTCGTCGCCTCCTCCCGGGGCGCCCTCATCGACGAGCTGCGCCGCCGCCGCCGGCTCGCACCGGAGCCCGACAGCCTCCAGGTTCTCAAGCGGCGCCTCTCCCATCTCCTGGCCGCGGATCCCGGGCGCTGGGGAGAGCGCCCGGTGCTTCCCCACCTCGCCGAAACCCAGGCCCGGGTGGCGGACCTCGAGGCGCGGTACGCCGTCCGGCAGCCCGCCCGGAAGACGCTCCCCGTGTTCGAGCTCCGGTCCCTGGCCCGCGCCCTTCCGCTCCGGGCGGCGGTGGTCGCCTACGTGCTCTACCAGGCGGACGGCGCCGGCCACTACGGGGCCTTCAGCCTCACGCCGCCAGGCCCTCCCCGCTTCGTCCCCCTGGGTCCGGCAGACCGGATCGATGCCCTCGTGGACAGCCTGGCCACGCTGATGGCGTCCGCGCCCCGGGAGGTCCTGCTGGATCCGGACGGGGCCGAGCACCAGTACCGGGAAGTTGCCGGGCGCCTCCGCAAGCGGATCCTCGATCCGGTGTTCGGAGAGCGCCCCCCGGCCGACCTCACCGTCGTCCCCACCGGATCCCTGTGGCAGGTGAACTTCCTGACCCTCCCCGCAGGGGACGGCACCTACCTGGCCGACTCCCTGGCCGCCTTCCGGCTCGAGTTGAGCGAGCAGGAACTCGGGAGCGCTTCCCGGACCCCGGCCGGTACGGGACTGCTCGCGGTGGGAGGAATCCGCTACGGGGACGCGTCCACCGCCACCCCGGCCCTGGCCGCACTCCCCCGCTCCGAGGAGGAGATCCGGATGATCGCCCGGACCTGGCGGGAGAAGGGCACGGGAAGCGCCGGCATCCTGCTCGGGGATGAGGCCACCGAGGCCGCGGTCTGCGCCCGGGCCCGGGGCAAACGGGTCCTTCACCTTGCCACCCACGGCCTCTTCGAATCCGGATCGGGGATGCCGTCTCCCGTCACCGGGCTCTTCGTCTCCGGCTCCACCGCGGGGGGTGCCCGCGGGGACGGGATCTGGACCGATTTCGAGATCGCGCTCGAGGACCTCTCCGGCGTGGAGCTGGTCTTCCTCTCCAGTTGCCGCTCGGCGGGCGAGGAGACGGCGCCCGGCGAAGGACTCTCGGGCCTCTACGAGGCGTTCCGGGTGGCGGGAGCCCGTTCGGTCATCATGTCCCTCGGCGACATCGGCGACCGGCCGAGCCGCGATTGGTGTTCCACCTTCTACCGGCACTTCCTCGGCGCCGATTCAGATCCCGCCCTGGCCACGCTGAGAACGTCGTCCGAAATCCTCGCGCGCAGTCGTTTGACGGGTAGACCCACCCATCCCTTCTACTGGGGCGGATTCATCGCCGTGGGAGGCAGTCCCTAGACGGCAGCATCGGTCCGCCCCGGGAGGTTCCTTCACCACCCTTTCCCGGAGGTGGCATCGATGGACCGGAAGACGAATTCCCAGCGCGAGGCGCTCGCCCTTCTCTCCCTTCTCCTGGCCGCGCAGCTCGGCGGGCCCCCGGCCACCCGGGCGCTCGACTTCGACCGCCACGGCCGCATCGTCTCCGCCGACCAGGCCGCGCCGTGGGGCCCCTTCCACGAAGGGGATCCCCCGCTCAGCAACCCGCTCTGCGGCGAGGTATGAGCGCGACGGACCGCTCCGGGGACCTCGGCTGGGCCCTTTCCAGCCGGGCGCTGCATCTCATCCTGCTGCCCACGGAGCGCTGCAACCTCCGCTGCACCTATTGCTACGAGGACTTCCGCAGTCCGCGCATGAAGCCGGAGACCGTCCGGGCGGTGAAGCGGTTCCTGACCGCCCGGTTCCCCGATCTCGACCGGTTGGATCTCGGCTGGTTCGGCGGGGAGCCCCTGGCCGCGGTGGATCTCGTCCTCGAGGTGATGACCCACGTGGCCGGGCTGAAGCGCAGCTCACCGGAGGTGGAGTGCTCGGCGGAGATGACCACGAACGCGACCCTCCTCACCCGGTCCCTGGCCAGGTCGCTCATCTCCCTCGGGGTGCGCAGGTACCAGATCACCCTGGACGGCGTGGCCGCGGATCATGACGCGGTCCGGCGGCGCGCCGGCGGCCGGGGGACCTTCGCCGCCGTCTGGAAGAGCCTGCTGGGGCTCCGCGCCCTCCGGGATCCCTTCACGGTCCTGGTCCGCATCCACGTCTCGGGGGACAACCACGAACGCTTGCCCGCGCTTCTGGCCGAGTGCGCGGCGAGCCTGGGGGGGATCCGCGGTTCCGGTTCCTGCTCCGCCCCCTCGCGCGCCTGGGTGGACCCGACGACGACACCCTTCCGGTGCTGGAGGCGGCCGAGGCTCCGGCGGTTCTCACGCGGCTCCGGGCGACGGCCCGGGACCTGGGGCTGGCCGCTCCTTCCCGGGGCCCGGAGGTCTGCTACGCGGCCCGGCTCAATTCCTGGGTCATCCGCTCCAACGGCGACCTGAACAAATGCACGGTGGCCCTGGCCGATCCGCGCAACCGGGTCGGCCGGCTCCGTGAGGACGGAACCCTGGAGATCGACGCCGGCCGAACCGCCCTCTGGGCCCGGGGCCTGGCCACGGGGGCGCCCGGGGAACTTGCATGTCCCTGGAAGAGCATGAATTGGACGGATGCGGGCGACGCCCGTCCGAATTCGGCCGCCTGAGTCGTTGTCCCATTGTAGAGACTTTCCCACTCCGTTCGGAGTGAAGCGGGTACTAAAACATTGCGCCGGTGGCTCGCCTCTTCCTAGACTCCCCGGGTGAGCACCGCACGCACCGACTCGATCCGGGCGACCCGGGACGCGAGCCTCGATGAACCGTGGCCGTATTTCCTGGATCTCCTGGACAGTTCGCCGGCCGAGGCCTGGGAGGGCTTCTATGCCTATGCGTGGCGCTTGGTGCAGCTTCAGCCTCCCCGCCCTCTTCGGAGTCTTCCCGAGGAGGAGCGCGAGGACCTCCTGGCCGACATCATCCAGGATTTCCAGGAATCCAACTTCCGCCTCCTGCGCACCTACGAGAACGAGGGAAAGCCGTTCTCGGCCTGGTTCTGGCGGACCCTGTGGAACCGTGCCGTGGACCGGCTGAAGTACCTAAAGCGCCGGCGGCACGAGGGCCTGGACGACGGGTACCAGGCGACCGGCACCCTTCCCGACCGTCTGGCCGAGGCCCGGGACATGCTCGATCATGTCCGGAGCGCCCTGACCCGCCTCTCCCCCCAGTGCCAGCTCGTGCTCCAGGCCGCCGCCGAGGGATACACCTCGCGGGAGCTGCAGGTCCTCCTCCAGCTGCCCCGGGATGAGAACAAGAAGCTCTCCGATCAGCTCCGGTACTGCCGGCGCAGGCTGGTCGACGAACTGGCCCAACTGGGTATCGAGGTCACCGAGTGACCGGGGTGTGATGAGGAATGAATGATGCCGAATAGGGAACCCACGCGCCTCACCTCCACGGAGCTCGACGAGCTGCTGTTCACCCTGTCCATCTCGTCTTCCGGTGAGTCGCCGTCCGAAGAGGAGCTGACCCGGTACCTCAAGGGCAAGTCCTCCCCCGAGGAAGCGGATCGCATCCGCCTGGCCCTGGCCGGATCCGGCGAGGGACGCCAGAACCTGATGAGCCTGGCCGCCATCGCCGGACGGTCCCTGGAGTTCCAGGCCCTTCGTCCGCCCCCCGCCCCGCCGAGGCGCGCGGGTCGAAGCGCGGTCGGAGCCACCCGGATCATCCTCGGTCTGGCCGCCGTCCTCGCCGTGGCCGTGGGGCTCTTCTCGGGCCTTCGCGCCATTCACCACGACGCCTACCACCCCGGCTTCCTCACCGAATCCCGCCCCCTGTACCGGGAGCAGTTCGAGGCGGATCAGCTCCGGGGCACCGGCGAGCCGCCGCCCCTGGTGGCGGCCCGGAACCAGCGCGAAGCCGCGCTCCTGGCCTTCCGGCAGGTCCTGGTCTGGACCGACGGCCGGCTGGAGGTGCGCGACCGGCCTTCATCTCCCCCGCCCACCGGCGCCCGGGAGCTGGAACTGGTGACCCCCGGGGGCCGGCACCTCTCGGTGGCGCTTCCCGCCGGGAGCACCCAGGTTCGCCTGGCCCGGCTCACCCTGCCGGGACTGGAGCTCTCCTGGGCCGACGTGCCCCCGGGCACCTCCACCGTCGCCCTGGAGAACCCGCCGGCCGGGGCCACCCGGACCCTGCTGGCCGTGACCTACCAGGACCACGGGGAATACCGGGCCGAGCCGGTGCCCCTCTCCGCGTCCTAGGCCGGGCCGCCATGGACGGCGAGGCGGTTGTGCGAGGCAATCCGTATTGCGAGGCGCTGGGCATCGAGGTGCCGGACCTCGCCCGGACCAAGGACAGTCCCGAAGCCAACTACTACGGCCTCCTGATCGTGGCCCTCCTGGAGCGCGGGAGGCCGATCACCCTGGCCGAGGCCGCCCGCCGGTTCGAAACCGCCGGGGTGGCCCCCGCTCCCCGTGCGTTGGCGTCGCTCAAGCGGTGCAAGCCCGGCAGGGCGCCGGTCTACCGGGACGGCGATCTCTACGCGCTGGATCCCCACGACGACGAGACCGCCCTGTGGGCGTTCCGGCTGGGCCTCAAGCCGCCGGAAGCGCCCTTCCGAGGCGTGGTCAGGTCGGATGCGCCGCCGCCACCTCTCCCGGACTCGCCGCTGTCCGCGGCCCACCTGGAAGAGGCCTGGCGGCTCGGGGTTCCCCACGATTGGTCGGCCCAGCGCCTCGCGATCTGCGTGCTGGACGTCCACGGGCGGCCCATGCCCCCGAGCGCTGTGGTTTCCTGCGTGTCGAAGCGCGGGGAACACCACCGGCTCACCGCGGATTCGGCACGGTACTGGAGGCGGGGAGCGCCGGTCCGCGTGCGCCCCGACGGTCTATGGGAGCTCGACCCCGGACATGCCGCGGTGCGTTCGGCGAGAGAAGCGGTCCGGGCCCGCATCGAGACGGCCCGGCGCTGGGCGCATCAGCGCCCCGATCCCGCCGTCATCGCGGCGAACAGGAAGCATATCGAGGGGAAGCGCCGGGCCCACCGCGAAGCGCTGGCCCGGATGCGACGCGCCCTCGTCCACGCCTTCCCGGCCGAGTCGCCGAGGGCCCTGGTCCTCCTGGACGTCGACCGGCGTGAAATCGCCACCTTCCTCGGCGGGGAGATCGAGGCGGGGGTCGGGAAGCTCTCCGGGTACGACATCATCGCCGGGGTCGGGGTGCGCGGACTCCTCAGAGCGCTGGGCTTCGATCCCGGGGAACGCCGCCTCGGCGAACTGGGACCTCCCCAGAAGACCCTGGCTCTCAGCCCCGGGCGGAGCCTCAGGATAACGACCGCCCGGCTCATCCAGGGGTCCTGCGGGATCAGCCGACCCCTCGGAGACCCGGAGCGGCTGCACGGCTATCTGCGCGAGGGGAAGCTCACCCCGCTTCGCCGGCGGCTGGAGTCGGATGCCAAGTCGCTCTTCGCCCTCTACCAGTACGGCCGGCTGCACGGCACGGTCCGGCTGCGATGGGGTTTCCTGGACGAGCGGCTGGTAGCGCCCTGGGTCCATCGGGACGAGGCCCGGCTCCTGCACCTGCTGAAGCAGGCCCATGAGGCCGGGCGGCCGCTGGAGGTCGTCACCGGCAGCGCTCCGGGCTGGTCCGACCCCTGGGCCCGGGTCCGGCTCGCATTCGTCGTCCCGGACCCCTCGGGCTGGCGCTCGCGGCTCGTGGACGAGGACGGCAATCCGATCGACGAGGACGATGTCCAGCTCGCCCGGTTCCCCGGGTAGGGCGACGCACCAACGAGGAGGTGGACCGCCATGCCGGCAACGGTACTGCTTCGCGACGTGGTCGAGGCGCTGGACGCTTCGGATCCGGAGTCGGAAGCCTATCTCGATCCGGAGACGGGCAGGATCATCGTCGTCACCGAGGAGGATCGGATGGCGGTGGAGGAGGATGACCCTTCCCTGGCCCCGATCGACGACCCGGAATACCTGTCCCGCATCCGCGAGGCCCTGGAGTCGGATCGCTTCCTGACCCTTCCCGATTCCTTCGAAATCCACGAATGGGCACTCATGGAACGATTCAGCCTCGGGATCGAGGATCCGGAGGTGCGCGCGGACATGGTGGAGGCCCTCCACGGCCGGGGAGCGTTCCGGGCGTTCCGCAACGGCCTGGACCGCCATGGGTTGAGGGAGAGCTGGTTCGCGCACCGGGACTCCGCCCTGGAGGAGATCGCCCGGGACTGGCTCGAGTCCCACGGAATCCCCTACAAGTAGAGGCCCGCCCCGCTCGGACCGTCCCGGGCCCTCCCGGCCCTAGCCGCCGGCCAGGCTGACCACCACGTTGCCCCGTTTGTGGCCGGTGTCCACGTGGCGGTGGGCCTCGACGATGCGCTCGAAGGGATAGCGTCCGCCGATGACCGGCCGGTACTCCCCGGCCTCGGCCAGCTCCCCCAGGAGCCGCACGTCCTGGGGACGTTCCGAGGCGGCCCCGGCCACCACCCGCTTGTCGCTGGTGAGGGCCGCCCAGGGGGCGCCGAGCATGCCGGGCAGGCTGCCCAGGACCAGGAGCAGCCGGCCCCCCGGCTTCAGCGCCCGCCGGCTCCGGGAGAAGGGGGCCGTCCCCGCGGTGTCCACGATGACGTCGTACCGCTCGCCGCTCTCCAGGAAGTCCTCCCGGGTGTAGTCGATCACCCGGTGCGCACCGAGGGAGCGCACCAGCTCCACGTTCCCGCTGCTGCACACCCCGGTGACCTCCGCCCCGAAATGCCCGGCGGCGAGCTGGACGGCGGCGGTCCCCACGCCCCCCGAGGCGCCGTTCACCAGCACCGACTCCCCGCGCGCGAGCTTCCCCTGCCGGAAGAAGTGGAGGGCGGTGGTGCCGCCGAAGGAAAGGGCGGCCGCCTCCTCGTAGCTCAGCTTCGGCGGTTTGGGCATCACCGCGCCGTCGGCGGGCAGGCACTTGAACTCGGCGTGACAACCCATGGTCGCCCCGGCAAAGGCGAAGACCGGATCGCCGGGCCGGAACCGGGTCACCTTGTTCCCCACCGACTCCACCCGCCCGGCGAGCTCGGTGCCCAGGATGGGCTGGCGGGGCCGGGTGATTCCGAAGATCAACCGCGAGACGAGCCCGAAGCCGGTGGGGACGTCCAGGCTCCGCACCCGCCAGTCCCCCGCCGTGACCGTGGTGGCGTGGACCCGGATCCGGACCTCGTGATCCTTCGGCACGGGGGTGGGAACCTCCCGGATGCTGAGCACCTCGGGCGGTCCGTAGCGTTCGTAGACGGCCGCTTTCATGGTTCTCCCTTCGGCGGGGCCGGTCCCGGTCGCGGGGGTGCCGGCATCCTACCGGGAGAATCCCGTTTGCTCAATCCGCGGCGGCCACGGCGAGCCCCCGGTCCGGAGCGCGGACCGGGGGCGCGGGCCCGGGGGCGAAGGTGCGGACTAGAGTCCCACCCTGACCACGCTCACCCGAACCGCCTCGTAGCGGGTGTTCACCGGCCCGCGATCGCTCTCGAAGGCCAGGGTCGGTGCGCGCAGACGCGGGGAATCGTCCACCGGCGCCAACCCGGGGGTCAGCGCTCCCTCATCGACGTCCCCCACCTCCTTGACCGAGCCCTTGGCCGTCGAGCGGGTCAGGACGTAGACCAGTCCGACCAGGGCGCCGCCGACCGCTCCCCCGGCGATCCCCCACTTCAGGGCGTCACCGGTGCTCACGTCGGGATCGTTCTCGACGAGGGCGTAGGCGCCGCCCAGCACGAGGCCGGTTCCGGCCCCGTACAGGGTAGCCTTGAAGATGGCCACGGCCGGGTTCGCCTCGCTCTTCTTCTTGTTGATCACCTGGGCCTGGGCGCTGACGGTGGTGACGGCCAGGAGCGCGGCGCTCACGGCCGCGATCCGGATCCAATTGCTTCCTCTCACCTTGACCTCCTGATTGCTTCGACGAGGAATTCCGCGGGATGATGGGGGCCGGCGCCGCCGGGGGCGCAGCCCGCTGCTGATCGCGGCGCGCGGAAGGGCGCCGCTTCCATCCAGTCTAGGGGGAAACCCTCGAGGGCCACAAACGGGGGCAGCCTCGTTCCCGGCTAGGGGCATTCCCCAAACCGACACCCGGGCAATCGCGCACTTCGGCGCGTCACCGCACGATCACGAACCGCCCCCGGCACTCCCCCGCCGATCCCGTGTCGACCGAGTACAGGTAGATGCCGCTGGTCACCACCTGGCCGTTCCGCGAGAGCAGGTTCCAGAACCAGGTCCCGTCGCCTCCCGACCCGTCGTGCTCCGCCTCCCGGACGAGGTCCCCGGCCAGGGTGTAGATGCGGATGGTGGACCGGGTCGCGGGGAGGTTCCGGAAGGCGATCTTGCTTCCGGTGGGATCGCGGTCGCTGGGAATGAGGTCCCAGGCCGCTTGGCCCCGGTATGGATTGGGCACCACCCGGACCGACCCGCAGCCCGGTCCCGGGTCCCAGCGGGGCACCACCACCTCGGCCTCCACCGCCGTGGGTTGTCCGCCCAGGACCACGTTCTCGTACTCCCCGGTGGAACCGTTCCTGACCCGGGTGATGGCGAACCCGGTCACGGCGTAGAAGTACACCTTGCCGTTGATGATCCCGAGGCTGTCCTCGTACTGGTACCGTCCCACCGGGTAGATGGGCCGTCCGTCCTCGGTTCGCCCCACCCAGTCCACGTCCACCCGGCGCACCGTCCGCAGGGGACGGGTTCCCTGGACCTGGGGATCCGCGTGCAGCATGGAGTCGGGCCGGAACTCGGCGATCTTCATCCATTCCTCCGGGGCCGGACCCACCGACCCCTCCGGGCGGCGCCAGTTGTCCGCCCGCCACACCTGGTAGCCGGTGAACAGCCCCTCCCCGGAGATGGGGTCCCGGTGAAGTTCGGAGGCGTTGTCCCACTGGAGGGTGACGCACCGGTCCCCGCCCGGGGCCAGGAACGCGGACAGGGTGGGGTCCCGGACCGGGTCCAGACCGGGGTCGGTGTTCAGGGCCGGCGCCGGGGGGGCGATGGTCCCCACCCAGTTGATCAGGGTCTCGCGTCCGTCCACCCCGGTGCAGGGGTTGCAGTCCGCGTCCACCCAGGTGCACGGCGTTCCCTGCTGCCAGCGGATGGTCCGCACCTCGGCCAGGGTGTCGCAGGGATCGTCCCACAGGATCTCATCCTCCTGCTCCAGCACCCGCAGGCAGCGTTCCAGGCCGTTCACCCCGGTGGACTTCTCGCCGTCCCCGTCCACGTAGATCCCGTCGTACACCCTCTGGGCGTTGACCGCATTGGCCCGGAACCCGTCCTGCCCCTCGCCGATCACGTAGGCGGTCTGGAAGGAGAGGGACTCCCCCGGATTGAGCTGGGAGAACGGACCCGCGGCGATCACGTACCGGTAGTCGTCGGGCTTGGCCGCGTTGCGGGCCGGCTTCGCTCCCGAGCGGAGGAGGTCGTAGCGCTCGTCGTCGTTCTGCGGATCCGAATTCTGCCCCGAAGCGCTGAACCAGGCCACCGTGGTCAACCCCACCCGCTGGGGCGCGCGCACCCCGGTGTCGTCGGTGGTGTGGCCCAGGAAGAGGCTCCCGAACACCCCGCTCACATCGCCGCCGGTGACGGTGGTCTGGTTGTCGGGCGCATCCCACATGAAGGCGGTGTCGATGGCGAGGTCGATCCGGGAACAGGCCCCCGAGGCCCGCTCGTCGGTGACGGTGGTGTCGATGTGGGACCAGCCCACCAGGTCGTCGGTCCAGAAGTCGTCGTGGGCCTTGGGCCCGACGTCGGAATCGGAGAAGAACCCCAGATAGACCTCCTTCAGCCGCTGGTTGCCGACGTTCCGGATCTCGAAGTCGAAGCCCACGAACTCGTTGATCCCGGTGGTGGACCACTGGAAGGATCGCTGGCGCACCTCGATGTCCAGGGGCACGTGGTCCGGGACCTGGGAAGCGGCCTCGGGGGTGTTGTCCCGGTAGGTGCAGGAGAACATCTGCTGGCCGATGGCCTCGAAGTCCTCGTCCACCAGCCCGTCCCCGTCGTCGTCGAAGCCGTTCTGGAAATCCTCGTCGACCAGATCGTCCTGGTCGTCGTCGGCCCGGTCGGTGTTCCCCGAGCCCACCCGGTTCCCCCCCCGGATCCCCTCCCGGGACTCGTAGATCGTCCACACCGGGGAGAGCTCGGGCCGGAACTCCGGGGGGTCGGCGGTGGACACGTGCCGCTCGGAGTCGGAGCCGATGGCCCCCACCCAGAGCCCGGACTGGTAGAGGTACTCGTTGCCCCGCCAGCCGGCGGAGAGGTCGTTGTTGAGGCGGTTGCCGATCAGACCGAGGTTGGTGATCTGCAGGCTGAGGAGCCCGACGTTGTGGGAGAAGAGGTAGGGCGGCCGGATGGCGTACACCTCCGCGGGGATGCGCCCGTAGGCCATGGGGGGTTCCGAGTCGGACCGGGCGCGGGCCCGCTGGGGAGGCCACAGCAGCACCAGCAGAAGGCCGGCCCCCAGGACCGCCGCCGTTCTCCGCCTGCGATCCCACCGGCGGGGGGGCCTCGGCGCCCCCCTCCCTCCCCAGATCCGGACTCTCGTCGCCGTCCTGCACATGACCGATCCCTCCCCAGCCCGGGACATGTAGCCGGCGCCGCGCGGAGATTCGAGCGAGCGAGGGGCTCCATGCCCGGCGCGGCCGGTCCCGAGGGGGGGACGGTCATCCGCGAGGGAGGGAAACGGGCGAGGGGAGGATTGGGCCCGGGAGGGGGGATTTCCGGCAGGATAGCGCCGGGAGGAACCGGTGGCAACGCCGATCTCCGCCGCCACGACGAACCGGCCCGCCGGGCTCGCCCGCCGGGCCCTCGCAGCCGGCCGGCCCGCACCGGCGGGGACGGCGCCGGGGCCCCCGGGGCCCGTCGACTACTTTAACTCTTTTGGACACCCCCGTACGGACAGCACAACTAACTATTAATCAATACTTTACAAGACCAATGGGGCCCCAGCATCCCCAGAACGCCCATGGGCCGAAAGTGGCGTCGGATTTCTTAACCCGGCTTACGGCCACGTGTCTTGCGATCGTTTCAGTCAAAATGAAACCAATTGCTGCACAACGAGTTGCAGATCGGTCGATTTCCGTGGAAACTGGCAGGCCCCTTGCAGAGAGGTAAGGGCAGGGAACTGCGCTGTCAGGGCAGCTCTGCGTTTCTGCCTAAGGAGATGAGCGCCATGCGCCTCAGACTTGTTCTTCCGACCGCGGCTCTGGGCCTGGCCCTCGCGGCGCCCGCCGGGGCGGTCACGGTGACGCTGCACTCGGCCAACGTGGGCATTACCCAGATGTCCTACACGGTGAGCGGCACCACCATCGACGTCTACGAGACCTGGGGCTCGGTCGGCCGCGGGTTCCTCAAGTTCGAGGGGCTCACCGGCGGGGTGGACTACACCATCCACAAGCACCTGCTCAACCTGAGCGGGACGGCCTGGAACCGGTTCGCCAACGAGCTGCTGGACCCCACCGGCGACAAGGAGGACGTGGTCTACGACGCCCATCCCCAGCCGACCTGGGTGCCCGTCGGCTACAGCACCTCCAACGACCAGGACGGGTTGAGCTTCTGCCAGGAGGGGAACGTCTCGCGAACCTCCAGCACCTTCAGCGACCTCTACGCGGACGAGCTGACCAACAACCGGGATTTCCTGGATTTCTACACCGGCAACGTGGCCGGGGACGGGGGCCTGGACCTGATCTGCTACGGCCTGCGGGACAACGGCGGCTACAACCAGCCGTTCCTCCTGGTCCAGCGTCCCAACGAGGCCACCATCCCGCCACCCGAGGTTCCCGAGCCCACCACCCTGCTCCTGCTCGGGGGCGGGCTGCTGGCCGGCCTGGGCGCCCGGCGCCGCCGGAGCTGATTCCGGGGCCGGCGGGGTCGAGCCCCGCCCGCCGGCCCGGGCCGGCCCGCGCCGGCCCGGGTACCCGGGGGCCGGGCTCAACCCCCGGTGCCCGCTTCCCCGCCTCCGCCCGCCTCCGGTCCGGGCTCTCCCTTCCGGCTCCGGGGGTGCCGCCCCGCCTCCCTGAGGGCGGCGGCCAGCAGGTACTCGATCTGGGCGTTCACGCTCCGGAGCTCGTCGTCGGCCCACCGGTGGAGGGCCTCGTAGAGCGCGGGATCGAGCCGGAGAGGGAATGCCTTGCGACGGGCCATGGCGGACCGCTAGTGGTAGAGGCTGCCGGTGTTGACCACGGGCTGGGTGTGGCGGTCGCTGCACAGGACCACCAGCAGGTTGCTCACCATGGCCGCCTTCTTCTCCTCGTCCAGCTCGACCACTCCCTTCTCGTTCAGCATGTCCAGGGCGTGCTCCACCATGCCCACCGCCCCCTCCACGATCTTCTGCCGCGCCGCCACCACCGCGCTGGCCTGCTGGCGCTGGAGCATGGCGGCGGCGATCTCGGTGGCGTAGGCCAGGTGGCTGATCCGGGCCTCGGCCACCTCGACCCCGGCCTGGGCCAGCCGATCCTGGATCTCGTCCTTCAGCTTGTCCGAGATCTCGGCGGTGTTCCCGCTCAGGGACATCTCCTCCCCCTCGTGGGCCACGTAGGGATAGCCGGTGGCCAGGTTACGGAGGGCGGCCTCGCTCTGCACGTGGACGAAGTCCTCGAAGTCGTTCACATTGAACATGGCCTCGGCGGTGTCCACCACCTTCCACACCACCACGCAGCCGATCTCCACCGGGTTTCCGGTGACGTCGTTCACCTTGAGCTTGCCGGTCTCGAAGTTCCGGACCCGGACCGAGACCTTGGTCTTGGAGCAGAACGGGTTGGCCCAGCGCAGGCCCGGAGTGTGCGCGGTGCCCTTGTAGTCCCCGAAGAGCTGGAGCACTTTGGCCTCGTTCGGGTTCACCAGGAAGAGCCCGAGGAGGACGATCACCCCGGCCAGGAACACCCCCAGGGAGACCAGGATCAGGGGCGAGTGCTGCTGCACCCCGTGGACGAACAGCACCACCGAGAGGATCACCATCGCGATCCCCAGGAAGAGAGGGAAGTAACCCGAGGCGTACTTGGCTTCACGTTCGCGGATCATCTCGCACCTCCGACGGCGGCCCGGACCCCGCGTCCGGAACCGGTTGATGTCAATATGATATCACTTTGGTATCGCCCCGCAAGCCCATTCCGATAACCGACCGTTCCGCTTGGACATCCTGGCCCACGGCCCCCCTGGAACGGCGCCCTTCGCCCCGGGTCCAGTGTCCGCAATTCCGACACCTCAATGCTGTAACCGGAATAGTGGAATCACATTGTGAGATTTCGATTCCCCGCTTCGCTCAATCGTGGTATGAACAACCTGTCCCTACTCTCGAATCGCCGGCATCCCCGAGCCGGCCTTCCATGCTCTCGCATCACGATGGAGGTAACCCTCATGTCCCCTCGGATAGGATTCCCGTCCCCGTGGAGCTCGCACCGCCGCGGTGCGCTCCTCTCCCTGGCCGCGGTGCTGTGGGTCACCCTGGCCGCGTCCGGCGCCTTCGCCGCGGACCTGGAGCCCTCGGTGACCCCGATCCCCTCGATCGATCCCGCCGACTTCAACAACCCGGTTCCGGATAACACCCCGGTGGGACCCATCGCGGGCCGGGAGGGCCCGCTTCCGGCTCCCCCCCCGATCAGCGGCGCCCCCCCCCTGCTCACCAGCTTCGACGGCAACACCATCGACACCAGCATCCCCCTCACCGGCGGGTACCTCCTCATTCCGCCGGATCCGATCGGGGTGGCCGGAATCGACCACGTGGTCTCGGTGACCAACGTGGTGATGGAGTTCCGGACCAAGACCGGCGTCGTGACCAACCAGCAGCTGCTCAGCACCTTCTTCGCCCCCCTCTCCCCGATCAATCTCCTCTTCGACCCCAAGGTCATCTACGACCAGCACGCCGACCGCTTCGTGATCATCGCCCTGGAGGTGAACGACGCCCTCTACAACGGCGGCGCCAACATCTCCCGCATCCTGGTCGCGGTCTCCGACGACGCCGATCCCAACGGCACCTGGTACTTCCGGTCCATCAACTCCGCCGTCAACTTCGTCAATCCCTCCCTGGGGGTGAACGCGACCCACTGGGCCGACTATCCCGGGCTGGCCGTGGACGACGAGGCGGTCTACATCACCGCCAACATGTTCAACTTCGGCAACCAGGACCCCGGCGGACTGGGGCGTCGCTACTTCGGCGACACCCGGCTCTGGATCGTGCACAAGGACCTGGGCAGCGGCTTCTACGCCGGCGGCCCGGCCACGGTGACCGTCCACGACCCATCGCTGATCTCGGGCGAGTTCACCCAGCAGCCCGCCCACGTGTTCGGGGCCAATCCCCCCGGGAACGGGACCTTCCTGGTCAGCGCGGGCTGGTCCCAGGACTTCGGGGCCGGCTCCGGCGCCGGCCAGGAGGCCATCAGCGTGACCCGGGTGGACAATCCGCTGACCGCCCCCACCTTCAGCCAGCAATTCGTCCTGGTGGGGAACATCGAGGACGCCCGGGTCGGCATCCCCGACGCCCAGCAGATGGGCTGCGCTCTCGTCCATCCCAAGGAGCTGCCTCCGGACATGGACGTGGACGCGGGTGACCGGCGGGCCTATCACGCGGTGTGGCGGAGCAACCAGCTCTACGTGACCAGCGTGGTCCTCCCCGCCGCCGGCGTGGACGCCAACCAGGTCACCGCCCACTGGTGGGACGTGAACACCACCAACGTGAACACCCTGGCCATCCAGGACCAGGGGAACATCGGCGGCGAGGACATCGCCCCGGGCATGGCCACCTTCTATCCCTCGGTGGCGGTGGACGACTGCGGGAACGTGGCCTTCGGGTTCGCCGCCTCCAACCAGACCATCCACCCCGGGGCCTACTACACCGGGCGCCGGGCCGGCGATCCCGCGGGGTTCGTCCAGCCCACCGGCCTCCTGGCCGCGGGGCAGGACTGCTACCGGCGCTCCTTCTGCGGATCCCGGAACCGCTGGGGCGACTACAGCGGCATCTCCCTGGACCCGGCCAACGGCAATACCTTCTGGCTCTTCAACGAGTACGCCCTGACCCGGGGCACCCCCACCGCCTGCATCTCCACCTCCCCGCCGGACACCCTGCGGGAGTACGGGCGCTGGGGAACCCGGTGGGGCGCCTTCAACATCAACCAGCCCCCGGTGGCCCAGTGCAAGAACATCACCGTGATGGGTGACTCCACCGTGGTCTGCGTCGCCCGCTACGTCTCGCCGGCCGACGTGGACGACGGTTCCTACGATCCCGAAGGCGGTCCGATCACCATGGTCCTCGACCCGCCCGCGCCCTACACCCTGGGCGACACCTCGGTGCTCCTCATCGTGACCGACTCCTGCGGCCTGTCCGACACCTGCCAGGCCCGGATCACGGTCGAGTGCCCGGTTCCGGTGAAGCTGGCCTCCTTCCGGGTCCAGCGTGACGGCGGGGCGGCGGTGCTCACCTGGGACGTGAGCGAGGCCGAGAACCACGCCGGCTTCGAGGTCTACCGCCAGGAGCAGGGCGCGGAACGGGTGAAGCTCTCCCAGGAGCTGCTCTCCGGCTGGACCCACTACGAGTTCGTGGACCAGGAGGCCCCCTCGGGCCGGGTGGACTACTGGCTCGGCGAGCGGAGCCGGACCGGGCTCCTGACCTGGCACGGGCCGGTGACCCTCGATCCCGCCTCGGCGGTCCCCACCGCCCTCACCCTGGCCCCCGGCCGGCCCAACCCGTTCACCGCCAGCACCCGGATCGCCTACGGGATTCCCGAGGCGCGCCAGGTGCGGGTTTCGGTGTACGACGCCCAGGGCCGGGTGGTGAAGACGCTCCTGGACGCCTTCCAGGCCCCCGGTGAGCACAGCGTGACCTGGGACGGCCGGGTGGAGGGCGGCACCCGCGCCGCCTCCGGCTTCTACCTCATCCGCCTGGATGCCGGAAGCGAGAGCCGGATCCAGAAGGTGGTTCTGACCCGCTAGCCCCGGGTCCGCCTCCCGAGGCCCCGGCGCCCGGCCGGGGCCCCGGGAGGATCGTTCTCACGGGCCGTGGAGCCTCGCCTCCGCGGCCCGTTTCCTTTCCCCCCGGTTCGCCGGCGGGGCGTTCGGCCCGCCGTCACCCTTCCGCGGCATCGTGAAGCAGCTGCTCCAGCAGCCCGCCGTCGATGTTCCCGCCGGTGAGGATCACCACCACCGTCTTCCCGCGCAGATCCAGCGGGGCGAAGCCGGGAGGGGGATCGGCGGATGCGGCGCCGGGAAACCGGTCGAGGAGCGCGGCCACCCCGGCCGCCCCCGAGCCCTCGACCAGCAGGTGCTCGCGTCGCAGGAGCGCGGGCACCGAGCGGCGCAGGGTGGATTCGCGGGTCAGGATCACGTCGTCCAGGGTGCCGAGCCCGAGACGGTAGGATCGTTCGCTCACCCCGCCCTCGAGCCCTTCGGCGATGGTCCCGGCCGGGGGAAGCTCCAGGTGGGCGCGGCCGTCCCGCCGGGAGAGCCACATCCCGGGGGAGGCGTCGGTGTTGACCCCCACCAGCCGGCATTGCCGACGGCGCGCGCGCAGCACCGTCCCCGCCCCCACCGAGAGCCCGCCGCCGCCGCAGGGAGCCAGGAGGAGGTCCGGCTCGGGCAGGTCGTCGAGGATCTCCAGGGCGGTGGTGCCGCCGTTCCCGGCCATGACCGCGGGGTCGTCGAAGGGCGAGATCACCGTGCCGCCCAGGGCCCCGGCCCGCTCCAGCATCCAGGCGTGGGTGGCGTCGTACCCCGGGTGCGGGGAGCGGAGGACCCGGGCCCCCAGGGCGGCCATGCCCGCGGTCTTCACCTCCGGCGCTCCGGAAGGCACCACCACCGTGCAGGGGACCCCGAACACCGAGGCGGCCCGGGCCAGGCCCAGGCCGTGGTTCCCGGCCGAGGCGGCCACCACCCCGGCCCGGCGCCGGTCCCCGGGCAGGGCCTCCAGGGCGGCGAAGGCGCCCCGGACCTTGAAGGACCCGGTGACCTGGAGGTTCTCGCACTTCAGGAAGACCTCGGCCCCGGCCAGGCCCGAAAGCCACTCGCTCCGCAGGAGCGGGGTGTGCCGGGTGTGGGCGGCGACGGTCGGCCGCAGCCGCTCCACCAGCTCGAGGGTGGGGGCCTCCGGCCCGTCGGAGCCCACGGCGCCGCTACTTCCGCCCCAGGTGGGCCAGCATCTCCTCCACGGTCACGAACTTCTCGCGCGGCTTCCCCCGGGACTTGCCGCGCTCGATCTCGGCCGCGTCCAGCTTCCGCCAGTCCTCGAAGCTCACCACGGGGATCCCCTCGGCCTCGAGGAGGCCCCGGAAGGCGTCCGAGTCGGGGACCGGGCAGGGCTCCAGGGTGGGGAGATCGGCCAGGATCGCCTGCACCGTTTCCACCGAACAGGGCTTGTTGGTGCCGATGACCCCCGAGGGGCCGCGCTTGATCCAGCCGGCCACGTAGAGCCCGGGCTCGATCACGTCCCCCTCGGCCACCCGCCCCTCCCGGTTGGGGATGATCCCCTTGCGCTCGTTGAAGGGGAGGCCGGGGATGGCCACCCCGCGGTAGCCCACGCTGCGGAAGAAGATGTCGCAGGGCTCGCTGAACCGCTCCCCGGTCCCCTCCGACCACAGGTTGCCCGGCTCGCCCTTCAGGGCGTTCCTCTCGAACACCACTTCCTCCACCCGACCGTCGCCGCGGAGCTCCACCGGGCTCAGGAAGAAGCGGATGTGGTAGCGGCGGCGCTTGGCCGGCGCGGGCCGGGCCGCGTACTCCTGGAGGATGGCCACGTTCTTGCGGTTGTGGCCGCTGTCGGGAAGCTCGAGTTCGGCCAGGCTGGCCGGGTCCAGGTCCAGGTCGGCGGGGTCCACCACCGGATCGCACTCGGCCAGGTCGCCGATCTCCTTGATCTCCGGCGGGGTGAACTTGGCCTGGGCCGGGCCCCGGCGCCCCACCATGTGCACGTCGGTGATCCGGCTCCCGGCCAGGACCTCCAGGGCGTGGTGGGCGATGTCCGAATCCCTGAGCTCGTCCACCGTCTTGGCCAGGATCCGGCTCACGTCCATGGCCACGTTCCCCTGGCCGATGACCATGGCCGTCCTCCCGGACAGGTCGAAGGCGCGGTCCCGGTAGTCCGGGTGCCCGTTGTACCAGCCCACGAACTCGGTGGCGGTGTGGCTTCCGGCCAGGTCCTCGCCGGGGATCCCCAGCTTGCGGTCGGTCTCGGCGCCGCTGGAGAAGACGATCGCGTCGTAGTGGCGCTTCATCTCGGCCACGCTCACGTCCCGTCCCACGGTGACGTTCCCGAAGAAGGCGAACCCATCGCTCTGGGCGATGCGCTCGTAGACCTTGATGACGTTCTTGATCTTCCCGTGATCGGGGGCGACCCCGCCGCGGACGAGGCCGAAGGGGGTGGGCAGGCGGTCGAACATGTCCACGTGGACGGTCCGGTCCGACTTGAACAGGGCCTCGGCGGCGTAGAAACCGGCCGGCCCCGAGCCCACCACCGCCACCCGCAACGGGCGCTGGACGGTACCGAGTTCGCTCATGGTGCTGATCCTCCGGCCAGGGAGTCTAGCGAGACGCCGGAGTGGGGGCAAACCCGCGAATTGCCCCTTCGTGCTTTTGGAACCCCTTGCCGTGCAGCCGGTTTGATCCGTCCCGGGCCGCCTCCGGCCGGCCCGCGGGCGGGAACCGGCTCAGCGCCGGGTGCCCCGCCGGGGATCGATCAGCCGGGGGAAGGTGTTGCCGTAGAGCAGCTTTCGCATGTTCTCGCTCTCCAGGAAGTCGGTGGGGAACCCGGCCTTGAACCCGGAGGCCTCCTCCAGGCGCGCCGCCTGCTCCGGGGTGAGGGCGAACTCCAGGCAGCCCAGGTTGTCGCGCAGCTGCTCGACGTTCCGCGCCCCCAGGATGGGTACGATCTCCGCCCGGTGCTCCTGGGCCCGGACCCAGTTCAACGCCACCTGGGCCGGGCTGCATCCGATCTCCTCCGCCGTCTTCACCACCTCCGCGGCCAGCCGCCGGCTCTCGGCCGGGACCTTGTCCGGATCCATGCGCCGGGGCCCGTCCTCGCCGGAGTCGTACTTTCCGGTCAGGGCTCCCCCTCCCAGCACGCCCCAGGGGGTCACCGTCATCCCGAACGCCCGCGCCGCCGGCAGCAGCTCCCGCTCCACGTCCCGCCGGGCCAGGCTGTAGGGCACCTGGAGGGCGGTGAAGGGGGACCAGCCGTGGAGCTCGGCCAGGGTGTTGGCCCGGGCGATCACCCAGGCCGGGGTGTCCGAGACCCCCACGTGCAGCACCTTCCCCGCCCGCACCAGATCGTCGAGGCTCCGCATCACCTCGTCCACCGGCACCGTGGAGTCCCACATGTGTAGCCAGAGCAGGTCGATCATGTCGGTGCGAAGCCGCTTCAGGCTCGTCTCCACCGAGCGGACCAGGTTCCGGCGGTGGTTGCCGCTCCAGTTGGGATCCTCCGGATCCCGGGAGATGGTGTACTTGGTGGCGAGGACGAAGTGGTCGCGGTCGGCGGCCAGGAGGTCGCCGACGATCTTCTCGCTGGTGCCGTCGGTGTAGTTGACCGCGGTGTCGATGAAGTTCCCGCCCGCCCCCGCGTAGAGATCGAACATCCGGCGGGCCTCCTCCGGGGAGGCCCCCCAGCCCCAGTCCTCCCCGAAGGTCATGGTGCCCAGGCACAGCTCCGACACCCGCAATCCGCTCCGTCCCAGAATCCGATAGTGCATCCGTCCTCCTTGTCCATTGCCGATGGAGTCGACCGCGGCCGAGGGGCCGGACCGGACCGGGCGGGAGCCCGGGCCTCCGGCGCCGCCGACCGGCTCGCCCCGGTCCCTACTTCGCGGGCTGGATCGAGTCCTGGAACGCCCGCAACGTGGTCTCGTAGCGGGCCAGCACGTCGTCCACGTCGGCCCGGTTGAAGGTCTTGGTCACCGTGAGCTGGGTGACCACGCCCCGGGCCTCCTCGGCCATCCCCGCCTCCTGCCCACGGGGCGGCCTCCCGGTCAGGGCCAGGGCGTCGCTGAACTCGGTCACCGAGCGCCGGAGGTGCTTGGCCGCGTCGTCCTCGTCCGGCTTGGCCCACGCCTCCTGGGCCCGGGCCAGCTCGTTCAGGGCCAGGGCGGCCTCGGTGCGGGCGAAGGGCCCCTTGAGCTGGTCCGCCGCGGTCACGTCCCCGTCCGCCGCCTCCTTGGCCACGTCGCGCAGCTCGTAGAGCGCGGCCACCAGGTATTTGCGGCTCTCGGGAACGCTGTGCCCGGCGGCCAGCCGCACCACCGTGGCCCCCTTGCGGATGTGCTTGGCCACGTCGTCGCCGTCCCCCTTCTTCAGGGACTCCAGGGCGGACTGGAACTCGTCCTGGGGCTCGTCGGTGAGGGTGTCCCAGAATCCCTGGTCCAGGGTGTTGAAGTCGGTCTCGAACCGGTTCCGGGTCCAGTCCTGGGCCGGCTCGAAGTCCTGCTGCTCCTGGTTCTGCTTGGAGGCCTGGGCGAAGGCCCCGGCCGGCAGCGCCAGGAAAAGCCCGGCCGCCCCGAGCGCGGCCGCCATCCACGATGTCTTGATGATGCGGTTCATGACTGCGTTCCTCCTGCTCCATCGTTCGCGCACCCTCCGGCGGCGGGGCTTCCCCCGGGGGCGAGAATCCAATCGAAGACGCGGTCGGGGCCGGAGCCGGCCGGAGAGCCCGGGGCCGGTCCCCCGGACCGCGCCGCGGCCTCGGCCGCCCGTTCCGCCAATCGCTCCAGGTCCAGGCCGGCGAAGGACGACCGTCCGGTCCGGCGCCGCACCCCGGCCAGGTGCCGGGAGGCGGCGCCGGCGTGGCGCCGGGCCCCGGCCAGGCCTCCGCGCCGGAACTGCACCCCGGCCGCGGCCAGCTTGATCAATCCCTTGAGGAAACCGGCGGCGGGGGAAGTCGCATCCTCCGCCCGCCAGAGCCCCTCCCAGGCCTCGTGCGCCTCCCAGTAGTACCCGAAATTGAAGAGATCGACTCCCTCCAGGTAGGACGAGGAGTCCCGCCAGCGTTCGGGCTCCAGGGCGGGCGGGCGGGCTTCGGGGCGGCCGTAGCTGTGCCCACCCGGATCGCGGCGAGGGTGGGGCTGATCCGGGCCACGGTAGGCGTAGGCCGGGAAGGAAACCTCCGGCCGGTACCGGGGAGGCTCGGCGGGCGCCGATCCGCGACTGTCTTCCGGTTCCGTCCTCATGATTCCATCCTAACCTCTCTCCCTCTTTTGTACCTCCGGCCGGGGCGCCGCCTTCCGCCGCCCGCCGCGCGGGCCCGGCCCGGGTCGGCCGGAGGGCGCGTCCCCCGTGGCCGAGCCTCCCGCGCTCGGCTATGATCCCCGGAGGTCCCGCTCCGTCGTCACCCGGGGGAGATCCATGCGCGCGTTCGTGTTGGCCGTCCTGTTGATCCTGGGGGCCCTGCCCTCCCCGGCCCCGGCGGCCGAACCCCCGGCCGCCCCGGGGCGGCTCCGGATCCAGACCCGCGACTGGCTGCTCCTGGGCGGCGGGGTCGCAGCGGCCGGCCTGGGGGAGTTCGTGCTCTCCCCCCGCACCCGCGAGGTCCCCCCGGGCGGGCTGGACCCGGCCGGGATCGGGATCGGCTGGGACCGGCGGAGCCTCGGGCGGACGAACACCGGAGCCCGGGGCGGGAGCGACGCCTTCCTCGCCGCCGCGGCCATGACCCCGGTCCTCGTCTTCTGGTCGGCCGCTCCGGGCGGGGGCCGCATGAGCGCCGGGCTCCGAGGCCTCCGGGTCCAGTCCGAGGCCGTGGCCGTGGCCTCGGGGGCGGCCCTCCTGCTCAAGGACTTGGTCTCCCGCCCCCGCCCCTTCACCTATCTCCCCGGCCGGCGGCGGCCGCCGGAGCCGGCCTACGCTCCGGCCTCGGACGCCGCCTTCGAGTCCTTCCCCAGCGGACACAGCACCCTGGCCTGGGCGTCGTCCATGTCCGGGGTGGCCTGGCTGGCCACGGCGCGGCCCGACCTTCCCGCCCGGGCCCACTTCGCGGCCGGGGTGCTGGCCGGGGGGCTGGCCACCACGGTGAGCCTGCTGCGGGTGGAGAGCGGGGTCCACTTCCCCACCGACGTGGCCGCGGGGGCGGCTCTCGGGGCCGGATCCGGGGTGGGGGTGGCCCTCCTCCACGCCGGGCCGGTGCCCGCCGGCGGCTCCCGGGGGCGGGCGTGGCGGGCCGGACTGTCCGGGGTGGCGGCGGGAATCGGGCTGGGGCTCCTCCTCTGCCCCCCCACCTCGCCCTGGATCCACTGACCGGTCCTGGCATCTCCCGCCCGGGCGCGGTATCCTCTTCGGCTTCCCAACCCCCACGAGGAGTGTTTCCCATGGCGCACCAGTACATCTTCACCATGCAGGGCGTGGGCAAGGTCCACCCGCCGGACAAGGTGGTCCTCCGCGACATCTGGCTCTCGTTCTTCCCCGGAGCCAAGATCGGCGTGCTCGGCGCCAACGGCGCCGGCAAGTCCTCCCTGCTCCGGATCATGGCCGCGATCGACGCCGACCACCTCGGAGAGGCCCGGCCCGCGCCCGGGATCAAGATCGGCTACCTGCCCCAGGAGCCGGAGCTGGATCCGGCCAAGGACGTGAAGGGGAACATCGACGACGGGGTGGCCGCGGTCCGCGGGCTCCTCACCCGCTTCGAGGAGATCAGCGCCCGGTTCGCCGAGCCCATGGACGGCGACGAGATGGAGAAGCTCCTGGCCGAGCAGGCCGAGGTCCAGGAGAAGATCGACCACGCCAACGCCTGGGAGCTGGACCGGCACGTGGAGATCGCCATGGACGCGCTCCGCTGTCCGCCCGGGGACGCCGACGTGACCACCCTCTCCGGCGGCGAGCGGCGCCGGGTGGCGCTGTGCCGCACCCTCCTCTCCCAGCCCGACATGCTGCTCCTGGACGAGCCCACCAACCACCTGGACGCGGAGTCGGTGGCCTGGCTGGAGCGGTTCCTCCAGGAGTTCCCGGGCACGGTGGTGGCGGTGACCCACGACCGCTACTTCCTGGACAACGTGGCCGGGTGGATCCTGGAACTGGACCGCGGCCACGGGATCCCCTGGGAGGGCAACTACTCCTCCTGGCTCCGGCAGAAGGAGGAGCGGCTCCGGCAGGAGGGGAAGGCCGACTCCAAGCGGCAGCGCACCCTGGAGCGGGAGCTGGAGTGGATCCATCTGGCCCCCCGCGCCCGCCAGGCCAAGGGGAAGGCCCGGCTCAAGGCCTACGAGGAACTCCTGAACCAGGACGTGGCCCAGCGCCAGGAAACGGCGGAGATCGTGATCCCGCCGGGCCCGCGGCTGGGCGAGGTGGTGGTGGAGGCGCGCCACGTGAGCAAGGGGTTCGGGGAGCAGCTCCTGGTCGAGGACCTCAACTTCTCCCTGCCCCGGGGGGGCATCGTGGGGGTGATCGGTCCCAACGGGGCCGGGAAGACCACCCTGTTCCGGATGATCATGGGCGAGGAGAGCCCCGACGGCGGCGAGCTGGTGGTGGGGGAAACCGTGTCCCCCAGCTACGTGGACCAGAGCCGGGCCGCCCTCGACCCGGCCAAGTCCATCTGGGAGGAGATCTCCGGCGGGCGCGACACCCTGAACGTGGGCGGGCGGGAGATCAACTCCCGCACCTACACCGCCTCCTTCGGGTTCAAGGGGGGCGACCAGCAGAAGAAGGTGGGCGCCCTCTCCGGCGGGGAACGGAACCGGGTCCACCTGGCCAAGCTCCTCTCCGCCGGGGGGAACCTGCTCCTCCTCGACGAGCCCAGCAACGACCTCGACGTGGACACCCTGCGGGCCCTGGAGGAGGCGCTCCTGGATTTCGCCGGCTGCGCGGTGGTGGTGAGCCACGACCGCTGGTTCCTGGACCGGATCGCCACCCACATCCTGGCCTTCGAGGGGGAGAGCCAGACCGTGTGGTACGAGGGGAACTACCAGGACTACGAGGCCGACCTGCACCGGCGGATCGGGGCCGAGGCGGACCGGCCCCACCGGATCAAGTACAAGAAGCTGGTGCGGGGGTAGCCGGCCGGGGCGGAGCGCCGGCCCGGCGGGCCGGAAGCCCGGAGCGCATGGAAACCGGGGGCGCGGCTCGGGCCGCACCCCCGGAAGAACAGCACCGCGACCGCGATCAGGGCAGGCGCAGCATGCGCTGCGATTCCACCCCGCCGGGAGTCTCCACCCGGTAGAAGTAGATTCCCGGCGACACCGGCCGCCCGGAGGAATCCCGGCCGTTCCAATCGATGCCGTATTCACCCGCCGGCCGGATCTCCCCGGCCAGGAGCCCGGCCACCCGGCGTCCGGCGGCGTCGAACACGGCCAGGGCCACCGGTCCCTCCCGGTCCAGGGCGAATCGGATGGTGGTGGCAGCGTGGAACGGGTTGGGGGCGTTGCCGAGCAGCCGCACCGCCGGGGTCACCGCCGCGGCGGGCCGGACCCCGGGCCGGCCGGCCCCGCCGGACCACCCGTCGGTGAGCGTGTTCATGAACGCCACCAGGGCGGCTTCCTCGGAGAAGCTCAAGCCCAGGTTGCCCAGCTCGTCCGCGTTGACGTTCTCGGCCACCTCCGGCGGCGGCCAGCTGGCCACGTCCCGGGTGTTGTAGAAGTGCACGAGGTCCTGGAGGTTCTTGAAGTAACCGTTGTGGGTGTAGGCCTGGACGAACCCGTTGTAGGGCCGCATGCCCACGTTGCGCAGGGTGGGGACCTTCATCTTCCCCATCTCCTCCTCGAGCCCCAGCACCCCGCCCAGACCGTAGTCCGTCCATTCGAAGCCCAGGGGGTTGAAGCCCGGAGGCATGGCGTAGAACGGGTTCTCCGGATTCCGGGGCACGCCCAGGTTGTCATAGGTGAAATCGGTGAAGAGCGGGGGCTCCCCGTTCGGACCCGGTTCACTGGGATGGCAGGCGGCACACATCGCCTCCCCCTCGAAGAGCTGGAGCCCCCACATCTCCTGCTCGGTGAGGGTCGCGGCTCCGGCCAGATAGGCGTCGTACTTGGAGCTGAAGCGGTTCACCTCCGGGGACGCCTCGTAGGCGGCGATGGCCTCGGCCACGAACTGGTAGGCCTCGGCGATGAACTCCCGCGAACCCACGCTCGGAAGCCTCGGCCCCGCGTCGGGATTCGGCGGCGTCGCCCCGGGCCAGTCGGCGTAGACGGCCCAGAACAGCTCCGCGTAGTCGGAGGCGAGCACCTTGAGGATGACCGACCGCTGGTTGGGGTTGTTCATCTCCAGGGGATTCAGGAACGGTCCCTTGGCCTGTTCCACCGTATTGAGCGCACGGCCGTCCCAGAACATTCCCCCGAGGTACAGGCCTTCGCCCGCGTCGTAGTGGAAGTCGGGGCTGAAGGAGGCGTAGGCCGCACTCGGCGGCTTGCGATTTCCAAAGCGCACGTGCACCGCGCCGGGATAGACGGCTCCGTGGACGTTCAGCTCGGATACCGGGCCCACGAAGGCGGTGTTCGGGGCGTGGCAGGCGGCGCAGGCCACCCCGGCGGGCGTGGAGAGGTTGGCGTCGAAGAAGAGATTCCGGCCGAGTTCCTCCATGGGGGTGAGATCCGCGAAGGTCGCGGATGCCACCAGGGCACCGGCCAAGGCCAGGACGAGACACAAGGAGAGCTTCGATCTCGACATGGTAAGACCCCCTTCGGGCTTGAGTCACATGGGTTCCGGTCCGGTGGGGTCCGGGAGCCCCGGGAGCCGGGAGCAGGAATCACCCTCCGTGACCAACCTAGCCCCGAAAAGGCCAACGAAAAGCGAATAATTCCAAAATACAATTTGTCTAATCGCGAATAAAAACGATAAAAATATTTGTTTATCCCTTACCGGTTCTCCGGCCCCGCTCCCTCCCGCGCCCGCTCCCCGACCGACTGGGCCTCGATGAAGATGCGGCGCACGCCGGGAAAGGCCTCCCGCACCGTGTCCTCGATCTCGTCCACCGCCCGGGCCACCTCCTCGGCGGTGAGCTCCGGCTGGAAGCGGACGTCCAGGTTCAGGAGCACGTCGTCGGGGCCCATGTGGAGGGTCAGCACCTTCAGGACCTGCCGCACGCCGGGGTGGGCCTCCGCCGCCCGGCGGATGGCGGCCACGGTCTCGGGGTCCGCGCTCTCCCCGACCAGGAGGCCCTTGGCCTCCCGGGCCAGCATGACCGCCACCACGGCCAGGAGCAGGCCG
The DNA here is from genome assembly GCA_963768615.1 of Candidatus Eiseniibacteriota bacterium. Lineage (GTDB taxonomy): Bacteria > Eisenbacteria > RBG-16-71-46 > JABDJR01 > JABDJR01 > CAVSKL01. The sequence goes on along the minus strand of CAVYIE010000004.1, from coordinate 291,792 downwards.
ATCACCACCGAGGCGCCCCCGTCGAAGGCGGGCTGGTCGAACCGGTGGCCGAGCCAGACGCCCAGGAAGGCCACCACCAGGCCGGAGAGGGCGGCGCTGTCCTCGAACACCACCGCCCAGGCGGTGGGGTCCTTCCCCATGCGGATCTCCCGCCACACGCTCCGCTTCCCCTTGGCCCGCCAGAGCCCCCGCATCGCCACTCCCCAGGAGGTGGCCTCGAAGGCGAAGGCCAGCCCGAGGACGATGTAGCTCAGGGTGGGGTCCTCCAGGGGGTTGGGGTGGGCCACGTGCTTGATCCCCTCGTAGACCGACATCCCGCCCCCGAGGGCGAAGATCAGGATGGCCACCACCAGGGTCCAGAAGTAGAGCTCCTGGCCGTAGCCGAAGGGATGCTGGTCGTCGGCGGCCCGCCCGCTCCTCCGGATGCCCAGGAGGAGGAGCCCGCCGTTCCCGGTGTCGACCAGGGAGTGGATCCCCTCGGAGAGCATGGCCGAGGACCCGGAGAGGGCGGCGGCGACGAACTTGGTGATCGCGATGGCCAGGTTGGCGGCCATGGCGGCGAGGATGGCGGGCTTCGATTCGTGGGCCATCCGGTCATCTTGACGGGGCGGGGGGGGGGCTGGGAAGGCCCCCCCCGAAGGCGCAAGATCCCCCGGCGGCCGGGCCGCCAACTGCGGACGGGCCAAGGGACTCCGCCCGCCGTGGGAAGTGTCCATTGCGCAACGGGTTCCGGAAGCGTAGACTGGTCTGCTGAAAAAGTGAAGAAGATCGGAGCCGGACCACGCCGAGGCACGTCCTCTCGACCGGGCCCGCCCGGCGCTTCCGGAGGCTCACCGGCCTCCGGTCCGCCACGGCAGCCTCCTCCCGCTGGCCCGGAGCCCTCCGGAAACATCGCGCGCCCGGGATCTCCTTTCCGGGAGCGCCCCGGTCCCACACACGTCGCCCCACCACGGGGCGCCGACAAGGTTTACGCATGTCGTTCGATCAGTTCGGCCTGGATCCCGGCTGTCTGCAGGTCCTGGACCAGATGGGGATCGAAGTCCCCACCCCCATTCAGGAAAAAGCCATCCCCGTCGCCCTGGAGGGCCGGGACGTGGTCGGCCTGGCCCAGACCGGGACCGGCAAGACCCTGGCCTACCTCCTTCCCAGCCTCACCCGGCTGGCCCGGGGCAATCTCCAGAAGAACTCGATGCTCGTCCTCGTCCCCACCCGCGAGCTGGCGGTGCAGGTGAACGGGGTGGTGGAGCAGATGGGCGCTCCCCTCGGCATCCGCAGCGTCTCCGTCTACGGAGGGGTGAGCCTGGACAAGCAGAAGCGGGCGCTCAAGCAGGGCCGGGAAGTGGTGGTGGCCACCCCGGGACGCCTCATCGACCACATGCAGCGCGGCAACGTGCGGTTCGGGGATCTGATGATCTTCGTCCTCGACGAGGCCGACCGCATGCTGGACATGGGCTTCCTCCCCGACATCCAGCGCATCGTGCGGAAGCTGCCCCGCAAGCGGCAGACCCTCATGTTCTCGGCCACCTTCCCCGACGAGATCGCCTACCTGGCCGATCGCATGCAGGACGATCCGGAGCGGGTGGAGGTGGGGCACGTCCACAAGCCGGTGGACACGGTGCGCCAGATCCTCTACCCGGTGCGCCCGGAGAAGAAGACCGACCTCCTGTTCAAGGTCCTCAAGGAGGAGGAGATCCACTCCGCGGTCATCTTCCTCCACACCCGCGACCGCACCGACCGCCTGGGCAAGGCCCTCAAGAAGGCGGGGTTCAGCGTGGGGCTCATCCACGGCGACCGGTCCCAGATCGACCGCGAGAAGGCCCTGAACGGCTTCCGCGAGGGCAAGTACAAGATCCTGGTCGCCACCGACATCGCCGCCCGCGGCCTCGACATCGAGGGCGTGAGCCACATCATCAACTACGACATCCCCCCCAGCGCCGACGACTACCTCCACCGCATCGGACGCACCGCGCGGGCCCACGCGGAGGGGGACGCCATCACCTTCGTCTGCCCCACCGACCACGCCGCCCTGGAGAAGATCGAGGAAGCGGTGGGCCGGCGGCTGCCCCGCAAGGACCTGGAGGACGCCCCACCCATCCTCTCCATGTACCGGCCCAAGCCGGAGCCGGGCGAGGAGGAGGAGAATGAGGGCAAGAACGGCGCCCCCCGCGAGGTGACCTGGGGCCGGAAGCCCAAGAAGAGCGGGCGGCGCCGGCGCTGACCCCCGGCGCGGCGTTCGCCCCCCGAGGCCCCGGAGACCGGCCATGAACGAGATGCGCCTTCAGGACCGAGTCGCGGTGGTGACCGGCGCCAGCCGGGGCATCGGACGCACCATCGCCCTGGCCCTGGCCGCGGAAGGAGCCCGGGTGGTGGTGGCGGCCAAGAGCGAGCGGCCCCGGGACCGCCTGCCCGGCTCCATCCACACCGTGGCCGGGGAGATCCGCGCCGCCGGGGGCGAGGCTCTCCCGGTGAAGCTGGACGTGCGGAGCGAGGCCGACGTGGAGCGGCTGGCGGTGGAGACCGCCGAGCACTACGGGCGGCTGGACATCCTCGTCCACAACGCGGGCGCCCTCTGGTGGCGGAAGATCACCGAGACCCCCCTCAAGCGCTTCGACCTGGTCATGGAGGTGAACCTCCGCGGTCCGTTCATGCTCACCCAGGCCTGCCTGCGCCCCATGCTGGCCGGGGGCGGCGGCCACGTGGTCATGATCTCGCCGCCGGTGGACCTGGAGGCGCTCCCGGGAAAGACCGCCTACCTGATCAGCAAGTTCGGCCTGACCATGCTCGCCCTCGGCCTGGCCGACGAGCTGCGCGAGGCCGGGGTGGCGGTGAACGCCCTCTGGCCGGCCACCGCCATCGAGAGCCAGGCCACCATCAACCACGGCCTGGGCGGCCCCGCCTCCTGGCGGAAGCCCGCCATCATGGCCGACGCGGTGCTGGAGATCGTCACCACCCCGCCCGGAGCCGGATTGACCGGACGGGCCCTGGTCGACGAGGACTTCCTGCGCGAGCGGGGGTGGACCGACTTCGCCCGCTACCGCTGCGATCCCGATCACGAGCCTCCCCGGATCGCGGTGCGCGACCTCTCCCTGGACATCTGAACCCCGACCGCCGCGCCGCACGCGGGAGGCCGGTTCGGCTGGCCTCCGCCCCGGGGGCCATGCTATGAGTTCCTTGACCGCCCCCGGTGGGGCGGAGCGCTCCCGCGTTCTTCCCGATCCGTCGCACCCGGCGGAGGAAAGGCCGGCCGACCATGCGCGCCCCCGCCATCGCCACCCTCGCTTGCCTGTTCCTGGCCGGCGCGCTTCCCGGCGCCGCCAGGGCCTGCACCTCCTTCTGCTTCGACACCCCCGGCGGCCCGGTCTTCGCCGTCAACATGGACCTGATCCTGGGCGAGGGCCTCCTGTTCACCAACCGGAGCGGCCTGGCCAAGGAGGGTTTCCTGCGGAGCACGACCGGTGAGACGGCGAAATGGACCTCCCGCTACGGCAGCGCCTCCTTCAACGTGGTCGGGCGGGAGTTCGCGTGGTGCGGCATGAACGAGGCGGGGCTGGTGGTGAGCCAGATGGCCCTGGAGGTCTCGGTGCTCCCCCCGCCGGACGAGCGGCCGCCGGTCGACAACGGCTTCTGGGTCCAGTACGTGCTGGACACCTGCGGCACCGTGGAGGAGGCGGCCGGGGTGGACTCCCTCATCCGGCTCCAGGACGAGTCCCCCTGCCACTTCCTGGTCATGGACGCCACCGGGGCCTGCGCGGCCATCGAGTACCTGGGCGGCCGCTTCGTGGTCCACGCCGGCGAGGCGCTGCCCGTCCGGGCCATGGCCAACGCGCCCTACGCGGACGGCCCCGCCTACCTGGAGACGGGCCGGGTACCCCCCTTCAATCCGGGGGACTCGGTGCAACGGGTGGCCGCGGCGGCGCGGAAGATCGAGGCCTTCGACCCGGCCTCGGGGACGTCCCCGGTGGAGTATTCGCTGGGGGTCCTGACCGGGACCGTGGCCGCGCCGAGGTCCTTCTGGAAGGACCTGTTCCATGAGCCCTACACCCGCTGGAGCATGGTCTTCGACGCGGCCCGGCGCGAGGTCCACTTCCGGACGGCGGAGAACCCGCGCGTCCGGCGCTTCTCCCTCGCGGACTTCGACCTCTCCTGCGACGCGGAGGTCCGGATGCTGGACGTCAACGGGGAAGGCGAGGGCGAGATCGGAGCGCGATTCGCTCCCTACGACCACGAGGTCGATCTGGCCCTGTTCCGGAACTTCCTCGACCGCTGGGGGGTGGAGGTCTCCCGGGAGGACGCCATCGGCCTCACCCGGTTCCTGGAGGGATTCGAATGCGCGCGCTGACCGGGGAGGACGCCAACCGCGCGCCGCCCGGCCGCACCCGGCCCGGACGGGGGCCTAGCCGGCCGCTTCCCCGCGTCCGCCCTGCCTCCAGGCGTAGAGGGCCACCGCCACCGCCGCCGCCGCGTTCAAGGACTCCACCTCCGGCCGGATGGGGATGGAGAGCGCCCGCGCCCGCAGGCGCCTCGGCAGCCCCGGCCCCTCCACCCCGGGGAGGAGGGCGAACCGGTCCGGGAAGCGGAAGGTGGCCAGGTCGCGGCCCTCCCCGGAGAGGGCCAGGATACCGGGATCCTCGGGAAGGTCGTGGATGGACGGTCCCTCGAGGAGGGGAACCGCCAGCACCGCCCCCCCGGAGCTGCGGAGGGTCTTGGGGTGGAAGGGGTGCGCGCTCTCGGCGAGGAGGATCACCCGGTCCACGCCGAAGGCGGCGGCGGAGCGGACGGCCGCCCCCGCGTTCTCGGGATCCTGGAAGGGGATCAGCACGCTCACCCCCCCGGGGAGCCCCTCGGCCGGATCCCACCGGTCCGGGACCGGCACGTCCAGCACCAGGAGGGGATCGTCGGTCCCGAACAGATCCAGCTCCCGGTAGAGCCCGGGGGCCAGCTCCAGCCGGCGGAGTCCCGCCGGGGCGTCCTCCGGCGGCATCGCCTCGGGCCCCGCCCCGGCCGGGACCACCCAGAACCGGCACCGTCCGGGAATCCGGCGCAGGGCCTCGGCGGTCAGGCGCGATCCGGAGAGGAGTGCCCGCCCCTGCTTCTTGATCCCGCGCGGGGACAGGAGCTTCCGCAGGTCCTTGAAGACCGGGTTCTGCTCGCTCTCGATGAAGTGGGGCGGTCCGGTGCTCATGGCCCGGAGTCTACTCCGCTCCCGCGGCCGGGAACAGCGCCGGGGGGTGTTCCCGCACGCCGCCTAGTCCGCCGGGGCCAGGAACAGGGCCCCCATGGGGGGGAGGGTCAGGGTCAGGGAATGGGTCTTGCCGTGGAGCGGCAGGGGGGCCGCCTCCACCGCCCCCTGGTTCCCCATCCCGCTCCCGCCGTAGACCTCGGCGTCGCTGTTCAGGAGCTCCTTCCAGAGCCCGCCCCCCGGGACCCCCACCCGGTAGTTGTGCCGGGGAACGGGGGTGAAGTTGAACACCATCACCACCGCCCGCTCGGGATCCTTGCCCCGGCGCAGGAAGCTGAGCACGCTCTGATCGGCGTCGCTGCCGTCGATCCACTCGAAGCCGGCGGGATCGAACTCCACCTCGTGGAGCTCCGGGCGCTCCCGGTACAGCCGGTTCAGGTCCCGCACCCAGTTTCGGACCCCCTGGTGGGGTCCGTACTCCAGGAGGTGCCACTGGAGGCTATTGTCGTGCTGCCACTCGGACCACTGCCCGAACTCCCCCCCCATGAACAGGAGCTTCTTGGCCGGCTGGGCGTACATGTAGCCGAACAGGGAGCGGAGGTTGGCGAACTTCTGCCATTCGTCCCCCGGCATCTTCCCCAGCAGCGAACCCTTCCCGTGCACCACCTCGTCGTGGGAGAGGGGGAGCACGAAGTTCTCGTTGAAGGCGTAGATCATCCGGAAGGTGATGTTGTTGTGGTGGAACCGGCGGTGCACCGGGTCCTTGGAGAAGTAGAGCAGGGTGTCGTGCATCCAGCCCATGTCCCACTTCATCCCGAAGCCCAGCCCCCCCACGTAGGTGGGCCGCGAGACCATGGGCCAAGCGGTGGATTCCTCGGCCATGGTCTGGGTGTCGGGGTGATGGCCGTAGGTCTCGGTGTTCAGGCGGCGCAGGAAGTCGATGGCTTCCAGGTTCTCCCGGCCGCCGTACTTGTTGGGGATCCATTCCCCCTGCTTGCGGGAGTAGTCGAGGTACAGCATCGAGGCCACCGCGTCCACCCGCAGCCCGTCGGCGTGGAACCGGTCCAGCCAGCTCATGGCGCTGGAGAGGAGGAAGGAGCGCACCTCGTTCCGGCCGTAGTTGAAGATCCAGCTGTTCCAGTCCGGGTGGTACCCCTTCTGGGGGTCCGAGTGCTCGTAGAGGTGGGTGCCGTCGAAGTAGCCCAGCCCGTGCTCGTCGGTGGGGAAGTGGGAGGGCACCCAGTCCAGGATGACCCCGATCCCCCGCCGGTGCAGGCTGTCGACCAGGAACATGAAGTCCTCGGGGGTGCCGTAACGGCTGGTGGGGGCGAAGTAGCCCGTGGTCTGGTACCCCCAGGAGCCGTAGAAGGGATGCTCCATCACGGGCAGGAACTCCACGTGGGTGAAGTTCATGTCGGACAGGTAGTCCCCCAGCTCCGCGGCCAGCTCGCGGTAGGTCAGGGGCCGGTCGCCATCCTCGGGGACCCGCCGCCAGGAACCGATGTGCATCTCGTAGATGGACATGGGGGCGTCGGGGGCGTTGGCCGCTCCCCGCCTCGCCATCCACTCCCCGTCCTCCCAGTCGTAGACCGGCTCCCAGACCACCGACCCGGTGTGGGGCGGGACCTCCTGCCTCACCGCGTAGGGGTCGGCCTTGTCCGCCCGGTAGCCGTTGAACCGGGAGCGGACGTGGTACTTGTAGACGGCGCCCTTCTCCACCCCGGGGATGAACCCCTCCCAGATCCCCGAGCTGGCCCGGGCCCGGAGGGGATGGCTCTCCTTGTTCCAGCCGTTGAAGTCCCCGATCACGAACACCCCCTCGGCGTCCGGCGCCCACACCGCGAAGTAGACCCCGCGCGTGCCCCCCGCCTCCAGGAGGTGGGACCCCAGCTTCTCGTAGAGCCGGAGGTGGCTCCCCTCGTTGAACAGGTAGAGATCCTGGTCGGTGAGCAGGGTCACGTCGTGGAGCACCGGCCCCCGGTCGGCGGTGCCGGCCGAGACCCCGGGGCCGGGATCGGGACGGCGGTCGGTTTCCCGGGATGCGCTGCGCTTGGGGGTCTTCTTGTCGGCCATGGGAGATCGTTCCTTCCTGCGGGCTATTCCTTGAGATTCAACAGACGGACGACGGCCTGGAGGGGGATCTTGACCCATTCCGGCCGGTTGTTCAGTTCGTAACCGAGTTCATAGACCGCCTTCTCCAGGAGGTAGGCCCCCAGGAGCAGCTCGCGGCCTTCGTCGTCGGGGGGGAGGAAGGTGGCGTCGCCGGCCGCCTCCAGGTACCCCTTCACGAACACGGTGTCCACCCAAAGGTACCAGTAGCGGGCCCACCGTTCGTAGAGGTCCCGCTCGTCCCCGTGGATGAATCCCGCCTCCACCGACCGGGCCAGGCCGGCGTAGGCTGCGTAGTGGAAGGACCGGAGCATGCCGGCCACGTCCACCAGGGGGGAGCGCTTCAACCGCCGCTCGGTCAGCGACCGGGCCGGCTCCCCCTCGAAGTCGATGATCACGAAGTCCTTGCCGGTGTGGAGCACCTGGCCCAGGTGGTAATCCCCGTGGCAGCGGATCCGGGTCGGCGACATCTTTCGGTCCACCACCGCCCGGAAGCGCTTGAGCACGTCCTCCTCCCGGCCGGAGATCTTCTGGGCCAGGGGGAGGACCTCTTCGGGCAGCGAACGCTGGCGTCCGCGGAGGAGCTGGAAGGTCTTGCGGGCCGCGTTCCGCATGGACTGGTACAGGGAGCGCTGGTACAGGGCGGAGAAGGGCTCGGGCACGAAATCCGGGTCCTCGGGCTCGGAGGCCAGGGCCAGGTGGAGCTCCCCCGTCCGCCGCCCGAGGAGCATGGCGCTCTCCATGTAGGTGCCCAGGAGCTCGTGGGCCTCGGCGGGGATCTCCTCCTTCGCGGCCTCGATGAAGGAACGGCCCGGCACGGCCAGCTCGCCGGGGTCCTTCTCCGCGTGGTGGCCGCGGATCCGGTCCAGGTACCGCCCGATGGAATCCAGGGTGAAACTCCAGGCGTCGCCCTGGTTGGGAACGTACCCCTGGAGAATGCCCAGGGTCAGCGGCTCCTCCTTGGGCCGCCGGAACTCCACCGCCCCCGCCACCGGGGCGATGTGCGTGTACCCCGTCTTCTCGGTCAGGAACCGGCCGATCTCCAGGTCGGGGTTCATCCCCTCCCCCAGCCGCCGGAACATCTTGAGGATGAACGCCTCCCCGTAGAGGATCGAGGTGTTGGACTGCTCGGCCCGCATCACGTGGGGATCCAGATCCCCCTCCGCCGCCCGCTTGAGAGCCTTGAAGCGGCCGGTGGGCCAGGCCTGGATCTCCCCGCGCTGGCCCTTGAACTTCCGCCGCCGCTCCACCGCCCGGATCAGGGCGCGGGCGAAGCGCTCGTCGTGGAAGGCGTCGTAGAGGATGCCGTGCTCCCCGGTGCTCCGGGTCCGGACCCCGGCCACCACCGCGTGGGGGGCGGTCCGGTGCAGGTGTCCCATCGCCTTCCCCGTCGCGTAGGCGAGAGGGAGCACGTAGCTCTCCGGTTCCCCGTCGGTGTACTCCACCTCGACCACGGTCACCCAGGCCTTGGGTTCGTCCCCGTTACCGGACACGGGGACGGCGTCGGTGAGGGACAGGCCGCGGATGGACCGGGCCTTCCCCCCGAACCAGCGCCGGGCCCGCAGGTAGGCGGGGAGCGCATCCTCGAGCTGGGTCCGCCCCCGGCCGCGCAGGAGCTCGGTCCAGTCCCGCCCCACCGCCAGGGCGGCTTCGCGTTCGACCGGGCCCCCCGCCGGGACCTCGACCGCTTCCTCCCGCTCCAGGGAGAACCAGTAGAAGGAGTGCGGCCCCAGGGTCAGGAAGTAGGGCAGCTCCCCCACCGAGGGGAAGCGGGTCCCCCCGAAGAGCTCCACCGGGGTCATCCCCTCGTACTCGGACAGGTCCAGCTCCACCGCCTGGGTGAACCGGGACAGGTTGGCCACCACCAGCAGGCGCTGGTCCCCGTGGGTGCGGGTGAAGACCAGCACCTTGTAGTTCTCCGGATGCAGGAACTCGATGTCCCCCCGGCTGAAGGCGGTGTACCGCCGCCGGAGGGCGATCATCCGCTTCATCCACCACAGCAGCGAGTGGGGGTTCTGCTGCTGGGTCTCCACGTTGATCGCCTCGTAGTGGTACTCGGGATCGATGATGATGGGAAGGAAGAGGCGGTGGGGCATGGCCCGGGAGAACCCCGCGTTGCGGTCCGCGCTCCACTGCATGGGGGTGCGGACCCCGTTCCGGTCGCCGAGATAGAAGTTGTCGCCCATCCCGATCTCGTCCCCGTAGTAGAGCACCGGGGTGCCGGGGAGGGCGAAGAGGAGGCTGTTCATGAGTTCGATCCGCCGGCGGTCGTTGCCGAGCAGGGGGGCCAGGCGGCGCCGGATGCCCAGGTTGATCCTCATCTTCGAGTCGTGGGCGAACATCCGGTACATGTAGTCCCGCTCCTCGTCGGTGACCATCTCCAGGGTCAGCTCGTCGTGGTTGCGGAGGAAGATCGCCCACTGGCAGAGATCGGGGATGTCGGGGGTCTGCTGGAGGATGTCGAGGATCGGGAACCGGTTCTCCATGCGGATGGCCATGAACAGCCGCGGCATGACCGGGAAGTGGAAGGCCATGTGGCACTCGTCACCCTCGCCGAAGTAGGCGATGGCGTCCTCCGGCCACTGGTTGGCCTCGGCCAGGAGCATCCGGTCCTGGAACCGCTCGTCCACGTGCTTCCGGACCTCCTTGAGGAAGGCGTGGGTCTCGGGGACGTTCTCGCAGTTGGTCCCCTCCCGCTCGTAGAGATAGGGAATGGCGTCCAGGCGCAGCCCGTCCACCCCCCGCTGGAGCCAGAAGTCCAGGATGCGGAACATGGCCCGGCGCACGTCCGGGTGGTCGAAGTTGAGATCGGGCTGGTGGGAGTAGAACCGGTGCCAGTAGTAGGCCTCGGCCACCGGATCCCAGGACCAGTTGGAGGGCTCGAAGTCCTTGAAGATGACCCGGGCCTCCTTGTACCGCTCGGGGTCGTCGCTCCACACGTAGTAGTCGCGGTGGCGGGTGCCCGGCTTGGCCTTCCGGGCCCGGCGGAACCAGGGGTGCTGGTCCGAGGTGTGGTTCATGACCAGCTCGGTGATGACCTTGAGCCCGCGCTTGTGGGCCTCCTTGAGGAAGGCGTTGAAGTCGCGCAAAGTGCCGTAGGTGGGGTTCACCGCGGTGTAGTCGGCGATGTCGTAGCCGTCGTCCTTGAGCGGCGAGGGGTAGAAGGGCAGGACCCAGATGGCGGTCACCCCCAGGTCCTGGAGGTAGTCCAGCTTCTCGGTGAGCCCGGTGAAGTCCCCCACCCCGTCCCCGTCCCCGTCGAAGAAGGAACGGACGTGGAGTTCGTAGATGATCGCGTCCTTGTACCAGAGGGGTTCGCGATCCGGGGCCGCGGCCCGGCCTTTCTTCTTCATTCGGGCTGCTCCTTGGCTCACAGGTAGTAGTCGAAGTCCTGCTCCCGGCGGACCCGGCGGCGCACCAGGAAGATCTGCGCCGGGAGTGAATCCGGCTCCAGGGCCACGAAGTTGCGCGCCCCGTTCCACAGGAAGCGTCCGCCGGCCAGCAGGTCGTGGACCTGGAAGGGGCGGGCGGGGTCGATGTCGAGGTCCTCCACCGGGAGATCCACCCACCCCGTCTGCCGGTGGTGGGGATCCAGGTTGGCCACGACCAGGATCAGGTTGTCCCCGCCGGCGGCGCTCCGGGAGAAGCAGAGGATCTGGTCGTTGTCCACTGGGTGGAAGCGCAGGCTGTGGCCCTCCCGGAGGGCGGGATTCTCCCGCCGGATCGCGTTCACCCGGGCGATCAGGTCCCGCAGGCTGTCCTTGCGCTCCAGGTCCCACCGGTGGATCTGGTACTTCTCCGAGTCCAGGTACTCCTCGCTCCCGGGCTCCCGGGGCCGGGCCTCGGCCAGCTCGAAGGCCGGCCCGTAGATCCCGTAGTTCCCCGAGAGGGTGGCGGCCAGCACCAGCCGCACCGCGAAACCCGCCCGGCCCCCGAACTGGAGGTACTCGGTGAGGATGTCGGGGGTGTTGGGCCAGAAATTGGGCCGGAAGTACTCCCGGACCTCGGTGGTGGTGAGCTCGGTCAGGTACCGGGTGAGTTCCCAGGAGGTGTTCCGCCAGGCGAAGTAGGTGTAGGACTGGGTGAAGCCGAGCTTGGCCAGCCGGTACATGACCTTGGGCCGGGTGAAGGCCTCGGCGAGGAAGATCGCGTCCGGATGGGCCTTCTTGACCTCGGCGATGCACCATTCCCAGAAGGGGAAAGCCTTGGTGTGCGGATTGTCCACCCGGAACACCCGCACCCCGTGCTCGGCCCAGAAGAGGAAGATGGAGAGCAGCTCCCGCCACAGGGCCATCCAGTCCCCGGTCTCGAAGTCGAAGGGGACGATGTCCTCGTACCGCTTGGGCGGGTTCTCCGCGAACTGGATGGATCCGTCCGGGCGGTGCCGGAACCACTCCGGATGCTCGCTCACGTAGGGATGATCCGGCGCGCACTGGAGGGCGATGTCCAGGGCCACGGCGATGCCCAGGTCGGCGGCGGCCGCGGTGAGCCGTTCGAAGTCGGCCAGGGTGCCGAGGTCGGGATGCACCGACTTGTGCCCCCCTTCCCGGGAACCCACCGCCCAGGGGCTGCCCACGTCGCCGGGACCGGCCTCCAGGGCGTTGTTCCGTCCCTTCCGCTTCACCCGGCCGATGGGATGGATGGGGGGAAGGTAGAGCACGTCGAAACCCATTCCGGCCACGTAGGGCAGGCGGGCCTCCACGTCGGCCAGGGTGCCGTGGACCCCCGGCTCCGGCGCCGCCGAGCGGGGGAACATCTCGTACCAGGCTCCGAACCCGGCCCGCTCGGGATCCACCACCACCTCCAGCTCCCGGGGGTGGCGCACCGCCCGGCTCCGGTCCGGATGCCGGTGGGCGATCGCGGACAGCTCCGGATCCAGGGCGAGAAGGGCCCGTTCCCCGGGGTCGCCGGGCGCGACCAGATCCCCGGACCAGCGGTGGAGGCGCTCGGCATCCTCGCCGTCCGCCCTCGACGCCGCCGCGGCCACGAGTTCCGCGCCTTCACGCAGCGGCGCCTCCAGGTCCTGGCCCGCGGCCATACGCCGCTCGAAGTCGCGCTGCCAGGTGCGGAACCGGTCCACCCATCCCTCCACCGTGTAGCGCGCCCGCCCCAGGGCGGCCACCCGGAAGGCGCCGCGCCATCGGTCGTTGACCAGGGGCGTCATGGGCACTTCGCGCCAGCCGGACTCCCCCGCCTCGGCGTGGAGCAGGACCGCGGCCACCACGTCGTGGCCGTCGGTGAACACGTCCGCCTCCACCGTGACCTCTTCCCCCACCGTGCGCTTGACCGGGAAGCGGCCGGCGTCGATCTCCGGCGTCACCGACTCGATCACCACGCGGCGGCGGCCGTCGATCTCCTCCATGCCAATGACTCCATTCCAAACCGGGGGTTCCGCGGCCGGGCGGGGCCGGCGCCCCCCGCGCGGACCCGCCGCGGGAACCGAACAAGGGAGACCCGTCGCGGGCCTCCGGACAATGCGATCGCGCCGGGAGGCGCGGGGGCCGGCTCCGGGGCGGCCGGCCGGGATGAACAACGGTCTCAACGACCTGTCCTTGAAACTAGCAGGAGGCCCCGGCGGCGTCAAAACGCCCGGGTTCAGAAGACGGCGCGGAAGAGGGTCATCCGGACGCCGCCGGGAGCGGGGGCGAGCGTGCCCGGGAAACTCGGACCCGTCCCCGCCGCGCGGCCCGGAGGGGGCATGCCGCGGGTCCAGAGCGCGGCCGCGCCCAGACCGGCCAGGCCGCCGGCGCCGGCCACCGCGAACACCCCGGCCTCGTCGTCCACCCGGAAGAGGAGGTCGAAGCCGAAGCCGGCCGCGGTGCCCAGCACCCCGCCCAGGTTGATGAGCACCGCCCGGGTGGGGCCCACGTCGCGGCCGGGCGCGGCCCAGAGGCTCCCCAGGGCCAGTCCGGCCGCGCTCGACACCAGCATCGCCGTCCCCGAGGCCTCCCCGGAGGCCTCGGCCATGCGCGCCCCCACCAACCCGTACCAGGCTCCCCAGTAGGCCGACCCGTGGAGGACCGCGGCCTGGCCCTCGCTCACCTCCACCCGCTCGGTGATCAGCCCCGCGGCCACGAGGGCGGTGAGCCCGGCCACCGCCCCGGCCAGGACCGCGTCCCGGCCGTCGGCGTCGTTCACCAGGCTCCAGCCGATCCCCTGCCCGGTGCCGAAGTTCCCGGCCAGGGTCATGGCCCCGGCGCGGCCCCGGCCCACGTCGCGGCCGGAAGCGAAACGCGCCGCGGCCAGCACGCCCAGGGGGCCGCCGGCCAGGACCGATCCCCCGATCACCGAGGCGTCCCGGGATCCGAGCCCCGCCGGCACCGCCGCGCCCAGCCAGATCCCGTAGAGCCCGCCGTAGACCATGAGCCCCACGCGGCCGGACCGGTCGTGTTCCCCCGGCCCCCGGACCGCGGACCACGGCCGCAACCACGCCCGGTCCGCTTCCCCGGCGGGCACGAAGCCCAGGGGGTTCCCCTCGGGGTCCGCGAAGAGGAGCGCGCGGAGCACCCCGCCGCCGTCCCGGGCCTCCCGCACCGTCACCCCGAGGCCCCGGAGCCTCCCCGCCTCCGCCTCCAGGTCGGAGACGGCAAGGAACAAGCGCACCGCGCCGGCGGCGTCGCCTCCCCTTCCCGGGGCCACCACCACCTGGATTCCGGCGGCGTCGAAGACGAAGCGGCGGCCGGCGGAATCGGCGGCGACGGGGCGGAGCCCGAGCACGTCCCGGTAGAAGGCGGCCAGGCGCGCGGGCCGGGGGGAGGTAACGGACACCGCCGGACCGGCGGACACGGCCGCCGCCGCCCCCGCGGTGAGGAGGGCGGCGAGAAGGAGAGCGTGAACCCGTGAACCCATGCTGGCCTCCGGCCGGTTCCGCCCGGCGCCCCATCGCGGACGAGCGTACCCTGGAGCGTGCCCGGACGCGCGGCCGGGGTCAACCCGGAGTCGCCGGGGACGCGGGGGTGCCCGGCCGGAAACCGCCGGGGCCCCGGTTACGGGTTGCGCGGAGGAGGCGGGGGCTCCTCGATGATGATGGTGGGATCCAGGGTCCGGTCGTCCACGATGATGGTGTACTTGTAGGTCGCGGCCGTACCGTGGGGGCGCCCCGCCTTGACCCAGCCCATCGAACCCTGATGACGCCCGTGATCGGCGCCGTTGAAGGGGCTGGTTCCGGACTTGAACTCGATCGCGAAGCGGGGCCGCGAGCCGTCCCCCGGATCGCGGAGCCGCCAGGCCAAAGAATCCTCCGTGGTCATGGTGAGCGTCTCACGGTCCAGCTTGATCTCGTCGTCCTCGAGCCAGACCTCGATCTCGTGGTGCTTCATGGTCATCCTCCGTAAAGGGTGCCTGGCCGGTCTTCGACCCGGCCCGCGGTCACGTCGACCAGGGCCTTGAACCGCGGCGCGTCCCGCCAGGCGTCGAAGACCGCCGAATCGCGGATCCAGGGGAGGGGGTAGCCGCCGGACACCGAGCGCTCCAGGCAGTCCAGGGCGGCGGTGCTGTCCCCGAGCTGCCAGTAGCTGAGCGCGGCGCGGTAGAGCACGTTGACGTCCCCCGGGGCCACTTCCAGCGCGTTCCGCAGATGGACCCGGGCGCTGTCGGCCAGTCCCAGCTTGGGGTAGATGTCGGCCAGGAGCGCATCGGCCCCGGGCTGGGTGGTGGGGCGGTCCAGCCGGCCGAGAGCCGCCTTCTCCGCCTCCCGGTAGGCGTCCAGGGCCAACCCGCGCCGGCCCGGGGCCCACCAGTAGGCGTCGCCCAGGTTGGCCCAGACCTCGGGGTCCTGGTACTCGAACTGGAGCGCGGTCTGGTAGGCGGCGATGGCCTCGTCGAAGCGCCGGAGGTTGAACCACGCGGTGCCGAGATTCGACCACGCCACCACTCCGGGCTGGAGCTCGTTGGCCCGTTCCAGCGCCTCGATCCCCTCCGGGTACCGCCCCTGCAGGACCAGGATGCCGCCCAGGTTCGCGTAGCCACGGTGGTTCCGGGGAGAGCGCCGGGTCAGCTCCCGGAAGGCGTCTCCGGCCTCGTCGTAGCGGCCCATCCGGAAGAGGAGCGAACCCAGCCACCAGCAGACCTGCCAGCTCCCCGGCACCCGGTACACCGCCTTGCCGTAGGTTTCCGCCGCCTCCTCGTAACGCCGGTGCCAGGAGTAAAAGGAGCCCAGGTAGAAGTACGGCTCCGGACGTTCCGGGGCCACCTCGGAAGCGAGCCGGTACTCGGCCTCGGCCCGCTCCAGATCCCCCTCCACCGAGCAGGCCAGGCCGAGGACGAGATGGGCGTGCATGGACGAGTCGTCCACCGCCACCGCCCGCCGGGCGGCGGCCCGGGCCGCCGTTTCCTCCTCCTTGCCGGCGCCCAGCTCATGGGTGCGGAGGTGCGCCTCGGCGAGGCCGATCAGCGCCGCCCCGTAGCGCGGGTCCACACTGGCGGCCCGCTCCAGGGTGTGGATGGCCTGCCTGGCCTCGGCTTCGGTCTTCGCCGCCCGCAGCTCGCCCTGGCCGACAAGGAAGGAGCGGAAGGCGGCGGGAGCGTGGGTGGCGAAGTCCAGGTCCAGCTCGTCCGCGGCCTGCCCCTCCCCGATCAGCCGCAGGGCCTGGGCGGTCACGGTGCGGGCCAGGCGGAACACGTCGGCGGCCGGCACCCGGGTCCGGGACGTGGCCAGGGTGCGTTGGCTCTCGGTGTCCACCAGCCGCGAGGAGACCTCGAGTTCGTTTCCCCGGGGGATGAGCCGCACGGCCAGGGCCAGGGTGGCCCCGAGCCGGGACAGGGCCTGGGCGGGATCGCGGACGTCCTGGTCCCGGGCCAGGTCTCCCGGGGACACCCGGTAGCGGGTCCCCTCCGAGCGCAGGGTCAGGGCTTCGGTGAGGAACTTGGTCAGCCCCGCGCCCAGGGAGGCCAGCTCGGGGTCGGTCCCCCCGGCGGCGATGGGAAGGACCGCCACCTCGCGCTGGCCGGGAAGGACGTTCAGGCCCACCGCCCGCCGGGCAGCCAGGCGCACGTCCGCGTCCGCGGCGATCAGGACCGCCCCCGTTCCCAGGCTCGCGACCAGCAGCGCGGCGAACCAGGTCCGGGCCCGCATCCGGGGAGGGCGGACCACCGGCACCCGCAGGGTGCGCACGCTCAGCTCCCCCCGGTGGGCCCCGGCCAGGTCGTCTCCCAGCCGGGACGCGGAGGCGTAGCGGCCGGCCGGATCCCGGGCCAGCAGGCGGTGGACCACCCCGGCCAGGGAAGGGGGAAGCTCGGGGCGAATCGAGAGCAGGGGTTCGGGGTCGGTCTGGAGGATCCGCGCCACCACCGAGGCGGTGGTGTCCCCCGGGAAGGGGCGGCTTCCGGCGAGCATCTCGTAGAAGACCACCCCCAGGGAGAAGAGGTCCGAGCGGGCGTCGACCGTCCCGCCCAGGAGAACCTCGGGAGCCATGTAGGCCGGGGTCCCCGCTCCCCCGGCGTCGGTGTCGGCCTCGGTGGAGACGGTGGTCTCCCGGGCCGCCTCGGTGGGAGCGTCGGTGCGGGCGGGGGCCGGCGACGGCCGGCCGGCGATCCCGAAGTCGACCAGCTTCACCTGGCCCGAGGGGGTGATGATGATGTTCTCGGGCTTGATGTCCCGGTGAACCAGGCCTTCCCGGTGCGCGGCCGCGAGGGCCTCGACCAGCTGGTTGGCCAGGGGCCAGAAGGCGTCCACGGCCATGGGCTCGCTCATCAGCTGCCGCAGGGGGCAGCCGGGAACGTACTCCATGACCAGGAACTGGGTGCCCGCCTCCTCCACCACGTCGTAGATGGTGGCGATGCGGCCGTGGGCCAGCCGCCCCGCCCGCTGGGCCTCCTTGAGGATCCGGTCGTGGCTCCGGTCGTGGGCGAACCGGGCCCCGGCCCGTTTGAGAGCGACCTGGCGCGGGATGAGGCCGTCCCGGGCCAGGTAGACCTCGCCCATCCCCCCGGTGCCCAGGATCTCCACCACCGTGTAGCGGCCCACCCGGGATCCCGGAACCAGGCCGGGCGGCTCCGGGGAGCCGGGCGGCTTGGCGGACGGTCTGGGCATGGCACCTCCCGGGATGAGGCGGTTCGGTCGTCGGGACCTGGGGGGAGAGGTCGCTCTTTCTCGTGATTCGTCTTCTGGTTGCATTTTATTCCTTGTAAAGCGGACCTGCAGGGCTTTTTTTGCGCCTCGGTGAGCTGTATATGACTTGGTTTGTCGTGTTTGCCCGGTCCCGGAGTCGCGCTAGACTCCCTGCCATGGCCCTTACGCTTCACCCCGGACCGCTCTCCCGAAAGCTCGCGCGTCGCTTCACCCGGCTCCGGGGGGGCCCCGGAACGTGCGCCTGGCTGGGCCTGGGCCTGCTCCTGGTCCCGGCGGCCCGGGGCGCGGCCGCCGTCCCCCCGGTGCAGGTGGACCAGACCGGCTACGCCCCCGCCGGGACGAAATGGGTTGCCGTCGCCGCCTCCGCCCCCGGGTTCGAGGTGGTGCGGACCGCCGACGGCACCGTGGCCTTCAGCGGGCCCCTCACCCTGCGGCGGAGCGCGGACCCGGCCAGCGGGGACACCGTCTACGAGGGGGACTTCTCCCCCCTCACCGCCGTCGGCAGCTACCGGATCCACGTGGCCGGGGTGGGCGACTCCCCGCCCTTCGTGATCCACCCCGGGGTCGCCGACGATCTCTACCGCAAGGCCCTGAAGGGACTCACCTACCAGCGCTGCGGCGCCGCCGTGTCCCCCACGGTGGGCGGGGCCTGGACCCACGACGCCTGCCACGACGAAGGCGCCGGGATCGCCTCCTGGGACTGGGCCACCACCGGCGGCACGCCCGGGGGCTACCGGAACACCGTGGGGGGCTGGCACGACGCCGGCGACTACGGGAAGTACTCCACCAACAACGCCTACACGGTCGGGATCCTGCTCCAGGCCTACGAGCGCTTCCCCGACCGCTACGTCTTCGACGACTGCGGCATCCCCGAGAGCGGGAACGGGGTGCCGGACCTCCTCGACGAAACCCGGTGGTCGCTGGAGTGGATGCTGGCCATGGAGGATCCCGGCGGCGGGGTCCGCCACCGCGAGTCGATCGCGAACTACGCCGGGGATTACCTTCCCGAGGCCGACCCGGTCACCCGCTACTACACCTCGGTCTCCAGCGACGCCACCGCGGCCCAGTGCGCCGCCCTGGCCCTGGCCGCCCGGGTGTACGCGGGGGTCGATCCCGCCTTCGCCGCCGCCTGCAGCACCGCCGCCGCCGGGTCCTGGAGCTGGCTCCAGCTCCATCCGGCCCGCGTGCCCGCCGGAGGCTTCCAGAACCTCTACGGTCACACCGGAGCCACCTACGTGAGCGGGAGCGACGTGAGCCACCGCACCTGGGCCGCGGCGGAGATGTTCCGCCTCACCGGCGACGCCGCCGCCCGGGACTACGTGGACGCGCACTGGGGGGACGGCAGGACCTTCAACGGGGTGTGGTACCCGGACAGCTGGGGAGACCTGGCCAACCTGGCCGCCTTCGCCTATCGCGACGCTCCGGGGGCCACCCCGGCGGTGGTGTCCGGCAACTGGTGGAGCATCGAGAACAGCACCCTCTCCTCGGCCGCGGTGTGGGAGGGGCGGATCGCCGCCGACGGCTACGGCTGCGCGGCCACCCCCGGCGACTACTACTGGGGATTCACCGGGGTGGTCCTGCGCTACGCCTGGACCCTGGTCGAGGCGTGGCGCTACTCGGGCGACGCCGCCTGCCTGGAGGCGGCCCGCGACCAGCTCCGCTACGTGATGGGCCGGAATCCCCTGGGCAAGGTCTACGCCACCGGGTTCGGGACCCGTCCGGTGCTCCATTCCCACGGGGCCTGGAACCTGGCCGGGGGATTCACCGCGGTGGAGGATTCCCTCTGCCACCCCATCCCCTACCAGCTGGTGGGCGGCCCCAACAGCGCCGACAACGGCGACCTCTCCCCCTACCCCGGACGCTGCTACGAGGACATCGCCGACCCCGACTACTACTTCAAGGGGAACTACACCCTGAACGAGACCTCGATCAACATCCAGGCCTCCCTGATCGTCCTGGCCGGGTTCTTCGGGACCGGGGGGACGGCGGTGGGCTCCCCCCCGGGGCCGCCGGTCGCCGCCGTCGGCCCGGCCCTGCGGGCGTCCCCCAACCCCTTCCGGGGGTCCATCGTCCTCCGGGGCGCGGTCCCGGCGGGGGCCGCCGGGGCCGCGACGGTGGAGATCGTGGACGTGGCCGGGCGGCGGGTGGCCGAGGTCCCGGGGACGGTGGAACCGGCCCCGGGCCCCGGCGGGGTCCCCGGGAGGGGCGCGGTGTGGCGGGGAACCTGGGACGGGCGCGACGCCCGGGGGGCCGCGCTCCCGTCCGGGATCTACTACGCGCACCTCCGAGGCGCTCCCGCCGCCGCGCTGCGGCTGGTCCTCCTGCGCTGACCGGACCGCGGGACCGGCGGAGAGCGGCCCGTTAGAGGGTCGTCTCCGCCCGCTTCCGTTCCAGCTGCAGCACCAGCGCGTCGGGATCCATGACCAGCCTCTCGGGCTTGAACCCGCAGCGCAGGGTGATCTCCCGCCACTCCCCGGCGCCCAGGGTCACGGTGGAACGCGACTCCCGGTACTCCGGAAGCGGCTTCCCGTCCTTGTCGAAGCGCTTGCCCGCGGTGGCCGCCACCTGGACCGGCATCCGCCCCGTGCCCACGTTCCCCACCCGGGCCGTCACCGTCCACACCCCGCCGGCGGCGGTATCCGCGGAGGCGGTGGCCGTCTCCGAGGTGCGGCGGGCATCCTCGATGCGGTACTCGGGCACCACGGTGTCGAAGAACCACTGGTGCACGAAGGCGTCGTAGGCGGTGGTGTCGGGGGCGAAGGTCCGCTCCACGGCCAGGAAGTCCTCGATGGCGGGATGGTCGGCGTTGTCGGCGTACTTCTCGATGAAGGCCCGGCAGCCGGCCAGGTCCCGGTCCCGTCCCATGTGGTTCAGGAGCATCCAGAACGCCCAGCCCCCCTTGTCGTAGGTCACGGTCTCGTCCCCGGCCCGGGAGCCGTCGGTGCGGACCAGGGGCTGCTCGGAGTCGGCCTGCCGCCGGTCGTTGTAGCGGCTCTCGATCCGCTTGCAGAACTCGATCCGGTCCGCCTCCCCGTTCACCTGCCCGATGAGGAGGGCGGTGGAGAAGTGGGCCATGCCCTCGGAGAGGATGTTCCCTCCCGGCCCCTGCCCGGGGTTGAGGATGTTCCCCCACCACTGATGGGCCGACTCGTGGGCGGTGACCATGAACGCGGCCCGGCTCTTGGGGCTGCTCCTGGTCAGGAAGCCGATCCCCTCGCTGAAGGTGATGTTGGTGGGGAAGCCCTGGGCGTAGCCGGCCAGGGCGGGGAACTCGCTCAGCTTGAGTTCCTTCCAGGGGAAGGGCATGAACCACTCCGAGTAGTACTTCCGCGCCGCGTCCAGGGCCCGTCCCATCTCCTCCACGTTCATCCCGTGGCCGGGGTGGTAGTAGATGGCGGTGCCCTCCCCGTGCCACTCCTTCCAGCGGCCGGCGACCACGTTGAAGAAGGTCACCGGGCGGTCGCTCACCCACACCGTGGTCCTCCGGCCGTCCTCGACGGTGTCGCTCTCCCGGGTTCCCACCGAGTTCAGGGTGTAATCCGCGGGACCGCTCACGGTGATGCGGGTGGTGAAGGGGCGCTCCACCCCGAACCCGCTCTCGGTCACCCCCCGGTACCAGTCGCGCGGGTATTCCTTGGCGTCGTGGTGGTTCTCCTTGTCGACCCCGATGTCCTCGTGGAAGCCCAGGAGCGGGGCCATGCCGGGCCGGAACGCGGTGAGCACCACCCCCGAGGGGAGGATGAACTCGGACCGGCCGCCCCCGTTCTTCGAGACCCCGTCCGGGTACCGGCCGTGGAAGCGGAAGCCGATGGTCACGGTGTCGCCGGGAGCGAGGGGCTCGGGCGGGCTGAACAGGTAGAGGTGGGACCGGTCCTCGGGCTCGTATTCCTTGCCGTCCAGGGTCCAGCCCACGTCCTGCCAGTGGAAGCCGCCGGTGAGGGGGATGCGGGCCAGCGGCTCGTCCCTCCGGTTCACCAGCCGGTAGGCCCCCTCCACCCGGAGGGCGTGCCCGGGGGGGTCCAGATCCACCTTCAGGTCCACGTGGACCGGGGAGGGAAGCGGATAGTCCAGGTAGGTGGCCACGTTCTTCCGCCAGTAGTCCTTGACCGCCTTCCGGGCCGCGCCCCCCTCGTAGCCGGTGGCCACATCGTGGCCCAGGAAGCCCCCGATCACCACCGTGGCGGCCAGGAAGGGGAGGAGCACCAGGGACCCCCGCAGGAGCGCGCCCGGCCGGAGCCGGTCCAGCGTGCGCACCGGGTCCGGATCGCGCCGCCGGAAGAGCCGGACGGTGAGGACGAGGAAGAACGCCGCCGCGGCCAGGACCAGCACCCGGTTCAACACCAGGGCGGACCGGCTGAGCTGGAAGGGGCCGAGATCGGTCCAGTGCACCGCGGACCAGAGGTCCCAGTTCCACACCCAGTTCATCTTGCCGGTGAGCTGCAGGTAACCGGTCAGGCTGAGCGCGCCCAGGGCCAGGCCGTAGGTGGCGAGGCGGCTCCGGGTCGCCGCCCACAGCGCGGCGCAGAAGGAGGTCCAGAGAACCAGGGTGGGGGGGAGCAGCAGGCCCCACACGAGCAGGAAGGGGCGGAGATCCAGGGGCGCCTTCCCCTGGACCAGGATCACGATGGCGCAGGCGAGGAAGGTGGCCGCCACCACCACCAGGCCCACCGCCGCGTTGGCCAGGATCTTCCCCAGGAGGACCGACCCGGTGCGGACCGGCGAGGCGTAGAAGATGGACCCGAAGCCGGTGTGCCGCTCCCGCTCCAGGGATTCCACGGTGTAGAACAGGGTCAGGAACACGGTGAGGAGGGTGAGGGTGTTGAAGGCCCGGGCGGCCAGGCCGCCGGAGGTGTTGAGGACGGGGGTGTCGAAGGCCCCCACCGCGGTCATGGCGGTGCCGATGACCTGCATGAGAATGATGGGCACGAAGAGGTAGAGCCCGGGCTGGCTCCGCAGCTCCCGCAGCTCCACCCGCAGCACCTCGGCGGCGCCGCGCAGGAACCCCGGCCGGCGCACCCGCATGCCCAGGGAGGCCAGGGCCGGCCGCACGGCGGGGATCGCGGTCGGGTCGGCCGCGCCCCCGCCCTCGGAGACCGCCTCCGGGGCCTCGGTCCGCCGGCGCCGGAACCGCGACTTCCGGGGTCCCGCGTCCCCGTGGAGGGAGCGGGCGAAGCGCCTCCGGGCCAGGGCCACCGAGCCGATGCCCGCGGCCAGGACCAGGAGGCGGTTCAGGAGGAACCAGCGGTCGAAGTGGAGCACCGCGGAGTTGTAGAACTCCACCCCGCGGTCGGTCTTGAGCCAGGTCTCGTTCAGCCACCGGAACCCGGCCGGGTCCAGGACCATGAGGGCCCGGTTCCAGCCCAGTCCGAGCCAGCTCGGGGACCAGTTCCACAGGAAGAACCCCACCACCATCAGCACCGCGATGGGGAACATGAAGACCAGGATCGGCCGGCGGGAGAACACCCCCACCGCCAGGGACACCCCGGCGAAGAAGAGGATGGTGGGCACCCCGAACACCAGCGCCGGGACCAGGTAGTTCAGGGGCCGGAAGGGGCCGAAGATCTCCTCCTTGCCGCCGTGGGGGAAGACGTGGGCGAAGAAGATCATGAACAGGAGCTGCAGGAGGAGCACGATCAGGAAGGAGACGGTGACCCCCGCGAACCGGCCCCACACGTATTCCCCGGGAGTGAGCGGGGTGGCGTGGAGGATCTCCCCCACCTTGAGCTCGTCGTCCCGGATCACCGCCATCCCCGCCGCCACCGAGACGAAGAAGCTGTAGAAGAGCAGGACGAGCATGGAGAGGATCTGGCTCACCGCGTACATGGAGGTGATCCAGGCCTTGGTGCCCCCCACGCTGGAGTCCCCGGACTGGATGCGCATGTTGCCGGAGGAGAGCCCGAAGGCGGTCAGGGCCAGGATCACCAGCAGGGTCCAGAACAGGGGCCGCCGCAGATCGTGGTCGAGCTCGAGCCCGAAGATGAGCCGGAACCGGCGCCCGCTCACGACCGGGCCTCCACCGCCCGGCCCGCGTCCTCCATGGCCCCCGCGATCCCCTCGCCGCCGGTGCGCATCAGCACCAGGTAGGCGTCCTCCAGGGTGGCCGGGGTGGGCTCGAAGCCGGGAGGGACCGTTCCCCCGGGGGCGTGGATCCGCACCCGGTTGGTGCCCTCGACCAGGATGGCCTGGGTCACGGTGTGCTCCCGGGCCAGCCGCTCCAGGTCCCCGGCGTCCACCCGGCCCTCGAAGATGGCCCCCTCGATGGCCGCCCGGGCCGCGCCGGGGGTGGTCCGGGCGATGACCCGGCCCCGGCGGATGACCGCGAACCGGGGGCAGAGCACGGCCACGTCCTCCACGATGTGGGTGGAGAGGATTACGGTGCGGTCGGCGGCCAGCTCGGCCAGGATCCGGTAGAAGCGGATCCGCTCCTCGGGGTCCAGCCCGGCGGTGGGCTCGTCCACGATGATGAGCCGGGGATCGCCGGCCACGGCCTGGGCAATGCCCAGCCGCTGGCGCATGCCCCCGGAGTAGGACTTGACCTTCCGCTTGGCCGCGAAGCCCAGGTTCACCCGGTCCAGGAGCTCGGCCCGGAGCGCCTTGGACCCCCCGTTCCCGTCCACCCCCTTCAGCTTGAGCAGGAAGGCGAGCATGGCGTCCCCGGAGAGGTGGGGATAGAAGCCGAAGTCCTGGGGCAGGTATCCCAGCCGTTCCCAGAGCCGCTCCGGATGGTCCAGGATCGGCTCCCCGTCCAGGGTGACCGTACCCGAGGTGGGCTCGAGCAGCCCGGCCAGGATGCGCATCAGAGTGGTCTTTCCCGCCCCGTTGGGACCGAGGAGCCCGAACATCCCGTTGGGAATGTCCAGGTCGACGTCCTGGAGGGCGACCACGGGGCCGGAGTAGACCTTGACCAGATCGCGGATGACCAGCATGGGACCTCCCCTGGGCTAGGACGCCGGTCCGGCACCGGGCGGCGGCTTCCGCGCCGGACGGGACCCGACCGATCATACGTCGGACGGACGGCGCGGGTTGCCCGGAGTCGGCGTCGCGGGGTCCCGGGTCCGGTGTCCGCCCCCCGAGGCCACGGCGGGACGGCGGGAGCAGCGGCGCCGGGCTTGGGACGAGGCGGGCCGCCTGCTACACTGGAGCATCGCGACGCGCTTCCCCGCCCCTCCCGGCTTCCCCCGCCGACGAGCATCCCCATGGAACCCGAGCGCCCCGACCTCGATCCCGAGCCCCCGGACCCCTCCTCCGCCGCAGACCCGGCCTGGCCCCCGCCGGTGCGCGGACGCGGCGCGGCCACCAACCCGGCCAACCGCTTCGTGGAGATCGGGGTGGAACCGGATCCCGAGGCGGCGGAGGAGGCCTCGGCGCCCGCCACCCGGTTCTACCGGGACGCCGGCCGCCGCGCCATCACCACCAACACCAGCCCCGACGTGGGCTTCGAGGCCAGCGTGAACCCCTACCGGGGCTGCGAGCACGGCTGCATCTACTGCTACGCCCGCCCCACCCACGAGTACTTCGGGTTCTCGGCCGGACTCGACTTCGAGACCCGCATCATGGTCAAGCAGGACGCCCCCGCGCTCCTGCGGGCGGAGCTGGCCGCGCGATCCTGGACGCCGAAGACGGTGGCGCTCTCGGGGGTCACCGATCCCTACCAGCCGGTGGAGCGGCGGCTGGGGATCACCCGCGGGGTGCTGGAGGTGCTGGCCGAGTTCCGGAACCCGGTCTCGGTGATCACCAAGAACCACCTGGTGGTGCGGGACGCGGATCTCCTGGCCGGGCTGGCCCGGGTGGACGCGGCCAGCGTGACCCTCTCCATCACCACCCTCGACGAGGACCTCCGCCGGGTGATGGAGCCGCGGACCTCCGGCCCCCGGCGGCGGCTGGACGCCATCCGGGCGTTGCGCGAAGCGGGGGTACCCGCGGGGGTGATGGTGGGACCGGTGATCCCGGGCCTGACCGAGCCGGAGCTGCCCGCGATCCTCGAGGCCGCGGCGGAGGCGGGAGCGACCCACGCCAACTACGTCGTCCTGCGGCTCCCCCACG
Source organism: Candidatus Eiseniibacteriota bacterium (assembly GCA_963768615.1). GTDB lineage: Bacteria > Eisenbacteria > RBG-16-71-46 > JABDJR01 > JABDJR01 > CAVSKL01. The sequence goes on along the minus strand of CAVYIE010000004.1, from coordinate 266,392 downwards.
GGGTGGCCGGGCTCTTCGAACGCTGGCTGGAGGACCACCTCCCGGGGAGGAAGGACAAGGTGCTGAACCGCATCCGGTCCCTCCGCGGCGGGGAGCTGAACGACCCCAGGTTCGGCTCGCGGATGCGGGGAGAAGGCGTGTTCGCCGAGGAGATCCGGGCGCTGTTCGAGATCGCCCGCCGCCGGGCCGGGCTCCCCCGGCGGGGCAAGCCCCTGTCCACCGCGGCCTTCCGGCGCCCCGGGGCCGCCCAGACCGAGCTCTTCGAGGACTGAGGGCCGGTTTTCAGGTGGATGGCCACCAGGAAAGCACCCATTCGCGCAATATACCGCCGCCTCGAAGCGGATAAGGCGCATAAAATATCCGAGATGTCGGCTTTTCACGGGTAACTGGGTACAAGGTACGATTCTGCTATCAATTATGTTGTCACAGGCACGTTCGGGGATGTAAAAGTGTTCTACACGCTGGGGAGCTCGGCCGGGGCTTCGCGCTGCGAAGCCGAGGGCCTGCATCACTCGCGGACACCAACCCCTGGGGTTCCCCCCTTCCGGCGTTGGACCTCCGCCGCGTTTCTTCGACCCCCGGGCCGGTCTCCCGATCCGATCGCAACGCAGCCCACCGGGGGGGCCGTGAGATGCACCCGTCGATCCCGACCGGGACTCCATCGCGCCGTGTGCCCACGCCCTCCCAACCCTCGGGAGGTAAAACCATGTCCAGGCAGGGGGTCTTCTTCGCCCTTCTGGCCGCCGTGCTCGTCCTCGCCGTGGCCGTGCCCGCCCCGCCGGCACCGGCCGATCAGGGAGGCATCCCGCACGTGCCGGACGAGATCATCATCAAGTACAAGGTCCACGCCAACCAGGCCGACAAGGACAACATCCGGGCCGAGATCAACGGCCACCAGAAGAAGGCCTGGGGCCGCCTTCGGGCCGAGGTGGACAAGATCCAGGGGATGACGGTGGAGGAGGCCATCCAGCGCCTCCAGGGCCATCCCAAGGTCGAATACGTCGAGCCCAACTACATTCTCCAGGCCGACGAGGTCCCCAACGACCCCATGTTCAACCAGCTCTGGGGCATGGAGAACACCGGGCAGACCGGCGGTACCCCCGGCGCGGACATCAGCGCCACCAACGCCTGGGACGTGTTCACCGGCTCCAGCAACGTCTTGATCGGTGTCATCGACACCGGCGTGGACTACACCCATCCCGACCTCGCCGCCAACATCTGGACCAACCCGGGTGAGATTCCCGGTAACGGGATCGACGACGACGGGAACGGCTACATCGACGACATCCACGGATGGGACTTCATCAACAACGACAACGACCCCATGGACGACCACGGGCACGGCAGCCACGTGTCCGGGACCATCGGTGCGGTGGGGGACAACGGGATCGGCGTGGCCGGGGTCAACTGGCACGTGAAGATCATGGGGCTCAAGTTCCTGAGCTCCAGCGGCTCCGGCTCCACCGACGACGCGGTGAGCGCGATCGAGTACGCCACCATGATGGGGGTCAACCTGACCAGCAACAGCTGGGGCGGGGGTGGGTTCTCCCAGGCCCTCTACGACGCCATCGCCGACGCCGGCGCCCACAACATCCTCTTCGTGGCTGCGGCGGGTAACGACGGGGCCAACATGGACGTGAACCCCCACTACCCCTCCGCCTACGACCTGGACAACATCGTGTCGGTGGCGGCCACCGACCACAACGACGCCCTGGCCAGCTTCTCCAACTACGGGCTCACCACGGTGGACCTGGCCGCTCCGGGCGTGGACATCCTGTCCACCTTCCCCGGCAACAGCTACGGCTCCATCAGCGGGACCTCCATGGCCACCCCGCACGTGTCCGGCGCCCTGGGTCTCATCTTCGGCCGCTTCCCGGCCATCGGCGCCCTCGACGCCAAGAGCCTGCTCCTGAACTTCGCCGACCCCATCCCGTCCATGACCGGGAAGTGCGTGACCGGGGCGCGGCTGAACGCGTTCATGCCCATCGCCGAGCCGGACAGCATTCCCCCCGGACAGGTCACCGACCTGGCCGTGACCGACGAGGCCTCCAACTGGATCAGCCTGGCCTGGACCGCCCCCGGTGACGACGGGTACACCGGTTCGGCCAGCCGGTACGACCTCCGCTACTCGACCTCGCCCATCGACGCCGGCAACTTCTCCGCCGCCACCCGGGTCATGAACGCCCCCGATCCGGGCCCGGCCGGGACCCCGGAATCGATGCAGGTGGGCGGCCTGGACTTCAGCACCGGCTACTACTTCGCCGTCAAGGGGCTGGACGAGTTCGGGAACGCCGGACCGGTATCCAACGTGCCCATGGGGACCACCCTGGGACCGCCGGACATCGACCTGTCGCCGACCTCGCTCACCGAGACCCTGCTCACCGGGGCCACCTCGATCCAGAGCCTGACCCTGAGCAACCTCGCTCCCAACACCACCCTGGACTTCGAGATCCCGCTCCCGGAGCTCATCACCGTCCCCACCGTGGTTTCCGAATACGTGGAAATCCCCAAGGGCGGGGTGGACGGCCGGGTCGGGGATCCGGTGGTCGAGGGGACCGGCGGGCCCGACGCCTTCGGGTACCGCTGGGTGGACAGCGACGAGGCCTACGGCCCGGTGTTCGACTGGACCGACATCTCCGGGACCGGCTCGGTGGCCGTGTCCAGCGGGGACGACGTGAACGAGGGGCCCTTCCCCATCGGGTTCTCGTTCCCCTTCTACGGGATCGACTACAGCGAGTTCCGGGTCTGCTCCAACGGATTCCTGAGCTTCACCAGCACCTCCACCGCCTACTCCAACCAGCCCCTGCCCAACGGCGGTGCCCCCACCGCGCTGGTGGCGCCCTTCTGGGACGACCTGGACGTGGATACCGGGGGAGCGGTCTACTACGAGAATGACGGATCCCGCCTCATCGTGCAGTGGAACGACGTCGTCCACTACGGCGGCGGCGGTCCCTACACCTTCCAGGCCATCCTCTACCCGGACGGGACGGTGGAGTACCAGTACCTGTCCATGGGCGCCCCCACCAACAGCGCCACCGTGGGCATGCAGAACAACGCCCGCACCGACGGCCTCGATGTGGCCTTCAACACCGAGTACGCCCACGACAACCTGGCCGTGCGCATCCAGGCCGTCCCCCAGTGGATGACCGTGGCCCCCTCCTCCGGCACCCTGCCCGGGGTGGGGAGCACGAACCTGGACGTGGCCTTCGACGCCGCCGGGCTGCTCGGGGGGACCTACGACGGGGTGATCCACGTCACCAGCAACGACCCCGACGAGAACCCCTTCGACGTACCGGTGTCCCTGACCGTGATCGGCGCCCCCGACATCGCGGTGGAGCCCACGAGCTACGACTTCGGGCAGGTGTTCCTGGGGGCCACCCCGGTCAACACCTTCAGCGTGCGCAACCCGGGCACCGACACCCTGCACGTCTCCAGCGTGACCGTCGGCGACGGGGTCTACACCCCGTCCATGACCGCCTTCGCGGTGCCGCCGCGCTCGGCGGTGGCCCTGGACGTGACCTTCGCCCCGGCGGCGGTCGGCACCTATCCGGCCACCATGACCATCCTCAGCGACGATCCGGACCAGCCCTCGGTGGCGGTGACCCTGGACGGCGAGGGGGTGACCCCGCCCGCCTTCGAGATCGACCCGACGTCGCTGGCCTCGGATCTCCTCACCGGCCAGTCCGAGATCCAGGTCCTGACCATCGCCAACAACGGCGGGGCGGACCTGGACTACGATCTCGGCGTCGACCTGGGCACCACCGTGACCCAGCACACGGAGCTGGACGACCTGGCCAAGGGCGAGGAGCCCACCGGACCCGGCATCCTGGGGAGCGGCGGCCCGGACAACTTCGGGTACTCGTGGATCGACAGCGACGAGCCCGGGCGGCCCGGCCTTCGACTGGGTGGACATCAGCTCCGTGGGCACCCCGGTGTTCACCTCCACCGCCGACGATGTCAACTCCGGCCCGTTCCCGATCGGATTCTCCTTCCCCTTCTACGGGAACGGGTTCTCCGACTTCCGGGTCTGCTCCAACGGGTTCCTGAGCTTCACCAGCTCCAGCACCAGCTACAGCAACGTGGCCCTGCCCAACGCCTCGTCCTCGTCCATCCCCGGCGACCTGCTGGCGGTGTTCTGGGACGACATGAAGGTGGACTTCAACCAGGGCGGGCAGGTCTTCTACCACAACGACGGGACCAGGCTCATCGTCCAGTTCAACCACGTGATCAAGTACGGGCAGACCGCGGCGCCGTACTGGACCTTCCAGGTCCAGCTCTATCCCAACGGCACCGTCCTCTACCAGTACCAGACGGTGGGAACCACCACCAACAGCGCCACCATCGGGATCCAGAACGACGCCCGTGACGACGGCCTCACCGTGGCCTACAACACGGCCTACGTCCACGACGGGCTGGCCATCCGGCTCGCCTCCTCGCCCGACTGGTTGAGCGCCAACCCCACCGCGGGCACGGTGGCCCCCGGCGACACCGCCCACATCAACGTGCGGTTCAACGCCGAAGGCCTGTTCGGCGGGCGCTACGAGGGCGGGGTGACGGTCAATACCAACGACCCGGCCGCCCCCAGCACCCTGGTGCCGGCGACCCTGAACGTGACCGGCGCCCCCGACATCGAGATATCCCCGCTGGCCCTCGACTTCGGGGACGTCTTCGTAGGCTACCCCGACCTGCACACGTTCACCATCTCCAACGTCGGGACCGACCTGCTCACCGTGAGCGGAATCGCCTCGGACAACCCGGCGTTCTCGGTGGACTTCACCAGCCTCACCCTGCCGCTCAACCTGAGTCCGCTGCAGTCGGCGCTGGTGACGGTCCGGTTCGCGCCCACCTCGGCCGGACCGTCCAGCGGCAACCTGACCGTGTCCAGCAACGACGCCGACGAGGCGGCGATGGCGGTGGCGGTGAGCGGAAACGGCGTGCTGCCCCCGGCGGCCTCGGTGAGCCCGGACAGCCTCTACGCCGACCTGCTCACCGGGGAGGTCGAGAACCAGGCCTTCACCATCTCCAACGGCGGGGCCAGCGACCTCGAGTACGAGGTCCAGACCCTGACCTCGCTGGAGGTGGAGAAGATCCCCTACGACTCCCCCGATCTGGGCAAGGACGAGACGGACTACCGCCCCGGCATCCTGGGCAGCGGCGGTCCGGACGGCTTCGGCTATTCCTGGATGGACAGCGACGAGCCGGGCGGACCGGTGTTCGGCTGGACCGACATCTCCGGGACCGGCACCCCGATCTTCTCGTCCACCTCGGACGAGAGCAACCAGGGGCCGTTCCCCATCGGGTTCGACTTCCCGTTCTACGGGACCCCGTTCTCCACCTTCCGGGTGTCGAGCAACGGCTGGGTGAGCTTCACCAACACCACCACCGACTACAGCAACGATCCCCTGCCCAGCTCGGGCGGTCCGGAGAACCTGCTGGCGGTGTTCTGGGACGACATGGTGGTGGACTTCAGCCTCGGCGGCCAGACGTACTACGAGTACGACGGCAGCAAGCTGATCATCCAGTTCGACAACGTCCGCAAGTACACCGGCGGGACCGGGACCTTCACCTTCCAGGTCCAGCTGTTCCCCACCGGCGCCATCCTGTACCAGTACCTGAGCCTCGGGTCGCCGGTGAACAGCGCCACGGTGGGCATCCAGAACGCGACCAGGGATGACGGGCTGATGGTCGTCTACAACGACGACTACCTGCACGACAACCTGGCCATCCGGATCGCCTCCGTCCCGGATTGGCTGAGCGCCAACCCCGTCTCCGGGGTCATTCCCCCCGGCGGGAGCGTGGACGTGACCGCCCGCTTCAACGCGGCCGGCCTCTTCGGCGGGCGCTACGAGGGCGAGTTCCGGGTGCTGACCAACGACCCCGCCCACGGCTTCCTGCGGGTGGCGGGCACCCTGGACGTCACCGGGGTTCCGCGTGCGGACTGCACCCCGGACACCCTGAACTTCGGCGACGTGTTCGTCGGCTACGACCAGACGCTGGCCTGCACCCTCACCAACGAGGGAACGGACCATCTCTCCGTGAGCTCGATCGCTCCCGGCCTGGCGCACCTATTCGGCCAGCGTGGCGACGGCGGAGCTGGATCCCCTGCAGAGCATCCCGGTCGAGGTGACGTTCTCCCCGACCGCGGTCGGGGCCCAGAACACCCTCCTGACCATCGAGAGCAACGACCCCGATTCGCCGGACCTGGTCTACCTGTTCGGCAACGGAGTCATGCCTCCGGTGATGGTCATGGAGCCGGACACCATGGAGGCGGCCTCGCTTCCGGGCCACGTGAAGACCGAGACCATGGCCCTCTGCAACGACGGCGGCAGCGACATGACCTTCAACGCGACCTGGAGCGTGCAGAGCGCCACCGCGGTGGCCACCTATTCCCAGGTCGAGCTGCCCAAGACTCCGGACGTGGCCGGGGCCACCGAGGCCGACGATCCCCGCCCGGGCATCCTCGGTTCCGGCGGGCCGGACGCCTTCGGGCACACCTGGGTCGACAGCGACGACCCGTCCGGGCCGGTCTTCGACTGGGTGGACGTCAGCGGGGTGGGAACCCCGATCGACTTCGGCGGCTCCTACAAGGACGACGGGAACTCCGGCCCGATGCCCATCGGGTTCAGCTTCCCCTTCTACGGGAACGCGTTCACGGAGGTCCGGGCCAGCACCAACGGGTGGCTGAGCTTCACCAACACCGGCACCGACTACAGCAACGATCCGCTCCCCAACGGCGGGACGCCGGAGAACCTGCTGGCGGTGTTCTGGGACGACATGGTGTACGACGAGTCGGACGGGGCCTCCGCGTACTACCACTACGACGGGACCCGGGCCATCTTCCAGTTCAACAACATCCGGAGGATCGGCAACTTCACCCCGCCGTTCTACTCCTACGAGGTCATCCTGTACCCGAACGGGAACATCGTGTACCAGTACCTGACCCTCGGCGGCACCCTCGACAGCCACACCATCGGCATCCAGAACGACGATGGGACCGACGGGCTGACGGTGGTGTACGACGACGGGTCCTACACCCACGACAACCTCGCCATCCTGTTCACCTCCGGCCCGCAGTGGCTGAGCGTGAGCCCGGAGAGCGGGGTGGTCCCGGCCGGGGAGTGCATCGATCTCACCGTGACCATGGACGCCACCGCCCTCGAGGAGGGTGACTACTACGGCACGGTGACCATGACCAGCAACGATCCCGCCCACCCCACCGAGGACATGGAAGTGGTCTTCCACGTGCGCACGGTGGACGCGGCCTACACCGAAGTGGATCCGAACACCCTGAACCTGGCCAGCAACGGCAAGTTCGTCACCGGGTACGTGGAGCTGCCCTCCGGGTACGACCCCGCGGACGTGGTCCTGGAGACGGTGATGCTGAACGACCAGGTTCCGGCGCTGGTCGACAAGTCCAACCTCGGGGACTTCAACTCCAACGGCGTTCCGGACTGGGCCTTCAAGTTCGACCGGTCGGCGGTGGAGGGGATCCTCGGGGAAGGGGACTCGGTGACGGTGGTGATCACCGGCGAGATCCTGCACACGGCCTACTTCTGGGCCGAGGACATGATCCGGGTGATCAACCCCCACCTGGACTACCCGAACGGGGGTGAGTACCTGGTGGCCGGAAGCCTGGTGGACGTGAGCTGGCGGAATCCCCAGGGCTGGTCCGTGGACCACGCCATGCTCGCCTACTCCCCGGACGCCGGTGCGACCTGGTCCGTGGTCGCCGACGACATCCAGGAGACCTTCTACGGCTGGCGGGTTCCCACCGAGCTCACCGAGACCGCGAGGCTCCGGGTGTACGTGGTGGACAACAAGGGCGTGATGGGCTACGACTCGAGCGACGAGACGTTCCAGGTCGTCCAGCAGGCCACGGACGTGCGTCCGAGCCTCCCCATCGTCCACGCCCTGTTCCAGAACGCCCCCAACCCGTTCAAGGGATCGACCCGGATCGCCTTCGATCTGCCCACCGGCGACCGGGTCCGCCTGACGATCTTCGACGTGTCCGGACGCGAGGTCCGGGTGCTCGAGGACCGGAACTATCCCGCCGGCAGCCACCTGGTGAGCTGGGACGGCCGGGACGGGCTGGGCGTGAAGCTGGCCTCGGGGATCTACTTCTACCGCCTGGAGGCGGGGGACTTCACCGCGGTGAAGCGCCTGTTCCTGCTGAAGTAGAGGCCGGGCACGAGAGCGCGAGCGCTCTGCACCGACCCTGACCGGACAGCGTCGGTCGGGGACATGCGGGCCCCCCGGAGGGAGACCTCCGGGGGGCCATTTTCCGCTCCCGGGACCGCCCGCCGGGCCGGAAACCCGGATTTCGGATAAACAAATCCGATAATACGGATGAGGCCCGCCCTTCTCTTTCCCGACCGGTTCGGTTATCTTCGGAATGGTCAACCGGAGCCCGGGGTAAGCCGATATGTAGCTTACCCCCGGCGTGCCGGGGACCCCGCACCATGAAAATCAGAGCCCTGTTCTCCCTCCTCATCGCCCTCAGCCTCCTGGGAGCCGACGTACCGGCCCTCCGTGCGGTCATGGCCTGCGCCGGCACCCCGGCCGAGGCCACCCCGGCCCGGGGAGCCTGCTGCTGTGCGCCCGGCGCGTGCAGCAACGACGTGGCGGGAGCGGAGGGCCTGAAGAGCCGGTGCTGCGAGGTCCAGACCACCGACCGGAACGTGGAGCGGACCGCTCCCGCCCCGGCGCCGGTGAACCCCGAGGCCTCCGGAGCCCTCCCGCCGGCCCCGGCCCCGGCCGGGATCGAGTGCACGGCCTCCCCCGCCGCCCCGGTCCCCGCCCGCGAGACCCGGAACCCCTCCGAGTCCCCGCCGCGCTACGACCTGTACTGCGCCTACCTCATCTGATCCTCCCTCCACAGCCGAGTCGTTGACGACGGCGCGTCTGCGCGCCCGGAACCATGCCCGTACGGTCCCGGAATCCGCCGCCCGCGCGTCCGCCGCATCCGGATTCCGGCCGGGCGCCGCCCGGCCCTGTGAGAGGGAGTCGGACCATGTCAGCCGAAAACCAACGTCCCCGCCCGGGCGGGACCCGACCCGGGCTCCTCGTCCTGGGATTCCTGGCTCTGGGCCTGGTCCCCGCCGCCGCCGGCTGCGCCGGCTCCGGAGGCGGGACCCGCTACCGGGAGCTCACCGAGGCGTGGCGCGCCGAGGCCTCGGCGCCGGCGGACACCGCCGCCGGGGCGGATTCCACGCCCTTCGCCGGGGCGGACAGCCTCCTCCTCGAACCCCTGGTGCGCGAGGTGCTGGCCCGGAACCCGGACATCGAGTCGGCCCGGCAGGGCTGGCGGGCCGCCCTGGAACGCTACCCCCAGGCCACCAGCCTCCCCGACCCCACCGTGAGCTACAGCTTCGCCCCGCTCTCGGTGCCGTCGGACCCGCCCCCCTTCGGGAACTCGGCCAGCCTGAGCCAGGCCTTCCCCTTCCCCGGCAAGCTGGGCCTGAAGGGCGAGGTGGCCCTGGCCGAGGCGGAGGCGTCGTCCGACGACTACCGCGCGGTCCGGCTCCGCCTGGGGACCATGGCCGCCTCGCTCTACTACGACTACTACTACGTGCACCGCTCCCTGGACATCAACGCGGAGCACATCCGGCTGATGACGGAGTTCCAGGACATCGTGGGCTCCCGCTACGAGACCGGTAACGCCACCCAGGACGAGCTGCTCCAGGCCGAGGTGGAGAAGACCCACCTCGAGCACCGCCGGCTCCAGCTCCAGGGAGATCACGACGTGGTCCGGGCCCGGCTGAACGCGTTGCTCCACCGGGCCCCCGGGGAGGAGCTTCCCGCCCCGCCGGACGACCTGGAGCTACCGGCCGGGAACCTGCCCGACTCGACCGCCCTCTACGCCACCGCCCTCCGGGACCGTCCGGAGCTGGCCGCGGCGGGAGCCCGGATCCGCGGGGGCGCCTCGGCGGTGAACCTGGCCGGAAAGGCCTTCTACCCCGACTTCAGCCTCACCGGGACCTACAACTCGATGTGGATGACCACCGAGCACCAGTGGATGCTGGGGATCTCCATGAACCTGCCCATCCGGCGGGGCACCCGGAAGGCGGCCGAGCGGGAGGCCCGGGCCGAGCTGGCCCGCCGGGAGAGCGACCGCTCCGGCCTGCGGGACCGGGTGCTGCAGGAGGTGGAGACGGCCAAGGACCGGTACCGGGAAGCGCGCCGGATCCTGGATCTCTACCACGACCGCCTGCTCCCCGCCTCCCGGGACCGGGTGGCGGCGGCGCGTTCCGCCTACCAGACCGGCCGCACCACCTTCCTCAACCTGATCGACGCCGAACGCAACCTGCAGAACGTCGAGGAGCAGTACCAGCAGGTCCTGGCCGACGTGTACCGGAACCACGCCGAGCTGCTCCGGGCCACCGGGGTCATCCCCGGCGTCCCCCAAGAAGGAGACCTCCGATGAACGGGATGAACGGCAAGCCTCTCCACTCGATCCTCCTCCGGCGCGCCGCCCTGCTCCTCCCGGCGGCGGCCCTGGCCCTGGGCCTGGCCGCCTGCGGAGGCTCCGGGGCCGCGGACAAGACCCCGGCCGCGCGGGCCGGGTCCGCGCCCGACCGCCTTCCCGCGGCCACCGTCCCGGTGGTGGAGCGCGCCCTGGACCGGTACGAGGCGGTGCGGGCCGGCCTGGCCGGGGACGACCTGGCCTCGGCCGTGACCCCCGCCGACAGCCTGGCCCGGGACCTGCGAAGCGCCCTCCTCGCCCCCCAGGGGCCGGCGGGTCCGGTCCGGACCCGGATCGAGGAGGGAGCGGTGGCGGCGGAGGCCCTCTCCGCGGCCACGGACCTCAAGATCGCCCGCTCCGCGTTCTCGAAGCTCAGCGAAGCCATGGTGGACCTCGTCTCCCGGGACCCCGGCCTGGCCGAGGGGCGCCACCTGGTCCGGTGTCCCATGGTCCCGGTCGGCACCTACAACCAGTGGATCCAGTCCCAGGAGAAGATCTCCAACCCCTACATGGGCAAGAGCATGCCCACCTGCGGGGTCGAGGTCCCCTGGCCGGAGGGAAGCGCGGCGGCGGGGGGAACCGCCGCCCACGACCACGCGGCGGCGGAGGGCGGGGCCTCGGGGGACGCGCACGCCGGCTCGGAGGCCCCGAACGCCTCCACCGCGAACGGCGACGCGGTGGCCTACTACACCTGCCCCATGCATCCCTCGGTGAAGCAGTCGGGCCCCGGGACCTGCCCCATCTGCGGCATGGACCTGGTCCCGGTCACCCGCCACGAGGTGGAGACCGGGGTGGTGGTGGTGGACAGCAAGCGCCAGCAGGAGATCGGCGTCCGCACCGCGCAGGTGGCGCGGCGGCCCCTCACCCTGGACGTCCGGGCGGTGGGACACATCGCCTACGACGAGACCCGGCTGGCCGACGTGAGCCTCAAGTTCGGGGGCTGGATCGGGAAGCTCCAGGCGGACTCGCCCGGCATGCCCATCCGGAAGGGCCAGACCCTGTTCACCCTCTACAGCCCGGAACTCTTCACCGCCCAGCAGGAGTACCTGACCGCGGTGCAGAGCCGCCAGGCGGCCCGCGGCACCGGGGCACCGGACCGCGCCGACTACCTGGTGCGCTCGGCCCGCCAGCGGCTCCGCCTGTGGGATCTCACCGACGCCCAGATCGACGAGGTCGCCGAACGGGGCGCTCCCCTGGAGTACGTGCCCATCCTCTCGCCCGTCTCCGGCTACCTGGTGGAGAAGAACGTGGTGGAGGGGAGCGCGGTCAAGCCGGGTGAGCGGCTCCTCCGCATCGCCGGCCTGGACAAGGTGTGGATCGAGGCCGAGCTGTACGAATCCCAGCTTCCCCTGGTCCACGAGGGCCTCCCGGTGCGGGTGACCCTCCCCTACCTGCCCGGGACCGACATCCCGGGCAAGGTGGCCTTCGTCTACCCCTACCTGGATGACGGCAGCCGCACCGGCCGGGTCCGGATCGAGCTCGCCAACAAGAACCTGGAGCTCAAGCCGGCCATGTACGCCACCGTGAACCTGGAACTCGACCTGGGTTCGCGGCTCACGGTGCCGGAGTCGGCGGTGATCTACGCCGGCCCCCGGCGGGCGGTGTTCGTGCAGACCGGCGAGGGCCGGTTCGAGCCGCGGGTGGTGGAGACCGGGGCCGCCAACCAGGACTGGGTCGAGGTCCTGTCCGGGGTCCGGGAGGGGGACACGGTGGTCTCCTCCGGCAACTTCCTCATCGCCGCCGAGAGCCGGCTCAAGACGGCCATGGAGAACTGGTGATGCACGGCGACCCCCACCCGCGGACCGGGCCGGTCGGGCGGATCATCGCCCTCAGCGCCCGCAACCGCTTCCTGACCCTCCTCTTCGTGACCGTGCTGGCCGCCTGGGGGGTCTACGCCATGACCCACGGCCCCCTGGACGCCATTCCGGATCTCTCCGACGTCCAGGTGATCATCGCCACCGACTGGGCGGGGCAGAGCCCGGACCTGGTCGAGGACCAGATCACCTACCCCATCTCCTCGGCCTTCCTCTCCGCCCCCAAGGTGAAGGCGGTGCGGGGCCAGTCCTTCTTCGGCCTCTCCCTGGTCTACGTGATCTTCGACGACGGCACCGATCTCTACTGGGCCCGGTCCCGGGTCCTGGAGTACCTGAACCAGGTCCAGGGCAAGCTCCCCGAGGGCGTCTCCCCCGACCTGGGGCCCGACGCCACCTCGGTGGGTTGGGTCTACGAGTACGCCCTCACCGACACCACCGGAAACCTGGATCTCCAGCAGCTCCGGAGCCTCCAGGACTGGAACCTGCGCTACGCCCTGGAGAGCGTGCCCGGGGTGGCCGAGGTGGCCTCGGTGGGCGGGTTCGTGAAGGAGTACCAGGTCCTGGTGGACCCGGTGAAGCTCCGGGCCTACGACATCCCCTTCCACGACGTGGTCCGGGCGGTGCGGGCCTCCAACCAGGCGGTGGGAGGCCGGGTGCTGGAGATCGCCGGCCACGAGAACATGATCCGGGGGCGCGGCTACGTGGAGAGCCCCGCAGACATCGCCACCGCCCCGCTCAAGGTCCTGGACGGCGGCACCCCGGTCACCGTGGCCGACGTGGCCGAGGTGAAGCTCGGCCCGGCCATGCGCCGCGGGGTGGCGGAACTGGACGGGAAGGGCGAGACGGTGGGCGGCATCGTGGTCATGCGCTACGGGGAGAACGCCCTCCACGTGATCGAGGGGGTGAAGGACCGGCTGGACCAGATCCGGCGGAGCCTTCCCCCGGGGGTGCGGATCGTCCCCACCTACGACCGGTCGGGACTGATCGACGCCTCGGTGCACACGCTCAAGCACACCCTGATCGAGGAGATGCTGGTGGTGAGCCTCATCATCTTCCTCTTCCTCCTTCACGCCCGGAGCGCCCTGGTTCCGATCCTGACCCTCCCCCTGGCCGTGCTGCTGGCCTTCATCCCCATGTTCTACCAGCACCTGACCATCAACATCATGTCCCTGGGCGGGATCGCGGTGGCCATCGGGGCCATGGTGGACGCCTCCATCATCATCATCGAGAACATCCATAAACGGCTGGAGGAATGGGAATCCGGGGGCCGGGTGGGTGAGCGCCTGGCGGTGCTGGTGGGGGCCATGCAGGAGGTGGGACCGTCCATCTTCTTCTCCCTGCTCGTGATCACGGTGTCCTTCATGCCCGTGTTCACCCTGGAGGGGAGCGAGGGGCGCCTGTTCAAGCCCCTGGCCTTCACCAAGACCTACTCCATGGGGTTCGCGGCCGTCCTCGCCGTGACCCTCACCCCGGCCCTGGCCGCGCTCTTCATCCGGGGCCGCATCCGGCCCGAGGAGAAGAACGTCCTCAACCGGTGGCTGGTTCGCGGCTACGAGCCGGTGGTGCGGTTCGTGGTCGACCACAGCCGGTGGGTGATCGCGGGGGCGGTGGTGCTTCTCCTGGGCACGGTGCCCGCCTACCTGGCCCTGAAGAGCGAGTTCATGCCTCCGCTCAACGAGGGGGCCATCCTCTACATGCCCACCGCCCCTCCGGGGATGTCGGTGGCCGAGGCCACCCGGGTCCTGCAGTTCATGGACCGGAAGATCCTGGAGGTCCCCGAGGTGGAGCGGGTGTTCGGCAAGGCGGGGCGGGCCGAGACCGCCACCGACCCCGCCCCCCTCTCCATGTTCGAGACCGTGATCCAGCTCAAGCCCAGGGACCAGTGGCGGAAGGGCCTGACCTGGGACGGGCTGATCGAGGAGCTGGACGAGACGGTGCGGGTTCCCGGCATGCCCAACCTGTGGTGGATGCCCATCCAGACCCGGACCGAGATGCTGGCCACCGGCATCCGGAGCCAGCTCGGGATCAAGATCTTCGGGGACGACATCGACACCATCCAGAAGGCGGCGGTGGACATCGAGAAGGCGGTGGGCGACGTGCCCGGCACCCGCAGCGCCTACGCGGAGCGGTCCACCGGCGGCTTCTTCCTGGACGTGGACGTGAAGCGCGCCGAGGCCGCCCGCTACGGGCTCTCGGTGGCCGACGTGAACGAGGTGATCCAGGCCGCGGTGGGCGGGATGACGGTCTCGGAAACGGTGGAGGGCCGCGAGCGTTACCCGGTGTCGGTCCGCTACGCGCGGGAGTTCCGGGACACCCCCGAGGCCCTGGAGGACGTGCTGGTCCCCACTCCCACCGGGGCCCAGATCCCCCTCGGCCAGGTGGCCGACCTGAAGTTCACCATGGGCCCGAGCATGATCCGGAGCGAGGGGGGAAAGCTGGTGGGGTTCGTGTTCGTGGACCTCGCCGGCCGGGCCGTCACCGACTACGTGGCCGACGCGAAGCGGGCGGTGGCTTCCCGGGTCCAGCTTCCCCCGGGTACCCGGATCGCCTGGGCGGGCCAGTTCCAGTACTACGAGCGGGCCAAGGCCCGGCTCAAGCTGGTGGTGCCGATCACCCTGCTGCTGGTGGTCATGCTCCTCTACTTCAACATGAAGTCCTGGAGCCGGACGGCCATCGTGCTCCTGGCCGTGCCCTTCTCCCTGATCGGGGCGGTGTGGCTGCTGTTCCTGCTCGGCTACAACCTCTCGGTCGCGGTGTGGGTGGGGATGATCGCCCTGGCCGGCCTGGACGCGGAGACGGGGGTGGTCATGCTCCTCTACCTCACCCTGGCCCACGACCGGGCCGGGCGGGAGGGGAAGCTCCGCCACTTCGGCGACCTCCGCGAGGCCATCGTGGACGGGGCGGCCCGGCGCATCCGGCCCAAGCTGATGACGGTGATGACCACCATGATCGGGCTGGTGCCCATCCTCTGGAGCGCCGGCACCGGGGCCGACGTGATGAAGCGGATCGCCGCCCCCATGGTGGGCGGGCTGGTGACCTCCTTCCTCCTGGAGCTGACCGTGTATCCGGCCATCTTCGCCCTGTGGAAGAAGCGGTCGCTGCCCGCCCCCGCGCCGGGCGCGACGGAAGAGCCCGCCTAGCCTAGTTCCCGCCGGAGCGTCCGGATTCCTCGTTCCCGGGGTGTCCGGACGCTTCCCCCCCCAGCGATCCCATACCTTCGTGCTCGTACTCCAGGCCGTCGACGGCCTCCTGGAGGGCCACGTGTTCCTGCTCGGAGGCCTGGGGCAGGTGGCGGACGAAGGTCACCATCTGCCAGATCTGCTCGTCGCCATGGGTGGGTCCGAAGGCGGGCATGCCGGTCATGCGGATGCCGTTCTTGATGATCCAGAAGAGCTCGGCGTCGCTCATGTCCTTCTGGGACTCGCCCAGATCGGGAGCGGGCGGGTCCAGCCCCCGGCCGAACTCGGAGGCCTCCACCCCGGCTCCCGCCGTGGCAGAACACGCAGCTCTCCCGGTAGTGGTCCAGGCCGGCGGCGAGGGCCGCCGGCTGCCCGGCCAGGGGGTTGGCCTGGTCGTCGGTGTGATGGGTCACCGAGCGGTCCACCGCCCAGCTGGCCACGATCGTCTCCAGGCGGCCGGGGCCGGCGGTGGCGCCGAAGTCGATGAAGCCGCCGGCGAGGACGATGAGGGGGATGCCGATGAAGACGACGACGGCGACGAGCACGCCGAGCCAGAAGCCACGCATGAGGACCTCCTGAGGGAAACGATTGCATGGACCGAAAACAACCCGTTCAGCCTAGCACAGGGGCCGGGAAGGCCGCCGGGGTGGGCGGACGGGGCCTCGGAGGAGCGGGCGGCGGCGCGCGGACCGGGCGAAAGCGCCGGATCAGTCCACCCGCGCCCGGCCTCCCCGGCGGCGGAGCCGCCCGACGAGCCGCCAGACCAGGACGGCCAGGCCGGCCACCAGGAGCGCGGCCACGAGCGGGGCGAGCACGGCGAGGACGGAGAGCGCGGCGGCGATGCCGTCCTCCAGGAAGGAGAGGAACGGGTTCCCGATTCCCGCCGTCATCACCGTGGAGCCGACCCGGGTCTTGGCGTGGCCGAGATGGGTGCCGAGGGAGATCACGGCGAAGAAGAGGGCCAGGGCCACCGCCACCGGCTCCGGGAACCGGCCCAGCACGGCCAGCCCGGCCAGGAAGGCGGCGGCGGGGCGGACGAAGGTGCCGCCCACGTCCAGGACGTGGTCCAGGACCGGCACCTTGTCCCCGGCCACCTCCACCACCGTGGCCACGGCCAGGGCGACCAGGGCCACGTTGCCGGAGAGGAAGGCGAAGTCCGGGTTGAGGTGGAAGACCCCGCCCCGGGCGGCCAGCCCCACCACCAGGAGCGGCAGGAAGGCCCGGAGCCCGGTGGCCGCGGCCAGGGCGATCCCGGCCAGGACCGCCACCAGGAGGCTCCCCGCCGTCTCCGGGCTCACGACCGGGCCTCGGCCCCGCCCCCGCGGCGGGTGCGGATCCAGGACATCCCCTGCCTCCAGTGGACCAGCATCAACGCTCCGGCCACGATCAGCACCCCGCCCGTCCACTCCCGGCGGCTGGGCAGGGTGTGGAGGAGGATGGCGGAGTAGAGGGCCACGAAGAGCGGCTGGGACTGGTTGATGAGCGCGGTGCGGGAGAGTTCCAGGTGCTTGAGGCTGTACATGTAGAGGGTGCGGGCCAGGAACGGCCCCACCAGGGCGGTGGTGGCGATCAAGGGCATCCCGCGGCGGATGCCCTCCCAGTCGGCCAGCCCGTACCACCACGGCCCTTCCCGCATGAACATCCGCCACAGCCCGGCCACGAGGAAGAACAGGAAGACCAGCCCGTTCCGGGCGAAGGCGAACACGTCGGGAGGGATGGCGTGGACCCGGGACTTCACCAGCACCTCGGTGAACCCGAACAGCGTGCTGGAGAGCACCATCATCCAGAACCCGGCCGAGAAGGAGGGGGGGGCCTGGTAGCGGATCACCACCACCCCGAGGAACATGACCAGGGCCCCCACCGCCTCCCGCTTGGTGAAGCGGTCCCCGAGCATGGCCATGCCCAGGAACACGGTGACCAGGATCTCCAGCCGGTTGAGCACGCTGGCCGCGGTGGCGGGGATCATGGAGAGGCCGATCCACATGGTGTAGATGGAGCTCAGGAAGAGGAGCGACACCGTGACCAGGAAGCTCCACTGACCCGGGGTGACCCGGCGCAGGTCCCCCAGCTTGCGGTGGGCGACGAGCCACACCCCGGAGAACACGGTGGCGATCCCGAACTGGCTGATGCTGAAGGAGAGCGGGTCCAGGTAGTCCAGGACCGGCTTGGCGGCGATGAACCCCACCGCGGTGACCATGGAGCAGAGGATGGCGAAGGTGTAGCCCCAGCCCGGGCGCAGGGAGCCCGGGGGCGGGTCGGAGCGAAGCCCCAGCCTCCCGCTGCGAGCGGTCACGACCGGTCCGCGTCCCCGGCGGGGCGAAGCACGTACAGGTCTTTCCGCCGCTGGCCGATCCGGTCCACCCAGTAGGCGTCGCCCCGCCGCTCGATGCGCTTGTTCCGCGCCCGCTCCGGGTCGAGGTCGGTGATGAGGATGGCCGCCGCGTCCCGGGGGCCCTCGACCAGGGTCTCCCCGGTGGGCCCGCACACCCGGCTCAGGCCGTGGAACACGTAGCCCCGCTCGTTCCCCAGCCGGTTCACCGAGGCGAAGTAGATCACGTTCTCGTAGGCGCGGGTGTTGGGGAGCCAGGCCGCCTTGGCGATGGCCTCCTGGGGCCAGTTGGTGGGGAGGAGGACCAGGTCCGCCCCGGCCAGGGCCAGGAGCCGCACCGCCTCCGGGAAGGAGGCGTCGTAGCAGATGAGGAGCCCCACCCGGAGCCCGGCCGCCTCGAAGACCCGGAAGGGTTCGTCCCCCGGGGTCACCCACTTGTCCACGCCCAGGAACGGCAGGTGGGTCTTGCGGTAGTGCGCGGTGCGTCCGCCGGGCCCCACGATGGAGACCGCGTTGGCCAGGTTCCCCTCCGGGGTGCGCTCCAGGTAGCCGACGGCCGCGTGCATCCCCCGCTCCGCCGCCGCCCCGGCCAGCCGGGTCAGCTCGGGGCCGTCGGCGGGCAGGGCGTGCTCCAGCGCCTCCTCCCGGCTCTGGTAGCAGTAGCCGGTGAGGGCGCACTCCGGGAAGGCGGCCAGGGCCGCTCCTTCCCCCTTGGCCAGGACCAGGGCGTCCTCGCACACGGCCAGGTTGTGCTCGGCGTCCCCCAGGCGCGGCTCCATCTGCACCGCGGCCATGCGCACGGTGCCCGAGGCGGGCTCCAGGGGAATCCCCTCCTGGCGAAGGATGGTGAAGGGGGCGCTGCTCATCGTTCCGCTCCTTCCCGGCGCCGGGCCGCGGTGTCCGCCACCCCGAGGCCCCGCGCCCGGCCGGCGGCGTCTTCGTCCGCCGGAGTCAATATCCCATCTCTTCCATCTGCTCGTCGTCGAGGCCGAAGTAGTGCCCGATCTCGTGGAGCACGGTGATGCGGATCTCCTCCACCAGGTCCTTCCCCCGGAGCCCCATGCGCATGAATTCCCCGCGGTAGAGGGAGATCCGGTCCGGCATGTTCACCTCGCCCAGCTCCCGCTCGGTGAGGGGGATGCCCTCGTAGAGGCCCAGGAGCGGCGGCTCGATGCCGTATTCCTCCAGGAGTTCGGGGTCGGGGAACTCCTCGATCACGATGTCGATGTTCTGGAGGGCATCCTTGAACTGGTCGGGAAGTCCCTCCACCGCCCGGCGCACCACGCCTTCGAACATGCGATCGTTCATGGCTTCCGTTTCTCCGCGCCGCGGGTCCGCCCGGGACCGGCGCTTCCTTCGGCCTTCACGTCGCGGCCATTGTAAACGAGGAGCGCGGACCGGGCACGGATTTGCGTTGCCGTCCCACGAGCCGGCAGGGGCATGCTTCCGGGAATGGCACCCCGTCGCACCCCTCTCCGCACCCTCGTGCTCGGAGATCTCCACGGCAGCCTGGAGGCCTTCCGCTCCATCCTCACCCGCTCCGGGCTGGTGGAGGGGGATTCCTGGCGCGGCGGCCGCACCATTCTCGTCCAGCTCGGCGACGTGATCGACCGCGGCCCGGATTCCATCGCCACCTACGAGTTCCTGGCCGCGCTCCAGGCCCGGGCCCGGAAGGGGAAGGGAAAGGTGGTGCGGCTCCTGGGAAACCACGAGGTGGCGCTCCTGGAAGGCTACTTCGACCTCGCCGACTTCCCCGAGCCGGAGGCGTTGGCCCAGCGCATCCGCCGGGACGTGCAGGAGGGCCGGGTGCAGGCCGCCTACGCCCACGGGGGCTGGCTCTTCACCCACGCCGGGGTGCACTACATCCTCCTGCGGCGGTTGCGGGCGGAGATGCAGGTCCCCGAGGGGGCCAAGCGCCGGTTCACCCCGGTGCGGCTGGCCGCGCACCTGAACGCGCGGTTCCGGGGGGCGGTGGAGGCGGGGGACTTCTCCGATCCCATCTTCGCCGTGGGCCGGGCCCGGGGGGGCGAGGACCGCGTGGGCGGCATCTTCTGGTCCGACTACGACGTGGAGCAGGCCGCCCCCGCGCGGGCGCCGCGGTTCCACCAGGTGTTCGGGCACACCCCGGAGGGCTACGAGGGGGCGCGGTTCCGCCGCACCTCCGACGGGCGCCGGATCAACATCGACATCGGCATCGCCGAGGAGTACGGCGGGAACCTGGGCTACCTGGAGATCCGCGGCCGCGAAGCCATCGCCCACTACCTGGTGGAGTGACGGCGAGGAAACGGAATCGCTGGGGAGCGCGCCCCTGGCCCGCCCGCCGCGCCCGCGTCCGTCGCCCGAGGCCCCGGCGCCCGGCCCCGGGAGTGACGGCGGTGCTCCGCCGAAGGAGGGATCGTGAACGCTGTGGATGCGACGGCGGTGGCCCGGAACTTCGCCGCCGCCCTGGACGCCGAGGACTACGCGCGGGCCGCGGCCCTCTTGGCCCCGGGCTGCCGGTACTCCATCGGGGACCGGGTGCTCGTAGGCCCCGAGGCCATCGTGGCCAGCTACCGGGAGAACGGCGACTGGGTGGCCGCGACCCTGGACGGGTACGCGTACGAGAGTTCGGTGGCTGCGTTGCGGCTTCGCGTCGCTCCCGGAGGCGGCGCGGGCGCGGTGATCACCTTCGTGGACCTCCTGGAGCACGCCGGCCACCGGCACCGGCACACCTGCCGGCAGCACCTGACCGTGAATGCGGCCGGGCGGATCGCCGCCATCGAGCACGAGGATCTACCCGGGGAACCGGAGAAGGTGCGGGCGTTCTTCGACGCGGTGGGGATCGAGCGGGGCTCCGGGACCTAGCCCCCCGCCGGCTGCCGCGTCCCCCGGCCAAGTCCGGCCGCCGGCATAGGCCGTTCTCAGGCCTCCGGTCCGGAGGCTTGGTAGGTCAGCCCGAAGACTGTCTCCGTCAGCCAGCGCTTGAACGATTCGTTGTCCACGAACTGCTTGAAGAGCTCCGTGTCGTCCTTGAGCACCGCCGTCATCACCCGCGCCAGGGCCTTGTCGTGCTCGATTCTGGCGTTCTGCTTGTCGGAGTTCTGCTTGGCGTACTGGTAAGCCGTATCCGCCGCAACACGGCTCGGGATCTCCTCGGTGATGAGCCTGTGCACCCGGTCGGCGTCGCTCCACGGGATGTTCCCGAACTGATCGTTGAATGTCTTGATGATGTTCGATAGCCGGTCGATCTCGGGCTCGGGCTTGTGGCCGCCGCCCGTGGTCGGCACCGGTTCGATCTCCGCGTCCTCGTCGGCGAGCTGGATCTTCACCGCCGCCTGTTTCTCGACCCGGTAGCTGTCCATATCGATGGCTTCCAGGATCCCCTTGGAGAGATCTTCCTCCACCGGTGCCGGCAGCTTGGGCACCAGGAAGGTCAGGAAGATGGAGAGCTTCTCCCACTCGGCATTGGTGTAGGGCAGGACCTGGGACAGGAAGCCGTAGGCGCGCAGGAAGGCTTTGGCCTTGCCCTTGAAGTCCACCTGCCCGTCCTCGTCCAGGTGCTCGCGGTAATCGGCCACGCAGGCGTCGAGGATCGGGTCGAGCGCGTCGCGCTCCGCCCCGCCGAGGTAGAGCGCGACGAGCTGGTCGATCTGCGCATCGGCATAGACCTGGTAGCCGTCGAGCGCGGCCTTCAGGTCGTGCAGCTTGTTGGGGTCGGTCTCCTCGGCGAGGATCGTGGTGCGGTAGTAGTCGCTGAATGCGGCCTGGATGGTGTCCGCGTCGTTCATGAAGTCGAGCACGAAGACGTCGTGCTTCTTCGGGTGCGCGCGGTTGAGGCGCGAGAGCGTCTGCACCGCCTTGATGCCGGAGAGCACCTTATCCACGTACATGGTGTGCAGCAGGGGCTCGTCGTAACCGGTCTGGAACTTGTCGGCGCAGACCAGGAACCGGTACGGGTCCTGCCGGATCTTCCCGGCGATCTGGCTCGACGGGAAGCCGTTGAGCGAGGCCTCGGTGACATTTGCGCCCCCGTATTCGTGCTCGCCCGAGAAGGCGACGATGGGCCGATACGGACTCTTTCTCTCGATCAGATAGTCGAGGATGGCGTGGTAGTACTGGATGGCCCGCTCGACGCCGCTGGTAACCACCATCGCGCGCGCCTGGCCTCCGATCTTGGAAAGCTGAAGCACCTGCTCCCGGAAGTGATCGACCATGATCTCGGCCTTGAGTCGGATCGCGTGGTCGTGGCTCTCCACAAAGCGGCGCAGCTTCTTCTTCGCCCGCTTGGTGTCGAACTCGGGATCGGCCTCCACCTTCTTGACCAGCTTGTAGTAGCTCTCGACCGGCGTGTAGTAGCGGAGCACGTCCAGGATGAAGCCCTCCTGGATGGCCTGCTTCATGGTGTAGCTGTGGAAGGGATGGTGCTTGACCGTGCCGTCGGGCTGCGGATCAGGTAGACCGAAGATCTCCAGTGTCCTGTTTTTCGGTGTGGCGGTGAAGGCGAAGTAGCTGGCGTTGGGCAGCAGCTTCTTGGCCTCCATCAGCCGGTTGATGGTGTCCTCGGTGGTCTCGTCCGGCTCCTCGGCTCCCGCCGAGGCAAGCGCCATCGACAGCGCCGCCGACGTCCTCCCGCCCTGGCTCGAGTGCGCCTCGTCGATCACGATGGCGAAGCGGCGCCCGCGGTGTTCGCTCCCGATCTCGTCGAGGATGAACGGGAACTTCTGCACCGTGGAGATGATGATCTTCTTCCCCTCGGCGATAAACTTCCGCAGGTCACCCGACCGCTCAGCATGCCCCACGGTCGCGCCCACCTGGGCGAACTGCTTGATCGTGTCCTTGATCTGCTGGTCGAGGATCCGGCGGTCGGTGACGACGATGATGGAGTCGAAGACCGTCGCGTCGTCCTTGGCCAGCCCGATCAACTGGTGCGCGAGCCAGGCGATGGAGTTCGACTTGCCGCTGCCGGCCGAGTGCTGGATGAGATACCGCCGGCCCGCGCCATGCGCGGCGACGTCGGCCAGGAGCTTGCGCACCACGTCGAGCTGGTGGAAGCGCGGCCAGATCTGGGTCGCCTTCTTCTTGCCGGTCTTCTCGTCCTTGACCTCCACCACCTGGGCGTAGTTCTCGAGGATGTCGGTCAGGCCGTCCCGCGTCAGGATGCGCTTCCACAGGTAGTCGGTCTTGAGGCCGTCGGGATTGGGCGGGTTGCCCGCGCCGTCGTTCCAGCCCTGGTTGAAGGGCAGGAACCACGAGGCCTTGCCCTTCAGGTGCGTGCAGAAGCGCACCTCGTGCTCGTCCAGGGCGAAGTGGGCCACGCAGCGGCCGAACTCGAAGAGCTTTTCGCGCGGGTCGCGGTCGCGCTGGTACTGCTCGACGGCGTCGGCGACCGTCTGCTTGGTGAGGCTGTTCTTCAGCTCGAAGGTGGCCACCGGCAGGCCGTTGATGAAGAGCCCGAGGTCGAGCGCGCGCTGCGTCTCGTCCCGGCTGTAGCGCAGTTGCCGCGTGACGCTGAAGCGGTTGGCCGCGTAGCGCTCGGCGGCCTTCGCGTTCCCGGCGACGGCGTGCCGTAGAAGAGGTCGAGGGTGACCGGCCCGTGCTTGAGCCCGTGGCGCAGCACGTCGATGGTGCCGCGCTTGGTGATCTCCCCCTGCAGCCGCGCCAGGAACTTGCGCCGCGTGGGGCCGTCCTGGCCCAGGTCGAGCGCGTCGCAGACCTCCGGCTGGGTCGCGCCCAGGAAGGCCGAGAGCTGGGCGAGGTCCACGCAGTACTCGCGGTCGTAGTCGTTCGGCTCGCCGCAGATCCAGCCCGCCCCGTAGGCGGCTGGGCGCTCGCGGGCGGCGTCGGCCTTGACCGTCCCCGGATCGCAGGCCGAGCCGGTCAGCGCGGTGCAGATCAGCCGTTCGAGGCCGCGTTCGGAGGTGTCGGTGGTCATGGGGTAAACCGCCTGCCCATCAAGTAACCGGCAAGTAATCCAGAGCGCTCTAAGTGTTTGCCAAACCATGGCTTATCAGCATTGTCCCTTACTCTGGCGGCCCGCGGCATCAAGTACCCGTCAAGCAACCCGCCTCGCGCCG
This sequence comes from Candidatus Eiseniibacteriota bacterium, assembly GCA_963768615.1. GTDB lineage: Bacteria > Eisenbacteria > RBG-16-71-46 > JABDJR01 > JABDJR01 > CAVSKL01. The sequence continues at coordinate 242,555 of CAVYIE010000004.1, read as the reverse complement.
CCCTGTAGCGGGCCTCCGGGCCGCCTTTGCTAGGTCCTTTGCTAATTCCTTTGCTAAACGGGCCCCCTTTACTCAGGTCTAGCAAAGAACGTAAGATGTGTACCAGCAGGTAGTTAGTGGCTCTCCAAGGATCTCCGAGCGCCCCGTGGAGGGCGGTTCGAGCCCAATCCTTTGCTCACTCATCAGCGGACCTCCCGATGGGATACCAGGCCGGCTGCCCTCGCGACCCGCGATTGTCGATCTTCCCGGCACGCCGAAGCTCCTGCAGGAGGTTGTGAACCTTGCGGCGCTTCTGCTCTTCCGTCCAGGCGGTCCGGGAGCTTCGGCATCACCGCCTGATCGATCTCTCTCCGGCTGGCCGGCGCGTGCTCGCCGACCACGGCAAGGATCAGATCCAGATAGTACTGCTTGTCGAAGCCCCGCTCGCGGATGTGCCGGCCGGCCTCGCCCGCGGCCTTGGCGACCGCGGCGGCCACGATGAGGTTGGGGTAGCGACCCTCCACGAGCCCGGCGGACTTCAGCCGGCGGTGCTCGTCCCTTCCGATCCGATGCCCCTTCTGCACCCGATCGAGAAGCATGACCTGCCCGAGGTCGAGGTCGGTCCGCTCCATAAGCAGACGCGTGTAGCGCTCGTCCAGGATGCGGCCCGAGACAGTCACCGAAACCTGGCTCGGGTCGCTCAGATCGTAGTCGGGCAGCGGGAACGAGCGCTGACGTTGCGTCTCGAACATGCGTTTGATGCCGCCGCCCTGGGTGTCGATCAGGTTCAGTTCGACCATCGCATCGGCGAGGAACGGGTTGCGGTAGATGGCCTGCGGCGCGTCCTGCCGGATGACCGTCTCGACGTCGCCCGGCAGGAAGTCGCCGACGTTGGACACCAGGACGCGGTCGGGGAATTCGACCACGACGATGCGCCCGTGCCGACGGTAGTCCTGGTGCGCGATGGCGTTGTGCAGTGCCTCGCGGATCACCCAAGGATCGTACTGCGTGATCTCCTGGGGGAACAGCGTTCCGCTCGGCAGCGCACGAACGATGAGGTTGCGGATGCGCTTGAGCAAGCGATCGCCGGCGAGCAGAAACGGCGGGCCAATGTGTTCGTAGTCGAGTTCGTGGTTGTCCGCGTCCTTGAGAATCCACGAGATCTTGGCCACCGCCGGAGACAGAAGGGTCGCCGACTCGGGGCGCCCGAGGAGCAGGAGCGCGGCATTCGTGACGGCGCCCTGCTTGAGGACCCGGGCCTTGTTGAGGAAGGTCTGGTCATCCCACCCGGCCACCTCTGCGGCCTGGCCTGGATGCTTGACGACGAACTGCTCGCGTGCCTTGGCCACGGCGGCCGGATCGAGGATCGCCAGCGCGGCCGCCGGGCACACCTCGGCCGACCAGTCGCTACCCCGGGTCCAGAGAGCCCGCGCCTTCTCGGGGTGGTTGCGCAGCTCCGTCTTGCTCGATCGCCGACCCGGACGTACGGCTTGCCCTGGAAGCTGACGGGCTCGCCGCGTGCGGGCCCGATCTCGAACAGGACGACCCGGCCGTCCGGGTGCTCCACGACATGCACCTCGAAGCCAGTATTCGGGCTCAGGCCTGCCGCGAGCCACGGAAGCAGATCCTGGTTACCCTTGCCCTTTGTCGAGTACGGGTCGAAGCCCGTGCCGACCACCGCGTGCGTCGCATCCTCGATGCCGAACATGAGGTAGCCGCGAGGCTGGCCCGCCAGGCAGGCGGAGTTGGCGAGGGCGGACAGGTACTCGCCAAGCACCTGAGGCTCGCAGCCATTGCGCTTGAACTCCACCCACTCCGTCTCCGCCGGCAGGGCGCGGAAGCGGTCGATGAGCGCGATGTGCCCGCACTCGCTCACGCCTCGGCCTCCTCCGGGACATCGTCGGCTTCGTCGACGCCCGCCTCGTCGGTGTCGTCCTCGGCCTCGATCTCGTCGAGCGGCTCGGGCTCCTCGGCCTCGTCCGGCAGCCGCGCCGCCGCCTCGCGCACATCGAGCTTGCCGGTCACCACGTCGGCGATCAGGCGGGTGCGGTATTCGCGGAGGAGGTTGATCTCGCGCTGCGCGTTGCCGCAATGCGTCAGCGACTTGCGCCGTGGCCTGGTCGAGATGACTGGACAATCTGCGCTCTGTTCGTCGGCAGGAGGAATTGCGAGCACGACGTCCTTCCATCTCTCCGTGGGAAGCGCTTCGTTCCATGTCCAGCTTCGTCAATCATTCTCACAAACGCTGCTTGCGCCGCATCCATCCGGTAGGCCAAGAAACCAGCGTCGATGCCTGCCCTCAGGAACAATCGCCTTCATGTCTTGGTTGATTGTGACGGGCTCAGTAGTGCGGGCGACGGGTACTCGTCGAGCGAGAATCATCCCCCGAACAACGAGCACGTCACCGACCCTGCCGGAATCGAGCTGCAATGAAGTCGGCTTCAAGTGCGCGGGCCGAAACCGTCATCGACGCACCCGCAATCGTGAAGCGCTTCATGTCCTTGGGCGGTCACCCACGGAACATCACCGTCCCAAAGCGACCGATCTGCCATGCTCGGGGTCAACCCACCGGAAATGGCCCGCGCACTGCCTAATCTTTTTGACCTCCCAATGCTCCGGCACATCCCCCAGCCACTCCACGCCGGAGGGCTTGAGGCGGACATTGGGGTCGAGGCCGCGGGTGACGGCGCGGTGGATGATGGCCTGCTTCTGCTCCTCCAGCAGCTTGATCAGCTTCTGCTTGGCGCGGATGTACCGCCGAATCCGCCGGTCCGCGTGGTCGAGAAATCGCACGATGGCGGCTTGTTCAGGGAGGGGCGGGAGGGGAACCAGCGAGTTTGCCAAGAACTCGTGCTCAATGCTCTCGACTGTTGCGCCTTGCTTCGTCCATTCCTGAATCAGAGCGCCCTCGTTTCCTTGAACTAACGCTCGGAGGTAATCACTTGCGACAACCCCAGCCCTCGGGCGTAGCGCCTTCATGTCCTGATTGAGAGCAACCTCCACCGCGTTGATGGCAACGGGGATCTGTTCGTCGCAGGATCCCTGATCTGACCACCATCAACAGCGCACCAGGTGAGACGATGCTGGTCGCACTCGCCGACACCGCCTCTTCCGTGATGTGGTCCAGCGAATCGAGCGATCCGAGCGCGGGTCATGTCCTTCGGCGATACCCACGGGATGCGACCACCCCAAAAGGACGCTTCTGCTCTCGACGGTGTCCCTCCCCCGGAGAACGACACCGCGTACTTGAGCTTCCGTACCTCCCAATGCTCCGGCACCTCCCCCAGCCACGGCACGCCGGAGTCCTTCATCGCGGGATAGGGCTTGAGGCCGTCGATCACGATTCGGCCTCCACGGCATCATCGTGGAACAGGTTGATGTAGCTCCGGTACATGAACTTTCGGTTCCGCGCGTGGCCGGTCATCTCGTGCAGGATGCCGCTGCCGACAAACTTCGAGACCAGGGAGTTGGCCGCGGAGTAGGTCGTGCCGATCAGGGCCTGGACCTCGTTCACGGAGACGATGGGATGTTCATACAGATGCTCCAGCACGCGGTGGCCGTTCCCGGCGGCGCGGCCGAAGTCGTCGGTGATGGCCGACCGGTGGGTTTCGCGGAGCGACAGGATGCGGCGCGCGGTTTCGGTGGCCTGCTTGCTGACTTCGATGACTCCGCGCAGGAAGAACGTCAGTCACTCTTCCCAGGCGCCCCGGTCCCGCACGGCCTGCAACAGATCGTAGTGGACTGTAACGTTGACTTTGGGACTATGTGATGGCACACTTCGCCCATGCCAACCACCGAAGTCCCCCTGGAGTTGACCCCCGACGAGCGCCGGGAACTGGAGCGTCGATCTCGGTCTCGGACCCTGCGGGCCGAGGACGTTCGGCGAGCACAACTGGTTCTGGCGCTGGATCGAGGCGAATCGTATTCCGAGATCGCCTCGGCTCTCGGTTGTAATCGGAGCTACGTCAGCCGCTGGAAGCAACGGTTTCTGGAGGGTCGTCTGGCTGGACTGTACGCACGACACCAGGGCCGGCCCGTCGCGAAGCGAACGCCGAAGTTGGAGGCCAAGATCCTGGATTGGACGCTGCATCATAAGCCGAAGGACGGCTCGACGCACTGGAGTACCCGGAAGCTGGCCGGAGAACTCGGCGTGACACACATGATGGTGGCTCGGGTCTGGGCGCGGGCTGGAGTGCAGCCGCATCGGATCGAGCGGTACATTGCTTCCAATGATCCCGACTTCGAGGCCAAGGCGGCAGACATCATCGGGCTCTACGTGAACCCACCCCAGCATGCCGCGGTGTTCTGCGTAGACGAGAAGACCGCGATCCAGGCGTTGGATCGCCTGGATCCGGTGCTTCCTCTGTCGCCGGGGAGAGCCGAGCGTCATGGATTTGAGTACTACCGGCACGGTACCTTGTCCCTCTATGCCGCGCTGAACACCAAGACCGGTGAGGTTCTCGGCAAGACCGCAACGCGCCACACCAGTGCCGAGTTCGTGGCCTTCCTTTCGGATCTGGTGACTCACCAGCCCCGCCGGCGCGAGATCCACATCATCGCCGACAACTTGTCCGCGCACAAAACCCAACTCGTGGAACAGTTCCTGGCCGCTCATCCCCGCGTTCACCTTCACTTCACGCCAACCTACTCATCCTGGCTCAACCAAGTGGAACTCTGGTTCGGCAAGATCGAACGCGACGTGATCGCACGGGGCGTGTTCACTTCCCTCGCCGATCTGCGGAGAAAGCTCATGCGCTATATCCGTCAGTACAACAAGAACAGCAAACCCATCAAGTGGACCTACACCGATCCGTCCCATCGGATCACTGGTACCACTTCAGCCGTTACAAGCCAGTAGTATTCCTGCCGGCGGCGCTTGAAGTAGTGCGAAAGATACAGCACCGGCTTCTGCAGGATCTCCTGCTCGCAGAGCAGAAACGTGATCAGCAGGCGGCCGACCCGTCCGTTGCCGTCGAGGAACGGATGGATGGTCTCGAACTGCGCGTGCGCGAATCCGATGCTGATGAACGGCGGAAGATGCGTCATCGGAGTGCAGGAACGTCTCCAGTTCGCCCAGATGCCGAGCGACTTCATGGGGCGGCGGCGGCACGTAGGTGGCCTCGGTGAGGGAGCAGCCGCCGGGTCCGACCCAGTTCTGGCTGCGTGCGGATGCTCCCCGGGCGTGAGGTGCGAGCCCCGCACGCCTTCGACCAGTTCCGCGTGGATCTCTCGGATCAGTCGGACCGAAACCGGCAGGTTCGTCAGTCGCTCCAGTCCATGGTTCATCGCCCGAACGTAGTTCACGACCTCATCGACGTCTCGGGGCCGGTCCGGATCCAGGATCCGCGGCCTCGGCGGCGAGGACATCCTGAAGCGAACTCTGGGTCCCTTCGATCTGGCTGGACAGCACCGCCTCTTTGCGAACGTACATGAAGACGAACAGGTCCGGGTGCGGCAGGGTCTGAATCGAGCCGTCCAGCCGGCCCAGGGCACGGTCCGCCTGAGACAACATCACCTGCATCTCGCGGGCCGATCACCACTGCCGGATCCGGCGGCAGCGGCTCTGGGACGAATGCCCGATAGCCCTGCCGGCTGACGCACGTATCTGCCCGCCCTGGAACCGGTTGGACTCATCGCCGGTCGTGCGCTCCCCAAGGTGCCGTGCCTTTAACAAGGCCGATCTTCCCGTCTCATATTGTAGCCAGCCTACAACATGGCGGTGAATCATGTCCCAATGCTATCCGTGGCCTCGACAGATGACCCGAGATCCTGCCTGAGCGGGCTACTCCCCGGCACGCGCCAATGATCTCCCCCAGCAGCCCCTCGGTCTCCTTCTCCAGCGCCAGGATGTCGGCGCGGATCTCCTCCAGCGTGCGCAGCGGCTGCGGCTTGTAGAAGTAGCGGGTGAAGCTGATCTCGTAGCCGGTCTTGACGCTGTCCGGCACGTACCAGGCGTCTGCGGCGTGGGGTAGCACCTCGCGCTGCAGGAAGGCCTCGATGCCGCCCTCTTCGAGCAGCGGCACCTGCTCGGTGTCGCGCAGGTCGGGGTCGGGCTCGTACTCGACCACGGCGGTCTTGCCGGCGATCGTCGCCTGCGAACAGGCCGCGCAGCGGGTCGGCGGCGGTGCCCTTCTTGTGGATCTTCTGGATCACCGGCGGCGCGTCCTCGGCGCGCTCGTGGCTCTCCTTGAGCTTCTTGATCTCCGCGGCCTTGTAGGCGCGCTCGGGGTCGATGCCCGCCAGGCGCAGCGGCCGCTCGACGGTGACCTTCCAGTAGCCGAAGGCGGCGTTGGGGAAGATCTTCGACTGCTCGGTCTCCTCGAAGGCGAGGAAGGTGTCGCAGATGCGCTGGATGTCCTCGTCCGACAGCTCGCAGTTCTTCTTGCCGAGGTTCTTGCGCAGCGGCTTGAACCACTGCGTGGCGTCGATGAGCTGCACGCGGCCCCGGCGGTGCTCGGGCTTGCGGTTGCGTCAGCACCCAGATGTAGGTGGCGATGCCGGTGTTGTAGAACATGTTGAGCGGCAGGGCGACGATCGCCTCCAGCCAGTCGTTCTCGATGATCCAGCGGCGGATGTTGCTCTCGCCCTGGCCGGCGTCGCCGGTGAAGAGCGAGCTGCCGTTGTGCACCTCGGCGATGCGGCTGCCGAGCTTCGTGTCCGTGCTTCATCTTGCGAGCATGTTGGCCAGGAACAGCATCTGGCCGTCGCTGGAGCGGGTGAGCAGCGAGTACTCCGGGTCGCCCGCGTGCTCGATGAGGAAGCGCGGGTCCTTGATGCCCTTCTTGCCGCCCATGCGCTCGAGGTCGCTCTTCCAGCTCTTGCCGTAGGGCGGATTGGAGAGCATGAAGTCGAACTCGCGCGAGGGGAAGGCGTCGTTGGCGAGCGTCGAGTGCTCGGGGCCGCCGACGATGTTGTCGGCCGCCTCGCCCTCGCCCTTGAGCAGCAGGTCGGCCTTGCGATGGCGTAGGTCTCGGCGTTGATCTCCTGGCCGTAGAGGTGGGTCGCGACCTCCTTGCCGTGCTCCGCCGCGAGCTCCTGAGCGTCTCCTCGGCGACGGTCAGCATGCCGCCGGTGCCGCAGGCGCCGTCGTAGAGCAGGTAGGTGCCGGACTCGATCTGCGTCGGCGACGGGCAGGAAGATCAGCTTCGCCATCAGCTTCACGGCGTCGCGCGGCGTCCAGTGCTCGCCGGCCTCCTCGTTGTTCTCCTCGTTGAAGCGCCGCACCAGCTCCTCGAATACCGTGCCCATGCCGTGGTTGTCGAGGCCCGGGTGCTTGACCGAGCCGTCGCCGTTCAGCACCGGGCTTCGGGCTCAGGTTGATGTCGGGCGAGAGGAGCTTCTCGATCAGCGTGCCGAGCGCGTCGGCCTTCGAGAGGCGCGGGATCTGGTTGCGGAACTCGAAGTTCTCGAGGATGTCCTGCACGTTGGGGGAGAAGCCGTCGAGGTAGGCCTCGAAGTCGGCCCGGAGCTGCTGCTGGCTGGCGCGGGCCCGCAGGTCGCGCAGCGTGAACTTCGACGTGTTGTAGAACGCCTGGCCGGCGGCCTGGCGCAGCGCCTGGTCCTGATGGACGATCTTCGCCTTGTCGAGCGAGGCCTTCATGTCGAGCACGGCCTGCTTGGTCGGCTCCAGCACGCGCGTCGAGGCGGCGCAGCACGGTCATCGGCAGGATGACGTCACGGTACTTGCCACGGACGTAGAGGTCCCGCAGCACGTCGTCGGCGATGCCCCAGATGAAGTTGGCGATCCAGTTGAGTTGGTTCGATTCCATGGTCCGTCCATGTCTGTTCGGGATGCCGGTAGTTCCCACCGTCGATTCCGGAGGGGCGGGCAGCCGATGAGAAGGCCCCTGGGCGTTCGCGGAACCGGAGCCGCAACCGGCCGCGAGTTCAGCAATCCTGGACCCGAATAGGAGCCGGGCGCCAGAGTATCAAGACGTGTGCCATGGAACAAGCAAAACGCCCCCACCAAGCGGGAATGGCTCCGGGATCGGGAACCGGATTGCGAACAGGGAAGCCGGAAAAGAGCCTCCTACCACACCCTCCCCCGCGCGGCCACCGGCCACCGCGCCGTCACCCGCCGCGCCGCCCCCTCCCCCTCGGTCACGTAGAGGCCCTCGGCCAGGTTGACCGCGGCGCAGGCGTGGTTGGGGATCACCTCCACCCGGTCGCCCGGACGCAACCCCAGGTCGTCGTCGCCGTCCAGGACCCCGTGTTCCTCGGACAACCGGGCCAGCACCGGGGCCTCGGGCAGAGGCCCACCGGGGCACGGGCGCGGCCGCCAGACGTCTTCCGCGGCGAACGGCGCCGGCCCCGCGGCCGCCGACATGCTCGGAGACCCGCCGCAGCGCCCCGAACCCGCGCACGGTCTCGCTTCCGTGGGCGCCGCGGTCGCTGGAGAGCACCTTGGAGCCGGCGTCCAGCACCAGCCGCCCCGGGGCGGGGCGGCTCACCACCGTGGCCAGCACCGTCAACGCACAGTGGTCCGCGGCCATGGACCCCAGCCCCACCTGCTGGCGGTCGCCGAAGACGTACACCCCCGGGTGGATCTCGTGCACCCCGGGCACCGCGGCGGCATGGGCCAGCGTGGGCGTGGACCCGAGGCTCACCGCCACCGGCCCCAGTCCCGGCCCGCTCCAGCCGCGCCGCCGCCGCCACCATCCGCTCCCCTTCCGACCGCCCGATGGCCGGGATCTCCTCCGGCCGGGCGGCGTAGGCATGGCCGGCATGGGTCAGCAATCCGGCCAGGCGCAGGTTGGCCGCCCCCGCCGCCCGCCGGGCCAGGGCGTCCAGGCGCGGATCGTCCGCCGGCAGGCCGGAGCGGCGGAGCCCCGTGTCCACCTCCAGCCAGACGTCCAATGTCACGCCGTGCTCGGCCGCGGCCCGGTCCAGCGCGGCCAGGCCTTCCTCGGAGTCGCAGGTGGCCTCCAGCCCCGCCCCCGGCCGCTCCGCGGCCAGGGCCGCCATCGCCCGCGCCTTCTCCCCCACCAGGGGATAGGCGACCAGGATGCCGCCGCGGACCCCCGCCTCGGCGAACACCGCCGCCTCGGAGACCTTGGCCGTGCAGATCCCTTCGGCTCCCGAATCGGCCTGCAGCCGGGCGATCTCAACGCACTTGTGGCTCTTGGCGTGGGGCCGGAGCCGCAGGCCGTAGCGGCGGGCCAGATCCGCGGCCCCGGCCAGGTTGCGTTGGAGCCTTGGAAGATCGAGCAGCAGCGCCGGGGTGGGCACCCGGTCCAGGGGCATCGGAAACTCCCGGCCCGCGCCCGGCTCCGGGCCGGGTCCGACCGCCGGACCGCCCGGCTCAACCGGCCGTTTCCCGCCGTACTTCCGACTGTTATGCTCGGGTTCACTTGGGAGGAGCGTCATGACCTCAGTTTCCCCGACCGGCGGCCTTCATGTCACCCTGCTGGTGGACGAGGACCGCACCGCCCTGGAGCGGCTCCTGAACCGGGACCGGGTGGGGAGCCTCTACCTCCGGAGCCTGGTCCACGAGTACGGGATCACCCCCACCGGGGTGATCGGGCACGGCCGGTTCTTCGGGGCCAGCCGGAACGGGGACATGGAGGCGGTGGCCTTCCTGGGCAACGCCCGGAACCTGACCACCATGGGCGGGCGGGCGGAGCTGGAGCCGGTCCTGGAGCGGGTGTCCCGGGCCGACGGCGCCCCCCGGCTCTTCGTGGGCCCGGCCGAGCATGCGCCCCTCATCCGCGGGCTCTTCGCCCGGAGCGGGGCCGCCCCCTTCCTGGATCGCGCCCAGGCCTACTACGTCCTCACCGCACGCACCCTGGCCGACCTGGAGCCGCTTCCCATCCGGCCGGCCACCGAGGACGACCTGGACGTGGTGTCCCCGGCCCACGCGGCCATGACCGAGGAGGACCTGCGCGTTCCCCGCTATCACCTGGACCTCCGCCGGCTGCGCGAGATCTCCAAGCAGCGGATCGAGGCGGGGAAGGTGTGGGTGGTCATGGACGGCAAGCGCCTGGTGTTCAAGACCGAGGAGGCGGCGCTGGCCGAGGACGGGATCCTGATCGGCGGCGTCTACACCGATCCCGACTACCGGGGACGCGGCTACGCCTCCCGGGCCATCGCCACCTGGGCGCGGGGGCTCCTCGACGGGGGCATGGAGCGGCTCACCCTGCACGTCAACGCGGCCAACACCCCGGCGGTGAAGGCCTACGAGCGGGCCGGGTTCAAGCGCTACTCCATGCTCCGCCTCATGCTGGCCTACTAGCGTGCCGCGCCCCCTCACCGGCGCGCTGGCTCCCATCGACTCCGAGTACCTGCGCGGCAAGACCCGGAACCTGGTCGCCCTGGCCGCGGCCACCCTCCTGGCCATGACCCTCTGGTTCAGCGGCTCGGCGGTGGTCCCCCAGCTGGGGGCGGAGTGGCTCCTCTCCCCCACCCAGAAATCCTGGATGACCCTGAGCGTGCAGGTGGGGTTCGTGGCCGGCGCCCTGGTCAGCTCCCTCACCAATCTCTCCGACCGCGTCTCCCCCCGGATCGTGTTCGCGGTCTGCGCGCTCCTGGCCGGAGCCGCCAACGCCTCCATCGCCGCCTTCGCCGGTTCCCCCGGGCCCGCCTTCGCCCTGCGCTTCCTGACTGGGGCCTTCCTGGCCGGGGTGTACCCGCCGGGGATGAAGCTCATCGCCACCTGGTGCCGGGAGGACCGGGGCTTCGGGATCGGCGTCCTGGTCGGGGCCATCACCCTGGGCTCGGCGGGGCCGCACCTCCTGAACGGGCTCCTGGGCCAGGACGGCATGCCGGCCTGGCGCTCGGTGATCTACACCACCTCCGTCCTGGCCGCGGCGGCGGCGGTGATCGCCGCGGTGGCGGTGCGGGCCGGGCCGTTCCTGGCCGGCTCCGCCCCCTTCAACTGGCGCTTCGCGGGCCGGGTGTTCACCGACCGCCCCACCCGCCTGGCCAACTTCGGCTACCTGGGCCACATGTGGGAGCTCTTCGCCATGTGGGCCTGGGTGCCCATCGTGCTCCTGGCCAGCTACCGGGACGCGGGCTGGAGCCCGGTGGCGGCGCGGGTGGCCGGGTTCGGCGCGGTGGGGGCGGGCGCCCTGGGGGCGGCGGCGGCGGGGCTGCTGGCCGACCGCCTGGGCCGGACCGCGGTCACCACGGCCAGCCTCGTGGTCTCCGGCTCCTGCTGCCTGGTCGCCGGTTTCCTCTACCACCAGCCGGGCTGGCTCACCGCCCTCTGCCTGGTCTGGGGCTTCGCGGTGGTGGCCGACAGCGCCCAGTTCAGCGCCGCGGTGAGCGAGCTCACCGACTCCCGCTACGTGGGCACCGCCCTCACCGTGCAGACCAGCCTCGGCTTCCTGCTCACCACCGTCACCATCTGGATCCTCCCCGCCCTGGCCGGGAAGTGGGGCTGGCCGCGGGTGTTCCCGCTCCTGGCCCTGGGCCCCGCCTTCGGGGTGTGGGCCATGCTGCGCCTCCGCTCGCTCCCCGAGGCGGTGAGGATGGCCTCCGGGAACCGCTGACCGCCCGGGCCCGCGGCTGCGGCGCGCCGGGTACCCGGGTGCGCATTTTTCTGGGTCCCCGGCCTTGGACTTCTTTGTATGCGGCCCGTTCCCCGGGGAACAGCCCTCTGTTTCAGCTGGCGCCGGCAAGCCCGGCGTGGCGGGTGTGCACCCGGGTACCATCGCCGCGGCGCGCCGCGGCGGGCGGGCCGGCGGCTAGAACGCCGGGCCGGAGCGCCCGGTCTGGCCGCGGTGGCGCAGGAACTGGTCGGCCAGGACCAGGGCGGTCATGGCCTCCACGATCGGCACCGCCCGGGGGACCACGCAGGGGTCGTGGCGTCCGCGCGCCTCGAGCACGGTTTCCTCCAGGCCCCGGGTCACCGTCCGCTGGGGCTTGCGGATGGTCGAGGTGGGCTTGAAGGCCACCCGCAGGACCACGTTCTCGCCGTTGGTGATCCCCCCCTGGATGCCGCCGGAGCGGTTGGCCGTGGTCCGCACCCGCCCGTCGCGGGCCACGAACGGGTCGTTGTGCTCGCTCCCCTTCAGGTCCACCCCGGCGAAGCCGTCGCCGCTCTCGAACCCCTTGGCCGCGGGGAGCGAGAGCATGGCCGCGGCCAGCTCGGCCTCGAGCTTGCCGAACACCGGCTCCCCCCAGCCGGCCGGCACCCCCCGGGCCACGCAGGTCACCGTGCCTCCCAGCGAGTCCCCCTCCGCCCGGGCCGCGTCCACGGCCTCGATCATCGCCTGCGCCGCCCGCGCATCCGGGCAGCGGACCGGGGTGGCGTCCACCGCCTCGCGGGTCACCGTGTCCGGGTCGACGGCCGGCGCCGTCGTCCGGTGGACCCGGTCCACCCAGGCCACGATCTCCACCCCGCACTCCACCGCGAGCAGCTTCCGCGCCACCGCCCCCGCGGCCACCCGGCCCACCGTCTCCCGGGCGCTGGCCCGGCCGCCTCCCTGCCAGTTCCGCCGCCCGTACTTGGCCTCGGTGGTGAAGTCGGCGTGGGAGGGGCGGAAGACGTCCTTGAGCGGCTCGTAGTCCCGGGGCCGGGCGTCGGCGTTCCGGACCAGGAGGGCGATGGGGGTGCCGAGGGTCCGTCCCTCGAAGAGGCCGGAGAGGATCTCCACCCGGTCGGCCTCTTGCCGGGGGGTGGTGAGGCGGCTCTGGCCGGGGCGCCGCCGGTCCAGGTCGGGCTGGATGTCGGCCTCGGAGAGTTCCAGGCCGGGGGGACAGCCGTCCACCACGCAGCCCACCCCGCCTCCGTGGGACTCGCCGAACCCGGTCACGCGCAAGAGGACGCCGAAGACGTTCATGCCGGGAGCATACGCGAGCGGGTCCCGGGGGCCAAGCGCACGGGGGCGTGGCCCGGCCGGCCGGGTTCGGGCCGGGCCCCGCGGGGCGGCCGGGTTCGGGCCGGGCCCCGCGGGCCGGCCAGGAGAGCCGGGCGCTAGCGGTCCCCGAAGGGAGCGACGTCCCGGCAGAGGGTGGTCACCGTGTCCACCGCGGTCATGAGTTCCACGAAGACGTCCCCGGGGCTCCGATCCCCCGGGTCCGGCACCTCGCCCATGACCGCGTAGACCAGGTCCCCCTCCGGCCGGGTCACGTAGCCGGCGTGCACCCGCACGATGGGCTTGGGGTAGAGGGTCCCCGCCTTCTCGTAGACCGTTCCCGCCCCGCCGGTGCCGCTCTCCCGGACCAGGGCGCGCAGCTCCTCCACCCCGGCCGGGTCCAGTCCCGGCACCCGGCCCGCGGCGATCATGCGGTAGAGGGTGACCAGCGCCTCCGGGGTGGCCATGTTGTCCCCGTCCCCGTTCCAGGTCAGCATGTAGCGGTTGACGTCGAAGCCGGCGAAGGCGGGGTCGCGCTGGTGCAGGCGGCGGCTGATCGCCTCGGGCCCCCCCAGCTTGATCATGAGCAGGTTGCAGGCGGCGTTGTAGACGTCGTTCATGGCATCGGTCCGCCCCATCATGATCCGGGCCAGGTCCAGGTAGCTCTTGCCGGCAAGCTCCCGGCGCGCCCGGGCCAGGGATTCCGGGGTGAAGCCGGCGAAGGCGGGGTGGGTCCCGGGGCGGAGCAGCTCCGCCACCGCCACCGGCACCTCGTCCAGGGCGCCGGCCCGCTCGGCCAGGAGATCGAGGGCGATGGCGGTCTTGATGGCGCTGGCCGTGGGCCGGGGCACCCCGGCGGCCCGGCTGTAGACCAGGCCCCGCCCCTCGATCACCACCGCGATCCCCAGCTCCATGCCCTCGCGGGAGAGGGGCATGGCGTCGATCTCGGCGTCCAGGCCCTCGCGGCCCCGGACCGACGCGTTCTCCAGGGCGCCCGCCGCACCCGCCGCCGCGGCCGTCCCGGCGCCGGTGATCGTGAACCCCACGGCCGCGGCCGCCAGCACCGCCAGCGCCCCCACGAGGCTCCGCCCCCGGTTCATCGCCCGCACCCTCCCGCTCACGCCTTCCGGTAGAGGGCGTTGGCGGTGACCCGCCAGCCGCCGGCGTCGGTGGCCCGGCGCACGGTCTCGGTGGGCACCCAGGGGGTGAAGCCGAACTCCCCCAGCTCCCGGTCCAGGGTGGGGGCGTCCACCAGGTGGGCGCGGCCCGAGCCCACCCCCTCGTAGATGTGCCGCTCGCCGGCCACCCTGGGGAGCCCGGTGCCCTCGGGATCGAAGGCGTCGGTGAACTCGGCCACCAGGAGCCAGGCGCCGGTGGCGGCCACCCGGCGGAGTTCGCCCAGGGCGCGCTCCCACTCCGCCTCGCTGTGGGCCTCGTGGAGCACGCCGAGGGCCACCACCAGGTCCATGGACCCGTCGGCGATGCCCTCCAGCCGGTCCATGCTGCCCAGGCGCACCCGGCGGCCGGCTTCCTCCGCGCCCAGGATTTCCGCCACCCGGCCGCGGGTCGCTTCCACCATGGCCCGGGAGGCGTCCCGGGCGATCACGTCGAAGCCGCGCCGGGCCAGGAGCACCGTGTTCCGTCCCGCCGCGCAGCCCAGGTCCAGGGCGCGCACCCCGGGCGGATTGGCGAAGGTGTCGATGAGGGCGACGAGCCGGTGGTCGGGGTCCCGGGCGGCGAAGCGCTCCACCATCTCCGGCCGTTCCCAGAAGGGGAGGTCGCCGGATCCCGCCCCGCCGGAGCCGGAGCCGGTGCGGGCCCCGGAGCCGGCGCCGGACTCCGGGCCGGAAGCGGAGCCGGAGTCCGGGGTGCCCGGCGCGCCCCCGCTCATCGGGCGGCCACCGGGAAGGCCTCGGCGTGCCAGGAAAGCCGCACCGGCACCTCCCACAGGCCCCGGCGAAGCTCGCCCACCGTGGCCAGCACGTTGTTGAAGACCACCGTCTCCGCGTGGACGGCGCCGGCCTGGGCCAGGTCCTTGAACTCGGCCCGGGTCACCCGGCGCACGGCGTCGCCGTCCCGGTAGAACACCCGGCCGTGGTCCAGGAAGGAAAGCCCCAGGGCGCGCTCCAGCTCCTTGATCTTGCGGAAGGCGCTGTCGATGGAGCAGCCGGAAAGGGCGGTATGGGTCTCGTCCACGCCCACCATCAGGAACTGGTCGTGGACCATGCGGTGCCCCCAGCTCACCGGGCTTCCGTGGGCGTTCCAGCCGGCCAGGCCCTCCTCCACCGAGGCGGCCACGGCCGCCTGTTCGTCGGGGGTGAGGGGGCGGTCGGCGGCGAAGATCCAGAGCCGGGCGTGGTCCGGCAGGGCGTCGAAGGCGACGAGGCTCATGGCGCGGTCCTTTTCGGGGGTCGAGGCGGACGGGGGGGCCCGCCCGCACGGGCATGCACGGGATTCGGACCCCCAAGGGTAGCACGGTGCGCGCCCCCCGAGGCTCCGCGCGCAGGGCCCGGGAGCGCGCAGGGCCCGGGAGCGCGCAGGGCCCGGGAGCGCGCCGGCCCCGGAGGCGCGGCGGCCCCGGAAGCGCCGCGGCCCCGGGGAGGCCGGCAGCCGGCTAGGCGCCGGCGCCCGAGCGCACCAGGGCCAGCCCCACCAGCACCAGGACCAGGGGCACCAGGTAGAGGAGGAACACGGCGCGCGGCGCGGCCTCCGGCGGCGTCTTCCTGGCCCGCACCCGGAGCACGTGGGCGGCGCCGATGGCGATCACCATCACCACCGCGTGGGGCAGGAACCGCGGCCAGGCCCCGGGCACCAGGAAGAGGAGGAGCGCTCCGATCAGGAGCTGGAGGTCCAGGAGCCCCAGGAAGGCGGCGGGGAGGCTCCGGGCCAGGGGCCCGTCGCCCATCGCGCCCCGGAACAGGGCCAGGAAACCGTCGACCAGGCCGATCAGGCCGGCGATCAGGACCAGCCAGCGGACGAACTCGTGCAAGGTGACCAGGAACGCCATCGCCCCCCCTTGTCAGGCTGCGGAAGTGTGCGCGGCCGGGCGTCCACCCGGGCCGGCCGGTGAGAGTATCAGGTTTCCCAGGATTCGCCGTTCCAACACATGGTCCAGAACTCCAGCTCGTAGCGGCTGGAGAGCACGAACAGCTCCGTGCAGCGGCGGCGGGTGGATTCCGAGGCCCCCTCGGCCAGGCGGTCGGTCTCGGACTTCAGCCAGTCCGCGGCCTGGGCGAACTCGTCCGAGGCGTATTGCTCGATCCAGTCCGCGTAGCGGGCGTCGGCGGGCCGGTCCCGCTCGGCCAGGCGGCGCCCCAGGTACACGTACCCCCAGGCGCAGGGGAGGAGGGCGGCGGCCAGCTCCACCCGGTCCCCGTCGGCGGCGGTGCGGACCAGGAAGTCGGTGTAGGCCCGGGTGGTGGGCCACATCGGCTCCCGCTCCAGGTCCTCGGGGGTGAGCCCGAACCGGGCCGCGTAGCCCCGGTGCAGCTCCATCTCCGTGTTGAGGGTGAGGTTCAGCACCGCCGCGTGCCAGCTCATGGATTCCAGGCGGTCGCTCTTGGCCGCGGCCCAGGCGAAGATCCGGGCGAACTCCCCCAGGTAGCGGTAGTCCTGGAGCACCCAGCGCCGGAACCGCTCCTCGTCCAGGGTCCCGTCCCCGATCCCCTGCACGAAGGGGTGCTCGAGCTGCGCCTCCCACAGGGACCGGGCGGCGTCGTACAAGGTGTCGGTGAAGGCCATGGCGTCGTCTCCCCCCCGCCCGTCCCGCCCGGGGCGGACGCGGACCTGGACCTAGTCCCCGGGCTCGCGGCTGCGGATTCGCCGCGCTCCCCCAGGCCGGGCCAGGTCTCCCCGGTCACGGCCATCTCCCAGAAGGCGATCTCGTAGCGCACGGTGGTGTCGAAGTACTCCGACATCCGCACCCGCTCGGCCAGGCCCGAGTTCTCGGCCAGCCCGTCCAGCTCCTGCTCCAGCCAGGCCACGTAGCGGGCGAAGTCCTCGCCGGCCCAGTTCTCCACGAACGGGAACCACTTGGATCCGGGGTCGATCCCCCGCCGGACCACCATCCAGGAATCGTGGTAGGCCCGCTCCGCGGCGTAGAGCACGGTCCAGCCCTCGGCGTAGGAGGCCCGGTAGGCGGTGGCCATCAGGAACTGGATGTAGGCGTGGTTGGTGAAGGCGGGAGGGGCGCCGCGCAGGTCGACCCCCACCGCGTCGGCCCGCTCCTCGAACAACCGTAGCTCGCGCTGGAGCCCGCCCACCGCGGCCACCAGGCCGTCCCAGTGCCGGGTGGGCGCCTTGGCCAGGAGGGCGGACATGAAGGGGATGGCCGCCTCCACGAACAGGTAGTCCTGGCGCATCCACCGGGCGAAGGTCTCCTCGGCGATGGCCCCGTCCCGGACCTCGAGCAGGAAGCGGTGGTTGAGCATCCGGTCCCACAGGGGATGAATCCGGCTGAGCTGTTCCTGGCAGAACGACATGACGAGTACCTCCGGGCCCGGTCCATGAGTGCTTGCGGCGCCGATTCGACGATCATACCCGCCGGGCGCCCGCCGCGTCCCCGGGGGAACCCGCGCACGCAGACCCGGAACGCCCTCCCCCGGATCGATCCTGGACACCGGGCCCGGACCGGGCTATCGTGTTTTGACGATGAACACACGGGAGCGCCCGGAGACGCCTCTCCCCGCCATCCAGTGGACCCCCAAGGAGAACGTGCTGGACCGGGCCGAGCGGGAACTGGCCGGGCTGGCCAGGGCGCTGGGCCATCCCCACCGGGTGCGGATCCTGCGCCTGGTCTCCGAGCGGGGCTCGTGCACCTGCGGGGACCTGGTGGAGCTCCTCCCCATCGCCCAGGCCACCGTCTCCCAGCACCTCAAGGTCCTCCGGGAGACCGGACTCCTGGAGGAGGCCGGCCCCGGGTCCCGCCCCGCCTACCGGCTCGGGGCCCCGGCCCTGGTTCGCCTCCGCGGGCTCATCCGCTCCCTCTGATCCCGGTTCCGGGGCCTCGGTGGACGATCATCGTATTCCTACGATAAGCATTTCCGGTCGGCGCGGGCACCGGGTTCCGGGGACCCCGTTCTGTATTTTCGATAGGGAAGTTCGGGGGACGCGAAGATCCCGAGCAATCGGGTACGGTTGTCCTTTACGACGCTGCGGTCGCCCGCCCCAACGGCTGCTTCAAGCCATCATGACCGGTTCGGGGATGCGCCCCCGCCCATCCGGCGGCTTTTTTGTGCCGGACCCGCCCCGGACACCGGGCCCGGTCCAGCGAGGAGCCCGAGATCATGGACACCGTCCTCCTCTCCCGCATCCAGTTCGCGCTGACCATCATGTTCCACTACATCTTCCCCCCCTCACCATCGGGCTGGGGGCGTTGCTGGTCATCATGGAGACCACCTACATGAAGACCCGGGATCCCGAGTACCGGGCCATGGCCAAGTTCTGGACCAAGATCTTCGCGGTCAACTTCGCCATGGGGGTGGCCACCGGGATCGTGATGGAGTTCCAGTTCGGGACCAACTGGGCCACCTACTCCCGGTTCGTGGGCGACGTGTTCGGCTCCGCGCTGGCCGCGGAGGGGATCTTCGCCTTCTTCCTGGAGTCCGGCTTCCTGGCCGTGCTGGTGTTCGGGTGGGACCGGGTCTCCGACCGCATGCACTACGTCTCCACCTGGATGGTGGCCCTGGGGGCGGTGTTCTCCGCCATCTGGATCGTGGTCGCGAACTCCTGGCAGCAGACCCCGGCCGGGTTCCACATCGTGGGCCAGGGGGCGGCGGCCCGGGCCGAGATCACCAGCTTCTGGGCCATGGTGTTCAACCCCTCCTCCGTGCACCGGCTCCTGCACGTGCTCATCGGGGCCTACATCCTGGGCGGCTTCTTCGGCATGAGCATCTCCGCCTGGTACGTGCTCAAGCGCAAGCACCTGGGATTCGCCCACAAGACCTTCATCCTCAGCCTCTCCGTGGCCACCCTGTTCTCGATCCTGGCCCCCCTCCAGGGCCACTTCCAGGCCAAGGCGGTGGCCGTGCACCAGCCGGCCAAGCTGGCCGCCTTCGAGGGGCACTTCGAGACCGGGGAGGGCCCCACGGCCATGAGCCTGTGGGGGATTCCCGACGAGAAGACCCGCACCGTGCGCTACGGGGTGGCCGTCCCCGGCCTCCTGAGCTTCCTGGTCCACGACAACTTCCGGGAGCCGGTGACCGGCCTGGACCGGTTCCCCCGCGAGGACTGGCCCCCGGTCAACCTGTCCTTCCAGACCTACCACCTCATGGTCGCCCTGGGGCTCTACTTCATCGGCCTCTGCGCGCTGGGCTGGTTCTTCTTCTGGCGGAAGTCCCTGTTCCGCAAACGATGGCTCATGTGGGTGTTCAGCCTCTCGGTGCTCGGCCCCTTCCTGGCCAACCAGGCCGGGTGGGCGGCGGCCGAGGTGGGGCGTCAGCCCTGGGTGGTCTACGGGCTCCTCCGCACCGGGGACGCGGTGTCGAAGGCGGTACCGGGGGAACAGATCCTCTCCTCCATCATCCTCTTCTCCGTCATCTATGCGCTCCTGTTCACGGTGTGGCTCTTCGTGCTCAACCACAAGATCCAGACCGGACCCGAGGAGGAGTACGGGGAGATCGACCACGAGGACCGGAAGTGGACCTGGATCGACGCCGCCGCCTCGCTGGCCGGCCCCGGCGGCGAATCCATGACCGAGGCCCGGACCGGCAACGACGCCCCCGGCGGGAAGTAGGGAGGACACCGCCATGGATCTCAATCTGCTCTGGTTCGGCCTTCTCGGGGTTCTCCTGGCCGGCTACGCCATCCTGGACGGCTTCGACCTCGGGGTGGGCATGCTCCACCCCCTGGCCCGCACCGACCAGGAACGCCGCATCTTCATGAACTCCATCGGACCCCTCTGGGACGGGAACGAGGTGTGGCTGGTCACCTTCGGGGGGGCGCTCTTCGCCGCCTTCCCCAACGCCTACGCCACCGCCTTCAGCGCCTTCTACCTCCCCTTCATGGTGCTGCTCTTCGCCCTCATCTTCCGGGCGGTGTCCATGGAGTTCCGGAGCAAGCAGGGGCATCCGCGCTGGCGGCGGTTCTGGGACTGGTGCTTCTTCGGGGCCAGCGGGCTGGCCACCCTGCTCTTCGGGGTGGCCGTGGGCGATTCCATGATGGGGCTTCCCATCGGCGCCGACATGGAGTTCCAGGGGAACCTGCTCGACCTCGTCCGCCCCTACTCCCTCCTGGTCGGGGTGCTGGCGGTGGCGGTGTTCCTCATGCACGGATCGATCTACCTGTACCTGAAGACCGAGGGCGACCTCCAGGAGCGGATCCACGGCTGGATGTGGCGGACCTTCGGCATCTTCCTGGTCCTCTACCTGTTCACCACCATCGCCACCCTGGTCGCCCTTCCCGGTTCCACCCAGAACTTCCGCGAGCACCCCTGGCTGTGGTCGGTGGTGGTGCTGAACGTGCTGGCCATCGCCAACATCCCCCGGGCGGTGTTCCAGGGCCGTCCGCTGTACGCGTTCCTGTCCTCCGCCGCCACCATCGCCGCCCTCATCTTCCTGTTCGGGGTGGCCCTGTTCCCCAACCTCATCGTTTCCAGCCTGGATCCGGCCTGGAGCCTGACCATCCACAACGCCGCCTCCTCCCAGAAGACCCTGGGCATCATGCGCAACATCGCCTTCGTGGGCATGCCCTTCGTCCTCGCCTACACCGTGGTCATCTACTGGGTGTTCCGGGGCAAGGTGGACGTGGGGAAGCTGGGCTACTGATGGCCGGACCCTCGCGCCGCCGCCGGGTGGTGATCCTTGTCCTGGGCCTCCCCGTCCTGGCCCTGGCCGTGATGATGACGGTGGGGCTGTTCCTGCCCCGCGGGCACAGTGCGGCCAGCCGGGCGGTCTACGCCGTGCCTCCGGATTCGGTGTGGGCGGCGGTGAGCGACTTCGAGCACGCGGCCTGGTGGCGTCCGGACGTGCAGCGGGTGGAGCCGCTCCCCGAGACGGAGGGCCGCCCGGCCTGGAACGAGGTGGGGCCGGCGGCGGGCATTCCCTACACCCTGGTGGCCTCGGAGCCTTCCAGCCTCCTGGTCACGCGGATCGCCGGGGAGGAGCTTCCCTTCTCCGGCACCTGGATCTACCGCATCGCCCCGGAGGGCGCGGAGACCGCGCTCACCATCCAGGAGGAAGGCGAGATCGGAAACCCGCTCTACCGCTTCGTGGCCCGGTTCCTGTTCGGACACCACTCCGCCCTCGACGGCTACCTCACCGCCCTCGGCGCCCGCTACCACGAGACCGTATCCCCCGAGCACGTGCCCCCGGGCCCGCTGCCCGCGGCGGCGCTGCCCGCGGCCGCGCTGGCTCCCCCGACTCGACCGGCTCCTGACCGGGCGGGGCCCGCCGGCCGGATAGCCTGGCCCGGTTCCTGCAACTCCCGTCGCGGAGCACCCCCTCCCCGGCTCCCCCGCCGAAGGATGCCGCCCGTGGACCGCATCGTCCCTCTCCTTGCCCCCGAACCGCCGAACCGCTCCGCCCTGTACCGCCTCCGGGATCCCGAGCGGCTCCTGAGGCTCACCGAATCCCGGCTGGTGGAGAAGGGGCTGGCCCCGTCCACCCGCCGGCTCTACCTGGCGAGGGTTCGTCACCTGGTGTCGAGGATCCGCCGTTCCCCCGGGGAGATCACTCCGCTCGACCTTCGCCGGTACCTGGAAGACCTGGTCCGGGAACGCCGCCCCGGCCCCGGCACCCTGGCCCAGGTGCTCAGCACCCTGCGCTTCTACTTCCGGGAGGTGGTGCACCGGCCGGATCTCTCCGAGCAGCTCCCCGGCCGGGTGGCGGGCTGCCTGCCTCCCGCTCCGGTCCTCCCCCGGGTGGCGGTGCTGGCCATGCTCGGAAGCGCCGGCTCGGAACGGGACCGTCTCCTGATCGGCCTCCTCTACGGGTCGGGGCTCCGGCTCACCGAGGCGCGGGCCCTGAGGGCCCGGGACCTGCAACCGGCCGGGGCCCGGATCCAGGTGGCCGCCCGGGGGCGCCGCCCGGCCCGGACCACGGTACTGTCGCCGCGGATGCGCTTCCTGGTCGAACGGCGGCTCCGGGAATGCGTGGCCGAGACCCCGCTCCTGTCCGGCGGCGCGGGCGGGGGCCTGGGAAGGAAGCCGGGGGAGCAGGCGGTGTCCCGGGCGGCGGTCGCGGCCGGCCTTCCCCCCGGCGTCCGCCCCCGCGACCTGCGGCGGGCCTTCGCCGCCCACCTGGAAGCGGACGGGATCCCGCCGCGCGTGGTCGACCGGCTTCTCGGCCGGGGCCCGGAGCGGGGAGGCCGGGAACCGCTTCCGGACTGGGTGCGCAGCCCTCTCTAGGCGGCGGGAATCCGGCCCGGGGGCGCGCAGCGGCGCAGGATCAGGAAGGGAATGGGGGCGCCGGGGAGAGTCCGGGGGAGAGGAGCGCCCGCCCCCGGCGGGGGATTCCGGGGGAGCTTCGATCAGTGCCGGTGGGCCCAGTCATCCTGGGGGGGCCGGCCGTCCTCCCCGGATTCGAAGTCCTCGAACTCGTCGTCCGGACCTCGCCGGCCCCGCACGTAGGAGGGATCCGAGCGGGCGTGCTCCAGCTCCTCCAGGTACGCGCCGAGGATGGTGGATTCCATCTGGCGCCGGAACTCCCGGGTGATGGGATGGGCGATGTCGCCGTACCGGCCGTCGGGCATCCGCCGGCTGGGCATGGCCACGAACAGCTTGCCGTCCCGTCCCTCGATGACCTTGATGTTCCGGACCACGAACTCGTCGTCGAAGACGATGGTGACCAGGGCGCGCAGCCGCTGGTCGTTCCAGAGGCGGACCTTGACCTCGGTGATCTCCATCTCGCTGCCCCCCTGCGATTAAACCGGTGACCGAGTTCTCCGCGACAGCTCCCTATACTCCAACGATCACGCAGAAATGTCCAGCACTTGCCGGTCGCGATCCGGAGTGGACCGCCCTTCGCGGCCTCCCCCCGGGGTCTCCACGGTTTTCCACTCTCCCTCCACAGACTCTCCACCGAGACCCGCGCGCGCCCGCGCACCCGGAAATCGAGGAAAAGCCGGACTCATTCCGGATTTGCCCTTTTCAAACCCGCGGGCTTGGGATGTAATAGTCCGTCTGTGGCGGGGCCGAACCGAAGTCCTACCCGTCGACCTTTTCCGGGCTTACAGAGTTGTTCACAGCGTATGGGGCGGCCCCGTCGGCGGTTTTCCACACCCGGAGCCGAACCCCTTACCCAGTCAGGAGGGAGACTGTACGACCCATGGGGATGAGCATCGCCATCGTTTCGCAGAAGGGGGGGGTGGGCAAGACCACCCTGGCCGCCAACCTGGCCTCCTCGTTCGCCGAGCTGAGCTTCAAGACCCTGCTGGTCGAGGTGGACCCGCAGGGAAGCCTGATCCGCTGCTTCGGCCTGGACCGCTTCGACCTGCACCACGGGCTCTTCGGATGCCTGACCCAGGGGTTGCCCGCCGCTGAGGCGGTGGAGCGCGGCCTGGGAGAGAACCTGGAGCTGCTTCCCGCCAACGTCTGGTCCCACGAGGAGGAGGTCCAATACCTGGATGCCATGAAGCGCGATCCCCTCGCGCTGCGCTCGGCCCTGGGCCGGGTCCAGGACGACTATGACTACGTGCTCCTCGACTGCCCCCCGGCCCTCGGACCCATGACCCGGGCGGCCCTGATCGCCGCCGACCGCTACGTGGTGCCGGTCCAGGCCGAGGCCATGAACGTGTCCACCCTCTCCCGGCTGCGGAACCTGGCCGAGGAGGTGCGGGGGTCCATGAACCCGGAGCTGGCCCTGGAGGGCCTGGTGGTGACCATGGCCGACACCCGGACCCGGCACGCCAACCAGGTGATCGAGACCCTGTCCGCCGAGTACCCCCGCGACCTGCTCCAGACCATCATCCCCCGGAGCATCCGGGTGGCCGAGGAGAGCGTGAAGGGCCGGCCCACGGTGGCCGGCGGGGCGCGGAGCCGGGCGGGGAAGGCCTTCCAGTCCCTGGCCGAGGAGCTGCTCTCCCGGCACTCCCGGGAGCGGGCCCAGCTCCGGGCCGAGGCCTCGGACACCGAGGAGCCGGAGGAGGAGACGGGCAACGACTGGGAGCGGATCCTGGCCGAGCTGCCCGGCGACGACGACCCGCCCTCGACCAGCCCCACCGGCAACGGCCACGCCTACGGAGGTTGGGACCGGGACTGAGCGACACCGGTTCCGAACCGGTGGGAACGGGGGCGCCGGCGGCGCCCCCGTTCTCGTGTCGTCGATCCCTTCCGGGTGCGCCCGGGGTCAGAGTCCGGAACGGTACCGGACGAAGGCCAGGCCCCCCTCCGGAACCCGGACCTCGGGGAACTCGCGGGCGCTGAGCACCGAGCCCCGGGGGTCCAGTACCTGGAGGGTGCCCCGGTAGGTTCCCGGGGCCACCGGGATGGAGGCGGTCTGGATCTCGTAGGGCAGGGATCGCCAGGACCGGGTATCCGCTCCCTCGGTCACGGCCCCGAACAGGTTCACCAGCAGGCCCGCCCCCTCGCCGATCTCCTTCTCCGCCGTCTTCGTGGCCAGGTACTTGGTCAAGCCGCGGGTGATGGCCCGGATCAGGATCCCCCCCATGGCGTCGTCCAGGGCGCCCTCGGCCAGGCCCGAGAGCGCCTCGGCGGTGCGGGTGTCCCCGCCGGTGTCGTCCAGCCGGAACTCCGCTCGCCGGGCCGCCGGCGGCCGCGCCTCGTAGCGGGGAAGCGCCACCCGGAGCAGGTACTCGAGCTTGGCCTTCTCGTAGTGCAGGTGGCGCCGGCCGGCCAGCTTCCGCGACCACTCCTTCCGGTCCCGGGCGATCTCCTCGGTCTCCCCCTTCATGATGGGAATGGTGATGGAGGTTTCCCCTCTCCGGCCGATCACCCCGTTCTCGAAGATCACCACCACCGAGGCCTCGGGGGAGGCGGACACCGAGGCCGGGTCCACCCCGTAGCGCGACGCGAACTCGGACTCCTCGTCCCCGAACCCCAGGCTCCGGGCCAGGCGCACCAGCCGTGTTCCCAGGTCCGCGGGCGGTTCCACCCCGTAGCGGTCCCGCATGGTGGCCGAGGCCAGGTCCGCCTGCTTGTAGGCCACGTAGGCGTCGTTGGCCTCGCCCCCCCACTCGAAGAGCAGGCCGCTGAAATAGCGGAGGAAGAGGTCGTGCCCGCAGGCGCCCTCCTCGTCGGGGCAGGTGTCGGCCCGGAAGTCCAGGCGCTCGTTGATGCGGCGGGCTTCCACCAGCACGTCCTGGGGCCGGCCGAGCTGGAGGTAGTTCCAGGCCATGTAGTAGGAGATGTAGGCGCCCTCGAAGCCCGAGGCCCGGTAGTCCAGGGCCCGGTCGCTGGTGAGGAGCGAGGCCGCTTCCCTGCTCAGGCTCCGGGTGTAGAGGTCCTCCATCTTGAGGTCGGCCTCGTGGAGGACCTGGTTGGAGCGTTCGTACTCCCCCACCGCCTGCAGGAGCAGGCCCCGGTCGAGCATGGAGGCCACGTCCTTCTCGTCCCCGGCCGATTCCAGGGCCTTGAGCGCGGCCCGGTAGTCGCCCTGGGCCACCTCGCCCTGGAAGGCGGGAACGTCGAGACGGGTGCCGGCGCAGCCCGCGACCAACAAGGTCGCGACCAGCGCGGTCAGGATGCGCGCGCGCACGATGCCGGGGCTAGGGCTTGTACTTGCCCCGGCCGACCACCTTCTTGATCTTCTTCTGGCCGGCCCAGACCTTCACGTTGGTCTCGATGTCCACCAGGTTCATGTCCACCTGGTAGTACCGGACCTGGGTGCCCCCCTCCTGGTCGTTGACGGCGGAGACGGTGCCGATGAGCATGAAGTCGGCGCCCTGCTCGCGGCCGAACTTCTTGATCGTCTCGTCGGAGGCGAACTTCCCCTGGTCCATCCGTTCGTCCCGGAGCTCCTGGCGCTCGTCGGCGGTGGCCACCACGTCGACCCGGCCGGAGTTGATGAACGCGCGCTCGATGTCCCCGATGAAGGTGGCGGTGGGGATGTGCTCCGAGGTCTTGTTGCGGATGGTGCCGACGATGACGGTGGGCTTCTTGCCGTGGTCCGTCATGTAGTCCGTGTACCAGTTCTGGTTGAGGGCGTCGGAGATCATCTCCTCCGAGACCAGCCGGGAGTCGGTGTCGTTCCACCGGCCGGAGAGATCGATGGTGGTGTCGCTGTCCACCCGGGTCACGGTCTTGCCCGCGCACCCGGCGAGCAGGACCCCGACCGCCAGCACCGCGCACCACGTAAGCCACGAACGTCGCATTCCACGCCTCCTCATGCCGGCCCCTTCCCCCCGTTCAACCCGATCCGGTTCCCGCTACATCCGGCTCTCCACCAGCTTGATGATCTCCCGGGGCTCCGGGAACCGGCCGGTTTCGAGCTTCGAGTGGACCCGGTCCTCTCCGGCGTAGACCTCGAACCGGCCGCCGTCGGAGGGGACCAGGACCAGGGCCTCGATGTCCTTCTTGAAGTGAGGCAAGACTTCCGCCGCCAGACCGACGGCTCTCGGCTCATAGCCTCAGGCGGAACAGTAGACCACCTTGATCTGCATACGCACTCCCGATCGCAAGGGACACAAAACATCTTCGGGGCCGGGGCCGAGTCCGGCGGGGCCGGCTTCCCGGACGCCTCCCCCTCCGGGGAGGGGAAACGTCTCTTCGATCATGCTAACACGCGGCGCCGCATGGCATAACCCCGGCCGGTGCGGCCGCTCCCGGAGCCCTGTGCCATCCGGACCATTCCGGGAATGGAATTGGGAGTTCTACTTAACATAAACCTAACCGCAAGAATTTCTCTGTAGCATGAAATTGGCACGGCGTCCATCGATCCACTCTGTTCCCCGGGGGGTCTCACCATGAAGCGAAGTTCACCGCTCCTTCTCTCCCTGATCGTGTTTGTTTTTGTAACATTTTCCGTCACCACCAACGGGTGGTCACGGCCGCCCATCCGCAAGGACTTCTTCGCCCTCTATCCCAACGCCGTGGGCACCCAGCTGGACGACCTTCCCAGCAACTCGGGCCACTGCGGCGTCTGCCACTTCGATTTCAACGGGGGCGGCCCCCGGAATGCCTACGGGCTCCAGGTGGAGGTGGGCCGGAGCAACGGTCTCACCAACACCCAGGCCTTCCAGGCCATCGAGGGAGACGACTCCGACGGTGACGGGTACACCAACCTGACCGAGATCACCAGCACCCTGTTCACCAACACCCCCACCTTTCCGGGCCTGTCCTCGAGCAACGTGGGGAACACGCTCAACATCCCGCTGGCCGAGGTCCAGCCCTACCTGACCCCGGCCGGCTCCAACGACACCACTCCGCCTACCGTGGCCGTGCTCTCCCCCAACGGGGGGGAAACCTACGCCGCCGAGGGGTTCGTGACCGTCTCCTACACCGCCAGCGACGCCAGCGGGATCTCCCACGTGGAGTTCTACTTCTCCGACGACAGCGGAGCGAGCTGGAAGCCGGTGGGCACGAACCAGCCCCCCTCGGGCTCCTTCGCCTGGTTCGTTCCCAACCTCCCCGGCACCCAGTGCCGCATCCGGGTGGAGGCCTACGACAATGCCGGGAACGAAGGGGAGGATGTGAGCGACGCGGACTTCACCGTGACCGCCGCCCCCGGCCGGGTTCCCACCACCCTGCGCGACATGCACCTGGACGGCACCCAGCCCTTCGAGGGAGCGGTGCTGGACGATCCGGCCAATTCCTGCGTGACCTGCCACGGGAACTACGACACCAGCGTGGAGCCCTGGCACAACTGGAAGGGAAGCATGATGGGCCAGGCCGCCCGCGATCCCTTCTTCCTGGCCTGTATGGCCGTGGCCGAGCAGGATGCCCCCTCGGTGGGCGATCTCTGCATCCGCTGCCACTCCCCGGGAGGGTGGCAGGAAGGCCGGTCGGCGGACACCGGGGGCGGTCTTCTCACCGCCAAGGACCGCCAGGGCGTCCAGTGCGACTTCTGCCACCGGATGGTCGACCCGGTCTACGTGGCCGGGGTGAGCCCGCTCCAGGACGTGGACGTGCTGAGCGAGATCTCCCCCCTGCCCCTGCAGTACGGGAACGGGCAGTTCATCAACGATCCCGCCCCCCTCCGTCGCGGACCCTACGCGGATGCGGTGGCCTCCCACGAGTTCGTGCAGTCCCCCTTCCATCTCTCTGCCGACCTCTGTGGGACCTGTCACGACGTGAGCAATCCGGTGTTCGTGAAGACCGGCCCCGCGGATTACGCGCCGGCCACCCTGGACGAGAAGCACCCCGACGGGGACCTCCGCAACATGTTCCCCATCGAGCGCACCTTCAGCGAGTGGTCCCAGAGCGAGTACGCGGCCACCGGGGTCTACGCCCCGCAGTTCGCCGGCAACAAGCCGGACGGGATCGTCTCCACCTGCCAGGACTGCCACATGCGGGACGTGACCGGCGCCGGGGCGAACGTCCCCGGCACTCCCAACCGGAGCGACCTCGGACTGCACGACCTGACCGGGGGAAACACCTTCGTTCCCGACATCCTCCCCGATTTCTTCCCCGGGGAGGTGGACCCCACCCAACTCCAGGCCGGCAAGGCGCGGGCGGTCCACATGATCCAGCTCGCCGCCACCTTGGAAGCCGTGCCCGACACCTACGGGGTCAAGGTCACGGTGACCAACGAGACCGCCCACAAGCTCCCCTCGGGCTACCCCGAAGGGCGGCGGGTGTGGCTGAACGTGGTGGCGGTGGACCTTTCCGGGACCCCGGTCTTCGAATCCGGCGCCTACGACTTCGCCACCGGCGTGCTGACCCACGACGCCCAGGCCAAGGTGTACGAGATCCACCCCGGGCTCAGCGAGGGGCTGGCCGGCGCGCTGGGGCTTCCCGCGGGGCCGTCCTTCCACTTCGTGCTCAACGACACCGTGTACTCGGACAACCGGATCCCCCCCCGGGGCTTCACCAACTCCGGGTTCGAGGCCGTCCAGTCGCCGCCGGTGGACTACGCCTACGCCGACGGCCAGTACTGGGACGAGACCGGCTACGTACTCCCCGCCGAGGCCGAGACGGTTCACGTCACCCTCTACTACCAGAGCACGAGCAAGGAGTACGTGGAGTTCCTCCGGGATGAGAACACCACCAACAGCGCCGGGCAGGACCTGTACGATGCCTGGGCCGCCCACGGCATGAGCACGCCGGTGGCGGTGGCCACCGCCACCGTGGCCGTGGACCCGCAGGTCACCGCGGTGCCCGGGGACGGGGCCAAGCTGAGGCAGCTGGCCCTGGGGCCGAACGTGCCCAACCCCTTCCGGGGCTCCACCCGGGTCGACTACCACCTGCCGGTCTCCGACATGGTCTACCTGGAGGTCTTCGATCTCAACGGGCGCCGGGTGCGGACGCTGGTCGACGAGCGGCAGCCCGCCGGGGACTACAGGATGACCTGGGACGGCACCGACGACGCCGGCCGTTCGGTGGCGGGAGGGATCTACTTCATCCGCCTCCGGAGCGGCGTCCAGTCCAAGGTCCAGCGGGCGGTCATGCTGCGCTGACCCCGGCCGGGACGCGGACCCGGAACGAGACGAGGGCCGTCTTTCGACGGCCCTCGTTCTTTTCCGATCGCCGGCGGAGAGGGGTCAGTCGCCGGTCTTCACGCCGGGGTAGAACTTCTGGCCCAGGTTGCGCTCGTCGGGCACCCCGAGTTCCATGGCCTTCTTGAAATGCTCCGCCCCCTTGTCCCGGTCGGTCATGGCGTACATGAAGGCCAGCGCGTACTGGGCCTCGCCGTAGTCCGGATCCAGGTCCACCGCCTTCTGGTAGTCCTTCATGGCCGCGTCCACGTTGAAGCCGATGTTGAATTCGGCGTAGCCCAGGGTCCGGTAGGCGGGAGCGAACTCGGGCTGGATCTCCAGCACCTTCTTGAGGTCCTCGACCGCACCCTGGTAGTCGCGCTTGGTGCCGTCGGCGGTGAAGGTCTTCCGGTAGGCGTCCTCGAACAGGGTCTTGACCTCATCGTTCTTGGCCTGACCCAGGTCCCGCTTCAGTTCCTCCACGCTGCTCAGGCCGGTGAGCTTCAGGGGCAGGGCATTGTCGTCGGTGGGCCCGCTGTCCCCCAGCATGGAGCCGGCCATGGGCCCCCCCTGGCCGTTCACCGGCGGATGCCCCTCGGGCATCTGGCCGGTCTGGGCGCCGGCGGACTGGTCCTGGCTCTCCTCGGGGAGCTTCCCGCCCCCGCAACCGGCGAAAAACACCGCGGCGGCCGCGACCGCGGCGACCATACTGGCGGCGTGCAAAGACTTCATGACGGTCCTTTCTCTGGGTTCCCGGCTCATTCCACCCAGTCGGCGATGAACACGTTGGTATCGTGGGGGGCCCGGTTGTTCCGGTTGGATGCGAAGACCAGGGTGTGGCCGTCGGGCGAGAACATGGGGAAACCGTCGAAGCCGTCGAAGTAGGTCACCCGTTCCAGGCCCGTCCCGTCCTTGTGGATCATGTAGAGGTCGAAGTTCCGGCCGTCCGGATCCCCGAGGTTGGAGCTGAAGATGACGCGTTCCCCGTCGGGGAAGAAGTAGGGGGCGAAGTTGGCGGCGCCGTTCTCCAGCACCAGCCTCTTGTCGGACCCGTCCGCGTTCATCACGTAGAGGTTGAGGGTGCCGGGGCGGATGAGGTGCTCGCCCAGGAGGCGGCGATAATCCTCCTCCTCCTTGAGGTCGGCGGGGTAGTAGGCCCGGAACACGATCTCGCTCCCGTCGGGGGAGAAGAACGGGCCCCCCTCGTAGCCGACCATATCGGTGAGCTGGCGGAGCCCGGTGCCGTCCAGGTTCATGGACCAGATGTCCAGGTCCCCGCTCCGCATGGAGGTGAAGACGATCTTGTCCCCCACCGGGCTCACCGTGGCCTCGGCGTCGTAGCCGGGGGTGTTGGTCAACCGGCGCAGGCTGTCCCCCGCGGTGCGGACGAAGATGTCATAGCCGGGGTAGAGCGCCCACACGTAGCCCTTGCTCATGTCGGGCCGGGGGGGGCAGGCCGGGGAGGCCATGAAGGTGGAGGAGTAGAGGATCGACGCCCCGTCGGGGAGGAAGTAGGAGCAGGTGCAGCGGCCCTCGCCGTTGCTGACCCGCTCGGGCTCCCCGCCCGAGACCGGAAGGGTGAAGATCTGGTCGCACTCGTAGGAGCCGTGGGTGGACTGGTAGACCAGCTCCCGGCCGTCGGGGGAGAAGTAGGCCTCGGCGTTCTCACCGTGGAGGGTGAGCTGGCGCAGGTTGGCCAGATGGGTCTCACCGGAAATGCGCAGGGTATCGGCGGGCGCCGCCGCCTCCTCCGACGAGGGGGCCTGCCCGCCTCCCCCGCCGCAGGCGGAGAGGAGCACGGCCAAGACCGGGATCGCCGCAAAGCACGGTATCCGGCGGAAGCTGCGGGGGGAGCGGGGTATGTGCCTCATCGAGCCACCGATTTAAGCCCGGTTCCGCGCCGTTGTCAACGCGGGGGATCCCCCCGCCCGGGTCAGGGTGCGGCCGATTTCGGGACCTCTCCGCCCAGTTCCCCCACCACCGACTCCGGCACCGGGCGCAGGACCACCTGCCGGATGGTCCGGCTGCGCAGGAGCGGCTGGGCGGCGGCGGCGGCGGCGTCCTGGTCCGCAAAGGAGCCGAGGAGGATCCGGTACCAGACCTCGTCCCCCACCTCGGCGGGGAGGACGACGGCCGGGAGCCCGGTGCGCTCGGAGACCTCCCGGCTCACCGTCTCCGCCCGGCGCCGGGTCTGGAACGAGGCCACCTGGATGGTGATGAGCTCCGAATCCCCCTCGCCCCGGACCACCGGAGCCACGGCTCCCGGTTCGGCCTTTCCCCCCTCTGCGGAGAGGGCGGCCCCTTCGCCGGGGGCGGCCCGGTCCCCGGCCGGGATCGCCGGCCCGCCGGCGCCGGAGGCCGTGCCCTCGGTCCCACCGGGGCTGGATTCCGCTCCGGACCCGGCCCGCTCGGGGGGGACCCGGAGGCCGCAGCCGGTTCCGGGGCGGCCGGCACCGTGTCGCCGGCCCCGGTCGTGGCCGGATCCGGGGCCCCGGGGTTTTCCGCGGCCGGGGTCCGCATCCCGGCCTCGGGGGAGGCGGTCGCCGGGCCGCCCCGGGCCTCCCGATCCGGGGCCGTTCCGGACTCCGTCGTCCCCGTCACCGGCATGTCGACCGCGACCTCCTCCGCCGGGCGCAGCCCCCCGCCACGCAGCCAGAAGGCGGCCGCGGCCAGCACCGCGACCAGGATCACCACCAGGAGCACCCACATGCCCCGGCCCCTTCTCGCGCGCCCCCCGTAGGCGGGCGCGGTTCCGGGGCCCGGAGCCAGACGCCCCCGGGCGGGCTCCCGCTCCGGCACCGCGGCCGGCTCGGGCCGGGAGGCCCGGGGCCGGGTCCGGGGCGGGGGCCGCAGGGAGGCGGGAGGAAGGGGAATGGGCCGCCGCCGGGGCGGGGGCGGATCGCCCGCCGGCCGGGCCGGAGGGGGAGGCGGCGGAATGGGCCGGGAAGGAGCGGCCGGTTCCCGGGGCGGATCGGCCGCCGCCGGGATCGGCGGAGCCGGTCCGCGCCGGGGGGGCATCCCGGAGGTCGGTGGGGCCGGACCCGGCTCCGGGGTCAGCGCCGCCGCCCCGGTCACGATGCCCTGGAACCCGTAGTCGGTGCGCGCGGAGAAGACGTGGGCCCGCGTCACCGCCGGCGCCTCCTCCAGGAAGGCGTTCAGCAGCGCCTGGCCGGCCAGGACGTTGATCTCCCTGGGAATCCCCTGGCTCAGGGCATGCACCGCATCGCAGGCGTCGTCGGGGAAGATGGCCGCGGGGTCGGAGGCCCCGGCCGTCCCCAGGCGATGGCGGATGTATCCGCGGGTCTCCTCGCGGCTCAGGGGGTTCAGGGCGTAGCGCACGCTGATCCGCTGGCGGAGCTGGCGGAGCTCGGGCTGCTGGAGGTGGGACTCCAGTTCCGGCTGGCCCACCAGGCAGATCTGGACCAGCTTCCCTCCCAGGTCGCTCTCGAGATTGGAGAGGAGCCGGACCTCCTCCAGCAGGGAGGGGTCCAGGAGATGGGCCTCGTCCAGGATGAGCAGGGCCTGGCCGCCCTGGCGACGGTGATCCTCCAGGAACGACTCCAGGCGCCGGACCAGCATCGGCTTGCTCTCGTCCGGCCGGGGCTCGAGCCCGAAGCGGAGGGCGATCTCGTCCAGGAGCTCGCGGGGCTGCAGGGTGGTATGGGTCACCACCGCCACCGGCGTCCCCGGCGGGAGCTGGCGGCGCAGGGCCTGGACGGCGGTGGTCTTGCCGGTTCCGACCTCCCCGGTCAGAAGCACGAAGGCCTCGCGGTTGGCCACGGCGTACTGGAAATGGGCCAGCGCCTCGCGGTGCTCCCGGCTTTCGTAGACGAACTCCGGCGTGGGACTGGAGCTGAACGGGTTCACCCGCAGTCCGAAATGGGCTTCGTACATCGACTCTCCCGCCAAGGGGTCCCGGTGGGGCGGCCGGCGGCTCCGGTCCGGCCGGCCGCGGCCCGCTCCGGTCATCGGCACCCGGGGTCCCGACCCTGAGAACGGGCCCCCGGGATCCGTCTCAAACGCGTACCATTATGAGGCTTCCCCGGGTCCCCGGAAACAGCTCTCCGGGGCCCGGATCCCGAAACAGGAGGATTCATGCGGATCAGCAGCGCCGGGGGATGGGCCACGATCCTCGTGCTCGCCCTCGCTCCCGCCCTCGTCACCGTCCCCCCTCCCGCGGCGGCCCAGTCCCCGGCCCGGGGTGAGCTCAGGCCGTCGGTTCCCGGCTGCCCCCTGTGCGAGCTGTGGAACCGCTACCAGGACTGGTTCCTCCAGGCCCACCAGGAGGTGGGTTCCCTGAAGAACGGGGTGGTCTACTTCTACCACTCCGACAACCCATCCGTCATCGAGGTCCTCATCCGCTTCGCCTACGAACGGGAGGCCCTGCAGACGAAGCTTGACGCCGACCCCGAATTGAGGCAGAAGCTCGGTCGGGCCTGCGGCCACGACTCGATGGTGGACGGGACGGTGCGGGTGGAGGTGTCGGTGGCGGCTCACGGGGTGTTCGCCATCCTCACCGCCCCGAACCGCGGCACGGTGCGGGCCCTGCAGGCCGAGGCCTCCCGCGCGCTGCGGGACCGGCTCACCTTGCGGTTCTGATCGGGGACCGGGGAAGGGATCCGCGGGAATGAAGCGACCCACCAAGCGCACGCTTCTCACGGTGGTCGCGGTGGGCCTCATCGTGCCCGGCCTGCTCCTGAGCCTGTTGGGGGTCAAGCTCCTGCGGGACTTCACCGAGATCACCCGGGGGGTCCGCTCCGACTACGGCGAGTACATGGCCCGGATCGCGGTGAGCGCGGTCGAGAACGCCTTCTGGGACCAGGAGCAGCTCAACATGGTGGCCGCCCGGCTGGTCCCCCCCGAGGACCCGGACGAGGTGGTGCGGTTCCTGACCCGGTTCCAGCGGGACAACCCGCTCTACGTCCAGGCCTTCTTCGTGAGCCCGGTGTTCCTCGTCTACTACTCCGAGCCGGGCCCCGACCACTCCCGCACCCCCCGGGCCGCGCCGGCCTGGGCGGTGGACGCCATCGCGCGGCTCATGGAGCAGCATCGGACCATGCCCAGCGGGCTCATGCACCTCGCCGCCCCGGACAGCCTCCCCCCCATGGAGATCACCGCCTTCACCGTCCATTCGGTGGAGGGGGAGCTCCTGGGCACCGCCGCCTTCGTCTGGGACCTGGACCACGTGAAGGAGGACCGGGGTTTCCTGGACCGGATCCTCATCACCCGGCTCCGGGCCAACCCCGATATCTTCCGCGGCGCCTTCTCCCGCACCCCGGTTTCCATCGCCCTCCTCGACGAGCACGGGGACCCCTTCTTCCAGACCGGGCCCGGGGCGGGGAGCGGCTACATCGCCACCCGCCCCTTCCGGCGGGTCCTGCCTTTCTACCGGGTGGGGATCCGGCTGGGCGACGACCGCTTCGACGCCTGGATCCAGTCCGTGGTGGCCACCAACCTCGCCGTCATCGTGACCATGTTCCTGGTCATCGTGGCCGCGGTGGTGTTCTCGCTCCGGTTCATGCTCCGGGAGATGGAGCTGGCCGAGCTCAAGTCCACCTTCGTGAGCAACGTGTCCCACGAGTTGAAGACGCCCCTGGCCCTCATCCGCCTCTTCTCCGAGACCCTGGAGATGGACCGGGTGCCCGATCCGGAGAAGCGGAGGGACTTCCTCCGGGTCATCCACAAGGAGAGCGAGCGCCTCACCCATCTCATCAACAACGTGCTCGACGTGAACCGGATCGAGCAGGGGCGGAAGACCTACCGGATCCAGCCCACCGACCTCGCCGCGGTGATGCGGGAGACCCTGGACGCCTACGACTACCAGCTTCGCCAGCAGGGGTTCGACTCGGAATTCCGCCTCGCCCGGGACCTTCCCCCGGTGCCCGCCGATCCGGACGCCATGACCCAGGCCCTGATCAACCTCCTCGACAACGCCATCAAGTACTCCAAGGAGAGCAAGTTCCTGCGGGTGGAGCTCCGGCGGGAGGACGGGAGCGCGGTCATCGCGGTCACCGATCATGGGGTAGGCATACCGACCCGGGAACAGGCTAGAATATTCGAGAAGTTCTACCGGGTGGAGAAGTCCCTGGTCCACGACGTCAAGGGGTCGGGCCTGGGGCTGGCCCTGGTCAAGCACATCGTGGACGCCCACGGCGGGCGGATCGCGGTGGCCAGCCGGCCCGGGGAAGGCAGCACGTTTTCGATCCACCTCCCCCTCAAGGAGACGGCGCCGAAACCGGGCGCCGACGGCTCGGACACGGGAGGAGAACCGACATGAGCAACGCCGAACCCGCGCCCAACCAGGCCGCGCCCAGGATCCTGATCATCGAGGACGAGCCGGACATGCTCCTGGGCCTGGAGCACAACCTGGCCTACGAGGGGTACACGGTCCGGACCGCGGCCACCGGCCGGGCCGGGCTCACCGCCTGGCAGGAGGAGCGGCCGGACATGGTGCTCCTGGACGTCATGCTCCCGGAGATGAGCGGCTTCGAGGTGCTCCGGGCCATCCGCCAGGAAAGCGCCGACGTGCCGGTGATCCTCATCACCGCCAAGGGCCTGGAAGCGGACAAGGTCCGGGGTTTCGGCCTCGGCGCCGACGACTACGTGACCAAGCCCTTCTCCATCCGCGAGCTGCTGGCCCGGATCAGCGCCGTGCTCCGCCGGGTGCAGCCGGAGCGGCCCCGGGAGGAGGCGGAGGAGCCCGACACCTGGTCCTTCGGCGACGTGGAGGTGGATTTCGGCCGCCGGGAGTGCCGGAAGAAGGGGCGGGAGGTGGCCCTCTCCTACAAGGAGTTCGAGGTCCTGAAGCTCCTCATCCGCAACCGGGGACAGACCGTGACCCGGGAGCGGCTCCTGGAGGAGGTGTGGGGCAAGGAGGCCGAGGAGCTGCCCACCAGCCGGACCGTGGACACCCACATCGCCAACCTCCGGCGGAAGCTGGAGGGAAACCGCGACCGGAACCGCTACATCCGCACCGTGCACAAGGTGGGATACAAGTTCGTGGCCGGCGACGACGACTAGGCGCCCCGGCGTGCGCCGGCCGCAGCGCGGCTCCGCCCCCCCCGGGGCCGGCCTCAGGCGCTCCGGCGCAGCGTCACGTTCCCGGTCACCTCGCCCACCGCGGACAGCAGCACGTTCATGTCGAAGGGCTTCTTGAGGGTGCGGTCGATGCCGTGCCGCTCCACCTCCCCCGCGTCCAGGGTCGATCCCCAGCCGGTGAGGAGGATGAGACGGATGCCGGGCTGGGCGGCCCGGGCCTCCCGGGCCACGTCCCAGCCGGTCACCGACGGCATGCCGAGGTCGGTGACCACCAGGTCGAAGCACCGCTCCCGCACCCGCTCCACCGCCTCCGTCCCGTCCCGGGC
This sequence comes from Candidatus Eiseniibacteriota bacterium, assembly GCA_963768615.1. Classification (GTDB taxonomy): domain Bacteria; phylum Eisenbacteria; class RBG-16-71-46; order JABDJR01; family JABDJR01; genus CAVSKL01. The sequence continues at coordinate 205,888 of CAVYIE010000004.1, read as the reverse complement.
CACCGAGACCTCGTAACCGGCGTCGGCCAGGATCTCGGCCACCAGCTCCCTGATGTCGTCCTCGTCGTCCACTACCAGGATGCGTCCGCTGCCCTCCAGGCTCGGCGCCTCCTCGGCCGGGGCGGGGTCCTCGACCAGGCCCTCCTGGCCCAGGGCGGGCAGGGAGACCCGGAACAGCGTGCCCTGGTTGCGTTCGCTCTGCACCTCGATGTCTCCTCCGTGGCGCCGGATGATGCCGTACACGATGCTCATGCCCAGGCCGTTGCCCCGGGGTCCCTTGGTGGTGAAGAAGGGATCGAACAGGCGCCGCTGGACCTCGGGGGACATCCCCTCCCCGGTATCGGAGATGAGCACGTTCACCGCGTCCCCGGCGGGCACGGTGCAGACCTGGATCATCCCCTCGTCGGGGATGGCGTCCACCGCGTTCAGGATCAGGTTGGTGAACACCTCCCGGAGCTCGGAGATGTTGCCGGCCACCGGGGCGACGTCGTCGTAGGAGCGCACGATCTCGATCCGCTTCCCCAACCGGTTGGCCTCGTCCATCCAGCGGCTGCGGGTCATCTCCAGCACGTCCTCCAGGACCGCGACCAGGTCGACCCGGGCGAAGTCGCGGTCGGTCCGGACCCGGGTGAACTCCTGGATCCGCTTGACCGTCTCCGCCCCGTCCTGGGCCGCCTTCTCGATGATCCCCAGCCCCCGCACCATCTCCTCGTCCCGGCTCCGGCGGGCCAGGAACTGGGCCCGGGCCAGGATGGCCCCGAGCACGTTGTTGAAGTCGTGGGCCACCCCGCCCGCCATCTCCCCCAGCGCCCGCAGACGCTCATAGGAGACCACCTTGTCCTGGAGCTCCCGCTGTTCGGTGACGTCGACGAGGATCGCCTCCAGGGCGGGGGCGCCCTCGTAGGAGATCACCGTGGAGCGCACGTCGAGGTGGATGCGGCCGCCGTCCCGGCGCACCGCCCGCATCTCCCGGGGCCCGCCGGAGGCGTCGGTGCCCGAGAACCCGGGAGAGAACAGCTCCAGCCCGCCGGGTTCCTCGGGGTCGGCCAGGATCGAGGCATCGAAGCCGGGGGCGGATAGGGTCTCGGCCGGGTAGCCGAAGGTCTCGCTGAAGGCCTGGTTGAAGAAGACCAGCCTCCGGTTCTGGACGATGCAGATCGGATTCGGGGACTGCTCGACCAGGAGCCGGTACTTCTCCTCCGCCTCGGTCAGGGCCCGGGTGCGGATGACCACCTTCTCCTCCAGGCTGGCGTTGAGGGCGGCCAGCTCCCGGTTGGTGCTCTCCACCTCCGACTGCTTGAGCCGGATCTCCCGGGCCATGCCGTCGAACTTCCGGGACAGGTCCTCGATCTCGTCCCCGGTGGTGATGCCCACCCGGTAGTCGAAGTTGCCGCGGGCCAGCTCCCCGGTGGCCTCGACCAGCCGCTCCAGGGGGCGGACGATCCGCCGGGCCAGGAGCCGGGCCACCACCACGGCCAGGAGCAGGACGCCCAGCCCCAGGGTGAGCACCCAGGCCCGGGTGCGGTTGAGCTCGGCGTACATACCGTCCAGGGACAGTCCCACCCGGACCAGGCCCCACTGGGTGGGGGATCCCTCCACGAACACGGGAATGGAGATGTCGAGGCCGGCGCGGGACCCGAACTCCCGGCTGCGCACCGTCTGCACCAGCACGTCCCGGGAGGCGGCCGCGGCCATGCTCACCGGGTCCTGGAGCTCCTTCCCCTGCCAGTCGGGGCGCCCGCTGTAGCCGGCCACCTTGCCTTCCTTGTCCAGGAGCACCACGTACCGGACTCCGTCCTCGCGGACCGCCCGCTGGGTGAGCTGCTGCAGGGCCACGTAGTTGTAGGAGAGGAGGGCGTTGGCCGAGGCGGCGGAGAGGCTGTGCCCGATGGCCAGCCCCCGCTCCCGGTTCAGGGCCATCATCACGTGCCGCTGCCGGAAGTCGACCACCATGATGACCAGGGCGATCACCCCGGCCACGAGCAGGACGAAGGACACCACCATGCGGGACTGGAGACGCAGGCGGCGTCGGGCTCTAGAACCCAGCATACAAACCCTCCGGGGAACGCCGCCCCAGCCAGATCTTCTCCATGGGGATGCTGCTGATCCCCATGGGGGACATTTCCACCCCGTGGACGAAGGGCTGGAACGCATACAGGGTCATCACGTTGAACAGGGGCACCAGCGGCGCCTCGTCGAGGATGAGGCGCTCCGACTCCCGGTAGAGGGCAAGGCGGTTCTGGGGGCTGGGCTCGTCCCGGCCGAGGATGAGGAGCGAGTCCACCCGGGCGTTGTGGTACTCGAACAGGTTGGACCCTCCCCCCGAAGCCAGCAGGGTGTAGAGGAAGCTCTCGGGATCGGGAAGGTCGGCGATCCACGTCAGCTCGAAGGCGGGGGCGGTCTTTCCGTCCACCGCGGCGATGAGCTCGGTCCAGGGGACGTCGTGCAGGTCCAGATCCACCCCTACCCGGCGCAGGGAGGCGGCGATCACGCTGTCGCGGAGCACGGCATGGTTGCTGCGGCTGGAGGTGAAGAGCTGGAACCGGAGGGGGTGCCCGGGTCCGTAGCCCGCCTCGGCGAGCAGCGCCCGCGCCCGCTCCGGATCCTGGGGCAGGATCTTGGATTCCGGGGTGTAACCGGGCATGCCCGGAGGCAGGAGTCCCACCGGGACCCGGAACCCGGGGCCGGCCACCCGGCTCAGGCTCTCACGGTCCAGGGCCATGGCCACCGCCCGGCGCACCCGGGCGTCGTCGAAGGGGGGGCGGCTCACGTTCATGCCCAGGAACTCCATGCTCAGCTCGAGCCGGCGCACCAGGGGGTAGGCGCCCTGGGCGTTCAGCTCCGCCAGCTCGTTCTCCCGCACCTCGCGGGCGTCGAGCCGGCCGGCGAAGAAGTCGGCCCGCTGGCGCTCCCCTCCGTCGTTGGGGTAGTGGAGGACGACCACCGTGTCCAGGTAGGCGCGCTGCCCGTAGTAGTCCGCGTTGGCGGCCAGGACCATCTGAACGTCCGGTTGCCACTCCACCAGGCGGAAGGGCCCCGAGCCCACCGGGCGCCGCCCGAACTCCGCCGCGCCCAGGCGCTCGATCTCCTCCCGGGGAACCACCTTGCCCTGGTCCATGGCCAGGGCGGTGAGGAACGAGGCGTAGGGCTTGTCCAGGCGGATGACCAGGGTGAAGGGGTCCGGGGCCTCCAGGCCCGAGATGTGGCTGGACCGACCCGCCACGTAGTCGTCGACCCCGGAGATCTTCCGCAGGTAGTCCTGGATGATCCCCGGCGGGACCTCGCTGGAGTTGAAGAGGCGGGTGAAGGAGTAGACGAAGTCCTGGGCGGTCACCTGCCGTCCGTTCTGGAAGCGGGCGTTGTGCCGGAGCGAGAAGACGTATTCCCGCCCGTCCCGGGAGATGGTCCAGGACTGGGCCACGTCGGGGAGCACGTTGAGGTCCGCGTCCCACTTGACCAGGCCGCTGAAGATCTGGTTGGTCACCGTCGCCTCGTAGGCGTCGTTGGTGAAGGCGGGGTCGAGGGTGGACGGGGATTCGAGGGGCAGCCGGAACACCCCGCCCTGGACGGGGGGGGCGGCCATGGCCACCTCGTCCGTCCGGGGAGAGGCCTCGTTGCAGCCGCCCAGAAGCAGGCCGAGGCATACCCCCACCGCGCAAACGACGGCCCCGATCAAGCCCGGTTTGTGTTGCGTCATACGGCTACGTCACTTCCCCCCGGATGCACCGCCCCCCGGGGGGCGGCCCTAGTTGATATCGACCCCGCCCGGCCCGGAATTGAGAACTTCTTGACCTTGGGGTGAAAGAGTATTGTCACCGGGGACTTGCGGTTACGGGTCTCAAGGGCCGCCTTGAACGGCCGATCCCTTTGGCGTATACTTGCTTGCGGGTGATCTCAGCGAAAGGGGGTCCGGAAATGCGCCTGCGGCTCGTCGGTGTGTTGTGCGCGCTCGCGCTCATCGTGCCGTCGCTCGCCCTGGCCAAGACCTCCGAGATCGTCGTCAATGCCTCCACCTACAGCGACCCGAACGTCACCGTGAAGAAGGGGGACGTGGTCCGCTGGGTCTGGGAGCAGGGCGCCCCGGGCAGCATCACCATCATCGACGGCACCTCCCCCGACGACGAACACGCCGGAGATCTCTGGAGCTTCACCCTCAGCAGCGCCCACCCCTCCCACGAGATCGAGTTCGACCAGGTAGGGACCTTCAACTACTTCTCGGTGCGGCCGGGCGGCACCATCACCGGCACGATCACCGTCGACCAGCCCGCCGCGGTGGAACGGGCTACCTGGTCGTACCTGAAGCAGATCTTCGAGGAAGGCTACCAGGGACCCGGCCGCCGCTGATTCCGGCCGCACCCCCCTGCGCACCCGGCTCGCTCCGCGGCCGGGTTTTTTCATGCCCGGGGAGCGGGTCCGGGGGCTGTAGGGCGCCGGCCAAGTCCCGGGGGGCGGGCGGCGGAGCCGGGAACGGGCTCAGAGCCGGCCCTCGCGCAGGTCGGCGGTCAACCGTTCCATCACCGGCCGGTTGGCGGGGATGAACTCGTAGCCGGGAAGGTCGGGGCCCGCGACCCACACCACCTCCGCCACCTCGAGGGGCCGGGGGATGCCGGGGCCGCGGCGGGCCAGGTAGAAGCGCACCCGCACCTCGCGCCCCAGGGTGTTCCGGTAGCGGATGCGGTGGTACTCGCGGAAGGCCTGCGCCCCCACTCCCAGCTCCTCGGTGAACTCGCGGTCCAGGGCGGCCTCGAAGGTTTCCCCCGGCTCGACCTTCCCCCCCGGGAACTCCCACTTGCCGGCGAAGAGCTGCCCCTCGGCGCGGCGGGCCAGGAGCACCGCTCCCCCCTCGATCACGATGCCGGCCACCACCTCCGCCGGGCCCGGCGCCGCGGCGTCCGGGGCGCCCGCGGACCCGGTCACGGGGCGCCGCCGGCGGAACCGGGAGCCGCCGCCTCCCGCCGCCGCAGGTCCTGGAGGGCGATCACGAACCGGGCCACGGAGTCGATCTCGGCCGGGCTGAGCTTGTCCGCGTAGCCCTCCATCTTTCCCTTCCCGCGGGCCACCACCCGCTCCAGGCCGGCCCGGTCCACGGTGTCGGCGAAGGCGGGAGCGCCGATGTCCACCGGGCGTTCGGCCATGCGGGAGGCCTTGGCTCCGTCCCCCCGGGCTCCGTGGCAGCGGAGGCAGTACCGGGCGTAGGCCGCGGCGCCGCCGCGGCCGGCCAGGCGCGGGTCGATCTTTTCGGAACAGCCGGCGGCCAGGACCAGGAGCGCGAGCAGCGCCGCCCGGACTCCGCCCGGGATTCGCGGTCGGGACACGCGGTCACCCCCTCCGGGATCGGAAACGGACCGGGCAGTGTACCATGGGGTATCATTCGTGCCGGCGCCGGAGGCGGTCGGCGTCGGCGAAACGGCTTTCCGGGGGAGGCGAGGTGCGCGTACAGGGGCTGGCGCTGGTGGTCCTGATGGGCCTGACCCTTCTCTCCGGATGCGGGGGCAAGGGAACGGGAAGCACCGCGGTCGCCGACACCGACGACCTCCGCTCCGCCGACGAGCAGTGGGCGCGGGGCGATCTCCACCGGGCGCGGTCGGTGCTGCAGTCGATCCTGGAGCGCGACAGCAAGTCCTTCCCCGCCCGCTACCGGCTCGGGGTCATGGAGGTGGACGGGGCGCCCCGGGAGGCCATGCAGGACCTGGAGCAGGCCGCCGCCCTGGAGCCGGACCACCCCGGCCCGCGGCTCTTCCTGGGCCTGGTCCGCCTCAGCCTGAGCGACTTCGCGGGGGCGAAGCGGGAGATGGAAGAGGCCGAAGCCCTGGCCCGGAAACGCCAGGGGGTGGCCCTGGCCGACACCACCGAGGTCCTGCGCCACGGCCTCGATGCCCTGCTCGCCCAGGAGCCGGATGCCGCCCTGGCCGACTTCCGCACCGCCCTCGACCGGGACTCCACCCGGGCCGAGGTCTGGTTCTACACCGGCCTCGCCGCCCGCCGGGCGGGGAAGCTCTGGGAGGCCGAGCATGCCGCCCGCCGCGCCCTCGAGCTCCGTCCCACCTTCCCCCAGGCCCACGCGCTCCTCGGTGGGATCTACGTGGCCCAGGGGAAGGAGCCGGAGGCGCGCCGGGAGCTCCAGGCGGCGCTGGCCGAGCGGCCGGACCTGGCCACGGCCTACTACCAGATCGCCGTCCTCGACCAGAAGGAGAGCGAGTACCGCGACGCCGCCCTCGCCTACTGGCACTCGCTCCTGGAGGACCCCACCGTCCCCGACGCCTTCTACAACCTGGGACGGCTCCTGACCCGGATGCAGATGCCGGCCATGTCCTCGGTCTTCCTCCAGCACTACGAGTGGGTGAAGACCTACCTGGACCGCAAGTACCGCCGCGGCCCCATGCGCCGCTGACCTCGGCGGCCCCCTAGGCGCCCAGGAACACCTCCGTCCCGGCCAGCGCCCGGACCACCGGCTCCGGCGGCTGCACCCGGACCAGCCGCTCCACCGTCAGCGTCGGCGCGCCGTGCTGCTCCTCGATCCGCCCCTCGGCGAGGTAGGGCCCGAGGTCCCGCAGCACCGCCCGATGGCGCTCGTAGACCGCGGGGAACAGCGTGCACTCCAGGAGCCCGGTCTCGTCCTCCAGGGTCACGAACTGCATCCGCCGCCCGCCGCGGGTGGGCACGGTGCGCCGGGCGGCCACAATCCCCGCCGCCCGCACCCGCCGCCCGCGGGTCCGCTCGGCCTCGGCCACAGGCATCGTCCGCGGCGGGAGCCCGCCGGCGCGGAACGCCTCCATGGGATGCCCGTCGGCGCAGATCCCCAGCACGCTCCACTCCAGCCACAGGCGTTCGGTGGGCGTGAACTCGGGCAGGACCGGGGTCTCCCAGGGGGTGCGGGGCGCCGCCTCGCCCCCGAACAGGTCGCCCCCGTCCGAGGCCCCCTCGCGCGCCCGCCGCCGGAACAGGGTGAACCCGGACGCGGCCGCGCAGAGCAGCTCCGGCCGGGTGCGGCCGGTGAAATCGAAGGCCCCGCCCAGGACCAGGGCCTCGATCTCGGCCCGGGAGGCGGGGACGCGGGACAGGAAATCCTCGAGGCCGGCGAAGGGGCGGCGGGCCCGCTCCGCGTGCAGGCGTTCGCGCACCGACGCGCTCAGGCCCCGCACCCGCTCCAGGCCCACCCGGAGCGCGTCCCCCTCCACCGTGAAGCCGTCCCCGGAGCGGTTCACGTCGGGGAGGAGCGCCTTCACCCCGCGCCGGCGCGCGTCCTCCAGGTGGGTGCGCTTGTCATACATCCCCGCGTGGTGGTTCATGATCGCGGCCGCGAACTCCAGGGGGTGATGGGCCTTGAGCCACCCCGCCTGCCAGGCCAGGACCCCGTACCCGGCGGCGTGGGCCTTGCAGAAGGCGAAGGAGCCGAACCGCAGGAGCCCCCGCCAGATCCGCTCCGCGGTCCGGGGGCGGTAGCCCCGGCGGCGGGCCCGGTCCAGGAACATGCGTTCCATGCCGGCCAGCTCGGCCGGGTCCGCCCCGGCGATGGCCCGGCGCACCACGTCCCCGTCCTCCAGGGAGAGCCCGGTGACCTCGGCCGCGATCCGCATCACGTCCTCCTCGTACAGGGGCACGCCGTGGGTCCCGGCCAGGAGCGGGCGGAGCCGCGGGTCGGGGTAGCGCGGCGGCTCGAGGCCCCGGGCCCGGCGGCAGAAGCGCTCCTTCATGCCGCTGGCGGCGGGCCCGGGGCGGATCAGGGCCACCGCGGCGATGGCGGTGGCCAGATCCCGGGTCTCGAGCATCCGGTTCAGGTTCCGCATTCCCGGGGACTCCATCTGGAACACGCCCAGGGTGTCCCCGGCGGAGAGCAGGGCGGCGGTGGCCGGGTCCCGGTGGGGAAACGCCTCCGGGTCCAGGCGCTCCCCGGTCCGGGCCTCCACCAGCTCCACCGTCTCCTGGATGGTGGAAAGCGCGCGGTTCCCGAGGAGGTCGATCTTCACCAGCCCCACCGCCTCCACCGCCCGCATCTCGAACTGGGTGCAGAGGATCCCCTTGGTGGCCTCTTCCAGGGGCACGTACTCCGCCAGGGGGCGGTCGGCGATCACGATCCCGCCCGGATGCAGGCCCAGGTGGCGCGGCAACCCGACCAGGCGCTCGGCGTCCGCCAGCACCCGGGGCCAGGGAGGCTCGTCCCGGGGGATCTCCGCGCCCCGGGGGGCGTGGGCCAGCGCCCGGCGCAGCGGCTCCCCGGCCGCGTGGGGCACGCACCGGGAGAGCCGGTTCACCGTCGCCATGGCCACCCCGTGGGCCCGCGCCGCCTCGCGGAAGGCCGAGCGGGGCTGGAAGGTGGTATGGGTGGAGATCATGGCCGTACGGTCGCGGCCGTAGGTGGCGTAGACGTGCTCGATCACCTCGTCCCGCCGCTTCCAGCACAGGTCCACGTCCAGGTCGGGCCAGTCCGGCCGCTTCTCGTGCAGGAAGCGCTCGAAGGCCAGCCCGTAACGCACCGGGTCCACGTTGGTGATGCCCAGGAGGTAGGCGGTGAGCGCGCTGGCTCCGCTCCCCCGCCCCACGGTGGCGATCCCCCGCTCCCGGCCCCAGCGCACGATCTCCCCCACCACGGTGAAGTAGCTGGAGAAACCCAGCCGCTCGATCACCTCCAGCTCGCGCTCCAGGCGCCGCGTCGCCTCCGGCGGGCGCCGGCCGCCGTAGCGCCGGACGAACCCGGCCCGGCAGAGCTTGCGGAGATGGGAGGCGGCGGTCTCGCCGGGGGGAAGGGGCGGATCGGGGAAGATCCAGCGCGTCCGCTCCAGCACGAAGCGGCAGGCGTCGGCCACCCGGCAGGTGTCGGCCAGGGCCCGGCGGCGGTCGCGGAAGATGGAGGCCATGGCCGCCGGGGCCTTGAAGTACGCCTCCCGGGAGGCGAGGTCGCTGGGCCCGAGCCTTCCCACCAGGGTGTTCTCGCGGATGGCGGTGAGGGCGGCGTGGAGCCGGTGCTCGGTGCGGTCCAGGCAGGTCACGGCCCCGGTGGCCACCGCGTCCAGGCCCAGCCCCCGGGCGGCGTCGGCCACCGCCCCGAAAACGGGTTCTCCGTGGCGGGGCGCGGCCAGCTCGGCGTGGAGCCGCCCCCGGGGGACCACCCGGGCCAGGGCGGCCAGGAGCCGCGGCTCGTCCACCAGGACGTGGAGCCCGGGGTGCAGCTCGGCGAGCGCCTTCCCGAGGCGAAAACCGGGGTCCAGGTGCCGCCGGGTGATCAGCCGGCAGAGGTTGGCGTAGCCGACGGCGTCGGCCACCAGGAGCACCGCGATCCCGTCCGGGCCGTCCACCTCCGCCCCCAGGATGGGGCGGATCCCGGCCTCGCGGCAGGCCCGGGTGAAGGGAACGGCGCCGTAGAGGTTGTTGCGGTCGGTCAGGGCCAGGGCGTCGTGCCCGTAGGCGGCGGCCCGGGCCACCAGGGCTTCGACCGGGGCCGTGCCGCGTCCCAGGGAGTAGGCGCTGCGGACGTGAAGGGGGATGTAGTGGGATCCGGGGGTCATGGGGCCTCCCGGGGGAGTCGGAAACCCAGAATACCACCCATCCGTTTAGGGTCAAGCAGGAGTTGTCCACAACTCACAACCCACTGCACGACAATATATTACAAGCGATTTGCGCCGGGGAGCGAAAATCGCTGGCACCGGCGCCGGATCGCCTATATAGTTCGTTATCGAACTATTCGATTTGGTATCACCGTCCCGGAAGCGCCGCCCGGCGGCGCCTCGGGGCCTCGAGGAGGCGCGGCGGCCGGCCGGCGGGAGCCGGAAGGGAACGGACACCGCGCATCCCGGAAGGAGCCGGACCCCAGCATGCCCCTGCGCTATCTCTCCCCCCTGCACAAGGCCACCCGGCGGATCGCCGACCACCTGGAGCCGCGCATGGCCGGCCTGGGGTTGTCCAACCCCGAGGCGCACCTCATCTCCTATCTCGGACCCTACGGCCCCTGCCCGGTGTCCCGTCTCCGTGCGGTGTTCGGCCACAAGGGCTCCACCCTGACCGCGATGCTCGACCGGCTGGAGCGGCGCGGCTTCATCACCCGCGTCGTGCATCCCGAGGACCGCCGGTCGTTCCTGATCGGCCTCACCACGCGCGGCCGCCGGCAGGCGGGGCGGGTGCAGGCCGTCATCGACGCCCTGGAGGCAGCCATCGACCGGGGGGTGAGCGAACGCGACCTGGCCGGGTTCCGCCGCGTCCTGGACGCGGTGGAAGCCGCCGCCGCCGTCCCCATGACCACCCCCGACCCGTCACCCGAGGAGACATCATGACCACCGAAGTCCTGACCACCCAGTTCGCCTTCACCGCCTTCGTGTTCGACCGGAACGTGGAGGGCATCACCCATGCCCTGAGCCTGGTTCCGGCGGCGCCCGAGGGGAGCACCCTGAACTGGCTGGCCGGCCACCTGGTGGTGGGCCGGAGCGGCGTGCTGACCCGCCTGGGCGGCGACCCGCTCTGGACCGAGGAGGAGGCCCGGGGCTACCGCCGGGGCGATCCCAAGCGGCCCGCCGCGGAGTGCCACGACTTCGAGTGGCTGGCCGGGCGCTTCCGCGCCGCCCAGGAGCCGATTGCCGCGGCCCTCGGCGCCCTGGACCCCGAACGGCTGCAGACCCTTGTTCCCCACCCGGTGCGGCCCGGGGAGACCATGCCCCTGGGCCTGGCCCTGGGGGCGCTGATCTTCCACGAGTCGTACCACGTGGGCCAGACCGGGATCCTCCGGCGGCTGGCCGGGCTGCCGGGAGCGATTGCGTGAGCGGGACGGGGCGCGAAGCCGGCGCGGCGCCCCGGCCGCTTGCCCCCCGGGGCGGCCGCGTGCTTGCCCCCCGGGGCGGCCGCGTGCTTGCCCCCCCGGCCGGGTCGGCTACGGTCAATCCGGTCCCCCGTCCCACGGGCCCGTTCATCCAGAAGCCATCATCGTCCCCGAGCCAACCGGGAGGTCCTCATGAAGTCCTCACCGACCCCGCGCCGGTTCACCGCCCTCCGTTCCGCCGCGTTCCCCCTGCTGCTGGCCGCCGTCCTTCCCCTGGCCGGGACGGCCGGGTGCGCGGCCCTGAAGCAGGGCGTCCCCCGGCCCGAGGCCTCGGTCCAGAAGGTGCGGCTGACCGAGCTCGGCCTGGAGGGGCTCACCCTCAACGCCGACCTCCGGGTCACCAACCCGTTCTCGGTGGACGTACCCCTAAGCAGCGCCTCCTACTCCCTCATCAGCGGGGACACCCAGATCGTGGCCGGCGAAGCCGAGACCGGCGGCACCCTCCCCGCCCACGACGCCACCGTGGTCTCGGTGCCGGTCCGCGTGGTCTTCGCCGATCTCCTCCGGGTCATGCAGGGGGTGAAACCGGGCCAGGTCCTCCCCTACCGGCTGGGACTGAACCTGGTGGTGGACGCCCCCGCCCTGGGTCCGGTCCGGATCCCGGTGAGCGCGACGGGGGAGCTGCCTATCCCCACCGTACCCGGGATCGCGGTGAGCGGGGTGCAATGGCAGACCCTCTCCCCCACCGAGGCCCGGGCCGCGGTCACCGTTCACCTCACCAACGGCAACACCTTTCCCGTCAGCCTCGACCGGATGGACTACCGGCTGTCCTTCCAGGACCGGCAGGTGGCGGCCGGCGAGCTGGACCAGCAGGCCGAGCTGGCCGGCGGCGCGGCGAGGGATCTGACCGTGGACGTGTCCTTCTCCCCGCTCTCGGTGGGAACCACGCTCCTCGACGCCCTCAGGGGATCGAGCTCGCAGTACTCCCTGGACGGCACCCTGGGGTTGACCACGAAGTTCGGCGAGATCAACGCCCCCTACTCGGCCCGGGGCAGCGTGGGGTTCACCCGGTAGGGGGGCGCTCCAGCCGGGCCAGGTACTCCCCCTCCGGCTCGGTGCGCAGGACCTTCGCCGTCCAGCCGTGGGCCTCGGCGCGCCCGGCCAGGGTGTCGGGATCCACGAATAGCCAGGGGAAGGGCGCTCCGGTACGGCCCTGGTACTCCATGCGGAACCGGACCTCCCCTCCGTACCGTCCTTCCGCCTCGCGCGCCGCCATGGCCCGGCGCTCCCCCGCGTCGGTGGAACGGCGGAGATCGGTGGAGTCCAGGATCACCTGGCCTCCGGGCCGGAGGAGGCGGGGCACGCCGGCAAGGAAGCGCTCCAGGCCGGCCAGGTCCCCGACCAGGCCGATGCCGTTCATCATCATCAGCACCGTGTCGTAGGTCTCGTCCTCGAGGGTGAACACGTCGCCGCGGCGGGCGTCGCGGATGCCGCGCTTCCGCTGCACCGCCACCGCCAGGGGCGAGACGTCCAGGGCGGTGACCCGGAACCCGCGGGCCTGCAGCACCCGCGCGTGATCCCCGGAACCGGCACCGGCGTCCAGCACCCGCCCCCGGCAGAGGCCCAGCGCCTCCACCTCCAGGGGAGGGAAGTCCCCGGGCTCGCGGAGGAAGTGGCGCACGGCCAAGAGCTCCTCCCCCTCGTGGTCGGTGTGAACGACCACCGCCGCCCGGGTATCGCCGTTCACCGCGTCGAGGAGGGCCCGGCCCAGCGGCCCCCAGGGGTCCGCGTCCCCCCGGCTCATGCCCGGTCCGGCGGAGCGTGGACGTGAAGGAGGTCCACCGTCCGCTCCCCGTGGGGATCGGTCCACACCTCCAGCTCCCAGCGCACCCCGTCCACCGAGCACAGGGCGTCGTCGCCGCAGTGGTAGTAGACCACCTGCACGCTGAGCCGGCCCGGCCCCTCCACCCGCACCGGCACCGAGAGCGGCTTCCCGTCCAGCCGGTGGGCGGGCTCGGGGACGGTGATGGCCCCCTCCACCGGCAACACCCGGACCTGGGAGGGCCCTTCCCCGGCCAGCGCGCGCCCGCTCGGGAAGGCGGAGTTCCACCCGCACCGCGACCTCGCCCGGCACCAGCCGCACCGGCCCGGGCGTCACGCGCACGGTGCCGGGGAGCTCGGGGAGCGGTCCGGCGTCGAGAAGCGCGTCGTCACCCTCGGCCACCGCCCCCGGCGGGACCGCCACTCCGGTGAGCCGGAGCGTGCCCACCTCGCCGGTGGCGGGATCCACCGTGCGCAGGCGATGGTTGTCGGTGTCGGCCACGATGAGACGGCCGCCCTGCACGGCCAGGCCTCCCGGCTCGTGGAACGAGGCCTCCATGGAGGCGCCGTCGGCGGCGCCCGCCCGGCCGCTCCCGGCCAGGACGGAGACCGCTCCCGTGGCCGGGTCCACCCGTTTCACCTTGTGGTTGTAGGAGTCGGCCACGAAGAGGGCGCCGTTCCCGGCCGCGATCCCCAGCGGATGCTGGAACCGGCGGCCGTGGCCCGCGCCGTCCTCGTCCCCGAAGTGGAAGAGGTCGCGGGGATCGTCGTTCCCCCCGGCCACGGTGCGCACCGTACGCGCGTCGAGATCCACCGCGCGGACGGAGCTGGACTCGGAATCGGCCACGTAGACCATGCCGTCCAGCCCGGCCAGCCCCGAGGGCTGGGCGAAGGCCGCGTGCTCGAAGGGGCCGTCGGCGTGGCGCTCGCTTCCGTCCCCCACCCGGGGCCCGACGGTGCCGGCGGCGGGATCGAAGGACCATAGCTGGTGCGGCCCGGCCATGGCGATCAGGACCTCGGGGCCGCGGACCAGGAGGTCCCAGGGGGAGTTGAGGGCGGTCCCGAGCGCGGGATGCCGTCCCTCCCGCACCCGCCCCTGCTCTCCGGTGCCGGCCACCGTGGCCACCTCGCCGGTGGCGAGGTCCACCCGGCGGAGGGCGTGGTTCCCGGTGTCGGCAACCAGGAGCGCCCCGTCCAGGAAGGCCATGCCCTGGGGGTCGCGGAACCGCGCGCGGGGGCCGGGGCCGTCGGCGAGGCCGGGTTCGCCGGAGCCGAAGGCGCGGAGGAAGTCGCCGTCGGGGGTGAGCTCCAGGATCCGGTGATGGCCGGTGTCGGCCACGTAGAGCCGCGCCCCGGCCGGATCCACGGCCACCTTCCCCGGGAAGGCCAGCTCCCGGGGCAGCTCGCGGGCGGTTTCCGGGGCGAGGGGGAGCGGGGTGTCGTCCAGGATCCCCTCCCCGTGGTAGAGGCCGAGCGCCTCCTCGACCAGGACCTCCAGGGTCTCGGGATCGGGCTCCCCGGAGATCTGGGCCAGCACCCGGGCGTCGGGGCCGATGAGGGTCAGGGTCGGCCAGGCCCGCACCACGAAGGTCTGCCAGATCCGGAAGTCGTCGTCCACCACCACCGGATGGGCGATCCGGTGCCGGAGCACCGCCCGCCGGACGTTGTCGACCTCGCGTTCGTTGGCGAACTTGGCCGAGTGGCAGCCGACCACCGCGAAGGCCCGGCCGGCGAAGCGCGCTTCCAGCCGGGCCAGGGCGGGCAGCACGTGCTGGCAGTTGATGCAGCAGTAGGTCCAGAAGTCGACCAGCACCACCTTGCCGGCCAGGTCCCCGTGCAGGGTGAGGGGACGGCTCACGTTGAGCCACCGGTGGCCGGCCCCGAAGTCGGGGGCGCGGATGCCCAGGCGGCGGTTGGCCTGCAGCGACTCGCGGGCCCGCCGGGCCAGCTCGCGGCGGTCGAGCCGGGCGGACCCGGCCCGCTCCGCGGCGGGACGGTCGGACGACGGTCGATCGGACGCCGGTCGATCGGACGACGGTGCCATGCCTTGCCTTCCGTAGGGGGTGGGCTCGCCCCGGAGCGGGCGGCCGGAGTCCCTCCCGCCCGGGCGCGGGGCCGCGGGGGGGATGCGCGCCGCCCTGGGGACATTCTAGCCGGGAGGGTGGAGCGCGGACAAACACGCCCGGGGGAGCGGGACCCGGGGCGGCGGGATGGGCGGCGTGGGCCGCGGCGGGATGGGCGGCGTGGGCCGCGGCGGGATGGGCGGCGTGGGCCGGGCTGGCGGGATGGGCGGCGTGGGCCGCGCCGACCCGGGCGGATCCGGTTCATGGAAAGGCGGTCGACCGGGAGGTTCGGTTGACCGGCGGGGAGGGCGTCGGCCATCCTGAGGAGAGGCGCAACGCGTCCATTGGATTCAATCGATCACGGCTCTGGGCGGCAAGGAGTGTTCATGCACGTCGGCATCACCGGCGGGACGGGGTTCCTGGGGCGGCATCTGGCCGCCCGGCTCCTGGCCCGGGGGGACCGGGTCCTGGTCTACACCCGGGACCCGCTGCGGGCCCGGGGCCCGGACGGCGTCCGCTTCGAGGCCTGGCGCCCGGGGGTGCAGCCTCTCCCCCCGCCTCCCTGGCCGAGCTGGACGCGCTGGTGAACCTGGTCGGCGAATCCGTGTTCGGCCGCTGGAACGAGGCCAAGAAGCGCCGCATCCTGGAGAGCCGGGTCAAGAGCACCCGGCACGTGGTGGAGGGCTGGCGGGGGGCGTCCTCGAGGCCCCGGGCGCTCATCTCCGGGTCCGCCATCGGCTACTACGGGCACGGCGGGGAGCGGGAGCTGACCGAGGAGGCGCCGCCCGGCTCGGGGTTCATGGCCGGGGTGTGCCAGGCCTGGGAGAACGAGGCCCGGGTGGCCGAGACCCTGGGAGCGCGGGTGGTCCTGCTCCGCACCGCCCTGCCGCTCGACCCCTCCGGAGGCTTCCTGGGCACCCTGCTCCCCATCTTCCGGGCCGGCCTGGGCGGCAAGCTCGGCGACGGCCGCCAGTGGATGGCGTGGATCCACATGGAGGACTGGCTGAACCTGGTGCTGGCCGCCCTGGACCGCGAGGACGTGCGCGGCCCGCTGAACCTGTGCGCCCCGCATCCCGTCCGCAACGAGACCTTCACCGAGGCCCTGGGCCGGGTGCTCGGCCGCCCCACGCTGTTCCGGGTTCCCGCCCTGGCCCTGGAGCTGGTGCTGGGGGAGATGGCCGACGAGATGCCCCTGGTCAGCCAGCGTGTGCTCCCCGCCCACGCCCAGAGGCTGGGGTACGAGTTCCGTTTTTCCGACCTGGAGCCCGCCCTTCACGACCTGCTGGACTGAGCGCCGCTCCCGCGCGCCGGACCTGGGCGCGCGGTGACCGTGGACGCGCGGTGACGGTGGGCGTGGGCGGTGCACCCGGGTGCACATTTTTCTTGGCCCCCGGCCTTGGACTTCTTTGGATGCGCCCCGTTCCCTGGGGAACACGCCAGTGTTCGAGCTGGCACTCGACGCGGCCAGGGCCTTCCGAGGCCGCAGCCGCCCCGCGAACGACGAGGCCGTATCTTCGGCTGGATGGCCGCGGGCCTCGCCAGCGTCCTTGCCCCAGGCCGCAGCCGCCCCGGGCTGCCTACTTGGTGAGCGACGGCGTGCGGAGCACGAAGCCGTTCCGGTCCTGCTCCAGCCGGCCCAGGAGCCGCACCGAGGGCCCGGCCACCACCGAGGCGTGGCCGAAGCGCTCCCGCACCCGGTCCAGGCTGCGGTAGAGCTTCTCGCGCTGGACGTCCGCCCCGCCCTCGAACAGCTCGCCCTGGGCGCCCCCGCCGGCGGTAAACCGGGAGAGCGCGATGCCGATCCGCCGGATCGCCTCGCGCCGGGTGTGGAGGACGGCCAGGAGCCGGAGGGCGCGCGCGAAGAACACCGCGTCCTGGTCCGACGGCACGTCCAGGCTCCGGGCCGCGGCCTCCCGCCCCGAGTTCTCGTAGTCGATCCACACCGCCAGGGTGCGGGCGGCCAGCCCCAGGCCGCGGGCGTGGCGCACCGCCCGCTCCAGCAGGTAGTAGAGCATGGCCTCGATCTCCCCCGGATCGGTGGCCGGCCGGTGGAACGCGGTCTCGCGGCTCACCGAGCGGGGGATCTCGCGCGCCTCCACCGGCCGGGTGTCGCGCCCCCGGCAGCGCTCGAAGAGCGCCCGCCCCGGCGCCCCGAACATCCGCTCCAGGACCTCGGCCGGAAACGCCCGCAGGTCCCCCACCGTGCGCACGTTGAGCTTGGCCAGCTCCCGGCCCACCCTCCACCCCACCCCGGGCAGGCGGTCCACCGGAAGCCCGGGCAGCACCGTGTCCACCTCCCCGGCCCGGATCCAGCGCAGCCCGTCCGGCTTCACCGACTTGCTGGCGATCTTGGCCAGCATCCGGTTCGGTCCGAGCCCGACGGTGACCGGGAGTCCCACCTCCTCGCGCACCGCGCGCTTCAGCGCCGCCCCCCGGGCCAGCAGGTCCCCGTGCATCCGCGCGGTGCCGGTGAGCTCCAGGAAGGCCTCGTCGAGGAAGGTCTCCATGGCCGGGGAGAGCGCCGCGCACACCTCGAAGGTCTTCTCGGCGAAGGCCCGGTACACCGCCTCGCACCCGTCCAGGATCACCACCCCCGGGCACGCCCGCCGGGCCTCGCCCAGGGGCTGGCCGGCATAGCAGCCGTGGCGGCGCGCCTCGTAGGAGCAGGACGCGATCACCCCGTTGCCCACGATCACCGGCCGCCCCCGGAGCTGCGGGTACCGGAGCTGCTCCACCGAGGCGAAGAAGGCGTCCAGATCCACGTGGAGCACCGTGCGCTCGCCGGTCACCCCTCCAGCATCACCGAGTTCAGCTTCCACACCAGGTCTCCACTCTGGAACTCGAGCTCGTAGACGTCCCCCGAATCCGCCTGGACCGAGAAGTAATGGACCTTCTGGGACCCGCGCCGGTCCTCCCAGTGGGCGGTGACCCGGGCCACCCGGAGCTCCCGGCTCCCCCGCTTGATGAGAAGCGGGACCGCCTTCCCCCCCTGGAAGTCCGCCCGGACCTTGACCGCCTCGTCGAGTTGCTCCAACCGCATGCCGCCTCCTCCCGGCCGCCCTCCCCAGGCCGCGCTCCACGCCGGAATCGACTCGTCATCCGTTGACCAAACACATGAGTAGACTACGCGCAACACGCTCCCCGCTTCAAGGGGTGCCGTTGCAACCGCAATTATTCCAAGCGATTAAGCCAGCACCGGGCCGCGCCGCCCGCGCCCCCGAGGCCCCCTGCCCCCCCTCGAACCCCTTGCCCCGGCCGGGGTTGGCCCCCCCGTCCTCCGCCCCCCTGGCGGCCCCGAAGGGAGCCGGGTACGCTTGGAGCCCTGCGAACCCGCTCCCCCGGAGGCCCCATGAACCTGGTCCGGCTGCTCCCCCCCATCGTGAGCCTGCTCGTCCTGGGCGCGCACTTCCTGCGCCGGGGAAACCTGCTGGTCACCGCGGTCTGCCTGGGGCTGATCGCGCTCCTGGCCGTGCCCCGCCGGTGGGTGGCGCAGATCGTCCGGTTCGCGCTGCTGCTGGGAGGGGTGGAGTGGGTGCGCACCCTGATCATCCTGACCCGGGAGCGGGAGAGTCTGGGGGAGCCGTGGTCGAGGATGGCGCTCATCCTGGGCGCGGTGGCCCTGGTCACCCTGGCCTCGACCCTGGTGTTCCTGAGCCCGGCGTTGAAGCGCCGCTATTCGTCCTGACCGGGTCGCACCGACGCGCCCCGGGCCCGTCCCCGGTCCGTCGCGGCCGGCCTCCGCGCCCGGTTCAACGCCCGCGCCCGCTTCAACGCCCGCGCCCGGTTCAGCGCCCGGTTCAACGCCCGGTTCAACGCCCGGTTCAGCGCCCGCGCCCGGCGGTGGGCCGGTGGAGCCAGAGCAGGACCCAGGCCGCGAGCAGGTAGAACGCGAACGCGCCTCGGGAGCCGCCCACCAGCACCGAGACCAGCCCCACCACCGCCACCGCCTCGTCGAAGGCCCAGGCGATGAGTTCGGCCGGCGCCACCGCCGCCGGCGGCGCCGGGGCCTCGGGGGGACGCGGCGCGGAGCCCGGAGGCGGCTGCCGGCGGAGGAAGCCGGGGGCGAGGAGCGCGGCCACCCCGATCGCCGCCGCCACCAGCGGGAACAGCCAGCCCGGGATCTCCGCTTCCACCGCCGTCTTCCCGCCCAGGGCCCATCCCACCACCGCGTACATGAGCACCGCGGCCATGAAGGCGAGCCAGATCACCGTCCGCACCGGGGCCGGGCCGGACCCGGTCCCGGACCCCCGCCGGCCGGACCCGGTTCCGCGCCCCCGCGGACCGGACCCGCCGGTCCGGCCCGCGAAACCGCCGCCGCTCACAGCGCTTCCATCACCTTCTCGGCGTGGCCGTCCACCTTCACCTTGGGGAAGACCTTCTTCACCTTCCCCGTCTCGTCGATGACGTAGGTGGTGCGGACGATGCCCATGGACTTCTTTCCGTACATGTTCTTTTCCTGCCAGACCCCGTATTTCTCGATCACTCCGGCCTCGGGGTCGGAGAGGAGCGGGAACTTCAGGTCGTACTTGTCGGCGAACTTGCGGTGGGTCTCGGGGGAGTCCTTGCTCACCCCCAGCACCACCGCCCCCTTGCGCTTCAGCTTGGCCAGGTCGCGCTGGAAGGCCTGGGCCTCGCGGGTGCAACCCGGGGTCATGTCCTTGGGATAGAAGTAGAGCACCACCTTCTTCCCCGCGAAGTCCTTGAGCGAGACCTTGTTTCCGTCCTGGTCGGTGAGGGTGAAGGCCGGTGCCTTCTTTCCTTCCTCGATGAGCATGAGGGTCCTCCTTGAACGTCGATGCGGCCTCCGGGCGCCCGCGGCGAGGGGGGCTCCATGGGCGCTAAAGCCATGATTCCTTGGCGGTTAGGATATCCGGAGGCGCTCATTTTCGCAATGCCTCGTCGATTTTGCGGCCCTCTGTTATAGTGCCGCATCATGCGGAAGGACGTTCCCGCCCGCATTCCCGACCCCGGAGCGCCGCGGACCCCGTCCGCACTCCTCCGCCGCGCCGGCGCCCCCGGTTCCCGCCCCAGGGTGGCGGTGCTCCTTCCGGTTCGGGATGCCGGGGCGACCCTCGAGGCCTGCCTGCGCTCCCTGGAGCGCCAGACCCTCCCCGACTTCGAGATCCTGGCCGTGGACGACGGGTCCACCGACCGGTCCCGGGAGATCCTGGCCACCCGGGTCGTCCGGGATCCCCGGCTCACCGTCCTGGACGGGGCCGGCCGTGGCCTGGTCCCGGCCCTGGAGCAGGCCCGCGCCGCCGCCCGTGCCCCGTTCCTGGCCCGCATGGACGCCGACGACCTGTCCCACCCCGACCGGTTCCGCCTCCAGCTCGAGTACCTGGCCGCCCACCCGCGGACGGCGGCGGTGGGCTGCCGGGTGGCCATCTTCCCCCGCCGGAGCCTCGGGCCCGGCTGGCGGCGCTACCAGGCCTGGCTGAACGGCCTGACCACCCCCGAGGACCACGCCCGGGAGCGCTTCGTGGAGTCCCCCCTGGCCCATCCCTCGGTGATGCTGCGGGCGGAGGCGGTGGCCTCGGTGGGCGGATACCGGGACCCCGGCTGGGCCGAGGACTACGATCTCTGGCTGCGGCTGGCCGAGGCGGGCTGGGAGCTGGCCAAGGTGGAGCGCACGCTCCTGGCCTGGCGCCAGACCCCGGGCCGGCTCTCCCTCACCTCCCCCCGCTACCGTCCGGAGGCGTTCCTGGCCGCCCGCGCCCACTACCTGGCCCGGCTTCCCGCCCTGGCCGGGGGCCGGGTGGCGATGTGGGGGGCGGGACGCACCGGCCGGCGGCTGACCCGGCTCCTGGCCGGGCGGGGCGTCGAGGTGACGCGGTTCTACGACGTGGATCCGGGGAAGATCGGCCGGCGGGTGCTGGACATCCCGGTCCATTCCTGGACGGAGCTGGAGGCGCCGGGCCGCGCCCCGCTCCTGGTGGCGGTGGGCGCGCCGGGCGCGCGCGCCCTCATCCGGCCCGAGACCCGTAGACGAGGTTACCGGGAAGGCGTGGACCTCGTTTTCGCCGCCTGACCGTCCGGCGGCAGGAAGGAGCCCCCGTGGCTACCAACTGGTTCGCTCTCATGAAGGACGATCCCACCGCGTGGCTCCTCGAGCAGGACGACCCCATGGTCCGGTACCGGACCCTGACCTGGATCAAGGAGCGGCCCGAGACCGACCCCGAGGTCCGCGCCGCCCGGGAGGCGGCGGCACGGCACCCCCGGCTGGAGAAGCTCCTGGCCGGGCAGAAGCCGGACGGCTACTGGCAGGACGGGGTGGTGTTCGCCGACGACTACTACTACGGCACCGCCTGGCGGCTCTATCTGGCCGCCCAGCTCGGCGCCGCCCGCACCGAGCCGGTCCAGAAGGCGGTGGAGTTCCTGTTCACCGTCGCCCAGTGCCGGGCCGGCGGCGGGTTCAGCCACGTGGGGACCGCCCCCCGCGGGGGCACCATCGGCGGCCAGTGGGCCTGCCTCACCGGGGCCCTGGTCGAGGCGCTCATCCACTTCGGGTACACCCTGGACCCCCGGACCCAGCGAGCGCTGGGCTTCCTGGTCAGCCGCCAGCAGGCCGACGGGCTCTATCCCTGCGAGAACTTCTCGCCCAACGCCACCACCCTTCCCTTCAACTGCTACATGGGCTCGGTGAAGCCGCTCCAGGCGGTGCTGGCCCTGCCCATGCACCGGCGCACCCCCGAGATCCGGATCCTCATCGACCGCACCGTGCAGGCCCTCCTCACCTACCACATCTTCATGTACAAGCGGGCCAAGGGCGGCCACCCCACCCCCAAGCCGGAATGGCTGGCCTTCGGCTTCCCCCGGTTCTGGAACACCGACGTCCTGGAGGTGGCCTGGATCCTCGCCCGCCTCGGGCACGGCGCGCATCCGGCGCTGCAACCCTCCCTCCGGCTCATCCTCTCCCGCCAGCTCAAGAACGGGCGCTGGAAGCTGGAGTTCGACTACAACGAGCGCCTGCCCATCCGTCTGGGGAAGCGCAACGTGACCAACCCCTGGATCACCCTGCGGGCGCTGCACACGGTGAAGCTGGCCTCGGCCCTGGCCCGGCTGCAGGCCGCGCCCGCCGCCACCGCGGTCTGAGCCCGCCGCCACCGCGGTCTGAGCCCGCCGCCACCGCGGTCTGAGCCCGGGGCCGGGCGCGGTCCGGGAGGCGAACCCCCGCGGGGAGCCGGCGGGCGGCCGGCCGGCGGGCGGCTAGACCGGCTCGGCGGGGGCGGAGAGGGCGGGAACGCTGTCCAGGCAGCGCTCGATGACCGCCTCCCCGTAGACCGAGGTGGGGTAGAGGTAGGGCAGGAGCCCCTCCAGGAACTGGCGCAGCTTGAGCCGCTGGTGGCTGGCGTAGTGGCCGCTGTGCACGGTGCGCAGGAACCCCTCCACGGTGTAGATCTGCATCTCCACCGAGAAGATGTACGGGCGCCGGCCGTTGCGGGGCGGGGCGTAGATCACGTCCACGTCGCTCTTCAGGACCTCGTAGCCCCGGCCGGAATAGGCGTTGAGGCGGGCCCGGTCGTCGGGGTGGGTGATGGTGTTCACCCGGTCCTTCCAGCGCAGCGGCCCCCCGAAGATGTCGAACAGGACCTCCTGGAGGTCGTTCACCTCCCGCAGGTCCTTGACGATGAACATGGCTCCGATGATGTCCTGGATCTTCCGGGCGTGGACCTCGCCCTTGCGCACCATCTTGGACAGGATGGACCCGCTCCGCCGCTCGTGGAGGGTCTCCCAGATCGGCTTCTCCTCCACCTCGTACTCGTCCCTCCCCTCGGTGTACCGGAAGGAGGACACCTCCTGCTTGAAACGGCAGGCGTAGTGGTAGACGTGCATGGCCCGGCGGTTCGGCCGCCGGACGCGCATCACGTGGAACCGCCACCGCTCCTGGGCGGGGTCGGTCTTCCGGGTGTTGATCTCCACCCGCATCCCGTCGGCGGCGATGTCGTAGTACACGTCCACCGTCTTCATCCGCCGCGCCCCCACCCACAGCTCACGGTCCAGGAGCTTCTCGAAGTAGGCCTTGTGCACCCCCCCCATCTGCACCCCGGGATCGTGGTCGACGTCGAATAGGAGCTTGGCCAGGTACAGCTTCCGCTGGGCCTCGAAGCGGACGCGCTTGGTGTCCCCCCGGAAGGCGAGATCGAACAGGCCCAGGATCTCGTTCCGGGCCGCCACCTCGGCGTCCATGGCCAGGGACTTGCGGAGCGGCCCCGGGAGCAGCAGCAGCACCTCGCGGATGTAGGCGTTCACGTCCACCAGGTAGCGGCGCGCCGCCTCCAGGTTCTCGGCCAGCGAGTAGGAGCGTTCCACCGGGTTCAGGAGCCGGTTCAGGTAGCGGTTGTGGATCTCCTCCGACTTCCCCATGTCCAGGTAGGCGCGGGCCAGGGCCCGGGCGGCGATGTGGTCCCGCTCCAGGAAATGCGGGTCGAGCATGGGGTGGGCGGCATAATCGGGTTGGACGATCGGGAGGTTCATGCCTCTCCTCGGAGCGGTGCCGCAATGGCGGGCGCTCCGGCGGGAACGGGCGTTCGATCGAAGGCTGATGGCGCCGGGAAACCCCCGGCTGCCTGATTATACCCACGGGTCGCGGCGGGGTTCGAGGCGAACCGGCCCCGCCGCCGGTGGACCGGTCCAAGCCGGGCCCGGGCGGCACGCACCGCGCCCCCGAGGCCCCGAGGCCCCCCCCGCGGTCACCGCCGGATCAGCGGCTCCATGGCCTGCTTGAGGTCGTCGATCAGGTCCTCGGTGTTCTCCAGCCCCACCGAGAGCCGGACCAGGCCCGGGCTGATGCCCGCCGCCAGGAGCTGCTCCTCGCTGTAGGTGGAGTGGGTCATGCTCGCCGGATGCTCGATGAGGCTGTCCACGTCGCCCAGGCTCACGGCCAGGGTCCAGAGCCCCACCCGGTCCATCACCGTCCGGCCCGCCTCGCGGCCCCCCTTCACCACGAAGCTCACCATTCCCCCGAAGCCGCGCATCTGCGTCTTGGCCAGGGCGTGCTGGGGGTGCATCCGGAGCCCGGGGTAGAGCACCTTCTCCACCGCGGGGTGGAACTCGAGGTACCGGGCGATCTCCATCGCGTTCTCGCAGTGCTTGTCCATCCGCACCGGCAGGGTCTTGAGCCCGCGCAGGAGCAGCCAGGCGTTGAAGGGCGAGAGCACCGGTCCCAGGTCCCGCATCCCCTCCCCCCGGGCGGTGTCGATGAACTCCCGGGTACCCACCAGGACCCCGGCCACGGTGTCCCCGTGCCCGCCCACGTACTTGGTGGCGGAGTGGAGCACGATGTCCGCGCCCAGGGAGAGCGGCTGCTGGAGATAGGGGGTGGCGAAGGTGTTGTCCACCATGAGCGGCACCCCCCGCTCGCGGCAGAGGGCCGCCACCGCTTCGATGTCCACCAGGGTCAGGGTGGGGTTGGCCGGGGTCTCGACGTGCACCAGCCGGGTGCGCTCGGTCATGGCCCGGGCCAGGTTCCCGGCCACGGTGGCGTCCACCTCGGTGACCTCGATGCCGAACCTGGGCAGGGTCTGGTCGAAGAGCTGGTGGGTCCCGCCGTAGAGGGTGTTCGAGGCCACGATGTGGTCCCCGGCGCGGCAGAGGGTGAGACAGGCCACGGTGGTGGCCCCCATCCCGGAGGCGCAGGCCAGGGCCGCCTCGCCCCCTTCCAGGAAGGCCATCTCCCGCTCCAGGGCGGCGGTGGTGGGGTTCCCGAGGCGGGTGTAGACGTACCCCTCCTCCTCCCCGGCGAAGATCCGCGCCCCCTGGTCGGCGTCGGCGAAGGCGAAGGTGGAGCTCATGAAGATCGGAGTCGAGACCGACCGGATCGGGCCCGCGGCCTCGTGCTTGTCCACGTGCTTGGATCCGTGCACGGCCAGGGTCGAGAAGCCGAGCTTGCGGCCGGTGGCCTTCATTTCGCCTCCTTCTCCGCGAACCACTCCGACAGGGTGGCCGCCTCCTCGGTCCGCTCCCAGGGAAACTGGACGTCGGGCCGGCCGAAGTGGCCGAAGGCCGCGGTGGCCCCGTAGATGGGGCGGAGGAGATCGAGCCCGGTGAGGATGCCGGGCAGGGTCAGGTCGAAGATCGCCGACACCGCCCGGGCCAGGTCCTCGTCGTCGACCAGGCCGGTGCCGAAGGTCTCCACCCGCACCCCGGCCGGTTCCGCCCGGCCCAGGGTGTAGGCCAGATCCACCTCGCAGCGCCGGGCCAGCCCGGCCTGGACCACGCACTTGGCCACCCAGCGGGCGGCGTAGGTGGCGGACCGGTCGAGCTTGGTCGGATCCTTCCCGGAGAGGGCGGCTCCGCCGTGGTGGGCCATGGGGCCGTAGGCGTCGGCCACGATCTTGCGGCCGGTGAGCCCGGCGTCGGTCCCCGGCCCCCCCTGCACGAAGGGGCCGGCGGGGTTGAGATCGATCCGGGACTCGCCGTCCCGGACGGCGGGGAAGCCCTCCAGCACCGGCGCCACCACCGCCTCCTCCAGGTCCCGCCGCAGGCGGTCCATCGCGATCTCCGGGGAGTGCTGGGCGGACAGGGACAGCGAGGCCAGGCGCCGGGGGATGCGGTTCTCGTACACGAAGGTGACCTGGCACTTGCCGTCGGGGCGGAGGTAGGGCAGGGTGCCGTCCCGGCGCACGTCCCGGAGCCTGCGCATCAGGGCGTGGGCCAACGAGATGGGCATGGGCATGAGCCCGGTGTCGGCCCCCAGCTCCGCCGCCTCGTCGGTGGCGAATCCGATCATCATCCCCTGGTCCCCGGCCCGCCGGTCGTCGACCACGGTGGCGATCTGCTCGGACTGCTCCCGGAGCAGGCTCAGCACCGCGCAGGTGCGGTGGTCGAAGCCGGTCTCGGGGTCGTCGTAGCCGACCCGCCGCACGACCTCCCGCACGATCGCGTCCAGGTCCACGTAGGTCCGGGTGGTCAGCTCCCCGGTGACCACGATCAGGCCCCGGGTGGCCACCGTCTCCACCAGGGCCCGGGCGTAATGGTCCTTCTCCAGCACCGCGTCCAGCACGGCGTCGGAAATCTGGTCGCAGAGCTTGTCCGGGTGCCCTTCGGCCACTGATTCGGCGCTGTAGAGGTATTGGGTCATGTCCGGCTCCTTGCGCAGGGGGGGATGGGACCATGATGGCCGCCGGCCGGGGGCGGCCACAAGGGGGATAACCCGTTTCCAGGAAGGGGAAAGGAACGGGGCCGGAACGGCTTGCGCCGCCCCGGCCCCGAAGGTCCCGATCGCGTCCGCGATCAGCGCAGCAACATGAGCTTCCGGGTCATGGTTCCCTCGGCGGTCTGGAGGCGGTAGAAGTACATCCCCGCCGAAGCGCGGACGCCGTCCACGGTCTCGCCGTTCCAGGTCACGGTGTGGAACCCGGCGGGCAGGGTGCCGTCGGCCAGGACGGCGACCTCCCGTCCCGCCGCGTTGTAGATGCGGAGGGTCACCGGGCCCTCCCGGGTGAGCCCGAAGGAGATCCGGGTGGGCGCTCCGGCCACCGGGTTGGGCCGGTTCTGGGCCAGGGTGAGCACGGCGGGCAGGGCCCCGTCCGGCACCGCGGTGGCGGAAATGATCTGGAAGTAGGCGTCGCTCTGGTCGCTGCCCACGTTGCCGCTGGGGTCGTAGGCCTGCACCCGGACCAGGGCGCTGTCGCTATAGGTGGCGGGTACCGCCCAGGCATAGGTGCCGTCGTTGTCCTCGCCGTGGGCGATGACCGACCAGTTGGCCCCGGCGTCCACCGAGTAGGAGATGGTGACCGAGTCCACGCCGGCGATGACGGCGGCGGCGCCGGTCACCCCGCTGGGCTTGGCCCCGGTGTCCGAGGCGTTCCAGGTGATGTTGGTCACCGTCCCGTCCGCGAACACCTCCCCGCCGTCGGGCGCGGTGACCGTCACCGACGGAGGCGTGTTGTCGACGGCCTGGATGGTGAAGTTCGCGTCGCTGGCGTCGTTGGCGCTGTTGTCCACCTGGTCGTAGGCCACCACCCGCACCCGGGCCATGGTGGTGTAGACCGAGGGGGCCACCCAGGTGTAGGAGCCGTCGTTGGGCTCGTTGGAGGCGATCAGGTTGGGGAAGGTCGCCCCTCCGTCGGTCGAGTAGTAGAGATCCACGTGGTTGACGGTGAAGTTGTCGCTCGCGGTCCAGGTGATGTTGACGTTCTGGCCGGCCGAGTACGACTCCCCACCGTTGGGGGCGGTCACCGCCACCGTGGGCGGAGTCATGTCGGCCACGCTGCCGTCCATCTTGCCGTAGCCCCAGTCCGCGTTGGGCACCGCGCCGGTGTAGGCGTCGGTGCGGGCGGTGGCGAAGAGCTTGGTCTTCACCTGGGCCGGGGTCAGCGCCCCGTACTTGTTGAGCATCAGGGCCACCAGCCCGGTCACCATGGGCGAGGACATGCTGGTCCCCGCCTGCATCCAGTGCTTGCCATCGGGATCGATCAGGGGCTCGTTCCCGGCCGTGGACACGTCGCTGGCCAGGGTGGACATCACCCCGAACCCGGGGCCGGAGATGTCCGGCTTCATGGTGCCGTCCCGGAGCGGCCCCCGGCTGGAGAAGGAGGCGATCTCACCGTAGGGCGGCGCTCCCGTGTAGCTGTAGGTGCTGCCGTTGATGGACAACCAGGTGGTCTTGGTGGTGTAGGCGGCCACGGTGACCACGTCGAGTCCGCTTCCCGGGCTCCCGATGGTCACGTCGTCGGTGAAGTTGGTGGTGAACCGGCCCCCGATGTTGCCGGAGTTGACGTAGTTCCAGAGGTCCACGTAGGAGCCGGTGGAGGCCACCCGGGTGTACTGGATCTTCCACACTCCCGCCTTGGGGGTGTGGTTGGACAGGTAGTCGAAGATGGCGATGAACACCTCGTAGTCGCCGGTGGTGTTGGTGTTGTTGCCGTTCTCGATCTGGATGGCGCCGTCGGCGGTGTCGATGGCGTTGACGTTCCCCCGGGTCACGGTGAGGGTCTGGCCGGTGGGGCTGACCACGGTCACGGTGTAGTTGTCGGTGCTCTCGTAGTAGCCGTCGAAGAGCACGAGGTCGTTCTGGGTCCCGGGGTTCACGCTGTAGCTGTCCACGGTGTACCGGAATTCGAGCACGGAGGGAGACCCGGCCGCGGGCAGGGTGCCCCGGGCGTGGATCTGGGCGCCCCGCTCGTTCCCCGCCGAGGCCACCACGATCTTGCCCGGACCGGTCAGGGAGCTCACTCCCACGTCCAGGGGATCGGTGCCGTCGTGGGGCCCGAACTGCCCGCCCAGGCTCAGGTTGACCACCGCGGGCACCCCGGCCGTGGCCGCCTTCCCGAAGATGTAGCTCACCCCGTCGATGATGCCGGCGTCGGTGAAGTTGGTCTTGACCCCGACCAGGGTGGCTTCCGGAGCCACCCCGGTGTAGCGGTAGGCGGGCTGGCCGTTGCCGGTGCCGCTGCCGTTCCCCCCCGCGATGCCGGTCACGTGGGTCCCGTGGCCGTCGGGGTTGGTGATGGTGGCGGTGTTGCCGTCCAGGGCGACCTGGCCGTACTCGGTGCCGTAGCCGTAGCCCGCGGGAGGGATGCCCGTGCTGGAGGTCTGGTCCCAGATGTTCACGAAGCGGCTCTGTCCGCCGGAGGTGCGGAAGTCCGAGTGCTTGTAATCGAAGCCCGAATCCACGATGCCCACGTAGACCCCGGCCCCGGTGTTCCCGCCGAAGGCGGGCCCGGTGCCCCCGTGGACCTTGGGAATGATCCGGGTCTCGGCGGTGGCCGCGTCCAGGTTCGGGCGCAGCACCCGGGCGTCCTGGATCCGGACCAGGCCGGGCAGGTCCGAGACCGCGTTGATGGCCGAAGGCGGGATGTAGGCGCTGAACACCGGCCCCGCCTGGGAGGTCACGGTGACCCCGAGGGCCTCGAGCTGCGACCGGGTCACGTCGCCCTGGATCAGGCAACGGACGCCGAGGCCGGCCTCGGCCGCGCCCAGGACCCCCACCGCCTCCTGCTGGCTGAGGGGATCCACGGCAACCCGGAGCTCGGGATTGGTGTACTTGCGAAGCAGGGGGCTTACCTTGTCCGGCCCGGCCAGGGCGGGAACGGCGGAAGCGGCCACCAGCGAGAGAGTGACCAGGGCCAGGAGTATCCGGCGATTACGCATGAAGCTGCTCCTTGGGGTGAGGCGCACATCGGGGTTGCTGGACGCACGACGGTCCATGACGTTTTGACGCGACGCATCGGCGGACGTTACGCGGGGCCAATTCGCGACAATCACGGGAAGATCGACACGCAGACACGCGGAGATTATACCAAACCGCGCCCCCGGCCGGCCGGTGGGGCGGATCCACCGATGGGCCAGAATCGTCCCCCGGGCAAATATTTTTGCGGGAAATGCCGCTTCGGCCGGGATCACTGACCCCGGAAGAAGACCAGGGTGACGAGGACGAAGATCGGAAGCAGGACGCCCAGGGACCACTTCATGTAGCCGAAGAAGCTGGGCATGCGGATTCCGGACTCCTCGGCGATGGCCTTGACCATGAAATTGGGGCCGTTGCCGATGTAGGTGTTGGCCCCCATGAACACCGCCCCGGCCGAGATGGCCTCGAGCATGCGATGCGGGACCTTGTCGATGCCGTGGCCGATCAGGACCCCGGCGTGGATCGCCCCGCTCGCCACCGCCCCCGAGGCGGCCTTGAAGAACACCATGTAGGTGGGGGTGTTGTCGAGGAAGCTGGACAGGAACCCGGTGGCCCAGAAGAACTTGGCCGGGGTGTCGACCCCCAGCTCCGCCCCCTTGGCCTTGAGGATGGCCAGGGTCGGGGTCATGGTCACGAAGATGCCCAGGAACAGGACCGCCACCTCCACGATCGGGCCCAGGGTGAACCGGTTCTCCTTCCATATCCGGAAGGGCGAGAACACGAAGGCCAGGATCACCATGAGGACCATGGCTCCCTCCCGGGCGTAGGGGACCCGGAGGAGGGTGAGGGGGGAATGGGCGTGCATGGTGATAACCGCCACCACCACCCCCAGGAGCCACAGGAAGTTGATCCCCCCCTCCAGCCGCAGGGGCCGCACCGCGGCCCGGTCCCAGGCCCGAACCGCCGGCAGCTCACGGCGGTAGTAGTAGGTGTCCACCAGGAAGTACAGCCCGAGGACGACCAGGGAGGTGGGGAGCCACACCGACCACAGGTTCAGGGTCCAGAAGAAGGGCACCCCGGCCAGGTAACCCAGGAACAGGGGCGGGTCGCCGATGGGGAGGAGGGATCCCCCGATGTTGGAGACCAGGAAGATGAAGAAGATGACGGTGTGGACCTTGAACTGCCGCTCCCGGTTGGTCTCGAGCAGGGGGCGGATGAGCAGCATGCTCGCCCCGGTGGTTCCGATGCAGGAGGCGAGCAGGGTGCCGATGGCGATGAAGGCGCTGTTCACCCGGGGGGTGGCCTGGAGGTCCCCGGTGAGCCGGATCCCCCCCGCGATGAGGAAGAGGCTGCCCAGGAGCACGATGAACGGCACGTACTCGTGCAGCATGACGTGGGACAGCTCGCCGAAGTCGTGCTGGACGTAGTACCAGGCGGGATAGGCGCCGAGGACCACGCTGACCAGGAGCCGCTTGGTGTTGCTCTCCCACCAGTGGTGGAGCGGGGTCAGCGGGAACACCGCGATCGCCAGGAGCATGGCCACGAAGAACCCGATCATCCAGAGCGGCGGGACGGGATGGAGCCCGCCCGCCTCCGCTCCTTCCGCGGCCCAGGCCGCGCCCGGCGCGGCCGCGATCAGGATCACGGACAGAATCACCAGAAGGACGGCGATCCGCCCCCCCCGGTCCGTACGTTCCACGTCGACCCCTCCCCGATGCGGGAGCGACCCCCTACCGGCGTCCTCCACCCACGAGCCTCGCGTGCTCCACCTTGATGCAGCGGTCCACCACCACATCCAGACCCGCCTCGAGCGCGGTCTCCTCGGC
The DNA here is from genome assembly GCA_963768615.1 of Candidatus Eiseniibacteriota bacterium. GTDB lineage: Bacteria > Eisenbacteria > RBG-16-71-46 > JABDJR01 > JABDJR01 > CAVSKL01. The sequence goes on along the minus strand of CAVYIE010000004.1, from coordinate 175,363 downwards.
CTCGGCGTGAACCACCCCGAACTGGAGCCACAGGGGGATACCCGGGCGGGAGGCCACCGCCTCCGCCACCACCCCGGGGAGATGATCCCCCCGCCGGAACACGTCCACCAGATCCACCTGGATCCCTTCGGGGACGTCCCGAAGGGAGGGATAGACCGCCTCGTCCAGGATGACGCCCCCCGCCGGATGCACCGGCACCACCCGGTAGCCGGCGGCCTGGAGATAGGCCGCCACCCGATGGCTGTCCCGGTCCGGCCGGGGTGAGAGACCGACCACGGCGATGGTCCGGACCCGGGTCAGGAGGTCCTCCAGTTCGGCGTCCGAGCTCAAGCGTCTTCCTGGCATGGCGGTGGAGTATAGCAGGCCGCCGCGGATCAGCGGAGACCGGGGTCTCGCACCACCCGGTACAGGGTCAGCTCCTCCCGCCGGATCGGCACCGGCTCCCCCACCCGCTCCACCCGGAGCGGGCCCGAGGGGGGGGCGAACAGGGAGAGGAGGACCCAGCCGGGGTCCGATTCACGCCCGCTCTGGAGCACGAGGTGGGTCACCTCGGCGTGCCAGGGCGCCGGGTCGGAATTGACCTCGGGCCAGATGATGGTCGCCCGGGCGGGGTATCCGAGGGTCAGGAGCGGAGCCCAGGAGCCCGCCACCAGGGCCCGCGAGGGCAGGTCCCGGATCAGTTCCCCGTCCCGCTCCACCTGGTGGGTCCGGTGCACCCACCACCGGGCCGATTGCTGGACCCCCATCCCGATCACCGCCACCCCCAGGAGAACCGCGGTCGCACTCACGCCCCGCGGGAGGATGCGAATGGTGTGGCGCTTCCACTTGAGGTACAGCCAGCCCAGGAGGTAGGTCTGGGCCAGCCAGAGCGCGAACACCACCACCAGGGTGGCCCGGATCTCGTGCCGGTGCCAGTATCCGCCCAGTTCCGTGTGCCGGATGAGCCGCCCGCCCAGCCAGGCGGCGAGGAACCAGGACGAGGCGGCGATCAGCAGCATCACGATCATCACGTCGATGTGAGGACGCTCCACCCGCCGGAGTCCGTAGAGCCGCACGATCCCCTCGGCGGCGAGGAACGACACCGGAGGCAGGAGCAGGGCCAGGCTGTAGATCTCGGCGTGGCCGACCAGCACCGTGAAGGGGATGCCGGCCAGGATCCATCCCAGGAACCAGAGGCGCACCTCGTCCAGGCGCCGGTGCCGGGCCACCGGCCTCATGGCCCCCTTGGCGAAGAACAGGAAGTAGCCCAGGGCGACCAGGGACAGGACCGGCATGTGCCGGGCCAGCGAGACCAGCACGCTCGGGGTCCTCACCACGTTGGTGGCCATGCTTCGCGGAGTGAGGTGGAGGAAGTGCTCCCAGATGATCCCGTAGTCGCGCCAGTGGGCGAGGACGGAGATCAGCAGGACCACCAGGGCGAGCCCGAACCCGAACCAGAACCAGCCCAGCCGCCGCCGGACCCGCGCGCTCCAGGTCATCTTCCAGCCGTGGGCGGCGGTGAAGAGGACCACCAGGAGCGCGGCGAGGAGGAAGAAGGCGCTGGTCGGTCCATCCTCGGCCAGGCCGGCCACCAGGACCCCGGCGCCGGAGAGGAAGGCCCAGAATCCGCCGCCGGCCCCGGCTACCCAGAGCCGGACGGTGAGCAGCATGAGCAGCATCCCCAGCACGGCGGGGAGCGCGGTGCGCCCGGCGGTGAGGAAGATGGGGTTCACGGCCAGGAAGAGGGCGGCCAGGAGCGCGGTCCCCGGCCCGGCCGCCCGCCGGGCCAGGGAGAAGAAGACCAGCACCCCCAGGAGGGCGGCGGCCGCGGTGACTCCCCGGGCGGCGGCGATCCGAACCCCGAACGTCCGGAAGGCCAGGGCGTTGACGCGGACGTGCACGGGGACCAGGAGGGCCGGCCTCCACTCCCCGAGGGGGATGTCCTGCCCCGGAACCCGGGCCCGGGCCCCGAGCAGCAACTGGCCCTCCAGGGCCTGCGGTCCCGAGGGTGGATCAGCCACCGGATCCTGGAAGAGGACCGCCCCCAGGGCCACCAGGATGGCTAAGAGCAAAAAGACCCACCACTTGGGGGATTGCACCCAGGTCGAGCCGTTTTCAACCATATCAGAATCCTACGAGATAGCGGACAATCCGCCCTATGTCGTTATTTTCGTTGTCTCCCCGGGCACCGAGGAGTAGCGTGAAATCGTGGGGCCCAGAATCGGTCCGGCTTGTGCAAGTAGAACGAGGTGGCGGGTCCGTGCGCTCCCTCGTCCCGGATCGCTCCAGGCCCGAGACGGCGAGGTTCAGCCCCTGTAGCCAGGGGGGAACAGCCGGGTCCGTGTCACAGCTGCCTCGCCGGTGACGCGGCCCCCGGGAGGGATGACCATGCGTCAACACCTCATTCTCGTCCTCGTTCTCGCGTTTGCCGGGGCGCTCCTGCTCGCAGGGTGCGCCACCACCAACCATGCGGCTCTCGAGCGGGCGGCCTTCGTCGACCGGCATCCTGAACTCACCGAGCAGATGGCGGAAGCCCTGCTGGACGGTCAGATCATGGTAGGGATGTCCCGGGAGATGGTCCAGATCGCCTGGGGGAGTCCGGTCCGGGTGGAGACGGTGGACGGCGAGGACGATGCGGTGGTGCACTGGATCTACGGAAACTACTTCGTGGGCGGCACCATCACCAACCTCTTCTTCGACCAGGACGGCGTTCTGCTCCGCTGTGAGGTGAAGCAGGACCCGACCGGAGCCAGCGTCTCGTCCCCCTCGGCGGCCGCCGCCAGCGGGGACCGGTTCAAGGCGGGTTCCGACGGGAGTCTCCAGAAGGGCACCACTTCGCGACCGTAGGCCGGCCGGACCCGCGGGTCCGGGTCGAACATGCCGCGGATCCGGTGCGGGTTCTCTTCCGGGCCGGCCGTGCCCGGAAGCGGAGGGCAGAACCGCGGGAGCGGGCCTCACCCGTTCCTGCGCCGCCGCTCGTCCCCGCTCATGCCCGCGCGTTTCCCGCCTCCCCCGCCTCGGCTCCATTACCTTCCCCCTCGTCGCTTCCCGCGCTGACGTCCGCCCGCCCGAACAGGTAGAGGATCGCGGCCAGGGCCGCGGTCCCCAGCACCCACGACACCCAGTAGGGGAGGCCGAAGGCGGTGGGCACGTCCCCCACCGCCATACCCACCAGCGCCACCGTGATCGCATAGGGAAGCTGGGTGTTCACGTGGTCCACGTGGTCGGAGGACGAGGCCATGCTGGAGAGCACGGTGGTGTCGGAGATGGGGGAGCAGTGGTCGCCCCAGACCGATCCCGCCAGCACGCTGGAGATGGTTCCGGCCAGGATGAGGTCGCTCCCCGGGGCCAGCCGGTGGGCCAGGGGAATGACCAGGGGCATGAGGATGGCCATGGTGCTCCAGGAGGAGCCGGTGGCGAAGGAGGTGAGGCCGGAGAAGATGAAGACCAGGACCGGGATCCAGTGAGGGGCCAGGCTGTCCCCCAGCACGTGGACCAGGTATCCCGCCGTGCCCATCTCCGAGGTGATGAGCCCGATGGACCAGGCCAGGGTGAGGATCACCGCGGCCAGGAAGAGGGACTTGGCGCCCTGGAGCCAGGCCTCCACCGCCTGGGCCAGGCTGAGGATCCGCTGGCCCACGGCCAGCAGGAAAGCGGCCACGCAGCCCAGGAACGATCCCCAGAGGAGCGCGGCGTAGGAGTCGGCGCTCCCCACGATGGTCTTGAGATCCAGGGACTTCCCCGCGTCCAGGGCGGCCCGGCGTCCCCCCAGGTAGATGAACACCAGCACGCTCACCATCACCACCAGGACCGGGATGGCCGCGTTGAACCAGCGATGGGGCTTGTTCTCCGGAGGCTCCAGGGTCTCGCTCTCGAAGTCGGCCAGGGGCATGGCCCCTTCCCGGAGCACCAGCCCCTTGCGCCGGGCCCGGCGCTCCGCCCGCAGCATGGGGCCGAAGTCCCGCCCGGTGGAGGCGACGAGCAGCCCGAAGATGAGGGCGAAGATGGGATAGAACCGGTAGGGCAGGGAGGCGACGAAGGCCCCGAAGGCGTCCCGCTGGATTCCCGCGTTGACGAAGGCGTCGTGGATCAGCCCCACCTCCACCCCGATCCAGGTGGAGATGACCGCGATGGAGGCCACCGGGGCCGCGGTGGAGTCCACGATGTAGGCCAGCTTCTCCCGGGAGACCTTGAGCTTGTCGGTGAGCGGGCGCATGGTGCCGCCGACCAGGAGGGTGTTGGCGTAGTCGTCGAAGAAGATGACCAGACCCATCACCCAGGCGGTGAGCTGGCCGCTGCGCGGGGTCCTCGCGTAGGGGGAGACCACGGACACGATTCCCCGGGTGCCGCCCATGCGGTGGATGATCCCGAGCATCCCCCCGAGGAGGAACGAGAAGAGGAGGATGCTCACGTGCCCCGAATCCTGGAGGGAGGAGGTCACGTAGGTGTCCATGGTGCGGAGCAGGGCGCTGAAGGGGTCGGTGTGGAAGACGAGAATGGCCCCCAGCCAGACCCCGGCCAGGAGGGCCAGCACCACCTGGCGGAAGAGCACGGCGAGGAGGATGGCCACCAGGGGGGGAAGCAGGCTGGTCCAACCCGGGAGCATCCGCAGTTCAGGATGGGTCCGGCCGCCGGGCCAGGAGATGGCCAGGTCCTCCCCCCCGCCCAGCCGGAGGTCAGGAACCTCCACCGTCTCCCCGCCCGGGATCCGGACCGGCCGGAGGTCGTCTCCCGCCTGCACGGTGACGGCCAGGGTGTCCCCCGGGGCCAGCTCGGGATCGCTGACCTTGAGGGTGAAGGGGACCCCGTGGAGGACCACCTTGGGGGCCTCCCCCCGGGGCGCCGCCGCCGCCGGGACGGCGGTGAGGCCCCCGAGGACCCCCGCCAGCGCCAGCAACACGAGGATGCGACCGAAGCCGGCGCATCCGGGCGTTCGCATGGTCCCGAGGCCTCCTTTCCGGCCGTCCCTCGAACGGCCGCTCCTGGGGAGCGCGGATCCGGGCCGGACCGGGGCCTTCGAGAGGCCGCGGCCCTCCGGCCGGGGGGCCGGTCGAGATTGACCCAGAATTCTCGGAACCCTATACTGGATTGCCTTGTTCTCACAAAGGAAATGTACGGGGTCGCGGGCCGGCGTCCCCGGGGAGGCTCCGCCATGCCGAAGCACCGCAGATTCCTCACCGCGCTCCTCGCAGGGGTGGCCGGCGCCCTGCTCCTGACCGGCCCGGCCCGGGCCGCCGACAACCCCGACGCCAAGCTCCTCCTCCACCTGGTCCCCCTCTCCAAGACCGCCAAGTCCACCTGCACCACGGCCAAGGTGAAGGCTCCCGGCGACGTCCTCACCCACGGGGACCTGGACCAGGAGTACCTGGCCTACGTGATGATCGCCGGGGTGGACACCAGCATCGGCATGGCCGGGGTCCAGTTCGGCATCTCCTACGACGGCGAGGAGGGGCGGGGAGTCGACATCTCCGACTGGCAGGACTGCGTCCTCTACGAGTGGCCCATGGAGGAATGGCCGGCGGCCAACAGCGGGAACCTCCTCACCTGGAGCAACAACGACTGCCAGCACATGGAGCCGTTGGTGGTGGGCTACTTCACCGTCGTCGCCCACTCGCCGGACCGCCTGAAGATCATCCCCCGCCCCGTGGACGGGCTGGCCCGGGTGGTTTCCTGCGGGGTCAACGGGGTGAACGCGGCCCAGAAGCTCGACAACATCAAGCTGGAGAATCTGGGCTGGGCGGACTTCGGAGACGACCCGGGCTACAACCCCTGGGATCCGGAGCAGAACCTGCTCGAGCTCCAGAACCGGTTCAAACCCATCCGGGGCAACAAGTAACCTTCCCCCGCCCCGGTCCCTTCCGGCTCGGCCCGGCCCTCCGCCTAGAAGCGGAGCCGGACCACCCGCAGCTCGGCGTGTAGCTCCCCGCTGCCCCACCGGGTCGGGGGGTCGGTGCGCAGCGAGACCGCGGGCGGCTCGTCCGGGGTCCGGCTCCGGTTCCAGCCCATGGCGGCCAGGGCGCCGGGGAAGATCACCGCCGCCCAGCGCACTCCCTTCCCCTGCCCCTCCAGGATCCGGGTGTAGCCCCCGAACACCGCCGCCCCGGCCAGGGCGGCCACCGCGGTGTCCTCGAGGCGCCCCGGATGGGGATCCCCCCGGCTCGCCAACCAGACCCCGGCCACCGCCCCCAGGGGAAGGCCGATGAGGATGCCCGGGGTGTCGCCGCCGGGCTCGGAGGCGTCGCAGCCGTCGCACACCGTCTCGGCCAGGAGCCCCACCGCATATCCGCCCACCGCGGCCAGGCCCGCGCCCAGGGCCACCTCCCCCGCCACCATGGTCCAGGGGGCGGGCGGTGGACCGGGGGGAAGGGTGTCCGGGGCGGCCTGCTGGCCCCGGACCTGCTTGGACAGGCCGCCCAGATCCTGGGCCGAGGCCGGACCGACCAGGGCCGGGGCCAGAAGTCCAATCAGGAGCGCGGCCAGGAGCGCGGCCGTCCCGGTCCCGGCACGCCTCATCGTCCCCCTCCCCGGATCGCATCCAGCACCCGCATGACGTCCAGGCCTTCGCCGAGGGTGGCCAGGTCCTCCACCTCCTCCCCGTCCAGCCTGCGGGCCAGCCGGTCCAGCAGCCGCCGGAAGAGGGGAAGACGCCGGTCCGCCTCCTCCGGGGTCCAGGCCAGGTCCGGGTCGGGGTCGAGCCGCCGCTCGGAGCCGTCGGGACCCCGCCACACCAGGGACCAGCTCCCGTCCAGGGTCACGGTAGCCGAGGATCCGTAGGCGCGGACCAGGTGCTCGTCCCCCCACACCGAGGCCAGGATGTCCATCCGGACCCGGAGCCCTCCGGTGAGTTCGACCAGGGCGGTCGAGGCGTCGTCGGCGGTGGCCGGCTGGAGCCGGCCGTCGGCGTCGGCGCGCCGGGGAACCACGGTCCAGGCCGCCCCCCGCACCCCGGTCACCGCCCGGCCGGTGAGGAAGCGCATCATGTCCACGTTGTGGGAGCCGACCGCCCCCACCATGCCTCCCCCCATCTCGGCCCGGCTGAGCCAGCCGAAGGTGGGGCGTTCGGGATCGGCCCAGGCCGGGAAGACGTTGCGGAACTCCAGCCCGCGGAGCTCCCCCAGGCGGCCGTCCTCGATCATCCGCTTCAGGGTGAGCACGTCGGGGCGGTACCGGAACTCGTGGTTCACCGCCGCCCGCGAGGTCCCGTTCCGCTCCGCCTCGCGGATTTCCCCCGCCTGGGCGGCGTCCAGGGCCACCGGCTTCTCCAGCAGCAGGTGCTTGCCGGCGGCCAGGGAGGCCACCGCCTGGTCCCGGTGGTACACCACCGGGCTCGCCACGCTGACCAGGTCCACGGGCGCGCCGGCCAGGAGTTCCACCCAGTCGGTTCCGTAGCGCGCGACGCCGAATTCGTCCGCCGCGGCGCGGGCGGTCTCGGCGTGGCCCGAGGCCACCGCGGTCACCTCGAACCGGGGGTGGTCCCGGAACACCGGCAGCTGTACCCGCCGGCCGAAGCCGGTTCCGATCACCAGTACGCGGTACACCTGGGCGGCCACCGTCTCCTCCTCTCCGTCCCGAACGAATCACGAAACAGGAACGCCCCCGTCCGGATGATGGGACGGGGGCGCCGCCGGGTCAACCTTCCCGCCGGGAAGCGGCTACTTCAGCTCCACCTTCTCGGCGTAGATGACGTTCATCCCGTCCTTCTCCCCCGCCGTTCCCACCACGGTGATCGGCTTGCCGGAGAAGCGTTCGCCCATGTGGGCCTCGTGCTCGGGATCGTTCTCGATCACGTACACCGTCCCGTCTCCGGTCTTCATGGCCAGGGCGCACTCGGGGGTGGTGTGGTAGGTGCAGTGCCCGCACCCGATGGTGCCCTCGAAGGTGGCGGACACCGCCTCGGTTCCCTCCGGAACCGGTACCGCCCGGCCCCCGGCAACGGCGCCGTCCCCGGCGTCTCCCGCCGCCTGCTCCACCGCGGCACGGTCGCCGGCGGCGGTGTCCTGCTTCTCACCCTGTCCGCAGCCGGCGATCAGGGCCATGCCGGCCGCTCCCACCACCGCGATCATCCAGAACTTGCGCATGTACTCCATCTCCCCTGTTCGATGATGGCCTCAGCCCCCGACCGGCACCGGCGCCAGCCGCGGCTCCTCGGCCATGGTCGTCTCCACTTCCGCCACCGTCTTGGGGGTACCCGCAGTCAGCACCTCCGGGTCCCCCCCGGTGATCAACACGTCGTCCTCGATCCGGATCCCGATACCCCGGTACCGCTCCGGGCAGTCCTCGATGAACTCCCCGAAGTAGAGACCGGGCTCCACGGTCAGCACCATCCCCGGTTCCAGGGTCCGCCAGGCGGCGCCGTTCCGGTAATCCCCCACGTCGTGCACGTCCAGGCCCAGCCAGTGGCTGGTCCGGTGCATGAAGTAGGGCTTGTAGGTCTCCTTCTCGATGTTCTCCTCCGGGGCCCCCGAGAGCACCCCGACCCGGATCAGTCCCTCCACCAGGGCGCGCAGGGCCACGTCGTGGACCCCGTCGAAGGGGTTTCCGGCCCGGCAGGCCTCCACCGCCTTCACCTGCGCGTCGAGGACGATCTCGTAGATCTCCCGCTGGGCCTCGGTGAACTTGCCGCCCACCGGGAAGGTGCGGGTGATGTCGGCGCTGTAGCCGCGGTACTCGGCCCCCGCGTCGACCAGGATCAGCTCGCCCTCCCGGCATACCGACTCGTTGTCCACGTAGTGGAGGATGGTGGCGTTCACCCCGGACCCGGCGATGGTGGTGTAGCCGGGGGCGGCGGCCCCGTTCCGGCGGAACACGTACTCGATGACCGCCTCCACCTCGTACTCGTGCATCCCCGGCGTGATCGCCCGCATGGCCTCGATGTGGGCCTCCCGGGAGATGGCCGCCGCCTGCCGCATGAGCTCCAGCTCCTCCGGGGTCTTGTGCAGGCGCATCTCGTTGAGGATGGAGGCGGGATCCAGGACCGCCGAGGGGGCCTTCACCCCCTGGCGCACCTTGGCCCGCAGGGCGTCCAGGGCGGCCATGACCTGGGCGTCCTTGTCCGGACGCCGGCCCAGCCCGTAGTAGAGCTTCTCGGTGTTCTCCAGGAGCTGGGGAAGCATCTCGGGGAGCTTGTCCAGGGTGTAGGCGGCGTCGGCGCCGTAGCGCTCCTTGGCCCCCTCGGGACCGGCCCGCCGCCCGTTCCAGGTCTCCTTCTCCTTGTCCCGGGGGCGCACGAACATCACGAAGGGATGCTCGGGGTGCCCGGGGATGAGGAGCGCGGCCGCGTCCGGTTCCCCGAACCCGGTCAGGTAGTGGAAATAGCTGTCCTGGCGGAACTTGTACTCCGTGTCGTTGGAGCGGGTGCTCTCGGAGGCGGCGAAGAAGAGGGCGACCCCCTCCCCCATGCGCTCCATGAACCGCTGGCGGCGCTCGGCGAACATGGCATCTCCTCGCTCGGATAACGGTGACGGCGGCCGCGAGGGGGGCGGCCGCCGGTCGTCCAGTCTAGCAGACCGCCGGAGAGCCGGTCGCGGGTTCGCGGACCGGCGCCCGGCCTCCCCGACGGGCCGCCGGGGCCCGGCTCAGCAGGGGGCGGCGGCGCCCCGGTCCCGGGCGATCCGCCACACCCGGCCCCGCCGGAGGAAGCTCCGGGACCACTCGATGTCGGGGTACAACACCCGGTCGGTGCGCACCGCGGTCATCCCCGCCTCCTCCATGCCCCGCCACAAGGCCTCGGTGGCACGGCCGCAGACGAACGGCTTGCGGAAGTACACCCCCTGCCAGGCGGTGATGAGCTCGATGGCCACCACCGTCTCCACGTTCTCCAGGATCTGGCGGCACTTGAGGGCGGCCAGGGGGCTCATGCTCACGTGGTCCTCGGTGTTCTCGCAGGTGGGGATGGAATCCACCGAGGCCGGGTGGGCCAGCACCTTGTTCTCGCTGACCAGGGCCGCGGCCACGTACTGGGGGATCATGAGCCCGTTGTTGAGCCCGCTCCGCTCCACCAGGAGCGAGGGGAGCCCGTTGGAGAGGCTCCCGTCCACCAGGTGGGCGGTCCGCCGCTCGGAGATGCTCCCCAGCTCGGCGAGGGCGATGCCCAGGGTGTCGAGGGCGATGGCCAGCGGCTCCCCGTGGAAGTTCCCCCCGCTCACCACCGCCTCCATGCATTCCTTCACCGTGAGCAAGGCGGCGTAGGCCTCCACGTCCCCGGAGAACTCCTCCCCCCGGGGGGAAAGATGAGCGGGTTGTCGGTGGCGCTGTTGGCCTCGGTGACCAGGGTCCGGCGGACGTCCTCCACCGTCTTCCGCACCGCCCCCAGGACCTGGGGGGTGCAGCGGAAGGAGTAGTCGTCCTGGACCGAGGGCATCTCGGGCAGGGCGAGCTGGAGCTGGGAGACCGCGTCGGCCAGGAAGTCCCGGGCCTTGACCGCCTCCCCGGCCAGCGGCGCCTCCAGGAGCGAGGCGTAGAGGGCCAGCACCTCGCTCCGGATGGAGGCCAGGGCCTCCCGGTAGATCCTCCGTCCCAGCTCCCGTTCGGGCAGCCGCTCGCGGTCCGAGGCCCCCAGCCGGGCCAGCCCCTCCTCCAGGGTCCGTGGGGCCCGGTCCTCGATCTCCCCCAGGAGCCGGTACACCCCCCGGGCCCGGTCCACCAGATCCGCGCCCCCGGCCCCCTCCCGGCCGTCCAGGATCTCCGCCGCCGCGGTGACCGCCCACCGGGCCCGGTGGAGGCGGGCGGTGTTCAGGGGCAGGGTGAGGATCTGGCTTCCCTCGGTGAAGGCCAGGATGTTGGCCGCGGTCTCGCGCTGCCCCTCCAGGGGGCGGGCCTCGTGGAGGCGGGGGTCGAAGGCGTCCCGCACTCCCTTGGTCGCCTCCAGGCTCAGGGCGCAGACCAGCTCCGCGCTCTCCAGCAGCACCACCGCGTCGAACAGGGTGAGCACCCCGATGGCGGTGCTGACCTGGGTCCCGTTGTTCAGGGCCAGCCCCTCCTTGGCCTGCAGCACCACCGGCTCCAGGGCTCCGGGTCCGTCGAAGAGCCCGGCGGGGGCGGGGCCGAAGCGCCAGGCCGCGGGACGGGCCACGTAATCGGGGCCGCCGTCCTCGGTCTCGGACGGGCCGTCGGCCGCCGGCTCCTCCGGATCCCGGCGGTAGAAGCGGGCGGCGGGATCATGGCAGAGGGCCAGGGCCAGGTGGCTCAGGGGGGCCAGGTCGCCGCTCGCCCCCAGGGACCCCTTGGAGGGAATCCAGGGGTAGACGTCCCGGTTCAGGAAGGCGAGGAGCGCGTCCAGCACCGCGGGGCGGATGCCCGAATTCCCCCGGGCCAGGGTGTTGGCGCGAAGGAGCATCGCCGCCCGGACCTCGTCCTCCCGCAGGGGATCGCCGGTGCCGCAGGCATGGCTCTGGATGAGATTCTTCTGGAGCTGGCCCAGCTCCTCGGGCGCGATCAGGATGTCGCGCTTGGATCCGAAGCCGGTGGTGAGCCCGTATACCTTGGCCCGGTCCGCCACCAGCCGCTCCACCACCGCCCGGCTCATGCCCGCCCGGCGCCGGGCCCCGGGATCCAGCCGCACCCGCGCCCGGTAGCGGGCCACGGCCACGATCTCCTCCAGTCCCAGGTCCCGCCCGGTGAGGACCACCTCGCCGATCCGATCCGGCATCCCACAGATCTTCACGCCCTACCTCCCCTCTTCGTCGCCGTCGCCGTCGCCGTCCACCGCCCGGTCCCCCGAGCCCACCTGGGGCCCGGCGTCGGTGTGGTCCCGGGCCGGTCCGGCGTCCTCGGTCTTCCCGCCCGGAGGGGCCAGGTGGCGGAGGATCCCCTGCTTCCCCTCGCCCACGTACAGGGTGACGTGGGGGAAGGGGATCTCGATCCCCAGCTCGTCGAACCGGTTCTTGATCCGGCGGCGGAACTGGCGGCCCACCGCCCACTGCATGAGGGGCTTGGTCTTGAACATGACCCGGATGTCCACCGAGGAGGCCCCGAAGTCGTTCACCCCCAGGATCGAGAGCGGCTCCAGGATCATGGGGCCGAACTGCGGGTCCTCCTCCATGCCCTTCCCGATCTCGGCCAGCACCTCCATCACCCGGTCCACGTTCTCCTTGTAGGCCACTCCCACGTCGAGCACGATCCGCGACCACTCCATGGTCCGGTTGGTCACGGTCTCGATGGCCCCGTTGGGGATGACGTGCACGTTCCCTTCCAGATCCCGGAGCACGGTGGTGCGGAGGTTGATGGCCTCGACCAGCCCCCCCTTGCCCGCGATCTCCACCACGTCCCCCACCCGGAGCTGGTTCTCGAACAGGATGAAGAAGCCGGTGATCAGGTCCCGGACCAGGTTCTGGGCCCCGAAACCGATGGCCAGGCCGGCGATCCCGGCCCCGGCGATGATGGGGCCGATCTCGAACCCCAGCTCCTTCATGATCAGCATGCCCGCGACCAGGAAGATAAGCACCAGCGAGACCTGGCGGACGATCCGGCTCAGGGTCTCGGCCCGCTTCTCCACCTCGCTCTTGGAGTTCGGATCGTCGTCCTCCACCGACTTCTCCACCCGGCGGACGATGAACTTGACCACCCGGTAGGCCACGAAGGAGGCGACCAGGATGAGGACGATGCGGATGCCGTGGGTGAAAAGGCCCGCGCGCAGGGCCTCCCAGGTCAGGCCGAATTTCTCCATGTCAGGCTCCCGAACCGGTCCCCGCGCGGCGTTGGCGGCGGAGCCGGTCGATTCTCTCCAGGTAGGACGCCGCATCCACCTTGCGGCGGGTGGCGTCGGAGGACATGCTGCGGATCTTGCCGTAGACCGGCCGCTCCCCCCAGGCCCGGTCGTGGAGACCGAAGCACCACAGGAAGCTGGTGTAGGAGTTGGGATCCCGCCCGTCCAGGCCGTACTTGTCGTTCAGGTGGGTCATGATCCGCAGGGCCTCGGCATGGCCCTTCGACCATTCCAGGATCTTCTTCCCCCAAAGCATGCGCACGTAGTTGTGCATGGTCCCGGTGAGCCGGATCTCGTCCTGGCAGGCGTTCCAGAGCGGATCGTGGGTCCGGGCTTCCTCGAACTCCCGCAGACTGTACACGTATTCGCGCTCGTCGTCGTCGTGCTCGGCCAGGGTCTTCCGGGCCCAGTCGGGAAGGGCCTCCAGGGCATTGTACCGGGGCTCCCGGGCGCAGAAGTTGAAGGCCAGTTCCCGCCGGACGATAAGTTGTTCCAGGAAGGCGGCCACGTTCCGGTCGGCCCGGGGGCGGGCGTCCCGCACCGTGAGGGCCACCTCCCGGGCCGAGATCATCCCGAAGTGGAGGTAGGGGCTGAGCCCGGAGGTGACGGCGAGGCCGGGATCGTTGGACTTCGCGTCGTAGCGGTCCAGCCCCCGGTCCAGGAACCTCCCCAGCCCGGCCAGGGCCGCCTCCCGTCCCCCCGGGCAATGCCCGGAGACCGGAAACACCGTGCGGTCCACCGCGCAGGAGGCCACCTTGGTCGACACCGATTCCCGCCAGTCCTCGTCGCGGACGCCCGGATCCAGACGGGTCCCGTTCCGGCGGGGCTCCGCCTCCCGGCCGGGGACCAGGTAGTAGGGGAGGAGCCGGTGGATCTTGGGCCGCAGGGTGCGGGCGGCGTACTCCCGCTTGGGGAACTCGGCCAGGGGCACCACGCCGCAACCGTCCACCGCGATCGCGGTCACGTCGACTTCGGCGGCGATCCGGGCCAGGGCGCGATTGTGGCCGGGGATGATGAAGGCGGGATAATCGTCGGTGACCACCAGGGCCGCGCGCCGGGCCAGCCGCTTGACGATCTTCCGGCGGTCCGCGGCGTTCCGCTCCAGGTACAGGACGTAGCCGATCCCCTTGCCCTTCAATCGTTTACCGACGCCGCGAGCGTTCTCCAGCAGGAAGGTGTGGAGGCGGTCGGAGGCGTGGGGATAGTCGTGGCGGATCCCCTCGTAGACCAGCACCGGGAGCCCCCGGCGATTGGCTTGCTCCACGGCCAGATTCAGGGCATCATTGAATTCAGCCCGGCGCTGCATTTGCATCCAATACAATACGAAGTCTGCGTCCCGACCACCCGTCCCGGAATGGAGAATCGCCATGCGTTTGGAATCGACGATCATGCGTTCGGATCCGCCCCCGAGGGAAAAGGATGTACATTCTAGGGCCGCCGCCGGAGGCGGACAAGGCTCGGTCCGGATGCGCGCCGGGCTGGTGCTGGGCCTGGCCATGGTCCTGGCCCTGGCCGCCGGCTGCGAGGCCATGCGCTCCAAGACCGCGCCTCCGCCGGCCACCACCACCGCGGACGGAACCCCGGTGATCGGTGGCGGGCCGTCAGCGGCGCAGGTTCCCGAACCGGTCACCACCTGGAGCATGAGCGAAGCCCCGGCGGTCCCGGAGGGGCTCCACGTCCATCGTCTCCTGAAGACGGTCACCTTCCCCGCCGGGTCCTCCACCCTGAACCAGGAGGCCAAGGGGGCGCTCATCGAGGCGGTGAAGGAGATGAAGACCAACAGCCGCTGGCACGCCCTCGCCGTGGGCTTCACCGACAATCGGGGTGAGGCGGGCCAGGGCTCCTCGCTCAGCATGGCCCGGGCCCAGGCGGTCCGGAGCTACCTGGCCGGCCAGGGGATCGCCGAGGGGCGCATCTCCGTCCAGGCCATGGGATCCCGCTACGCCCAGGGAGGCGATTTCGAGCCCGAGGCGGTGGCCCGGGACCGCCACGTCCAGCTCTGGGCGTTCATGTAGAGGTTCCGCCTCCACCACCGTGCCCGCCCGGGGCCTCGGTGCGCGCGCACCCGAGGCCCCGGCGCCGGCTCAACCCTCCGCGGCGGCGAACTCGCGGCGGATGTCGGCCAGCTCCCGCCGGTCGATCCACAGGAAGTTGGAGATGAGCTGAAGCTCCTCCAGCTCCTCCCGGCTCACGGTGCCGTCGGCCGCGGCCACGGCGAAGGCGGCCCGGAGCAGGCGCTTGCGCTGGTCCATGTCCGCGATCCGGTTGTACTCGCTCAGGAGGGCCTGGCGGTCCATGCCCGCGGTGGAGGCCTCCCGGACGGACTGGACCACCCAGTCCAGGAGCGGGGGGCGGAGCTCGAAGCGGCCGGCCAGGAGATCCCGGATCCGGGCCGATTCCTCGTCCGAGATCCCCCCCTCGGCGTCGGCCACCCGGCCCAGGACGGCGCCGAAGAGCGTGTACCGGTTCAGGGTGGCCGCGTCCACGTCCTCCCGCCAGGCTCCCCCCGAGAGGTCATCCAGGCGCTGGAGCACCGAGTTCTTGAGGAACTCGGTGAGCTGGCCCGGGCTCCGGGAGGCGTCCCGGGCCGCGAACATGCGCCGGAAGACCCCGGTGATCCGGCCCATGAACCGGTCCACGGAGTCCATGGCCTCCATGATCCCCTTGAGGCCCTCCAGCACCTCCCGTTCGTCCTCGCTCATCTCCCCGTCGGCCCGGAAGACGGTCTCCACCTCCTCCAGGGCTTCCCGCCGCTCCCCCTGGGTGCCGAGCAGGTTCATGAGCTCCCGGGTCAGCTCCTCGCAGCGGGCGTAGGACACGGGGGCTTCCAGCAGCTCCTGCACTTCCCGGGTCTCGGCCGGCTCCAGGTCGTAGGCCAGGATCAGGTCCTTGATCCGGTTGATCTCCTCGTTGTCCAGCCGGCCGTCGGCCCAGGCCGCCGCGGCCAGGACCTTGAGCAATGCGATCTGTCGTTGCTTTCGACTCGCCATGATGACTTCTCCATCCGATGGCCGCGGAGAGCCCCCGGCTCCGCGGCGAGGTCAGGCCAGGTCGTCCTCGTCCACCTCCACCTCGATCGCGCCCTCCCGAAGCCGGACCGCGTGGACCGGGGTCGAGGCCACCGCGGGGAGGCACAGGGCCTCGCCGGTGCACACGTCGAACTTGGCCCCGTGGCGGGGGCAGGTCACCACCCGTCCCTCCACGTCCCCCTCGACCAGGTTTCCCCCGTCATGGGTGCAGAGGTCCTCGATGCAGCAGAGCTTGCCTTCCACGTTGAACAGGGCCAGCTCCAGCTCCCCCGCTTCCACCAGCTTGTAGGCTCCGGGAGGGAGGTCCTCCTCCCTCCCGACCTCGATCCAGGGCGCCATCCCGGCCTCCTTCCGGCCCGTGGTAGAGTAGCCGATCGTTGCCCGTCCGGGCCGCCGGGCCGGTGCGGCCGGGAACGCTCCGGCCCCGCGGGGCGGCCGGATCCGGGCCGGGGAACCGCCGCCGGCCGGACAGAACAGGGTACCAGGACCGACGCGGGGACGCCTCCCCCGCCCGCACGAGGTGCGCATGCCGGAGATCCGCGAGTCGAGCCGCATCCGCGGCGTCAAGTTCGTCCCCCTCCAGTCCTTCTCCGATCCCCGGGGGCGGTTCCTGGAGACCTTCCGCAAGGAGTGGTTCCCGGAGCGGAGCTGGGAGGCGGTGCAGACCAACCGCTCCGACTCCCGGCAGGGCGTGCTTCGCGGCCTCCACTTCCACCTTCGCCAGGTGGATTTCTGGGTGCCGGCGGAGGGCCGGATCCGGATCGGTCTCGCCGACCTCAGGCGGTCCTCGCCCACCCGCGGCGCGGTGGAGGTGGAGGAGCTGTCCGGGGACGCTCCGGTGGGGGTGTTCGTACCCGTGGGCGTGGCCCACGGCTTCGCCGCCCTCACCGACGCCACCCTGATCTACGTGGTGGACAACTACTACGACGCCTCGGACGAGCACGGGGTGGCCTGGAACGACCCCGACCTGGCCGTGCCCTGGGAAGTGGAGGATCCGGTGCTCTCCGGGCGCGACCGCGCCAACCCGCTCCTGGCCCGCATCCCCGAGGACGCGCTGCCGGAGTAGGGAGCGGAAGGGCCCGGGGCGGGCCGAGCGGATGGACGGCAGGCGGCCCCACCGAATACGGGCGGCCCCACCGGATAGACGGGTGCCTGAGGACGAATCGGCACCCGGAGGTGGCGGGGCCCGGGGGCGCCGCCGCGCGGCGGGAGAGCCGGGGGGGAACCGCTTCCGGGAAACCCGCCGACTCCACGCGTTCGGGGTCCGAGGGCTCGGACACCCTGTGAGGAAAAAAAACGAGGGTCGTGGGCCTGTCCGTGTCCCCCTCAGAGACTCGGTGTCGAACCGGGTGCCCGGCCGGGTCGCCCCGACCGCGCCTCCTCCCGTGGAGTTGTCTGCCCTTCAGGGGTTGCCTCGGACGACCGTAGCGCGCCTATCGGTTACGCGCTTCCTTCGGACCAGGGCTCGCTTGGCGCGACCCGCCGAAGGCCTTCCGGCATCCGCCGCCACAACGGTTATCGTGAGATGGTTGTTGCGGGCCCCTCTTGGGCTTCGACTCTCCTTCGGAGTATGACCGGTTCGAACTGTGCCCCGCCTCTCGGCGACGCACGCCTCTCCAGGGTTCCGTTCCCTACAGCGCTCGAGGAAGCGGGAAGCGACTCCCCCGGGTTTGCCTCACCCGGGTACGCTGCGTCTCCAGGGTTTCACACCCTCCTGACGCCTTGTTCCTCCCGCGACCCTTCGACCGTATTTCAGATCGATGGCGCTCCTGGGATTCCGCCCTTCGAAGGTTTCCCCTTCCGCGGCATGGTCCCCGCCTCCCGGTGGGGTCCTGCCCGCCTGGCGTCGGCTGATAACGGGCCCGCTGCGCTCGATTCAGCGGTGTCCTCGCCCGCCTTCCGGGCTTTCGTCTCCGCGGAAGTCCGTTGCCGTGTCGGCGCCGAAGCGCCGGGACGGCCCGTGCCTCCCTTGGGCTTTCTCCCCTCCAGGGGTTCATCTCCCTCCGCGACAACGCCGTTCCTCACGGCGTCTCCTCTCATGGGCTTCGTCCCGTCCGGCGGGCAAGCCGCCTGCCGTTTCGCGCCCTTCAGAGTCTCGATCGCGGGGGGCCTTGGTGGTCTCCTCGGAGACCGCCGCCCCTCCTGGGGTTCTTGCACCTCGTCCCGGCGATGCCGGGTGTCGGTGCCGGACAGGTCGATCACGACCCTCGATGGCAAGGTACTCCGCTCCCGTGAGCGGGTCAAAAACTTTCGGCGAAACCCCGGATTTTCAGCCTTTCCCCGCCCGTCGCGACCTCAAGTTCCCTAGTTTCCGCCGGGAAAACGCGGCGGCTTGAGCGCTGCCTGAAGCCCTTCCGGCAACCGCCACCGCGACTGCGGGTTGTCCGCGGAGCCGGATGTGGACAAGAGAGTGGAAACCGTGGAGAGAAGGTGGAGAAGCACCGGGCCTCGGCGGGGCGGACACCGAACCCGCGGAGGGCAATCGATTGCCGGGAACCGCCTTGGGCGGGAGGCGAAAAAACCGGGGAAGGGCGCGCGCCGGTGTGGAAATCTTTCCCGCCGGGAAAGGCGCGGATGCGCGCTCCCGGACCGGCTAGAGCAGGTCCGAGGCGCGCTCGGCGAGCACGCTCCGCTCGCCCTTGACCAGCTCCACGTGGGCGGAGAGCGCTTCGAGGCGGAACTTCTGGACCAGGTAGTTGAAGCCGTTGGAGGACGCGTCCACGTAGGGGTTGTCGATCTGGTACGGATCGCCGGTGAGCACGATCTTGGTCCCCTCGCCCACGCGGGTGATGATCGTCTTCACCTCCAGCGGGGTGAGGTTCTGCGCCTCGTCCACGAGCAGGAACTGCCCGGGAATGCTGCGTCCGCGGATGTAGGTGATGGGCTCGATCCCGATGGTGCCCCCGGCCAGGAGCTTGGCCAGGTTGAACCCCTTGCGCTGGCGTTGGCGGTCGAGGATGAACTCCAGGTTGTCGTAGATCGGCTGCATCCAGGGGTTCAGCTTCTCCTCCACCTCGCCGGGGAGGTAGCCGAGGTCGCGTCCCATGGGGAAGATCGGCCGCGAGACCAGGAGCCGGGCGTAGCTGCCCAGCTCCTCCACCTGGTGCAGCCCGGCGGCGATGGCGAGGATGGTCTTGCCCGTGCCCGCCTTGCCCATCAGGGTGACCAGCTTGATCTCCGGGTCGAGCAGGGCGTCGAGGGCGAAGTGCTGCTCCTTGTTCTTCGGCTTCAACCCCAGGATCGGCCGGTCGGGGATGCGGAGCGGGCGCAGCTCGGACTGGTCGGGTGAGATTCGGGCCAGGGCGGAGACGGGCGGCTCCCCCTCGGTGCGGGCGAGCACGTACTCGTTGGGATAGAAGTCGCCCGCCGGGGCGGGCACCGGGTCCCCCTCCCGGAGCGCGGTCACCTCCTCCCCGGTCAGGGTCAGGTCCACCGCGCCGCGGTAGAGGTCGTTCAGGTCCACCCGGCCGGTCTCGTAGTCCTCGGCCTTGATCCCCAGGGCGTCGGCCTTGATCCGCAGGTTGGTGTCCTTGGTGACCAGGATCACCGGCGTCCTGGGGTTGGCGTCGCGGATCTTGGCCGCCAGGGCCAGGAGCGCGTGGTCGACCTTGGAGGGGCTGCCGTTCATGGCCTCCAGCGGGTAGTCCTCGTGGATCTCCACCCGCAGGTTCCCCCCCGTCCCCAGCCCGATCCCCCGGGCCAGGTTCCCCTGTTCGCGGTACTCGTCGAGGATGCGGGAGATCTCCCGGGCGTTCCGCCCCAGCTCGGAGGCCTCCTTCTTGAAGTGATCCACCTCCTCGATCACGTAGATGGGGACGATGACGTCGTTGTCCTGGAAGGAGACGAGGGCGCCGGGATCGTGGAGGAGGACGTTGGTGTCGAGGATGTAGTGCTTCTGCATGCGTCGGGTGGGCCTCCTGCGTCGATGATAGCGCCGGGGCGGAAGCGCGGGAACCGGAGATCTGGGCCGGGAGCCGGGGTCAGCCCTCGGACCAGTCGTAGAAGCCGCGGCCGCTCTTCTTCCCCAGGCGGCCTTCGGCCACCATGCGGCGCAGGATGCCCGGGGGGCGGAAGGCCTCCGAGCCCAGGGCGCGGTGGAGGTGCTCGGCGATGGCCAGGCGCACGTCGAGACCCACCAGGTCGGTGAGGCGGAGCGGTCCCAGGGGATGCCGGTAGCCCAGGGTCATGGCCTTGTCGATGTCCGCGGCCGAGGCCACGCCCTGTTCCAGCATCCGCATCGCCTCCAGCCCCAGCACCACGCCCAGGCGGCTGGTGGCGAAGCCGGGCACGTCGCGGACCACGATGCACTCCTTGCCCATCGCCGTTCCCACGGCCAGGACCGCCTCGATCGTGGCCTCGGCGGTCGCTTCCGCCCGCACCACCTCGAGCAGGGGCATCAGATGGACGGGGTTGAAGAAGTGCATCCCGCACACCCGCTCCGGGCGGCCGGTGGCCCCGGCGATCTCCCCCACCGGGAGCGAGGAGGTGTTGGTGGCCAGGATGGCGCCGGCGGGGGCGGCCCGGTCCAGGCCGGCGAAGATCCGCCGCTTGAGCTCCAGGTCCTCGGGCGCGGCCTCGATGACCAGGTCCGCTCCGGCCACGGCGGCGGCGATGTCCCCGGACGTGGTGAGCCGGTCCAGGGCGCCGTCCCGGTCGGTGGCGGCCACCTTGCCCTTCTCCACCCCCCGGTCCAGGTTCGCCCGCACCGCGGCCAGGGCCCGGTCCGGCGCCTGGGGATCGACGTCGAAGAGGACGGTGGGGTGGCCGGCGAGGGCGGCCACGTGGGCGATGCCCCGGCCCATGGTGCCGGCGCCGATCACGGTGATGCGGGAAATGCGGGGCATGGGGTTCCTCCGGCGATGGAGGATACGGAGGCCGCGCGGGCCCGGTCAACGCCCCGCGGCGGACGGGGGCGGCCGGTTCAGGCCGGTCCGGTGGCCAGCACCACCTTGCCCAGGTTCCGCCGCTCGTGCAGATAGCGGTGGGCCTCCCCGGCCGCTTCGAGGGGAAAGCTGCGATCCAGGACCGGACGGTAGCGCCCTTCCCGGGCGGCGAGGGAGAGGGCGGCGGTGACCTCGCCCAGGACGGCCTCCTCGTCCCAGAGCTGGAGGACGTTCAATCCGTAGAGCCCCAGGTTCCGCTGGATCAGCTTGAGGGGGCTCATCCAGAGCAGGGGCAGGAGCGCCTTCACGGTGGTGAAGGGATTGCGCCGGCGCCCCGAGGCCATCTCGCTCACCCCGTAGGTGACCACCCGCCCGGTGGGCTTGGGAAGGCGAAGGCTCTCCCGGAGCCCCTTCCCCCCCCTGGACTCGAGCACGATGTCCACGCCCTCCGGGGCCCAGGCCCGCACCACCGCCGGCACGTGCTCGCTGCGGTAGTCGATGGCCCGGTCCGCGCCCCAGGACAGCGCCGCCTTCACCTTCTCCGCGCCCCCGCAGGTGCCGGCCACCCGGGCCCCGGCGTCCCTGGCGATCTGGAGGGCGGCCGAGCCCACCCCGCCGGCGATGCCGTGGACGAGGACCGCGTCCCCGGGCCGGACCCGGGCCATGGCCACCAGAGCCAGCCAGGCGGTGGTGTAGGTGACCGGGTAGGCGGCGCCCTCCTCGAAGGACCAGTCGTCGGGAAGGGGGAAGATCCGGGCCGCGGGGACAGCGATCTCCTCGGCGTAGCCGCCGAACCGGGTGCCGGCCACGACCCGGCTGCCCAGGCGCAGCTCGGGGTGGGCGGCGGCGGCCTCGGCCGAGATCTCCGCCACCGTGCCCGAGACCTCGTAGCCGGGAACGAAGGGGCGGGCCGGAGCCTCCGGGTAGAGGCCCATGCGCATGAGGAGGTCGGCGAAGTTCACCCCCGCCGCCGCCACCCGGATCCGCACCTCCCCCGGGGCGAGCCCCGGAGGGGGCCCGCTCCGCACCTCGAGGACGTTCACGTCCCCGTACCTGGGAATCACCACCCGTCGCACCATGGACGTGATCTCACACCACCCGGCGCGGGGGCGCAAGGTGCATTCGGGAGGGCGGTCGACGGAGGGACGGCCGGATTCGCGACCGCCCGGTGGCCTGGCCGGGCAGGGGGGGTCAGCTTTTCTTGCCCGGCCCGCCACGTGAGGGAGGGCGTACCCGCCGGGTACCCGGGTGCGCATTTTTCCTGGTCCCGGACCTTGGAGTTCTTTGGATCGACGGGGGCTCCCTGGGGAACAGCCCTGTGTTCGAGTTGAGCGGCAAGCCCGGCATGATGGATGCGTACCCGGGTACGCACCCGGGCCGCAGCCGCCCCGATGAAGCTCCGGCGCCGGGTGACGAGGCCGCGTCGCCCGCGGACCGGCAGGCATCCCCACCTCCGGCCCGGCGGCCTCCTGGTCCCCCGCCATCCCGATCGCCGGCGGCACCATCCATGCAATGGAGGTTCGGCGCGGGGCCCCTCCCCCGCTCAGCCCGCCCATCAAACCGACCCGTCCTCGGCGCCCGCGACCCGGGCGCCCGGAGGACCCAAGCATGCCTCGAACTCGACTCGCTCCCCGCGCCCTCCACCTCATCACCCTCACCGCCGGGCTCACCGGCCTCACCCTGCTCGCTCTGGCCGGGCCGGCCCGGGCCGATCCCTCCACCTGGGGCCGCGTGAAGCAGCTCTACCGCGCGGACCGGGCCGCCCCGGCAGGACCGGCGCTGGGTCCGGGCGTCTCGGCCACCGACGCCCTGGTCGCGGTGGCGGCGGTGGAGACCCGCGACCCGGCCGGCCTCCGGGGAGAGATCCGGGTGGTCCGCCTGGCCGGCACTCCCCAGGGGGACGTGTTCGGAGTGGCGGCCCAGGATCCGCTCAGCCGGGCGGTGGTCGCCCACGTGGTCACCCCCGGCGGCCAGGCCGGCCCCGGGGTCCGGTTCGATCCCCACACCGGCATCGTCCGGGACCTGGAGAGCGGCAAGGTCCTGTTCCGGGGAGGCGGGGACCACGGAACCGGCCCCGACGGCATCTACGACGACCTGCAGCGGTTCTTCCGGGGCATGAGCCGCGCCGCCTGCGCCGGTATCGCCGCCCAGGCCTTCAAGGACTGCGTGGGTATCGGCGCCGCGGGCGGAGTGGGCGGCTTCGCGATCTGCCTCGCCCTCTCCTCGGCGATCGGGCTCCTCTGCAACACCTTCGCCGACCTGGACCTCCGGGAGGCGCCCCCCTGGGGCGAGCCCGGCGACAGCACCTGGACCCCCGGATCCGGCTGCGGCTGCCCGGACACCACCGGGCACTGAGCCCGGCCGGCGGTCCCGAACCGCGTACGGGTCCCCGCCACCGGCTTCCACCCCCGGGCCGGAGAGGGGGCCCCGGGCCCCGGGAGGCGGCTCCAGCCGCCCCCCGGGGCTTCTTTCCCATTGATTCCCGGCCCCCGGCCGCCGTAACTTCACTCCGCCCCGGCAAGAGCCGATATGGGGCCAACCGGTCTTCTCAATCCAGAACGCCAGAATCGAGGTTCCTGCGTATGTGGAGGGCAACGCATCGAACCTGGATCGTGGCGGCGCTGATCGTGGTCCTGGCCGGACAGGGAATCCTGTTCACCCCCGGGACCGCCGACGCCTTCGCGGTCCGGGCACGCAATGCCGGGATCTACGACCCGGACAGCGGCGAGTGGCTGTATTCCAAGTCCATCGACGACCCCGTGCCCATCGCCAGCCTGACCAAGCTGGCCGCGGCGCTCACCTTCCTGCGCCTCCATCCGGACCTCGACGAGCCGATCACCATCACCCACGACGACTGGACCCACGCCGGGCGGACCCGCCTGCGCATCGGGGACCGGGTGCCGGCGCGGGTTCTCCTCAAGATGGCGCTGGTCTGCTCGGACAACTGCGCCGCCCGGGCCCTCACCCACCCCTCCGGCGCGAGCTACGCCAGCTTCGCCTACCAGATGCAGCAGACGGCCTGGGACCTGGGCTGCCGCCGCACCCGCTTCGTGGAGCCGACCGGGCTCGATGAACGGAACGTGGCCACCGCCCGGGACGTGGTGATCCTTTTCAAGGCCGCCCTCGAGGTGCCCATGCTCCGCGAGTACCTGGGCACGGAGAAGTTCGAGCTTCGCACCCCGCGGGGACCGCGCACCATCGTGCACTCCTCGCGGCTCCTGCGAGCCCGGGACGACGTGGTCGCGGCCAAGACCGGGTACATCGACGAGGCGGGCTACTGCATGGTGGAGGCGGTCTCCGACCACCGCGGCGACTTCATCACCGTGGTCCTGGGCGCCCCCACCAAGGGGTCCCGGAGCTCCGAGTCCTCCCGGCTCATCGATCGCGCCCGGATCCTCCGCAAGGCCCGCTCCTAGCAGGCTCCGGGCGCTCGGCCCGGGGCGTTCCCGCCCGGGCGGTCAGGGCACCGGCATCTCCAGGATCCGCATCTCGCCCCGGTTCCAGACCGCGGCCCCGGTGCGGGCCCGGTCCAGCGCCCGGGACACCAGCCGCTCCGACACCGCCCCCACCGGCGCCCCCAGGATCTGGGCCAGGAGGCCCTCCGGCTGGGGATAGTGGACCACGGTGACCTTCTCCCCGGGGGCGATGCCCGCCGCCTCCTTGGCCGCGGCCACCGCGTCGTCCAGGTTGCCCAGGCGGTCGATGAGCTTCCGCTCCAGGGCCTGGCGCCCGGTCCAGACCCGGCCGCGGGCCACCGAGTCCACCTGGGCGAAGGTGAGATTCCGCTGGTCGGCGATCCTCTGCACCCAGCGGTTGTAGTCCTGCCAGTGGTTCTTCTCCACCTTTTCGTACTCGGCCGGGGTCCACGGTCGCCAGCTCGAGTTGAAGTCGGGCTCCGGACCCACCCCGACCCCGTCCCGGGTCACCCCCAGCTTCTCCTGGAAGTCCCGGGTCACCAGCTTCCCGGTGATGCTCCCGATGGAGCCGGTGATGGTGTTGCCGTCGGCGATCAGGGTCCGGGCCGGATAGGCGATGGCGTAGCCGCCGGAGGCGGCCACGTCGACCATGGAGACCACCACCGGCTTCCTCGCGTTGACCACCGCCACCATGCGGCTGATCCGGTCGCTGGTGAGGCTGGATCCCCCGCCGCTGTCGATCCGGAACACCACCGCGGCCACGTCGTCGTCCTCCATGGCGCGGCGAAGATCCCGGTTCACCGACTCGTGGCCCATGGTCGGGCCCAGGAGGGGATTCTCCCCGCTCCGGGTCCCCCCGATGAGCCCCTGGGCGTGGACCACCGCGATGGTCTTCCCCCCCTTGAGCCCCACCGAGGCCGGCTTCACCTGCCGGTAGTCGGCCCCGGCCAGGAGCCTCGGCTCCTCCTTGCCTCGGGGCCGGGGGAGCGCCCCCTTCATCTCGTCCCAGTACCGGGAGCCGTCGGCCAGGCCCAGCTCGACCAGCCGGTCGGGCAGGAGCTGGGTCTCCTGCATGGCGGTGGTCACGGCGGTGGTGTCGGTCCCGAACCCGGCCGCGATGTCCCCGATCACGTGCGGGTAGATGTCGTTCAGGATCCAGAGTTCCATCTCCCGGGTCTGGGGGGACATGTCGGTCCGGGTCGCCAGCTCCGCCGCCGACTTGTAGTCCTTGATGCGGTGGATCTGGGGCTGGATGCCCAGCTTGTCCAGGGCGGACTTGATATGGGGCATGCCCGCCCACATGCCGGTGACCTCGATGAAGGCGGCGGGCTGCACGTAGAAGGAATCGCAGGCCGAGGCCACGTAGAGGGACTTCAGGTCTACCATGTCCGCCCAGGCCCACACCGGCTTCCCCGCCGCCCGCACCTGGGCGATCTTGTCCCGTAGCTCCCCCAGGGCCGCGTAGCCCGTGCCGGGGCTCTCCAGGGTGATCAGTACCCCCTTGATCCGGTCGTCCACCGCCGCCTTGTCCAGGTTGGTGAGGTAACCCTGGAGGGTGTGGCCGGCCGGGGACAGGAGCCCCCCGGTTACCCCCCCCACCGGGTACTCGAGGATCGGGCCGCCGACGGACAGCTGGAGGATCGAGTCCCCCTTCACCTCGGGGCCGCGCCCCACCTTCAGGTAGACCGCGCCCAGGAGGATGAGGACGAAAACGGCCAGGGACACCAATCCCGCCGCCACCCGGGCCAGGAACTGCTTCATCACCGCCTCCCCCGGCGGCGTGCGCCGCCGAATCCCGGCCCGTGGTGCGGCCGGGGAGCCTGCTCTATACTCGGCTCCCGGGTGGGCGGCCGTTCGTCGGCCCCGTCCCGCCCGGGGACACCCCCTATTCAAGACGTCCGCCGGAGGTTTGCCAAGGAGCGTTTGCGGCCGCGGCCGCACCGCACCGGACCGCCCCGGCGGCGGTGCGGAAACGCGCCCCTCAACCCGTAACCGGACCGGAACTCCCCGATGAAGAAACTACCCCGACTCCGCGCCCTGGAGATCCTCCACATACCCGAGGAGGACGGGGCCAACTACCTGCTTCGCGATCCCGAGGGCTACACCGACGACGAGCTCGTCCTTTCGGAGCCGGCCCTGTTCGTGGCCGCCCACTGCGACGGCGAGCACGATCAGGGAGAGCTTCGCCAGGCCTTCGAGAAGCGGTACGGCAAGCCCCCCAGCCCGGAGGAGGTGAAGGTGCTGCTGGATCGCCTGGAAGAGGCGGGGATGCTGGAGACCGAGGCCTTCCGGGAGCGCCGGAGCGGCCTGCACCGGGACTTCCAGCAGGCTCCGGTGCGGTCGGCGGCCCACGCCGGGGCCAGCTACCCCGCCGATCCCGGGGAGGCGCGCACGGTGGTGCAGGGATTCGAGGAGTCCGCGGGGAGCCTGGAGGAACCCGGCCCCCGGCCGGAAGGACGGCTCCGCGGACTGGTGGCCCCGCACATCGACCTGCGGGTCGGAGGGCCCTGCACCGCCCTCGCCTACCGGCTCCTCGACGAGAACCCGCAGGTGGAGACGGTGTTCGTGCTCGGCACCTCCCACGCCTGCCCCCACCCGGCCTGGATCGTCCTGGACAAGCCCTTCGAGACCCCCCTGGGGACGGTACCGGTGGATGAGGAAGCCTGCCGGCGCCTCCTGGCCCGGGCTCCGGTCGATCCCGAGACCCTCTACTTCCACCGCAAGGAGCACTCCCTGGAGTTCCAGGCCGTGTTCCTGGCCTCCCTGCGGGCCCGGGGCCGGGACCTCCGCATGGTGCCGGTGCTGTGCGGCTCCCTGCGGGCGGCGGACCACGAGCGCACCGGGGAGAAGAGCGACCCCTTCCTGGCCGAGCTCCGGACCCTCCTCGAGGAACGGGGCGACCGCGCGGTGGTGGTGGCGGGGGCCGACCTCGCCCACGTGGGCCCGCGCTTCGGGGATCCGGGGGCGCTCAACGAGGAGGGCCTGGCCTTCCTGGAAAGCGACGACCGCCGGACCCTGGAGACCGTGGTCCGGGGGAGCGCGGACGAGTTCTACGCCTCGGTGATGGCCGAGAACGATCCCCGCCGGATCTGCGGCCTGAGCCCGATCTTCGGGCTGCTCTCGGCGCTGGACGGAACGCGGGGGAAGATCCTCCGCTACGAACAGGCCAACGACCCCACCGGAACCGTGACCTACGCCAGCGTGGGGCTGTGGAAGGAGTGACCTCGATGCGATGGACGGGATGGGCGGTGTGGATGGCGGTGCTGGCGGCGGGGATCCTCCCCGGGTCCTCCGCCCGGGCCCAGGACGATCTGAGCGGACACTGGGAGGGGTCGATCCAGCTCCCCAACCTGAACCTCGCCGTGAAGGTGGACCTGGCCCAGGCCGGTGGAGCCTGGTCGGGGACCATCGACATCCCCATGCAGGGCGCCACCGGGGTCGCGCTGGAGAAGGTCTCGGTGGAGGGTGACGCGGTGAGCTTCGCCATCGCCGGGATCCCCGGCTCCCCCACCTTCACCGGCCGGTTCGCCCTGGGAAAGATCACCGGGGACTTCACCCAGTCCGGCCAGACCTTCCCCTTCATGCTGGGGCGGGAAACCGGGAAGGCGCCGGCCCGGCCCCAGACTCCCCGGCCCCCCTTCCCCTACACCAGCCGGGAGGTCACCTACAGCCACGACGGGATCACCCTGGCCGGCACCCTGACCGTGCCCGACGGATCCGGCCCCTTCCCCGCCGTACTCATGATCACCGGGAGCGGGCCCCAGGACCGGGACGAGACCGTGTTCGACCACAAGCCGTTCTGGGTCATCGCCGACCGCCTCTCCCGCCACGGGGTGGCGGTGCTCCGGGTCGACGATCGCGGAGTGGGAGGAACCTCGGCCGGCCCGGAGGGAGCCACCAGCGCCGATTTCGCCGGGGACGTAAAGGCCGGAGTGGACTTCCTGCTCGCCCGGACCGAGGTCCGGAAGGACGCGGTGGGACTGGCCGGCCACAGCGAAGGGGGCCTCATCGCCCCCCTGGTCGCCTCCCAGGACCCCGACGTGGCCTTCGTGATCCTCATGGCCGCCCCGGCGGTGCCCGGGGACGACATCCTGGCCGCCCAGAGCGAACTCCTGGCCCGGGCGGCGGGGATGAGCAAGGATGAGGCCCGGCAGCGGGCGGAGCTGAACCGGGAGCTGACCGCCCTGGTCAAGACCGACGCCGACAGCGCCACCCTGGCCGCGGAGGCGCGGAAGGTGATCCGGAAGCAGCTCGAGATCCTCACCCCGGAGGAACGCGAGGAGCTGGGCGACGGCCTGGACCGGATGATCGACGACCAACTGGCCAGCCTGACCAGCCCGTGGATGCGCTACTTCATCACCTACGACCCGCGCCCGGCCCTGGCCGCGCTGAAGGTGCCGGTACTGGCCCTCTACGGGGAGAAGGACCTCCAGGTGCCGCCCGACCAGAGCGTGCCGGAGCTGGAGAAGGCGCTGAAACGGGCCGGCAACCGGGACGTCACCGTGCGCGTCTACCCCAAGCTCAACCACCTCTTCCAGACCGCGGACACGGGGACGGTGGCCGAGTACTACACCATCGAGGAGACGGTGAACGACGCGGTGCTGGACAAGATGGAGAGCTGGATCAACGAGCGGTTCGGCCCGGGGAAGGCGGGGAAGAAGTAGTCCCCGCCCCCCCGGCCGGGTACCTAGGTGGTCTGGCCGGCGTGCCGGCCCTCCCGGATCTCCTCCACCAGCTTGTCGTTGAAGGCGGGGATGTCGTCGGGCTTGCGGCTGGTCACCAGCCCCTGGTCCACCACCACCTCCTCGTCCACCCAGTTCGCGCCCGCGTTCTTGAGGTCGGTCTGGATGGAGGGGTAGGAGGTGAGGGTGCGCCCCTTCACCACCCCGGCGTCGATCAGCGTCCACGGGCCGTGGCAGATGGCCCCCACCGGCTTGTGCTGGTCGAAGAACGCGCGTACGAAGGCCAGCGCCTTCTCGTTCCGGCGCAGGTGGTCCGGGTTCATCACCCCGCCCGGCAGGACCAGCATGTCGTAGTCGTCGGGGCGGGCCTCGGCCAGGGGGCGGTCCACCGGGATGTCGTCGCCCCACCGGGTGTGCTGCCAGCCCTTCACCGTCTTCTCCGAGGGCGAGACCACGTGGACCTCGGCCCCGTTCTCCTCCAGGTGGCGCTTGGGCCGGGTGAGCTCCTCCTGTTCGAATCCGTTCTCCACCAGCATGGCGATCCGCTTGCCCTTCAAGGTGTCGGTCATGAGTGCCTCCTTCACGAATGGGCGGTCGATGGGTGCGGCCCACACCCCTCGATCGATTGGGCCCCGGCGTTGCCAGGGCGGGGGTCCAACGAAGTGATTTTGATTCCTGCCGCAGCAGTCGCGGCGATTGCTTCTTTCTTCGGGTATACCAGGGGCGGGGGGGGACGGTCAAAGCCGGGCGGCGGCGGCCGGGCGCATTCAGGGTTTCTCCGAGCCTCCGCCGGGGGGGACCTCCGAAGGCCACACCGCCAGCACCGCGGGCAGGGTGGTCGCCGCGCGGCGGATCCGGGACGCCGGGTCCCCCTCTCCCACGCCCAGGTAGGAGCGGTATTGCACCCCGCCCCCCTCCACGGCCAGGACCGCCTCGTCCCCCCCGTCCAGGGCCAGGGCGGCGGTGATCCCCCAGCCCGCGTCGCGCAGCAGCGCGGCGGCGCCGGCGAGGGTGAAGTCCCCCTCGGTGATCACCACGTAGAGGCGGCCGTCGGCGCCGGCGGCGACCAGGGACCGCGGCGCGGCCCGGTCGGTATCGCGCACCCGGAGCGCGCCCGTCCGGTCGAAGAGCATCATGGACTGGACGGCGTCGGGGTAGCGGGCCGCCCGGGCCCGTTCGGCGGGCACGGCCAGGTCCAGGAGGGCGGCGGGGGGAAGGCCGTCCTCGTCCGCCCCCGCCGCCAGCATCCCCTTCCAGCTCCGGTGCGCGATCCCCCCGAGGTCCCGGCCGTCACGGCGGAGGGTACCCAGGTGCCGCCGCCCGGGATCGTAGAGGCCGGCGTTCAGCACCACCGGAGCCTCCAGCCGCTCGCGCCAGGCGTCGATCCCCGCCCGGGGCCGGTCCGGGTATTCGTCCTCGTGGAAGGGCTCGATCCGGCAGCGGGCGGGATCCAGGCGTACCACCGCCACCCCGGGGCTACCGCCCCGGCAGCCGCGAAGGGCCACCACCCGGCTGAACTCGATGCCCGGGGCCACCGGCTCCCACCGGGGCGGGGTCACCGAGGCGGGAGCCCGGTCGGGATCCGGAGCGGGGCCGCCCCCGCCCGCGGGCGCGTCCAGGGCCGGGGCAGCAGCCGGGGCGAGCAGGAAAAGGGCGAGCAGGAGCAGGAGCACGGTTCCGCCCGGCCCCCGGCGGGAGGCCGGGGCGCCGTCCGGGGACATGGTATGGTCGGGGCACGCAGCCGGACCGCGATCCGGATGGAACCCGCCGGCCGCGGGGAACCGGCACGCCGTTATCGGCCGCTCTTCACCCATTCCATTCACCACAGGGAGGTATCCATGCTCGAGGTCGGCGACAAGGCTCCCGCCTTCACCGCCCAGGGGCACACCGGGGAAACGGTGAGCCTGTCCGACTACACCGGGAAGTACGTGGTGCTCTGGTTCTACCCCAAGGCCGACACCCCCGGGTGAACCCTCGAAGGTCAAGGGTTCCGGGACGGAATCCAGAACTTCGAGTCCAGGAACGCGGTGGTGCTGGGGGTCAGCTTCGACACCGTGAAGGAAAACCGCGCCTTCGCCGAGAAGTACCACTTCCCCTTCCTGCTCCTCTCCGACCCCGACCGGGAGATCGGCCTCGCCTACCACGCCGCCCAGGACCCCGATCAGGCCTCCGCGGATCGTATCACCTACCTCATCGATCCCGAGGGCCGGATCGCCCGGGCCTACGCCAAGGTGGACGTGAAGAGCCACCCCGAGGAGGTCCTGGCCGACCTCTGACCGGCGCTCCCGCCCGCGCCCGGCCGAACGCCGGGCGCGGGGCCCCCGGAGCGGGCTCCCGGGCGGCGGGGAGGCGGGCCGGGGAGCCTCGGTGGGCCCCGGCCCCGGGCCGCGCCCCGGCCGAGGCCCCTCCGGTTCTGCTTGAACCCGCCCCCGCCCCCTGCTAGCCTTTGATGTTCCAATTCGTCGACCTTCCCTTTGTTGTCGCTTCGGCTCCCCGTCCCCCCTGACTCCGGTCCGGTGGAGAGGCCGCCCCGGTCCCGGGCCGGCCCGCCGAAGCTCCCGACTCCCCTGGAGGCACCGGTACGCCTATGACCCAGGTCGTCCGCAGCGACCTTCGCAACATCGCCATCGTGGCCCACGTGGACCATGGGAAGACCACCCTGGTCGACGCCATGCTCTGGCAGAGCGGCGTCTTCCGCGAGAACCAGGAGGTGGCCGAACGGGTCATGGACTCCATCGACCTGGAGCGGGAAAAGGGCATCACCATCATGGCCAAGAACACCTCGGTGGTGCACGGCGGGGTGAGGATCAACATCCTCGACACCCCCGGCCACGCCGACTTCGGCGGCGAGGTGGAACGGATCCTGAAGCTGGTGGACGGCATCCTGCTCCTGGTGGATGCCTCCGAGGGGCCGCTGCCCCAGACCCGCTTCGTGCTCCTGAAGGCGCTGGAGCTGGGGCTCCCCTCCATCGTGGTGGTGAACAAGATCGACCGCAAGGATGCCCGGCCGGCCGAGGTGCTGAACGAGATCTACGATCTCTACATCGACCTGGAGGCGGACGAGCACCAGATCGAGTTCCCGGTGCTCTACGCGGTGGCCCGGGAGGGCACCTGCGCCACCGGGCTGGAGGAGCCCCAGGATGACCTGGAGCCCCTGTTCAGGACCATCGTGGACACCATCCCCGCCCCGGCCGGGGACGACGAGGCCCCGCTCCAGGTTCTGATCGCCAGCTACGACCACGACGACTACCTGGGCCGGATCGGCTTCGGGCGGGTGGTCCAGGGGCGGATCCGGGCCCGGCAGCAGGTCTCGGTGTGCCGTCGCGACGGATCCGTGACCCGGGCCCAGATGACCAAGCTGTTCGGGTTCGAGGGGCTGAAGCGGGTGGAGCTCTCCGAGGCCGGCCCGGGGGACCTGATCGCCCTGGCCGGGGTGGAGGAGCTGGACATCGGGGAGACGGTCTCCGATCCCGAGACGCCGGCCCCCCTCCCCCCCATCATCGTGGACGAGCCCACCATCTCCATGGTGTTCTACGTCAACGATTCCCCCTTCTCCGGGCGGGACGGCACCTACCTCACCTCGCGCCACCTCAAGGACCGGCTGGAGCGGGAGGTGAAGCGGAACGTGGCCCTGCGCATGGAACCGGGCGAGACCCCGGACGCGTTCAAGGTCTCCGGCCGGGGCGAGCTCCAGCTCGCCATCCTCATCGAGACCATGCGCCGGGAAGGCTACGAGATGGGGGTGGGAAAACCCCAGGTCATCACCCGCGAGGTGGACGGCCGGACCCACGAGCCCCAGGAGAGCGTGGTGGTGGACGCCCCCGAGGAGTACGTGGGAGCGGTGACCCAGAAGCTGAACATGCGCCGCGGCCGGATGATGAAGATGGTCAACCACGGCACCGGCCGGGTGCGGATGGAGTTCGAGATTCCCTCCCGGGGGCTCATCGGCTACCGGAGCGAGTTCCTCACCGACACCCGGGGCACCGGGATCATGAACCACATGTTCATGGGCTACACCCCCTGGGCGGGCGAGATCCCCCATCGGACCACCGGCGCCCTGGTCGCCGACCGCCCCGGCCAGGTGACCGCCTACGCGGTGGAGCACCTCCAGGCCCGGGGCGAGATCTTCCTCGCCCCCGGGATCCCGGTCTACGAGGGGATGATCACGGGAGAGAACTCCCGCGACGACGACATCAACGTGAACATCGTCAAGGAGAAGAAGCTCACCAACATGCGCTCCTCCACGGCGGAGATCACCACCAAGCTGGTCCCGCCGCGGGTGCTCTCCCTGGAGCAGTGCCTGGAGTTCATCGCCGATGACGAGCTGCTGGAGGTGACTCCGAAGAACCTGCGGCTGCGGAAGCGGGTGCTGAGGGCCTCGGAGCGCCCCTTCCGGCGGAAGGAGCCGGCATGAGCAAGGCGGAGGAATTCCGGGCCTACCGGGAGCGTATGAACCAGCGGATCCTCGATCAGGGCACCCTGGTGACCAGGCGGTTCATGAATCTGGACACCCGGTGCTACGAAGCGGGAGCCCTCGAGGCCAGGACGAAGGAGATGCTCGGCCTCGCCGCCTCCCTGGTTCTCCGCTGCGACGACTGTATCGCCTATCACCTCCTCCGCTGTCTGGAGGAGGGAGTGACCCGGCCCGAGCTGATGGAGGTTCTCGACGTGGGGCTGGTGGTGGGGGGGTCGATCACCATCCCCCACATCCGGCGGGCCCACGAATTACTGGACGAAACGGCCCCGGAAGAGGCATCCTAAGGGGGGCTCGGGAGGCCGCCGATAACGAGGGCCAGGCCGGCCGCCCCGAGACGATCCTTCCGGCGCCGCCCCTTCCGAGGTGCGGCGGCCCGGTCCGGACCAGGGGCCAGGAGGGGCGCCCGTCCGGCAGGCAGGCTCATCGATCTTCCCGGCCCCATTGTCGATTGCCGGCGCCGTTGACGCGCCGATGAACCCCGTTTTCAAGGGCAGCGACCGCAGGGATGCCGCCATGTGCGGCCCGACCCGGTTCGCAGGGAACCCGCCCCCGGTGGCGCTCCGCGGACTGATCCTGCGGCCAATGGGCCCGGCCCTGCGTGAGGGGTTTCCGGGAGCCGGTTGCCGGTTCCCGTTCACCCGGTTTCCGCGGGCCCTGATGAAGAACTTGACCGTTTCGCTGTTCGCCACGTTCCGGTTCCGATGACCGGCCGGCGCCATCGCGCGCGGGCCTCCCGAACCGGCGGGCGCCGTTCACGCAACCGCGCGGCCGCGCATTCCCGGCGGTCCGCAGGGAGCGGATCGCGTCCGGCCGGATCGGGCCGGACCAACCACCAAAGGGATGACAGAGACCATGCTGGACGAGAGAAACCCGAGGCGCCCGCGCCGCACGCGCCGCCGCCGCGTCCGTTCCGACGCCGATTCGCCCAACTCCCCCCGCCGGGTGGACGAGGGCCCGGAGGAGGGACGCTCGGAGACGTCGGGACCGCCGCGCCGGCCCCGGGGCGAGAGTGAGGAGAGGCGGTCCGCTTCCGGCGGATCGGGGGGAGGACGGGCAGAGGGCAACGAGTCCGCTCCGCGCATACGGCGGCGGCCCCGCCGGTCCTCGGGGGAAGGCACCGACCGGAACCGCTCGGCCAACGGCCGGGGGGACGGGCCCCGGCGCCGCCGGCGCCCCGAGGGGCGCCCCCGGTCCGAGGGCATCCGCGACGCCACCGCCTCGCGCATGGCCGCGGCCGAGAACCACGAGTACCGCCGGGCCCACACCGGCAACCGGCGCCGGCCCTCCGGCTCCGGCCGGTCCGGCGGAGGCCCGGAGCGTCCCAAGGGCCTGGAGATCCTGAAGCTGCTCCAGCAGCAGATCAGCATCGATCCCCATCAGCGCTACCAGCTCGAGACCACCCCCGACCAGGTCTCCATGCGGGTCATGGATCTCATCGCCCCCATCGGGCGGGGCCAGCGGGCGCTGATCGTGTCCCCGCCCAAGGCGGGCAAGACCACCCTCCTCATCCAGGTGGCGGAGGCGCTCCACCAGAACCACCCCGACGTCCAGGTCTACGCGCTGCTGGTGGACGAGCGTCCGGAAGAGGTCACCCACTTCCGGCGCAGCAGCCACGCCACCGTGTACGCGGCCTCCAGCGACATGTCGGCCCGGGACCACATCCGGATCACCGAGGAGTGCGTCAACACCGTCGTGCCCCCGGTCCTGGAGGGCGGCGACGTGGTCCTGCTCCTGGACTCCATCACCCGGCTGGCCCGGGCCTACAACACGGTCCAGGGGAACTCCGGCCGGACCCTGTCCGGCGGCCTGGACGCCACCACCATGCTCGCCCCGCGCCAGATCTTCGGGGCGGCCCGGAAGATCGAGGACGGGGGCAGCCTGACCATCCTCGGCACCGCCCTGGTGGAGACCGGCTCCCGCATGGACGAGGTCATCTTCCAGGAGTTCAAGGGCACCGGGAACACCGAGCTGGTCCTCTCCCGGGACCTGTTCGAGAAGCGGATCTTCCCCTCGGTGGACATCGGGAAGAGCGGCACCCGGAAGGAGGAGAAGCTCTATCCGGACGACGTGGTGGGGCGGCTCCACAAGCTGCGCCGGCTGGCCGCCTCCTATCCGGCGGACCAGGCCATGCTGGGGGTGCTGAAGCTCATGCAGCGCCACGCCACCAACGAGGAACTCCTGGCCAGCTTGGCCGGGCTGGAATAGGCGCCCGGCCGCGGGCCCGACCAGGGGTCCGCGGGCGGCGTCCCGGTCCCCGCCGGCGTGGAGCGGCCTACCCGCTCCACGCCCGGCCGGCCATCCAGCGGCGGGCGGCCTCGGGACGGATCGGCCGCCGGCCCAGGGCCTCCAGGGGAACCCACTCCAGGACGTAGGCGTTGTCGGGTGAGTTGCGCTCCAGCTCGGGGCCGCCCAGCCTCGGTTCCCCCTCCACGCTGGCGGCGTCGAAGTAGAACTCCCGCCGCCCCTGGTTGACCAGGGAGAGCACCGGCCCCCGTACCGTGACCACGAGCCCGGTCTCCTCGCGGATCTCGCGCACCGCGGTTTCCTCGGGCCGCTCCCCCGGTTCCACCGTCCCTCCGGGCACCGCGTCGTAGACCTCGCCGTGCTTCCGGCGGTGCATGAGGAGCAGGGCGCCGTCGCGGACCACGAACACGCAGGCCCGGTCCCCCCGGGGACGGTCGGAGGGCGCGCCGGTCACCGGGGGCCGCTCACGGACGGGGATCGGCGGCCGAGGGATCGAGGCCGGCGGATTCCCCCGTCACGCACCGGGCCGTCTCCGGCACCTCGGCCCACCGGGCCCGGTCCAGAACCTGGAGCACGGGGTGGGAGGTGGACGCCCGGAGCCCCTTCCCGGGCTCGGCGATTCCCCGCCGCACCGCGCGATCCAGCTCCGCGGCCACCGCCGGATCCAGGCGCGGGCAGGCCACCAGCAGGTTCGGGCCGCCCACCGTGGGCACCTCGCCGTCCAGGCCCGGATAGGCTGCGGGGTGGATCATCACCCCTTCGAAGTCGGGTTGGTAGTAGCGGAGCTTGTTCAGCATGTGGCGGGAGAAGGGCAGGATCACGAACTCCCCCGGGTGCTCCCGGAAGAGGTCGGTGACGGCCTGGATGGGTACGCCTCCGGAGAAGGTGGCGGCGTCGAAGTCCCCCCGGGCCAGCGCCTCGGCCGCGGCCGAGTAGCCCTTGTCCCGCTCGTCCACGTACACGTAGCGGGGCTCGATGCCCAGGGTGCTCAGGATGAGCCGGGTGTCGATCTCCCCCCCGCTGTTGTGGGGGCCGGGGTACATGAGCAGCCCGTTGAGATCGAGGATGTTCCCCACCCGGACCAGCGACGCCCGGGCCACGTACTGCTCGGCGTCGTCGTAGAGGCTTCCCAGGGTGCAGATGCGGCGGGCCTGGTCGGAGAAGGTGCGCCGGCCCTCCACCACCTCCCGGAAGGGGCTCTCCCC
This sequence comes from Candidatus Eiseniibacteriota bacterium, assembly GCA_963768615.1. Taxonomy (GTDB): domain Bacteria; phylum Eisenbacteria; class RBG-16-71-46; order JABDJR01; family JABDJR01; genus CAVSKL01. Next base: position 138,745 of record CAVYIE010000004.1, on the reverse strand, counting down.
CACGATGGCCAGGTCGGCCTCGCCGTTGACCAGCCGGTCCAGGTTCTCCACCGAGCCGGCGGTGGTGTCCACCACCACCACCACGTCGGTGAGCTGGGCGTTCCACCAGTCGGCCAGCTCCCGGCCCACGGGAAGGAAGGTCCCCCCCACCGAACCGGTGGCCAGGCGCAGGGTGTCCCGGTAGCCCGGGTGGGACGCGGGGGAGAGCCCGGGAACGGGGGCGGAAGCGGGGAGGCCGGCCGGGGAACAAAGGCCGGGGGCAAGGAAAGCCACGGCCAGGATCGCGGCCAGGGTGGCCGCTGGACCGAGGCGCCGGGCGAGGCCATGGCCTCCGGGTGGGGTAACGGTTCGGGTGCGTGGGTTCATGCAAACGGGCCCGAATTCCTGCCCTGGATGGTCCGATTCTACTCCCTTCGGAGACCCCGAACAACATCGGGGGGCCGAGGCGGGGCGGGCCGGGGGCGCCGCGGCGACGGGGTGGGGGAAGTCCCCGCCGCCGCGGACCCGGTCGCTCCGGAGGGATCAGTCCTCGGATTGGGGGGGGGTCCAGAGGGCCTCGACGTCGAGGGTCACCTCCACGTCGTCACCGAGCAGGGTCCCGCCGGTATCCAGGGTCCGGTTCCACACGATCCCGAAGTCCTTGCGGTTCAACGTGGTGGTGGCGGTGAAGCCGGCCACCTTGCCCCCCGGGATCATGGGGTGGGGGCCGGTGCCGAGGATCTCGGCGTCCAGGACCACCGGCCGGGTCACCCCGTGCATGGTCAGCTCCCCGCTCACCTGGAAGTGGCCGTCTTCGTCCTTCTCGACCTTGGTGCTCTTGAAGGTGAGGTCCGGGTACTTCTCCACGTCGAAGAAGTCCGCGCTCTTCAGGTGGTTGTTCCGCTTCTCGTTCCGGGTGTCGATGCTGGCCGCGGCGATGGTCACGTCCACCGTGCCCGCGGTCGGCTGCTCCGGGTCCAGCACGATGGTCCCGCTCACGTCGGAGAACTGGCCCTGCACCTTGGTCAGGAGATGACGGATCTTGAAGGTGACCGAGGTGTGGGCGGGATCGATCTGCCAGGTCAGGGGTTCGGCCGAAGCCACCGCGGGCAGGGCGACGGCGGCCACGAGCATCCATCCCAGGGTGAGTCGTCGCATGGGGGTCAATCTCCTCTCGGTTCGTCTCCGCGGCCCCGGGGGCCGCGGGAAGGCGGTCGGGATGACCGGCGCCTCAATCGGCCTCGCCCTCGAGGGGCTGACGAAGGCGGTTGAGAAGCCGGATCAGGGTTTCCAGGTCCCCGGGGGGCAGGCCGCGCATGGCCGCGCGGACCGAGGCCTCCACCGGGGCGTCCAGCCGGGCCAGCAGCTCCAGGCCCGACGCGGTGATTCGCACGTGCACCACCCGCCGGTCCTCCCGGCACCGGGTGCGGGTCAGGTATCCCTTGGCCTCCAGCTTGTCCACCAGGCGGGTGATGTTGGGGGCCCGGGTGAGCAGGCGGTCCACGACCTGGTAGGTCTGGAGCCCGGCCTCCCCCGCGCCCCGCAGGATGCGCAGCACGTTGTACTGCGCCGCGGAGAGCCCGGCCTCCCGGATCGGGGCCACGGCGTCCTCGTCCACCCGGTCCATGGTCCGGATCAGGGTGAGGAGGGCTTCCTCGGCCGGCGAGTGGAAGGGCCGGGTCTGCTGGATGGCCTCCCGGATCGTCCTGCTCATGGGCCCGATATTGTCTTCCATGGTAGATACTGTCAAGGTATATTTTTCAGCAGAACCCGGAAGTTATTATTTTGCAACACATTAAGGCGAGTTCAGTCGCGCGCGGCCCCCGCTTCGAACCAGCGCTTCAGCCAGCCGTGGAATTCCCGGTACCAGAGCTGCCCGTTTCGGGGTTTCAGCACCCAGTGGTTCTCGTCCGGGAAGTAGACCAGCCGCGCCGGCACTCCCTTGGCCTTGTAGACGTTGTAGATGGCCAGGCCCTGGGTGACCGGCACCCGGAAGTCCCGCTCCCCGTGCACCACCAGCATGGGGCTCTTGAACCCCTTGGCCAGGCGCAGCGGGTTCATGCGGTCGATCGCCTCCAGCCCGTCCCAGGGCTGGCCGCCGAAGGACGTGCTGCGGCCGTAGGTGACGTCGGACGCGTACTGGGCCAGGGTGTCCGAGACCCCGGCGTGGTTCACGATGCAGGCGAAGCGGTCGGTCATGCCCGCGATCCAGCTCACCAGGTAGCCCCCGTAGGAGCCCCCGGCCACGGCCATCCGCGCCTCGTCCACGTAGCCCTCGGCCAGGAGCGCGTCCACCCCGGCCATGGCGTCGCGGTAGGGCTTGTCCCCCCAGCCGCCGTGGATGGACTCGGCGAAGGCCTGCCCCCGCCCGGTGGAGCCGTGGAAGTTCGGGGCCAGGACCACGTAGCCCGGGGCGGCCATGAGCTGCAGGTTCCACCGGAAGTGGAAGTTGTCGCCGGTGATCCCGTGGGGCCCACCGTGCAGGACCTCGACCAGGGGCCACTTGCGTCCGGGGCCGAAGCCGGGGGGAAGCACCAGGTAGGCCTGGATCTCCACCCCGTCCGATCCCTCGTAGTTGAAGTCGCGCACCTCGCCCAGGTCCAGCTCGTCCAGGAGGGCGTCGTTCAGGGCCCCGATGCGCAGGTCCTCGCCGCCGTCGGCGGAGATCCACTGGACCTCCGGGGGGCGGGAGAGGTCGTTGTAGGAGATCAGGAAGGAACCGTCCTCCAGGGGGCGGAGACCGGAGAAGGTGCCCCCGGTGCGAAGGCGCCTCGGCTCCCCGGCGGCGAGACCGGTCCGGAACACCGCGTGGCGGCCGTCCTCCTCCGCGGTCAGGAGCAGCTCCGCGGTCCCGGGGATGAACTCCCACTCCGAGGCGGAATGGATCCAGTCCTCGGTGAGCACGGTGTGCTTCCCGGTGGCCCGCTCGTAGGCCACCAGCCGCACCTTGTCGGCATAGAAGTCCAGCCGCCGCTGCATCCCGTAGACGAGGAACCGCCCGTCGGGGCTGTAGCGGGGCCGGGTGTCGTCGGCGGGGTTGTCGGCGGTGATGTTCCGGGGCTCCGCGCCGCCCGCGGTATCGACCAGGAATACGTCCCAGTTGGTGGGGTCGTGGGGCGGACCGCTCCGGTCCACGCTGTAGGCGATCTCGGCCCCGTCGGGGGAGATGTCGTAGGACCCGGTGGCGTCCATGGGCTCGAACCACTGCCGGGAGGCGGGGGTGAGGTCGGTGAGGGCGCCGGTCCGGAGATCCCGCACGAAGACGTGGAGCACCTTGCCGTCGGTGAGCCAGGAGTCCCAGTACCGGAAGATCCGGTCCTCGGTGACGTGGGCCTTGACCGGGTCCTTCTCCCGTTCCTTCAGCAGGTCTCGGGTCCCCTCGGGGGTGGGAGCGTCGGCCAGGACCCAGCCCAGGAAGGCGATCCGGTTCCCGTCCGGGAACCACCTGGGATCCACGATCCCCAGGGGGAGGTCGGTCAGCACCTCGGCCTCGCCCCCGTCCACCGGCATCACCGCGAGCTGGCCCTTCCCGTCCTTGTCCTTGCGCACGAAGGCGATCCGGGTGCGGTCGGGGCTCACCGCCGGGGCGGAGGAGGTCGCCTCCTCGGCGGTCAGGGGCCGGGGGGCGCGGCCGTCGCGGAACAGCCGGTAGAGCCGGGTCCGGGAGTCGTTCTCCTCCATGCGGTAGGCGGTGGCCGGGGCCACGATCACCTCGCCCCGGGGGTCGCTCGCGGGAGCGCCCACCCGTTTCATCGCCCAAAGATCCTCGACCGTCATCGGCCGCCGGGTCGTCTCTGCCATGATCGATCCTCCTCATCCCCTGGGGGTGGGGCCCCGGCGCGGACCGCGGACGAGGCCGGACCGGCGACGATAGCAGACCCCGGGCCGGGGAGGGAATCGGCGCCGGCCCGGTCCCGCCGTCACGTCGCCGGTTGAGCCTAGACCTTCCCGAACTCGGGGTCGTAGTGGAACACGCCGTGGCGGTGGGCCAGGGCCCCGGGGCGGAGTTCGAGGACCATGAACACCTCGTCGGGCACGTCGTACTCGCTGCGGATGCCGTAGCGGACCGAGGGCGCGAACCCGAAGCGGGTGTAGTAGCCGGGGTGGCCCAGCACCACCACCGCGTCCCGCCCCCCCCGGCGGAGGACGGCCAGACCCTCGCGGACGAGCCGGGACCCGATCCCGCGCTTCTGGTATTCGGGGAGGACGGCCATGGGGCCCAGCCCCACCGCGTCGGGCGCGCTCCCCTCCGGCTTCCCCCGCCGGTCCTCCAGGGTGACCGGGGTGAACTCGATGTGGCCCACCACCTCGCCCCCGGCCACCGCCACCAGGGAGAGGATGACCGCGTCGCGGCGGCGCAGGGCGTCGACCAGGTCCGCCTCCTGGGCGCGCCCGAAGGCCCGCTCGTTCACCCGGCGGATGGCGAAGACGTCGGCCGGGGTCTCGGGGCGGACGAACACCGGGGCCTTCGCCCCGGGACCGCCGACCGGGTCCGCCGCCTCCGCCTCGGCTCCCCCCGGCGCGGTCTTGGCGTGGAGGTCCCACAGGGCGAGGCCGGCGAGCACGGCCAGGTCGGCGAAGAGGAGCGGCGCGAAGGGGGGCGCCCCGTAGAGGATGTCCTGGAAGAAGCCCGGGCCGGGCTCGCGCAGGTCGGCGGCGAGGTGGAAGCCGAAGCCCAGGAGCCCCACCACCACCTGCAGGCCCAGCACCCACAGGGAGGCCCGGATCAGGCGGCGGTCGCCGGGGCGGATGAGGGCCAGGAGCAGGAACCCCACCGCGAAGGCGGCCGCGAAGACCGGGATCCACTCCCGGGGGTCGAAGAAGCCGTTCTGGGCGTGATCGGCCAGGGAGAGCACGAAGTTCCCCACGAAGCCGCCCCAGGCCAGGAACAGCACCCACTGGCCCCACCCGGTGGAGCCCCGGGGGACCATGCGGTTGACCAGGATCAGGAACCCGAGCCCGGCGAAGGAGAGCGGAGCGGCGAAGGGGGCGGTGTAGACCAGGCTCTTCAGGGTCTGGGTGTCGAAGAAGCTGCTCCGCAGGTGCAGGAACAGCCCGGCCACCCCGACCAGGATCGAGGCCCAGCCCACCAGGTAGCCCACCCAGCGGGCGGCGGCCCGGCGGAGGTCGAAGGCGTCCAGGACCAGGCCCCCGAGGAGGACCACCGCCCCCGCCACCCCGAACCCCACCGGGATGCGCTCGATGGGGTAGTGGAAGGCGTTGATGGAGTGGGCGATGAAGACGTCCAGGGTCAGGAAGGCCAGGTTGGCGATGGCGAAGAGCTCGACCAGGATCGGGCGCGGCCAGGCCGAGACCCGCTCAACGATGCGCACGGTCCCGCCTCAACTCCGCGGCCTGGGCCTTGAGCTCCACCATGTGGGCCAGCAGCTCGTAGTTGCCGTGCCACTGCACGAAGTCCGCCCCGCCCATGAACGCCCCGTGCTTGGCGGTACGGCCGAAGTAGTGCCAGAAGTCGAAGGCGGTGAACTCGATGGGCTCGTCGAAGGGCTTCGGGGTGAGGAGCCCCTCCTTGCGGAGGTCCGACCACGATGCCCAGCCCCTCGGTGATCTTGGCGTTGGTGGAGACCACCACCGACTCCGCCTCGGCGTAGAACCGGTCGGTGTGGCTCTTCACGTGGCAGGTGTTGCACACGTCCTTCATGTTGGCCTGGGCCTGCCGGTAGTCCGGCCGCTTGTCCGAGACGGCGGCGAAGAGCCAGTAGGAGAGCCGCTCCGAGGTGTCGTGGGTCACCTTCTGCCCCCCCAGCCCGCTCATGTGGCAGGTGGCGCAGGTGGGGACGGGCATGTCCTCCGGGGTCAGCTGCTGGGGCGGCGCGTCCAGGTTCATGGTGCTCTTCAGGTCGTTGAAGATCACCCCGTGCTTGGACTCGGTGTAGATCTCGATCTGGCTGTGGTCCGGGCCCATGTGGCACTGCCCGCAGGTCTCGGGCAGCCGGGCCAGGCGCACCGAGGCCAGGTGCCGGGAGTGGCACTGGGTGCAGGAGCCGATGGAGCCGTCGGCGTTGGGCCGGCCCACGGCGTGGCAGGAGAGGCACCCCTTGACCGCGGCCGCCTCGCCCTCCAGCCCCACCAGCGGGTTGGCGGTGCGCTTGACCGCGCCGGGATGGTACTGCTCGGCGAAGGCGATCTGCTCCGGGGTGAACACGGTGTCCCCGAGGACGGCGGCGTAGGCGGGAGCGGCGTGGCGGCTGCGCAGGAACTGCTGGTACTGGGTCTGGTGGCACTGGGCGCAGTTCTTGGCCGTGAGCGACTTGGCGATGGTGAAGCCGCGGTGCTCCATCCCCTCCTGGCCGTCCACCGGCCGGTGGCAGTCCAGGCAGTTGATCCCCTTGGCCGCGTGCATGCTTCGCTCGTACTCCACCACCATGGCCTCGGTCTCCTGGCGGTGGCACTCGGCGCACTTGCCGCTGGCCTTGACCAGGTTGGCGGTGGGCTGACGGGTCTCCACCGCCGGGCGGCGGGAGTTGACGATCAGGGCGGCGGCGATGAGGGCCACGCTGATGAGAACGGCGATGAACACGGTGCGGAAGGACACGCTGCACCTCCGATTGCATGATGGAGTACCGGTCGGGACAGGATAGCCGCGGCGGGGGATCCGGGCAACTCGAGGGGCCCGGGGGCGGTCCAGGCCCGGGGCGGCGCGTCCAGGTCCGGGGCGGGGCGGGGTTCAGCCGCGCAGCGCGGCCAGGAGCGCGCGCACCCGGTCCGGGTCCACCGGCCGGTCCACCCGGCCGTCGCGCTTCAGCGCCGTGCCCACGATGAAGCCGTCGGCGGCCTCGCGGAACTCGGACACGGTGGCCGCGGTGACCCCGCTCCCCACCAGGACCGGCGCCTCCCCCGCCGCCGCCTTGACCCGGCGCACCTCCTCCGGATCGGTGCCCTTGCCGGTGCCGGTGCCGGAGACCACCACCGCGTCGGCGCCGCCGCGGAGGAGGGTGTCCTCCACCTCCTCGGCCAAGGGGTAGTCGCCAAGGGGGGCGGAGTGCTTGACCCGCACGTCGGCCAGAATGCGGATCCGCTCCGCGCCCAGGCTCCGCCGCTCGCGGAGAAGGTCGTGGGCGATCCCGTGGACGATGCCCTGATCGGTGAGCCGGGCGGCGATGAGCACGTTGACCCGGATGAAGTCGGCCCCGGCGGCATGGGCGGCGGCCAGGGCGGCCAGCCCGTCGTTCCGGAGCACGTTCACCCCCAGGGGTAGATCCAGGCGCCGCCGCAGCTCCAGGGCGACCGCGGTGACCTGGGCCACGGTGGCCGCCGGCACCGAGGCCGGGTAGAAGGGCACGTCCCAGAAGTTCTCCAGCATGACCGCGTCCACGCCCCCCGCGGCCAGGGCCTGCGCATCACCGAGGGCGGCCTCCAGGACCGCGGCCGGGTCCCCGCCGTAGCCGGGCGAGCCGGCCAGGGCCTTCAGGTGCACCATCCCGATCACCGGTTTCCGGGCGTCCGACCCGGGGAAGAGCGCGCGCGTCATTGCGGAGAGCTTGCCACGCCGGGGCCGGTACGGGAAGGGGCGGGGTTCCGGGACGGTTCCCCGGCCCCGGATCGAACCCAGGGCGGTTCCCCGGGTGCGCATTCGTTCCGGGGCCCCAGCTCAAACACAGGTCTGTTCCCCAGGGAACGGGATTCATTTCGATCCCGGTGGGGGCGGGAAGACGGGTTCCGCCCGGCGAGGGCTATCCGGCCTTCCGGAGTTCCTCGCGAAGGATCCGCCGCAGGGTCCGCGCGTCCACCGGCTGTCTGGCCTTGCCCAGGAACTCGCGCAGGGCGTCGTTGATCATGGTCTGATACCCGCGGCCTTCGGAATCCGCGCGCTCCCGGAACGTCTCGAGCACGTCGTCGTGCTTGAGTCCAAAAGCAGGGGATGAGGATTGGTCACATACACATAAACTCCCGGTTTCGATGTTATACAGGTGCGGGCCTCCTACACCCTTCTGCTAATATGCACTGCCTTCCCACGAACCAAACTCAACGGTACATGGACTTCAGGCGTCCCCAAGTTGTGACCCTCACGGGGACTTCCTCACATCCGGGGGTGTCAAATGCCCCGAGGACCTCGGTTCCACCCATAGCAGGTGATGATTGAGCAACTTGGTAATCTTCTAGAGCTGGATTACAGAATAAGGGGTCGGCGAAGATCTGAGTTGCCGTCCACAGTTCAGGGCACTGGCGCTCTCCGCCCCCAAGATCACCCCCCTCATTCTGCCAAAATAGATTAACCCCAACCGTTGCATCCGAATCCCAACACGCAACTCCACACTCGATATTCCTCGCTACTATGTTGTTAGAAAATATCAAACGAGTGTCCGTCTGCCAAAACAAAACGCCTCCACCACCATATCTTCTAAGGTGCGTGCCATCATTTTCGACAAATGTATTGTAGACCACCTGACCTGATATCGAAAGCAATGCCAGGCCTCCTCCGGAACCTGTATCCCCAAAGAAACCAGTTCCTTTTGTTCTGTTTTTCATAAATAGATTACCAATTATTTCGTATGGACCCCCATGCCAGTACTGGCACACGTAGGCTCCCCCTCCATGGTCTCCAGCAATATTTGCCACAAAGCGATTATCTATCACACTCGCCCTTCCTTCATACTGCCAGATCCACAGCCCTGCGCCATCCGCTCTACATTCATTTCCTTGAACAGTGTTGCCAACAATTTTGCTATCTGACTTAATGACTCCTATACCTCCTCCATTTTGGCCCGAAGAGTTCATTGCTATTACATTTTCAGTGAGCACTGGTGAGGCGAGAGTCGTCTGCTCAATAGATGTTAGCACGGCAATCCCACCTCCGAATCCATTTGTGGAGAATCCATTCTTTATGATGTGGTTGTTTACTATTTGTGGTGAGCTATCACGACAAAACACACCTCCACCATAGTGATTCCCGGTTTCGTAGCCATACCCCGTGCCCCCTGTAATTGTCAGACCCTCCAATACCGTCGCTCTCGTCTCCCCCTTCCAGATCTTGACCACCGAGTCTTCTTTGTGACTCCCATCAATGGTGGTCACCTCGGGCCCCATCTCACTTTTGACGACGATGTCCCTGCCCATGAACTCGATGTTCTCGTAGTAGGTTCCCGGGCCGACGAGGACGGTGTCGCCGACTTCCGCCCGGTTGATCCCCTCCTGGATCGTGGGGGCGTCCCCCGACCCGTCGGGGAGGATGTACCACGTCCGGGCGGACGAGACGGTCGGAAGCAGGATGAGGACACTGGCCAGCAGCAGATAGCGGCGCATACAGTTCTCCGGGTAAGCCCTTCAGGGCGGAGTCTAGCACGCCCACGGCATAGGAGATCAAGTTCTACCCGATCCGGAGATCACCATAGGAAGCGGGGGCCCCCTCCTGGGGAGCCCCCGCTTGCACTGCGCCACCGAGGCGCTCAGGGCCTACGCGAGTACCGGACGATCAGCGCGATCGCTCCCGTCTGGCCCGCCAGGCCCTCTTCGTCGAGGTCCGGGGAGAGGATCACCACCCCATGGTTCGCTTCCACGCCGGTGGCCCAGGCTCGGAGCAGGTTGGTGACGTTGAACCGGAGGAAGGCTCCCCCGGGGCTCCGGGCAGCGTCCAGCGGTCCCCAGCTCCAGCTCGCCGCTGGGGCATCGGCGAGGGCCGGAAGGGTCCCGCCGACCACCCCCTGCGCCGCCCAGGCCGCCGTGGCCGGATAGAGGTCGTACTCGCTGACCGCCTCCCCGGAGATCCCGGTGAGCGGCCAGTCCAGCCGCACCTCGTCGATCCGGTAGGTGGCGAGGTCGGGGAGGCTGGTGAGATCGAACTGGATGGCCACCGAGGTCTCTCCCTGCCCGGTGGTCGGCCCCACGGCCACGGACGAGGGCTGGAGGGTCACTTCCCCGGCCTCGGCCGGCGCCGCGAGGAGCGCCGCCCCCAGGGCCAGGATGCCAAGTGTCGTCGCGTTGAGCGTGTTCATGATCGTCTCCTCCCTTAGCGGACCACCAGGACTTTGCCGGTGCCCTGGGGACCGTGGCTCGCCGCCACCTTGATGAAGTAGATGCCGTTCCCGACCCGCCGGCCGCCGGTGTCCCGGCCGTCCCAGCGGACCTCGTGGCGGCCTTCGGAGAGGGTCCCCTCGTCGAAGGACCGCACGAGTCGTCCGGCCAGGTCGTAGATCCCGATCCGGACCGCGGCTCCCCCCCCGTCCAGCTCGAAGGCGATCCGGCTCGCCCCTTCGGTCGGGTTCGGCCGGGCGGCCAGGAGCCGGATCCCCTGGGCCTTTCGGGCAGCGACCTCCTCAATCCCCACCCCGAACGCCGACGGAGCCGACGGCGCGGTCGAGAGCCAGCCGCTCACCGAGACCGAGCCGTTGGTGCAGGTCGGCACCTGGTTGCTTCCCCACCAGTTCCCGTTTGCGGTCACGGTGAGGCCGGTGGTGGTGTTGTTCACGCAGTAGGTCGTGTTGTTGTAGATGCTGTTGTTCCCGTTCTGGAGGAGGTTCCCCAGGTCGGGGTAGGCGCTGGACCGGGCCACCACCCCCATCGTGTTGGACTGGATCTGGTTGTTCCGGACCGTGGGGCCGGTGCTGCTTCCCTCGCAGCGGAGACCGTTGGTGTTGCCGGTCAGGGTGTTGTCGCTGCTGCTGCTGGTGGTGCCGACGAGGTGGGTGCCCCCGGTGAGCCAGATCCCGTACTTGCAGCTCTGGATCGTGTTGTTCCGGATCGTGGACGAGCCCGCGGCCAGGTAGACGCCGCTTCCGTTCGAGAACCCCGAGATCGTGTTCCCCTGGATCAGAGGGGATCCGCTGTACCCGGTCGCGTAGCCCGCGATCCCGTAGCTGCAGCTGCTTCCCCCGGTGATCGCGTTGTCATTCACCGTGAGACCCGAGACGCCGGACTGCAGCTCGATCGCGGTCCCGTCGTCGATATCGAAGGTGCAGCTCTCCACCAGGCCGTAGTCGCCGGAGGCCACTCCCTGCAACAGCAACCCGGTGCTCTTGGTGTTCTCGAACGTGCAGTTCGTCACCTTCACGCTGTCCAGATCGTCGGCGAAGAGGCCGATGGTGGCATCTCGCACCGTGGTGCTGTTCAGGAACACCTTCGTTCCGTTCCCGGCCACGATGCCATACCAGTCCTCGCTCCCCGGCGAAGCCTCCGCCGACTCGAAGGTCACCGACGAGGTCGTCCTGAGATCGCCGTTCACCTGGAGCTTCGCCGTCGTCGGGGTCAACTTGTCCACCTTGACGTCGGCGAGGGCAAGGGAGAGCGTATCCCCCTGGGGAACGATGACCGTATCCCGCATGCTGATGGTCCCGACGTTCGGCCAGGCGGGGGACACGTAGTTGCTCGTCCTCACCAACGTCCCGTACATGCAGGCCACGTTCCGGGCCCCGATCCGCTCCCCGGTCGGGTTGTTCCCCCGGGCGCCGTAGGAGTCCACCCGCAGGGTGTACTCCCCGTTCGCGGCGTCGCAGAAGAGGGGATCCTCGGCGACCGACCCGCTGTCCGCGGCGACATCGGAGTACCGGTGGTTCTCGTCCGCATCCACGATGCAGAAGTAGGTCTTGCCACCCACGAACCCGTAGCCGGACGAGCTGGTTCCGCTGCTGATGCACTGCCAGAACTCGTTCGGGGTCCCCGTGGGGGTCGTGTACTGGTAGAACGCGTCCTTGAACCCGTTGAAGAACCCGTGGACCGTGATCTGCTTCAGGTCCACCGAGTCGTCGTTGACCAGCACCCCGGTCCCCGCCGAGCCCCCGGTGACGGGGCAGTCCCGCACCGTCGACGGTGCGTAGTCGGTGTGGCCCGGACCGCCGCACTTGATCCCGATGACGCCCAGGGCCGTGCCGGTCATGCTCACGTCGTTCCGGCGGACGGTCAAGGTCCCGCTCTGAAAGGCAATGCCGATCGGCTCCCCCACGGTGACGCTGCAGTCCGTGATGGACCCGGTGGTTGTCTCCCCGATATCACCGACGTCGATGCCGGTCCCCTGGGCCACGGCGATGACGTTGGAGGTGATGGTCGGCGATCCGCTCTCCTGGTGGATGCCGGTGTAGTTCTTCTGGGTATCCGTGATCGTCACCGAGCAGTGGTCGATCGTGCACGACCCGTCGGCGTAGATCCCGTGGGTGAACGACCCCGTCCCCAGCTCCACCGAGCAGTTCTGGAGCGTGCCCGCCGTCATGTACACGCCGTAGTTCGTGCCGCCCTTGATGGTCAGTCCATCGACGACTCCACCGCTCGCCGTGATTCCGACGGCGTAACTGGAGTCGTTACCGGCGACGACGATGATGGTCCCACCGGTCAGATTCAACACTGACACAACTTTGTTAAGGGTAAAGGGTGCATAGTTCTGAGCAGTATCAGTTATTAACACCCTATCACTCCCAGCTATCGCACTATCCACAGCTGCCTGGATAGTGGGGTATGGATCGGGGACCGTTCGGTCTGCGGCATGTGCTAGACTGGTCATCCTGACGTGAGTCAGCATGGCGAGAATGACCAAGGCGAGTTTGCCTCTCATTTTCGTCGCCTCCGCGGTGGGGAGGGGCCGCTGCCCGCCAAAGCGACGTGCCCCTCTCCCCGCATTTTCGTTTCTACGTTCCACTCACCCCGATCTGCCTTCGATCACGGTGAGCCGTCTTGGTTTGCCCAACGGGTACGCAAGCGGCGCCTCCGTTGGGTGCCTCCGGTGATCAACCACCTCCTTTCCTTGGATTCGTGGGGATGAAGCCCCCGGTGTTCTCCTCGGCCATGATTGCCTGGCACCGTTACAGGGATGTGATGCCCGTGGGCCGAACCAACCAGAGCCGAACCGAAGTCGCCGGGGAAAGAGCGCCGTGCACGAGACGTCGACCGATAAAGGCTTCCCGACGAGGCAAATGGGTGTGATGGCTTCCCAAAGGGCGGGAATCCCGCCCGCGGTTGGCGCACTACCGTCAAGGTCAATTGGATGACGGCCGGCGGTACGGCAAGCTACGCGCGCACTTCCCGATGCGCTTCCCGCACGGCCTTCCGACCGGAACACGGCAAGGCCCCCAACTCCGGGAATGGCCCAAATCAACCCGGCAACCGGGGAGCACCAATCCCGCGGATGCCGGCGGCGGAGCGTGGGATGGTGGGAGGGCAAGTGGTGTGCGACCGCTCCGTCGGCAAAACCCGACCTACGCCCGCCCGCGGGTCGATGCAAGAACAATATTCCGCAACAAAAAAAACACGGGACCATTTCGTACCGAAGGCTCCCGATAAGATCACTCCGCAGACGCGAAGCGGAAGAGTGTCATGAGTTTCAGACTGTCCTTCACCTGCGCCCGCGCACTCCAGGTCTTCAGGACCTCGGTGAACGCGTTCAGAAGCGACCAGGCGGCCCGGGCCGCGAACTCCGGATGCCGGGGGGTGTCCCCAGGCCGCGAGCATCTGGGGGAGCTTGGGCGCGGGGAGGACCCGCCGGCGGATCGCTCGGCCATGAGGTCATGGGCTTCGGAAGAGCCCAGCACACGGTCTTTCACGGCCGCGATCTCCCCTTCCTGCCGTTCCTGCATCACCTTGACCTTCCCGAGCATCCGGTGAATCAGATCTGGGAGATCCCGGAAGACGTGCCGACAGGTCCGGCGAGCCGGAAGCTCTTCTCCGTCCCCGGCGGATGGGGTGGGGGGAGCCGGCCTCCCGGGGCGCCGGCAACGAGTCCATCCGGCTCGCGATCTCCCAGCTCGGCGGGGGCTCGTCCAGCATGTAGCGGAGGTCGTAGGCGGCGGCGATCCCCTGGTCGCCGTTATCCCCGGGAGCGGTCCAGCCCAGGGTGATCGACGTGTCGTCGGCGGCAAGGAGGGCGAGGTCGGTGATCGTGGCCGGCGGGGTGCGGTCGGGGCCGGGCTCGTGGCCCTTCCCGCAGGCAACAAGACCCACGCAGAGCGCCGCCACACAAAGCGCCAGCCGGTCCCGCGTCATCGGAGATCCTCACCAGCCCGTCACCGGCATCCTAGCACCGGGGGGGAGCAGCCCGGGGACGCCGGCCGCCCTACATGTACACCCAGGCGCACAAAAATCAACTTGAGGATAAGAATTGTCGCCTAATACCCGATCGAACCCGGCCGGTTCCCACTCCGGCCCCTAGACATAAAGGCCGCGGCCGCCCCGATAACCGGAGCGGCCGCTCGGACAATCCCCAGCAGAAACTAGTACATCAGCTTCCCGGTCGGGTCCGGGCGCCAGGAGTGGATGACCTTCATGTAGTTGGCGCGCTCGAAGGCGGCCGGCTCGGCCACGTGGGCCTGGCTCATGCTGCCCTGCATCTGGGCCACCGAGACGTACTCGTGCTCCTCCATCCAGCGGGAGAGGTCGTTCAGCACCGCGGAGATGCGGCCGATCCCGTGCTGGAGCAGCTCGGAGGTCATCATGGTCACCCGCGCCCCGGCCATGAGGCCCTTGAGCACGTCCTCGTAGGTGTGGACCCCGCTGGTGATGGCGAAGTCCACGTTCACCCGGCCGTGGAGGATGGCCACCCAGCGGAGCGGCAGCCGCAGCTCGTGGGAGTTGGAGAGGACCAGGTGCGGCACCACCTCCAGCTGCTCCAGGTCGAAGTCGGGCTGGTAGAAGCGGTTGAAGAGCACCAGGCCGTCGGCGCCGGCCGAGCTCAGGCGCTTGGCCATGTTGGCCATGGAGCTGAAGAAGGGCCCGATCTTGACCGCCACCGGGACGGAGACGCTCTTCTTCACCGCGGCTACGGTCTCCAGGTACATGTCCTCGACCTCGGCCGAGGAGCGGTTGGGGTCGGTTGCCACGTAGTAGATGTTGAGCTCCAGGGCGTCGGCCCCGGCCTTCTCCATCTCCTTGGCGTACTCCACCCAACCCCCGGTCGACACCCCGTTCAGGCTGGCCAGGACCGGGATCCCCAGGGCGTCCTTGCAGCGGCCGATGTGCTTCAGGTACTCGTCCGGCCCCACCCGGTAGCTCTCCAGGTCCGGGTAGTAGGTCAGGGCCTCGGCGAAGCTCTCGGTGCCGTAGCTCAGGAAGTGGTCCAGCTCCCGGCTCTGCCCGGCGATCTCCTCCTCGAACAGCGAGTAGAGAACGACCGCCGAGGCGCCCATGTCCTCCATCCGCCGGAGGTTGTCCAGGTTCTCGCTCAGGGGCGAGGCCGAGGGGACGATGGGGTTCTTGAGGTTGAGGCCGAGGTAGGTGGTCTTGAGATCCATGGTCGTTGTCCTCTTGGCTCCCGGGGTCCGTCCGGTCGGGGCGGGCGCCGGCATGGTGGCGGCTTCCCCGCCGCGCGCGAGGGGCCGGGGCGGCGTCTCCGCCCCGGCTCCCGGCGCTACGGGGTCTTCACCGTGTCCTCGGCGGCTTCCGGCCGGGGAAGCAGGTCCTCCCCCTTGGCCATCCGCTCGTAGACCTTCCAGTGCGCGTGCACCGCGTCCTGGCCCTCCTCCAGGAGGCGCTTGGCCGCCTCGGGGTTGGACTGGACCAGCATGCGGTAGCGGTTCTCGTTGTAGATGTAGTCCCGGAGCGGGATCGACGGGGCCTTGGAGTCGAGCTGGAGCGGGTTCTTCCCCTCCGCCTTCCGCCGCGGGTCGAACCGGTAGAGCGGCCAGTAGCCGGAGTCGGCGGCCAGCTTCTGCTGGTTCATGCCCTTGGCCATGTCGAAGCCGTGGGCGATGCAGTGGCTGTAGGCGATGACCAGCGAGGGGCCGTCGTAGCTCTCCGCCTCCTGCAGGGCCCGGATGGTCTGGCTGTCGTTGGCCCCCATGGCGATCTGGGCCACGTAGACGTAGCCGTAGGACATGGCCAGGAGCCCCAGGTCCTTCTTGGGGGTGCGCTTCCCGCCGGCGGCGAACTTGGCCACCGCCCCCAGGCCGGTGGCCTTCGACGCCTGGCCGCCGGTGTTGGAGTACACCTCGGTGTCCAGGACCAGCAGGTTCACGTTGCGGCCCGAGGCCAGGACGTGGTCCAGCCCGCCGTAGCCGATGTCGTAGGCCCACCCGTCGCCGCCCACGATCCACACCGTCTTCCGGGCCAGCATGTCGGCCAGCTCCATCAGGTCCCGGGCCGCGGGCTCGGTCTTCCCTTCCAGCGCCTTGCGGAGGGCGGCCACCCGCTCCCGCTGGGCGTCGATGCCGGCGTCGGTGGTCTGGTCGGCGGTCAGCAGCGCCTCGGCCAGCTCCCCGCCGATGGTGTCCTCGAGCTTCCCGACCAGCTCCCGGGCGTACTCCACCTGCTTGTCCAGGGCCACCCGCATGCCCATCCCGAACTCGGCGTTGTCCTCGAACAGCGAGTTGGACCAGGCCGGGCCGCGCCCGTCCCGGTTCATGGGTCCAGGGGGTGGTGGGGAGGTTCCCGCCGTAGATGCTGGAGCAGCCGGTGGCGTTGGCCACCACGGTGCGGTCGCCGAAGAGCTGGGTCATGAGCCGGAGGTAGGGCGTCTCGCCGCAGCCGGCGCAGGCCCCGGAGAACTCGAACAGCGGCTCCAGGAGCTGGACGTCCTTGGGCTTGGTGAACTTGAGCCCGGTGCCCTCGCCGGAGCGGGCCACGTCGGGGAGGCCCAGGAAGAACTCCCAGTTCGCCCGCTCGGCCTCCCGGATGGGGATCTGGTCGGCCATGTTGATGGCCTTCCGCCCCACCTGGCTCTTGTCCTTGGCCGGGCACACCTCCACGCAGAGCGCGCAGCCGGTGCAGTCCTCCACCGCCACCTGCAGCGTGTACTTGCGGTCCTTGAGCTCCCGCCAGCGGGCGTCGGTGCTCTTGAAGGCCTCGGGGGCCCCCTCCAGGGCGGCCGGCTCGTAGACCTTGGAGCGGATCACCGAGTGCGGGCAGACGATCACGCACTTCCCGCACTGGATGCAGATGTCCTCCTCCCACACCGGCACCTCGAGAGCGATGTTCCGCTTCTCCCAGCGGGTGGTGCCGCTGGGGTAGGTGCCGTCGGCGGGCATGGCGCTCACCGGCAGGCTGTCCCCGGCCCCGGCCATGATGGTGGCGGTGACCTTCTGCACGAACTCGGGGGCCTCGGCCGGCACCACCGGCGGCAGCTCCTGGGTGCTGGTGGTCGCCGCCGGCACCGTGATCTCGTGCAGGTGGGCCAGGGCCGCGTCCACGGCGGCGTAGTTCATGGCCACCACCTGCTCCCCGCGCTTCCCGTAGGTCTTCTTGATGTAGGCCTTGATCTTGGCGATGGCCTCGTCCTGGGGCAGGACCCCGCTCAGGTAGAAGAAGCAGGTCTGCATGATGGTGTTCACCCGGTTCCCCAGGTTGTTGTCCCGGGCCACCTGGTAGCCGTCGATGACCCAGAACCGGAGCTTCTTCTTGATGATGGTCTCCTGCACCGGGCGGGGCAGGCGGTCCCAGACCTCTTCGGCCGGGAAGGGCGCGTTGAGGAGGAAGGTGGCTCCCTCCGCCGCCTCGGCCAGGGTGTCGAAGCGCTCCAGGAAGCCGAACTGGTGCACGGCCACGAAGTTCGCCTTGGAGATCAGGTAGGTGCTGTGGATGGGCTCGGGCCCGAAGCGGAGGTGGGAGATGGTCCGTGCCCCGGACTTCTTGGAGTCGTAGACGAAGTAGCCCTGGGCGTAGCCCGGGGTCTCCTCCCCGATGATCTTGATCGAGTTCTTGTTGGCCCCCACGGTGCCGTCGGAACCCAGCCCCCAGAACAGGGCCCGGGTCATGCCGGGGTGCTCGACCTGGAACCCGGGGTCGTAGTCCAGGCTGGTGTGGGTGACGTCGTCCACGATCCCCACCGTGAAGTGGTTCTTGGGCCGGTCCTTCTTCAGCTCCTCCAGGACCCCCCGGACCATGGCCGGGGTGAACTCCTTGGAGGAGAGCCCGTAGCGGCCGCCGGTGATCCGCGGGTAGGAGGCGAAGGGGGCGGTGCCGGCGGCCATCCCCTCGCTGATCGCGGTGACCACGTCCTGGTAGAGCGGCTCGCCCGAGGCGCCCGGCTCCTTGGTGCGATCCAGGACGGCCACCGCCCGGACCGTGGCCGGGAGGGCGCCCAGGAAGTGCTCCACCGAGAAGGGACGGTAGAGGCGGACCTTGAGCAGGCCCACCTTCTCGCCCTTCGCGGCCAGGTGCTCCACCGTCTCCTGGGCGGTCTCCACCCCGGAGCCCATGAGCACCACCACCCGCTCGGCGTCGGGGGCGCCCACGTAGTCGAAGAGCCGGTAATGCCGGCCGGTGCGCTCGCCCAGGGCGTCCATGGCCTTCTGGACGATGGCCGGGGCGGCCAGGTAGTACGGGTTCACCGTCTCCCGGGCCTGGAAGAAGACGTCGGGGTTCTGGGCCGTGCCCCGGACCACCGGGCGCTCGGGACTCAGCCCCCGGCGGCGGTGGGCCCGGACCAGCTCGTCGTCGATCAGGGCCCGGATGTCCTCCTCGGCCAGCTGCTCGATCTTCATCACCTCGTGGGAGGTGCGGAACCCGTCGAAGATGTGCAGGAAGGGGAGGCGGGCCTCCAGGGCCGAGGCGTGGGCGATGAGGGCGAAGTCCATCACCTCCTGCACCGAGTTCGAGAACAGCATCCCGAAGCCGGTGGCCCGGGTGGCCATGACGTCGGAGTGGTCGCCGAAGATGGACAGGGCCTGGGCGCTCACCGACCGGGCGGCGATGTGGAACACCGTGCTCGTTAGCTCCCCGGCGATCTTGTACATGTTGGGGATCATGAGCAGGAGGCCCTGGCTGGCGGTGAAGGTCGTGGTCAAGGACCCCGACTGGAGGGCTCCGTGGACGGCCCCCGCCGCCCCTCCCTCGGACTGCATCTCCACCACCTGGGGCACCGAGCCCCACAGGTTCGGGATCCCCCGGGCGGCCCACTCGTCGGACAGCTCGCCCATGGCCGAGGACGGGGTGATGGGGTAGATGGCGATGACCTCGCTGGCGCGGTAGGCCACGTAGGCGGCGGCTTCGTTGCCGTCCATGGTGACTTGGATGCGGGACATGGGTACGTCTCCCTTCAATACGCCCCCCTCCGGGGAGGGCAAAACCGGGACGAGTCTACTCCTCCCGGCGTAACGGATGGGAGCTTCAGGGGTTACGGAATCTGGAATTGACTATTTGACGGAACGGGAAGAGGCTGGACCGGTCCAACCGAACCGGTGCCCATCTCCGCGCATAACCCATTGTGGAGTTGCGGGTTCTGAAATCCCGAACCCGCCTCGCTCTGGCCCGCGGCGCCCCGCCCGCTCCCCCGAGGCCCGGTCGCGGGCTAGAAGCGGAACCCGATGCCGGTGCCCAGGACCACGGTGTCGAGGGTCAGATCCACCGTCCGGCCGGAGCCGAAGTCGATCCCGGTGCGGTGGGCGTTCCAGCGGAGGTCCAGGTTCCACAGCACCGCGGGACCCACGTCCAGGTCCGCTCCCAGCTCGAGGGCCGGCCCCACGCCGGGGCTCACGCCGGCCGAGTCCAGCGCCCCGCTCTTCTCCCAGGCCACGGTCAGGTTCGCTCCGGCGCCGAGGTAGGGATGCAGGGAGCCGCCGGGACGGAGGTGATACCGGATGAGGAGGCTCACGGGCAGGAACTCGATCGAACCCAGGCGCTCCGCGGGCTCCCCGGAACGCTCGAGGTCCACCTCCCGGGATTCGGTGCGGAGGGTGAGGGCGGCGGAGAGCCGCGGGGAGAGCCGGCGGGCCAGGCCCGCTTCCAGGCCGAGGGCGCTGTAGACCACGTAACCGGAGGGATCCGATTGGTCCGACTTTCCGGTGAGGAAGGCCCGGGCTTCGAAGGTCCAGGGACCGGGAGGGCCGCCGTCCCCCGCCCAGGCCCCCGGGGCGGCGAGCCCCGAGGCGAGAAGTGCCAGACCGGTCGCCGCCGCCACCAACCCGTTTCGTCCCATGCCGTCCTCCTCCTCGGGGCGGGGTTCCGCCCGGCGCGATCAGGCGGGAATGAAGTTCTTGTACACCGCCATGCGCTTCAGAACCCCCTCGCCGGTGACCCCGCCGATGGCCCCCACGCCCTGCAGGTGCAGGGTGGCCCGGGTCATGTGGTCGCTCCACCCGGTGGAGGCGGTCAGCTCACCCAGCTTGGCCGGCTCGCCCTTGATCAGGAAGAACCCGTTCAGGTCGCCGCCGTGGGGGTCGAGGAACACGACGTCGAAGGAGTCGATGGTCCCCTTCTGCTGCTGCTCGCCGAGGTACTTCACGAAGTCGTCGAAATGGGCGGTGCTGATCGTCTCGCGGCCGGGAACGGAGCGGTTCCAGCCGAACAGGAGAACTCCGGAACTCATGATGACCTCCAGGGGTGGGATGCCGACCGGTCGGCCGCAAACGCCGTGAATCCGGCGAACCGGCGGGATGCAGGGATGGTCCCCACTCTAGCACCGCACCCCGCCCTGGAGGCGGACGCCGCCTACTTGATATCGACCACCTTGACGTCGAAGTTCAGGGTCTCCCCGGCCAGGGGATGGTTGAGATCGAGGAGGATGGTGTCGTCCTTGATCTCCTTCACCCGGACCTGGTGCTGGTGGCCCTGCTCGTCCTGGGCGATGAGATTGGCTCCCTCGTGCCGGGCCTCCTCGGGAATGGCCTCCTTCTCCACCTCCTGGTAGGCCTCGTCGTGGACCGGGCCGTATCCCTTCTCGGGGGGCAGGGTGACCTGGGTGGACTCGCCGGCCTGGAGACCCACGATCTCCGCCTCCAGGGCGGGGAGGATCTGGCCGGCCCCTTCCTGGAATTCCAACGGCTCGTCGCCCACGTTGGTGTCCACCTTGGAGCCGTCCTCCAGGGTCAGGGTGTACTCGATGGAGAAGGTCCTTCCGTTCTCGGCCATGCCGAACATCCTTTCTCGGCGGGCCCGGCCGCCGGACAACAAAACGACCTGCCCGGCACCGATTCCGGCGCCGGACAAGTCCCTGGGAATGACTGATGAGTTCCTGGTTCGACCCTAACACAGGACTCCGCCGGTCGCCTTCGGGGAATCCCCGCTTCCGGCCCCGGGCTCAGCGGCCACCGGCACGGCCCCGGTAGCGGAGGGCCAGGCGGTGGGGCGAGGCGCCGAGCCGGTGGGCGAGGAAGAGGCCCACGTTGGCCATGAGCCGGCGGCCGGGCCCGTCGCGGAGGAACCGCCGGGCCGAGGTCGTCACCGCGAGCGGCACCACCCGTACCGGTCCCGTCCGGCGGAGCCGGGCGTAGAAGCGAACGTCCTCGAAGAGGGGTACGGGCTCGAAACCGCCCGCCCGGCGGTAGGCCTCGCGGGTGGCGAAGAGGACCGAGTCGCCGAAGGAGGCCCAGCTCCCGGGGAAGCGCGATGCGAAGGCGATGAGATCCAGCACCGGGTGGCGCCGGTCGAAGCGGAGACGGAAGCGCCCGCCGGCCGCGCCCCCCGCCGCCGCCTCCACCGCCCCGGCCAGGGCCCCGGCGGGAAGCCGGGTGTCGGCGTGGAGGAACACGAGCAGGTCCCCCTGGGCCGCGGCCGCCCCGGCCGCGAGCTGGCTCCCCCGGCCCCGGGGGGCGGCCAGGACCCGCGCTCCCGCCGCCTCCGCCTCGTCCCGGGTCCGGTCCCCGGACTCCCCGTCCACCACCAGCACCTCCCGGGGGGGCGGATCCTGGGCCAGGGCCGAGGCCACCGCGGCCCCGATGCTCTCCTCCTCGTCCAGGGCGGGAACGATCACCGAGACCGCCGGAGCGGCGGCATCACCGGGTCGCCACGCGTGGACCGCGGGCGCTCCCTCCGCCCCGTCCACCTCGGCGGCCGCCGCTGGTAAGCTTCTCATCATGCACTCGATCCTACCCAAAGCGCTCTCCCCCGTCCCGATACGACCCGCCGGGGGGGGCCCCGGCATCCCCGGTGCGCGAACCCGGGGAACAGCCCTCTCCCCACGGAGGCCTCGATGAGCGAGAACCACGACCGGCGGACCGAGGAGGCCCAGAAGGCCCGGAACCCCGAGGAGAACCTGAAGGCGATCCTGGAGTCCCCGAGCTACATCCTGGCCGAGGAGGACACCGCCCTCCTCAAGCGGGACGAGCTCCGGCCGGTCCGGCTCCAGCTGGAGCTGTTCAAGCCCGACCTCGTCTTCCGCGAGCACAACATCCACTCCACCATCGTCATCTTCGGGGGAACCCGGGTGCTGGAGAAGCACCGGGCCCAGGAGCGGGTGGAGGACCTGGAGGCCGAGGTCCGGAACTCACCCGGCGACGAGGAGCTGGAGCGCCGGCTGCGCATCGCCCGCAGGGTCCTGGCCAAGAGCCGCTACTACGACGAGGCCCGGGAGCTGGCCCGGATCATCTCCGGGAGCCTGCAGCGGACCGGGAAGCGCCACCTGGTGGTGGTGACCGGGGGCGGGCCGGGGGTCATGGAGGCGGCCAACCGCGGAGCCTTCGACGCCGGAGCCAAGAGCATCGGCCTCAACATCACCATTCCCCACGAGCAGGTCCCCAACCCCTACATCACGCCCGAGCTCTGCTTCAAGTTTCACTATTTCGCCCTGCGGAAGATGCACTTCCTCATGCGGGCCAAGGGGCTGGTGGCCTTCCCGGGCGGGTTCGGAACCATGGACGAGCTGTTCGAGACCCTGACCCTGCTCCAGACCGGCACCATCCGGCCGGTGCCGGTGGTCCTGGTCGGGCGCGAGTTCTGGGACGGTGCGGTCAACTGGCAACACTTCGTGGACGAGGGGACCATCAACCCCGGGGACCTGGACCACTTCGAGTACGCGGAGACCGCCCGCGAGGCCTGGGAGATCATCTGCCGCTTCCACGGCATGGACCCGGACCGGCCGGTGCTCGAGGACGACTGAACCGGCCTCGGAACGAGGAACGGCTCCCTCCCCGTGGGGGAAGGAGCCGCCCGATGCGTTTCCGTGCCCGCCGGCCCGGGTCGCCGGACCGGCCGCCGACGGGCACCCCGCTAGTAGTGGAGCTGCAGGGCCAGCTCCCCGCGGGTCTCGTCGGACATGTGGATCACGGTGTGGCTCACGTGCTCCACGTCCACCAGCCACATGTTTCCCGAGGTCATGGTGTAGGAGACCCCCCCGATCACCCGGTCCACCTGGTCGTTGGTCTCGTCGAAGCGGGTTCCGGAGTGGATGTTGGTGTCGAAGTGGTCGAAGCGGGCCATGGCCCCCCAGGCCTCGTGCTCGGGCAGCCGGACCGAGGCGAAGACCGACTGTCCGTTCTGGTCCAGGGAGCGGCCGTTGAAATCGACGGCGGTCCCGCTCTGGTTGCCCGTCCCCGCATAGCCCTCGGCGGTGACGGTGACCAGCCGGCTCTCATAGGAGAGCATGACGTCGGCTCCCCGCCAGTCCGGAAGGGGCCGGCCCGGCACCGCGGAGACGTTGGCCTTCCCGTCCATGCCCACCACCGAGACCTGGAGCCCGGGCGCCCGGTCCGGCGCCGGCCGCAGGGTGAGCCGCCCCTCGACCACCTTGTTGTTGTTTACTTCCTTGGCGTGGTAGCCGCCGCCGTTGTACACCCCCAGTTGGACCGAGCCCCGGCGTCCGGCGTAGTGGGGGTTCACCGTCTTCCGGTATTCCGGGCCCAGCTCTCCGCCCAGGTCGGCCCCGAACACCACCCCCTGATCGGCGCTGTTGAACACCCCGCTCCGCTCCAGGAACATGGTCCCCTGGAGCCGGTAGCCGTTGATGGCCTCCCAGAAATCGTGATACGGCGCATGGCCCTGGCCGAACTCGACCCCGGGCTGGCTCACCACATCGTTCCCCTCGAAGGTGAACTTCGCATACAGGTACTTCATCCGGGTTTCCCAGTCCCCGGAGGAGAGCTGGTGGATGTCGGTGGTGTATCGGCCCATGAGGTACGGGGTGAGGGTCTTCCGGACATCGAAGTACCCCCGCTTCATCTCGAAGCGGTTGTACTTCTCACCGCCCGCCTTCCCCCCCAGGTAGGAGAGGTACACCACCCCGCCGATCTTTAAACCCTGCAACGCCTTGGGAAGTTCGACGGACCCAGTGCCCGCCGAACTTCCCGCCGCGCCGTCCTGATTGTATTGCGGGGCCGGTGGGGCCGGGGCCAAGTCGCCCGGGCCCGCGCCGACACCGCGAAGGGCCGGCGGTTCCGTGCCGCCGCCGGCGAAGGCGCCCGGCACCATCCCGGTCATGCCGAACGCCGACACTCCCATCGCGGCCACGATCATGATCCAACGCTTCACGTGGTAACTCCTTTGGCTGAGTTGCGGGGGTGATCGCGCGCCCGAAGGAAAGGAGCGGGCGCATGAGCGACGGGCCGGGAGGGACCCCGGCCCGTCGGGACGCCGTCACGGCAGGACGGGATTTCCGTCCGGACCGCTGATCTCGTCCTTCCAGGCGGACTTGACCAGCTCGACCACGTTGTCGGGCATGGGAACGTAGTCCAGCTTCTCGGCCATCTCGTCTCCGTGCCGGTAGCTCACCGTCATCCCGGCGCCTTCGGGGACTGTACCCGGTGCGTGTTAAAGGAGATCGAGGCGGTTGTTAGGATTTGTTTAGGGTTGGCCCCGGACCCGGGTGAGCACCGCCACTCGCTCCCCGAGCTGGACGGGCATGCGGTTGAGATCCCGGGCTAGGCCCCCATGGCCTTCCAGCTGGAGACCGTGTCCCGGCGGGCGAGGTCCCCCGCCGCGAACCACTCCTCACGTCCGGAAGCGATAGCCGACTCCGCGGACGGTTTCAATGAGGTCCCCCGCCACTCCCAGCTTCCGTCGCAGGCCGGTGATGTGGACGTCCACCGAGCGGTCGGTGACCGCGTAGTCGTCGCCACGCACCGCCTCGATGATCTGGTTGCGAGTGAACACCCAGCCCGGGCGGCGGGCCAGAACGGTCAGGACCGAGAACTCGGTGGCGGTGAGGTCCACCGGCCGGTCCTCCAGCCGCACCTCGTGGCGGGTAGGCAGGATGGTGAGGGCCCCCCGGCGGAGCGCCGGGGCCTCGGCGGGGTCCGCTCCCCCCCGGCGGCGCAGCACGCTCCGGACCCGGGCCACCAGGACCCGCGGCCGGAACGGCTTGGTCACGTAGTCGTCGGCCCCCAGCTCCAGGCCGGTCACGATGTCCGCTTCCGTCCCCTTGGCCGTGAGCATGATCACCGGCAGCTCGCGCAGGGCCTCGTCCTGGCGGAGGAGGCGGCAGATGGTGAGCCCGTCCAGGCCGGGGAGCATGAGATCGAGCAGCAGCAGGTCGGGACGGTGTCGCCGCACCGCGGGCAGGGCGTCCTCCCCCGAGCCCACCCCGGTGACCCGGAACCCGTCCTTCTCCAGGTTGTAGCGCACGAGCTCGAGGATGTCCTCCTCGTCGTCCACGACCAGGATGTGTTCTCCGGGCATGATCACCTCGCCGCTTGGAGTCCGGGGCCGGCCCGATCATACCCCGGACGGGACGTCCGTCCCACCGGGGCCGCGCGCGGTCCGATGGCCGGGCCGGGAACCGGACCCGCGGGGGTCCACGGATGGACATAACACGCATTTTGGCAATAACTTGGACCGGGCGCACCCCGTCACCGCCGGGAGGCCCGGACCTCCCCGGAACCCATTGGAACCCGCCCCCCGGAACGCGGTACCATGGTTCACAGGGTCGCCGGGGCCAACCCGCCCCCCCTCGGACCTTCCGGGTTCCCTCCCCGCGTCCGGCCCCGCGACCTTCAGGGGGTGCCGTCATGCGAAACCACCGACCCTCGTTCCTCCGTGCCCGACCCCGCCCGCTCCTCCTGCTCCTGGCCCTGGCGGTCCTGGGCGCGGCGCCGGCGGCGGCGCAGGTTCCGCCCGACTCCAGCGACGCCGTCTTCGCCCGGGTGGCCACCGACAAGCCGGTCTATGCCCCCGGGGAGCCGGTGGAGATCCGGGTGTTCGCGGTCAACCCGGCCCCGGTCCCGGTGGACCTCGGGTTCGCCTCGGGATGCCTGGCCGACTACGACGTCGACGGGCAGTACCGCTGGCTGGACCACGCGGCCTGCACCATGAACGCTCCCAGGATCACCCTGGCCCCGGGCGAGGAGCGGCCCATGGGCCGCTTCGTGCACACCCCCGCCGACTACGAGCTGGCTCCCGGCTCCCACGTGATCACCGGGGCGGTGGTGGGCTACGCCAAGGCCCAGGTGCGCATCCAGGTCCAGGACTCGCCTCTCCCGGCCCGGCGCCCGTTCACCGTGCGCGGCGCGGTGGATCCCCTGCGGGGCGCCCTCGGCGAGGCCCGCGCCCTCGGCGTCACCGTGACCAACGCCGGGGACTCCACCGCCTCCTTCGGGGTGGACGGTTGTCCGGTGGACTGGTCCATCGACGGCCGCTACACGCCGGACCGGCCCTGCCCGGACTTCTTCCGGCGCATCGATCTGGAACCCGGCGAGAGCATCACCTTCGGCCCCGGCGATCCGGGTATGACCTTCGACCCGCATGACTACCCGGTGGGTCCGGGGCGGCACCTGGCCGTGCTGGCGGTGCGCGGGGTGGGAGCCGACTCGGTGGTGTTCGGGGTGGCCGAACCCGATCCCTCCCTCACCTACCTGGCCGGCCGGATCCTCTTCGCCGACGGCCTCCCCGCTCCCCCGGCCCGGGTGGTGCTCACCACCCCCGCCCCCGGGAGCGATCCGAGCACCGGTCCTCCGCCGGACGTGGAAACCCAGGCGACCCGGCTCGGGCGCGCAGGGCTGGTTCCTCTTCGCGGGCATCCGTCCCGCGACCTACTTCCTCCGGGTCGAGTTCCCGGACTCCTCCGGCGTCCCCACCGCCGACGGCACCCTGATCCGCACCGTGTGGTGGCCGGGCACCGGGGATCCCTCCCAGGCCCGGCCGCTGGACCTCCTGGCCGGTGACTACCGGGACGACATCCGCATGAAGGTGGACGTGGCGCCGCCGCCTCCGCCGCCGCCCCCCGACCGCTATCCCATCACCGGCGCCGTGTTCGAGGCGGTGAGCGGGGACCTGGCCCACGCCGGGGTGCCCCTGGGCGGAGCGGTGGTGATGGCGGTTCCGGTGGCCAACGGCGCCGACTCCACCGTCACTCCCGGGTCCATCGGTCCCGCCGCCTTTGGGCTCACGGGCCTGGTGGCCTACACCGACGACACCGGCGCCTTCAGCATGAGGGTTCCGGCCGGGGCCTACCGCCTGGTGGCGGGGAGGGTGGCCACCCACCGGTACCAGTACTGGAACCACGTGGAGCGCTTCGCCGAGGCCCAGGTGATCCGGGTGCCGGACCTGACCCTGGCCCCCTTCCGTTTCGCCCCCCGGTTCGATCTCGCCCCCCTCGACAACGCGGGGCTGGCCGCCGTGACCGGGCGCGTCCTCGCCTACGACCCGGTCACCGACGGACCGCCCCGGCCCCTGGCCGGAGCCTCGGTGGTCGCGCACCCCATCCTCCCCTCGCAGCTGGCCGATCCGGCCCCGCGCCGGACCGTGACCGGCCCCGACGGGGGGTTCACCCTGGCCCTTCCCGCCGACACCCCCTACCTGGTGACCGCGGAGGCGGAGGGCTATCCGAGGATGTACTTCCGGGACGCCCGCACTCCCCGCGACGCGGAGTGGGTGGACGCCGCCCCCGGCGACACCGCCCGGGGGGTGGACTTCACCCTCCAGCCCGCTCCCGCCCCCGCCGATTCCGCGGCCATCGTGGGCACGGTGTTCCGCACCGCCGGCGATGCCGACGCCGCCGGCACCGCGGGGCTGGTCCCCGCCGCCGGCGCCCTGGTCCGGGTCACCCCCGCCTTCCCCACCTTCGCCCCCTTCGAGGTGCGGGCCCGGGTGGCCCGGGACGGGAGCTTCCGGGTCGCCGGGCTCTGGTCCACCGCCGAGGGCCTCCCCTTCTACGTGAGCGCGGAGCTGGAAGGCTACGAGCCCGCCTTCTACCCGGGCGGGGTCCCCTTCAGCCAGGCCGAGCCGCTCCTGGTCGTCTCGGGGCAGACCGCCGACGCGGGCCGGATCGTGCTCGGCCGCGGCGCCCCGCCCCCCACCGAGGGGTTCGTGCCCGGCCGGGTGGTCTCCGCCTCCGGAGACCCCGTGCCCGGCGCCCTGGTCCGGGTCTATCCCGAGCCGGAGAATCCCGGAGGCCCCATCCTGCGCGGGTGGACCGGGGCCGACGGCTCCTTCTCCGTTTCCGGCGTGCGCTCCGGGGCCACGGTGATCGTCTCCGCCGAGGCCGACGGGTTCGTCCCCGCCTACTACCCGGGGGTCCACGGGTGGGCGCAGGCCCAGAAGGTGGGGGCGGGAGGGCCGAACATCCGGGTGGCGCCGGTGGATGTCGTGCTCCAGCCCCAGCCCGCCGGGTCCTACCTCCAGGCCGGCCTGGTCCGCGCCCGGAGCGGGGGCGGCACTCCCGACGACTCCACCGGGAGCGCAGCGAGGCCTGCAGCCGAAGACCTGGCATCCGGACGCCCTCCCCGACGCCTTCTTCTACCTGATCGATCCGCGGGTGGTGGGACCGCTGCCCGCGGTCGTCGCCGGAGCCTCCACCGGAGGCAACGGGAGCGCGATCGTGA
The DNA here is from genome assembly GCA_963768615.1 of Candidatus Eiseniibacteriota bacterium. GTDB lineage: Bacteria > Eisenbacteria > RBG-16-71-46 > JABDJR01 > JABDJR01 > CAVSKL01. The sequence goes on along the minus strand of CAVYIE010000004.1, from coordinate 110,429 downwards.
CCGGACTGCCGCCGGGGGTCTACACCGCCTACGCGGACCGGCCGGGGTACGTGTCGGCGGGGTTCACCGACGACAACGGCTACCTGGTCGACCTCCGGCTGAACGGCGAGACCCCGGCGGTGCTGGCCACCATCCGGCTCGCTCCCCATGGTGCCCGGGGCCTCCCGGCGCGCAGACCGGAGGCCGCCCGGAACATGGTGAAGAACCTCACCAACGTCCCCAACCCCTTCCGCCCCCGCACCGCCATCCGCTTCGACCTGGAGCAGGACTGCCCGGTCACGGTCCAGGTCTACGACTACCGCGGGCGCCTGGTGCGCACCCTGAAGTCGGGCGCGCCCATGTCCGCCGGATCCCACACCCTGGACTGGAACGGGACCGACGACAACGGCCGCCGCCTGAGCGCGGGGGTGTACTTCTACCGGGTGGGGGCCGAGGGGCGGTCCACCTCCCGGAAGATGGTGCTCCTGCCCTAGCGCCCGGCCTCGCTCCCCGAGGCGGCGGAGGTCATTCCCCTCCGCCGCCCCGGGGACGCCGCCCGGCCAGCTCGTTGATGAGTTCGAGCTGGACCTGCTGGATCTCCACCAGCCGCTCCCACTGCTTGGACAGCAGGTGGTCCATCTTCTCGTGCAGGTGGCGGATCTCCAGCTCGGCCTTCAGGTTGATCTGGTAGTCGTGCCGGGCCCGCATCCGGTCCCGGTCCTCGGTCCGGTTCTGGCTCATCATGATGATGGGAGCCTGGATCGCGGCCAGGCAGGACAGCACCAGGTTCAGGAGGATGAAGGGGAAGGGATCGAAGGGCCGGATGAGGAGGGCGACGGAGTTCACCGCCATCCAGGCCACCAGCACCGCGCCGAAGATGATGATGAAGCGCCAGCTTCCCCCGAAGGTGGCGATGCGGTCCGAGAGCCGCTCGCCCACCGTCAGCTCCCGCTCGAACTCGTCGTCCACGTTGCGGGAGAGGATCTCGTGCTCCTGGAGGCTCTCCACCACCTCGTCCTCAAGCTGGGTGAGCTCCCCCTTCTCGGTCTCGACCAGGGATTCGATGTAGCGGGAGCGGTAGCGGTTCAGGTCCTCCCGGCAGACGTAGCCCTCGCCGGGCCAGTCCGGACGTTCGGCGCGGATGAGGCCGGTGATGGCGTCGCGCAGGGTTTCGGCCGGCACCGCGTCGCCGTGTTTCCAGGTCTTCCCGCACAGGCTGCAGGTGACGGAGGGGGCGGCGTGTCGAGGCATGGACATCTCCTCGGGGGCCGGGTCCGGGCGGCCTCGGGGACCGCATCCCCGCCGGCCGGCCCCGGGCGGGCGGGGAGACCCGGGGATGGTACGCCGCCGGGAGCCGGGCCGGGAGCCCCCGGGACGCCCCCCCCGGCGCTCCCTCCCCGCGCCCCGACCCCGGGACGGGAGGGCCGGTGACCGGCAATGAGACCAGTTCTCAGCTATACTCATGACGTGCCCGGGCTTGTCCGCGGGGGAACCCCATGACCCGACCGCTCTCGATGCTGGCCATCCTTCTCCTCGGCGCCGCGGCCTCGGTCCCGGCGGGACGGTCGGATGCGGCCGGACCGGCCCCGGATCCGGACCCGATCGCCTCCCACCCCGAGCCGGCCAAGGTGCGTTCGCTTCCCGGGACCGATTTCGGGGCCTGGGAGCACGGGACGCTCTCCCCCCTGGCCACCTGGCCGCCCCCTCCCGCCGACCCGGCGGTGGACGTCCTCCACTACGACCTGGATCTCACCTTCGACACCGCGAACCCGGTGATCTCGGGCACCGCCACCCTGACCCTGGCCTGGGGGAGCCAGGCCGGAGACGTGCTGCGGCTGGACCTGGTCGACCTGCCGGTGAGCGCGGTCCGGGACGGGGGCGGAACGCCGCTCGCCTTCACCCAGGACGCGACCGGAGTGAACGTCACCGTGGCTCCGGCCCCGGCCCGGGGGGACACGGTGACGGTGGCGCTGGACTACGGCGGCACCGTGACCTCGGGCTACGAGATCCGCCCCCAGGTCGCCTATACCTTCACCGAGCCCGAGGACGCCCGGCACTGGTTCCCCTGCCGCGACCTCCCCTCGGACAAGGCCACCCTGGCCCTCCACGGCCGGGTGCCCTCGGGGATGATCCTGGTCTCCAACGGGGTGCTGGACTCCACCACCACCGCCGGATCCGACCCGGTCTACCACTGGCGCGAGGACCATCCCCTGGCCACCTACCTCATGTGCGCCTCCATCTCCGCCTATTCCGCCGTCAGCCAGGCCTCCCCCATCACCCCCCTCACCTGGTACGTGTACCCCGCCGACGCCAGCGCGGCCCGGAACTCCTTCCGCAACGTGTACAAGATGGTGGCCTTCTACGACTCCACCCTGGTTCCCTGGCCCTTCGACAAGTACGCCATGTGCGAATCGGAGCTGTCGGGCGGCATGGAGCACCAGTCCGCCACCCTCCTCGGGTCCTTCATCGTGCGGGCGGGGCTCAACTACGAGTGGATCACCGCCCACGAGCTGGCCCACCAGTGGTTCGGGGACCTGGTTACCTGCGGGAGCTGGGCCGACGTCTGGCTCAACGAGGGGTTCGCCACCTTCTACGAGGCGGTGTGGCAGGGGGCCTACTACGGGGGCACCACCTTCGACGACCGCATGCTGAATGCCCAGAACCAGGTGTTCAACGCGGAGCAGAACGGGGCCACCTACCCCATCCTGGATCCGCCGGCCAACGCGCTCTTCAACACCCTGGTCTACTACAAGGGGGCCTGGGTGCTGCGCATGCTGCGGGACCTGATGGGCAAGGCCTCCTTCGACGCCGCCATCGTGGACTACCTGAACGACCACGCCTACGGCTCCGCGGTCACCGACGACCTCCGCGCGGAGATGGAGGCCCACTACGGAGCCCCCCTGGACTGGTTCTTCGACCAGTGGCTGGGCGGCACCCTCCACCCCAAGCTCCTCTACGTGCCGGTCTACAGCCTGACCGGGAGCGGCTGGATCGCCCAGATCGACGTCCGCCAGACCCAGGGCGGATCCACCGTCTACCGCTTCCCCCTCGAGGTGAGGATCACCACCGCGGCCGGGGACACCACCGTCACCGGCTGGGTGAATACGGCCCACGACGTGCTCACCTTCGCGGTGAACGCCCAACCGACCGGCGTGGTGCTGGACCCGGCCAACAAGCTCCTGGACCAGCACACCCTGGGGACGGCGGTGGCGGTCCCCCAGGCCCCACCGGTGGCGCTCCGGGCCTGGCCGAACCCCTTCCACCGCGCCCTCCGCCTGGACACCTCCGCCCTCGGGGACGCGGCCGGCCCGGTGGAGGTGTTCGACGTCCGCGGCCGCCGGGTTCGGACGCTGGACCCCGGACCGGGCGGTACGGCCTGGGACGGGACCGACGACGGCGGGCGGCTTCTTCCTCCCGGGGCCTACTTCCTGCGCCTGGGGGGCACGGGCCGGACCCTGCGGGTGGTGCGGCTCCCCTAGCCGGCGAGCCGGCGCCCCCCCCGCTTTCGCCCCCGCCGGCCGGCGGCTACAGTGATGGGATGGGAGGTGGACCATGACCGGACGGGGGCGCTACGAGCTGACCGAGCACACCGCCGACGTGGGCATCCGGGGCCGCGGCGAGGATCTCCCCGCGCTCTTCGAAGCGCTGGCCCGAGGCATGTTCGCGGTGGTGGTGGACCCGGCCACGGTCGAGCGGCGGCGGACCCGCACCGTGCGGGTGGACGCCGAGGCCCTCCCCGACCTGCTTCACGACTGGCTGGAGGCGCTCAACACCCTGCACCAGGTGGAGCACGAGGTCTACGGCGGGTTCCGGGTGGAGCTGGCCGGCACCGCGGTCACCGCCCGGGTGGAGGGGGAACCCATCGATCCCTCGCGCCACGCGCTCCGCACCGAGGTCAAGGCGGTGACCTGGCACGGACTCCGGCTGGAGGAGACCGGCGGCGGGTGGCTGGCCGAGGTCCTGCTCGACATCTGACCGCGCGGGGGAAAGGAGGCCCGGACATGCCCCTGTCCATCCGGTCCCTGGGGGGGAACCTGTGGGAGGTGGAGGGACGCCCCGACGCCCGGGTGCCGGCCCGGTTCGTGGCCTCGCCGGAGCTTCTTCCCTCCATCCGCGGGGACGAGCAGTCGCTCCGCCAGCTCCAGAACGTGGCCACCCTGCCGGGGATCGTGGGCGCGGCCTGGGCCATGCCCGACATGCACATGGGCTACGGGTTTCCCATCGGGGGGGTGGCGGCCACCGACCCGGAGGACGGCGTGGTGAGCCCGGGCGGGGTGGGTTACGACATCAACTGCGGAGTCCGGCTCCTGGCCTTCCGGCTGGGCGAGGAGGATCTCCGCCCCCGGCTGGCCGCGGTCGCCGACGCCCTGTTCGAGGCCGTTCCCTGCGGGGTGGGCCGCGGGGGCGACGTCAAGGCCGGTCCGGCGGAGATGAAGCGGGTGCTGGCCGGGGGCGCCCGGTGGGCGGTGGAGCACGGGTTCGGGGATGAGGGCGACCTGCGCCACGTGGAGGAGGGGGGCCGGATCGCCGGCGCCGCCCCCGGAGAGGTGAGCGACCAGGCCCTGGCCCGGGGGAAGGACCAGCTCGGCACCCTGGGCTCGGGGAACCACTTCCTGGAGCTGGGGGTGGTGGACGAGGTCTTCGAGCCCGAGGCGGCCCGGGCCCTGGGGCTGGAGGTGGGACAGGTCACCCTGCTCCTGCACAGCGGGAGCCGCGGCCTGGGCCACCAGGTCTGCACCGACTTCCTGAAGCGCATGAAGCCGGCCATGGCCCGCTACGGGATCCGGGTCCCCGACCCCCAGCTCTGCTGCGTGCCCATCGACTCCCCCGAGGGGCGGGCCTACCTGGGGGCCATGAACGCCGCGGTCAACTTCGCCTTCGCCAACCGGCAGATCCTGGCCGCCCAGGCGGTGCGGGGGCTGGCGCGGGGTCTCGGGCGGCGGGCGGAGGAGCTGGGGGCGCGCACGGTCTACGAGGTGGCGCACAACATCGCCAAGATGGAGACCCACGTGGTGGAGGGAAAGGAGCGGCGGCTCTGCGTGCACCGCAAGGGGGCCACCCGGGCCTTTCCCCCCGGGCACCCCGAGCTCTCCCCGGATTACCGGCAGGTGGGGCAGCCGGTGCTCATCCCCGGCGACATGGAGCGCTACAGCTTCGTGCTGGTGGGGCGGGCGGGGTCCATGGAGCGCACCTTCGGCTCCAGCTGCCACGGGGCGGGCCGGCGGCTCAGCCGCACCGCGGCCCGCAGGGAGGCCCGGGGGCGGGCCGTCGCCCGGGAGATGGCCGAGCGGGGCATCCTGGTCCGCTCGGCCAGCCGCCGCACCGAGGCGGAGGAGATCGCCGGCGCCTACAAGGACGTGGCCGAGGTGGTGGAGGCGGTGGCCGCCGCGGGCCTGAGCGCGGTGGTGGCGCGGCTCCGGCCCCTGGCGGTGGTGAAGGGGTGACCGTCCGGTGCGCCTCCGCCGGCGCCGGAAGGAACTCCCGGGCTAGAACACCTCGGGCACGTCCACCGAGGTCTGCCCCACCATCACGAACTTGATCCGGGCCGCCCAGTCGAAGTCGAGGGGCTGGTCCGAGGTCAGGGTCCAGCGGAAGGTGTACTGCAGCTCCGGCGCCCCGCCGGTCGAGTTCTTCCAGGCCAGGTAGTCGTCCAGGCCCTGGTTCAGGAGCTCCACCCCGCCCGGGTTCAGGGTGGCCACCCGGTAGTCGGCGTCGCCGGTGCCCAGGGTGGCGGCGTCGATCTCGATCAGGGGCTGGAGGCTCCCGGAGCCGCGGCGCACGGACAGCATGCCGGAGACGGTGGTGGCGGAGACGCCGTTGTTGGCCAGCACCTTCCAGTAGCCGTTCTCGATGGAGGCGTCGACCAGGGTCTCGAAGGCCCCCTCCGCTTCCACGTCCTCGAGGATCGGGCCCAGGTCCACGGTGAGAGAGTCCGAGGCCGGGGTCCCGTCGGACTGGGTGTGGAACGGGGCCTGGATGGAGCCGCGCACGGGCACGTCCACCGTCTTGGTGGAGAGGCAGTTGCTGGCGGTGAGGGAGAGACTCGCCGCGGCCAGGATCAGGAGCATGCTCAGGGTTCGTTTCATGGCCGCCTCCTACAGTCCGACCGCGAGGCCGGCGTTCACGCCCACCCGGTCCGCGAGGTCCCCGCCCACGTTCAGGTGCACCAGCCCCAGGTCCAGGCCCAGGCCGGCCGAGAGGTGCAGGGTCTTCCGGGTATCGAGCTCCAGGTGGATCTTCTCGCTCTCCGAGCCCACGGTGGCGGTGTAGTCCGCGTTCATGGCGAAGGTGTCGAAGGAGAGCCCGGCGTAGGGGGCCAGCATCCCGAAGGAGCGGCTTCCCTGCACCCCCACCGAGAACGCCTTGGCGTCGATGAGGTCGTCCCCCACCTTGAGCTTCTGGTAGTAGACCCCGGCGGCCAGGTCCAGGGGGGGCACGACCAGGTACTGGGAGAGGCTGTGGCGGAGGCCGATGCCGAACAGGGAGACGTTGCCGATCTCCGAGTCGCCGGTGTCGAAAGCGATCCAGCGCGCCGAGGCCTCGGTCCCGGCCAGGGAGCCCACGGTGATCTGCGGCACCCCGATGGTGAGGGAGCTCAGATCGAACCCGCCGGGGAAGACGAACTCGCTTCCCCCTTCGCCGGTCACCGTGACCGATTCGCCGGAGCCGACCACGGTGGGCGCCTCCACGCTCCGCGAGGGCTGAAAGTCGCCGCCGGTGGTGGCGGTGAAGGTGTCGTCGGCGTTCTTGAAGAACACCGACATCGCCCGCACCTCGACCCGCACCCTGAGCCCCTCCCGGGGAATGTAGGCCGAGGTGTAGAAGTTGGTGTTGAGCGCCTGGCCGAAGGCCTCCTGGAGCGGTTTCAGGTATCCCCGGGCCGTGTCCCCGGTGTAGGCGGAGAGGTTGTCCTCGAGCTGGGCCGCGGCGGGAGCCGCGGAGCCGGCGAGGACGGCCAGGGCGCCCAGGACGGCCAGGGCCGAAGCCGGGAGCCGGACCCATCTGCGATCGCTCATGAAGCCCTCCTTGGGGGGGTGGTTCGAGGCGGCAGGTCGCCGAGCAGCCTAGGGCCCGGCCCGGGGGAGGGCAAGCCGGTTTCGGACCGGCGGGCGTCAGCGCCCCAGGCGGCCCAGGGCCCGCCGGGCCTCGGCGGCCACCGCGGTCTCGGCGGAAGCCGCGGCCAGCCCCCAGCGCGCCCGGGCGTCCTCCACCGCGCCCAGGGCCTCGGCCGCGCGCGCCCGCCCGGCCAGGGCGGCCGGGTAGCCCGGGGCCAGCCGCAACGCGCGGGCGAAGGCCGAATCCGCCTCCGCCGGCCGTCCCTCGGCCAGCAGCGCCCGGCCGTAGTTCTTCCACAGCGGGGCCGGCGCCGAGTCGGCGTGCGCGGTGACCGCCTGGCCCAGGATCCGCAGGGCGTCCCCGGGGCGCCCGCGCTCCAGGTACATGGAGCCCAGGTTGTTGGCCCCGGCCAGGGCCTCCGCCATATCCCCGAACAGGATCGCCCGCCGGTAGGAGGCCTGGGCGTCGTCGTACCGCTCCAGCCCCTCGTAGGCGTCGCCCAGGTTGGCCCAGGCCGCGGCGTAGGTGGAGTCCAGCCGGACCGCCTCGGTGAGGTTGATCACCGCCTTCTGCAGGTCGCCGGACACGATGTCCAGGTGACCGAGGTTGTTCCAGGGAATGGGGTAGGAGGCGTCGGCCTCCACCGCCTTGCGGTAGAGGTCGCGGGCCCGGGCCAGGCTGTCGGGATCGTTCCCGGCCCGTTCCTGGGCCGCCCAGCCTTCGGCGGTGAGCCGCTCGGCCAGGGGCCGGTCGTGCTCCCCCCGGTCGGAAAGCATGAGCCACAGCAGCGACCCGCCCACCCCCACGACCAGGAACAGGATGACCAGGAGCCACACCCCGCGCACGGTGCGGCTACGGGGGGCGGAGGCCCCCGGGGGACGGCCTCCCCGTTCGCGGGCGGGCGCCGAGGCCCCGGTGCCGGTGGGCGCCGGGCCTCCGCCTCCCCCGGCCGCGGTCCCTCGGGGCGTTCCCGCCTCCCCCGGCACGATCACCGTGCCCCCGGCGCGGTAGACCCGGCCGTGGCGCCCTCGCCCCGCAGGGCTTCCAACTCGAAGTGGTCGATCCGTCGTTCGGGCAACGATCCTCCGGAGCGCGATGATGGCTGGCCGCGGCCGGGGCAATCCCCGCCCGGCGGGGACGTCCCCGGCGCTCAGTTCGAGGCCGGCGAATCCCCCCGCCGCAGCAACGCCGCCGGGCGGCGGCCCAGCCACAGGATTCCTCGGCCCAGGCCGCCGAAGAGGTCCTCGGACAGGGCGGCGGTGGTGGGGAGCAGCACCGCGGTGAGGAAGGTGGAGACCACCAGGCCGCCCATGATGACCAGGGCCATGGAGTAGTAGTAGACCCCGGCCAGGGCCGGGCGCTGGACCACGATGGGGACCAGGCCGACCAGGGTGGTGATGGCGGTCATGAGGATGGGCCGGAGGCGCTCGCGCCCGCCGCGGAGCATGGCCTCCTCCCGGGGCATGCCCCGGCGCCGGTAGCCGTTGATGTGCTCGATCATGACGATGCCGTTGTTCACCACCACCCCGATGAGGAGCAACAACCCGATCGCCGCCGGCTGGTCGAAGTCGGTCTTGGTGAAGAACAGGGTCCATGCCGCCCCGGAGAGCGCGAAGGGCAGCGCCACCATGAGCCCCACCGCCTGGCGCACCGACTCGAACAGCCCCGCCATCACCGCGTAGATGAGCAGCAGGGCCAGCAGGAGGTTGACCAGGAACTCCCGGGACTGCTCCTTGCGGCGCTGCTCCACGTTGAAGAAGGTCCAGGAATACCCGTAGGGGAAGGTCATCGAGGCCAGGGCGGCCTGGACCGCGGGCATGTAGTCGGCGCGGGTGCCGTCCTCGTAGCGGGCTCCCACCCACACGCTGGTCACCCGGTTGTCGCGCTGGATCCGTTCCGGCCCGGGGACCAGCTTGAACTCGGCCACCGAGGCCAGGGGCACTTTGGAGCCGTCGCCGGTCCAGAGGGGGAGGTTCCGGAGCTGGGCCAGGCTCTCCACTTCCTTCTCGTCCAGGGTGAGCCGCATCTCCCGCTCCCCGTCCGGGGTGCGGTACCTGGGCAGCCGCCGGCCGCGGTAGGTGAGCTGGACCACGTCCGCGGGCTGCACCAGGGGCACGTTGTAGCGGGCGGCCAGGTCGCGGTTCAGGTCCACGTAGAGCTCCTGCCCCCCGGACTGGCTGCTGGAGAAGGCGTCGTTCAGCCCGGGAATGGCCTCCAGCCGGTTCTTGGCCTCCTCGGCCAGGCGGGACAGGACCTCGGAGTCGGTGCCCACGATCTGGAAGGCGATCCGCTTGGCCCCTCCGTGGCGCCACATGGGTCCTTCGTCCTGGACCTCCAGGGTCACCCCCGGGAACTCGGGCACGATCTCCTTGAGCCGGGCCCGGGCCCTGGAGATGTCCTTCTCGTTGGCCTTTCCCTCCTTCATGTAGATCCGGGTCATCGAGTATCCCTCGCTCCAGAAGCTGTAGATCGACTTGGCGTTCAGCTCCTCCCGGTAGGGATCCAGGAACTTCTCCACTTTGGTCACTACCTGCTCCTTCCGGGGCAGGCTCAGATCCTCGCTGAACTCGTAGCGGACCTGGATGAAGGCCTCGCTGGTGTTGGCGTCGAAGTTCTTGTCGATGCGCATGAAGGGGTAGACCGCCGACACGGTGACCAGCAGCCCCACCACCGGGGTGATCCAGCGATGGCGGAGGTTGAAGGCCAGCAACCGCACGTAGCCCCGCTCCAGGGCCTCCATGAGCCGGCCCTTGGCCCGGGGCCGGCTGTGGATGAACCGGGAGGTGGCCAGGGGGATCAGGGTCTGGCTGATGAAGAGCGAGGCCAGGAGCGTGAGGCATACGGTGACGCCCAGCTCCTTGAGATAGATGTTCATCTCGCTCGGCTTGTTGAAGATGAGGGGGAGGAAGACGATGACCGAGGTCAGGGTGGCCGCCACCACCGCCGTGGACACCTCCCGGGAGCCGATCAGGGCCGCGCGCCGGCGGTCCATGCCCTGCTCCTCGTAGCGGAAGATGTTCTCCATCACCACCACCGCGTTGTCCACCAGCATCCCGATCCCCACGATGAGGCCGAGCAGGGTCAGGGTGTTGAGGGTCTTCCCCATGGCCCAGATCACCCCGCAGGCCACGATCAGCGAGAAGGGGATGCAGAGGGCGGAGAAGAGGGTCATGGACACCCGGCGGAGGAAGGCGAACAGCACCACCGCGGCCAGGATGGCCCCGAAGATGCCGGTGAACAGCAGGTCGTGGAGGGTCTTCTCGATCTCCTTCCCCTGGTCGAACCAGATCAGGAAGTTGACCCCCTCCAGCTCCGGGTCGTCGTCCATCTCCGCCACCCGCTCCCGCACCGCCTTGCAGATGGCCACGGTGTTGGCGCTGGCCTCCTTGCTCACCGAGACCCCCACCGCGAACTTGCCGTCCAGGTGGCGGCCGTACTCCAGGGGAGGTTCCTCGTAGACCACGTCGGCCACGTCGGACAGCCGGAGCCCGTCCGGCCGCAGGGGCAGGTTCCGGATCTGGTCCAGGGAGGAGAAGGTGCCCACCGTCCGCACCGCGTACTTCATCCCCGGTTCGGTGACCTCGCCCAGGCTCTGGTCGAAGTTGGCCGCGCGGAGGATGCGGCTCACCTCCCTGACGTCGATGCCGTGGGACTCCAGGTCGGCCACCCGCAGGTTGACCCGCACCTCCTTGGGGTTGACCCCGTCCAGGCGGACCTGGGCCACCCCCGGGATCCGCTCCAGGGGTTTCACGATCTTGCGGTCCAGGAGGTCGTAGCTCTCCGAGAAGTCCCGGTTGGAGGAGAGCCGCCCCTCCATCACCGGCATGTCCGCCTCCCGGTTGTCCCAGTTGGACCCGACCATGATGTCGCCGACCCCGTCCGGGAGGTCGCCCTTGATCCGGTCCACCTTCTCCTGGACCTCGACCCGGGCCAGGCTCATGTCCCGGGACCAGTCGTACTCCAGCCGGACCACCCCGCCGTCCCGGTCGCAGGAGGACCACATGTTCTGCAGGCCCTTCACCGACCCCAGGGCGTCCTCCATGGGCCGGATCACCATCCGCTCCACCTGCTCCGGGGTGGAGTTGGGATAGGGCACGCGCACGAAGAGGAAGGGCCGGTTCACGTCGGGCAGGAAGCCGAGGGGAAGCCGGACCATGGCCACCAGCCCCAGGACCACCAGGCTCACGATGACCATGAGGGTGGTGATGGGCCGCTTGATGGCCAGTTCGGGCAGGGTCACGACGCCGCTCCTCCCGGGGCGTGCCCCGGCTCACGCATGCCCGCCGGCTCCTCCGCCTCGTCCTCCTCCGCCACCCGCACCCGGGAGGGGACCACCATGTACACGGCGGGGATCACCACCAGGGTGAGGAAGGTGGCGAAGAAGAGGCCGAAGGAGACGGTGACGGCCAGGGGGGCCCGAAGCTCCGCCCCCTCCCCCACCGAGAGGGCCATGGGGAGGAGGCCGAGGACGGTGGTGAGGGTGGTCATGAGGATGGGACGGAGCCGGATGTGGCCGGCCTGGATGACCGCCTCCTCCTTCTCCATCCCCTCCCGGCGGAGCTGGTTCACCTTGTCGATGAGCACGATGGCGTTGTTGACCACGATCCCCACCAGCATCACCGCTCCGATGAGCACGATCACGCTGATGTCGGTGCCGGTGACCAGGAGCCCGATCACCGCCCCCACCAGGGCCAGGGGGATGGTGAAGAGCACGATGAAGGGGTGGATCAGGGACTCGAAGGTGGCGGCCATGACCAGGTAGACCAGGAAGATGGCCAGGAGCATGGCGAAGCGCAGGCTCCTGAAGGAGGTCTGCATCTCCGCGTTCTGCCCCCCAGTTCGGCGGTGACGCCGGGGGGCGGCGGGTAGCGGTCGAGCACGGCCTGGATGTCGGTGACCACGCTCCCGAGGCTCCGCCCCTCCAGGTCGGCGCTCACGATGGCCGCCCGCTGCTGCTGGAGGCGGTGGATCTCGGCCGGACCCCGGTCCACGTTCACGTCGGCCACCGTGACCAGCCGCAGCGGCTGCCCGTCGGGGCCGGGAATGACCAGGTTCCGCACGTCCTGGGCCCCGGCCCGGTCCGCCTTCCGGTTCCGGATCCGGATGTCGATCTGCCGGTCCTCCTCCTTGAACCGGGTGGGCACCGCGCCCTGGACCCGGTCCCGGAGGGTCTCGGAAAGGGTGCGCATGTCCAGCCCCAGGGAGGCCAGGCGGGCCCGGTCGAACTTCACCTGGAGCTCGGGGCTCCCCGCCTCCAGGGAGGACCGGACGTCCACCAGCCCCGGCACCGCCGTCATTTCCCGCTGGAGGTTCAAGGAGTAGGTCCGGAGGTCGTCCAGGCTCTCGCCGAACAGGTTCACCTCCACCGGGGTCTTGAGGCTGAAGTAGGTGGGCTTGCCCGCCTTCACCTCCAGGTCGGGGACGGACTCGAACTGCCGGCGGAGCCGGTCGGTGACCTCGGCCTCGGCCCGCTCGTCGGAGCGGTCCTTCATGACCACGTTGACCTGGCCCAGGTTCTCGGCCTTGGTGTTGAGGGACATGCCCCCGGCCACCAGCCGGCTCCCCACCGTGCTGTAGGTCCGCTCCACCGCGGGATCGGCGGCGGCGGCGTCTTCCATCCGCTTCATCACCCGGTCGGTGCCGGCGAGGGGGGTGCCCTCGGGCATGTTGACCTCGAAGTAGAACTCCCCCTCGTTGATGGAGGGGATGAGCTCGGTCCCGATGAGCTTGAGGCAGGCCAGCGACCCCGCGAACAGGAGCCCGGCCACGGCCAGCACCGTCCACCGGCGGCGGAGCGCGCCCCGGATGAGCCGGTCGTAGACCAGGCTGGCCCGGCCCAGGGTGGGCCGCTCGTCACCGAGGGCGCTCCCGGTGGGCACGTCCACCTCGCGCTCCCGGCCGGCCGCGGTGAGCATGGGGATCACCGTCACCGCCACCGCCAGGGAGGCGAGGAGGCTCAGGGTCACGGTCAGGGCCATGTCCCCGAAGAGCTGGCCCGCGATCCCCTCCACGAACACGATGGGCAGGAACACCGCCACCGTGGTCAGGGTGGAGGCGGCCACCGCGCCCCCCACCTCGGCCGTCCCCTCCACCGCGGCCCGGCCCACGGCCAGGCCCTCCTTCCGTTTCCGGAAGATGGACTCCAGGACCACGATGGAGTTGTCCACCAGCATCCCCACCCCGAGGGTGAGCCCGCCCAGGGACATGATGTTGAGGGAGATGTCGAGGCGGTACATGAACAGGAACGCGGCCACCAGGGAGAGGGGGATGGAGATCCCGATGATGAGGGTGCTCCGCAGGTCCCGGAGGAAGGCGAACAGGACCAGCACCGCCAGCAGCCCGCCCAGGACGGCGGCGTTCCGCACCTCGCTCACCGCCCGCTCGATGAACCGGGACTGATCGAAGAGCACGGTGAGGTGGTGCTCCGGGGGGAGCTTCTTCTCCAGCTCCGCCATCCTGGCCCGGACCTCCCGGGCGGTGGTGACGGTGTTGGCATCCCCTTCCTTGTAGATCGAGATCTCGACGCTCTCCACCCCGTTGACCCGGGTGATCTCCTCCCGTTCCTTGGTCCCCCGGCGCACCTCGGCCACGTCCTTGACCCGGACCACGCCCCGGGAATCCTGGCGGAGGATGAGGTCCCCGATCTCGCCCACGGTGTCGTATTCGTTCACGGTGCGGATCAGGTACTGGTTGTCCTGGTCCTCCAGGGAGCCGCCGGGAAGGTTGATGTTGGAGACCCCCACCATCTGCCGCACCTGCTCCAGGGGGATGCCCAGGGCGGCCAACCGGTCCTGGTCCACGTCGACCTGGATCTCCTCCTCCAGCCCACCCTTGACCTCGGCCGCGGCCACCCCCTTCAGGGTCTCCAGCTCCTGCTTGATGGTCTTGTCCGCCACCTGGCGGAGGGCGGTGAGGTTGGAGGGCCCGGCGTAGGCCAGGCGCATGATCGGGTCCATGGAGGGGTCGAAGCGGAGGACGATGGGGTCCTCGGCCTCCTCGGGCAAGACCAGCCGGTCCAGCTTGTCCCGCACGTCCATGGACAGCATGTCCATGTCCGAACCCCAGTCGAATTCCAGGGTGACCTCGGAGACCCCGGACCGGGACACGGAGTGGATGCTCTTCAGGCCCTTGAGCACCCCCACCGCCTCCTCCACCGGCCGGGTGACCAGGTTCTCCACCTCCGAGGGGGCGGTGTCCGGGAAGTCCGTCTGGACGGTGAGGGAGGGATAGTTGATGTCCGGCAACAGGTCGAGGGCCAGCCGGTTGTAGCCCACGACCCCGAAGGCGACCACGGCCAGGGCGGTCATGAGCACCGCCACCCGCCGCCGCACGGCCAGGGCGACCAGCGAACGCATCAGGAATCCGCCCGCGCCGCCGCCGGGGCGTCGGTGAAGTTCATCTTGTCCATGATCTTGAGCGGGGAGCCGTGCTTGAGCGAGCGCTGGCCCTGGACCACCACCCGGTCCCCGGCGGCCAGCCCGCTCAGGATCTCGGCATGCTCGTCGTCCTGGAAGCCGACCTGCACCACCCGCCGCTCGGCGGTGGAGTCCGCGGCCACGAACACCACCTGGTCCCCGCGGTCGGTGACCACCGCCTCCTTGGGCACCAGCACCGCATCGGGGTGGCGCTCGGTCACGATCCGCACCTCGGCGAAGTCGCCGGGGCGGGTCCGGGCCGGGTACTCGGGGATCTCCACCGTCACCTTGATGGTGCCGGTGGTGGGCTCGATGATGGGACTGACCAGGGAGATGGAGCCCTGGAGCTTCTCCCCGTCGGAGTCCAGGGTGAGCGAGACCGGCTGGTCGGCCTGGATCTTCCGGAATTCCTTGGAGGGGACGTGGACCCGGGCCAGGAGCTTCCCCATGTCGGCGAGGGCGTAGAGCTGAGTGCCGTTCTGCACCGTCTGTCCGGGGTCCACGAAGCGCCGGGTGACCCGGCCGGTGAAGGGGGCGATGACCCGGGTGTAGGAGAGCTCCAGCTGGGCCAGGTCCCGGGCCGCCTTGGCCGACTCCAGGTCGGTGCGGGCGGTGTCGAACTCCTCCGCCGAAACCAGGTTCCCGGCGAACATCTTCTCCAGGCGGTCGAAGCGGGTCTGCTGCTTGTCCACCTCGGCCTCGGCCTGCTTCATGCGGTACCGGTACTCGTCGTCCTGGATCTGCAGGAGCTGTTCCCCCTTCTGGACCCGGTCCCCCTCCTCGGCCTGCAACGAGAGGATCACCCCCGAGACCCGGGCCAGGACCTCAGCCTCCTTGTTCGGCTCCAGGGTGGCGGTGGCGCTGTAGTAGCTGGCGATGGGGCCCCGGCCGGCGGGCTCCACCGCCACCGGGACCGGCGGCATGGCCGGCGCTCCGCCGGGGCCGCCCGGCTTCTGCATGGCCGCGGCGCGCCCCTGGCCCGCACCCCCGGTGGGGCCGGCGTCCCCCTTCTTGGCCCCGCAGCCGGAGCCCAGGGCCAGGGTCAGGACCAGCCCCGCGGCGAGGAGGATGCGGGGCGCCCCGGACCGGCGGGGACGGGCGCCCGGGGCCTCGGACGGACGGGCGGCGGAGACGGGGCGAGGGCCGAATGCGTCGAACTGCATGGACATGGATCCTCGAGGTGAATACCGGGCCCCGCCCGCGGCGCAGCCGGCAACGGGCCCACAAGGTCAGGGATCGGCCGTGGGTCGGATATGAGGGGTATCGGGGGCGGGATCTGAGGAGAATCAGCCTAACACAGATCCCCCGTTCCCGAAGAGACGGAAGCGGCGCCGGGATCGTTCATCCCCCCGGGACGGCGGATCTCGCCGTGGGCTAAGCTCGGAGCTTGCCCCATCCTCGACGCCGCCGGCGGCGGGACGGTCCCCCGCCGGGGGCGCGACACCGCCGGGGTCCGTCCCCAGGAGGCGCCATGGACGCGTTGAGCCGCGAGTACTGGGAAGGGTATCTGCGCTTTCATCCCACCGAGGGCACCTCCCTCGGCGATTCCCGCTACGACGACCGCTTGCCCGACCCGTCGCCGGAGGCGCTGGCCGCGGAGGCGGACCGCCTGCGCGGACTCCGGGACCGGGTACGCGCGGTGGATCCGGGCCCGCTCTCCGAGGACGACCGGGTCACCCGGACCGTGCTCCTGGACGCGGTGGAGCGCGACCTCACCGAGGTGGAGAGCGGGATGGAGACCTGGAACCTGGACCCCATGGAAGGCCCCCTGGGCCTGGTCCTGGGCATCCCGACCCTCCAGCCCCTCACCGGTTCCGATTCCGCCCGGGCCCTGGTCGCCCGCTGGCGGGCCATGGGCCCCTACCTGGACCGGCACCGGGAGAACCTGGCCCTGGGACTGGCCGCGGGCCGCACCGCCCCCCGGAAGGCGGTGGAGCGGAAGCTGGAGCAGCTCGAGGAGCTGCTGTTCGGGCGGGTGGAGGACTGGGCGCCGGCCAAGCCGCTCCGCTCCATCCCGGCCGCGTGGCCGCCGGCCGAGGCCGGCCACTTCCGCGGGGAGGTGCTGGCCATCCTGGAGAACGACTTCCGGCCGGCCCTGGTCCGGCTGCGGAACTTCCTGCGGGACGAGGTGCTGCCCCGGACGCGGTCCAACGACGCCCCCGGGATCGGGCACGTGCCCGGCGGGGAAGCGGTCTATGCCCGGCTCATCCGCGCCCACACCTCGCTGGAGGCGACCCCGGAGGAGATCCACCGCATCGGCTGGGCCGAGGTGGAGCGGATCAACGACGAGCTGCGGATCCTGGGGGAGCGGGTGCTGGGCACCGCGGACCTGGAGGAGATCCACCGCCGGCTCCGAGAGGACCCGGAGATGCACTTCCGCACCCGGGACGAGGTGGCGGCCAAGGCGGAGGAGGCGTTGCGGCGGGCCGAGGCCGCGGTGCCGGAGTGGTTCGGGAGGGTCCCCGAGGCCCCCTGCGCGGTGGTGCGGATGGAGCCTCACGAGGAGAAGCACTCCACCATCGCCTACTACCAGCGGCCGGCGGCGGACGGCTCCCGGCCGGGGCGCTACACCATCAACACCTTCGCCCCCGAGACCCGCCCCCGCTACGAGGCGGAGGCGCTGGCCTTCCACGAGGCGGTGCCCGGCCACCACACCCAGATCGCCATCGCCCAGGAGCTGTCGGGCCTGCCCGAGTTCCGCCGGCACCTGGGCACCACCGCCTACGTGGAGGGTTGGGCCCTCTACACCGAGCGCCTCTGCGACGAGATGGGGCTCTACTCCGGGGACCTGGACCGGATCGGGATGCTGAGCTTCGACTCCTGGCGGGCCTGCCGGCTGGTGGTGGACACGGGCATGCACGCCCTGGGCTGGAGCCGGGGGCGGGCCATCGACTTCATGCTCGCCAACACCGTGCTGGCGGCCAACAACATCGAGAACGAGGTGGACCGCTACATCGCCTGGCCGGGCCAGGCCCTGGCCTACAAGCTGGGCCAGCGGGAGATCTTCGCCCTGCGGGAGCTGGCCCGGGACCGGGCCGGGGACGCCTTCGACATCCGGGCCTTCCACGACCGGGTGCTGGAGCAGGGCGCGGTGGACCTGGGCACCCTTCGGGGGATGGTCGAACGGTGGGCGCCGGAGGCGGGAAGCTAGCCGCCCGTGGTTCCTCGGCGGAGGCGACGGCGCGGCCTCGCCCCCGCTCGCGCGGCCGTTCCGCCCCGGCGCACATGCCCACTCCCTTCAGCGCGGTCCCGCGATCCGCTCGCGTCGACGGGTCCCCCTGGCGCAGAGATCCTTCCCAATTTCCACCACGGCGACGCGCCAGGCCCGTCTTCCGCGCTCGGACGCGGAACCGCTGGATCGGGCCGTGCGCGGCGAGCGCTCGGATGCTAACCCCGGTCCAGGGCTCTCGGCCCGCCGCCGTCCAGGTTGCCTCGTCGTTCGCGGGGCGGCTGCGGCCGCTTCCGGAAGAGGGCGACGCGCCAGGCCCGTCTTCCGCGCTCGGACGCGGAACCGCTGGATCGGGCCGTGCGCGGCGAGCGCTCGGATGCTCACCCCGGTCCAGGACTCTCGGCCCGCCGCCATCCAGGTTGCCTCGTCGTTCGCGGGGCGGCTGCGGCCTGCTGCGAGGACGCCCGGCCCCAACGGATACCCGGGCGCACACCCATCACGCCGGTCTGCCGGCTCAAATCGAACATGGGGCTGTTCCCCAGGGAACGGGGCGCATCCAAAGAAGTCCAAGGCCGGGGGCCAAGAATATTGCGCACCCGGGTACCCGGTGCGCGGACCCTCCATCACGTTCCGGGCTGAGGGAGGGCCGGGGAGGTGATCCGCGACCAAAACCACACCAAGTAGATCTTCTCGCCTCGAACTCGGGAGGCAAGGTGAGAGAACCTGCCGTGCCTGGACCGCACCGGGGCTGCGGTCTTGTCATCCGCCGGGCGGATCCGGATGGAAGTGGAGAGCGCGGTGACACGACCCGCAGAGGGTGACCAGGTTCTCCGGCCGGTTCGATCCTCCTTTCTCCCGCGGCACCCGGTGGTGCACGGCCAGGAACCGCGCGCTCCCGCACCCCGCCGACCGGCACCGGTACCCGTCCCGGGCCAGCACATCCCGCCGCACCGCAGGGGGGATGGCCGAGCGGTTCTTCCCTCCCGGCGGCCGGATCCGCGCGTCGCAGAGCGCTGCCCGCAGCTCGGCCGGAGGGATGGTCCGCGCCCCCCGGCTGGTCGGCGCCTGGCCCCGTCCGCACCGCTCGCACACCCGCAGCACCACCTGGTAGACCGGCGCCGCGCCCACCCGGCGCTCGCGTGCCGACACCCCGCCGGGATCCGTCCCCGGAGCGGCCGCCGGGGCAGGATCCGCGGCGAGGGGGGCTGGACCGGTGGCACCCGCGGCCTTCGTCCCCGGCGTGGATGCTGCGGCGGCGGCCCCAGGGGTGCCGGCCGGGCCCGTGGCACCTTCGGCGGCCAGCCGTTCCAGGGCCTGGACCAGGAGTTCCTCCCGCGTCGCTCGCCGGTCCTGCTTCCGCAGCGTCTCCATCAGCGCCTCGAACCGCGCGTAGAGCGCGGCCGGGAACCGGAACGACACCGCCACCGGACCCGGCACCGCCGCCGGCATCGGGACCGGGACCGGGGCCAAGCCGTCCGACGCCGATCCGAGGCCGGAGGTCCCACCGCTCGAACCGGGTCCCGGTTCGCCCCTGACCGCGGCGCGGGTTGCCGTGACATCTCCCCCCGGACCTTCGGTGGAGTTGCCGCCACCGCCGGACCCCCCGGCGCCCTCCTTGGACCGCTGGGTCCCCGCCCCCAAGGGCATCCCCAGCGAGCCCCCCGCCCGCGGTCGCGGTGCTGGCACCTCGGAGGGCTCCTGGAAGAGCTCTCCGCCCGTTGGCCGGCTCGCGCGGCACCCGACCGACCGCCCACCCGGCCGTCCCGCCGCCTCCAGCGCTTCGGCCACCCGCCGCTCCAGCTCCCGCCGGGGCAACGTCCGCGCCACCTCCAGCCAGGCCCGCTCGCTCTCCGGCCTCGCCACCCGCACCACCTCCCGTGCCTTGGTCCACGGGAGCTCCCCCCGGGACAGCTCCTCCCGCACTCCCGGCAGCCGCTCCAGCGCCTCGGCCAGCCTCAGATGCTGCGCCGTCCGCACCCGGGAGAACCCCAACTCCAGCTCCGCGTACTGCTGCACCGACCCGTAGCCCAGTTCCCGGTGGAGCTTCCTCCGCACCAGCTCCGCGAACCACACCACCACCCGGCTCCGCGCCCGGTCCTCGTCCCGCACCGCCTGCCGCAAGCGCGCATGCACCGCCCGCGCGGGCAGCTTCTCCGCCGCCCGCAACGCCGAACCCGGCAGGGCGCTATCATTCCCCCGCCCGGATCCGGACCGGGACGCCGCCATTGCCGAAGGGGGAGGAATGCCGTCGAAGGGAGACATGGCAACTCCTTGCCGATGAACGGGGTAGATTGAATGAACGCAACACATGAATAGTACTCGCGCCCACCCGACCGATCAAGAGAAAAATGGTTTAATTCTTCTAAAGAAATCGGCGTTTATATGGCCGCCCCGCCGGTGTTCCCTGGGGAACAGCCCTGTGTGCGAGCTGAGCGCGTCGGCGCCTCGGACGCCCCCAGGAAACAACCCCGCGCCCAGGCCGGTGCGGCGCCTCGGACCGGTGCGGAGCCTCGGACCGGCGGGGAGCCTCGCCCGCCCCTAGTCCGGGATCGAGAACAGTGTCCGGTCCACGTCCGGGTTGGCCGTGACCTCGGTCACCTCCAGGTCGGGGCGAGTGATGGGAGCGCCGTCGAAGAGGGTCTCGGTCCGGAAGGGAAGCACCAGCCCATCCACCACCCGGAAGTCGGAGTAGAGGCGCTCGATGTCCCCGATCCAGCCCAGCCGGCCACGGTGGGCGGCGCGGAGAACCCGCCCGCTGGCCGGGTCCACCGAGAGCACGGTCACCGCTCCCCGGTACCCCACCCGGACCTCCTCCACCCGGATGCCGCCGATCTCCCCGCTCCCGACGTGCACCGCAGTGAGCTCGGGGCTGTGGCGCTCACGAACCAGGAACAGGGGCTCCCGGTAGAGCTTCCGCCGGATGTACTCGGCCACCGGCGGATCGGGGACCCAGCTCCGGCCGTCCTGGATGAGGAACGCGCCCGAGGAACTGGCGGCGAAGGCGTAGTGCCCGCTCTGCCAGACCTCGTCCTCCCGGTACTGGGACGGGAAGACCATGGTGATCACCCGCTCGCCCTCCAGCACCGCCTCGGGGGCGGGGTACTGCAGGCGGATCCGGATCCGGAGGGCCTCCAGGCCGTCCACCACGTCCTCGCCGCCGAACCCCACCGCGGCCGCATCCAGGAGGTCGGCACCCCGCAGCACCGCCACCGCCTCGGTTTCGGGGGCGGCGAAGCTCCGGTCGACGTCGATGTCGGGGTGGACCGAGCCCGGATCGCCGAAGAGGAGGGAGTCCAGGGAACCGGGGACCTGGACCGGCGCCGGGGCCCCGGCCCGCGCCGCGGCCAGGGGAGCAATCAGCAGCAACAGCGCGGCGGCCCATCCGCACGCGGCTCGACCCATGGTGACCTCCCGGGTGGACGGAAGGGCGGCATTCTACCCCAAAGCCGGGGCGAAGCCCATGACCGGCCTCAAGCCTCCCGGAGGTAGGCCCGGACCGTCTCCAGCAGGCCGTCGGCGGCCTGCGGGGTGTACCGGGGCGACCGGCTCACCACCCATAGGTCGAATCCCGCGTTCTCCCGGTAGCCGGTCCAGGCCCCCACCCGGAGCGGGATGGGCGCTCCGGCCGGAATCCCGGGGGGGACCGGCATCCCCGGCATCTCGAAGGCGAGCTGGAGCAGGTTCCGGTCGAAGGCCCGAAGCTGCAGCCGCCCGCTCCTCGGATCGCCGTCCTCGAACAGGATGGGGAGCACGTCCGGCTCCCACCCCGGATGAACCACCAGGTCCAGGGACCGGAGCCACCCCGCCGCGGCGGCGAAGAGGAGATGGTTCTCGGGGGTGATCCGCTGCGGTTCGGGGTCCGCCCGCCGCTCCGGGGGCAGGTGCAGGAGGGTGCCGAGCACATGGTGCCACCCTTCGTCGGCGCTCCCCAGGTTGCTGTGCGCGTCGGCCGAGACCAGGTCGAAGGGCGCGGCCAGGGTCCCGGCGGCGATCCACTCCCGGAACACCCCGTAGGCCCCCTGGTGGGGGTCCACCACGCGACCGGGAAGCGGGTTCCCGACCGACAGGCCGCACCCGTCCTCCAGGAAGGCGCGCACCTCGGCCTCGTCCCGGACCCGGAACCGGTCCCGCGAGAGCCGGGACTCCCCGCTCCCCGCCCAGGGCGGCCGGGGCTCCACGAACAGGTCGAGGGAGAGGGCCAGGACCCGCATCCGCCCCTACAGCTTCTCTTCGACGCTCCGCACCTTGTCGGACATGGTCTGGTCCCGGTCGGTGCGGGTGCCGAAGCGCATGTTGGAGGACACCCGCGGCGCGCCCATCTCGTGCAGGCGCTCGTGGCAGCGGCGCACGGCGGCGAACACCGCGTCCCACTCCCCCTCGACGTTGGTGCCGTAGGCGTGGAGGCGGGTCTCGAGGCCGGCTTCCTTCAGGATCCGCTCGCACTCGGCCACGTACTTCGAGACGGAAACCCCGACCCCGATGGGCACCACGCTGAGATCGGCGATGACCTTCATGACGAACCCCCTTCGCCGGCGTCAAAAGGAAACGAGGGCGCGGATGGCACCCTCGTTCCATGAAAGCACGGAAGCCGGCCCGGGGGAAACCGGGTCCGGACCTCGGCGTCCCTACTCGCCCCCGCCTCCCGCCGGAGCCGCCGCCGGCGGCTGGTAGGGCGGAACCTCGTTGTGGATGGCGGGGATGGTGCGCAGGTAGGCGTAGATGTCCTTGAGGTCCTGGTCGGACAGCTTGGCCATGGCCTGCCAGGGCATGGGAGGCATGATGGGGCGGCCGGTGCCCATGTGCTTCCCGGAGCGGATGGACTGGATGAACATGTCCTCGGACCAGGAACCGAGCCCGGAGGTGGTGTCCGGGGTGAGGTTGGCCGTGTAGCTGATCCCCCAGGGGCCGGACCAGGCGGTCATGGTGGCGGCGGCGGTGTACTGCCAGGGGCCCTGCGGGGCCGGGGGCGGGGGAAGCTGCATGTCCTGGGGGTGGCCGGAGAGCATCCGGCTCATGTCCGGCGCGGGGCCGTTGGGGCCCATCTCCAGCGGGGTGTGGCAATCGTTGCACCCGCCGAGGGTGACCAGGAACTTGCCGTGGGCCACGGGGTCGGTGGCGGCGGCGGGATCGGCGGGCGTGGCCGAGGCCTTCTCGGTCTCGCTCGGCGGCCCGGCCTGGCAGGCGGCAAGGACGACCAGGGCGAGAGCGGCGGCGCGGACGGAAAGCACCCGGCGGCCAGAGTAGAGATTGAGACCCGATTTCATGAAAACCTCCTGGGAAAGGCGGCGAGTCGCGACCGGGAACACGGAATCCTCCACCCCACCCAAGGCAAAAGGCCGCCCGGACGGGCGGCGGCCGCCGTATTAAGCGCCTTTCGAGTCCTTCCGTCAAGAGTGGCTTGGCGCCTCGGGACTCCGGACACCGGGCCCGCGCGGGGCACCCGGCCCCCGGGGGCAACCCGGGACTCCCGGGCCCCGGAGTACCCGGGATTCCGGACCCCGTGGGGTACAATCGGATCATGCGCCCCACCTCCTTCGCCTTCCATCCCGCCGTAACCGCCTGGTTCGAAGCCCGGTTCCCCGGCCCCACCCCGGCCCAGGCCCGGGCCTGGCCGCTCATCCAGGCCGGCCGGCATACCCTGATCGCCGCCCCCACCGGCTCCGGCAAGACCCTGGCCGCCTTCCTGGCCGCCCTCGACGACCTGGTCCGCCTCGGGGAGCGGGGGGAGCTGGACGACCGCACCCACGTCCTCTACGTGTCGCCGCTCAAGGCGCTCAGCAACGACGTGCAGAAGAACCTGGCCGAGCCCCTGGCCGGGATCGGGGCCGAGCTGGCCCTGCGCGGCCACCCCGGGGTGGAGATCCGGACCCTGGTCCGGACCGGCGACACCACGCCCTCGGAGCGGGCGGCCATGCTCCGGCGCCCGCCCCACATCGTGGTCACCACCCCGGAATCCCTCTACCTGCTCCTCACCTCCGAGCGGGGCCGCCGCATGCTCCGCACCGTGCGCACGGTGATCGTGGACGAGATCCACGCCGTGGTGGGCTCCAAGCGGGGCTCGCACCTGGCCCTCTCCCTGGAGCGGCTGGCCGACCTGGCCGAGACGCCGCCGGTGCGGATCGGGCTCTCCGCCACCCAGAAGCCGATCGAGGAGGTGGCCCGGTTCCTGGTCGGAGCGGACCCGGCGGCGGGCGGCGGGGTCCCGGAGTGCGAGATCGTGGACACCGGCCACCGCCGCGCGCTGGACCTGGCCCTGGAGCTTCCCGGCTCCCCCCTGGAGCCGGTGATGGCCAACGAGGTGTGGGAGGAGATCTACGACCGGCTGGCCGCGCTCATCGAGGCCCACCGGACCACCCTGGTGTTCGTGAACACCCGGCGCATGGCCGAACGCACCGCCCGGCACCTGAGCGAGCGCCTGGGCGAGGAGCACGTGACCTCCCACCACGGGAGCCTCTCCAAGGACCAGCGCCTGGACGCCGAGACCCGGCTCAAGAACGGGGCGCTCCGGGCCCTGGTGGCCACCGCCTCCCTGGAGCTGGGCATCGACATCGGCGACGTGGACCTGGTCTGCCAGCTCGGCTCCACCCGCTCCATCGCCGCCTTCCTGCAACGCGTGGGACGCTCCGGGCACGCGGTGACCGGGCTTCCCAAGGGGCGCCTGTTTCCGCTCTCCCGGGACGAGCTGGTGGAGAGCGCGGCCCTCCTGGACGCGGTGCGCCGGGGCGAGCTGGACCGCCTGCGGATGCCGGTGGAACCGCTGGACATCCTGGCCCAGCAGATCACCGCCGAGGTGGCCTGCGGCGAGCGGGGCGAAGACGAACTCTACGCCCTGGTCCGCCGGGCCTGGCCCTACCGCGCCCTTTCCCGGGACGACTTCGACGCCGTGGTCCGCATGCTGGCCGAGGGCTTCACCACCCGGCGCGGGCGGCGGGGCGCCTTCCTCCACCGGGACGCGGTGAACCGGCGGCTGCGGCCCCGGCGCGGGGCCCGGCTGACCGCGCTCACCTCGGGGGGCGCCATCCCCGACACCGCCGACTACCGGGTGCTCCTGGAGCCGGCGGAAACCCTGATCGGCACCGTGAACGAGGACTTCGCGGTGGAGAGCATGGCCGGGGACGTGTTCCAGCTCGGGAACAGCTCCTGGCGGATCGTGAAGGTGGAGCCGGGAGTGGTGCGGGTGGAGGACGCCGGGGGCCGGCCCCCCAGCATCCCCTTCTGGTTCGGCGAGGCGCCGGGCCGCACCGACGAGCTGACCCTGGCCCTCTCCCGGCTGCGCGGGGACGTGGCCGCCCGCCTCTCCGAGACCCCGGAGAACGCGACCGCTTGGCTCACCGGGGAGCTGGACCTGCCCGAGGCGGCGGCGGAGCAGATCGTGGAGTACCTGGCCGCCGCGTTGGGCGCCCTGGGCGCGCTCCCCGCCGTGGACACCTTCGTCCTGGAGCGCTTCTTCGACGAGAGCGGGGGCATGCAGCTCGTGCTCCACGCCCCGCTGGGAAGCCGCATCAACCGGGCCTGGGGGCTGGCCCTCCGCAAGCGCTTCTGCCGCCGGTTCAACTTCGAGCTCCAGGCCGCCGCGGACGAGAACGCCATCATCCTCTCCCTGGGGCCCACCCACAGCTTCCCCCTGGAGGAGGTCTTCGACTACCTGAACCCGGCCACCGCGCGGGACGTGCTGGTGCAGGCGCTCCTGGACGCGCCCCTGTTCGCGGTGCGGTGGCGGTGGACGGCGGGGCGGGCGCTGGCCGTGCCGCGGTTCCGGGGCGGGCGGAAGGTCGCTCCCCAGATCCAGCGCATGGAGGCCGACGACCTGGTGGCGGTGGTCTTCCCCGACCAGCTCGCCTGCCTGGAGAACGTGGCCGGGGACCGCGAGATTCCCGACCACCCCCTGGTGAACGAGACCCTGCGCGACTGCCTCACCGACGCCATGGACGTGGACGGGTGGCTCCGGGTGCTGGCCGGGATCCGGAGCGGGGAGATGACCCTCCTCGCCCGCGACCTCAACCAGCCCTCCCCCATGGCCCAGGAGATCCTGAACGCGCGCCCCTACGCCTTCCTGGACGACGCCCCCCTGGAGGAGCGCCGGACCCAGGCGGTGATGAGCCGGCGCTGGCTGGACCCCGCCACCGCCTCGGACCTGGGAGCGCTGGACGCCGACGCGATCGCGCGGGTGCAGGCCGAGGCCTGGCCCGAGCCCCGCGACCCCGACGAGCTGCACGACGCCCTGGTCCTGACCGGGTTCCTCACCGAAGCCGAAGGCCGGGCCGGCGAGTGGACCGCCTTCCTGGACGCCCTGCAACGGGACCGGCGGGCGGCGGTGCTTCGCGCCCCCGGGGCGGAGCCGCTCTGGGTGGCGGCGGAGCGGCTGCCGGAGATGCAGGCGCTGTTCGGGGCCGGGTCGTTCACCCTGGAGCCCCGGATCGCGGCGCCGGAGCCTCGGGAGGTGCCGGCCGGGGAAGCCTGGCGGGAACTGGTGCGCGGGCGGCTGGAGGCCCTGGGCCCGGTCACCGCGAGCGCGCTGGCCGCCCCCCTGGGCGGGGCGGGCGCGCCGGCCGAGACCGCCCTGGCCGCCCTCGAGACCGAGGGCTTCGTCTTCCGCGGGCGCTTCACCCCCGGGCTTCCCGAGAGCGCGGTGGAGTGGTGCGAGCGGCGGCTCCTGGCCCGCATCCACCGCTACACCCTGAACCGGCTCCGGCGGGAGATCCAGCCCGTGTCCGCCGCCGACTTCCTGCGCTTCCTGTTCCGCTGGCAGGGGGTGCACCCGGACACCCGGGCCGGGGGCGCCGACGGGCTGGCCCGGGCGGTGGAAGGGCTGGAAGGGTTCGAGGCCCCGGCCGCGGCCTGGGAGGCGGACCTCCTCCCCGCGCGGGTGGGCGACTACGACCCGGCCTGGCTGGATTCGTTGTGCCTCTCCGGCCGCGCGGCCTGGGCCCGGCTCACCCCTCCGGCGGGGGGACCGTCGCGGACGGGGCCGGTGCGGGCCACGCCCCTGGCCCTGGTCTCGCGGCGGAGTCTCGGGACGTGGCTGGAGGCGGCGGGACCGCTTCTGGCCGCGGGCGACGCTCTCTCCGGCCCGGCCCGGGCGGTGCGCGACGCGCTGGCCACGCGGGGGGCGTCCTTCTTCGAGGAGCTCATGGCCGCCACCGGGCTCCTGCGCACGCAACTGGAGGACGCCCTGGGCGAGCTCACCGCCTGGGGGCTGGTGAGCGCCGACGGCTTCACCGGGCTCCGGGCCCTGCTCGTGCCCAGCGACCGGCGGCGGCCCATCCGGGGCGGGAGCCGGCACCGGCGGCGCGCCCCCTTCGGGGTGGAGGACGGTGGGCGGTGGTCGCTCCTTCCCCGGCCGGAGGCGGACCCGGCGGCCCCGCGCGGGCGGGGCCGCCTGGACCCCGAGGCGGTGGAGACGGTGGCCCGGACCCTGCTCCGGCGCTGGGGGGTGGTCTTCCGCCGGATCACCGAGCGGGAGGGGCCGCTCCCTCCGTGGCGGGAGCTGCTCCGGGTGTACCGCCGGCTGGAGGCGCGGGGGGACATTCGCGGCGGCCGGTTCGTCTCCGGCTTCTCCGGGGAGCAGTACGCGCTCCCCGAGGCGGTGGGCTCGCTCCGCGAGGTGCGCCGGACCGCGGCCGGGGGCGAGCTGATCGCGGTGAGCGGGGCGGATCCGCTGAACCTGGTCGGCCTGCTGACCCCCGGGCCCCGGGTGCCTGCGCTCCGGGGGAACCGGGTGCTCTACCGGGACGGGGTGCCGCTGGCGGTGAAGGCGGGCGCCGAGGTGCGGTTCCTGGACACCCCGGAGGAGGGGCACGAGTGGGAGGCGCGGCAGGCCCTGGCCCGCCGGCCCCTGCCGCCCCGGCTCCGGGCCTACCTGGGGCCCGGACGGTAAGCGGGGCTCAGGCCGCTCGTTCGATCCCGTCCAGCAGGCGCCCGGCCGCCGAAAGCAGCGCCGAGGGGGCGTAGGGCTTGGGCAGGAAGGCCGCCTCCCCCCGTTCCATGGCCTCCTGGATCCCTTCCGCCTCGGTGTAGCCCGAGCTGAACACCACCGGCAGGTCCGGGGCCACCGTCCGCAGCTCGCGGTAGGTTTCCACCCCGTTCAGGCCCGGCATCTGCATGTCCAGCAGGACCAGGTTCACGGCTCCGGGGTCCTTCCTCAGGAGGGCCAGCCCCGCCTCGCCTCCGGGCGCATCCAGCACCCGGTAGCCGGCATCGGTGAGCACGTCCCGGGCCAGCTCCCGCACCTGGTCCTCGTCGTCGATGACCAGCACCGTGCCCGTGGCCCGGCGCGCCGGCCGGCTTCCCGCCTCGACCTCCGGCGACCGTTCCGCGGTCTGCAGCGCGGGCACGGAGAGGACGAACCGGGTCCCCCGGCCCGGTTCGCTCGTCACCTTGAGGCCTCCGCGATGGCTGCGGACGATCCCGAGCACCGCGGAGAGACCCAGGCCGCGGCCATGGTGCTTGGTGGTGAAGAACGGGTCGAAGATGCGCCGGAGGACCTCGGGGCTCATCCCCGCTCCGGTGTCCTCCACCTCCAGGCACACGCAACGTCCGGGGGCGGGGAGAGTGCCGCCCACGTAGTCGGCGGCATCCCGGCCGGCGCCGTCGCAAACCCCGGTGCGGATGGACACCCGGCCCGCGCCGGACCCGATGGCCTCGGCGCCGTTCAGCACCAGGTTCATCACCACCTGCTGGATCTGGCCCCGGTCCGCCTGGACGAAGGGGAGTTCCGCCTCGAGCCGCAGCCCGAGGTCGATCTTCTTGGGAATGCCCGTCTCCAGGAGGCCCAGGGTATCCCGGACGAGCCGGTTGAAGTCCAGCGGCTTCATCTCCACCCGCCCCCCGCCGGCGTAGGCCAGGAGCTGGGCGGTGAGATCGGCGGCCCGCTCGGCGGCGGTGACCACCTTGACCAGGTGGCTGCGGACGGGATGGTCGCCGGGCAGCCGGTCCAGGGCCAGGCTCGACTGTCCCAGCACCCCGGTCAGGAGGTTGTTGAAGTCGTGGGCGATGCCTCCGGCGAGGACGCCGATGCTCTCCAGCTTCTGGGTCTGGCGAAGCGCCTCCTCGGCCCGGGTCCGCTCGGTCACGTCCCGGACGATGCTCAGCACCTCATCGTGGTCCAGCCGCACGATCCGGTCCTCGAAGTCGTAGTC
Source organism: Candidatus Eiseniibacteriota bacterium (assembly GCA_963768615.1). Taxonomy (GTDB): domain Bacteria; phylum Eisenbacteria; class RBG-16-71-46; order JABDJR01; family JABDJR01; genus CAVSKL01. The sequence goes on along the minus strand of CAVYIE010000004.1, from coordinate 81,672 downwards.
CCGGCCGTCGATGGTCAACGCGTACTCGAACACCTGGGGGCGGCCGGAGGCGAGGGCCTCACCGATGGCCGCCATCCGCGCTTCGGCGATGTCCCGGGGGAGGAAGTCGTACACGCTGCCGCCCACCGGCCCGGAGCCGGGGCGGTAGAACGGGATGTGCTTGGCCCGGCGGGCGTCCAGGTACACCCCGTCCCCGGTGATCCGGAAGATGAAGTCCGGGAGGCCGTCGATCAGGGCCCGGTTGTAGGCCTCGCTCCGGATGAGCGCTGCCTCGGCGCGGGCCCGCTCCAGGGTGTTGACCAGGATCTCTCCCATCACCCGCAGGAGCTTGATCTCCTCCTCGGACCACGTCCGCTCATCCACTACGGCGTCGAACCCCAGCACTCCCGCCACCCGGCCCCGGACCGTCATGGGCACCGCGATCAGCGACCTGATGTCCTGGGCCTCCAGGGCCTGGCGGTCGGCGGCGGCCTCGGAGGGAAGGTCGGCAACCCGGGGGATGTGAACCACCCGGTTCGCAATCAGCCGGGAGAAGATCCAGGGATAGGCGTCGGCGGGAACGTCGTGGAGGTTGTCGATCTGGGGCTCGATCCCCGCCCGGCACCACTCGTGGGTGTTGTCCAGGGTCCGGGCATCGGGGTCCACGCGGAACACGTAGCTCCGGTCCACTCCCACGAAGCGGGCCAGTTCCTCCAGGGCGCGTTCGATCTCGCCGTCGATCCCGGCCGCCCCGACCCCGATGAACCGGGTGGAGAGCCCGAGGACCAGGTTTTCGAAGGCGGTCAGATGCTCGATGCGCCGCCGGGCCCGCTTGCGGGCCAGCGCGTTCATGAGGATCTCGGAGGTCAGCTGGAGCAGCGTGACCTCCTGCGAGGTCCACGCCTTCGCCTCCCGCACCGCGTCGAAACCGAGAAGCCCACGGATCTCCCCCTCGAAACTCATGGGAACGCCGAGGAGGGACTGGACGCCCTGGGCCATCAGCTCGGCCCGCTCGGCCGCCGCCTCCGCCGGGATCTGGTCCAGGTTGGCCACGGCCAGGGTGCGGCCGGAAAGGACGACCTCGGACAAGAGGGAGAAGTCGGCGATGGCGAATCCCTGGAGGGAAGCCTGCACCGACGCCACCCCCTCCGCACACCACTCGTAGGGGTTGTTCGCCCGGTCGGGATCGCGTTCGTCGAGCAGGAGAATGTACGCCCGGTCCACGCCGGCGTAGGTTCCGATCGCCTTCAGGGCTGCTTGGATCCCATCGTCAATCCCCGCCTGTTCCAGGTTGATGAATCGAGTGGAGAGGTCGAGCACCAGTTCCTGGAGGTCCGGGGCGACCGGGCCGGGCCGGATGCCGGAGGGGAACGAGTCGGGCACGAATTCGAGATGTTTCATGATCGTCCTATCGGCCCTTCGGCGCCGGGTATGATCCTTGAAAAGGACAGGAGTGCTTGAAGGTACGCTGAATGCATCCAGGCACGAGCGGATTCGAATCGGCCAAGGATTTCCTGCTTCCGGCCGCCGGTCGTAGGGGTACCAGTCGGTGACGTACTCCGAGCACGGGGATCCCTCGCTCCGCGTGCGACCGGCGCCGTCCGTGGCCCGCGGTCATTCCGCCCCGAACCCGATGACACCCGGGTACACACTATTCCTGGACCTTGGCTTTGGATTTCCTTGGATCCAGGCGTATTGCCCTGGAACACGCTCGTTTGCCACTTGAGCCGCCAGCGCGGGCTGCAGCCGCCCCGTGATTGCCGATGCCGAGACGAGCCTGGAGGAGCGCTCTTGCCCAAGGCCGCAGCCGCCCCGCGAAGGACTACCGCGCCAGCACCACCTTCACCGTCCGCACCGTTCCGCCGGCCACGAGCCGCACGAAGTAGATCCCCGGCGCCCGCCGTGCGCCGGCGTCGTCCCGCCCGTTCCAGCTCACCGCGTGCTCCCCCGCCGGCTGCAGCGCGACCACCAGCCGCGCCACCTCGCGCCCGGCCAGGTCGTAGACGGCCAGGCGCACCGGGCCGGCCTCGGTGAGCGCATAGGAGAGCCGGGTGGAGGCGTAGAACGGGTTCGGCGCCGCCGGACGCAGGCTCGCCGGTCCCGCCCCCGGCCCCGCGTCCGGGACCGCGGTGAGCGGGGCGTCGAGCTCGATGGTGTCGGAAGCGCCGTACACGGTGGCCCCGTTCCGGATCTCCACCTCCACCGTCCTGGTCCCGTTCCCCGGGCTCAGGGTCCAGGCCACGTCGGCGGCGAAGGGCTGCCAGTCGCCCCAGGCCTCCTCCGCATTCCGGATCCGCATCTCGGCCGCCCAGCCGCTCCCGTAGAGGTACAGGTCCACGTCCCGCGACGGCGCCGTGGCCGCCTCGCGGTCGATCACCACCGGGTACACCCCGCTCCGGCGCCCGAAGTTCTGGGTCCAGTAGTGGCGGTAGCCGTTGGGATAGGTCCCGTCCTCCACGCAGTTCCCGTCGGCGTCCTTGCGGATCCCCGGCTGGTCCGAACCCTGGTACACGTACCCGATCCCGATCTCCCGGGTGGTGGTGCTGAGCAGGTTGGCCCGGTGCCCGGGGCTGTCCATCCAGCTCGACATCACCCCGGCGGGGGTGGTCTGCCCCATGGCGATGTTCTCCGCCGCCGCGTTCCAGAAGTACCCGGCCGCGGTCATCCGGTCCCAGGGGAGGGTGTGGGTGTCCAGGTCGCAGTGGGCGAAGAAGTCCCGGTCGGCCATGGCCTGGCTGTGCCCCTCGGCCGAGGTATCGAGCAGGCCGCAGCGCTTGAGGGGCGGGAGCTGGCCGTTGTCCCAGCGGGCCTGGTTCACCAGCTCCATGACCTGGTCCTCGAAGGTCTGGGCCGACGCCGGGGGCGCGGCCACGGCGGCGAGAACGGCGAGGGCGAACGTGGATGCCAGGACACGATGCAGCACGGGAAACCTCCGGTGGGACGGGGACGAGGATGCGGGGAACCGGGTCCGGGGTGCCCGGCCCCCCGCGATCCCGTGATCGGCCCCGCCGGCCCGGGGCTTCACCGTCCGCCCCCCCGAGGCCCCGACGCTGCGCCATCGCGCGCAGCCACGCCTGGAGGCTCCCCCGCGCCGCCGATCAGGACCTCTTCCTCTGGCACCGGGGGCAGAAGTACGTGCTCCGCCCGTTCACGGTGGCCTTGGCGATCTTCCCCCCGCACCGGGGGCAGTCCGCCCCTTCCTCCCGCCGGCCGGTGAGGTAGGAGGACGGGAACGCGTCCGGCTGGGCGTGATGGCGCACGGTGACGGCCAGCACCCTCCGCAGCACCCGGTGGAGCTTCCCCACCTCGCCGTCGTCCAGGGCGGCCACCGCGGTGGCGGGATGGATGCCGGCCTGGTTGAGGATCTCGTCGGTGTAGACGTTGCCCAGCCCGGCCACCAGCGACTGATCCATGAGGGCGCTCTTGATCCCGCCCCGCCGGCCTTCCAGAAGCTTGCGGAACCGGTTTAGATCCAGCCGGTCCGCGTCCGGGCCCAGTTCCTCGCCTTCGATGAAGGCGTCGGGATCGTCCACCAGCGACACGTGGCCCAGCTTCCGCTTGTTCACGTAGGCCAGCCGGTAGCCGTTGGCGAACCGGAACAGGACCTGGGCGTACTGGGGCGGGTCGCCGCCCTGTTTCTCGTACTCCAGGTAGCCGGTCATCCCGAAGTGCAGCTCCAGCCAGGGGCCGCCGGAGAGCCGGGCGAAGAGGTGCTTGCCGTGACGGCGGGTGGTCTCGAGCGACTTCCCGGCCGCCGTCTTCCTCAGCCGTCCCGGGGAGAGCCGGTCCAGGACCTGCCGGTCCCGCACCGTCACGTGCTCGATCCGGTGGTGGAGGGCGGTGGCGTCCAGGTAGCGCTTGAAGGTCTCGACGTCGGGCAGCTCGGGCACGGCTACGGCTCCCGGTACTCCAGGGAGTCCCCGCTCTCGAAGGCGACCTCGCCCGCGGCCAGGGCCAGGTAGAAGCGCGCGGTCTCGGCCGGGGTCTTGACCGTCTGCGGGTCCTCGTCGGGATAGGCGGCGGCCCGCATCTCCGTCCGGGTGCGGCCCGGGTTCACCGAGACCACCCGGACCCCCGCCTCCGCCGCCTCCGCCGCCGCCAGCTTGGTCAGCCCCTCCACCCCCCACTTGGCCACCGCGTAGGGGCCCCAGGTGGGCGCGGCCCGGTTGGCCACCCCGGAGGAGACGTTGATGATGAGGCCGCTCTTCCGGGGGAGCATGACCCGCAGCGCCTCCCGGGTGCAGTGGAAGACCCCGGTCAGGTTCACGGCCAGGGACCGGTGCCACTCCTCGTCGGTGACCTCCACCAGCGGCTTCCGCGGGGTCAGCACCCCGGCGTTGTTGACCAGGATGTCCAGGCGGCCGTGCTCGGCCACCACCCCGTCCACCAGCCGCCGCACCGCGGCGGAGTCGGTCACGTCCAGGCCGCTGGAGCGGGAGGCGCCCACCGTGGCCGCCCCCTCGTTCCGGAAGGCCTCGGCCAGGGCCTCGCCCAGTCCGCGGCTGGCTCCGGTGACCACCGCCACCTTGCCGTCCAGCTTTCCCATCACTCCCCCTTTCGGGTGTAGGTATGCAGCATCTCCGCCGCCTTCTCCGGGGTGAACCGCGGGTTCACCTGGTGGCCCACGTAAGCCATGCGTCCGGTCGGCCCCACCCCGGCCACGGTCGGGTAGTCGCGCACCCCGAACCGCTCGTTGAACACGCTGTGGGTGTCGCAGTAGAGGGGGAAGGGGAAGCCGGTCTCGGCCTTGAACCGCCGCCCGGATACCACCGTATCGTCCACCACCCCGACCACGGTGATCCCGGGGGGGACGGTGTCCCGGAGGCGGGTCCACACCTCCACCAGGAGGTGGCAGGCCTCACAGTGGGTGCTGAGGAAGAGCACCACCGCGTCGTGGCCCCGCAGCACTCCGGCCAGATCCACCGCGCTGGAGTCCAGGGCGGTGACGGTGACGGCGGGGAAGGTCATCCCCGGCTCGAGCGGTCCGGACGGGGCGGCTTCGCGCCGGGCGGCGGCGCCATTCCCGGAGCCGCCGCCGCAGGAGGCCAGGGCCGGGGCCAGGAGCAGAACCAGGAACAAGGCGAAGGGGCGCATGGGATTTCCACCGGAAGACAAGGGTTTGGGGTCGAAGAGACGCGCTCGCGATACTTCAAGCCTACCCGCTCCCGCCGCCCCGGAAAAGGCCGTCGCGCCCGAGACCGGGCTCCCGGCAACCTGCTACCATTCCGGTCCCATGAACGGACACGTCGACGACGCGCGCCCGGGCCGGACCGGGATCCTGCTGGTGAACCTGGGCACCCCCGACGCTCCCCGCACCGCCGAGGTGCGCCGTTACCTGCGCGAATTCCTCTCCGACCCGCGGGTGCTGGACCTGCCCGCGTTGGGACGGGCGGCGCTCCTGAACCTGGTCATCCTCCCCTTCCGCCCGGCCCGCTCCGCCGAGGCCTACGCCAAGATCTGGACCGAGGCCGGCTCGCCGCTCCTGGTCCACTCCCGGGCCTTCGCGGAGGGGGTGCGGGAACGGCTGGGGGCCGGAGTGCCGGTGGAGCTAGCCATGCGGTACGGCCGCCCGTCCATCCGAGGCGCCCTGGCCCGCCTCCGCGAGCAGGAGGTGGACCGGGTGATCGTGTTCCCCCTCTACCCCCAGTACGCCTCGGCCACCACCGGCTCCACCCTGGAGAAGGTGTACCGGGAGGCGGCGCTGTTCTGGAACGTCCCCGACCTCCACACCGTGCCCGCCTTCTACGACCATCCGGGGTTCGTCGAGGCCTTCGCCCGGGTGGGCCGGCCGGTGCTGGAGGAGTTCCGTCCCGACTTCGTGCTCATGAGCTACCACGGCCTGCCCGAACGGCAGGTGCGGCGCGGCGACGACTCCGGCGCGCACTGCCTGGCCGACGACGCCTGCTGCGACGCCGTCGTCCCGTGAACCGCAACTGCTACCGGGCCCAATGCTTCGCCACCAGCCGGGCCCTGGCCGCGGCCCTGGAGCTTCCCCCGGACCGGTGGCAGGTCACCTTCCAGTCCCGGCTGGGCCGCGAGCGCTGGATCCGCCCCTACACCGACCGGGTCCTCCGCGAGCTTCCCGGGCGGGGGGTGAAGCGGCTGGCCCTCTTCAGCACCGCCTTCGTGGCCGACTGCCTGGAGACCCTGGAGGAGCTGGGCATCCGGGGGCGGGAGACGTTCCTGGAAGCCGGCGGCGAGGACTTCCGGCTGGTGCCGTCGTTGAACGCGCACCCCGCCTGGGTGGAGGCGGCGGTGGATCTGCTCCACGCCCGGCCCTTCGCGCTGGACTGACCGCCTGCGGGCCCGCGGCCGGACCTCCGGCGGGGCCTCGGGCGGACGGGCTGGGTGGCCCGGTTCCGGGCATGGTATAACGGATCGTTCCCGCGTCCCGGCCCGCATCCGGAAAGGACCCGCAGCCCATGAACCCGGAACTCGATCGCCGCCGCTTCCTGGCCTGGTTCTCCGCCGTGGGCGCCTCGGCGCTCCTGGCCCCCCGGGTGTGGGCCCAGGGGAAGAACGCGGCTACCCCGGCCGCCATCGCCAAGGCCGAGACCCTGGCCGGGATCACCTTCACCGGGCCGGAGCGGGAGCTCATGGCGGCCACGGTGGAGGAGCACCTGGCCAGCTACGGGAAGCTCCGGCAGGTCGCGGTGGACAACGCGGTCGCCCCCGCCTTCACCTTCAGCCCCCTCCTTCCCGGGCGCACCCCGCCCGCGGGGCCGGACCTGCCCATCCGGCCCTCGCCTCCCCCCCGGCCGCTCACCGTGCCCACCACCGGGGACGATCTCGCCTTCCTGTCCCTGGTGGAGCTGGGAGCGCTCCTCCGGGAGCGGCGGATCACCTCGGTGGATCTCACCCGCCACTACCTGGGGCGGCTGAAGCGGTTCGGGCCCCGGCTCCACTGCGTGATCACCCTCACCGAGGCCCGGGCCATGGAGGAGGCCCACCGGGCCGACCGGGAGCTGGCCCGGGGAACCGTCCGCGGCCCCCTCCACGGCATCCCCTACGGGATCAAGGACCTCTTCGACACCGCGGGGATCGCCACCACCTGGGGGGCCCGGCCCTTCGAGCACCGGGTCCCGGACGAGGACTCTACCGTGGTGCGGAAACTCGGGGAGGCGGGCGCGGTGCTGGCGGCCAAGCTCAGCGTGGGCGCCCTGGCCTGGGGGGACGTGTGGTTCGGGGGCATGACCCGGAACCCGTTCAAGCTCGACGAGGGCTCGAGCGGCTCCTCGGCGGGACCGGCATCGGCGGTGGCCGCGGGGCTGGTCGGCTTCACCGTGGGCACCGAGACCCTGGGCTCCATCATCTCCCCCTCCCAGCAGTGCGGCGCCACCGGGCTCCGCCCCACCTACGGCCGGGTCAGCCGCCACGGCTGCATGGCCCTCTCCTGGACCATGGACAAGGCGGGGCCGATCTGCCGCACCGCCGAGGACTGCGCCCTGGTCCTGGACGCCATCCGGGGCTCCGACGGGAAGGACGCGGCGGTGATCGACGCCCCCTTCCCCTGGGACGCCTCCCGGGACCCGCGCACCATCCGGGTCGGGGTCCAGGCCGACGCCTTCGACCCCGAAAGCGAGGACCGCGTCTTCGACCAGGGGGCGATCCACACCCTGCGGGCCCTGGGCTGGGAGGTGAAGCCGGTCCGGGTGCCGGACCTCCCCGTCGCGGACATGCTGTTCATCCTGGAGGCCGAGGCCGCGGCCGCCTTCGACACGCTGACCCTCTCCGGCGACGACGAACTCCTCACCCGCCAGGGCGAGAACTCCTGGCCCAACGTGTTCCGGGCCGCCCGGCTCATCCCCGCCGTGGAGTACATCCAGGCCAACCGGGCCCGGAGCCTTCTCATCGCCGCCTACGGGAAGGTATTCGAGGAGGTGGACGTCTACCTCCACCCCACCTACGACGGGAACAGCCTCCTCATCGCCAACCTCACCGGCCAGCCCGCGGTGGCCGTCCGCAGCGGGTTCCGCAAGGACGGCACCCCGGCCAGCGTCACCTTCACCGGGCCCCTGTTCCGGGAGGCCGACCTTCTCCTGGTGGCCAAGGCCTACCAGGACAAGACCGGCTTCCACCGGCGGCGCCCCGCCCTCGCCTGACCCATGCACTTCGAGACCGTCTTCATCCTCCTCTTCGCCGTGGCCACCGCGGTGGCCATGGCCGTCCGGCGGCTTCGCATTCCCTACACCGTGGCCCTGGTCCTGGCCGGGTTGCTCCTGGGCTTCTTCAAGGTGCTGGAACCGCCCCATCTCACCAAGGAGCTCCTGTTCGCGGTCTTCCTTCCCGGGCTCCTGTTCGAGGCCGCGTTCCACATCGACTTCCAGTCCTTCTGGCGGAACCGGATCGCGGTGGTGTCCCTGGCCGTGCCCGGGGTGGCCGCGGCCATCGCCCTCATCACCCTCATGCTCATCCCGGTCACCAACGCCCTCGACTTCGTCCAGGGGTTCAACTGGAAGCACGCCATGGTGTTCGGGGCCCTGATCTCCGCCACCGACCCCATCGCGGTGGTGGCCATCTTCAAGAGCCTGGGCGCCCCCCGCCGGCTGGCCGTGCTCATGGAGGGGGAGAGCCTACTCAACGACGGCACCGCCATCGTCTTCTTCACCCTCACCCTGAGCCTGGCCGGCGGCGCCTCGGCCTCCGCCTCCCACCTGGCCCTGAGCTTCGTGACCGTGGTCGGGGTGGGGCTGCTGGTCGGCTCCGCGGTGGGGCTGGGGATCTCCCATCTCATCCGGAGGGTGGACGATCCCATGATCGAGATCACCCTCACCACCATCGCCGCCTACGGGAGCTTCGTGGCCGGGGAGCAGCTCCACGTCTCCGGGGTGATCGCCACCGTGACCGCGGGTCTCTTCTGCGGCAACTACGCCGCCCGCACCGGCATGTCCCCCTCCACCCGGATCGCGGTGGAGACCTTCTGGGAATACGTGGCCTTCGCGCTCAACTCCATGGTCTTCCTCCTCATCGGCTTCGAGATCCACCTGGACACCCTGATCGGCTCCTGGCAGGCCATCCTGGTCGCCTGGCTGGCGGTGACGTTGGGCCGGGGGGTGGTGATCGCCGGGGTCTCGGGGATCCTGAACTTCACCCGGGAGCGGATTCCCAAGTCCTGGGCCGCGGTCCTCACCTGGGGCGGCCTCCGGGGCGGGCTCTCCATGGTGCTGGTGCTGAGTCTCCCCCGGGACTTCCCCCACCGGGAGCTCCTGATCTCCATGACCTTCGGGGTGGTGCTCCTGGCCATCCTGTTCCAGGGGGTGAGCATGTCCTGGCTCCTGCGCCGGCTGGGACTGGCCGGGACCCGGGCGGAGCGGACCGAGTACGAGTTCAACCGGGGGAAGCTCCGGGCCGCCGAGGCCGCCCTGGAGGAGCTGGATACCATGGCCGGCTCGCGGCACACCGACACCGAGGCCCTGGAGGCCCTCCGCCGGAGCTACCGGGAGCGGGTGGCCCTGGCCCAGGACCGGCTCCGCGAGCTGCACCTCGACCGGGACGACATCCGGCACGAGGAGCTCCACTGGACCCGACGGCGGTTGCTCCAGATCGAGAAGCAGGAGATCATCGAGGCCTTCCACCACGGCTCGGTGGACCGTTCGGCCTACGAACGGCTCCTGGCCGACGTGGACGCCCGGCTCCTCCGGCTGGAGTCCGGCGACAATCCCCTGATGCTCGACGAGGAGGAGAGGGCCTCCTCCGGGAAGGACGAGTCCGCCTCCGGGGCCGGGGCGGACGACGACGAGGAGACGACATCGACATGATCCAACGGCATCCCTGGCTTCCGGCCCTGGCCGCGGCGGTCCTCGTGGCCGGACTCGCGGCCCCCCGGACCGCCCGCGCCGCCGCCGCCGCTTCCGACTCCACCCGAACCCCGGTCTACGTCTGGGCCGGAACGGACGGCCCCTTCACCGTCTCCGTGCTCGACACGGTGTGGACCGGCCAGACCCGGGACCGGATGCTCCCCGTCCGCATCTACCTTCCCGAGGGCGCCCCCGGCGCGCTTCCGGTGATCCTGATCTCCCCGGACGGGGGCGGCACCCGGGAGAGCCTGGCCTACCTGGCCCGGGCCTGGGCGGCCCGGGGGTACGCGGTGGCCACGGTGGCCCACCCGGGGGCGGCCGCGGCCCGGACCCCCCAGAAGAACCTGGACCGGGTCCTGGACATCCACTTCGTCGTGAACCAGCTGCGCCAGGCGGAGAAGGAGCCCGGCCCCCTGTCCGGCCGGCTGGACCTGGAGCGGGTGGGGATCGCGGGGTGCGGCTACGGGGCGCAGACCGCCCTCGCCGAGGGGGGCGCCTACTTCCAGGGCCCCGAGGACCGGGTGCTCCGCATGCCCAACTCCCGCATCCGCGGGGCGGTGCTGCTGAGCCCGCCGGTCCCCTCCGGCCAGGCCTTCCGGGACACCGCCTACGCCCGCATCCGGATCCCCTGCTTCTTCTACACCGGCACCGCGGACGAGGAGAACGGGACCGCCGCCGCCGACCGTCGCCTCCCCTTCGACCGGATCGAGGGGGTGGAGGAGCTGCTGATCGTGTTCAAGAACGCCGATCGCGCCGCCCTGTGCGGGGACCGTGACGGCGGCCCGGGCAAGGACGACCCCTGGTACCGGCAGATCGTCTCCAGCAGCGCCCTCGCCTTCTGGGACTCGGTGCTCAAGGGGAACAAGACCGGCGGGGTGTACCTGGGCGGGGGCGAGCTCGCCCGCGCCCTCCAGCAGGGAGGCACGCTGGAGACCAAGCCCTAGCCGCTACCCGGCCTCGGAGGCGGCGGTGCCGCGGCCCAGGAGGCGCGCGTTCACGGCCACGATCACCGTGGACAGGGACATGAGCACGGCGCCCACCGCGGGGCTGAGGACGATGCCCGCCCAGGCCAGGACCCCGGCGGCGAGGGGGATGGCCACCACGTTGTAGCCGGGCCGCTCAGAAGAGCCCGCGGGCGAAGCGGAGATAGAAGCGGACGTCGTCGGGGCGGTCGGGGCCGAGGGGCGCGGCGGCGTCGAAGCGGAGGTAGGAGACCTCCCCGAAGGGCCCCAGGTAGTACTGGAGTCCCAGGCCGGCGGAGGTGATCCATCCCTCGTCCCCGGCCGCGGGCGCTCCGCGGTAGGCGGGCCGGGGGCTCCACACCCGGCCGGCGTCGGCCCAGGGGACGAACTGGAGGTGCAGGTCGCGGAGGAGCGGGGCCCGCATGCGGGCGAGGACGTCGTAGGGGACGAGGATCTCCAGCCTCCCGTGCAGCGACTCCCGGCCCACCCGGGCCCGGCGGTCCCAGCCCCGGACCGTGCTCAGCCCCCCCACGTCGGCCAGGGCCTGCACCGGGGGCGCGCCTCCGGTGCGGACCGCGCCCAGGTCGAGCACCCCCTCGTGGTTCAGGGGCAGGTACCGGCGCAGGGACACCGAGGCCTCGGCGCGGGTGTAGGTGAAGGCGCCGCCCAGGCCGCCCCCGGCCACCCGGTGGCCGGCCGAGGCGGCCCACCGCCCGTCCAGGATCGATCCCGCCGACCAGCGGAGGACCGCCGCCCGTTCGATCCCCTCGTCCACGGCCGCGTTGCCCCCCATGAGGGCCTCCGGCCCGAATACCCCGAAGCCGGTGTGGGCGGCCACGGACAGCTCCCGGGCCGCCTCGTAGCCCAGCGAGACCGCCCCCGCCGGGGACCGGTCCCAGCCCAGCCGGGCGCTCCCCCCGCGGCGCTCGAGGTAGTCCTGGGCGTCGGCGCTCCCCAGGAAGGCGCGGAGCCCGTTGGCCGCGGGGCGGTTGGACCCGTAGGGGACCACGTGGTCGGAGAAGCCCAGCTCCAGGTACGGCCCGCCGCGATAGGGGGTGAGCGGTGTGGTCAGGATCTCCAGGTGGCGGAAGCGCTCCGAGGCGGTGGCGTAGGCCCCCTCCACCTCCAGCCTTCCGCCCGGAATCCCGGCGGGAAACCTCGCCCCCACCCCGGCCACGCCCCCCTCGACCCGGTTGTACCCCATCAGCCGCCCGGCCAGGCCGAACTCCACCCCGCCCCCCCGCCCCCGCCGGCGGTTCTCCTTCACGAAGCTCCTGAACCCGAGCGAGTCCAGCGCGGCCAGGCCGCTGTCGGCCAGGTCCCGCCGCAGGTCCAGGGCTTCCGGGGGATAGAAGGCCCGGTCGGCGCCCTGGAGCCGGCGCAGGTAGTCGCCCCGGGCGGCGGAGTCCGCGGCCGCCGGGGCCTCGGGGAGCGGTTCCGCCCCGCCGCGGGCGGGCGGCAGCGCGGCCAGGACGGCCAGCACCAGGGCCGGCCCCATCCACCGGGCCGGAAGCCGGAGGGGGCGAAGCGACGGGCTCGGGAGCACCTCAGCGCTCCCCGAAGCGGGCGGCGTCGTAGCCCTGGTCGAAGCGGTAGTCGTCCATGACCAGGGCCATGGTGGCCTTCTCGGGGATCCGCCCCGTCCACCCTCCCTTGAGCTCGAACTCGGCGAAGACGTTGCCGGTCACCCACTCCCCGGTGGAGAGCCGGCGCCACTGGCGGGAGATCCGGTTGGCCTTGCCCAGGAGGAGCGGAAAGGGGTTCTGCCCCTCGAAGCTGAACTCCTCGTGGATGATCCGGAAGGCGTCGGTGTCCACGTACACCGTCCCCGAGGGAAGGGGCTTGAAATCGGACCGGGGGGTGAAGCGGATCCTGAAGATGACGTGGTCCCCCTCCAGGTGGCGCTCCAGGAGGGAGAAGTCGTAGTCCTCCTGGTCCTCGAGGAAGAACGGGAGCTGGGCCAGGCCGCCTCCGTCGCCGGACGCCTCCACCGAGATCGCGTCCCCGTCCTCGTCCCCCTCGCGGCCGCGGTCCTGCTCCCAGCCGTCCCCGGCGGCCCGGTAGACGGTGCGCCGCTCGCCCAGGCGCACCGACCGGGTCAGGCCGTCGTCGTCCATGTAGATCAGGAAGGCGGCGTCCACGACCTCCTTCTTCTTGCGGTAGAGGAGCACGGTGCGGAGGGTGGCGGTGGCGGTCAGGTCCCGGTGGCCGGCGAGCTTGGTCTTCTCCCCCTCTACGCAGCGGGCGATGATCTCCCGCAGGGTCATCTCGTCCGCCTCGGAGCGGGTGGGCTTCTTCACCTCGAACTTGGGCAGCACCGCCGGCCCCGCGGCGGAGTCGGCGGCGACGGAGTCGGCCGGAACCGGGGTGGCCGGCACCCACCGGGGGCCCTCGTCCTTGGTCTCCTGGGCCGCGGCCCCGGCCGCGAAGCCCGCGGCCAGGGCCAGAGCGAGGGTCAGAACCAGGGCCGGGATCCGGGCGGCCGCCGGCGGCCGTCTACTTCCGAACGTAGGTCCCATCGAAGCTCACCTTCCACGTCGTCCCGTCGTCCTCCGAGTCCTCGATGAACTGGCGGACGGTGTCCTCGGCCACCCGGGTGAAGGTCATGCGGCGCAGGAGGTCCTTGCCGTTCTCGTGCTGCTTGGCCAGGAAGCGGATGTTCGCCCCCGGCGGGGTTTCCACCTCCAGGTACTCGCTCACGGTGCCGTTGGCGCTCACCCAGTGCTGTCGCCATTTCCCCACCTGGGGATCGTAGGTGTTGAGGCTCTTCCCCTCCACCCCCCGGGCCGAGGTCCAGTTCTCCAGCAGGGCGCAGCCGTCCAGCAGGCGCTGGATGGTGTTGGTCCCCACCTGCTGCCCGTTCATGAGCACGTTCCAGTCCCCGATCCAGAAGTCGAAGCGGCGGTAGTCGTCGTCGTACTCGCAGGGGTGGGCCTTGCGCTTCACCTCCTCCTCGAGGGGCGCGTAGCGGGGGTCGCCGCGGAGCGAGGCCAGGTCCTCGTCCCCGGCCAGGGTCCGGTCCTGGCTGAACCCGGCGTCCACCGCCTGCCGCAGGGCGGCGAAGGCGGAGTCGGGCTCCCCCATGAGGGCGAAGGAGCAGGCCACGTTGTACTCGGTCAGGGACGCCGGCACCCCCAGGCCCTCGGCCCGGCGCATGGCCGGGACGGCCTCGGCGTAGCGCCGGGTGGCGTGCAGGGAGCGGCCGAAGCGGTACCAGTTGCGGGGGCTGGCCGGCTCGGCGGCGACCAGGGCCCGGTAGGCTTTCACCGACGCGTCCCAGTCCCCGGCCCGGTAGACCGAATCGGCGGCCTCGGGGGTGGGTTCGGCCCGGACGGCGGCGGGGAGGCAGGCGGCGGCGATCAGGAGCCCCGCGAGGAGACGGAGCGGGGTGGATAGGACGGACACGGTGCGTTTTCCTCCTCCGGCGGCCTTCCGGGGAACCGGGGGGGTCTCGGTCGCGCGGTTCGGCTCCGGCGAGGGGAACCGGCTCTCCTTCGGGCCGCCAAGCCCTGGACCGGGGGAGGTCCAGTTAAGCACGAATCCGCTCAGGAATGAAGCTCCTCCAGGAGGCGTTTCCAGGCCGCCCGCTCCCGGGAGGGATGGAAGTGGGAGGCCACCGAGCGCACCTCGTCCCGCAGCGCGTCGTGGAAGGCGGCGTCGGTCTCGGCCCGGTGGAGGAGGGCGGCCAGGCCGGCGGTGTCCCCCACCTCGAAGTAGCCGGGATAGCCGCTTCCCAGGAGCCCGACGTTCCCGGGGATCCGGGTGGCCAGGATGGGGATGCCGGCCACCGCGGCCTCGGAGATCACGTTCGCCCCCCCCTCCATGCGGGAGCTGACCACCAGAAGCCGGCTCCGGGCCAGGATCCGTTTGGCCATCCAGCGCGGGACCTCCCCCCGCCAGTCGAAGCGGGGGTTGGTGCGCAGCTCCTCGGCCAGGCGCGGCCGGAACTCCGGCTCCAGCACCGCCCCGGCGTGGATCACCCGGATGCGGGACTCCGGGGGAAGCCGGCGCGCCGCCGCCGCCGCCCGGAGCGGATCCTTGACCCGGCGGAGGTGGGCCAGCACCGCCACGTCGAAATGGCGGGCACGGTCCGAGGCCCGGATCCAGGGCATGCGGACCGACTGGCGGATCACCACCGCCTTGGACCAGAACGCGCCCGGGAGCCGCTCCAGGGCCAGGGGCTGCAGCACCACCAGCCGGTCGGCCGCCTCCAGGGAGCGGCGGGCGGCCGGGCTCCGGTCCAGGTCGCGGTAGAGGTCGGTGCCGGTCAGGGCCACCACCAGCGGGGCCTCGGGGAAATCGAGCCGGAAGCGGGCCACCGAGGGCGCGCTCCGGCGGGCGTGGAGGGCGACGAGGAGATCGCACGGCTGCCCGCGGTACTCCCCGGCCACGGTGACCCGGCACCCGAGGCGCCGGAGCAGGCGGGACCAGCGCCGGGCGGTGACCGCGTTCCCGGTGCGCTCGGTGGGCGGGGTGGGGCTGACCATGACGATCCGGGTCATGACGGAATAGAATACGCGAGACACGCGTTAAGGGAGTAGCACCGATGCCCGATGCCGGACCGCCCACCTACCTGGAGGGGCTGGAGGCTTCCGAGGCCCCCGCCCACCTTCTCCGCCGGGACCTCCTGGACGCCCGGGCCCGCACCCTGGACCTGGTGGCCGACGTCTCCGACGCGGACCTCATGGGCCCCCGCCTGGCCATCGTGAACCCCATGCGGTGGGAGATCGGGCACCTGGGCTGGTTCCAGGAGAAGTGGGTGCTGCGGGTGCTGAACGGGCGCCCTCCCGTCCGCGCCGACGCGGACCGGCTCTACGACTCCATGGCCGTGGCCCACGGCACCCGCTGGGACCTCCCCCTCCCCTCCCGCGCCGACACCCTGGCCTACCTGGAGGCGGTGCTGGCCCGGGTGCTGGCGCTGGTGGCCGCCGATCCCGTGGACCCCCGCCTGGCCTACTTCTGCCGGCTGGTCACCTTCCACGAGGACATGCACGACGAGGCCTTCACCTACACCCGGCAGACCCTGGGGCTGCCCCCGCCGAGGCTCCGGGACCGGGCTCCGGCGGCGGCCGCGCCGCCTCCGCCGCCGGCCGGGGACGTGAGCTTCACCGGGGGCGGTTTCCTGCCCGGCGCGGAGCCGGGGGCCCTCCCCTTCGTCTTCGACAACGAGAAGTGGGCCCACCCGGTCACCGTGGCCCCCTTCGCCCTGGCCCGGACCCCGGTCCTGAACCGGGAGTTCGCCGCCTTCGTGGAGGACGGCGGCTACCGGCGGCCGGAGCTCTGGACCGGGGAGGGCCGGGCCTGGCGGGAGGACGCCGGGGCGGAGCACCCGGTCTACTGGCGGCGGAGCGGGGGCGGCTGGGAGCGCCGGGTCTTCGACCGCTGGGAGCCCCTTCCCGGGGACCACCCGGTCATCCACGTGAACCTGCACGAGGCCGAGGCCTACTGCCGCTGGGCGGGGCGCCGGCTCCCCACCGAGGCGGAGTGGGAGTTCGCCGCCGCCGGGCCGGAGAAGCGGCTCCACCCCTGGGGAGCGGATCCGCCGGGGCCGGACCGGGCCAACCTGGACGCGCTCCGGGGCGGCACCACCCCCGCCGGGGCCCTCCCCGCCGGCGACACCCCGGAAGGCCTCCGCCAGATGTGCGGCAACGTGTGGGAGTGGACCGCCACCCCCTTCGGCCCCTACCCCGGCTTCGTCCCCGACCCCTACGCCGACTACTCCCGGCCGTGGATGGACGGGCGCCACCAGGTGCTCCGGGGCGGGGCCTGGACCACCCGGGGCCGGCTGCTCCGCAATACCTGGCGGAATTTCTATCCCCGCCACCGGCGGGACGTCCTGGCCGGATTCCGCACCTGCGCCCGCTGACCGCGCACCTCCGGGGCGGCCCGGCCGCGCTCGTATCGGCCTGCGTGGCCTCGGGATAGCGGGCCGGAGGGCCGGGGGCGGATGCGGCCCGGCGGGATCGGGGCCGGATCCCCGCCCGGCCGGGGACTTGGCAATTCCGGGGGCGATCTGGGACGATGGCTCATCCCGGACGCGCCGTCCGGCCCGTCCGCACCATCATCCCCGCCGCAGGAGGACACCATGAGCGATTCCAAGGACGTCCTGATCGTGGTCTCGAAGCTGAAGAACTACGTCCGCGATCAATCCGGCATGAACACTTCCGGAAACGTGCCCGAGGCCCTGTCGGACATCATCCGCTCCCTCTGCGATCAGGCGATCGCCCGGGCCCGTTCCGATGGCCGGAAGACGGTCATGGACCGCGATTTCTCCGCCTGATCCCGGGCGCCTGGTCGAGGCCGCGGAGATCGCGGTCTACGAGGACCTCTTCCGCGCCGCTCCCCCGGACTTCGCCCGCCGCTACCGGCTGGGGGTGGACCGGGCGGGCGGCGCGGTCGTGTTCCGGATGGCCGGGCTCCCCGTCCTCCTCTTCAACCGCGCCCTGGGCCTGGGCATGGAGACCCCGGCCACCGAGGCCGGCCTGGACGCGGTCCTGGCCGCCCTGGGCGCGCCCGGGGGCGGCGCCTGCGCGGTGGCGGTGGCCGGGCCGGCCCGCCCGGACGCCCTGGCCGGCTGGCTGGACGCGCGCGGGTTCGCCCCCCGGGACCGCTGGATCAAGTTCCTGCGCCCGGTGGAGGTCTCCTCCCCGGACGGCCGGGGGGGCGGGGCCGGGGGCGGCGCCGGGGACACCGGCGGCGCCTCCGGTCCCCCCGGGCTCCGGGTCGAGCCGGTCGGGCCCGGGGAGGCGGGCACGGTCTCCGCGCTCCTCCGGGCCGGGTTCGAGATGCCGCGCCTCCTCTCCCCCTGGCAGGAGGCGGTGGTCGGCCGCCCCGGCTGGCGGCACTTCCTGGTCCGGGTCGACGGCGAGCCGGGGGCGGTGGGGGCCCTGTGCGTGAGGGGCCCGGTGGCCTGGCTGGGGATGGGCTGCACCGCGCCGGGCTTCCGCGGGCGGGGGGCCCAGGGGGCGCTCCTCCGCCGCCGCCTGGACGTAGCGGCGGCAACCGGGGCCCGGTGGGCGGTCACCGAGGCCGTCGCGCCCGGCCCCGGCGAGGGGCCGAACCCCTCCCACCGGAACCTCCTCCGGGCCGGGTTCCGCCCCGTGCACCTGCGCGCCAACTGGACGCCAACCGGGGCTTGACCGCCGGCCGGGCGCCCGGCCGCCGGCCGGGGCCGGCTGCCGTCGGGGCCGCCGGTCAGGGCAGCAGCTTCCGCTCCTTGGCCGCCTGCTCCAGCTCGTTCCGGAAATCCGGGTGGGCGATGGAGATCAGCGCCTCGGCCCGCTCCCGCAGGTTCTTCCCGAACAGGTGGGCCACCCCGAACTCGGTCACCACGTAGTGGACGTCGGCCCGGCTGGTCACCACCCCCGCCCCCTGCTTGAGGAAGGGAACGATCCGGGACATGGCGCCGCCCTTGGCCGTGGCCTGGATGGCGATGATCGGCTTCCCGCCCCGGGAGCGGGCGGCCCCGCGGATGAAGTCCACCTGGCCGCCGAAGCCGGAGTAGATGTAGGAGCCGATGGAGTCGGAGCAGACCTGCCCGGTGAGGTCGATCTCGATGGCCGAGTTCACCGCCACCAGGTTGTCGTTCTGGCTGGCGATGAAGGGGTCGTTCACGTGGTCCACCGGGTGGGCCTCGATGAGCGGGTTGTTGTCCAGGAACTCGTACAGCTCCTCGGTGCCCAGGGCGAAGGTGATCACCACCTTCCCCGGGTGCAGCGTCTTGCGGTTCCCGGTCACCACCCCCCGCTCGATGGCCCGCATGGCCCCGTCGGAGATCATCTCGGTGTGCACGCCCAGGTCCAGGTTCCCCTCCATGGCCGCGTAGACCGCGTCCGGGATCCCTCCGATCCCCATCTGGAGGGTGGAGCCGGGCTCGATCAGCTGCAGGATGTGCCCGCCGATGGCCCGCTCGATGTCGGTGGCCGGCTTGGGCTGGAGCGTGGGCAGCGGCTCGGTCACCTCCACGATGGCGTTCACGTTCCGCACGTGGAGGAAACAGTCGCCGAGGAGCCGCGGCATCTTCTCGTTCACCTGGACGATGACCGTCTTCGCGGCCTGGCAGGCCGCCTTGGAGGCCAGGGTCTCCACCCCCAGGCTCATGAACCCGTGCTCGTCCGGGGGCGAGACCTGGACCATGGCCACGTCCAGGGGCACCCGGCGCTCCTGGAAGATCCGGGGGATCTGGTGGAGGAAGATGGGCATGTAGTCCGCGCGGCCGGCGTTGACCGCCTCGCGGTCGGCCGGCCCCACGAAGAGCGAGTTGTGCCGGAAGTGCCCGGCCATCTCCGGGGTGCTGAGCGGGTCCTTGCCCAGGAGCAGGACGTGGTTGAGCTGGACGTTCTCCAGCTCCGGCCCCCGCTCGGCCAGGGCCCGTACCAGGGCCTGGGGAATGGCGGCGTTGCCTCCGTAATAGACGCGGTCCCCGCTCTGGATCCGGCCCACCGCCTGGGCCGGGGTCTGGAGCTTGGACTTGTAGTCGTCGAGCCAGCTCATGCCCTCACCTCTCCCTCCAGCAGATCGAACAGCGACGTGCTGGGCAGCCCCAGGGTCGCCCCCACCACCTCCTGCACCATCTTCCCCTTGTACAGGTACACGCCCTCGGCCAGGCCGGGGTCGGTGCGCAGCGCCCGGGACACCCCCTGCCCGGCCAGGGCGAGGAGGTAGGGAAGCGAGGCGCTGGCCAGGGCCCGGGACGCGGTGCGGGGCAGGTTGGCGGTCATGTTGGGAACGCAGTAGTGGATCACCCCGTGGGCGGTGTAGATCGGACTGTCCAGCCCGGTGGGCCGGCTGGTCTCCACGCATCCCCCCTGGTCGATGGAGACGTCGATGATGACGCTTCCCGGCTTCATGGCCTTGACCATGGACTCGGTGACCAGGAGGGCGGGCCGCCCGCCGGGGATGAGGATGGCGCCCACCAGCACGTCGGCGATGCCGGTGTACTTCTCCAGGCGGTCCAGGCCGCCGAGCACGGTCACCACCTTGCCCCCGAAATCCCGGTTCACCGCCCGCAGCTTGGCCATGTCGGCGTCGAGCATGATCACGTGGCAGCCGCCGATCAGGGCCTGGCGGGCGGCCACCCGCCCCACCGTGCCCGCGCCCAGGATGAGCACCGTGGGCGGCGGCACCCCGGCCACGTTGCCGAGGAGGATGCCCCGCCCCCCGGCGCTGGTCTGCAGGTACCAGCCGGCCAGGTGCACGGCCATGATCCCGGCCATCTCGCTGAACGGGAACAGCACCGGCAGGTCGCCGTTCCGGTCGCGGATGATCTCGTAGCCGATCAGGGTGGTCTCCAGCTCCATGAGCTTCTCCACCGTCGGCTTGGGCATGACCGCCATGTGATGGAAGGCGGCGATGGTGGACCCCGGCTTGATCAGCTCGATCTCGTCGGCGGAGAGGATGCCCACCCGGCAGACCAGGTCCGCGCGCTGGTAGACCTCCTCGGCGCTGTAGCAGACCTTGGCCCCGGCGTTCTGGAAGTCGAGGTCGGCGAAGTGGGCGGCCACCCCGGCCCCCCGCTCCACGTAGACGGTGTGCCCCTCCTCGGTCAGCCGGGCCACGGCAAAGGGGGTGAGCCCCACCCGGTGCTCGTGGCGATGGGTTTCCTTCGGTACGCCGATGACCATGGTTCTGCCTCCTCGCCGTGCCGGGCCGCGTCCGGCCCGTTTCAATCCTCTCGCCGCGCCGTGCTCCCCGCCGGGCGTTCGCGGTTCGCGACGCCGCGAACCATGATCGCGCATCGCACCCCGGTTTGTCCGTTCAAGCTTTGGATATGGCACATCCAGGCGGGTGCGGCCCCGGCCGGCGCTCCCCGGCACCGCCGGACGCGGGTCCGACGCCGAAGGTGACCGTTTCTGGAGGGTTTCCTGGGCGGGGCGGCCGGAGGGTATACTCGACGCCGGTTCCCGAACCCCGCTCCGGCGGAGGAGACCCGTCATGAACATGCGTCCCGGCGAGCACGTCCTCGGCGCCCCGCGCGCGCGGGCGATGGACCGCTCCGCCTTCATCTCCCGGACCTACAATCACCTGTTCGGCGCCATGATCCTCTTCACCGGCCTGGAGGTCCTCTACTTCAAGACCGGCGTGGCGGAAACGCTGGCCCGAGGCCTCCTGGGAGTGAACTGGCTCCTGGTCCTGGGCGGCTTCATGATCGTGAGCTGGCTGGCCACCCGGGCCGCCCACACCGCCACCTCGGCCGGGGCCCAGTACGCCGCCCTGGCCGGCTTCGTGGCCGCGGAATCGATCATCTTCGTGCCCCTGCTCTATATCGCCAACTACTATGCGCCGGGGGCGATAAAGAGCGCGGCCTCGGTGACCCTCATCGGCTTCACCGGGCTGACCGGGATCGCCCTCTGGACCCGCAAGGACTTCTCGTTCCTGGGCGGGCTCCTGAAGTGGGGCATGATCCTGGCCCTGGTGGCCATCGTGGCCGGGGTGCTGTTCGGGTTCAACCTGGGCACCTGGTTCTCGGTGGGCATGGTGGGGCTGGCCGGCGTAGCCATCCTCCGCGACACCTCCAACATCCTCCTCCACTATCCCGAGGACCGGCACGTGGCCGCCGCGCTCCAGCTCTTCGCCTCGGTGGCGCTCATGTTCTGGTACGTGCTCCGGCTCTTCATCGGGTCACGGCGCTGATGACCGAGCGGGGCGGGGCTGCCGGCCGGCCGGGGTTCGATCCCGACGCGGCCGCGGTGGGGGACGGGATCTTCGGGCTCCCCTTCACTCCGGAGGAGGCGGAGGTGGTGCTGCTTCCGGTTCCCTGGGAGGCCACCGTCTCCTACGGGGCGGGCACCGCCCGCGCCCCCGAGGCCATCCTGGCCGCGAGCCGGCAGATCGACCTCCTGGACCGCGAGACCGGCCGCCCCTACGAGCGCGGGATCGCCATGCTCCCGGTGCCGGGTGAGCTGGCCGCCCTGAGCGCGGAGGCGCGGAAGATCGCCGGGCGGGTGATCGAGGCCGGCGGGGTGGAGCACGACCCGGGCCTGGCCGGCGAGGCGGAACGGGTGAACGCGCTCGGCGGGGAGATGAACGCGTGGGTGTACCGCACCGCGGAGGTCTGGCTGGACCGGGGGAAGCTGGTAGGGCTGGTGGGAGGCGACCATTCCACCCCCTTCGGGCTCATCCGGGCCGTGGCCGAGCGGCACCCCGGGATGGGGGTGCTGCACCTGGACGCCCACGCCGACCTCCGCGAGGCCTACGAGGGCTTCACCTGGTCCCACGCCTCGATCATGCACAACGTGATCACCCGCATCGAGGGGGTGGGACGGCTGGTGCAGGTGGGAATCCGCGACTACGCCAACGCGGAGGACGAGATGATCAACGCCCACCCGGACCGGATCCGCACCGTATTCGACGCGGACATGAAGGCCCGGCAGCTGAACGGGGAACCGTTCCTCCGCATCGCCGAGGACATCGTGGACCAGCTTCCCGGCGAGGTGTACCTCTCCTTCGACGTGGACGGGCTGGATCCCACCCTCTGCCCCCACACCGGCACCCCGGTGCCGGGCGGGCTCTCCTTTCCCGAGGCGGTGGCCCTGATCCGCCTGGTCGCCGACACCGACCGCCGCATCGTGGGCTTCGACCTGAACGAGGTGGCCCCGGACCCCACCGGCGTGAGCGAGTGGGACGCCAACGTGGGGGCCCGGCTGCTCTACAAGATGATCGGCTTCGCGCTCCGGACGCGGCCGGCGGGGGGCTGATCGAGGCGGATCGCCCGCAGGCGGGTGGCCGCCCTTCGGGGATCACATCAATCTCATCCAGATCTATCGATCATTGATTAGAATGATGTGTACCCGGGTGCTCATCCCGAGGTCACCCGCCCCTCCTCTTCCGCCGGCGCTTCCAGAGGGCCAGAGGGACGTACACGGTGACGAACCCCGCGGCCCCGGCCAGGCCCACGACCACCGGCGACGGCGCCCGGTCGCCATAGGCGAGGACGGTCAACATCATCGCCCCCGCGCCGGCCAGCCAGGTGACGAGGAAGCGCGTCGGGTAGAATCCGAAGCGGAGCCGTGTCATCGCGCCTCCGGCGTGGCGCGGCCGCGCCGGCGCGGAACCTCCAGGCCGCACACACGCCGCCCGACGTGCATCACCACCACGATCCCCGGCATGTCGTGTCCCATGTCTCTCCCTCCAGCTCGACTCCATTCCTGCCCCGGGAGCAGAGCGGGGATTTTCGCAGGGGGCGCCCACGCAAGACATACTAGGGCAAATGCACCGGGTTTGGAAATATAGTTCCAGGCATCCGGAAGGGACGATCTGGGCGCCGGATCGAGCGCGCGGCCGTTCCGCCGCGACTCCTCGGCATATGCGCGGTCTCGCCCCCGCTCAGGCGGCCGTTCCGCCCCGCGACTCCTCGGCATATGCGCGGCCTCGCCCCCGCTCGCGCGGCCGTTCCGCCCCGCGACTCCTCGGCAGCGCTCGCCGGAACGATCCCCCGGATCGTTCTATCGGCTCGCTCTGGCCGGCGCGGGGCCCCCTCGCGCCTTCGGCGCTTCGGCCCGCCGCCGGCCAGGTTGCCTCGTCGATCGCGGGGCGGCTGCGGCCGCTACCGAAGGACCCGGGGGCGAGGCCCGCTGTCGTCCAGTCGAAGTTGCTGCGTGGTCATCCGCGGGGCGGCTGCGCCCGGGCGGGCGAGAGCCGGCTCAAATCCAACTCAGGGCTGTTCCCTGGGGAACAGCCCCGATTCAAAGAAGTGCAAAGCTGAGGGCCAAGAAATAAGTGCACCCGGGTACCACCGGCGCTCTCCGCGCTCGGGGGCCCGGGTGACCGCTAGTGCATCCGCGGCTCCGGCGGCCGGGCGCGGACCACCGCCGCCTCGGCCTCGGCCATCGCGGCCAGCCGCGCCTCCACCGCGCGGCGCGGTCCGGTCTCGAAGGCCAGGTCCCGGAAGAGCTCCCAGTGGCGGCCCTCGGCGTCGGCCAGGCGCAGGTAGAACGACCCCAGCTCGTCGTCCCGGCCGGCCAGCCCCTCGGCCAGGAGACGGAAGCGCTCGCAGGAGCGCGCCTCCACGAAGGCGCTCACCAGGAGCAGGTCCCCCAGGGGCCCGATCCCCCCGCGGTGGCGGAAACCCCACTCGCGGAGCGCCTGCACGTAGCGGTCGGGGCCGGGCTTGGTGAGCGACCCTCCCCGCGCTTCCACCCGGTCCAGGACCTGGCGGAAGTGGCGCATCTCCTCGTGGGCGAGGGCGATCATGCCCCGGGCCAGGCCGGGATGGTCGGGGAAGCGGCCGATGAGGGCCAGAGCCTGGCTCGCCGCCTTCTGCTCGCAGTGGGCATGGTCCACCAGGAGCGCGTCCAGGTCGCCGAGGGCGGTCTCCACCCAGGCCGGCGGCGTGGCGGATCGGAGCGGCAGGCCCTCCAGGGGCCCGGTCCAGGGGAAGGCGACGTTCATGGTCCGGGGAGGATACCAGCCCGCGGCCCGGCCCGCCCGGCGGGCTCCCCGCGCAGGGACCGCGGGCCCGAACCTCGCGCGCCCCCGCCCCCCCCCGCCGGGGCCTCGGGTGGACGGACACCGCGGCCGGGGCGTGCTACCCTCGGCCGCTCGCCGGGCGCCCGCCCCGTCCCCGCGGCCGGCGCCGCCCCACCTCCGGGAGTTCGCGTGAAGCGCTGGGCCTACCTCGCCGCCTTCGGACAGACCGTGATCGCCGCCGGCACCTTCCTGGTGGCCAAGGACGCCAGCGCGCTCTTCACCCCGGTGCAGCTGGCCTGGTTCCGCATCATCCTGAGCGCGGTGCTCATCCACGGGGTCTACCGCCTCACCCATCCCGGGAAGCCGCGGCCCCGGGGGCGGGATCTCCGGCGCATGGCCCTGGTCGGGTTCCTGGGGGTGTCGCTGAACCAGACCCTGTTCCTGTTCGGGATCGCGCTCTCCACCCCGCTCCACGCCGCCCTGATCTACGCCTTCACCCCGGTCCTGGTCCTGGCCGCGGCCGCGCTCTGGATGCGGGAGCGGGCCAACGCGGGGAAGAGCCTGGGGGTGGGGCTGGCCGTGGCCGGGGTGGTGCTGGTGCTCACCGCCCGGGGGCTCGACCTCGGCGCGGGGCCCTTCCGGGGCGACCTGCTCATCCTACTCGCGGTCACCGCCTGGGCCGGCTACACCCTGGCCGGGAAGGACGTGCTCCGCCGCCACGACCCCTTCACGGTCATCGCCTGGGCCTTCCCCTTCGGCGCGCTCCCCCTCCTGCCCCTGGCCCCCTGGGCCTTCCGCGGGTTCGACTTCGCCGGACCGGGAGTGCGCGGCTGGCTGGAGGTCCTCTACCTGAGCGGGGTGACCAGCGGGGTGGCCTTCACCCTCTGGTACTACGCGCTCCGGCGACTGGAGCCGAGCCAGGTGGCGGTGTTCACCAACCTCCAGGCCCCGGTGACCGCGCTCCTGGCCTGGCTGGTCTTCGGCACCGTGCCCGCGCTGCAGACCGTGGGGGGCGGGGTGCTGGTCCTGACCGGGGTCACCCTGGTGCAGCTTCCCCGGCGGCTGCCCCGGCGCGAACCGGGGGCCGCCGCACCCGGACCGCCCCTGGAGCCCTGACCGGCATCGGATCGGCGGCCTCAGCGGCGGGGCCTCGGCGCGCCCCCGCGAGCGGCGCCGGGGTTCCGCGCCGCCCCGGGCTAGCGGATCACCGCGGTGCGGATCCCGCCCCCGTCCCCGGTGGCGGTCCAGACGGCCAGGACCAGGTCCTTCCAGCGGGCGATGCGGGGGAATCCCGAGGCCCGGGAGGGGTCCACCACCGCCACCGTCCGGGCTTCCCCGGGGGCGCCGCCGGGAGCCACCCGGCGGATCCGCACCTCGGCGGTGTCGGGACTCACCGTCTCCACCCACGAGACCAGGGCCGCGCCGTCCCCGGTCAGCACCACGTCGGTGCGCCCCAGCGGTTCGGCCTCCCCCACGCTGACCGGCTCGGAGAAGGTGTGGCCGGCGTCGGCGGAGAAGGCCAGCTCAACGGTGGGGTTCTCGTGCTGCACCGTGTACCAGGCCACCGCGGCCTCGGAGCCGCGGACGGCGAGCGCGGGGCCGTTGACGGGACAGCCGGCGATGCGCCAGCCGTCGGCATGCACCGGGACCGGCTCGCTCCAGGCGCCCCCGTCCAGGCGGGTCACCGCGATGTCCCGCACCTCCTCCGGCGAGCGGTCCCGGTACACCACCAGCGCCCCGCCGCCGGCCAGGGGGGCGGCCCCGGTGGCGCAGCAGTCGCAGACCCGCGGGTCCAGGAGCACCTCGTCCCCCAGGGCGCCGTCCCGGCTCAACGTCGTGTAGCGGAGCCCCATGGCGCCGGCGGTATCGGCCATGGCCCGGCCGTCCAGCCACACCACCCCGAACCGGTCCGCGGCCAGCGGGAAGAGGCTCACGAACCCGTGCTCGGTGGCGGTGGCGTCCCGGTGCGGGGTGACCGGCTCGCTCCAGGTCTTCCCCCCGTCGCGGGAGACGGCCAGCCGCACCCCGTAGGCGTAGGTGTCGCCGGGGCTCATCACCTGCCAGGACGCGGCCAGGGTTCCGTCGGAGAGGGCGGCCATCGCCGGGACGTCGGCCCAGTTCACGAACCAGTCCGCGCCCTCGGCCACCGTGGCCGGCTCGGACCACCCCTCGCCGGTCCAGCGCGAGAAGCGCAGGGCGTGGGCGCCGTTCCCCACCGGCTCCAGCCAGCTCAGGTAGACCACCCCGTCCGCGCCCCGGACCAGGTTCGGTTCGGCGCTGCCGGGAGCGCCGGGGGCGGCCACCGGGGTCACCCCGGCCGCCGGCTGCGGGGACCGGGAGCAGCCGGCCACCACCAAGCCGCCGGCCAGCATCAGGCTGCCGGCGAGGGCGAGCGCGGCCCGAAGGCGGCAGGTCATGCCGCCCCCCCGCCGCGCCGGGGCGCCGACGGAACGGCGCCGGTCACTCGACCGGCTTCTTCTTCCAGACGCCGCCGTCCTCGGCCCAGGTGTACCGCGCCTTACCGTCCACCTTGTGCACCGAGACGTCGGTGGCCTTCAGCCCGTCCTCGGTCTTCTGCATGAACACGTCGATGTCGTACATCTTGCCGTTCTGGGCCTTGAAGTCGGCGCAGGCGAAGTAGACGTCGTTCCCCAGGCTGGCCAGCCGCTCGCGGTGGACGTGGTCCAGGGTCAGGGCCAGCGGCTCCTTGGCCACCGCGTCGTAGACCATGAAGGAGCCCAGGATCCGGGACTGGTCGTTCACCCAGGCCTGAATGGCGTCGGCCAGGCTGTCCTTGGTGAGCTTCGCCTCCTCGGTCATCGGCTTGTCGGTGGGATGCTCGGGATGCTCCTGGGCGAAAGCCCGGGCCGCGCCCAGGGAACCGGCCAGCAAGAAGAGGGAGAGCAGGGGCACGATCAGGATGCGTCGAGGCATGGAAACCTCCTTGGATGCAGGGGAGGATGGGGAGACCCGGGGCGACCCGGGCCGGGTACGCTCATGACCTTAGCAGGTGGGGACGGGGGCCGGGGAGGGGGAGGCCGGGCCGCCGCCGCGTATACTGGCGGCATGGCCATCGTCTGCCCCCGCTGCGGGCGCGAGTACGACGCCACCCTGTTCGAGTTCGACCGGGTGGTGGCCTGCGACTGCGGCGAGCGGATCTCCCGCGATCGTTCCGGCGGCGCGCGCCAGCGCCCCGGCGAGCCCCGCTTCCTGGCCGACGCCATGCTGGGACGGCTGGCTCGCTGGCTCCGCTACCTCGGCTACGACACCGCCTACGACGCCCGGGCCGGGGACGCCGCCCTGGCCGGGAGGGCGCTGCGCGAGGGCCGCACCCTGCTCACTCGGGACCACGGGCTCCTGGAGCGCTGGCCGCTGTCCGGGGCGGTGCTGGTGGAGAGCGACCGGCCCTCCGACCAGCTCCGCCAGGTGGTGAACACCCTGGACCTGGCCTGGCGCGGCCGCGAGCGCACCCGCTGCACGGTGTGCAACGGGATCCTTCGGCCCCTGCCCGCGGAGGAGGCCCGGGACCGGGTGCCGGCTTTCGTCTTCGCCACCCGGGACCGCTTCACGCGGTGCCCGGACTGCGGCCGGATCTACTGGGAGGGGACCCACGCCGCGCGCATGCGGGAGGCCCTGGAGCTGATCCTGCCCCGCTCCTGACCGCATCCCGAGATCCCGGCGGGTCGCTCCCGGAACCTACCCCTCCACCTGGGCCATGCGGCGCAGCCGCCGCCGCAGCCGGCGAAGCTCCAGGCGGGCCTCGGTGAAGGCGACCCGGTTCCGGGTGGTCTCGGCCTCGTTGCGCTTGGCCTTGGCGGCCCGGATCTGCTGCTTGATCTGGGTTTTCTGGCCGCTGTGCACCACCTTGTGGGGCTTCTCGATCCCCAGGGTCTGGGCCAGGGCCTCGACCAGGTGCTCCTTGGACATGCCGGAGACCCCCTCCAGATGGGCGTGCTCCTTGGCCATCTCCCGAAGCTCGGTCACCTTCTTCTTCTCGAGTTCGTGCCAGTCCAAGACGTCCTCCTTCCTCGCGGGACGAAAGCAGGTTGTCGCGTCGTAGCGCCGGGGCGCGGCCCCGCGAACCCCCGGCCGAACCCTCCTGGAGACGCGGCGCAGTGGAAACCCATCTTAGTACCGCGGGCGGGACGATGGAAGTCGAAGCCGGCCCCCGGGTTCCGGCCTCGCCGGCCGGCCGGGGGCGCCGCCCGGCCCGGGCCCACTGCCCCCCCGGACCCCCGCGGAGCGGGCCCACTGCCCCCTCCGGGGGCTCCGCGCAACCCCGGAAGGCCGGGATCCGTATGGGGAGGCGTGGGGGCCGGACCGGATTCAAACCCCGGAGGGGTTCCCGCCGTCCCACCGGGCGAGGAACGCGCCGCCGGTCCGGCGGCCCCAACCGCGAGGAGCAGACTCATGCCCAGACTCCGCCATCTTCTACCCCTCATCGTGCTGACCGCGGGACCGCTCCTGGCCGCCCCCGCCCGCGCCTCCTTCGAGGAGCACGTCCAGGTCCGGGCCGACCGGCTCCTCCTCCGAAACCTGATCGGAGAGGTCACCGTCGAGCCCGCCTCGGGAGACGCCTTCGAGATCGACATCCGGGTCCAGGGCCGCGACGCCACCCGGGACCGGATCAAGATCCACAAGCACGTGGACGGGAACGCCGAGGTGGCCATCCGCTTCCCCCTCGACGAGAGCGGGGACTACGTCTATCCGGCCCTGGGATCCCGGAGCCGCAGCACCTTCTTCGTCCGCGACGGGGACCTGAAGGAGGAGAGCTGGCTGGAGAAGCTGATCACCGGGGTCGGGGGCAAGAAGGTCACCGTGCGCGGGGACGGCGACGGGCTGGAGATCTGGGCCGACGTGACGGTGCGGGTCCCCGCCGGCCGGGACTTCCGGCTCAGCCACGGGGCGGGAAAGGCCGCCGCCCGGGGCCTCACCGGGGACCTCACCCTGGACAACCACGTGGGTCCCCTGGAGGTCTCCTCGGTGAAGGGCAAGGTGGTGCTGGACACGGGGAGCGGCGCGGTGCGAGCCGAGGACGTGACCGGCGACCTCAGCATCGACACCGGGAGCGGTGGGGTCCGCGCCCGCGGGGTGGAGGGCGAGGTGCTGGTGGACACCGGAAGCGGCGGGGTCAGCCTCGCCGACGTGCGCGCGGACCGGGTGTCGGTGGACACCGGCTCCGGGGACGTCGTCCTGGCCGGGATCGCCTGCCGGGAGTTGCTGGTGGACACCGGGAGCGGTTCGGTCCAGGCCACGGGGATCTCCGCCGACAGCGCTGACCTGGACACCGGAAGCGGCGGGGTGGTCCTGGAGCTGGACCGCATGGGCACCGGGACCTTCGTGGTCGACACCGGGAGCGGGTCCATCGAGCTGGCGGTGCCCAAGGACGCCTCGGCGGAGGTGGACGCCTCCTGCGGGAGCGGCCTCATCCACGTGGACTTCGAGGACGAGGACGTGCACCGGACCGCCCGCGACGACCTGCGCTTCCGGATCGGGGAGGGCGGGGCCCGGGTGACCCTGGACACCGGGAGCGGCTCCATCCGCGTCCGCGGGTAGCCGCCCGGGGGCGGACGGCGAGCACCCGGGCGCGCCTGCCGGCGCCGGGGGAGCGGCTCCGGCGCCGGGGGGCGGCCAGCGGGCGGTCAGCACGCGATCCCGGCCAGGAACTCGTCCAGGATCCGGTTGAACCGCTCCGGGTCGTCCATCATCGGCCAGTGGCTGACCCCGTCCATCCGGACCCGGGGAAGCCGGTCCCCCAGCTTGCCGGGGAGGCTCGCGGGGCCGTCGTTGACCTCGGTGGTCAGGGCCAGCTTGGGCCCCGGGTAGCGCTCCAGCGGGGTGACCGGGTCGTGCTCCAGGAGTTCCGCGAACACCGCGTAGGCGGTCTCGCGGGGGAGCCTCCGCACCTCGGCCAGCACCCGCTCCCGGGTGCGCGGCGCCGCCTGCTCCAGCAGGCCCTCGAAGTACCCGGCCAGGGTCTTCTCGTAGGTTCCGGGCCCCAGGCCGTGGAGAAAGGCCTGGGCCTGGTCGTCGGGGATGTCGCGGGAATCGCCGGACGGGTCGGCCAGGAACAGCCCCTTCAGCCGGTGGGCGTGCCGCTCGGCCACCACCCCGGCCACGTGGCCGGCGAAGCTGTGGGCCACCAGCACGAACTTCTGCAGGCCGAGCTGGTCGATCACCGCGGCCACGTCCCCGGCGAAATCCTCCACCGCGTAGCGGTTCCCGGGATCGGCGTCGGATTCCCCGTGGGCCCGGAGATCCAGGGCCACCGTGCGCGAGACGCGCCGGAGGTGGGGGATCTGCCCGCTCCAGTCGTCCAGGCTCCCGCCCAGCCCGTGCACCAGGAGCACCTCGGGCTCTCCCGTTCCACCGTCGTCCACCCGGAGCCGGCCCACCGGGCCGGGGATCATCTGTGCCATGGCCCTAGGCATCCCGGGCCAGCCGGAGCCCCGAGAACTGCCACCGGCAGTGGGGGGGAAGAAGTTGCGGTAGGTGCGCCGGATGTGGCTCACCGGGGTGGCGCAGGAACCGCCCCGGAGCACCATCTGGTTGATCATGAACTTGCCGTTGTACTCGCCCAGGGCCCCTTCCGGGGCGCGGTAGCCGGGATAGGCGGTGTAGGGGCTGGAGGTCCATTCCCACACGTCCCCGAAGAGCTGGGCCGCCGTCCTGCCCCCCGCCGTCCCGCGCGGATCCGCCGGTTCCGAGGCCCCGGCGCCCACCTCCCGCTCCCGGTCACCCAGGGGAACGGGATGGAGCCGGTCCGACTCCACGAAGTTCCCCTGCAGCGGGGCCTCGGCGGCGGCGGTCTCCCACTCCCCTTCGGTGGGAAGGCGGGCGTCGCTCCAGCGGGCGAAGGCGTCGGCCTCGTAGTGGCTCAGGTGCACCATCGGCTCCGAGAGGCGCACCGGGCGCAGGCCAGAGAGGGTGAACTGGTGGGGGCGGCCGTCCACCGTCTCCCAGTAGAGGGGCGCCGTCCACCCCTCCCGCTGGACCGTGACCCAGCCGTCGGAGAGCCACAGCTCGGGGCGGCGGTAGCCGCCGTCCTCCATGAAGGCCAGGTACTCGCCGGCGGTGACCAGCCGGTCGGCGAGCCGGAAGGCCGGCACCAGCTCCCGGTGGCGCGGGCCTTCGTTGTCGTAGGCGAAGCCGCCCCCGGGGTGGCCGATCTCGCGCACCGCCTCGTCGAAGTCCAGCCACTCCACCGGCCGCACCCTCCCCTCCGGGGCCAGGTCCATGTCCCGGTACACCGGCCGGAGCGGATTCACCGAGAGCACGTGCTTGAGGTCGGTGAGCATGAGCTCCTGATGCTGCTGCTCGTGGTTGAGGCCGATCTCCACCACCGGGGCCATCTCCCGGCGGCGGTCGGCGGGGCCGCTCTCCAGGAACTCGCGCAGGTGCCGGTCCACGTGGTCGCGGTAGGCGTAGACCTCCTGGACCGTGGGGCGCGAGAGGAGCCCCCGCACCGGCCGCTCCCACATCGGCCCCACCGCGTTGTAGTAGGAGTTGAACAGCACCCGGAACCGGGGATGGAAGGGCTCGTAGCCGTCCACCGCGGGCTCGAGCACGAAGGTCTCGAAGAACCAGCTGGTGTGGGCCAGGTGCCACTTGGTCGGGCTCACGTCCGGCATGGACTGGACCACGTAGTCCTCCACCGCCAGGGGCGAGGCGATGGCGGCGGTTCGGGCCCGCACCCACAGATAGCGCTCGGCCGGGCTCAGGGCGCCGGGATGGCCGAGGTCGCGGGGGGCCGGGGACGAGGGGGCGACGGGGGTCTGGGCGGTCATGCTGGCCACTCCTGCCGCGCACCGGCGCGGCCATGAATGCTTCCGATTCCGGCGGCCGGACGGGAGGGGCCCGGCCCCGCCCGCCGTGAACTCAATGCAAACGTAAGTTCACCCTACCGTGTCCGCCCGGCGCGGGGCAAGGCGGCCGCGCCCGGGCCCGCCCTCAGCCCTTCAGCCGGCCCATGCGGGCGCGGTGCTCCTCGATCAGCCGCTCCACCACGTCGGGGTCGGCCAGGGTGGACACGTCCCCCAGCCCGCCGTACTCGCCGGCGGCGATCTTGCGCAGGATGCGTCGCATGATCTTCCCGCTCCGGGTCTTGGGCAGGCCCTTGGCCACGTGGATGATGTCGGGAGCGGCGAAGGGGCCGATGGCGTGGCGCACCTGCTCCTTGAGCGCGCCCTCGATCTGGTCCCCCTCCCCGTCCTCCCAGGAGTTGGTCAGCACCACGTAGGCGTAGATCCCGGTCCCCTTGATGGGGTGCGGGAACCCCACCACCGCCGCCTCGGCCACCTGCTCGTGGGCGACCAGGGCGCTCTCCACCTCGGCCGTGCCCAGGCGGTGGCCGGAGACGTTGATCACGTCGTCGATGCGGCCGGTGATCCAGTAGTACCCGTCCTCGTCGCGGCGGGCGCCGTCCCCGGTGAAGTAGTAGCCGGGGAAGGTGGTGAAGTAGGTCTCCTTGAACCGGTGGTGGTCGCCGTGGACGGTGCGCGCCTGCCCGGGCCAGGGCGTGGCCAGGCAGAGCGGCCCCGAGACCCCGTTCCCCTCCTGGGGCTTCCCCTCCGCGTCCACGATCACCGGCTTCACCCCGAAGAAGGGGAGGGTGGCCGAGCCCGGCTTGGCCGGGGTCACCCCCGGTAGCGGGGT
Organism: Candidatus Eiseniibacteriota bacterium; assembly: GCA_963768615.1. GTDB lineage: Bacteria > Eisenbacteria > RBG-16-71-46 > JABDJR01 > JABDJR01 > CAVSKL01. The sequence goes on along the minus strand of CAVYIE010000004.1, from coordinate 48,872 downwards.
GATGAGGATGCCCCCGGTCTCGGTCTGCCACCAGGTGTCCACCACCGCGCAACGCTTCTCCCCCACCACGTCGTGGTACCACTTCCAGATCTCGGGGTTGATGGGCTCCCCCACCGAGCCCAGGATGCGGAGCGAGGTGCGGCGGTGCCGCTTCACCCACTCGTCCCCGGCCTGGGCGATGGCCCGGAGCGCGGTGGGGGCGGTGTAGAAGATGTTCACCCCCAGGTCGTCCACGATCCGCCAGTAGCGGCCGGGGTCGGGGTACACCGGGGTGGACTCGAACAGCACCGTGGTGGCCCCGTTGGCCAGGGGCCCGTAGACGATGTAGCTGTGCCCGGTGATCCAGCCGATGTCGGCGGCGCAGAAGAAGATGTCCCCGGGGTGGTAGTCGAAGACCAGCTTGTGGGTGAGGGAGGCGTAGACCAGGTAGCCGCCGGTGGTGTGCAGCACCCCCTTGGGCTTCCCGGTGCTCCCCGAGGTGTAGAGGATGAAGAGCGGGTCCTCGGCCCCCATCCACTCGTTGGAGCAGGTGGAGCGCTGCTTGCGCATCTCGTCGTCCAGCCAGAAGTCCCGGCCCGGTTCCATGGGCACCGCGGCCTCGGTGCGGCGGGCGACGAGGACCGTCTGCACCATGGACATCCCCTCCACCGCCCGGTCCACGATCCCCTTCAGGGGGAGCCGCTTCCCGCCCCGCAGCCCCTCGTTGGCGGTGAGCACCACCTTGCACCGGGCGTCGACGATCCGGTCCCTGAGCGCCTCGGAGCTGAACCCGGCGAAAACCACCGAGTGCACGGCGCCGATGCGGGCGCAGGCCAGCATGGTGTAGACCAGCTCCGGGATCATCGGCATGTAGACGGCCACCCGGTCCCCCCGCCGGACCCCGTGGGCCAGGAGCACGTTGGCGATCCGGGCCACGTTGTGCTTCAGCTCCCGGTAGGTGATATGGGTGTAGGTGCCGATCTCGTCCTGGGCCCAGATGATCGCGGTCTGGTCGCCGCGCTCGGTGAGGTGCCGGTCCACGCAGTTGAAGGAGGCGTTGAGCCGCGCTCCCGAGTACCAGCTGAAGTCCACCTCGTCGTAGTCGGCGTCGAAGACGGTATTCCAGGGGTGGTACCAGGAGATGGCCTTGGCCTGCTCGGCCCAGAACCACTCCGGGTTGTCCAGGGACAACCGGTAGAGGCGCCGGTACTCCTCCATGTCGTTGATCCAGGCGCGTTCGGCGATGGGCGGCTTGACGGGATAGACGGGCTCGCTCACGGGCGGACCTCCGGGCTGAGAGTGGATCGGGGCCGGCGTCGGCGCGCGGTCCTCCCCGGGACCGTCGGACCGGTTTCCCGGGGAGATCACGGACCGAGATTATAGGAAATGCGGGCCGCCGCCAAACCGCCCCGCGGTCAGGGCAGGAGCCAGAACACCCCCACCGCCACCGCGGCCCCGGCCAGGGAACCCAGGAGCCAGCGGTAGGCCCGTTCGCCGCCCAGGGAGAACCGTCCGGCCAGGGTGCCGACCACGGTCGAGAAGGCGGTCATGGCCACCACCGAGCCGGCGCCGAAGGCGGCGATGTAGCCCACCGAGGCGGCCAGGGTGGGCAGGGCCAGGGCGGGGAGCACCCCGAGGAGGTGGGAGGTTCCGGCCAGGCCGTGCAGCCCGCCCACCGCGAAGGCGGCGTGCCGGTGCCGGTGGGGGGCCGGGTGATCGGCGGCGTGCGCGGTGGCGGCGGCATGAAGGTGGACGTGGACGTGGCGCTCTCCGCCGTGGACGTGCTCGTGCGCGTGCAGCCGCCGGGAGAAGGCGCGCCGGAACCCCCACAGCCCGATCCCGATCAGCACCACCCCCACCAGGCGTTCGCTGTAGTGGGAGAGCGCCTCCACGGGGATGACCTCGCGCAGGGCGAAGGCGGCCGCGCCCACCAGCCACACCCCGCTCGTGTGCCCGAGGCCCCAGAAGAGGCCGGCGGCCCAGCGGCGGGCGCGGCTCTCGGCGGCCAGCGGCGCCACCGCGGCCAGGTGATCGGGCCCCGAGATCACGTGAACCATGCCGGCCAGGAGCCCGGCCAGGATGACCGTCATCCGCTTCCCCTCCCTCTCCTTCCCGGCCGGCCGGGGGCGAAATTGACACCTCGCCGGGGCCGCCCTAACGTCTTCCTACGGGCCCCCGCCAAGGAGGATGACATGAGCGCCGTGTTCCGCCGGTTCCGCGGGCATCCCGCCCTCGTCCCCGCCGTCCTCGCCCTCGCCCTGGCCGGCTGTTCCGGAAGCCCGGGGGGCTCCGGCGCGGTGGCCCGGGTCCCCGAGTATACGATCCAGGACTTCCTGGGCACGATGACCTATCGCGGGCTCTCCTTCTCCCCCGGGGCCGGGGCCATCCTCGCCTCCAGCGACGCCTCGGGGATCTTCAACGCGGTGTCGATCCCGGTGGACGGAAGCTCCCCCACCGAGCTCACCCACTCCACCACCACCGGCATCTACGCCCTCTCCTGGTTCCCGGACGACGAGCGCTTCCTCTACACCCAGGACGAGGGGGGGAACGAGCTGAACCACCTTCACGTGCAGGACCCGTCGGGGAAGACCGTCGATCTCACCCCCGGGGACAGCCTGAAGGCGGAGTTCCGGGGCTGGAGCTGGGACCGGGAGCGGTTCCTGGTCGCCACCAACGAGCGGGACCGGCGGTATTTCGACCTCTACGCCTACTCCGCCGGGGACTACGCCCGCGACCGGATCTACGTGAACACCGAGGGCTACGACTTCGCCGCCGCCGGGCCGGACGAGGAGACCCTGGCCCTGGTCAAGGCCCGCACCGATCACGACAGCGACGTGTACCTGCTGGACCGCCGCACCGGGGACCGCCGGAACCTGACCGCCCACACCGGCGCGGTCCGGAACGAGGCCGAGACCTTCTCCCCCGACGGCAGGAGCCTGTTCATCACCACCGACGCAGGACGGGAGTTCCGATACCTGCTCCGCCTGGACCTGGGGGGCGGCCCTCCGGACACCGTGCTCGCTCCCGACGGGGACGTGATGGGGGCGCAGTTCGACCGCTCGGGCACCCACCTCATCGTCCCGGTGAACCGGGACGCCCGCACGGTGATCCGGGTGTTCCGGTGGCCGGGCCTGGAGCCGGTGGACCTGCCGGCGCTCCCCCGGGGGAACGTGACCGCGCTCACCTACTCCGCCGACGGCGGCCGGGTAGCCTTCTACGCCAGCGACGGGCGCACCCCTCCGGACCTGTACGTGATGAACGCCCCGGGGGGGAAGATCACCCAGCTCACCCGGAGCCTGAGCCCGGGGATCGACCCCCAATACCTGGTCGCCCCCGAGCACGTGCGCTTCGCCTCCTTCGACGGCACCGAGATCCCCGGCCTTCTCTACCGCCCCCTCACCGCCGACCCCGAGCACCGGGTGCCGGCCCTGGTCTGGGTCCACGGGGGACCCGGGGGGCAGTCCCGGGTGGGCTACAGCCCGCTCATCCAGTACCTGGTGAACCACGGCTACCTCCTCTACGAGATCAACAACCGGGGAAGCTCCGGGTACGGGAAGACCTTCTACGCCATGGACGACCGCCGGCACGGCCGGGCCGACCTGGACGACGTGGTGGCGAGCCGGCGGATGCTCCTCGACACCCACGTGGTGGAGCCGGGGAAGATCGGGATCGGCGGCGGCAGCTACGGCGGGTACATGACCCTGGCCGCCCTCGCCTTCCGCCCCGACTCCTTCGCGGTGGGGGTGGACCTGTTCGGGGTCACCAACTGGGTGCGCACCCTGGAGAGCATCCCCCCCTGGTGGACCTCGGAGCGCGAGGCCCTCTACGCCGAACTGGGAAACCCGGAGACCGACGGCAAGTACCTGGAGTCCATCTCCCCCCTCTTCCACGCCGACCGGATCACGAAGCCGCTCCTGGTGCTGCAGGGGGCCAATGACCCCCGGGTGCTGCGGGTGGAATCGGACGAGATGGTGGAGGCGGTGAAGGCCAACGGGGTGCCGGTCACCTACATCGTGTTCGACGACGAGGGCCACGGCTTCCGGAACAAGGCCAACCGCATCGAGGGCTACCGGGCGATCCTGGTCTTCCTGGACCAGTACCTGAAGGGCCCGGGGAGCTGAGGTGACCGCCTCCGGACCGCCCCGATGACCGCGGCCGCTGAACTGGCCGGCCTCACCCCGCGGGAGGACCGCTTCGTGGGCTGCCTGCTCGGGACGGCCTGCGGGGATGCCCTCGGCGCCCCGGTGGAGGGGGACCCGTCTCCCGGCGCGGTGCGCGACTTCCGGGCCGGCCGCGGGGCGCCGGGCTCGGTCACCGACGACACCCAGATGACCCTGGCCCTGGCCGCTTCGCTGGTGCGCCGGAAGGGGGCGGTGGACGGGGCCGACTGCGCCCGGCGGTACGCGGCGCGCTTCGACCCCCGCCGTGGCTACGGCGGCGGCGCGAGGCGGGTGCTGGCCGCGCTCGGGGCCGGGGCGGACTGGCGGAGCACCGGCACCCTGATCTTCCCCGCCGGGTCCTTCGGAAACGGGGCGGCCATGCGCATCGCTCCGGTGGGGCTCCTCTTCGGCCCCGGCTCCCCCGGCCGTCTCTCCGAGGCGGTGGCCGACGCGGTCCGTTGCACCCACGTCCACCCCGAGGCGGTGGAAGGAGCCACCATCCAGGCCCGGGCGGTGGGGCTGCTGGTGGAGGCGCCCCGCGGCCGGGCCCCGGACGCAACCCGGTTCCTGGACGACCTGGCCGGCTTCGCCCGCGAGCCGAGGCTCAGCGAGAGGCTGGACCGCGTGGGGGCGCTCCTCGGCGAGGATGCCGGCGGCCGCCGGGCAGCCCGGGAGCTGGGCACGGGGATCCGCACCGCGGACTCGCTCCCCGCCGCCCTGTGGGCGTTCCTCCGCCACGCCGGCGATCCCGAGGCGGCCATGGTGGAGGCGGTGAGCCTCGGCGGCGACACCGACACCCTGGGGGCCATGACCGGCGCCCTGGCCGGGGCCCTCCACGGGGCGCGAACCCTCCCCGCCCGCTGGCTGGATGGGCTGGAACGCGGCCGCGACGGCTTCGACGGCTGCGTGGAACTCGGCCGCGCCCTGGCCGCGCTGGCCTGAGGGCTTCGGCTGCGGCTAAGGCCGTCCCCGGGGGCGGCTGTAGTCCAGGAGGACGGTCTCTGCCTTGATGACGAAGTCGGCCCCGCGGGCCGCGCCGGCCGGCCCGCCCTGGAGGATGGTGTAGACCCCCCGCAGCTCCCGGGCCGCCAACCCCTGCGGCGAGATCCAGTCCACCCAGGTGAGATCCGGATCGATCCCCACCTGGGTCCGGATCAGCGCCGATCCGAAAGTGCCGCCCGGCACGTGGGCCGGCCCATGGCCGGCGACCCTCCGGGTCTGGGTCCAGGGGTCGGTGAAGCTCACCCAGCTCGCGCCGGCCCGGAGCGGATAGACCAGGGCCTGCCGGGGCTGGTCCCGGAACAGAATGGGGTCGTCCCCGGGCGCGGCGGTGATCCCCGGGTTCCGGCCGGCATCCGCCTCGCCGTCCAGCCAGCCGGTCGAGGGCCCGATGGGAAGCAGGGCCCGGCTGAGTTCACGGAGCGAGTTGAAGGTCCGGGTTCCGAGGTGGTAGGTCCGCGTGTTCCCGGTCCGGGGAGCGGGCTGGACGTTGAGGCTGAATCCCCGGTAGGCGATCTCCACCAGTCCGCTTCCGCGCTGCTGGTAGTAGACCTCCGAGGGCGGGCCGAGTTCCTCGCCGGAGGGTCCGGTCTGAACGGTGCGAGCCACCAGGCCATAGGCAGTGGTGGTCCCCAGGTCGACCTCCCCCAGGGCCTCCACCCGCACCGTGTCCACGGCGACGCTGGCCTGGGTGCTGTCGTCCAGGTCGAAGGTGGAGAGCGTGGTGACGTAGGTCCAGGACCACCCCGGCTCGAGGGGATACCGCCCGTTCGCCGGTGCCCCGGCGCCATCGAGGTTGATGCCCTGGGGGGCGGTGGCCGGGGCGTCCCCACCGCACCCCGACAGAGCGAGGAACGGCAGGGCGAGCAGGGCGAGAATCGGGGCGGCGGGAGAGAGCAGGCGGTTCATGATGCCGTTCCTCCAGACGTGATGTTCGGGGACTCCGGCCCGGGACGCGCGAAGGGGGAAATCAACAGTCCCATGTTATATTTTTTGTGCCCTACATGAAATGTCGAAATCCGTCCGCCTCCCCCGGCCGGCCCTCCCTCGGGAACCCCACCCTCGCTCCCAACTTCCTTCCTCCCAAGCCGTCCGAGCGTCCATTTCATGTCTATATTTTGTCCAAGTTTTTTATTTGACAACTCATGACCAAACAGGTAATGTTTGCGGCGTGAGGGGTGGCAGTCCCCCCCACCCACGGCCCCGGGACCGGGGCCCCAATCGAGATCTTTGCCCAAACCATCGCGACCCAACCCGAGGAGGACCTCATGAAGAAGTTCCATCGCATCGCCGTCGCCGCCCTCGCCCTGACCCTGACCGCCGGACTCGGAACCGGTCTGGCCGAGGCCGGCAACGGCTACGGCAAGGACAAGGCCGGACCGGAGGGGAAGGTGCCGATCTTCCCCCTGGCCCAGAAGGCGGGGTTCAACACCCTGGCCAAGGCGATCCAGGTCGCCGGTCTTCAGAAGGCCCTGACCACCGGCGGCCCGTTCACGGTCTTCGCCCCCACCGACGAGGCCTTCGCCAAGCTCCCGGCCGGGACCCTGGAGAGCCTCCTCTCCGATCCCGAGGCCCTGAAGCAGGTGCTGCTCTACCACGTGGTGGCGGGCGAGGTGCCGGCGTCCGAGGTGGTGAACCTGACCGAGGCCACCACCCTGAACGGAGCCACGATCGCCATCGACACCTCCAACGGGGTGATGGTCAACAACGCCAAGGTGCTGAAGACCGACGTGATGGCCAAGAACGGCATCATCCACGTCATCGACACCGTCCTGGTCCCGTAGTTCGCGGTTCCATGCGGTAGACCGCCTCCGGGCGGGAGACTCCGATCGCCGTCCGGCCCCCGGCCGGGCGGCGATTGCTTTTTCCCGCCGGCGGGAGGACCCTGGTTCCATGCACTCCTTCGTGACCGGCGCCACCGGGTTCATCGGAGGCCACCTGGTCCGGCGGCTGCTGGCCCGCGGGCACTCGGTGACCGCGCTCGTCCGCACCCCGGGGAAGGCCGGAGACCTGGCCCGGGCCGGGGTCCGCCTCCACCGGGGCGACATCCTGGACCGGGAGAGCATGCGTGAAGGCATGGCCGGGGCCGACGCCGTCTTCCACCTGGCCGCCTGGTACGAGGTCGGCGCCCCGGACTCCTCCCCGGCGGAGCGGGTGAACGTGAAGGGCACCCGGCACGTGCTGGACCTGGCCCGGGAGCTGGGGATCCCCCGCGCGGTATACACCTCGAGCCTGGCCGTCAACTCCGACACCCACGGGGAGGTGCGGGACGAGACCTACCGGCACCCCGGCCCCTGGCTCACCGCCTACGACCGCAGCAAGTGGCGGGCCCATTACCTGGTGGCGGAACCGATGATCGCCGAGGGGCTTCCTCTCACCATCGTGATGCCGGGGGTGGTCTACGGACCCGGCGACCCCAGCGCCATGGGCCGGACCCTCCGCCAGTTCCTCACCCGCAGCCTCCCCGTCGTCCCCCGTCGTACCGCCTTCAGCTGGGCCCACGTGGAGGACATCGCCGAGGCCCACCTCCTGGCCCTGGAGCGGGGCCGCCCCGGCGAGACCTACATCATCGCCGGGCCCGGCCACACCCTGGAGGAGGCGCTGGGGATGGCCGGGCGCCTGACCGGCATCCCCGGCCCGCGGCTCCACGCTCCTCCCTGGGTGCTCCGGACCGCCGCCGCCCTGGCGCGGCCCCTGGAGCGGGTGCTTCCCCTTCCACCGACCTACCGGTCGGAGACGCTCCGCACCGCGGCCGGGGTCACCTACCTCGGCGACAACGCCAAGGCCCGCCGCGAGCTGGGCTACGAGCCCCGGCCCCTGGAGACCGGCCTCGCCCAGACCCTGGCCGCGGAGATGGAGCGGCTGGGGATCGCCCCGGCGCGCCCGGCCGGCTGATCCCCCGGCCGATCCGGCCCCCCGCCGGAACGCGGGCATATTCCTGCCCCCGGCGGCACCGGGCGTCGTATCCTCGGGCGATGGAGATCCGCATCGTCTACTGCAACGTCTGAAACTACGGCCCCCAGGCGGCGAGTCTCGCCGCCGTCATCCGGGAGCGCACCGGGATCGAGCCCGTCCTGGAGATGCGAGCCCGTTGGCGCTTCGACGTGCTCGTGGACGGGAAGCTGATCGCCTCCCGCACCCCGAGCCTCTTCAACCGGATCTTCCGCGGGGTGGGCTGGCCCGACGAGGAGAGCGTGGTGGCGGAGATCGGCCGGCGGTTGAAGGCGGGGCGGGAGTGATCCCCCGCCCCGGCCCCGGTCAGTAGGTGGAACCCAGGTAGAGCTTCACGAAGGCCTGCTTGATCCGCACCGCGTGGGGATGGGCGGCCTCCAGGCTCCCCCCCTCGCGGAGGGCGGCGGCCACGCTGTCCAGCTGGGCGGCGAAGAGACTCATGGCCTGCTGCTTCCGCGCCCGGTCGGCGTCGGTCCAGGACGGATCGGCGAAGGACTCCAGGTCCTTGAGCGCCTCCCGAACGGTGGGTACGGCGTCCTCCATGGCCTCGGCGTCCCCGGCCATGACCATCTCCTCCATGGGATCGTGGAAGGCCAGGAGCTCATCCGGCCAGCCGTCGAGGCCCGCGGCCCGGTTCTGGTCCCGGAGCTGGTAGCGGACCGCCTCCAGGGCTTCGTGGGAATCGGCGGTTCGTCCGTGCTGGAGCAGGGTGTCGGCGGCGACCAGCGAGGCGCCCATGGCCTCCCGCCGCTCGGGCCAGCCCGGATCCTCTTTCCAGGACTCGGGGGGATGCTCGACGAGGTGCTTGAAGGCGGTCATGGCCGAATCGAGGGCGGCCGCGGCCGGCCCCACCTCGGCCTGCCCGGTGAGGAACAGGGCGTGCTTGTAGGGATTGAAGAAGGGGTTCAGCTCCGTGCCCGGGCCCGCGTCCGCCTTACCGGACGATCCCCCGCCGCCGCACGCGGCCAGCCCCACGACCAGCAACGCCCCCCCGACCGCACCCAGAAGCCTCCGCATCCGCATGGAACCTCCTCCCGACTCACTCCTCCCCGCCGGCGCCGCCCAGGATCTCCCGGGCCCGGTCCACCACCGGGATCAACTCCACCACGCAGGGGTCGCAGTCCGACTCGCAGCAGTCCCGCCACACCTCGGTCCCGTCCGTCACGTAGCGGCGCACCATGCCCCGGAAGGCCTTGTGGAGGTGGTTCTCCTCCAGGGCGGTGAGCACGGCGGCGTCGATCTCGGCGTCGGACCAGGGTGTGGACATGAAGTGCTCGCGGTTGGAAATGATGCCTCCGAAAAGGGCTGCGGCCCGGAACGAGGCTATTCTAACATGAGACGCGAAGTCTCCTTTACGCCCCTTCCCCGAGGAGTCCGCTTGGAAGACACCGACCGCATCGGCGTGGTCACCGTCCACCGGTTCGTGGACCGCGACCGCACCCTCACCGTGTCCCAGGGCAGCTTCGCCCCCCTGCTCGCCGCCTACCGTGACCACGTGGCCCGCTGGGAGCTGCCCACCGACGGGCTGGCCCAGACCCTCATGCGCGAGGGCCTGGCCGCCTTCGCCCTCCACCTGGCCCACCGCCCGCCCAACGAGACGGTGGGGGTGACGCTCAACATCATGACCCCGCCCATGAACCTCTTCCTCACCGGGGACGCGGGCGAGGGCACGCTGACCGGACGCGCCTTCACCGACAACGTGGCCACCGCCGATTCCAGCCGCATGTTCGTCCAATCCTATCGCCCGGAGGCCGGCCCCAGCCAGAGCACCATCGACGTGGAGGGCCTGGACGTGCTGGGCATGTTCGAGGACTACTACGCCCGCTCCGAGCAGGTGATGGCCCGCTTCTTCGACCTGGAGGAGGACGAGCGGTTCCTGCTCGTGGTGGCCCTTCCCGACGCCGACCCGGAAGCCATCGCCCGCCTCACCCGCGAGGGCGCCCGCACCCTGGTCGAGACCGGGGTGGAGCCCCTGGAGGAGCGGACCTTCCGGTTCCGCTGCGGGTGCAATCCGGAGCGGATCGTGACCGCCCTGCGGGAGATCTTCGGCAACGATCCCGAGGAGCTGTTCCGGACCGAGGACGCGGTCGAGACCTTCTGCCCCCGCTGCGGGGCCCAGTGGTGGGTGACCCGGGAGGATTTCGACCGGCCCGGGAAGTGACGGGCCCCGGGGGCGAGGGGGCCTCGGGGGACGGTGCGGGCGCGGCCCGGACCCCGCCGGGGCCGGGGGGCGGGCTATAGAAATGCGAATCGCGCTTTCACCTCTGGCTCCCGACAACGCTTTTCCCTAGGGTTGTGCTGTTGAACTCCGCCCTCCGGGCGCCGGTTCCGGGGAGGGGGTGAAACACGACCTTCTCCGTCCTTTTTCCGGCCGATTCGAGGGTCCGGGAGCGGTCTCGATTCCCCCCCGGCCCGACACGAGGGACCCCCTCGTCGAAAGGAGCCCATCATGGCCTTCACGTTCGGCCCCCGCCGCGGGGTGTACCTGGACATCACCGAGGAGACGGGGGGCCAGCCCGCCCTCTCCGCCCAGGAGCTGGAGCACTTCGAGGCCTACGACCTCATCTACCGCTCGCTCTGCGCCGTCCTCTACAACTACGTCCCCACCTCGGGGCACCCGGGCGGCTCCATCTCCTCGGGACGCTTCGTGGCCGGCGCCCTCTACGACGCCATGGCCTACGACATGAGCAACCCCGACCGGCCGGACGCCGACCTGATCTCCTACGCAGCCGGGCACAAGGCCCTGGGCCTCTACGCCATGTGGGCGATGCGGAACGAGGTGGTCCGGGTGGCCGCGCCGGATCTGCTCCCCGAGGATCCCAAGCTCCAGCTCCGGCTGGAGGATCTGCTGGGCTTCCGCCGGAACCCGGTGGCCGCCACCTCCCTCTTCAGGCAGTTCAACGTGAAGCCCCTGGACGGGCATCCCACCCCGGCCACGCCGTTCCTGAAGCTCTCCACCGGGGCCTCCGGGGTGGGCGTGGCCACCTCCCTGGGCCTGGCCTTCGGGGCCCGGGACTACTACGGGAAGAAGTCGCCCAGGATCCACGTGGTGGAGGGCGAGGGCGGCCTCACCCCGGGGCGGGTGGTCGAGGCCCTGGCCGCGGCCGGCACCGCCGGACTGGACAACGCGGTGGTGCACCTGGACTGGAACCAGGCCTCCATCGACAGCAACCGGGTCTGCCGCGAGGGGGACCAGCCCGGGGACTACGTGCAGTGGACCCCGATGGAGCTCTTCTACCTCCACGACTGGAACGTGATCTACGTTCCCGACGGCAAGGACTTCCAGCAGGTGATCGCGGCCCAGCGGAAGGCGGCGGCCCTGGACAACGGCCAGCCCACCGCCATCGTCTACCGCACGGTCAAGGGCTGGCGGTACGGGATCGAGGGACGCGCCTCCCACGGGGCCGGGCACAAGCTCTGCACGGACGGGTTCTACGAGGCCCTGAACCCGCTCCTGGGCGACCGCACCGTGACCCTCCCCACCTGCCACGGCCTGGACGCGGCCCGCTGCGCCGGCCCCGGCGGCCCCGGGGTGATGGAGGACTGCTTCTGGGCCGCCCTTGGAGTGGTCCGGCAGGAGATCCAGAACCGCACCGCCATGGTCGACCATATGGCCGACCGCGTGGCCGAGGCCCGGAACCGCCTCGACCGCGAGGAGCGGGCCCCGCGGAACGGCGCGCCCCGGGTGGAGGCGATCTACGATCTGGCCGCCCGGTCCATCGAGGCCGAACCGGAGGACCTGGTCCTGAAGCCGGGCTCCGCCACCACCCTCCGCGGCCAGCTGGGCAAGGTGCTGAACCACTACAACAAGGAGAGCGGAGGGGCCATCCTCATCTCGGCCGCCGACCTCCTGGGCTCCACCAGCGTCAACACCATCGCGGCCGGGTTCGCCGAGGGCTACTTCCACGCCGGGGATAACCCCAACGGACGGCTCCTCTCCATCGGCGGCATCTGCGAGGACGCCATGTGCGGAGTGGCCTCGGGGCTCGGCGCCTTCGGCCGGCACATCGGGGTGGCCTCGTCCTACGGCGCCTTCCTGGCCCCCCTGGGCCACATCGCCGCCCGGCTCCACGCCATCGGCAACCAGGCCCGCCGGGCCATCGCTCCCGACCCCTTCAAGCCCATGATCCTGATCTGCGCCCACGCCGGCCTCAAGACCGGCGAGGACGGCCCCACCCACGCCGATCCCCAGGCGCTGCAGCTCCTGCAGGAGAACTTCGCCCCCGGGACCGCCATCACCCTCACCCCCTGGGATCCCCAGGAGATGTGGCCCCTGGTCACCGCCGCCCTGGCCCGCCGGCCCGCGGTGATCGCCCCCTTCGTGACCCGGCCCAACGAGACCGTGCCCGACCGGGCCGCGCTGGGTCTGGCCCCGGCCGCCGAGGCCAGGACCGGGGTCTACGTGCTCCGCAAGGCCAAGGGTAAGGGCGACGGGGTGCTGGTGCTCCAGGGGAGCGGGGTGGCCATGGCCTTCGTGAACGAGGTCCTGCCCCGGCTGACCGCGGACGGGGTGGATCTGAACGTGGTCTACGTGGCCTCGGCCGAGCTGTTCGACGCCCTCCCCGAGGAGGAGCGGAACCGCATCTTCCCCGAGGCCTGGGCCCGGGAGGCGGTGGGCATCACCGGCTTCACCCTCCCCACCCTCTACCGGTGGGTGCGCTCGGACGAGGGCCGCGCCCGGAGCCTCTATCCGTTCAAGGCGGGGCACTACCTGGGCAGCGGCCAGGCGGACATGGTGCTGGCCGAGGCCGGCCTGGACGGCGAGGGCCAGTACGCCTCGGTGCGGGGCTGGCTCGACCGGAAGGTCGGGGTGTAGCGCCCCGGAATCGCGTTCTCCGGCGGATCGGCGTTTCGCCGAACGGGGACGGCGCCCGGCGGTTCACCCGCCGGGCGCCATTTTGTTCCCCCCGGGCCCGGAGGGGAGAGCCGGGGGCCGGGCCCCGGAAGTCGGGGCCGGGAAGCCGACACATCCGATCCTTTCGGTATCATCTTTTCGGTGATTTCTGACATGAAAACCAGGGTATTGCTTCCCCATCCGCCCCCGGTTTCCTAGAATCGGCCTCACCACGCCCCCCGTGCTCACCAGCCCGCCTCACCCAAGGAAGGGGGTCTCGATGCGACCCGTCTATGCCGTTTCGGGCGGAGTCTCCAAGTTCGCCAAGGCCCGCCCCGACAAGACATTCCAGGCCGTGGTCAAGGAAGCCTACGACTACGCCATCCGCGACCTCGGCCTCGACTTCGGCGCCTTCACCGCCGCCGTCGACGGTTCGGTGGCCTCGTACTTCTCCGACCACTTCAGCCGCCAGCTCATGGCCGGCATCATGGTCCAGGACTATCTCGGGCTTTGCCCCAAACCCGGCCACCGCGTGGAGGGAGGGGGCGCCACCGGCGGCCTCTGCTTCCAGGAGGGGTGGAAGTCGGTGGCCAGCGGTCACATGGACGTGTGCGTGGCCTACGGCTTCGAGAACATGGCCCACGTGGAGACCTGGAAGGGGAACGAGTTCATCGCCCTGGCCTCGGACGTCTCCTTCGACTATCCGGTGGGCGGGTTCTACTCCGGCTACTACGCCATGATGGTCACCCGCCACATGAAGGAGTACGGGACCACGGTGGAGCAGATGGCCCAGGTGAGCGTGAAGAACCACCTGAACGCCTACCACAACCCCTACGCCCAGAAGCGGAACCGCTACACCGTGGCCGACGTGCGGAACTCGCCCATGGTGGCCTGGCCCCTCACCCGGCTCGACATCTGCGTCATGTCCGACGGAGCCGCCGCCACCATCCTCGCCTCCGAGGAGGGGATCAAGCGGCTGGAGGCGGCGGGGGCGAAGATCCCCCGGCCCCTGGTCCGGGTGACCGGGATCGGCCGGGGCACCGACGCCATGCGGATGGCCGACCGGCCCCACGTGGACTACGAGACCTTCATGCGGGACTACGCCACCCCCATGGAGCGCGACTCGGATGCGACCCGGAAGTACTACGCCGGCCTGTGGGAGAAGGGCACCCGCTACCCCGGCGTGCACTCCTTCCGGGCCGGGCGCACGGCGGGGAACATGGCCTACCGGACGGCCGGGATCGCCGACCCCCTGGCCGAGCTGGACTTCGTGGAGCTCCACGACGCCTACACCTCGAGCGAGATCCAGACCTACGAGGACATGGGGCTCTGCCGGTACGGCGAGGGCGGTCCCTTCGCCGCCTCCGGCAAGGCCTTCATGCCGGGGGTGGAGTACGGGCTGGACCTGGCCGACGACCCGGTCTGCCCGGTGAACCCCTCCGGCGGCCTCATCGCCTGCGGGCACCCGGTGGGAGCCACCGGGCTCATGCAGGCGGTGTTCGCCGTCTGGCAGCTCCAGGGCTCCATCCCCAAGCACTTCGGGGACGCCACCCTGCAGGTCAGGGAGGCGAAGAAGGGGGCCATCCACTCCCATGCCGGCACCGGCACCTACGTCACCGTGACCGTTCTGGAGCGCGAGGCCTGAGTCCACGCGACCGGTTCCGGCCCGCGCGCCGTCGCGGCGCCCCGGGCCGGGGAAAGGAGACATCCATGTCCAAGCTGCCGAGTCGCCGGGAGGAAAGCCTGGGCGGCTACGTCGTGCACGGCATCCCCTTCCCGATCGAGACCGATCCCGACAGTCTCGCCTTCCTGAAGCGGATGACCCCGATCCAGATCGAGCAGCAGTACTCCATCAACTACCTTCATTCCTACGGCCAGGACAGCCCCTGGTTCGCCGGGCTGACCAACCGGAAGCTGCTGGCGTCGAAGGAGCCCCGGACCGGCTACACCTACGCCAACCCGCGCGGGAACGACATGTTCACCGGCGCCGAGACCGACTGGATCGACATCACCGACCGGCCGGCCCGGGTGCACGCGTTCACGGTGTGCCACTTCGGTTCGGAGGAGTTCCTGCCCGAGACCCCCTTCGTGCTCGCCCTGGTGGAGTTCGACGGGGTGAACACCCTCCTCCTCACCCGCCTCCTGGGGGTGGATCCCGACCAGGCTTCCCTGGAGTGGATCGGGATGAAGGTGGAGCCGAAGTTCCTGCGGAACAGCAAGCTCAAGCCGACCGACGTCTACTTCACCCCCAAGCAGGGCTGACCGGACGCCGGTCCACCGGAGGGGCGGAGCGGTCCGGGGCGCGGAGCCTCGGACCGCGGCCCCCGTTCATCCGCCGTGGGTGAAGCTGGGGTAGAGGGTCATCCCTCCGTCCACGAACACGGTGGTGCCGGTCAGGTAGGACGCGGCGTCCGAGCAGAGCACCACCGCCATCCGGCCGATCTCCTCCGTCTTTCCCATCCGGTCCATGGGGATCTTGGTCAGGAGGTCCTTCAGGGAATCGGGATCGTCCCACACGTTCTTGTTGATCGGGGTCTTGATCGCGCCCGGGGCCAGGGCCACCACCCGCACCCCCGCCGGAGCCGCCTCCTGGGCCAGGGTCTTGGTCAGCATCCCCAGTCCCGCCTTGGCCGCGGTGTAGGCGCTGTACCCCTCCCAGGGAATGACCTCGTGGACCGAGGTCATGTTGAGCACCACCCCCTGCTTCCGATCCACCATGCCCTGCAGGGCCCGCCGGGCGCAGAGAAAGGCCCCGACCAGGTTGACCTCGATCACCTTCCGCCAGGCGTCGACGGCGATCTCCCACCCCAGTCCGCGCTCCCCGTCGATCCCCGCGTTGTTGACCAGGATGTCCACCCCGCCCCAGGAATCCTCCACCTCGTCGAACATGGCGTGCACCTGTTCGACGTCGGAGACGTCGGCCTTCACCTTCATGGAGCGGACGCCTCCGGCGGCGATCTCCCCGATCACCTGATCCGCGTCGTCAGGTTTGACCACGTAGTTGACGGCCACGTCGGCGCCGGCGGCGCCGAGGGCCCGCGCCACCGCCTTGCCGATGCCGGTGTTGCCCCCGGTGACCAGCGCCCGCCGGCCGGATAGGGAAATGTCCATGATGAGGCTCCTTTCGTGAATGCTTGCCGAAGGCCGGCGGGGCCGGGCGGGGCCCGGGCCGGCGATGAATACCTGACTCCACTGTAGAACTTTGCCCGGACTTCCGGCCAGCGACCGGGACCCGACGCGGGTTCCCACCCCGCATCGCTTCTGCCATCATGGTGGGGAGATGCGCATCCGAGCCGTCGGCCGGAGTGGACTCCGCGCCGTCCTTCTCATGGCGATCCCGGCCGCCCTCTTCGCCTGCGGCCAGGCGAAGAACGCACCCGACGTGTCCTCGCGGGACGCCCCCCCGGAAAGCATCCTCACCGCGGTGGGCGACACCTCGCAGGCCGCCCTTCCCCCTGCGGTCGAGGCCACGCGCGACTCCATTCTCGCCGCCGCCGCGCGCGACGACCTGGAGGGGCTGCGCCCCCTGATCCCCTCCGACCCCCGGAGGTTCAACTACACCTTCGGCCCCCCCGACCTGGGCGGGCCCCTGGCCTACTGGGCCAACCTGCGCCAGACCGGCCAGGGGGACCCCCTGCACACCCTGGCCCGGATCCTTCGCTATCCCTACACGGTGCAGGATTCCCTCTACATCTGGCCCTACCTCTACGGCCGGAACCTGCTCACCCTCGACGACCACGAGCTGCACCAGCTTCGCCGGCTGGAGGGCGGGGAGGAGCTCACCACCATGGTCGATCCCGAGGGGAACTACCTCGGCCCCCGCACCGCCATCCGCCGGGACGGATCCTGGGCCTACTACGTGACCGGGGACTGAGCCGGCCCACGAATCTGCAACCATCTGTTGCACAATGAATTGAAGCGGAACTCGCCCCGCCCGGAGCCTCGGAAAAACGCGTGAACGGGCCCCCGGTTTGTGGCATGCTCTCCCGGCGATTTCCGCGCGCCCCCCCTCCCGTCGCGGACCCTCCCATCGGAGAAAGGATCCCCCGGTGAAGAAGGCAACCTCGACCAAGGTGCAGAACGCGGAGTCCCGCACCGCGGTCCCCCAGCACTACGACGACGTGGCCAGCCTGGCCGACGTCAAGCAGCTCGGCCTCGCCGCCGCCATCGCCAGCCTGAGCTACGTGTTCTGGATCGTGGGCGCGATGGAGATGGTGGAGCGCCTGGCCTACTACGGCGTGAAGGCGGTGGCCGCCCTCTACGCCAAGGACCCGCGTTCGGCCGGCGGGCTGGGCATCACCATGTCCGCCTTCGGCACCATCCTCATGGTGTGGGCCCTGGTCCAGACCTTCGTCCCGGTGCTGACCGGGGGGCTCTCCGACCGCTACGGCTACAAGGAGACCATCTTCGTCTCCACCATCGTGAAGATCGCCGGCTACCTGATCATGGGCTTCTTCAACAGCTTCACCGGGTTCTTCGCCGGGGCGGTGGTGCTGGCCACCGGCACCGCCATCTTCAAACCGGGCATCCAGGGCACCCTGGTCAAGGCCACCTCCCGCCAGAACAGCTCGGTGGCCTGGGGGATCTTCTACCAGACGGTGAACATCGGCGGGTTCCTGGGCCCGCTGGTGGCCGGGCTGATGCGGAAGATGGCCTGGCAGAACGTGTTCTTCGCCTGCGCGGCCATCATCTGCCTGAACTTCATCCTCCTCCTCACCTACAAGGAGGTGGGGAAGGAGGAGCGGCTGGAGCGGAACCGGCGCTACAAGAGCGGCGAGCTGAAGCGCTCGAGCCTGGTCGTGGAGTCCCTCCAGGAGCTGAAGAAGCCCCACGTGTGGAGCTACCTGGCCATCTTCTCCGGCTTCTGGTTCATGTTCAACGCGCTCTTCGACGTGCTCCCCGCCCACATCGACGACTGGGTCAACACCACCGACATCGTCCATACCCTGTTCGGGAGCGGGGGCACCACCAACCCCTTCATCAAGTTCTTCGTGGTCATGAACCCCTCGGGGACGGCCATCCAGCCCGAGGGGATGGTGAACCTCAACGCCGGGTTGATCATGACCACCGCCTTCCTCTTCGCCTACCTCGGCAGCAAGTTCAGGGCCACCAACTCCATGACCGTGGGCACCCTGTTCGCCACCGTGGCCTTGTTCATCTGCGGCCACGCCACCACCGGCTGGCTGACCCTGATCGGGATCGCGGTGTTCAGCGTGGGCGAGATGCTCTCCAGCCCCAAGTTCAGCGAGTACATCGGGAACTTCGCCCCCCCGGACAAGAAGGCCATGTACCTGGGCTTCTCCCAGATCCCCCTCGCCGTGGGCTGGACCCTGGAGGGGAAGCTGGGCCCCCAGCTCTACGACATCTTCGCCTCCAAGGACCGCTTCGCCCGGGAGCTCTTGGCCCAGCGCGGCATGGCCGAGAACCTGGTCCAGCAGATCCCCCAGGGGGAGGCCTTCCAGAAGCTGGTCGAGTTCACCGGCCAGAGCCCCGAGTCGCTGACCAAGACCCTCTACGACACCCACCACGTGGCCATGGTCTGGAACATCATGGGGATCGTCGGCATCCTGTCCGCCCTGGGGATCTATCTCTACGGGAAGTGGGTGTACTCGACGCTGAAGAAGCGCCAGGCTCCGCCGCCGGCCGCGGCCTAGGCGTCCGCCGCGCCGAGGCCCCGCGGCCGCGGCCCGGTGGATGCAGGCGGGTCGCGGCGGTGTGGAAGGCCTGGAGTCACGGAGAAGGAAGGTGCAGTCCGGTTATACTGAATTTGATTTAGTAAATACGCGACTAAAAAATTGTGCACCCGGGTGTTCATGATCCCGGCATCGGATGCAGGGGGTCGAGCAAGGTACCGTGTCCTGCCATTCCCTCACGGCGACTCCTCTTCGCAGGAGATGAGGGCGTTCAGCCAGCGGTGGAGCTCGCGGCTCTCCAGAATCCTCCCCCACCCCACGTCTCTCCGGGTCGCGGAATCCTCGAGCCGGACGCAGGGGTATTTCGCCGGCTCCAGGGTCAACCGGAAGCCGGATGCAAGCTCCAGGGTGACCCGGACGACCTGGGGAAAGATGTTCGTGCGGCCCGGCTGCGAGGATCGGAGGAGACCGACGAGCTGGCGGACCTCCACCGGGCTGAGATCCCGCTCCCGCTTCATCAATCCCCGGCCGTACCGGTCGCGGCAGCCTCCCTCGACGTGGGCGGAGACGACGTCCTCCGCCCGAAGACACCAGACGATCGATCCTCCCCGGTCGCGGTAGAGCGCGGTCCGGGCGCAGGGGTTCTGCACCCGGGCGATGGACCGGCGGACCACCGCGAGCCTCTCATGTCCCAGGTCCCGGGCCGCCAGCGCCATCAGGGCCGGCAGGGACGCGGTGTCGCCCCAATCGGAGAGCATCTCCGCGGCCGCGGTCCGGCAGTCGGCGATCCGCCTCCGGACCGACCGTTCATCCACCAACCGCATCATTCCACCCCAGGGCGCCTCCCGCACGTCCTCGGTCAGCCACCGCCTCAGGGACAGGACCTCCTCCTGCACCTGTGCGGGGTCCGCCTCATCGAGAATGACGTCGTGGATCGCGAAGTGCGGCGCATGAGGCGGGCCCTGGGCGGCGGCGAGAACCGGGGCGAAGGCGTCAAACCGGGTGTGGATCAAGTCCAGCTCCTCGCGGGAGAGGAGATCGAGCCCGAACCGCCCGAACTCCTCGATCAGGAGCGTCCGGTCGGGGCACTCGCCTGCGGCGGCGGTGCTCCGGACCAGGCCGCGGAATCGCTCGGCGACGTCGGTGGGGACGGGATTGGCGCGAAGGGGAGCGGCGTGAAGCGGGACGGCGGCGGCAAGGCATACCAAGAGCACGAGCGGGCGGCGCGACATGCGGGGTCCTCCTGGGGGGATCCCCGGCACCATACCATGGGGGACCGTCATTCCATGCCCGGATCTCCCCGGCTGCCGGCGGAGGAGGCTCGTGGTCACCGCCCGGACGAATGGGAAGACGCCCCGGCGATTCTCGCCGGGGCGTCTTCGTGGATCGCGGAACCAGGCCGCGCTCAGCCCAGGAACGTGGTCTTGAGCGTGATCTCGGTGGCGGCCAGGGCCTGGGAGACCGGGCAGTTCTTCTTGGCCCCCTCGGCGTGCTCGTTGAAGGTCTTCTCGTCGATGCCGGGGACCTTCCCCTCGGTCTCGAGGTCGATGCGGGTGATCTTGAACCCCGCCTCCTGCTTCTCCAGACGTACCTTGGCCACGGTGTGGACGTACTCCACCGGGTGTCCCGCCTTCTCCAGGGCGGCGGAGAGGGCCATGGAGAAGCAGCCGGCGTGGGCGGCACCGATCAGCTCCTCGGGGTTGGTGCCGACCCCTTCCTCGAAGCGGGACCCGAACGAGTAGAGACCCTCGAAGGCCCCGCTCCCCAGCTTCATCGTCCCCTTGCCGTCCTTGAGGGTACCGGTCCACTTCGCTTCCGACTTGCGGATGGGCATGAAGATTCCTCCTTCAACTGCTTCGGCCCCGGTCGCGGGCCCAGGATGTGATCAAACGATTCCGAAATCGCCCTAGATGGTCCCACGGCGCCGGGCCGGGGGGCAAGCGGGCGCCGGCCGGCAGCGGGGGCCGCCGACGCCGGCCGGCAACCGCGGCCGGGCGCCGGCCCGCTCAGCGGAGCGGAATCCGGAGCGGCGCCCCGGAGGGGGCCTCGGCGCGGGCGGAGGGGCCGTGGCCCAGCACCCGGGCCCGGATCCACCGGGGAGGAAGGGCCCGGTTCCCGGCCGCCAGCCGCCGGGACACCGTCACCGTGTCCCCGGCCGCCTCGGCGGTGAACCGCACCAGGCGGTAGTCCCCGTCCCGAAAGCCGAAACCGTCCCCGTCGTCTTCGTAGAGCGTCCCCGCGGCCCGCCCGGCGGCGTCCAGGGCGATGACCAGGTCCAGGGTGTCCAGCCGGGCGCCGGCGGTGGACTGGATCACCGGGCCCACCGGGAGCACCGCGCCTCCGCGGAGGTAGAGCTCGGGCTGCTCGGGGTCGTCGGCGTCCCCCACCCCCAGGTCGAAACGGCGCCAGATCCCCTTCGGGCGCGCCGCGGAGGGCGGTCCCTCCGGCGTCACCCGGGCCGCCACCAGCACGTCGGATCCGAGGAGGAACGCGTCGTCCACCGCCCGGAGGGCGGGGTCGGAGGGGTCGGCGAAGAAGAGGGGCCGGGCCACCGGCAGGCCGGTCACCGCCGCCTCCCGGAACAGGGTGTAGAAGTACGGGAGGAGGCGGTAGCGCCGCTCCAGGGCCCGGCGGCAGACCGCCTCGGTGGCCGGGCCGAAGGCCCAGGGCTCGCTGGCCACCGTCCCCTTGGCCGCATGGCCGCGGGCGAAGGGCAACAGCGCCCCGATCCCCATCCACCGCCCGAAGAGGGCGCCGTCCGGATTCCCGGCGAAGCCGCCGATGTCGGGGCCGGAGAAGGGCTGTCCGGAGAGCCCCAGGTTCAGGATCATGGGGATGGAATCGGCCAGGTGCGCCCAGTCGGAGGTGTTGTCCCCGGTCCAGGTGGCGGCGTAGCGGTGGCCGCCCAGGAAGTTGGACCGGGTGAGCACGAAGGGCCGGCGGTCGGGACGGGCCGCGGCCACTCCCGCCCGGGTCGCCCGCACCATCTCCATCCCGTAGAGGTTGTGGTAGCGCTGGTGGGGGCCGGGGCCGCCGAGGGCGGGATCGGCCCGGTGGCGGTTGTCCAGGGGCATGGTCTTGGTCTCGACGTTGAACACCGAGGGCTCGTTCATGTCGTTCCAGACCCCGTCGATCCCGTGGGCCAGGAAGTCGGGGTAGAGCCCGGCCCACCACGACCGCACCTCCGCGTTCAGGAAGTCCGGGAACACGCAGGCCCCCGGCCACACGCTTCCCACGTAGGGGGCCCGGTAGGGGTTCTCCACCCAGGCTCCGGCCGCGCTCCCCCGGTCGTAGACGAAGTAGCCCGGCTCCTTCTTGATCCCGCAGTCGATCATCCACACGGTGTGGAAGCCCTGGCGGTGGAGGTCCGCGTTCAGCGCGTCGGGATCGGGGAACCCGGTGGGATCGAAGGTGAAACAGCGGAACCCGTGCATGTAGTCGATGTCCATCCAGATCACGTCGCAGGGGATCCGCCGCTCCCGGAACCCCCGCGCCACCTCCCGCACCCGCTCCGCGGGGGCGTAGGACCAGCGGCACTGGTGGTAGCCCAGGGCCCAGTAGGGGGGCATGGGCATGTACCCGGTGAGGCCGGCCAGGGCGCGCACCACGTCCTGGGGCGAGTCCCGGTCCACCACGATCACGCCGAAGGGCGGCCCGTCGGCGAAGAAGAGGATGCCGTCGGAGAGGTCCAGCCGGGCCCTCCAGGTGGTGTCGAAGAGCACCCCGTAGGCGCTCCCGTCCGCGCGCACGGCCAGCACCCAGGGATGGGACTGGTAGAGGGCCTCGGTGTCCCGGCCGTAGCCGTAGGCATCGGTGTTCCAGAGGGTGACCGCCCTGCCGTTCCGGAGCAGCGGCCCCGACACCTCCCCCGTCCCGTAGAGGCTCGTCCCCGGGGCGGTCCGGATCCGCGCCGCGTTCCGGCCGTACACCTCGGTGAACTCCACCCCGACGGGGAAGTCCGCGGGGGCGGGCCCGAGCACGGGAAGCGGCTCGACCAGGGCCGGCGAAGGTTCGGCCCCGGCGGCCGCCGCCGCCGAAGCGTGGAAGCGGACGGTGCGCTCCCCCACCCGCTGGGCCACCGGCTCCGCGGACGCCGCCACCGCGAGCAGGGCCACGAGGACCGCGGCCGGGAGCAGGGCGGCCGTGAGCCGGGCGGCGCGGCCCCGGAGGCTCACCCCATCACCTGCACGCCCAGGAGCCACCCGATCCCGTAGGTGACCGCCGCGGCCAGGATGCCGAAGATCATCTGCCGGGTGCCGGAGAAGAGCACGTTCCGGCCGGTCATGATGGTGGTCACCGCGCCCACCACGAAGAGCGCGGCCACCGAGAACGCCGCGCTTCCCCACACCGCCGCCCGGCCGTGCAGGACCAGGAAGGGAATGATGGGGACGATGGCCCCCACCGCGAAGAGGAAGAACGAGGTGATGGCGGCGTGCCAGGCCGAGCCGCCCAGCTCCTGGGGATCGATGCCCAGCTCCTCCCGGGCCAGGGTGTCCAGGGCGGTGTCGGGATCGGCGATGAGCCTGGCGGCCAGGGCCCGGGCCTCGTCCTCGGGGATGCCCTTGGCCTGGTAGATGAGGGCCAGCTCGGCCTCTTCCTCCTTGGGCGCGGTCAACAGCTCGTCCGCCTCGATGGCGATCTGCTTCTCGTAGAGCTCGCGGGAGCTCTGCACCGAGAGCCACTCCCCCAGGGCCATGGAGATGGAGCCGGCCAGCAGCCCGGCGAAACCGGTGACCAGGACGGCCTGGTTGGAGAGCGCGGCCCCGGACACCCCCATGACCAGGCTCAGGGTGGAGACCAGGCCGTCGTTCACTCCCAGCACCGCGGCCCGGAGGGCGTTTCCCCCCACCGCGCGGTGGCGACCCTCCAGCTTGGCCACCGACGGCCCCTCGATCCCGCCCCGCAGGGAGCCCATGGCGGTGATGAGCACCCGGCGGTGCCAGCCCTCCTCGCGGGGGAGCGCGGTCTTCCGCGACTCGGGCTGGGCCTGGTAGGTGTCGGTCTCCACCGCCTCCATCCCGATCACCGTGGGCAGCACCAGCTCGCTGCCGAAGCGGCGGGCCAGGCCGGAGAGGACCCGGCTCCGCCAGCTCGGGCGGAGGTTCGGGACCGGACGCCCCGCCGCCTTGAGCTGGGTCTCCCAGAAGCGGATGTGCCGCTCCTCCACCTCGGCCAGCCGGCGGTAGACGTCGGACATGTGGGGGCGCTTCCCCGCCTCCACCTCGGCCAGGGTGTGGTAGAGGGCGGCGCTGTCCACCTCGGCCTGGAGGTTGTCGCGGTAGCGTTCGTGGTCCTTCTTCTTCTTCGCCATCGTCCCCTTCCCCGGAGGCCGCCCGGCCCCGGCGCGCTATTCGGGCCGGGCCACCACCGCGGCCACGTTCCCCTCCTCGTCGAACACCACCCGGATCAGGTTGGGACGGCAGCAGACCTGGCAGTCCTCCACGTACTCCTGCCGCCTTCCCGCCGAGGGGTCGACCGCGATCTCGATCTCCTCCCCGCAGCTGGGGCAACGGTAGGTTGCGGTGTCGTCCATGGTTTCCCTTCCCCCTCCCGGGCCCCGCGGCCCGCTCCTTCGAGGCCCCCCGCCGGCGCTCCCCGGCGGCGCCGGTCGCGCCCCGGTCACGGCATGCCGGGACAGGGTAGCAGCGGGGGAATCGGCGGGCCATCCCTCGGACTTCCCGGTGGTTCCGGGGCCGGCTCCGGGGCCGGCTCCGGGGCCGGCTCCGGGGCCGGAGCCGCTGCCTGACCCGGGCCCGCGGCCGGCAGGGAGAAGAACCGGATTAACGGATCGGGATCGTCAATTTACCGCATCGGTCGGGAAGCCTTGAACCGGGCCCGGGGCGGGAGTACCGTATTCAAGGCATCCGCTCACGCCGGTCCGCCCCCTCGGCCCGGCGCCGCTCGAGGTCCCGGCATCCTTGCCCCCGGTTCGACCAGGCCAGGGAAGGAGATGGGATGATGTTGAAGAGCCCGGAAGCGCCGAGTGCCGTCCCCGCCGACAAGGGCGCCAATGCCGCTCCCCCCTCGTCCGCGGCCAAAGGCTGCGTGCACCGGAACCTGTTCCAGCGGATCCTCGGAATTCCGTCCACCGAGCCGCCGGCCGACGCCCACGCCTGGTCCTTCGCCGGAGGGACCATCGCCGTGGACATGGACCTGGTGCCGGAGCTCCGGCGCAAGGCGGGCGCGGTGCGGCTGGAGGGCGGACTGCTCCCCGCCCCGGTCCTGCTCCTGCACGGGGTGGACGGCCACTACCACGCCTTCGTCAACCGCTGCGGGCACGGCGGCCGCAAGCTGGACCCCTGCGCTTCGCACCCGGTAGTCCAGTGCTGCAGCATGGGGAAGTCCGCCTTCGATTACGCCGGCAACATCGTGGAAGGTCCGGCCACCACGCCGATCCGGCCCTACCCGGTGCGGGTGGAGGGCGACACGCTTTACATCGACGTGGAGTAGACCCACGGTTTCTTGACGCCTCGGGGGACGTCTCCTAGGGTGGCATCGGGACGGGACGGCGCATCTCCGTCCCGGTTCCCGTTCCTCCGGAGGTGTCCATGTCCCGCGCCCGCCGATCCCGCCCCCTCTTCTCACCCGGTCTGCTCCTGCTTGCCGCGCTGCTTGCGCCTGCCCTCCCGGGGCCGGCCCCCGCCGGCGCCGCCCCCGCGGTTTCCCCCGGTGCCGCCGTCCCCGACACCCTGGTCATCGGGATCAAGTCCACCCCTCCCTTCACCATGAAGAACGACCGGGGCGAGTGGACCGGCATCACCATGGAGCTGTGGCGGGACATCACCCGGCAGCTGGGGGTGGAGAGCCGCTTCGTGGAGACGGACCTGGAGGGCTTCTTCGACGGGGTCCGGTCGGGAAACCTCGACGCGGCGGTCTCCGCGGTCACGGTGACCGCGGACCGCGAGGCGGAGTTCGACTTCAGCCATCCCTTCTACACCACCGGACTGGGGATCGCGGTGCGGAGCGAGCCGGGGGCGGGCTGGATGAGGGTGGCCCGGGGAGTGCTCTCGGTGGCCTTCCTCAAGGTGCTGGGAGGCCTGGTGCTGTTGCTCCTGGCCTTCGGGGTGATCACCTGGCTCTTCGAGCGCCGCCGGAACCCGGATCAGTTCGGCGGCGGGCGCGGGATCGGTGAGGGGTTCTGGTGGGCGGCGGTGACCATGACCACGGTGGGCTACGGGGATCGCGCTCCCGTCACCGTCGGGGGGCGCCTGGTGGCCCTGGTGTGGATGTTCGCGGGGATCATCGTGATCTCGAGCTTCACCGCCGCCATCGCCTCGTCGCTCACCGTGTCCCAGCTCGGTTCCAGCGTGAAGGGGCCGGAGGACCTCCCCCACGTCCACGTGGCCAGCGTGCCCAACTCCACCAGCGCCGATTACCTGGATTCCCAGGACGTGGGTTTCCGGCCCTACGACACCCCGCTGGCCGCGCTCCAGGCCCTGGCCGAGGGCAAGGTGGAGGCGGTGGTCTACGACGCGCCGCTTCTCCGCTATCTGAGCCGGTCCCAAATCGACGGCGGGGTGGCGGTGCTGCCCGAGACCTTCAACCGGCAGGACTACGCGATTCTCCTGCCCGAGGGAAGCCCGCTCCGGGAGCCGATCAACCGGGCGCTCCTGGCCGCGCTGCACCGGCCCGAGTGGCAGACCACCCTGCGCCGCTACCTGGGCCGGTAGCGGCGCCTCGGGGGAGCGGTCAGAAGCGGTAGGAGAGGCTGGAGTAGAGCTGGTCGTTCTTCTCCACGTCCCCCCGGGTGGATTCGAGGGAGAGAAGCAGGTACCAGCCCGCGGCCACCCCCAGGTCGAGATCGGCCCCGTACCAGTTGGTCCCGGCCGAGGTCTCGATGCCGGTGAACCGGTCCTCGTTCCGCCGGCCCACGTGCACCTCCAGCCGGCGCCGGCGGCCCAGGGGCGCTCCGGCGGTGACCACGTGGAGCCAACCCCGGGTGAGGGGCCCGGTGTAGCGCGTGCTCCGGCTGCCCAGATCCAGGACGAGCGGGGTCAACCGCAGGAGCCGCGCGGTCACGGTGGCCGACCGGGTCTCCCCGGAGGAGCCGCCGCCGAAGGTGCGGCCGGAAAGACTCAGCCGCAGCCGGGATCCGGGGCGGACGGTGACCCCGGCCCGGATGCCCCGCCGGTAACTGTCGTCGAACTCCGTCTCCGGGGTGTCGCGGTCCCGGTAGAGCCGCACGTTCCGCCGGTTGTCGTAGCCCGCGTCCAGCTCCAGCGGCGCGGCCGGCCGGTAGCGGAGGCTCAGGTAGGTGCTGGTGGCGGTCAAGAGCGGCTCCCCGGCCCCGGTCTTCCAGCCCCGGTTCACGTCCAGCTCCTGGGCCAGGTACCCGAAGAAGCGCGGGCTCATGAGCTGGCCGCGCAGGAAGAGATAGTCCCGGTTGGGGGCGCCGTGGTCCTGGGAGGCCACCACCCCACCGGTGGCGGACCAGCGCGTGGCCGCCCCCGGCGCGCTACCGTAGCGCGCGTAGGCCCCGGCCTCCAGGATGTCTGTGGACAGCCCGTAGGACGCCCCGTCCGGCTGGGCCCCGGCGAAGATCCCCAGCCCCCAGCGCCCCGGCTCGTAGGCGGCCAGCCCTCCGTCGAAGAGGCTCACCGAGGCCAGGTCGGGCGAGACCTGCCGTCCGAGGACGAATCGGAACGGCGAACCCCCGGTTCGGTAGGCGGCGCTCATCCGGTACACCCGGGTGCGTCCGTCGTTCAGGGACTCGCCGCCCGGGCGGGTGCGGTAGGTGCGGCGGGCGCGAGCGTCCACCTGGACGCTCAACGGACCGCCGTTCAGCCGGTCTCCGCCGAGCCGCACGTCGAAGGCGGGCTGCGAGAAGCCGGTCCCGGTTCCGGTCTGGTCCCGGACGCTCAGGTAGCGCGCCCCCAGCCGGCCCCGCAAGCCGGCGACGCCCAGACCGCCCCGGCGCTTCCGGGACGCGGCGGGGATCGCGCGGCGCGGAGCCTCGGAGGCGGCGGGCGCCGGCCTCCGGCGGTACCGGACCACGTCCCCGATCTGCGGCGGTCCCCCCCCCTCCACCACCGAGCAGGAGGCCCGGTGGGAGGCGAGGTGCCGAACCTCGAGCACGGCCACCTCGGCCCCGTCCCGCTCCACCCGGAGCTGCATCCCTTCGGCCAATCCGTCCTCCCGGCCGGCGTCGACGTAGACCAGATCCCCGGCCAAGTAGGTGACGTGCACGGTGGTGTCCGGAACGGCCTGGGCGCGCGCGCGGCCGGCGGGGAG
Source organism: Candidatus Eiseniibacteriota bacterium (assembly GCA_963768615.1). Lineage (GTDB taxonomy): Bacteria > Eisenbacteria > RBG-16-71-46 > JABDJR01 > JABDJR01 > CAVSKL01. Next base: position 21,084 of record CAVYIE010000004.1, on the reverse strand, counting down.
GACGAGCGCGAGGAGCACCAGGATGACCGGTGACGCCCGCCGCATCAGTGCCTCCCCCGCGGGTGGCAGCTGTAGCAGGCCAGGCTGTTGTACTGGTAGCCGCCTACGTCGTGGTGGTCCCCGTCCGTCTTGGACTTGTCGCTGTGCGGGTGGCAGCCGAGGCAGCTGAACTCGGCGAAGTTGGCCGGGTTGGTGTGGCAGTCGGCGCACTGGTCCCAGCGCCCGCGGTGCTCGCCGGAGTAGATCGGGAACCAGCGGCTGTCGTGGTCGAAGGAGGCCCCGTCCCAGGCGGTGGTGTTGTGGCAGCTCTGGCAGTCCAGGGGGAACCCGGCGGCAGCGTGAGCAGGGTCGGTGGTGCCGTTGTAGTCGGCCAGGTGGCAGGCCTGGCACTGGGTGTCGAGGCCCTGGTAGACCCCGCCGCCGTGGCAGCTCATGCAGTCCTGGACGATGTGGGCGCCGGTGAGCGGGAAGGTGGTCTGGGTGTCGTGGTCGAAGACGGCGTCCATCCAGGTTGTGGGGGTATGACAGGTCCGGCACTGGGTGTCGAAGCCGGCCGCGGCGTGGGGCGGGTCGGTGGTGGCGTTGTAGTCGGTGAGGTGGCAGGCCTGGCACTCCGTGGCCAGGCCCTGGTACACGCCGCCGCCGTGGCAGCTCAGGCACTCCACGGCAAGATGGGATCCGGTGAGCGGGAAGCTGGTCTGGGTGTTGTGGTCGAAGGCCGCCCCGAGCCACTGCGTGGTGTTGTGGCAGGTCTCACAGTCGGTCGGGAACCCCGAGGCGGCATGGGGCGGGTCGGTGGTGCCGTTGTAGTCAGCCAGATGGCAGGCCCGGCACTGGGTCTCGAGACCCTGGTACACCCCACCGCCGTGGCAGCTCATGCACTCCTGGGCGATGTGGGCGCCGGTCAGCGGGAACGTCGTCTGGGTGTTGTGGTCGAACTCGGCACCGTCCCAGGAGGTGGTGTTGTGGCAGGTCTCGCAGTCGGTCGGGAACCCCGAGGCGGCATGGGGCGGGTCGGTGGTGCCGTTGTAGTCGGCCAGATGGCAGGCCCGGCACTGGGTCTCGAGACCCTGGTAGACCCCGCCGCCGTGGCAGCTCATGCACTCCTGGGCGATGTGGGCGCCGGTGAGCGGGAAGCTGGTCTGGGTGTTGTGGTCGAAGGCGGCCCCGAGCCACTGCGTGGTGTTGTGGCAGGTCTCGCAGTCGGTCGGGAACCCCGAGGCGGCGTGGGGTGGGTCGGTGGTCCCATTGTAGTCGGCCAGATGGCAGGCCTGGCACTGGGTGTCGAGACCCTGGTAGACCCCGCCGCCGTGGCAGCTCATGCACTCCTGGGCGATGTGGGCGCCGGTGAGCGGGAAGCTGGTCTGCGTGTCGTGGTCGAACTCCGCGCCGTCCCAGGACGTGGTGTTGTGGCAGGTCTCACACTCGGTCGGGAACCTGGCGACAGCGTGAGCGGGATCGGTGGTGCCGTTGTAGTCGGTGAGGTGACAGGAAGCGCACTCGGTGGCCAGACCCTGGTACACCCCACCGCCGTGACACGACCGGCACTGCTGCTCCACGTGCGCCCCGGTCAACGGAAACGTGGTCTGGGTGTCGTGGTCGAATTCCGCTCCGTCCCAAGCCGTGGTGTTGTGGCAGGTCTCACAGTCGGTCGGGAACCCCGAGGCGGCATGGGGCGGGTCGGTGGTGCCGTTGTAGTCGGTGAGGTGGCAGGCCTGGCACTCCGTGGCCAGCCCCCGGTACACCCCGCCCCCGTGGCAGCTCGCGCACGCCTGGGCGATGTGTGCCCCCGTGAGCGGGAACGTCGTCTGGGTGTTGTGGTCGAACTCGGCACCGTCCCAGGAGGTGGTGTTGTGGCAGGTCTCGCAGTCGGTCGGGAACCCCGAGGCGGCGTGGGGTGGGTCGGTGGTCCCATTGTAGTCGGCCAGATGGCAGGCCTGGCACTGGGTGTCGAGACCCTGGTAGACCCCGCCGCCGTGGCAGCTCATGCACTCCTGGGCGATGTGGGCGCCGGTGAGCGGGAACGTCGTCTGCGTATTGTGGTCGAACTCCGCTCCGTCCCAAGCCGTGGTGTTGTGGCAGGTCTCACACTCGGTCGGGAAACCGGCCTCGGAGTGGACCGGATCGGTCGTCGCATCGTAGTCAGTCTGATGACAGGCCTGGCACTGGGTGTCGAGACCCTGGTACACCCCACCGCCATGACACGACCGGCACTGCTGCTCCACGTGCGCTCCGGTCAGCGGGAAACTGGTCTGGGTGTCGTGGTCGAACTCTGCGCCGTCCCAGGACGTGGTGTTGTGACAGGTCTCACACTCGGTCGGGAAACCGGCCGCGGAGTGCACCGGGTCGGTCGTCGCGTCGAAGTCGGACTGGTGGCATGAAGCACATTCCGTGGCCAAGCCCTGGTACACCCCGCCGCCGTGACACGACCGGCACGCCTGCTCCACGTGCGCTCCCGTCAGCGGGAACGTCGTCTGCGTGTCGTGGTCGAACGCCGCCCCGTCCCAGGACGTGGTGTTGTGGCAGGTCTCGCACTCGGTCGGGAACCCGGCCGCCGAGTGGACCGGATCCGTGGTCGCGTCGTAGTCGCCCTGGTGGCAGGAAGCGCACTCGGTAGCCAGACCCTGGTACACCCCCCCGCCGTGGCACGACCGGCACTGCTGCTCCACGTGCGCTCCGGTCAGCGGGAAACTGGTCTGGGTGTCGTGGTCGAAGGCGGCACCGAGCCACTGCGTGGTGTTGTGGCAGGTCTCACACTCGGTCGGGAAACCGGCCTCGGAGTGGACCGGATCGGTCGTCGCATCGTAGTCAGTCTGATGACAGGCCTGGCACTGGGTGTCGAGACCCTGGTACACCCCACCGCCATGACACGACCGGCACTGCTGCTCGACGTGCGCTCCGGTCAGCGGGAAACTGGTCTGGGTGTCGTGGTCGAAGGCTGCCCCGAGCCACTGGGTGGTGTTGTGGCAGGTCTGGCAATCGGTGGGGAACCCGGCCGCGGAGTGCACCGGATCGGTGGTGGCGTTGTAGTCGGTGAGGTGACAGGAAGCGCACTCGGTGGCCAGGCCCTGGTACACCCCACCGCCGTGGCAGCTCATGCACTCCTGGGCGATGTGGGCGCCGGTCAACGGGAACGTGGTCTGGGTGTCGTGGTCGAAGGCTGCCCCGAGCCACTGGGTGGTGTTGTGGCAGGTCTGGCAATCGGTGGGGAACCCGGCTGCGGAGTGCACCGGATCGGTCGTCGCATCGTAGTCGGACTGGTGGCATGAAGCGCATTCGGTGGCCAGGCCCTGGTATACCCCGCCGCCGTGGCAGCTCATGCACCCCTGGGCGATGTGCGCCCCCGTCAGCGGGAACGTCGTCTGCGTAGTGTGGTCGAACTCGGCGCCGTCCCAGGACGTGGTGTTGTGACAGGTCTCGCAGTCGGTCGGGAACCCCGAGACGGCGTGGGGTGGGTCGGTGGTCCCGTTGTAGTCGGCCAGGTGGCAGGCCTGGCACTGGGTGTCGAGGCCCTGGTACACCCCACCGCCGTGACACGACCGGCACGCCTGCTCCACGTGCGCCCCGGTCAGCGGGAACGTCGTCTGGGTGTCGTGATCGAACTCCGCCCCCGCCCACGCCGTCGTGCTGTGGCAGGTCTGGCAGTCCAGCGGGAACCCGGCCTCTACGTGCGGCGGGTCCCGGGTGGCGTCGTAATCCCCCTGGTGGCACGAACGACATTCGGTGCTCCGCCCGGCGAAGGTCCCGTCGCCGTGACAGGTCATGCAGGCGACCTCGACGTGGGCCCCGGTCAGGGGGAACTGCGTCCGCGCGGTGTGGTCGAAGCCGGCGCCCGCCCAGCTTGCCGTGCCGTGACAGGATGCGCAGTCGGTCGGAAACCCCGATGGCTCGTGGGGCGGCGTGGTGGTCGCCTGGTACTCGGCGCGATGGCACGAGACGCACTCCGGGTCCTTCCCCGCGTACACCCCGTCCCCGTGGCAGGCCTGGCATTCCTGCGCAGCATGGGCCCCGTCCAGGGGAAACCCGGTGGCGGCATGGTCGAACTCCCGCAACCCGGCGGGGGCGAAGCGGGCTCCGGTCCAGGTCGCGGTGCCGTGGCACGCCTGGCACTCCCGGGAGAAGTTCGCGGCCTCGTGGGGCGGGTCGACCACCGCCTGGTAGCGACCCAGGTGGCAGGACGCACACTCGGTGGCCGTGTTGACGTAGGTCATCCGCCCCTGTTCGGCGGGGGCGTGACAATCCTGGCAGTCCACCTCGGTGTGGGCCCCGGTGAGAGGGAAGCGGGTCAGCTGGTGGTGCTCGCGCATGCGGGCCAGGTCTCCGAAGCTTCGGGTGGAGTGGCAGTCGGCGCAGTCGGTGCCCATCTCCCCCTCGTGCACGTCCTGGTGGCACTGGGCGCAGAGCGTCTCGCTCCGGCCGAACTCCAGGGTGCGATGGCAGCTCAGGCACTGGGCCTCGGCGTGCGCCCCCTCCAGCGGGAAGCCGTACTGCCCGTGGTCGAACCGGTCGCTGATGACCGCCGGACTCCACCCCTCGGAGGAATGGCACAGGCTGCACTCGGCCTCGAAGGACCCGTGCGGGTAGTCCGGATCGTCGTCCTCGGCGCCCAGGCCGGCCCCGTCCCAGAGCGCCGCCCCCCCGAACACCACGAACAGGGCGGCCAGGAACAGGTGCGGCCGCGCCCGCCACGCGCGAAGCCAACGGACCGGCCCCGCTCCCTGCCCCGGCATGCCGGCGCCGGATCCGAACCCACCGAACCTCATGGCTTCCCTCCCCGCGCACCGCTCCTCGGTTTCAGCCCGCCCCGCCCGTCGGGATCGCGATGGCAGCTCTCACAGGCCCGGGGCGTGGCCCGGTAGCGGACCCGGTCCACCCCGTCCGGGAAGGTCTCGGAGAGGTGACACCCGGCGCAGGCCACCCGGGCGTGGGCCCCCTCCAGGGAGAATCCGGCGTCCCGCACGTGATCGAACCGGGTGGCCGGGCGGAAGGCGTCCTGGCCGTGGCAATCCCGGCACCCGCGCTCCCGTCCGGCGTCCGAGGCCGCGAACTGCGCCCCGTGGGGATCGTCGTGGCAGTCCCGGCAGGCGGAGCGATGCTGGTCGAAGGGGATCGACGGCATGGGCGACGAGGCCGCGATCAACGTGGAGCCCACCGGACCGTGCTCCAGCTCCCGGTGGCAGGCCACGCAGGGCACGGCCTGGTGCGCGCCCTCGAGCGGGAAAGCGTACCGGCGGTGCGCCTCCACCCCGACCCTGGAGGGGCGGAACCGGTCGGCCCCGTGACAGCTCCCGCAGCCGGCGCTGTCCGCCGGGGCGCCCGCACCGCCCGCCGAGGCCTCCACGCCCGCCGCCGGCGAGAGCCTCCCCCGGTGCGGATCGCGGTGGCAATCGCGGCAGGCCACCGCGTCCAGGGCCAGGAGCACCCGCGCCTTGCCCGTCACCTCGGGTCCGGGTAGCGCCGGAAGCCCGGTCCGCTGCGGCCCGTGGCAGGCCGCGCACTCCACCTCGGCGTGGCGCCCGGCCAGGGGAAGTCGCAGCGCGGCGTGCTCGGTCGCTCCGAAGCGGCTGGGCTTGAACCCGTCCACCGAATGGCAGGCGGCGCAGTCCCCCCACTCCGGCCGGCCGGCCAGCTGGCCGGCATGGGGGTCGACGTGGCAATCCCGGCACCGGTCGAAGCCGGGCCTGAGCAGCACCCCCGAGACTCCTAGCACGTCCGCGGACACGCCGGCGGGTTTGCGCAGATGACAATCCCGGCAGGCCACCGCCGCGTGCTTTCCGGCCAGGGGATAGGCCGAGGCCCGGTGCCGCTCCACGGTGTAGGTGGAGCGGGCGAAGCCGTTCTCGTCGTGGCAGGCGGCGCAGTCGGCCAGCTTCCCGGCCAGGGTGGCCCGTCCGGCATGGGCGTCGGCGTGGCAGGCCCCGCACCGGTCGAAGGCGGGCCGCTTCCCCCAGGCCTTCACCGGATCGTGGCACGCCTCGCACTTCAGGTCCCGGTGCCGGCCCCGGAGCGGGAACCGGGTCAGGGCGTGGTCGAACGCTCCCGGCGCCGCCGCCGCGCGGAACCCCTCGGTGGTGTGGCACTTGGCGCAGGCCACGCCCAACCGCCCCTGGTGCGGGTCCCGGTGGCAGGCGGAGCACTCCGCGTGGGCCAGGGGCTTGTAGAGGGGTAGCGGCTTCCCGTTCTCGTCGTGGGGGAGCTTCAGGCCCGCGGCCAGGTGGCACTTGGCGCACTCCACCGCGGCGTGCTTCCCGGTGAGCGGGTAGGCGGTGGCGGCGTGGTCGAAGGCCGAGGCGGGCTTGAAGACCTCGGTGCCGTGGCAGGAGGCGCAGTCGGAGCCGAGGGCGCCCTGGTGCGGATCCCGGTGGCACGAGCCGCAGGTCGTGGCCAACCCCAGCCAGCTCGCCGACCGATCCTTGCGCGGGGACCGCTCCATGAGCTTCGCGTCCTGGAACGCGGGCTTGTGGCACTCCCGGCACTTCAGCCCGGCGTGCTTCCCGGCCAGGGGCCAGCCCGCGCGGACGTGGTCGAACTTCTCCGGCACCTTCTCCTTCCAGGCGATGAGCTGGAAGTCGCGGCCGGCGTGCTCCGGGTGGCAGTTCGCGCACCGCTCCGCGCCGGTGCGGGCGTGAAGCCCCCGGCCGAGCCGTCGCAGCTCACCCACGGCGCCGTGGCACTCGACGCAGTTCCCGTCCATGTCCTCGGACTTGCCCGCATGGCACTTCAGACAGTTCAGGGGTCCCTCCAACTCCTGATGGGCCCGGGAGAGTTCTCCCGGGGAGATCTGGGCCGAGGCCGCACCGGTCCCGGCCAGCAACCCGGCCACCGCCAGCACAACGATCAGCGCCGCCGCGCTCCGCTCCCCGGACGCAAGGTCCCAACGCACCTTCGGGTCAGGCCTCCGCGACCAGGGGGACGTCCTTCTGCACGATCCGCACCCCGATCCGCTCCAGCATGGCGTAGGGCGGCTCGCCGCCGATCCGCACGATCACGTAGTCGGCGGGCAGCGTCATCCGCTTCCCGGCCATCTCCAGTTCCACGTCCCCCTCCCGTATCGCGGTCACCCGGCTCTCCCAGAGCGGTGTGACCTTCCCCGCCGTCGTGGCGGCGGCGAACTTCTCCCGGTTCCGGTCCTTGACCCGCTTGAGTTCGGTGCCCCGGTAGGAGAGGTGCACCGTCGTCCCCTCCTGGTTGGCCAGTCCCAGGGCCGACTCCACCGCGCTGTCTCCCCCGCCCACCACCAGCACCCGCGCCCCGGCGAAGGCCTCCATCTCCACCACGTCGTAGAGCACCCGCGCCGAGCCCTCCCCCGGCACCCCCAGCCGCCGCGGGGTGCCCCGCCGGCCCAGGGCCAGGATCACCCGGCGGGCGGCGAACTCGCCGCGATCGGTGGCGAGCCGGAAGAGGGCGCCGTCGCGGGCCAGACCCTCCACCTTGTGTTCGGTGCGCACCCGGAGCCCGGTGTCGGCGATGATGGTCTCCCAGACCTGGATCAGGGTCTCCTTGGAGGCGTCGCTCACCCACAGGTCGCCGTAGAGGGGCACCCGCACCGGCTCGGCCAGGAGGAGCTTGTGCCGGGGGTACTTGCGGATGGTGTCGGCCAGGGTGCCCTGCTCCAGGACCACGTAGCGGAGCCCGGCCCGGTGCGCCTCCAGGGCGGCGGAGAGCCCGGCCGGGCCGGAGCCGACCACGGCGAGGTCGTAGGCCTCGGGGTCGCCGTCGGCACGAGGCACCCCGGGAGGCAGTTCCCGCGCCACCGCCTCGGCCGCGATCTTCCCCTCGTTGATGGCGTTCTTGATCAGCCCGCGCCCGCCCAGCTCGCCCACCACGTACACCCCGGGGACGTTGGACTGGAAGGCGGGGTCCACTTCCGGCACCTCCACCCGCTGGACCGCGTCGCCCCCGGACATGCCGATGGCCCCCACCGGACAGGCGGCCACGCACTCCCCGTGCCCCACGCAGAGCGCGGTATTCACCGTGGCCAGCTTGCCCCGGAGAGCGATCGCCCCCGGCTCGGGACAGGCCTCCACGCAGGTGCCGCAGCCCACGCACCGGTCGGCGCGGACCAGGGCGTGGAGCATGGGCTTCGCCTCGTTGCCGTCCGCCTCCGCCGCCCCCGGCTCCACCGTCTTCGCCGTGACCAGCTCGAAGGCCTGCCGCGGCACCCCGCACCCGGGGCAGAGGGCGGCCCCGGCCGGCACCGGAGTGCGGCAGCGGGGGCAGGGGACGCCCGCGGGAGCAGCCGCACCCCCGCCGGCCATCGCGGTGCGGCGCAGATGCCACACCACCGAGGCGGCGGTCACGGCCACGAACCCGGCCACGGTGATCAGTGCTTCCATATCGCCTACCGGAACCAGGTGCTGCCCACGGCGATCACCACCGCGACGTGAACGGCCACCGCCACCAGCGCGGTCACCGCGACCGGCTTGTGGGCGGCGTGCCAGAACTTGAACACGCGATGCGTTCCCTCCAGGAGCCGGATCTGCTGCCCCAGGGCGATCTCCTGCCGCACCGCGCGCATGACCTCGCGCAGGGCGGCCTCGTCCAGGGCGGGCCGGCCCTCGCCGGGGCGGGACAAGCGGGCGCGCAGGCCGCGCACCGCCCGCCGGCGCGCCAGGTCGTCGGCCACCATGCGGCGCAGGGTGGCCGCCAGCCCGAGACCCCGATAGGCGCCCTCGTCCATGGCCAGGAGCTCGCGGACCCGGCCGGGCACCAGCCCGGTGGCGGCGGAGATGCGACCGACCAGGCTCTCGCGCTGGGCGGCGATCTCCTCCAGGGACAGCGCCAGTCCGTTCCGGCTCCGGGGGATGCGGGTGTAGAGATAGCGCCCCACGATGCCGCTGGCCCACACGATGACCATGGCCGCGAAGCCCAGCCCGGCCAGCCCGGTGAACCGCCACCCGGCGTGGGTGGCGGCCACGAAGGGCACCGTGAGCCCGGCGATCACGTGGACGTGGAGCCACCGGGGGATGGAACCGGTGACGGCGAGCTTCCGGAACCGCTTGCGGATGGGGTAGAGCCAGAGGAAGAGGAAGAGGAGAAGGGCGAGGATGCCGAGGCTCTGTCCCAGGTACCCGGAGGGCCGGAGCCACGCGTGGAGGGGGCTCCGCACCCGGCCGGCCACCGGTTGCAGGTAGTACGCGGCGCCGGCCACGTTGGCGGCCAGGAGCAGCCCGAAGATGATCAGCAGCGTCCGCTTCATCGCGTCCTTCGCCCGCGAATGCGTGACTCCCCGCTCCGGGGAGGACGCCGCGGACGGCGGGCCCTCGGGCCGGCGGGTAACCATGAAGCCAACGCGATTCGACGAGCCGACTTGCGCCGCTCCGGGAGAGCGGCAGGCGCCGCGGAAGGGGCCGAATCCGCGACCGTTCCAGTCCTCAATACGGTATCGACCGCCGGTCCGTGCGCCTCCAGCGGATCACGGGAAGGACGCAGATCCCGCGGGCATTTGGCGCGACGTCCGGAAGCGGTCTCGAGGGGGGAACCGGGGGCCCCGGGCTGGGGGCAAGGGCCCGATCCGGAGACCGGGCCGGGCGCGGACCGGGGAAGCCGGACCGCACCGGGTAATATGACCCTCCTCACGGGAGATCAAACCAGAGAAACGTCCTGGAGTTCCAGAGTTTTGAAGTCCGGTTTCCCGGCCAGGACCCGGAATCCAATACGCGACAAATCGGGTTCTGTTATCCCTTTCCACCCCGGGCCGGAAGTACCTGGCCGCCGGCCGCGACCAGGGCGCGGAGCTTCTCGACCGTGGTCCGGTTCCGGCTGGTCACCCCCTCCCCCAGGGTCCGCTCCAGCGCCCGGGCGGCCGCGCTCTTCAGCACCCCGTCCGGGCACCACAGGTAGACCGCCCGGCTCCCCACCGCCAGCGCTTCCGGCGCCCAGTCCCGCCGGGCCAGGGGCAGCACCTTGGCCCGGTCGGCGGGGTCGTTCAGGAAGGCGACCAGGAGCCGGGAGGGGTTCGTGGCCGTCTCCACCAGCGGATTCTCCGCCGCCGCCGTTTCGAGGTCCGCGCCGGTGAGCACGGTGACCCGGGCCGAGACCCCCAGCTCCCGCTCCACGGCCGCGCCGATCCGCGCCGCCGCCTTCTCCGGGGAGGTCCGGACGGCCCGGAAGACCGCGTTCCCGCTGTTGAGCAGGGTGCGCACGTCGCGGTAGCCGAGCCTCTCCAGGAGCGCCCGCAGGTCGGCCATGGCCACCCGCTTGGCCTTGCCCACGTTGATGCCTCGGAAGAGCGCCACGTAGGACGTTCCGGACGCCGTCTTCATCCCCGGACGCTCCTCCGCGCGATGGTGCCGTCATGTCCGTTCCTCCGGGTCTTCCGGTGGGGCCGTCGGTGACCGCCCCGGTCCGAGGTCCCGCCGCATCTCCACCTCGTACACCCCGTCCCGCTCCCGGCGGAATCCCTCCCCGGTGGCCCGGAACCCGTGCCGCTCGTAGCACCGGCGGGCGGCGGTGTTGTAGTCGCCGACGTGCAGATGGACGGCGGTGAACCCCTCCGCCGAGGCCCACCGGAAGAGGGCGGCGATCAGCGCGTCCGCGGCGCCGGAGCCGCGAAGCCCCGGATCCACCCACATGGACATCAGGAACACCGCCCCGGTGCCCTCGGCATGCGGGACCCCGGCCGCGAGGCCCCCGGGCTCACCGTCGTGCTCGAGAAGGAAGGTGGCGCCATGCCCGGTCCACCGGCTCCAGTCGGCCGGGGTGCGGGCCCGCTCCCGCTCCAGGGTGGAGCCGAAGGCGGCCGGCGCGTCGGCCAGGGCCCGAAGGCGGAGTTCGCGAATGATGGGTTCGTCGCCGGGAACGGCGCGGCGCACGTGCATGTCTGGGTGTCCTCGGGTCCTTGGCGGGTCAAACGATCTATTATGTCACCGCATTTTGTTCCTGTCACGATGCAGGCGCGGCGCTATCTTCACGGCATCATGGGCGGGCGGACGCAGGTCCGGGGCCGCCTCTACCGGCGTTCGAACGCGGGAGGAAGATCATGCGCGGGGTCGGCAGGTCGTTGGTGGTGCTGGTCATGACACTGGCTCTGGCTGCTTGCGGCGGGGACGACGACAACGGTGGAGGCGGCACCGACGGCGGCGAGGACGTCCTGGGCGTGGCCTTCTCCGAAAGCAACGTCGAGCAGTGCGCGTCGGTGGTCATCGCCACCCTGAGCCCCTTCTCGGGGGCGGCCGGCGCCGTGGTGGCCATGGAGGACGCGATTTTCGACTACACGGCCTCGGCGGGGGCGACCATGCCGGCGGGGATGATCGACCTGGGGGACCTCGGGATCTGCTCCACCGGCCAGTCCCATCTGGTCTGGAACGACGCGGACGGGAACGGCGCGCTGTCGGCCGGCGACGTCGCCGTGCTCACCCTCACCGACTGCGAAGGAAGCACGTCCGGCACCTTGAACCTGGACTTCGAGGAGGTATCCTTCGCCGCCACCACCGCCAGCGTGAGGATGAACATCGGCATCGAGGAGACGGTGGACGGCGAGCCGGAGACCGGCACGCTCACGGGTACGTTCCGGCTGCAGATGGCCAGGTATCAGGGAACGCCCCCGGTGGCCGAGGTGGACTTCCTGGTCGAGGACGAGACCGACGGATCCCAGGGGTTCGAGGTGGCCCTGAACGGGAAGACCGAGTGCGAGGTGGGCTGCTTCAACTTCTACTTCACCGTGTGGCCCGGAACGGAGCGCTACGCGCTGTCCGAGCCCTTCGGCGTGCTCCGGATTCCCGGCCTGGGCGTAGCCAGCCTCTCTTCCTTCGGACTACCGGCCCTGGACTTCCAGAACGGCAGCGAGCCCGAGAGCGGGGCGCTCCGCCTGGTTGCCGTCGCCGCCGCCACTCCCTGCGCCGGGGTGGACGTTCCGGGCGACGGCATCAAGGGAAACGAGTCCTTCGTCGTCCTGACCGCCACCGGCGGCGGGGGCGTGACCCTGGCCGGAAAGGATTCGGGAGGGACCCCGTTCTCCATCCAGACCAGCGTGGAGCTCGCTCGACTGAGAGGGGCCGGAGCGGGGATCGAGCCACCGTACCTTGTGGTCCTCCGCATCGCCCTCCCGGGGGAACTCGAGGGGACCGTGGACAGATCCGGTCCTGGACCGCGGTTGCGCCCCGTTCCCCTCTGGGCGTGCTACTCTCCCCGCTCCGACCGGGAGAGCCGCCGGAGAACCCTCCTACCGCCCGCACGGATGCGGAGGCCGGGGTCCGACGAAGCATGACCAGAGCACTCAACAGGAGACTTCCCCTCCCTGCCGCCTCCTGGGTGGCCCTGACGACCATCCTGGTCCTGTCCGGCCTGGTCTGGATCAAGGACCAGGGCTACCTGCTGTTCCACAGCCTGGCCGAGCTGTTCAGCATCACCATCGCCACCAGCGCCTTCGTGATCGCCTGGAACTCGCGCCGCTTCCGGGAGGACAGCCACCTCACGTTCCTCGGATTGGGGCTCCTCTCCGTGGCCGCCGTGGAGCTGATCCATACCCTCGCCTACCCGGGCATGGGCGTGTTCAAGGACCTGGGGACCAACACGGCGACGGAACTCTGGATCGCCAGCCGGTATCTGGAGGCGGGCGTGTTGCTGGCCCTGCCCCTCCTGGTCGGCCGGAGGGTCCGCTCGGGGGTCCTGCTGGCCGGATTCGGGTGTTGGTAGCCCTCATTTTCGCCTCCATCCTGGTGTGGAAGATCTTCCCGGTCAGCTTCATCGATGGACAGGGGCTGACCCCGTTCAAGCGCGTCAGCGAGTACGTGGTCTGCGGCCTCCTGGCGGCGGCGATCGTCCTCCTCTGGAGCCGGCGCAGGGCGTTCGATCCCGGCGTCCTCGCCCTGCTCCTGGGCGCGACGGCGGTCACCATCCTCCAGGAGCTGGTTTTCACCCTCTACGAGGATCCCTACGGCCCCTGGAACTTCATCGGCCATTGCCTGCTGATCACGGCCTTCTTCCTCCTCTACAAGGCGATCGTCGAAACGGGCTTCGTACGCCCGGTGGACCTGCTCTTCCGCGACCTGCAGCGGGGCCGGACCGCGCTGGAGAGCCTGAACGCCACGCTGGAGGAGCGTGTGGCCGCCCGCACCGCCGAGGCCGAGCTGCGGGCGGCCGAGCTGCGGGAGATGGCCCTCGAGCTGTCCCGGGTCGAGGAGAGCGAGCGGCGGCGCCTGGCCGAGGTCCTGCACGACAACCTGCAGCAGCTCCTGGTCGGAGCCAAGCGGTTCTGCGAGCTGGCCGGCCGCAGAGTGCGAGCGAGCAGCAGAAGAAGGACCTGGAGGAGATCCTCCGGATCCTGAACGAGTCCATCCAGGTCACCCGCTCGCTCACCGCCGAACTCTCGCCGCAGGTCGTCCACGAGCTCGGACTGGTGGCCGGGCTCGAGTGGCTGCGTTCGCACAAGCGGAGCATGTACGATCTGGACGTGGATCTGCACGTCGATCCGGAGGTGGAGTCCTTCGTGGACGGGACCTCCAGATCTTCCTGTTCCGGGCCGCGCGCGAGCTGATCTTCAACGCGGTCAAGCACGCCGGAGTGAACCGGGTGGAGCTCGGCCTGGCCCTGAACGGCGGGGGCGATCTGGTGCTCAGCGTCGCCGACGAGGGCCGTGGGTACGACCCGGCCGCCACACCGCTCCACCGCACCGGCGGGTTCGGACTCACCAGCATCCGCGAACAGGCCCGGCTCCTGGGCGGCCAGCTGGAGATCGAGAGCGCTCCCGGTTCCGGGACCCGGGTCGTCCTGCGGTTCCCCGCCGGCGGGGACTGATGCCGCTCGGCCCGCGCCGGGGACTCCGGGGTTTTCGCTATACTCGACCCCCTGGAGCGAATCGACCCCGGACCCACGCATCCATCTGCAATCCACGGATCCATGAACGAAGCAAGTCGGCGCAGGCCCTGCCCTGGTTCTGCCTGGTTCTCGCCGTCTGGACCCTGGCCGTGTATGGGCGGGGCCTCACCGGCCGGTACCTGCGCGGCGACGACGAGCCCTACGTGACGAAGAACGCCATGGTCCTCTCCGGGATCAACGCCCGGAGCGTGGGCTGGGCGTTCAATCTCAAGGAGACCCACGCCGCGGCCTGGCATCCGCTGACGTCGCTTTCCCACATGCTGGACGTGGAGCTGTTCGGCCTCGATCCCGCCGGCCCCCACGCGGTGAGCCTCGGCTTCCACGTCCTGAACACCCTGCTCCTCTTCCTGGTCCTGGCCGGGGTGACCGGCGGCCGTGGCGGAGCGCGGTGGTGGCGGCCCTCTTCGCCCTCCATCCCCTGCACGTGGAATCGGTGGCCTGGATCTCGTCGCGGAAGGACGTGCTCTCCACCTTCTTCTGGCTGCTGACCATGGGGGCCTACTTCCGCTACGCGCGACGCCCCCACTGGCTCCGGTACCTGGCCACCTTGTGCTTCCTGGGACTGGGGCTCCTGTCCAAGCCGATGGTGGTGACTCTCCCCTTCGTGCTGCTCCTTTTGGACTACTGGCCGTTGCGGCGGGTGGACGCGCTTCACGCCCACGGGATGAGCGTCCCGGCGGCCTGGACCCGGCTGGTGGTGGAGAAGGCCCCCATGGTCCTCATGGTGGTGGGGGCGAGCATCCTGACCTACATCTCCCAGCAGAGCATGGGCGCGGTGAGCACCCTGGCCCAGCTTCCCCTGGCGGAGCGGCTCCGGAACGCGGTGACCGCCTATGCCGCCTACCTGGGGAAGACGATCCTGCCCGTGGGGCTCTCGCCCTACTACCCGCTCCCTGTCGGCGGCGTGCCGGTGGCCAAGGTCCTGGTCGCCGCGGCGGTGCTGTTGGTGGTCACCGCCCTGGTGGTCTGGCAACGGCGCCGGCGCTCTCTCACCGTGGGCTGGCTCTGGTACTTGGGCACCCTGGTCCCGGTGATCGGCGTGGTGCAGATCGGGGACCACGCCATGGCCGACCGCTTCACCTACGTTCCCCTGATCGGCGTGTTCATCATGCTGGCCTGGACGGTGCCGGCGGCGTGGATCGAGGCCGGCGGGGCGAAGGCGCTTCGCGGGCGGGTGGCCGCGGGAGCGGTGCTGCTGGCGCTGAGCACGCTCACCTGGATCCAGGTGGGCTACTGGCACGACACCGTGTCCCTGTACTCCCACGCGGTGAAGGTCACCCGGAACAACTACTTCGCCCTCAACAACCTGGCCCAGGGGCTGCAGGATGAGGGGCGCTTCGCCGAGGCGGCGCAACAGTACTCGCGTGCGGTGGCGCTCAATCCCGAATGGGCCGAGGGGCACAGCAACCTGGCCAACGCCCTGGCCCACACCGGGAAGACGGACGAGGCGGTGGCCGAGTTCGACCGGGCCCTGGCCCTCAAACGGGCCCAGACCGGGGGGCTCGACCCCAACTCGGCCACCATCGCCTTCAGCAAGGCCACGGCCCTCGTCCAGGCCGGCCGGTCCGCCGAAGCGGTCGAGCCCCTGCGCACCGCGGTCCGGATCAACCCCGATCTGGCCCCCGCCCAGTATCTCCTGGGCACCCTGCTCGAGCAGTCGAAGGACTACGAGGGCGCGATCCGCTGCTACCGCGAGGCCCTGCGGGTGGCCCCGGAGTCCATTCCCGCCCGCAACAACCTGGCCGTGATGCTGTTCCGCACCGGCGACTACGCGGGGGCCTGGCGGGAGGTGAAGCAATGCCGGGCCCGGGGGTTCGAACCGGCGCCGGGGTTCGTCCAGGCCCTGTCGGAGAAGATGGCCGAGCCCTGACCGGTCCAGCACGTCCCGGTCTCCGGCGGCCTCTTCCTCGGAGGGGGAGCCCCTGGCAATCGAGACTGGGTTCCTGTACCGTGACTATTCCCTCGGTCCTGGTCTTCTTCTCGCGCACAGGCATGAGAGGTACCAGCATGAGAGCAAGCCTCTCCCTACCCACCCGCGTCGCAGTGGCCTTGACCCTTCTGGGCCTGATCGCCGGATCGAGCCAGGACCCCCTGGCCCCGCTTCCAGCGCCATGCTCGGCCGCTCCGGACAGTGTCTCGGCGGGAACATCACCGCGCGAAGGGGACCAAGACCCGGCAACTTGCTGGACCCCGGATCGGATCGAGGATCTGGTTGAGATGCACCGCCGGGACCAGATGATCCGGCAGGACATCTCGGCAAAGACGGTCCGGGACAGCGTCTTCCTGTCACGGATGGCGGCTGTGGATTCAACGAACAGCCGCCGGCTCCAGGCGTTGATCGAGCTGTGTGGCTGGCCTCGCACCTCGGTGGTCGGGCCGGAAGCGGCCGAGGGCGCCTTCCTGGTCGTCCAGCACACCCCGTTTCCCGCCTGGCAGGCCGGGATGCTCCCGATCATTGAAACTGCCGTCCACGCCGGGGAACTGGACGCCCAGGACTTCGCCCTTCTCTTCGATCGTGTCCACTTGAGAGAGACCGGGAAGCAGCGCTACGGCACCCAGTTGAACGAGGTGGAGGGCACCCTCAGGCTGGAGCCGGTCGAGCAACCCGCCGCGGTGGACAGCCTGCGGGCGGGACTAGGGCTGCCGCCGCTGGCCGAGTACCTGCGAGCCATCGAGGAGGCCACCGGAATGAAGGTCGTGGAGGGGGATGACTGACGCCGTCATCCCTCGGACCAATGAGTCTCCATGGAACCTTGCCTGGAACTCGTGGCCCCGATCGGTGCGGATCTGCTTGGCGGCGATTCGTGTCATATTTGACATAGTTATCACATAGACTGTACTATTTGTTCTATTCATCATCCTCTGCTGACTTCAAACGGAAAGGCCCCCCATGCGTACCCGTCGTTTCCTGGCAGAAAACCAGTCTTCCGCCCTGCCGCAGCGCGTCCTCGGGGCGTTGGCAGTCTCACTCCTCCTGGCCATTGCCGGACCTGCTCACGGTCAGCCTACGCTGGTCCAGGACCTGCGAAAGACCTGGACCTCGGCCGACCCGCCCCCGGGTAACGACACCGAAGAGGCGGGGGCTTTCACTCCGTTCAACAGCGGGGTGTCCTGGGGCGGATACGTGCCGTGCGACACCCCGCCGAACGACCCGACGTTCACGAGCGGGGACGCCACCCAGAACTCCACCGTGTCCCCGTTGTCCTACATGGGCACCGGCACGGCGACGGCCAGTGGAGACGGCGGCTCGTGCGGGTGCAGCATCACCTCCTATTCCACCTATAAGATCAGCTTCACGACCGACGTAAGCTACAAGGCCACCGTGACCGGGACCTTCCGGGACGGCGGCTTCAGTCTGAGCGACGAAGGGGGCACGATCTACCTGGAGGGAGCGTGGCCTTTCACCGGCACCCTGGACGATACGGCCACCATTCCACCGGGAAGCTACGTCCTGAACTCCAGCGCGCTCGTCCTGGCCACCTTCGCTGCAGGAGACTCCGGAACGATGGAATCCTCGTTCGACTTCTCGGTGCAGCTCTCCCCGACCGGCTCCGTGTCCGTCGGCGAGACATCGACGCCGCTTCCGAGCTTCCTCCTGACGGCCCCGCACCCGAATCCGTCTCGCTCCCTCTCGAACCTGGAGTTCGTCACCGACGGCCGGACACGACTCAGCGTGACGGTCTACAACGTGTCCGGCCGGGCCATTCGAAACCTCCTGGAGGAGCCTCTTCCCCCCGGAGAACACAAGATCTCCTGGGACGGGCTGGACCAGCGAGGTTCCCGCGTTCCCCCCGGCGTGTACTTCCTGCGGGCGTTGAGCGAGGAACAAGACGCCGTCCGCCGCATCATCCGGATCGATTGATGGCACGGACGAGTCGCGCCCCCGGAGCCTGTTCACACCCATGCAGGCCGTATCAGGACGGGGGACATGGCTCAAACGCTGCCGAAGTGCGCCTGAGCTCTACCATAAGCAGTCTCCGGACCAGCAGGCACGCCTCCTCAAGCTGATAAGTTCAAACTCCACCTGGGACGGCGGAACCCTGACGCCCACATACGAGAAGCCCTTCTACCAGATGGCCGAAGGGCTCCTCTTCGTGAGTGGCGGGGCCGAGGGGGTGCCCACACCGAGCCTTCGACGGCTCGCTCAAACCCTTGAGAACCTGACTTTAGGGGCCCTGGACGGCCTCACGACGAGCCTAGCCGCCGCGTAGGGGATTCTGGCCAGCCGCAATGAACCCTGATGCCAACCTCCCCCATAACCAGCTACACACTAAGAAGTTGGCTTATCAGCAGTCAGGTCTAGAGAGGGCCAGATGCCAGTCTCTTTCGCACCTCCCGGTTGCCCAAACCCGGCCAAGCGACGGATTCGTCACCGAGGTTTCCAAACGCAATCACCACCAAGCTGGAAGATGGGTTCCCCGCGTTGACTCAGCTTCTTCCCTGTGATTCGAGTAGGCACAAACGTCGACGGTGGGAGTCCGCAGGCTGCTCGCCTCTTCGGCTGGCCTATAACCCATTGCTGGCAATGGTTTAGCGTGACCGCGATTTCAACGGATTTCGAGCGTGCACCCCCATGTCCCTCGATTTCGGGGCGCTTTCGGGTGGGCACGTGGCAACGACCGACCCCCGTCGGGGGAGCCTTGCTGCGGCCTTAGGGCACCGTCGGGCACCTTCCATCTGGCCGGCCCCTTGTAGGCAGGCTCTCGTGTGTGGGCGCCCCTAGATAGAACGCCGGAGCTGCTTCAGGAAGGCGACGAGGCTGCCCCCCGTGAAATTCGGGGCCGTCAGACCTCTCTCGCGCCACAGATCGACGATCCGCTGCTCATTGGCGTTTGGCCGTCGCCCCCGCCCCCCGCCCCGACCCCCACCACAAGTCGGTGTGGAGAGGCTCACATTCACTCCCTCGGCGACGATCTGGACTCTCACGCACACTTGCTCCCCGTCTGCGCGTCTCTTGTTGATCTGTTGGTTTATCCACTGCTCGTCAGCGGTGTCCAGGGATCTCTCTTCACTCCCGATCTTCACGGTGGTCGTTGCCATAACCCCCAACTTCCTCCAATCCACTGCGCTGGTGGGACACTGGCTCGCCCCACCGCCCCCGTCCGACCCCTACAATCCGGACATCACCCGATGCAGACGCAGCGGGTGGGCCGCCCCACGACCCACCCGCCTCGGTCCTTGGAATTAGTCCCCTAGAGCCTGGGTCCTACCACGAGCTTGATCTTCGCGGAAGCGAGCGCGTCGCCTAGAGTCTCCGCATTCAGCTGCGGAGAAACCAGCACGATTCCCCGGTTCGTCTCTTCTCCGGTACGCCAGGACTCCACGAGCTCTCGAAGATCCAGACGGACATATCCACCGCTTCGCGCGTAGTCCGGTGGATCGATCGTCCAGTATGCGACAGCTTGTTCCGACCGTTCCGGAAAGTTCTCGGCCGCAAGGCCCGTGGCCGTCCAGGTCGAGGTGGCAGGATAGGCGTAGAACTCAGCCGTCTCCTCCTGGCCCGCGCCGGGGATCCGGAGCTCCAGGAAGGCCACATCGACACCTCGATGGGCCAGGCTGCTCAGAAACGCCAGATCGAAGGCCAGCGCCGCCTGAGAACCTTCTTCCGCACCCGCGAGCGCTGCCGCCTCGCTACTTGTCACATCGAAGTCCTCCGCTCCCGCCGGCGCGAGCCAAACGAAGAGCGCCAGAACGACCATCCCAGTCAGCAGTTTGATTCGTGACATGGTTCTCTCCTCCCTTTAGCGCAGCACCAGCGCCTTGATCGTGTCGTGGTCCCCGCGACTTGTGATGACGCGCATGAAATACATGCCGGCGCCAACCGCAGCCCCTCGGTCATCTCGGCCGTCCCATCTGAACACGTGCGGTCCGGCAGCAAGCTGGCCCGCGCCCATGGCTCGCACTTGGCGTCCGGCAACGTCGAAAATCCGGAGTCCCACGTCCACCGGATCCCCCTGGATCTCGAATCGGATCTGGGTGCTCTGGGTCAGCGGGTTCGGTGTCGCCCCGAGGAGCCGAAGCGGCTGGCGGTTCGCAACCTCTGTGATCCCCGCCCCGAAATCAGATGGGCCGGTGCAGCTCGGAGAGGTTACGTTTACCTCTCCCAGCCAACACGCTGCGGGCAACGGGGGGGCCGGCGGATCGGCGCACTCACCCAGATAGTTGCCCACCGCCATCAGGGTGTCGCACGTCGAGCCGTTCCGCAGACAGTACAGGGTGTTGTCGTAGATGAAGTTGTAGCCGTAGTCGGACAGAGTCCCTGCATCAAGCTGCGCAGCGCGCTTATCGGTGGAGACACCGATGTAGTTCCCCATGATCTCGCTATGCCGGAGTGTCGCAGACAATCCAGCACAGGAAGGGCAAGTTCCCGGCCCGAGGCAGGACCACTGCACACCCCGCGTGTTCTCCGTGAGGGTGTTCCCGCTCTGGGATTGCGCTGCAAGTCCGATCCGAGCGCTACCTCCAGTCTGGTAAATCCCGTACTTCGAGCCAGAAACGGTGTTCTCCGTGATATCTCCTTCGCCCCCGACGATCTGGATCCCGTACCCATTCTCACACCCCGAGATCGTGTTCTCCTCTACGGTGCAGGTATCTACATTTACATAGATACCAACGAAACTCGATGCATTGCAGCTGATGTGATTGCCGGTAATCTGGGCGTTCGGAGCCACCATGTAAATCCCCGTACCGCCGCCGCCGACATCGAAAGTGCTGTTCTGCACACGGAACGGAAGCACGTATGTCGTATCGACGTTCACAAACACATCGTACACTGCGTTGTTGCTGAATGTGCAATGGTCGATATTGCAGGATCTTGCAACGTTCGGTACCATGCTAATCCCACTGTAGGCATCGGATATGGAAGCGTAGTCGGCATCCACTCGAACAGTGTCTCCCCAGCCCACGATACCCCCCCAATCCTCATCTCCGGGACTCGCGGCACTCGATCGCATGGCAACTACCGATCCGTAGGAGCCGTGCAAGCCAAGGTAGCCATTGACTATGAGCTCGGTCTTATCCGCTTGTAACCCGCCGCCGACTCGGTCGCTGTTGGCCGCCACGTTGATCATCGTACCGGAGTTGATGGTCAGGGTGCTGTCCTCGGGAATCGTGAGATCCCCGGGGAACTCGAGCGTCCCATTCCCTGCGAAGGTCGAGCTTCGAGCCAGCGTTCCGTACATACAGGCAACCGGATACGCGCCGATTACTTCATGCGAGCTGTTGTTCTCAGGGTTCCCGTAGGAATCGACGCGAAGTAACCGGTCA
>CAVYIE010000003.1:0-8999 GCA_963768615.1 Candidatus Eiseniibacteriota bacterium | reverse complement strand
GTCGCGAGCCTGGATGAGGGCCGGCCCAGGACCGTGTCAGCGCGCCTGGGCCGGCGCCTCCCCCAGGAGGGCCCGAAGCGTGTCCGCCTGGCCCTGGATGAAGGTGATGTCGTCGCCCCAGAGACCGGTCGAGGAACCCTCCCCGGACATCCGCTCGAAGAGGGCCAAAGACCGGCCGTAATGGTCGAGGGCCCCCCGCCAGGAGTCCGCGCGCTCCCCGGGCCCCGTCGCCGTGTTCCCTTGCCGTTGCAGGATGAGGCCCGCCGAGGCCTCGATGGCGGCCAGGTTCCCCAGGCTCTGGGCTCCCCCCCGCTCCTCCGGCGGCAGCTCCATGTGCAGGCGCCGGGCCTCCAGGCAGGCGGCCAGGGCGCGGTCGTAGCGGTTGAGGGCCAGGTAGGCATCGGAGAGCCGCAGGTGGGAGATGGAGAGGTCGTTGGTGTCCGAGGCATTGGCGGGGTCGGCCCGGTGGAGGGCGGTGCGGATCTCCACCGCCCGGCTGATCGCCTCGATCCCCTCGGCCGGCCGGCCCAGCTGCACCAGATAGGCGCCAAGAGCGTTGTAGCCGAAACCGACCCCGCGCCGGGCGGTCCGATTGTCGGGATTGGCCGAGGCCAGTTCCTCGGACACGGCCAGCGACTTCCGGTACGCGGCGAGCGCGGCCTCGGGGTCGTTCCCCCGGGCCAGGACGTCCCCCAACCGCTTGTAGCACCCCATCCGGCCGCGTAGGATCCGGGGGTTGCGGGGAT
The DNA here is from genome assembly GCA_963768615.1 of Candidatus Eiseniibacteriota bacterium. Taxonomy (GTDB): domain Bacteria; phylum Eisenbacteria; class RBG-16-71-46; order JABDJR01; family JABDJR01; genus CAVSKL01. The sequence continues at coordinate 8,253 of CAVYIE010000003.1, read as the reverse complement.
ACCGGGCGTCCAGGGCGTCCAGCCCCGCTTCCCCGTCCCGGAACCAGGCCAGGCTGCTGTCGACGTCCCCTCCCATGAGATAGGCGTCCCCCAGGTAGTACCGGGCGCGCCACAGGTCCACGGCCAGGTCCAGGTTCAGGGTATCCCGCGCGGCCAGCGCGGAGAGACGACGCTCGGCCCGGAGCAATTCGGGGCGGGGTCCGACCGGGTCCCCTTCCCAGGCCCGCAGCCAACCGCGTTCGGCCCTGATCCGCGCCTCCACGCGCAGGGTGAGGCTGTCCGGCTCGCCGGCCGCGGCCAGCGGGGCCAGGACGGCCAGGGCCGAGTCCTCCAGGGCCAGGGCCTCCGGGGTCCGCCCGGCGTAGGAAAGCGGAACGGCCAGCTTGCCCCGGGCCCGGGCCAGGTCGCGCGCCCGCCGGGGATCGGGCCGGACACGGTAGAGCCGCTCGCGGATGGACACGGCCCGACGGTAGCTGGCCACCGCTCCGGCCAGGTCCCCGAGGTTGTCCTCGTCCGGGTTCCCCTGAAGGTCGGCCACCTTCTCGTAGGCCGAGGCCATGTCCTCCATTAGCCCGGGGTCTCCCCCGCTGTCCTCGGCTAGAACGTCCAGGTAGGCCAGGGTATTGGCCACCAGCTCCCGCCGGATCCGGGTGGACCCGTTCAGGTCCCGCAGCCCGTCGTGGACGTCGAGCAGCAGCCGGTTGGCCAGGGCCCGCCCGCCCTGGAGTCGCCGCTCGGCGATGCGGGCCTGGCGGGAGGTGGCCACGATCCCCCCCAGGAGCACGGCCAGGAGGAGCGCCGCCGCCAGCGCCCCGCCGCGATTCCGGGCCAGGAACCGGCGCAGCACATAGAGCCGGCTGTCGGCGCGTACGCTGATGGGCTCGCCCCGCCGGTGCCGGCGGAGGTCGGCGGCCAGCTCCCGGGCCGAGCCGGGGCGCCGGGCCTGATCGCGATGCATGGCGGCGGCGACCAGGATGTCCAGGTCGCCCCGGAGCCGGCGCCGGCGCGCGCGGGGGGCGGCCGCCGAGACCCGCGGCGGGGTCTCGGCGCACACCACCCGCTCCACCTCCCCTGGAGTCAGGTCCGCGGTCCGGTACGGGGGCCGTCCGGCCAGGAGCTGGAACAGGAGCACCCCCAGGGCATAGAGGTCGGACTGGGTGGTGACCGGCTCTCCCAGGATCTGCTCCGGGCTTGCGTAGTCCGGGGTCATGGCCCGGTGGAGGGTGCCGGTGACGCTCCCACCGGCGCCCTCCGGCTGGACGAGCTTGGCGATCCCGAAGTCGAGCAGCTTCACCTGCCCCTCGGCGGTGACCAGGATGTTGGACGGCTTGAGGTCGCGGTGGATCACCAGGCGCCGGTGGGCGAAGTCGACTGCGGCGCAGACCGCCTCCAAGAGGCGCAAGCGTTCCTCCACCGGCAGCTTCCGCGCCTCGCAGTAGGCGGTGATCGGAGTCCCGTCCACGTACTCCATGACCAGGTAGGGCAGGCCCTCCTCGGTCCGCCCCCCGTCCAGGAGCCGGGCGATGCGGGGGTGGGACAGCCGGGCGAGGATCCGGCGCTCCTCCCGGAAGCGGCGCATGGTGACGGCGTCGAGACCCCGGACGAACTTGACGGCCACCTGCTGCTCGAAGGCGCCGTCCACCCGCGAGGCCAGATAAACCGCGCCCATGCCACCGGTTCCCAGCAGGCGATCCAGGCGCCAGCTTGCCACCCTGCGGCCGAGAGCGGGGTCGGGAGCCTCCAGGAAGGGGGACTGCAGGTCGCCGTCCTCCACGCTCAACCGGTGCGCTTCGAGTAGGGAGGAGATCTCGTCGAGAAGCCCGGAGTCCCCCGCGCAGGCCCGCTCCAGGAGGGCGCGCCCCTCCCCGGCGGGGAGGTCGACGGCCTGCTCGAACAGCCCCTTGACCCGCGTCCACGTTTCCCTGTCGTGAAGTTCCATGCTTCGCCCTGCGCTTCCTGACCGGTTTCCGCCCGTCCTGCAAACCGGAATCCGGGGACGGATGGGCTCAGGACCCGCCTTCCAGCTCCCGCTTGAGCCAGGCCCGCGCCACCGCGGTCTCCCGCTTCACCGTGGCCGGGGAGAGGTCCATGGCCTCGGCGGTCTCCCGCACGCTCAGACCCACGAAGTACCGGAGCTCGATGACGCGGGCGGTGCGGGCATCCTGGGCCTCCAGCCGCTCGAGTGCGGCGTGCACGCCCAGGACCTCGTCGGCGTTGATCTCGGGGAGGTCGTGGAATTCGTCCAGGGAGAGGTCGGCCTGGGCCCCACCCCGCTTGGCCGCTTGTCGGCGGCGGGCATAGTCCACCAGGACGCTCCGCATGACCTGGGAAACCGAGGCCAGGAAGTGGTTCCGGTCCTTCCAGGTTCCGCCTCCCCCCCCGGCCAGGCGCAGGAAGGCCTCGTGCACCAGGGCGGTGGTCTGGAGAGTCTCGTAGCGCCGGTGCCGCGATCGTTGACGGCGTGCGATATCCCGAAGTTGGTCGTAGACGACGGGGAGGAGCCGGTCCATGGCCCCGCGGCGTCCCTCGGCGGCCTCGATCAGGAGGCGCGTGACCGGGGAGGATTCGTCGTCGGCCATTCGCGTGAGCCCTCCGGATCGGGAAATACGGTCCTGGGAGTGAGCGCCCTCCACCTGGGGGGGAGCGCGTCCACCCGGAGAATACCATGCATCCCACCAATCCCCTGATCCGTATGGCAAACCGCTTTCGCATGCCCGCGCTGGCCGCCCTGGTCGTGATCGTGTCCGTCCTCCGGGCCGGCGGCGGAGCGCTGGCCGAGCCCGGCGACGAGTTCTGGAGCACCTCCTGGAACGTCCCGGGCACGGACGAGGCCGTGGACGCCTCCGTCACCTTCAACGGGCAGCTGGTCATCGGAGGGGAGTTCCACTTCGTGGGCAACGTGGCCGCGTCCGGGGTGGCCGTCTACGACGGCTCCACCTGGTTCCCCCTGGGGCCGGGCCTGGACGGCGAGGTGTACAGCCTCTGCGTCTACAACGGGGAGCTGTACGCGGGCGGGTATTTCGACCATCCCGACGGCACGCCCCTGGCCGGGCTCGCCCGGTGGACGGGGTCGGACTGGGTCCCGGTCGGCGGAGGCGCGGACTACGGGGTGAACGACATGACGGTGTACGACGGCGAGCTGGTGGTGGCCGGGTACTTCTCCGAAGTGGGAGGCGCCACCTCCGCCGGAGGCATCGCCGGCTGGGACGGGTCGAGCTGGAGCACCCTCCAGGGGGGCGTCAGCGGGTCCGCGACCGCGTTGGCGTCCTACGGCGGGGACCTGTACGTGACCGGGGAGTTCGACATCGCGGGCTACGTCGGCGCCGATAACATCGCCCGCTGGGACGGGTCGAGCTGGAGCGCCTTCGGGGGGCTGACCGACGAGTACGGGGAGGGCTACAACGCCTACGGGGAGGACCTGCACGTCTACGACGGCAAACTCATCGTGACCGGAGAGTTTGCCCAGGCCGGCGGACAGGATCTGGTGAACTTCGCCGCCTACGACGGAACCTGGGGGACTATAGGCACCGACGGGGACTTCTCCGGCGGCGCCTTCGCCATCGGGGACTACGACGGGCAGCTCCTGGTCTCCGACGGCTCCTATATCACCCAGGTCTGGAACGGGTACTACTGGGCCGGCACCATCTGGGGGGGGTCTGCGTTCACCTTCTGCACCTTCGGGACCGACCTGGTCGTGGGCGGCCTCTTCAACAGCATGAACTTCGTCAGCGGGGCCAACCTGATCTACTACGACGGCAGCGACTGGAGCGCGCTGGTCGAGGGAGACGGGGCAAGCCCGTCCATACGGTCCTTCCAGGCGTTCAACGGGGGGCTGGCAGTGGGAGGGACCCGGACCCTGTTCGGCCCGGTGACCGGCAGCCTGGTGGCCGTCTGGGACGGCACCCAGTGGACCCCTCTCGGCACCGGGGTGTACGGGGGGTCGGTCCATTCGGTGGACGCGATGGCGGTGTACCAGGGGGACCTGATCGTGGGGGGGAGCTTCACCACCGCCGGGGGGAATCCCGCCGCCAAGGTGGCGCGGTGGGACGGTGCGAACTGGAGCGCCATGGGGTCCGGGTCCTCGAGCACGGTGCAGACCATCGAGACCATCGCCGGAAACCTGTACGCGGGAATCTACAACGCGGGGAACGCGGTCGCCCGGTGGGACGGGACGGCCTGGCAGAAGCTGGGCGGGAACGCCAACAGCTTCCTGACCGCGCTGGCCGGATACGACGGCCAGGTGGTGGCGGGGGGGAACTTCGTCAACATCGGCGGGGAGTCGGTAACCGGGCTGGCCGCCTGGGACGGGAGCGCCTGGAGCGAGATCGGCGGAAGCGCCCTGAACGGGACCGTCTACGGAATCGTGGTCCAGGACGGCAAGCTCTACATCGCCGGGACCTTCACGTCGGTGGCCGGCTCCCCGGCCGAGCGGGTGGCGGTGTGGGACGGCACCACCTGGGCCCCCATGGGCGACGGGGTGAACGGCAGGGTCTTCGACATGACCTCCCACGACGGGGAACTGTTCATCACCGGCGAGTTCACCGCCGGGGGTTCGGGCTCGGGCCCGTTGAGCCGGGTGGCCCGCTGGGACGGCTCCGCCTGGCAGCCGATGGGGAGCGGCCTGGACGACGACGGCTGGGCCCTGGGTGAGTACGGGGGGGCGCTCTTCGTGGGCGGCGACTTCCACCACGCCGGCGGGTCCGCGGCCGAGGGCCTCTCGAGCTGGACCGGCGCCACCCAGACCGCGGTGCCCGGGGACGGCCCCCGCTCGCGCCGGCCGCACCCACTCCGGGCCTTCCCCAACCCCTTCCGGGCCTGGACCGCGGTCGCCTTCGTCCTTGGCCGGGCGGGGCCGGCCGAGTTTACCGTGCTCGACGTGGCCGGCCGCGAGGTGTACCGCCGGCGGCTGGACGGCCTGGACGCGGGCGAGCACCGGGTGCGCTGGGATGGCCGGGACGCCGCGGGGCGCCGGGCCGCGCCGGGAACCTACTTCCTGCGCGTGGCCGGCGGGGGGACGGTGCGGAAGGGGCGGGTGACGCTGGTGCGGTGAGGGGGCAGCGCGAGGGCGTCTCCGGTCAGCAGTTCCCCGCTACGCTCCCAGGGCACCGGCGATGAACTCCCGGGACTCCTCGTCCTCCACCCACAGGTACACGCCGTGGATGGCCCTGGTCAGGAGGATCCGGTAGGCCTGCCCGAGCTTCTGAATCAGAGCCCGGTGGTGTTCGCCGCTCGGGTTCTCCTCCGCCGAGGCCCGGCGCAGGTAGGGTTTCAACCCCGTCTCGTGGACGTGCTCCAGCTGGACGACCCACTTCCCCGAGCGGTATACGAGGTCGGAAAGCCAGAGTACTCCCACGTAGTCGAAGTCGAATCCCCGAACCGCATACGGGCATCCCACCTCGCAGAGCGGATCCTCGGCCATGGGGAATCCCGGACTCCCCTGGATGAAGGCGGTGTAGTCCTGGCCCTGAGGCACGAAGTTCCAGGGCTTCGACCAGTAGCGGGTTCGGCCGCCCACGGAGTACGGGATGTGGAAATCCATCTCGGCCGGTCGGGCCTTGTGGGGAGACGCAACGTTCCGCGTCTTCCACTTGCGGGCGTAGCTGGCCAGGAGCCGCACCGTGGACCCGGCGGTTGCATGGCTCCGGAGGCGATCCTCCAGCTCCGCGGGGGTCTCAACCAGTTCGAAGAGCAACCCGCGCGGCGCCGACTTGCGGGTACGTTTCTCCCGGGCCGGAGCTCGCTTGGGTGCTCCCTTTGACCCGGTCTCGTTCTGCGGTTGCAACCGCCACCGGGGCGCGAGCGTGCGCAGATCCGCCGCATCGCCGCCTCGGATGAGCCCCTCCACCCAATCCGTGTACTCGGCCATCCCTCCGCAACGGAACTGGTTTCCCTCCAGGCTGACCTCGGTCACCGGTTCGGCGCCCAGTTCCTCGGCCCACCGCTTGATGTCCTCGATCGAGGTCGTCTCGCGTTCCCGGAAGCTCTGCTCCGGGTCCATGAGGAAGATGCTGACCACCGAACTCCGGATGATGTGGTAGCCGAGGGGACCGCCCGCCACCGCGAATCCGAACTGGCCCCGGGCATCCGAGTGCTCCGGGTTGATCAGCGCATGGGCTTCGTCCACGATGGAAATGAGGATCTCGTTGTCCTGGAGCCGATCGCTCCCGTAGCCCTTCTCCCGGACCACCGACAGGTGCTCCCGCCACCGGCCGGGATCCTCCAGGGTGAGGTCCGGGTACTTGCGGCGGATCTCGCCGACGTCGTGGGTGGTGATGGGAACGTATTCTGTCGCCTTCTTGATCACCCCCCTGGCCCGCGTGGACTTCGCGACCTGGGCGAACAACCCGGACCAGTTGCTGTTCTGGGAGACCGAGGTCGTGGTCAACACCACCGATTGCTTGGGGAGGGACTTCCGCCGGACCAGCTCCGCCCACAGGCGCGCCGCGATCACTGACTTCCCCGACCCCGGAGGGCCCTTGATGATCACGACCTTCTTGGCCGGCTCTCCCTTATGGAATCCGAGGATCCGCGTCACTTCGCCCAGGGATCGGCTGAAGGCGAACCGCTGCTTGTCCAGGAGGACGAAGGGCGTGGACTCCGGGTCGAGGATCTGCTCCCCGATCTGGATGCAGAAGGACCGGTCCTGGACGTACCGGCCGGTCTCGAACTCCCGGGCGAAGTCCTCGTTCGGGGCGGTGAGGCGGTCCTGGAAGTAGCGGGGCAGTCGCTCATCCACGTCGCGCGGCCTGAGGGTGAAGCAGGGGTAGTCGGCCACCAGGCGGTCGTTGGGCGGCTCCAGGAATCCCTCGATCTGGTGGTCCCGGGTGAAGAGGACGCAACCGTGGACGTCGGCGTTCCGGGCCTGAACGGTGGAATGAAAACCCCGGCAATACTCGACGTAGCCTCTCACCTGATCGGAGGGGTGGTGGCGCTGGCCGCCCCGGCGGGTGACCAGACCCTCGACGTTCCCGGGCCGGGTGTCCTCGGTGAGCCAGTGCTTCAGCTCCACCATGACCCCGGCCGGGCGTCCGTGGTGCTCCCCGAGCAGAACCATGTCGCACCAGGAGGACGACGCGGGGAGCCGGTATTCGAGCGCGATCCCTCCCCGGTTCTCGAAGAAGAGATGCAGCGGTTGTAGACTCTTGGCCGAGAACGCCTCGGCGACCATGGGGAGTGAGGAGTTCCAGGCGTCCCGTTCCCCATCCCCGTAGCGGCCGGTATGATCCTGGAGATCCCGGATTAGCCGCGCTCGGTCCGTGGTGATCCGGGTGCGGAATTCAGCGACCGTCATCAACATGCTCTGGTCCCCTGGGTTGGTCCCTTCACATAGGAAGCTGGGAGTAGATCACGGATGAGCAGCCTCGAGCAACTGACCGAAGCCGTCGTTCGATTCCGCGATGCCCGTGACTGGGCCCAATTCCACACCCCCAAGAATCTGGTCGTCGCCGTGGCCATCGAGGCCGGGGAGCTGTTGGAGGCCTTGCAGTGGGTGGAGGGATCCGAGGCCGCCCGGGTGGCCGCAGAGAAGAAAGGTGAAATCGCCGCCGAGGCGGCCGACGTCGCCATTTACCTTCTCCTGCTCTGCCGGGAACTGGAGATCGACCTGGCCGAGGCGATCCAGGAGAAGATCCGCCGTAACGAGGAGCGGTACCCTCAGGAGAAGGCCCGCGGCAGCTCGGCGAAGTGGGACGAGCTCTAGCGGGGGGCAGCGGCGGTCCCCGCCGGCTCGCTGGACACCGTCGGCGGCCGTGGTCCTAGTGACATCTTGTATGCAAGAAGGGCGCCCCAGCCGGAATCACCGGCCGGGGCATCTTGTTGGACATAAATTATTGCGCGCTATAGCGATGGAGCTGGAGGCGCCAGGCGGATTCGAACCGCCGCATAACGGTTTTGCAGACCGTCCCCTTAGCCACTTGGGTATGGCGCCTCTCGAAAGGGGCTCAAGAGGTTAGCACGTACGGAGAGGGCCGTTCAACAGGCGGAGAACCGCCACCGAGGCCCTCCCCCCCGCCCAACGACTGCGAGCTGGACTTCCCCCTGCATACCAACCGCCCCGCCGCCCGGGAGCCGGGTGTGCACCCGGGTGCAACACGGCGCCCAAACCACCCATCATATCGCCCCCCCCAACCCGCACCACTCACCACCACACCGCCGCCCGTCACACCCGCAGGACTCACCGTCCCCCAGTCGCCCACCCATACCACCCACGCCCCCCCACCCCCCCCACCGCACCACCCACCCCGCCGTCACGCC
>CAVYIE010000002.1:0-800390 GCA_963768615.1 Candidatus Eiseniibacteriota bacterium | reverse complement strand
CCGGGCCCGGCCCGCGGGGGAACGGTGGGCCGGCCGCAGACGTTGAGGAGGGGTCCTTCCTCTTGCTATCAGTCTACCCGGACTTCGATACCTGTCCAGGCCCTTTCTTGAAAACAACAATTCCGTCCTATCAGGACGGGAGGACCTTCTTGAGCAGGGCGCGGAATCTGGGGCTGGTGTGGAGTTCCCGGAACAGCGGGTCCACGCCGAGGAAGCTCACGTAGACGTAACGATCCAGGTAGGCTCTCTCGAGCCAGGTGACCGCGGTCTCGCGGTCCCCGAGCCCGAGGTGCACCAACGCGTGGAAATAGGGCTGCACGTACCTCCCGGCCGCCGCCGCGTCCATGGAGGCCAGGCGGCGGCGGGCGCCGGCGGTGTCTCCCCGCCGGGCCTGGATCAGTCCCAGGACGGCGTCGAGCCCGGGCTCCCCGCCCCCGACCATCTCCTCCAACTTCCGGTACTGGGCCCAGGCGAGATCCAGGTCTCCAGCGGAAATGGCTGCCCATCCTAGCAGAATTCGAGCCCAGCTATAGCTTTCGTCCAGATCCAGCAGCATCTGGAACCGGCGGATGGCCCGGTCCGAGTCCCCGGCGTAGTAGAGGACCAGCCCCAGGTTGGCGTTCATGAGGGAGGAGCTGGGTTCCAGGTCCACCGCTCTCCGGGGCTGCTCGATCGCCTGCCCCGTCCGGCCGCTCGCGGCCAGGAAGCAGGCATAGTAGCCGTGCACCGACGCCACCCGCGGCCCCAGGTCCAGGGCCTCACGGAACCGCCGCTCCGCCTCGGCGAAGTCCCACCGGTACCCGAAGGCGGTGTTGGCGGGCCAGATCCGCGCCTCGGCGGAACGGGGTCGGCCTCGATGGCCCGCCGGGCGAGATCCTCGATCTGCGGCGCCGCGGTCTCCGGGGGGGCCACCCCCATCCACCACAGGCCGTGATGGGCCTCGGCCAGGCCGTTTAGGGCGAGGGCGAACCCCGGATTGTGGGCCAGGGACTCCTCGAAGAACCGGACGCTCCGGTACAGGGAGGGAACGTCGTGCCGGGAGGAGAGATAGCGGCCCTGGAGATAAGCCCGGAAGGCCTCCATGTCCTCGGTCAGATGGTGGCGGGCGGCGGGGGACCGCCTTTTACCGGCCGGGTCGAGCCCGAAGGTCCGCCGCAGCTCCTCCCCGATGAGGTGGGGGAGAACCTGGATGTCCGCTTCCGGCACCGAGTAGTCCTGCGACCAGGACACCCGTCGGTCCGCGGTCAGGGTAAGGGCGACCGAGGCCACCCATTCGCCGGGCCCCGCTTGAGGGTGCCGGCGATCACCGCCTCCGCGCCCAGCTCCCGGGCCGCCCGCGCCGGATCGGCCAGGTTCTCCGCGTACCGCCGCACCGATCCGGTGGAGTGCACGGACAGGGTCCGGATGGCGGCCAGGTCGGCGATCAGGGCGTTGGCCAGGACCAGCCCCAGTTCCGGGTTCCCGTCGTTCTGCGCCTGGAACGGAAGCACGGCCAGGCGGTGCCAGGGAAGGTCCGGCTCCGCCGGAGCCGGCGCCGCCGGTACGGGGTCGTCCTGGGGAATAGACTCCACCGGAGCCACGAAGGTGTATCCGTGCTGGGGGATGGTGACCACGTATCGATGGTCCCGGGGGCGTTCCCCCAGCGCCCGGCGCAGGGTGGAGACGAGCACGCCGAGATTCGCTTCCGACCCGCCGCCGTCGGACCAGATCGTCTCGATGAGACGGTCCTTGGCGAGCAGCTTTCCCCGGTTGAGGAGAAAGACCTCGAGGAGGGCGAAGGCCTTGGGGGGGATGGCCACCACCTGGTCCCCCCGCATGAGGACCTGGCGGTTCAAGTCCGCCCGGAAGGGGCCGAAGGCGTAGTGCAAAGCGGCGTGTCTCATTCCCTCGAGCCGTATCGACAGTGAGGCCGTCTGGCATGGAGCCGGGGAGGCCGGACCTGGAGAGAGAGACCCAGGATTCAATATCGAGCGGCTTGGGGGAATAAGCCTGGAAGGATTCTAACCGATTTCCGCGGATCGGGACAGTCCGCCGCCGGGACGTCCGTTGTTCCGGACCACCTCGGCCAGCACCTCGGTCCGGACCCGGTCGATGCCGTCCCCGGTGAGCGCGGAGCAGGCCACCGCTCCGGGGTGGTGGGCCTGGAGACCCATGACCGGGACCTCGTCGGCGGCGTCGGTCTTGTTCAGGACCAGCACCGTCGGCTTGGCCGCGGCTCCCAGCTCGGTCAGGACCCGGTATACGGTCTCGATCTGCTCCTCCGCCGACGGACTGGAGGCGTCCACCACGTGGAGAAGCAGGTCGGCTTCCACCACTTCGCGGAGGGTGGAACGGAACGAGGCCACCAGGTGATGGGGAAGCTTGCGGATGAATCCCACCGTGTCCGTGAACAGGGTCACGTGGCCGTCGGGATATCGATAGCGCCGGGTCACCGCGTCCAGGGTGGCGAAGAGGGCGTCTTCGGCCCGGACCCCGGCCCCGGTCAGCGCGTTCATGAGCGTGGACTTGCCCGCGTTCGTGTAGCCGACCAGGGCGGTGCGATGGACCTGCTCCCGCCGGGAGCGCTGGGTCTCGCGCTGGCGGTCCACCTCCTTGAGCTTCTTCTTCAGGAAGGAGATCTTCTCCCGCACCCGGCGGCGGTCGACCTCGAGCTGGGTCTCGCCCGGCCCCCGGGTGCCGATGCCGCCCTGCTGCCGGGACAGGTGGACCCACATGCGGGTGAGCCGGGGCAGGAGGTACTCGAGCTGGGCCAGCTCCACCTGGAGCCGCGATTCCCGGGTGCGGGCATGTTCGGCGAAGATGGCCAGGATGAGCTCGCTCCGGTCCAGCACCTTCCGCTCCAGGCGCGTCTCCAGGTTCTTGACCTGGGCCGGGGTGAGGTCGTCGTCGAAGATCACCAGGTCGGTCTCGTGCTCCTCGGCCAGGGAGACCAGCTGGTCCAGCTTGCCCCGGCTGAGGAAGGTCCCCGGCTTGATCGCGTCGCGGCGCTGGCGGATGCGATCGGTGACGTCGGCGCCCGCGGTCCGGGCGAGGAGGCTGAGCTCGTCGAGGGAATCCTCGACGGTGGGGGAGGGATTGAGCCCGACCAGGATGGCTCGTTCCTTCCGCGTCTCGGTGGCTTTGACCTCGTAAATCGGGACCGTCCTCCTGGGGATCGGGGATGAAAACGAAGACCCGGACCGGGCCGGGTCAGGCGGCGGGGCGCCGGGCCGTGAACCGCGCCGGCACCCCGCGGGTTTTCGCCTCCGGCCGTGCCCCACCGCGCCTTAGGGACTCATCGGCGGGCGACCGGTCTCCCCCCGTCCGGGTTCGCCGGGGGTTTTGGTACCCCGAGGAAGGGCCGGCGCCGGCGGACGAGCCGCGACGCTCCCGACCTGCTGATAGGCGCCCGGGCGGGTTCGTACCCTCATTGTAGCACCGGCGGGATTCCGCGGAAGGGGAATCCCGGGGGCCACACGGGACCGGCGCCGGCGGGGGGAGTCGGGCGGCACCGGGAGGGGGGGATCCGGCGGTGGCCCGGAGCGCAGGAAACCCGGCGGTGGCCCGGAGCGCAGGGAACCCGGCGGTGGCCCGGAGCGCAGGGAACCCGGCGGTCACCGGATCGGACCGGTCAGGATTCCCCGGGATCGTCCAGGTCGATGCCCTCGAAGTACTCGGCCGCGGCCTCGTCGGAGATCTCCTCCGCCGAGCCCAGCCGCGGGCCCTCGAAGCTCACCTCCAGCTCGCGGGCCAGGTCGGCGAAGACGAGCGGACCGACCAGCGCGGCTTCCACTTTCTCCGCCCAGGGGATCCGCGCCGCGGGCTCGAAGTAGCGCTCGCGGAGCCAGGGGCCGACGGCGGGGTTCCGGACCGGGTCGCCGAGTTCGGCCTCCAGCCGCGACCGGGTCTGGGCGGCAATCATCTCCCCCAGGAGGACCGAGCCGCGGTGGAAGGGGTCGGCGGCCAGCCCATGGTCCAGGGGCCACCTCACCTCCGGCCGCCGGGCCTCGCGGAGCATCTGCTCGAAGACGTCGTTGTGGAAGCGGTGCAGGTCCAGCTCGGCCGGGGTGTAGACCAGGCTCTCGAAGGCGGCCCCGGCGGCGAGCCGGCGTAGGCGCACGATCCGCAACCGGCGCCGTGCCTCCAGGTGCTCCCGCGCCGCCGCTTCCGAGGCCCCGGTGACCGAGGCCACCCAGACCGGGTCCCGGGTCATCGACTCCAGGAGGGCCCCCGCGGCTTCGATCATGGGGGCGGCGTCCCGCTCCAGGAACCGGCGGCGGCCGCCGGCGTGGGCGTGAGCGAGGGCCCGGCCGTAGGCGCGGAACAGGATGCGGTAGGTGTCGTGGCCGGAAGCGGGGCGGACCAGGACGCGGATGTCCCCGGGGACGTCCACCGGCAGCACCAGGCTCTCCACCGGCAGGTCGGCGGGCTCCACCCGGACGGCACCCGGTTCCGGCTCCAGCCCCCAGGCGCGGGCCTGCTCCCGCGCGGCTATCAGCGCCTTCTCGCCGGGGAAGACGTCGTCGGCGAGCAGCTCCAGCCGGCGAAGACCGTAATCCAGATCCCAGGGTTCGATCTCGTGGGTGCCGAGCAGATCGGCGACCTCCTTGAGGATGCCGGTGTAGGCGTCCCGGGTCACCCGCTCCAGTTCGTCCAGGAACGCGGTCACCTGGGCCCGGTCCTCACCCCGGGCGTGATAGGCCACCTCGGGATAGCCGGTTTCCAGCAGGGTCCGGGCCAGGAGGTCCCGGCGGCGGAAGAGCTCGGCGGTGGGTGCGGCCAGGGTCTCGGCGAGGGGGGTGAGGGACTGCCAGGCGGCTTCGCGGGTGGCGGCGTCCGCTTCCTCGACGAGGATCCGCTCCACCGTCTCCCGGGCCACCGGCCGGCCGTTGAGCGCGGGGCGGAAGGCGGCGGTGCGGGCGCGGATCTCCTCCACCAGGGGGGCCAGGTCCGGATGGGTGGCGAACAGGGTGGCCAGGACCCAGCGGCGGTGGAGCTCCAGGCGGCGGGCCTCTTCGGGGGTCGGATCGAGGGTCAGGGCCTGCTCCACCCGGGCCGGGTAATCCATTTCCTGGATGAGCGCGGCCTCCCGCCGGTCCAGCTCGGCCGGGTCCCACGGCGGCTCCTCGCCACGGGCCCGCGCGGCCTCGTTCTCCAGCCGGTGGGCGGCCAGGTGCCCGATCCGCTGCTCGGTGCCTTCGAAGAACTTCCATTCGCTTTCGGGGATCACGCCGGCCTCCTCGTCGCCGTCGGTGGAGCGCACGAGTTTAGCAGCCGGCGGGCCGCGGGTGCGGCCGGGGGGTGGCGTACCCCCGTCTTTGGTCATCCGCGGTCCCGCCGCGGCGCGGGGCGCTCTCGCGCGGCCGTTCCGCCCCGCGATTCCTCGGCATGGGCGCGGTCTCGCCCCCGCTCGGGCGGCCGTTCCGCCCCGCGATTCCTCGGCAGCGCTCGCCGGAACGATCCCCCGGATCGTTCTATCGGCTCGCTCTGGCCGGCGCGGGGCCCACCTCGCGGCTGCGCCGCTCGGCCCGCCGCCGACCAGGTTGCCTCGTCGTTCGCGGGGCGGCTGCGGCCGTTTCCGGAAGAGGGCGTTGCGCCAGGCCCATCTTCCGCACTCGGACGCGGGACCACTGCTTCGGGCCGTACCCGGCAAGGGGCCGGGTGCTCACCGAAATCCATCCCCTCGGCCCGCTGCCGTCCAGGTTGCCTCGTCATCCGCGGGGCGGCTGCGGCCGGTCGAAGACAGCACGGCGCGAGACCCCGGTACATGCCAGGCGCGAGTTGCACCCGGTGCACCTCGGGAGCATGGGGTACCCGGGTGTACCCGGGGGGTGCGGCTACCCGGGTGCACTCGGGGGGTGCGGTGACCCGGGTTACCCGGGTGCACTCCGGGGCGGGTGGCGGCCCAGGGTAGCCGGGCAGTCTTCGGCCGGACCGTCGGGCGCACCGTCGCCGGCCGCAGGTGGCGGTGGGTGCTGGGGCGGGGGCGAGAGGATCGCGGCGGCGCCGGCCCGGGCGCGCGCGCCCAGCTCGTGGATGGCCCGGTGGCAGCTCCCGCACAGGGCGACCAGGTTCTCGGTGGTGTTCGGACCGCCCGCCTGACGGGGCTTCACATGGTGCACGGCCAGGAACCGCGTGCTCCCGCACCCGGCCACCCGGCACCGGTGCCCGTCCCGCTCCAGCACCTCCCGCCGCAAAGCCGGTGGCACCACCGCCCGGTTCCGCTTCCCCGGCATGTGCACCCGGGTGTCACAGAGCACCGCCTCCAGCTCCGCCGGCCGGAGTGGTTTCGGGCCCCGGCCGGTCACCACCCGCCCCCGGCCGCAGTCCGGACAGTGCTGGATCACCACCTGATACGCGGCCTCCCGGCGGGCCGGGGCCGCCCGGAAGGTCTCCGTCCCCACAACAGCCGCTGCCGGCGTCCCATCCGGCTTCGGAGCCTCCCGGCTCTTCCGCTCGCGGTGCTCCCCGGCCAGACCGAGTCGCTTGGATTCCGATCCATCGGCCCGGAGACCCGGCGCGGCCCCGCTCCGCCAGCGCGGCCAGCCCGGCCACGATCAGCTCCTCCGTCGAGCCGCGGAACCCTCGCTTCCGGAGCGCCTCCACCAGCGCCCCGTACTCCGCATAGAGCAGCGCCGGGAACCGCAGGCGCACTGCTTCGGGGATCGTGTCCACCGCACCGGACCCGGCCGGATCGGGCGCATCATGGCCGGAACTCCCGACCGCAGCGCTCTTCCCCGGGTCGGCGTCGGCCGGGCTTCCTGCAGCCGGCTCGGGTGGACCCGCACCGAGCGCCAGCGCCGCCTGCGCCTGCCCCGGTCCCCGCGCCGCCGCCGCCCGGCCTCGGGCCACGGCCACCTTCCGCTCCAGCGCCCGCCGGCCCACCCGCTTCGCTTCCCGGACCCACGCCCCCTCCGTCTCCCGGGTGGCCACCTTCACCACCTCCCGCGCCTTGGTCCAGGGCATCTCACCCGCCGCCACCGTTCGCCGCAGCTCCGGCAGCTCCTCCAGCGACCCCACCACCCGCAACAGCTGCGCGCAGCGGCTCTTGGAGAACCCGTGCCGTTCAGAGCTGTACGCGTAGATCGAGGTGTAGCCGAGTTCCACATACAAGCGCCGCCGGACCAGGTCCGCGAACCAGAGCACCAGGTTCCGCTGGACCCGCTCCGACTCGCGGAGCGTCTCGGCGAACCGCGCATGGACCTGCCGCGCGGGCAGGCCGGGAACAAATGAAGGCATGGACGTCCTCCCGGAAGGCCGCTTGGACGGGGGAAGTAACTACCAGAAGTATGCCTAGTATCCGATGCCAGATCAACCCAAAACCGCACCCCCGAGCATTTTTTGGAGTTCTTTATACAATCGCCGAACAAACTCGGCGCGCGCGGCCCCGGCCGAAGGTTGTGGAAAGTGCACCCGGGTACAACTCGCGCTCAAGACCAGGGCCCACCCCGCGAAACGCATAGGGAGGCCGGCCTCAGGCGATGGTGCACCGGGTGCAACTCTGGCCCCGGGAACCGTCGCCGGCCCGGCGCCCCCACCGCGCCCCGCCGCATGACCGTCGCCTCCCGCCTCCCGCGCGCCTCCCCCTGGGCCATTTTCCCCAATCACGCACGGTATGACGAAACTCCTCAAGGGCGTGGCCCCCCGTCCGATACCTGGGGTGCGGCCGCGAGGCCGCCGACGGCGGGCGGCGTCCCGCGAGGCGTCGCCGCCGTCCCACCCATCTGGTGGTTTTCAGGGTGACGTAGCGTACCTACCCCCCCAGGTATGGCTACACTGGGCCCCCGGGCACAACGCTCGGGGGCTCCTTTTTGGAATTCCCGGTCCGCTCCACCGACCGCTCGACCGACCCCGCTCCACCGTCCGCCCGACCGAGGCTCCCCCCCAGCACCCCAGCCAGCTCCCATCCGGAGTACACTCTGCGGCCATGGGACACTGCGTCGCGCTGCGCCACGTGTGGTTCGAGGGACTGGATCTCCTGGCCGGTCCCCTGGACCGGCTCGGCTGGCGGACCACGGTGGCCGGCGTCCGCCGTCCGGAGGACATCCCCGCCGCAGCCGACACCGCCGACCTCCTGGTCGTCCTGGGCGGGCCGGACGGGGTCTACGAGAGCCACCCCTACCTGGATCGCGAGATCGAGCTGGTTCGCGGGCGGCTGGCCGGGGACCGGCCGGTGCTGGGGATCTGCCTGGGCTCCCAGGTGCTGGCCGAAGCCCTGGGCGCCACGGTGCGCCGCGCCCCCCACAAGGAGATCGGGTGGTATCCAATCACTCCCTCACCGGAAGCGGCCGGCGATCCCCTGGCCGCGGAGTTCACCGCGGGAACCCCGCTCACCCTGCACTGGCACGGCGACACCTTCGACCTTCCCCCCGGAACGGTCCCCCTGGCCCGGTCCGCGGTCACCGCCTGCCAGGGCTTCCGGTACCGGGACCACACCTACGCCCTCCAGTTCCACCCCGAGGTCTCGGCGGAGCGGCTCCCGGCGTGGATCGAGGGCTACCGTGACGAGCTGTCCGCCACACCCGAAGCCCAGCCTCCGGAGGACATGCTCCGGACCGCGGCGGAGATCGGTCCCGCCGTGCGCGCCCGGACCGAGCGGTTCATGGAGGGATACCTGCGGCGGCTGGAGGCCGCGCGACCGGAGGTGCCCCGGTGACGCCTCCCCCCCTCCGGGGTGCCCCGGTCACGCCCACCCCCCTCCGGCGTGCCCCGGTGACGCCTCCCCCCGCCGGGGCGCTTCGGTGACACCTCCCCCTCGTCCCCGTCCCAAGGTGCGCTTCGACCTCCTCCGGCACCCGGATCGGGAGCGGGACCGTGCCGTCCGCCGGGCGGTGCGCGCGCTCCCCTGGACCGCACCCCTGGACGACTGGCGCCGGCGAGGGGTGAAGCACCTGCGGGTCCGCCGCGGCGTGGGCCGGCACCCCCTGGTGTTCGTGGAGAGCGAGGGGGTGAAGCTGGTGGTGAAGGAACTCGGGCCGGCCGGCGCCCGCCGCGAGATCGCCGTCTACCGCCGCCTGCAGGAGCTGGGCATCCCCAGCCTGGCCCCGGTGGGGACGGTGGTGCGCGAGGAGCCGCCCCTGGCCGTGGCCACCCCCACCGGAAACCAGTTCGAGGCCAACGCGGCCGGCCACACCGTGACCCTCCTGGCCGAGCACGTGCTTCCCGAATCGCTGCTCTTTCCCCTCGGATTCAGCCGGGAGAACCGGCGGCGGATCTGGGACGCCCTCCTCACCCTGTTCGTGGACCTTCACGTCCACGGGATCTACTGGGGGGACGCCTCCCTGGCCAACGCGCTCATCCGCTTCACCAAGGAGGTCGTGCCCCAGGTGGGGAAGCGCACCCGTCTGGAAGCGCTCCTGGCCGACGCGGAGACGGTGGAGGTCCGCGAGAGCCTCTCCGCCGCCCTCCGCCGCGCCGACTTCGAGAACTTCCTGGACTCCATGCGCTGGCTCAACGAGGATCTCCGGCTGGCCGGCATCCTCCGCGAGCCCCGGGTGACCGCGGAGGACGAGCGCTATCTGCACGGCGAGTACGAGCGGCGCTTCGCGGTGGCGGCGGGCGAGCGCGTCTTCTCCGAGGCCACCGGGCTCGACGTGCGGGGGCTCCTGGGCACGGTCCGGGACGCGGTGTACCTGGAGAACCTCCGCCGCCACATCGATGAGCACAAGTGGTACCTGAGCGAGCGGGCCAAGGGCGAAGTGCCCTTGCGAAAGGCGGCCGAGGACTGGTACGTGAGGGTGTTCCTCCCCGTGTGCGAGCTCTTCCGGAGCGAGAAGGTGCTGGACCTCTTTCCCGGGGAGACGGCCAGCGATCTCTACGTGGAGGTCATGACCCACAAGTACTTCCTGAGCCGCGAGCAGGGCCGGGACGTGGGCATGGCGGCGGCGCTCCGGGATTACGCGGAGCGCTTCGGGAAGGAACCGATCCTGGCCGCGATCTGGAACCGGCTCTCCCGGAAGCTGGTGCAGATCCTCGGGGTGCACGAGCAGATGCTCTTGGGAGGTATGCAGTGAAGGAACGGGAAGCCGGGGCGGTGGTGGTCGCCCACGGAGGGGCGGGCGGGCCGCGCGAGCACGCCGACGCCTGCGAGGCGGCCTGCGCGGCCGGGCTCACGGTCCTGGCCGCGGGCGAGGGGGCGCTGGAGGCCACGGTGCGGGCCACGGTGGTGCTGGAGGACGATCCGCGGCTGAACGCCGGCATCGGCTCCAACTTCCGCCTCGACGGCGAGACCATCGAGATGGACGCGGCGGTGATGGACTCGGACCTGCGTTTCGGCGCCGTGGGCGCCATCCAGCGGGTGCGGAACCCGGTCACGGTGGCGCGGATGGTCATGGATTCCCCCCACCTGCTCCTCTGCGGCGAGGGGGCCACCCGCTTCGCCCGCGCCCGCGGGGTGCCCGACTTCTACCCCGTCTCCGACCGGGCCCGGGAGCGCATCCGGCGCGTCCGCGCGTTCTTTGCCGGGAAGGACCGGGGGGACATGTTCGTGTCCTGGCGGGACCGGGACCCGGCCGAATGGTGGAACTTCCCGCGGCCGGTAGAGGAGGCCCTGCGCGAGGCCGCCGGCCCCTCGGACACGGTGGGAGCGGTGGCCCGGGACGCGGAGGGCCGCTTCGCCGCCGCCCTCAGCACCGGAGGCACCTCGATCATGCTGCTGGGACGGGTGGGCGACACCCCCATCATCGGAGCCGGGCTCTACGCCGGCCCGGCGGGGGCGGTGGCCGCCACCGGGGACGGCGAGGAGATCATGCGCCGGGTCCTGGCCAAGCTGGTCTACGACGCCTTGGATGCCGGGGTCCCGGCCCGGGAGGGGGTGGAGCGGGCGGTGGCGCTGGTGCCGGAGGAGTTCACCGTGGGCCTGATCGCGGTGGGGCGCGGGGATCACGGCGTGGCCGACAACCGCACCATGCCCTCGGCGGTGCGGTTCGCGGACTAGGAGCATGGCCACCGGGGACGGAAAGACGGCCCCTCCGGCGGACGACCGGACCCCGGACGGGACCTGCATGAACTGCGGCGCGGTCCTGGCCGGCCCCTACTGCCACGTCTGCGGTCAGGAGGACGAGCCGCGGGTGGTCCCCTTCCGCAGGGCGATGGGCGAGTTCCTGGGCGACGTGTCGAACCTGGACTCCCGGGTCTACCGGACCCTGAAGCTCCTGGTCGTCCGCCCCGGGGCACTCACCCTGGAGTACGTGCGCGGGCGGCGGGTCCGCTACCTGCCTCCGCTTCGCCTCTACCTGGCCGCGAGCGTGATCTACTTCGCCCTCGCGGCGCTGATCGCCCCCGGCCGGGTCGGACCCGTGGTGACCGGCGACGCCGCCGGCCGGCGGGTCGGATCGTTGGCCGCGAGGGAGGATTCGGCACGGGCGGCCCCCGGAGAAGCGGCGGGCGCGGACACCACGGCCGGCGCGGGGGGCGGGCAGTACCGGCTCTCCCTGCCCGGGGTGGAGGCGGAAGCCCGGGGGAGCATTCCCGGCCCGATCCAGGCCTTCCTTCGCCGCGCGGCCGAGGACCCGGAGGGGGTGAACCGGGCGGTGCGGGCCATGTTGCCCCGGCTCATGTTCCTGCTCGTGCCCGCCTTCGCCTGGATCCTCCGCGGGATCTACGCCCGCTCCGGCGCCTTCTACGTCCAGCACCTGGTCTTCGCCCTGCACCTCCACACCGTCGCCTTCCTGCTCCTGGCCATGGGCCTGGTGGGGGACCGGCTGGTGGGTCCGAAAGCGGGGGATCCGTTCAGCACCCTGGCCATGATCGCGATCTGGGTCTACGCCTTCCTGGCCCTGCGCCGGGTCTTCGGCGGGTCCCGCCGTCGCACCCTGGCCAAGTTCGTGGTCCTGGCCCTCGGCTACCTGGCGCTCTTCGTGGTCGTGCTCCTGGCGGCCACGGTGATCACGGTGTTCCTCTGAGCCGGGGGCGCCCGCTCAGCTCGCCCCGTCGAAAAAGTCCACCACCCCGGATTCCAGGAAGTACTCCGCCCCCACCACCCGCAGGCCGTCCTCGCGGATAAGCCGTTCCAGGACCTCCGAACCGTCCCGCAGATGGCCGGCGGTGGCCCGGATGTTGGCCCGGACCGCGCGCCGGATGAGCTCGTCCCGGGCGGGTCGGGGGTCGGTCTCGAGCAGCGGTTCCACCGCGGGCCGGATGCGGTCCACGATGGAGCGGAGGTTGGGGGACCGCTCGTTCGAGGGGCGTTCGAGCTCGTCCACGGTGGCGGTCACCGCCCCGCACCGGGAGTGGCCCAGCACCACCACCAGCCGGGTTCCGAACCGGTCGGCGGCGAACTCCACGCTTCCGATCAGGGACGGGGCGAGGACGTTCCCGGCCACCCGGATCACGAAGAGATCGCCGAGCCCCTGGTCGAAGACCAGCTCCACCGGTACCCGGGAATCCGAGCAGCCGAGGATGACCGCGAAGGGCTCCTGGCCGGCCAGGAGTTCGCTCCGCCGGTCGTGGGTGGGCTGCGCCTCGGGGCTCCGCATCCCGGAGACGAAACGGCGGTTACCTTCCTGCAGGCTTTCGAGGGCTTGCGCGGCCGGAATCATGAAGTGGTGTCCTCCTCGGTTCGGCTCCCGGCTACGATGGGCCGGCGGCGGTCCTCAGACCAGGGGCCGCCGGACGTACACGGTCCCGTCGTCGTCGCGGCCGTGGATCCGGAACCCGGCCGCGAGGTACATGGCCAGGGGGCCGCAGTGGTTCTCCGCGTCTCCGGCCGCCTTCTCCCTCGCCGCCGCCTCGGCGATGGTGAGCCCCTGCTCCCTGAAGCCGGCGCACGCCGCCCGCAGGAGAGCGGTGGCCACCCCGGACCTCCGGTGGGGTGCGGCCACCACGAAGCAGCCGATCTCCCCGATGCGGTCCGCGTCGGGATCCGGCCGCTCGTTCCGGGCTCGCATGAGGGGCCGGGGAGCGGCGCTGCACCAGCCCACGGGGCGACCGTCCACGTAGGCGAGGTAGCCGCGCATGGCTCCGGAGCGAATCGCGCCGACGGCCTCCTCGCGATTCCCGGAGGCGGTCCTCCGGTTCCAGTCGGTTCGCGAGTGATCCACGTAGAGGAACCGACAATAGCAGGAGGCCCACCGGGGATTGTCGGCGAAGGCGTCCCGGTCGAAGAAGGCGAGGAAGTCCTCCAGAAGCCCCGGGGACAGTTTTCGGATCGAGAGCGGTTCACGGGTCATGGACGGAGTTCTCCCAGGTGTGATTCCGGGCCGGGCGCCCGAGGCGGGGGCGACGGACGGCGCCGGCGGGCCCAGGTCGGGTCCCGGTCGGATTCCGGTCGCCGCCCGCATTCCGGCCCCGGCCCACCATGCTACCGCGCCCCGGCCGTCGAGGACGAGTGCCGGTCCGGATCGAACGGCTCGAAGAACGCCTGGCCGATGGCGAAGATGCCCCGCTGGCGGATCCAGAAGTCCCCGGGCGGGCCTGGGGTGTGACCGGTCCCGGGGGGCCGAAGTCCTCCCCGGCGAGGATCGCCCGGCTCTCCGCGTTTCCGGGTCAGGCCGGTCCGCGCAGGGCGTAAAGGAGAACCGGCGCCACCCCGATCCAGAGGAGGAAGAGCAGCCACACCCGGCCCGCGGCCAGGTCGTAGTCGCGAAGGAGCCGGGCCCAGGAGTGCCCGGCCACCAAGCGGCCGAACAGGAACTCGAAGGCCACGGTGAGCGCGATCCACAGGAGCCCCACCATGCCGGCACCGGAGGCCGAGGCCGGGTGCAGGCCCGGATAGACGAGGACGATGTAGGCGCCCATGAGCAGGGCCGCGATCAGGGTCGAGACCTGGTGGGCCCGCAGCTCCGGCATCCACTTGGCGTACACCGATTCCCGGAGGATTCCGTTCAGCACCGCGATGGGGATCATGGGCAGCCAGAACAGGAAGGCGCGGATCAACACGGCCGCTCCTCCGTCCCGGCCGCCCGCACCGGGTTCCCCGGCCCGCCGAAGTACCTCCCCCGGAACCACAGGGCCACGTTGACCAGCCCGATGAGGACCGGGACCTCGACCAGGGGGCCGATCACCGCCGCGAAGGCGGCTCCGGAGTCGATGCCGAACACCGCCACCGCCACCGCGATGGCCAGCTCGAAGTTGTTGCTGGCCGCGGTGAAGCTCAGGGTCGCGGTCCGGGGATAGTCCGCGCCCGCCCGGCGCCCCATCCAGAAGCTGACCAGGAACATGACCGTGAAGTAGATCAGGAGCGGAATCGCGATCCGGACCACGTCCAGGGGGATGCGCACGATCCGGTCCCCCTTGAGGGAGAACATGACCAGGATGGTGAACAGGAGCGCGATCAGGGTGAGGGGGCTGATGCGGGGCACGAACCGGGTGCGGTACCAGTCGTGCCCCTTCCACCGCAGGAGCGCGAACCGGGTCACGATCCCGGCCGCGAAGGGGATCCCCAGGTAGACCAGCACGCTCCCGGCGATCTGTCCCATGGAGACCCGGACCACGCTCCCGTGGAGCCCGAACAGCGGAGGGAGGAAGGTGATGAAGAACCAGGCGTACACGCTGTAGAAGAGCACCTGGAACACGCTGTTCAGGGCCACCAGCCCCGCCGCGTACTCGGAGTCCCCGCGGGCCAGCTCGTTCCAGACGATGACCATGGCGATGCACCGGGCCAGCCCGATGAGGATGAGCCCGGTCATGTACTCCGGGTAGCCGCGGAGGAAGATCACCGCCAGCGCGAACATCAGCACCGGACCGATGATCCAGTTCTGGACCAGGGACAGGGCCAGCACCCGGCGGTCCCGGAACACATCCCCCATCTCCTCGTAGCGCACCTTGGCCAGGGGCGGGTACATCATGAGGATGAGCCCCACCGCGATGGGGACGTTGGTGGTGCCGTGCCGGAAGCCCTGGATGAACTCCACCGCTCCGGGGAGGAAGCGCCCCGCCGCCACCCCGGCGGCCATGGCGGCGAAGATCCAGAGGGTGAGCCAGCGGTCGAGCGCCTTCAACCGCCGGGTCGTCCCCGCCCGGGCGGTCATGGGGCCGTCGCCTCTGCTGCGGGGGTCCTGCTCCGGCTCAAGCCCCGGCGTCCGCCTCCCCGAGGCTCCGCAGCAGCCCCGGCAACTCCGCCACGTAGGCGCGTATCTCGTCCCGGACCCGCCGGAAGGGGACCAGGGCCTCCTCCTCGGAGGCGGCGTCCCGGGCCAGGCGCGGCGGGTCGTCGAAGCTCCTGTGCAGCCGGCGCACCGGCCCCGGGAACACCGGGCAGGTCTCGTTGGCGTCGTCGCAGACGGTGATCACCCAGTCGAAGGCGGTGCGGGCGAGCTGGTCGAGGTGGGTGCACCGATGGTGGGAGATGTCCACGCCGGCCTCGGCCATCACGCGCACCGCGCGATGGTTCAGGCCGTGGATCTCCAGGCCGGCCGAGCGGACGTCGAAGGTGTCGGGATGAAGGGCCCGGGTCCAACCCTCGGCCATCTGGCTCCGGCACGAGTTGCCGGTGCAGAGGAAGAGGATCCGGAGCTTGGCCGCGGCGGAATCCATGGGGATGTGCCTTTCGCATGCGGCGCCGGGGGGCTGGCCTCGCCTGGTCCGGGCACAGTATGTCGTAGCCCGTCGCCCGGGGCAACGCCGGGAAACGCGACCGGTTCACTCGGGTGACGTGGGCGGCCCGGGGATCCGCTGCAGGAGCCAGGCGTGGTAAAACCGGTAGCCGCTCCCCTCCAGGACCACCCGGAGCCGGCCTCCGTTCATGGCCGTCTCGGTGGCGGGGATCTCGGTGCCCCGCTCGGAGAAGCGGCTCTGCTTGGCCGGAAGCGGGATCTCCCCCCGCCAGACGCCCACCGAGACCGGCACCTTCACCGCCGCGGGGGCGGTGGCCCGGAGGACGAGAAGGGCCGGGCCGGCCCCGGGGTCGGCGCGCATCTCAAAGGCGAACCGCCCGGTGGCCTCGCGCCCGCCGTCCACGGCGTGGGCGGTCATGGGGGCCTCGGAGGCGGCGAACCCCAGGTCCCGGACCGTGGTTTCGGCCGCGGGGCCGGTGATGCGGAACCGGTGTCCGCCCTCCGAGAACCGGTCGGCGGCGTCCAGGGTGTCCACCACCGTCCAGCCCAGCACCTCGAGCCGGTGCATGGCGGCGGGGCGGTTCTGTGCGGCGTTTCCGTCCGGCCACGCCGGTCCGCCGTCGGAGGGCCAGGCCAGGCGGCGCACCTCGAAGTCCCGGCCCACCGGCCGCCCGCCGGCGGTTCCCTCCCCGGCCTCCCACAGCGCGTCCCCGAACCAGGTGGTGCGGGCGAGGTAGGGCATCCAGGCCGGGATCACCGCGGCGACGTCCGGCCGCCGCGCCTCGGGGAGCCGTTCCAGCCCCTCCCACAGGGTGCCCTCTCCGCCCCGGTAGGCCCCGGCCAGGGCGGGGGTCACCAGTCCCACCAGGTCGGTGACCGGCCGCCGTCCCAGGAAGGCGATGGCCCCCACGTCGTGGGTGGCCACCCGGGCTCCCGGGAGGGAGGTGGTCGCGGATCCACATCCCGGTGAGCTGCTGGTTGGAGGCCAGCCGTTCGCACTCCCCGCGGTAGAGCTTCACCGTGGCTCGGCCCAGGGCATGGGGCCCGGTGAGGGCGGCCAGCGCGGCCAGGGCCAGGACCGCCGTTCCCGCCGCCGCGGTGAACGGCCGGGCCGGGCGCGTCCGGGATCGCCCGAACCAGCCCGCCGCCGCGCCCACGGCCAGGAGGGGATAGCCGGCCACCAGGTAGCGGTAGAACTGCGCGTCCCAGGCGGTGGCGGCGAGCGCGCCCAGGGAGGCCGCCGCCCACAGTGCCACCGTCCCCGCGCCCCGGCGCCGGAGGAGGGTCTGGACCGCGCCGCCGCCCAGGAACAGCGCCCAGGCCCAGGTCCGCCAGGCCTCGGGGCGGAAGAGCGCTCCGGTCAGGTCCAGGGGCGGCTGGGGCCGGGCCCCGGAGAGCCCGAACCAGAGCGCCCGTCCCGCGAAGTAGGGAAGGCGCGGGAAGTAGAACCCGCGCACCTCGGCCTTGGGCTCGAGCCAGAGGGCCTTGGCCGTCCAGGCCGCGGCCGGGCGGCCGGTCAGGAGCCAGGGCAGGGCCAGCGTGATCGCGGCGGCCAGGAGCACCAGCGCGCTCGCCGTCCACCCCGGGCGGGCCGGGGCCTCGGGTGGAGGCGGGATGCCGGGCGGAGCCGCGGAGCCCGGCGCCGGGAGAGCGTCGCGCCCCCGGACCCACCGCACGAGGAGGATCAGCACCGCCAGCGCCGCCCCCTCGGGACGGATGAGGGCGAGCACGGCCAGCCATCCCACCGCGCCTCCGGCCAGGACCCAGCCCCCCAGGAGCAGTCCGGCCATCATGAGGCCGGTTTCCATGCCGTTCATGACCCCGAAGAGCCAGAGCGGGGTGAGGAGCAGCGCCGCCGGAGCCGCCCCCGCGGCCAGCGGGCCCGCGCCCAGCCGGCGGGCCAGCCGCCAGGCCAGGCCGAGGGTGGCGGCGGCGAAGACCGCGTTCCAGGCCAGGGCCGCCGCGGGCAGGGGGCTTTCGCCGGCCCGGTCCGCAGCGGGGAGAAGGAGCGCGTTGGCGGTCATGAGCGCGGTCCAGAGGGGGCTGGTGAAGCCGGTGGAGAGCGGCTCGCCGGGGAAGTAGCGTCCGGGCGCTCCCGCGGCCGCGGTGCGGGCGTACTGGAGGGGGATGTAGGCGTCGTCCAGGGGAAGGGCCACCGGGTGCCCGCGCGCGGAGAGCGACCAGGCCGAGGCTCCGAGGAACCCCCCCAGGAGGACGCAGAGGACGATGGCCAGCGCGCGGCTCATGACCGCAGCAGTGTAGACGGTATACTCCGGGCATGCACCTCATCCTCTTCGACGTGGACGGGACCCTCATCAAGGGGCAGGGCCTGGGACGCATGGCGCTGGAGCGCGCCTTCGCCGAGGTCCACCGGGTGGACGCGGTGGACCACCCCGCGGTGCGCACCGTCCACTTCGCCGGGAACAGCGATCCCTTCATCCTCGCCGACATGGCCCGGGTGCTGGGGGTGGCCGACGCCGATCACCGTTCCCGGTTGGCCGAGCTGGAGGCGGCCTACATCCGCCACCTCCGGCGCACGGTGGCCGGATCCACCGCCAAGGCGGTCTGCCCCGGGGTGCCCGATCTGCTGGAGCGGCTCTCCGCCCACCCGCGGCTGGCGCTGGGCCTGTTGACCGGGAACATGGAGGCGGGGGCGCGGGTGAAGCTGGACGCCTTCGATCTCAACCGGTTCTTTCCCTTCGGCGGCTTCGGCGGCGACGGGGACACCCGGGCGGAGATGGCGCTCAAGGCGCGGGAACGCGCCGAGGCCTGGACCGGCGGGGGCCTCTTCGCCCCCGCCGACGTGCTGGTGGTGGGCGACACCGTCCACGACGTGGCCGCGGGCCGCGAGAACGGCTTCCTCACCGCGGCGGTGGCCACCGGCTGGGCCCCGGCCGAGGCGCTCCGCGACGCCGGCCCCGACGCCCTCTTCCCCGACCTCACCCCCGCTCACGGATTCCTGGACTGGCTCGACGCGCGCTGGAACCTGTCCGTCGAGCCGGACCCGGTGTGACCCCTCCGCCGCGGACGGCGGGGGAAGACCCCGCCGCCGCCCTGGCCCGCCTGGAGCGCCGGGTGACCGCCTGCGAGCGGTGCCCGAGGCTCCGCGCCTGGTGCGAACGGGTGGCCCGGGAGAAGCGGCGCGCCTACGCGGACTGGGACTACTGGGGAAAGCCGGTGCCCGGCTTCGGGGACCCGCGGGCCCGGCTCTACATCCTGGGGCTGGCTCCCGCCGCCCACGGGGCCAACCGCACCGGGCGGGTGTTCACCGGCGACCGCTCCGGGGATTTCCTCTTTGCCGCCCTCCACCGCGCGGGGTTCGCCAACCGGCCGTCGTCCCGCCGCCGGGACGACGGGCTGCGGCTCCTCGGCGCCTTTCTCACCGCGTCCGTGCGGTGCGCGCCGCCGGCGAACCGGCCCACCCCGGATGAGGCGGCCAACTGCCGGGAGTATCTGGCCGCCGAGCTCCGGATCCTCACCGGGGTCCGGGCGGTGCTGGCCCTGGGCCGCTTCGGCCACGACGCCTATCTCCGCCACCGGAAGGCGGAAGGGGCGCGCTTCGCCCTCAAGGACTTCCCCTTCTCCCACGGCGCGGTCCACCGGCTCCCCGCCGGACCGGTGCTCTTCGACACCTACCATCCCAGCCAGCAGAACACCTTCACCGGCCGGCTGAAGCCCGAGGACCTGGACGCGGTGCTGGGCGCGGTCCGCCGGTTCCTGGACGGCGCGTGACCGCGGGCCGCTCGCCCCGTTCCCGCCGCGAGGCCGAGCCCGCCTCCTGATCCCCTCCGGGCGCGTGATACGATCACCGCTCGACCGACGGGGACCCCCTGCGTCATCCCGCCCCGGCAAGCGCGTCGAGAAAGGATTCTGGCCGTGACCGAGACGCATCCGCTGGACACCGAGAAGTACTTCGATCCCCGCGCCGGGCTCTACCGCCGCCACTTCGAGCAGGGCCTGGGCTACGACGCCTACGTGGCCACCGCCCGGCCCGAGCACCAGGCCCGCTGGCGGGACGCCCTGGAGTCGGTCCGCCTCACCGTAGCGGAGCGGGCCCGGATCTCCGGGTTGAACCGGCCGGTGAACCTGCTCGTCCTCTCCGGCACCTGGTGCGGGGACTGCTTCCGCCAGGTTCCGATCCTCAGGCGGATCGAGGAAGCGGCGCCGGCGCTGCGGCTCCGCATCCTGGACCGGGACGCCCATCCCGAGCTGCGCGACCAACTCCGCCTGTGCGGCGCGGCCAAGGTGCCGGTGGCGGTCTACCTGACCGAGGACTTCTTCGAGCTCAGCCGCTACGGCGACCGGTCCCTGGCCACCTACCGGGCCATGGCCCGGACCCAGCTCGGCCCCGCCTGTCCCATCGCCCCCGCCTCCGGGGACGAGCTCCGCTCCGGCATCGCGGATTGGGTGGACGAGTTCGAGCGGGTCCAGCTCATGATGCGGCTGTCCCCCTACCTCCGGGAGCGCCATGACGATTAGCCATCCCCCGGTCCGCGCCTTTCCCTCTCTGCTCGTCGTGGCCCTCCTTCTCCTGGCTGTTCCCGCGGCAAGGGCCGGGGGGGCAGAGGTGCTGGTCGCCCCTCCCGATTCCGCGGTGGCCGGCGCGGCCTCCCTGGAGGCGGCGGTGGCCGCGGCCGGGGACTCCACCGTGATCCGGCTCAGCCCCGGGACCTACGACCTGACCCCCGATCCCTACTTCGAGCCGACCTGCGGCAACTGCCAGGAGGAGTCGACGGCGGTGGCGGCGACCTCGGGGATGATCGTCTCCGGAGAGGCGATCCGCATCCTGGGACCGGTGGAGGGGGAGGCGGTGATCCGCACCCACTCCGGGTACGGGATCCTCTTCCAGGATTGCCACGGCTGCGAGCTCTCGGCGGTCACGGTGACCGGAGGGGAGCGCGACACCTCGGCCGCGGCCACCGATGCCGCGGTGATCGCCAAGCGGAGCTCGGTGAACGTCAACAACTGCACCATTCGCGACAACATCGGCGACACCCTGACCGTGCGCCGCACCGTGGTGGGGATCATCGGGGTCTGCGGCCGCGAGGAATCGGTGCTCACCTTGCGGGGGAACCGGATCCTCCGGAACTCCTGGGACGGCGTGGCCCTGTACCGCGGCGCCCAGGCGGTGGTGGAGGGGAACGTCATCGACGGGGTGGACCTGGCCCGCGGCCAGACCGTCGGCGGCGGCCGCGGGGTGGGGATCGGCTGCACCTGGAACGCCTACGCCACCGTGCGCGGGAACCTGGTGCGCCGCTACTGGAAGGGGATCGGGGCCTTCGTGGACGCCCAGCTCACCGCCCGGGACAACGTGGTCGAGCACATCGCCACCTGGGGGCTGACGCTGTGGGACGCGGGCTACGGGCGTCCGTCGGGGATCTTCGAGCAGAACGTGGTCTACGACACCGGCGCCTGCGGGGCCTCCATCGTCCGCGGACCCTCGGTGCCCCCGCCCCCGGGCCGGTTCACCGGGAACGTGCTCGTCCAGACCGGCCAGAACCCCCGCTACGACTCCGGGGAGCCGTATTGCTTCCAGGTCCCCATCGCCCGGCACCAGGTGCCGGACGGATTCGCCATCGCCGGGAACGTGCTCTTCGAGAACCGGACCGCGGGGGGGGCCGGCGCGGCCTCGGACGTCGAGCAGCGGGACTTCGAGAACCGGCTCCGTCCGATCTGGAACACCCTCGGCTCCTGGCCTCCGGCCCGGGAGTCCGATTTCTGGAAGACGTACCATCGCTGAGCGCCCCGCCGGAACCCGCGGGCCGGGCTCCGGCGGCGGCCGGGCTCAGCGGCCGTAGAGGGCCTTGAGCGTCCCCCAGGTGGTGCGATCCACCGGCACGGTGGACTTGCCGCTGAAGCAGGGATCCTCCCCCTTGGCGTTGCCGAAACCGGCGATGCCCAGGTGGTCGGCGGGCAGGTCCACCTCCTGGTTCTTGCAGGTGCTGATGGTGAAGGCTCCGTCCTTCGGCCACGGGATGAGGCTGAGCCGGTCCGCGGTCTGGGCGGTCACGAGCAGGTAGCCCACCACCGCGAACCCGCTGCGCTGGCAGTCGTCGGCCGGGTTCCAGAGGGTCCGGATCCCGGTGCGCGAACCGGGCCACCCGGAATCCTGGTAGCTCAGGTCGGTGCAGCTCGTCCAGTTCCAGACGTCCACGCCCGACCCGTCCACCGGGTCGTAATCCAGTCCGAACTGGACTCCGGAGAGCCCTTCCTTGCTCCACCCGGCGATGTTGGTGGTGGTGAGCACGATGAACACGTAGTAGGCGTCCTCGGGAAACACGGTGAGCGCCTCGGTGACGCGGAAGGCCGGGTTGCCGAGCGCGCAGGGACGGGACAGGATCCCCTCGCAGATCGAGGACATCCGCGCGAAGTCCGAGGTCGGCTGGACCTGGACGGTGAGGCGGGTGTCCAGGAGCCGCGTGTCGTAGCCGTCGGCAGGCCGGGGGGTAGACGTCGTGGTCAGAACGAGAACGGCCGCGAGGAAAAATGGGATGATTCGTCGCATGGGACTATCTCCTCCTCGCCGAACGAAGTCGGCGGCCAGCCCGTTCAGTCCAGGTAGCGGCTCTTGATCTTTCCCCAGGTGGTCTCGCGGACCGGAACCACCTTCAGGTTCGGGTCCCCGGCCAGGAAGCAGGGGTCGGTGCCGGGCAGGGTGCCGAAACCCGCGGCCCCGGCGTTGGCCGCGGGCAGCTCGGATTCGGCGGGGGAGCAGTCGGTCACCCTGAGCGTTCCGTCTGCCGGCCAAGGGGTGATCCGGAAGACGTCCGACGAGTAGGCGGTGACCACGAAAAACCCGACCACCGACCAGCCCCGGGTCTGGCAGGCCGCGTTGTAGGCCCAGATGGACCGGATCCCGGTCCCCGGACCGGGCCAGCCGTCCATGGCGAACTGGGCCGTGGTGCAGGAGGTCCAGTCGATCACGTCCACCCCGGTGTCGGTGGCGCCGTCGTAGTCGAGGCCGAACTGGACCCCGGCCAGCCCGTAGGTGGGGTCGTAGTCGGTGGCCACGATGTAGATGTAGAAGTACCGGACCTCGGGGGTGGAGGTGGGAGCGTGGGTGGTGAAGTTCTGCTGTCCCTGCTCGCATTCGAAGGACTGGACCCCGTCGCATCCGAGATCCATGCCCACGAGCTCGGTGATGGGGACCACGTGGGGAACGAGCTTGGTCGTGGCCTGGCTGCCGGGGGCGGCGAAGGCGGCGCCGGCGGCCAGGGCGAGCACGACCAGGCCTGCGGGGATGAGATACCAGCGTCTCATGGCGGGCTCCTGTTCCGGGGCCGTAGGGCCCCATACCCGGGGGGGGCGATACACATCGAAACCGGGGAGCGCGGGGAACCGGCGGAAAGAGGGCTTCGGGCCGGGCCAGCGCGTTCCGCGCGGAAGAGCCCGGCCGGCTCGGGGGGGGGGGCGCCGAGTCTCGGAACACGGGTCCGCGCCTGGAATCAAATCAATCGCCGAGGGGGGGGGACCGGAGCACGGCTCCCATCAAAAATCTCCGGACGGAGCCGCTCCGAATCAAGGTATAGATCCGCCGCCGGGGAAAGTCAAGCGCCCCCCCCGGAGAGCCCCTCCCCGGGGCTACAACCCGAGGACCAGGAACGGCTTCCAGGCCTCGGACTGCGAGGCGTAGGGCTGGACCAGTTCCCGGTCCTGGGTGGTCACCGCCGGCGCCGGGCCCCCCGTCTCTTCCGGGGCCATGATTCTTCCCGCCTGGTCGAAGTTGCGGGCGAAGTCCTCGAGGTAGAGCGTGACCTGGGTCCTGCCCAGGGCGTGGTAGACGGTCTCGCGCACCCAGCGGTATTCGCCCAGGGAGAAGTCCTCCGCGTTCAGCCCTCTCACCTGGGCCTCCTTGGCCCGGGACATGAGCGGGCCGAGGCCCTTGAAGATCCTCATCACGTCGGCGAAGCCGACCTTGCGCGTGCTGTCGGCGTTGGCCCGCTTGAGGGCGAGGAACCGGTCCGCCTTCACGCCCAGGGAGTCGTAGGCGCTCCCCAGGGCCGCGATCATGGTGTCCTGGACGGCCACGAAGCGCCGCACCTGGTCCTCGGTGAGCTGGCCGTCCTCGGGGGGGATGAACGAGGCCTGGTCGGTGATGCCGGCGTTCATCCGGTTCAGCTCCCCGATCTGGTGCAGGTCCCCCATGACCGCGCGGGTGGGACGGAAGACGTTGAGGTAGAAGAACAACCCGGCGATGATCAGGACCAGCGCCGCCACTCCCAGGCAACCGAACGCCACCCGACGGTTCATGATCGTCCCTCTTCCCTGGTCCGCCCGCGATTCCGCCCATCCGGAACCGCCCCGGCCCGAGCGGACGCT
Organism: Candidatus Eiseniibacteriota bacterium; assembly: GCA_963768615.1. Classification (GTDB taxonomy): domain Bacteria; phylum Eisenbacteria; class RBG-16-71-46; order JABDJR01; family JABDJR01; genus CAVSKL01. The sequence continues at coordinate 776,598 of CAVYIE010000002.1, read as the reverse complement.
AGAGGCGGCAACGAACCCTGTCAAGGCGAGCCGGCCCCCGTCCTCCCCGGCCGCGCCGGCGGCCCGCCCGCCCATGGCCGGATCATTTCCCGGTTGTTTTGCCCGGTAATGTCCCGCTACGGTGGGGGGCGAGCCTCCTTCCGTCCCCGCGAGGACCTTCCGTGTCCGGAATCCGCGTCGACACCGTCAGCAAGAGCTTCCCCGGAACGCCCCGGGCCCTGGACCGGGTCTCCCTGACCGTGGAGCCGGGGGAGGTGTTCGGGGTGATCGGGCCGAACGGGGCGGGCAAGACCACCCTCATGGGCTGCCTCCTCGGGCTTCTCACCCCGGACTCCGGCCGGATCACCGTGGACGGCCGCCCCCCGGACGATCTTGCCGTCCGCGCCGCCACCGGGTATCTCCCCGAGCGCCCCGCCCTGGAGCGATGGATGACCGGCTACCGCGTCCTCCACTACCACTGCGGCCTGGCCGGAGGAACCGGGGCCGGGGTGGAGGCCGAGGTGGGCCGGGTGCTGGACCGGGTGGGGCTCGACCGGGCCTCGGCCGGCCGGCCCGTGAAGACCTACTCCCGGGGCATGCTCCAGCGCCTGGGCCTGGCCCAGGCCCTGATCGGCCGCCCCCGCCGCCTGTTCCTGGACGAGCCCACCTCGGGCATGGATCCCGCGGGCATGGTCCTGGTGCGGCGGATCGTGGAGGAGCTGCGCGACGACGGGACCACGGTGATCCTGAACTCCCACCACATGGACCAGGTGGAACGGCTCTGCCACCGGGTCGCCTTCGTGCGGCAGGGACGGATCGAGGCGGTGGAGGTGCCCGAGGCGGGTCGCGGCCTCGCCCGGGGGCTCCGGGTGCGCCTGGCCGGGGGCGCGCCGCCTCCCGATCCGGATCGGCTGTCCGCGCTGGCCGAAGGAGCGGGGGCGGGGTTCGCCGGATTCCGGGACGGGTCGCTCCTCTTCTCGGTGGCCGACGACGGGGTGGCGGCCCGGCTCCTGGCCGGACTCACCGCGGCCGGGGAACCGGTGGTGGAGGCGGTGCCGGAGGCGAGCGGACTGGAACGGCTCTTCCTGGACGACGAGGAGGTGCGGCGGTGAAGCGGGCCCTGGTGGTGGCGGCCTGGGAACGCATGTTCTCGGCCCCGGCGCGGCTGGTCCTGCTCGTGGTGACCGCCCTCTTCGCGCTTCTCGGAACCCTGGTTTCACGGACCCCGGGGCCCGACCCCGGCAGCACCGTCCTCCTGGTGTGGATCCTGGGGGCGGGAGTGCTGGGGCGGGAGGCCTCCACCGGCACCCTCCAGCTGCTCCTGGTCCGCCCCGTCCGCCGGTCCGAGGTGGTGTTCTCGAAGTGGGCGGCGCTGGGGGCCGCGGCCTCGGTGGTGGCCCTGGCCCAGGCCGGGCTGGTGGAGCTGCTCCTGATCGGGTCCGACCGGCTCCCCCGGGCCGCCGATCTCGGCCTGGCCGGGGTGCACGTCCTCTCCGCCTTCGGGGCGGCGGCGGTGCTGCTTCTCTTCTCCGCCCTGCTGGACGGGTTCGGGGACGTGATCCTTCTCCTCAGCGCATTCCTGGCCACCACGATCCTGGGTGCCCTGGGGAGCTTCGCCGGGAGCCGGTTCCTGGTCGCGGCGGGCGAGGAGGTCCGCCGCTTCCTGGCCCCGGCCCCCGCCCCGGAAGCGGTCTTCTCCACCCGGCCCGACCCCTACGTCCTGGTCTCCTACCTGTCGACGGTGACCCTCTGCCTGGCCCTGGCGGTGGTGCTCCTGAACCGGAAGGAGGTGTCCTATGCCTCGGAGTGACCCGGGCGCCGGCTCCGTGGTTCCCGCCGCCCGCGGCGGGCCGCGCGGGGATACCCGGCGCCGCCCCACCCTGCTCCTGGCCGCGGCGGCGGCGCTCCTGGCCGCCCGGGTGGTCCTGGGCGGGCTCCACTACGCGGACCGGATGGAGCGCGAGGGCCGGGTGGTCTGGAGCGGGACCCTCCTCGCCTTCCCCAAGTCCATGAGCCAGGGGAAGCCGGTGCTCTACGACTTCACCGCCGAGTGGTGCGGGCCGTGCCGGAGCATGCAGAGCGAGGTGTTCGCCGACCCCGAGGCCGCGGACTGGATCATGCGGTCCTTCGTGCCGGTGCGGGTGGTGGACCGCAAGCAGGAGACGGGGGCGAACCCGCCCGAGGTGCGGGACCTGGAGCGGCTCTACGGGGTGCAGGCCTTCCCCACCCTGGTCGCGGTCTGGCCGGGGGAGGACCGGCCGGAGATCATCGTGGGCTACCCGGGCCGCGACCGGCTCCTGGCCCGCCTGCGCGAGGCCTCGGCCGCGCTCCAGGCCCGCAAGCCGGAGTTCCTGCCCGGCGCGGCCGGGGCCGACTCCGCCGCCCAGGCCGATTCGACGGCGGAGGCGGCCCGCCCCGGAGGGCCGCGCTAGGGCCGGCTGTCGCGGGCTCGCGGTCCGTTCGCGGCGGGGCCCGCGTTCATCCAGCGGATCCGGACTCGGATCCGAAACGCCCGCCCGCGGGGTCAGAGGCTCTGGAACCGGGACACCGCCTCGGGGGCCCCGGCCAGGATCAACCGGTCCCCCGGCTTCAGGACCAGGCCCGCCCGGGGGGGGATGGACTCCATGGAGTCGCTCCCCGGACCCTTCCGGCGCACCAGCAGCACCTGGACCCCGAACCGGCCGGGAAGCTCCAGGCTTCTCAGGTCCTTGCCGTGGAAACCCGAGGGCGCCTCCAGCTCCAGCATCCGGAACCCGGGGGAGATGGTGATGTCTCGGGTCCGGCCCAGGAGCCGGCTGCCGTAGGCGATCTCCCCCGCCGCGTCCAGGCGGGAGATGGCCCGGTTGTAGGCCTCGATGCAGTCGGCGCGGGAGACCACCCCCACCAGCTTGGCGTGGTCGGCGCGGTCCACCACCGGGATCTCCTCGCCCGAGGTCTGGCCGAAGAGCCGCATGGCCTGGTCCAGGGAGTCGTCGGGGACCAGGAACATGGTGGACGGCTCCATGAGATCGGCGGCGATGATGAGATCCCCCAGGCTCTTCTCGAACAGCACCCGGCGCACCTCGGCGGCGTGGATCACCCCCCGCAGCCGCCCCTCGCCGTCCAGGACGAAGAACTGGGTGTGGGGGCTCTCCACCGCGCGGCTCACCAGCTCCGACATCGGCGCGGTGGGGGAGAGGATCTCGGGCTCGGTCTGCAGGACCTCGCTCACCTTCTGGGCCCGGAGCACGTTCATCTCCCGGCCCCCGAGCACGTCCAGCCCCCGCCGGGCCAGCTTCTCGGTGTAGATGGACTCCTTGTTGAGCCGGGAGCTCAAGAGGACCGCCCCGATGCAGGTGAACATCACCGGGAGGATGATCTTGTAGCTCCCGGTCATCTCGAACAGGATGAGGATGGCGGTGATGGGCGCGTGGGTGGTGGCCGCCACCACCCCGCCCATGCCGACCAGGGCGTAGGCCCCGTGGGCGGCGGTGACGTCGGGGAAGAAGTGGTGGACCACGTTGCCCAGGGCGCCGCCCACGGTGGCGCCCAGGAACAGGCTGGGGGCGAAGATGCCGCCCGATCCCCCGGAGCCCAGGGTGATGCTGGTGGCCACCAGCTTGGCGATGGCCAGGCCCAGGAGCAGGTACCACACCCCCTGGCCCAGCACCGCGTTGGTGATCCCCTCGTAGCCGATGCCCAGGACCTGGGGCACCCCGATGGAGATGGCTCCGACCATGAGCCCGCCCACCGCGGGGCGGGCGAAGGCGGGCACCCGGCTGCCGTCGAAGAGATCCTCCACCTTGTAGAGGACCTTGATGAAGGCCACCCCGATCAGCCCGCAGAGCACCCCCAGGAAGGTGTAGGGGATGAACTCCCACGCGGTCTTGAGCTGGTAGGCGGGCACGGCGAAGGCGCGCTCGTCGCCGAGGAGCGAGCGCGACATCGCGGTGGCGGCCACCGCGGCCACCACCACCGGGCCCAGGCGCGGCACCCCGAAGTCGGCGAGGATGATCTCGGCCGCGAAGATGGCCCCGGCCAGGGGGGCGTTGAAGGCGGAGGCGATCCCCGCCGCGGCTCCGCAGGCCACGTACACCTTGACCCGCTGGGGGTTGAGCCCCACGTAGCGGCCCAGGGTGGAGCCGATGGCCGCCCCGATCTGGATGATGGGGCCTTCCCGCCCGGTGGAGCCGCCGCTGCCGATGCTGAGGGCCGAGGCCACCGCCTTGGCGATGGACACCCGCTTGCGGATGAGACCGCCCCGGACCGCCACCGCCTCCATCACCTCGGGCACCCCGTGCCCCTTGGCCTCGGGGGCGAAGTAGCGGACGATGAGTCCCACCCCCAGGCCCCCCACGGTGGGGATGATCAGCTTTTCCCACCAGGGCATGTCGGCCAGGAAGGCCACCGAGGGGGAGTGGATCCCGTAGCCGAGCTGCTGGAACCAGAAGATGAGCTCGCGGAGGAGCACCGAGCCCAGCCCGGCCAGGATCCCGATCACCGCCGCCACCGCCAGCACCACCGTGTTCTCGGGGCTCCGGAGCAGGAGTCCCAGGGTGCCCAGCCGCCGCTCCATCCGGCGGAGGCCGACCCTCAGACGGCGGAGCAGGATCGGCTGGTGTGGAATCTCGGGGGTCCCGCGCGGGTCGCTCACGCCTCGGGCCCTCCGCCCCCGGGTTCCTCGCCGCCTTCCGGGGTCCCCCCGAACAGGGCGCCGACCAGGAACACGAAGGTGAGGATGGCCAGGTAGGAGGAGGCCATGGCGCAGAACCCCACCGAGGTCATGAGCGCCTCCGCCCCCAGCCGCACCCCCAGGACCGAGAACCCGTAGACGAGGACGAAGAAGATGGAGAGGTAGGAGATCCGCAGCGCGATCCCGCTCCGGTTGTTGAGGGGGCGGCGGCCGAGCCCGAACCAGAGGAACAGGGCGCCCAGGGGGAGCGAGCCCAGGTCGAGGAGCAGGTAGGGGTTACGGACGGCGAAGAGGCGCCCCGCGACCAGCATGCCCCAGGCGGGCAGGCTCAACAGGATATAGATCACGCCCACCCGCAGATAGGTGGCGGGCGACTCAAGACCGAGCATGCGCTTCCACGGACTCCTTCCCCACGTACGCGGACCGCCAGCCACGGTCCGAAAGGCATCGGGCGAGTATATAAGAACTTGCCGGGAATGGAAGGGCGGCCCGGCCCCGGATCCGGACCGCCGCGCCGCGCCTCCGCAGCGCGATTCCGCTCGGCAATCCGGGGCGGCCCGGGTAGACTCCGTTCACCCTGTTCCCCCCCGGAGGATTCCCGATGGCCGCGCCCCGCTATGCCTTCCATCCCCTCACCGCCGACCGGTGGGACGACCTGGAGCGCCTGTTCGGTCCCTCCGGGGCCGACGGCGGGTGCTGGTGCATGTGGTGGCGCTCCACGCGGCGGGAGTTCGAGGACCGGAAGGGCGAGGGGAACCGGAAGGCGCTCCGGGCGCTGGTGGACTCCGGGGACGTCCCGGGGATCCTCGCCTACGCCGACGGCGAGCCGGTGGGCTGGTGCGCGGTGGGTCCCCGGGAGAGCTTCCCCACCATCAACCGCTCCCCGGTGCTGAAGCCGGTGGACGAGCGGCCGGTGTGGTCGGTGGTCTGCTTCTTCGTGGCCCGGGGCTGGCGGAACCGGGGCCTGGCCGAGCGGCTGCTCAAGGCGGCGGTGGCCCACGTCCGGACCCAGGGGGGCCGCATCGTCGAGGCCTACCCGTCCATCCCGCGGACGGGCCAGCTGCCCGCGGGGGCGAGCTACATGGGCGTCCCCTCCCTGTTCGAGAACCAGGGGTTCGAGATTGTCTCCTGGCCCTCCAAGAGCCGGCTGGTCATGCGGCTGGAGGTGCCGCCTCCCCGGCCGCCCCGGGTGCGCACCCGGGCCAAGCGGACCACCGGCCCCAAGCCGGCGGCGTGACCCTCCCCGCGCCCTCTTCCCCGCTCCACGCGCTATACTCCCAGCCCTGAGCACGGGCCCGGTGCGCGCGGCGGCCCCCGCGGGCGCCGTCACGAGGGGAGGATCGAGAGGTGGGCGAGGCCATATCCCGGGCGTTCTTCCGCTCCCCGGCGGGGCGGTTCCCCGAGGCCGCCGACTTCGGGCGGTTCCGCCGCCAGGAGTCCACCCTGGTTATCCTGAACCTGGGGGTGCTCGGGGTCCTCCTCTTCATCCATCTCGCCTTCGGGGCCGTGCTCGGAGGGCCGTCGCGTGCGGCCATCCTGGCCATCGGGGTCTTCTTCCTCATCCAGACCGTGGAGCTGATCGCGCTCCAGAGCCTCCGCACCCCGCCCCCGGAACGGGTGCTCTCGCTCTATCCGGTGGTCTCGGTGTGGTTCAAGCTCGGCTTCGCCTTCCTCATCGCCGTGGTCGGGGGGTTCGAGGACAGCCACTACGCGGTCCTGATGGTGCTGCCGGTGGTGGCGGCGGCGTTCCGGTTCGGGGCGGCGGGCATTGCCTCGGTGGTCACGGCCAGCGCGGTGCTGACCTTCCTCGAGCTCACCCTCTACTACCGCGCCCACCCCCCCATCAAGCTCCTCGAGTTCTACGAGGGAGCCACCATCATCCTCATCTACGTGGTGGTGGCGGTGGTGGTGGGCTACTTCGCCGCCCAGCACCGGCGGGACGAGGCGCGGCTGACCGGCAGCCTGGACGAGCTGGAACGCACCCGGGACCGCCTGGTCACCGAGGAGAAGCTGGCCGCGGTGGGGAGGCTCTCGGGGGCCATCGCCCACGAGATCCGGAACCCGGTGGCCATGATCGTGAGCTCGGCGGGCATGCTCAAGGACCGGGACCCCGGCGGCGAGGGGGGCCGGGAGATGTGCGACATCGTCCTCGGCGAAGCCCGCCGGCTGGAGAAGCTCACCGGCGATTTCCTGGCCTACGCGCGCATCCGGGCGCCGGAGACCAAGGAGACCGCCCTCGCCGACGTGCTCGGCTACGTGGCCGGGACCGCCCGGGCCCGGGCCGCCGAGCGCGGCCTGGAGCTGGCGGTGGAGGCGAGGGACGAGGGGACGGTATGCCTGGATCCGTTCCAGATCCAGCAGGCGCTGTTGAACCTGATCATGAACGCCATGGATGCGGTGCCGGCGGGAAGCCGGATCACCGTCTCCGGGGAGCGGTCGGAGGACGGGGGGCTGGTGCTGGCGGTGGAGAATCCCGGCGAGCCCCTTCCCCCCGGGACCGTGGACCGGCTGTTCGAGCCCTTCTTCACCACCAAGCCCCACGGCACCGGGCTGGGGCTGGCCATCGCCCGGAACGTGGCCCGGGCCCACGGGGGCGACCTGGGCCTGGCCGTGAACGGGGGAGGCCGAGTGCGCTTCGATCTCCGCCTGCCCCGGGGGTGGGCCGCCGCCGGCGCGGGCGACGACGGACGGGAGGGACGGTAGGCGTGGCGCGGATCCTGCTCGCCGACGACGAAACGGGAATGCGGCGGATCCTGGCCGTGATCCTCAAGGAGGGCGGGCACGGGGTCACCGAGGCCTCGGGGGTGGCCGAGGCGCGGAAGGCGCTGGGGGCCCGGAGCTACGATCTGGTTATCACGGACCAGAAGATGCCCGACGGGGAGGGGCTGGAGATCCTGGCCGCCGCCCGCGAGGCCGACTCCACCCTCTCGGTGGTGGTGATCACCGCCTACGCCACCGTGGAGCTGGCGGTGGAGGCCATGCGCCGGGGGGCCTTCGACTTCATCCCCAAGCCCTTCGAGCCGGAGACGGTGCGGGCGGTGGTGCGGCGGGCCCTGGAACGGACCGAGCTCCTGCGCGAGAACGAGAGCCTGAAGGGGGCGGTGAACCGGCTCGGGGTCCACGGACAGATCGTGGGTGCCAGCGGCCCCATGCGGCGGCTGCGGGAGATGCTGGAGCGGGTCGCGCCCACCAGCGCCACCGTGCTCATCACCGGGGAAACCGGGACCGGGAAGGAGCTGGTGGCCCGGGCCGTGCACGAGGCCAGCGACCGGGCGGGCCAGGCCTTCGTGGCCGTGAACTGCGCCGCCTTCCCCGAGTCGCTCCTGGACAGCGAGCTGTTCGGGCACGAGAAGGGGGCCTTCACCGGGGCCGACCGCGCGCGTCAGGGCCTGTTCGAGGCCGCCCACCGGGGCACCCTGTTCCTGGACGAGGCCGGGGAGATGACCCTGCCGCTCCAGGCCAAGCTGCTGCGGGTGCTGGTGGACGGCGAGGTGGTGCGGATCGGATCCACCGTCTCCCGCAAGGTGGACGTGCGGATCCTGGTCGCCACCCACCGGGATCTGGAGGCCCGGGTCGGCGAGGGGCTCTTCCGGGAGGACCTCTACTACCGGCTGGCCGTGGTGCCGGTGGCGGTGCCGCCCCTGCGCGAGCGGCTCCAGGATCTGCCGCTCCTGGTCGACCACTTCCTGGACCGGGTGGCCCGGGACCTCAAGGTGCCGGCGCGGAAGGCGTCCCCCGAGGCCATGGCCAAGCTCGCCGCCTACCGGTTTCCCGGGAACGTGCGTGAACTCCGGAACCTGATCGAGCGGGCCTACATCCTCTCCCGCGGGGAACGGATCGGCCCCGATGACTTCATGCTCGGCCCGGCGGCGGCGAATGCGGGCCCGGGCGGGGCCGGGGCGGCCGCGAGCGGCCCCGGGGCGCCGGCGGCGGGGGACGGCGCCGCGATCGCCGATCTCCGAGGCACCCTGGAGCGGGTGGAGCGCGACCTCCTGGTGCGGGCCCTGGCCGCATCCGACGGGGTGCAGGCCCAGGCCGCGCGCCGGCTGGGGATATCCCGGAGCGACATGACCTATAAGGTCAAGAAATACGGGCTCGACGCGGGCTGATTGTCCCCTTCCGTACGAATCCTCGAACGGCTCCGGCCTCCTCCGTACGAAACTTCGAACGTCCGCCGGCGGCTCCCCCGCTCTTCCCTCCCCAACCGGTTTGCCCGCAGCGAGTTGAGTTCCCGGGCCCGGACTGGCACGCGGGCTGCATAAGGAGGCGGCGCGGGGAAGACCACGCCGCGTCCGGCGGCCCCCGCCCCGTCTGTTCTATTGCACGAGGAGGATTCCGTTCATGAAGTCTTATCCCCTGACCCGCCTGGCCGTTCTGGGAACGGTCATCGCCCTCGGCCTGGGAGTCGCCGCCCACGCCGCCACCGCCGAGAAGCCCGCCGCCCCCGGCAAGACCCTGGTGAATCTCCAGGCCGCATTCAACGGGGAGAGCAATGCCCACGCCAAGTACCTCGCCTACGCCGAGAAGGCGGACGAGGAAGGTTACGGCGCGGTGGCCAGCCTGTTCCGTGCCGCGGCCCGGGCGGAGGAGATCCACGCCGGGAACCACGCCGAGGTGATCCGCAAGCTCGGCGCCGAACCCAAGGCCGAGATCGAGCTTCCCGAGATCAAGACCACGGCCGAGAACCTGAAGGCGGCCATCGAGGGCGAGTCCTACGAGCGCGACACCATGTATCCGGAGTTCATCGCCGCGGCCAAGGCCGAGCGGAACAAGGACGCCCTGAAGAGCTTCAACTACGCCAAGACCGCCGAGGCCGAGCACGCCACCCTCTACAGCCAGGCCCTGGAGGAGCTGGACTCCTGGACCGAGGCCCGGGACTTCTACGTCTGCTCGGTGTGCGGCTACACCACCACCGATCTCGACTTCGAGAAGTGCATCTCCTGCTTCAACCCCAAGGAGAAGTACGAGACCGTGAGCTGAGGCCCGGACGCCGCTCCCGCCCGCCCCGACCCGGGCGGGGGCGGCCCCGGACCCGGTCCCTTCATCCACCGAGGAGGAAGATCCATGTTCGCACTGCCGCCCCTACAGAGCTGGGATGCCCTGCATCCCCTGGTGGTCCACTTCCCGATCGTGCTCCTCATGGTGGCCCCCCTGTTCGTGGTGCTGGGAGTGCTGCTCCCGAGGTCGGGGCGGGCGTTCCTGGTGGCCGCCCTGGTGCTCATGGTCCTGGGTACGGTCTCGGTGTACGTGGCCGTCCCCACCGGAGAGGCCACCGCGGAGCTGGCCGACCGCTCCCCCGAGATCAACGCGGTGCTCGAGCACCATGAGGAACTGGCCGAGACCACCCGCACCCTCTTCACCATTCTCACCGTGATCTTCGCGGTGATCGTGATCGGGCCGGGACTCCTGCGGCGGAAGCTGGACCGCGCCCCCGCCGCGGCGCTGAGCGCGGTGTTCCTGGTCTTCTACCTGGCTGGGACGCTCGTACTCGTGAACACGGCCCACCAAGGCGGGCGCCTGGTTCACGAGTACGGCGTCCAGGCCCTAATCGACGGCGGCCCGGCGCCTGCCCCGGGAGAGGTTATGACGCACGATTCCGACGACGTGGAATAGACGCTCCGAAGCCGATGGTCGGCCCGGAGCGCGGGGCCTCCACCGACTCGGGATCTGCGTTGCCGCCGCACGCCGTTCGCGGGGTGCGGCGGCGTTTTTCTTCCTACCCGCCGTGCCCGTGCCGCTGCCGGGCTTCCCCGGGAAGGCGGGTCGACGAGGCCGGAGGGCGCCCCGGCAGGGTGAACAGCGCCCCCACCTCCGCGCGATAGGCCCGGTACCGGTCGCCGAATCGCGCCACGAGGTCCCGTTCCTCGTACCAGACGCCGATCGCGGTATAGACGGTCAGGGCGAGGGCGAACACGAGATGGCCCAGGGTCATGAGCGGCGTCGCCCACACCCCCAGGAGCACTCCGGCCATGATCGGATGCCGGCTCACCCGGTACATCCACCGCTTCCGGAACCGTACCGGGGCGTAGGGCCGGCCCGAGACCCTGAAGTAGGCCTGGCGCAGGCCGAAGAGATCGAAGTGGTCGATGGCGAAGGTGGCGGCCAGCATGTACGCCCAGCCGAACGCCGACAGTCCCCACAACGCCGCCCCGGCTACCGGACCGGTCACGCTCCACACGGTCCTCGGCAGCGGCTGCCACAGCGCGACCAGGATGCCCAGGGTCAAGCCGGCGACGAGCACGAAGGTGCTCCGCTCGGCCCACTCCGGAACCGTCCGCGTCCACCACCCCTTGAACCCCGGGCGCGCCATGATGGAGTGGCTCGCTCCGAAGAGCGCCACCAGCGCGAGGTCGAGGAGCAAGGCGCCGGGGAGCGAGGGCAGGTGCAGGAGCGCGGGCCAGGGGAGGACCCCGGCGAGCGAGAGGGCCAGCCAGGCCAGTCCGCCCACCCCGATCAGGTACGCCGCCGCAGCGTAGGGGACGGCGAGGATGCGCCCGGCGTCGAGGGTGCGCCCGCCCTCGCGGGCCGGCGCGGATGAATGGGTGTGAATGCCGTTCATGGGATTCTCTCCTTCGAGGTTGAGGGGCCGAAACGGCCCCGAGACCGCTGTACCGACTAGTCGGTACAGCGAGGGACGAAAAAAAGGGACCGCGGCCTAGGCGGCCGTCGAAAGCCCCGCGGAGACCTGGAACCGCCGGAGCGCCCGCTCCACATAGCTCCAATCGCCGTGGGCGCGAGCAAGGATCAACGCGCCTTCCACGGTGACGATGAACGCCTCGGCGAGCGGCATCGCATCGTCCTCGTTCCCCCGGCTGGTGAGAGGTGCGAAGACCTGGGCGAGCATCGCGCCCAGCTCCCGGAACTTCTCCGACACCGCGGCCGCGATCCTGGGGCTGGTCTCGGCAAGCTCGAGCGCGAAGGTCCCGAGGAGGCACCCGCCTCCCCACATCGTGCCGGCCGAGGCCACCAGGTGGTTGGCCACCGCGGCCGCGCGTTCACGCGGATCGGCGGGCAGATCCGGGGCCTGTTCGAGGATCCGCCGATTCCGGTCGAAGTAGGCGTCGAGCACGGCGAGCCCGAGATCCTCCTTGCTGCCGAAGAAATGGTAGAAGCTCCCCTTGCTCACCCCGGCGCGATCACAGATCTCGTCCACGGTCGTGGCGGAATAGCCCTTGGCCAGCATCTCGGCCTCGGCCGCAACCAGGATCTTCTCCCGCGCCGTTTGTTTCATGGCGAGAGACTAGACCGACTAGCCGGTCTAGTCAAGGCTGATTCTTTGCCGGGAGCCGGGTTCGCGGCCCCGCCCGCCGCGTCGTGGTGGTGTAACCTGTGGTTTCCCTTTGCGATGTGGAGATTCACCGGGCGTACTGCCAGCCCACGGTAAGCTTCCAGTCCGTCTCCAGCTGGGGGCCGTCGAGGGAGCGGTAGATGGGAACCGCCACTTCCGCGGCCAGGCGATGTCCCCGGATCGCCCCGCCCCGGCCGTAGAGGTTCACCCCCAGGGCGGCATCCAGCTCCCGGCCCCCGAGGGCATGGGGATTCGCGGTGGGCACCATCTGCGGATCCAGGGCGGCGTCCCCCCCGTCGACGCCGCCCCAGGTCCGGCCGTCGAGCCGCAGCGAGCCGCTCAGCCACCGGGTCAGCTTCCGGGCGCCCCAGGCCGTCGCCTCCCCCCGGTTCCCCAGGGAGTAGCCCCGGTCGTTGGTTCCCAGGCGGAAGGTGCCGGTGGCCTGTCCGCCCCAGGACCAATCGTCGACCTGGCCCAGGTAGGTGACGCCGGGAAGCAGGTCGACGGTGCCCGATCCCGGTTGCATGGGGTAGGGAAGCTGCCGGTCCGGCCCGGCCGGAGTGCCGTCCCTGGCGGTGATGGAGCCGGTGGGGAGGCCCACCCCGGCGTTGAGGTGCACCTGCTGGCGGGACCACCGGTGGAGGACCAGGAGACCGGAGAGGCGGATGTCGCCGATGCCGTCCGACTCGGTGGTGAACGTTTCCCCCATCCGGGTGACCAGGTCCATGGAGTACCGCACGTACGGAGCCATGGCCATGAGGGTCAGGTCGTCGGTGGGCGCGAACATGGCCCCGAACATGTGCATCTCCATGGTCATCCGGACCGGAGAGACCATGTAGCCCCGGTCGAACACGTCATCCCGGCTCAGCTCCTTCGTGCCGTCGCGCAGGCCCTTCATGTCCATGCGCATGAACCGGTAGGACAGCATCCACTCCCCGGCGTGATGGGTGTGATCCCCCATGACGCCGATGGGGGCGTGTCCGTCGGGGCGGGCCGAGGTCCAGCGGCCTCCCGGAACCGCATCGGATCCGGCCGAGGCTCGCGGAGCCGCGACGGGGAGCAGGGTCAGGGCGAGGAGGAGGGGAAGGAATCGCATGCCGTCTCCTTGGCTGATGGATGTTCACTCCATAAGCGAGCCGGCCGGGTGGGGCACCCCGGCCGGATCGAACGTCTCAGCGGGTCCAGACCGGCCGGAGCCGGAAGCCGTCGTCGGCGGCGCCGGCGGTGCCGCCCCAGATCGCCCCCGCCGCCGCTCCGGCGCCCATGATGGCCCAGGCCGTCTTCTCGTCCCAGAGCCCCAGCCAGTTCCCCACCGTTCCCACCGAGAGGCCGCCGAAGGCGCCGCGATCGGCGCCGCGGGCCACGCAGGAGAACCGGGAGAGCCGGATCACCCGCGGGCGGGGGACGGGATCGCGGGTGAAGGCGGGGCGCCAGGCGAAGCGCTCCGCGCCGGCGGGGTTCAGGTAGTCGTAGACGAACTCGGGGTGGCGGCCGGACCAGGGTGAGCGCCGGGCCTCGACCTGGACGGTGTCGGGGACGTCGAAGACGGGGATCTCGCCGGGGGTGCGGAGCCGGCCGCCGGCCGGGAGGGCCGGCCGGGACGACGAGTCCGCGGAGGCGGGCGGAGTCGCTGCCGCCGCCGCCGGGCCCATCAGGATCAGGACCAGGATCGCGCCGCCCAACCGTCGCATGTCGGCTCCGTCTCGGGGATGCGGACTCCCGCGCTCCCCGGTTCCGGCCCGCGCGGGACCGCTCCCAGTTTGACCCGGCCCGCCCCCCGAATCAAGGGGCCGGGGTTGGGCCTGGCCGAAGCCGAGTCGGACCGGCGGCCGGGGCCCCGGGACGTGCGGCCGGTCTTCAGGCGGGAGGCACCGGGGCGGTGAACCCGGCGAAGCCGCCTCGGGCTCCGACCCGCACCCGGAGCGCCTCCCCGGCGGTATCCGCGGGCAGGACCAGGTGCGCGGTCCAGAGCGCCCCCTCCCCCTTCCCCCCCGCGGCGCGGGCGATCCGCACCTCGGCGTCGACGTCGTCCACCCGAAGCCCGTTCCGGAGCAGCGGCTCGCCGCCGGCCGTCTCCACCGAGAGCCAGGGTCCCTCGGCGAAGAGCACCCGCAACCCGGGGGCCGAGCGCCAGGTCACCGTGATCCGGTAGCCATCCCGGAACACCCCCGGGCGGGGATCACGGCCGTCCCCGCCGCCGCTTCGGGGGGTGAACGCCCGGAGCGAGGGCCCGGGCTCGAACACCGCCGACCCGCCGGGAGGGCGCGAAGGGGGCCCCGCGGCCAGCACGGCCAGCCGCGCGGCCAGGTGCCGGACGGCGTGGCGCCCGTAAAGGGTGGAGGCCCCCTCGTACTGCTGGGTCCGGTACTCCTCCTCGGTGGTGAGGTAGCCGGCGTAGGCCCCGGCGTAGCCCAGCACCACCACCGAGGCCTCCGGGAGTCCGGCGGCGGCGGCCGCCCGGGCCTGAAGGCGGTGCCCGGCGACCGCGGTCGGCTCCCCCGGCGCGGTCACCACCAGCCGGTTCCCGATCCGCAGCGCATAGAGCGGCAGCACCGGGTCCGGGTTGAGGTCGAAGAGGCGGGTGGCCGCCGCGGCCAGGATGCCCAGGGGGGGAAGCTTGGGGTACTGCGGGTCCGAGGCCGGGTAGTAGCGCCCGGTCATCCCCTCCCATACCAGGCCCGAGCGGTAGAGCTCGCTCCGTCCCTCCTCGGAGCCGCCCAGGGTGGGGGCGCCGAAGGCCCAGCGGCCGGCCAGCTCGGTGGCGGGGTCGTTTCCCACCCGGCGGGGGCCGGCGGCCACCGGCCAGGGGGCGTGGCGGCTCTCCAGGGTGAAGGGTTCCGCGCGCTCCAGGGCGCGCGAGGCGGCCTCGGCGATCGCGCCGCCGACCGCGGTCCCGGCGTGGCGGGCCAGGTCCGGCCCCTGGGGCACGTCCTCCCGCAACCCGTTGGCGTCCCCGGCTCCGCCCAGCGCGACCAGGGCCACCGGCCGGGCGCCGCCCCGGGCCAGGGCGCGCTCCACCCGGTCCGCGGCCGTCCCCGGCCAGTCGGCGGCGTAGGCGTCGAAGCCGGGCCCGAGGGTGGTGGGGTGGCACCCGAAGGCGGCCAGCACCGCCCGCGGCGCCCCTCCGTCCCGTGCCGCCACCGCCAGCACCGGAACCCGCGGGTCCACCGCCCGGGCCTCGGGGGAGAGGTGCGGTGTGCGCCCCGGCGCCGGGCCGGCCGGGAAGGTTCCAGGTCCGCGCCTCGGGGTCGGCCTTGAAGGCGGGGAGGCTCCGGTTCCGGGCCACGCCCCACACCCGGGCGTCGGCCCAGGCCAGGACCGCGGGCTCCAGGGCGGCGCAGGCCGAGGCCACCGCGTCCGCCGCGCGCCCGGCGATCCAGTCGGCGAGGGCGCGGTCGAAGCCCACCTGCTTCTGGGCGAAGGCGTCGTAGAGGGTGTTGCCGAAGAGGTTCCCGGGTCCGGTGTGGGTGTGGGTGCCGAGGAGCAGCAGCCGGTCGCCGGCGATGCCGCACTCGGGGGCGGTGCGGGCGGCCACGGTCTCGGTGAGGTACCGGGCGGCGCCCATGAGGTCCAGGACGCAGAGGGCGATCCGCGCCCCGCCGGGATCCTCCAGCACCAGGGCCCGGGCGAAGAGCCGGCCCAGGATGCCCTCGCCCCGGGTCCCCGCCCAGGAAAAGCCGGCCAGGGTGAGGCCGGGGTGGGGGGTGATGTCCACCCGGGCCGCGCCCGCCCGGCTCTCCCCGGAGCCGGGTATGGGGACCGGCACCCCGCGGGGGATCACCCTCCGGGTCATCAGGGGCGCTCCGGGATCCCCCGCCCGGGATCGGAGGTGGTGCAGCGGGGATCGCGGATGGACGAGGCCACCTCCACCCTCACCCGGAGGTCGCTCCGGGCGTAGGCCTTCGACCACCGCAGCGCCGCCGCCCACAGGTGCTCGGGGGCGTCGTTCTGGTGCACCGCTCCGGGAGCGCTCTCCAGCCCCGCCGCCTCGAGGGCCCAGCGCAGGTAGGCCGCCCCGGGGTGGGGGACGTCGCGGGTGAGCGGGTTCGGCTCCCCTTCGGGGTCGAAGAGGAACGCCTGCCAGGCCCCGGCCAGGGCGTGGAAGTCGTAGCGGTCGCGGGCCGCGTCGGGGGTCCGGGCGCGGTCCAGCACCGCCTGCCGGCGCTCCGGCTCGACCAGGAAGCGGAAGGAGATGAGGGCCAGGTTGGGATGGTGGGCGGGATCGGCATAGCGGGCGGCCCGGGACAGGCACACCCCGTTGAACTCGGGCCGGGAGGGGTCGGCCTCGACCAGCCGGCACTCCAGGATCCGGTCCTCCTCTCCGGTGAAGAGGAAGGCGTGGGAGAAGTGGGAGGGTCGCCGGTCGAAGCGGAGCACGGACTGGGCGCGGCGAACGGCGGCCGAGGCGGGGTCGCAGGCCCCCACCAGCCCCACGTGGAGCGCCTCGGGGGCGCGGGCCACCGCCCGCAGGAGGTCCGCCCCGTGGCTGCGGAGCTTGGTGGGCCGGTTTCGCTTCTGATCGCTCCAGCGCATGGGATCTCCTTCTAGCTCAGGGTGAACGCGTCCCGGCAGGGGACGGGGGCGCCGGTCTCGGAGAGCGGCGTGGCCGCCTCGGGGACGGCGATCACCGAGGCCCGGACGTCCACCGCACCTCCCCGCGGCGCCAGCCGCAGCAGGGTGACGTGGTTCCGCGTGGTGGTGTAGACGGTGCGCGCCGAGCGGGCGGGTGCGGCGGCGCTGAAGGGGCGCAGGTTCCCCGGGGCGGGCCGGGCCCGGCGGAGGCCGAGGGCGAGTTCCACCCGGTCGGTGCGGATGAGGGACATGGGCGAGGAGACCACCTCGTGGAGCTCGCGGCCCCGGGGGGTGATCCACCGCGCCGCGCGGCCCATGTGGATGTCGCCGGCGAGGACGGCCACGTCGTGGGCGGCGGTCTCCACTGCGTTCCAGATCCGGGCCGCGTCGGCGGGGTAGGCGAGGATGTTGTGGTCGGTGGTGCGTCCGAAGGCCTTGGCCCGGGGCTCCTGGAAGAGGGGCTGGCTGAGGACCAGGAGCCCGGGTTTGGCCAGGGTGCGGCTCCACCCGGCCAGGGCGGCGGCCTGGGCGTCGTCCATGAGCCGGGGCTCCGGAGGCACGTCGGCCCGGGTGCGCCGGGTGCGGAGATCGGCGACGAAGAGCGACACCGGGCCCAGGTCGAGATCGAACCAGGTGGCCCCATCCGGATTGGCCAGGGCCTGGTGGGCGAGGAAGGCGGCGGTGCCGGCTTCGGTCCAGGCGTGGCGCGAGCCCCCGGTCCAGGTCCGGCCGAGGTGGATCTGGGGATGGGGGAAGTCGTTCCACCACTCGTGGTCGTCGGGGGCGAACAGGGTGAGGCCGTCGGCCAGGAAGGCGCCGTAGCCGGGGTCGGTCCAGTAGGCGAGGGTGCGGGCGCGGGTGTCGCGGGCGGCGGCTTCCGGGGCCGAGCCACCCCGGTAGGGGAAGCCGGGCACGTCCATGTAGATCTGGTCCCCGCAGAGGATGCGGAGGTGGGGCCGGTCGGCGGCGCGGAGGCGCCGGACCCCGGCCCAGAGCGCGCCGCCGTCGGTGTCCAGGGCGAAGCAGGAGGCGAGGAGGATCCGAAGCTCGGCGCGCGGTCCGGGCAGGGTGCGGATCCGTCCGCGGTCGGCCCCCGAGGCGAGGACCAGGTCCGCGTCCGGGGGGAGCCCGGCGAGATGGTAGACCCGGCGGGGCCACGCCGCCCGGGCGGCCCGGACCGCGGGTGGGAGCGGGACCTCGCTCACGGCGACGCCGGGGACCGGTTCGCCGGAGGCGTGGTACGCGCTCGGTGCGGGGCCGCGGGCGCCGGAGATCCATACCCGCGCCACCGGCGCACCGCCTTGGGGATGGGGGGCAAGGCCGGCGATCAGGGTCATGCCCAGACGTTAGCGCACCGGGGCCGGGACCGGTACCGGGGTCCGGGGCGGGCGGTCCCGGGCCCGGGAGGGACGACGGGAACCTCGGCCCGGCTCCGCGGCGGCCTCCCATGTCTTGGCGGGCGTGGTTACACCGCGGCCTCGACCGCGGTGGTCACGTCGATCCGCGGGGGGGACTCCAGGTGCTTCTTGACCGCGCAGAGCTGGGCCGACCGCACCACCGCGTCCCTGTACTGGGCCGGGAAGTCCTCGGGAAGGACGATCTCCAGGGCGATCCGGTCCACCAGCCGGGTCACGGGGTTGGCGATCATGGTCTGGCGGATCTTCACGTTGTCGGTGGGGATCCCGCGCTGCTGGCAGAACCGGGACACGTAGAGCCCGGCGCAGGTCCCGATCGAGGCCAGAAAGAGCTCGAAGGGCGCCGGGGCCGAACCGTCCTGGTTGGTCACGATGACCTTCGCTCCGGCCTTGGCCTCGACCCGATCCCCTGGTCCGAACACGACTTCCATCTGCATCAGATTCATCCTCCCGTGGTGCTGGCCAGCGTCACGGGGAAGGATGCAGCGGGCGGGGATCGGTTACGGGTTACGGGGGGCTCGGGTGGCGGCAGGGGGACGGCTACATCCCGGAGTCGTCTCCCTCCCCGGCCGAGTCCTCCCCCGCCGGGTCCAGCTTCAGCGACACCGAGTTGATGCAGTAGCGCAGGCCGGTGGGCCGGGGGCCGTCGTCGAAGACGTGGCCGAGGTGGGCGCCGCAGTGGGAGCAGACGACCTCGGTCCGGGTCATGCCCAGACTGCGGTCGGAGTGCTCGCCCACGTTTTCCGCCTCCATCGGCCGGGTGAAGCTGGGCCACCCGCAGCCCGAATCGTACTTGTCGTCCGAGCTGAACAGCGGTTCCCCGCACACCACGCAGCGATACACGCCGTCGGTGTGCGTGTTCCAGTACCGCCCGGTGAAGGCGGGCTCGGTGGCTTTCTCCTGGGTGACCGCGTACTCCTCGGGGCTGAGCTTCTTCTTGAGGTCTTCGATGGACATGGTGGGGGTGCCGCTCCTTGTCGTGGTGGACGGGTCTTCCTTCATCATAACCGCTTCCGCCCGTCCGCCCGAGGTTCCCGTCCCCGGGTCGCCGCCCGCGCAGCCGCCCGCGGCCAGAGCCAGGACCAGGATCCCGCCCGCGATCGCGATGCCGTCCAAGTGTTTCCGTCTCATTCAGATGATGTCTCCGGGCGAACCCGGCGGGGGCCGCCGCGAGGGCGGGGGCGCCGGCCGGGTCCGGGATGGGGCCCGGCCCCGCGGGGGGAGGGGAATCCTCCGGCGGGGCCGCGCCCGGGGGTGCCTGTCACCTCAGGATACGCCGGGATGCCTTCCGGTGTGACCGGTGCCGGGGCCGGTCCGTCGGTCGCGGCGCCGGCGGTCCCGGGCCAGGGACCGCGCCCCTCACTCTCCCGGGAGCCGCAGGTCCGGCGGAGGCGCGCAGCGGATCCGCACCGGCTCGCCGGTCCGGGGGTGCCGGAAGGCGAGCTCGGCCGCGTGGAGCCGGTAGCCCAGGTCCCCGGGAAGCGCGGTGCACCCCGCCGCCGGCCTCCCCCCCGCCGCGTAGAGGGGATCCCCCAGAAGTGGATACCCGGCGGCGGCGAGATGGATCCGGATCTGGTGGGGGCGGCCGGTCTCGATCACCACCCCGGCCAGGAACCCGCCGGGGCGGGGGGCCAGCACCCGCACCCGGCTCCGCGCCGCCCGCCCCCCGGCCGAGGCCCCGTGCACGGTGCCCAGGACCGCGTGCGGCACCGGTCCGATCGGGGTCTCGATGGTGAACGTCTCGTGTTCGGGCCGACCGGAGGCCAGGGCGCGGTAGTGCTTCTCCACCTCCCCCCGGCGCCAGGCTTCCGAAAGGGCCGCCGCGGCCTCGGGGGTGCGGGCGAACAGCACCAGGCCCGAGGTGCCGCGTCCCAGGCGATGCAGGGGCGTGGCCCCGCGGTACCGGCGGCGGACCCGGGCGAGGAGGGTGTGCTCCAGGAAGCCCCCGGCGGGAAGGACCGGCAATCCGGAGGGCTTGGCCGCGGCCAGGAGATCGCGGTCCCGGTAGAGAAGCGCCCAGTCCAGGGGCGCCGCGGGTTCCTCCCAGGGAGGGCGGGACCAGGCCAGGCGCTCGCCGCCCGCGAGCACCTGCTCCTCGCTTGCCGGAGCGCCGTCCACGGTGACCTGGCCGGCGGCGATCCGGGCCCGCCACACCGCCTCGGTGGAGTGGGGGTAGCGGCGGGCCATCCACGCTGGCACGGCCAGGCCCCGGGCCTCGGAGGGAACCCGGCCCGCGTAGGTGTAACCGGCGTTCAGGGGCATCGCGTTCCTTCCCCGGGATCAGAACATGTCCGGCATCCAGGGGGCGGGTCCGGCGAATACCGCCCCCGCCCGGGCCAGGGTGGGCTCGTCCCCCTCCAGCATGCCCGCCGCGGCCAGGTCCCAGGGGGAGAGGAACCCGGCGTAGAGCGAGGCCAGGCCCCGCACGCCCAGGCGGAGCGCCCCGGAGCCGCCCGGCCTCACCCGGCCTTGTCCGTCGGCGACCTCGAGCACGAAGCGCCCGTCGTTGCCGGCGAGGTCGGGGTCCCGGACCTCCAGGTGCAGCCCCGCGGCCAGGCCCTCGGGGTAGCCGCGCGCCTCCAGGGCCCGGGGGACGTTCACCATCCGGGTGACCCAGAAGATGGAGTGCTCCAGGCGGTAGTTCTGCTCGTTCATGACGTGCAGGAACGGGGTGCCGGGGCCGGAGATCCACTGCGCGTCGCGCCCCAGGGAGCGGTGGTCGCCCAGGAACCCGAGGAGCCGGCGGGCGGCGCCCGGGGTGGAGGCCATCATGTCGGTCACCACCAGGCTGTAGCCCATCACCGGAGACTTCTCCTGGGCGAAGTAGACGTAACCGGTGATCCGGCCCTCCTCCTCCACCAGGTAGCCCCGGGTGGGCGCGTCCTTGTGGGTGTAGACCCGCATCCAGATGTAGTCGGGGCGGTCCAGGTGCCCGGGGCGGGTGCGGGCGTAGGCGCGGTAGGCCTCCTCCACCGCGGGGCGGTCGTCCTCGGTGGCCGCCCGCACCGGGAGCGCGCGCTCGCGGACGGCGATGTCCCGGGTCTGCATCTTGAGCAGGTAGCGGCCGCCCGCCTGCTCGTAGCCCGCCTTCCGGTACAGGGTCTGGGTGGCCGGGTAGAGGGTGGAGATGGGGAACCCGCGCTCGTGGAGCTCGGCCAGGGCCGCGTGCATGAGCTCCAGGGCCACGCCGCTTCCCCGGGCCTCGGGGGCCACCCCCACCGCGCCCACCCCGCCCATGGGAACGCTCCGGCCGCCGAAGAACTGGCCCATTTCCACCAGCCACAATCCGGCCACGACCCGGCCCTGCCGCCGGACCACCCGGACCTTGTCGGTGCCGAAGCTCTCCATCCGCTTCACCGCGGCCTCGGCGGGGAAGCTGAAGGATTCGGAGAGCACCTCGGCCAGGGGCTGGATCTCATCCTCGCGGGCGGGACCGTAGTCGATACCGTGATGCATCGAAGCTCCTTGGTGCGCCGGAGCGCGTTCGTTCCCGGGGCCGCCGGGGCCGGACGCCCGGACCGGGGCCTCGGGAGGCGGACACCGGGGTCAGTCGCCTCCGGTGTCCCCGGGGGCCGTCTTCACGTCCGCGGCCGGGTCCTCGCCCTCGCGGTCGCGCTTCTCCTCCCACCAGCGGCGGTGCAGGGCGAACACCACCTCGTCGCGCCAGGTCCCCCGCTTCCACCACCGCTCGGGAATGCGGCCCACCTCGCGGTAGCCGAGCCCGGCCAGCATGCGCTGCGAGCGCTCGTTCCCGCCCATGACCGTCGAGGTGAGGAGCCGCAGGCCGGCCACCTCGAACAGGTACTTCGTCCGGACCGCGCCGGCGTCGGAACCGTAGCCCTTCCCCCAGTACTCCTTGACGCCGATGACGCTCCCGGTGGTCCCGGTCCCGTGGCGCCAGTCGATGGAATGGGTGCCGGTGAAGCCGATGTGCATGCCCTCGAGGGTCTCGATGGCGAAGGGGACGTCGGTGCCCTCGGGCTTGGTCACCCGGTCGAAGAAGGCCTCCTCCGCCGCCTTGGACAGTGGGAAGTCCCCCTGGATGATCCATGCCGTGATCTCGGGGTCGTTGAACCACTCCACGGCGTTGGCCAGGTGCTTCTCCTTGTCCAGGGGCACCAGGCGGGTGAGCCGTCCTTCCCAGCCGATGGCCATGGCGTCTCCTTTCCGGGGGCCGCGTGCCGAGGGGGAGCCGGAAGTCTAGCGCAGCCGGCGGGTGGACGGGTGCCGGGAAGGGGGGGCGGTCCCTGCCGGGCGGTCGGGACGGGGGAGGTCAGTCCGAGGACCGGCCGCGACGGAGCACCAGGAGGTAGAACCCGGCCGCGACCAGGAGCCCCAGCTCGGGCAACGCGTCGGCGCGCCGCGCCACCCGGACCTCGGCCGAGGCCAGGAAGGGGTTGAATCCGACCCGGAACCGGACCAGGGGGTGGTCCTCCCGGTCCAGGAAGGCGCTTTCCCGGCCCCACCACCGGGTGCGCTTGAACCGGTAGCTCTTTCCCCCGGCCAGCTCCAGCCGGGCGGTGAAGAGCCCGCGACGGAAAACCCCCACCTCCACGTCCGAGCCCTCGCGCCGGAAGGTGATGGCGCGGTAGGGGAAGCGGCCGCGGTCGAACTCCCAGGTCTCGGCCAGGACCCGCGCCCGGATCCGGGTGCCGAGGAGGTTCTCCCGGGCCAGCTCGCCCACCGTCTCCCCCCCGGCCAGGAGGTCGTAGTGCCGGCGGAAGACCCGGGTCTGGCGCCAGCGCAGCTTCCGTCCGATCGCTTCCTGCAGGGATTCCATGCCGCTCCTCACCGGTTCGCGCCGATCGCCGGCGGCGCCGGCCGGGGCGCCGCCGCTCAGGCGTTCTTGGCGCTCGAGGCGCCGACCTCACCCCCGGCCAGGTCCCCGGCCGCCGCGGCCAGGCCGGCGGTGATCCGGGCCAGGGCAGTGTAGTCCACCTTCTCCGGGGTGTCTTCGGGCCGGTGGTAGGCGGGATAGCGGAAGGGAGCGGTGTCGGTGACCATGATGGCGGGGTAGCCCTCCTCCCAGAAGCTCCAGTGATCGGACCAGCCGATCCCGGGAAGCCTGCCGGGGAGGGCTCCGGCCTCGGAGGGGAAGTCGCTGTGCCGCCGGAAGGCGGTGACCGCGCTCCGCACCAGCCGGTGCGAGCCCAGGTTTCCCACGAAGGCGATGAAGTTGCCGCAGCCGGGATAGAAGCGCGAGAGGGGGGCGGGGTAGCGCTGGCTCCCCGGCGCCCGGTCGAAGTAGCCCATGGTCTCCAGGGAGAGCATGGCGGTGATGCGCTCGTGGCGGAGCCGGGCCCGGCGGGCGTAGACCACGCTCCCGCTGGTGGGGTTCCGGGAGAAGGGCTTCTCCTCGTTGACGAAGGCCACGAATCGGACGGTGCGCTCCAGGGGCCGGTCGCGCAGGAGCCGGGCCAGCTCCAGCAGCACCGCCACCCCCGAGGCGTTGTCGTTGGCCCCGGGGCATCCCCGCACGGTGTCGTAGTGCGCGCCCAGGACCAGGATCTCCTCGGGATGGGCGGCGCCGGGAAGCACCGCCTCCAGGTTGGCCACCGTCACCCCCCCGGCGGGGAAGGCGTCCAGCACCACCGGGTAGCCGAGGCCGGTGAGGTGCTCGCGGATGTAGCCCCCGGCCGCCTCCAGGGCCTCCGGCCGCCACACGTTCCGTTCGCCGATCCGGCCGGCCAGGGCCTCCACGTGGGTCCGGAGCTGTTCGGCCAGCTCGCCGTCCGTCTCCCCGAGGCCCCGCGGCGGGTCCTCCGGCTTCGGGTCGGGGAACCGGGTCATCCGCACCAGGGCCGCGTACCCGGCCACGGCCAGGGTGAAGGCGACCGCCACCAGGGCCATCAGGATTGCGAGCACGAGCACGATTACCGGCATGGGGCGCTCCCGCTGGGTCGATGAAGAGCGAGGCCGGGTGCGGCGTCCCGGCGGATAATTGTCTGCCTCCAGATTAGCAGGTACCGGCGGGTCGGCGCCGCACCGGCGCGGCCGCCGCCTTGCACGGGAGCGCTCGTTCCGGGGGGTACCCGGGTGAACACCCATCATGCCGGGCTCGCCGGCTCGAATCGAACACGGGGCTGTTCCTCAGGGAACAGACTGCATTCAAAGAAATCCGAGGCCAGGGACCAAGACGAAGGTGCACCCGGGTACCCGAACAACCCGAATCACTTGTATTCGCAATTCGTGGGCCGGCCGTTCCCCGCGGAACGCCCCGCGGGGCTACAGCGCCAGCGACCGCAGGATCGCGTCCGGGCGCTCGTCGTCCCGGAACGCCTCCGCCCGCGCGCCGGCCTCGGAGAGGTCGGCCCCGGCCAGGCGGGTGAGCCCGGTGAGGGCCAGCACCGCGGCGATGCCGAAGTCGCGGGCGCCGCGGATGTCGGTGGGGAGCTGGTCGCCGACCATGGCCAGGTCGCCGGTGCCGGCCCGGCGGCGGGCCTCCTCGAACATGGGGGAGAAGGGTTTCCCCAGCCGGGCGAAGCGGAGATCCTCGCGCTCCGGGTAGCGGAAGCGGAGCGCGGCCTCGATGAGACCGGCCACCGCGCCCCCGGTGATGCCGTAGCGTTCGGGGCCCGCCGGGTAGATGAGGTCCGGATTGGCCAGCACCAGGGACACCGGTTTCCCCCGGTCCAGACGCCGGTAGAGCAGGGTCACCACCCGGTCGGCGGCCTCCTGCAGCGAGTAGCCCCCCTCGTCGCAGATCACCACCACCTCCGCGTCCACGTCGTCGTGGAGGGGCACCACCTCGCCCCCGGCCTCGCTCACGTAGTCCAGCGAGTCCTCGGGACCCAGGACCACGCAGCGGGCGCCGCGGAGGCCGTTGCGCTCGAACCAGGGAGCCAGGATCATGCCCGAGGTCACCACCCGCTCGGCCGGGATCTCGAGCCCCATGCGGCGGTAGCGGGCGGCCGAGGTGGCCGGACTCCGGGAGCCGTCGTTGGTCACGATGTAGTAGGTCTTCCCGGCCGCGTTCAGATGGGCCACCAGCTCCGCCGACCCGTCCAGGGGCCCGTCGTGGGTGATGAGCACCCCGTAGGCGTCGAGCAGCAGGCCCTGGTGGCGCTCCAGCAGCTCTCCCATCCCGATCCACGGCACCCGTCCGCTCATGCGTCCTCCCCGCTCACCGGTACCCGCAACCCGGTCCGGACGAGCAGCAGCTCGGTGGCCGGGGGCTCGGCCAGGCCCAGGGCGCCCTGGGCCGCGGCCGCGTAGTCGGCGAGCTGGCTCCGGTAGCTCTCGGCCAGAGCCGCCGGCTCCCCGGCGTCGGTCTTGTAGTCGGCCACGATCACCCGGCCGTCCAGCTCGTACACCAGGTCCGCGTAGCCGTGGACCACCGCGCCTTCCGCGTCCCGGAAGAGGATCGGGGTCTCGCGGCCCAGGATCGCGGCCCCGGCCAGCCGGGCGGGAAGCTCCGAGTCCAGGAACCCCCCCAGGATCTCCAGGGCCGCCCGCCGTACCGCCTCCGCCTCCAGCTTGAACTCGGCCGCGGCCCCGGGCGCGGCCACCGCGGTGGCCTCGGCCAGGCGGTCGGCGAGTCCGGCCCGGTCCCCGAAGTCCGCCCGCTCCAGCGCGGCGTGCACCGTCCGGCCCGCGGCCCGGGCCAGGTCCCGGCTCCGCGCCGCCGGCGCGTTGCTCTCGTCCTCCCCGGCGGCGTCGGTGCGCTGGGCGCGATGGTCGGCGCTGGGGGTCCGGGCCCGCACCGCGCGGGCCCGTTCCCGTGCTTCCGACGCGGCGATCTCGAAAGCCCGGACCGCAGCCACCGCGTCTACCGCCGCCTCCGCCGGCGCGGCGGGAAGCGCGATGTCCCCGTCCACGCGCCGGTGCCGCACCAGGCCGTGGCAAAGGGTCGGGCCCGCGTCGCCGAAGGGATCCTCGGCCTTGCCGTCCACGGCGTAGCCCCAGTGCTCGCCCAGCGCCTTCATCCAGGGGCTGAGCCGCGACACCCCCGCGTTGACCAGGATCAGCCGGGAGCGGGCCCGGGTCATGGCCACGTAGAGCACGCGCTTCCGCTCCGCCTCCTCGTGGAGGGCGTCCTCCTCCGCGGCCAGGACCGCGGCCGCGTTCCGCCGGCGCGAGCGCCCGGTCAGGTCCAGGCACAGCCGCGGCGTTCCCGTGGGATCGCGGAACACGCCGGCCCGGGTCTCGGGGAACCCGTGGGCGGGTCCGCGGTTCAGATCGGGCACGAAGACCACCGGGTACTCGAGGCCCTTGGCCTTGTGCATGCTGAGGAGGCGCACCGCGTCCACCGCCTCGTCGGCGAGCGGGCTCTCCCCCTCGGTGCGGTTCCCGGTGAACTCGTCCCGGATGGCCTGGATGGCCCCTTCCAGGGTGAGCCCCTCCTCCCGGGCGAGTCCGGCGGTCCGCTCGGCCAGCTTCCGAACGTTGGCCGTCCGCTGGGCCCCGTCGTGGTAGGCGGCCTGGAGCACCGCGAAGTCCCCCTCGGTGAGCAGGGTCATGATCCGCCGGTCCACCGGGAGCCGCTTGGTGGCCTCGTGAAGACGGTCGAGGCGGGCCAGGGCGGCACCGATCCGGGGGAAGCGCGGATCGCCGGCCTCCTCCCGGCCGCGCCCCGGCCAATACAGGCCGCCGCCGGCGCGGGCATGGGCGGCCAGCTCCTCGTCCGGCACCCCGCCCAGGGTGGAGCGGAGCACGGCCAGCACGGCCACCGGATCGGCGGGGTTGGCCAGGGAGGACAGGAGGGCCAGCGCCTCCACCACCTCCGGCCGCTCCCGGAAGGCCTTGCCCCCGTCCACCACGTAGTCGATCCCCGCCTCGCGGAGCACCCGGGCGTAGAGGACGACGTCGTTCAGGGACCGGAAGAGCACGGCCACGTCCCGGAGCGCCCACGACCGCGTCCCCGAGGCCGGCCGGCACATCTCCAGGATCCCGGCCGCGATGGCCCGGGCCTCGCCCTCCCGGCGCTCCTCGGCGCCCGCCCCGGCCTCGCAGCGCACCGACCACAGCTCCACGCCGGGTTCGTTCCCTGCGCCCCGCCGGTGGGCGGTGATGGGCTCGTAGGCGGGCTCGGTCTCCGAGGCCGGCCCCATCCAGGACTCGAACAGGCGGTTCACCGGCTCCAAAATGCCGGGAACGCTCCGGAAGTTGACGGTGAGGCTCTCCGGCTCGCCGCCCCCCAGGACCCGGGCCGAGGCCCGCTGGTAGGCGGCCATGTCCGCGCCGCGGAAGCGGTAGATGGACTGCTTGGGGTCGCCGACGATGAAGAGCCGCCCCGGGGCCGGCTCCACCCGCCAGGGGTCGGCGATCTCCGCCCCGGGATCGGCGGCGGCGAGGAGGAAGACGATCTCGTACTGGAGGGGATCGGTGTCCTGGAACTCGTCCAGGAGCACCGCCCGGGCCCGCTCGCTCTCCCGCGTCCGCACCCCGGGGTCGGTCCGGAGCAGGTTCCGGGTGAGGATCAACAGGTCCTCGTAGGCGAGGACGCCGTCCCGGAGCACCCGCGCCCGGAACCGCTCCGCGAAGGGGCGGAGCACCTCCAGGAGATCGGGGAAGGAGGCCTCGTCCAGGGTGCGCAGGGTCTTCAGGAGCTTCAGGGCCTCGGCCGCCGCCCCCTCGATCTCCGCCTTCCGCTCGCCGAGCTGCTTCTCGGGACCGGCGGAGTAGGCGGTCTTCCGGTCCCAGAACTCCGGGAGGGCGAAGGCCGCCGGGTCGGCCGCGGCCAGGGCGCTCACCCCCCCGTCCAGGAACGCCCGCAGCAGAACCAGCGCGGTGTCCAGGAAGGCCTGCATGTTCCCGGTTCGCTTGGCCGTCACCTCCTCCCGGCCCGCGGCCAGCTCCGCGAGCAGCCGCTCCGCCCGCGGCCCGAAGTTCGCGAGCACGTCCAGGGGCCGGTAGCCCTCCCGGGCCAGGAGGTCCGCGGCCAGGGGGTTCAGGGCCACCGCCCGGGCCGCGTCCTCGATCTCGCCCTCGGTGAAGGCGGCCAGCACCCGGGTCCAGAGATCCTCGCGCTCCGCGCGCGGACCGAGCTCCGCGGCCAGGAACTCCGGCCACAGGGTGTCGAAGAGAAGCTCCTGCCCCAGGCCCTCGTCCACCGAGACCTCCGGCGGCAGGCCGGCGGCCCGGGCGTGGCGGCGAAGCAGATCCGAACAGAATCCGTGGATGGTGCGCACCGAGGCCCCGTCCAGCTCGTCCAGCGCGGCCTGGGCCCGCTCGCGCATCCGGTCGGCGGAGAACTCCTCCGCGGCGCGCAACCACCGCAGGCTCCGGCCCGCCTCGGACTCGGGATCGGGCTCCCGGGCCGCGCCCGCCTCCGCCGGGGCCACGGCCAGGAGCACGTCGTCCAGGGCCTGGGCCAGGCGCTGGCGCATCTCGCCGGCCGCCTTCTCGGTGAAGGTGATGGCCACCACCCGGGCCAGGGGAACGCCGAGCCCCAGGAGCAGGTTCAGGAACCGCTCGACCAGGAGGCTGGTCTTCCCGGTGCCGGCCCCGGCGGTGACGACCAGGTTCCGGTCGAAGACGGTGGCCGCGCGCACCCGGGCTTCCCGGTCGGCGGGGGAGGCCTGGCTCCCCGCGCCCGCCGCCCGCCTGGATCCGCCGCCTCCGGCCGGACCCGCGCCTCGCTTCGCCGGGCTCACGCCCCGGCCTCCCCGTCCCCGTCCCCGCCGCGGACCTGGGCCAGGAGCGGCTTCCGTTTCGACTTCTCCTGCACGCCGGCGTAGTCGGCGTGCTCGGGGTGCCCGGCCACCCGCTCCGCGCTGGCGTAGTGGTGCCGGCGGCAGGCGTCGTCGAAGCGGCACCAGTCGCAGTGGCGCCCGGGACTGAACGGGAACCGCCCCGTCCGGACCAGCTTCACCAGCACGGCCAGGGTCTCGGTGAGCCCCTCGCGGAGCCCCTCCAGGGCGTCCTCCTCCAGGGCCACCGGCCCGGTGCGCGCGAACCCGCCGTCGGGGGCGAACTCCGGCCCCAGGCCCAGGAACTCCGCCGTGACCGCCGGCGCGCCCTGCTCGGCGGCCAGCATCATGTAGAGGGGAAGCTGGAGCCGGTGCCCGGTCAGGATCTCCTTGGCCTCGAGCCGCTTCTCCAGGTTCCCGGAGGTCTTGTAGTCGCTCACCAGCCAGGTCCCCTCCGGACCCGCGGTCACCCGGTCGGGGATGCCGCGCAGAGGGAGCGCCGCCTCCGGGAACACCGCCCGCGCGGCCTCGCCGTCCAGGGGCACGCTCCCCTCCCAGGTCGTCTCCTTCCCCACCAGCCGGTGGCCGGCTTCGCCCAGCCGGCGCAGGTCGGCGTCCAGGAAGGCGGTCATCTCCGCCCGCCAGGCCGATTCCGCGCTTCGCCAGAGCACCGGGAAGTGCGGGCCCACCCGGCGGGCCACCGGATCCAGCACCCCGCTCCAGTGGCGGTCCAGGGACTCCCGGCCCGCGGCGGCCAGGGCCTCGGGGCGGGCGGAGCCGTCCAGGAGCCCGGCCGCCTCCAGGTCCCCGGCCACCCGCTCCAGGATGAGGTGCATGAGCCCGCCCAGCTCCCGGGCTTCGAAGCGGAACTCCTCCACCGCCTCCTCCAGGGGCTTCACCCCCAGCACGTAGCGGAAGTAGAACTTCTGCGGGCACATGCCCAGCATCTCCAGGCTGGAGGCGGAGAAGAGCCGGTCGAAACCGCTCCCCCCGGGGAGGAAGGCGTCGTAGGCCAGGGCCCGGGCCGGCTCCAGGTCCGGGGTCTCGAAGCGTTCCACCGCCTCGGCCAGGGCCAGCCCCGCGGCCAGCGCCCCCGCCCGCCCCGGGTCCAGCGCCTCCAGGTACGCAGCCACCCCGCGGGAGGCGCGCCGGGCGGCCGCCCCGGCCAGGACCGCGCCCTCCTCCCGGGTCAGGAAGCCGGTGGTGGCGGCCAGGTGCGCCGCCGCCGCCGCGGGATGGGTGGGAACGCGCTCCGGTCCGTAGGCCGGCCGTGCCCCGCCCGCGCCCGCCGCACCGTCCGCCGAGGCCCCGGCCCGCCCCTCCAGCACCTCGCGCAGCGTGGGCGCGCCGGGCAGGGCCCGGGCCAGCTCGCGCAGGAAGAGCGACACCGTGCGCGCCTTGCCGTCGGCGTCGGCGCGCTGCCAGGACACGGTCAGGGTCTCCACCGCCGAGGCCACCGTCCCCGCGAAGAGGAGCCACTCCTCCTCCCGGGATTCCAGGCGCACCGCGAGCGGGCGGCCGGTGCGCTCGCGCACCCGGCGGCGGGCGGCGTCGGAGAGGAAGAGGTCCTCCCGGGGCCGGCGGGGGATGAGATCGGTGTTGAAGCCGAGGAGGATCACGTGCCGGAAGGCCAGCCCGCGGGCCTGCATCACGTCCAGGAAGCGCACCCCGCCCGCGACGGAGGGCCAGGGGAGGCGGGCCTCGGCCACCGTGCTCTCCAGGAACTCCAGGGCGTCGTCCACCGTGACCGGTTCCGGGTCGCCGCCGGCGCGGAGCGCGGCCAGGGCGTCCAGCCCCTCCAGGTCGTCCAGGGCGCCGTGGAGGGCGGAGCGGACCGCCTCGGCGGTACGGGCGACCTCCCCCGGATCCGGACCGGCCGCGTCGGGGCGGGAGCCGCCGGCCCCCCCGGCGTGGACGAACTCGGCCGTGTCCACCGCCTTCCATCCGCGCAGCAGGCGCCCGTACAGCCCGCGCAGGAAGGCGGCGTGTCCGGCGGCGGTGCGGCACCGGGCCCAGGCGCGGGCCTCTTCGGCCCAGCCGGCCACCAGCGCTCCCAACCGCTCCGCCGAGGCCGCGTCCTCCGCCCGGCGCTCCTCGAAGGCGCGCACCTCCTCGGGGTCGTCGCGGAGCCACTCGGGGACCGCTTCCCCGGCCACCGCCCGGGGCAGGTCCTCGGTCCAGGCCCGCTCGCCCCCCACCACCCGGTGCTTGCGGGACCAGCGGTCCCAGGCGTCGGGGCGCCGGCGCCCCGCCCCCGGCTCCGCCTCCTCCCGGACGAGGTAGGGGGAGCGAAGGAGATCGACCACCGTCTGCCGCTCGAAGTCGCGGCCCAGGGCCCGGGCCAGGAGCAGGAACGCCCGCGCCTGGGGATGGCGCCCCAGCGGGAGCGTGGCCGAGCTCTCCACCGGAAGCCGGTGGCGGGCGAAGACGGTCTCGGCCAGGGGGGCGTAGGGGTCGAGGGTGCGGGCGGTGACGGCGATTTCGTGGGGGGGCACTCCGCCGGCGATCCAGCGCAGCGCCCGCCGGGCGGCGGCGTTGAGCTCGGCCTCGGGGCCCTGGGCGTGGACCAGCCGGATGTCCGCCTCCGGCGGGGCCTCGGGAGGACGGCCGCCGCGGCCGCGCAGGAGCCGGGCGGCGCGGACGAACCCGCGGGCTCCGGACTCCCCGTCCTCCAGCGGTTCCGGCGGCGCGCCCAGGTCCCGGGCCATCACCTCCCGGGCGTAGCGCCAGGCCGGAGCCTCGGGGTCGGCGGGGACCAGGAGGGTGATCCCGGTCTCCGAGGGGAGCGCGCGCAGCAGGTCCAGGTTCATGCCCACCAGCTCGTAGGCCCCGATCTGGAACACGGCGCGGTAGGGGGGAAGCCCGGCCGCGGCCTCCCGGGCCCGGCGGGCCAGCCCCGCCCGGTCGGTGAGGCCGGCGTCGCGCTCCAGCGCGGCCACCGCGGCGTCGAAGCGCTCCAGGAGGGCGGCCGGCTCGGCCCCCTCGGGCCCGGCGGCGCGGAGCCCGGCCGCGTCCACCCCCGCCTCGCGCAGCTCCCGCAGCAGCCCGGCCACCGGATGCAGGGCGCCGGGATGGGCGTCCACGTAGGCGGAGAGGCCGGGGGCCGTCTCCGGCCCGGCGAGGAGATCCTCCACCACCGCGTCCCAGAGGGCGCGGGGGGCCAGGGCCGGCGCCGGGCGGGCGGGGTCGGCCTCGGCCAGCCGGTAGGCCAGGGCCTGGTGGGTGAGCACCTCCACCCCCAGGAGGGCGGGGAAGGCCCCGGCCAGGACCTCCCGGGTCCGCTCCATCTGGCGGCGGGAGGCGGTGAGCACCAGCACCGGGGCGAAGGCCCCGCCGGGTCCGGCGCGGAGCGCGCGGATGCGGTCGACCAGCTCCCGTTCCAGGCGAAGCACGTCGGGATGGACGAGGACGCGAAGCGGCGGCGCGGCAGGCATGGCGGCGATCCTAGCACGCACCCGCCCGTCCCCCCGAGACCCCGAATCCGGACCGTAACGCCCGGGAGACGCGGGATTCCCGCGGTTGCGGGCGGGGCCCGGGTCGGCAATGATGAAGGGGAGCCCCGGGATCGTTCCGCCGCTTCTTGGATTCAAACCATTGTGGGGAGGACCTCATGGACTTGCAGCACGCCCGCGCCCTGGTCACCGGCGGCAGCCGCGGCATCGGCCGCGCCATCGCCTCCGCCCTCCGGGAGCGGGGGGCCGGGGTGGCCATCATGGCCCGGGACCCGGAGCGCCTGGAGGCCGCCGCTTCCGCCCTCGGGGCGGTGGCCGTTCCCGGGGACGTCTCCCGGGAGGAGGACGCGCGCGGGGCGGTGAAGGCCGCGGCCGAGGCCCTGGGCGGGCTCGACATCCTGGTCAACAACGCGGGGATCGGCAGCTTCGGCCGGCTCACCGAGATGGACCTCGAGGCCCACCGGCGCACCCTGGCCGTGAACCTCACCGGGTCCCTCCTCATGGCCCGGGAGGCGGTGCCGGTCTTCCGCAAACAGGGGAGCGGGAACATCGTCAACATCTCCTCCACCGCGGGGCTGCGGGGGTTCGAGGGGGGGACCACCTACGTGGCCTCCAAGTTCGCGCTCAAGGGGATGACCGAGTGCTGGCGGGCCGAGCTTCGGCGGGAGAACATCCGGGTGTTCCTGGTCAACCCCAGCGAGGTCCAGACCGCCTTCTTCGACGGGGAGGACCCCGACCCGGAGTCCATCAACCCCAGGAAGCTGGTCGCGGCCGACGTGGCCCACGCGGTGGTGGGCGCCCTGGAGATGGACGACCGGGGGTTCATCCCCGAATTCTCGGTCTGGGCCACCAACCCCTTCTGATCGGGAGGAACCGGCCATGTTCGGCAGGTCCATCACCCTGTTCAAGCTCTTCGGGTTCGCCGTCCGGATCGACTTCACCTGGATCTTCATCGCCGTCCTCGTGACCTGGTCCCTGGCCACCGGCCTCTTCCCCCAAAAGTCCCCGGGGCTGGGTGCGGTCACCTACTGGGTCATGGGGGGGGCCGGGGCCCTGGGCCTCTTCCTCTCCATCATCTTCCACGAGCTCTGCCACTCCCTGGTCGCCCGGCGGTTCGGCCTGGTCATGAGCGGGATCACCCTGTTCATCTTCGGCGGGGTGGCGGAGATGACCGACGAGCCGCCGAGCCCCAAGGCCGAGTTCCTCATGGCCGGGGCGGGGCCCCTGTCCAGCCTGGTCCTGGGGGGGGTCGCCTTCGGGGTGCACCAGCTCCTCGCGGGCTCGGCCGGGACCGCGGTCCTGGCCGTGTTCGACTACCTGGCCTTGATCAACGTGCTCCTGGCCCTGTTCAACCTCATCCCCGCCTTCCCCCTGGACGGGGGGCGGATGCTCCGGGCGGTGCTGTGGGGCCGCAAGGGGAACATCAAGTGGGCCACCCGGGTAACATCCTCCATCGGATCCGGGTTCGGGATGGTGCTCATCATCCTGGGAGTCCTCGCCTTCATCCGCGGCAATTTCATCTTCGGGATCTGGTGGTTCATGATCGGGATGTTCCTCCGGGGAGCGGCGGGGCAGTCCTACCGGCAGCTGGTCCTGCGCCGGGCCCTGGAAGGGGAGCCGGTGCGCCGGTTCATGTCCGGCGATCCGGTGACCGTGGACCCCGACACCTACGTGCGGGACCTGGTCGAGCACTACATCTACCGGACCCACCACAAGCTGTACCCGGTGGTGGACGACGGCCGGCTCCAGGGCTGCGTGACCCTGGACCGGGTCAAGGAGATCCCCCGGGAGAAGTGGGACTGGACCCGGGTGGGGGAGCTGGCCTCGGGGTGCTCGGAGGAGAACACCGTGGGGCCGGAGGTGGACGCCATGGAGGCCCTGACCCGGATGCGCCGGCACGGGGTGAGCCGGCTGATGGTGGTGGATAACGGGAAATTGGTGGGTATCCTATCCTTGAAGGACCTGGTGGGGTTCCTCTCCATGAAGGTCGAGCTGGACGCCGGATGAGGGGGGACGGCCCGGGAGCGGTTCCGGGCCGGGGGCGGCAACAGGGCTTGTACGACAAAGGACTTCGCATGCGCACCGCGTTCTCCCGAATCATCCGGCCCGCGGGCCGGGGCCTGTTCCTCGTCCTGCTCGCCCTGTGCGCCGCCGGACCCGCCCAGGCCCAGTACTTCGGCCGCAACAAGGTCCAGTACGAGAACTTCCAGTTCAAGGTCCTCCACACCGCCCACTTCGACATCTACTTCTATCCCGCCGAGGAGGCGGGGGCCCGGGACCTGGGGCGGATGGCCGAGCGCTGGTACAGCCGCTACCGCCGGCTCTTCGACCACACCTTCTCCGAGCGCAAGCCCATCGTCCTCTACGCCAACCACGCCGACTTCGAGCAGACCAACGTGCTGTCCGGATTCATCAGCGAGGGTACGGGCGGGGTCACCGAATCGCTCAAGAACCGGGTGGTGATGCCCCTGACCGGGGACTACGCGGGCACCGACCACGTGCTCGGCCACGAGCTGGTCCACGTCTTCCAGTACGACATCGCCAACGCGGCCGAGGACTCCATCGGGTTCCGGATCGACGCCCTTCCCCTGTGGCTGATCGAGGGCATGGCCGAGTACCTCTCGGTGGGGCGGGACGACCCCCACACCGCGATGTGGATGCGCGACGCCATCCTCTACGACGACTTCCCCTCCATCAAGGACCTCACCACCAACCCCAAGTACTTCCCCTACCGCTACGGCCAGGCCCTGTGGGCCTACATCGGCGGGCGCTGGGGGGACAGCACGGTGCCGGCCATCTACCGTTCCAGCGGACACCGGGGGATGAACTTCGCCTTCCTCAAGTACGCGGGGCTCAACTCCGATTCGCTCTCGGTGGTCTGGAAGCAGGCGGTGGAGGCGGCCTACCGGCCCGCCCTGGAGGGGAAGACCCATCCCGACTCCGCCGGGGAGCGCATCCTGGCTCCGGACAAGGGTTCCGGCGAGATCAACCTGGCCCCGGCGGTGAGCCCCGACGGCACCCGGGTGGCCTTCCTGTCCGAGAAGGACCTGTTCTCCATCGACCTCTTCGTGGCCGACGCCCATACCGGCAAGGTGCTGAAGAAGCTGGTCAGCTCGGACTCCAACCCCCACTTCGACGCCCTGCGGTTCATCGACTCCGCCGGGTCCTGGTCCCCGGACGGCAAGCGGCTGGCCCTGGTGGTGTTCGCCAAGGGGGACAACGACATCGTGATCGTGAACGCGGAGTCGGGGGACTTCGAGCGGCGCCTGGACATCGCCGGGGTGGGGGCGATCAACAACCCCGCCTGGTCCCCGGACGGCCATACCCTGGCCTTCTCCGGAGCGGCGGGGGGGATCTCCGACCTCTACCTCTACGACCTGGACACGAAGCAGCTCCGCCAGCTCACCACCGACAAGTACGCCGACCTGGCCCCCAGCTGGTCTCCCGACGGCTCCCGCCTGGCCTGGGTCACCGATCGCGGGCCCGGCACCGACTTCGAGACCCTCACCTACGAGCCCATGCACCTGGCGGTGATGGACGTGGCCTCGGGGTCGATCCGGAACCTGGAGCCGTTCCCGGGCGCCAAGCACATCAACCCGGAATTCTCCCCCGACGGGAAGAGCCTCTACTTCATCTCCGATCGGGGCGGGTTCAGCGACATCTACCGCGCCGAGCTGGACTCGGGGAAGGTCTACCAGGTCACCCGTCTTGCCACCGGCGTGAGCGG
This sequence comes from Candidatus Eiseniibacteriota bacterium, assembly GCA_963768615.1. Taxonomy (GTDB): domain Bacteria; phylum Eisenbacteria; class RBG-16-71-46; order JABDJR01; family JABDJR01; genus CAVSKL01. The sequence continues at coordinate 740,862 of CAVYIE010000002.1, read as the reverse complement.
GATCACCGAGCTCTCCCCGGCGATGTCGGTGGCCCGGGAGACCGGGCGGGTCATGTTCTCGGTGTTCGCCAAGGGCAACTACAACGTGTACGGGCTGGAAGCCGGCCAGGCCCGGGGGGAGCTTCTCCCTCCCGAGGCCTTCGAGCCCACCGATCGGAGCGTGGTCGCCCAGGCGCCGCTCCCCGCCGCTTCCGCCGACACCGTCGCCGCGGAGAGCGTGGCCGCCGGGGCCGCCCCGGACTCGGCCTCCGCCCATGCCGGAATCCCGGCCGGGGAATCCGGGACCTCCAAGCGTCCCGCCGGGGAGGGCCTGGTCACCGTGCTCTCCACCGCCGCCGACACCAGCGCCGCGCCGGCGAGCAAGCCGCACGCCCTGGTCATCCCCGGGGACGAGCGGGAGGCCGAGGCCGAGGCCGAGGAGCCGCCCCCGCCGGCCACGGTCACCGACATGCCCTGGAATCTCCCCCCCGAGCTGCCCTGGCGGCACAGCGCGGTGGCCGCCTATCTGCACGATCCCTATACCGGCCTCTCCACCGGGGACGAGTTCAGCATCACCTCCTACCATCCGTCCCTGAAGCTGGACTACGTGGGGGCGACCGCGGTGGGGGTGGCGGTGGACCGCTACGGGGCCGCGGTGGGCGGCGGGGTGAGCGGGTACTTCAGCGACATGCTGGGCAACCACGAGATCGGGGTGGCCCTGCAGGCCAACGGCGGGGTCAAGGACATCGGCGCCCAGGCCATCTACCAGAACCGCACCCACCGGTGGAACTGGGGGGCGGTGGTGGGCCACGTCCCCTACCTGAGCTACTACACCACGGTGCGGGACACCACCGTGGACCTGGACGGGAGCCAGATCCCCGCCTACAAGGTGGAGCAGATCCGGGAGCGGGTGTTCGTGGACAGCGGGGCGCTCCTGGGAAGCTATCCCTTCTCAACCACCCGGCGCCTGGAGGCCTCGGCCGGGTACACCCACCTCGGTTACGATCAGGAGATCCAGACCCAGGTCCAGACCGGAAACCTGATCCTGAGCGACCGTACCCGGTCCGGAGTCTCTCCGCCCGGCCTCGGCCTGTTCGAGACCTCCCTGGCCCTGGTGGGGGACAACTCCTTCTTCGGGTTCACCTCGCCGATCAAGGGGCAGCGCTACCGGGTGGAGGTGGATCCCACCTACGGAACCCTGAACTTCCAGACCCTGCTCCTGGACTACCGGCGGTACGTCTTCCTGAAACCGGTCACGGTGGCCTTCCGGGGCATCCACGTGGGCCGCTACGGGGTGGACTCCGAGTCGGACCGGCTCAATCCCCTCTTCCTGGGCTACAAGACCCTGGTCCGGGGCTACAGCACCGGCTCCTTCGACCTGCAGGAATGCGGGCCGGGAGAGAACTGCCCCCCCTTCGACCGGCTGGTGGGATCGCGGATCGGGGTGGCCAACCTCGAGGTCCGGGTCCCGGTGATCGGAACCAGCCAGTTCGGCCTCATCAACTTCCCCTACATCCCCACGGAGCTGGCCGGTTTCCTGGACGGGGGAGTGGCCTGGACAAAGGATCAGTCGCCCGTGCTAAAGTTACAAGATCGGTCGTCTGAGCGGATCCCGGTGTTCAGCACCGGACTCTCGGCGCGGATCAACGTTCTCGGCGCTCTCGTCATGGAAATCTATTACGCCTACCCGTTCCAACGGCCGGACAAGGGAGCGCATTTCGGGTTCCAGATCGCACCGGGCTGGTAGGCGCGCTTGCTGAATTGCCAGCCGCCCCGCATTTGTAAGTTTATCGTGGGGTGACCGACGATTTGGGTCGGGGGCCATGGGCCAGCTCTTCTCGCGTGGAGCGAATACCGTGGCCCGGGGGAGTCTGCTCCTCCTGGCCATAGGGGCCGCTTTCGGTGGGTGGTCCCTCTATACCGTCAATCGCTCCGCCTACGTCAATCGTGAACAGGTGGTCCGGGAACAGCCGGTACCGTTCAGCCACGAGCACCACGTCTCGGGCCTGGGCATCGACTGCCGGTACTGCCACACCTCGGTGGAGACCTCGTCCTTCGCCGGGATCCCCGCGGTCAAGGTCTGCATGACCTGCCATTCGCAGCTCTGGACCGAGGCCGGGATCCTGGAGCCGGTGCGGCAGAGCTGGAAGACCGGCATCCCCCTCCGGTGGACCCGGGTCTACGACCTCTCCGACTTCGTCTACTTCGATCACAGCATCCACATCGCCAAGGGCGTCGGATGCGAGACCTGCCACGGCCGGGTGGACCGCATGCCCATGGTCCGCAAGGTCGAGCCTTTGTTCATGGAATGGTGTCTGGACTGTCACCGCAATCCCGAGAAGTACGTCAGGCCCCGGGAGGCGGTGTTCACGATGGGATGGAAACCGCCGGAAGACCAGCTGACCCTGGGCCGGCGTCTGGTGAAGGAGTACGGAATCAAGTCCAGAACCGACTGCGTCACCTGCCACCGGTAGGCGGCGAGGGAGGTTCCCTTGGCAAGCGATCATCTGCGGGAGCGCCTGCGCGACAAGCGGGGCCCCGAATACTGGAGGAGCTTCAAGGACCTGGCCGGGGACGCGGGCCGTGCCGGCTTCGAGGAGTTTCCCGGCGGAGCGTCGGTGTGGCCGGAAGGGGTGAGCCGGCGGGAGTTCCTGGGGGTGATGGGCGCCTCCCTGGCCCTGGCCGGCCTGGTCGGTTGCGGGTACCAGCCCCCCGAGGACGTGGTCCCCTACGTGGTGCCCCCGGAGGAGGCGGTTCCGGGTAAGCCCCTCTACTTCGCCACCACCCTTCCCCTGGGCGGGGTGGGGGCCGGGGTGCTGGTGGAGAGCCATCTGAACCGGCCCACCCACGTCGAGGCCCGTTCCGCCCACCCCGGTGGGCTGGACATCTTCAGCCAGGCGGCGGTGCTCGGCCTCTACGATCCCGACCGGTCCCAGACCCCGCTCTACCGGGGGCAGGCGGTGGACTGGTCCGCGTTCTCCGGGTTCCTGGACTCCCGACGGGCGGGCGGGTCCGCCGGAGGGGGCGCAGGGATCCGCATCCTCACCGGCACCGTGGGCTCGCCGAGCCTCGCCGCCGGCATCCGGAGCTTTCTCGCCGCCCATCCCGGGGCACGCTGGCACCAGTACGAGCCGGTGCACGGCCACAACCGGATCGCGGGCACCCGGCTGGCCACCGGAGAGGCCCTGGAGCCGCGCCCCGACTTCTCCGCCGCCGACCGCATCCTGGCCCTGGACGCCGACTTCCTCGCCTCCCGGCCAGGGAACCTGGACGGGATCCTGGCCTTCGGCGATCGTCGCCGGGTGCGCGAGGACCGCCCGGAGATGAACCGGCTCTACGCGGTGGAGCCGACCTGGTCGCTCACCGGCACCATGGCCGACCACCGCCTGCCCCTGCGCGCGGCGGAGGTGGAGGGCTTCGCCCGCGCCCTGGCCCGGAGGCTGGGGGTGGAGGCGGCGGGGACGGCGTGGGAGCCTCGGGGGGACGATCGGAAGCGGTGGTTCGAGGCCGTGGCCCGGGATCTGGAGCAACACCGCGGGCGATCCCTGGTCTGGGCCGGGGAAGGCCAGCCCCCGGCGGTCCACGCGCTGGCCCTGGCCATGAACGACGCCCTGGGGAACCTGGGGCGCACGATCCGGCTGCATCCCCCCCTGGCCGCCGAGCCGGTGGACCCCCTCGGGTCCCTGGCCGCCCTGGTCGGCGACATGCGGGCGGGAAGGGTGGACACCCTGTTCGTGCTGGGCACGAACCCCGTCTACACCGCTCCCGTCGACCTGGAGTTCGCCCGCGCCCTGGCCGCGGTGGACCTCACCGTCCACCACGGGCTGTATGCCGACGAGACCGCGGAGCGATGCACCTGGCACCTCCCCGAGGCGCATCCGCTGGAGTCCTGGGGGGACGCCCCCGCTCCCGACGGATCGGTGAGCCTCATGCAGCCCCTGATCGCCCCCCTCTACGGTGGACGCACCGCGCTGGAGGTGGTGGCGATGCTGGGCGGGGGACCCGAGACCGCCGGCCGCGACCTGGTCCGGGCCTACTGGCGGGAGCGGCTGGGCCTGGCCGGCGGCGCCTTCGAGCGGGAATGGCGGCGGGCTCTGGTGGAGGGGACGGTGGCCGCCACCCGGCCCGCCCGCGGGGAAGCGGCGCCGTCGCCGGCGGTGCAGGCCCCGCCGCCCTCCGGAGCCTCGGAGGGGGCGGACTCCGGAGGCCTGGAGATCGTCTTCGCCCCCGATCCCATGATCTACGACGGCCGGTTCGCCAACAACGGGTGGCTCCAGGAGCTGGCCAAGCCCTACACCAAGCTGACCTGGGACAACGCCCTCTACGTGGCACCGGGGACCGCGAAGCGCCTGGGGTTGAAGCACGAGCAGGTGGCCCGGGTCACCGTGCGCGGCCGGTCGGTGGAGGCGCCGGTGTGGGTGCTGGCCGGGCAGGCCGAGGACTCGGTCACCCTGTACCTGGGCTACGGGCGGACCCGCGCCGGCCGGGTGGGGGACGGACGGGGAGTCAACGCCTACCTGCTCCGCACCCGGTCCGCCCCCTGGTTCGACCGGGGCGCGCAGGTGGAGCCCACCGGAAGGTACTACCCCCTGGTCAGCACCCAGCACCACTGGGTCATGGAAGGCCGCGACATCGTCCTCGAGCACACCCTGGACGAGTTCAAGCGCGAGCCCGGCTTCCCCGAGGCGGCCACCCGCGGGCCCAGCCTGCTCCCGCGCTGGGACTACCCGGACAACTCCTGGGGCATGGCCATCGACCTCTCGGTGTGCATCGGATGCAGCGCCTGCACCCTGGCCTGCCAGTCGGAGAACAACATCCCGGTGGTGGGGAAGAAGCAGGTGGGGATGGGGCGGGAGATGCAGTGGATCCGCGTGGATACCTACTACCGGGGCGATCCCGCCTCGCCGGCGGTGGTGCACCAGCCGGTGCCGTGCATGCACTGCGATAAGGCTCCCTGCGAGCTGGTGTGTCCGGTGGGGGCCACCGTGCACAGCTCCGACGGGCTGAACCAGATGATCTACAACCGCTGCGTGGGCACCCGCTACTGCTCCAACAACTGCCCCTACAAGGTGCGCCGGTTCAACTTCCTCGCCTTCTCCGACCAGACCACCGAGTCGCTCAAGGCGATGAGGAACCCCGACGTGACCGTGCGGGACCGCGGGGTGATGGAGAAGTGCAGCTACTGCGTGCAGCGCATCCAGGCCGCCCGGATCACCTCCGAGAAGGAGGGCCGGCCCATCCGGGCCGGCGAGGTGATCACCGCCTGCCAGTCCGCCTGCCCCACCGGAGCCATCCAGTTCGGGGACATGAACAACCCCGACGAGGAGGTGAACCGCTGGAAGGAGGAGCCCCACGGCTACCACCTCCTGGCCGACGTGGGCACCCTGCCCCGGACCAGCTACCTGGGCCGGATCGGCAATCCGAACCCCGAGCTGGGGGAGCGAGCGTGAGCGCGGGGGATCGGCCGGTACCGGTGAAGAACTCCCGGCTGGTCCACGGCCGTCAGAGCGACGAGCGGGTGGCCCGGTCCATCGGGGACCTGGTCCTGGGGGGGCGCGTCCCCCGGGAGTGGATCGTCGGCTTCGCGGTGAGCTTCGCCCTGTTCATGCTGCTCCTGGTCGCGGTGACCTACCTCTTCGCCAAGGGGGTGGGCATCTGGGGGATCAAGATCCCGGTGGCCTGGGGATTCGCCATCGTGAACTTCGTGTGGTGGATCGGGATCGGGCACGCGGGGACCCTGATCTCGGCGATCCTCCTCCTGCTCCACCAGGAATGGCGGACGTCCATCAATCGTTTCGCCGAGGCCATGACCCTGTTCGCGGTGGCCTGCGCGGGGATGTTCCCCCTCCTCCACCTGGGCCGGCCCTGGCTCTTCTACTACATCCTCCCCTACTTCAACAGCATGAAGCTCTGGCCCCAGTTCCGGAGCCCCCTGGTCTGGGACGTGTTCGCGGTGCTCACCTACGCCACCGTGTCCCTCATCTTCTGGTACGTGGGTCTCATCCCCGACGTGGCCACCCTCCGGGACCGGGCCCGGCGGACCTGGGTGCGCAAGGTCTACGGGGTGATGGCCCTCGGCTGGAGGAATTCGGCCCGGCACTGGAGCCGCTACCAGACCGCCTACCTGCTCCTGGCCGCCCTGGCCACCCCGTTGGTGCTCTCCGTCCATTCCATCGTGGGCCTGGACTTCACCGTGGCCAACGTCCCCGGCTGGCACTCCACCATCTTCCCCCCCTACTTCGTGGCCGGGGCCATCTACTCCGGGTTCTCCATGGTGCTCACCCTGATGATCCCGGTACGCCTCATCTACCACCTGGAGGACTACGTCACCGAATACCACCTCGACGTCATGGCCAAGCTCATGTTGGCCATGGGCCTCATGGTCACCTACGGCTATGTCATCGAGGCCTTCATGTCCTGGTACTCCGCCGACGTCTTCGAGCGCTACATGCAGGCCAACCGGGCCCTGGGGCCCTACGGGCCGGTGTACTGGGTGCTCATCTTCTGCAATTCGGTGGCTCCGCAGGCCCTCTGGTTCAGGGCGGTGCGGCGGAACATGATCCCTCTCTTCATCGTGGCCGTGATCATCAACCTGGGGATGTGGGTGGAGCGCTACGTGATCGTGGTCACCAGCCTCTCCCGGGACTTCCTTCCCACCTCCTGGCAGTCCTACGGCGGCACCGGGTGGGACTGGGCCACCCTGGTGGGATCGGTGGGGTTGTTCCTGACCCTGCTCTTCCTGTTCATCCGCTTCCTTCCCATGATCTCCATGCACGAGATGAGGGAACTGTGGCGGGAGGAGGCCGGGGAATGACCGAATCCCGTCTGCCCGTGCCCATCTCCCCCCTCTACGGGCTCCTGGCCGAGTTCGAAACCCCGGAGGCGGTGCTGGACGCCGCCCGCCGGTGCCTGGACCAGGGATTCACCGCGGTGGACGGGTTTGCGCCCTATCCCCTGGAGGGGCTGCCCGAGGCGGTCGGCTACACCCGCCGGCGGCTCCCCTTCGTGGTGCTGGCCGGGGGCCTGTTCGGGGGCCTGGGGGCCTACTTCATGCTGTGGTACGCCTGCGTGATCAGCTATCCCATCAACGTGGCCGGCCGCCCGCTCCACAGCTGGCCCTCGTTCATTCCCATCACCTTCGAGATGGCGGTGTTGTTCGCCGCCTTCGGGGCCGTGTTCGGCATGCTGGCCATGAACCGGCTCCCCCAGCCCTATCACCCGCTCTTCAACGTGGACGAGTTCCGGCGCGCCTCCCACGACCGCTTCTTCCTCTGCATCGAGGCCGTCGATCCCCGGTTCGACCGTCACACCACCCGTTCATTCCTGGAGGAAACCGATGCCGTCGCGGTCTTCGACGTACGGCCCTGAGGGCCCGCGGCGCCGTCCCCGGGCCCGGGTCCGGCCCGCCCTGGCCCTGGCCCTGGCCGCGGCGGCGGCGGCGCTGCTGGCCTCCGCCTGCCAGCCCGGCTTCCGGGACCAGCCCTACTACCGGGCCCACGACGCCAGCGCCCTCTTTCCGGACGGCAACTCCGCCCGGCCCCGGGTGGAGGGGACGGTAGCCCAGGGCGAACTGGACCTGGATTCGGCCCGGGTGGCCGGGGTCGAGCACGGGCGGCCGGTGACGGAGTTCCCGGTGCCGGTCACCGCCGAGCTCCTGGCCCGGGGCCGGGAGCGCTACGACATCTTCTGCTCGCCCTGCCACGACCGGCGCGGGACCGGGCACGGGATGGTGGTGCAGCGCGGCTTCCCCCCCCCGCCCAGCTACCACAGCCAACGGCTGCGGAACGCGCCTCCCGGCCACTTCTTCGACGTGATCAGCCACGGGTTCGGGATGATGAAGGACTACGGGGACCGGATCCCCCCCGCGGACCGCTGGGCCATCGTGGCCTACATCCGGGCCCTTCAGCTCAGTGACCGGGTGGACCTCGCCCGTCTGGACCCCGCGGTCCGGGACAGCCTCCTGGGGGCACGGCCGTGACCGCGGCGGAGCGGGTCCGGGACCGGGTGGGCCGCCTGCGGCGCGCGTGCTACGCGGTGGCCGCGGTCGGGGGGGCGCTCGGGATCCTCGGTGTGCTCCTCCAGCCCCAGGCCTTCTTCCAGGCCTACCTCTACGGCTACCTGTTCTGGCTGGGGCTCGGTCTGGGGTGCCTGGGGCTCGGGCTTCTCTACCAGGTCACGGGGGGGAGATGGGGACGGGCCACCAGCGGCCTCCTCGGCTCCGGGGCGGCCACCCTGCCCCTGCTCGCCCTGCTGTTCGTGCCGCTCCTGTTCGGGCTTCACGATCTCTTCGTGTGGAGCCGCCCCGGGGCGGCCGCGGTGGAGGTGGTGGAGAAGAAACGCCTCTACCTCAACGTGCCCTTCTTCGTGGTGCGGGCGGCGATCTACTTCGCGGTCTGGATCCTCTTCGCCGCCCTCCTGCGCCGGCGGTCGGGGAACCGCCCGGGGAGCCTGCGCGGGGACGGCCGGCTCCGCGCCCTCGGCGCCGGGGGTCTCATCGTCTACGTCATGACCATGAGCTTCGCCGCGGTGGACTGGATCATGTCCCTCGACCCGGAATGGTTCTCCACCGAGTTCGGCTGGCTGGTGGTGGCGGGGCAGGTCCTGGCCTCCCTGGCCTTCCTCATCGTGGTCACCTACGGCCTGGTGCGGTTCCGGGCCGGGGACGAGCCGGTGCCCTACAAGCCGGTCAACGACCTGGGGAACCTGCTCCTGGCCTTCGTCATGCTGTACGCCTACATGGCCTTCGTCCAGTACCTCATCACCTGGTCCGGGAACCTGCCCGCCGAGAGCGGGCGGTTCGTGGCCCGGGGCGAGGAGGGGTGGCAGTGGCTCATCCGGGCCCTGGCCGTGGGGCACTTCTTCATTCCCTTCTTCTTCCTCCTCTCCCGGAGCCTCAAACGGAACCTCCGCATGCTCTCGGGGGTGGCGGCTCTGATCCTGATCATGCGGATCCTGGAGGACTTCTGGGCCGTGGCCCCGTCCTTCCGGAACCGGATCTCGGTGACCTGGCTGGACCTGGCGGTGCCGGTGGCGCTGGGAGCCGTCTGGTTGGCGGTGTTCCTGTCCAAGCTCGAGACCTCGGGTTCCCTGGACCGCCTGGACCTGTTCACGGTGGGGGACTGAGCATGAACGACCGCGGATCCCCCGGGCGCGCGGTGGGCTACGAGGAACGCGACCTGAAGCCGCGGATCATCGCCCTCGCCCTGCTCATCGTGGCCGGGCTGGTGTTCCTGTCCGTCCTCGGTTCCCGCGGGGTGATGAAGGGTCTCGGGAACCGGACCGGAGAGCCCCATCCCGGCTCCCGCCCCTTCGAGGCGGCCGACCGCGGGCGCGCCCTGTCCGAACCCCTGCTGCAGCTCGACCCCGGGGCGGACCGGGCGCGCATGGACGCGGTGGAGGACTCCCTGCTCGACTCCTACGGCTGGGTCTCCCCGGATTCGGGGCTGGTCCGGGTTCCCATCGCCGAGGCCATGAAGCTCGTGCTGGAGGACGGGCTGCCCGCCCGGTCCGGCGCCGACACCGTTCCCGCCCCGCCGGTGCGGACGGAGAGCGGGGTGCGGACCCCGAAAGGGGGACACCGGTGAACCTCGTGCCGCTTCTCGTTCCCTTCATGCCCCCGGAGGCCTCGGACTACGCGGGCCGGGTGGACCTCCTGTTCCTCGTCCTCATGCTCCTGGCCGGGTTCTTCCTGCTCCTGGTCACCGGTCTCCTGGTCGGCTTCTCGATCCGGTACCGGAGCGGGGCGAAGGTGAACCGGGACAACCCCACCGTGGACAATCCCCGCCTGGAGTGGTTCTGGACCCTCGCCCCCCTGGCCATGGGGATCGGGGTGTTCATCTGGGCCGCCCATCTCTACCTGGACGTGTACGAGCCCCCGGCCCAGGCCCAGGAGGTCCTGGTGGTGGGGAAGCAGTGGATGTGGAAGATCCAGCACGCCGAGGGCAAGCGGGAGATCAACACCCTCCACGTCCCCATGGGGGCGGCGATCAAGCTGAAGCTGACCAGCCAGGACGTGATCCACAGCTTCTACGTGCCCGCCTTCCGGATGAAGCGGGACGCGGTGCCGGGGCGTTACACCACCGCCTGGTTCCGGCCCACCCGGCTCGGCACCTACCACCTCTTCTGCGCCGAGTACTGCGGGACCAACCACTCGGCCATGACCGGCTCGGTGATCGTGATGCGGCCCGACGACTACGCCCGGTGGCTGGCCGGGACCGGCCCCACCGGGAAGAGCGGCGAGCAGCTCTTCACCGACCTGTCCTGCGTGACCTGCCACACCGGGCCCGGCCGGCAGGCCCCCCTGCTGGGGGGGCTGCCCGGGAGCACGGTCACCCTGGCCGACGGCCAGAGGGTGCTGGCCGACGACAACTACCTGCGGGACGCGATCCTCCACCCCGCCGCCCAGGTGGTGAAGGGGTACCCGGACATCATGCCCACCTTCCAGGGGATCATCGACGAGGGGGAACTCATGAAGCTCATCCAGTACATCAAGTCGCTGCCCGCGGCGCCGGACAGCGCCGGCGGGGGACACGGGGGAGGGCCGGCGCATGAGTGAAGCCGCGGTTCGCTGGGACGACGAGCCCCGCACCTATCTCAACGCGGAATACGGGATCAAGTCCTGGCTCCTGACCCGGGACCACAAGCGGATCGCCATCCTCTACATGATCTCCATCACCTTCTTCTTCGCCCTGGGGAGCCTGTTCGCCCTCCTCATGCGGCTGGAACTTCTCACCCCCACCACCCTCTTCGCCGATTCGGACACCTACAACAAGTTCTTCACCATGCACGGCATCGTGATGGTCTGGTTCTTCCTCATCCCCTCCATCCCCACCGTGCTCGGGAATTTCCTCCTCCCCATGATGATCGGGGCCAAGGACCTGGCCTTCCCCCGCATCAACCTGGCCAGCTGGTACCTGTTCGTCTTCGGCGGCCTGTTCACCATCGCCGCGGTGGCCCTTGGAGGGGTGGACACCGGCTGGACCTTCTACCCGCCCTTCAGTACCGGGTTCGCCAACACCCACGTGATCGCGGTGGCCACCGGGATCTTCATCGCCGGCTTCTCCTCCATCTTCACCGGGCTCAACTTCATCGTCACCACCCACCGCATGAGGGCGCCGGGCCTGACCTGGTTCCGCCTGCCCCTCTTCGTGTGGGCCAACTACGCCACCAGCCTGATCCTGGTCCTGGCCACCCCGGTCCTGGCCATCACCCTGTTCCTGGTGGCGGCGGAGCGGATTCTCCACGTGGGCATCTTCGATCCCGCCCTGGGCGGGGACCCGCTCCTCTTCCAGCACCTCTTCTGGTTCTACTCCCACCCGGCGGTGTACATCATGATCCTCCCCGGCATGGGGGTGATGAGCGAGCTCATCACCTGCTTCTCGCGGAAGCGGATCTTCGGGTACAAGTTCGTGGCCTTCTCCAGCATCGCCATCGCGGTGCTCGGCTTCCTGGTCTGGGGCCACCACATGTTCGTGAGCGGCCAGTCGCTGTTCGCGGGGGTGGTGTTCTCCATCCTCAGCTTCCTGGTCGCCATCCCCTCGGCGATCAAGGTGTTCAACTGGTCCGCCACCCTCTACAAGGGGTCCATCCGGTTCCAGACCCCGCTCCTGTACGCCTTCGGGTTCATCGGCCTCTTCGTCGTCGGGGGCCTGACCGGGCTCTTCCTCGCCTCCCTGGCCTTCGACGTGCACGTGCACGACACCTACTTCGTGGTCGCCCACTTCCACTACATCATGGTGGGGGGGATGGTCACCGGCTATCTCGGCGGCCTCCACTTCTGGTGGCCGAAGATGACGGGCCGCCTGTATCCGGAGCGGTTGGCCCGGTTCGCGGCCATGATCCTGTTCATCGGCTTCAACCTCACCTTCTTTCCCCAGTTCATCATGGGGTACCTGGGCATGCCCCGGCGCTACCACCTCTACCCGCCCGAATTCCAGGTCTACCACGTGCTCTCCACCGCCGGCGCCTCCGTCCTCGGGGTCGGTTACCTGCTTCCTCTCATCTACCTCCTGTGGTCGCTCAAGTACGGGCGGCCGGCGGGGAGGAATCCCTGGGGGGCGGCCGGCCTGGAGTGGAAGTCGCCGTCGCCGCCTCCACCCCACAACTTCGAGACCCCGCCGGTGGTGACCACCGAGGCCTACGACTACTCCCAGGGGGGCCTGGACTATGTCCGCTGAACACCCCGCCCTGGCCGAGCAGTTCGTGGAGCTGGAGCAGCAGCGGGAAGCGGTGACCCACGGCATGTGGGTCTTCCTCTGGACCGAGATCATGTTCTTCGGGGGGATGATCGCGGCCTACATCACGTTCCGCGTCATCCACCACCAGGCCTTCCTGGAGGGTTCGAGAGAGATGGCCTTCTGGATGGGCGCGGTCAACACCGGGATCCTCCTCGTCTCCAGCCTGACCATGGCCCTGGCCGTGGAGGCGGCCGAGCGGCGGCATCGGGGGGCCCTGGCCTTCCTGCTCCTCCTCACCGGGCTCCTCGGCTGCGCCTTCCTGGCCGTCAAGGGCTTCGAGTACGCCGATCACCTTCGCCACCACCTCTGGCCGGGGCCCGGTTTCAAGGAAGGGGAACCCCATCTCCGTGGGCCTGGAGATCTTCTTCTGGCTGTACTGGATCATGACCGGCATCCACGCCCTGCACCTCCTCATCGGGGTGGGCGTGGTCTGGACGTCGGCGGCCATGGTCCGGTTCCGGAAACACTGGCCTTCCGATCACGTCACCATCGAGGCCATGGGGCTCTACTGGCACTTCGTGGACCTGGTCTGGATCTTCCTCTTCCCCCTCTTCTACCTCATCGGGACCCGCTCATGAGCGCCGACGGATCGGGCCGGAGATCGTACTATGTGGTGGGAGGAGCCCTGATCGCGCTCCTCGCCTTGACCGTGGCGGCGACCTTCGTCGACATGGGACCCCTGAACACGCCGGTCTCCATCTTCATCGCCGTGGTCAAGGCGCTGCTGGTGCTCCTCTTTTTCATGCACGTGAAGCGGGGAACGCGGTTGACGTGGGTGTTCGCCGGCGTGGGGTTCTACTGGCTGGCCATCCTCATCGTGCTCCTGATGGGGGACGTGCTCACCCGCGACTGGACGGCGTTCTTTCCCCTTCCCTGACCCTTCCCTTGCAGGAGGACGTCCATGAACGGCTTCGACCGTTTCCTCCAGGCCGCCTTCGGGTGGGGCTTGGATCCCGCCCACTACAACGCCCTTCAGGTCACCCTCCGGGCGCTGGTGGTCTACGCGGCCGGCCTGGCCATCATCCGCATCACCAACAACCGCTTCCTGGGGAAGCGGGCCGCCTTCGACATCATCCTCGGCTTCATCCTGGGGTCGTTGCTCAGCCGCACCATCAACGGATCCGGCCCCCTGTTCGGCTCCCTGGCCGCGGTGGTGGTGCTCATGGCCCTTCACTGGCTGCTCACCCTCACCGGGTTCCGGTTCCCCGCCTTCGGCGACGTCATCAAGGGCCGTCCCCTGCCCCTGGTCCGGGACGGCAAGGTCCTGCCCCGGGAGATGGCCCAGAGCCACATCGGGGAAGAGGACCTGAACGAGGCCCTCCGCCTCCACGGCAAGATCCTCCGGCCCGAGGACGTGATCGAGGCCCGGATCGAGCGGAGCGGGGACATCAGCGTGGTCCCCCGGCCCCGGGAAGCCCGGGTGATCGAGCTGACGGTGGAGGCCGGGGTCCAGACGGTGCGGATCGAGGTGGTCTGAGCCCGGTCCCGCCGGACGCCCTCTCCGTGGCGACCCTCGGTTGCGACGCGGTTAACGGTTCTTCAAGCTGTTCCAAGTCAATGGATTGACGCTCTTGCCCCGGCTTTCTTCCATCTCCGCATAGACGTGTCCAGTGGCGTGTATGTCGATTTTGATCGAATATCCTTGCGTTTAACGGACCGATTTGATCTCATGACCGCAGCGGTCTCATTGTCTCTCTCACCAAAGTTTGCTCGAATTCTCCAGGAGGTCCCCCCCATGCATCATCGCAAGCTGGTGGGGCGGCTTGCGGCCCTGGCTCTGGCCTCGGCCCTGACCGTCCCCCTTCCCTCCGTCGCCCAGGACGCGGCGCCATCCGGCACCGGAGTCTGTACCGGGAGCATCGGCGTACCCTATGCGCTGACCCTCTCCGCGCCCGATGGCTCGGTGGCCGCGGGCGCCACCACGACCCTCCGGGGCACCGTCGCCGCCGACGTCTACTTCGACTCGTTCCAGGTCTCCGTCTCGGCCCAGGGGCCGGTCGAGCTCCTGGGGCCGGCGTCCTTCTCCCTCGGCAGCGCGGCCCCCGGTCAGGAGATCACCTTCGAGGTGCCGGTCCGCTATACCGCCAACGGCCGGGCCGTGGTCCAGGTGCAGGCGGTGGCCGACGAGGCCTCGGCCGGTCCCAACGGGATGCGCACCGAGGGCTTCTACACCATCATCGAGCCCGACCGCACCCTGTCCGGCATGGGCAGCTTCCTCAACCTGGAGATCGACGCGGTCGAGAGCGACTACAACGCCGGCGTCCTGACCATGGACGAGGCGAGGGGCCGGCTGGAGACGGTGACCCAGATACCGGCCGAGTTCGACAACCGCTCCCCGGCCCAGTCCCCGGCCCCTCCGCTGCCGCCGGTGGAGACCCTGGTCCCGGGCGCCCTCTCCACCGATGAGGTGCCCCTCCAGGCCCAGCCGGTCTCTCCCACCGGGAACATCACCGTCCAGGGCACGGTGAGCTGGCAGGACGAGAACGGGTTGGTCCATCCCTGCTACGGGATGAACGTCGAGGTCCGCGACGACGAGCTGATCGGGTCCGATCTCGTGGCCGAGACCATCACCGGCGCCGACGGCACCTACTTCTTCGTGGTCAACAACGACGACGGGATCGGCCAGGGAAACCGGGACATCTTCGTCCGCTTCCGGACCGCGAACGGCGCCGTCTCCATCGAGAACCAGGGAATCCTTCACGCTCCCTACGAGGCGGACTCCCCCGTCCACGACGAGGTGCCCGACGGCACCACCATCACCGAGAACTTCACCGCCGCCAACACCGGCACCGGCCCCGCGGCCGGGCTGCTGACCGGCGCCACCTGGGTGGCCAACTACACCGCGCTCCGGAACGGCAACTCGTTCCTGAGCCACATCCGGCTGGAATGGCCCGGGGACACCGGATCCGCCAACTACAACGGGAGCCGGATCAACCTGCGCCCCGGCGACCGCTGGGACTGGGACGTCATGTTCCACGAGTACAGCCACTACGTGCAGGACACCTTCAACTTCGAGAACAACCCCGGCGGCCCCCACAACATCGGGGACTGCATCGCCCAAGTCCACAGCAGCAAGAGCGAGGGCGTCCGGCTGGCCTGGGGCGAGGGGTGGCCCACCTTCTGGGGTACCTCGGCCCAGGTGGTGCAGAGCCTCTCCACGCTGAACGTTCCCCGGGTGGGGGACGTGAGCTACACCGACACCGGGGAGAGCAACTTCACCTACAGCCTGGAGACCCAGGACAGCAACGGCCGCGGCGAGGACAACGAGATCGCGGTGCAGCGGATGCTCTGGGACGTGCTGGATTCGAACTCGGACGGGCGGGACAACGTGTCCCGTTCCGACCAGTCGATCTTCGACGCCCTCAAGTTCACCAATGTCACCACCCTCTCCGGGGGGTGGAACCTGCTCCGGGCCGGCCTGTCCAACCAGGACGACCTGGCCTACGGCGGGATCGCCTCCGACCACCTGGTGGGTCCGACCCTGAACTCGCCCGCGAACGGGTCGATCATCTCGGCCTCCAGCGCGAACTTCAGCTGGAACGGCCGGGTGGGGTGCCCCTCCTCCTACACCGGGGACGGGTACAACCTGATCTTCTACAACGCCAACACCCTGGCCAAGGTGCTGACCGTCCCGGTGGGGACCACCTCGGCCTCCCTCACCAACGGGCAGATCCAGACCCTGCTCGCCTCCGGCCACCAGATGCTGTGGGCGGTGGAGGGGAGCAACTCCCAGAGCCCGGCCACCGGGCCCTACCTGGGTGAGAACTTCGCCGTCACCGTCAACACCCCGCCGGTGGCCGACGCCGGGCCGGATCAGCCCAACGTCGAGTGCGCCTCGCACACCACCACCGCCGTCCAGCTCGACGGCACCGGGTCCTCCGACCCCGACGGCGACCCCCTCACCTACACCTGGACCGCCTCCGGGATCGTCTTCGACAACAACCACTCCGCCACCCCCACCGGCCAGTTCCCCGAGGGCACCACCACCGTCACCCTCACCGTCTCCGACGGCCTCGAGGAGGACACCGACACCGTCGACATCACCGTGGTCGACACCACCCCGCCCTCGGTGACCTGCCCCGGCGACATCACCCAGGAGTGCACCGGAGGCTGCGGGGTGCCCGCCAACGCGGACAGCCTGGTGGCCTGGTTCGCCGAGTTCTCGGCCAGCGACGTCTGCGACGACAACCTCACCATCGTCAACGACGCCCCGGCCTGCTTCCCCCTCGGCACCACCGTGGTCACCTGGACCGCCACCGACGACGCCAACAACCAGGCCCAGTGCTCGGCCAGCGTCACCGTCGAGGACACCACTCCGCCGGAGATCGCCGTCGAGCTCAACCGGGACTGCCTGTGGCCCCCGAACCACAAGATGTCCCCCATCTCCGCCGACGTCACCGTCACCGACGTCTGTGACCCCAACCCCAGCTTCGTCCTCTACGACATCACCAGCAGCGAACCGGACGACGGCAAGGGCGACGGTCACACCACCGGCGACATCCAGGAGGCCGACTACGGCACCGAGGACGTCGACTTCCTCCTGCGAAGCGAGCGCCGGGGCGGCGGCGACGGCCGCATCTACACCATCATCTACCGGGCCATGGACGGAAGCGGCAACGCCGCCTACGACACCGTCACCGTGACCGTGCCCCACGACCAGGGCGGCGGCGCCATCTGCGCCACCGGGTTCGCGGCCGACGGCGCCTCCTTCGCCTCCGGCGCCGCCTCCTACGTCCTGGTGGTGCCTTCCACCTCGGATCTCCGGGCCGGCGACATCCTCCCCCTGAGCGCCGACCTGGGGAACCACGTCGGGGTGGTGGCTCCCTCCAACCACGCCCTCGCCGACGTCACCGGGGACGGCCTCGACGACCTCGTCCTCCTCTACGACGCCCCCGCCGTCGGGGACCTCTATGCCGCCTCCACCGGGCTCTCCACCGGGTTCGACGGCAGCACCGACCGCATCGGCGAGAAGAGCGATCGCGGCTACGTGGTCGGACTCCACTTCCGGACCGCCGACGGCGGCAACTACCTGGTCGGCAACATCCTCTCCCTCGGCGAGCCGGTCACCCTCAGCGCCTTCCTCCCCTGGGGCGGAGGCGGTGGACAGCTTCTCGACCCCGGCGCCGCCGACGAGGAGCCGGGCCGTGACCGCCAGGAGGACCCCGGCCGGCCCATGCTGGTCCTGCCCTCCGGCGGACCGGTCCTGGTCGAGGTCTACAACGTGCTCGGCCAGAAGGTCTCCACCCTCATCAACGCCGACCTCCCGGCCGGGGCCCATCCCCTGGCCTGGGACGGCCGCGACGCCACCGGACGCCGGGTCTCCAGCGGCATGTACTTCTACCGCATCCAGGCCCCCCAGCGAAACGAGGTCCGCAAGATCTTCCTCGTCCGCTAGTCCGGCCCCGGCCGACACGCCGCCCATAACCACGGGGGGCGGGCTCCATGCCCGCCCCCCGTTTCTCTGCCCGTTCGCAGCCGCTTCCGGTGCCTTCGGTCAGTTCCCTCCGGCCGGGGCGGCGGGCTCGGGGGCGCGGTCGATGGTGTAGGAGACTCCCACCAGGCCGGCGTCGGCGCAGTTGCTGGTGTAGTCCACCCGCTGGGCGGTGTAGCAGCTGACCCGCCAGGCGCCGAGTTTCCCGCTCTCCCCGTGGTAGACCTGGAGGGTGTCCGCATCGTGGGCCACCCGCAGGGGAGCGTTGATCACCGCGTCATAGCACTCGTCGTGGGGGCGGCTCTCGCAGGTTCCGGCTCCGAGGGCGAGGTCCCAGCCCGGGATCCCTCCCTTCAGCACCGTCTGCCCCGGGCGCTGATCGGCCACGCCGAGGAAGCGGAGCCCCCCGTCGTCCCGGATCAGGATCCCGCTGGCCGACGGGAAGCCGCCCACGTGGTCCAGGACCAGGTCGATCACGTCCCCCTCCTGGACGGGGAGGGAGGGCGCCCCGGCTTCGGGCGGGGCCCCGTAGGCCAGGGTATCGAGGGCGGCGCCGGAGGTGTCCCGGACCACCAGGCGCTGCATTCCCTGCTCGTCGAAGGCGGAAACGGATTCGACCCGCACGGTGGCCGCGTAGTGCATGGCCTCGGGGTCGGACGCCATGTAGGCGGTGATGCTGCCGGTGGGCTCCCGGGTGCATTCCGGTTCCGCGTCCCGGCAGGAGGTGGAGCCGGCGCCGAGGGCCAGGACGGAGGCGCCGGTCAGCACGGCGAGGACGGACGGGATCTGTGGACGAAGTCGCATGATTGATTGCACTCCCGCGGCCGGGCGGCGACGATGGGAACCCCGAGACACTCATCCTAGCAGCCTTCCCGCCCCGCGGTCCCCCCGTCCCGGAACCGGGGGGAGCACGCCGTGGACGGGGCGGACCGCACCAGGGGTGCGCCCCCGAATCAACGATGGCCCCTGAGCTTCCGCGTGATCGCCCAGGCGGCGGCGGCGGCTCCGGCTCCAGCGGAGAGAATCTCCTTCCGGTGGGTGGCCGCCCACAGCTGCAGGCTCCGGTCCCGGGCCCGGTCGTCGAAGGCGCCGTGAGCCCCGTGGTCGCCCGGCACCGGCTCGAAGAGGTTGTCCCGCCGCTCCCTGGACTCGGGGACGGAATCCGTCTGCTGGGCGTCGAACCCGGTGGCGGCCAGGTAGTGGTCCACCGCGCCCCCCGCGACCTTGCCGGCGAGGACGGTCTTGACGGTGGGAATCCCGACCCGCAACTCACGGCGGCGGTGATGGGCCGCCCAGTAGATCCCCTCCGCCGCCACCTCCGGCTGATAGATGGGCGGGACGGGCTGGGGGTGTTCGGGGAGCTTGTTCAGGCACCAGTCGAACTGCGGGGTATTCACGGCGGGCAACTGCACCATGGTCACGTGGACGGCGCTCTTCTCGTGCATGAGCTCGGTGCGGAGGGAATCGGTGAAGGCCCGGACCGCGTGCTTGGCTCCGCAGTAGGCCGACTGCAGGGGGATGGCCCGGTAGGCCAGCGCGGATCCCACCTGGACGATGGTCCCCCGGTTCCGAGGCCGCATCCGCCGGAGGGCGGCCATGGTCCCGTGGACCGTGCCCAGATAGGTCACCTCGGTGACCCGCCGGTACTCCTCGGGGGTGAACTCCCAGACCGGAGCCAGCGCCGTGACCATGGCGTTGTTGATCCAGGTGTCCACGGGACCGAAGGCGTCATCCAGGGCCCGGGCCGCCGCTTCCACGTCCCCCGGGTCGGCGACGTCGCCGACGTGGATGATCGCGTTCCCGCCCGCCGCTTCCACGTCGCGGAGCGCGCCCTCCAGGCCGTCCCGGCCCCGGGCCATGAGGCCGATCCGGGCTCCCCGCCGGGCGAAGGCCCGGGCGGTGGCCCGTCCCACTCCGGCCGATGCCCCGGTGATCATGACCACTTCCTCCCGGCCTTCGGGCCGGCGTTCGCGTTCCATCCGGATCATGGCTTGCCTCCGTTTCGTTCATGGGTCTCGCGGGCCTCCCAGGCCCGGCAGAGCACCTGGGCCAGGTGCAGGGGACGTTGCTGCGTGGCCTGTTCGACCTGGGTGCGGCAACTGAAGCCGTCGGCGATGATCAGGGTGCCGGGGCCGGCGTCCCGGACGGCGGGGAGGAGCACCCTCTCGCCGACTTTCATGGAGATCCCGTACTTCTCCTTCTCGAATCCGAAGGAACCGGCCATGCCGCAGCAGCCGGTCTCGGGAGCGTCGACCTGGAGTCCCATCCGGTCCAGGATCCTCCGCTCCGGGCCGGTGCCCATGATGGACTTGTGATGGCAGTGCCCGTGGTACAGGGCGGGGCCGGACAGGGACGGAGGGGTGAACCCGCCGGGACGCTTCTCCAGGAATTCCCCCAGGGTGTAGGACTGGGAGCGGAGCCGGTAGGCGTCCTGGTCGTGGGGGAAGAGGGCACCGAGCTCGTCCCGGAAGACGGCCACGCAGCTCGGCTCCATGCCCACCAGGGGGATCCCGGCCCGGATCGGCTCCCGGAGCTCCCGGAGCACGTCCTCGAGCAACCCGCGGGCCGTGTCCAGCATCCCGTAGTCGTACAGCGCCCGTCCGCAGCAGAGGACCGGTTCGGGAATCCGTACCTGGCATCCCAGGCGCTCCAGACTCTCCACCCCGGCCCGGAGAACATCGGGGTGGAAGGCGTTGTTGAAGGTATCCGGCCAGAGCAGGACCGGTTCTCCATCCGTCCGGGGCCGGGTACGCCGGCGGAACCAGGTCCGGAACGACTCCGGCGCCAGGGGAGGCAGGGAGCGCTCGGGCGCGATTCCTCCCAGCCACTTCACCACGTCCCTCAGTCCCGGAGTCTGGCTGAAGAAGTTCGCCACCCGGGGGACCCGGGCCCCCCACCGGCCCCAGATGTGGATGAGACCCATCCCGTAGGCGGCACGGGGACGCAGGCGGTGATGGTAGTAGTGGGAGAGGAACTCGGCCTTGTAGGTGGCCATGTCCACGTTCACCGGGCAATCGGCCTTGCACCCCTTGCAGGCCAGGCAGAGGTCCAGGGACCGCTTCACCGCCTCGCTCTTCCATCCTTCCCCGATCACCTCCCCCTGGAGCATCTCGAAGAGGATCCGGGCCCGGCCCCGGGTGGAGTGCTCCTCCTCCCGGGTCACCATGTAGCTGGGGCACATGGTGCCGCCGCCCTGCCGCCGGCACTTGCCCACTCCCACGCAGCGGGTGGTGGCCCGGGCGAAGCTCCCCCCGTCCTCCGGGTAGGTGAAGTGGGTGGGGGGCTGCCAGGGCTGGTAGTCGCTCCCCAGCCGGAGGTTGGAGACGATGGGATAGGGGTCCACCACCTTCCCCGGGTTCATCTTCCCGCCCGGATCCCAGATGGCCTTGAACTCCCCGAAGGCCCGGACGAGTTCCTCCCCGTACATCCTGGGCAGCAGCTCCGCGCGCGACTGCCCGTCGCCGTGCTCCCCGGAGAGGGACCCGCCGTACCTCGTGACCAGATCCGCGGCCTCGGAGACGAAGGACCGGTACCGGGCGATTCCCTCCCGGGTCCGGAGGTCGAAGTCGATCCGGCAATGGATGCACCCGTCCCCGAAGTGGCCGTAGAGCGCCGCGTCGTAGCCGTAGCGCCGGAGGAGATCCCGGAAGTCCCGGAGATAGCCGCCCACACGCTCGGGGGGGACGGCGGCATCCTCCCACCCCGGCCAGGTGTCGCTTCCCTCGGGGGGCCGGGCGGTGGCCCCGAGGCCCGACTCCCGGATCTCCCACACCCGGCTCTCCTCCTCCTCGTCGTCGAACAGCTTCATGGCCGGGGGGGAGTCCATGCTCTTCAGGCGGTCCATCAGCCGCCGGGCGTTGGCGTCGGATTCGCGCTTGTCGCGGCCCCCGAACTCGACCATGAGCCACCCGTCCCCCGCGGGAAGGAGGTCCAGGTCCCGGGCATGGAAGTTCTTCTCCTGCATCTTCTCGTACAGGTTCCGGTCCATGCCCTCGCAGCCCACCGGCCCGGTTTCGAGGATCATCGGGATGTCGTCGCCGGAGCGGTACACGTCGGGGTAGCCGAGGACCAGCAGGCTGCGGGCGGGGGGGCTCTCCACCAGCCGGAGTTCCGCCTCGAGCACGGTGACGCAGGTTCCTTCCGTCCCCACCAGCGCCCGGGCCACCTGGAATCCCTGCTCGGGGAGGAGCTCGTCGAGGTTGTAGCCGGAGACCCGCCGCGGTATACGCGGAAACCGGGCCCGGATGAGATCCGCATAGCGGTCGCGGAGATCCCGCAGGGCGCCGTAGATCTCTCCCCGCCGGCCCCCTTCCGCGATGATCCGGGACAGTTCGTCCTCGGGGGTGGCCCCCACGCGGAGACGGAGGCCGTCGTAGGTCAGCACGTCCAGGCTGTGGACGTTGTCCGCGGTCCGGCCGGCCATGACCGAATGGATTCCGCAGGAGTTGTTCCCGATCATCCCTCCCAGGGTGCAGCGGTTGTGGGTGGAGGGGTCCGGTCCGAAGGTCAGATGGTGCCGTTCGGCCTGGTCGCGGAGGACGTCGAGGACGGTGCCCGGCTGCACCCGGGCCGTCCTCCGGTCCGGATCCACGGAAATCACGTGGTGGAGGTACTTGGACATGTCCATCACCACCGCCGTGTTGCAGCACTGGCCGGCCAGGCTGGTCCCTCCCCCCCGCGACAGGACCGGGGCCCCGTGGTCCCGGCATACCGCCACCGCCTCCGCCACCGCTTCCGGCGTCCGGGGCACCACCACCCCGATGGGGGGCAGACGGTAATTCGATGCGTCGGTCGAGTAGGCGGCCCGGCTTCCGGGATCGAACCGGACCTCCCCGTTCACCCGTCGCCGGAGGTCCGATTCCAGCCCCCGGACGTCCACCGCGGCAGCGGGCCGGCGCACCGCGGGGGCGGGGCCGGTGGGGGAGGTCCGGCGGGTCGTGGGGCGGGTGACAGTGGTCATGGGTGCCTCCTTCGGTTCATGCCGCATAAGGTTCCAGGTCGGCGGAGCGGGGGGTCAGCCCGAGGCCGGGAACGCCGCGTTCAGGACCGATCCGGCCCCCTTCCGGCTCCACGAATCCGTCCAGGACCATCCGTTCCAGCCGCACGTGATCGTGGAACCACTCCAGGTGCCGGAACCGGGACACGCAGGGCGCGATCCGCGCATGGAGCTGGGGCGCGGTGTGGGACGAGATGTCGATGTGGCAGGCCTCGGCCAGGGCGGCCGCCTTCAGGAAACCGGTCACCCCGCCGCACCGGGTGGCGTCGGCCTGGAGCACGTCCACCGCCTTCGCGTCGAGGAGCTTCTGGAACTCCCAGGGATCGTAGGCGTACTCCCCGGAGGCGATCTCCATCCCCGCCGGGGCGCGGTCGCGCACGAGACGCAGCCCTTCCCGGTCGTCCGAGGAGACCGGCTCCTCGAACCAGGACACCCCCTGGCCGCAGAACCGGCGCGCGAGCTCGATGGCCTGCTTCCGGGAATAGGCGCCGTTGGCGTCCACCATGAGCGCGGGCTCCGGTCCCAGGGCCCGCCGGGCGGCGGCCACCCGGTCCGGATCCGCGTCCGGGTCCCTCCCGACCTTCATCTTGACCGCGGGGAAGCCGGCCCCGGCCCATCCGCCGAGCTGCTCGGCCAGCCGGCCCGAGGAGTAGTTGCAGAAGCCTCCGCTCCCGTAGACGGGAACCCGATCGGCCGCCCGCCCGATCACCTCGGCCAGGGGCAGCCCGAGAATCCTCGCTTTCAGGTCCCAGAGGGCGACGTCCAGGACCGAGACGGCGGTGGCGCCGATCCCGTGCCGCCCCACGTTGCGAAGCCGGACGAGCATCGCCCACCACAGGCGCTCGATCCCCATGGCGTCCTCACCCTTGAGGACCTCGCCGAGGGTGCCGCCGGCCACCTCGGCGGCGGCGGCGTGCCCGTAGGCGTAGCCGAACCCGGTCGCGCCGCCGCCCTGGACACGCGCCGTGACCATGGTGGTGGAAATCCAGCGGAGGGTGCCGTCGGTCTCCGGCTCCTCGGTGGGGATGGTGTAGGCTCCGGTGTCCACGGAGGTGATCCGAACCATGATCGCCTCCTAGTGGACGTACTCGCGCATCTTTCCCCGGAAGAGCTTGCGCACCACCGCCGCCGAATCCGGATCCCCCTTGAGCAGGGCCGCGGAGATCGCCTTGGCCTCCTTGAAATTGACGTGGGGGGGGATGGGCGGGATGTTGGGATCGCAGAGGACGTCGAGCACCGCCGGCCGGTCCGCCGACAGCGCCTCGTCCCACCCCTTGCCCACCTTCTTATCCGAATCGACCCGGACCCCGGCCAGGCCGAGGGACTCGGCGAAGGCGGCGTAGTCCACCGACGGGATCTCCTGGGACGCCTCGAACCTGGGGTTCCCGGTCAGGGCCCGCATCTCCCAGGTCACCTGGTTCAGGTCGTTGTTGTGGACCACCATGATCACCAGGCGGGGATCGGACCAGCGGCGGTGGTACTTGGCGATGGTGATGAGTTCGGCCATGCCGTTCATCTGCATGGCGCCGTCCCCGACCAGGGCGATCACCGGCCGGTCCGGATGGCAGAACTTGGCTGCGATGGCGTAGGGCACCCCGGGTCCCATGGTGGCCAGGGTGCCGGAGAGCGAGCAGCGCATGCCCCGGCGGATCTTGACGTCGCGGGCGTACCAGTTGGCCGCGGATCCCGAATCGCAGGTGAGGATGCAGTTCTCGGGGAGCCGGGAGCTGAGTTCCCAGAAGGCCCGCTGGGGATTGACCGGTTTGCCCTTGTCCATGGCCCGGGCCTCCACGATCTTCCACCACTCCTCCACCTCACGCTCGATGCCGTCGCGCCACCCCCGGTCCTCCTTGCGATGGAGGAAGGGGAGGAGGGCGCGCAGGGTGGCGCGGGAGTCCCCGACCAGGTTCACCTCCATCGGGTAGCGGATGCCGATCATCCTCGAATCGAGGTCGATCTGCACCCCGCGGGCGCTCCCCGGCTCGGGCAGGAACTGGGAATAGGGAAAGCTCGATCCGACCATGAGCAGCGTGTCGCAGTTCATCATCATGTCGTAGCTCGGTTTGCTGCCCAGGAGGCCTATGGGGCCGGTGACGTAGGGAAGATCGTCGGGAAGCACGTCCTTCCCCAGGAGCGCCTTGGCCACCCCGGCGCCGAGCATGTCGGCGACCTCCATCACGTCCTCGGCGGCGTGCCGGGCCCCCTGTCCGACCAGGATGGCCACCTTCTTCCCCCTGTTGAGGATCTCCGCCGCCCGGACCAGCTCCCCCTGGTTGGGGACCAGGTCCGGCGGCTCGTAGACCGGGCTGGAGTGGAGGGTCTTGAAGGCGTGCGGAGTGTCGGTCACCGCCTCCAGCTCCTGCACGTCGTTGGGGAAGATCAGGCAGGTCACCGTCCTCTCGGCCTCGGCGATCCGGATCGCCCGGTCCACCAGGGCGGGGAGCTGAAGGGGATTGGTGACCATGTGGACGTACTCGTGGGCCACGTCCTTGTAGAGGGAGATGAGATCCACCTCCTGCTGGAAGTGGCCTCCCAGGGCGCTGGTCGCCTGCTGGCCCACGATGGCCAGCACCGGTTGATGGTCCATCTTGGCGTCGTAGAGGCCGTTCAGGAGATGGATGGCCCCGGGACCCGAGGTGGCCAGGCATACCCCGACCCTCCCGGTGAATTTGGCGTGGGCGGTGGCCATGAAGGCGGCCATCTCCTCGTGCCGGGCCTGGATGAATTCCGGGGCGTCCTCGGCGCGGTCGAGCGCCCCCAGGATGCCGTTGATGCCGTCGCCGGGGTAGCCGTAGATGCGCCGGATGTCCCATTGCTTGAGCCGGTCGATCAGGAAGTCGCTCACCGTCTTGGACACGTCGATTGCCTCCTCGTGGCGCCGGCGGGTCCGGGCGGCAGGTTTCGCAACGGGATCGGCGGTTGAATGGAAGCTGCGAAAGCGCCATGCCCGTTCGGGCCGGCCAATTGAATCTGCTAAACGAGTACCTTCAGAATACGCCGATCGGGGAGAAGATCAAATGCTACCGTCGGGGAACCGCCTCCTCGAGCCACGCGCGACGCGCCGCCGCCGCCTCCGGCGGGGCCTCGGGGTCGAACTCGAGCTTCCAGGGGCTGCCGGGATGGCGGCCGAGGGCCACCGGCACCGTGCGGAGGGCGTCCCGGCGGGCCACGGTGATCGCCAGCCGGTCCCCGGGCCGGTATTGGCCCAGCCGGTCGGAGAAATTCGCAGGCAGGATTCGGTAGTTGCCCAGGGCCAGGATCTCGTCGTCCACGTTCAGCCCCGCGGCGTGGGCGGGGCCGTCCCGACGCACCGACTTCACCAGCAGCCGGCCGGCGTCGTCGCGGGTCTCGATTCCCAGCCACGGCCGGTCCGGGGCCTCCTCCCCGGAATCCTCCGGCTTGAAGCGGAGGCCGAACCAGGCCAGGGCGGGGGCGTAGTCCAGTTCCCCGGTGCCCCGGACCACGCGGTCGAAGAAGTCCCCCAGGGACTGCCCGGCCACGGACTCCGCCGCGGCCTGGACCTCCTCGTCGGTGTAGCCCCGTTCGCCCGCGTGGCGCTGGAACAGGAGCCGCATGAGGTCGTCCAGGGAGCCCGCCCCGCCGGTGGTGCGGCGCAGGGCGGCGTCCAGGAGCCAGGCCGCCACCGCCCCCTTCACGTAGTAGCTGATGGTGGTGTTGGCGGTGTTCTCGTCCGGACGGTAGAGCTTGATCCAGGCGTCGAAGCTGGATCCCTCCAGGGAGGTGAGGAGACGCCCGGGCGTGGTCTGCACGCTCTCCACGAGCTTCCCCAGCTTCTCCAGGTACTCCTCGTCGGTGGTGAGCCCGGCCCGGCGGGGGATGAGATCGGTGTAGTAGTTGGTGACCCCCTCCGCCACCCACAGGCTCCGGGTGTAGACCTCCCGCTCGTAGTCGAAGGGGCCGAGAGCCAGGGGGCGGCTGCGCTTCACGTTCCACACGTGGAAGAACTCGTGGCTCACCAGGCCCAGCCAGCTCACGTAGCTCCTGCGGTCGCGGAAGGCGTAGCGCGAGGTCATGAGCACGCTGGAGTTCTTGTGCTCCAGGCCCCCCCGGGACTCGGTGATGAGGTTCAGGAACAGGTAACGGGGGAAGGGGAGGCCGCCGTAGAGGGCCCGGTATCCCTCCACCACCCTCCTGACGTCGGCGGCGGCACGGTCCCCGTCCCATAGCCCGCCTTCGCCGAGGTTGACGAGGGACATCGGTTTCCCGTCCACCTCGAAGTCGTGCACCGCGGGGGACCCGGCCAGGAGGGGGGAGTCCACCAGCTCGTCCAGGTCCCGGGCCCGGTACGCGTAGGCCCCGGTCTCCGCGCCGGACTCGGGGTCGAGCGCGGTCCATACTCCGGCCCAGCCGGGCGGGGGCTCGACCCGGACCGCGTGGGGACGGCCCTCCAGGCCCCGGGCGGTGAGGAAGGTGCCGGCGGGGATGACGAGGGCGAAGCCGTCCTCGATCCAGTTGGTCCGCACCGACATCTCCCGGCCGTAGAGCCGGTAGCGCACGGTCAGGTTGCCGGCCCCGGCCGGCTCCACCCGCCAGACGTTCTTGGCCGTCTTGCCCCACTCCAGGGGGGCGCCCCCCGGCCCCTCGGCCTCGAACCCCTCCAGGTGGCGGGCGTACTCCCGGACCAGGTAGGACCCGGGGGTCCAGACCGGCATCCACAGCTCCAGCGGGGCTCCGGGGTCGGGAACCTCGATCCGGAGCTCGACCTCCATGAGATGGGCCTGGGGGTGGGGGAAACGAAGGATGGTGCGAAGCGGCGCGTGATCGGTCACGATGGAATCTCCCTGAGCGTGGATGGGACGGGACACAGAATCTACCCCACCGGCCGCGACCGGGAAAGGCGGCGCGGGGGACGGCCACGCCCGGCGGGGAGTCGGCCACGTCCGCCGGGGGGACGGCCACGCCCGGCGGGGAGTCGGCCACGTCCGCCGGGGCGGCGACCTGGAGGCGGCATGTTCGGATTCCTGAAACGGCGGCGGCGGGAGCGGCTTCGGCAACGCCCCGTTCCCCCCCGGTGGCGCGCCTGGCTGGAGCGGCGGTTCGCGCTCTACGCCCGGCTCCCGGAGGCGGACCGGCGCGAGCTGGAGGCCCTGATCCAGGTCTTCACGGCCGAGAAACGCTTCGAGGGGTGCAACGGGCTGACGGTGACCGAGGAGATGAAGGTCCTCATCGCGGCCCAGGCCTGCCTGCTCCTCCTCCACCGGGACACCGACGTCTACCCCGGGCTGATCACCATCCTGGTCTATCCCAGCGCCTTCGTGGCCCGGGAGCGGGAGTCGCTGGGGGCGGGGGCGGTGGTGGAGGGGGAGGTACCGCTCCTCGGCCAGGCCTGGCAGGAGGGAGTGGTGATCCTGTCCTGGGACGACGCTCTGGCCGGCGCCCACGACCCCCGCGACGGCCGGAACGTGGTCCTGCACGAGTTCGCCCACCAGCTGGACCAGGAGGACGGGGTCGCCGACGGCGCCCCGGTCTTGCCGCGGCGGAGCATGTACGTGGCCTGGGCCCGCATCCTGGGGGAGGAGTACGCGACCCTGCGAAGGAACGTGGCCCACGGACGCCCGGACGTGCTCCGGGCCTACGGAGCGGAGAATCCGGCCGAGTTCTTCGCCGTGGCCACCGAGGCCTTCTTCGATCGCCCCCGCGCCCTGCGGAGCCGGCATCCCGGGCTCTACGCGGAGCTGCGCGGCTTCTACCGCCAGGATCCCGCCGCCCTGGCCGGGGACGAGCCCGGGGCGGAGAGCGGCCCCGGTGGGAGCGCGGGGTCGAAGGGGGAGGGTGCGCCATGATCGTGGTGCTGTTCGGAGTGTCCGGGTCCGGAAAGAGCACGGTCGGAGTGCGGCTGGCCCGCGACCTGGGATGGCCGTTCCACGAGGGGGACGACGACCACCCGCCGGAGAACGTGGCCAAGATGATGCGGGGGGTTCCGCTGGACGACGACGACCGGGGACCCTGGCTGGAAGCGATCCGGCGGCGGATGGCCGACCTGGACGCCGCCGGCCGGTCGGCGGTGATCTCCTGCTCCGCCCTCAAGCGCGGGTACCGGGACCGTCTCCGGACCGCGGCCCGTGAGGTGCGGTTGGTCTACCTGCGGGGGAGCCGGGAGCTGATCCGGCAGCGGCTGGAGGGCCGCCGGGGTCATTTCATGCCGGATTCGCTCCTGGAGAGCCAGTTCGAGGCCCTGGAGGAGCCGCGCCCCGGCGAGCCGGGCACGATCACGGTGGACGTGGACCGGCCGCCCTCCGAGGTGGCGGAGGCGATCGAGCGCGGCCTGGACCTGGTCGGATGACCTGCGCCGGGGGAGGAAGCCCGGGGCGGGTGCACGCGGTGGCGGCGGGTTGAAGGCCGGCCCCGCCGGGCCGATAACCGAGGAGAGTGTCTGGAAAGGAGGCCCCGTGCGCCGGACCCTGGGATTCGTCGGCATGACCGTGGGCGGGTGGGGAGGATGGTGGCTGGGCGCCCACATCGGATTCTTCACCGCCTACATGGTCAGCGTGATCGGAAGCGGAGTCGGTCTCTACGCCGCCCTGCGCTTCACCCGCGACTATCTCGGCTGATCGCGCTCCCTCCCGGGATGCGCTAGCATGACTCCACGCCCTGCCGCCGCTCGCGCCGGCGGCTGCCGTCCGCCCGCTCCGCGTGGAGGTTCCTCATGCCCGTACCCCCCCTGTCCGTTCCCGTCCTTCGTTACCGGCCGGCCGCGTTGCTGATGATCGCGGTTCTGGCCGCGGCCCTGGCCGCCTGTGGTCCCGGTGGGGGGGGCGCGGACCGGTCCGGAGAAACGGCGGCCGACAGCGCCTCCGGGGCCCCGGAAGGGGCCCCCGCCGCCGGGATCGCCGCCGTGGACTCCCTGGGCGCGCTGGACCCCGGTTTCCCGGGGACCCTGGACCCGGTGGCCCGGGAGGCGCCCGGTTCCGGCCAGGCCGGCCTGGTCCGGGTCGGGGCCGCGGCCGGGGACGGCTTCGACCGCGTGGTGTTCACCTTCGACGGCGACGCCGTTCCCGGAGTGCGCATCCGCTACCTGGAGGAGCCCGCCCGGGAGTGCGGTTCGGGCCGGACGGTGGACGTGGCCGGCGGCGCGCGCCTGGAGGTCGACTTCGCTTCCGCCCGGGCCCACGGGGATCAGGACGGCCGGGAGCCGGACCGGGAGCAGGCCCCGGATCTTCCCGCCCTCCGGGAGATCCGGCTCCTGTGCGACTTCGAGGGGCGGGTGGTCTGGGTGCTGGGCACGGCTCGCCGGTCGCCGTACCGGGCCTCGGTGCTGGCCGGCCCGCCGCGGCTGGTGCTGGACGTGCGGCACTGAGCCCCGGGCGGGGCCTCCGCGGCCGCGCCCCCCGCTTCCGGCCCGGCCGGCCCGAAAAGAACGGGGCCCCGGGATCGCTCCCGGGGCCCCGCTTGTTCGCGTCGACGGAAGGACGGCGGACTAGAAGTCCATCCCGCCCATGCCGCCCATGCCGCCCATGTCGGGCGAGCCGCCGCCGGCCGGCTTCTTCTCCGGGATCTCGGTGATGAGAGCCTCGGTGGTGAGCAGGAGCCCGGCGATGGACGAGGCGTTCTGGAGCGCGGACCGGGTCACCTTGGTGGGATCGATGATCCCGGCGGCGAACATGTCCACGTACTCCTCCTTGTCGCAGTCGAAGCCGAAGACCTTCTTCTCCGACTTCACCTTCTCCACGATCACCGATCCCTCGAGCCCGGCGTTGTTGGCCAGGCAGCGGAGAGGCTCGGTGATGGCGCGCTTGATGATGCTGGCCCCGATCTTCCGGTCACCCTCCAGGGTGCCGAGGAGCTTCTCGATCGCGGGCAGGCTGCGGATGAGGGCGGTGCCGCCGCCGGCAACGATGCCTTCCTCGACCGCGGCCCGGGTGGCGTGGAGGGCGTCCTCGACGCGGGCCTTCTTCTCCTTCATCTCGGTCTCGGTGGCGGCGCCGACGTTGATGACGGCCACGCCGCCCGCGAGCTTGGCCAGGCGCTCCTGGAGCTTCTCGCGGTCGTAGTCCGAGGTGGTCTCCTCGATCTGCTTCTTGATCTGGTTGATCCGGGCCTTGATGTCGGCTTCCTTGCCCGCGCCCTTGATGATGGTGGTCTCATCCTTGGTCACGCGGATGCTCTTGGCCCGGCCCAGGTCGTTGAGGGTGATGTTCTCGAGCTTGATCCCGAGATCCTCGGTGACCACCTGGCCGCCGGTGAGGATGGCGATGTCCTGAAGCATGGCCTTCCGGCGGTCGCCGAAGCCCGGGGCCTTGACCGCGCACACGTTCAGGGTGCCGCGGAGCTTGTTGACCACCAGGGTGGCCAGGGCCTCGCCCTCGACGTCCTCGGAGATCACCAGCAGGGGCTTGCCGGACTGGGCGATCTTCTCCAGCACCGGGAGCATGTCCTTCATGTTCGAGATCTTCTTCTCGTTCACGAGGATGTAGGCGTCCTCCAGCGAGCACTCCATCCCTTCCTTGTCGTTGATGAAGTAGGGGGAGATGTACCCGTTGTCGAACTGCATGCCCTCGACCACCTCCAGGGTGGTCTCCATGGACTTGGCTTCCTCGACGGTGATGGTGCCGTCCTTGCCGACCTTCTCGAAGGCCTCGGCGATGATCTCGCCGATGGCGGCCTCGCCGTTGGCGGAGATGGTGGCCACCTGCTTGATCTCGGTGTTCTCCTTCACGCTCTTGGAGAGCTTCCGGAGCTCGCCGACCACGGTCTCGACCGCGGTGTCGATCCCGCGCTTCAGGTCCATTGGGTTGGCGCCGGCGGTCACGTTCTTGAGGCCCTCGCGGAAGATGGCCTCGGCGAGCACGGTGGCGGTGGTGGTGCCGTCACCGGCCACGTCGCTGGTCTTGGACGCGACCTCGCGCACCATCTGGGCGCCCATGTTCTGGTAGGGCTCCTTGAGCTCGATCTCCTTGGCCACGGTCACGCCGTCCTTGGTGATCGTGGGGGAGCCCCACTTCTTGTCGATGACCACGTTGCGCCCGCGGGGGCCCATGGTGACCTTGACGGCCTTGGCCAGGGTCTCGACGCCCTCGAGGATCTTGGCCCGAGCTTCCTCCTTGAACAAGAGCTGCTTGGCAGCCATTTGCACTACTCCTTTTCGATTGTCTGCGTTCAACCGGCGGCCTGCGGATCAGAGGGTCCGAAACTTCGCAGGATCGCCGATCGCTCCTTGGAAACCTGGAAAGACGGTGTCGGGATCCGGCCGGATCAGGCGACGATCCCGAGGATGTCGTCCTCGCGGAGAATGATGTACTCGTCGCCGTCGATCTTGACCTCGGTGCCGGCGTAC
Source organism: Candidatus Eiseniibacteriota bacterium (assembly GCA_963768615.1). Lineage (GTDB taxonomy): Bacteria > Eisenbacteria > RBG-16-71-46 > JABDJR01 > JABDJR01 > CAVSKL01. The sequence continues at coordinate 708,925 of CAVYIE010000002.1, read as the reverse complement.
TTGCCGATGAGCACCCGCTGGCCCTTCTTCACCTCGGGGGTGATCCGCTTTCCGTCCTCGGTCATGCGGCCGGGCCCCACGGCGATGATCTCGCCCTGCTGGGGCTTCTCCTTGGCGGTGTCGGGGATGATGATGCCGCCCCGCTTCTTTTCCTCTGCGGCCTCGAGCCGCTTCACGAGAATGCGATCCGAAAGAGGCGTGACCTTCATGGTCTCACTCCTTATCTGGGTTGTCAGGGTCCGTGTGCAAGTAGTGGAGCCGGCGTCGATGAGGTGACCGCCGGTCCGATGAGTGACACTGTTGACCGGTCCCGTGCCACTTGGGCAAACCGTAGGTGCGGGGACCGTCGTCGGTGAATTCTTTAAGGCAATGACAATGCCACAACCGCAACCCCGGAACCGATCGAACACCGAAGTTACATCATTCCCGCCCATTACACAAGAAGAAGTGATTGTTTCGATTTGATACATACCGCATACATCGAGGAGAGTTTTGCCCATATGGCAAAGATTGATCCGTTTTGAAACACATTCCCCGCCGTCGGTGCCAATCCGGCGGACGATCCCTCTCCGGCTGCGGCCGGGCGCGAGTTGTGGCATGCTTTTGGCAGTTTGTAGGCGCGGGGTGAGTTCCGGCCGCCGACCGGCGGCGGCGGCTCGCCGTACCGGGAGGGCGATCGGGCGGCGCCCGGGAGGGCCACCGTTTCCTTGCCCTGCTACATATCCGGTTCATACAAAATCAATTACCACGGACGGCACCGCGATCCGGCCGGGAGAGGAAGTCAGCGTCGTGGATAAGCGATCAGTTCAACTCGCCGGTCTGGTCTTGGTCCTGCTTGCGGCATTTGCCCCGAAGAGCTGGGCGGATGCCCCGCCCACGCCCGACCTGTCCTGGGGGGGGTTCGGCTGTTGCGCCCAGACCGCCCCGTCGGGCTACTTCTACGAGCCGTGGAATCTCACCGTGGCTCCCGACGGCAAGGTCTACGTGGCCGACGCCACCAACGACCGGATCCAGGTCTTCACCGCGGACGGGGGCGCCCTCGACGCCTACTACGGCTTCGACAGCCCCCGCGGGGTGGCGATCGGCCCCCAGGGCAACGTGTACGTGGCCGACTCCAACCACCACCGGATCATGAAGCTCTCCAGCGCCGGCGATTCGCTCCTGGCCTGGGGCAGCTACGGGACGGGCCCCGGGGAGTTGGACTTTCCCTGGGGTGTGGCGGTGAACTCCGTGGGCCAGGTCTTCGTGACCGACTTCGGGAACAACCGGGTCCAGGTCTTCTCCTCCGACGGCGAGTATCTCTACGCTTTCGGCGGATTGGGCACCGGCCCCGGCCAGTTCCACTGCCCCAGCGCGCTGGTCGTCGCTCCCGGCGGACGGCTCTACATCATGGATACCTGCAACAGCCGGGTGCAGGTGACCACCCAGGCCGGGAATCCCCTCGCCAGCTGGGGCTCCTTCGGATCCGGGGACGGCCAGTTCCAGGCCGCCTACGGGATCTCCATCGACCTCAACAACGCCATCTACACCGCCGACTCCTACAGCGGCAGGATCCAGAAGTTCGCCGCCGACGGGGAGTTCCTGGCCTCCTGGTCCGCCACCGATTCCGGAACCCTGGTCCGCCCCGGCGGGGTGGCGGTCAGCCCCGGCAGCGACTTCAAGATCTACGTGAGCGACGTGGACGCCAACCGGATCATCCGCTACGCGTACACGGTGACCGGGGTTCCCGACGGAGGCTCCGGGCCCCGGGCCCTTCTCGGCGCCTTCCCCAACCCGTTCCGGGCCGGGGCCTCGGTGCGCTTCGACCTGGCCGGTCCGGCGGCCGCCGTCTCGGCGGAGATCCTCGACATCGCCGGGCGCCATGTTCGCACCCTCGAGGCGGCCGGGCTCGCCCCGGGAGAGCATGGGCTTCGCTGGGACGGCCGGAACGCCGACGGCGCTCCCGTCCGGGCCGGCGTGTTCTTCGTCCGGCTCCGGGTCGACGGGCGCGACGCCGGAACCACCCGGCTGGTCCGGGTGCCCTGACCGGGGCCGCGGCCCCGATCACGCTCCGAACCGCTCCCGGACCGGCGGCGCGCGGGGCCGCCGGTCGCCCGCTTTTCCTGGCGCCGCAAACGCGCTAGAATCAGCGGGTTCCCCCCCGGCTTCAACACCTCTGCCAAGGCCCGTCCCCATGCCCGCGATACCCCGGCATCCCGGCATCTTCATCCTGGCCGCTCTGGTTCTCGGCCTCACCGTGCCCGCGGTACCCCCGGCGGGGACGGCGCCGGCCGCGTACGGCCCCAAGCCGGATCACGGCCTGGAGCTCACCTGGGACGCTCCCCTCCTGCCCGCGGCGGGACGGACGGTGGAGCTGACCCTCACCCTGCACGCCCGCTTCGCGGTTCCGGCGGTGCGGGTGGAGGTGATCGCGCCTCCGGACCTGGAGCTCCTGGGAAGCCTCCCCGCCTACGACGGCCCCCTCCAGGCCGGGGAGACCCGCCGCTTCCCGGTCACCGCGCGGGTGCCCGCGCGGCCCACGGCGCCGCTCCGCGCCCGGGCCGAGGTCCACGCCGCCGCCGTGCCCTACCGGGTGGGCGCCCAGGTGGACCTGACTCCCCTCACCCTCCGCGCCCCCGCCGTCCGTCCGGTGCCGGTGACCGGACCGGAGGGGGGCGGCCTCCTCCAGTTCACCGCCGCCCGGCTCCCCGCCGCCGCTCCCGCCCCCCCCGCCGGGGCCGCCCCGGCGGCGCCGGGCGCGGTCACCCTGGAGGGGCACTTCTACTACCGGGACCGGCTCCTGGATCCCCAGGGCTTCACCTACGCCGTCGACTTCGACAATCCCGTCCTACCCATCCGCCACGCGGACGCCGACCTGTACCAGGTGGACGGGAACACCGACATCTACGTGGCCTCGGCGGTGACCGACGAGGAGGGAGCCTTCCGCTTCACCGTGAACCCGGTGGGGGGCGAGACCTACCGGGTGCGGGTCAAGACCAGCACCGGGACCTGGGGTGGGAGCGGAGGGACCGACGTCCGGGTGAAGGTCTCCCCCTCCCAGCCGGACCTCTACGCCGTGGCCAGCACCCCGGTCCCGAACGTGCCCGGGAGCACCTCCCTGGGGGACTGGATCGCCGAGCCGGACGCGGGGGGCGAGGCGTTCAACGTCATGGACGCCTGCCTGGCCGGAGCGGAGCTGGTCCGGTCCTGGACCGGGAGCCTCCCCCCCTTCCCCCTCAGCGTCTACTGGCGGCCGGCCGAGACCGTGGACGGGACCTACTACAGCTTCAGCTCCATCCACCTCCTGGGGGAGGAGGGTTTCGACGACCCGGTCATCATCCACGAGTACGGGCACTTCGTGGCCGCGCAGTACTCCCGGGACCAGTCCCCGGGCGGGATCCATTACGTGGACGACCAGAATCAGCGGGTGACCCTCTCCTGGAGCGAGGGCTGGGCTTCCTACTTCCAGGCCGCCGCCCGCCGGCTCCGGGGCGACGCCTACCCCTCCTGGTACATCGACACCTCCGGGGAGCCGGGGGCGGGGAACCTGCTCTTCTCCTACGAGTGCGAGGGGCCGTCCTACGCGGTCCGGGGGGCGGGGAGCGAGGTGGCGGTCCAGTCCGCGCTGTGGGACGTGGAGGACGACGCCGCCACCCCCGACGAGTGGCCCGGGGTGGACGACGATCCCCTGGCCCTGCCCCGGGCCGACATCTGGCAGGTGGTGTCCGGTCCCATGAAGACCGCGAACACGGTGAGCATCGAGGACTTCTGGGACGGCTGGTTCGGCCCCGGGGGGCCGGCGGTGGAGCCGGCGGGAATGGCCGCCACCTTCGGAGCCCTGGGGATGGAGTTCACCCCGGACGCCTTCGAGCCCGACGACGAGTACGCCCAGGCCTCGCCCCTGGCCACCGACGGCACCCCCGCCCACCACAGCTTCTACCCGGCCGGGGACCAGGACCGGCACCGCCTCACCCTGGCCGCGGGCCAGGAGATGACGGTGGAGTCCCTGAACCTGATCGGCGGCGCCGACACCTACCTCCAGGTCCTCGGCCCCGACCAGGCCGTCCTGGCCCAGAACGACAACCGCTCCCTGAACGATCCCTCCTCCCTGGTGACCTTCACCGCCCCCGCCGACGGGGACTACGAGGTCCGCGTGTCCCGGCCCGCCTCCACCAGCCTCCCCACCCAGTATGCGCAGTACGGCTCCTACGATGTGCGCGCGGTGGCCGGCATCCCCGGCACCGTGGGCCTGGTCTCCAAGGCGGGATCGGGGCTCAACGACGGCGGCTTCGGGGTGGGGGCCGCCTTCGCCGACTACGACGGGGACGGGGACGCCGATCTCTACGTGGTCAACAACGCCGGGGGGGGGACCACCGGATCCCGCGACGCCCTCTACCGCAACCTGGGCGCGGGCACCTTCCAGAACGCCACCCTCGCCGCCGGGCTGGGGAACCCCGAGGGGGGCTTCGCCGCCGCCTGGGGGGACTACGACAACGACGGCGACCCGGACCTGTTCGTCACCGATCACGGCCTGTTCCGGAACAACGGGAACGGCACCTTCACCGACGTCACCGGGATCTCCGGGGTGAGCGATCGGGGGAGGGAGGCCGACGCCGCCTGGGCCGACGTGGACCGGGACGGCTACCTGGACCTCTTCGTGGCCTGCCGGGACACTTCCTCGGTGCTGTGGCGCAACCAGGGCGACGGCACCTTCAGCGACGCCACCGCCTCCTTCGGGCTCTCGTTCCCCACCGACGGCGGCGAGGCCTACGGGTGCGCCTTCGCCGACTACGACCGGAACCGCTACCCGGACCTCTTCGTGGCCAGCGACCGGGCCTCGGGGCGCGGGCTCTACCGCAACGTGGACGGCACCCGCTTCGAGGAGGTGACCGGGGCCGCCGGCCTCGCCTCCTCCGACGCCGCCCGGGGGGCGGTCTGGGCCGACGTGGACGGCGACGGCCTCATGGACCTCTTCGTGACCTCGTCCGGTCCCAACGCGTTGTTCATCAACAACGGGAACGGCACCTTCACCGACCGCGCCTCGAGCTGGGGGGTGGACGACACCGGCGCCTCCACCGGCGCCGCCTTAGCCGACTACGACCTGGACGGCGATCTGGACCTGTACGTGGTGAACCTCACCGGCCCCAACGCGCTCTACCAGAACCTGGGCGGGGCCATGGTGCGGGTGGACGCCGCCGCCGATCCCAACCCCGGCTACGGGTGCGCCTGGGGGGACGTGGACGGGGACGGCGACCCCGATCTCTACGTGGTCCGGCCCTGCCTGGGGAGCGGGTGCCTGTCCAACCTCCTCTACACCAGCGCCGCCGCCGGCACCGGCGGCCGGTCCTGGCTCAAGGTGAAGCTCACCGGGGTGGCCACCAACACCGACGGCATCGGGGCGAGGATCGAGGTCTACGCCGGGGGGAAGGTCCAGGTCCGCGAGGTCGGCACCGGGGTGGGCTGGGCGTCCAAGACCCGGCTGCCGGAGCTGTTCGGCGTGCCCGCCGGGGCCCCGGTGGACTCGGTGTACGTGTTCTGGCCCTCCAGCGCCTACAACGTGATCCGGGACGTGGCCCCCGGCGCCACCCTCACCGTGGAGGAGGACACCTCCACCCCGGTCCTCCCTCCGCCCGCGCCGCCGGTCTTCTCCCTGCGCCTCCTGCCCCCGGCGCCCAACCCCTTCCGGGGCGCGATCTCGGTGGCGTTCGACCTGGGGGCGGAGGCTCCGGTCCGGGCCGAGGTGTTCGACCTCACCGGCCGCCGGGTGCGCACCCTCGTCGACCGCACCCTGGCCGCGGGCCACCACCTGGCCGGCTGGGACGGGACCGACGACGGCGGCCGCACCCTCCCCCAGGGGATCTACTTCTACCGGCTCCGGGCCGGGGGGAAGACCGAGGTGCGGAAGCTGGTCCGGCTGGGCTCCTGACCGCCCTCCGAGGCCTCGGCGGCGGCGGTCACCGCGGCCCCGGGACCGAAGCCGGCGGCTCCAGGACCTGGGCCGTCCGCGCCACGTCCATGAAGGCGTCGCGGAGGCTCACGCCGGTGTCCTGCGCGTCCGCCGCCCCCTCGAACTGGGTGTAGCCGTCCCCCCCCGCGAACACGAAGTTGTTGGTGGCCACCGTGTAGTCGCGGGCGTCGTCCAGCGGCCGGCCGCCGATCCGGATGTCCGCGGGCCGGCCGTCCTCCATCCGCCAGCTCACCCCGGCCAGCTGGGGATAGCCTCCCTGCCCGGCCCGGCCCAGGCCGAAGGCGAGCAGCTCGCGGATCCGGGCCCCGCTCAGGGTGCAGGTCACGATGGTGTTCTCGTAGGGGATCACCCGGTAGGCGTCCCCCACCGTCACCGGGCCCGGGGGGATGGTGGCCCGGATGCCGCCGCTGTTCTCCAGGGCCAGGTCGGCGCCGGTGACCCGGCGCATGACCTCGGCGACGTAGACCCCGAGCGGGGTCTGGGCCTCGGCGCGCCCCTCCCCGGAGAGCCCCTGCGGCGCCTGGGCGAGGACCTCCTTCACCTGCTCGCCCAGCCGCTTCCGGTAGCCCTCGATCATGGCCGCCACGTCGGGATCCGGGGGAAGGCCGGGGCCGATGGGGAGGAGCCGGCCCTGGAAGTTGACGATGCGCCCGCGCTCGAGATCGAGGTCCAGGCGGCCCAGGTACTCGCCCCGGGAGCCCGCCTCCACCAGCAGGGTGCCGCCGATCCCGTTCCGGTTGTGGTTGGCCACCAGGCGGGGCTCGGGCAGGGCCACGTGGTCGTGTCCGCTCACGATGACGTCGATCCCCGGGACGGTGGCGGCCAGGAGCGAGTCCGCGGCCAGTCCGGCGTGGCTCAGCACCACCACCACGTCCGACTCCGGACGGAGCCGGGCCACCCAGGGAGCGATGCCGGCGGCGGGAGGAAGCGCGGTGAGCCCGGGATTCAGGGTGGGGATGACGAGCTTGGAGAGGCCGTCGGTCATGGAGCCGATCACCGCCACCCGGACGTCCCCGACCACGAACACGGCGTAGGGGAAGGCCAGGCGCTTGACCCCCGGGGGCAGCTCGGCCTCCATCTCCTCCGGGTCCGGGATCCGGCGCAGGAACGGGGAGCTGGTGAAGCCGGCGTTCGGGCTCTGGTAGGGCCACACCGACACCGAATCGGGGATCACCACGTTCGCCGCCACCACCGGGAAGCGCGCCGGCACCAGCATCCGGCCCAGCTCGCGGGTGCCGTTGTCGAACTCGTGGTTGCCCAGGGTCATGACGTCCACGCCGAGAGCGTTCAGGATGCCGACCTCCGGCACCCCGTGGAAGAAGTTGAAGTAGGCGGTGCCCTGGACGTTGTCCCCGGCATCCAGCAAGAGCACGTGGGGATTGTTGGTCCGGATCAGCTTCACCGCCGAGGCCAGGTGGGCCGCGCCTCCCACCGTGCCCACCCCGGGGTCCTGGAAGGGCTCCAGCTGGGAGTGGAAGTCGTTGATGTGGAGGAGGGTCAAGGTCTCGGCGGCCGCGGGCCCGGCGAGGATCCCGCTCGCGGCGGCCAGCACCAGGGCCAGGAGAGCGATTCTCCCGAGGCCACCACGCATCCTCCCCGGGAGAACCGGGATTCTCCCGGGGAGAACCGGGATTCTCCCGGGGAAAAATGGTGTTCTCCGGGAGAGAAACGGGATTCTCCCCGGGAAAGCGGGGTCATCGTGGGGGAACCGGGCCCCATTCAAGGGGATGGGGCGATTTGTCCCGGGGAGAACCCGGGATCGCGGTCTCAATCGGCGGGATGAACACCAATTATGCGCATTGTCCCGGGGAGAATCGGGGTCATCCCCCCGGATGAGACGTTTTCCCCCTCGATGAATGGCCCGCACTGCGTTTAAGATAGTCGGCATGTTGACCTCATCCCCCGGGATGAACACCCTTTCTCGGATTCAATCGTCCCCCGGAAGGAGAAATGAACCATGAACGGACAAATCGGATCCATCGCAGGAGACATCTGGCACCACCTGGAGCGCCACGGCGAGGCCTCGCTCAACGATCTCAAGAAGGAGCTCAAGCAGACCCCGGCCATGATCCAGATGGGCGTGGGCTGGCTGTGCCGCGAGGACAAGATCGACCTGAGCCGCAAGGGCGCCGGCTACCTCGTCCGGTTGAAGAAATAGTACCGGACCCGGGCGGCCATTCCGGCCCCGGGCCGGGGGACCGCCGAACGCCATGACCGCCAACCCGACCGTGGCCGAAGTGGGGGAGGGGGCCCTGTTGCGCCGGCTGGGCCGGCTGCTCCCCTCCGCCCCTCCGGGCAGCCTCGGGGTCGGGGACGACGCCGCGGTGATCCCCGCCCCGCGAGGGCGGCTCCTTCTTACCACCGACGTGCTGGTGGAGGAAACCCACTTCCGGCGCGCCTGGTTCCGCCCCCGGGAGCTGGGGCACAAGGCGCTGGCGGTGAACCTGTCCGACGCCGCGGCCATGGGGGGGCGGCCCACCCACGCGCTGGTCTCCCTCGTCCTCCCCCCCGGGACCCGGATCCGGGCCCTGGAAGGGCTCTACCGGGGCCTGGCGCGTCTCGCCCGGGCCACCGGGGTCCTGGTGGTGGGGGGCAACGTGGCCCGGGGGGCGCCGTTCTCCATCACCGTGGCCCTGGTCGGGGACTTCCCCCACGGGAGTCCGGTGCGGAGGGACGCGGCCCGCCCCGGCGACCGCCTCTACGTCTCCGGCCAGCCCGGGCTGGCCCGCCTCGGCCTGGCCCTCCTGGAACGGGCCACCCCGGAGCGGCCTCCGGATCCCTGGGCGGGAGGGGACACCGCCGAGCCGGCCTGGCGACGGCGCCTGCGCCGGAGCCACCCCTGGGCGCCCCGGGCGCTCAACCGCTTCCTGCATCCGGACGCGCGGCTGCGAGCGGGGCGGGAGATCCACCTCTACCGCCCCCGCGCCCTCCTGGACGTGAGCGACGGCCTGGCCAACGACCTGCGCCACCTGGCCGGCACTTCGCTCCGGGTGGTGGTGGACGCGGACCGGCTCCCCCTTCCCCCCGCGTTCCGCGCCCTGGCCGCCGCCCTGGACCACGATCCCCGGGACGCGCTCCTGGCCGGCGGGGAGGACTACGAGCTCCTGGCCGCCCTCTCCCCCGCCGCCTCCCGGCGGGTGGGGGAACGGGGGGTGATCGGGGGCCTGCGCTGGACCGCGGTGGGCCGGGTGGAGGAGGGACCTCCGGGGGTCTATCTCCGCCAGGGGGCCTCGGTGGCCGCGCTCTCCGAGGCCGGCTTCCAGCACTTCGGCCGCCCCTGATTCCTGCGGGAATCTTCGCAATCCGGTCCTCCGGGCTCTTGGCAATCCGCGGCGATTGTCGTGTAACCGTTCCACCTCTCCGGCGTCCATGCTAGTGTCGCCATTGGGGGTCTTTTCCCCCGATTCGAATTCGCCGGTGGCTGAAATCGGCCGCCATTGTCCGGTCATTTTGAAACAAAACCATTTCTGTCGGTATCACATTCGATTCGCCGTCCCGGCCCCGCAAATTGGCTCCATGGCCCTCCAGAAGGCCGGTAACGAGCGATTCTCTTGAACGGGAACATGCGATCTGCTATTCTAATTGCACGGGGACACGGGCCGGAGGCCGTAATGCAACGGCACCCGGTTGTATTGCAGGAAAAGATCTAGGGGCGCTCTTTCCGCTGGACGGCGGAGAGAGATGGCTCCTTTCTTTTTGCCTGCCGTGTCAACCAGGTTTGACAGCACGATCGTCGACGGCATCGATGATAGCGGCAGCAGCGAAGGGGTGGCATCCGTGCTCAAGAGACTTTCCGGAGTCTTCATCGTTCTCCTGTCGGTTCCGTTCCTGGCGGGATCCGCGTCCGCAGCCGGCTGCTGGGACTCGGTGACCCCCCAGCAGGACCTGGGCTTCGATTACGCGGTGGACGCCGTGGTGCAGGGCCCGGATTTCGACGGAATCTACATCTACACCTACCGGATCTACCGCCTGGATCAGGGCGCGATCACCTACCGGGATCCCAGCCACGTCTCCCTGAACTTCGGCTGCGATTCGGAGCCGGCCTGGTCGCTCATCATCGGCGGGGCCCAGGGTCTGCTCATTACCGGCGATGCCGCCCACGCCTGCCAGGTCGAGGTGGCCACCGACCCCGCCGGTTTCGCCGAACCCGGCCTGGACCGCGGTTGCCGGACCAACGGGATCAAGATCGAGTTCTGCGACGGCGCCCTGGAGCCGGACGGAGACGGCGTGTCCTATCCGGACGACCCCGACGACCCGGTCCTCACCATCCAGTTCCAGAGCCTGGCCGACCCGTCCGACGGTCACTGGCTGGTCAAGGGGGGGCGCAAGTTCACCGGCGGCTGGGGCAGCCAGCTGCCCGGCAGCACCACCTTCCTCACCGACGGCGGCACGGTGCCGGTGCCCGGTTGCCGGCCCCCCCTCCCGGTGGAAGCGGTGTCCTGGAGCCATCTGAAGCAGATCTACCGCTGAGCCCTCCGTTTTCCCTCCGATCGTGGGCCCAACCGGGTTCGGGCGCGGTCGACCGGCGCCCCGTCCTTCCTCGAGGGCGGGGCGCTTCCTCGTCCGCGGAGCGCCCGGCCGCGGGGCGGCCGCCGTCCCCGCTGATCCCGTGCAAGAACCCGCCGGATGGCGTATTCTTGGTCCCTCCGCGTTCCTCCGAGGCCGTTGACGGACCCTCCCGGGGACCGCGCTCCCGTACTGTAATCCAATGATTGGTTATCACTTAGCAAGGAGATAGACGGATGTCCCAGATCGAAACGACCCCGGAGATGGTCCGGCGTGTATACGAGCGTTCCCGCAAGAACCTGGAGATCGTGCGGGACCGGCTGAAGCGCCCTCTCACCCTGGCCGAGAAGATCGTGTTCGGTCATCTCGACGACCCCAAGAACCAGGATCTGGACGCAGGCAAGGCCTATCTCCAGCTTCGCCCCGACCGCGTGGCCATGCAGGACGCCACCGCGCAGATGGCCCTCCTCCAGTTCATGATGGCCGGCAAGCCCCAGGCCGCGGTCCCCTCCACCGTCCACTGCGACCACCTCGTGCGCGCCCACGTGGGCTCGGAGAAGGACCTGAGCACCGCCAACAGCGAGAACCGCGAGGTCTACGACTTCCTGCGCACGGTGTGCAACAAGTACGGCCTGGGCTTCTGGCAGCCCGGCTCCGGCATCATCCACCAGGTGGTGCTGGAGAACTACGCCTTCCCCGGCGGATTGATGATCGGCACCGACTCCCACACCCCCAACGCCGGCGGCCTGGGGATGTGCGCGGTCGGGGTGGGCGGGGCCGACGCGGTCGACGTCATGGCCGGCTTCCCCTGGGAGGTGCTCCAGCCCAAGCTCATCGGCGTCCACCTCACCGGCTCCATGTCCGGCTGGACCGCGCCCAAGGACGTGATCCTCTGGGTGTGCGGCCAGCTCACGGTGAAGGGGGGCACCAACCATATCGTGGAGTACTTCGGGCCCGGCTCCGCCTCCATCAGCGCCACCGGCAAGGGCACCATCTGCAACATGGGCGCCGAGCTGGGGGCCACTACCTCGGTGTTCACCTTCGACGAGCGGATGGACAAGTACCTGCGGGCCACCCGGCGGGCCGAGCTGGCCGATCTGGCCGCCGAGTACCGGGACCTGATCACCCCGGACCCCGAGGTGGAGAAGAAGCCGGGCGACTACTACCACCAGGTGCTGGAGCTGGACCTGTCCAAGCTCGAGCCCCATCTCGTCGGTCCCCACACCCCCGATCTGGCCCGTCCGGTCTCGAAGATGGCCGAGGCGGTGAAGGAGCACGACTACCCGGACCGGATCTCGGTGAGCCTGATCGGTTCCTGCACCAACTCCTCCTACGAGGACATCGGGCGGGCCGCCGACGTGGCCAGGCAGGCCATGGCCCACGGGGCCAGGATGGCCACCCCGCTCATGGTGAGCCCGGGGAGCGAGCAGATCATGGCCACCATCAAGCGGGACGGCCAGATGGAGACCCTGAACGAGGTGGGGGCCACCGTGCTCGCCAACGCCTGCGGGCCCTGCATCGGCCAGTGGCGCCGGGACGAGATCCAGAAGGGGGAGAGGAACACCATCATCACCTCCTTCAACCGGAATTTCCCCGGCCGCAACGACGCCAACCCGGACACCCTGGCCTTCATCGGGAGCCCGGAGATCGTGATGGCCTACGGCCTGGCCGGCCGGCTCTCCTTCAATCCCCTCAAGGACACCCTGAAGGGGGCGGACGGGAAGGAGTACAAGCTGGATGCGCCGAAGCCCGCCCCGGACATCCCCTCCGAGGGATTCGTGTTCGCCCGCGAGGGCTACGTGGCCCCGGCCGAGCACCCGGACCAGGTGGAGGTGGCCATCGGGCCGGAGAGCGACCGGCTCCAGAAGCTCCAGCCCTTCAATCGTCCCAACGGGCAGGAATTCCACAAGATGCCCCTGCTCCTGAAGACGAAGGGCAAGACCACCACCGACCACATCTCCCCCGCCGGGCCCTGGCTCCGGTTCCGGGGACACCTGGACCGGATCAGCGACAACATGTTCACCGGGGCCATCAACGCCTTCACCGGCGGCCGAGGCACCACCCGGAATCCCCTCAGCGGCGACGCCGACCGGCCGGTGCCGGAGGTGGCCCGGGCGCTCAAGGCGGCCGGGAAGCGGTGGGTGGTGGTGGGCGACGACAACTACGGCGAGGGCTCGAGCCGCGAGCACGCGGCCATGTCCCCCCGCTTCCTGGGCGCGGCCGCGGTCATCGCCCGCTCCTTCGCCCGCATCCACGAGACCAACCTGAAGAAGCAGGGGGTGCTGCCCCTGACCTTCGTGGATCCCGGCGACTACGAGAAGGTGCGGGAGACCGATTCGGTGACCGTGACCGGGCTGCAGGACATCACCCCCGGGGCCACCCTCACCGTCATCCTCCACCACGAGGACGGGTCCATGGACGAGGTGGAGGTGAAGCACACCCTGAACATGGAGCAGGTGGCCTGGTTCCGGGCCGGAAGCGCTCTCAACCTCCTGCGCCTGCAGGAGAACAGGAAGTAGGGAGGAGCCCGGGGCGCCTCCCCGGCTCATGGCCGGCATCCATCCCCACCTGCGCTCGTTCCTGGCCGCCCTCCGCGCCGAAGGGGAGCTGGTGGAGGTGGATGCCCCCGTCGACCCCCGGCTGGAGGCGGCGGAGATCCACCGGCGCGTCATCGCCGCCGGAGGACCCGCCCTCCTCTTCCGGAGGGTGGGGGACTCCCCCTTTCCCGTGGTCACCAACCTGTTCGGCACCGCCAAGCGGGTGGAGATGGCCTTCGGGAACCGGCCCCGGGAGCTGGTGGAGCGGATCGCCGCCCTGCCCCACCGGTTGATGCCGCCCACCCTGACCCGGCTCTGGGGGGAACGGGCGGTGGTCGGCTCGTTGCTCAAGGTCGGCACCACCCGCCGGGGCCGGGCCCCGGCCCTGGTGCAACGGATCGAACCTCCCGACCTGGGGCGGCTTCCCGTCCTCACCACCTGGGCCGGGGACGGCGGCCCCTTTCTGACCCTCCCCCTGGTCTACACCGAGCACCCGGACGGCCTGGGATCCAACCTCGGCATGTACCGCATGCAGATCCACGGTCCCGACACCGCCGGGATGCACTGGCAGATCGGGAAGGGGGGCGGCTTCCACTACGCCGTGGCCGAGGCCCGGGGGGAGGCGTTGCCGGTGAACGTGTTCCTGGGCGGGCCGCCGGCGCTGATCCTGGCCGCGGTGGCTCCGCTCCCGGAGAACGTGCCCGAGCTGCTCCTGGCCTCCCTGGTCCTGGGCTCGCGGCTCCACGTCTCCGACAACCCGGCCGGCCCCCTGCCGGTGGCCTCCCAGGCCGAGTTCGTCCTGGTGGGGGAGGTGGCTCCCGGCGAGCGTGCCCCCGAGGGACCCTTCGGCGACCACTACGGCTACTACTCGCTGCGCCACGACTACCCCGTCTTCCGCTGCCGCACCCTCTACCACCGCCGGGACGCCATCTTCCCGGCCACGGTGGTGGGGAAGCCGCGCCAGGAGGACTTCTACCTCGGGGACTTCCTCCAGGAGCTCCTGTCCCCGGTCTTTCCCCTGGTCATGCCCGCGGTGACCGGTCTCTGGTCCTACGGCGAGACCGGCTACCACTCCCTGGCCGCGGCGGTGGTCAAGCAGCGCTATAAGCGCGAGGCCATGGCCTCGGCCTTCCGCATCCTGGGCGAGGGGCAGCTCTCCCTGACCAAGTTCCTGCTCGTCCTGGACCGGCCCCGCGACCTCCGCGACTTCCGCGCCGTGCTGGAGGCGGTGCTGGAGCGGGCCGACCTCCGCACCGATCTCTACGTCTTCGCCAACCTCTCCATGGATACCCTGGACTACACCGGCCCGGCGGTGAACGAGGGCTCCAAGGGCGTGCTCCTGGGGGTGGGGGATCCCGTCCGCGAGCTGCCGCGGGAGTTCCGGGGGGAGCCCCCGGCGGGGATCCGCGACGTCCGGGTGTTCTGCGGGGGGTGCCTGGCCGTGTCCGGGCCCCCGGTGGCCGAGGATCCCGAGGCCCCGGCGCGGATCGCCGCCCATCCCGCCTTCAAGGACTGGCCGCTCGTCGCCCTGGTGGACGACGCCGCCGAGGCGGTCCGGACCGTGCCCCGGTTCCTGTGGACGGTGTTCACCCGCTTCGAGCCCGCCGCCGACCTCCACGCCGCCGGGCAGACCGTGACCCGGCACCATGTTTCCTACACCCCGCCGGTGGTGATCGACGCCCGGCTGAAGCCGGATTTCCCGGAAGAGCTTCGCTGCGATCCCGAGACCGCGGCGCGGGTGGACCGGCGGTGGACGGAGTACTTCCCGGCCGGGATGGAGATGGGGGACTCGGACCGGGGGCACCTGGACTGAGGCCGGGCCGGGGGAGGCGGCCGTCCGGGGCCGGCGGCGGTACCGGCGCGGTGGCGGGACGGCCGGGTCAGCGGCGGTCTTCGAGCAGCTCCAGGTAGGGCCGGCCCAGGAACCGGGCCGGCTGCAGGCCGAGGGTCTCGATCAGGTGCCCGGCCTCGATCCGCGCTTCCTCACGGGTGATCCCCTCCACCACCGTCTCCAGCTCCAGGAAGGTGCCGAGGCCGGCCACCTCGTCCAGGTGGATCCGGGTGTGCTTCCAGAGGTAGAGGGTGCGGGTCTTCTCCACCGTGCCCCGCACCCCCAGGCTCCGGCCCAGGACGGCGCTCAGCCCTTCGGGGTCGCCCACCGGGGCGATGTCGTAATCCGAGGGGCGGGGTTCGGTGCCGGGGGCGCGCAGGTAGGCGATGAGCTCGGCCCGCGTGCCGTCCTCCACCCGGAGCTTCAGGTACCCCGCGGGCACCCGGAAGAAGGTGTCGGTCTGGCGCCGGGTCCAGACCGGGGCCGCCCCGTCCAGGGCCGTGATCCGCGCCACCACGGCTTCCGGATCGTCGATGGGAGTCTTGATCTCGATGTTCTGCATCTCCGCCTCGCCCCGGAGTCTACCCCGGCCCCGGTCCGGCCGGGAAGCGGACCAGGACCGGCATCCCGGGAACGAGGAAGTGCTCGAGCCGGTCCACGTCGGCGCCGGAGAGCTCCAGGTCCGCCCGCACCCGGGGCACGCCGGCCTCGGCGGGGGGCCGCCCCCAGGACCGCTGGGCGAAGAGCTTCAGGTTCTCCCACGGGTTGCGGAGATCCCCGGCGGTGAAGCGGAGGCTCGCCCCCTGCAGGTGGACCAGGAACCGGAGCGGGGTGGGCTGGGGGGGGATGAGGCGGGCCAGCACCGCGGCCGCCTTGTCCACGGTGGTGTCGGCGTCCAGGTGCGGCGCCCGCTCGGTCACCACCTGGGCGGCCAGGAGCGTCCGGAAGGGATCGGTGAGCAGGGTGTCCCCGTCCCGGGTGTCGAGGTCCACGTCCCGGACGGCCAGGGTGTCGTAGGCGGTCCCCGCCACCTTCAGGAGAACCTCCCGGCGCGGGAGGTCCACCACCAGGTAGGGAAGCGCCCCCCGGGCGGCCCGGAGCTCCGCCCGGGACCAGGCCAGGTCCATGAGCGCTCGTTCCCGGGCGGCCTGGAGGGAGTCGCGGACGGCCAGGACCCGGGCCGTCCGGTCCGCCTCCCCGCGTCCGGAGCCTCCGCCGCCGCAGCCCAGGAGAGCGGCCAGGATCAGGAGCGCGCCCGTGCGGGAAACAAGCCCGCCCGGTCCCGCCGCCGGGGCGGCGCGCCGCCGGGGCCGCCGCGCCGGCCGGTCGGGCCGGGCCGGGTCGAACTCATGAAGACCGCGAGGGGTCACTTCTCTGCGTTCCACGTCAGTAGAGGATGACCGGCGTCCCCGGGCGCACGCTCTTCACCACCGCGTCCAGGGTGGCGTCGCTGAGGCGCACGCACCCGTGGGTGGCCGGGTAGCCCAGGAGCCGGGTGTAGAGGGTGCCGTGGAGGAAGTACCCGTCCCCGATGGGGATGGCGTACTTGCCCAGCACGTCGGGCTCGGCCCGCTCGCTGCTCTTCGCCGGGGGCCGGAGCCCCTCCTCGATGAAGGCCCAGTCGGGGCGGATCCACACCGGATCGGCCACCGCCGGGCCCCGGACCGTCCGCCGCCCCCGGGGGGTGCGGAAGGTCCAGGCCCTCCCCGAGGCCGAGTCGGCCAGGGAGGCGTTGGTCCCGGTGGAACAGACGTCCTCCAGGGCCAGCTTGCCCTTCCGGTAGAGCCGGACCCGGTTCCGGTAGGTGTCCACCACCACGTAGGTCCCCTGGGGGGCCGCGCCGGACAGCTCCTTCTCCACCTTGCCGCGGGCGGCGGCGAGGCGGGCCACCTCCGCTCCCAGCTTCGCGTTCTCCTTCTCCACCACGGCCGGATCCACCCCGGGCGCTGGCCGGTGGCGGCCGGCGAGGGCCGCCCCGCCCACCACCGCGAGCAGGGCCAGGCCCGCCGCCGCCCCCCCCAGCGTCCACGCCGCGGTGGGCGAGAGCCGCCGCCGTCGCCGTTTCCTCATCGTCCCTCCCCCTTCCGGTCCACCTGCAGGAGGCCCTCGGGGATCCGCCCCACGATGGCCACCCGGTCGCCCACCGACATCTTCCCGAACAACGCGTCCATGTCCCGGTTGTCGAGGGCGATGCAGCCCAGGGTCCAGTCCTCGCCCCGGCCTCCCTCCCCATGCACCTCGATCAGGCCGCCCAGGCGCGCGCCGCGGGCCAGCCCCCCGCTCTTCTCCAGGGCCCGGAAGCGGGCCCGGTCCTCGGCGTTGGGGTAGTCGAGAAGCAGCGCCTTGTAGTACTTGGTCTGGCCGTTCGCCTTCTTGCCGGTGATCCGGTAGAGGCCCTCGGGGGTGGCCAGGTCCCCGGCCCGGGTCTTGGGGCGCGTCCCCTCCACCCCCAGGTCCACCTCGAAGCTCCTCTCCACCCGGCCCCCCTTGACCAGGAAGCTCCGGCGGGATTCCTTCTCCACCACCAGCACCCGGGTCCCCGCCGCGGGAGAGGCGGACCCCCTCGGCCACCCAGCGCCGCCAGCGCCGCTGGGACTCGGCGGAGTCGAACCGGCGGGCGTCCTCGGTGAGGCGGTCGCCGAGCTGCGAGGACCGGGCGTCCAGCCGGTCGAGGACGGCCTCGGCCCGCGCCGGGTCCTCCTTGCGGATCCACTCCCGGGCCTCGGCCAGGTCGACCCCGGCCCGGGTCAGGAGCGCCCGGTTGGCCCGCTTGCCCGAGGCGCGGGGGAGCCGGCCCCGCATCCGGTCCAGGTCCCGCTCGGCGCGGACCAGCCGGTCCCGGGCCCGGTCCAGGCGGGCGGCGTACCGGCTCTCGGCCTCGGTCCGCGCCCGGCCGGTCCAGTCCAGGGCCCGGTCCAGGGCGGCGGCGATGCGGTCGCTCCGGGGCCGGCCGTACCAGGTCCGGGGGAGAGCGGTGTTGAGGGTCTCGGCCCGCGCCAGCCAGGCGCGGGCGGAATCCAGGGCCGCGGGAGCGTAGTCGGCCGCGCCGGCCAGGGCGGCCTCGGAGAGGGCGGCGCGGACGGGGCGGAAGCGCTCCTCGGGGAGCCGGCCGTAGCCGGTCCCGAACAGGAACAGGAGCCCTCCGCCGGCCAGCACGGCCAGGCCGCCGAGAGCGAGGAGCGCGGAGCGAAGACGGTGTCGTCTCATGGGGAAAGGGGAAGCGGGCGAAACCCGGCCCGGGAACGAGAGAGCCGGGCCCCGGAGGGCCCGGCTTTCCCGGGGTCGCTTCGGAGCCGGAAGCTCCGCCTCCCGCCGGCGGGGATCCGCCGGCGGCCGGCTAGGACTTCCGTCCCTTCAGGGTGGAGGTGGCCGCGGCCAGCTCGGAGTTCATGGTGTCGAGCTGCTGGGTCAGCACCTCGGCCTTGGTCTTGGCGTCCAGGTAGCGCCCGCTCTGGTAGAGCGACTGCACCTCGGCCAGGGAGGCCCGCATGGCCTCCAGGTCCGCCTTCATGAGTTCCAGGTCCGCGCGGTTGTCCTTCCCCGCCGGGGCGAAGGAGAGCATGGTGGCGGCGGAGTCGATTCCGGCCGTGGCCTGGGTGACCAGGGCCTCGACCTCCGACTTCGCCTGGGCCTTGTTGGCCTGGGCTTCCTGGGCCGCCTGCTCCGCCGCCTGCTGGGCCTGGGCCAAGAGCGCGGTGGCCTTGCCGTAGCGGCGGAAGGGGCCGAAGGACTTGTTGGCTTCCTCCACCGCCATCCGGGCCGAGGCCAGGGAGTCCCGCGCCGCGGCCATGGCCTGGGGCGCGTAGATCTCGGCTTCGGACTGGGCGGCGGCGGTGACCGCGCTTTCGGCCGCGGTCATCTGCTCGGTGGGGGCCTTGGCGCAACCGCCGGCCACCATCAGAAGAACCAGGATCGAGACGAACAGCTTCGCCTTCATGATCTTCACTGCCTTTATGAAACAAGCCGGCGATTGCCGGCTGCCGCGAAGGGCCCCCCGGGCCCCGACGGTCCGCCTTCGCTCGGGCGGTGATCCGTCTATGTCCACGCTCGCGCCCTACCGGTCCTGTTGTCCCGCGGTGCGGCACACCGCGGACCCTCCGAACCGGTTCACAAGGGAACGCCCCCACGAGGGGGGCGAACTCCCGGCCGTTCGAGCGCGATCCAGCATAGGGGCTTCCCGCCTCGGGCGCTCCATACATTTTGTGGATGGCGGCCGGGGATCCATCCAGGAAACAGATGGCGGGCGGCCGGGGAGGGGGCGGGGCCGGGAACCGGCGAAGGCGCCGGGAGTTGGCCGCCGGCCCGGTTCTCCCGCACCGCGGCCCCGAGGCCCCGGCGGGGGCCGGATCAGGAGCTGTGGGCGGCCGCTTCCCCGGCGGCGGCCTCGGCCGCGGTCTCGGACTCGGTCTGGGGGCGGGTGTTGAACAGGGTGGCCAGGGTGCTGCGCAGGGTGCCGGCGTCCAGGTTGGGGATGAGCCGCCCCCCCTCGGCGATGGAGACCTGGGCCGTCTCCTCGCTGACCACGACCACGATGCAGTCGCTCTCCTCGCTGATGCCGAGGGCGGCCCGGTGCCGGGTGCCCAGCGCGTAGGCGAGCCGCGGGTTCTGGCTCAGGGGGAGGATGCAGCCGGCGGCGGTGACCTGGTTGCCGGCGATCACCACCGCGCCGTCGTGGAGCGGCGAGGGCGGGGTGAAGATGGTGATGAGGAGCTCGGCCGAGACCTTGGCGTCCAGGAGCGTTCCCGTCTCCACGATGTTCTTGAGCCCCACCTGGCGCTCGATGACCACCAGCGCGCCCAGGCTCTTGTCGGCCAGCCCCTCGATGGCCCGGACCAGCTCGCCGAGGATGGACGATTCCTGGGTGCGGGTGAAGGAGCGGAAGACCTTGCCTCCGCCGAGGGAGGTGAGCGCCTTCCGCAGCTCGGGCTGGAAGAGGATGAGGAAGGCCAGCACCCACACCGTCTTGAGGCTGGAGATGAGCCAGTTGAGGCCCTCGAGCTGGAGCGCGCTCGCGGTGAGGGAGATGAGGAGGATGATGAGCAGGCCCACGAACATCTGGGCGGCGCGGGTTCCGCGGATGAAGCGGAAGAGGTAATAGAACAGGCCGGACAGGATGAGGATGTCGAGGATGTCCCGCCAGTGCTGTCCCAGAAAATCCAACATGTCGGCTCGCTCGGAGGCGTGAGGGCGATCGCGGACAACGTAATGGCCGCGAACCTATTGTCGCATCCGCATACCGTTCGACAAAAGTGCTTCCTGTCCGCGGATCGCGAAAATCGGCCGATTCGGCCCGGTCCAGGCGCGGACCGGGCCCTTCAGGTCCGCGGACCGGCGAGGAGGGCGTCGGCCACGGCCAGGGCCTCGCGGGTGGCGGCCACGTCGTGGACCCGGAGGAGATGGGCCCCTCCCAGCCTCGCCGCCACCGCCGCGGCCAGGCTCGCCGGCCCGCGGCGCTCCGGCTCCAGGACCCCGGAGATCCGGCCCAGGAACCCCTTCCGCGAGGCCCCGACCAGGACCGGGGAGCCCAGGGCGGCGATCACGTCCACCCGGCGCAACAGCTCCAGGTTGTGGCCGAGGGTCTTGCCGAACCCGATCCCGGGGTCCAGCACCACCGCCTCGCGCGCGATCCCCGAGGCCTCGGCGGCCGCCCGCCGCTCCCGGAGGAAGGCGGCCACCTCACCGAGCAGGTCCTCGTAGCGCGGGTCCTCCTGCATGGTGCGCGGGTTCCCCCGCATGTGCATGAGGACCAGGCCGGCCCCGGTCTCGGCCACCAGGGGGGCCATGGCCGGGTCGCCGAGGGCGGTGACGTCGTTGACCACCGCCGCCCCCGCGGCCAGGGCTTCCCGGGCCACCGCCGCCTTGGCGGTGTCCACCGAGACCGGGACCCCCAGGCGCACCGCCTCCCGCACCACCGGCACCACCCGGCGGAGTTCCTCCTCCAGCGGGAGGGGTTCGGCCCCGGGGCGGGTGCTCTCCCCGCCCAGGTCGAGGAGGTCGGCCCCGTCGCGGACCAGGGCCTCGGCCCGGCGGAGGGCGTCGGCGGGGTCCAGGTAGCGGCCGCCGTCGGAGAAGGAATCCGGGGTGAGGTTGACGATCCCCATCACCCGGGCCCGGGAAAAGTCGAGGCTCCCTCCCCGGAAGCGCCAGGGCGGCGGCGGGGAGGGAGCCTCGAGGTCGGTCATGCCGGGCGGCGCGGCGCGGGGCCTAGGCCGGGCCGGGGTGGGGGTCCGGCGAGGGGTGGAAGCGCCCCTTGGGGCCGTCCTCGTCCTCCCGGGGTCCGGCCGGAGCCGGTTCCTGCCCCCCTCCCGATCCCGGGTCCCCGGACTCGGGCGAGGCCAGGGTCTCCCCGGCGATGAGCTTGTCGATCTCCCTGGCGTCCAGGATCTCACGCTCCAGGAGCGCCTCGGCCAGCCGGACCAGGATCTCCTCGTTCTCACGGAGGATGGTCAGGGCCTTCTGGTGGGAATCCTCCACCAGGCGGCGGACCTCCCGGTCGATCCGCTGCTGGGTGGCCTCGGAGTAGTTCCGCTCGTGGCCGAGATCCTTGCCCAGGAAGACCATCTCCTGCTTGCTGCCGTAGGTGAGGGGGCCCAGCTCCTCGCTCATGCCCCACTCGCAGACCATCTTCCGGGCCAGGTTGGTGGCCTGCTCGATGTCGTTGCCGGCCCCGGTGGTGATCTCCCCGAAGGTGACCTCCTCGGCGGCGCGGCCGCCGAGCATCCGGGCCAGGACCCCCAGGCAGTACTCCCGGGTGTAGGTGTGCCGCTCGTCCATGGGCAGGAAGTGGGTCACTCCCAGGGCCCGCCCGCGGGGAACGATGGTCACCTTGTGGATGGGATCCGCCCCCGGGGTCATCTTCCCCACCAGGGTGTGGCCGGCCTCGTGGTAGGCGGTCACCTTCTTCTCTTCCTCGTTGATGATGCGGCTCTTGCGCTCGGCGCCCATCATCACCTTGTCCTTGGCGTCCTCGAAGTCGAGCTGGGCCACCCGCCGGTGGTTGCGCCGGGCGGCGAGGAGGGCGGCCTCGTTGACCATGTTGGCCAGGTCCGCGCCCACCATGCCCGGGGTCCCGCGGGCGATCACCGAGAGGTCCACGTCGTCGGAGAGGGGGATCTTGCGGGTGTGGATCCGCATGATCTCCTCCCGGCCCTTCACGTCGGGGGCGTCGACCACGATCTGGCGGTCGAAGCGGCCGGGGCGCAGGAGCGCCGGGTCCAGCACGTCGGGCCGGTTGGTGGCCGCGACCAGGATCACCCCCTCGTTGGACTCGAACCCGTCCATCTCCACCAGGAGCTGGTTCAGGGTCTGCTCCCGCTCGTCGTGCCCGCCGCCCAGGCCCGCCCCGCGGTGGCGGCCCACGGCGTCGATCTCGTCGATGAACATGATGCAGGGGGCGTGGCGCTTGCCCTGCTCGAAGAGGTCGCGGACCCGGGAGGCGCCCACGCCCACGAACATCTCCACGAAGTCGGAGCCGGACATGGAGAAGAAGGGCACCCCCGCCTCGCCGGCCACCGCCTTGGCGAGCAGGGTCTTGCCGGTCCCGGGCGGGCCCAGGAGCAGCGCCCCCTTGGGGATCCGCCCCCCCAGGACCTGGAACTTCTTCGGGTCCTTGAGGAACTCGATGATCTCCTGCAGCTCCTCCTTGGCCTCGTCGGCCCCGGCCACGTCCTTGAAGGTGATCTTGGGCTTGTTCTCGATGAGGAGCTTGGCCCGGCTCTTCCCGAACTTGAGCGCGGCCGATCCCCCCGACTGCATCTGGCGGATGAAGAACAGCCAGAAGCCCACGATGAGGATGATGGGCAGGTACATCAGGACGGCCCCGAGCCAGTTGGTGCCTTCCTTGGACCCGTCGATCACCGCGTCCTTGTTCTTGGCCTGGATGTCCTCGACGATCTGGGTCGGCTCCATGGGGAGCTGGGTCACGAAGCGCTTCACGCTCTCGCTGCGCCCGTCGGTGTTCACCATCACCGGCTGGTTCAGCTCGCCCTTGACCGTCTGGTTCTCGAAGGTGGCCGACTTGATGTTCCCGGCCTGCACTTCCTCGTAGAACCGGGAGTAGGTGAGCTTCCGCTCCTCGGACCGGTTCAGGTGGTAGAAGTTGACCGCCAGGAGGACGAGGACGGTCATCATCAGCCAGAAGGCCAGCGTCTTGAGGGGGCGGGGGGTCATGAGCGGCGGGGGCTTCCGGCCGCCCGGCCCCCCGGGGCCCTCCCGGCGGCGCGGGCCGCGGGGCTCGTCCCCGTCGCCGCCCATCCGGCGGTGGACCGCCTCGATCCAAGTGGGTCTGGACATCATTCCGCGATCGTTCCTTTCCTGGGGTGGGCCGAGGCAACCGCCAACCCGCGTTCAGATCATCGTTTCGGCCTCGAACAACACGACCTGGGAGGTCTCCGAGGTCACCGCGGCGTGGCTCGATCGCCGGTGGCCGGCCACCCACAGGATCCGCTCCCCGTCCTCGGGCCCTCCATTGTCGCACAGAAGGGCGATCCGAGTCCTGAGCCGCCGGGGGACCTTCCGGTTGATCAGGAGGTCCGAGACCTTCTGGCTGCCGTCCATCCCCAGGGGCTCCAGGCGGTCCCCGGACCGCACCCCCCGCACGTAGACGGGGGGAACCAGCTCGTCCGCGTCGAAGCTGCACCGGTCGGAGCGGCTGGCCCACTCCAGGGCGTCCACCTCCACCGTGGGGAGGGGAAACCACTTCAGGTGGAAGGCGCCCCAGCGGAACTCGCCCGTCCGCCCCAGGGCCAGGGGAGGCGAGGGCTCGGGAGCGGCGTACTCGCCCGGGAGGCTCCCGGATAGGGCCAGGACCAGGGTGTCGTACTCCCGGCCCGCGGTCAGGCCCCGGGGAAGGTCCACCCGGGCGCTCCCCCCCTCCCGGTCCAGCAGCTCCAGGATCGCGTCCACGTGGGTGTAGGAGATCTCCTCCAGCCCCCCCACCAGTTCCTCGATGGCCGCCCGAATCACCGATCTTTGCAGAACTCTATGGTATGCAACAAGTTTCGGGATCGCGAGCCGGACCTCGGACTCGCTCGCGGTGGCTCCCTCCTCCAGGGTCGCCCCCCGGAGGATCCGGGCCCCCTCCAGGCTCAGGTAGTCGTCCAGCTCGTTCATGAGCTGGGATTCCCGGGCCAGGACGGTGCGGATGTTCGGGCCGAACTCCTTGCCCAAGAAGGGTACCAGCACCTCCCGTATCCGATTCCGCATCAACGTGGTGTCGGCGTTGGAGGTGTCCATCCGGTAGGGGAGGTCCTCCTCCTCCAGGAAGGCCAGGATCTCCTCCCGCCAGAAGGTGAGGAGGGGGCGGCAGATCGGCCCCGGGCCGACCGGGAGCATCCCCCCCAGGCCCCGGGGCCCGGCCCCCCGCATCATGTTGATGAGGAAGGTGCCCACCTGGTCGTCGGCGGTGTGGCCGGTGACCACCCAGCGGGCCCCGGCCACCGCCCGGGCCTCCTGGAGGAACCTGTGGCGCTCGCGGCGGGCCACCGCCTCCAGGGAGCCGCGCTCCCGCTCCACGATTCCCGGCACGTCCACCCGGCGGCGGTGGAGGGTGAGCCCCAGCTCCCCGGCCAGCTCGGCCACGAACTCGGCGTCCTCGTCCGCCTCCTGGCCCCGGATGCCGTGGTTCAGGTGGGCGATCTGCAGGGTCACGCCGAGGGTGTCCTGCACCCGCACCAGCAGGTGGAGGAGGGCCACCGAGTCGGGGCCCCCGGACACCGCCGCCACCAGGGTGTCGCCGGCATGGGTGGGACAGGTGGCGGTGAAGAAATCGCGAATCCGGGTTTCGAGCATGATTCGTTTCCGTCCTGGAGGGGGGGGGCCGGTTCCCCGCGAGCTTAACCCAAATGCAGGGGGGCGGGCACACATTGTAAGGTGGGGGGCCCGGGCGGCGTCCCGGGCGCCGGGACGGTCCGGCGCGGGAAGGAGGAACGATGCGCGTGGTGCTCTTGGGCGCCGGGCTCCAGGCCCAGGCCGCCTGCTACGACCTGATCCAGCAGAAGGACTTGACCGAGATCACGGTGGCCGACAGCGATGCCGCCCGGGCCCGGGCTTTGGCCGCCCGGTGGAACGACGACCGGGTGCGCCCGGTGGAGCTGGACGCCGGGGACGAGACGGCGGCCGAATCGGTGATGCGCGGCGCCGGCGGCGGCGCTGAGCGCGGTGCCCTACCGGTTCAACGCCGGCCTGGCCCGGGCCGCGGTGCGCGCCAAGTGCTCCTTCTGCGACCTCGGCGGGAACAACACCGTGGTCGCCGAGGAGCTGGCCCTGGACGGGGCCGCCCGCGAGGCCGGGATCACCGTGGTTCCCGACTGCGGGCTGGCCCCGGGCATGGTGGCGGTGCTGGCCGCCCACGCGGTGGACTTCTTCGAGGAGACGGAGAGCCTGGAGATCCGGGTGGGAGGCCTCCCCCGGAAGCGGGGGGGCATCCTGGACTACTCCCTGCTCTTCAACGTCCAGGGCCTCATCAACGAGTACATCGAGGACGCCACCGTGCTGGAGGACGGGGAGATCCGCATCCGCCCCTGCCCCGGGGACCTGGAGGAGCTGGAGTTCCCCGCCCCCTTCGGGAAGCTGGAGGCCTTCAGCACCTCCGGCGGCACCAGCACCCTCCCCGAGACCTTCCGCGGCCGCGTGCAGCGGCTGGACTACAAGACCATCCGCTACCCCGGGCACGGCCGGGTGATCATGATCCTGAAGGAGCTGGGGATGCTGGGGTCGGAGCCGGTGGAGGTGGACGGGGCGCGCGTCGTGCCCCGGAACGTGTTCGCGGCCACCGCGGGGCCGGTGCTGGACCGGGGCGAGCCCGACGTGACCCTCATGCGGATCACCGCCCGGGGCAAGCGCAAGGGACGCGCCGCCGTCCGCATCTACGAGATGGTGGAGTACCCGGACGAGAAGCACGGGCTGACCGCGATGATGCGCACCACCGCCTTTCCCGCCACCACGGTGCTGGCCATGCTGGCCCGGGGGCAGGTGGAGAAGAAGGGGGCCCTCCCCCAGGAGCGCTGCATCGACCCGGTCCGGTTCATCCGGGAGCTGTTGGCCCGCGGGCTGGAGATCAAGATCCGGGACGAGTAGGAGGGCTCGCGCCGGCGGCTCGGAGCCGGTGGGCGCGAACGACGTACCGTTTCGGCGCCGGCCCCACGTAGTGGAAGGGATAGCAGGTCACCAGGGTCAGCTCCGGCGTCGGGGTGGGATCCAGGACCCCGATCTCCTCCGGCCGCACCACCCAGGTGGAGTCCACCGTGTACGCGGTCAGGCTCCGGGGGGTGGCCACGGTCACCGTGTCCCCGGCCCGCACCGCGTGCAGGCCCCGGAAGAAGGTGTCACGATGGCCGGCGAGGGCCACGTTTCCACGGCCTCGGCCTCCGGGAAGGGCGGTTCCCGGAATGTGACCCACCGCCTTCCCCAGGGTGTGGGCGTCCGTGCCCTCCAGGATGACCGCGGAGACACCCACCCGGGGGATGTCGATCCTTCCCAGCAGGTCGCCGGGGTCGGGGGGGGGTGAGGCGGTGTCCGCCGCGGCGGGGGCGGTCCCGGCCGTCATCCGCTCCAGCCGGGCCTTCTGATGCGCATTGAACGCGGCCGCATCCAGCCGGGACCAGATCACGTAGCCGAGAAGAACGGCTCCGAGGGCGAACAGGGCGCGCTCGAGCCACCGGCGCCGGGATGACCCGGCGCCGGTGGGGACGCGTGGCACGTCAGCTCACCCGCCTCCGCCGGAGGAGGAAGCCGCCGGACAGGGCGAGCACTCCCAGAAGCGCCACCAGGGGCAGCGGACTCGCGGTGCGGGGCAGGTTGCCGTTCCCGTTGCTGACGTTGTTCCGGTTGTTCATGTCGTCCTGGTCCGAGTTCGTCCGGTTCATGTTCGCGACCAGGGTGACGTTGTTGGCGGTCATGGCCGCCCCCGAGGTGCTGAAGTCGACCGTGACCCGGTCGCCGTTCTTGAGACCGGTGGGCAGGTTCACCCCGGAGCTGATCTCGATGTTCCGGGTCTGGCCGGAGTCGGTGCGGATCACCAGGGTGGTGGCGTTGACCGACTGCACGGTCCCGGTCACGGTGTCGGCGGCGGCGGTGGAGAGGGCCAGCCCGCTGGCGAGCAGGACCGAGAGCGCGGTGAGGATGAGACGTCTCATGGATGGGCCTCCTGTTCCGGGGCGCCGCCGGGTAACCGCGGACTGCCGGCGACGGACCGGGTGGAATGACGATATACGGTAAACGATTCCTTGAACCGGATCGGGCCGCCGGCCTCGAATGAATCCCCGGGGATCCCGGGTACCATCACGGCACCGTCCGTCCGCGCCTCCGAGCGGCCCAAAGCGATCGGCCGCCGGTGCAGAAGCGCGTTCTTCTACGCTGACACCTCCGGCCCGCCCCTGTCAATCGCGAGGTCGGCGGCGCCGGGTCCGCCTCTAGGGGGGATTCCTAGCGCACCGGGCGGGGTGCGGGCACGGATCCAAGGCGGAGGCGGCGAGGAGGGAAGAGTGGTGGCGGCTCAGGGACTTGAAACCTGAAGTGTGAACTTTCTAACTTGCCGATGGCGCACGACTTCCAAGCTCAATTGCATTCAGGGCATTGCATTGCGACGGCGGAGTAACTCCCCTGGAGTCCGCGTCAGTCTGCGGCTGTCGACCGGGGTCCTGGAGCCGATATTCTGGAGACGATCCCTCGCAGGGCAGTGCCCAGGGAACGACGGGGTGAGTTGACGTGCCCCCGAGACGCTTGGGTAGGGCCGGCACCCGGGTCTTCTGCTGCGACCACCTCGCCTTCAGTGGCGAGGTGGTGATGGCCCGGAAGCACACCGCCAACGTGCTCCGGGACCTCCCCGACCTGATCTACCCGATGCTCGGGAAGGTCAAGGTCATGCAGGAGCGGCAGGAAGGGCAGATCGCGGCCGTGAAGGGCAGCGTAATCGACTCCCCCGAAGCCCACGATCTGTTGGTCCGGGCGGTCCGGGGGCGGGTCCTTCCGGCCTCCAGGCTCCCCCAAGTGCTTGCGGCCTGGGACACGCCCAGGCTCCCGGAGTTCGCGCCCCGGACCGCCTGGTCGCTCGTGAACGCGTTCACCGAGGTCCGGACGACCGGGAGCATGCAAACGCAGGTGCAACAGAGTCTCAAGCTCATGATGCTCTTTCGCTCGGCGTCTGCTGAGTAGATCCTACGGGAGCCTTCCACCCCGGCATGGCTCCCGCTTTTTTCTGCGTTCTCCCGATTTTGATCTTGCATCGGCCCGTGCGCGGGCGTAGGTTGGATTTTGCGGACGGAGCGGCCGCACACCCCTGGTTCTCCCATCACCCCCACGCTCCGCCCCACCCCGGCATCCGCGGGATCGGTGCTCTCTCGGACGCCGAGTTGACTTGGGCCATTCCCGGAGTTGGGAGCTTTACCGTGTTCCGGTCGGACGGCCGCGCGGGAAGCGTGCTGG
The DNA here is from genome assembly GCA_963768615.1 of Candidatus Eiseniibacteriota bacterium. Taxonomy (GTDB): domain Bacteria; phylum Eisenbacteria; class RBG-16-71-46; order JABDJR01; family JABDJR01; genus CAVSKL01. Next base: position 680,682 of record CAVYIE010000002.1, on the reverse strand, counting down.
GACGTACGCGCAGATCTCGCCTTCTGATGGGCCGCCTTCCCCTGTTGTCCCTGGTGACGACGATTCCTTGGGTGGCGGGATCCTCCGAGAGTCCGGGAAGCTCTCAGATCGATTTGCCTCCTCCATTTGCCGGACGACGCCTCGTCCGTGTCGGTCGCTCCCCGGGTACGGCCCCGCTTGGCGCGTGGGCGCCAGGTCTCCGCAACGCTGGCGTGCGCTCATGGGAAGGTTGAAGATCAGGGGGATGCACCCCGTGAATCCACGAGAGGAGGTGGTTGATCACCGGAGGCACCCAACGGAGGCGCCGCTTGCGTACCCGTTGGGGAAACCAAGAGGACTCACCTGGTCTCAAATCAGAACCGGGTGAGCATGGTGGCAAAAACGAAAATGCGGGGAGAGGGGCACGTCGCTTTGGCGGGCAGCTGCCCCTCCCCACCGCGGAGGTGACGAAAATGAGAGGCAAACTCGCCTTGGTCATTCTCGCCATGCTGACAATTGTCAGCTTTGCTACTCTAGCACAAGCGAGAAGATTGGACGTGCCGGGTTCGTACGATGACATCGATATTGCTATTACCGCAGCTGATCCGGATTCCAGCGACTATGTGGCGGTAACGCAAGATTCTATCTATGCTCCGTTCACTCTTGACAAGGCAGTTTCTGTCAGGAATGAGAGTGGGGGCAATGTCATCATCGATGCAGCGGCCGATTCCAGCTACGCCGTCGGCATCACCGCGAGTGGTGGCATCGTCGATGGCTTGACCATCAAAGGCGGCACGAACTACGGCGTGTACATGACGGCGGGTACGCTCCAGAACTGCTCGGTGGAGCTGGGAACGGGGTCGTTCACCCAGGGGATCTACGCCGACGGGTCGTGCACCATCGACAACTGCTCGGTGACGATCACGGCAACCGGCAGCAACTACACCGGCATCCACCAGGAGAGTGGGTCCCCGACCATCACCTCCAACGTGATCTCGGTGGCCCAAGGGACCGGCATCGACATCGGGAATATCGGGGAGACGACCACGGGCTCCATCACGGACTGTAGCGTCACCGTGGGTGAGCCGATCGGCATCGCCTTCGAGAGCGGGACGTTGACCGTCCGCCGGAACGACGTGGCGATGACCGGCACGAACCAGAGCCTGATCGGGATCAAGTGCGGCGGGCCGGGCCACACCGACTACGCCCCGTCGACGGTGCGGGACTGCTTGGTCACCGGGGGTTCGGCGGGAACCGGGGTGCTGGTGAACGACGACTCGGTGGACCTCAAGCAGATCACGGTGCACGGGTTCTACTACGGGTACAAGGACGCCTACCAACAGTACACGACCCCCACCGGGACTCCGGAGTCAAGCCCATTCTTAGTTGAAATTCCACGGCCCATGGTTTGTTTGATCAGGCGGCCTTCCTCTTCTGGCCGTCACTCGTTTCGATCCCCAGATCCTCCTTCAGCGCTTCACGCAGAGCCCCGAGATGCTTGTAGCCCAGGACCCGGCGAAGGCGCGGCTCGATGTCCAGCAGGGCTGCCGCTAGCCACCGCTGCTTCTGGTTCGAGTTCTTCCAGGCGTCCACCTTCCCGCACCGGGCCTCCACCTGGCCGTTGATCGACTCCAGGCAATTCGTCGTCTTGAACGACCGCCCCAGCTTCGCGAACAGGCCCAGCCGGTGGAGCGTCAGCGTCTCCTCCATGCCTTCCTTCAGGCTTTCCGCCGCCGACTGGTTCACCTCCTCCAGCTCGGTCAGGATCTTCTGCAGCGCTTCCTTGGCCTCCTTGTAGGTCGGCCGCTCGTAGGCCCGCTGCAACCGCTTCCGCCACGCCGCCTGGTCCGCTCGCGGCAAGTACGACACCACGTTCTCCCGCTTGTGCCACTGACACCGTTGCACCAACGACTTCCTCTTGAAGCACTTCCGTACCGCCGCCCGCAGCCCCTTCCCCCCGTCCAGGATCACCAGGATCCCCTGGCTCACATCCAGCCCCCGGTCCACCAGCGACCGCAGGAACTCGCTCAGCACCCGCTCGTTCTCCGTTCCTGCCTCCACAAACCCCAGCACCCGCTTCCGCCCCTCCAGCGTGATCCCCAGCGCCAACACCATCATGTCCTCGGCAAACGTCTTCCCGTCCAGAAACAGCGCCACCACGTCTTCCCCCGACAGGTCCCGGTCCCCAAGCGCCCGCAGCTGCTCCGCGCTCGCCTCCACGAACCGCCGTGACACCGTCGAGCTCGACAGCCCGATCGCCCCCGGCACCGACTCCGCTGCCGCCTCGTAGTCCCGGCACGAGATCCCGTACAGAACCCGCCGCAGCAGAAGATCGTCCGTGTCCCCCGTCCCTCGAAGCTTCCGGTACGCCCTCAGCGGGATCTCTCCCTCTTCCCCTCGCACTCGAGGAACCCGGATCGGCACCCGTTGACCGCCCAGCCTCACCGACCCGGAGTTGGTCCCGTACCGGTACCCTTGTCGCCTCGTCTCGTCCCGTCCGTACCGCTCGCCGGCCAGCTTCCGAACCTCCTCCTGCAGCGTCCGCTCGATCTCCGCCAATCCCAGCGGGATCAGCGCTTGGATCACCTCGACCCGGGCGTCCAGCTCCAGCGCCTCCAGCTCCTCCCGCGTGATCACCTCGGCCTTGCCCAGGCGCTTCGTCTTCTTGCCTCTCCGAACCAAACGTGGGAAACTGCTCATCGAACGGCTCCTCCTTCTGTGGATCGACGGTTTCTTGCAACTCCATCAAACCACAGCGGTTGGGGCCGTTTCAATTTTCAACTGAGAATGGCACGCCCTCGGGACTCCGAACGAGTTCTGGCAGTGCATCAGCAGCGGGACCAACTCGTCCGGCTACGGATTCGTGGGGGGGAAGGCCTACTTCTGCATCGTGGACGCGGACGTGAACCACCGGTACTCCGACGTGGTCGCGGACAGCGGCTCGGTCGCCGAGGATCCCCTCTTCTGCGACGCGGCCAACGACGAGTACACCCTGCGGGTGGACTCCTACGGTGCCCGGGGGAACAACCCGACCGGGGAGCGGATCGGGGCCCGGAACGTGGCCTGCATGTACGGGACGTTGGTGCGGACGAGCAACTACGTGTCCCCCGCCTGGCCGAGCGTCGGGACGATCAGCATGCGGGACACGGTCATCGTCCCGGCGGGGGATACGCTCTCTCTCGCCCTCGCCGACGTCAAGGTGGACAAGCTCACCCCGACGACGGCGAAGCTCCAGGTGAACGGCGACCTCCGGACGACCTCGTCGGTGACCTTCGAGTCAGCGGAGGCGTCGCCGGGGAGCGAGGACTGGTACGGCATCGTGGCCGGGAACGGAACCAAGGTGTTCCTGAACAGCACCACGGTGCGGGATGCCACGATCGGCCTCTTCGCCGACGATCTGGACACCGTGAAGGTGACGAACTGCACAATCGAGAACACCAAGAGCACCGGGTTGCTCCTGCAGGGAGTGGCCTCCAGCGACTACGGCCTGGTGGAGAGCTGTACCTTCGACCTCGACGAGGGGACCGCGATCGAGATGCAGTCCGACGTCTCGGGTCTCACGGTCAAGGACAACACGATCACCGGAGTGAGCGATTGCAGCTACGGGATCGCGGGCTACGCGACCGGGTACAGCGGGTCCCCGCTGATCCAGGGGAACACGATCTCGGGGTTCTCGGACGGAAGCGGCGTTTACCTGGCCGCGGGCTCCTCCACGATCCGGAACAACACCATCCAGAACTGCAAGTACGGGATCTGGCTGACCGGAGGCACCCAGCTCGTCGGCACCACCAGCAGCAGCAGCGACAACACCCTGACCGGCAACACCAACGGTCTCCGCTGCGAGGGAAGCAGCACCGGACCCACGGTCCGGAACAACCAGATCCAGTCCAACACGATGGGGGTGGTGGCGCGGTCCAGCGCCTACCCCGACCTGGGGAACCTCCTCCAGAACGGGAACAACAGCATCTACAACAACACGACCTACTGCGTGAACAACACCACCCCCGGCCTCACCGTGACCGCGAACGGGAACTGGTGGGGAAGCAACCAGATGCCGACCTGCACCAACGGCTCGGTCTCGGTGAGCGGCTGGCTCTCGACGGCGCCGGCGGCGTTCGGGGTGGGCGTTGAGGAGGTCACTGCCCGGCGCGCCCAGGGGATCCGGCTCCTGGCCGCCCGGCCGAACCCGACCGAAGGGGCGAGCCGGATCGCCTTCGAGCTCGACGGGGGCGGGGGGGCGGTCCGGATCGGGATTTACGACCTGGCCGGCCGGTTCGTACGGTCATTCGATGAGGGGGCCCTCTCCGAAGGCCGCCACGAGGTCCGCTGGGATGGCCGGGACACCGGCGGCCGCCGGGTCGGGAACGGCATCTACTTCATCAAGGTGGCGGCGAGCCACGGTCCCCAGGGCACCGGCAAGGTCCTGGTGGTCCGCTAAGGGAGGAGACGATCATGAACACGCTCAAAGCAACGACGCTCGGCATCCTGGCCCTGGGGGCGGCGCTCCTCACGGTGCCGGCGGAGGCCGGGGAAGTGACCCTCCAGCCCTCGGCGGTGGCCGTGGGGCCCACCACCGAGCAGGGGGAGACCTCGGTGGCCATCCAGTTCGACCTCACCAGCCTCCCCGACCTCGCCAGCTACCGGATCAACGAGGTGCGGCTGGACTGGCCGCTCACCGGGATCTCCGGGGAGGCGGTCAGCGAGTACGACCTCTATCCGGCCACGGCGGCCTGGACGGCGCAGGGGGTGGCCGGCGGGACCCTTCCCGCCCTCACCGATGCCCCGGCCGCGAGCTGGAGCTGGGGACCGCTGGATGCGGCCCGGAACCCCGGGGGAGCCTTCCTACGGTTCAACGTCACGAACCTGCTCCGAGCCTGGGCGACCGGCGTGGAAGCGAACCATGGGGTGGTGATCCTCTCCCCGGACCTCGACGAAGAGGGCCTGGCGGCCCAGACGGGAGCGATCACGCTGATCGTACGGTACACGCGTAGGCCCTGAACGCCTCGGTAGCACAGTTCAGGCGGGGGCTCCCCAGGAGGGGGCCCCCGCTTCCTATGGTGATCTCCGGATCGAGTAGAACTTGATCTCCTATGCCGCGGGCATGCTAGACTCCGCCCTGAAGGGCTTACCCGGAGAACTGCATGCGCCGCTATCTGCTGCTGGCCAGTGTCCTCATCCTGCTTCCGACCGTCTCGTCCGCCCGGACGTGGTACATCCTCCCCGATGGGTCGGGGGATGCCCCGACGATCCAAGAGGGGATCAACCGGGCCGAGGTGGGCGACACCGTCCTCGTCGGCCCCGGGACGTACTACGAGAACATCGAGTTCATGGGGAGGGACATCGTCCTCAAGAGCGAGATGGGGCCCGAGGTGACCACCATTGATGGGAGTCACAAAGAAGACTCGGTGGTCAAGATCTGGAAGGGGGAGACGCGGGCGGCGGTGCTGGAGGGGTTGACCATCAGGAATGGTCGGGGATATCGAGAGACCGAACTTCCCGATTCCGATGGTGGAGGTCTGTACTGTCGCTATTCTGACCCTCTGATCCAAGGCAATATATTCTCGGAAAATGAGACAGTGGGTCAAGGTTTAGGAGGTGGAATATATGCTCAAGCCTGCAATGTAATCCTCCTTGGAAACAGGCTGATCTCAAATACCTCAAGCCAAAATGGTGGTGGAATTGCGCTGCGAGAAGGGGATTATACCATTGCGGACTGTTATTTCAAGAACAACCACGCATATGCGGACGGGGGGGGTGTTTGGTTCTGGCAGGCTGATGGACACCTTGAACTAATCCACAGCGAATTTTGGGACAACTCCGCAGGCGATCACGGTGGAGGGACGTATCTTAGCGAACGAGGGGCGTCAGGTCCGTCTATGATCAGGGAGAACCTGTTCGTTCGGAATCGAACGTCAGGAACTGGGTTTATCGGAGATACTGGATCAGGCGGCGCAATAGCCGCCCTCAGGATGTCTGGTGAAATTGTTAGGAACACCTTCGTGCGCAACGATGGACACCATCTGTCATCAGGTGGAGGAGGGGGCTTGCTCCTCTTTCTAACGGACGCTAGTTTAACGGTATCTCACAATATATTCTACCAAAACATTGAAGATGGTATAGCTTGTTGGTGGGGAGCGACGGTCACCCTGCAGGCAAATATCCTTTGGCAAGATCAGGGGGGTGAGCTCGGAGAGGGAGACCACACATGTCCGGAAGATTGGGCCTTGACCCAAAGATTCGAAGACCCCCAATTCTGCAATCCTGGCACGGACGACTATCATGTTGCTCAGTCTTCGCCCGCTCTGGCTGGGCCTGAGGTCTTCGGCGCATTCGACACCCCAGGGTGTACCGAAGTCCCTCGAAAAATCACCACCTGGGGCCGCCTCAAGTCCATGTACCAGTCGATCCACACAGGTCTTCGCAGACCCCCTTTTCTGTAATCCTGGGTTGAACGACTACCAAGTTGCGCATTCATCACCGGCACTTTCTGGAGCCGAGGCATTCGGGGCATACGACATCCCTGGGTGTGCAGAAGTACCTGTAAGAGTTACCACCTGGGGACGACTGAAAGCCATGTACAAGTGAAGCGCAAGAGATGGAGTGCCACTGCACCTCTTAGCAGAAGGGTGCCGTGGCTATTTTGTCTAGCCGGTCGGGGACGTCTCACGAGGGCAGGATTCGGCTTGAGAGACTTTGCGGATCTTGTGTTCCTGCCGGAAAGAGAGGACTCTGGGGCCACTCTCTAGCTGGGCGTTACGGAACTTGCTACGATTCGGGCAGAAAAACCCGCCGCTCCTCCTGATTCAAAAGGGATCTGAGAGCCGGCCTCTCCACCCAGTCCCATTGATGCCTGCGGACCGGGTCATGATTGCTGCAACCGCATTCATCAGTCCAAAATGCCCCAGTTGGCAAATCGGGCACATGGACCGGTACGAGGTGGGAGAAATACCTGCTCTTGAGCCCCGGGTCTGAAGGCGAGATCGTCACCCACTGCGCGGGTCCCTTGGCCATCGGCTCATGCTCCAGGTGTTCGTGTGGAATGCAGCACGGAGAGCGGGACTTAAGAACCAAGGAATCCACGTTCTCCGGCATACCTTCTGTTCACACCTGGCGATGCGAGGCGCGCCGGCTCGCGCGATTCAGGAACTCGCGGGACACCGCGACCTCATGACCACGCAGCGCTACATGCACCTCAGTCCGGCTGCAGTAGACGCCGCGATCCGACTTCTCGAGGGAGGAGATTCCTCGCGGAGCGTTGGAGACATGTTGGAGACGGGGGGTACCCCGATCCGCAACCGTATGGCCTGATAGAAGTTGAGTGGTGGCGGCTCAGGGACTTGAACCCCGGACACGCGGATTATGATTCCGCTGCTCTAACCAGCTGAGCTAAGCCGCCCCCGAAACCGAAGATGCCGGCCCCGGGGGCCGGCCGGCCGCCCCCTTCACCAAGGGGGCGGACAGGGCAAAGGAGTCTACGGAAGAGCCGGAAGCGGTGTCAAGGCCGCTTCCTTGACACCCCCCGGGGGCCTCCTTATACTCGCGTCCTTCTCAACGAGGCATCCCCGACAACCAAGCCCGCTTGCTCGTGAAATCCCCAGGGAGGAGTCTGTGCGCGTGATGAAACGCTTCGGCATTCTGCCGGTCGCCGGCGCCGCGGTTCTGGCCGCCTTCATGCTCGGGGCGCCCGCGGCCAGCCGGACCGCGCAGGCCGCGGACATCGTGGGCCGGGGGAGCATCGGGGGGAACGTCGGGGGGATGAAGTTCCTCACCGGGCACGAATTCAAGCATGGCCAACCTCGGTTCCTCTTCCAGGCCGTGTTCAAGTACAACTTCACCGATCATCTGGCCGGGGTGGTGGAGAGCGGATGGGGGTGGAACGCCTACGACGTTCGCCTCGTCGGGGACGGTATTGCAGTCGATACCACCTTTCTGGCCACCGTGGTGCCGACCACGTTCGGGATCGAGTACCGCACCAATGCCGGGGGCGGCCCCATCTGGACGCACTTCGGGGCGGGGGCGGGTTTCTACTCCCTGGGGGTCAAGGACTCGTTCCGCACCTGGGCCCGGGCCGACTCCTCCCGGGAGCGCCTGACCTGGACCAGCCCCGGGCTGTACGGAAAGATCGGGGCCGAGTACCTGTTCCAGAATGCCGCCTCGATCAACGTGGACTTCCTCTACCACACCATCTTCTCGAAGAACGCCGACCGGTTCCCCGAATGGTGGGGGAACCAGAACACCTCCTTCGCGGAGTTCCGCATCGGGGCGAACTACTACTTCACCCTGAAGCGGCAGGGGCCCGCTCCGGATGAAGGGGGCGGAAGCGACTAGGAAGCCGGAAGCCGGCCTTCGGAAACGGAGGCCGGTTTTTCGTACGCCGGCGGGGGCGGTCCGGGCGGCCTGGGCGCCCCCGGTACGACCCTTCGCATCCGGCGCCGGCCCGCTGGGCCGCCCGGAGGCCCCGCCGGCCCCGGAACCGCGACGCCAAGGAGAACCCGCGTGAAGGACCATCCCCGCATCCTCGGTGAAGCCCTCACCTTCGACGACGTCCTCCTCATCCCCGCCCGGAGCGAGGTCCACCCGCGGATGGTGGACGTGAGCTCCGCCCTCACCCGGGACATCCGGCTCAACATCCCGGTGGTGAGCGCGGCCATGGACACCGTGACCGAGAGCGAGCTGGCCATCGCCCTGGCCCGGGAGGGGGGAGTGGGGTTGATCCACAAGAACCTCCCCATCGAGCGCCAGGCCGAGGAGGTGGACAAGGTCAAGCGCTCGGAGAGCGGGATGATCATGAACCCCATCACCCTCGGCCCCGGCGCCTCCCTGGGGGAGGCCCTGGCCCTGATGGAGAAGTACCGGATCTCCGGGGTGCCCATCACCGAGCCGGACGGGAAGCTGGTGGGCATCCTCACCAACCGGGACGTCCGCTTCGCCGACCGCCTCAACGCCCCCGTCTCCGAGTTCATGACCGCCGAGGGCCTGGTCACGGTGCCGGTGGGCACCACCCTCGAGGACGCCAAGGCCATCCTCCTCGAGCACAAGGTGGAGAAGCTCCCGGTGGTGGACGAGGCCATGCACCTGAAGGGCCTGATCACGGTCAAGGACATCCAGAAGAAGCTCAAGTACCCCAACGCCTGCAAGGACGACCACGGCCGGCTCCGGGTGGGGGCGGCGGTGGGCATCTCCGCCGACCTCATGGACCGGGTGGCCGCCCTGGCCGGGGCCAGCGCCGACGTGATTACCCTGGACAGCGCCCACGGCCACTCCCGGAACGTCCTCGAGGCCGTCACCCGGATCAAGAACGGCTTCCCCGACCTGGCCGTGATCGGGGGGAACGTGGCCACCGCGGAAGGGGCGCGGGACCTGATCGAGGCCGGCGTGGACGCGGTGAAGGTGGGGATGGGGCCCGGCGCCTCCTGCACCACCCGGGTGGTGGCGGGGATCGGCGTGCCCCAGATCACCGCCGTCCTCGACTGCGTGGAGGAGGCGGCCAAGCACGGGGTGCCGGTCATCGCCGACGGCGGGATCAAGTACTCCGGGGACATGGTGAAGGCCCTGGCCGCCGGCGCCCACTCGGTCATGATCGGGAACCTGTTTGCCGGCACCGAGGAGAGCCCGGGCGAGACCATCCTCTACGAGGGGCGCTCCTTCAAGCTCTTCCGCGGCATGGGTTCGGTGGGGGCCATGCGCGAGGGATCGGGCGACCGCTACTTCCAGGAGGGGGTGGAGGCCAGCAAGTTCGTCTCCGAGGGGATCGAGGGCCGGGTGCCCTTCAAGGGGCCGCTCCGCGACCTGGTCTACCAGCTGGTGGGGGGCCTCCGGGCGGGGATGGGCTACTGCGGGGTGCAGACGGTGGACGACCTCCGCACCCGGACCCGCTTCTACCGCATCACCGGGGCCGGGCTCCGGGAGAGCCACCCCCACGACGTCTCCATCATGCGCGAGGCTCCGAACTACAAGGTGAGCTAGCCGCGCCTCCGCCGCCGCCGGGGCACGCGGTGATCCGTGCTCCGAGGCCTCGAACGCGGCGGGCCGGCGCCCCCGGCGCCGGCCCGCTCCCCGAAAATCACCTCCCCCCGCATTTGGTGCAGGCTACGTGAGGATGGGAGGAGGTGTGGGCCCCCTGTCCCCGCCGTGGCGGAGATGAGGGGGTCCAAACCGCGCCGTCAGTTCACGCTTTCCCGGCCCCCCTCCGCGTCCCCGTCCCCGCGGCCGGGGTCGAACCCGAACTCCGGGTCCAGCTCCCGCAGCGAGGTGACGGCTTCCTCCAGCGCGTGGCGGGCCTCCGGGGTCCCGGTCCGCCGCCACTCCGCGTAGGCGTCCAGGAAGACGTCCTGCCGCTCGCGCAGCTTCTCCCGCCGGCTCTCGCTGTTGACCGTCTTCTCCAGGTGGTAGACCTCGCCCCGGCTCAGCTCGTGGACGATGTCCATGTACTCGCCGCGCAGGTGGGCGAGGATCCGGGTGTAGCGGTCGAAGCCCTCGGCCAGCTTCTCCAGGACCTCGGTCACCGCCGGTCGCTGCCGGTGGACGAGCTGGCTGTAGTTGTAGGCGAAGCGGTAGTAGGTGCGCCCGCGGCCGATGGTGGCCTCCTCGGTCGGCTCCAGGTTCCGCCGGTAGACCGCGGCCGAGGAGGCGTGAAGCCGGTTCAGCAGGGTCTGCCCCGGGTTGTCGAAGATCCCGATGGAGATGAGCAGGAAGTCGGCGTTGGTCTTGTAGATGGTGTACTTGAGCCGGGCGTCGGAAGAGCTCATGAGCCGGCCGAACACCTCGTGGTCGTACCGGTGCAGGTAGGGCTTGGAGCGCTCCAGGTACTGGGGGTCGCCGAAGGACTGGAGGAGGTGGGCAAGGTAGACGTTGACGTCCTCCTCCGCTCCGTCCTCCTCCGAGGTCTCCCCGGTGTCCACCCGGGAGTGGAGCAGGGAGCGCATCATGAAGTAGTAGCTCGGCTTCACCGTCCGGGCTTCGTCGGTCAGGTCGGTGAACAGGTGTCTGGACTCGTCCAAGCGGATCACCTCGCTCCGCGCCGGCCGGGCCGGCGGCGGCGTCTTCCCCCCGGACCTGGAAAGCAACCCCTGTGCCAGGGGACCCGCCGCGGGAAGCGTGGGGGGGACGCCACCCGCCTCCCGGCCCCTCACCTCCCTGGTAACACATAGTCTACCAAGGAATAAGAATCACGCATCCCGGGGCGAAACCCCCATCGGGGCGGGGGAATTCCCCCGCCGCCCGTCCCCGGGCAGGGGCATTTCCCCCTCATTACGCAATCCGCCCGTGCAACCCGCCCGCCTCCGTGCATTTCGCCCCGGCTGGCCCGCTTGTAAGTTGTTTATTCCCTGCTAGTTGAAAGTCGACCCGGAAATTCCCGGGGCGGACCGGGGTCCGGGCCGCGGGATGGCATACCGGTTGCCTTGACTACCGTTACCGCGTCCCCGGCCGGAGGTGACGGCGCCGGACGGCCGGGAGCGCGGGGGGGAGGGTCCCGGGGACCGGTAGTGGGAGCAACATCGGTTGACCGGCCGGCGTTCACGCCGACCCTCCTCCTCGACCACATCCAATCAGGCCCGGACGGCGGCGTCCGGGCCCGGGCTCCGCGAGGCCGCAACGGCCCGGCTCCGGCCGGGCCGCGCGGGGCCCGACTTCAGGCGGGAGACCGAGGGTGCCTCAACCGACACGCGACGAAACGGCCCGGATCGAAACCCCACGGGTGGTCCTGGCCGTACCCGACGGGGACTGGGCCGACGACCTGGCCCAGGCCCTGTCCCGGGCCGGCTACCTGCCCCATCGCACCCCCTCCCCGGAGGCGGCCAGCCTGGCCCTCTCCTACCGGACCCCGGAAGCGCTCATCCTCGACGCCGACTTCATCGAGAGCGCCGGCTTCCGGTTCCTGGACTCGGTGCGGATCGCCGCCCCCGGCGTGCCGGTGCTCGTGACCACCGGCGCCGCCGACGAACAGCTCCGCCTCAAGGCCCTGGTGCTGGGGGCGGAGGACTGCCTGGTGCGCCCCTTCGCGGCGCAGGAGGCGGTGATCCGGGTGCGCCGGATCCTGGAGCGGCGGAACGCGGTCCGCAAGCGGGAGGAGTCCGAGGAGCGGACCACCTCCCGCGCCGAGGCCTTCCGCCGGGACGCGGCGGAGCTGCGTGCCCAGCTCCAGCGCAACGTGTCCATGCTCCAGCGCGCGGTGGACTTCCACCAGCGGCTGGAGCCGGTGGGGGACCCGCAGGCCCTGCACGAGTCCCTTCTCCGCTACCTCAGCCTCCAGCTCTCGGTGGACCGGGTGGCCTACCTGGCCCCGGCCCGGGAGGGCTCCTCGTGGCTGGCGGTGCGGGGGTCGTGGGGCCTCCCCGACCGGCTGGTGGAGCGGGTGCGGCTCTACGCCGAGGGGGAGCTGGTGTCCCTGGCCGAGAGCACCGGGGCTCCCATGGTGGTGGAGCGGCTCTCCAGGGTGCCGGGGATGCGGCTCGAACTCGGCGTGCTGGCCGCGGCCAATTTCACCGCGGTGATCCCTCTGTTGCTCAAGGGAAGACTCCTGGGGGTGGTGGTGCTCGGTGAGGGCCAGGGCGGAGGCGCTCCTGGTGACGAGACTCTGCGACTGGCTCAGTTCCTCGTCTCCGCCCTGGTACCCCTCATCGCCGCCCAGGACCGCTGGACCCAGGAGCGCACCGTCTCCGCCCACACCCTGGGGCTCCTGGTCGACCAGCTCGAGGCCCGCGATCCCTACCTGAACGGCCACAGCCGGCGGGTGTCGGGACTGGCCGAGGACATCGGGGGGCGCCTGGGCCTGGCCGGAGAGGCCCTCTCCCGGCTGGCCCTGGCCGGACTGCTCCACGACGTGGGACGGTTCGAGGTGGACGTTGCCCTGTGGTCCAAGCCCGGACCCCTGACCCCGGAGGACTGGTCCCTGGTCCGCCGGCACCCCGACGAGGGAGTCCGGCTCCTGGCCGGCGCCGCCTGGCCCGAATCCATCCTGCGCGGGGTGCGCCACCACCACGAGCGCTGGGACGGCTCCGGGTATCCGCTGGGCCTGGCCGGCCGGACCATTCCCCTCGAGGCCCGCATCCTGGCCGTGGCCGACGCCCTGGAGGCCCTCACCAGCCCGCGGGCCCACCGTCCCGCCCGGGCCTACTCCGAGGCCCTCCGGGTCCTCCGCGCCGACGCCGGTTCCCGCTACGATCCGGAGCTGGTCCAGGCCGTCCTCGCCGAGGCCGAAGTCCGGGCCTGAGTCGGACCCCGCGCCGCGCCTCGGGATCCCCGCCCCGGCCGCCCCGGCCGTCCCGGCGGCCCCGCCGGTCCGCTAGAAGAACGTGTGGGTGAGCCCGATCGAGAGCACTTCCTTGAGCTGGGTGCGCTTCACGATGTCCTCGTCGTAGAGCACCTCGGTCTCCAGGATCACGTTCACGAACGAGAGCACGTTGGCGGTGAACTTGGTGTTCCAGTAGACGTCGACGGTGGCGGGATCCTCGAACTTGGAGAAGAGGCGGAGCTTCGACTTGACGTTCAGCTTCTTCTCGTTGAAGTCCCGGTTGTACTCGGTCACCGACTCCAGCCCCGTGTCCACCCGGGTCTTCTCCAGCTTCGCGGTGGAGGGATCGTCGGTGTAGCGGGGAGCGAAGGTCTCGTCGGTCACGAACACCTCGTGGACCGCCACCCCCAGGCGGGTCACGAACCCCTCCTCCAGGGTCCGGGACACACCGGCGGCCTGGTTGAAGTAGAGCGGGTTGGCGAACCTGCTCACCTCCACCTTTCCGGCGTCGGGGTACTCGTACCCGGGGGCGAACTGGCTCCGGGCGTCCGCGGAGACGTAGGGGTCCACCACCTCGCCCAGCTTCCAGGTGTTGACCGTGCTCACCTCGAACCGGTCCACCGCCTTCCGCAGATCCCCGTTCCCCAGCCGGGACTGCCCGAACTGGGCCTCGGCCTCGGTGTGCCACAGGCGGCGGGTCCGCACCTCGTCCAGGGTGAAGGTGAAGAGGGTGGTCCAGGTGAGGGAACTCTCGCCTCCTTCGGCGTAGTTCTCGAACTCGGTCTGGGTGAAGGAGAGCCCTCCCACCAGGGATGGGTACCAGCCGGGATCCCGCTTCTCCTCCTTCTTCTCCTGGGCGGAAGCGGGGGCGGGCAGGGCGAGAGCGAGCAGGCCGGCCGCGGCGGCGGCCAGGACGACGCGGGGGGCGGCGGATCGGAACACGGTGAGACTCCTCCTTGATTCCGGGTCGGGTGTCGGCGCCGGGCGGGGCCGGCCGGGGCGGGCCGGGAGCGCCCGGGGAGCGACGGGGCGCGGGGAGGATAGCCCCAACCCCGGAAAAGGGAAACCGCTTGACTCGTTTCCCCGGTCTCGGCTACCCTCCCCGTCTGGCAAAAAAGGGGGCTTTCGTGTCCCTTTTGAGATTCTGCGCGGGGGCGGGCCGGTGAGCGGCAACCCCTCCGATAAATATAAGCAAGCCCGCCAGTTGGGGTTATTGACCACCATCCCGATGATCCTGGCGGCGGGTCCTCTGGTCGGCTATTTCCTGGGCCGGTGGCTCGACGGCCGGTTCGGGACCGAACCCTGGTTCACCTGGATCCTCCTCGGCTTCGGCCTGGCGGCGGGAATCCGGGAAACCGTCCTGATCTTGCGTAAAGCAACCCGGGAGTGAGGGATACGGAGCCGGCCCTTTTTCTTGACGGAGATTGTGAAAGAAAGCACAAGCGGTTTCGCCATGCTCCGGAGGTCCGGCCAGGCGGCCCTGTGGTCGGGGCTCCTGGTGGCGCTGGCAGTGGCGTATCGCTGGGGCTGGGAGGCCGGTAGCGGGTTCCTGGTTTCCCTGGTGTGGGGACTCGCGGATTTTGCCGTGCTGGCGGTCATCCTGCGGATGGCCACCCGGCCCGGGGACAAGAACCGGGCGGGTCTGGCCGGCCTGGTGGCCTTGAAACTGGTGGGGCTGTACGGCCTCGCCGCTCTGATCCTCTGGAAGCGTTGGTTCCCACCGCCGGTGTTCGTGGCCGGGTTCAGCTGGCCGCTCCTGGTGGTGTTCCTCCGGGCGCTCGGGTGGCTGTGGTGGAACCGGACCGGGACCGCTTCCCAGGATGAGCCCGAACGGGGGAAGGCCGGCTAGCCCCCCGCTCCGGACGACCGGACCGCCCGGCGAGGCGGAGAGAAAACCGACGCACATGGGACCCAAGGACGTGAAAAACACCCCCGGATTCCGCGCCCGGTGGCGCCGTCTCACCGCTCACCCCGCCTTCCTGGTGGTCGCCCTGGTGGCGGGGGCCGGGCTCCTGTTCGGCGCCCCGCTCCTCGCCCAGCACGAGGAGCCGGCGAACGCACCGGCGGGGGCCCCCGCGGGGAGCACCGCGGCGGAGATCCACGGCCAGGCCGCGCCGGAGCACGGCATGCCCGACCAGCACGCCCTGAGCGCCGAGGGGGTGGCCGAACCCGGCAGCCACGAGGCGGAGGAGGCGGAGGAGGGAACCATCCACCCCCCCACCCTGATCGGGATCATCGCCGCCGCCTTCGAGGGGGAGCAGGTCCACGACTGGACCCACGCCCACAATCCGGTGGCCCGGATCCTCGTCCATTTTCTGCCCGCCTTCTACAGCCTCATCGTCATCATCCTCCTCACCGTCGTCAGCGTGCTGGCCACCCGGTCGCTCGAGATCGTGCCCGGGCCGCTGCAGAACGTGGTGGAGTTCGCGGTGGAAGGGTTGGCCAACTTCGTGGAGGGGATCCTGGGACCGGAGGGGCGGCGCTTCGTGCCCTTCCTGGGCACCCTGTTCCTCTACATCTACTTCCAGAACATCCTGGGCCTCATCCCCCTCTTCTTCACCCCCACCTCGGTGCTGGACACCACCCTGGCCATGGCGGTGGTGGTGTTCCTCTACGTGCAGTGGGTGGGGCTGACCTCGAACGGGGTGCTCGGCTACCTGAAGCACCTGGCCGGGGACCCCAAGGACGCCATCGGCTGGGGGCTGGCCCCGCTCATGTTCCCCCTCCACGTGGTGGGGGAGCTGGCCAAGCCGGTCAGCCTGTCCCTGCGGCTCTTCGGCAACATGATGGGCGAGGAGACCCTGCTGGCCGTGTTCATCGGCCTCGGCGTCACCATGCTGGCCGGGCTCCACAGTCCGGTGGGGATCCCGCTCCACACCCCCTTCATCTTCCTGGCTCTCATCACCACGCTGGTCCAGGCGCTGGTGTTCTTCCTGCTCAGCACGATCTATTTCGCCCTGGTCCTTCCTCACGAAGAGCACGGTCACGAGGAAGGGGAGCACACGGGCGAGATGCGCCACCAGGTCGGTGGCCATTAGCCGGACCGTGGACATCCAACGGAGGTAGAAGACGATGAACCTGCTCGCACTTTCCCTGCCGCTCGGGCTCGGCATCGCCGCGCTGGGTTCGGCTCTCGGTCTCGGCCGCGCGGTCGGCGGAGCCATGGAAGCCATGGGCCGCCAGCCCGAGGCGATCGTGAAGATCCAGACCGCCATGATCATCGGCGCCGCCTTCATCGAGGCCCTGACGATCTACGCCCTGGTCGCCCTGTTCGCGTTCGGCGGCAAGATGTAATTCCCTCCCCCCGGCATTGAATCCGCCGGGGGAGGGTCGGCAAGGCGGCGGCTCCGGCCGCCGGCTCGAGGTCCCACTATGGCGAACCTGGTAGACATCCCCGTTCTCCTGACCCAGATCGTCGGGTTCCTGATCGTGCTCTGGGTGCTGAAGCGCTACGCGTGGAAGCCGATCCTCGGCATCCTCGAGGAGCGCCGCACCCGGATCGAGACCGAGATCACCGACGCCGCCCGGCTCCGCGACGAGGCGGAGCGGCTGAAGGCGGAGTACGAGGAGCAGCTCCGGTCGATCGAGGCCCAGGCCCGCCAGCGCATCCAGGAGGCGGTGGCCGAGGGGCAGAAGGTGGCCGAGGACATCCGCGCCTCGGCCCGGGACGAGGCGCGCAAGATCACCGAGAAGGCCAAGGCCGACCTGGAGATGGAGTACAAGAAGGCCCGGAGCCAGCTCCGCGAGGAGATGGTCACCCTGGCCCTGGGGGCGGCCGAGCGGCTCCTCCAGGAGCAGATGGACGACAAGGAGCACCGGCGCCTGGTGGACAAGTTCCTGACCGAGCTCCAGCAGACGGAGACCGCCTAGCCCATGCGCAGCACTACCATCGCCCACAAGTACGCCCGGGCCCTCTTCGATGCCTCGGTGGCGGAGGGGAAGGCCCAGAAGGTGGCGGCGGGGATGGCCTCCATCCAGCACCTGGAGCGGGAGGAGCCCGCGCTCCTCGGCTTCCTGACCTCCCCCGAGGTGCTGACCGAGAGCAAGACGGAGTTCATCGCCACCGTGTTCGGCCCCCGGGTGGACGCGATGGTGGTCAATTTCCTCCGGCTCCTGGTGGACAAGGGGCGGATCTCGTTCCTCCCCGGGATCTGCCTGGACTTCCAGCGCCTCACCGAGGAACACCAGGGGCTGTTGCGGGCCCCGGTGGTCTCGGCCGTGCCCCTGGACGCCGACCAGGAGGCCCGGCTCAAGCGTGAGCTGGACCGCATCACGGGCAAGGACGTCATCCTGGAGAAGCGGGTGGACCCGTCGATCCTCGGCGGGGTCGTGGTCCATCTCGGCGACAAGATCATCGACCGGAGCCTCCGCCGGGGGCTTCGCCAGCTGGCCGACACCCTGGTCCAGGCCCAGTTGGGCTAGGGACCGACCCGGCGCCGAACGCCGGATCGAGGAGTCACGATGTCATTCCGACCTGAAGAAGTCAGCGCCGTCATCCAGAAGGAGCTGAAGAAGTACACCACCAAGCTCGAGATGGAGAGCCGGGGCTCGGTGCTCCAGGTGGGCGACGGTATCGCCCGCGTGTGGGGCCTGGAGGACGCCATGGCCGGCGAGCTCCTGGAGTTCCCCGGGAACGTCATGGGCATGGTGCTGAACCTGGAAGAGGACAACGTGGGGGCGGTGCTCTTCGGCCCCGACACCGGAATCAAGGAAGGCGACACCGTCCGGCGGACCGGCCGGGTGGCCCAGATCCCGGTGGGCGAGGCCCTGATCGGCCGGGTGGTCGATCCCCTGGGCAAGCCCCTGGACGGCAAGGGTCCCATCGTGACCGACAAGCACCGGGTGCTGGAGGGGAGCGCCCCGGGCGTGATCGACCGCCAGCCGGTGAAGCAGCCGGTCCAGACCGGGATCAAGGCCATCGACTCCATGATCCCCATCGGCCGGGGGCAGCGCGAGCTGATCATCGGCGACCGCCAGACCGGCAAGACCGCCATCGCCATCGACGCCATCATCAACCAGCGCGAGACCAACAAGGGGGACAACCCCCTGTTCTGCATCTACGTCGCGGTGGGGCAGAAGGAATCCACGGTGGCCCAGGTGGTGGCCATCCTCGAGCGCCACGGGGCCATGGAGTACACCACGGTGGTGGTTTCCGGGGCCTCGGATCCCGCGCCCCTGCAGTACATCGCCCCCTACGCGGGGGCGGCCATCGGCGAGGAGCTGATGTACAACGGCAAGGACGTGCTGGTGGTCTACGACGACCTCTCCAAGCACGCCGCGGCCTACCGCCAGCTCTCCCTCCTTCTCCGCCGTCCCCCCGGACGCGAGGCCTATCCGGGCGACGTCTTCTACCTCCACTCGCGCCTCCTGGAGCGGGCGGCCAAGCTGTCGGAGGAGAACGGCGGAGGATCGCTGACCGCGCTTCCCATCATCGAGACCCAGGCCGGCGACGTGTCGGCCTACATCCCCACCAACGTTATCTCCATCACCGACGGACAGATCTTCCTGGAGAGCGACCTCTTCTACTCCGGGGTCCGGCCGGCGGTGAACGTGGGCATCTCGGTGAGCCGGGTGGGCGGCAACGCCCAGACCAAGGCCATGCGCGCGGTGGCCAAGTCGCTCCGGCTCGACCTGGCCCAGTACCGGGAGCTGGCCGCCTTCGCCCAGTTCGGCTCCGACCTGGACAAGGCCACCCAGGCCCAGCTCCGGCGCGGCGAGCGCATGGTGGAGCTGCTCAAGCAGGACCAGTACTCGCCCCTGGCCATCGAGGACCAGGTGATCTCGATCTTCGCCGGCGGCAACGGCTACGTGGACGATCTGCCCCGGTCCGAGGTCCAGCGGTTCGACGAGGAATTCCGGGCCTGGCTGCGCGAGAAGCACCCGGAGATCCCCCACACCATCGCCAAGACCCTGGATCTGCCCAAGGACCTGCAGGAGAAGCTGCACGGAGCCCTCAAGGAGTTCAAGGCCGGCTTCAAGGCCTAGGTGAATCATGGCCAGTCTTCGCGACATCAAGCGGCGCATCAAGAGCGTCCAGAACACCCAGCAGATCACCAAGGCCATGGAGATGGTCTCGGCGGCCAAGCTCCGCCGGGCCCAGACCCGGTTGGAGGCCGCCCGTCCCTACGGGGCGAAGATGAAGGAGATGCTGGAGAACCTGGCCGCGGTGGCCGCCGAGGTCCACCACCCGCTGTTCGAGAAGCGGCCGGTGGAGCGCCGGGCCCTGGTGGTGGTGACCGCGGACAAGGGGCTGGCCGGCTCCTACAACGCCGCGGTGCTCCGCCGCACCGAGGCCTTCCTGGCCTCCGAGGAGGGCGCGGGCACCGTCCTCATCACCGTGGGCCGCAAGGGGGGGACTACTTCCGCCGCCGCGGGGCGCCGGTCCTGAAGCACTACCAGGAGGTCGGGGACCAGGTGGACCTGGTCAAGGCCCAGGCCATCAGCCGCGAGATCATGGGCTTCTTCCTCCGGGAGGAGGTGGACGAGATCCGGGTCCTGGGCACGCGGTTCATCTCCGCCATGTCCCGGGCCCTGACCCTGGACACCTTCCTTCCCATCGAGCCGCCGGCGGGGAAGGCGGAGCCGCTGGACTACATCTTCGAGCCGGACGCGGCCACCATCTTCGCCGCCCTGCTCCCGCGCTACGTGGCCAACCGCATGCTCATGCTCCTGCTCGAGGCCTCGGCCAGCGAGCACGGGGCCCGCATGGTGGCCATGGGTTCCGCCTCGCGGAACGCCAAGGAGATGATCGAGAAGCTGACCCTGGAGCGGAACCGGGCGCGCCAGGCCGCCATCACCAAGGAGATCGCCGAGATCGTCGGGGGCGCCAACGCCCTCGAATAGAGTCAGACCTTCCCCCGGCCGCAGGCCGGGGGACGACGCGTGGACGCGCCGGATGATCCCGGGCGACACCCAACGGAGACGACCGATATGAGCACGACCGAACCCGTGAGCACCAAGTCCGCCGGCGAGAAGGGCGGCCAGGGGGCCAAGAACATCGGCCACGTGAAGCAGGTGATCGGACCCACCGTGGACGTGGAGTTCCGGTCCGACTCGCTGCCCAACATCCTCAACGCGGTGAAGATCGAGGACAAGGAGCGGGGGATCGACCTGACCCTGGAGGTGGCCACCCACACCGGGGACAACGTGGTCCGGTGCGTGGCCATGTCCTCCACCGACGGGCTGACCCGGGGGATGCCGGCGGTGGACACCGGCGGGCCGATCTCGGTGCCGGTGGGCGAGCAGTGCCTGGGCCGGATCTTCAGCCTCCTGGGCAACACCATCGACGGCAAGGGTCCGGTGGCCGATCCCACCAAGCGGAACCCCATCCATCGCCTCCCCCCGTCCCTGGAGGACCAGACCACCGAGGCGGTCATCTTCGAGACCGGGATCAAGGTGGTGGACCTCCTCGCCCCCTACGCCAAGGGAGGCAAAGTGGGGCTGTTCGGAGGGGCCGGGGTGGGCAAGACGGTGCTCATCCAGGAGCTCATCCACAACATCGCCACCGAGCACGGCGGGTACTCCGTGTTCTGCGGGGTGGGGGAACGGACCCGCGAGGGGAACGACCTCTACCTGGAGATGACCGAGTCGGGCGTGATCGAGAAGACGGTCATGGTCTTCGGCCAGATGAACGAGCCGCCCGGGGCCCGTCTGCGGGTGGGGCTCTCCGGCCTGACCCAGGCCGAGTACTTCCGTGACGAGGAGGGCCGGGACGTCCTGCTCTTCATCGACAACATCTTCCGGTTCACCCAGGCCGGCTCCGAGGTCTCGGCCCTCCTGGGCCGGATGCCGTCGGCGGTGGGTTACCAGCCCACCCTGGGCACCGAGATGGGCGCCCTCCAGGAGCGGATCACCTCCACCCGGAAGGGCTCCATCACCTCGGTGCAGGCGATCTACGTGCCCGCCGACGACCTCACCGATCCGGCCCCGGCCACCACCTTCTCCCACCTCGACGCGACCACGGTGCTCTCGCGCCAGATCGCCGAGCTGGGCATCTACCCCGCGGTGGACCCGCTGGACTCCACCAGCCGGATCCTGGACCCGCGGGTGGTGGGGCAGGAGCACTACGACGTGGCCCGGCAGGTCCAGGTCATCCTGCAGCGGTACAAGGACCTCCAGGACATCATCGCCATCCTCGGCATGGACGAGCTCTCCGAGGACGACAAGCTGGTGGTGAACCGGGCCCGCCGGATCAGCCGGTTCCTCTCCCAGCCCTTCTTCGTGGCCGAGCAGTTCACCGGGACCCCCGGCCGCTACGTGAAGCTGGAGGACACCATCCGCGGCTTCAAGGAGATCGTCGAGGGCAAGCACGACGACCTGCCCGAATCGGCGTTCATGTACGTAGGCACCATCGAGGAAGCGGTCCAGCGGGCCGAGAAGATCCGGGCCCAGGGCTAGGCCGGGGCCGAGGGAGAGAGGCGCATGGCGGAGAAGGGATACCGGCTCACCGTTCTCACCCAGGAGCGGGCGGTGCTCGACCAGGAGGTGCTGTCCATCATCGCCCCCGGCACCGAGGGGTACCTGGGCGTCCTCCGCGACCACGCCCCCCTGGTCACCGGGCTCCAGCCCGGGAAGCTCACGGTCAAGGACCTGGCCGGCGAGGAGACCCTGTACGCGGTCTCCGGCGGCTTCCTGGAGGTGAGCCACAACCTGGCCACCCTCCTCGCCGACGCCCTGGAGAAGGCCGAGGACATCGACCTGGGCCGGGCCGAGGCCGCCGCCCGCCGGGCCCGCGAGCGCCTGGAGCGGACCGCGGCCGAGGTGGACGCGGCCCGGGCCGAGGCCGCGCTCAAGCGCGCCGTGAACCGCATGCGGATCGCCCGGGAGCGGTCGCGGTAGGGCGATTCGCGTCGCGCCCGGCTAGCGCCGGAACACCACCTCGCCGTACCGCGGGTGCTCCAGGCGGAGCGAGTCCACGTCCCCGCCGGCCCCGACCAGGAACGCGCCGGGAATGGGATCGTCCCGGAGTCCGGCCAGGCCGAACCGGTCCGCCCCCGCCGCCGCGCTGTCCGGCGGAACCAGGGTCAGGGGCGCGTCTCCCAGGCTCACCCGCAACGTGTCCGCGTCCCGGGTCACGGTGAGCGTTCCCCAGTCCGGGTTCCGGTACCGGCCGGGGTAGAGTCCCACCGGCCGGGAGAGCGCGGCCGCGGCCAGCTCCGGCGGGGGCGGCGGGGCCTCGGAGGCGCGCTCACCGCGCGCGGCCTGCATCTCCCGGGCCCTCGCGGTGTAACGGTCGTAGACGTTCCAGGCCGACGTGGTCCCGGTCAGGCGCTCCAGCGCGTCGATGGCCACGATGGTGCCCAGGCCCTGGGCCGCCCCGGCCGCGTTCAGGAGCACCGCCACTCCCACCCCGTCGTCGGGGAGCAGGGCCATGTAGGCCGAGGCCCCGGCGTAGCCTCCGGCGTGCTGGAGAAGCCGGCGGCCGTTGAAGGTCCCCACCTGCCAGGCCAGGCCGAACCCCTCCATGATGCGGATGGTGCCATCCGGCTCCGGGAAGCGGGCCTGCACCCGGCCGCTCTCCGCGACCAGGCTCTCGGGAAGGACCCGGACCCCGTCCAGGGAGCCCCGGTCCAGGTTCAGGAGCAGCCACCGGGCCGCGTCCTCCCCGGAGGTTCCCAGCCCGCCGGCGGCGTGCATGGTGCGGTCGCTCTTGCGCTGCTCCACCGGCCGGAACCGGTCCCCGTCCCGTTCGCAGGGAACAGCGTGGTCGGGGTCGGCCTCGATCCGGCTCATGTAGCCGGTGGTGCGGGTGAGCCCGGCGGGCTCGAACACCGACCGGGCCAGGAAGTCGCGCCAGGGTTCCCCCGACACCGCCTCGATGACCCGCCCCAGGAGGGTGAAGTGGACGTTGGAGTAGGTGGGAACGCCGGCCAGGTCGGCTTCGGCCAGCCACCGGTAGTAGCGGTCCTCGGTGATCTCGCCGGTGTAGGCGTCCAGGAGCACCGCCGGCCCGCTGGCGATCCCGGGGCGGTGGCAGAGGAGGTCGCGGACGGTGAGGGTACGGGTGAGGGTGGAGTCCGGGAGCCGCAGGCGGGGCAGATATCTCCGCACCGGATCGTCGAGGCCGAGAAGTCCCTCCCCGGCCAGGACCTCGATCCCGGCCGCGGTGAAGGTCTTGGTGATGGAGGCGATGTAGAAGATGGTGCGGGGCGTCACCGGCCGGCCGCTCTCCGGATCGCGTACCCCGAAGCCCTGGACCGAGATCCGCCCGTCGTGGACGACCGCCACCACCATCCCCGGGGTGTCGAAGAGGTCCATGATCGCGCTCCAGCGTGCGGCCAGCCCGGCCAGGGCGGGATCGTCGTCGAGGGAGGCCGGGGCCGGGGGGGGCGCGCTCGCGGGGGCGCTCCCGGGCGCGACCGCCGCGGACAGGGCGGGCGCGGGGGGACCGCCCGCGGACGGGCCGGTGGAGAGGGCAAGGCCGAGGACCGGGGCGGTGAGAAGGGCGAGAACCGGCGGAACGCGCAGGGACATGGCGACTCCCGGGCTTGGGGGGGAAGGTCGGATGAGACGGGCGGGAGGCGAACACGATCCGGCCCTTCGGCCGGGGAGAACCGGGCACCCGCTCCCCGTCCGACCCGCGGCCCCCCGGCGAGGTTGCACCCGGATCGGGGATTGCACCTGGGTACCCACCGCCCGGGTTGTCTCCGCCTCCGCGCCCCGCCGGGTTGCACCGGGTACCCACCGCCCGGGTTGTCTCCGCCTCCGCGCCCCGCCGGGTTGCACCGGGTACCCACCGCCCGGGTTGTCTCCGCCTCCGCGCCCCGCCAGTTGCACCCAGGTGCACACCGGCCGGCGGCGGGATTACAGTGATCCCGGTCCCCCGGGGCCCGCCCCGAAAGCCCCCGCCCGGCCCGCCCCGCCCGGGTTCCGCTCCCCCGGACCGGGACCCCATTCCTCCTCCTCCCCCGGCCCCGGAGGTCCGTGCGACCCGTCCCGGATGCGAGTATCCTGAAGGCATGAGCACGTCGAACCCCCGCCGGGAGCCCGGCGGCGGCCACCTCATCCGTTCGGCGGTGTTGCAGGTGGTCGAGAAGCAGATCGCCGAGAACGATCCCCCCGAGGCGCGGGCGGCGCTGGATCGCCTGCTGGCGCAGGGTTACACCCGGCCGGCGGCGCTCCAGACCCTGGGCTTCGCCCTCTCCCAGGAGGTCTGGGCGGTGCTCCGGAACGAGCGGCCCTACGACCCGGACCGGTTCCGGGCCGCGCTGGAGGGGATCGGCCGGGGTGATCCGGCTCCGGAACCGCCGGAGCCCGGCGACGTCCCCGGCCGGGAAGACCCACCGCCCTCTTCCACCGCGTCCTGAACTCGAAAGGAGGTTCGAACCATGGGTTCCAACCTGCCCCTGACCGGGAAGCGCGTGCTGATCCTGGTCGACGACGAGTACGAGGACCTCGAACTCTGGTACCCCCGCCTGCGCCTGCTGGAAGCCGGAGCCGCCGTCACCGTGGCCGGCCACGAGGAGGGCCGCGAGTACCGGAGCAAGCACGGCTATCCCTGCATCGCCGGCTCCGCGGTGGTCAACGTGAAGCCGGCCGCCTTCGACGGCCTGGTCATCCCCGGCGGCTGGGCCCCGGACAAGCTCCGCCGCGACCCCAAGGTGCTGGGCCTGGTCCGCGCCTTCGCCAATTCCGGGAAGCTGGTGGCGGCCATCTGCCACGGCGGGTGGGTCTGCGCCTCGGCCGGGATCTACTGCGGGGTCAAGGTGACCGGCTCCCTGGGCATCCGGGACGACCTGGTCAACGCGGGCGGGATCTGGGAGGACGCCCCGGCGGTGCTGGACCGCAACTTCCTCTCCAGCCGGAAGCCGGAGGATCTGCCCCGGTTCTGCCGGGTGATGGTGGACTACCTGGGCGCGGTCTCGGTGACGGTGTAGGGCGGAGGGGGATCAATCCCCCTGGGAGGCCTTCTTCACCGCCTGGAGGAAGTCGGCGTCCTCCTCGAAGGCGGGGACCAGGTGCCGGCGGCCGTCCAGGAGCATCTCGGCCACGAGGGCGTAGACGTCCCCCGGCTTCTGGATGCCCTCGCGCAGCCGGAGTTCCATGAACGCCACCTTGAGGAGGTCGGCCTCGAGCTGCGCCCCCTCCCCGGCCAGCGCGGTGGAGAACTCGGGGCGGGAGGCGAGGAAGTCCCGGAAGGCGGCGGTGCTGTCCAGCCGGGAGAAGGGGGCCACTTCGCGCTCGTAGCCGCTCTCCCGGTGGGTGATCTCCTCCTTTTCGCTCAGATTGTCCTCGGCCCGCTCCATGAACGGGAGCAGGTTCTCCAGGGCGGTGCGGAGCTGGCGGGAGGAGAAGAGAAGTTCGCCGAACTGGGACGCGGGCGAGGCCCCCTCGGAGAGCCGGGTCAGCTCGTGGGCCAGCCGCAGCCAGCGGAACACCTCCTGGTAGAGCAGCTGGAGGTGGGAGGAGAGGGGACCGGACAGGGCCCGGCTCAAACCCTCCTCCTGGAGACGCTGGGAAAAGAGGTCCCCGAAGTCCTCGCGGGGCTCTTCCTCCAGGACGAGCTTGCGGGTCTTGGCCACCGTTTCGTGCATGTTCTTCCTTGCCTCGCGGGCGTGCCGCCCGGCGGTTCCGGGGGGGGACCTCCCGGTGTGAAGAGGCGGACCCGCCAGCGGATCCGCCCGTACCGGCCCGCGGGGCCGAAGCCGTCGTCCCGGGGGCGCATGCAACCTTACCGGAGGGGGACGGGATGGGCAAGAGGCCGGGAATTGATACACTCCTCCGATGCCATTCCACCGCCTGCCCCTCCCCGACGGCCCCGTGCTGGGGATCGAGACCTCCTGTGACGACACCGCCGCCGCCGTCTTCGACCGGGGCCGGGTGCTGTCCAGCGTGGTCTCCAGCCAGGCCGAGCACCTGCCCTTCGACGGGGTGGTCCCGGAGCTGGCCTCCCGGGCCCACGTCCGCCTCATCGGTCCCGTGGTCCGGCAGGCCCTGGCCGAGGCGGAGATCACCTGGGGGGACCTGGCCGGGGTGGCCGCGACCCACGCCCCGGGGCTGATCGGCTCCCTCCTGGTGGGCCTCACCTTCGCCAAGGGAGCGGCGGCGGCCCGGGGCCTGCCCTTCGTGGGGGTCAACCACCTGGAGGCCCACCTCCTCTCGGTGCTCCTCTCCCGGCCGGAGATCGGCCCCCCCCTGGTCGGGCTTCTGGCCTCGGGGGGTCACACCGAGATCGTGGAGGCCCGGGAGTGGTTCCGGTACACCATCCTCGGCTCCACCCGGGACGACGCCGCCGGCGAGGCCTTCGACAAGACGGCCATCCTGCTCGGCCTGGGCTACCCCGGGGGACCGCAGATCGACCGGGCGGCCCGGGACGGGGATCCGGCCGCGGTGGCCTTCCCCCGGGCGCGCCTCGGGGGCTCGCTGGACTTCAGCTTCAGCGGGTTGAAGACCGCGGTGCGGAACCACGTGGCCCGGTGCGGCGGGCCCGAGGCCCTGGATCCGGGCGCCCGGGCGGACGTGGCGGCCAGCTTCCAGGAAGCGGTGGTGGAGATCCTGGCCGAGAAGACCCTCCGGGCGGCGGAGGAGGCCGGGGTCCGCACCGTCCTCCTGGCCGGGGGAGTGGCCGCCAACCGGTCCCTCCGGGAGCGGCTGGAGGCCGCCTGCCGGGACCGCGGCTGGACCTTCGCCGTGCCCGAGCTGCGCTACTGCGGCGACAACGGGGCCATGGTCGCCCTGGCCGGTGCCCTTCGCCTGGCCCGGGGTGAGCGCTCGAGCTGGGAGTTGCCCGCCGTCCCCACCCTCCTCCAAACCTCCTTTGGTTCCAAGGACTTCCAAAGTTCGGACCGCTGACCGCCGTCCGGGGGCATTGCAAATTGCACTCCACGGATGGCGTAAGATCATGTCAGGCAAACACATACGCTGAAGGCCGACCGTTTTTTCCCTACAGGTCGGCGTCGTGCGCCCGATAACGGGGCCAAGGAAGCCGCGGCCCGTCCGCGACCATGCGCCACCAGCCCGAGACCGAGCCGCCAACCCGGTCTCCGGGTCCGGGAAGTCCCGGGTCCGAGGGACGCGACCATGAGCCCACAAGCCGACCGCATTCTCATCGTGGAAGACGATCCGAGCATCCGGCGCATCCTGCGCCTCCAGCTCGAAGCGGCCGGCTACGAGGTGCTGGACGCGGAAGAGGGAGCGGCCGGGCTGAAGCTCCTCGAGACCGAGATGCCCGATCTCGTGCTCCTGGACATGATGATGCCGAACATGGACGGCAACGCGGTCTGCCACGCCATCCGCGCCGATCGCCGGCTCCGACATCTTCCCATCATTTTTCTCACCGCCAAGTCCAGCGCCGACTCCAAGATTTCCGGCCTGCACGAAGGGGCCAACGACTACCTGACCAAGCCCTACGACCGGGCCGAGCTCCTGCTCCGGGTCAGGAACCTGATCGCCTGGGGGCGGGCGCAGCGGAACAGCAACCCGCTCACCGGCCTCCCCGGGAACCCGGCCATCGAGGCCGAGGTGGAGTCCCGGCTGGCCGAGGGCGAGGTCTTCGCCTTCATGTACGTCGATCTGGACTACTTCAAGGCGTTCAACGATTTCTACTCCTACCGGGCCGGGGACGACGTGATCCGGCTCCTGGCCCGGGTCCTGAACGATGCCGTGGACGCCGAGGGGGCCCGCTCCGACTTCGTGGGCCACGTCGGCGGCGACGACTTCGTGGTCATCAGCACCCCCGGCCGGGCGGACTCGGTGGCGGAACGGGTGGTGGTCGAGTTCGACCGGCAGATCCTGGACCTCTACCGCCCCCGGGAGCGCGAGCAGGGCTACGTGGAGATCGAGAACCGGCGGGGCGAGATGGAGCGCTTCCCGCTGGTCAGCGTGACCATCGCCCTGGTGGAGTCGGACCGCTACCAGATCGACCACATCGCCATGCTCAACGACGTGGTGGCCGAGCTCAAGCTGCACGGAAAGCAGCAGGCGGGGAGCGTGGTGGTGCGGGAGCGCCGCCAGTCGCCTTCCGGCCTGCTCAGAACCGGTTCCGACGGCTGATCCCCCCCCCCTTCCGGCGCGCCGGCTCCCGGGGCATTTCCCCCACCCCCGGAGCCGGCTCCGGACCCTCTCCGCCGGGGCGCGAAATTCGTAAAGTCGCTTCCCGAAGCACCGATACCATGATCAGAAGCTCCGGACCTGCGTGAAGGAGCCGACGTCCCGTCCCCGGCCGGGTCGGATGACCCGGCGAAGGCCGATCGACGGGAGGGGGACGGGGGGGCGGTCCGGTCGCCCCGGTTCCGGGCGTCGAGGAGGTGAACAGCACATGTCCCGAGGACGCATACTGGTGGTGGACGACGAGATCTACATCGTCCACATCCTCGACTTCAGCCTGGGTATGGAGGGCTACGAGGTCGTCACCGCCCTGGACGGGGAGGAGGCGCTTCGCAAGCTCAAGGAAACCAAGCCGGACCTGATCGTGCTCGACATCATGATGCCGAAGATGGACGGGTACGAGACCTGCAAGGCCATCAAGGGCGACCCGGAGTCCAAGGACATCCCGGTCATCCTCCTCTCGGCCAAGGGCCGGAACGTGGACATGCAGACCGGCTACGACGTGGGCGCCGACGACTACATCACCAAGCCGTTCAGCCCCCGCAAGCTGGTGGACCGCATCAACGCCATGCTCGGACAGGGAGACGCCTCCGACCTGCCCAAGATGGCCGGCTGATCCTCTTTCGCCGGCTCCGGCCGGCCCCGGTTGCGGCGCGTCGAGTCACCTCCCGGCGCGCCGCTTCGTTTTGCCCTCCGTCATCCTCCATCCCGGAAGGCCCCGCCCGGTCCGGGGCCTCGGTGATCGCGCACCGAGGCCGGGATCCCCCTCCCGCGCCCCCCCAACCGCTTGACCCCCATCCGGCCCGATGCTAATGCTAGTCCACCCCCGACCCGGCCGTGCCCTCGCGGCCTCAGGAGGCGATCCCCTTGGCATCGGTCCAGACCCTGGTGGACGTATATCTGCAGGGCATCGACCGCCGGCGCGGCCGGGTGGCGTTCCGCCGGAAACAGGACGGATTCTATCGGGATGTCCCCATGGAGGAGTTCGCCCGGGCGGGAACCGAAATCGCCCTGGGATTGATCGGACTGGGGCTCAGCCCGGGGGACCGGGTGGCCATCCTCTCCGAGACCCGGCTGGAATGGGCCCAGGCCGACATGGGAATCCTCACCGCGGCCCTGATCTCGGTCCCCATCTATCCCACCCTCACCCACAGCACCGTCGAGTACGTCCTGGAGGATTCCGGGGCGCGGGTGATCCTGGCCGCCGATCCGGGACAGCTGGAGAAGCTCGAGGCCTACCGGGCCTCGCACCCCGAACTCACGGTGGTGGTGTTCGATCCCGGAGAGAACGCCGGGGACGTCCTGAGCCTGGACGGCCTGCGGGAACGGGGCCGTAGGCTGGGGGAGGAGCGGCCCGGACTGCACCGGGAGCGCGCGGCCACGGTGAAGGCGGACGACCTGGCCACCGTCATCTACACCAGCGGCACCACCGGCCCCCCCAAGGGGGTGATGTTGACCCACCGCAACATCCTCTCCAACGTGGAAGACGGCCTGCAGGTGCTCTCCATCGGGGAGTCCGACACCGCGCTCTCGTTCCTTCCCCTGAGCCACATCCTGGAGCGGATGGCCGGCCTCTACTGCATGTTCCACGCCGGGGCCACCGTGGCCTACGCCGAGTCCTTCGACACCGTGGCCCAGAACATGATCGAGGCCCGGCCCACCATCATGGTCAGCGTCCCCCGGCTCTACGAGAAGATCTACGCCCGGGTCATGGACAACGCGGTCCGGGGAGGCTGGCTCAAGAAGCAGATCTTCTTCTGGGCCCGGGGAGTGGGGCTGGAGCGGGCCCGGCGGAAGCTCTCCGGCCGGCCCATCGGAGGATGGCTGGAGGCCCGCTACCGGCTGGCGGTGAGGCTGGTGTTCTCCAAGCTCGTCGAACGCACCGGGGGGCGGCTGCGCTTCTTCATCTCCGGGGGCGCGCCCCTCTCCCCGGAGATCGCCGAGTTCTTCTACGCCGCCGGCCTTCCCATCCTGGAGGGCTACGGACTCACCGAGAGCTCCCCGGTGCTGGCCGTGAACACCTTCGAGCACCTGCGCCTGGGCACGGTGGGCCGGCCCCTGCCCCGGGTCGAGATCGAGATCGCGGAGGACGGGGAGATCCTCGCCCGCGGTCCGAACGTCATGCCGGGCTACTACAACATGCCCGAGGCCACCGCGGAGGCCCTGGCCGGCGGCCGGCTCCACACCGGGGACATCGGCCACGTGGACGGGGACGGCTACCTGGTCATCACCGACCGCAAGAAGGACCTCATCGTCACCGCCGGGGGGAAGAACGTCGCTCCGCAGCCCATCGAGAACGCGCTCAAGACCGACAAGTACATCGCGGAGGCGGTGGTGCTGGGGGACCGGCGCCCGTACCTGGTCGCGCTCATCGTGCCCAGCTTCGACAACCTGGAGCGTTACGCCCGGTACAAGGGCCTGGACATCAAGGACCGGAGCGACCTGGTCGCCAACGAACGGGTGCGGGACCTGATGCGCCGCCGCCTTGCCCGGCACCAGCGGGACGCGGCGTCCTACGAGACGATCAAGCGGTTCCTGATCCTGGATCGGGAGCTCACGGTGGAGGCGGGGGAGCTGACCCCGACCCTCAAGGTCAAACGGAAGGAAATCACCGAGCGGTTCTCCGCGGAGATCGAGCAGCTGTACGCGGCGGAGAACGGCTAGCCGCACGACGGGTTGGGGCCGGAACGCCCCTCGGGATTGGAAAGGAGGCGAAGCATGCGCACTCTTCGATGGCTTCCGCTGGCGGCGGCGCTGGTCCTGCTGGCCCCGGCCGCGGGTTGGACGGCGGGGTTCAGCCTGTACGAGCAGGGAGCGCGAGCCCTGGGATCGGCGGGGGCGTATACCGCCCGGGTCTCGGATCCCTCGGCCGTGTTCTACAACCCCGCCGGACTGGTGGGGATCGAGGGGGGCGAGTTCTACGCCGGGGTGAGCGGAATCCTGGTCGGCCGGGAGTTCGCCGGCGTGTCCCCCTATCCGGGCTACGGCGTGCACGAGACGTCCCCCACCAGTCTCTTCACCCCCTTCCACGTCTACTGGGGGCAGCGGCTGGGATCCGATCTCGCCGTGGGCTTCGGGGTCTACAACCCCTTCGGTCTGACCACGGAGTGGGACCATCCCGACGACTTCAGCGGCCGCTACGTCTCCACCAAGGCCTCGATCACCCCCTTCTTCTTCACCCCCACCGTGGCCCTGCGCCTGGCGCCGTGGCTCCGGGTGGGGGCCGGGCTCACCGCGGTGCACTCCAGCTTGGAGCTGCGGCGCCACGTGGGCCAGGTGAACCCCCGCACCACCGATCCCGCCACCCTGGACCTGGGGCGGGTGAAGCTGAACGCGGACAACGGGCTCGACTACGGGGGAAACTTCGGACTCCAGGTGGATCTCACCCGGCGGATGACCCTGGGGTTCACCTACCGGTCCAAGGTGGCCATCCAATACGACGGGAACGCCGACTTCACCTTCACCGGGACCGGCACCGAACTCGATCCCCAGCTCCAGGGCCTGTTCCCGAAGGACCAGGGCGTCTCCACCAACATCGACTTCCCGGCCAGCTTCGTGGCCGCGCTGGCGGTGAGTCCCAGCGACCGGCTGACGCTGGAGGGGGACCTGGGCTGGACCCAGTGGTCCTCCTTCCAGTCCCTGCCCATCCGGTTCGATGACGCGTCCCTGTCCCAGACCCTGGTCGAGAACTGGGATGACGCCTTCTTCTTCCGGGCCGGGGCCGAGTGGGCCCTGCGACCGGACCTGAACCTCCGGTTCGGGTACTACTACGACCAGACCCCCCAGCCCACGGAATCGATCAGCCCGCTCCTGCCCGACAACGACCGGCACGGTCTCAGCGTCGGCATCGGCAAGGACTGGGGGCGGTTCCGGGCCGACGCCTTCGCTCTCCTGCTCCTGATCGGAGATCGCGACACCGAGGGCGTCAACCGCGACGGCTACGAGGGGACGTACTCGAACGGCGTCCAGATCGCCGGGGTCTCCCTCGGCTACCGGTACTAGGAGGAGGAACCCATGCGCACCACACGATGGCTTTCGACGATCGCGCTGGCGGTGATTCTCCTGCTGGCCGCCGGCTGCGCCGACATCAATCCCTATGAAGCGCCGCCGCCCCTCACCGGGGATGCGGACTTCTCGGTCATGGTTTCCCTGGGGAACAGCCTCACCGCGGGATTCCAGAACAACGGCCTGAACGAGGTCCACCAGCGGCGCTCCTTCGCCGCCCTTCTCGCCCGGCAGGTGGGGAAGCAGGTGCTCTCGGACCAGGTGGAGGCCGCGGCCCCCACCGAGTTCGTGATCCCCGGCTACGGGGCCCCGGGGAGCCCGGGCACCCTGGACCTGGTCTCGTTGACCCCCCCCACTATCGAGCCCATCCAGCTCACCGGACAACCGTTGAACACCGGCTACCCGGCGCCGTACAACAACCTGGCCGTGCCCGGGGCCAACGTGCACGACGTGCTCTACACCGCGGGGGGGAACGCCTCCTACAACCTGATCCTGCGGGGCCAGGGCACCATGATCCAGCAGGCGGCGGCGCTCCACCCCACCTTCGTGACCCTGTGGATCGGTCCCAACGACGTGCTGGGCGCGGCCCTGAACGCCACCGTCACCGCCCTCACTCCGGTGAACGACTTCCGGACCGACTACGAGCAGCTCCTGGACACCCTCCAGGGCCTGGACAGCCGCCCGGGCATCGTGGCCGCCAACGTTCCCGACGTGACCTCCATCCCCTACGTGACCACGGTGCCGGTGGTCCTGGTCGATCCCACCACCCGGCAGCCGGTCCTGGTGAACGGCCAGCCGGTTCCGCTGCTCGGGCCGGCGGGACCGCTGGGGCCGGGGGACTATCTCACCCTGAAGGCCACTCCGCTCATCGCCCAGGGGTTCGGGATCCCCTCCGGGGTTCCCGGCTCCAACGGGCAGCCGCTACCGGATGGGGTGGTTCTGGACCACGGGGAAGCCGCCGCCATCCAGCAGCGGGTGGCGGACATCAACGCGGTGATCGCCCAGGCCTGCGGGGACCGGGGGATCCCGGTGGTGGACACCAACGCCCTCCTGCGGCGGGTGGCCACCCACGGTATCGAGGTGGGGGGGATCGAGTACACCGACGCCTTCCTCACCGGCGGGATCTTCAGCCTGGACGGATTCCATCCCACCGACGTGGCCCAGGGGATCGTGGCCAACGCGTTCATCCGGACCATCAACGCGCGCTGGAACGCATCCATCCCCCTGGTGAACCTGGCCGAGTTGATGGGGGTGGACTACCGGCCTCCGGTGGCGGAGAAGCCGGCCCCGGCCGGATTCCTCTTCAGCGAGGCCAACGTGGCCGCGGTCGAGGCCATGGTCCGGTCTCCCTGGTTCAGGATCCTGAGCGGGGACTGATCGAGGCCGGCGCGACCGGCCGGACCAAGTCACCGGCCCGCCGGGGGGCGCTCCCCCGGCGGGCCTCGTGCTGTTCCGGCGGGGCGGGGTCTAGAACCGGCTGGTGAGCCGGGCCTCCACCCCCTTGAAGGAAACCACCTCGTAGCAGGTGCCGGCGGTGCAGGCGCGGCCGCCCCGCCGCTCCCCGGCGAACACGGCCAGCTCGTGCCGGGGGGAGAGGCGGGCCCCGAGGGCGGCGCCGAGGAAGTCGCGGGCCTGGACCCCCGGCGTGCCGGCGTCCCCGGGGGCCTCCTCGGCCGGATCGCCGGTGCGCTCCCACTGGAGGGTGACCGAGCCCCGCCCGGCCCAGGACACGGTGAGAGCGGCGTGGAGGTCGGTGAAGGAGGCGTCGGTGCGCCGGGTGTGCTGGCGCTCGGCCTCGGCGCTCACCGCCACCGCCTCTCCCGTACGGACCGTTGACGAGAGCCCGGCCATGTCCCGGTTCCGTACGAAGGCGAAGCCGTCCTTCCCGGCGTCGTAGACCGCCGTCGCCTCCCACCGCGCGCCGTAGTCCGGAGCCACCCGGAACTCCAGGTAGCGTTCCTCGAACCGTACCGCCCGCCGCCCGAGGTTCCCGTCGGAGCGGCTCCAGTTGGCGGTGACCCCGGCCCAGTCGGATCCGCTCCAGGTGGCCTCGAGCTGGAAGCCCTGCTCGTCCTCGGCGTCCAGGAGATGGGTGGCCCGGTTGAGCAGGAGCCAGGCGTGCTCCCTGACCAGGGAGGGGGGATCGTTGGTGCCGAACCGGAAGTGCCGATAGTCCTTCCATTCCGCGGTGAGGGCCAGGCTCCGCCAGAGCAGGTTGCCGCCGGCATAGAGCGCGTGGGGGATCCGGTCCCCGGTGTCCAGGGACCACCAGTCGCCGAAGGTCCTTCCGGCCTGGGCGTACTCCGCGTAGAGGGGAAGCCGGACCGCGGGCAGGCCGAGCAGTTCCAGGGGGTCCAGGTCCACGAAGCCCGATCCCAGCTCCTGCTGGCGCCGCCCGCCGGAGGTGAACCGGGCGTAGGCCGTTCCGGCCTCCAGGGCGGGGAGGCCCCGGAGCCGGACCTCGCCCCCGGAGAGGGTGCCGGCATGGCGGGGAAGCCCCTCGTCCTCCAGGCCCGGGGCCACGGTGCCGTCGCTGGGGCTTCCGGAGAAGATCCGCCCCCGCACCGGTCCCCTTTCGGCCTCGATCAGCACCCCGTCCACGTCCCGGGACGGGGTGTAGAGGGGACGGAGCCCCGGCTGCTCCAGGATCACCCCCGGCAGCTCGAAGGAGCGGTGCACGAGGCCGCGGCCGAGCAGGGTGTAGAAGTTCCCGATCCGGGCGCGGAGGCGCGGCCCGTTCCACTCCGCGAAGCGCCGGGAGACGGTGGCGTAGTCGTAGAGGGTCTCGCTGTTCCGGTAGGTCTCGAAGCGCAGGCCGAGGCCGAGGCGGTCGCGCCGGTAGTCGAGGTCGAGCCGGTCGTAGTAGGCGATGCGATTCTCCGGCTCCGTGAAGGGGATGTTGCCGTTCTGGGCCTGGAGGATGTTGGCCGCCGAGACCTGGGCCCGGGCGCGGGCCGCCGGCGCCAGGACCGCCCCGGCGGCGAGCAGCATCCCGAGGAGCCGGACTCCGCCGCGGCGTGGCCGCCGGGTCAGCGCTCATCTCCGGTGGAGTCCGCGCCGCTATCGGAGGCCGGCGGCAGCAGGGCCCGCACCGCCGCCTCCAGCTCCTTCTCCTCCCCCGGCCGGAAGCCCTGCTGGACCCGCACCACCCGGCCTTCGGCGTCCAGGAGCACGGTGGTGGGCACCGCCACCACCTGGAAGAAGCGCTGGAGGGAGCCGTCGCGGTCCAGGGCCACCGGGTAGGTGATCCGCATCCGGGACATGAAGGGGCGCACCTTGCTGAAGTTCCTCGGTCCGTCCACCGAGACCCCGATCACCGTGAGTCCCCGTTCCCCCAGGCTCTCGTGGAGGGACCGGAGACCCGGAACGGCCTCCAGGCAGGGTTTGCACCAGGTGGCCCAGAAATCCAGGAGGACGGGGCCGCCCCGGTCCAGGTAGGCCCCCAGGGGCTGCGCCCGCCCCGTGACCAGGTCCAGACGGAGATCGCGGAGCTGGCCGGCGTCCACCTCGGCGGGGGAGCCGGACTGGGCGGGGGCGCCGGCCGGGCCGGGAGCGTCGGCGGCGGCCGCCCCCCCGGCGGCCAGGGCCAGGGCGAGAGCGGTCCCGGCCAGGAGGTGCGGTAGGCGGATCCACCGCGGCGCCCGGGCCCGGGTCACGGCTGCAGCACCACGCCGAGGGAGGTCCGGGCGCCTCCGAGGTCGGCCCGGATCCAGTAGCGCCCGGCGGGGAGGCGGCCCCGGGTGGCCGAGCGGCCGTCCCAACGGAAGCTCGCCGTGCCCGGGTCCAGGGCCCGGCCGCCGGCCAGCACCGCCACCCGGCGGCCGCTCAGGTCGAAGACGGCCAGTCGCAGGGGAAGCGCGTGCGGCGAGGGGTTGGTGACCCGCACCAGCACCCGGCCGCGGAAGGGGTTGGGAGCGGCGGCCAGGCGCAGGCCGGCGGGAGGGGGCAGGTCGTCGCCGACCCCGGTGGGATCCGAGACCAGGGAGTTCACCACGTCCCGGATCTCGTCGGGGTGGTAGCGGTTCCCGTGGGCGTGGAGGTCGGCGGCGTGGTAGCGAACGATGCCGCCCTGGTCGACGACCACGTAGTTGTCGTAGGGCCCGTAGAGGGTGCTCAGGTTGCCCCCGGGCGCGCTCGCCCCCTGGAGGAGAAGGGGGAAGGTGGCCCCGGTCTGGGACCGGTAGGACTGGAGCTGGGCGGTGCTGCCGTTCCAGAGGTCGGGCCCGAGGACCTGGACCTGCCCCGGGTGCGAGGCCTGGTAGGCCTGCCAGATGTCCTGCTCCACCGACGGACCGTCGGCCAGGCAGTAGGGTCAGCCGTAACCGAGGAGGAAGAGCACCACCACCTTGCCGGAGTAGTCGGAGAGGGAGATCGGGCCGCCGTCGAGGGCCGTCTTTGTGAAGGCGGGGGCGGGGTCCCCGGCGTGGACCACGGCGGCGGCGGGCCCGGGGGCCGCGGCCAGGACGAAAAGGCTGAGCCAGCCGATCACGATGGAGCGCATGGGGTGGGCCTCCAGGGGATGCGGGGTTCCATTCCGGGTCGAGGGGCGGGCTCGCGGCGGTGGGCGCACGGACCCGGTTGCACACTCTTACGATACCGGAACCCAGGTGTGACCGGGGGATCGACCGGGAGCGGCCGGCAGGGACGGGGCGGGCGGCGGGACCGGACCCGGCCGCCCCCGGTTGCGCCGGGGGCGGCTCCGGGCAGGGAGGAAAGGGGCTAGTACAGGGACTTGATCCGGCCCCAGGTCGAGGGCTGCACCGGCACGCCCTCGCGATCCACCGTCACGCTGACGTTGTCGTAGTAGATCCGCGAGACGCTACCCGTGGCCGCTCCCGTGGTGGCCGTGAGCTGCAGCGTCACGCCGCCGGAGACATCGGGCCCGGCGGTGGTCATGAAGCTGAAATGGATCCAGGTGTCCGGGTTGTTGTTGATGGCAAGGAGAGGCGCCCCGCCGAGGATCTCGGACTTGGAGACGCCGCCGCCGGTGAGCTCGGAGAAGAACTCGGCGAAAGCCACGCCCCCCTCGGCGACCGTGCCCTTGGCGTCGAAGGAGATGGTGATCGTCTCGCCGGCCACCACCGTGCCCACTCCGAGGTTGGCGTTCTTGATCAGGGCCGCGGACGGAGCGACCGCATTGTCGAGGAAGGCGGCGAAGTTGCTCGCGTAGCCGGGCGAGACCAGGGTGATGTTCCCCGGCGCCGAGGGATAGAGCGTCCACCCGGCGAAGGTGCCGGTCTCGAAGTCACCGTTCACGGCCAGCTCCACCGGAGCGGCCTGGACAGCGCCGGCGCCCAGGGCGACGGCGACCAGCGCGATCAGGATAGTCAGTCTCAAGGACATAGCGAACCTCCTTGAACCCGCGTTGTCGTTCCGCCGTCGGCAGCATCTCTGTCGAGCCGGAGCAACAGTTGGAGTATAGGGTCCCGGGCACGGTTCACCTATGAGAACCGGGCAGCGGTACGAGTTTTTCCTGATTGAAATGCAGGATTCGCCCCGAAAATACACGACCTATCATGTCGTCTTCCCGTCAGGACCGCGGTGATCGACGGCCCCGGTTCCATCCGGGACGGAAAAGAGAGGGCTACGGTCTCCTGTCGCGACCGCTTTCCGGGGCTCGGGGCCAGGAACCGCTTGGCCCGGCGGGGTGCGGATGGGATCATGAGCCGCAGGTGGATGGATCGGGAACCAGGGGGAAGGGACCATGAAGTTCAGAAGCGTGATCGCCGGTGTCGTGGTGCTGCTTGCGGTGGCGGGAGCGGCCGAGGCCCAGGTCGGCGACCTCATCTGGGAAGACGAGTTCAACGACCTGGACAACTGGCTGAAGCTCACCGGCAACGGCTATTGGGGCTGGGGCAACGGGGAGCTGGAGTACTACCAGGAGGGGAACGTCGACATCGCCGATGTTCCGGGAGAGCCGGGGAACAAGGCCCTGCGCATCGTCGCCCGGCAGGAGAGCGGGCCGGGGATCACCGACCAGTGGGGGAACCCCCTCGCCTACACCTCGGGCAAGGTGATGAGCAAGTCCTTCGTCTCGGTCCGGTACGGGATGATCGAGACCCGGGTCCGGGTACCCGGCCTCAACCTGGGCGGCTGGCCCGCGGTCTGGATGCTGGGCACGGCCAACTACGCCTGGCCCCGCTCCGGCGAGATCGACCTCATGGAGATGGGCATGAAGAAGGTCTACCGGGACCTTCACGACACCCACAACGGGGGGAACGGGCTGGACAACTCGACCGTCGACCAGGTGGTGGGCGCCAACGCGATCTTCTATACCGACGCCGCGGTCTCCCCCGAGAATCCATCCGGCGGCGCCAGCCTCTCCTGGGATCCCGACGATACCTACTGCCGCTTCTACTACAACTATGCGACTCCGCTGGCCGGGCGCTTCCTGATCTACCGGCTGTACTGGGACGACCAGTCCATGCGCCAGACCGTCGTGGACAACGGGGTGGAATACGACCTGTTCGCGGAGCCCTTCACCATCGACGGCGAGTCCGACGAGTTCCGGCAGCCGTTCTACCTGATCGCCAACCTGGCCGTGGGCGGGGCCTTCACCGACGCCTACCAGCTCGGCGATCCCGGATCGGGGTTGCCGGTCACCATGCCCTTCCCCGGCACCATGTACGTGGACTACGTTCGCGTGTACCGGTGGAACGGCCGAGGCGAGGTCCATCTCGGCCCCCCCACTCCGCAGGGCGGGACCTTCGGGCTCTTCACCGATACCACCCCCACCGACGGGTCGCTGCTCGCCGATTCCACCGCGAAGATCTACGTGTGGGAAAACACCCTGGTCCCGGGCTCCATCCCGCCCTACGAGGGGGCGAACGTCCTCTCCTGGCAGACCAACGGCAAGGGATGGTTCGGGGCCGGCATCATGTCGATCCAGCCCCTGAACCTGTTCAACTTCCCCGACGGGCATCTCGAGTTCAGCATCAAGATCCCCGCCAACGTGACCTTCAAGATCGGCGTCATCGATTCCTGGGGCAACCAGTACTACGTCCAGTTCCCCGCCTACACCACGAAGTACGGCCTCGTACGGAACGGCGAGTGGGGCCGGGCCGCGATCCCGGTCATCGACCTTCGGGGTACGGCCATCGACCTCCGGATGCTGAGCTACCCGTTCGTGATCCTGGAGGAACAGGGGACGGGCTGCCAGTTCGCCGTGGACGACATCTACTGGGCCGGGGGCGAGGTCACCGGGGTCGGGGGGCCTCCCGCGGCGAGCCCGTCCCCCTCGCGGCTGGCCAGCGCCCCGAACCCGTTCCGGGCCAGCACCGAACTCCGGTTCGAGCTGGCCGCGGCGGGGCCCTACGAGATCGCGATCTTCGACGTCTCCGGCCGGCGGATCGCGGGGTTCCGGGGCATCGGCCAGCCCGGAGCGAACGCGGTGCGCTGGGACGGCCGGGACGACGGGGGCCGCCGGGCCGGGGCGGGGATCTACTACTACCGGTTGACCTCGGGGGGCGCCTCGGCGACCCGGAAACTGGTGCGGCTGGACTAGCCGGCTGCCGGCCATGGGGAAAAAACGGGGAGCGAGAGACCGTGACTCCCACCGGCATCGTTTGTGCCCACTCGAGGAAGCCCCCCCCGTCCATTAAGGGCTTCCCCGATCACGGTCTTTCGCTCCCCGAAACCTGTCCGAATGCGGACCCTGCTCCTTGCGGTCCCGGAGGGGGAGCGCGGGACTGCGCTCCGACCTCCGGACGAGCGGCGGAGAGGGGGACCCGCCCCCGCCAGTGGGGCGGGCCCCGGTCCGTTTGCCTGCCATCATGCCTTGCCGGTGATGGCATGGGGCCGGTCGGTGGCCGGCGCCCGACGGTCGCGGTGTCCCAGCCCTGCTGAAGGGGACCTCATCGCCGTCGCCGGTCTTCAATGCACGGGCCGTGCCGAACCCCACCGGTTTCGCCGATCAAAGTCCCAGGCTCTTGGCGTTCAGCCGGTTGCCGGTGAGGAGAGCCGGGGCGTCCGGCCCGGAAGGCCGCTTCCACGCGGAAGAACCCCTCCGATATCGACGAGACCGCCCCCGCCGCCGACGGGAATCCGGCGATCGGCGAGATCGCGGGGACCCGGGTCCGCGCCCGGGTCCGCGCTCGAGCCCGGTTCGCCCCCTTCGGCCGGTAAGTGGGGCGTGCGCCCTTGACGTCCGGTGCGCCGCGGACGATACACTACCGAATCCGTCCGCTTTGGGCGGATTCACACCCTGGATTCGAGGACGCATCCGATGAAGGAAGGACCTGTGAAGGGCATCAAGCACCGGCGGTGAGCCGGCGGCCCGGACGCAGGTCTGCGTCCGCCCGCCCGCTGATCCCCGAGACCACGATCCCGAGCCGGCGCGCGGGATATGCCGTGCGCCCTCCCGGCCGTGGGCCGCGCACGACTCCGTGCGCCGGATCCCGCCCCGACCACCGTGCACGGGCGCGTTGCCCCTTCCCGTCCCCTTCCCTCCAAGGGAGCCCCTCGAGCCCGGCTCCCGGACCCGCCGCGGGCAAGGCCGCGGACCGGCCCGGGGGACCGACTACCCTCGCGAGGGGAGGACGATCTGATGTTCGGAAACCGGATCCCGGCCATTCCGGCCCTGTTCATGACCGTGGTTGCGGCCATCGCCGCCGTCGCCGCACTCGGCGCGTCGCCGGCCCGGGCCGCCGAGGGCCCCAAGCTCACCCCCTACGGGTTCATTCGCCTGGACGCCATCTTCGACGACTCGCGCATGTTCAACCCGCAGTACCCGTTCTGGGTGTTGAGCGAACCCGCGTCGGAGCGGAACGACAAGGAACTGGACATCCATCCCCGGCTCACCCGGCTGGGGATGAAGCTCGCCCCCTACGACGTCGGGAACGGGGTGAACGCCACGGGAGCCGTGGAGGTCGACTTCCAGAACGGGGGCAAGGAGTCGCGCGAGATCATCCGCATGCGCCACGCCTACGTCCAGTTCGCCCGGGGGGCCTGGGAGCTCCTGGCCGGGCAGACCTGGGACCTGGTCTCGCCGCTCTACCCCGCCGCCGACAGCGATGGCCTGATGTGGAACGCGGGCAATACCGGGGACCGGCGGCCCCAGGCCCGGTTTACCCTCCACCCGTCGGGTGGCGCATCCCGCATCGCCCTGATGGTGGGAATGCCCAACGCGGTCAACAACCAGGATCTGGACGGGAACGGCCAGCTCGACGGTCTGGATGCGGCGGTGCCGGCGGTCCAGGCCCTGGCCGAGGCCCGCGGTTCACGGGTCCTGGGGGGGGTATGGGGGCACGTGGCCGTGGACCGGGTGGCGGTGAACGGCCGCGAGAGGAACTTCACCGGCGCCCTGGTCGGCGGCCATCTCCGGGCCGAGGCCTCGAAGCGGCTCGCGGTCCAGGGAGAGGCCTACTGGGGGCAGAACGCGGACGACGTCCGGGCGGGGATCGGCCAGGGGATCAACCTCGCCGCCGGCGACGGCCAGGTCGTCCGCACGGTGGGGGGCTGGGCCGAGGTCACGGTGAAGGCCTCGGACCGCTACCAGGTGACCCTGGGGGCGACGGTGGACAACCCCGACCGGCACGATCTTCCCGCCGGCGGCCGGAAGCTCAACCAGGCCACCTACCTGGTGCAGCACTTCCGTCCCTGGGACCGCACCACCTTCGGACTCGAGTACCTTCACTGGATCACCCGCTACCTGGACGCCCCGGACGGAGTGGCCAACCGGATCGACGCGTTCGCGAGCTACTCGTTCTGACCGGCCCCGGGGCCGGTCCCTCAGGCCGAGGCCAGCGCGCGCTCCAGGTCCCGCCAGAGGTCCTCGACGTCCTCGATCCCCACGCTCACCCGCAGGAGCCCGTCCTCGATGCCCACCGCCCGCCGTTCCCCGGCGGTCAGGGTCCGGTGGGACGAGGTGGTGGGGTGCAGCGCCATGCTCTCCACGCCGCCCAGGCTGGGGGCGCGGGCGATCAGCTCCAGCGCGTCGAAGACCCGGCCCGCGGCGCCGGCGCCGGCCACCTCGAAGGCCAGCACCGCTCCGTAGCTCGTCATCTGCCGGCGGGCCAGTTCGTGCTGGGGATGGGAGGGCAACCCGGGGTAGTGGACCCGCTTCACCGCCGCGTGCGCCTCCAGCCGCCCGGCCAGATCCAGCGCGTTGGCGCACTGCCGCTCCCAGCGGAGGGCCAGGGTCTTGAGCCCGCGCTCCAGGAGCCAGGCGGTCTGGGGGTCGCAGTTGGCGCCCACCACCCGGCGCCGGGTCTCCACCGGGGCCAGGAGATCCCCGGGCCCCGCCACCAGGCCCGCCACCAGGTCGTCGTGGCCGCCCAGGAACTTGGTGGCCGAGTGGACCACGAGGTCGAATCCCGCCTCCAGCCCGCGCTGGCCCAGGGGCGTTCCGAAGGTGCCGTCGAGCACGGTGAGCGGCCGGGTCCGGCCGGGCCGGTTCGGATCCGGCGCCGCCGGCGCGCCGGCCAGGGACGCGAAGAAGGCCTCGAAGTCCACGAGCCGGAGAAGCGGGTTGGTCGGCGACTCCACCAGGATGAGCCGGGTCTCCGGCCGGACCCGGTCGCCGATCCGGGACAGCCCGGGGAGCGGAACCGTCTCCACCTCGATCCCGGCCTCGGGAAAGACGGTGGTGAGCAGCTCGCTGGTGCCCCCGTAGAGTTCCGCCGAGGCCAGCAGGTGGTCTCCGCGGTGGCAGTAGGCGAGGACGGTGAGGGCGATGGCGGCCATGCCGCTGGAGAGGAGAAGCGCGCCCTCCGCCCCCTCGAGGGCGGCCAGACGCGCCTCCACCGCCATCCCGGTGGGATGGCCGTAGCGTCCGTAGATCAGCCCCGGCCGCTCCCCGCGGAAGACCGAGACCGATTCCTCGAGGGACGCGAAGTCGTACACCGCGGCCGGATGAAGAGGGAGGGCGAGACCCCGGTCGGCCCGGCGGTCTCGCCCTCCATGCACGCACAGTGTCGATGAACCCGGAAGCTTTTCCCGGGGGTCCGGCGTCCCCGACAAATCACCTACCTCGCTAGTTCTGGTAGGTGGTCTTGATCCGGCCCCAGGTGGTCTTCTGGACCGGGACCGGTCCGCACCCGTTCGGCGTCAGGCAGGGGTTGCAGCCGCTGTTGACCGCCCCCGACGAGAACGCCGCGTAGCCGGCGTTGGTGATGAGCAAATCGGTCACCGCGCTCTGGCAGTTCACGACCGCGAACTCGGGCCCGCTCTCAAGCTGCGGATGGTACCCGGTGTACAGGATGTCCGGGCTGTAGGCGTACAGGTAGAAGAACCCGAGGGCCGCGTGCACCGCAGTGGACGCGGCGGGAATCTCCGTCCGCTGGCAGCCCGTGGTGGGGGCCCAGACCATGCGGTTCCCGCTGTTGTTCTGGGGCCAGGGTACGGTGTTCTCGTTGCTGGGATACTGGAGATCGGTGCAGGCGGTCCAGGCGAAGATGTCCACGCCCGAGCCGGAAGTGTTGT
Source organism: Candidatus Eiseniibacteriota bacterium (assembly GCA_963768615.1). GTDB lineage: Bacteria > Eisenbacteria > RBG-16-71-46 > JABDJR01 > JABDJR01 > CAVSKL01. The sequence goes on along the minus strand of CAVYIE010000002.1, from coordinate 636,998 downwards.
CGTAATAGATGCCGAGCCCGGCGCCGGAATACCCTTCGCCCTTGTCGTCGCCGGCAGGACCGGCGATGCAGAGCCAGGTGTCGTACCCGGTGCTCAAGTCACCCTTGCTCACGTAGTCGTTGCAGCTGGTGGGGGTGGTGAGCACCGGGTTGCCAAACGAGCAGCTCGTCTTGGCGTTGTGCGGGGTAACGTGCAGGGCGATAACCGAGGTCACCTGGTCCCCCGCCCATACCGGGGCGGCGACTGCCGCGATCAGCATCACGACCGCGGCCGCCAATAGCGTTCGTCTCATCGAAGACCCTCCTCCTCTTTGCCGGGGCGCAAAACCCGAGGGCTGCGCCTTCCTCAAATCCGCGGGAAAAGCGGGACTCTTTCGCACCATCAAGCTAGTCGGCGCCTCGGTCGGATGTCAACCCCAAACGGGTGTGCTTCGGTCACTTATCCGTTTTTCAGGGGTTTTCCTTACCCGGCAGGGCTCCCAGGAGCGCCACCAGGGTGAGGAGATCGAGAAGATTGTGCCGGAGGACCGGAACCAGCCCCGCCGCCGCACCCTCCTTCACGAAGGCGTGGTAGCGGGCCGGCACCTCGCTCCCGGGCACGTCTCCGGACCTCCTTCGTCCGGTGAACCGGGTCTCCAGGGTGGTGAGCCGGCAGTCGGGGAGCACGTCCCGCCACCGGCGGCGTGCGGCGTGGAGAAGGTCGAGGTGCGCCTCGGGTTCCCGCCACGGGAGCCCGTGGCGGATCACCCGCTCCCGCAGGAAGGGCACGTCGTAGGCCTTGCCGTTGAAGGTGACGAGGAGCGGGTGCCGTTCCAGGAGGGCCATGGTGGCCGCGGCCACCGAGGCCTCCTCGGCGTAGGTGCGGGCGAGGAGCTGGATGAGAACCACCCGGTCCCCCTCCACCCTCAGCAGCCCGGAGAGGAAGAGGGGGTTACCGGCGAACCCGCAGGTCTCCAGGTCCAGGAAGAGCGCGTCCTCCAGGGGCCGGTCCCTCCGCACCCCGTCCAGCTCGGGGAGCCGGCCCGGGGCCAGGGCGGCGGCGGCCCGGGCCAGCCCGGGATCCTCGGCCAGGACCCGCTCGTGCCGCCAGTGGCGGCCGTGGGGAGTGGCCTCCGCCACTCCCGGGACCAGGCTCTCCAGGGAGCCTCGGGGGGCGGACCCGGAGGCCGGTCCCCGGCGCCCGGGTCCGGACCCGGCCGCCGCCCCCCCGGAGGCCCCCTCCCCGGACGCCCCCTCCCTGGGCGCCGCCCCCCCGGGCCCCCCCTGCCCGGGTCCGCCCCCCCGCTGCCGGGCCAGCTCCGAGAGCCGGCGCCGCCGCGCCTCCCCGGACACCGGCCTACCGCCCCTCGGCCAGCGCCCGCAACAGGATCCGCGCCGCCCGCTTGTCGGGGATGGGGTAGCCCATCCCCGCGTCGGGATCCTGGTGGATGGCCGGCTTGAGGATGGGAAGCCCCACGCAGGAGGGGCAGCCCTCGGCGCAGGGGCAGGCTTCCAGCAGGGCCAGGGCCTCGCCGACCAGACGGGGGAACTCCGCGTAGGCGCGCTCGGCGAAGCCCAGCCCCCCGGGAAAGCGGTCGTAGAGATACAACGTGGGCCGTCCGGTGTTGGAGGAGTCGATCACGCCACCCACGTCGGCCCGGTCGCACATGGCCAGGACCGGGAACACGGTGATGGCCAGGTTCCGCACCCCGGAGAGCCCCTCCACCGGTTTCAGCCCCTCCCGGAGCACCCGCGCCGCCACCGCCGCCGAGGGCGACCAGCCCAGGGCCACCGTCTCCAGGTGCTGGGCGGGCAGGTCCAGGTTCTTGTAGCCGATGGAGTCCATGTTCCCGAACTGGATCTTCTTGAACATGGTGGTGGCCCAGGTCACCGTGGCCCCGACCAGGGCCAGGCGCTCGCCCGCCTCGGCCCGCTCCTCGCGCCCGGTGGTCACCCGGATGGAGGTGTCGAGCACGGGCTGGGTGTAGTAGTCCACCGAGACCCGCTTCACCCGGGCGATCTTCTTCTCCAGGTCCAGCTCGTGGACGAAGTAGGTCTCGCCCTCGTGGAGGTAGATCGCCTCCGGGTACACCAGCTCGGGGGCGGAGATGGCGTCCACGGTCCCGATCACCGCATCCTCGCGCCCGGAGTCCACGATGGTGTAGGTGTCGTCGGAGATGGTGCGCAGGTTCACCCCCTTGGCCGGGAACTCGGGGGTGGACCAGTAGTCCTCGCCGTCCACCGGATGCAGCTCCCCCTCCTCGCGGAGGATCTCCCGGATGGCCCCCGCCTGTTCCCCGAACATCGTCCCGTCGGCCCCGGTCAGCGGCAGCTCGAAGGCGGCGCAGCCCAGGTGCCCGGCCAGGATGTAGGGGTTGGCCGGGTCCAGCACCGCGGCCTCGGGGTTCTGGGCGAAGAAGTAGCGGGGATGGCGGAGCAGGTACTGGTCGATGGGGTCGTTGTAGCCCACGAAGAAGGTCACCGCCTCGTCCCGGGAGCGCCCGGCCCGCCCCGCCTGCTGCCAGATCGAGGCCACCGTGCCCGGGAACCCCACCAGCACCGCCGCGTCCAGGCCCCCGATGTCGATGCCCAGCTCCAGGGCATTGGTGGCCACCACCCCCAGCAGCTCCCCGCTGAACAGCCGGCGCTCGATCTCGCGCCGCTCCGCGGGCAGGTAGCCCCCGCGGTAGGGTTTGATCTTCTCGGCCAGGCCGCCCCGCCGGTGGTTCAGGTCCTCCCGGGCGTACTTGTAGATCAGCTCCGCCACCACCCGGGCCTTGGTGAACACGATGGTATTCACCCCGTCCTCGACCAGGCGCACGAACAGCTCCTTGGCCTCCACGTTCCCGCTCCGCCGCTCCATCCGCGCATCGTCCAGGTAGGGCGGGTTCCAGAGCACGAAGGTCTTGGGCCCCCGGGGGGCGCCGTCGTCGTCGACCAGGGTGAAGGGGGCCCCGACCAGGGTCTCGGCCAGCTCCAGCGGATTGCGGATGGTGGCCGAGGAGCAGAGGAACCGCGGGGACGCCTCGTAGTGGGCGGCCACCCGCCGGAGCCGCCGCATGACGTTCCCCACGTTGGAGCCGAAGATGCCCCGGTAGGTGTGGACCTCGTCCACCACCACGTGGCCCAGGTTCCGGAACACCCGGTGCCAGCGGGCGTGGTAGGGGAGGATGCCCCGGTGGAGCATGTCCGGGTTGGTGAGGATCAGGTTGGCCTCGTCGCGGATCTTCCGGCGGGCGCTCTGGGAGGTGTCGCCGTCGTAGGTGCCGGCCCGGATCAGCTCCTTCAGGCGGGGGTGGGCCGAGGCCAGCCGGGTGATCCCCTTGAGCTGATCCTGGGCCAGGGCCTTGGTCGGATAGAGCAGGAGCGCGGTGGCGTTCGGGTCCCGCTCCAGCGCCTCCAGGATGGGGACCAGGAAGGCCACCGTCTTCCCGGAGGCGGTGCCGGTGACCGTGACCACGTTCTCCCCCCGCCGGGCCGCGCCGATCGCCGCCGCCTGGTGGGTGTAGAGCCGGTGGATCCCCAGTTCGGCCAGGGCGCCGGCCAGGGTTTCGGAGAGCGGCGGCTCGAGGCCGGCGTGCCGGGCCTCGCGCTCGGGGAGGTGCTCCACGTGGGCGATCTGTCCCGCGTAGCGCCGGTCGCTCTGCAGCCGGGCCAGGAAGCGGAGGAAGTCGTGCCCCGGGCGGGGGCGCACGGGTTCCGGGCCGTCCGCGGAGGGCGGCGGGACGATGGGATCCATGGGAGTCTCCCTGGAGCGCCCGGGGGAAGTCGGAGGGCGGGAAACGGAGTTCCAGTATAGGGATTCGGGAGGGCCTCGCCAAGCGGGGAGGACCGGAATCGTCACCGATTCGTCACCGCCCGGGGCCCATCAGTCCTACCCCTCCCGCCCGTCCTGGCCTATCATCCGCCCGATATGGCCAACACCGTGCTCGTGGTCGACGACGAACGGGACCTCCTGGATCTGGTGGCGCACCACTTGAAAGGCGCGGGCTTCGAGGTGGTCACGGCGACCCGCGGCTCCGACGGGGTGCGCCTGGCCGGGGAGACCCTCCCCGACGCCATCCTCCTCGACATCATGCTCCCCGACGTCCAGGGCACCGACGTCCTCAAGCGCCTGCGGCGGGACCCCGCCACCGCCGGCATCCCCGTCATCTTCCTCACCGCCAAGGGGGACGAGGTGGACCGGGTGGTGGGCTTCGAGCTCGGCGCCGACGACTACGTGGTCAAACCCTTCAGCCCCCGGGAGCTGGTCCTCCGGGTGCGGGCGCTGCTCCGTCGCTCGGGGCCCGGCGGCGAGGAGCCGGAGAAGGTCCTCGCCCGCGGCGGGCTCCGGGTGGATCCCAACCGGCACGAGGCCGCCGTGGGGGACCGGGTGCTGGACCTCACCCCCACCGAGTTCCGCCTCCTGAGCTACCTCATGGAGAGGCCCGGCCGGGTGCTCTCCCGGGAACAGCTTCTGGACAACGTCTGGGGCTCCGACGTCTACGTGACCGACCGCACCGTGGACACCCACGTGAAGCGCCTCCGCTCCAAGCTCGACGACCTCGCCGACCTGGTGGAGACGGTGCGGGGGGTGGGCTACCGGTTCCGGGGCTGAATCCGGCATGCGCATCCACACCCGCCTGGCCTGGCTCAGCTTCTTCGTCACCCTGGTCGCCCTGGGCTCGGCCACCCTGTTCTGGAACGCCTCGCTGGAGCGGGAACGGCGCCGGGAGCTGGAGGACCGGCTCCTGGACCAGACCCGGGTCCTGGCCGCCCTCATCCCCGCCCCCGGGGACAGCGCGGCGGTGGAGCGGATGGATCACCTCCTCCGGGTCATGCACCAAGAGACCGGGGTCCGCCTCACCGTGATCCGCATCGACGGGACGGTCCTGGCCGAGTCCAACCTCCCCGGGGACGAGGTCCCGGCCATGGAGAACCACCTCCGGCGACCGGAGGTGCAGGAGGCGCTCGGCCGGGGCCTCGGCCGCTCCACCCGGGTGAGCCCCACCCTGGGCAAGCCCATGGCCTACCTGGCCGTGCGGTGGGGACCGGTGAACGCCCCCTACGGGGTGGTGCGCGGGTCCTATCCCATGACCCGGGTCCTGGAGGAGCAGACGCGGGGCCGGGGGCGGCTGGTCCTGGTGCTCCTGGGGGCGGTGGCCATGGCCGCGCTCCTGGGCTACGTCTCCGCCCGCCGGGTGACCCGGCCGGTGGCCCGGGTGAGCGCCATCGCCCGGGAGATGGCCGGGGGCCAGCTGGACCGCCGAGTGGAGCCGGCGGGAAGCGCCGAGGTCAAGGACCTGGCCCACGCGGTCAACGACCTGGCCGGTTCGGTGCAGACCCAGATCCGCCAGGCCGAGGCCGAGCGCCGCCGCCTGGACCACCTGCTGGAGCGCATGCCGGATGGCATCCTCGCCCTGGACGGCCGGGGGCGCATCACCCGGGCCAACCCCGCCGCCCGCACCCTCTGCGGCCTGGGGGAGGACGTGGTCGGGCGGACCCCGGTGGAGGCGGTGCGGAGCGCCGAACTGCAGCAGGTGGTGGACCGGGCTCTGGCCGAGGCGCGGGTGGAGACGGTGGAGCTGAAGCTCACCGAGCCGGAGCGGCGCACCCTGTCCGTCTCGGTGGTGCCCCTGGAGGCGGGGCTGGTGGTGGTGATCCACGACGTGACCCGGCTCCGCCGCCTGGAGAGCGCCCGCCGGGAGATGGTGGCCAACATCGGACACGAGCTGCGGACCCCGCTGGCCGCCATCCTCGGCTACCTGGAGACCCTGGAGCACTCTCCCGAGCTCTCCGCCGCGGAGCGCACCCGTTTCCTGGGGGTGATCACCCGCAACGCCCGCCGGCTGGAGCGCCTGGTCCTCGACCTCTCCAAGCTCTCCGAGCTGGAGTCGACCCAGGTCCGCGCCGCCGCCGAGCCGCTGGACGCGGTGCCGGTGGTCCGGGAGGTGATGGAGACCCTCACCCCGCGGGCCGCCGACAAGGGGGTCCGCCTGGAGTCGGAGATCGAGCCCGGGCTTCCCCCGGTGGCGGCCGACCGCCACGGGCTGGAGACGGTGCTCCTGAATCTCATGGACAACGCGGTGCGCGTGAGCCCCGAGGCCTCGGCGGTGACGGTGCGGGCGCGCCGGACCGGGGGCGCGGTGCGGTTCGAGGTCGCCGACCGCGGGCCCGGCGTCCCCCGGGAACTGCGGGACCGGGTGTTCGAGCGCTTCTACCGCCTGGACGCGGGGCGCTCGGTGGAGGAAGGGGGCTCGGGGCTGGGTCTGGCCATCGTGAAGCACGCGGTCCAGCTCTACGGCGGCGAGGTGGGGATCGAGGACGCGCCCGGGGGGGGCGCGCTCTTCTTCTTCACCCTTCCCGCGGCCCCGGCCTGACCGGGACGCTACCCCAGCCGGAACACCTCGGTGGCCACCAGGTAGAGGCCCACCCCGATGAACACCGCCCCCGTGAGGCGGCGGGCCCAGAGGTCCAGCCGGGTGAGGCGGTCGAAGCCGCCGGCCAGGGAGCGGGCGCCCAGGGCCAGGGCCACCGCGAACCCCACCACCGGAAGCGCGGTGCCGATGCCGTACACCGAGGGCAGCACCACCGGCGAGCGGTGATGGAGGGCCAGCGGGAGCAGGCTCCCGAAGAAGAGCGCGGCCGAGACGGGGCAGAAGGAAAGGGCCAGGGCCATCCCCAGCATCCCGCCTCCCAGGATGCCTCCCCGGGAGGCCCGCGCGGCCAGGCGGCGCCCGGGGTCCGGGCCCCGGAAGGGAAGAGGCAGGAGACCGAGGACGACCATCCCGGCCAGGATCAGCAGCGGCCCCAGCACCCGGACCATGGTCGTCTGGAGGAAATGGGACACCACCGGGAGGTTCAGCAGGCTGAAGGTGACCAGGGCGGCCAGGGCGGCGTAGGTCACGGCCCTTCCCAGGGTGTAGGCGGCCCCGGTCAGCAGCACCCGGCCCGGATGCGCCGCCCCCCGGGCCACGTAGGAGACGGCGGCCACGTTGGCGGCGAGGGGGCAGGGGCTCACCGAGGTGAGGAGGCCCAGCCAGAGGGCGGCGGCCAGGGCGGCCCCGAACTCAGCCATGGAGCTCGTCCAGGAACCGGCGGGCCTCCCCCTGGACGTAGGTCTCGAAGGCGGCCTGATCGTCGATCAGGGTCCAGACCTCGTCCAGGGACTTCCACCGGTCCGGCCGGCCGTCCACCATTCGCACCAGCACCACCGACCGGGTGGTGATGCCGAAGTCGCTCACGAAGTGCTCGTTCTCGGGCGACTCCAGGTTGACCACCCGCCAGAGCAGGCGGCCGTCGGCCAGTTCCCCGGGAAAGCCCCGGCGGATGGCCTCGTCGGCATAGGCCTCGATGGTGAGGCAGGTGCGGCAGCGGCTGGTCCCGTGGAAGTAGTACGCCACCACCCGGTCCCCGGGCGCGTTCTCCGGCGCCGTCGCCGCCGTCTCATCCACCGGAGCCGGCCGCCGGCTCTCCACCACCAGGTACCCGGCGCTGGCCGCCACCACCACCAGCAACAACACCGTGACCGTCGTCTTCAGCGACATCGCAACCCCCTTCTTCAGCGCAGCAGAGCCTGGATTTCCTTCACCGAAAGCACCTTCCCCGAGGACTTGACCGCGCCGTCCACGGCCAGGGCGGGCGTCATCATCACCCCGAAATCGGTGATGCGGTCGATGTCGGTGACCTTCTCCACCGTGAAGCCGCCCCCCAGGGCGGCGGCGGCCGCCTCCGCGTTGGCGGTGAGCTTCTGGCAGCTCGGGCACCCGGTGCCCAGGATCTGGATCGTGCGCATGATGTGTTCTCCTTGCTTCCTCATCCGAACAGGTTCCCGTACAGGAGCCCGGTGGCGGTGGCCAGGACCACCACCAGGGTCACGTAGACCGCGGTGCGCCGGGTCCCCATCACGCTCCGGATGACCAGCATGTTGGGAAGGCTCAGCGCGGGCCCGGCCAGGAGGAGGGCCAGGGCCGGACCCTGGCCCATGCCGCTTCCCAGGAGCCCCTGGAGGATGGGGATCTCGGTCAACGTGGCGAAGTACATGAAGGCCCCGGCCACCGAGGCGAAGAGGTTGGCCCCCAGGGAGTTTCCCCCCACCGCCCCCGCCACCCAGGATTCGGGGACCACCGCCGGATGCCCGGGACGGCCGAGGAGGAACCCGGCCGCGAGCACCCCGGCGAAGAGGAGGGGCAGGATCTGCCGGGCGAAGGTCCAGGACTCGGTGAGCCAGCGGCGGAGCTCGCCTCCCGCGGTCCCGGCCAGGAGCGCCACCCCCGCCGCCCCGGCGGCGAAGGGAAGGGCGGGGTGGCCGGGCACGGCCGCGGCCAGGGCCGCCACCGCCGCCGCCACCGCGGCCACGCGGAGTCTCGGCACCCCGAACCAGAAGTGGAGGAGCGCGCCCAGGAGAAGGCCCAGCCCGCCGGTGATCCACCACTTGGCCGCGTAGACCGCGTGCCAGAGGCCGTGGGGTTCGGCCGGACGGCCCCAGTTGGCGAAGACCAGGATCCCCACCAGGACCGCGAACCAGGCCGCGGTGCGGGCGGGGGAATGGGGCTCGGCGTCCTCGGGCACCGCCAGCCCGCCGCGGGCGCGGGCGTCGTCGCCGCGGAAGAGGAGGGCCATGAGCACCCCCACCACCACGCTGAACACGATGGCCCCCACCGCCCGGGCCGCGCCCAGCTCCAGCCCCAGCACCCGGGCGGTGAGCACCACGGCCAGGACGTTGATGGCCGGGCCCGAGTAGAGGAAGGCGGTGGCGGGGCCGAGACCGGCTCCCCGCTTGTAGATCCCCGAGAAGAGCGGGAGCACGGTGCAGGAGCAGACGGCCAGCACCGCTCCCGAGACCGAGGCGGTGCCGTAGGCCACCGCGGGGTGGGCGCCGGCGCCCAGGTAGCGCATCACCGCCCCCCGGCTCAGGAACACCGCCACCGCCCCGGCGATGAAGAAGGCGGGGACCAGGCAGAGGAGGACGTGCTCCCGGGCGTAGTCGTGGGTGAGGGCCACCGACTCGCCCAGCCCGTTCCGGAGCCGGGCGGAGTCCGCGGGGAGGAAGTAGGCGAGGAGGAAGACGCCGAGGAAGAGGCCGAGGATCCGGGCGTCGCGGCTCCCCAGGAGCCGGAGTGCGGACCGGAACACGGCCGCCGGATGGGCACCGGCTCCCGGCCCCGCGGTTCGTTCCAGGCTGGGGGTCGAACTCAACGCCTCGCCTCCGCCACCGCTTGGCCCTGCTCGGCCAGGGCGGTCTCCGCGCAGGCCAGGAACCGGAGCACGCAGGGGATCCGGAGCGAGTAGAAGACCTGGGCCCCCCGCTTCTCGTCCGCCACGATCCCCGCGTTCCGGAGCACGGCCAGGTGCTTGGATACGGTGGAGACGTCGGCCTCGACCAGGGCGTTCAGCTCGCACACGCAGCGCTCCCCGCGGGACAGGGTGTCCACCAGCAGGAGCCGGGTGGGATGGGCCATGGCCTTGATGAGCCGGGCCTGGGCCCGGTAGCGGTCGGCGCCGGGGCTGTTCATGGCGGTGTTGTCCTCCGGGTTGATCATTTGGCCATTTTGCCAAATGGCCAAGCTTCCCGGGGGGGCGATATGGCTTGTCGCGGATTTGAATGACCGGGGCGGGAGCCGGGCCTCGGAGAGACGCTGCGGAGGGTTCAAGTGATTACGAGACGAACGGTTGCGCCATCGCCCGCCCCCCCCTCGACTCCCCGCAATCGTCGCCGGGCCGTCACCGGATCGTCACCGACGCCGGGGTATCTTCCCTGCGATCACGGCATACCCGAAATCCCAAGGAGGGACGACTCGATGCGAAAGATTCTCGCCCTGATGGCCGCGGGCCTGGTGGCCGCGGGCCCCGCCCTGGCCGGGGTGGTCATCAAGGGTTCGGACACCATCCTCCCCCTCTCCCAGAAGGAGGCGGAGGTCTTCATGAATCAGAACAAGGACGCCTCGATCACGGTGATCGGCGGCGGCTCCGGGGTCGGCCTGGCCGCGCTCATCGACGGCACCTGCGACATCGCCCAGGCCTCCCGCGAGATCAAGACCAAGGAGAAGCGCCAGGCCAAGGCCAAGGGCGTGGCTCCGGTGGAGACGGTGATCGGCAAGGACGCCATCACCGTGGTGGTGAACCCGAAGAACCCGGTCAAGAAGCTCACCCGGGCCCAGATCGGGGACATCTTCACCGGCGCCGTCAACAACTGGAAGGAGGTCGGCGGGCCCGACCTGGCCATCGTGGTCTACTCCCGCGAGTCCTCGAGCGGCACCTACGCCTTCTTCCGCGAGCACGTGCTGGAGGGGAAGGAATACACCGCCAACGCGCTCCTGGCCCCGGCCACCGGCGCCATCGTGCAGTCGGTGAGCCAGACCCCGGGCGCCATCGGCTACATCGGGATGGCCTACCTCACCGATTCCGTCCACGCCCTGGCCGTGGCCCAGGACAAGGACGCGCCGTACATCGAGGCGACCATGGCCACCGCCGCCGACGGGAGCTACCCCATCGCGCGCGACCTCTACTACTACACCAACGGCGAGCCGAAGGGCGAAGCCAAGAGCTACCTCGAGTTCGTGCTCTCTCCCCAGGGGCAGAAGCTGGTGCGGGACGTGGGCTACGTGCCCGTCAAGCCCGCCTCCTAGGTTGCAATCCGGGAGCCCGGGGGCGGCCTCCGCGCGGCGGGCCGCTGTCCGGCGGGCCTTGCCCCCCGGGCTTACCAGGATCCCCGGCGCAGGCTAGACTGCGCCCTTCGAATCCCGGATTCCCCGACCGCCCCTACCCGCTTCGACCGGGGCCCCGCCGCCGGTCGCGGGGCGGGCGGCGGGGCCGGTGATGGGGAAGACGACGTGGAATTCAGACGCCAGGTGGACCGGGGGATGCGGGGGGTGCTCTTCGCCGCCGCCCTTTCCTCCTCCGTGGTCATCCTGCTCATCATCGGCTTCCTGTTCAAGGAAGGGGCGGGGATCATCGGCCGCGTGCCCCTCCAGTTCGGCCAGGTCCTGGTCGAGCACCCGGGGACCGGGGTGGAGAAGCTCACCCCGGAGGACGTCCGCGGCATCTCCGAGGGACGGATCACCGACTGGTCGGATCTCGGCGGGGCTCCCCTCCCCATCCGCTACCTGGACTACGACGACCTCGACGCCCAGGACGCCTACGAGACCCTGACCGCCCTGGTCGCCCACACCGAGGGCTCGGTGGCGGCGGTCTTCGAGGACGAGCTGACCGAGGACCCCGGGGCCGCGGCCGCGGTGGTGCGGGTGGACGTGCCCCGGATCTCCCTCTGGACCTTCCTCATGGGCACGGCCTGGTACCCCACCGCGGAGCCGGCGCCGCTGTTCGGCATCCTTCCCCTCATCCTGGGCAGCCTGGTGGTCACCCTGGGTTCGATCCTGGTCGCGCTCCCGGTGGGCCTGGCCGGGGCGGTCTACCTCTCCGAGGTGGCCCACCCGTCCATCCGCATGCTGCTGAAGCCCACCATCGAGATCCTGGCCGGGATCCCCTCGGTGGTGTTCGGGTTCTTCGGCCTGGTGGTCCTGGTGCCCTTCCTCCAGCGGCTCTTCGACCTGAACGTGGGGGAGACCGCCCTGGCCGGGATCATCATGCTGGCCATCATGGCGCTCCCCACCATCATCTCGGTGTCGGAGGACGCCCTGAGCGCGGTGCCCGGCTCCTACCGGGAGGCGTCCCTGGCCCTGGGCGCCACCCGCTGGCAGACCATCGTGCGGGTCACCGTGCCCGCCGCGCTCTCCGGCATCACCGCCGCGGCCATGCTGGGGATCGGGCGGGCGGTGGGCGAGACCATGACCGTGCTCATGGTCACCGGGAACGCGGCCCGGATCCCCACCAGCCTCCTCCAGCCCGTTCGCACCCTCACCGCCACCATCGCCGCCGAGCTGGGCGAGGCCCCCCAGGGCGGCGAGCACTACCAGGCCCTGTTCGCCATCGGGATCGTGCTCTTCGTGTTCACCTTCCTCATCAACCTGGTCGCGGACCTGGTCAGCGCCCGCTACCGGCAGGCGGAGTAGCCGGTGAGCGCCGCCGATCCCCGCGCCGCCGCCCTCCGGGAGCCGCTGCCCCGCACCGTCCGCCGCGCGGCCAACACCGCGGGGCGGGGCCGCACCCAGGGTCTCTTCTTCGTGCTCCTGAGGCTCAACAGCGCGGTCATCGTGGGGGTGCTGATCCTCATCCTCTGGTTCCTCCTCGGGCGCGGCCTCTCCACCGCGCTCTCCTGGAGCTTCCTCACCGAGATGCCGAAGAACGGCATGACCGAGGGGGGTATCCTCCCCGCCATCGTGGGCACCCTGCTCCTCACCGCGGTCTCCATGCTGGCCGCCCTGCCGCTCGGCATCCTCTCCGCCATCTACCTGAACGAGTACGCCAGGGAAGGGCACCTGAAGCGGATCGTCCGCCTGGCCACCAACAACCTGGCCGGGGTGCCCTCGGTGGTCTTCGGCCTCTTCGGCATGGCCCTCTTCGTGAAGGGGCTCGGCTTCGGGACCTCCATCCTCGCCGGCGGCCTCACCCTGGCCCTGGTCGCCCTCCCCATCATCATCCGCACCTCGGAAGAGGCCCTGAAGACGGTGCCCAAGTCCTACCGGGAGGCGTCCCTGGCTCTGGGGGCCACCCGGTGGCAGACCGTGCGCCACGTGGTCCTTCCCGCCGCCGGCTCGGGGATCCTGACCGGAGCCATCCTCTCCGTGGGCCGGGTGGCGGGGGAGACCGCGCCCATCCTCTTCACCGCCGCCGCCTACTTCCTGCCCCGGCTGCCCCACTCGCTCCTCGACCAGGTCATGGCCCTTCCCTATCATCTCTACGTCATCTCCACCTCGGGGACCCAGATCGAGAAGTCGCGACCCCTGGCCTACGGGACCGCGGTGGTGCTGCTCATGCTGATCCTCATCCTGAACCTGAGCGCCGTCCTCCTCCGGAACCGGTTCCGGAAGGCCGGGCGCCACTAGGCGCGGCATGGAATCCAAGATCGTCGTCGAGGACCTCGACCTCTGGTACGGGGAGAAGCAGGCCCTGAAGGGCATCTCCATGGAGGTGCCCCCGAACCGGGTCACCGCGCTCATCGGACCCTCCGGGTGCGGCAAGTCCACCTTCCTCCGCTGCCTGAACCGGATGAACGATCTCATCGGCGGGGTGCGGATCGAGGGAAGGGTGGCCATCGACGGCGAGGACATCTACTCCGGACGGGTGGACGTGGTGGACCTCCGCCGCAAGGTGGGGATGGTGTTCCAGAAGTCCAATCCCTTCCCCAAGTCGGTGTTCGAGAACATCGCCTACGGTCCCCGGGTTAACGGGGTCAAGAGCCGCCGGCAGCTGGAGGAGATCGTGGAGACCTCGGCCCGGGGGGCGGCGATCTGGGAGGAGATCAAGGACCGGCTGGACGAGTCCGCGCTCTCCCTCTCCGGTGGCCAGCAGCAGCGGCTCTGCATCGCCCGGGCCCTGGCCGTGAACCCGGACGTGATCCTCATGGACGAGCCCGCCTCGGCGCTCGACCCCATCTCCACCGCCGAGGTGGAGGAGACCATTCACGAGCTGAAAAAGCGTTACACTGTGGTCATCGTCACTCACAACATGCAGCAGGCGGCCCGGGTCTCCGACATGACCGCCTACTTCTACCTGGGCGAGCTGATCGAGTTCGCGGTGACCGAGGAGCTCTTCACCAATCCCCGGAACAAGAGCACCGAGGACTACATCACCGGGAGGTTCGGCTGATGCCACGGACGGTGCGCCAGGAGTTCGACCAGGAGCTCCAGGAGCTGAAGAACAGGATCCTGACCATGGGGGGGCTGGTCGAGGCCATGGTGGCCGACGCCCTCACCGCCCTGGTCACCCGGGACTCCGCCCTCGCCGAGGAGGTCCAGCGGCGCGACCGCGAGGTGGACCACATGGAGATGGAGGTGGACGAACTGGCGGTGCGGATCATCGCCCTGCGTCAGCCCGCGGCCGGGGACCTGCGGCTCATCATCGCCGCCCTCAAGATCTCCACCGACCTGGAGCGGATGGGCGACCTCTCGGTGAACATCGCCGAGCGGGTGGTGGAGCTGAACACCGAGCCCCAGTTGAAGCCCTACATCGACCTCCCCCGCATGGTGGAGAAGGTGCGGGCCATGACCGGGGACGCCCTGGATTGCTTCGTGTCCGGGGACGCGGAGAAGGCCCGGACGGTGCTGGCCGCGGACCAGGAGGTGGACGACCTGAACGCCCAGCTCTTCCGCGAGCTGTTGACCTACATGCTCGAGGACACCAGGACCATCAGCCGGGCCACGCGGCTGATCTTCATCTCCAAGTACCTGGAGCGGGTGGCCGACCACGCCACCAACGTGGCCGAGGAAGTCATCTTCGCCATCCAGGGCCGCGACGTGCGGCACGGCAACGTGGGCTGATGCGCGCGCTGGGGGCGGTGGCCACGGTTCTCGGCGTCCTGGTGGTGCTGGCCGCCGCGGCCGGCTGCGGGGGCGACACCGACGCGCTGAACGAGGTGCGGCCCCTGGCCCCGGACAGCCTCCGGTCCTGGATGATCCAGGGACGGCAGATGCTGATCCTGGACACCCGGCCCGACAGCGCCTACGCCGCCGGTCACATCCCCAGCGCGGCCCCGGCCGGCGGCCACACCCTCCCCGAGCTGCGCGACCTGCTCCCCCTGGACCACCACGAGCCGATCGTCTTCTACAACCAGGACGGCACCGCGCCCGCCACCGGGGTGGACCTGGCCCGGGAGGCCTCCGAGCACTTCGGGTTTCCCCTGGTCTACCGCCTGGAGGGGGGCCTGGACGGATGGGTGGCCGAGGGGCATCCGGTGGACGGGCTCCGAGCCCCGCACGGCCGGTAGCGCCGGCCGGTCCCGCCGGAAGCGCGCGCAGCCGGCCCGGCCGGGGTGTACCCGGGTGCGCACCCGGCCAAAATCATCTGTATTCGACCATCACGGCCCGGTCGTCCTCCGGCCGTGGCTCAGCCGTGGATCGACCGTGATCCCGGGTGGGACCGCGGCTAGGCGTAGGGGTGCGGCCCCAGCGCCACCCCGGTCTCGCGCGACACGCAGGCCCGGAAGGCGGCCAGCAGGCGCTCCCACACCGGCCCCGGCCGCCCGGTTCCGACCGGCCGCCCGTCCACCGCGCGCACCGGCAGCAGTTCCAGGGTGGTGCTGGTGATGAAGGCCTCCTGCGCGCGCGGCAGGTCCTCGGGGGTGATCCGCCCCTCCTCCACCGGGACCCCGGCCTCCCGGGCCACCTCGAGCACGGTGTCCCGGGTCACCCCGGCCAGGATCGGCGCCTCCAGGGACGCCGTCCGCACCGTGCCGTCCAGGACGAAGAACACGTTGGTGGCCGTGCCCTCCAGGATGGCCCCGGTTTCGTCCAGGAAGAGCGCCTCCCAGGCTCCGGAAGCCAGAGCCTCCTCCTTGGCCATGAGGTGCATGAGCCGGGTGATGGTCTTGATCCGGGGAAGCGGCGAGTCGCCGTGCACGCGCCAGGGGGAGACCGCCACCTCCACTCCGTCCCGGTAGGCCCCGGCGGGGGGGATCTCCAGGGGAACCGCGGTCAGGACCAGGTTCGGCGGGTGGGGCCGGCGAAGCCGGATCGCCCCCTCGTGGAGCCCGCCGGTCACCGTGAGCCGGAGCCGGGCGTCGGTGAGCCCGTTCGCGGCCAGGAGATCCACCGCACCCCGGGTGATGGCCTCGTCGGGGACCGGAAGCTCCAGGCGCATCCCGGCCAGGGTGTGGTGGAGCCGGCGCAGGTGCCCGGGGAAGCGGAAGAACCGCCCCGCGTAGCTCCGCATGGTCTCGTAGGCGCCGTCCCCGAACAACAGGGCCCGGTCGCCGACCGGAAGTACCGCCTCGGCCTCGGGGACGATCTTCCCGTTCAGATAGACGTGGGCCATGGCCGCGCGCCTAGGAGGTCGAGGCGGGTTCGGACAGGGCCTCGCGCACCGCGGCCACCATGCCCTGGGCCTTGGCCCGGCACTCCTCGTACTCCGCCTCGGGCTCGGAGTCGGCCACGATGCCGCCTCCCACCCCCAGGTGCACCGCGCCCTGGGTCAGCACCAGGGAACGGATGGCCACGTTCAGGCCCACCGAGCCGTCCAGGCCCAGATAGCCCATGGCCCCGGTGTAGGGCCCGCGGGCGGTCCCCTCGATCTCGCCCAGGATCTCCATGGCCCGCTTCTTGGGCGCCCCGGTGATGGAGCCGCTGGGGAAGGTGGCGCCGATGAGATCCCTCATCCCCACGTCGGCCCGGAGCTCGCCCCGCACCACCGAGACCAGGTGATGCACGTTGGCGAAGGTCTCCAGCCGGTGGAGGTCCTCCACCTGGACCGTGCCCGGGTTGCAGATCTTGCCCAGGTCGTTCCGCTCCAGGTCGGCGATCATGGTCAGCTCGGCCTTGTCCTTCTGGCTCGCCTCCAGCTCCTGGCGGAGCCGGGCATCCTCCTCCGGGTTCGCGCCCCGGGGACGGGTGCCCTTGATGGGGCGGGTCTCCACCGTGCGGCCGCGGACCTCCAGGAAGCTCTCCGGCGAGGAGCCGGCGATCACCGCCTCGCCGGTGTTCAGGTAGATGCCGTAGGGGGCGGGGCAGGCCTTCCGCAGGGCCAGGTAGAGCCGGCCCGGATCCCCTTCGTAGGGGACGGTCCAGCGCTGGGTAAGGTTGGCCTGGTAGATGTCGCCGGCGGCGATCCGCTCCTGGACCTTCCGCACCGCGGCCAGGTACTCCTCGCGGCTCAGGGTGGAGGTCACCTCCACCCCGTCCACGGTGAAGCGGCGTCCGGGGGCGGTCTCCTCCTCGGGGGCCACCGTCTCCTCCTCCCCTTCGGCGGGGGCGGCGGGGGCGGCCGGCGGCGCGCCGCGGTGCATCCTGGTGGCCAGGTCGCGGAGCTTCTCGATGTCGTTCCCCAGCCGCTTGCGGATGGTGGTGCCGCGGCCCCCGCTCAGGTCCAGGGCGGCCCCGAACCAGCGGCGGGTCTTGTGCTCGTAGGCGAGGATGGCCTTGTAGAAGGAGACGTGCATCTCGGCCAGGCCCAGCTCGTCGGCCGGGGGCAGGTCCACTCCCACCGTGGTCGCGCCCAGCTCGTAGCCGAAGTAGCCCACTCCGCCCCCGGCGAAGGGGATGAGGGGGCTGCCGCCGGTGAGACGGATCTGGGCCAGCTCGGCCTGCAGCGCCTCCAGGGGATCGCCGATCCGGTGCCCGATCTTCTTCCCCTCCACGATGTCCAGCCCCTCGCCCCGGCTCCGGAGCGTCCGGTACGGGTTCACCCCGATGTAGGAGTAGCGGGAGAGCTCGTGATCGGCCATGCCGCTGTCCAGGAAGAAGAATCCCGGCATGCGATGGAGGTTCTGGAAGACCTGTTCCGGGGTGAGATCGAGGTCGATCCCCCGGGTGAGCACCGTGGGTTGGATGTCCGTGTTCATGGCGATCCCTCGCGTCCGGGGGCATTCCCGCTCCCGGCGCCGATCCAAGTTCTGTTATTTCAGTGAGTTGGAGGCTCTATGGGGGTATCGGATACCAAACGTATGATTGGTATGCTAGGCTGGAATGAGCCCCTGAGGTCGTTCGTCTGAGCCTATCGCCTGCCGTCGGCGGTTGAAAGAGGAAATCAGGTGCCTTCCCTCATCCTGCACGTGGACATGGACGCCTTTTTCGCCTCGGTGGAGACGCGCTCGGACCCCCGGCTGGCCGCGCGCCCGGTCGCGGTGGGCGGGGGGCCGGGGGACCGGGGGGTGGTGACCACGGCCTCCTATCCCGCCCGGGCCTTCGGGGTGCGGTCGGGGATGGCCATGGCCGAGGCCCTGCGGCTCTGCCCCCGGCTCCTGGTCCTCCCCGTGAATCCCCCCAAGTACGTGTACGAGTCGCTGGCGGTGCTGGCGGTGCTGGACCGGTTCTCGGCCCGGGTGGAGCCGGCAAGCATCGACGAGGCCTACCTGGAGTTCCCCCCGCGCCCGAACCGGATTGGGAGCGGCGGGCGGGGGATCTGGCCGAGGCGGTGCGCCGGGCGGTCCGGGCCGAGCGGGGGCTTCCCTGCTCGGTGGGGGCGGCGGTGAACAAGCTCCAGGCCAAGATGGCCTCCCCGGTGGGGAAACCGGGCGGGGTGACCGTGCTGCCTCCGGAGCGGTTCCTTCCGCACTTCGGCGCCCGGGAGGTGGGGGTCATCCCCGGGGTGGGACCGAAGACGGTGGAGGCCCTGGCCCGCCTGGGGATCCGCACCGTGGGGGACCTGGCCGGGGCCGACCCGGGGCGCCTGAAGGCGGTGTTCGGCATGTGGGCGGCCCTGCTCCGGGGCCACGCCCGGGGGGAGGATGCCGCCTCGGTAACCCCGTCCGGCCGGGAGCCCGCCCCCAGGAGCGCCGGGCACGAGTCCACCTTCGCCCGCGACGTGGCCGATCCGGCCTGGCTCTCGGCCACGGTGTGGCTCCTGGCCGACCGGGTGGCCCGGAGGCTCCGTCGCCACCGGATGCGGGCGGCGGTGGCCGCGGTGCGGTTCAAGATCGGCGCGAAGCGCTACAGTCGGCAGCGGCGGCTGGCCCAGCCCACCGACGAGGCCGCCGTCCTGGCCGCCCATTCCTGGCGGCTCCTGGAGGCGGCGCGGGGCGGGCGGTCGCTGCGCCTGGTGGGGGTGGCGGGCATGACCCTGGTGGCCGCTCCCGCCGAGGCCCCGATGTTCGACCACGACCGCCGGCGGCGGACCCTGATATCGGTGGGGGACCGCCTCCGCGACCGGTTCGGGGAGGAGGCCATCCTCCCCGCCGGGGTGTTCCTGCGCGGGGAGCGCCGGGCGCCGGCGGGGCGGGAGCGGCTGCTTTCCAACCCGGAACGACGGAGATCCGGACCATGATCCCGATGGAGGAACTCGAGTCCAAGCTCCTGATCGGCACCTCGGGGTGGTCCTTCGACGACTGGGTGGGGCCCTTCTATCCCAAGGGCCTGGCCAGGAAGGACTTCCTCCCCTACTACGCGGCGCGGTTCCCGGCCGCGGAGGTGAACGCCACCTACTACCGGATCCCTCCCCCCCGCACCTTCGAGACCCTGGCCGCCCGCTCCCCCCGGGACTTCCTGTTCGTGGTCAAGGCCCACCAGGACATGACCCACCACGGAAGCCGGGACCGGGACCTCTACCGCCTGTACCTGGAGGCCATCGAGCCCATCCGGGCGGCGGGAAAGTTCGACGGCGTGCTCCTCCAGTTCCCCTTCGGGTTCAGGAACGAGTCCGGGAACCGCGCCCATCTCGCCTACCTGCGGGAGCAGCTCCCGGAGATGCGGCTCTGGGCCGAGTTCCGCCACGAGAGCTGGAACCGGAAGCCGGTCTTCGACTACCTGCGCCGGCTGTCCATGGGGTTCTGC
Organism: Candidatus Eiseniibacteriota bacterium; assembly: GCA_963768615.1. Classification (GTDB taxonomy): domain Bacteria; phylum Eisenbacteria; class RBG-16-71-46; order JABDJR01; family JABDJR01; genus CAVSKL01. The sequence goes on along the minus strand of CAVYIE010000002.1, from coordinate 617,722 downwards.
GCCGTGGACGAGCCCGCGTTGCCGGGGCTCTTCCCGCCGGTGGTGGCGGCCACCGCCGACACCGGCTACGTGCGCTTCCACGGCCGGAACGCGGCCACCTGGTTCCAGGGCGGCCACGAGCGCTACGACTGGGAGTACCGGCCGGAGGAGCTCTCCGAGTGGCTGGACCGGATCCGGGACCTGGCCGCCCGCACCGAGCGCACCTACGTCTTCTTCAACAACTGCTACATGGGGAGGGCGGTGAAGGGGGCGCGGCTGCTCCAGAAGATGCTGGGGCTCCAGGGGGACCTGGATCTGGGGTTCTGAACGCCGGGTCCGGGTCCGTCACCAAAACGTCACATTTCCCGCGGACGGGGACCGGCCTCCACGCCGGGAGTCAACCGGCCTCCCGGTAACCGGTTCGGGCCACGCCGGGCCTGGTCGCGGGACCCGGACCGGCCCATCGCGAAGGGCAACAAGGGGGTCGCTCGCCTCTGCCCCCTTGCGTATACTGCGGCCCGCGAAGAAGAAGAGGAGGAGGTCTCCCTTGTCGTCCGCGATCCCGAAGCACACCCGCGCCTTCCGCGCCCGCCGCGTCGCCAACTGGTTTCCCCTCGGCATCACCTACGCCACCTTCTACATGGGCCGCTACAACTTCAACGTGGTCAAGGGAACCATGGGCGACGTCTACCACCTGGACAAGACCCAGATGGGCGTCATCGCCACCGCGGGGTTCTGGGTCTACGCCCTCAGCGTGATCTTCATCGGCCCCCTGGCCGACCGCATCGGGGGCCGCAAGGCGATCCTGATCGGGGCGGTGGGAGCGGCGATGCTGAACCTGGTCATCGGGCTTCTCTTCCTGGGCGACGTGATGACCAAGCTCATCGTCTCCATGTCGCTCCTCTACTCCATGAACATGTTCTTCCAGAGCTTCGGGGCCCTCTCCATCGTGAAGGTGAACTCGGCCTGGTTCCACGTGCGTGAGCGCGGGGTGTTCGGCGGAATCTTCGGGATCATGATCTCCAGCGGCTACTTCCTGGCCCTGGCCATCGGGGGGTGGATCCTGGCCCATCTGGGCTGGAAGTGGGTGTTCATCGTCCCCTCCGGCGCCATCTTCACCATGTTCCTGATCGACTACTTCGTCATCCGCAACCGTCCCTCCGAGGCGGGGCACCCGGACTTCGACACCGGCGACGCCTCCTCGGGGGACGAGTCCCCGGTGAACCTGGCCTACATCGCCCGGAAGGTGTTCGGCAACCCGATCCTCCTCACCCTGGCCGCGGCCGAGTTCTGCACCGGGTTCGTGCGCCAGGGCCTCCTCCTCTACTTCACCGAGTTCCTCCACGAGGTCCACCACATCGCCCCCGGCTCGGGGATGTACGAGGTGGCCGGGGTGGGCATCACCGTGGGCGGCATCGTGGGCGGGCTCCTGTGCGGGTGGATGTCGGACCGGCTCTTCGCCTCCCGCCGGCCCCCGGTGGCCTTCATCTTCTACCTCGGCCAGATCGTCTCCCTCCTGGCCCTGGGCTTCGTCCATTCCGGGGGGGCGGCCGCCTTCCTCATCGGCTTCTCCTGCATGTGGATCTTCGGCGTGCACGGCATGCTCTCCGGCACCGCCTCCATGGACTTCGGGGGCACCAAGGCCGCGGCCACCGCGGCCGGGATGCTGGACGGGGTCCAGTACGTGGCCGCCGGGCTCACCGGCTTCGGCCTGGGGGCGATCCTGGACCGCTTCGGCTGGGACGGCGGCGCCCAGACCGCGGGGCACGTGGCCGTCAACGCGCCGGTCTGGGTGTTCTCCATCATTCCCTTCTCGGTCCTCGGCGCGTTGATCATGACCCGCATCTGGAACGCCAAGCCCGGCCGGCACCAGCCGTCCGGCCCGGGGCTGGAGGCGGCGAGAGCGGTCACCGAGTAGCCCTGCCGGCTCCCCGCGCGCCCGATCCCGGGAGTCGACCCTCGGGGATTTTCCTACACCCACCCCCGGGCATTTGCCCGAATTCCCGCCCGGTCCCGTTCCCGGTTGACCGGCCCGTTCCTCGGCCCTGAACTTGGATGAAGTCGAACCGGTTTGCCACTTCCTCATCCTTGCGCGAGGAGCCCCCGATGACCGACCTTCCTCTTTGCACCATCGACGGCGAACCCACCACCGTCTCCGCCTCGGAACTGGATCGTCTCCGCCAGACCCTGCACGGCGAGATGCTCGCTCCCGGCGACCCCGGTTACGACGAGTCGCGCGGCATCTGGAACGGCATGATCGACCGCCGGCCCGGCCTCATCCTTCGCTGCCGCACCGCCGCCGACGTGCAACGGGCCGTCGGCTTCACCGCCGAGCACGACCTCCTGGCCAGCTTCCGCGGGGGCGGTCACAACATCGCCGGCCACGCGGTCTGCGACCGCGGGGTGATGGTCGACCTGTCCCCCATGGACGAGGTCTGGATCGACCCCTCGAAACGGAAGGCCGAAGTGGGGCCGGGCGCCACCCTCGCCGACCTGGACCGGGAGAGCCTGGCCCACGGATTGGCCGTTCCCGTGGGCGTGAACTCCACCACCGGGGTGGCCGGACTCACCCTCGGTGGGGGGTTCGGGTGGCTCTCCCGCAAGCACGGGATGACCGTGGACAGCCTGAGCGCGGTCGAAGTGGTCACCGCCGACGCCGGGCGGGTCCGGGCCGACGCCGACCGGGACCCGGACCTCTTCTGGGCCCTCCGTGGGGGAGGCGGCAACTTCGGTGCCGTCACCCGGTTCGAGTTCGACCTCAAGCCCCAGAATCCCGACGTGTACACCGGCATCATCGCCTATCCGCTGTCGGAGGCGAAGTCGGTGCTGAAGCAGTACCGGGAGCTGGTCGCCGGGCTCCCCGAGGAGACCTGCGCCTGGCTCATGCTGCGGCCGGCCCCGCCCATGCCCTTCCTCCCCGCGGAGGCGCACGGCAAGCCCATGCTGGCCCTGGCCGTCTTCCATCCCGACGATCCCGCCGAGGGTGAGAAGCGCGTGGAGCCGTTCCGGCGCCTCGGGAAGACGCTCGGGGAGCGCCTGGGGGTGCAGCCCTACACGGACTGGCAGTCGGTGTTCGACCCCTTGCTCGCCCCCGGGGCGCGGAACTACTGGAAGTCCCACAACATGTCCGCCCTCCCGGACGGCCTCATCGACGTGATCGTGGATTTCGCGGAACGGTTCCCCAGCCCGCACTGCGAGATCCTCATGGCCCACCTGGGCGGGGCCATGGCCCGGGTGCCCGCCGACGCCACCGCCTACGCCCACCGCGACACCGAGTTCCTGTTCAATCTCCACGGCCGGTGGGAGACGCCGGCCGAGGACGACGCGGGGCGGAACTGGACTCGGTCGCTGTTCGCCGCCGCCGCTCCCCACTCCTCCGGGAGCGTCTACGTGAACTTCATGACCGAGGAGGAGACCGACCGCGTTCGCTCCGCCTTCGGTCCCAACTACGACCGGTTGGCCCGGGCGAAGCGCAAGTACGATCCCCGGAACCGCTTCCGGCTGAACCAGAACATCCGCCCCGCCGCCGATTGACCGCCGCCGACCGGCCGCCGCCGACCGGCCGCCGCGCCCGGCCGGGGGCGCGCCCCCCCCGGTCCGGTCGGGATCTTCCGTGCTAGACTCCCCTCCTACATCCGACCCCTCACCGGGGTCCCCCGTCCGCCCGGGGCCGCCGGCCCCGCCCGCTCCGGAGGAGAACCGCTTGAAGGACTGGACCCGCGACGAGAAGATCGAGTACCTCCGTACCCAGGGCCTGGTCGAGGTCCATCGCCACTTCGACGGTGCGGTGCGGCCCACCACCCTCTGGAACCTGTCCCAGAAGTACTACTCGGCCATTCCGGGGATGGACTTCGACGGGTTCGAGAAGATGTTGACCTGGGACAAGGAGCACGACCGCACCCTGCTCGACTACCTGGACAAGTTCCACATCCCGCTCCAGTACACCCAGTTCTACGACAACCTGCGCACCATCACCTTCCAGATCTGCGAGGACGCCTGGCTGGACGGCATCCACCGGCTGGAGCTGCGGATCAACCCCATCATCCACCGCCGGGCCGGCCTGACCACCCGCCAGGTGCTCAACTCGGTGCGGGCGGGGATGAAGGACGCTTACGCCGAGTACCCCGGGCTCAAGACCGGGATCACCGTGATCGCCATCCGTGGCCACGGCGGCAACATGGCCAAGATCCTGCTGCGGGAGGTGGTGGGGGAACTGGCCGTCTTCCACCAGAGCCCGGGGGTGGTCGGCTTCGACATCGCCGGGGCCGAACGCCCCTTCCCGCCCATCCTGTTCAAGGAGGCCTACGCCCTGGCCCGGCAGATGGGGTTGCGGCTGACCGCCCATGCCGGCGAGGATTCCGGCCCCCGCAACGTGTGGTCGGCGGTGGACGACCTGGGAGTGGAGCGGATCGGGCACGGGGTCTCGGCCGGCGAGGACAAGGAGCTCATGAAGCGCCTGGCCTCCGACCAGGTCACCCTCGAGGTCTGCCTTTCCTCGAACCTCCAGACCGGGGCGGTGACCGACCTTTCCAAGCACCCCATCCGGAAGTTCCTGGACGCGGGCGTTCCGGTCACCCTGGCCACCGACAACCCGACCGTTTCCGCCACCAGCCTCACCGAGGAGTACCTGCTGGCCATCGACCGCTTCGGCCTGGGTCAGGCCGAGGTGGAGGCCCTGATCGAGACCGGCCGCCGGGCCTGCTTCGTGGCCTGAGCGAATGTCCCGGCCCACCGGCGAATTTGTAAGCGATTGCCTTTCAATGGGTTGAGAGTAAGCGGGAAAACTGAAGGACGAGGGGGCGCGGTTCCCGGGGAAGGCCCCGGCGGCGCCCGCGGTATGGAGTGCGAGCCGGGGGAGGGTCGTTGTGCGCGTTCGGGGGGTGGGCTACACTCCACCCGATCTTGCGGGCGGCGGCACGCGCCCTCGTGGGGCACGGAAACAGGAGGAAGGAAATTGAATCAGCGGTTGAGAACCTTCGGGATCGCGGTGGCGGCGCTCGTGGCCTCGGTCTCCCTGGTGCATCCCGCCCTGGCGCAGAAGGTGAACTGCGCCAACGAGTTTCGGAGCGGCAAGCTGTACTTCTCCCAGAAGGTCTACGACAAGGCGGTGGAGCACTTCGCCGCGTCGGTGGAGGCCTGCCCGGACAAGGGGGAGTACCGGGCCCGGTACGCCATGGCCCTGGCCCAGCGGGCCAGCGAGGTCGAGGACCAGGCCCTGACCACCGCGTCCACCAAGGAGGAGCAGAACCAGCTCCTGCAGTCCGCCATCGACATGTACACCAAGGCGGGGGCCGAGTTCGACAGCTCCCTGGTCTACGACGACGGCAAGAAGAACCAGAAGTTCGTGCGGGAGAACCGCCAGCACTACTGGGTGGACCACTACAACCAGGGCCTGCAGTTCGCCACCGACGGGAAGTACGACCGGGCCGCGCGCCAGCTCATGATCGCCCGGCTCATCGACCCCAACGACTCCCGGGCCTACACCCAGGGGGCGGTGGTGTTGATCAAGGCGGACCGGAAGACCGAGGCCGCCGACCTGGTCCAGCAGGGGCTCACGGTGGATCCCCAGAACGAGGAGCTGAACAAGCTCCTCCAGAGCATCTTCGTGGATGCGGCCCGGAAGCTGATTGACCAGGTGCGGGAGACCGAGAGCGGCGCCGCGGCCACGGCCAAGGCCGACTCCGCCCTCGACTACCTGAACATGGTCCAGGAGAAGCGGGGCGAGGATCCCAACGTCTACTTCGACCGGGGGCTGGCCAACCTGGAGCTGGGTTCGGTGATCGCCCGCGGCGACACCGGCGAGGTGGTCTCCCCGGAGGCCAAGGCCCGGTTCGTGGAGGCGGCCAAGGACTTCGGCAAGGCCGCGGAGATGGTCCCGGCCGAGGGCGAGAACCGGGACTTCCACGTCAACGCGCTCTTCAACCGGATGCAGGCCCTGCTCAACGCCCAGGAGTACGACGAGGCCCTGGCCGCGGTGCGGCAGTACCTGGCCCTGGAGCCCACGGACGCGGTGGCCTGGCAGTCCCTGGCCCAGGTCATGGTCCAGAGGGCGGATCAGGAGGGGACGGTCAACGCCCTCGTGGTCTCCAAGTCTCTGGCCGGGAACAAGATCGAGGTGGACCAGGCGGTGGCCAACGCCCAGAAGGAAGAGAAGGACGCGGTGGCCGCCAACGGCAATCCGGACGCCGTCTACACCTTCCAGGAGCAGGGGAGCGGCGACCAGATCAACACCTGGTTCTGGTTCGGGAAGAAGCTGGCCATGAGCTTCAAGCTCGGGCTCGAGACCGGCCGGGTCACCTGGTAGACCCGCCCCGAGGCCGTTTCGAAACGGGCCGGATCCCCGAAAGGGGGTCCGGCCCGCTTCGTTTTGCCGGGGTCCAGTTCCCGGGTTGCGGATCGCTCCCGCTTGGGGTAGTAGTCCCCGCGGCCGGACGTCGACCGTGCCCGCCGGGGTGGCCCGCCGGCGGGGGGCGGGATCGAGGCCGCGCGCCGGCCGGGAGGAGGGAGGACATGGCCATGCAGTGCCCGGACCACGACGAGGTGAGCATCGGCTCCTGCCAGACCTGCGGGCGGGAGGTGTGCGAGATCTGCCTGGAGGACGCCGAGGCGCCCGAGGAGTTCGAGTGTCCGGACTGTGGGGAGATCGGGGTGACTCTCTACGACGAGGACTATCTCGGGCTCGAGGAGGAGGAGGAGGAGTCCAGGTACGACCTCTGACCGGGGCGGTCAGCGCCGGAGGCTGGCCAGGTAGCGCTCGATCTCCCGGCGCACCTCAAGGCGGACGTCGGCCCCGTGCCGCACCATCCGCTCCAGGTCCATCTTGGACACGAAGCGGACGTGGATGAACCGCTTGAGGCTGTTCACCGGGATCCGGGCCGGGCTGGTCAGGAGCAGCCGGGGCACGTCCTTGTTCGAGGGGCCGGTGTAGAGGGAGCGGTCCCGCATGATCCGGTCCAGGATCCGCAGGCTCCGGGACTGGGCGGCCAGCATGGGCACCAGGCCCGGCATGGAGGTGGCCTTGGGATTCTCCAGCACCCCGAGCACGAAGGCCTCGTTGGTCATCTGCATCCGCACCAGCTCCTTGAGCGTGAGCTCGGGGAGCTTCCGCTCCTCGGGAAGGTCGGGCAGCCTGGGGGTCCCGTCGGCGCCGATGAAGTCCAGGGCGCGGTCCTCCCGGTAGCGTACCTCCAGCGACTCCGGGGACCGCCGGAGCACCCCCCAGGTCTGGACCGTGGGCCAGATCGTGTCCGCCACCGCCTCTTCCATCTCCAGCCGGATCCCCGTCCCTCCCCGGCCGTGCCGCACCACCTGGAGGATGATGGAGAGCACGTCCGGCCGCGTCTTCGCCTTCACCGCCTCGCTCCGGAGGGCGGCGATCTGGTGGACCAGGGAGACCAGGAACACGAACTCGCGATCCAGGATGGGGTTGGCGCGCATCCCCCGGAGGACCAGGCCCACCGGGGCGCCGATGGGATCCCGGAGCAGGGTCTTCTCCACCTTGTCCATCTCGCGGGTGGTCAACGCGTGCTCCAGGGTGAGGAGCCGGTCGTAGAAGGGCTCGTAGGTGGTGAGCCGCGACACCACCGACTTCATGTGCTCGATGTCCTGGTCGTAGCGGCTGAGCACGGGCATGAGCCGGCCCATGCCCCGGACGTCGTAGGGATCGATGGAGCCGGCCAGCCGGGACACCCGCTTCTCCATGAGGGTGATCTCGATCATGGCCAGCTGGGCGATGAAGTCCAGCACCGCCGGCTCGAGCCGTTCGCCGGCGGCGAGCCGGCGCTCCACCTCCTCGAACCACCGCCGCAGGTGGCCGTAGAGGGACCGCACCGCGGGCACGGTGCGGGGGAGGGTCTCCAGGCCCAGGTCCAGGGCGCCGATCCGGCTACCCTCCTGGAGCACCTCCAGGATGGGGAAGACGGCGTCCACCTGCTCCGACTCCCGGGGCTCGGTCCAGCTTCCCGCCACCAGCCGCAGGGAGACCCGTTCCAGGCTCGAGATGTCCCGGAGCCGGCGGAGCACCTCCACCCCCGGCCGCTTCACCTCCAGGAAGCCGCAGAGGATCCGGAGCCCGGCCGGCTCCTGGCGGAGGGCCGACTTGCCGGCGGCGGCCAGGATTCCCGCCGCCTCCTCGGTTTCCAGCTTGCGGAAGAGGTCCGCGAGGCGGCGCACCCGTTCCCGGGGATCCTCCTCGGCGGCCAGCGCCTCCAGGGCTCCGGTCCGCCCGGGAACCCGGGCCCGCAGCAGACGCTCGGCCGCGTCCCGCAACGGCGCGGGCGCGGTCAGGTCCAGGGCGGCCGGCGGGGAAGGGGCGGCGGGCGACGTCATGGGCCTCCTCGAAACGACAGGGATTCCGGGGGGCGGGGCGGCCTCCCACGGCTCGTCCCTGGTATCGGCAGGAGGGGCGGGTGAGGTTGGGAAGCGGTCCGGTCCCCCGGGGTGGGATTGGGGGAGTTGGCCGAGGCCGCGGGGCCAGGGGGGTACCCGGCCGGACGGGGATTCCCGGCGGGAAGATCCGGGGAAAGAAGAGGGGCGCCGCAGGGGGGGAACCTCCACGGCGCCCGCTATCCGGTGGAATCGTGGGTGGACCCCGCCGGAACAAGTGATCTACGGGGCCACAGGGGGTGGGCCCCGTAGATCGAGTCGAGAGCGGCATGTTCCCGGAAGCCGATGCCGTCCCGGCTCGCGACCCGAACCAGACCGCCCTGAAACGAACGGTCTCCCCGGAAGGGGGCTCCCGGCCCGAGGCCGGTTGGGGTCAAAAGAACGAGCGGGGGCTCGCACCCCCGCTCATCGTCGATCTAGAGCCACTCCCAAGCGCCGAGCCACTCCCAGGCCCCGAGCCATTCCCAGGCCCCGGCGAGCGAGAGCGCCTTGGTGATGATGTGAAGCATGATGTCCCCCTTCCTATGGGTTCCTTGGTTTTCAGAGAGCCACGCCAACCACGCCCGTCCTATTTGCAGCCATCGTGCCACTTGCAATGCCGCTGGGGGATTTCTACCAATGCGCTGTCCTGAAACGAGTTGTGGGGCCGGGGAGGGGCGGTGGATTCCCCGGGGGAGTCCGGGGACCTGTCAACGGCAGCTGACGCGGAGGGGGTGGATAGCTCTAAGACGCCTTCAGACAGCTAATTGCGATGTCGTCAATAGGTGACTACAGGTGGTGTCGTCAGTTGACGACTCCCGGGCGGGCTTGCCGGGAGGGGGGGGCGGTCAGGCGTTGGGGAGGTCGAGCAGGAAGCGGGCGCCGCCGTCGGGAAGGTTCGAGGCCTTCACGTGGCCCTTGTGGTTGGCGGCGATGCGGAACACGGTGGAGAGCCCGAACCCGTGCCCGGTGACCTTGGTGGTGAAATGGGGCTCGAAGATCCGGTCCAGGTTGGCGTCGGGGATCCCCGGCCCGTTGTCGGTCAGGGACACGAAGATCCGCTGCGCATTGGCGTCGTAGGAGGTCTCGATGAAGATCTTCTTCACCCGCCGGTCCACCTCGGCCAGGGCGTCGGCGGCGTTGGAGAGCAGGTTGATGAACACCTGCTGCATCTGGGCCGGGTCCACGTTGACCATGGGGAGGATGGGATCCGGGGTGAACTTGAACCGGATACCGTCGAAGCGGTTCTGGGGACGCACGAAGTCCACCGTCCGCCGCATCAGCTCGTTGAGGTCGGTGGGCACCTTGTTGGTCTCCCGGTGGGAGAAGGCGGCCAGCCCGTCCACCAGGGCGGACATGTTGTCCACGTTCACGTGGATGATCTCCGCGCTCTTGTAGATCTTGTCCCCCTCGGCGTAGCGGGCCCGCTGGAACAGGCGGGCGGCGGAGAGCTTGAGCTCGGCCAGGTAGTTGCCGAGGCTCCGCCCGATCTCCTCCGCCATCTCGCCCATGGCGGCCATGCGCTCGGAGCGGATGAGGTTGTCCTGGGCCCGGACCACGCCCAGGTAGTGGCGATTGGCCTGGTGGATGAGGGCCAGGCAGAGGAAGAGGATCAAGAGCCCGCCCAGGCCCAGGCTGCCGTAGAGCAGCACCAGGAGGGGGGTGAGGAGGATGAGGGCCAGGGTGCTCTGGATCTCCTCGGGGTAGAAGCTGTTCTCACGCAGGAGGACCACCATCCGCCGCCCCATCATCGCGCTCATGAGCCAGGCCATGAGCACGTTGTTGACGGCCACGTAGGTGAAGCCGGCGAGGATGAACCCGGTGAGGAAGCGCCGGTCGGACAGGGTCTCGGCCACCGCCTCGGTGCGGGCGATGCCGGTGAGATCGAAGGCGCGGAGGAACGGCTGCCCGGCTACCAGGTGGAAGACCAGGGAGGCCGCGGCCGCGGCCAGCATGAGCTGCGAGCCGTTGTAGAGAGCCCGGTACCACTTGGGCCGGCGGAACACGAAGTTCCCGATCACGGTGCTGGAGAAGACCACCACCAGGGCCATCCAGGGGGGCAGGATGAGGACCGCGGCCAGCTGCGCGGTGGGGGCCAGGGTCTGCACGGAATCGCCGCTCTTGGTCTTCAGCCAGAAGAGCTCGCCCATCACGCAAACGACCGCCCAGAGCAGGGCGGTGTAGGGGTCCCAGTCGCGCTGCAACCAGAACGCGAGCAGGACCAGCGCCGAGGCGACGGCGATGATGAGCGTGACGATGAATCGGACCTTGGGTTTCACTGGCTTCCGTTCCGCGTGTCCCCGGTTCCCCTGACCTCAATTCCTTATCGGAATGTCGGATGGGATCCTTGAGGGGGAAACGGCCCAGGAAAGCGCCGGGCTCCGGAAGACCCGGGCGGGGTGGTCTCGGGGGAGCGGGCGGAGGAGCCGGGGCCGGGCAAGGCCCGGCCGGGGTTCACCAGCGGGCCGGGTACCCCCGGGTGTCCACGTGGACGAAGGGCCCGTGGGTGTGGGTGGCCCGGTAGGCCGAGGCACCGCCGACCAGGGCTCCGTAGGACTCGGAGTTGTCCATGGCCTCGACCAGGTTCATGAGCACCTGGGCGTCGCGGCGGTTCAGCCGGCCGTCGTGGTTGAGGTCGTCCATGACCCCGTCGCCGTCCCGGTCGAGGTAGATGTCGGCGGCGTCGCCCACGATGTGGCGGCTGAAGGTGGTCCGGTTGCCGATGGCCCGGTTGTACTCGGGGGTGCGGAAGCCGCTCATGACCTTGATGTGGTCCCCGGGGAGCCCCTCCTGGAGGAGCAGGTCCGAGATGCCCTCCAGCTTGAGGAGAAGGGTGGTCCGGGTGGAGAGGTACCGCGGAAAAGACGTGTCCAGGTGGCACTCGAGGTCGGCCAGGGTGATGTGGTCGCTGAGCAGGGTGTTGGCGTTCTCGGCCGTGACTTCCACGAACCCGCGGGGGCTCTCGAAGCGCCAGGGCTGGCCGGAGTCGTCGCTGGGGTAGACTCCCACCGGATAGCCGTCCAGGACCCCGTTCACGGCCTGGTCGGCCGGGCGCATCACCACCAGCTGGACCCGGTAGGGAAGGGGCCGGGGCACGCCGGGATCGGTCACCTCCTGGAAGGTCACGGGGTAGATCCCCACCTCCTGGGGCGCGGTGAGCTGGAACTTCAGGTCCTCGCCCAGCTCCACCCCCACCCCCGCGTCGCTCTCGATCTGGAACCGGGAGAGCAGGTTGGGCGAGGCGCCGGCATAGGTGGCCAGGTCGAAGGGCACCGACTCGCCGGGGAGCGCGAACAGGCTCAGGATGTGGGAGGGGGCCCGGTACACCGCGAAATCGGCCAGCGGGGCCCGCGGAAGGGCGGCCACCGCGGCCACGGCGAAGACGAGAAGGAGAGCCAGGCGGGCCGGGCGGCGAAGTAGGTTGGTTTGACGTGTTTCCTTCATCAGATCCTGTGGCGGGACGGGGGGTCTTTAGGCAACCAGGGGGCGGAGCCGGTCGAGGCCGACCCGTTCACCACCTGAAGGAACAGCATTCAAGCCCGATCTCTTCCCAGGGTTCGGCATGAGATCGCAGGCACTATAGGGTTCTGGGTCTTGTTTTGCAACGGGTTAGGGGGAAATTCCCCATTTTTCCGCCGGGCGGGTCCCGGGGTTTCGATGGAACCGGTCTCGATTCCTGGAAGATTCGACCTCTTCATCGCTTAGAGCGGTCCACCCTCCGCTCCGTGATACAATCGGGGCCCGCCCGGGCATTCCCCGCTCCGGGCGTTTTTTCCGAGGTGCCGGTGCGGGGAATCCCCGATTCCCGGATCCGGGGAATCCCCTGCGGTGTGGCGGACGGGAACCGGATTCCGGGGCGGAGAGCGTCCCGGCCGTCGATCTTCAACCGGAGTGTGCATGCGCCTCGCGACCCGCATCCTGGCCGCCCTGCTGATCGCCGCCGGCCTGGCCGGCGCCGCGCCTTCCCCCGCCGGGGCCTCGGGACCCTACACCCCGTCGCCGGCGGACTGGCGGGACGTTCCCATCTACCAGATCTTCACCGACCGCTTCTTCGACGGGGATCCGGGGAACAACAACGCCGAGGGGTCCTACGATCCCGGCTCCACCACCGGCACCTGGCGCCCGGGAAACGTGCACGGCGGGGACTTCGCCGGGGTGATGGAGAAGCTGGACTACATCCAGTCCCTGGGCTTCAAGGCGGTGTGGATCAGCCCCGTGGTCCTGAACGCCCACGGGGAGTACCACGGCTACGCGGCCCGGGACTTCCGGGCCATCGCGCCCCACTTCGGCACCGAGACCGAGCTTCGGGCCCTGGCCGACGCCCTCCACGCCCGCGGCATGTACCTCATCATCGACGTGGTGACCAACCACATGGGGGACATGATCTACTCCACCACCCCGGGCTACCCCACCTTCCACGACGATCCCAGTCCCTACGTGCTCAAGTGGCGAAGCACGCTCCGGCCGGGCGCCCCCTTCAACAACCTGGCCTGGTTCCACAACAACGGCGAGATCCAGAACTACGTGGACCCGGACCAGGTCCTGGGCGAGCTGGCCGGCCTCGACGACCTGAAGACCGAGGCCCCCACCGTGCGCGAGGCGCTGGTCGACGCCACCCGCTGGCTCATCGACGCCACCGACTGCGACGGGTTCCGGATCGACACCGTGAAGCACGTGGACATGGGGTTCTGGCAGACCTGGACCCCGGAGGTGCGGGCCCACGCCGACAGCATCGGGAAGAGCAACTTCTTCTTCTACGGCGAGGTCTTCGACGGCAGCGACGCCAAGTGCGGCTCCTACACCGGGACCGAGGCCGGCGGCGCCTTCGCCCTCAACTCGGTCCTCTACTTCCCGATGTACTGGACCATGGGATACGTGTTCGGCCAGGACGGGCCCACCGACGAGATCTCGAACCGTTACGCCCAGCTCGGGAACTACGATCCCGCCGCCCGGGACCGGCTGGTCCACTTTCTGGACAACCACGACGTGGCCCGCTTCCTCTCCTTCGGGGTGGCGAACCAGGACTGGGGCAAGCTCCGCACCGCGCTGGCCTTCGAGCTGGCCACCCGGGGGGTGCCCTGCGTGTACCAGGGCACCGAGCAGGGGTTCGACGGGGGCGGCGACCCCTACGACCGCGAGGACATGTGGGACGGGGAGTGGGACTACGGCCCCAGCCTCGGCGACAACTTCGACATGACCCACCCCCTCTACCGCTATACCCGCGACCTCCTGGACGCCCGGGACCGCTATCCGTCGCTCCGCACCGGATCCTTCCAGGAGCTGGCCAGCGAGGGGGGGGCGGGGATCTACGCCTTCCGGCGCTACGGCGCCGGGGAGGAGGTGGCGGTGATCGTGAACACCGACACCTCGGAGCGGGCGAGCGGGGTGCTCGCCACCGGCTGGAGCTACGGGGAGACGGTGGGCGACCTCCTCGACCCGTCCTTCGCCTGGAACGTGGGCCCCGGGGGGGCCGTCAACGTGACCGTCCCCGCCCGGAGCGCCCGCTACCTGGTGCGGATGCCGGCCCTGACCCGGGCCACCCCGGCGGTGGACACCCAGGTTCCCGCTCACGGCGACACCGTGGCCTCCTCGCGCCCCGCGGTCCGGCTCGGGTTCAACCGGGCCATGGACCACGCCTCCACCGAGTCCGCGTTCTCGCTCAGCCCCGCGGTGGGGGGCGCCTTCGCCTGGGAGGCGGACTCGGCCATGACCTTCACCCCGTCGAGCGACCTGCCCCCCGGGACCCGGGTGAGCGTCCGCCTCGAGGCCGCCGCGTCCGCCGCCGCCGGCGGCCCGGCCATGCGGGCCGCCTTCGAGACCTTCTTCGTGGTCGGCGGGGGCCCGAGCGGGATCACCACCGCGCCGGGATACTCGGCCTCGGTGCTGGTCTCGGGCTCCGGGCTCGGCACCCCCGAGGGGATCGCGCTCGGCGAGGCCGGGTCCTGGGCCGGGGACTTCTTCGTGGGCGACGCGGGCGGGAACCGCATCCTCCGGGTGACCCCGGCCGGCGCGGTGAGCACGGCGGCTTCCGGGGCCCCGCTGGATAAGCCCGAGGGGCTGGACTTCGATCGCGGCGGGTTCTACGGCGGCGACCTCCTGGTCGCGGACGTGAACGGCCTTCTGCGGGTGACCGCGGCCGGGGCGGTGAGCCAGATCGCCCCCGGGACCGCGGCCACCAACACCGGCGCCCTGGCCTGCCTTCCCCCCGGGCCGCTGGGCGGGTTCCCCTACCTGGCCAACAACCTCTCCAACCGGGTGGAACGCTACGAACCGGGGACCGGCTTCACCGTCTTCGCCTACCCCGTGAACGGCGCCGAAGGGGTGGCTCCCGCCGCGGCCGGGTTCGGGCACGGCCTGCTGGTGGCGAATCCCGGCCTCACCGCCTGGTCCGCGGACATCGACGGCGACGGCTCCATCCTCGCCGTGGCCCCCGACGGGACGGTCGCCACCCTGTTCCAGGACGCGGGCTACCTGGGTGGAGTCTGCGCGCTGTTGGCCGACACCACCGGGAACTTCGGCGGGGACCTGATCGGGGCCGACGTGGCCCTGGAGCGGGTGGTGCGGGTGAGCGCCGCCGGGCAGATGAGCGTGCTCGCCTCCGGGTTCGGCAACCTCTTCTCCAGCGACTGCCTGGCCTTCGGCCCCGACGGCGCCCTCTACGTGGTGGACACCGGCTCCGGCGAGCCCTTCACCGACACCAGCGGGGGCGCGGCCGAGGCCCGGATCGTGCGCATCGCCCCCTCGTCGCCGGTGGGGGTGGGAGGGACGGCGCCGCCGCCCCCGGCGCTGCTGCGGGTGTTCCCGAACCCGGTCCGGGCCGGGGCGGGACGGGTGTCCTTCTCGGTGCCCCGCACGGGCGAGGTCCGCCTGGACCTCTACGACGTGACCGGCCGCCGGGTGGCGGGGGTGTTCGAGGGCCCGCTTCCGGCGGGACCGGGCGAGGCCCCGCTCCGGCTGGACGCCGCCCGCGGGGTGTACTTCCTGCGGCTCAGCGTGGACGGCGATCCGGTGGCCGCCGCCCGGGTGGTGGTCCAGTGAGGCTCGTCCCGCCGTCGCCGCCGCGCGCCCGCCCCCGTCCGGGGCGTGGGGCCCGGCTCCTGGCCTGGCTGGTGGGGTTGACCGGCCGCCGCTCCGAGCCCGCCCGCCCGTCCTACTCGGTGCGGGTGGGACGCGACGGGTTGAGCCACGTGATCGCCCGGGGCGACCAGCCCCAGGCCACCCAGGTCCTGGTGGAGGCGGTGCGCGCCTTCACCGGCCCCCTGGGCCTGATCCTGGTCGAGGTGCACGGCCGGGCCCGGGAATGGGCGGGGGAGAACCTGGACCGGACCGCGGTCCTGGCCGCGCTGCTCCAGGCCCGGGACCTCTGGGGCCGGGGGGTGGCCGACCTGGCCCTCTTCTACGCCGGCGAGGGGGTGGAGATCTACTTCGACCGTTTCGGCCTGCTGGAGATGCGGGCCGGCGGGTGGGCGGAGCCGAGGCTCCGCGCCATCCTGGAGCTCCAGGGCTTCGGGGAGGTATCCCGGCTCTCCAGCCTGCCCCTGCCCCCCAAGGAGGTGGTCGCGCCCACCCCCGAAACCCTGGCCCGGCTGGGAGCGATCCGCGAGGCCCTGGGGCTGGCCGCCCCCGAGTCTCCGGAGGCCCGGGGATCGGTCTGAGTTCCTGGCGGAGCGGGGCGCGTCCGGCCGGTGCTCTCCCCCCCGGCCGCGGGCCGCATCTCCCGTCCGCGGAGGTCCCGGGCGACGCCGTTTCCGGGGCTCCGGATGGGGCGATCCAACCGGTCAGATTGCGCTTGTTTTCGGGTTTCCCAACACCTACGATTTTCCGCGGGTGGGGTGTGGTGATTCAAGGTGGTAGGTGATTTCCCGCTAGTGCAGTCGCGGCTCCGGTCGCGTCCCTTCCGAGTCTTCGCCCGATTCCCTCTTGGTCCCCGTGGGATGTGATGATAGGACGGCCCTCGGGTGTTCTTCCCGGCCGAAGGTCTTGCAGTCCCCTGCGTTCACGACCGTGGACGCCGTCGGTATGCCCGTCGGGAAGCGGGCGAAGTGAGGAACCATGTCCAAGAAGCTCTACGTCGGTAATCTGCCCTTCAGCGCGACCGAGGACGACATCCGCGACCTGTTCTCCCAGTACGGCTCCGTGGAGTCGGTGAACCTGATCAAGGATCGGGACACCGGCCGCCCGCGGGGATTCGGGTTCGTGGAGATGGCCGACAGCGACGCGGAAAGCGCCATCTCGGCTCTGGATCAGATGGAGTTCGGCGGCCGCAACCTGACCGTGAACGAGGCCAAGCCTCGCGAGCCGCGTCGGTCCGGCGGCGGCGGCCCCCGGCCTCGCTGGTAGGTTGAGGGAAACCGGCCGCGGGCCCTGGGCGCGCGACCGGTTTTCGACCGGCGTATACGCCTCGGCGGCGGGCTTCGGCCCGCCGCCGGTTTTTTGTGGCCGGGTGTCGGCGGCCGCGCAGGCCGCCCTGGCCGACGCGGCCCGCCCAGGTCGCAAACAGGCGCGTCTCCCTGGTGAACACCGGGCCATGAATTGGAAATACAAGCGATATCGGTTGTTTGAGTACCCGGGTGCGCATCAGGGCGAGTGAAGGAATGACCGGCCGGAAGCTACCCCTCGAATCCGAACCCGGGCCGGTCCAGGGGATAGAGCACCCCGTCCTCCAGCCGCACCGCCCCCGCGGAGGGATCCCCGGCCAGTCCGATGTGCCCGTCCAGGTCGGCGTACTCCACGTTGGGCCGCGACAGCGCGAAGTGGAGCCCGGCCGCGATGCCCAGGGCGGCCTCGTCCATGCAGCCGACCATGACCTCCAGGCCGGCCGCCCGGGCCACCCCGTTGATCTGGATGGCCTCGGCGATGCCCCCGACCTTGGTCAGCTTCACGTTCACCATGTCGGCCAGCTCGCTCCGGGCCAGGGCGAACACGTCGCGCAGGGTCATGAGGCTCTCGTCGGCCATGACCGGGATGTGGACCTCCCGGGTCACCCGCCCCATGAGGCCCGGCTCGCCGCGACCCACCGGCTGCTCCAGCAGTTCCAACCGGGCCTCCCGGGTTCCCTCCACGAACCGGACCGCCTCCTCCACCGAGTAGCCCTGGTTGGCGTCGAAGCGGAGGCCGATCCCCGGCCCCACCGCTTCGCGGACCTTGCGCACCCGGGCCACGTCGTCCTCCACGTCGCGGCCCCCCTTGAGCTTCAGGTGGCGGAAGCCCTCGGCCACCCGCTCCCGGCAGCGGCGCACGGTGTCCGCCTCGGGGAGGATGCCCACGGTGACGCTGGTGGCCATGGAGTCCCGGTACCCGCCCAGGAGCTTCCACACCGGGATCCCCGCCGCCTTCCCGGTGAGGTCGAAGAGCGCCGCGTCCGCTCCGGCCCGGGCCGAGGGGTGCCCGAGGAGCGGCTCGCGCACCAGCTCCAGCAGCCGCGTCCAGCGGAGGGGGTCCTCACCCCGCCAGGCCGGGTCCACCGTCCCCCGTATCGCGGCCAGCACCGTGTCCGCGGTCTCGCCGGTCACCGGGAGGTCCGGGGCCGCGCAGCCCAGGCCGGCCGGGCCGGTGTCGGTCTCCACCCGTACGAACACGTTGACCACCGCGTCCAGGGACTCGTAGGCGATGGAGTAGGGTTCCTCCAGGGTCAGGGGAACCGGCCAGGCCTCCACGCGGGTGATCTTCACCGCCGCATCCTCCCTTCCCCGGGGGTCAGAGCCGCGACGAGTGGATCTCGTCCAGGCTCATGCCCTTGATGTCCTCCACCAGCTCGACCAGGTTCCGGATCATCACCGCCCACATCCGCTCGCCCTTCTCGCGGCTGGCCTTGGTGG
The DNA here is from genome assembly GCA_963768615.1 of Candidatus Eiseniibacteriota bacterium. GTDB lineage: Bacteria > Eisenbacteria > RBG-16-71-46 > JABDJR01 > JABDJR01 > CAVSKL01. The sequence continues at coordinate 599,561 of CAVYIE010000002.1, read as the reverse complement.
GATCGCCCATGACCCCGGTGGGGGAGATCCGCGCCGTGCGCGCGTACCAGCCCACGCTCCGGTTGGTGGTGAAGTCCAGGTAGTCGCTGGAGAAGCGGGGCACGAACTTCCGGGCCCGCTTCATGTCCACCAGCTCCGGGCGCACGGCCAGGGTGGTGCTGGTCTCGATCTCCCCCGCGTGCACGTCGTTGGGAGTGTCGCTCATGGCCGCCAGCTCCGCGTCCGAGCTCTCCCCGGTGTCCACGCAGGTGAAGATGTGGGCGTCTCGGTTCACCATCTGGGCCGCGAACTGGAGGGCGGGGGCGTTCCCGCCGTGCCCGTTCACGATCACCAGCTTGGTGATCCCGTTCCGGGCCGCGGCCAGCCCCACCTCGTAGACCAGCCGCGACAGGGCCTCCGGGCTCACGCTGAGCGTTCCCTTGAAGTCGTCGTGATGGTAGGAGACGCCGTACGAGATCAACGGCAGCACCAGGGGCCTGGGCTCCCCGCACCCCTCGGCCACCTTGCGGCAGAGGTAGTCGGCGTCGAAGGCGTCGGTATCCAATGGCAAATGGGGCCCGTGCTGCTCCACCGAGCCCACCGGCAGCAGGGCCACGTCCACCGTCCGGAGCAGGGCCTCGGCCTGCGGCCACGTGAGCTCCCCGATCAGGTACGCCCCCCCTTGCCGGCCGGGCCGCGGCTCTCCGCCGTCCCCCGGCCCTTCCCCTCGTAGGGATAGGGGCGGGCCAGCTCGGGATCGGCCAGCGCGTCCACCGGGATCCATACCCGGCCGCTCTTCCGCACCGCGCCCCGGGCGTGCTGGAGCACGATCCGGTACAGCGGCTCCCGGAGGTCGGCGGGGATGGAGTGCATGGGGGAGCGGTCGGGATCGAAGCGGAGCTGCAGGATCTCCGGGTGTTCGCGGGCCCGAGGCAACCCGGGGGCGTCCGGGGGGAGGATGCCCTTCTCGATCAGGAGCCAGGCCAGGTGCTCGGCGTCGTCCGACTCCTGGTGCACGCCCTTCTCGCCCACCGACTTCAGGCAGCGCGCGGCCTGCTCCGGGGTGTAGCCGCAGCGGGCGGGATCGGCCCCGAAGGCGGTAAGCATGGACACGATGCGCCGGCACTTCTCGCACTGGCCGCAGGGGCGGACCCGGTCCCCCTCCTTGTGGGCGGCGTGGCAGGAGACCTGGTCGGCCTGGAGCTCCGGGTAGCGCTCCACCAGCACCTTCTCGATCAGCATCTCGGCCATCGGCCGCAGAAGCGAGAACTGGGCCACCCCCCAGCCCTTCCGCCGGAAGTAGCGGGTGAGCGCCTGGTCGAACCAGATGCTCTGGTCGTAGAGGCCGTCGTAGTGCGGGATGCCCCGGAAGGTGAGCCGCCGCGAGGTGTCGTGCTCGTCGCCGATGACCAGCCGTCCGGTGCCGCGCTTCCGCATGAGCGGGAGCGCCCCGAACAGGAACACCGCCACCGTCCACAGCCGCACCGGGTACTCGTCGGAGCGGACGTTCTGGAAGTCCTCGCGGATGAAGGGGAGGCGGCGGAGGAACCAGGCGAAGAGCCGGTCGCAGTTGGTCCACACCCGGGCGGTGCCGGGGACCCCGGCGGCCATGGACTGGTAGGCGTTGAGCGCGGTCAGCCAGTGGCGGCCGGACTCGTTCACGTAGATGGCTTCCGGCTCGCGCCCCATCTCGCGCAGGAGCCCGAAGGAGAGCAGGCTGTCCTTGCCCCCGCTGGAGAGGACGGCGTGCCGGGCGGGATCGGTGGACCAGGGGGCGAAGCGCGTCCCTCCCCGCCGCGAGCCGCCCGCGGCCTCGTCCACCGCGTCGGGGAAACGCAGCTCGGCCTGGAGGTACCCGTCGCGATCCGCGGGCCGGATCCGGGCCGCCTCCCCGGCCAGCCGCGCCGCGTCGCCGGTGAGGAACGGGTTCGGCTCCAGGACCTTCTTCACGAAGATCTCCCGGGCGGTGTTCCGGGCCATGTCGGTGAGGAAGCGCCGGTCGTGGCGGTCGAAGGGGCCGCGGAAGACGATCTCCCGGGTGAAGAGACCGTAGTTGAGCGCGAGCTGGGCCCCGACCATGGCGGCCAGGTTCTCCGCTCCCGGATCGGCGGGGTCGAAGACGTCCTCCTCCCACCGGTAGACCAGCTCCGTGCTCTCGGTCTTCCCCCCCCGGGTCACGGCGTAGGGCATGACCAGCCGCCGGGGCTCCACCCGCGGCGGGCCCACCTCCAGGCGGTCCAGGACCATGAGCACCTCGAAGGCGTCCCGTTCCGCTCCCGGCTCCGCCGCCCGCTCTCCCGAGACGGCCGGGCGCGCCGGCGGCTCCGCCCCGGACTTGGCGTCGTCGTCCCGCCGTCGCCCGGGCTCCCCCGCCCGGTGCCCGGTGCGGCGGTCGGAGCCTCCCCGGCGTCGTTCCTCGCTCATCGGCGTTCCTCTCCGCGACTGCTTGTTCCGGCGCCCGGCCTGCCCGCTCCGCCACCCGGTCCGGTCGCTCCGGCGCCCGGTCCGGCCGCTTCGCTGCCCGGTCCGCCCCTTCCGGCCAGGGCGTCCGGGAACCGCGCCCGGAGCGCGGCCACCACCGCGTCGGCCCCGTCCCGCAACACGTCCACCGCGGGGAGGCCGGTGGCCCGGGCGAGTTCCGCGCAGGCGGCGGAGATCGCCTCCGGGGCCAGGCCCTCGTGGTTCACGGTGATGGCGGCCACCGGCTTCCCGCCGAGCAGCTCCACCGCCCGGATCTGGGTCTCCACCGGGTGGAGGGGATAACCGGGAAAGCCGTCGTACTCCTTCCGGGCCGGGGCGTGCTGGAGCACCACCGCGTCCGGGCGCCCCGCGGCCAGGATCTCGAAGCCGCCGGGGTAGGCGGGGTTCATGAGGCTCCCCTGGCCCTCGATCACGATCACCTCCGCTCCGCCCTCCTTCCAGGCCGACCACACCGCGTGCTCGATCTCCCCGGACACGAAGTCGTTGACCAGGGAATCCAGGATGATCCCGTAGCGCACCCCCTGCATCCAGGCGGTCTGGCCGGTGCCCACCAGCTCGCAGCGCAGCCCGGCGCGCGCGAAGGCGTCGGCCAGGAGCCACGCCGTGGTGCGCTTTCCCACCGCGGAATCGGTGCCGAGCAAGGCGATCTTGAACGCGGTCACCGCCTCGATCTTCCCGCTGAAGAAATGGAGCTCGCTCCGCGGCGGCGGTTTTCGCACGTCGCGGATCCGCACGTTGTGCGCCACGGCCAGCCCCTCAGCCTCGGGATCGTCGGAAAGGAAGTCGTGGAGCCCGCAGTCCACGTTCAGCCCCGCCTCCAGGGCGGCCAGCACGTCCCGGCGGGCTTCCGGGTTCAGCCGGCCGCCGTCGGGGGCCAGGCCCACCACGAAGTGGGTGAGCGGCGCCCCCGCCTTCCGGGCCAGGTCCAGGGCCTCGGGGAGGGCGGACACCACCGGCACCCCGGAGGCGCGGCCGTCCAGGATCTCGCCCGCGTCCCGGCCCGAGTGCCCGGGGTCGATCACCGCCGTGACCCGGTAGCGCAGGGTGCGGCGGACCAGCCCATGGGCGGTCTTGCCGTTGGGGGTGTTGAAGGCGCCCCGGCAGTAGACCACGGCGTTGCCTTCGGGGAATCCGGTCATTGCTTCCTCCCGGTGAGGACGACCACGTAGCGGTCGGGGGGGAGCGGATCCCGGGCGTGGCGGTCGAGGAGGGCGATCAGCCCCGCGGTGGAGGCGGGGAGGACGTTCAGCCCCTCGGCGTCGCGGACCTTGCGCGCCCAGGCGGTCATAGCCTTGTCCGAGGCCGGCCCGGCCCAGCCCCCGCTCTGCCGCACCGCGTCCAGGGCGTGGTCGCCGTCGATGGAGTGCCAGTTGATGAGCGGCTCGTTGATCGCGGTCTCCTTCACCGCCTCCGGCTTCAGGTCCTCGCACTGCTCCAGGTTCTTCACGAAGGCCTGGACGATGGGGTTCTTGTTGTAGGACGACCCGGCGATCATGCGGGGGATGCGCGAGGTCTTTCCCCGCCGGTGGAGGCTCACGAAGCCCCTGTAGATCCCGGCCAGGGTGGTGCCGTTGCTGACCGGCACCGCCACCGCGGCGGGGGCGTCGCGAAGCTCGTCGTAGATCTCATAGGCGATCTCGCCGTAGCCGCGGAGCTGGAGCGGGGTGTTGGGCCCGCCGGGGTTGGCGTCGTAGAGCTCCTCCCGCTCCGCACGTTCCTGGGAGGCGGCCACCGCCGCCTCGTAGTCCCCGGGCACGCGCACGATCTCCGCCCCGTGGTCGGTGATCTCCTTGAGCCGCCGGGAGTGGTAGGTGTCGGGGATGTAGACCAGGCATCGGAGCCCGCCGTAGGCCGCGGCCAGGGCCATCGCGGCCCCGAAGTTCCCGCAGGTGGCCACGGTGATGGTGTCGAAGCCGCGGCGGAGCGCGTCCAGGACCTGGTTGAAGGAGATCCGGTCCTTCTGGCTCCCGCTGGGATTGCCCCCCTCGAACTTCACGAAGAGCTGGCGCAGCCCCAGCTCGCGCTCCACGTTGCGGGCCCGGGTGAGGACGGTGTCGCCGACCTCGCTCTCCGTGATGTCCTCGTAGGCTTCCAGCCGCTCTTCCAGGTCCCGGGTGGGATCCGAGGCCGTGCGCCGCTGGGCGTCGAGCCGGGGATCGATGACCGGGGACTGGGGGGTGGCCTCGTCGAGCAGGTTGAGCGCGGCCTCGGCCCCGTTGTCGCCGTTGGCCGGCGGGGGTTCGGCTCCGGAGGGAGGGACGGACGGGCTCATGAGCGATGCCTCCTACGTCGTGTCGGTACGCCGCCTGGAAGTGTAGGGGTTCGTCTCCGGAGGCGCCAGATGGCCCGTGGCGGGGCGGCGCCGGGCTTCCAGGGCGGCGCCGGGCTTCCGGGGCGGCGCCGGGCTTCCGGGGCGGCGCCGGGCGCCCGCCGCGGTGGCGGGCCGCGCTCGCTGTGGCGCGGGGCCGCGGCCGGTGGGCCATTTGCCCACCGCGAGTTCGGGCCTCCCGGAATTTCCGCTCATTCCGGCCGATAACCGGATAGACTGCCCCTTAGAACGCCCCACTCGCTCGCGGATCCCCCGGCTGTCCCGTCCTGAAAGCGAGGTCCCCCATGATCCGGCGCCTCTCCACCTGTCTCGTCGTGCTCGCCGCGCTGTCCGTACCCGGCGTCGCCGGTGCCCAGGACTGCAGCACCATCTCCACCCTCCAGTGGTTCAGCGGGGGGGGCCAGACCGTCTGCCCCTGCTTCGCCGCCGGGGAGGAAGCGGGGGCGGTGTTCGACGCCCCCGCCGCCGACTATCCCCTGGTCATCACCAACGTGGGCATCGGCTGGGCCTCCCAGTTCGGAGGCACCGGGCAGACCCTGGAGCAGGGGATCAACTTCTACCCCGCCGGACTTCCCGATCCCGGGATCAAGTTCGCCACCCTCCCCGGACCGGTGCTCACCGACGGGGCCATCAACGAGTTCGACATCCAGGCCCAGCTGGGCGGGGTGAACGTGACCTCGGGACCGTTCACGGTGACCCTGGAGTTCGCGGTGGGGAACGCCGGGGACTACTTCGCCCCCAGCATCGTCCACGACGGCAACGGCTGCACCGCCGGGGGCAAGAACGTGATCCGGGCCATTCCCGGGGGCTGGAGCGACATCTGCACCCAGGGCCTGGGCGGGGACTGGGTCCTGTACGTGAAGTACCATCCGGTGTGCCAGACCGGGGTTGGGGACCGCATCCTCATCTCGGGGAACCGGCCCGCCGTCCTCCTTCCCGCCGCTCCCAACCCCTTCCGCTCCGCCACCACGCTGGAGTTCGCTCTCGCCGAGGCCGGCCCGGCCGCGGTGAACGTCTACGCCCTGACCGGGCGCCGGGTGGCGGCGCTGGCCGACCGCGAATTCGCGGCCGGACCCCACCAGCTGACCTGGGACGGGCGCACCGAGGACGGCTCGCCCGCCCCGGCCGGGATCTACTTCGTGGAGCTGGCCGCCGCCGGCACCCGCCAGACGGTCAAGGTGCTGCTCAACCGCTGACCTTCGCCGGGACGGGGATGAGGAAGCGGCCCTCCGCCATGGCCCGGGTCGCGCCGTCCTGCACGATGGCCGCCTCGAGGACGAAGAGGCGCCGTCGGCGGCGAAGCAGCCTGGCCTCGAGGAGGGCCTCCACCTCGGTGGCTACCGGCCGCGAGTAGCGGATCTCCAGCCGGGCGGTGACCGCCTCGATGCCGAAGGCGAAGAGGGCGTGGGTCATGGCCGCGTCCAGGAGCACGGCCACGATGCCCCCGTGGAGCCGTCCCGCGTACCCCTGGTAGCGGGACGGGCAGGAGAACCGGGAGGACACCGAACCGTCGGGGGAGGCGCGGAACTCGAGACCGAGTCCGCCCTCTTCGCGGCTCCGGCAGGCGAAGCAGGCGCGGTGGCAGCGCCGGGCGAAGGCCCCGGTTCCGCGCCCGGCGGCGGGGCCGTGCGGCCCGCCGCCGTTTCCCCCGAGCGGTCGTGGGTGCCGGGGTTGCCCGCTCACGGCTGTGGGCAGGCCCCGCCGGCGACCATGGGCGCGAGACGGCCGGCGGTGTAGTCGGCCGCCGCCTCCTCGACGGTCGATGCGCCGCTCACGAACACCCGAATCCCCCGGGCGGTGAGATCGGTGACCAGACGGGGTCCGATGCCCCCGGCGATGAGGGCGTCGCAGTCGGCCAGGGCTTCGACCAGGGTTCCGTGATCGTGGTGATGATGCTCTTGCTCGTGCTGGTGCTCGTGGGTCTCGCCGGCGATCTTGGCCGCGTGGTGGTGGGCCATGGGATTGCTCCGGAACTCCACCGGCCGCCACGCTCCCTGCCGGTGCTCCAGGATCACGAAGCCCGGAACCCGCCCGGGGTGGGCGGCCAGGCCGACGCCGTTCTCCGACGCGAGGGCGATGCGCATGGATCTACTCCTTCTCAGTGGTGGTCTTTGCCGGTGGGTTGCTGCGGGCGGCGCGGCCGGATCCGTCGTGGCGGCGCCGCCGCCGGGCCTGGACCCGGCGGCCGCCGGGTCCTCCGCAGCCTGGGGCGTCGGGGCCGGGGCCGCCGACGCGGTGGAAGTCGGTGGAGCCGCAGGACGGACAGGCCGGCGGCCGTCCCGTCCCCGGCTCCGCGTTGAAGGTCTCGCCGCAGGCGAGACAGCTGAAGGTGCGGGTTGCGATCATCTCGATCACTCCTCCCTCGAACACGATCATGCGTCCGTTCATGAGGGCGTCCGCGACCTTGGTCCGGGCGGACTGGAGCAGACGCCCGAAGGTGGCCCGGGAGATGCCCATCCGGGCGGCCGCGTCGTCCTGGTACAGACCCTCGAGGTCGGCGAGGCGGATGGCCTCCAGCTCGTCACGCCGCAATTCGACCGTGGTCAGCTCACCCGAGGGGATGCCCCGGGGCTTGAACACGGTGGCGGCGGGGTCGGCGCCGACGAAGCGGCATTTGTGGGGACGCGGCATACGCGGATTCACCTCCCGGTTGGTTATGAGCATATGACCATAATCGGTTCGGGTCAAGCCCGGAAGTAGGCTCCTCGAAAGGCAAGCGTGGAAAGAGGTTGCCGTGATTTATGGGGGGGAGAATACTCAAGGACTCCCGGCAATCCGGCCGGGCGGCAGGGCGCCGGGGGCCCGCCGGGACCGGCGCCGGCCGGCGGCGCCGGGGAACGCACCCCCCGGGAAGGAGACCTCCGTGCACGAGCTGAGCCTGGCCCGGGCCCTCCTGGAAGCGGTCCAGGAGGAGGCCGCCCGCCGCGGTGGCGGTAACGCGCGCCGGGCCGGGATCCGGGTGGGCGCGATCTCGGGGGTGGACTCCGAGGCGCTCCGCTTCGCCTTCGAGGCCCTGGTCGCCGACGGCGAGGACGGTCCCCTGGTGCTGGAGATCGAGACGGTGCCCTGGCGCCAGCGCTGCCCCCGGTGCGCGGCCGAGTTCGAGGTGGCGGAGATGGAGGTGGCCTGCCCCGGTTGCGGCGAGCCGCGCACCGACTTCGCCGGCGGCGACGAGCTCACCCTGGCCTGGGTGGTCTTCGCGGACGATTCGGGCTAGCCCGGTCGAGTCGAGCGCCAGCTCGAACACAGGCATGTTCCCCAGGGAACGGGCCGCATCCAAAGAAGTCCAAGGCCGGGGACCAAGAAAAATGTGCACCCGGGTGCTTACCCCGCTCGCGTAGCCTCCGTCCCGGCGCGGGGCCGTTCCGCCCCGCGATTGCTCGGCAGTTGCGCGGTCTCGCCCCCCCTCGCGCGGCCGTTCCGCCCCGCGACTCCTCGGCAGCGCTCGCCGGAACGATCCCCCGGATCGTTCTCGCGGCTCGCTCTGGCCGGCGCGCGGCCGTTCCGCCCCGGCGCGCATGCCAACCCCGTCTCGCGCGGTCCCGCGATCCGCTCGCGTCGACGGGTCCCCCTGGCGCAGGGGTCTTTCCCAACCTCTGCCGCAGAGACGCGCCAGGCCCGTCTTCCGCGCTCGGACGCGGGACCGCTGGATGGGGCCGTGCACGGCAAGCGGCCGGGTGCTCACCGGAGTCCATCGCGCAGGGCCCGCCGCCGTCCAGGTTGCCTCGTCGTTCGCGGGGCCGCTGCGGCCTGTGATGCGTACCCGGGTACGCGGGGACAGGCGCGCATCGCGCCGGGTGCAGCGGTCCAGCTCGAACACAGGCGTGTTCCCCGGGAGGCGGCCTGAGTTCCAAAGACATTCAAACCGGGTACCAGGAATCGACGGCGGGCGCAGGATTCCCGTGCGGCCGGTCCCGCCGGATGGGTTAAGATGCGGCGCAGGGCGTGGGGGGGTGCCATGAACAGATCGAAGCGAGGGGCGGCGGCGCTGGTGGTGCCCGCGTTCGCTCCCAACGCGTACGGCACCATCCGCAGCCTGGCCGCCCGCGGGGTCCCGGTGTGGGCGCTGGACCACCGGCCCGGCCCGCTCCGCCGCTCCCGCCTCTGCCGCCTCGACGTCGTCCCCGATCCCGGCCGCGATCCGCGTGCCTTCGTGGAACACATCCGCGCCCTGGCCGCTTCCTTCGACGTGCCCCCGGTGCTGTTCGCGGCCCAGGACCTGCACGCCCTGGTGATCCAGGAGGCCTCGGAGCGCCTGCGCGACCACGTGCGCTTCCCCTTCATGGAGGCGGAGCGGTTCCTCCCCTGCGTGGACAAGCGTCTCATGCTGGCCCGGGCCGCCGCCCTCGGCCTGACCGTGCCCGAGACCCACACCCCCGCGAGCGTGGACGAGCTGGAACGGCTGCTTCCGGTCCTCCGACGCTATCCCTATGTCCTGAAACCGGCGGCCAAGTTCGAGCGGCGGCAGGGGATTCCGGCGCGGAACCTGGCCTTCTACGCCACCTACCGGACCAAGGCCCTGCGCGCCCGCACTCCGGATGCGCTCCGCCGCCGCTTCGCCGAGGTCCGGGCGGCCGGGTTCACGGTGCTGGTGCAGGAGGAGATCGAGGGTCCGGCCGGGCGGCTGGCCGCGGTGGATCTCTACGCGGACGCCGGAGGCCGCGTCCTGGCCACCCACACCGGGCGGAAGATCCGGCAGATGCCGGCCGACTTCGGCACCTGCACCCTGGGCTGTTCGTCCCCGGTGGAGGCGATCCTGCCCGCCGCCCGGGCCCTGGTGGAGGGACTGGGCTTCCGCGGCCTGGGCAACGTGGAGTTCAAGGAACGCGGCGGCCGCTGGTACCTCATGGAGCTGAATCCCCGCCCCTGGATGTGGATCCAGCTCGCCACCGCCTCGGGGGTGAACCTCCCCTACCTGGCCTGGCGGGATCTCCAGGGCCTTCCGGTCACGAACCCGGTCGCCGACGGCCGGGCACGCCGCTGGGTGGACCTGCGGGTGGACTGCGAGCACCTGGTGCGCGGCGGGGACGGACGGCCGCGGCTGGGGGTGGGGTCGTGGCTCCGCTCCCTGCTCGCGGTGCGCGTGGAAGCCCGAGGCACCCTCGCCGACCCCGGGCCGGTGTGGGATGCGGTGAGCACCGCAGTGGTCCGCCGCCTGCGCCGGAGCCTGTCCATCCCCGCCCGCGCCGGCGCCGGACGGAGGGCCGCGCGGCCGGAGCCCAACCCCTGCCGGGAGGTGGAACCTTGGGTCTCCGGGTGACCTTCGTCCTCGCCGACTTCCCGCACTTCAGCGGGCAGTCGGGCGGGGCGTACTTCCACGGGATCGCCTCCATGAGCGCGATGCTCAAGAACGCCGGCCACCGCACTCGGCTCATCCAGGTCCACCGGCCGGTGCCCCGGCGGGAGTTCCTGGACCTCCTCCTCGAAACCCGGCCGGACCTGGTCGGCTTCAGCGCCATCACCCACTTCTTTCCCCGGGTGCGGGAGTGGGCGGAATGGACGCGGGAGGCCACCCGCGTCCCGATCATCGTCGGCGGCCCGCACGCCATCCTGGACCCCGAGGGGACCCTGGCCGCGCCCGGAGTGGATTTCGTCTGCACCGGGGAGGGGGAGCACACCCTGCTCGAGCTCTGCGACGCGCTGGAGGCCGGCCGGCCCGCGAGCGGGATCACCGGCACCTGGGCCCGGACCGGCGACGGCGTTCGCCGCAACCCCCCGCGCCCGCTCATCGAGGACCTGGACGCGCTCCCCGCCCCGGACTACGACCTCTTCGACTACCGGACGCTCCACGCCGCCGGGCTTCGCCGGATCTCGGTCATGATTTCCCGGGGGTGCCCCTACCGGTGCTCCTACTGCGCCAACGCCCGGATCCGCGACTCCTACCCGAACCCCCGGCGCTACGCGCGCCATCTGAGCCCCGGGGTCGCGGTGGACCGGCTGGCCTCCCTGGTCGCCGCCCACCCCGGCTGCCGGGGTATCCTGTTCAACGACAACCTGCTCTACCCCGACCGGGCCTGGCTCCGCGCGTTCGCCCCCGCCTACCGGCGCCGGGTGGGCCTTCCCTTCATCGCCAACACCCGGCCCAACCTGGTCGACGACGAGACGGTGGCCCTGCTCCGCGAGGCCGGCGCCTTCCGCATGTGCATGGGGGTGGAGAGCGGCGACGAGGAGATCGCCAACCGGGTGCTCCGCCGCGGCCAGCGGAATGCGGTCATCCGGGAGGCCTTCCGCCGATTCCGGGAGGCGGGGATCGAGACCTCGGCCTACAACATCCTGGGCGCGCCGCGGGAGACCGTGCACACCATGCTCCGCACGGTGCGGCTGAACGCCCAGCTCCGGCCGGACTGGATCTCCCCCTTCATCTACTACCCCATCCCCGGCACCGAGAGCTACGACCTCTGCCGGCGCGAGGGCTGGCTCACCGACCGGGCGGGAGCCCATAACTCGGACCGGGTGATGATCCGCCAGCCCACCGTGGCCGACGACGAGGTGCTCTTCATGCACCGCTGGTTCCGGCCCCTGGTCCGCCTCTACCGCCGGGTGGAGGCGCTGCCGGCGCCGGTGGCCGGCCCGGTGGGCCGCGCGCTGGACCGGGCGTTGACCTCGCCGAGGCTTCCCCGCCGCTCCCTGGTCGCGCTCAAGGAGGCCCACGGCCGGATGCGGGAGCGGCTGGCCGGGGTGGCGCCGAGGCGGTTCTGAGCCCCCGGCCGCGGCTCACCCCGAGGCGGTTCTGAGCCTCCGGCCGCGGCTCGCCCCGCGGCGATTCTGACCCACCGCGCGCGCCTCACCGCGCGCCCCTCACCGCGCGACCCGCCCCTCCGCCTCACCCCCGCGGCAACGCCCGCCGCAGGAACCGCCCCGCCCCCCGCTCGGCGCGCAGGTCCCCGTCCCGCCAGCGGACGGCGCCCCCGGCCACGGTGATCCGCGGGAGCCCGGTCACCTCCATCCCCTCGTAGATGCTGCTGTCGCAGCGGTGATGGTGGGTGGCGGCGGAGAGGACCGCGGTGGCCTCGGGATCCCACACCACCAGGTCCGCGTCCGAGCCCACCGCCACCGTTCCCTTGCGGGGGTAGAGCCCGAACACCCGCGCCGGGCCCTCGGCCACCAGGTCCACGAAGCGGAGCGGGGAGATGCGCCCCGTCCGCACCCCGTGGGTGAAGAGCAGGGAGAGCCGGTGTTCGATCCCCGCCGCGCCGTTGGGGATCTTCCGGAAGTCGTCGCGGCCGAGTTCCTTCTGGCCGTGGAAGTCGAAGGGGCAGTGGTCGGTGGCCACCACGCTGAGCCGGTCCTGGAAGATCCCGTCCCACAGCGCGGCCTGGTGGCTCTTCTCGCGGAGCGGGGGGGAGAGCACGTACTTCGCGGCCTCGAAGCCGGGGGCGTCGAAGACCGAGTCGTCCAGGACGAGGTAGTGGGGGCAGGTCTCGCCGATGACCTCCACCCCGTTCCGGGCGGCCTCGGTGAGCGCGCGCACCGATTCCCGGCAGGTGACGTGGACCACGTAGAGCCGCACCCCGTTCTGGCCGGCCAGCATGGCCGCCCGGCCCACCGCCTCCCCCTCCACCGCCGGAGGGCGGCTGTCCGGGTGGGCGCGGGGCCCCGTCCGGCCCGCCGCGGCCAGGCGGTCGCGCAGCGCCTCCACCATGTCCCCGTGCTCGGCGTGGACCATGAGCAGGCCCCCGGCCTCGCCGATGGCCCGCATGGCCTCGATCAGGTCCCGGTCCTCGATCCCCACCGCCTGCTTGTAGGCCATGTAGGCCTTGAAGGAGGGGATGCCCCACTCGGCCACCGAGCGGCGCACCAGGGCCTCGGTCCCGTCCCTCCACCAGGTCACGGCCATGTGGAAGGCGTAGTCCGCGGTCGCCTTCTCCGCCTCGGCGGCCCGGGCCCGGAGCGCCTCCTCCCAGTCCTGGCCCCGCTCGGGGTGGACGAAGTCGATCACCGTGGTCGTCCCGCCGGCCAGGGCGGCCGCGGTCCCGGTCTCGAAATCGTCGGAGGAAACGGTGCCGGAGACCGGTAGCTCCAGGTGGACGTGGGGATCCACGCCCCCCGGGAGCACCCAGGCCCCGGAGGCGTCGATCACCTCGTCCCCGGGATCGGGCTCCAGGGCCGGCCCCAGGGCGGCGATCCGCCCTTCCCGGCAGTGAATATCCCCTTTCCACTGCTTCGAGGCGGTGAAAATGGTACCGTTCTTGATCAATAGACCCATGGCTGCTCCTGGTGGGGACCCCGGGTCCGGGGCTCCGGTGGGTTGAGCGTACCCGCCGCCGGGAGCGCTGTCGATCCGTCGCGAGGCCCCGGCGACCGCCCACGCCCCGCCCAAGCTTGTATCCTGCCCTGGGTTGGAAGAGAATCGATCGCACCATGAACGTGAACCGACTCGGCGACAGCCCTCCCCGGCCGGACGGCCCGGCCAAGGTGGCGGGGTCCGCCCGTTACATCGACGACCTGGTCCTGCCCGGCATGTGGCACGGGGCCACGGTCCGCAGCCCCCACCCCCACGCCCGCGTCCGCGCCGTGCGCTGGCGGCCCGAGCGGGCCCCGGAAGGCGCGGTGTTCGTGACCGCGGCCGACATCCCCGGGGTGAACGGGGTCCAGCTCATCGACGACACCTGGCCGGTGCTGGCCGGGGACACCGTGAGCTACGTGGGGGAGGCGGTGGCCCTGGTGGCCGCGCCCACCGCGGCCGGCGCCCGGGCGGCCCGGGACGCGGTGGAGGTGGAGTACGAGCCGCTGGACCCGGTCCTGACCTGGGCGGAGGCGGAGCAGGGCGAACCCCTGAACGTCATCCGGCTCCAGCACGGGGATCCGGAGCTCGGATTCGCCGAGGCCGACCGGGTGGTGGAGGGGGAGTACTTCACCGGTGCCCAGGAGCACATCTACATCGAGCCCCAGGGGATGATCGCCTGGTTCGAGCCCGACGAGAGCCTGACCGTGTTCGGCTCCCTCCAGTGCCCCTACTACGTGCACAAGGCCCTGGCCCACACCTTCGGGCTCCTGCCCGAGCGGGTGCGGGTGAAGGTGGCCGCGGTGGGTGGCGGTTTCGGGGGGAAGGAGGACTATCCCAGCCTCATCGCCGCCCACGCCGGGCTCCTGGCCCGGGCCGCCGGCCGCCCGGTGAAGATCGTCTACGACCGCCACGAGGACATCACCGCCACCACCAAGCGCCACCCGGGGCGCATGCGCTACCGGACCGGGGTGGCCGCCGACGGGCGGCTCGTCGCCATGGACATCCAGGTGGACCTGGACGGCGGGGCCTACCGCACCCTGTCCCCGGTGGTGCTCTCCCGGGCGGTGCTCCACGCCACCGGGGCCTACGCCTGCCCCCACGTCCGCATCGTGGGCCGGGTGCTCCGCACCCACACCGTGCCCAACGGGGCCTTCCGCGGGTTCGGCGCCCCCCAGGTCATCTTCGCCGCCGAGCGGCACATGGACCGGATCGGCCGGGCCCTGGGTCTGGACCCGCTCACCGTGCGGGAGCGGAACGTCCTGGGGCCGGGCGGGCAGCTCGCCACCGGGCAGATCCTCAAGGACGACGCCTCGGGCCGCCTCTGCCTGGAGCGGGCGGCGGAGCTCACCGGCTTCCGGGAGAAGTGGGAGCGCTACGAGCGGGAGCGGGCCGCCGCCCCCGACGGCGCCCCCCGCCGGGGGATCGGCCTCAGCGTCTACTTCCACGGGGCCGGGTTCACCGGGCGCGGGGAGCATCGCATGCGCTCCCCGGTCAAGGTGCGTCTCACCCCCGACGGCCGGATCGAGGTCCTCACCGCCATGACCGACATGGGCCAGGGATCGCTCTCGGTGCTCACCCTCATCGCCGCCGACGCGGCCGGGGTGCGCTTCGAGGACGTGGTCCTCCCCGAGGCGGACACCGCCCAGGCCCCCGACTCCGGGCCCACGGTGGCCTCCCGCACCACCATGGTGGTGGGGGGGACCATCGCCAGGGCCGCGGTGCAGCTCCGGGACCGGGTCATGACCTGGGTGGCCGGCCGCTACGGCGCCCGGGACGACCTGGTCCTCGCCGACGGCGTCGTCCGCGGCGGCGAGGAGGAGCTGGGGAGCTTCCGCGAGCTGGCCCGGGAGTGCTACGCGCGGACCGGCTCCCTGGAGCTGACGGTGGAGCACGAACCCCCGGCCTGGCAGGAGTTCGACGAGGAGACCTACCAGGGCACCGCCTACGCCACCTACGCCTGGGGGGCGGACGTGATCGAGGTGGAGGTGGACCCGGACACCCTGGAGGTGCGCCCCCTGGAGGCCACGGTGGTGGCGGAGGTGGGTCGGGTGGTCCATCCCGTGCTCTGCCGGGGCCAGATCGAGGGGGGGACCCTCCAGTCCATCGGCTGGGCCACGGTGGAGGAGATGAAGCTCGACCGGGGCCGTTACCTGAACGACCGGCTGGCCACCTACATCATCCCCACCATCAAGGACGCCCCCCGCATGCAGGTGGAGCTGCTGGAGCGCCCCTGGGAAGGCGGCCCCTCCGGCGCCAAGGGCGTGGGGGAGCTGCCCATGGACGGCGGCGCCCCGGCGGTGGTGCAGGCGGTGGAGAACGCGATCGGGATCGCCGGCACCGAGGCTCCCTGCACCCCGGAGAAGCTCCTGGGCTGGGAGCGGGCGGGGCTCACCGTGGAGCCGCCGGCCGCCGGCGGGGCCCGGACCGGAGAGGAGGCGCCACGGTGAAGACCGAGTTCACCTTGAACGGCAAGCCGGTGGCCGCGGAGGGGAACCCCACCGCCCGGCTCCTGGACGTGCTTCGCGAGCAGTTCCGGCTCACCGGGACCAAGGAAGGCTGCGGCGAGGGGGAGTGCGGCGCATGCACGGTGCTCCTGGACGGGGAGCCGGCCCTCTCCTGCCTGGTGCCCCTGGTGCAGTGCGCGGGCCGCACCGTGATCACGGTGGAAGGGGTGGCCGGGGATCCCCGGGCCCGGGAGTTCCTGGACCGGTTCGTGGCCGAGGGAGGCACCCAGTGCGGCGCCTGCACCCCCGGCATCATCGTCACCGCCTGGCGGCTGGCCCGCGACGGCGCTCCCCTGGACCGGGAGACCGTCCGCACCGCCCTGGCCGGCAACCTCTGCCGGTGCACGGGCTACGAGGCTATCCTCCGCGGCCTGGAGTCCGGGGAAGAGTCCGGCGAAAAGGAGGCGGCGAAATGAGCGGCTCGCCGGCGGAAGCGCCCGTCCGCGCGGTGTCGCCTTGCTCCCTGGCCGAGGCGGTGAAGGCCCTGGCCGAGGACCCCACGCTCGTCCCCGCCGCCGGCTGCACCGACCTCATGGTCGGGGCCGGCGAGGGGCGGTTCACCCCCCCGGGCATCCTGAACCTGCTCACCGTTCCCGAGATCCGCGGCATCACCCGCGACGACCGCGGCTGGCGGATCGGGGCGGCCACGCCGTTCACGGCCATCCGCCTTCACGCCGGGCTTCGCGCCGCCCACCCCATCCTGGCCGAGGTGGCGGGGGTGATCGGCGGCTGGCAGATCCAGAACCGGGCCACCCTCGGCGGCAACGTGGCCAACGCCAGCCCGGCCGGGGACTCGCTCCCGGTGCTGCTGGCCCTGGACGCCTCGGTGACCCTGGCCGCCGCCGGCGGCGAGCGCACCCTTCCCTACACCGAATTCCACACCGGCTACCGGGAGACCGCGATCCGCCGGGGCGAGATCCTGGCCTGGATCCACGTTCCGGATCCGCCGGCGGGGGCGCTGGAGCGCTTCCGCAAGATCGGCACCCGGGAGGCCCAGGCCATCAGCAAGGTGGTGCTGGCCCTGGCCGCCCGCCGGGACGGCGGCGTGCTGCGCGACGTGCGGTTCGGGGCGGGCAGCGTGGCCGCGACCCCGGTCCGGCTGCGGGCGGCCGAGGCCGCCTGCGAGGGCCGGGCCCCCGACGAGACCACCGCCGAGGCCGCCGCCGCCGCGGCCATGGGCGAGGTGGTCCCCATCGACGACGTCCGTTCCACCGCCGAGTACCGGCTTCACGTCCTCGGGAGGGCGGTGAGGCGCATGGTGTTACGATCGCGGGAGTAGCGGCCGCCGGACCCTCCGCCCGGGGCGCCGGCGCCCCGGTCCGCACCCCGCCCCGCCCCGACCAAGGAGTCTGATTCGTGAAGCAAGTCACCTTTACCCTGAACGGCAAGCCGCACACGGTGGAGATCCGCGAGGGGGAGAACCTCCTCGAGACCCTGCGCACCCGCTGCGGCATCATTTCCACCAAGGACGGCTGCAGCCCCCAGGGCCAGTGCGGTTGCTGCCTGGCGCTGGTCGACGGCATGCCCAAGGTCACCTGCGCCGTTCCCGCCGAGCGGGCGGAGGGGAAGGAGATCCTCACCCTGGAGGGGCTGACCCCGGAGGAGCGGGACCTGATCGCCCGGAGCTTCGTGGCCGCGGCCGGGCTCCAGTGCGGGTTCTGCATTCCCGGTTTCGCCCTGCGGGCCAAGTCGCTCCTGGACAAGAACCCCGATCCCACCCGGGAGGAGATCGCCCGGGGCCTGGACGGCCACCTCTGCCGCTGCACCGGCTACGTGAAGATCTTCGACGCGGTGGAGATCCTGGCCCGGGCCCGCCGGGGCGAGATGACCCCGGAGCTGGTGACCGACGGCGGCGTGGGCACCCGCCTCGCCCGCTACCGGGGGCTGGAGCTGGCCATGGGCGACCGCCCCTACGTGGACGACATGACCCGGCCGGACATGCTCCACGGGGCCCTGGTCCTCTCCCCCCACGCCCGGGCCCGGGTGAAGCGGATCGACGTGAGCCGGGCCGAGGCGCTGCCGGGGGTGGCCGCGGTGGCCACCGCCGCCGACGTCCCCGGCGAGCGCTGGTACGGGTTGATCAAGGCCGACTGGCCCGGCTTCGTGGCCGAGGGGGAGGAGGTGCGCTGCGTGGGCGACGTCCTGGCCGCGGTGGCGGCGGAGGACGAGGCCATCGCCCGCGAGGCGGCGGCCCTGGTGGAGGTGGAGTACGAGGTCCTGACCCCGGTCCTCTCCCCCGAGGAGGCCCTGGCCGCGGACGCCCCCCAGGTGAACCCCAAGCACGGGAACATCCTGGGCAAGACCGTGGTCCGCCGCGGCGACGCGGAAGAGGCCCTGGCCGGGAGCGCCCACGTGGTCGAGGGCACCTGGACCACCCAGCGCATCGAGCACCTGTACCTGGAGCCGGAGAGCGCGGTGGCCGAGCCGCTCCCCGGGGGGAAGATGAAGCTCTACACCCAGGGCCAGGGGATCTTCGACGACCGCCGCCAGGTGTCGGCCTTCCTGGGCATGCCCGAGGACGACCTGGAGGTGGAGCTGGTCCCCAACGGCGGAGCCTTCGGGGGCAAGGAGGACATGTCGGTCCAGAGCCAGACCGCCCTCCTCTGCCGGATGACCGGGCGGCCGGTCAAGCTGACCCTGAACCGTGAGGAGTCCATCCGCATCCACCCCAAGCGCCACCCCATCACCATGCACTACCGGGTGGGCTGCGACGCCGAGGGCCGGCTGACCGCGGTCCGGGCCCGCATGGTGGGGGACACCGGGGCCTACGCCTCGGTGGGGGACAAGGTGCTGGAGCGGGCCGCCGGGCATTCCTGCGGCGCCTACCGGGTGCCCAACGTGGACGTGGAGTCCACCGCGGTGGTCACCAACAACCCGCCCTGCGGGGCCATGCGGGGATTCGGGGCCAACCAGGCCCACTTCGCCATCGAGGGGGCCCTGGACGAGCTGGCGGCCAAGGCGGGGCTGGACCGGTGGGAGATCCGCTGGCGGAACGCCCTGGAGGTGGGCGACACCTTCGTCACCGGCCAGGTGCTGGAGAAGTCGGTGGGGATCAAGAAGACCCTGCAGGCGGTCAAGCCCGCCTACGAGAAGGCGGTGGCCGAGGGGCGCGCGGTGGGGATCGCCTGCGGGATCAAGAACACCGGGATCGGGAACGGCGCCGAGGAGTGGGGGAAGGCCCGGTTGGTGGTGGAGGAGGACGGCACCGTCTCCCTCTACAACGGGTACACGGAGATGGGGCAGGGGCTCCTGACCGTGCTGGTGCAGTGCGCAGTGGAGGTGACCGGGCTCCCGGCCTCGGTGTTCCGCCCCAAGGTGGATTCCACCTTCGCCCTCGGCTGCGGGCAGACCACCGGGTCCCGGGCCACCCTGTTCGGGGGCCGGGCGGTGGTGGGGGCGGCGGAGAAGCTCCGCGCCGACCTCGCGGCCGGGAACGAGCTGAAGGATCTGCGGGGCCGGGTCTACGCCGGCGACGTGCTCATCGACGACACCACCGCCCCCGGCCAGGAGGCGAAGAAGATCAAGACCCACACCGCCTACGGCTTCGCCACCCAGGTGGTGGTGCTGGACGCCGACGGCCGGGTGGAGCGGGTGATCGCCGCCCACGACGTGGGCCGGGCGGTGAACCCGGCGCTGTGCGAGGGGCAGATCGAGGGCTCGGTGCACATGGGGTTGGGCTACGCCCTCACCGAGGAACTCCCCTGCCCCGACGGCATGCCCGCCACCTTCAAGCTTCGCGAGATCGGGGTCCTGCGGTCCCGGGACATGCCGGCGGTGGAGGTGATCCTGGTCGAGGATCCCGAGCCCGAGGGCCCCTTCGGAGCCAAGGGGGTGGGGGAGATCGGCCTGGTTCCCACCGCGGCCGCGGTGGCCGGGGCCCTGGCCGCCCACGACGGGGAGCGCCGCTACCTGTTGCCCATGAAGGACTCGCCGGCGGGGAAGGCGATGACGGTGGGGCGGATCCGGACCCGCCCGGGCCGGGAGCCGGCCCGGACCTGAGCCGGACCCGGAGCTGGAGAACGTCATGAAGCGACCCCCGCAGATCTCCCGCATGGACCACGCGGCCCTGGAAATCGGCCCCGACGCCGACGGTGAGGTGGTGGTGACCCTGGGTGAGCGCGTGCTCCGGACCGGGCCCCGCCGGCCGGACCAGGTGCCGGTGGCCGAGCGGCTTCCCTGTCCCCGGGGGCGGATCGTCCCCGGGGAGGTCAACGCCCACACCCATCTCTACAGCGGGCTGGCCCCCCTCGGCATGCCCGCCGCCGAGCCGGCGCCGGAGAACTTCCTCCAGATCCTGGAGCGGTTGTGGTGGAAGCTGGACCGGGCCCTGGGTGAGGAGACGCTGCGGGCCTCGGCCCAGTACGCCGCCGCCCAGGCGCTCCTGGCCGGAACCACCGCCGTCGTCGACCACCACGAGTCGCCGCAGTTCATCGAGGGCTCCCTGGACGTGATCGCCGACGTCTGCCAGGACTTCGGGCTGCGGGCCCTGGTCTGCTACGGCGCCACCGAGCGCAACTTCGGCCGGGAGGAGGCCCGCCGCGGGCTTCGGGAATGCCGCCGGTTCGTGGACGCCAACCGCCGGGACCTGGTCCGGGGCGCGGTGGGACTCCACGCCTCGTTCACCGTCTCCGACGAGACCATCCGCGAGGCGGGCCACCTGGCCCGGGATCTGGGCACGGTGGTCCACGTGCACGTGGCCGAGGACCGGGCCGACGTGGAGGACGCGCGGAAGCGGGGCCACGACGGGCCGCTGGAGCGGCTGCTGGCCCTGGACGGTCTTCCCGAGGGATCCATCCTCGCCCACGGGGTGCACCTCACCGCGGACCAGGTGCGCCGGGCCCGGGACGCCGGGCTCTGGCTGGTCCAGAACCCGCGCTCGAACATCGGCAACCGGGTCGGCTATCCGGCCGCCCTCGGCGAGAGCCCGCGGGTGGCCCTGGGCACCGACGGCTATCCCGCCGACATGCGGGAGGAGGCGGCGGCGGGCGAGGCCGAGGCGGCCACGCACGGCGAGTCCGCGGGAGCGGTGGCGGCCCGGCTGGCCGCGGGGCGGGAGCTCCTGGGCGAGCGCTTCGAGGGGCCCTTCGCGCCCCTCGCGCCCCGGGGGGCGGCCGACCTGGCCGTGATCCGGGAGAACGACGGCCCCGAGGACGAGGTGACCCATTCCGACTCCGCGGTCGGCCCCGAGGGCCGGTCCCGGGTGGAACACGTGATGGTGGGCGGGCGGCTGGTGGTCCACGAGGGACGGCTGGTCCATCGCGAGCTGGCCGCGGTCATGGACGACGCCCTGGCCGTGGCCCCCGCCCTCTGGGAACGCATGCGCCGGCTGTAGCGGGGACGGCCGCCGCCGGCGGACAGGGATTGCACACGAACGGGGCCCGGAATCCTTCCGGGCCGATTTTCCGAACGCTAACCGTTGAACTGGGAAAGAAGGACAGGAACTTGCCGGAACTTGGACTGGAAAAGCATGTCGTCGATCGGTCGGTGTACGAGAACTCGGTGGGGCGGTTTCGGGAGGCGGGGATCGTGCTCCCGACCTTCGCGCAGCTCGCCGAGCCGGCCCGCATCCCCAATCGTGTCCTCGCCGCCCTGGCCACGGTGGACCCGGACGAGCCGCACCCGTTGAACCTCTTCCGGGTGCACTGGAACAACGCCTCGGACCGGCGCGGGTTCCACGAGGTGCCGGACCACGTGGTCCTGCCCGAGAGCCTCACCGGGGTTCCCGCCCCCATCGTGATCGCCCGCGGCGACCGCTTCCCCATGATCCACGCCCACAAGGTGCTGGCCGCCTACGGCTGCCTGGCCCCGCGGATCATCACCGGGCAGTTCGACCCCACCCGCCACAAGGCGGTGTGGCCCTCGACCGGCAACTACTGCCGGGGCGGGGTGGCCATCTCCCGGATCATGAACTGCCGCGGGGTGGCGGTGCTCCCCGAGGGCATGAGCCGCGAGCGCTTCCAGTGGCTGGAGAACTGGGTGACCGAGCCCGAGGACATCATCCGCACCCCCGGCACCGAGAGCAACGTCAAGGAGATCTACGACAAGTGCGCGGAGCTGGACCGGGATCCGGAGAACATCATCTTCAACCAGTTCAGCGAGTTCGGTAACTACCTGGTCCACTACCTGTGCACCGGCCGGGCCCTGGAGCGGGTGTTCGAGGAGATGGGCGGGGACGCCGAGGGCTTCCGCATGCGCGCCTTCGTCTCCGCCACCGGGTCGGCCGGGACCATCGGGGCCGGCGACTATCTCAAGGAGCGCCACGGCGCCGCGATCGTGGCCGCCGAGGCCCTGGAGTGCCCCACCCTGCTCTACAACGGCTTCGGGGAGCACAACATCCAGGGGATCGGGGACAAGCACGTTCCCTTCATCCACAACGTGATGAACACCGACTACGTGGTGGGGATCTCCGAGCGGTCCACCGACGGCCTGAACGCGGTATTCAACACCGACGCCGGCCGGGAGTACCTGGTGAGCCGGCGCGGGGTGCCTGCGGCCCTGGTCCAGGAGCTGGGCTTCATGGGCCTCTCCAGCATCTGCAACGTGCTCTCGGCGATCAAGCTGGCCAAGTACCTGGATCTCGGCCCCTCGGACGTGATCATGACCGTGGCCACCGACGGCGCCTCCATGTACACCACCGAGCTGGAGAAGACCCTGAACGAGGACTTCGGCAGCAGCATGGACCTGGTGGCGGCGGCGGCGACGGCCGGGGAACACCTCTACGGGACGGCCACCGACCACCTCCTGGAGCTCTCCCACCTCGACCGCCAGCGGATCTTCAACCTGGGCTACTTCACCTGGGTGGAGCAGCAGGGAATCTCCATCCCCGAGTTCACCGCCCGGCGGAAGTCGGACTTCTGGCGTGGGCTCCGCGATCTGGTCCCGGCCTGGGACGCCATGATCGACGAGTTCAACGGCCACACCGGGGCTGGGAAGTCGCTGTGACCGCGGCCGGAGGAAGGCCCGCCACCCGGCTGGTCTGCTCCGCCTGCGGGGCGGTCCCGGAGGCGGACGATCCCTACCCCTTCCGCTGCCCCCGGGCGGGCGGGGACGGGGACGTGGACCACGTGCTGGTCCGGGAGCTGGACCTGGAGGCGGTGCGGGGGGAGGGCGGCCTGGGGGAGATGCTCGCCGACCCCGAGCCCAACTCCTTCATCCGCTTCCGGCGCCTGCTCCACGCCTGGAACACCGCCCGCGACCGCGGGCTGGCCGACCGGGAGTGGGTAGAGATGGTGCGCGATCTGGACGGGCGGGTGGCCTCGGTGGACGGCCACGGCTTCCGGACCACCCCCTACGCCGCCGCGCCCGCCCTGGCCGGGGCCCTGGACCTGGAGCCGCAGGCGCTGTGGGTCAAGGACGAGACCGGGAACGTGTCCGGCTCCCACAAGGGGCGGCACCTGATGGGGCTCATGGTCTGGCTGGCCACCGCCCGGCGGATCGGGCTCCTGGACCCGGCCCGGTCCGAGCCGCCCCTGGCCATCGCCAGCTGTGGGAACGCGGCCCTGGCCGCGGCGGTGGTGGCACGGGCGGCGGAGCGGCCGCTGGAGGTCTACGTCCCGCCCGACGCCGACCCGGCGGTGGTGGAGCGCCTGGCCGCCCTGGAGGCGGAGATCGTCCCCTGCCCGCGGCGGACCGGGGAGGCCGGGGATCCCTGCTACCACCGCTTCCACGAGGCCCTGGACCGGGGCGCGCTCCCCTTCGGGGTGCAGGGCCCGGACAACGGGCTCACCGTGGAGGGGGGCATGACCCTGGCCTGGGAGCTGGCCGCCTCCGGCGGGCCCCTGGACCGGCTCTTCGTCCAGGTCGGCGGGGGGGCGCTGGCCGCGGCCTGCGTCCAGGGCCTGTCCGAGGCCCGGGACCTGGGCTGGCTGGAGCGGATGCCGCGGGTGTTCACGGTGCAGACCGAGGGGGCGTGGCCCCTGAAGCGCGCCTACGACCGGGTCTCCGGGGCGGTGCTGGCCCGGCGGTTCCGGGAGTCCCCCGACGCCGATCCCGCGCCCCTGGACGAGACCGCGCGGGCCGAGTTCCTGCACACCCGGGTGCCGGCGGAGACGGTGAACGCCGAGCTGGAGCACGCCGCCCGCCATCGGGGCGGGTTCATGTGGCCCTGGGAGAGCGAGCCCCGCAGCGTGGCCCACGGGATCCTGGACGACGAGACCTACGACTGGCGCGCGGTGGTGGCGGGCATGATCCGCTCCGGGGGCCGGCCGCTCGTGGTCTCCGAGGACACCCTGCTCGAGGCCAACGCCCTGGCCCGGGAGCACACCGGGATCCCGGTGGATCCCACCGGCACCGCGGGGCTGGCCGGGCTCATGCACCTGGTCCAGGACCTGGGAGCGGCGGCCGGCGGCGCCTCGGCGGTGCTCTTCACCGGCCGGATCCGTTAGCCTGGGAAGGACGGACACGGAGCCGGGGGGAGGCACGTTCCCCCCGGCCTCCGCGGTCGCATCCCGGAGGACTCCCATGCAACGCGTTCAAGTCGACTATCCCGAAGGCACCCTGCACACCGAGACCGTCCCCGTGCGGGTCACCGACCTGAACTACGGGAACCACCTCGCCCACGACCGGCTGGTGTCGCTGCTCCACGAGGCCCGGGTCGGCTTCTTCCGCGCCCACGGCATGGAGGAGTGGGACATCGAGGGGCTGGGGATGCTCCTGGTGGACCTGGCCGTGAGCTACCGGCGCGAGGCCTTCTCCGGCCAGGTCCTGTTGATCGACGTGGCGGTGGGGGAGATCGGCTCCCGGGGGGCGGAGCTCTTCTACCGGGTGCGGAACCGGGACGACGGCGAGGTGGTGGCCCTGGCCCGGACCGGGATCGTGTTCTACGACACCGCGGCGCGGAAGGTGGCGTTCACCCCGGAGCGGTTCCGGGCGCTGGGGGGGTGAGCCCGCGGCCCGCTGGATGGGGCCTTGCCAGCCGGGCGGCCGGCTCAAGTCTCATGCGGGCGTGGACCCCAGGGAACGGCGGGCCGGGAATTAGAAATACAAACAATATCGGTTGTGTGTTTACCCGGGTACCCATCCGCCACCCGCCGGCAATTCGCCGACAGCGGCCGGCAACCGGCCGTGGTACACTGCGAGTTCCCCCCCCTGGGCTCGAACCGGGAGCCAACCATGTCCATGATCCTCCGCCGGCCCCTCGCCGGACGGACGCCCTTCGGACGCCTCGTCCCGACCCTTGCCCTCCTTCTCGTCGCGGGGCTCGCCGCCGCGCCCGGCGCCACCGCGCCGGCCGCCGCCGCGCCCGGCTCGGCCGGAAGCTTCAACCTCTTCTTCGATCCCCCCCTGGACGGAGCCACCGTCTCCTACCACGCGGTGATCGGCTGGGTGGCTCTGGGAGGTGGGACCATCGACCACTACGAGTACGCGGTCGATCCGCCGGAAACGGTGTGGGTGTCCACCACGGAGACCTCGCACGCGTTCACCTTCTCCACCCCGGATCCGGATTCCACCCAGGTCGGGAGCCAACTGATCCCGGCCGGCACCTACAGCGGGATGCACACCCTGGTCCTGCGGGCGGTGGACGACCAGGGAGAGGTCTCGGCCACGGCCCAGGCCACCTTCACCGCCCTCGACCAGACCCCGGTCTCGCAGATCGTCTACCCCGAGGCGAGTTCCTGGATCCTCAATGTCGGCGTGGCCCAGCGGGTGAGCTGGGCCGGATACGATCCGGACGGTCCGGCGCCGCCGGCCTTCGAGTACAAGCTGGTGAACCTGGACGATCTGTATCCGTCGCCGTCCCTGACCAGCGTTCAGCCGGGCGTTCTGTACGCGGCCCCGGGCCCCTGGATCCGCCAGGGCGCCGACACCCTGGACCACGTCTTCGCCCTGGTGCCGGGCGGCCGCTACGTGTTCGGGGTGCGGGCGGTGGACGGCAACGGGGCGGTGGAGCCGTTCCTGGAGTTCGGGCGGAACGCGCAGAAGTTGCAGGCCTTCGAAGGGGGGGGGCATCCGAGCTTGGCCGTGCGGGTCTCGCAGCTGGGAAGCTACGCCTTCGGAACCGACGGCGTGGACTCCCTGGCCCTCTCCCTGCCCGCGGGCGGGTCCCTGGAGGTGGAGGTGGGCTGCAGCGGCGAGGTCTACGGCGGGATCTGCGAGAGCATGCGCTGGGGGGTGGACCTCCCCGACACCGCGGACGGCAACCCCAGCTGGTCGGCCTGGGGTCCGGTGGGCTCCCTCCCGCCGCAGACCGTGGCCGAGGGGATCCACACCCTGACCCTCCAGGTCCGGGACACCATGGGCGCGACCACCACCGGGGTCCTGGTCCTGACCGGGGTCCGGTTCGCCTTCGACCGCGACGTGCTGTGGGTGGATGACGCGGTGAACGGCGCCTGGCCGGAACCCACCGACGCCCAGGTGGACGCCTTCTGGAGCTCCCTCCTCGCCGACAACCCGGTCCTGGGCGGGGACTGGAACACGTCATCCAAGGTGGACCGCTTCGAGACCTTTGGCGCCAATGACATCCAGTTCACGCCCTCGGTCCCCACCCTGGAGACCCTGGGCCACTACAAACTGGTCATCTGGGAGTGCAACGGGACGGGCAGCGTGGGGCAGACCGGCCTCTTCCGGGCCGCGACCCAGATGCCCCTCCTTCGTGCCTACCTGGCCGGGGGAGGCGGCCTCTGGATCGACGGGAGCACCACCGTTCCCCCCATGCTGGTCACCGGCGGGGCCTACCCGGACTTTACCTATCCCAAGGCGCCGGCTCCCGGGGACTTCGCCTACGATGCCATGAAGCTCCTGTCCACGCGGATCGAGAACCCCAAGGGCTCCAACCGGAACGCGAACCTGGTGGGCACCGAACTGCTCCCCGGCGCCTCCGGACCCTATCCCGCGCTACCCACCGACCCGGCCAAGCTCAACCCGTTCCAAGGGGGGATCCCCTTCTGGGAGGCGATCTTCGATCCCATCGCCTGGCCGGCGGGGACCCCGGGAGTGCTGGACTCCCTCTACCGGTCGGTGACCCAGAGCGCGGCCAGCAGCTATGCCCACCGCTTGTGCGCGGTGCGCTGGCATGACCCGGGCATGACGCCCTCCCAGGGCCGGGTGCAGTGGTTCGGCTTCCCGCTCTACTACATGCAGCAGGCCCAGGCCCAGGCGACCTTCGACCGGTCCCTGGACTGGTTCCGGGAGGACGACCTGTGGGTCCCGGTCCGCCTCAGCCACCTGGAGGTGGCCCGGGAAGGAGAAGGCGCGGTCCTCCGGTGGGGGGTGGCCGAGGCCACGAACCACGCCGGGTTCCGCGTCTACCGGGCCGCCCCGGGCGGGGAGCGCCAGCTCCTCACCCCGGACCTGCTGAGCGGCCGCACCGAGTACGTCTTCACCGACCCGGCGGCGCCGCGGACGGAGACCGAGTACTGGCTGGAGGAGCTGTCCCGGAGCGGGGAGAGCGCGTGGCTGGGGCCGGTGACCCTGGCCTCGGCGGGCCCCTTCAAGCCCATCCTGGCCCTGTCGTCGATCTTCCCCAACCCGTTCCGGGCATCGGCGGAGATCCGCTACGTGCTGCCGGAGCGGGGTCCGGTGGCGATCACGGTATATGACGTGCGAGGGCGGGAGGTGGCGCGGGTCCTCGAGGCCACCCAGGAGCCTGGGTCGCACCTGGCCGCCTGGAACGGGCGGAGCGAGGCGGGCCGGGAGGCCCCGGCCGGCTTGTACTTCGTGCGGCTCCAGGCCGGCGACCGGAGCCTGGTCCGCAAGGTGCTGCGCACGCGCTGATCCAACCCGGCCGGCGGGGGGGCGCGGGTTTCCGCCCCGCCCCCCGGGCCCCGGCTCCCCGCCGGCCCCCCGTCACCGTGAGCCCGGAACCGCGGTCTTCCCCCCCCGCGCCCTTGGATTCCCCCACCCCGAAGTGCGACAATGATTCGCGGCTTTTCAACGACGTGGGGGGCCTCGCGGCCCCGGCGGCGCCCTGCCGCCGGCCGCGGAGCCGGTGAAGAAGAAGGAGTGGAACCATGACCGAAGTCGCCCCCGTGACCTTTCACGATCCCTTTCCCCTGGCCCGGGACGAGACCCGCTACCGGCTCCTGACCAAGGAGTTCGTCTCGGTGGGCTCCTTCGAGGGGAACGAGGTGCTCAAGGTCCACCCCGAAGCGCTCACCGCCCTGGCCCGGGAGGCCATGCGCGACGCCTCCTTCCTCCACCGCGCCGCCCACCTGGCCCAGGTCGCGGCCATCCTGGACGACCCCGAAGCCAGCGCCAACGACCGCGGGGTGGCCCTGGCCATGCTCAAGAACGCCGAGGTGGCGGCCAAGGGCGTGCTCCCCATGTGCCAGGACACCGGCACCGCCATCGTGATGGGCAAGAAGGGGCAGCGGGTGTGGACCGGGGTGCGCGACGAGGCCTACCTCACCGAGGGCATCCGGCAGACCTACGAGCGCGAGAACCTGCGCTACTCCCAGACCGTGCCCCTCACCATGTACGAGGAGAAGAACTCCGGGAACAACCTGCCCGCCCAGATCGACATCCTGGCCACCGACGGCATGGAGTATTCCTTCCTGTTCATGGCCAAGGGGGGCGGGTCGGCCAACAAGACCTATCTCTTCCAGGAAACCAAGGCGCTGCTCAACCCGGAGACCCTGGAGAAGTTCCTGGTCGAGAAGATGAAGACCCTGGGCACCGCCGCCTGCCCGCCGTACCACATCGCCTTCGTGATCGGGGGGACCTCGGCCGAGGCCACCCTGAAGACGGTGAAGCTCGCCTCCGCGCACTACCTGGACAACCTCCCCGACACCGGCGACGACCTCGGCCGCGCCTTCCGCGACCGGGAGCTGGAGGCCCGGCTGGTCGCCGCGGCCCAGAACACCCACATCGGGGCCCAGTTCGGCGGCAAGTACTTCGCCCTCGACGTGCGGGTGGTCCGGCTGCCCCGGCACGGCGCCTCGTGCCCGGTGGGGCTGGGGGTGTCCTGCTCCGCGCACCGGAACGTGAAGGCGAAGATCAACCGGGACGGGATCTGGATCGAGGAGATGGAGCGGGACCCGGGCCGGTTCATCCCCGACAAGTACCGGGCCAAGCACGACCACGGAGCGGTCAAGATCGATCTCAACCGGCCCATGGCCGAGATCCTGGCCGAGCTGACCAAGTACCCGGTCAAGACCCAGCTCTCCCTCACCGGCCCCATGGTGGTGGCCCGCGACATCGCCCACGCCAAGCTCAAGGAGCGCCTGGACCGGGGCGAGGGACTGCCCCGGTACATGAAGGACCATCCGGTGTACTACGCCGGCCCGGCCAAGACCCCCAAGGGGATGCCGTCGGGATCCTTCGGCCCCACCACCGCCGGGCGCATGGACTCCTACGTGGACCTCTTCCAGTCCCACGGCGGCTCCATGGTCATGATCGCCAAGGGGAACCGCTCGAAGCAGGTCACCGAGGCCTGCAGGAAACACGGCGGCTTCTACCTGGGCTCCATCGGCGGCCCCGCGGCCATCCTGGCCCAGGACAACATCAAGAAGGTGGAGCTGATCGAGTATCCCGAGCTGGGCATGGAGGCCATCTACCGGATCGAGGTCGAGGACTTCCCCGCCTTCATCCTGGTCGACGACAAGGGGAACGACTTCTTCGAGCAGCTCGACTGAGTCGCGCGCGGGCGGCGGCCGCGGACACGGCCGCCGCCCCGCCCCTCCCCCGGATCAGAAGTCCAGCCAGCGGGTGACCTTGAGGGCGAACACGTTGTCGGTCCGGGCCGAGAACAGGGCGTCCACGTCCCGGGCGAAATCCAGCTCCCCCGGGTTTCGCTGGTCCACGCCGTTCCGGGTCCAGACCAGGAACAGGGTGGAGCCGGGCCGGTACTCCCAGCGCAGGACCAGGTTCACCCGGAGCGACTTGTAGTTGAAGTCGGGGTCGTCCACCGTGAACGGGGAGCCTCCGTCGCCGGGATCCACCGCGTACTCGCCGGCCCCGGGATCGTAGGAGATGCCGGAGGCCCCGTCCCGTCCGTACACCCGGAAGTCGTAGCCCGAGGGCGCGGTGAACTCCTTGAGGGCGCTGTAGCGCCCCACCGCGATCAGGGGCTGGACGTAGCTCTGGAGGGTGAGCCGGGGGGTGAAGGCCCAGTCGGTGCGGAAGCTCATGGCCAGCTCCCGGTAGGCGAGATCGGCGAACACGTACCGTTTCCCGCAGGTCGCGGTGGCGGCGGGAGCGTCCACCGTGGTCACGTACTGCGCGTCGTCCTTCTGCCAGGTCACGCCGGGCCCGGCCGAGACCCGGAGCCCCGGGGTCGGCTTCAGGGTCAGGTCCAGCCCGCCGTAGGCGTAGCGGTCCTGGGCGCTGCTGGAAGACAGGAACCCGTCCAGGCCGATCACGTAGGGCTTCCGGGAGTCGGTGGCCACGTTCAGCTGCAGCTCCCGGTTCGCCGGGGTCCGCAACAGCGGCCCGCCCCGGGTGACCCGGTTGTTGAGGGCGGGCGGGTTGTAGAACACGTGGCCGTCCCACTCCCAGTAGTTGGCGAACTGGGTCCACCAGAAGAGGCCGTAGCCGCCGCCGGTCCGGGTGCCGCCGAAGTCCCAGGTCCAGTAGGTGGTCAGGGACAGGCTCCGGTTCCGTACCCAGCGGTTGGGCTCGGTCCACTGGCGGCCCGCGGCCAGGTGCCAGTTCACCAGGTCGGCCCGGGTCTCGTACCCCATGTCGTTGATCTCGAACCCGGGGGAGACCGCGCCCACGGCGGTGTTCAGGGTGAGGTCCCCGCTTTCCTTGTTGAGCATGATCCGCGAGGTCCAGCCGGCCAGGCTGGTCCGGGTGGAGTCCACCCCCAGGTAGCCGGCGTCCGGGCGCTGGTAGTAGCGCCGGGAGGAGGTCTGCTGGTCGAGGATGGCCTCCCGGCTCCCCTCGATGAGGCTTCCGGCCAGGTAGCCCCTCAGCGCCCAGGTCTCGTCCTCGTCCAGCCGGATCCAGCCGTCCACCCCGCCGCTGTAGGCCTGGCCGGGGAGGGCCTCGCGGGCCAGACCCGTGCTCAGGTCCCGGTTGACCGCGGTGAACATCCCCCCGAGGGCCCGCCGGCCGTTCTCCGCGTCCCGGTTCACCCGGAGGGCGGTGTAGCCGGTAAGGGGCTCGGCGAGCTGGTCCCGCTCCCGGCCGTTCTCCCACAGGCGGTAGCGCTCCCGGCCGGTGAGGGCGGAGAGGGCGCCGACCTGGTAGCCCCCGAGCTTCCCGGTGGCCTTGGCCGCTCCCAGGATGGTGGTGCCGTTGGGAGCACGGGAGAAGTCCGGGTCGCCCTGGACCTCGAGCTGGGGGTTCCGCCCCACCCGGCGGCTGTAGAAGAGGATCGGGTCCGTCCAGTTGAAGTTCCAGTTGCCGTTGGTCCCGTTCCGGCCGAAGCGGAAGAGGCTGCTCCCCTCCACGAAGAAGGGGCGCTTTTCCTCGAAGTAGGTCTCGGAATCGGAGAGGTTGACCACCGCCGGGTCCACCTCGACCTGGCCGAAGTCCGGGTTCAGGGTGGCGTTGAGGATGAAGTTGCTGGTCAGGCCCCACTTCAGGTCCCCGCCCAGGTCGTAGGCGTAGCGGGACCCGTCGTTGAAGGGATCGCCCTCCTCGTGCCGGAGGTACTCGCCCCGGGCGGTGCCGTAGAGCAGGGCTTCCCGGTCCTGGGAGCGGGGGAGATCGTGGATGCCCACCAGGTCGGGGAAGCGGCTGACGTGCCCGCTCTCGTTCCGGGGCCGGTTGAAGAGGTCGTCCCGCTCCTGGGTCCGCTTGCACCGGCGGCTCACGTTCACGCCCCAGACCTGGTCCGAGGTGGAGGGGAAGCGGAGCTGGGAGAAGGGGATCCGCATCTCGCAGGTCCACCCCTCGGAATCCACCCGGGCCGCCGCCGTCCACACCCCGTCCCAGGAGGGATCCTCGGCCCCGTCGTTGAAGACCAGGGAATCGTAGGTGAGCCCCCCGGCCCCGACCAGGAACAGGTATCCGTTCCGGTCGTCGTTGTAGGTGTCGAGCTCCAGGAGGATGGCGTCGGTGGGGACGTAGTCGTCGCGCCGGGAGACGGAGGTGTCGACCGACTCCGGGGCCGCGTCCTCCATCCGGAAGGCGGCGTAGAGCGCCTCGTCGTCGTAGGCGATCCACCAGCGGGTGGGCTGCCGCGGCGGCGCCCCGTTCACCGGCTCGTTCTGGATCAGGCCCTCCTGGCCCGGGGTCCGCCAGGCCGCCTCGGTCAGCGCCCCGTCCACGTGGACCGGCGCCTCCAGGCGCACCGCCCGGTAGTGGGGTGCCGGACCCGCGTTGGTGCGGGCCAGGGCCGGGGCCGGGGACAGGGCGGCTGCGGCCAGGAGAACCAGGGCGGCGGCGGACGGGGCGCGGAAGCGGCAGGGGGGACGGGGGGTGACTGGGGCATGGTCTCTCCCGGATTGAACGTGTTCGGAATCAACGAGTTGGAGAGGACCGAGGGGTATGCGTCGTCCAGGCCTCCGTAGGTCAGACGTTTCCCGGACGGGAAAAGTTCAAAAACCTTCTCCGCCGGGACGGGGGGATGGGAACGCGACTCTCCTCCGTCGTAACCATCGGAACCGCCGAAGGGGCCGAAGCCGCGGCCACCGCCGCCCAGGCGCCGAGGAGGGCGCGGCTTCCCGGGCCGGGCTTGCCGGGGGCCATCGGGCGACTCCGGCCGGCCCCGGCGGCGATCTGGTAGGATGAACGACCTGCGCGGTCGGAAATGCCTCCGGCCGGGCCGGGCCGGCCTCCCCCGGGCCGGCGCATCCTCGAGGAGACCATGATCCGATTCCGCCATGCCGCTCCGTTCCTCGCTCTACTGCTCGTCCTGGCTCCCGGGTGCGGCAACGACGACAATCCGAGCCGGCCCAAGACCCCGGTGGAGGGGCAAGTCCCCGACTTCACCCTGACCGACGTCAACCCCAACTCGGCCACCCACGACCAGGGAGTTTCTCCCCGGGACTACCTGGGCGAGGTCTCGGCCTGGTACTTCGGCCACTCCACCTGAAGCTACTGCCGTAGCCAGTTCGGCTACCTGGATCAGCTCCAGGCCGCGGTGGACACCATGCACACCGGCGCTCCGATCCGCATCCTGGGCATCAACGCCATCGGCCAGGAAACCGGCAACGACCTCATCGTGAACGGGCGGGCCATCCCCTGGCTCCAGGACGTGGACGGGCAGAAGGTCTGGGACGCCTGGGGGGTCTCCTATCGCGACGTGTTCGTGCTCGATGCCCAGAACCGGGTGGCCGCGGTCTACAACCTGACCGAACACAACCTCCAGATCGCGGCCAACTACGACTCCCTCGAAAGCCTGCTCCTGAGAGTGGCGGAGTAGGACCCCGGCCGGCGGGACCCGCCCCGGCCGGTATCGCCGCCGCCGCGCCTATTCCCCCGCCCGCCCGCCCCCGGTGGCGTGGGTGAGTTCCACCTCCACCGCGTTCAGGGACAGGAAGACGTCCCGGATGAACTCGATCAGCGAGGCGATGAGGCACAGGAGCCCGAGCACGAAGAGGGCGACCAGGAGGGGCGCCGCCTCCCACTCCAGCATCGAGGCCAGGAAGAGGACGATGATGAGCACGCTCACGAAGAAGACGTTGAAGGTGGCCAGGGTGATGGACCGGCGCATCACCCGGGCCCGCACCCGCAGAATGGCGATCTGATCCATCATCTGGGCCCGGTCGGCCCCCGCCGACCCGGGCAACCGCTCGGCCAGCACCCGGGCCCGGTCGATGATCCGGCCGTAGCGGTTGGTCATGGTGAGGAGAAGGAGCCCCACCCCGGAGATGAGGATCACCGGCCCCACCGCCACCTGGATGTCGGGAATGAGCCGGCTCAGGGTCGTGGTCACAACCGGCATCCTACCATGCGGTTGCCGGGCGGCGCCCGGCCGGGGCGGGGGTGCTCCCGGGGCGCCGGGCCGGAACGCGCCCTCGCGCGCCGGGGAGAGGGGGGGGGCGCCGGACCGGAAATCACTCCTCCAAATTCCCTATGTACCCAGGGAGGGCAGGTCTTGATAGGCTCGTTGGTTAATCACAACCGGCATCAAAGCTGTTGTTGACCGGCCGCGCACGCGCGCGGCCAACGTGTGTTGAGCCCGTGGTGCGGTGCAGTGCGGCGCAGCGGGACCGGATTCCAAGGAGAACGGAATGAAGAGCTTCATGGGACGCGACATCCTGTCGCTCAAGGATTTCGAGCGCAATGAATTCTTCCGGGTGTTCGAGGTGGCCGAAGAGCTCGAGCCCATCGCCCGGAACCGCCGGAACAGCGATCTGCTCAGCGACAAGACCCTGGTCACCGCCTTCTACCAGCCGTCCACCCGCACCCGGCTGGCCCACGAGGCGGCCATGCACCGTCTGGGCGGCCACGTCACCGGCTTCGCCGACGCCAAGATGACCCGGGCCGGCGACTTCTACCAGGAGTCGATCAAGGACACGGTCAAGATGCTGGAGTTCTACGGCGATGCCATCGTCATGCGCCACTTCCAGCAGGGGGCTCCCCACGAGGCGGCCAAGTGGGCCTCGATCCCGATCATCAACGGGGGCGACGGCTGGGGCGAGCACCCCACCCAGATCCTCACCGACCTCTACACCGTGCTGCGGGAGAAGGGCCGGATCGACGGGCTGAAGTGGCTGGCGGTGGGGGACATGCGCATGCGCACCATGCACTCCCTGGCCCACGCGCTGACCCAGTTCGATTGCCCGGTCACCTTCGTGGCCCCGCCGGAGATGTCCCTCACCGACGAGTTCAAGGCCGAGCTGGCTCCCTACAGCCTGAATTTCAAGGAAGCCGAGCACGTGGAGCAGGCCATCGCCGACGCCGACGTGATCCTGGTCGAGCCGGTGGTGCAGCCGGACTACACCAAGGCCCGGGACGAGCGGAAGGGCGACGCCGGCCTCACCCCCGCCAACTACAAGATCACCCGCGAACTCCTGGCCGGGAAGGCCAAGTCCGACGCCATCCTCCTCCACTCGCTCCCCCGCATGGACGAGATCCCGCCCGACGTGGATATCACCCGGTGGTCCCGGTACTGGCAGGAGGCCTTCAACGGCGTGGTCATGCGGATGGCCCTCCTCGCCCTCATTCTGGGCGCCATGGAATAGCCCCGCGGGGGGAAATCAACCCAATCCCAACCAGGAGACCAGGATGCAGACTTGGCTTCACGGTCGCGATCTCATCGGCGACCTCGATTTCAGCAAGGAGGAGGTCGAGACCGTCCTCGACGTGGCCTTCGACCTCAAGCGCAAGCGGGCTCTCGGCGAGGCCCACCCCTACCTTCGGGACAAGGTGCTGGCCATGCTCTTCTTCTTCTCCAGCACCCGCACCCGCGGGTCCTTCGAGGCGGGGATGGCCCAGCTCGGCGGGCACGCCGCCTTCATCGAGAGCAAAAGCACCCAGATCGCCCACGGCGACACCCCCAAGGAGATCGGCCAGATCTTCGGCCGCTACTACGACGGGATCGCCATCCGGCAAGTGGACTGGGGGGTGGGGAACGGCTACCTCAACGCGGTGGCCGAACACTCCCGGGTGCCGGTGCTCAACATGCAGTGCGACATCTACCACCCCTTCCAGTGCCTGGCCGATCTCATGACCATCGTGGAGAAGAAGGGCCGGGACCTGCGCCGGAAGAAGATGGTGGTGTCCTGGGCCTACGCGGCCTCGTACCAGAAGCCGATGTCGGTGCCTCAGTCGCTGATCCTCCAGATGCCCCGGTTCGGCATGGACGTGGTGCTGGCCCATCCCCCGGAGTTCAAGCTCATGCCCGGGATCATGGAGCAGGCCCGGGAGCAGGCGAAGAAGTTCGGGGCCGGGTTCGAGGTGGTGGACGACATGGACGCGGCCTTCAAGGACGCGGACATCGTCTACGCCAAGTCCTGGGGAGCCATGGTCCACACCCCCGACGCCGACGAGGGGGCGAAGATCATCAAGAAGTACTCGGACTGGATCACCGACGAGCGCCGGATGGCCCTGGCCAAGCCGGACGCCATCTACATGCATCCCCTTCCCGCGGACCGGAACGTGGAGGTCACCGACGGGGTCATGGACGGCCCCAACTCGGTGGTCTACGACGAGGCCGAGAACCGGATGCACGCCCAGAAGGCGGTAATGGCCCTGACCATGTAGGACGCCCCGGAGAGGCCGGGCGGCGGGGCCGCCCGGCCTTTTCCGTGGCCCCGGGAGGGGAGGAAGGAGAGACGTGAGCGGAAAACTGGCCGTGGTCGCGGTGGGGGGGAACTCCCTCATCCACGACAAGCAGCACGAGGACGTGCGGTACCAGGTGGACGCGGTGGTGGAGACCTGCGACCACATCGCGGAAATGATCGAACGGGGCTGGAACGTGGTGGTTACCCACGGCAACGGCCCCCAGGTCGGCTTCATCCTCCGCCGGAACGAGCTGGCCTATCCGGAGGTGCACTCCACGCCCCTGGACGTGATCAGCGCCGACACCCAGGGGGCCATCGGCTACATGATCGCCCAGGCCCTGGGGAACCGGCTGCGCAAGCTGGGCATCGACCGCCCGGTGGCCTCGGTGGTGACCCAGACCCTGGTCGACCGGGAGGACCCCGGCTTCAAGAACCCGACCAAGGGGATCGGCGGCTTCGCCACCAAGGAGCAGGCCGAGGTGTTCGTGGAGCAGGGATGGACGGTGTCCGAGGACGCCGGGCGAGGCTGGCGGCGGATGATCGCCTCCCCGCAACCCCTGAGGATCGTGGAGCAGCCGGCCATCCGGCGCCTCATCGACGAGGGGTTCATCGTGGTCGCGGTGGGCGGCGGCGGGATCCCGGTGGTGGAGGAGGAGAACGGCGACCTGCGCGGGGTCTACGCCGTGATCGACAAGGACCGGGCCAGCAGCCTCCTGGCCGCCGAGCTGGGGGCCGACCTGTTCCTGATCTCGACCGCGGTGGAGAAGATCGCCGTCGATTTCAACAAGCCCACCCAGCGCTGGCTGGACTCCATGACCTTGTCCGAGGCCCGGCGCTACCAGGCCGAGGGGCACTTCCTGGCCGGGAGCATGGGGCCCAAGGTGGAGGCGCTGATCTCCTTCCTGGAGGCCAACCCCCGGGGGAAGGGGCTGGTGACCATGCCCGAGACCATCGGGAAGGCCCTAGACGGGGCCACCGGCACCTGGGTGCTGCCCGGCTGATCCGCGTACCGGCCGGTCAGACCGAGGCCAGCGCGTTCACCGCGTTGACCCGGGACGGGTCCAGCACTCCTCGGCGCAGACAATCCATGACGAAGCAGGGGGTGAGGTCCACGGGGCCCACCCCCTCGCCTTCCACCGTTCCCGGCGGATCGTCCTCGGCGAACCGGACCGTGAAGCCCGGTCCGGTGAAGGTGATCCGGCCCCCGGAGCGCGCCCACCGGTACTCCACCCCGTCCAGGCGGCCGAGCATCGATTCCCCGCCGGGAGCGATGAAGAAGCCGTCATGGTCGGGAAGGCCGCGCCACGCCGCCTCGCTCCCGAAGAAGCGCGGCTTCACCTTGTAGGGGCCGCCGTCCTCGGGGCAGAACACGTCGCAGTTCCCGCACTCGTTGCAGAAGTCGGCGAAGTTGGCGATCTGGTGATCCTCGGTGAGAGGCAGGGTGCCCTCCTCCCGCCACTCCCATCCGCCCTCCTTCGGCTCCACCGTGACCCGGGGCACCGCCTCCTGGAGGGGACGGAAGACGAAGTTGGCGTCGTTGGGGCAGACGGGCACGCATTTGTCGCAGGAGATGCAGTCGAAGAGCTTCAGGTGCCGCCCGATCTTGCGGGGGGGCTTGGAGTTCTTCGCCTTGGCGTAGCGGGGATTCCGGAGGGCCAGCCCCGCGTAGCGCTCGGTGTTGAGGATCCGCGCCTCGGACACCCAGCGCCCGAACGCCTCCCCGCCCACCGCGGCCCGGAGGTCGCCCCCCTCCTCCAGCGCCTTCCGTCCCGCGGCGAGCCGGGGATCGTCGCCGGCCAGGCCGGCGCGGTCCAGGGCCTCGGGCCCCTTCTTGAGACCCCGGATCACGTAGGAGTCCAGGTCGGGGGCGCCCGCTTCCTCCATCCGCTTCACCAGGTCCCGGTGATAGTTGAAGAGGCGCCCGTAGCCCTGCGGGTTCAGGAGGTCGCTGCACACGGTGATCGGAGCCAGCCCCAGGGCGGCCACGTCGGCGTAGTTGGCCCACTCCATCCCCGCGGCGAAGGTGACCGGGAACCGGTCGCCGAACCGTTCCCGGAACCGGCGGACCAGGGCCACGGCCAGCACGTGGAGCGGCGGCCCGGAGAGATAGACCTCCTTCTCGCTCGCGGGCAGGAACCCGCGGGTGTTCTCCACGATCAGGGTGTTGGAGAACTTGGCTCCCACCGAGACACCCAGGCTCTCCGCCCGGGCCCCCAGCCTCTCCATGATCCCGGTGGCCTGCTCCCAGCTCACGTCGCGGTCGAAGGCGCTGTCCGGGATCCGGATGTCGTCGTAGCCCAGCTTCCCGTGGAGGATCTCCCGGGCCTCGTCCTTGCCCAGGAGCATGGGGTTGAACTTCACCACGCAGTGAAGGCCGTACTCCTCCATGAGGTGGACGATGATCCCCTCGATCTCCTCCGGCGGGCAGCCGTGGAAGGTGCTCAGGGTCACGGTGTCGGAGATCCGGGCGGGGTAGTCCAGGTCGCGGAGCCGGGCGAACTCCTCCGGGATCTGGGCCCGGAAGCGGTCCACCGTCTCCCGCGCGTCGAGCATGCCGCGGATGAACCCGCGCACGCCGTCGCTTTGGATCCCGGCCAGGTCGTAGCCCACGCTCATGTCGTAGATCACGTCGCCGAAGCCGGGGGCCAGGGCGGGGATGCCGCTCGCACGCAGCATCTCCACCAGCATCGCCCCCTTCACGTACTCCTCCAGGGACTCGGTGAGCCGGAGCTCCTGGGACCATTCCGCGTTGTACCCCACCGTCTGCATGTCGATGCAGGGGCGGGGGATCCGGAGCCGGTCGTTCACCTGGACCGTCTTCAGCTCCAGGATGCGGGAGCCCCCCAGCCAGGACAGCACCAGGTTCTGGGCCATCTGGGTCTGGGGCCCGGCGGCCGGGCCCAGGGGGCACGACGCGCGCCGCCCGTGGAAGGAGACCGACATGTCCCGGTCGGGATTACCGGGGAAGAAGCGGGACGCGGGGAGATCGAAGATCGCCTGGTTCCGCTCCAGCTCCCGGAACATCCGGGTGACCAGGGCCGGAAAGGGATGAGGAATCAGTTCTGCCATAATCACTCATTCTCGCAGAAACCCGGGGTCCGGCGGGAGGCCCAAACCGGCGATAAGCCAGATCGGGCGCGCCGGGTGGGGGCGGCGCGTTCGGCGGGCCCGGGAGCGGAGGCGGCCGGCGCCCCCCGCCCCGGTTCCAGACGCCCCGGGACCGGCGGAGCCCGCGGAGCCGGATTGTGTCCCGCTCCCGGGTGAAATATGATCCCACCGGCGGCCGGAATCGCCCCCATGATCTCCCCGGCCGTCGAGGTGCGATGCCGTGACCCGCCGGAGACCGACCCCCGCGCCCGCCGTCCCGAAGCGCCGCCGCCGCGCGGCCTGGGTGCGGGTCGTGTTGCCCCTGAGCCTGGTGCTGGCCATCCTCTTCCTGATCCCGGTGCTCTGGGAGGCGCGGCCCGGGTCCGGCCCCGGGAGCCGGGCGGTGAGCCCGTCCGGCGCCGTCGCCGCCGCCCCCCGCACCTTCATCTGGACCGCGACTCCCAAGGCGGCCCAGTACCGCTTCCAGCTCTTCGACGACGGGTCCCGGGTGGTCTACGAGGCCAACGTGGCCGACACCGTGTTCACCCTTCCCGAGGATGCCCTGGGCGGGTTCGCTCCCTCGGCGGGGAGCTGGCGGGTGGTTCCCCTGGACCGCCGCTCGAACGAGATGCGGGCCATGCCGCCCCAGGACTTCCGGGTCGGCCCCGGCTGATCCTCAGTCCAGGTCGGCGGGGCGGTTGAGGTTCGCGACCACGCCGGGGTCGTCCACCGGCACCGTGAAGGGACGGAGCCCCAGCTCGGCCAGGGCGTCCCGGAAGGTGAGACCGGGATCCAGTCCGGCCAGGGCGCGGGCGTCGCCGGCGGCGAGCAGCACCGGGTGTCCGCCGCGGTCCCGGTAGCCGGGGCGCACCCAGGACCTCCCGGGACGGAGGGGGAGGGCGCGGAGGATCGCGGCCACCGTCTCCGCCCGCACCCGCGGGTGGTCCACCGGGAAGACCAGGATGCCCTCCTTCGCCGGTAGCTCGTCCAGGAGCGCCGCCGCCCCCAGGCGCACGCTTCCGAACATGCCGCGGTCGGGGTCGGGGTTCCGGACCGGATCCAGCCCCAGGACCTCCGCCGCCGCCTCCACCTCGGCGTGGCCGGCGGCCACCACCGCCCGCACCCGGACGCAGCCGCCGGCCCGGCAG
Source organism: Candidatus Eiseniibacteriota bacterium (assembly GCA_963768615.1). Classification (GTDB taxonomy): domain Bacteria; phylum Eisenbacteria; class RBG-16-71-46; order JABDJR01; family JABDJR01; genus CAVSKL01. The sequence goes on along the minus strand of CAVYIE010000002.1, from coordinate 559,749 downwards.
GCTGCGGCCACCCGGGCCAGGAAGGTCTCTCCCTCGAGCCGCATCAGGGCCTTGGGGCCGCCCATCCTCCGGCCGCGGCCGGCGGCCAGGATCAACGCCGCCGTCCGGGGCGGGTCGCCGGTCCGGGGCGGGTCCACCGGCCGGCCGGCGGGCTCCGGGGCCTCGGAGCCGGGGGAGGGGCCGCCGCTCACCACGGTTCGACCCGGTCCACCCCCCGCAGCACCGCCACCAGTTCCGCGGTCACCGCCACCGCGATCTCCCGGGGATCCACCGCCCCGATGTTGAGCCCCATGGGCACGTGGATGGAGTCCACGAAGGCGGGATCGAGCCCGGACCCGGCGAACTCCTTGCGGAGGAGCGCCCCCTTGCGGCGGCTCCCGATCACCCCCAGGTAGCGGGGGCGGAGGCCGAGGGCGGCGATGGCCTTCACGATCCCGGCGTCGATGGCGTGGCCGGGGGAGCAGGAGGTGACGAAGGTCCGCTCGTCGATGCCGGCGCGTTCCACCGTCTTCTCCCACGTATCCAGGATCAGGTCCCTGGCCGTGGGGAAGCGTTCGGGGGTCAGCCAGTCCTCGCGCTCGTCGCACACGGTGACCTCGAAGCCGGCCAGGGTGGCCATGGGGCAGAGGGTGCCGCTCACGTGGCCGGCCCCGAAGAGGACCAGCCGCGGGGGCGGGGTCAGCGGTTCGTACATGAGGCTCATGCTCCCCCCGCAGGACATGCCCAGGTCCTGCACCACGTCCACGCGCTCCAGCTCCGGGCCGGCGAAGGTCCCCAGCATCTTCCGCGCCCGGCCGATGGCCGCGTTCTCCACCCGGCCGCCTCCCACCGTGCCCGCGGTGGCCTCGGCGGTGACGAGCATCTTGGCCCCGGCCTTGCCGGGGGCGCTGCCCCGGGCTTCGACCACGGTCACCACCACCACCGGCACCCGGCGGTCCAGGAGGCCGGTGAGGGTATGGAAGAGGCCGGCCGACAGGGTGACCGGACGGGGCGTCTTGGGCATCCCTCGAATCGTAGCAGAGCCCGCGAAACGGCGCCGTCCGGGGCTTCCCGCCGATATGGCCATTCGGTAATGTGTATTCCCCCCGTCGCTTCGGACTTGCCAGAATCGAAGCTGGCGCCTTGTGCGGCCCGGCCCGGGGGAGAACGAAAGCACCCGGGATGGGCGTGCCGGGCCCCGTCACGTTCCCGCGCCGGAGGGCCCCGGGCCGCTCCGGCGTCGTTGCCTGGTTGCGTGGGGACCGGCCGGCCCTTCCCGGCGGTCGCGGCCCTCCCCGCGCGGAAGGAGCCGGTCATGCCCACCGTGGACCAGCGCGCATCCGCCCCCGCCGGGGCGCTTTCCCCCGTCTCCGCCCTTCCCGCCGACCGCCTGGAACGGCTGCTCGGCCGTCCCCGCGCCGACTGGTCGGTGGAGGACCTGGTGGCCGCGGTCCGCGACCACGGGATCCGGCTGGTGAGCCTGGCCCACGTGGGAGGCGACGGGGCGCTGAAGACCCTGGATTTCGTGCCCGCCCACGAGGCCCACCTCCGCGACATCCTCACCGTGGGGGAGCGCGCCGACGGCTCGAGCCTGTTCACCGGGCTGCGGAGCGGGGCCTCGGACATCATGCTCCGGCCCCGGCCCGAGACCGCGTTCCTGGACCCGTTTTCGCCCCTTCCCACCCTGGTCGTCCTCTGCGGGCACCTGGGGCGCGACGGACAGCCGCTTCCCGAGTCCCCGGACACCATTCTCCGCCGGGCCCACGCCCGGGTGCGGGACGAGGCGGGGGTGGACCTCTGGGCGCTGGGGGAGATCGAGTACTTCCTGGGGGGGCCGGTCTCGCCCGACGACCCCGCCGGAGCCGAGGACCGCGGCTACCACGCCGCGGCGCCGGTGGTGTTCGGGGAGGCGCTGCGGCGCGAGGCCCTGGTCGCCCTGGCCGAGATCGGGATCCCGGTCAAGTACGGGCACAGCGAGGTGGGGGTCATCGACGCCCGGGACCGCGAGGGGCGGGTATGGGAGCAGCACGAGATCGAGCTCTCCCTGGCGCCGCTGCCCCGGGCGGCGGACGCGGTGGTGCTGACCCGCTGGGTGCTCCAGAACCTGGCCGGACGCCACGGGTTCCTCTGCTCCTTCGAGCCCATCGTCCGCGAAGGACACCCGGGGAACGGGATGCACTTCCACTTCTCCCCCCGGGTGGAGGGGGAGCACACCGGCGGGGTGGCCCCCGACGGCAGCCTTTCCGAGCCGGCCCGGTGGCTGATCGGCGGCCTGGCCCGGATGGGGGGCGCGCTCATGGCCTTCGGAAACCGGGGCACCGGCTCCCTGCTGCGGCTGCGGCAGGGGAAGGAGGCGCCCAACTCGGTGGTGTGGGGCCAGTTCGACCGCCAGGCCCTCATCCGGCTGCCCATCACCGCCATGAGCGAGGGGGGCCACCGGACCACGCCGCCGACCATCGAGTTCCGGCTCCCCGACGGCTCCGCCCACGCGCACCTGCTCCTGGCCGGAATCGCCCAGGCGGTGATGCTGGGCCGGGAGACCGAGGACCTGGACGGGTTGATCCGGCGGACGGCGTCGGCCCGGTCCCGCGGTGCGGATCCGGGCGCGCCCGGCGCGTCCCCCGAGGCCCCGAAGCCGGCCGGAAGGGCCAAGGCGGCGGCCGGGGCCGGGGTGGCGACTGCACCCGGGTCGGCCTACGCCATCCCCCGTACCTTCGCCCAGGTGGCCGCGGCCCTGGCCGAGCGGCGCGCGGTCCTGGAGGCGGGCGGCGTCTTCACCCCCGCCTTCGTGGACCAGGTGCTGGCCTCGATCGGCTAACCCCCCGGCGCCAGAACCGGGGGCGGCCGGCTAGTGCTTCCGGCGGCGGCGGCGGCGACGGCGCCGCTTGGCATTGCCCGCCGACTTGGACTCGGCACCGTTCCCGGATGCGGCCGGCGCCTCGGCCGGCGCCTCGGCCGGGGCCTCGGCGGCGGCGGCCCTGGGCTTCCGGTGCCGGCGGCGGCGCCCGCTGCGGCCGGTCTCCGGGGCCGCCTCCCCTCCCGGTTCGTCCCCCCGGATCTGCTCCCGGAGTTCCTGCCATTTCTGGAGGGTCTCCAGTTCCTGTCCGGTGGCCCGCACGCCCAGCGCGAACAGGGCTTCGGCGTCGGGGTAGTAGTGCTTGGTCACGAAGCTGCGGGGGCGGAAGCGGCGGCCGCGGGGGCGGGAGAAGCGGGGCTGGGAGCGGAGCATGTGGGCCAGGCGCTCGCGGTCCCGGCGGGCCACCCCCAGCCGCGAAACCCACTCCCGGGTCAGGTTGTCCACCGTCTTGGCCAGGGCCCCGGGGGTGATCTCCTCGCCGTCCTGCTGGTTCACCGCCACCCCGGTGAGCTGGGCGGCCAGCGCACCCAGGAGCAGCGAGTTGGAGAGCTCCGCGCCCTGCCGGCGCAGGTCGTCCAGCCCGTTCAGGTACTGCCAGAAGAGCCGGTTCCGGGCCCGCTGCCCGTCGTCCTCGTCTTCCAGCCAGCCGCTCACCTCGGGAAGAAGCTCCTCGAGGAGGCCGGACTCCTGCATGAGCTGGAAGGACGCGGCGGCCGAGCCCCCGCGCAGCAGGCGGTAGATCTCCTCCAGCACCCGCGCCTTGGCGCACTTGTGGATGTCGGGGGCGAAGTGGACCATGGAGTCCCAGAGCTCGGTGTCGATCTCGAAACCCAGCCGGGCCGCGAACTTGATCGCCCGGAGGATGCGCACCGGGTCCTCGGGGATGCGCTCATCGGAGTCCCCGATGGAGCGGATGAGCCGCTTCTCCAGATCCTCGATCCCCCCCACGTAGTCCAGCACCGCGTAGGTTTCCAGGTCGTAGAAGAGGCCGTTGATGGTGAAGTCGCGGCGGACCGCGTCCTCCTCCGGGGTGCCGAAGGTGTTGTCGGAGCGGATCAGCCGGTCGGCGTCCTCGGCCTCGTCGAACTCCGCCCGGCGGCGGAAGGTGGAGACCTCGATGATCTTGTCGCCGAAGTGGATGTGGGCGAGCCGGAAGCGGCGCCCGACCAGCCGGCAGTTCCGGAACAGCTTCTTGATCTGGTGGGGGTGGGCGTCGGTGCCCACGTCGAAGTCCTTGGGGGTGCGCCCCAGGAGCAGGTCGCGCACCCCGCCCCCGACCAGATAGGCCCGGTAGCCGGCGTTCAGGAGCCGGTACATGGTCTTCAGCGCATCGGGATCGATGAGCTTCCGGGAGATGGTGTGTTCGGCGCGTGGAATGATGACGGGTTGCATGATGTCCAGGTGGCTCTTGAGGCCGGGTTCCGGCCGACAAGCAGACGAAAAAGCATACAGGTTGATCCCCCCTCAAGGCAACCGCGAACCGCCCGTCCGGGGCCCGATTCCATTGTCCGGCAGGGGATTAGGGGCGGTCCGGCGGGGGGGTGGACGGCGCCCCCCCCGCCGCCCGGGAATCCGGGGGGCGCCCGCCCTCCCTTTCCGGGGCCTGGCCTTCACGCCGGCGCGCCCGTCCACTACCCTCTTCCCGACCGGCCGGTGCCGGGCCCCGTGGACCTTCGGGGGCGGGACCGGCGACGGTCACGTCCACTTTCACCGGGTTCGTGGGCCACGGTCCGCGAGCGCCCCAGGAGAGACCATGCCATCCACTCCACTCCCCGGCCACCTGGCCGTGCCCGACGCCGGAACCGGCCGCGCGATCCTGGTTCTCCACCCCTGGTGGGGGCTCAACGAGGTCATGAAGGGGTTCTGCGACCGCCTGGCCGGGGAAGGGTTCCTGGCCTTCGCTCCCGACCTCTACCACGGCCGGCGGGCGGGCACGGCGGCCGAGGCCGAGATCCTGGCCGGCGGGCTCTTCGAGGACCTGGAGCGGCCCCGCGCCGACGTCGCCGAGGCGATCGCCTTTCTTCACCGGCGCGCCGGGGCGCCCGAGCGGGGGCTGGCGGTGATCGGCTTCTCCCTGGGCGCCTTCTTCGCCCTGGACGCCTCGGTGGCCGATCCCGAACGGATCCGCGCCGTGGTCGTGTTCTACGGCACCCGGCCCGGTGAGTACGGCTCGTCGAAGGCCGTGTACCTGGGTCACTTCGCGGAGACCGACGAGTTCGAGTCGGCGTCGGACGTGCGGGAGCTGGAGGATGCGCTGAGGCGGGCCGGCCGCCCGGCCACCTTCCATCATTACCCGGACACCGGCCACTGGTTCTTCGAATCGGACCGGCCCACGGCCTACCGCCTTCAGGCGGCGAACCTGGCCTGGGGGCGGACCCTGGCCTTCCTGCGGGAGTTCTTCGGGCCGGGGGAGGGGGAGCGGCAGGCGGAGGGGGCATGACCGCGCGACGTCTGGGATTCTGGTCTTCCGTCGCGCTGGTCGCCATCGGCGCCGGATACATCGTCGCCCTGGCCGCCGGCTTCGCCCGCCACGGGTTCCGGGAACCCATCGGCGACCCCGTGCTGGCGGTGATGGAGGTGCTGACGCTCCTGGCCGCGGTCCCCATCGTGACCCTCATGGCCGCGGTTCACGACCGTGCCCCCTTCGCGCGGAAGGCGCTGGGGCTCACCGCCCTGGCCTTCGGCGCCCTCTGCGCGGGGACCACCGGCGTGGTCCACTTCGTGGGGCTGACCGCGGGCCGCCAGCTGGACGCGGCCGGGATCGTCTGGCCGTCGGCCGGGTACGCGGCCGAGCTCCTGGCCTGGGACGTGTTCCTGGGCCTGGCCCTGGCCTTCGCGGCGGCGGCGTTGCCGGGCGTGGGCCGGGAGCGGCCGGCCCGCCGGGCCCTCCTGGCCTGCGGGATCCTCTGCCTGGCCGGCACGGTGGGGCCGGCGGTGGGCAACATGCGCCTGCAGCTGGTGGGGGTGTTCGGCTACGCGGTGGTGCTGCCGGTGGCGGCCCTGCTGCTGGCGCGGATGTTCCGGGACGGGCACCCGGGTACCCCTCCTTCGCCCGCGGCCGCGATCATCCGCTGATCCGCCGGAGCGGCCCTGAGGGCGACTCCGCCCGCCGGAGCCGGTATCCTCGGTGGACCGGCCGCCGGAAGCGCGCCGCGGCGAAAGGAGAGACCCCCATGCAGAAGATCGTCCCCTTCCTCTGGTTCGACGGGCAGGCCGAAGAGGCGGCCCGGTACTACGTGTCCCTGTTCCCGGACTCCCGCATCGACAGGATCACCCGGACCTCGGTCGATACCCCCGGAGCCAAGTCCGGGAGTGTGCTCACGGTGGAGTTCACCCTGGCCGGCACCCGCTACGTGGCCATGAACGGCGGCCCGGGGTTCCCGTTCACCGAGGCCATCTCGCTCCAGGTCGCCACCGCGGACCAGGCCGAGACCGACCGGCTCTGGGAGGCGCTCTCCTCCGGCGGCGCGGAGATCCAGTGCGGCTGGCTCAAGGACCGCTGGGGCCTTTGCTGGCAGGTGACGCCGGTACGCCTTACCGAGCTCCTGGCCGACTCCGATCCGGATCGCGCCGGCCGGGTCATGGAGGCCATGATGCCCATGGTGAAGATCGACATCGCCGCCCTGGAGCGGGCGGCCGAGGGGGGCTGAGGCGGAGGAGTCCGGGGGGTCAGAGCCCCGGAAGCGCGGCCAGGGCGGCCCGGGTGAAGGGGCAGGGGGCGCGGTCCTCGCCGAGGTCGCGGGCCACCGCCCGGAGCTCCTCGCGGAGGTGGCGCAGATCGGCGGGGTCGTCCACGTCGTACCAGGGCTGGGCCAGGCGAAGGCGCAGCCCGTCCACCCGGGCCCGGGCCACCGTCTCCTCGAACACCCGGGGATGGCTCCAGGTCATGTCCTTGAAGAGCCCGGGGTGGTCGGCGCGGACCCCGATCAGGTAGTACCCGCCGTCGTCGGTGGGGCCGAGGACCAGGTCGGCCGCGGCCAGACCCTCGGCGGCGCGGGCCAGGATGCCCGGCTCCAGCGTGGGATGGTCGCTCCCCACCAGCAGCGCGGCCTCGTGGCCCCCGGCCAGGAGCGTGCGGAGGGCGGCGCGCATCCGCGGCCCCAGGCCGTCCCCCTCCTGGGGCCGCCAGAAACCCGGCTCGGCCGCCCCGGCGGGCCACCGCGCGCGCTGGGCTTCGGGATCGGTGGAGAACACGCCCCAGGGAAACCCGGTCGCGGCCAGCACCCCGGCGGTGTCGGCCAGGAAGGCCCCGTAGAGGGCGGCGGCCTGGTCCGGGGTCAGCGGAGGCACCAGCCGGGTCTTGACCGCGCCCGCCACCGGCGGCTTGGCGAAGAGGCCGAAGACGGCGTCGATCACGAGCCCCGTTCCACCCGGTGGATCTTCATGAAGTTGGTGGTGCCGGGGGTGTTCACCGGGCTCCCCGCGGTGACCACGATCAGGTCTCCGGTCTTCACCACCCGCTTCCGGCGGAGCTCGGCCACCACCGTGTCCACCATCTCGTCGGTGGTGGGAAGCGCGTCCACCGGGCGCGGCTCCACCCCCCACAGCAGGGCCAGCCGCCGCTCCACCCGCTCCACCGGGGTGAAGGCGTAGATCGGGGTCAGCGGGCGGTGCTTGGAGACCACTCGGGCGGTGCCTCCGCTCTGGGTGAAGACCGCGATCACCCGGGCGTCCAGGTCCCGGGCGGCCCGGGCGGCGGCCTCGGCGATCCCGTCCGCGATGACGTGGGGGGGCTCCGGCGCTCCCGCCTCCCCGCCCGCCCCCGGGCTCGCACCCGGGCCGGGGTCGACGGCCACCGGCCCCGGGCGGAAGGAGCGGCTCCCCTCCGCGGCCCGGATGATCCGGGCCATCATCTTCACCGTCTCCACCGGGTAGCGGCCGGTGGCGGTCTCGGCCGAGAGCATCACCGCGTCGGTCCCGTCGAAGATGGCGTTGGCCACGTCCGAAGCCTCGGCCCGGGTGGGGCGGCGGTGCTCGACCATGGACTCCAGCATCTGGGTGGCGGTGATGACCGGCTTCCCGGCCAGGCGGGCCATGCGGATCATCCGCTTCTGCAGCACGGGCACCCGCTCCGGGGGCAGCTCCACCCCCAGGTCCCCGCGGGCGACCATGATCCCCTCCGCGTGGTCCAGGATGCCGGCCAGGTTCTCCACCGCCTGGGGCTTCTCCAGCTTGGCGATGACCGGGATGTCGGCGTCCCGGGCCCGGAGCACCCGCTTCACCGCTTCCACGTCCCGGGCCTCGCGCACGAAGCTGAGGGCGATGTAGTCCACCCCCCAGGCGATCCCGTAGTCCAGGTCGCGGCGGTCCTTGGCGGTGAGGGAGGGGAGGCTGAGCTTCCGCCCGGGGAGGTTCACCCCCTTCCGGGAGGTCAGGTCCCCCCCCTCCACCACCCGGCAGTGCACGGTGTCGGCGGTGGTGCGTTCCACCTCGAGCTGGATCAGCCCATCGTCGATGAGCACCCGGTCCCCGCGGCGCAGGTCGGCGGGGAGCTTCCGGTAGGAGACGGTGACCGCCTCCGGCCCGGTGGGGCGGCCCCTCACGGTCAGGGCCAGGCGGTCTCCCCGCTTCAGCCGCAACGGCGACGGGTCCACCCGGCCGATCCGGATCTTGGGGCCCTGGAGGTCCTGGAGAACGGCCACCGTCCGGCCCTCCTCGCGGGCCGCCGCCCGCAACCGGTCCAGGGTCTCCTCGTGCTCCTCCGGCTCCCCGTGGGAGAAGTTCAGCCGGGCCACGTCCATCCCCGCCCGCACCAGGGCGCGCAGGACGGAGCGGGAGCGCGAGGCGGGTCCCAGGGTGCAGACGATCTTGGCCCGGCGGGCGGTTTCTGGCATCGTTCTCCCGATGTGGTGGCTTCTGGTCCTGGGGCTGGCGTCGGGGGGCCTCTACCTGGCGGCCCTGACCATACCCGACTGGGGGCGGGAGTTCACGCGGTTCGCCACCGTGTACGGCCTGCTCATTGTCGCCTACCTGGGCGCGGTCTGGGGAGTGGTCCGGACCGAGGCCCCCGCGCCGGGCGCCTCGGCGAAGGTGATCCTCGGGGCCTCGGGGGGGCGGGCGCTGGCGGTGATCTGGGCCGGAGCGGTGCTGTTCCGGCTCGTGGTCCTGGCCGCCCCGCCCACCCTCTCCGACGACCTCTACCGCTACCTCTGGGACGGGCGGGTGCTGCTGCACGGGATCAACCCCTACCGGTACCCGCCCGCGGCCCCGGAGCTGGCCGGGCTCCGCGACGCCCTCTGGCCGCTGATCAACAATCCCGGCCTGCCCACCATCTACCCGCCGCTTCTGCAGCTCGTGTTCGCGGCCGTGGCCGCGGTCTCCCCGACCGTGCTGGCCTGGAAGGCGGCGGCGGTGCTCTTCGACCTCGCCGCGGGGTTCTTCCTCATGGCCGCCCTGGCCCGGCGGGGCCGGCCGCGGACCTGGGTCCTCCTCTACCTCTGGCATCCGTTGACCGTGGTCGAGTTCGCCGGGAGCGGTCACTCGGACGCGGTGGGGTTCTTCTTCCTCGCCCTGGCCTTCTGGCTCGCCGCCGGGGGCCGGCGGTGGGGGAGCGGTCTGGCCCTCACCCTGGCCGGGCTGGTCAAGTTCCTGCCCTGGGTGGCGCTCCCCGCCCTCCTCCGGCGGCTCCGCTGGGGGTGGCTGGCCTTTCCCGTCCTGGCCGCGCTGGCCTATCTGCCCTTCCATCTCCACGGGGTGAACGCCCTGGGCAGCCTGGGCGTGTTCGCGGCCAAGTGGCGGGCCAACGATTTCCTCTTCGCGGAGTTCCTTCCCGGCGGCGGCGGGCCGGCCACCGCGGCCGCGCTGAAGCAGGCCAAGCTCCTGGCCGCGGCGGTCCCGGCCGCGGTGTGGATCCTCACCCTGGTCTTCCGGCGGCCGCCGGCCTCGGTGTTCTCCTGGACGGCGGGGGCGGTCCTTCTCGTCTCCCCGGTGGTCCACCCCTGGTACGTGCTCTGGCTCCTCATCCCCGCCGTGCTCCTGGCCCAGCCCGCGTGGTGGACCTGGACCCTCACCGTGTTCCTGGCCTATGCGCCCCTTCCCCTCTTCCGCGCCACCGGGGTGTGGAGCGAGTCGCACGGCCTGAAGCTCCTGGAGTACCTGCCGGTGCTGGGCCTGATCCCGCTCCAGGTCTGGATCGAGGTGCGGCGGGCCCGCACCGCCCGGCGGCTGCGGTCCGGCCCGGCGTGACCGGATCCCGGGCCCGGCCGCCCGCTCCGGGCCGCCGGCGCCCTGCTAGAATCCTCCCATGACCAAGACCCTCCGGACGGTGGTGCTCCCGGTCCTCGCCGGCCTGGCCATCCTCGCCCTGATCGGGCTCGCGGGCTCGGCGCTCATCGTCTACCGCGAGGCGGCCGGCGTGCACCCCCTCCTGGGCGCGGCGGTGCTGGTGCTGCTGGCCGCCGGGATCGGGCTCCTGGTGGTGATCCCGCTGGTGCAGATCGCCCGGCTTCCCGGCGCGCTGGTCCGTCCCCATACCGCGGCCGGGCCGGACTGGGAGCGCTTCCTCCGCCGCTACGCCCGGCGCCTGGCCGGGAACAACCTGGTCCGGGGCGGCTACCCCGGCTACGCGGAGCTGGAGTCGGCGCTGGCCGACAAGGCCTCGGCGGCCGCGCCCGCCCAGTCCGGTGACCGCCCCCGCGTTCCCGGCCCGCTGGAGGCCGAGGTCGTCCGGGCCCTGGCCTGGCTGGACGAGCGGGCCAAGGAGGTGGTGGCCCGCCACGCCGCCGCCGTCTTCACCGCCACCGCGGTGAGCCAGAGCGGAAGGCTGGACTCGGCCATCGTGATCTCGGCCCAGATCCGGATGGTCAAGGAGGTGGCCACCATCTACTACCAGCGTCCGCGCCCGCGGGAGCTGTGGGGGCTCTACGCCAACGTGGGGGCCTCGGCCTTCCTGGCCGGGGAAATCCAGGACAGCGAGGTCCTGGCCGTGCTGGGGGCGCCGGTCACCGCCGGCATCACCGGGTTCATCCCCGTGGCCGGCGCCGACCCGCTGGTGAACCTGCTCGTGACCAGCCTCCTCGACGGGTCCGCCAACGCCTTCCTCACCCTTCGCATCGGCACCCTGGCCCGCCGCTACTGCGGGATCCGGGTGGCCGAGGACCGGCGCCTGGTGGCCCGGAGCGCGTCCCTGGAGGCGGCGGGGCTCCTGGGCGCGGTGGTGGGGCAGGGGGCGACCCGGGTGGCCACCCTGACCCGGAAGCTGGTGGTGGGCGGCACCGCCCGCGGCGCCACCCGCGCGGTCAAGGGCGTGGCCGGGATGGGCGCCGATCTCTTCGGCAAGATCTTCGGGCTCGCCGGCAGGGCGGGCACCGCCGCGGTGGACTCGACCACCGCCGGGGTGCGCTTTCTCCAGGAAAGCGTTAAGTTCTGGGAGACGGTGGCCGATCGAGCCGAGTCGGACGAGACGTCCGGCGGCGCGGCCCCCGGCGCCCCCGGCCGCTCCCCCGAGGCCCCCGCGCCCCGCTGAGCGCGGCCGGAGCGGGACCGGACCCGCATCCGGGGCGTCGGGGCCGATGAGCTTGCGACCGGTCCGGTCCGGTCCGGAATTTCCGCCCACCCCCCGGCGGTAGCATGAAAGGGGTGTCCGGGGCCGTCGGACCGCCTCCCTTTTCCTTGTTCTTCAATCGTCGTCGGCCTGCTCCCGGCTCCGCACTCCGCGATTCGTTCGGACAATCGTCGGGCGGAGGAAATTCGTTGCCGTTGGAATCGCCGCTCAATCCGGCTACGCCCCAGGCGCAGTCGATCTCGAACCTGTTCATGCTGGTCCTGATCATCGCCCTGGTGATCCTGGCCCTGGTGATCGGGTTCATCACCTATATCCTCATCCGCCATCGCCGGCGCCCCGGCCGGGAGGAAGGTTCCCAGATCCACGGGAACCTCAAGCTGGAAATCCTCTGGACCGCGGTCCCCTTCGGCATCCTCGCCGTGGTCCTGGTCTTCACCATCCGGACCATGCACTCGGTCTATCCGCCGGCGGGGGACCGCCAACCGGACCTGGTGGTAATCGCCCACCAATGGTGGTGGGAGGTGCGGTACCCCGGCACCGGCGCCGTGACCGCGAACGAGATCCACATTCCCACCGGGCGGCAACTGCTCCTCAAGATCGAATCCGCGGACGTCATCCACGACTTCTGGGTGCCCCGCCTGGCCCGTAAGGTGGACGCCATTCCCGGGCATCCCAACCGGCTGTGGCTGCAGGTGGACAAGCCGGGGGTCTACCACGGCAGCTGCAACGAGTTCTGCGGGGCCGGCCACGCCTGGATGCTGCTCCGGGTGGTGGCCCAGTCCCCCCCGGATTACGGGCGGTGGCTGCAGCACGAGGCGCAAAACGCCGCCGCTCCCGACTCCGGCGCCGCCGTCCGGGGGGCCAAGCTCTTCCAGGAGAAGACCTGCGCCAGCTGCCACGCCGTGCGCGGCACCTCCGCCGACGGCGACGTGGGCCCGGATCTCACCCACTTCGGCTCCCGCCGGACCCTGGCCGCGGGGGCGGGGGCCAACACCCCGGCCGACCTCGCCCGGTGGCTGGGGGATCCGGACTCGATCAAGCCCGGGAGCAACATGCCCAACCTGCAACTCGCTCCCGGCGACGTGCAGGCCCTCGTCGCGTACCTGGAGGAACTCCGATGAACGACGCCTTCACCACGTCGGCCACCGATCCGGTGGAGACCGGGAAGGTCCGGGGGCTCCTGAGCTGGTTCGCCTCCATCGACCACAAGCAGATCGGGATCCTCTACCTGGGCACGGCGCTGTTCTTCTTCTTCGTGGGCGGTTTCGAGGCCCTTCTCATCCGGGCCCAGCTGGCCCAGCCCGGGGAGCACCTGCTCTCCCCGGACCACTACAACCAGGTCTTCACCATGCACGGGACCACCATGATCTTCCTGGTCGTGGTTCCCGCCCTGCTCGGGTTCTCGACCTACTTCGCCCCCCTCATGATCGGGGCCCGGGACATGGCCTTCCCCCGCATGAACGCGCTCAGCTACTGGCTGTTCATCTTCGGGGGGGTGTTCCTGTACTTCAGCTTCATGGCCGGGGGCGCCCCCAACGCGGGCTGGTTCAGCTACACCCCGCTCAGCACCAGCTCCTATTCCTTCGGCCCCGGGTTGGATTACTGGGCCCTGGGCCTGCTGGGCATCGGGGTGGGGACGGTGGCCTCGGGGATCAACCTCATCGTGACCATCCTCAACCTGCGCGCGCCGGGGATGACGGTGAAGCGGCTGCCCCTCTTCGTATGGATGGTGCTGGTCAACTCGTTCCTGATCATCCTCGCCCTGCCCGCCCTCAACGCCGCCCTGGTCATGCTGCTCGCCGACCGCCTCCTGAACGCCCGGTTCTTCGACGTGGCCGCGGGGGGCTCGGCCCTGATCTGGCAGCACTACTTCTGGGTGTTCGGGCACCCCGAGGTGTACATCATGGTCCTGCCCGCCTTCGGGATCATCTCCGAGGTGATCCCGGTCTTCTCCCGGAAGCCGATCTTCGGCTACGAGTTTCTGGCCATCTCCACCGTGGCCATCGGCTTCCTGAGCTTCGGGGTGTGGGTGCACCACATGTTCGCGGTGGGGCTGGGGTTCCCGGTCTACTACGTGTTCGCCATCGGCAGCATGCTCATCGCCATCCCCACCGGGGTGAAGATCTTCAACTGGATCGCCACCATGTGGGGCGGAGCCATCCGGTTCAGCACCGCCATGCTGTTCGCGGTGGCCTTCATCATCGAGTTCACCGTGGGGGGGATCAGCGGGGTGATGTTCGCCACCATCCCCATCGACTGGCAGCTCACCGACACCTACTTCGTGGTCGCCCACTTCCACTACGTGCTCTTCGGCGGCACCGCCTTCGCCCTCTTCGCCGGGACCTACTACTGGTTTCCCAAGATGTCGGGGAAGATGCTGAACGAGACCTGGGGCAAGGTCCATTTCTGGCTTACCGTGATCGGCTTCAACGTCACCTTCTTCGTCCAGCACTTCGCCGGATTGCTGGGTATGCCGCGGCGGGTGTTCACCTATCCCGATCTCCCCCACCTGGCTACCCTGAACCTCATCTCCACCGTGGGGGCCTTCGTCCTCGGGTTCTCCATGCTCATCCTGGTCGCCAACATGATCTGGAGCGTGAAGCGCGGGGAGCCGGCGGGGGACAACCCCTGGGAAGGGTGGAGCCTGGAGTGGGCCACCACCTCGCCCCCGCTGGAGGAGAACTTCGACCTGGTGCCTCCGGTGCGGGGCCGGCGCCCGCTGTGGGACCTGGCCCACCCGGAGGCCCAGGGGAAGGAGGAATGACCCGGTGACCGAGAAGAACAAGCTGGGGATATTCCTGTTCGTCGCCTCGGAGGCGGTGTTCTTCCTCCTCCTCCTCATCGCCTACGTGGCCTACCACTCCAACCACGGGAACGGCCCCACCGCCGCCAACACCCTGGACCCGGTCAAGACCGGGATCTTCTCCCTCTTCCTGTTCTCCTCCAGCGGCACCATGTGGCGGGCGGAACGGAACCTGGAGCGGAACCGGCGCGGGCGCGGCCTGGCCTGGCTGGCCACCACCGTCCTCTTCGGGGCGGTATTCCTGTTCGGCCAGGGGAGCGAGTACCTGCACCTGGTCCACGAGAAGGTGACCATCAGCCGGGACCTCTTCGGGACCACCTTCTTCACCCTCACCGGGTTCCACGGGATCCACGTCCTGGTCGGACTCCTGCTCATCACCATCGTGACCCTGCTCACCGCGACCGGGAACCGGGACCGGTCCTGGTCCGGGGGTCTGGGCGCCATCGGGGTCTACTGGCACTTCGTGGACGCGGTGTGGGTGGTCATCTTCACCGTGGTCTACCTGTGGGGGGCCCTGTGACGCCGCCCGCGCTCCTCCTGCACGGCGGCGGCCTCGACCTGGGCTCGGGCGGGCCGGCGACGACCTGGGGCCTCCTGGTTCACGGCTGGGAGCTGCATCCCTCGGTGGTGGCGGGGAGCCTCCTGCTCCTGGCCGGCTACCTGGCCGCCGAGCGGTTCCGCTGGCGCCCCCGCACGGCTTGGCTGGCGGCGGGGATCGCGGTGATGTTCGTCGCCCTCACCTCCCCCCTGGATCCCCTGGGGGACGACTATCTCTTCAGCGCCCACATGCTCCAGCACCTGCTCTTGATGCTGGCCGTCCCCCCGCTCCTCCTGGCCGGCTTCGATCCCGCCCTGGCCCGCCGCTGGCTCGGCCGGAACTGGGTCCGGCGGACGGAGCGGATCCTGGGGCGGCCGGTGGTGGCCTGGTTCCTGGGCATCGGCACCCTGTGGCTCTGGCATGTGCCCTACTTCTACAACCTGACCCTGGCCAGCGAGCCGGTCCACATCTTCGAGCACCTGAGCTTCCTGGTCACCGGGACCGTGTTCTGGTGGCCGGTCCTGGCTCCGGTCCCGGAATGCCGCCTGTCCGCGCCGGCGGCGGTGTTCTACCTCTTCGCGGGGGCGGTGGCCAACACCGTGCTCGGGGTGCTCCTGACCTTCGCCCCCCTCGGCTACTATCCGGCCTACCAGCATCCCGAGGACGAGCTGGGGGTTCTCGAGCTCATCCGGGAGGGATGGGGGATCGATCCCAAGTCGGATCTCCAGCTGGGTGGTCTCTTCATGTGGATGCTGGGGGGATTCGTGTTCCTGGGGGAGATCGTGGCCGCCCTCGCCCGCTGGTATCGCGAGCCGGACCCGCCCGAGGCCCCCCTGCCCGTCCTGCATCCCGGGGAGGAACGACCGTGAACGAGCAGTCGAGGCCGAAGGACACCGACCCGGCGGCCGGGAGGCCGGACGATGAGGAGCGCCGGCGTCGCAGGGAGCAGGGATGGACGGTGCCGCAGCCGGAGGAGCTTCCCCGGCCCACCTGGTGGCCGGCGGTCTTCGCCCTGGCCGCCATCTTCATCCTGTGGGGCTTCGTGACCACCCTGATCATCACCTGGATCGGCGCCGCGCTGTTCGTGACCGCGACCGCCGGCTGGATTGGAGAACTCAGGCATGAGCATCGATCGTGAAGGACCGGAAGGCGCCGCGGCCGAGGGGGGGATGGACCGGCGGGGATTCCTGGGCAAGCTGAGCCTGGCCCTCGGCGCGTTCACCGCCGCCCTTCTCGGCGTGCCCATCGTAAGCTTCGTGCTCGGCCCGCTGTTCAAGAAGACGCCCGAGCGCTGGCGCCCCGTGGGATCCGCCGACTCCTTCCCGGTCGGCCGGACGGTGGAGGTCACCTTCAAGGACGCCTCGTCCCTGGCCTGGTCGGGGCTGACCTCCGACACCGGGGCCTGGCTCCGCCGGGAGGGCAAGGACCGGTTCATCGCCTTCTCCATCAACTGCACCCACCTGGGGTGCCCGGTGCGCTGGGTGGACAAGGCGGAGCTGTTCATGTGCCCCTGCCACGGGGGGGTGTACTACCCGGACGGCCGGGTGGCGGCGGGGCCGCCGCCGAGACCGCTGGTCCAGTACCCGGTCCGGGTCCGGGAGGGAAAGGTCGAGATCGAGACCCGCCCCATCCCCATCACCTGACCGCACTCCGGCCCGCAGTCCCTCGAAGGGAGTCCCCGGCATGACCCAGCTCAAGAAGCTCTGGCGTTGGTTCGACGACCGCACCGGAACCTCCGGCTTGATGGGGCCGCTGTTCAACCATCTCGTCCCCCGCGGGGCCACCTGGTGGTACGTCTTCGGCACCGCCACCCTCATCGCGTTCCTCACCCAGATCGCCACCGGGATCGCGCTCTCGTCGATGTACGTTCCCTCGGCCGGGCACGCCTACCAGAGCCTCCAGTACATCACCCAGGAGGCGACCATGGGGCGGTGGCTCCGGGCCATCCACTACTGGGGCGCCTCGGCCATGGTGCTGTTCGTCGGCATCCACATGATCCGGGTGTTCCTCACCGGGGCCTACAAGTTCCCCCGGGAGATGAGCTGGATCACCGGGGTCGGGCTCCTGGCCTTCACCCTGCTCATGGGGTTCACCGGCCAGCTCCTGCGCTGGGACCAGAACGCGATCTGGTCGGTGGTGGTGGGCGCGGAGCAGGCCGGGCGCATGCCCTACCTGGGGGACTTCCTGGCCCGTTTCCTGATCGGGGGAGGCACGGTGGGGGGGCAGACCCTGAGCCGGTTCTTCGCCCTCCACGTGTTCCTGGTCCCGGCCATGATCTTCGCCACTCTCGGGCTCCACCTGTACCTGGTTCTCCGCAACGGGATCTCCGAGCCGCCCAAGGCGGGCCGGCCGGTGGATCCCCGGACCTACCGCCAGTGGTACGAGAAGCTCCTCAAGCGGGAAGGGGTCCCCTTCTGGCCCAACGCGGCCTGGCGGGACATCCTCTTCGGGACCCTGGTGGTGGTGGGCATCGTGGTCCTGGCCTACATCTTCGGCCCCCCCAAGCTCGACAATCCGCCCAACCCGGCCAACGTGCACGCCCATCCCCATCCCGACTGGTATCTCCTCTGGTACTTCGCGGTGCTGGCCCTCCTCCCCCACGGCTCCGAGGACTACGTGATGATCCTGGGGCCGCTGGCGGTGGGAGCGGTGCTGCTGCTCCTTCCCCTCCTGTTCAACAAGGGGGAGCGGGCTCCGCTCCGGCGCCCCTGGGCCATGGGGGTGGTGCTCATGACCGTGACCATGATCGGGACCCTGTGGATCGCCGGCCGGCACGAGAACTGGTCGCCGAGGTTCGACGCCGGGCCGCTCCCCGAATCGGTGATCGGCGCCTCCTCGGGTCCGGTGGCCGAGGGGGGGAAGCTGTTCCAGGAGAAGGCGTGCATCTACTGCCACCAGGTTGCGGGCCACGGCGGCAAGCGCGGCCCGGACCTGACCACGGTCGCGGACCGGCGGACGGTGCAGGAGATGAAGATCCGGATCGCCAACGGCGGCTACAACATGCCCGCCTTCGCGGGCATCCTCAGCCGGACCGAGATGAGCGATCTGCTGGCGTTCCTGGAAACCCGCCGCTCCCGGGCCGCGGGAGGGGCGGGACCCGCCGAGGCGGACTCGGCCGGCGCCGGCGGGCCGGCGGGAGCGGACACCGCCGGGACCGGTGCGGATCCCGGTCCCCGCTGACCGGACCGCCGCCCCCACGGTGCCCGCCTTGACTCATGTGATACATTATTGGTTTGCATACCGGGGCGGGGGCATCCACTTCGATTGGGCCGCGGGCTCCCGTTCCTCCACACGCTATCTTGTTGCCCGAAAGCACCCTAGTGTTCGACGGGCTTACGTTCGCGGCCTGGAGGTCGACGATGCGAATCTTGCGAATCCCCGTTCTGAGTGGTCTTGCCATGCTCCTCCTTGGGGCCGCGCTGCTCACCGCCCCGGCCCGGGCCGCCGACCCCGTTCCCGGCATTTCCGTGCGGGATCTCGTGCGGACGGTGAACTCGGTCGCGGATCTCCCCAACACCTATACCGGGATCTGGGACTACACCATCGTGCAGAAGGACTGCGACACGGGCGCGATCTTCTTCACCACCCAGTATACCGACACCGTCTGCGTGAACACCGACATCTCCCCGAACCCGGAAGGGGACTACACGCTGACCTGCCCCACCGCGGAGGTGAACGCGAACTCCTACCACTACGTGTGCAACGGCTCCTACGAGATCACCCCCGGCTGCACCGCCAGCGTGAGCTTCGAGGTGACCGGCACCGTCGGGGACGGAAACATCAACTCGGTGACCCTGTACAACACGACCTTCAGCGGCGATTGCTTCAGCACCGATCCCATCTGCGCGAGGATCGAGATCACGGGCAACCGGGTCAGCACCGCCACTCCCGGCTGCAACACCCCGGTCGAGACCAGCACCTGGGGGCTCCTGAAGTCCCACTACGAGTAGAGGGGTACCGGGCCGCGTTCCGGCCCCCCCCCGGCAGCGGCATGAGCGACGATCGGCGGGCCCCTTGGGGCCCGCCGATTCGCGTTTGACCTCCGGCGGCCGGGCCTCCCCGGCGGCCGGCTAGATCGTTCCCCGTCCGGTGGCGGCCCGGGCCGCCTCGCGCGCCGCCCGCCGCGCCTCGTCCCGGATCCGGGCCGCCTCGCCCCGGGCGCGCCGGGCCTCGTCCCGGCTCCGGAGGGCCTCGGAGTGGGCGCTCTCCCGCATCCGGCGCGCCTCGCGATGCAGGGACCGGATCCGGTCCCGCTGCTCGTCGTCGAGCTGGAACTTCATGTCCCGGAGCTGTTCGCGCAGGGGGCCGAGCTGTTCCCGGAGCTGCTCGCCCAGCTCCCGCAGGGCCTCGGGATCCAGACCCTCCAGCTGCAGATCGATCTCCGGGGTCTCCAGGCCTTCGAGCCCCTCGAGTCCCTTGAGTCCTTCCAATCCCTTCAGCCCCTGGAGCCCCTCCAGGCGGATGGGGGGGACGTGCACCCGCATGTCCTGTCCCCCGGGGCCGAAGAGCGCTCCCAGGTCCCGGGTCTGGCCCAGGGTGGCCCGGAGGGTGGTCCGCTTCCCTTCCCGGTGGACGGTGAGGGTGACCTCATCCTCGGGATCGTGGTCGCGCACCGCCTCGCGCAGGTCCCCCGGATCGGAGATCTCCTCGTCGTCCACGGCCAGGATCACGTCCCCGGCCCGGAGCCCGGCCCGGTCGGCGGGGCTGTCCTCCTCCACCCAGGTCACCAGCGCCCCCTCGCCGTCGGGCACCTGGAAGTACCCGGCGAGCTGGTCGTTGAGCTCCATGGTCCTCACCCCCAGGTAGCCCCGCCCGGAATCGGTGTGCCACCGCAGGTGGGGCGGACGGGGGGCATGGGGAGGAGCCGGAGGAGCCGGCGGTGTAGGCCGGTCGTGGTCCCCGAAGAACCGGACCCGGGGGGCGCGGCCGTCCCGGTCGTCGTCGTCGTCGTCGAGGATGATGACCCGCCGGTCCCCCTCCCCCTCGCCGTCGCCGTGGATCTCCACCCGGTAGCGCTTCTTCCCGTCCTCGTCCCGGAGCACCCGCACGTCCGGAGCCTCGGCGTCGTCCTCGTCGTCGCTCTTCCAGCGGAAGACGTGCACGTCGCCGTCCTCGTCGTCGTCGTCCCGGTCGCGGTCCTTCCAGGAGTAGACCCGCTCCTTCCGCCGGTCCCGGTCCTTCTTCCCCTCCAGGAAGTACCGGCGGACCTCGCGGTCGCCGCTTCCGAGCCGCCCCCGCTCGGCGCTTCGCCGTCCCGGTCGCCGGGAACCACGGTGATGCCGCGGCTGGAGCCGTCCCGGTTCACCACCACCAGCGCCGGGGTTCCGGGATCCAGCCCCCGGACCGTCTCCACCGCCTCCTTCACCGTGCCCACCCGGTGGCCGCCGACCTCGGTGAGCACGTCCCCGGACCGCAGCCCGGCCCGGTCGGCGGGGCTGTCGGGGATCACCCGGGAGATGAGGACGCCGCGCACGCGGCGGTCGACGCCCACACCCTCGCGCAGGGCCGGGGTCAGCTCCTGGAGCGTGACCCCCAGCCAGGCGGCGTCGGTGGCGGGCCCGGCCCAGGCGGCGCGGGGCTGGAAGGCCGGCGCTTGGGTGACGGAGGCGCCGGAGAATCCGGCCAGGAGCAGGGCCAGGGCGAGAATGGCGAGCATACGTGTGGGTCGCATGAAGTCCTCCTGCGGGGGCAGGGCCGTCATGGACGAGGGGAGGGGCGGCCGGCGACCCGGCCTGGGATGAATCTACTACACCTGTAGATCAGAAGGCAACCACGAATCGAGGGGGCCTCGGGGGGCGGTCACCGGTGCCGCAGGGCGGCGTAGACGGCCAGGGAGAGGATGACCACGGCCAGGCCGATCAGGACCCGCCGCAGCACGCTGTCCTCCCGGACCGGGGAGGAGCGGTGCCGCCCGACGGGGAAGCCCTCGTGCACCGTGTCCTGGAAGGCGGCCACGCCGTGCGGCGTTTCCTCCAACCGGGGCTCGAACCCGGCCTCGGTGAGCGCCTCCATGGCCGCCTCCACGAAGTCGGGGGGGACCGCCACGCGGGTGGTCTGGGGCACGCCGAAGAGTCCGGTGGAGAGGCTGGGGAGGTGGAGCACCGGGATCATGGACCCGGTGAGCACGTCGCGGGCCATCTGGGCCTCGAACTCGTTCCGGCCGTGGAAGACGACCACGGGGCGGGCGGGGGTTTCCATGGCCGGCTAGTGCTCCCCGCCCTCGTGGTCCGGCTCCGCGGCCGCGGGCCGGGGAGGCGTGCCGGCGTCGCCGCGCAGCTCGGGCCGGTGGATCATACCGCCCAGGTGGCCGGTCCACCCCAGCGCCCCGGCGGCGATGAACAGCGCCACCAGGGTGGGAAGGAGCGTCTTCCGGCGGAGCGGCTCGGTTCCGCCGCGCCGGGCCCGGAGGATGAGGGTGGCCAGGGCCACCACCCCGGTGGCCAGGGTGATCCAGAGGGCCTTCTCCGCCATCTCCTCGTGCCGGCCGATGGCCGGCTCCGAGACCCCGGGAAGCCGGGAGATGGTCTCCTCGGCCGGCTCGCCGCTCAGGAAGGCGGGGAGCACCGAGATCCCCAGGAGCACCGTGAACCACAGGGCGGTCCGGATCACCGCCGGGCGCTCCCCGACGTAGGCGACCAGGGCCAGCAACAGGACCCACAGCGCCCCGATCACCGGCACGTGGTTCACGATCAGATGAATCTGCTGTCCGTCCAACGGCGTCCTCCTGCGGCGCCCCTCCCGGGGGCCGCGGTCAATCCCCGGCCGCCGCCCCGGCCAGGCCGGAGGCGGGGACGGTCCGGGACGAGGCCCTGCTGCCCAGGGCGTGGGAGAGGGAGAGCCCTCCCAGGTAACCGGCCCCCACAACGTAAAGCAAGAGGAAGGGGACGGCCAGATAGTGTCCGTGGGCGGCGGCGTAGGCCGAGGCGGCCAGGGTGTAGGCGGCCAGACCCAGCTCCGCCCACGGCCAGGGTCCGGCCGGCACCCGGTAGCGCTTTCCCCGCCAGTGGTCGGCCCGGGAGCGGAGGGCGTACTTGGGGGTGCGGTTGAACCCGCTCCGCCGGCCGGCCAGCGCCTCGACCAGGGCCCGGCTGTTGTTGATGGCGATCCCCATGTTCCCGGCCAGCACCGCCGGGACCATGGCCAGGGCCCGCCCCGCCCCCACGCCGCGCGCGCGCTGAGCGGCCACGTAGAGCCAGGGGTGGCCGAAGGAGGCCACCACCAGCACCGTGGCCGCCCGGAAGGCCCAGTCCACCCGGGGGAAGCGGTCCAGGACCAGGAGCGCGGGGAGGGAGCAAAGGCCCAGGCCCACCAGGAGGGGATAGACGAAATGGCTGGTGAGGTGGATCACCGCCTGGATCCGGGCGAAGGGGGAGAGCGGGGCCCGGAGGACCCGGGGAAGGAGCTTGCGCGCGGTCTGCACCGAGCCCTTGGCCCAGCGGAACTGCTGCCCCTTGAGCCCGTTCACCTCGGCCGGGAGCTCGGCCGGGCAGGCCACCTCGGGCAGGTAGAGGAAGCGCCACCCGGCGAGCTGGGCCCGGTAGGAGAGGTCCAGGTCCTCGGTCAGGGTGTCGTCCTGCCAGTTGCCCGCGTCCAGGATGGCCTGCCGCCGCCAGATCCCCGCGGTGCCGTTGAAGTTGATGAAGGCCCCGAACCGGTTCCGGACCGTGTGCTCGATCAGGAAGTGGCCGTCGAGGGCGGTGGCCTGGGTGCGGGTCAGGATCGACCAGTCCTCGTTGAGGTGGGTCCAGCGGGTCTGGACCATGCCCAGGCCCGGGTCCGCGAACCAAGGCACCGTCTCCCGCAGGAAGCCGGCCGGGGGCAGGAAGTCGGCGTCGAACACCGCCAGCAGCTCGCCCGAGGCCTCGGCCAGCCCCTCCCTGAGGGCGCCCCCCTTGTACCCCCGCCGTTCGGCGCGGTGGCGGTGCACCACGTCGAGGCCCTCCGCCCGGAGCTCGGCCGTCCGGGCCGCCACCAGGGCGGTGGTGTCGTCGGTGGAGTCGTCCAGGACCTGGATCTGGAGCCGGTCGCGCGGGTAGTCGAGCCCCGCCGCCGCGTCCAGGAGCCGCCGGGCCACGTAGCGCTCGTTGAACACGGGAAGCTGCACCGTGACCCGGGGAAGGGACCCCGGCGCCGGCCGCCGAGGCGCGCGGCGAAGCGCCCGGGAATGGAGGAACGCCATCAGGTAGGCGTGGAGTCCGTAGAAGAAGAGGGCCAGGGCGATCCCGAAGTAGCCGCAGAGAAAGACGATCACCCAGCCCGGGGTATGAGCCTGCACGCTGGTCCGCAAATCCTCCCGGCCCGGGGACCGGCGTCCGCCCCGGCCTCCCGCGCCCATGGTGCTGTCTCCGTGACCCGGGCCGGATTCCTCCGCGGCCCGCGGCCCGCGGCCCGCGTCCCCGGCCAGGGAGCCCTCCGCGACGCCGCTAGCGAATGAGGACCATCCGGCGGGTCTGGACCTCGTCGCCGGCCCGGAGACGGTAGAAGTACACCCCGGCCGGGGCCTGGCGTCCATGCCCGTCGCTTCCGTCCCAGGTCTTCTCGTGGTGTCCGGGGGGGAAGGACCCCGAGGCCAGCACGGCCACCCGGCGCCCCCGCAGGTCGTACACCGCCAGCTCCACCGTCCGCGTCCGGTCCAGGTCGAAGGCCACCGTGGTCCGGGTGTACTTCCCCGCGTCGCCCCCCGGGAACGGATTGGGGAAGTTCTGGAACAGGAGCACCCGGCTCACCAGGCGTACGGGACCGAATACGTAGCTCTCGCCGGTCCGGGACAGGCCGATCACCCGGTACCAGGGCCGGTCCGGGTCCGGGGAGGGATCCACCCAGGCGTAGGTGGCGGGGGGGCCGGCCGCGATCAGCACCGCGGCCGCCTCCAGGGTGTCGCCGGCGGCGGCGAAGGGGCCTCCGGACGATGCGCCCCGCTCGATCACGTAGCGCAGCGCCGGCTCGGCATCGTTCCGGGACCAGGAGACGGTGGCGTCGCTTCCCGCCCACGCCACCCCCACCGAGAGCAGGCCGCCGGGAGCCTCGCCGGCCACCGCCTCGGCCGCGTCCACCTTGCCGTAGCCGTAGGTGGGGTTCGGGGTGGCCCCGGTGAACGCGTCGCTCCGGGCCGAGCGGGTCAGCCGGTCCAGCACCTCGGCCCGGGCCGCCCGGGGGAACTTCTCCAGGATCAGGGCCGCGGTCCCGGTCACGTGGGGGGCGGCCTGGCTCGTGCCCTGGCTGATCACGTGCCGCCCGTCGGTGACCGCGTAGCGGATGTCCTTGAACTCCCCGGCCAGGACCTGGGTGGAGCGGGCGGAGGCCACCCCCAGCCCGGGCGCGCTGATCTCCGGCTTCAGCACCCCGTCCCGCCGCGGCCCCCGGCTGGAGAAGGAGGTGATGCCCCCGATCTGGTAACCCGGGGTGGTGTACTGGTAGCTCTTGCCGTCCAGCGACTCCCACTGGAGCTTGGTCACGTAGCACCCCACCGCGATCACCGAGTCCGAGGTGGCGGGGGAGCTGACCACGTCCGAGGGGTCCAGGTGGTCCACCCAGACCGCCGCCTCCCCGCTCTGGAACTGGAGCCGGGCCTGGGCGGTCCAGAGATCCACCGGGGTCGCGCTCCCCCCGGCGTTGGCCGCGGTGACGACCCAGTCCCCGGCGACGGGAGGGTTGTCCGCGGTGCCGTCGAAGATGTCCACGTAGCAGTACTTGTCCCCGCTCACGGGATCGATGGCGTGGGTCACGTAGACCCGCCCGTCGGGGGTGTTGGTGCCCGAGCCCTCGATCCCGCCCACCGGGTAGGGCCCCACCGTGGTCCCTCCGGGGGTGGTCACCTTGAAGGTGAGGTTCCCGGACCGGGGATACCAGGCCTCCAGGTTGACCACGTCGTTCTGGCTTCCGGCCTGGGGCACGTAGGCCCCCACCCGCAGGGTGAAGGCGGTCTGTCCCCCCGCCGGCACCGTCCCCGAGGCGTGGATGCGGGCGTCCCCCTCGTTCCCGGCCGCGGCGACCACGATCCGCCCCGGACCGGAGAAGTACCGCAGCGCCCGGTCCATGTCCCCGCTCCCGTCGTGGGGCCCGAACTGGTTCCCCAGGGAGAGGTTGATGGCACAGGGGGTTCCCGAGGCGCGCTGGAGGATCCAGTTCACCCCGTCCAGCACCGAGGCCTCGTCGAAGCGCGTCTTCACCACCAGGAGCTTCGCCTCCGGCGCGATCCCGGTGTAGGTGTAGGCGGGCACGCCGTTCCCGGTGGCCCGTCCGTTCCCGGCGGCGATGCCGGTCACGTGGGTGCCGTGGCCGGCCAGGTCCTGGAAGCGGGTGCCGCCGGCGTCGATGGCCGTCCGGGACCATTCGGTGCCGTAGTTGTATCCGTTCGGCCGGGGGCCGACCTCGTCCGTCTGGTCCCAGGCCGCGGTCACCCGGGTGGTGCCGTCGTCGTTTTGGAAGTCGGGGTGGGTCAGGTCCAGGCCGCTGTCCACCACCCCCACGTAGACCCCCCGGCCGGTGGCCCCGGTGGCCGGGTAGGGGGGCTGTTCGCTGCCGTGGGCCACGTCGGCCCGGATGTCCCGGGCGCTCACGTCGAGGCTGGGGAACACCGGAAGCGAGAGGGCCACGTTCCTCACCCCGCGGACCGCGGCCAGCTCCCGCAGCCGGGAGAGCGGCACCTCGGCGGTGGCCACCTCCCCGGCCACCGTGCCCGGGGGGAACCCGGCCTCGCGCAGGGCGGCGGGATCCTCGGTGCGGACCAGGACCCGGATCGCCGGTCCCCCGGCCGCGGTGTCCGTCCCCAGGGGGGCGGCGCCCGGTTCCGTTCCCGGCAACCGCACCGAGGCCTCGAAGCCCGCCGG
Source organism: Candidatus Eiseniibacteriota bacterium (assembly GCA_963768615.1). Classification (GTDB taxonomy): domain Bacteria; phylum Eisenbacteria; class RBG-16-71-46; order JABDJR01; family JABDJR01; genus CAVSKL01. The sequence continues at coordinate 534,240 of CAVYIE010000002.1, read as the reverse complement.
CACCACCGGGACCGCGCCGGGGGAGCCGGCCGAGGCCTCCAGGGAGGCCATCACCCACCGGAGGCGGGGGCCCAAGGGAAGGTCCGGGGCCGGCGCCGCCCCTCCCAGGGCGAGCAGGGCGGCGAGGGCGAATCCGAGGGCGATGCGGCGCAGGTTCACGGTGCGGTCTCCGGTGGGCGGGGGGGGGATCAGTCCCGGGTCATGAGCTGGCACTGGACCTCGGCCCCCGCCTCGAGCTGCTCCGCATCCGCGGGGAGGAGCACGTAGCCGTCGGCCCGGGTCATGGAGGTGAGGATACCCGATCCCTGAGGGCCCGCGCTCCAGGCGAACCAGGTTCCCTCGCGCACCTCCAGGCGGACGCGGAGGAACTCCGGCCGCCCCGGCTTGCGTCGGATCGGCTCGGCGAGGAGGCCGCGGAAGAAGGGGCGGAGGAGGTCGGCGCGGCCGGCCATCCGGCGCAGGGCGGGGAGGACGAACTGGTCCATCACCACCAGGGAGGAGACCGGGTTCCCGGGGAGGCCGAACACCGGGGTGCCGTGCACCCGCCCGAAGACCTGGGGCTTGCCCGGCTTGATCCTCACCCGCCAGGCCTCCGCCTCCCCGGAGGCGGTGAGCACGCGGCGGGTGAGATCGAAGTCGCCCACGCTCACCCCGCCCGAGGTGAGCAGGAAGTCCGCCCGCTCCGCCCCCTCGGCGATGCGGGCGGACAGCTCGCCCTCGTCGTCGGGAACGGCGCCGAGGTCCACCACCGGGAAGCCGTGGTCGCGGAGGGCGTTCAGGAGCCCGAAGCGGTTGGAGTCGCGGATCTGGCCCGGGCCGGGGGTCACCCCGGGAGGGACCAGCTCGTCTCCGGTCGAGAGCACCCCCACCACGGGAAGTGGGTGAACGTTCACCTCGGTGATGCCCAGGGTCAGGAGGAGGGCGATCTCGGGGCCGGCCAGTCGCCGGCCCGCGTCCAGGGCCACCGCCCCCGCCTCCAGCCCGCCCCCCGCGGGGCGAACGTGCGCCCCCGGCCGGGCGGGCCGGGAGATCAGCACCCGGGCCGCTTCCCGGTCGTCGGCGGGGAGGCGTCCCCGCGTGGCCTCGGGATCCCAGAAATCAGTGTCCTCCACCGGAACCACCGCGTCGGCCCCCGCGGGGATGCGGGCGCCGGTCATGATCCGCGCCGCCTGGCCGGGGCCGAGGTCCGGGTGGTCGGGAGACCCCGCGGCCAGGGTCCCCACCACCCGGAGGGTCACCGGGGATCCCGGCCCGGCGCCGGCGGTATCGGCCGCCCGGACCGCGAACCCGTCCATGGCCGAGTTGTCGAAGCGGGGAAGCCGCTCCGGGGACAGCACCGGCCCGGCGACGGCCAGGCCCAGGGCGTGCTCGGTGGGGACCGTGGTGGGTGAAAGTTTACCTACTCCAGCCAGGACCCGGTCGCGGGCTTCGGTCCACTCCATGAGGTCGCTCATCCCGTCGCTCCGCACCTTCTCCGGGGTGTACCCGGGTAAACCGGCCGGCCGTTGCGCTCACGGGGCCGTTCCGCCCCGCGATTCCTCGGCAGCGCTCCCCGGGAACGATCCGCGGGATCGTTCCTTCGGCTCGCTCTGGCCGGCGCGGGTCCCGCTCGCGGGGCCGTTCCGCCCCGCGACTCCTCGGCAGCGCTCCCGGGAACGATCCGCGGGATCGTTCCTTCGGCTCGCTCTGGCCGGCGCGGGTCCCGCTCGCATCTTCGATGCTCGCCCCGCTGCCGTCCAGGTTGCCTCGTCATCCGCGGGGCGGCTGCGGCCCATCGGAAACCAGGGCCGTCATCCGCGGGGCGGCTGCGGCCCCCAATGCACCCGGGTAAACCGCCTGTCCTCCGCGGCCACGGGCTAGGTCAGCCGCGGCCAGGCGCCGTGGTCGGTGAAGTCGCCCCGGGTCATCCGCAGCGCGTGGGCCAGCACCGGCTCCAGGGCGGCCAGGCACTCGGCCACCCCCTTGGGGCTCCCGGGAAGGTTGACGATCAGGGTGCGGCCCCGGATTCCCGCCACCCCGCGGCTCAGCACGGCCAGGGGTGTGGCCTCCACCGTGGCCCGGCGCATGTGCTCGGCCAGGCCGGGGGCCTCGCGGTCGATCACCGCCCGGGTGGCCTCGGGGGTCACGTCCCGGGGGCCGAAGCCGGTGCCGCCGCTGGTCACCACCAGGTCCAGGCCGCCGCCGAAGGCCGCCTCCCGGAGCGCCCCGGCGATGGCCGGAGCCTCGTCGGGGACGGAGGGAAGCCGGGTGACCGCGCAGCCCCAGGCCTCCAGCAGGCCCACCGCCTCCGGTCCGCTCCGGTCCTCGTGGGTGCCCGCGCTCACCCGGTCCGACACCACCAGCACCGCGGCCCGGAAGCCCTCCAGGGGCGTGCTTCCCCCGCTCACGAGCCGGCCTCGGAATCTTCACGCATCGTGCCGCCACCCCGCATGTCACCTCCCGCGAAGGGGTCCTCGAATCCTTCCCGCGTCCACCGCCCGCTCTTTCCACCTTCCTTCAGCTCCAGCCGCACCTCGGCCAGGTGCGCGCTCCGGTCCACCGCCTTCACCATGTCGATGAGGGTCAGCCCGGCCACCGCGGCCGCGGTCAGGGCCTCCATCTCCACCCCGGTGGCCGCCCGCACCCGCGCCTCGGCGAAGAGGCGCACCTCCCCGGGTCCGATCCGCGCCTCCACCCGGACCAGGTCCAGGGGGAGCGGGTGGCAGAGGGGAATGAGATCCGGGGTGCGCTTGGCCGCCATCACCCCGGCCAGGCGCGCGGTCTCCACCGCGTCGCCCTTGGGCACCGCCCCCTCGGCGATGAGGGCCAGGGTCTCGGGCGCCGCGACCACCCGCGCCGAGGCCACCGCCCGCCGCGCCGTGACCGGCTTCACGCCCACGTCCACCATGCCCGCGTGTCCGCGCGCGTCCAGGTGCGAAAGCTTCTTCATGGGGTTATAATCCTCGGATCCCGGAACGGCTAAGGTATTGTTGAGAGGGTACTTGAGGCGTCGCCTGGAATCAAGTCGGGGGTCCGGGGTACTAACCGGCAGGTAGGGGGGTCCGGAGCCCGCTGGCGGGTCCCCCCGCCCGTGCCGCTCCCGGCCCCGTGTCCGCCGCCCGAGGCTCCAACGCCCCGATTCCGGGAGGTGTCACCATTCACCGCGCGAGTGCGTCTAGTCCTTACATGATCGATCACCGTCGCCCGTCCCATCCCGCTTCCTCCGATTCCTCCCCGGCCCGCCGGGAGCATCCGCGCGCGGTCGCGGTGGCGCGCGCCGGGGCCTGGGACGGGCTCCAGGGGGTGGCGGCCGCGTTCCTCTTCCTGGCCGCCCTGGTGGCGGCGCTCCTGCTGCTGGCCCGGCCCGCCTCGGCCGGGGTGCCCGGATTCGGGCTGGACGAGAACCCCGCCGACGCCAACGCGGTCCGGGTGTGGACGGCCTGGAACGTCGATGCCGCCCACGCCGGCGACCGTCCCGTCCTGGCCATCGTGCTCGACATCGCCGACGGCTACCACATCAATCCCGACCGGGCCCAGGTCCGGGCCCTGGGCGATTTCGAGCCCTATCCCACCCGCGTCAGCATCGACCGGGCCTCGGAGGCCTTGACCCTGGAGTCGGTGCGCTTCCCCGCGCCCCACACGGTGCAGGTGAGCTACGCCGACGGCGACCTCCAGGCCTACGAGGGGCGCACGGTGTTCTACCTGCCCATGAAGGTGGGCGGGAACGCGCCTCCCGGGCGGGCCGCGGTGAACTTCCAGGTCGAGTACCAGACCTGCGACGACCAGGTCTGCCTGCCCCCGCGCACGGTGGATTTCGCCGAGAGCCTGAGCGTGGTGGCGGCCGGCGCCCCGGTGAACGCGGTCAACCAGGCCCTGTTCGCCGACTACGATCCCGGCGCCGGCACGGCCGCCGGCGGGGGCCCGGTGGCCTTCGACCTCTTCGGGTGGAAGTTCAGCATCGACACCGGGTCGGGCTTCGGCTTCGCCCTCCTCCTGGTCACCGCCCTCTTCGGGGGGATGCTCCTCAACTTCACCCCCTGCGTGCTCCCGGTCATCCCCATCAAGATCATCAGCCTGTCCAACGTGGCCGGAAGCCGGGGCCGCATGTTCGCCCTGGGGCTCACCATGTCCCTGGGGGTGGTGGCGTTCTGGCTCGGCCTGGGGGTGCTGATCGCCGCCGTGGCCAACTTCACCGCCACCAACCAGCTCTTCCAGTATCCGCTGTTCACCATCGGGGTGGGGCTGGTCATCGCCTTCATGGCCGTGGCCATGACCGGGGTGTTCGTGTTCCGGCTCCCCAACGCGGTCTACGCCTTCAACCCGGGGCAGGAGAGCCATCACGGTTCCTTCGGCTTCGGGATCATGACCGCGGTCCTCTCCACCCCCTGCACCGCGCCCTTCATGGGCGCGGCGGCGGCCTGGGCCGCGACCCAGAGCCCGGCCACCACCCTCGTCACCTTCGCCGCCATCGGGGCGGGGATGGCCCTGCCCTACCTGGTCCTCTCCGCCTCCCCGGGGCTGGTGAAGAAGATGCCCCGCACCGGGCCGGCCAGCGAGCTGATCAAGCAGGTGATGGGGCTGCTCATGCTGGCCGCGGCCGCCTACTTCGTCGGGGTGGGGCTGAGCGCGCTTCTGAACCGGCCCCCGGACCCGCCCAGCCGCGCCTATTGGTGGGTGGTGATGGCCTTCGTGGCCGCGGGCGGCGGGTGGCTGGCCGTGCGCACGCTCCAGATCGCCCGCGCCCCGGTGCGGAAGGCGGTCTTCACCGCCCTGGGCCTGGTCCTGGTGGCCGGGTCGGCCCTGGGGGCGGCGCGTCTCACCGACGACGGCCCCGTCGACTGGGTCCACTACACGCCGGACCGCTTCCAGGCCGCCATGCAGGACGGCAAGGTGGTGGTGATGGACTTCACCGCCGAGTGGTGCCTGAACTGCAAGAGCCTGGAGCACGGGGTGCTGTACGGACCGCAGGTGGCGGGGATCCTCGCCGATCCGGGCGTGGTCCCGATCAAGGTGGACATCACCGGCAACAACCCGGCCGGGAAGGCGAAGCTCAAGGAGACGGGCCGGCTCACCATCCCGCTCCTGGTGGTCTTCGCCCCCGACGGCCGGGAGGTGTTCAAGAGCGATTTCTACACCGCCGACGAGGTCCTGAAGGCGGTCCACCGGGCCCGGGGGATTTCCGACTAGGGGCGCGCCGGAAAACGCGACCCCGATGGTATGATAAGAGCTTCCCTCGGAGCGGCCGGCCGCGGCCGCCCGGACGAGCCGATTACGGAGGAACCATGATCCAGAAGCTTTCCCTGACCGCGCTCCTCATCCTCGCCATCGCCGGCTGCGGGGCCGGCAATGCCGCCGACGACGGCGCGGCCAAGTCCGGCGACCAGGGGGCCGCCGTGGCCGCCGCCCCCGGCGGCCGGGGCTCGGCCGAGAAGCCGGCCGCGGCCACGCCGGCCGAGACCCCGGCCAAGGCCGAAGCCGCCACCTCCGACGCGGACGAGGCCGGCTCGGAGCAGGCCTCCACCCCTCATCCCAAGCCGGCGGTGGACACCAGCCAGCTCCAGCCCGCTCCGGGGTGGGTCCTCACCGACCTCTCCGGCAAGCCGGTGGACTTCTCCCAGTACAAGGGGCAGGTGGTGCTGATCGATTTCTGGGCCACCTGGTGCGGGCCCTGCCGCATGAGCATTCCCCACCTGAAGGAGCTCTACTCGGAGTACAAGGACGACGGTTTCACCGTGATCGGGGTGTCCCTGGATCAGCAGGGTCCGGGCGTGGTGCGTCCCTTCGTGGCCCAGCAGAAGATCGAGTACCCCATCGTCATGGGGAACCAGCAGATCGTGCAGGACTTCGGCGGCATCCGCGGCATCCCCACCGCCTTCGTGATCAGCCAGGACGGGAAGATCTACCGGAAGTACGTGGGCCTGCGCCCCCGCCAGACCTACGAGAAGGACATCCGGGACCTGCTGGGGCTCACCAGCTGACCGGGCCGTGAACGGCATTCCCCGGACCGGGGCGCCGCGGCGCGTCCCGGTCCTTTTCTTGGCCGGGTTGCTGCTGGCCGGCGCGGGGGCGCCGCTCCCGGTCCGCGCCGCCCCCTCCCCGGCCGCGCCCGACTCCGTCCGGCTGGCCACGGCGGCCACCCTGGTCCTGGACGGGATCCGCCGGGACCCCGCCTATCCCCCCACCCTGGAGGCGATCCAGCTCCTGCTCCTGGACTACGCGCGCACCGGGGACGCCGCCCGGCGGACCCGCGCCCGCGAGCTGGCCCGGGTCATGCGGGACCGGAACCCGGAGCTGGCCTCGCCGGAGGCGTTCTACCTGGTGGCCCAGGCCGGGGGGGAGGGGCTCACCGAGGCCGAGCCGCTCATGGCCGCCCGGCGCCGGCTCATGGACATGGCCTCCCGGGCCACCACCGACGCCTACGCGGGGTTCGCCCGGGACCTCTTCGTGCGCGCGGCGGCGGTGAAGGATCCCTCCGCCCTGGTCGACGCCTTCACCTTCACCGGGCGACTTCTCGACGACCGCACCGAGCACCGGGGGAACCGGGTGGTGGTGCTGCCCGGCGGCGGCGCGGCCACGGCGGCCTCCCTGTCCGACTACACCGAGGTGCTGCGCGCCGCAAGCGCGGCCGAGGAGGCCTCGGGTTCGGCGAGCCTGCGCGCCGATCTGGGGCTGGTGGCCCGGGAACTCATCGCCGGATTCTGGAACGACCGGGACTCCCGCTTCGACGTGCCCGCGGTGGACCGGGTGGACCGTCCGGAGGAGGTGGTCCCGCTCCTGAACGCCCGGGCCGCCCTGGCCCTGTGGGAGGCGGGATCGCTCACCGGCGACGCGTTCCTCGCCGGCCGGGCCCGGCGGGCCCTGGACTCCATCCTGCGGGAGGCCCTCCGCTCGCCGCGCTCGGCCCCCGCCGCCGCCCTCGCCGCCGCCCGCATGTCCGGGGACCCGGTGGAGATGATCGTGCTCGGCGACCCCCAAGATCCCGCGGTGACCGCCCTCCGCGAGCGCTGCTTCTTCGCCTTCGAGCCCCGGAAGCTGGTTCTGAACCTGAACCCGGTTCCCGACGCCGGCCGCCTGGAGGCCCTGGGTCTTTCCGGGGCCGCGGGGCCCGGGGTCATCCTGCGCTGCGGCGCCCTCCGGTCGCCCCTCGTCCGCGATCCCGAGGAGGTGACGCCCGCGCTCGGGAACCTCCTCTCGCGGACCCGGGGGCCGCTGCGGTAGAGTGGCGGCGCGGCTCCCCCCCCGCACCGACCGGTCTCCCGTGAACCGATCCCCGCGGCGTCCCACGGGGACACCCCGCAACCGGAGGAGAACGCCATGCCCCGTGCGCTCCGCGCCCTCGCCCTGGCCCCCGCCCTCCCGCTGCTCCTGATCGCCGCCTGCGCGGCCCAGGGCGGCACCCCGAAGCCCGAGGCCCCGCCTCTCTCCGCGAACTTCCATCTCACCGAGGTGATCCACCGGGCCGTCCCCTCCTCGGTGGGCAAGGAGGCTTCCAGCGGCGGGAGCGCGGGGATGTCCACCTACGACGGGGTTCCCTACCATCACAGCATCTACGACGCCACCTTCCAGGCCGACCCCGGGGCGGCCGAGGGCCTGCTCACCGACATCGCTCACGCCCTGGAAGGCGAGTTCAAGAGCCGCGGGGCGAAGCTCCGGGGCGGGGGGGGCGGCGGGGACTACAGCTCGTTCAGCTACGAGGGGAACGGCTGGCAGGGATGGGTGGACGCCATCCTCGCCCCGGGCGAGGGCGACACCCACACCCTCCACGTGGTCATCCACGAGGAGCCGGCGCGTTGACCCGCGGAGACATCCGGGCTCGTTCCGGCGGGGGTGATCGATGGAGAAGGTGAACCTGGAGGCCGCCTTCGCCGGCGTCCCCGACCCCTGGCGGCCGCGGGTGGTGGGGGAGCTGAACGGCCAGGAGGTGAAGCTGGCCCGGATCCACGGGACCTTCGTCTGGCACCGCCACGACGAGGCCGAGGAGCTGTTCCTGGCCGTGCGGGGGCGGATGCGGGTGGAGTTGCGGGACCGCAGCGTGGAGCTGGGCCCGGGGGAGTTCTTCATCGTCCCCCGCGGGACCGAGCACCGGACCGCCTCGGAGGACGGTGCGGAGGCCCTCATCGTGACCGCGGCCGGCCTTCGCAACACCGGGAACGTGGTCGACCCCGTCTACACCGCGCCCGACTCCGGCCATCCGGAAGGCGCCGCTCAGGACTGACCGGACTTCCGCGCCGCCACCTCCTCGGGGCCGGCCACCTGGTTCAGCAGGACCAGGATCTCGGCCTGGGAGGGGTCTCCGGCCCGGGTGCGCACCAGCCGGGCCCGCCTCCCCTGGAACGGGGCCAGGGTCAGCACGACCTCGGTCCCGCCGTCGGCCCCGGCATCGGAGCCGGTGCGGAAGGCCCGCACCGCCTGGTTCAGCTCCGGGTCGGGCCAGAACTGCTCGAAGGGGATGGCCATGGAGGTCGGCCCTCCCATGCCGAGCGCGTCGCGGAGCCGCCGGCCGGCGAAGGCGAGATGGCCGCCCGGGGCCACGCCGGCGGCCAGGAGCCCCTCGGCGTCCAGGAGCGCCTCCAACCGCTGCACCGAGGCCCGGTGGAGCGTGCGCCGGAGGTCCTCCACGTCCCGGTCCCGGCGCAGGTGCTCCTCCAGCACCAGGGTCAGCCGGCCCACCTCGTCCTCGCTCACCGGGAGCCCCTCCTCCGGGGGCTGGCCGGTGCGGGCGTAGTGGATGAGGCCGGTGAGCCGGCGGATGGGGCGCAGGATCCACCGCGGCGCGGTGGTGGCCACCACCAGGGCCAGCACCACCGCCACCACGATGATGGCCAGCAGGTCGCGCACCGAGAGGGAGAGGTTCCGGGCCACCTGGTGCCGCTCCTGGGTCAGGCTCCGGGTGGCCTCGGTGTAGACCCCGTGGAACAGGTCTTCCAGACGGCCCTCGGTGCGGTTCACCACCTGGAGCAGGGAGTCCGCCTCCCCGCCGTCGTCCAGCCGCAGGTCCACCACGTCGTCCAGGTCGAGCAGGGCCTGCCGGGCCAGGCGCAGGGCGCGCTCCCGGTCCGCCTCGTCGGTGGCCCGGGTCGCCTCGTCCCGCAGGTTCTGGAACAGGCGGCGGGCCTCCTCGGCCTTGGCCGGGTCGGAGATGACCAGCCGGGGATGGGCCTCCCCGTCCCCCTCCTCCTGCACCAGGGCCCGGGTGGCGTCCTCGTAGCGGCGGGCCAGCACCTGGAGCTCCTCCAGCTCCTTCCCCGAGTAGGGCCAGAGTTCCTTGCCGTTCTCGATCACGAAACGGACGAAGGAAGCCGAGGCCACCGCGTCCCGGCCCCGGCCGGCCTCTCCGGCGAAGAGGAAGTCGAAGCGGGCCAGGCGCGACTGGGCCAGCCCCAGCTGCACGTCGTCCACCATCAGCGAGGGATCGATGCCGGTGCGCAGGATGGAGGTGATCTCGGTCCGGGTGCGGTGAAGGGTGAACAGCGCCCCCGCCACCGGGATCAGGGAGAGCAGGAGGAGGATGGTCAGGGTCCAGATGAGCTTCACCCGGATGGTGAACATGCGCTCCCGCTGGAGCACGCGGTCCTGCCAGAAGGATCCGGGGCGTCGGGCCATGGGTTACTGGCTGAACGCCTCGCCGAGGGCGTTCAGAGCCTCTTCGGAGCCGATCACCACCAGCACGTCGCGCTCGGAGAGCGCCTGGTCCGGCTCGGGGAAACTGGCCACGTTGACCACGTCGCGCACGTGTCCCTCGTCGTCCACGGTCTGGGTTCGGTGCTGGATGGCCACCACGTTGACCCCGAAACGTTCGCGCATGTTCAGCTCGCGGAGGGTCTTGCCGTGCATGTTGGGGTGGGAGGGAACCTCCGCCACCAGGATCCCCTCGGCCAGGGGGAAGCGCTCCAGGGCGAAGGTGGAGACCAGGTTGTCGGCCAGCTGGACCCCGTAGTCCTGCTCCGGGGACACCACCTGGTGCACCCCCACCGCGGTGAGGATGCGGGCGTGGAGGGGGCTGGTGGCCCGGGCCACGATGCGGGGAATGCCCAGCTCGCGCAACAGGGCCGAGACCAGGATGTTGGCCTCCCGGTGCTCGCCGATGGCCACCACCCCGGTGGTGAACTCGGCCACCCCCAGGGCCTCCAGGGTGTCCCGGTCGGTGGCGTCGGCCACCACCGCCCGGCTCACCGCGTCCTTGATCTCGTCCACGAAGCGGCCGTTGCGGTCGATGGCCAGCACGTCCTGGCCGCGCTCGGCCAGGCGCCGGGCCACCGGCCCCCCGAAGGCTCCGAGTCCGACGACGACGTAACGTTCCATTGGGCCCCGTGAGCGGCTACCCGACCAGGATCCGGCTGTCGGGATAGCGGTAGTAGCTGCGTGTCGCGCTCCGCCCCACGGCGAAGGCGAGGGTAAGGGGGCCGGTCCGCCCCACGAACATGAGCAGGATGATGATGAGGCGCCCCAGGGGTGTCAACGCCGGGGTCAGCCCCCGGGAGAGGCCCACGGTGCCGAAGGCGGACACCGCCTCGAAGATCACGTCCAGGTAGCCGTGGTTGGACTCCACCACCAGGAGCAGCATGAAGCAGACCAGGACCAGGATCCCCCCCAGGAGGGTGACCGCGATCGCCTTGAGCAGGGTCTCCTCGGGGACCCGGCGCGAGAACACCTCCACGTCCCGGCGCCCCCGGGCCAGGCTCCGGAAGGAGAGGGCGAGGATGGCGATGGTGGTGGTCTTGATCCCGCCCGCGGTCCCCCCGGGGGAGCCGCCGATGAACATCCACACCATCATGAAGGTGGCGGTGACGGGGAGGGTGGTGCCGATGGCCACGGTGTCGAAGCCGGCGGTGCGGGTGGTCACGGACTGGAAGAAGGCGGCCAGGAGCTTCCCGCCCAGGGAGAGCCCGGCCAGGGACGCCTCGTACTCGAAGTAGAAGAAGATGAGCGTGCCCAGCGCGACCAGGATGCCGGTGGTGGTGAGCACCAGCCGGGTGTGGGTCTGCTCCCGCCGCCACCAGCGGGCCGGATGCAGGGGGTGGGCCAACAGCCCCCACAGGCCGCCGGCCACGGTGAAGCCGATTCCTCCCACCATGATCAGGAAGGCCACGGTGAGGCTGACCACCGGATCCCCCACGAAGCGCTCCAGGCTGGTGGAGAAGGTGGAGAAGCCGGCGTTGCAGAAGGCGGACACGGAGTGGAAGAGGGCGTTGTACCAGGCCTCGGCCAGGGGCATGGACCGGCTCCAGTACAGGCCCAGGATGAGCGTCCCCACCGCCTCGGTGGCGAAGGTGAAGGTGATGATGAACTGGAGCAGCCGGGTCACGTCCCGCTTGGCCGTCTCCTCCAGCACCTCCTCCAGCATTCCCCGGGAGCCCGCGCCCAGGGCCCGTCCCAGGGCCAGGGCGGCCGAGGCGCTCAGGGTCATGATCCCCAGTCCCCCCACCTGCATCAGGACCAGGATCACCCACTGGCCGAAGGTGGACCAGTAGGTGGGGGTGTCGACCACGATGAGCCCGGTCACGCACACCGCCGAGGTGGAGGTGAAGAGGGCGGTCAGGAACGGGGTGGGGCCGGGGTGGGTGTTGGAGCCGGGAAAGGTGAGGAACAGGGTCCCCCCCAGGATGAGGCCGAGGAAGGTCAGGGCGATGATGCGGGCCGGCTGCCGCTGGACCCGGACCACTAAGGCGCGGCCGGCGGGCGAGGTGAGATGCCGGGAGCCGGCCCGGGCCAGGACCCGGAGGGCGAGCACGAACCCCGCGGCCCGGAACCCCACCCGGGGCAGGAGGAGGAGCAGGAACACGGCCAGGTCCGGCCAGTGGGTGCGGAGGAAGGTGCGGTAGCGGGCGGCGGCGGCGGCGTCCAGCAGCACCCGGGCCGCGACCAGGGCGAGGAGCACCGAGGCCACGATCAGGGCCAGGGGGAAGTGGGCCAGGGGGGGAGCTGGTAGCCCTGGCGGAGGATCAGGGCCAGAAGGAGGGCGAAGCCGAAGCCCTCGGCCCAGCGATCCAGCCGGCGGAGCCGGCCCGGGTTGAGCTGGAGCGACCGGCGGATGCGGCCGAGGAGGGGCCTGCGCTCCTCCGATTTGCGATCCTCGTCCGGCACGGCATACCCTCCTCGCCTGAACCAGGCAGCAGGGCAGTCTAGGTAACTCCCGGAACGCGGTCAAATGGAGCCGCGGGCTCCGGTTCCCTCCTGGAGGCGAGAATGGCAGCCAAACCGGTCCCGCGCGTCGCCTGGGAGGGGTTCGTGCTGGCCGGGGGGCGCTCGGAGCGGTTCGGGTCCGACAAGGCCCTGGCCCGCCTCGGGGGGCGCACCCTCCTGGACCGGGCCCTGGCCGCCCTGGAGGGGTGCGGCCTCACCCCCCGGGTGGTGGCGCGGGATCCGTGGGCCTACCGGAACCGAGCCCGGGTGTTCGTGCTCTCGGAACGGCCGGGCCGGGGGCCGGCCGAGGGGCTCCGGGCGGCGCTGGCCGCCTGCGCCGCCCCCTGGGCCCTCGTTCTCCCCGTGGACATGCCCGGGGTCGACGCCCCGCTCCTCCGGTGCCTGGTCGCTGCCGCGCCCGCCCCGGGCTCAGGTGTCCGCCCCGCCGAGGCTCCGCGCGCGGTCTGCTTCGCCGGGCCCGACGGCCGGCGCCACCCCCTCCCCGGGGCCTACCACCGGTCCCTGGCGGGGGAGGTCGAGGGCCTGGGCGAGGCCCCCGCCCTCCAGGCGGTCCTGGACCGGGCCGGGGTCCGGGTCCTGGGCCCGGAGGCGGTTCCCGGGACGGACCTGGCCGCCGCCCTCCGGAACGTGAACCGGCCCGGGGACCTCGATCGCCGGGGATGACCGGCCCCGAACGCGGCGGCGCCCGCCGGGACGGGCGGGCGCCGGGGCCTCGGGGGGAGAGGTCGCGCCGGGACGGGCGGGGCGCGAGAGGCCGCCGGGGGTTAGCGGTAGCGCGCCTTGAGGAGCCCCCAGCTCGCCGGTTCCACCGGCACCACGCTGAGCGCCACCAGCTGCACCGCGTCCACGTTCACGAACCGCTTGGTCTTCCCGTTGAAGCACTGGCCGTCGGCGGTGTTGGTGATCCTGACCTTGCCGTCTCCGGCGGGGGTGAAGGTGCCGACCCCCAGGGCGATCCACTGGTCGCTGTTGCGGTTGGAGCAGCCCGACTGGCCCCGCTCGTCGAGGACGGTGGAGCGGGCTCCGTTGACGTCGATGATGGAGAAGGTGACGTGGTCGGCGTTGGGGCCCTTGTTGGTCTGGCCCACGTGGTCGAAGGCGCCCCAGCCCACGTAGACCATGTAGTCGCCGGGGGCGTCCACGTGGGGGGAGAACTCGGCGTAGGCCCCGGGCTCGCTGGTGTAGCGGGAACCGGAGGCGCAGGCGGGGCCGCCGGGGACGTTGGCCGAGGCGGACGAGTTCTCCCAGGCTCCGACCTCGAGGTACTCCCCGGGCGCGGCGCAGCGGGCGTGGATCACCTTGTCGGCGGCCCGGGCCGGCCCGGCGGCCGGGATGAGGAGCAGTGCGATGGCGGCGGCGGCAAGGATGCGAAGCATGGAGTCCCCCCTCGTGATGCAAGGGCCCGGGCCGGCGACGGGCCGGAACCCGGGCGAGCGAGACGGGAGTATGACATTTAATGCCAATGAAGTAAAGGAATTTAATCAAAATTTGTCGGAATTATTTACATTTGGCGCAATCTGGATCGGCGCCGGGAGGCCGGATCCGGGCCCCGGCCGGGGTCCCCAGCCCCGGAAAAGGCCCGCTGGGCCTCGCTGCGGCGCGCTCCAAGCCTCATCAAAACCTGTATAACCAGAATCACGTTGACACTCCCCGGGCACCCGCCTAGACTCCGCAGTCGCTTGTGCGAACATTCACAAGCGAGTCTGCCGCAGAGGGTTACCCGCGGCCGGAGCCTCGCCCGGATCGGGCGACGGAGACCACAAAGGCAGCCATGGAACAAGCTTACATCCCCATCCTGATCATGTTGGTCATCGCCGCCGGGTTTGCCGCCGTGGCGCTGGTCATCGCCTGGTTGCTCGCCCCCTCCAAGCCGGACGCCTCCAAGGACAGTCCCTACGAGTGCGGGATGCCGCCGGTGGGGGACGCCCGGGACCGGTTCAGCGTCCGCTTCTACCTGGTGGCCATGCTCTTCATCGTCTTCGACCTGGAGACGGTCTTCCTCTACCCGTGGGCGGTGGTCTTCCGCCAGGAGGCGATGTTCTTCTTCCTGGAGATGCTCGTCTTCCTCGGCCTGCTCCTGGTCGGCTACATCTACGTGTGGCGCATGGGGGCCCTGGACTGGAGCACCCGCCGCGGCCAGATGCTCTGGGAGACGCGCCATGAAGCCTGATGCCCGGCACCCGATGGGCAAGCGACGGGCCGACGAGGGGACTCCGGCCGGGCTCCAGCCCTATGGGCTCGGCCTTCCCGGCGGGGAGGCCGCCGCCGAGGCGCCGTCGTCCGAGGCCGCCGGGGACCGCACCTCGGCCAACACCGGCCTCCCCTTCGCCGAGCGGACCGCCCTGGCCCTGCGGGAGGAGTACGGCTCCGACCTCATCCAGGTGATCCTGTTCCGCGGCGAGTGGACGGCGGTGATGAAGCCCGAGCGGATTCTCGCCTACATGAAGTTCCTCCGGGACACGTGGAACTACAAGATGTGCCACGACGTGACCTCGGTGGACCTCTACCCCGACGAGCCCCGGTTCATGGTGGTCTACCACCTCCTGAACCTGGAGGCGGCGACCCGCTTCCGGGTCAAGTGCCCGCTCCCCGGCGACGCCCCCGGGATCGATTCGGTGGTGCCGCTCTGGAAGGGGGCGGACTACGCCGAGCGGGAGGTGTTCGACCTCATGGGGATCCGGTTCCGCGGCCATCCCGACCTGCGGCGGATCCTCATGCCCGAGGACTACGACCACCATCCCCTGCGGAAGGACTTCCCGCTGACCGGGTTCCCGGTCGGCATCGACACGCTCAAGGATTGAGCCCGCGGGGTTCGCCCCCGCCCGGGGCCGGCCCCCTTACCGAGCGGCGGCGCCCATCCGGCGGCGCCGGCCGGAATCCCCCGCGCGGGGTTCGAAGGAAGAGGAGACAATGGCCAGGCTCTCGGCGAAGACCCAGGACACGATCCGCGACCTTACCGGTCGCTTTCCCAACCGCCGTTCCGCGGTGCTTCCCGCCCTCCACTACGCCCAGGCCGAGATCGGCTACCTGCCGGAGGACGTGCTGCTCGAGGTGGCGGACCTCCTGGACCTGCCCCACAACACCACCACCGAGGTGGTCGGCTTCTACACCATGTTCGACCAGGAACCGGTGGGCCGCTACAAGCTGGAGGTCTGCCGGAACCTCGCCTGCGGCCTCCGCGGCTCCCTGAAGATGGTGGCCCACCTGGAGGAGAAGCTGGGCATCAAGGCGGGCGAAACCACCGCCGACGGCAAGTTCACCCTCGCCGAGGTGGAGTGCATGGGGGCCTGCGGCTACGCCCCCATGATGGCCGTCGGGCCCTATTTCTACGAGAACCTCACCCGCGAGCAGGTGGACGCCATGATCGACGCCCTCTCCCGGGACGAGGAGCCCCCGGTCCGGCCCGCCGGCTTCTTCGAGAAGGACGGCACCAGGTGGGAGAAGGGCGCGGACGGGCGGGCGGTGCCCACCGCCAGCGAGGCCATCGCCCGGCACCTGGCCGTGGCCACCCGCAGGACCGAGGACGAGCTGGCCGCGCCCGCCGGGGCGGGCAACCCGGCGGAGAAGGAGGCAGGGGAGTGAGCGACGGCTTCATGACGGTCTGCACCGCCAACGTGGACAAGCCCCGCTCCTTCACCCTGAAGGTGGCGGAGGAGAACCGGGCCTACCAGGCCCTGCGCAAGACCCTGAAGGAGCTGAAGCCGGAGCAGCTGATCGGCATGGTCAAGGATTCCGGTCTCCGGGGCCGGGGGGGCGCCGGCTTCCCCGCGGGCATGAAGTGGAGCTTCGTGCCCCAGAACCTGGACAAGCCCCGCTACGTGGTCTGCAACGGGGACGAGAGCGAGCCGGGCACCTTCAAGGACCGGGTCATCCTGGAGCGGGACCCCCACCTGCTCATCGAGGGCTGCATCCTGGCCGCCTACGCCATCAACGGCCATCAGGCCTACATCTACATCCGGGGCGAGTACGGGCTTCCCATCCAGCGGGTGTCGGCGGCGGTGCGCGAGGCCTACGAGGCCGGCTACCTGGGCCGGAACATCCTGGGCAGCGGCTACGACTGCGACCTGGCCGTCTACTCCGGGGCCGGGGCCTACATCTGCGGCGAGGAGACCGGCCTCCTGGATTCGCTGGAGGGAAAGCGGGGACACCCCCGGTTGAAGCCCCCGTTCCCGGCCGTGGCCGGGCTCTACGGGGCCCCCACCGTCATCAACAACGTGGAGACCCTGGCCTCGGTGCCGGCCATCGTCCTGAACGGGGGCGAGTGGTTCGCCAGGACCGGGGTCCAGAACTCCAGCGGCCCGCGCATCTTCGCGGTCAGCGGCCACGTGGAGAAGCCCGGCCTCTACGAGCTGGAGATGGGCAAGACCACCCTCCGCCAGCTCATCTACGACCACTGCGGGGGCATCCGGGGCGGGCGCAAGCTGAAGGGGGTCATTCCCGGCGGCGCCTCCACCCCCATCCTCACCGCGGACGAGATCGACGTCCCCCTGGACTTCGATTCGATCATGAAGGCGGGGTCCATGATGGGCTCCACCGCGGTCATGGTCATGGACGAGACCACCTGCATGGTCGGGGTGGCCCTGACCCTGACCCAGTTCTTCGCCCACGAGTCGTGCGGGCAGTGCACCCCCTGCCGGGAGGGCACCCACTGGACCGAGCGCATCCTCCACCGGTTCGAGCACGGCGGGGCCAAGCCGGAGGAGATCGACCTCCTTCTCGACATCGCCGGGGAGATGGGAGGGGGCCGGACCATCTGCGCCCTCGCCGACGGCGCGGTGGGCCCGGTCATCTCCAGCGTCAGGAAGTTCCGCGCCGAGTACGAGGCGCACGTGGGGAACGGATGCCCCTCCGGGGGTCAGCTCTGTGAGGTGGACTGGTGAACCTGGCCTGGTGGATTGAAGTCGTCGTCAAAGCGGTGGTGGTCTTCCTGGTGGTGCTGACCGCGGTGGCCTACATGGTGTTCATCGAACGCCGGGTCCTGGCCCACATGCAGTCCCGGGTGGGGCCGAACCGCGTGGGGCCCCAGGGGATCTTCCAGCCCGCCGCCGACGCCCTGAAACTCATGACCAAGGAGACGGTGATCCCCGAGGCGGCCGACCGCCTGCTCTTCCTGATCGCCCCGGTGTTCTCCCTGGTTCCCGCGCTCCTCACCTTCGCCGTCATCCCCTTCGGCGACTCGGTCACCCTCTTCGGACGCCAGGTTCCCCTCCACATCACCGACATCAACGTGGCGGTGCTGTTCGTGCTCGCCCTGTCCAGCATCGGCGTCTACGGCATCTTCCTGGGGGGATGGTCCTCCAACAACAAGTACGCCCTCATGGGCGGGCTCCGCTCCTCGGCCCAGATGATCTCCTACGAGCTGACCCTGGGCCTGGTGGTGGTGTCGGTGGTCATGGTGGCCGGTTCCTTCAGCCTGGTGGACATCGTCACCGCCCAGAAGCACATCCCCTTCGTGCTCTATCAGCCGTTGGGCTTCATCCTGTTCGTCATCGGCTCCATGGCCGAGATCAACCGCATTCCCTTCGACCTGCCCGAGGCCGAGCCGGAGCTGGTGGCCGGCTATCACACCGAATACAGCGGGATGCGGTTCGCCATGTACTTCCTCGGGGAGTACGCCAACCTGATCACCGTGACCGCCATCGCCACCCTCCTCTTCCTGGGCGGGTGGCACGTTCCGTGGCCCTCCCCGGCCTGGATGGCCCCCATCTGGTTCGCGGCCAAGATGGCCGTCCTCATCTTCTTCATGGTGTGGACCCGGGGGACCCTGCCGCGTCTCCGGTTCGATCAGCTCATGCGGTTCGGCTGGAAAGTGATGCTGCCGCTGGCGTTGTTCAACATCTTCGCCACGGCCCTCTTCCTGGCCCTGAAGGGATAAACGGCCCGGGGCCGCCGCGTCCCGGGAAGGCCGGGGCAGGGCGGCGGACGGGATACGACCACGGTGCGGGTGCCGCAGGGGCGGCCCCGGCCGGGTGGGGGATAGACGTGTGGCTCCAGCCGCCTTCATCCTGCTGGCCCTGATCGCCGTCGCCGGCGCCCTGGGGGTGGTGTTGCAGCGCAACGCCCTCTACAGCGCCATGAGCCTGGTGGGGGTATTCGCCACCACCGCGGTGCTCTACCTCATGCTCTCGGCGCCGTTCCTGGCCATGCTCCAGATCATCGTCTACGCGGGCGCGATCATGGTGCTGTTCGTGTTCGTGATCATGCTCCTGAGCCTCAACTACGAGGAGTCCGGGGAGGCCGCGGGCATCCCCTCGGGGATGAAGCGCGTCACCGCGGTGGTCCTGGCCGCGGTGCTGGTGGCCCAGCTCGCCTTCCTGGGGGCGACCCTGGTGCTGAGCGGGAAGCACGGCGCCGGCGCCCCGGACATGGGCAGCGTCCACAGCGTGGGCATCACGCTCTACAAGTCCTACATCTTCCCCTTCGAGGTGGCCTCCATCCTGCTCCTGGTGGCCATCGTGGGGGCGGTGGCCATCACCCGGCGCCATGGCCGGGGCCTCGAGGGTCACGTGGGCACGGGGGAGGGTTCCTGATGGCCGTTCCGTTGAGCTGGTTCCAGATCCTGGCCGGCGTCCTCTTCTCCATCGGGATCATGGGGGTGCTGTTCCGACGGAACCTCCTGGTCATCTTCATGTGCGTGGAGCTGATGCTCAACGCGGCCAACATCTCGCTGGTCTCCTTCGGCCGCTCCCTGGGCTCGATGGATGGGCAGGTGCTGGTCTTCTTCGTCCTGGCGGTGGCCGCGGCCGAGGTCTCGGTGGGCCTGGCCATCATCATCGATCTCTTCCGCAAGAAGGGAACGGTGGACATCAATAACGTGAACTTGCTGAAGGGGTAGGGCGGTGCTGAACGCATTCTGGCTGATTCCGCTGTTGCCGCTCCTGGGCTTCCTCATCAACGGGCTGGGCCTGAAGTGGATGCCCAGGAAGCTGGCCGGGTACCTGGCTTGCACCGTGGTCGGGGCCGCCTTCGTGGTCGCGGCCGGGGCATTCCTCGGGCTCAAGTCGCTGCCGGTGGACGAGCGGACGGTGGTGAAGGTGCTGTTCCCCTGGATCAGCGCCGGCTCCTTCCACGTGAACGTGGCCTTCCAGTGGGACCAGCTCTCGGCGGTCATGGCCCTGGTGGTGACCGGGGTCGGGTTCCTCATCCACGTCTACAGCCTGGGCTACATGGCCCACGATCCCGGCTACAAGCGCTACTTCACCTACCTGAACCTGTTCACCTTCGCCATGCTCACCCTGGTCCTGGCCGACAACTTCCTCCTCCTCTTCGTGGGCTGGGAGGGGGTGGGCCTGTGCTCCTATCTTCTCATCGGCTTCTGGTACACCAAGGACTCCGCCGCCGACGCGGGCAAGAAGGCGTTCATCGTCAACCGCATCGGCGACTTCGGGGTGCTGATCGCCATGTTCCTGGTCTTCTGGAACCTGGGTTCGCTGACCTTCTCCGAGGTCTTCCAGCGCGCCCCCGAGGTGCTGGTGGCCGGGACCGCCCTCCCCACCGCCATCGCCCTCCTGTTCTTCCTCGGCGCCACCGGCAAGTCGGCCCAGATCCCGCTCTACGTGTGGCTGCCCGACGCCATGGAGGGCCCGACCCCGGTCTCCGCCCTCATCCACGCCGCCACCATGGTCACCGCCGGGGTGTACCTCTTCGTCCGGGCCTCGGGCATGTTCGAGCTCGCCCCGGCCGCCCTGGGCGTGGTGGCGGTGATCGGCGCCCTGACCGCGATCTTCGCCGCCTCCATCGGCCTGGTCCAGACCGACATCAAGCGGGTGCTGGCCTACTCCACCGTCTCCCAGCTCGGGTACATGTTCCTGGCCGTGGGCTCGGGGGCCTTCGTGGCCGCCATCTTCCACCTCATGACCCACGCCTTCTTCAAGGCCCTGCTCTTCCTCGGCTCGGGCTCGGTGATCGAGGCCTGCCACCACGAGCAGGACATGCGCAAGATGGGC
Organism: Candidatus Eiseniibacteriota bacterium; assembly: GCA_963768615.1. Classification (GTDB taxonomy): domain Bacteria; phylum Eisenbacteria; class RBG-16-71-46; order JABDJR01; family JABDJR01; genus CAVSKL01. The sequence goes on along the minus strand of CAVYIE010000002.1, from coordinate 514,171 downwards.
GGGCTGGGCAAGAAGATGCCCATCACCCGGACCACCTTCATCGCCGGCTCCCTGGCCCTGGCCGGGGTTCCCATCTTCGCCGGCTTCTTCTCCAAGGACGAGATCCTCTACAGCGCCTTCACCTCCGGGGGGCTGGGCTGGCTGGGCAAGGCCCTGTGGGTCCTGGGCGCGGCCGCGGCCCTGCTCACCGCCTTCTACATCACCCGGGCGGTGGCCCTGACCTTCTACGGCGAGCCCAGGGACAAGCACATCCATGAGCACGCCAAGGAATCGCCCTCGGTGATGACGGTGCCGCTCATGATCCTGGCCGTCCTCTCCACCGTGGGCGGCTTCCTGGGCATCCCGATCTTCAGGGGCATGAACGCCATGCACAACTGGCTGAGCCCGGCCGTCGGGGGGCACGGGGCCGAGGCCGCCGAGGGCGCCCCGGGGCCAGGGCGCCGCGGCCCACGGGGCCGAGGCCGGGCACTCCCTCACCCTGGAGCTGGTGCTGATGGCGGTGTCGGTGGCCATCGCCGTGCTCGGGGTCTGGTGGGCCTGGCAGACCTACATCGTCAAGCCGGGCCGGGCCAAGGCCTACGGGGCCCGCTTCGCGGGCATGTACAAGGTGCTCTGGCACAAGTACTACGTGGACGAGATCTACCACGCGACGGTGGTCCGGCCGCTGATCGCGTTCAGCCGCTTCCTGTGGAAGGTGTTCGACGTCGGGATCATCGACGGCATGGTGAACGGGGCGGGGAAGACCATGCGGGGCTTCGGCGGGTTCCTGCGGCCGATCCAGAGCGGCTTCACCGGGAACTACGCCGCCGCCATCATGGTGGGGGCCATTCTGATCATGAGCTACGTACTCTTCGGAGGAGGCCGCTGATGCCGATCCTGTCCATCATCGTCTTCCTTCCCCTCCTGGGCGCGCTGCTCCTGTGGCTGGCGCCCATGCCCGCGGTCAGCCAGCGGTGGACCGCCCTCCTGGTGGCGCTGGCCAACTTCGCCATCTCCCTGGGCCTGTGGTTCGGCTTCGACCGGAGCACCCACGCCTTCCAGTTCGTGGAGCAGGCCAGGTGGATTCCCCAGTTCGGGATCAGCTACCACGTGGGGGTGGACGGGATCAGCCTGCTCCTGGTGCTGTTGACCACGCTCCTCTCCGCGGTGGCCATCCTCGCCTCCTTCTCCGCGGTGACCGAGAAGACCCGCGGCTACTACGCCTTCCTCCTCGTCCTGGAGACGGGGATGCTGGGGGTGTTCGTGGCCCTGGACCTCTTCTTCTTCTACGTGTTCTGGGAGGCCATGCTCATCCCCATGTACTTCCTGATCGGGGTCTGGGGCGGGCAGCGGCGGATCTACGCCGCGGTCAAGTTCTTCCTCTACACCATGTTCGGCAGCCTGTTGATGCTGGTGGCCATCATCTTCCTGGCCGTGGCCCACAAGGCCCAGACCGGGACCCTCACCTTCGATCTCCTGGCCCTGTACTCGACCACCCTCACCCGGACCCAGGAGCTCCTCCTCTTCTCCGCCTACGCCCTGGCCTTCGCCATCAAGGTGCCCCTGTTCCCGTTCCACACCTGGCTTCCCGACGCCCACGTGGAGGCCCCCACCGCGGGGTCGGTCATCCTGGCCGGGGTGCTGCTGAAGATGGGGACCTACGGTTTCGTCCGGTTCTGCCTGCCGTTGTTCCCCCACGCCACCCACACCGCGGTGCCCTGGATCATGGTGCTGGCGGTGATCGGGATCATCTACGGGGCGCTGGTGGCCATGGTCCAGCCCGACCTGAAGAAGCTGGTCGCCTACAGCTCGGTGAGCCATCTCGGCTTCGTGATGCTGGGGATCTTCGCCCTCAACATCCAGGGCATGCAGGGCGGCCTGCTCCAGATGATCAACCACGGGCTCTCCACCGGGGCGCTGTTCCTCATCGTGGGCATGATCTACGAGCGGCGGCACACCCGGCTCATCGAGCAGTTCGGCGGCATCACCAAGGTCATGCCGCTCTTCGCGGCCTGCTTCATGATCGTGACCCTGTCCTCGGTGGGCCTGCCCGGCACCAACGGGTTCGTGGGTGAGTTCCTGATCCTCCTCGGCGCCTTCGGCCACAGCAAGCTCTACGGGGTGCTGGCCGCCACCGGGGTGATCCTGGCCGCCTGCTACATGCTGTGGATGTTCCAGCGGGTCATGTTCGGCAAGGTGGTCCATGCCGAGAACGAGAAGCTGAAGGATCTGAACCCGCGCGAGTTCCTGACCCTGGTTCCCCTCATCGTCCTCATCTTCTGGATCGGCATCTACCCGAAGCCGTTCCTGGACACCATGAACGCCTCCTCCCTCCACGTGCTGAGCCAGGTGGGGGTGGCGGCCGAGGCGCCGGAGACCTCCGTGCTCCCGGACCGCCCGGAGGGGGACGGGATCCGGGCCAGCGTCGAGCGCGCCGCGTTCGAGAACCAGACCATCACGCCGGAGCCCGGCACCCCGCCGGCTCCGGACGCTGCGGATCCGGAGGCGGTTCCCGCCCCGGCCGCCGGGGAGGGGACGGAGTGATGCCGGTGGTATCGGTCAACTGGATGGCGATCCTGCCCCAGATCATCCTGGCCGTGGTGGGGAGCGTGGCCCTGCTCATCTCCGCCGGCCGGCAGGGCAAGGCCGGGGGGGGTATTCTCGCCTTCTGCGCCCTGGGCGCGGTGGCGGCCATGGTCGCGGGGTGGATGCTCCATCCCGGCGCCCCGGCCTTCTCGGGCTCGGTGGCCGTGGACGGGGTGACCCGGATCGTCTACGTCCTCCTCGCCTTCTCCGCCCTCATGACCCTGCTCATCACCGCCGGCTACACCGGCCGGTGGGAGGTGGAGAGCGGGGAGTACTTCGCCCTCATCCTCTTCGCCACCGCGGGCATGATGTCCATGGCCGCCGGCCTGGACCTGGTCACCATCTTCATCGGGCTCGAGGTGGCCTCCATCAGCCAGTACATCCTGGCCGCCTTCCGCTGGCACGAGAACCGCTCCAACGAGGCCAGCGTGAAGTACCTGCTCCTGGGCGCCTTCGCCAGCGGGTTCCTGCTCTACGGCATCGCGCTCACCTACGGGGCCACCGGCAGCGTGCGGCTGGTCGACATCGCCGGCGCGGTGGCCCAGGGCGGGGTGGCCGGGAACCCCCTCCTCCTGGCCGGGATCGGGCTGATCCTGGTCGGACTGGGCTTCAAGGTCTCGGCGGTGCCCTTCCACATGTGGACCCCGGACGTCTACGAGGGCGCCCCCACCGCGGTCACCGCCTTCATGGCCGCCGGGCCCAAGGTGGCCGTGTTCGTGGCCCTGTTCCGGCTCCTCGGCTTCGCCTTCGACGCCGCCCGCCCCGAGTGGACGGCCCTGGTGTGGTGGCTGGCCGTGCTCACCATGGTGGTGGGGAACATCCTGGCCCTGGTCCAGAAGGACCTGAAGCGGCTCCTGGCCTACTCCGCCATCGCGCACGCCGGCTACGTGCTGGTGTCCCTGGTGGCCGGATCCGAGCTGGGCGGGATCGGCACCCTCTTCTACCTGGTGGTCTACGTGCTCACCACCCTGGGCGCCTTCGGGGTGGTGGCCCTGGCCCGCAAGGAGCAGGACGGGGGCACCGACATCGAGAGCTTCGCCGGTCTCGGCTTCAGCCGCCCCTGGTTGGGCGTGGCCATGGCCGTGTTCATGTTCTCCCTGGCCGGCATCCCGCCCACCGGCGGTTTCGTGGGCAAGTTCTACATCTTCGGGAGCGCCATCCAGCAGGGGCACGTGTGGCTGGCCGTGATCGGCGTGATGGCCTCCCTGGTGTCCGTGTACTACTACCTGCGGGTGGTGGTGCTCATGTACATGCGGCCCGCCCCCGACGGCGAGGCCCCGCTCATGCCCGCCAACGCGGCCATCGCCGCCGCCCTGGCCCTGGCCGTGGTGGGGATCCTCATCCTCGGCGTCTATCCCGGCCCCCTCTTCGGCACCGTGCAGTCGGCGGTGGCCGGCGCCCGCCAGGCCCTGGGGAGCGCCGGGGCCATCGGGATGTAGTCCCGGCTCCGGCCGGGCGCGCCCGGGCCTTCGGAACCGGCCGGCTCCCGCGGGGGGCCGGCCGCTTCGTATCCGGACCGGCCGGGATGAGGTAGCATCGCCGCATGTTCGACCTCCACGCCACCGCCAACCTGGCCGTGATCGCCGTCACCCTGGTGGTCACCTTCCTCGCCTTCCAGGACCCGGAGCTCCGCGAACATCTCCTCTTCGACACCGGGCCCATCCTCCACCGCGGGGAGGTGCACCGGCTCCTCTCTTCCGGGTTCATCCACGCCGACTGGGGCCACTTCGCCTTCAACATGTTCAGCCTCTTCTCCTTCGGGGGGGCCATCGAACGGGTGGCCGGGGCCGGCATCTTCCTCCTCATCTACTTCGCGAGCATGGTGGGGGGGAGCCTGGTCTCGCTGGCCCTGCACCGCCGAGAGCGCTACCGGGCCCTGGGCGCCTCGGGCGGGGTCTCGGGGGTGATCTTCTCCTCCATCTTCCTCTTCCCCGGGGGGAGCGTGCAGATCTTCCCCTTCCCGGTTCCCATCCCCTCCTGGCTCTACGCCATCCTGTTCGTGGCCATCTCCCTCTACGGCATCCGCACCCGGGCCGGGAACGTGGGCCACGACGCCCACCTGGGCGGAGCCCTGGTCGGCCTGGGGGTGACCACGGCGCTCTTCCCGGAGGTGGTGGCGGCCAGCCCCCTGCTCTTCGCCGGGGTGCTGGCGGTGATCCTGGCCGCGTTTCCCATCCTGCGCCGGCTCCCCCGCTGACTTCCCCGGAGGCGGCCCCGCCGCACCGGGCCCGCTTCCCGGCCGGACCGCCCCGGGGTAGGCTCGAAGCATGCTCCACGTCCTGGCCGACCCCGCCCAGTGGGCAGGGTCCATTCCCATCGAGTGGCTGTACGCGGCGGTGTTCGGGGTGGCGGTGCTGGAGAACCTCTTCCCGCCGATCCCCGGCGATCTCATGGTCGCCTACGCCGGATACATGGCCGGGACCGGGGTGCTGGACCCGGTCCTGGTCGCCCTCTCCGCCACCCTGGGAGCGGCGGTGGGTTTCATGATCATGTTCGAGGCCGGGCGCCGGATCGGCCCCGCGCTGCTGGCTCCGGACCGCTTCCGGTTCCTGCCCAAGGACAAGCTGCTCAAGGCGCGGAACTGGGTGGTGCGCTGGGGCTACCTGGCCGTGGCGGTCAACCGGTTCCTCACCGTGGCCCGGTCCGGGGTGTCCCTGGCCGTGGGCATGGCCCAGATGGGCTGGGGCCGCACCGCTCTCCTCTGCACCCTGGGGGGCGCGGTCTGGATGCTCCTCCTCACCCAGCTCGGCTATCACCTGGGCGCCCACTGGCACCGGGTGGGATCCTATCTCGCCGTCTACGGTTGGGTGGTGGCCGGGGTGGTGCTGGTCGTGGCCCTGGTGCGGGTGGGGCTCCGCATCCACCGGGCGCGGCGGGGCTGACGGTCTTCCCGCGAAGGCGGCGGCCGCCGCCCGAGGCCCCGGTTCCCCGTGCGTCCCGCCCTCGGACCGTGTAAGCTAGCGGCCCCCGTCCCGAGCCCCCCAACCACGTCAGCCGGCCGGCGCCGGGAGATACCCCATGTTCCGACCCCGTCCCCGTACCCTCTGGCTCGCCGCACTCTCCGGCGCGCTCCTGGCCTCCGCCCTGCCCGCGGCGGGGGAAGAGGCGGAGCCGGGAGGGGCCATGGCCACGGACCGGCCGGAGGGGCCCGCCGCCGGGTCGGATCCGGAAGCGGAGCAGGGGGCCCGGTTCCTCCCCGTCCCCATCCTGTTCTACTCGCCGGAGACCCGGTTCGGAGCCGGCGCCTCGGCCCTCTACCTGGCCGCCCCGGACACCGACGAGGTGGGGCGCGAGATCGCCTCCAGCGTCTCGGTGGTGGGGTTCGCCACCCAGGAGGACCAGTTCCTGACCGCGGCCCAGGTCCAGCTGTACCTCGACCACGGCCGCACCGTGGTCACGGGCGCGGCTTCCCTGAGCCGCTTCCCGGGCCGGTTCTACGGCCTGGGGAACGACACCCGCCTGGCCGCGGAGGAGGACTACACCCCGCGCCGGCTCACCCTGGAGGCCCAGGGGCTGCGCACCGTGGCCGGCCCCTTCCGGGCCGGGATCCGGCTCGAAGCCCACCGCCTGGAGCTCTCCGAGATCGAGGAGGACGGCTTCTTCACCTCCGGCGGGATCCCGGGGGCCGAGGGGGGCTGGGCGTCGGGGGTGGTGGCGCTGGCCGAGCTGGACAGCCGCGACCGGCGCCATGCTCCCTCCCGGGGGGCCTACCTCCGCGCCGAGGCGGGGTTCTTCGCCCGGCCGCTGGGGAGCGACTACCGGTATCGCACCGGGCTTCTCGACGCCCGGGGCTATCTGGGACGCTCCGGCCTGGTGCTGGCGGTGCGGGGGCTGGTGCGGGCCTCGGGGCGCGAGACCCCGTTCCACCTCCTTCCGGCGCTGGGAGGCGAGTCCCTCCTCCGGGGTCACTACGAGGGGCGGTTCCGGGACCGGACCCTGGCCGCGGTCCAGGTGGAGCCGCGGATCCGGGTGGTGGGCCGGCTGAGCGCGGCCGTGTTCCTGGGGGCGGGGGAGGTGGCCCCGGCCGCGGGCGCCTTGACCCTGGACGGGGTGCACGTGAGCGGGGGGGCGGGGATCCGGATTCTCATCTCCGAGGAGACCGGCCTCGGCCTGCGCCTGGACCAGGGTTTCGCCCGGGACGAGAGCGGGTTCTACGTGAGCCTCGGCGAGGCCTTCTAGCCGAGGGCGGCACCGGGTCCGGCACGCCGGGCGGGTCCATCCCGTTTGACTCGCCCCCCCCCAACACGGGATAATTCTTCGTTCGTGTTCAGAGTATGGCCCGGCCGTGGATCCCCCCCTGGCCGGGTCCCGCTCGCCGCCCCGAGTGTAGATCTGTGGCCATGGATCCGACGGGGAGTTCCCCCCCACCGTCGACCGTCCCCGCGCCGCCCCGGACCCGCAAGGCCCTGAGGTCGGCCGGCCTGGCCCTGCTCGGCTTCCTGGTCCTGGCCGGAGCCGGGGAGCTGGCCAGCCGGCTCTGGCTGCAGTCGCCGGCGGTGAAGCAGGTCTACACCCCCTACGGGTGGATCCAGACCCCGCATTCCCGCATCGTCTACAGCCACGAGGGGCACAGCGTCTCCCGCCTGAACAGCTACGGGTTCCACGACAGCGAGGTCCGCACCGACCGCCCGCCGGTCCGCGGTCTCCTGATGGGGGACTCCTACGCCCAGGCCGAGCAGATGCCGCCCGGGGACAACTTCGACTCGGTGGCCGAGCGGGCCCTGCCCGGGCTGGAGCTGATCAACACCGGCTACTCCGGCCGCTCCCCCATCCACTACGCGCTCTACCTCCCCACCCTGGTCGCGATGTTCCATCCCGACGTGGTGGTGATCCAGCTCAACGACGGGGACATCCGGAACCTCGAGCGGTCGGGGATCCTGAACCTCGACCCCGACGAGGGGCTCCGGCGGTTCCTGGCCCGGGAGCCGTCGCGGGTCTCCAGCGGCGGCATCCTGGACGCCGGACGCTGGGTGGCCCGGCACTCGGCCCTGGCCAACTTCATCTACCGCCGGGGCACCATCCTCGGCCGCCAGGAGAAGGCGCGGCTGGAGGCGAAGTTCACCGGGTCGCCGGAGGGGGCGGGGGAGGCCGCGGCCGGGGAGGGGGACGCCGAGGCCGCCTCCGACACCACCACCGCCATCGATTCCCGGGTGGTCCGGCTCATGGACGTGATCGGTGACCGGTGGTCGGCGATGGACCTGCCGGTCATCCTGGTCTACATCCCGGCCATGAACTACACCCCCGACGGTTGCACCCCGGCCTTTCCCGCCCGGCGCCGGTTCTACCACGAGTTCGCCCGCCGCCACGGGTTCCGCCTGGTGGACGCCGCCGGGCCTTTCGAGGCCCGCTTCCGCCGCACCGGCCAGCCCCTGCACGGCTTCATGAATTCGCGCATCGGCGGGGGGCACATCAATGCCGCCGGGCACGAAGTGGTGGGAACCCTCATCGCGGAGGCGATCCGGGACGCCCTGGGGGCGCGGGCCAGGACGGCGTCCGAGGCGTCCTCGAACCCCGGGCGCTGACTGTTCCTTCGCGCCGGTCCCCGGCCGGACCCGGTTCTTCAGCAGCCCGCTAGGCGGCCTCGGAACGGACCCGGGATCCGGCGTCCCGGCGGGGGAGCCGGATCCAGAAGGTGCTTCCCGCCCCCACCCGGCTGTCCACCCCCACCTTGCCCCCGTGGAGCTCGGTGACCACCTTCACCAGGTGGAGCCCGATGCCGAGCCCGGAGGTGCTCTTGGCGTTCCCGCGCAGGCTCTGGCCGAAGAGGGTGAAGATCTGGGAGACGTCCTCGGGAGCCACCCCCGGACCCTGGTCGGTCACGGCCAGGATGAGTGCGTCCCCCTCGGAGCGGCTGGTCACCTCGACCGTGCCCCCCTCGGGGCTGAACTTGACCGCGTTGACGATGAGGTTGACCAGGACCTGGCGCATCTTGACCTCGTCCACCTCGGCCAGCTCGCTTTCCAGGTCGTAGCGCTCGACCAGGAAGACCCCGCGTTTCTCGGCCATGGGCCGCGCCGTCTCCACCGCGGAGTGGGCCAGGTGGTCCAGGACCATGGACTGGATCTTGAGCTGGACCTTCCCCGTCTCCAGGCGGGTGAGGTCGAGGATGTCCTCGATGAGGTTCAGCAGCCGCGCCGCCTCCCCGCGGAGACGGCCCAGGAACTCCTTCTGCTGCTCCTCGGGCAGCCGGCCGGAATGGTCGTTGAGGAGCTCGGCGTAGGCGATCACCGAGGTCAGGGGGGTCTTCAGCTCGTGGCTGGCGGTGGAGAGGAACACGTCCTTCATCCGGTTCATCTCGCTCAGGCGGGCGTTGGCGTTCTCCAGCTCGTCGTTGCGGCGGGTGAGCTCGCCCATGGACTTGGCCCGCTGGATGACCACCCCCACGTGGTCGGCGAACAGCCTCAGGATGTCCCGCTGCCGGTCGTTGAAGGGGGCGGGATGGCTGATGCGGTTGACGTTCAGGACCCCCACCACCCCGCTCTCGTCCCGGAGGGGGACCGAGAGGGCGGAGGAGATCTGCCGCTCCGGCTTGTAGTGCCGGCGCAGCTCCGGGTCGGGGGAATCGTCGTTGAGGAGCACCGCCTGGCCGGTCTGGGCCACCCGGCCGGCGATGCCCTCGCCCATCCGGCGCTTGCCGTTGGAGGTGTATTCCCCCTCCACGCCGTAGTAGGCCCGGGTTTCCAGCATGTCGGTCACGGGGTTGTAGAGCATGATCGAGGCCTGTTGGGCCTTGAGCGTCCCCACCACCCGGCGGACGATGATGCCGAGCACGGTGTCCACGGAGAGCTGGAGGTTGAGCGCGGTGGCCACCTGGAAGAAGGTGGAAAGCTCGGACAGCCGGGCGCGCACGTCCTCGATCTCGTTCTCCTCGCGGCGGAGGGCCCCCCGGAGGCGGTGGATCTGGACCTGCTTGAGCGCGGTGTAGAGGATGAAGAGCAGCACCAGCCCGGTGAGCCCCACCCCGGTGTAGTAGCCGTTCTGCAGCCACACGCCCCCCTGGCCGGTTTCCTGGAGCACGGTCAGGAGCCGCAGGTGCAGCAGGTAGACGGTGCTCGCGAAGGCCAGGATGAGCACGAAGGCGGCGCCCCACAGGAGCCAGTTGCGCCGTTCCACATTCTGTGAATTCATGGTGTCGTTGTCGCGCACGTCTCGATCCCCTCCCCACGGCCGGGGTGATCCTTGCCGGTCGCAACGGGTTATCGGCACCATTCGCACGAGGTATGAGGGTTTCCGGGCAAAATGCGGACCCTGGAACGTATTGAAAAACAACGGTTTGTGAGGCGGTTGGGGGCCGGCTTGGGGCTCCTGGCCGTGGGGGGGGCGCTCTGGGTCTTCTGGCCCCGGGGGCCGCTTCCCCCGGAACGGTTCCTGGATCAGGCCGGTTCTCCGGCCCGGGTGGAGACCCTGTCCGTGGCCGCGGAAGGGGGCTGGCGGGTGGAGGACCTCCGCCTGGCCGGGGACGCCGGGCTCTCCCTCCGGGTCCTGGTCCGCCGCCCCGAGGCTCCGCCGGGACGCCTGGCCGGAGTGGTCCTCCTGGGTGGGCTGGGGACCGGCCGCCGGGGGGTGCTCGAGATCCCCCCCGGCCCGGTTCCGGCGGTCTGGCTCTCCTTCGACTACCCCTACCATCCTCCGGAGCGGATCGACCCGGCCGCGATCCCCGGGGAGCTGGGGCGGGCCCGCCGGGCCGGGGAGCGGGCGGTGGCGGCGGCGGTGCTGGCCCGGAGATACCTGGAGAGCCGCCCCGACGTCGATCCCGCGCGCACGGTCGTGGCCGGCGGGAGCCTGGGCGCCTTCGTGGCCGTGGTGGCGGGCGCGGTGGACCCGGGCTACGAGGGCGTGATCTCGCTCTACGGCGGGGGGGAACTGCGCCGCATCGTGGCCCGGACCCTGGGCACGCACCCCCGGTGGCTCCGGCCCGGGCTGGCCGCGGCCCTGAATCCGTGGCTGGGACCCCTGGACCCGGTCCACTACGTCTCCCGCATCTCGCCGCGCCCCTTCTTGATGGTCAACGGCTCCGGTGACACCATGATCCCGCGGGAGAGCGTGCTCGCCCTCCACCGTGCCGCCGCGGAGCCCCGCTCGCTGGTCTGGATCCCCACCCCCCACCGGGTGCTGGGGGAACCGGAGCTGATCCGCCGGGTCGCGGACACGGTGTACGCCTGGCTCCTGGACCGGGGGTTCGGTCCCGTGGCCTCGGACGGCGGGCGGGAGCGCGGGGGCGAAGCGACCGGACCCTGACCCGGAGGAAGGACCATGGCCGTCCATACCGTCGAGATTCCGTGCCGCACCCGGGGGCACGGGGACATGCAGGACCTGACCCCCGCGGTGCAGCGGGCGGTGGCGGAGAGCGGTCTGCTCGCGGGCACGGTGACCCTCTTCGTGCCCGGCTCCACCGCGGGGCTGACCACCATCGAGTTCGAGCCGGGGGCGGTGTCCGACTTCCAGCGCCTCTTCGACGAGGTGGCCCCGCCGGACCGGGAGTACCGGCACCACCTGCGCTGGGGGGACGACAACGGCCACGCGCACGTCCGGGCCGCGCTCCTGGGCCCGAGCCTCACCGTGCCCTTCACCGGCGCCCGGTTGGCCCTGGGCACCTGGCAGCAGATCATTCTCTGCGATTTCGACACCCGGGGCCGCGACCGGACGGTGGTGGCCCAGCTCCTGGGGGAGTAGCGGGCGGCGCTGGGCCGGGCGCGGGGGTACAATGGCGGTGGTGTTGCGGAACGGGGTGAAAGGAGGAGTCCCATGCCCAGATTCGTGCTCATGACCAAGCTCGCTCCCGAGTCCATGCACGACGCCGCCGGGCGGCGCGCCATGGGCAAGGAGTGGATGAAGAAGGTCAAGCAGGTGTGTCCGCAGGTGTCGTGGCACGGCCATTACGCCCTGCTCGGCCCCTACGACTTCCTGGACATCTACGAGGCTCCGGACGTGGAGACCGCCCAGCAGGTGGCCCTCATCTCCCGGGCCGAAGGGGCGGTGACCGCGGAAAGCTGGCCGGCGGTGGCCTACGACGAGTTCCTGGTCCTGCTGGAGGAGGTGCGGGAGGGCTCCGGGACCCGGTCCCGGGTCCTGGCCGCGGCCGGCGCCGCCGGCTCTTCCGGAGCCAAGCCGGGCAAGAAGAAGACGGCCAAGAAGACGGCCGGGAAGCCGGGGGGGAGAAAGCGGTAGCGGCCCCTCCCGGCCCCCTGCCCCGATCCCCGCGTTCCGGCTAGGATGATCCCTTCCCGTCCCGCGGCCCGCCCGCCGGGGGCCGCCGGGGGCGGATCCGCATCCGTGCGTCCACCCACCTCCATCCCAGGGAGCACCATGGTTCACGTCACCTCGGAAGTCGGCCGCCTGCGCAAGGTCCTCCTCCACGAACCGGGCCCGGAGGTGGACAACATGGTTCCGGCCATGATGGACGAGCTCCTCTTCGACGACGTGCTCTTCGGCGACCGGGCCCGGGAGGAGCACGCCATCTTCCGGCGGGTGCTCCAGCTCCTGGGGGTGGAGACGGTGGACGCCCTGGACGTGCTGGTGGAGACCCTGGACGATCCGGTGGCCCGGGCGTGGACCCTCAAGGTCATGCTCAAGGGGCTTCCTCCCACCCTGCGGGGCCGGCTGGAAGACGAGCCCAGCGAGACCCTGGCCGGCGTCCTCATCACCGGCATGCGCGGCGCCGGGGCGCGGCCGGGAGTGGAGGTGGAGGACCTCTACGAGGTGCCGCCGCTTCCCAACTGGTGCTTCCAGCGCGACCCCCAGGTGGTGCTGGGGGACGGGGTCATCTTCGGGGCCATGGCCGCCCCCGCCCGCCACCGCGAGGCGCTCCTGGCCCGGGCCATCTTCCGGTTCCACCCCGACCTGGCCGCGGCCTCGGTGCTCCACGACCCGCTCCGGTTCTCCGCCGAGGATCCCTTCTTCCTGGACGTCCACCGTCCCCGGTTCGAGGGGGGGGACTTTCTCGTCCTCTCGCCGGACGTGGTGATGGTGGGGCTCAGCGAGCGTACCAACGACACCGCGGTCCAGGCCCTGGTCCGGTCCCTGGCCGAACTGGAGGAAGGCCCGCGGTGGCTGGTCCAGGTGGAAATCCCCAAGCGCCGGGCCTACATGCATCTCGACACCCTGCTCACCCCCGTGGACCGGGACGCCTGCCTGGCCTATCCGCCGGTGGTGGCCGCCGACGGCCGCGAGCCGGCCCGGGTGAGCGAGGTGGATCTCCATGCCGCGGAACCGGAGCCGGTCCCGCGCCACGACCTTCTCGGCACCCTGAAGGACCTGGGGATCGACCTGGAGCCGATCCCCTGCGGCGGCGCCGACGCCGTTCGCCAGCAGCGGGAGCAGTGGACCGACGGGGCCAACGCCCTGGCCGTGGCCCCCGGGGTCATCGCCCTCTACGACCGGAACGTGGGCACGGCGGAGGAGCTGTCCCGCCGGGGCTTCTCGGTCATCGATGCCGAGGACCTTCTCCTGGGCCGGGCCGAGGTGGACCTGGACGACGGCCACCGGGTCTGCATCCTCCTTCCCAGCCACGAGATCTCCCGGGCCCGGGGAGGCCCCCACTGCCTGAGCCATCCCCTGGTCCGGGACGCGGCGGACTGAGGCCGGCGTGACCGATCGCGAGGCCGGACCCCCGGAAGATCCCGTCACCGGGGGAGACGAGGCCACCGCCCCGCCGGCCGCGGATGCCGGGGCCTCGGAGGAAGGGGCCGTCGGGGCCTCGGTGGAGGCGGACGCCGGAGCCGGGGAAGCGCCCCCGGGCCGCCGGAGCCGGCGGTGCCGCCCGTTCACCCTGCGCTGCGGCCTGGTGGCGGCGGTCCTGGCCGTGATCGCGGGGTTCACCGTCTACGAGGCCGCCACCTGGCCCGACGTGGGCCGGCTGGCCCGGGAGAACCCGAAGACCACCGCCTTCATCGAGCGCTGGCGCGACCAGCATCCCGGCCGGCCGGTGGCTTGGCGGTGGGTGCCCTACGGCGCCATCTCGGGGGACCTGAAGCGGGCGGTCCTGGTCGGCGAGGACATCAACTTCTTCTCCCACCACGGGTTCGACACCGGCCAGATCAAGCAGGCCATCGAGGAGGCGTGGGAGGAGAAGGAAGCGCCCCGCGGCGCGTCCACCCTCACCCAGCAGCTGGCCAAGAACCTGTGGCTCTCGCCGTCCCGGAACCCCTTCCGGAAGCTCAAGGAGGCCGTCCTCACCCGCCAGCTGGAGGCGAAGCTGGGCAAGCGGCGGATCCTGGAGCTGTACCTGAACGTGGTGGAGTTCGGACCGGGGGTGTTCGGGGCCGAGGCCGCGGCGCGAACCTACTACGCCGAGCCGGCCTCGGTGCTCTCCCCCGAGGAAGCGGCGGGGCTGGCCGCGGGGCTTCCCAAGCCCTCCCGCTGGCATCCGGGGAGCGCCAGCCGCGCCTACGCCCGCCGGGTGCGGTATCCTCCGGGAACGCATGGAGAAGGCCGAGTTCCTGCGCCGGTTGATCTGACCGCCGGCCCCCGCGGTCAGTACACGAAGGGGATGAACCGCTTCGAGTGCCGGGCCCACTCGTCGTACTCGGCGCCGTAGTGCGCGTGCAGGTAGCGGGAGAGGGCGGGGATGTTGACGAAGATGAACCCCGCGGCCATGAGGAGCGGGATGAGCCCCGCCCAGGCGTTCCGGGTCACCAGCGCCCAGCCCACCGCCCAGGTGAAGTCCCCGAAGTAGTTGATGTGGCGGGCCAGCCGGAAGAGGCCGCCGGTGTAGAGCCGGCCCCGGTGGGCGGGATCGTCCTTGAAGCGCTTCCGCTGGAACTCGGAGCCGGTGTTGAGCCAGCTCCCCAGGAGGAAGAGCGCGATCCCCAGCCCGTCCGGCCAGCCCAGGGGAGCCCGGGCGCCGGCCCCCAGGAGCGGGAAGCCCACCTGGTAGATCACGGTGGCGGCCAGGACGGCGCCGAACTCGCTCCAGCCGAACCGGCGCTTCAGGAGCACGAGCACGGTCAGGGTCATGCGCACCCAGAGGACGGCGCCGAAGAGGAACAGCACCGTGCGCCGGCCGGGGTCGCCGGGCGTGCGGGCGGCCCCGAAGAGACCGGTGACGGCGCCGTAGCCGCCCCCCAGGAGGATCCAGGCCGCCACCCCCACCAGGGCCAGGTGGAGCGCCACCCAGGTCAGACGGGGTGCGTGTGAGATCTCGTCCTGTCCGTACATGGAAGCGCCTCCGGGTGGTTGCCTTCGGGAACCGGAAACCTGTACCACGGTCCCCGGCCCCCGGCCAGGGGGCGGTGACCCCCTGGGACCGGCGCGGTGTACCCAGGCGTTCAGAGGACCGGCCGGCGCCGGCCCCGGCCCTCCCGCGGCCGGGGCGGCCGGGTGCGCAACGCATTGATTCGACAGAGCTTGCCGCGTCTCGCCGTGGGCATCCCGGAACCCGGCACGCCGGTTGCTCGTGGAGGACGGCATCGGAGTTGCGTTCCCCGAGGCTTGATGAAGATGAAGAGGAGACACGTCATGAAGACGCGCAGCAGCATGATCCGGTGGTTCGGTACGACGATGATGGTGATCCTGGCTTCGGCCGCGCTCTTCGGCTGCGGCAGCGAGAGCATGACCACCGCGGTGACCCCGGCCCTGGACGCCGGCACCCTGGTCGCGGATCCCCTCGACGGCGCCCTCAACAGCACCGACGGGGTGACCCCCGCCGCCGCCGGTCCCCGGATCGACCGCCTGGCCCAGGTGCTGGGGCTGACCGAGGACCAGATCCAGGCCCTGTCCGTGGCCTACGCCGAGTTCCGCACCGGGATCGAGGCGCTCCGGGATCAGGTCCGCTCCGGCGACCTGACCGTGGCCGAGGCCCGGACGGAAGCGGTGGCGCTCCGCGAGGCCTTCGAGGCCGAGCTCCAGGTGATCCTGACCCCCGAGCAGTACGACCTGCTCCAGGAGATGCGGGCCTCCCGCGACGGCCACGGCGAGCACGGCCGGAACCGGGACGGGCGCTGGCTGGCCTGGCTGACCGGGATCGGCGCGGACCAGGACCAGATCGGCGCGGTGATGGATGCGCTGGCCATCCTCCACGACGGGCTGGCCGACCTCCGGACCCAGGTCAAGGACGGCACCCTCACCCGCGAGGAGGCCATCGCCCAGGTCGAGGAGCTTCGGGCCGCCTTCGACGCCGCGCTCCAGACCATCCTCACCGCCGAGCAGTACGAGGCGCTCCAGGAGCTCCGGCCCGACTGCCCCGGGCCCGGGGTGGGGCAGGGGGGCGGCGGCGGCCAGGGCGTGGGCGGCAACCCGGGCGGCGGGCAGGGCGCGGGCGGCAACCCGGGCAACGGCGGCAACGGCGGCGGCAACGGCGGCCGCTGACCCCTTCCCTGCACCGTCCTGGGCCGGCCGGGTTCCCCCCCGGCCGGCCCGTCCGCGTCGGGGCCTCGGGGGAGCGGGCGGTGCGCTACACTTCCGCCGGAGGCCGACCATGACCGAGCACGATCTGCGGGACCGCCTGTACTTCGCCCACGACGCCGCCCAGGAAGCGGGGCGGATCACCCTCGACCACTTCTCCCGGGAAGACCTGGCCGTGGAGCGGAAAGAGGACGACTCCCCGGTGACCGCCGCCGACCGCGCGGCCGAGAACCTGCTCCGCGAGCGCATCGCCGGCCACTATCCCCGGGACGGCATCCTCGGCGAGGAGTTCGGCGAGATCCGCGGCCGGAGCGGCTACCGCTGGATCCTCGATCCCATCGACGGCACCAAGAGCTTCATCCGGGGCGTCCCCCTCTACGGCACCCTGGTCGGGCTGGAGCGGGACGGGGACCCGGTGCTGGGGGTGATCCATCTTCCCGCCCTGGGGGAAACGGTGTTCGCCGCCCGAGGCCACGGCGCCTGGTGGACCCGCGGGAACGCGGACCCGGTCCCGGCCCGGGTCTCCCTCCGCCGCACCCTGGACGAGGCCCTCTTCTGCGCCACCTCCGTCTCCGCCTTCGAGCGGCGCGGGGCGCGGGAGGTGTTCGACCGGCTCCAGGCCCGCTCCCGCCTCACCCGCACCTGGGGCGACTGCTACGGTTACGCCCTGGTGGCCACCGGCCGGGCGGAGGTGATGATCGATCCGGGGATGAGCGTGTGGGACGCCGCCGCGCTGCTCCCGGTGCTGGAGGAGGCGGGGGGGACCTTCACCGACTGGAAGGGGAACCCCACCGTCCACGGCGGCGAGGGGCTGGCCACCAACGGCCACGTGCTGGCCGGGGTGCTTGCCGTCACCGCCGGATCCGCGCGCTGATCCCCGGACCGCGGCCGGACTTCCGGGTGTAAGGTGGACGGGGGAAGTCGAACCACCCGGCCGCAGGGAGGAAGCACCATGTCACGAGTTCCGGCCGTACCGGCGGCGCTGGCCGCCCTGGTCCTGCTCGCGGGATGCGGGCAGCAGACCCCGTCCGACACCCGGCCGGTGGAGGCCGGGGGAACCCGGGACGTCGCGGGCATCTCCGGCATGATCACCCAGGGGCCCATGTGCCCGGGGCCGGAGCGCTCCGACCGGTCCTGTCCCGACGAGCCCTACCCGGGGAATCTGGAGATCCGGACCGGCTCCGGGAAAGAGGTGACCACGGCGCGGGCGGCCGCGGACGGTTCCTACTCCGTGAGCCTGGATCCGGGGACCTACGAGGTGGTGCCCCTGGCCGCGGCTGCGGACAGCTCCCAGAGCGATCTGCGCACCGCGGGCTGGCCCCGTCCGCCGGAACCGAAGACGGTGACCGTTCCCGCCTCCGGCTTCGCCCACGCCGACTTCACCTACGACACCGGCATCCGGTAGCGGAGGGGCTACTCGCCGGGCGGGGGCTACTCAGCCGGGCGGGGGCTACTCGCCGGGCGGGGCCTACTCGCCGGCCGGGGGCTAGTTGCCGATCGGGGGGTGCTCGGCGCGCCGGCGCTATTCGGCGGCCAGGGCCTCCACCGGGTCCAGTGCCGCGGCCCGCCGGGCGGGGAGGATGCCGGAGAGGAGCCCCACCACCAGGCTCACCACCACCGCCGCCACCACGTACTCCAGCGGGGTGTGGACCGGGAGCGCGGGCACGGCGGCGTGGATGAGCTGGGCCAGGCCGATTCCGGCCGCCAGGCCGGCCACCCCGCCCGCGGTGGACAGCAGCGCCGCCTCGCTCAGGTAGAGCTGGAGGATCTGGGCCGGGGTGGCCCCGATGGCCTTGGCCAGGCCGATCTCCCCGGTGCGCTCGTTCACCGAGATCCACATCATGGTCAGGATCCCGATCGCCCCCACCAGGAGCGAGATTCCCCCGATGCCCCCCACGGCGAGGCTGATGATGCCCAGGATGCGGCCCAGGGTGTCGAGCATTCCGGTCTGGGTGGTGATGGTGAAGTCGATGGTGCCGCCGTGGCGCTCGGTGAGGAGCCGGCCGGCCCGGGCGGCCACCGAATCCACCACCGAGGCGTTGGACACCATGAGATCGATCTCGGCCAGGTTGTCCTGGTTGAAGAGGGGCATGGCCAGGGAGACGGGGATGTAGGCGGTGTCGTCGAGGTCGAAGCCCAGGAACTGCCCCTTGGGCTCCATCACCCCCACCACCAGGAACCGCTGGCCCCCGATCCGCACGTGCTCGCCGAGGGCGTTGGCGTCCCCGAAGAGCTCGCGCTTGAGCTTGGGGCCCAGCACTGCCTCCGGCGACCCGTAGCGGGGATCGCCGCCGGGAAGGAACCGCCCGCTCCGCACCGCCATCCGCCACACCTCGGGGGCGTCGGCGGTGGTTCCGTAGATGAGCACGTTCCGGGTCCGGGCGCCGCGCTCCACCGGGGCCGCACCCATGGAGACCGGGACCGTCTTCTCCACCCCGCGCACCCGCTCCAGGGCCTGGGTGTCCCCGAGGGTCAGGGGATGGGTGGTGCCCCCCACCGTGGCCGAGATCCCGGTGGTCTCGGTCCGCCCCGGATTGACGGCGATCATGTTGGTGCCGAACTGGGTGAACTGGTTGAGGATGTAGAGGCGGGTCCCCTCCCCGATGGAGGTGAGGAGGATCACCGAGGCGATCCCGATGGCGATGCCCAGCATGGTCAGCATGGACCGCTGGCGGTGGCCGAGGATGGAGCGGCCGGCCTGGCGGAGGACGTCCTCGACGGTCATGCCCGCCTCCGCATCAGGGATTCCACCGGGTCCAGGGCCGCCGCCCGCCGGGCGGGGAGGCTCCCGAACAGGAGCCCCACCGAGATCGACACCACCAGCGCCGCCGCCACCGCCCACACCGGGGGCTGGACGGGGAAGTCGGGGTAGAAGTGCTGGAGAAGCCGGCCCGCCCCGATCCCCACCGCCAGCCCCAGGAGTCCGCCGGAGGTGGAGATGATGGCCGCCTCGATCAGGAACACGCTCACGATCTGGGGCCGGGTCACTCCCAGCGCCTTCAGGAGCCCCACCTCCCGGGTCCGCTCCGACACCGAGACCAGCATCACGTTCATGATCCCGATTCCGGCCACGGAGAGGGAGATGGCCGCGATCCCGGCCAGGGCCGCGGTGAGGATGTTGAGGATCTGGTTGAAGGTGGAGAGCACCGCGTCCTGGGTGAGGACGGTGACGTCCTCCTCCCCGTCGTGGCGCTCCTTCAGCACCTGGATCACCTTGTCCTTGGCCGCGTCCATCTCCTGGTGCGAGCGCACCTCGGCCAGGATCCGGAACAGGGTCGAGCGGTTGAACATGCGGAGCCCCACCTCCACCGGGACGTCCACCACCTCGTCCAGGTTGGTGCCGATGGAGGTGCCCCGGGGGGCGATGACCCCGATCACCCGGAGCCGGGTCTGGCCCACGTGGATGGTCTCGCCCAGGGGGTTGGCGTTCCCGAACAGCTCGGTCTTCATCTTGGCCCCGAGCACGGCCACCGGGGCGTTCGGGTCGACGGCGGGCAGGAACCGGCCCACCCCCATCTGGAGGTTCCGGATCTCCAGGATGTCCCGGGTGGTCCCGAACACGGTGGCGTCGCGGCTCCGGTCCCGGTAGGAGACCGGCGCCGTTCCCATGGAGAGCGGCGCCACTTGCCGCACCTCGGGCACCCGGCGGAGGATGGCCTCGGCGTCGTCCACGGTGAGGTCGTGGGGGGCGTTGGTCACGAAGGGGGTGGCTCCCTGGGTCTCGGTCTTTCCCGGCAGCACGATGAGCAGGTTGGAACCGAGGGAGGCGAACTCGCCGGTCACGTAGAGCTTGGCGCCCTCGCCCAGGCTGGTGAGCGCGATCACCGAGGCCACCCCGATGGCCACCCCCAGGAGCGACAGCCCGGTCCGGAGCCGGTGGCCGCGCAGGCCCCCGGCCGAGAACCGGACCAGGTCGCGGGTTCTCATCGCTCCCGATCCGGCCCGGGGGGGGAGTCCGCCGCCTCGGAGGACCGGGCGGCGAGCCCAGGGCCGCCGCCGGACCGCTCGTCGGCCGCCATCTCCCCGTCGGCCAGCCGGACCCGGCGTCGGGCCCGTCCGCCCATGGCCGGATCGTGGGTCACCACCACCAGGGTCAGGCCGCGTCCGTTCATCTCCTCCAGCAGGGTCACGATCTCCGCCCCGGAGGTGGAGTCCAGGTTCCCGGTCGGCTCGTCGGCGAGGAGGATGGCCGGCTCCATCACCACCGCCCGGGCGATGGCCACGCGCTGGCGTTCGCCCCCCGAGAGCTGGTCGGGACGGTGGTCCATGCGCCCGGCCAGCCCCACCGCGGTCAGGGCCTTCTCGATCCTCCGCTTCCGCTCCGCGGGCTCGGTGCCCGCGAAGACCATGGGCAGCTCCACGTTCTCGGCCGCGGTGAGCCGCGCCACCAGGTGGAAGAACTGGAACACGAAGCCGATCTTGTGCCGGCGGATGCGGGAGAGCTCGGACTCGGAAAGGTCCGCGGTCTGGACCCCGTCCAGCTCGTAGGTGCCCCCGGTGGGGCGGTCCAGGCAGCCCAGGATGTTGAGCAGGGTGGACTTGCCCGAGCCCGAGGGCCCCATGATGGACAGGTACTCCCCCTCGTCCACGTGGAGGTTCACGTGGCGCAGGGCCCGGACCGGGCGCCCCCCCACCTCGTAGGTGCGGGAGATGTCGGTGAGGGTGATCACTTGGTGGTCTCGCCGGCCACGGTGACCTTGGCCCCCGCCTTCACGTCGGTCCGATCCAGGGACACCACCACCCGGTCCCCGGCGGAGAGGCCGGAGGTGATCTGGGTGAACTCCCAGTTGTGGAGCCCGGTCTCCACCGGCCGCGAGACCAGCTTGTCCCCCTCCACCACCAGCACCTTGTCCCCCTCGAGGATGGCGTAGGTGGGAATGCGGAGCACGTCGTTCCGGGTCTCCAGGATGACCTCGATGTCGGCCGAGAGCCCCGGGAGCAGGTTGGCGGGGAGGTCCTTCCCGCTGAACTCCGCCTCCACGGTGAGGGTGCGGTTCTGCTCCTGGCGGGTCTCCACGTAGGAGGAGATGTAGGTCAGGGTGCCGGGGAAGGAGCGGCCCCGGAAGGCGTCCATGGTGATGCGGACGGGGAGCCCCACCCGGACCGAGGCCACGTCGGCCTCGTCCAGGGGCGCGCTCACGTAGAGGGAGTCGGGGTCGATCACGTCCAGCACCGGGGGGAGGGCGATCCCGGGCGGCGAGGGGCTGATCCACTCCCCGACCTCCACCGTGACGTCCAGCACCACCCCGTCGAAGGGGGCGGTCATGACCGTCTTGTCCAGGGTGGCCCGGGCGGCCTGGAGCTGGGCCACCGCCTGCTTGGCCTTCTCCCCGGCCGCCTTGCAGCCGGCGGCGGTGGACTCGGCGCTGGTGCGGGCCTCCTCCAGGCTCTGGTCGGAGATCAGGCCCTGGTCGGCCAGGCCCTGGGCGCGCCGGTACTGGCGCTGGGCCTGGTCCGAGCCCAGGCAGGCCTCGTCCGCCGCCGCTTCCGCCGCGTCCCGGGACCGATCGGCCAGGTTCACCTGGGCCTTGTACTCGGCGTCGTCCAGGCGGAGGAGCACCTGGCCCTTCCGGACCCGCTCCCCCTTCTTCACCGGGATGGCGGAGACCAGCCCCGAGATGCCCGGGCTCATCTCGGCCCGCCGCCGCGACTTGACCGTGCCGGCCCGGGAGTTGACCACGGTGTTCTCCACCTGGCCCTTCTCGACCGTGAACACGGTCACCGGGACCGGTTTGCTCCGGAACACCGTCACCTTGAGCGCCACGATCACCGCCACCAGAGCGAGCACCACGAGCAGACGCTTCAGCCAGCGATTCACGATCCGGGCCCTCCCCTCCCGATTGGGTGGCCCTGATCCTAGGGGGCCGCGGGGAGGGGGGCAAGCCGGCCCCGGACGGGGGCCGGGGCCGGAAGAGGCTGCGGGATCAGTGCCCCCCGATGAACCGCTTCTTCAATTCCCCCATGGTGATGCGCTGCACCGGAGTGGTCTGGGCGTCGTAGCCTTCGCTGAACTCGATGGCGTAGTAGTCCCGGTAGGTGCCCGACGCTCCCGGAACCGGGTCGTCGACGATCTCGATCACGGGGTCGATCACCGCGGTGATGAGTCCGGTCCTGGCCTCCCCGGTGGCCACCAGCCCCCCCGAAGCGGCGGAGGACAGGTCGACCAGGGTGACCGCGTCCACGGGGAGCCCCGGAGTCTCGTCCACGGCGAAGGAGTCGGAATTCGGGGATTCCGTGGACGGGGTGTCGTCCACGTCCACCCGGTCCGTGATCAGGATGCCGGCGCCGAAGACCTGGAACCGGAACACGGAGTTGGCCACCGCGCCCACGCCGCCCTGGGCCGAGGCCGATCCGGTGGCCGTCACGTGGACGGGTACCGAGGTGACCGCCACTGGCGGGGTAGCCGTCTCGATCACCCGGCAATTGAAGGAGATGGAGACGCTGGCGGAGGTCTGGATGGAAGGGCCGCTGGCCGTCAGGTCCCAGGCCAGCATCAGGGTCCCCATGGGGGGGCCCGATTCCCCGAAGCCGACGCTCCCCTCCAGGTCGTAGCCGGTCCCGGTGAGGGTCTCGGTGTGCGGTTCGGGGAGGTAGGGATCGGCCCCCTCGAAGGAGACGCTCTCGGTGCCGGCGGAGAGCGAGACGTCCTCGTACCAGAGGGCCTTGGACAGGGGGAACTGGGCCAGGGCGGCGGCGGGCAGAACCAGGGCTAGAGCGGCGGGAACGACAAGGAGGGCGAGAGTACGGCGGACGG
Source organism: Candidatus Eiseniibacteriota bacterium (assembly GCA_963768615.1). Taxonomy (GTDB): domain Bacteria; phylum Eisenbacteria; class RBG-16-71-46; order JABDJR01; family JABDJR01; genus CAVSKL01. The sequence continues at coordinate 491,511 of CAVYIE010000002.1, read as the reverse complement.
GAGTCATGGGAACCTCCGGGAAGCGGGCCCATCCTCGACAGCCGGTGCGCCCGCCAGTCCGGAGCCCAGGTTAAAAGCAGAATAGTTACTTTATCAATTTTGTCTGCAATCGGCAAGGCGCCGGCTGTCACCGGCCGGTTGCTATGATCCCGGCGTCATCCGGACCGGATGCGTTGGAGTGGTCCCGGCCATGGGCAAGGAGAACGCGATGAGCGAGGACGGCAAGGCGCCGGCGACGAAGGGCGTCACGGTGGAGCTGCTTTCGACGGTGGACCTCGGCCCGGAGATCGAGGGCTTGGCCGGGCGCCAACTCCGGATGCGCAGGGTGACCATGGAACCCGGCGGCGTCTTCGGCCCGGTTCACGACCACAAGGGCAGGCCGGGGATCGTCTACATCCTGCAGGGAACGATCACCGACCATCGAGACGGAGTGGCCACGGACTACGGGCCGGGGGTGGGCTGGCCCGAGGACCGGAACACCGTCCACTGGCTGGAGAACAGGGGAACGGTCCCCGCGGTGGAGATCTCCTTCGACATCGTCGGCGCGGGGTGAAACATCGCGACCCCCTGGATTGAGCTGAAGGTCCTTGCCGGCTTGCAAGGGCCATGGAAAAGAGCAAGTGGAGCTGCGCCTGGTCGCCGGACGGAAGCGAGATTGCCTACGCTTCCGCGGGGACGATCTGGGCCATCCCGTCCTCGGGAGGGGAGCCGAGGCGGATCACGACGGACAGCAGCGATGTCGAGTGGGGCATCCACGGCATCTCCTGGTCTCCGGACGGCACGAAGATGGCGTACGAGAGGTCCGTGGGATCGATCCTCCATATCTGGATCACATCGGTGAACTGACCCCCGAGGCACCGACGCATCCCCTCGGCGCATCCCGCCGAATCCCGGACCGCAGGGTCATTGACTTCAAACGGATATAGCCCCGCCCGGAGTCGAGTGCAGTGTGACGGAGCCCACGGGACGCACATGCACCCACTGGGGGGCTGCGATCGAAGGCCGCGGCACGGCTGGTACGCTCGCCGCCGCGGTTCCCCGGGTCACCACCGATTACGAGAACGGGGCGGAGGGCACGCGCCCTCCGCCCCGGGTTGCCGGCCTCGCCCGCGGGGATCAGAAGTGCAGGTTCAGCCCCGCGGCGAAGTAGCTGGAGTCGTAGTTGAAGTCCTTGATCTGGTCCTGGACGTGCTCGTCGAAGCTGTGGCTGGGATCCACGAACACCGCCCGGCCCTCGCCGTACACCGACACCTTGGGGGCGAGCATGATCTCGGCCCCGGCGCCCAGGTGCCACCCGAAGGTGGTCTCGGTGTTGTCCTCGATCCCCAGGTCCTCGAGCTGTTGGGAGTAGTCGTAGATCATGTGGTACCAGCCCGCCCCGGCCACTCCGAACAGGGAGAAGTTCGACATGGTGGGGAGGTACAACCGCGCGCTGGCGGTGATGGGCACGCTGCGGACGTCCAGCTCGCCGTTCACCGGGCCCGTGTCGATGGCGTAGGTGTTGACCAGACGGTAGTCCACCGCGCCCTGGATGCCCAGGAAGGAGGCCAGGCGGAACTCGAGCTGGCCCCCGACCAGGCCGTTCCCGTCCTCGGCGTCGGAACCCTTGGCGTAACCCAGGTGGGCCCCGATGGAGCCGCCGGCGGCGGCGGCGGGAGCGGGAAGGGCCGCGATCAAGGCCAGGGCGCAGAGCAGGGCCCCGAGGACGGCGGCGTTCCGGCGATAACGGGGATAATGGTTCGAGCAATCGGTGGGCATGATGGTTTCCTCCGAATGATGGCTCGACGATGATGAGAGACCGCGTGATCGATCGCTTTCAGCATAACACGGGCGCCCGGTGAGCTGCCGGGCGCCCGTGCTCGCGTTCCCTCGAGGCCTCGGGAGGGCGCTCTATTTGCGCTCGTAGACGCCGATTAGCTCCCCCTCGGCCAGGACGTGGTCCTTCATGGCGTTCAGCACCTGTTCCTTGGTGGCCCCGGGATCCAGGGCCAGCTTCCGGTCCAGTGCGTAGAGCTTGAAGTGGTAGTGATGCGGTCCGTGTCCGGGAGGCGGGCAGGGGCCGCCGTAGGCCAGGTTGCCGAAGTCGTTCTTGCCCTGCATGCCGCCGCCGGGGAGCTCTCCCTCCGGCACCCCGCGGGGGAGCGTGTTGGTGGCGGCGGGGATGTCGTAGACGACCCAGTGGACCCAGGTCTTCTTGGGGGCGTCGGGGTCGTCGGTGATCAGGGCCCAGGCCACGGTGCCCGAGGGCGCCTGGTCCCAGCTCAGGGCGGGGGAGACGTCCTCCCCCTCGCAGGTGTACTCGCGGGGGATCCTCCCCTGATCGGTGAATGCTTCGCTGGCGATCTTCAATTGGTGGGTGGTCTTGGCCATGTTCGCCTCCTCGCGTGCGGGCGCGTCCCGTGAGGACGCGTCGGGATCGGCGCCGGAACAGGCCGTGAGCAGGGCCACGAGCGCCACCGGCGCCCATCGGGTCATCAACGTTTTCATCGACGGCATGATGGAACCCTCCGTCCGGGTCTTTTTCCACTATCCGCCCGGGGTGGGCGGACTGTCAAACCGGGTCAGGATCTCCTCCAGCGGCTTCTTCCCGATGTCCGGGACCTGCGCTCCCGGGGCGGGATAGCCGACGGGGATGAGCAGGTAGGGACGGTGGTTGCGGGGCGCCCCGAGGATCCCGGCCAGGAAGCCCATGGGGCTCGGGGTGTGGGTGAGGGTGGCCAGGCCGGCCACGGTGAGGGCGGCGAGCAGGAACCCGCAGGCCAGGCCCACCGATTCCCCCACGTAGTAGTGCTTGATCTTCCGTTCCCGGCCGTCCGGTCCCGTCTCCAGCCCGTAGTCCACCCGGAAGACCACGATCAGCCAGGGGGCGGTCTCCAGAAAGGGTTTGTGCCAGTCGGTGCCGAGGGGGGCCAGCCGCTCCAGCCACTCCTCGGGCATGCGGTGCCCGTAGCTCTCCCGCTCCTCGGTCTCGGCCGCCTCGCGGATGCGCCGCTTGATGGCGGGGTCCCCGACCAGGGCGAAGTGCCAGGGCTGGAGGTTGGCCCCGGAGGGGGCGCGCCCGGCCACCCGGATGGCCTCCTCCACCAGCTCCCGGGGGACCGGGTCCGGGGCGAACTCCCGGACCGAGCGGCGGCGGGCCAGGCGCCGGGCCAGCTCCCGGAGGCGCTCGGCCTGCGCCTCCGGGTCCAGCCGCTCGAAGTCGAGGGGGACGAAGGGGTACCCGGGGGTCAAGGCTTGATCCGCGCCATCATGCCGCCCGTCGCCCCTCCACCCTGCAGCTGGGACATGTCGAACTCCCAGATCGCGGTGTTGCCCTCGGTCCGGGTGGCGTTGGATTCCAGGATCTTCCCCGGGAAGTGGACGGTGAAGGTGAAGCCCATCTGGTCCGCCCCCGCGGTCATGGACTGCATCATGGCCCCCATCTGCTCCATGGCCTTCCCGAACTCCTCCATCTGCTCCTCCATGTCCTCCGAGTCGGGGGCGGCCTCCGCTTCCTCTCCGCTCTCGTCGTCCATGGACTCGGACTCGTCGGCCATGCCGGTGTCGTCGGCCGCGTCGTACTCCCCGGCGGTATCGTCGTCGGCCATCTCCTCGTCCCCGGAGGCGCCGGCCCCGCCCATCATGTCCGCGTCCTCGTCCGTATCCTCCAGGGACCGGGTGTAGATCCAGGTTCCGTCGGGCTGCTTCACGTACTGGGCCTGGCCCGGGGAGGACTGGGACGCCCCCTGGCCGGATTCGCCCGCGTCCCCGAGGGTCTGGTCCAGGGCGTTCAGGTCGGCAAAATCCTTGAAGGAGAACGACATGTCCCAGACGTAGGCGTCGTCGGTGACCTGGTGGTCGTAGGCCTCCAGCTTCACCGAGGTCTTGGCCTCCTTGAGGCTGGCCTCGATCTTGTCCCGGTCGAAGTCCTCCTGCATCTCCTCCAGGGGGCCCTTCTCGTCCCCCTCATCCCCGAACTGGGCGGCCATGGCCTGCATCTGGTCCACCATCTGGCGGTTCATGGCCAGGTGCATCTTCATGATGCCGGAGCCGTCCTTCTGGAGGGTGAGGTCCTCGTTGTAGGTGACGCAACCGGTCATCCCGACCAGGGTGACCGCCATGAGAAGCAGGAGAAGTCGACGCATGAGCACCTCCAGGGAACGGGGGGGCCGCGCCCCCGCGGGAATCGTGGGAGAAAGCCTTGCCGGGCGAGGCTCTTGATACACCCTTCCCCGGGTCCCGGGCAAGGGGCTCCGCGCCCCGGCGCCTCCGGTGCGCGCCCCGGCGCCTCCGGGGGGCGCCCCCGGCGCGGCCCGGCGGCCCCGAGCCGCCCGCTCCCGAAGGCCGGAAACGCCTGTGCTACCCTTGTCGCCATGCTTTTCCGGCGCCGTCCTTCAGGTCCGGGGGGATTCCCCGGCCTCCGCCTTCGTCACCCCCTGGCCGCGCTCCTGGTCCCCGCCCTGGCCGCGGTCCTGGCCGGCTGCGGGGGGAAGGAACCGGCGGCCGATTTCACCTGGCTCCTGGGCGCGGAGCCGGAGAGCATCGATCCCGCCCTGATCTCGGGCCAGCCCGGCGGCCGGATCGCCCGCTCCATCTTCGAGGGGCTCACCTACTACGACAACGATCTCCGCCCCGTTCCCGGCATGGCCCGGAGCTGGGACCTGAGCCCGGACGGGCTGACCTACGTCTTCCACCTCCGGCCCTCCAGCTGGAGCGACGGCGTTCCGGTCACCGCCGGCGACTTCGTCTTCTCCTGGGAGCGGGTGTTGAACCCGGCCACCGCCTCCAAGTACGCCAACATGCTCTACCCGGTCCGGAACGCCGAGGCCTACAACCGGGGGGAGATCACCGACCCCGCAGAGCTCGGCTTCCGGGCCCGGGACGACTCCACCCTCGTCGTCACCCTTCACGCGCCCTGCGCCTACTTCCTGGATCTCTGCGCCTTCTACACCCTGCTCCCCGTCCCCCCCCAGGTGGTCACGCGCTGGGGCGACGAGTGGATCAAGACCGAGCACATCGCCTGCAACGGCCCCTTCGTGCTGGAAAGCTGGCTCCTGAACCGGCGCATGCGCCTGGTCAAGAACCCGGATTACTGGAACGCGGACCACATCGCCCTCGACGTGACCGACGCCCTGTCCTCGGACAACATCAACGCCGTGTTCAACCTCTACATGAGCGGGGTCCTGGACTGGACCGACTCCGGGGGGGTGCCGCTCTTCGTGGTGCCGGAGCTCAAGCGGCGTCCCGACTTCCACGTCGCCCCCTACTTCGCCACCTACTTCTACCGCTTCAACGTCAAGCGCCCCCCCTTCGACGACGTCCGGGTCCGGCGGGCCTTCTACCTGGCCACCGACAAGCGGGACATCACCGAGTACGTCCTCCGCGCGGGCCAGGAGCCGGCCCACAGCCTGGTCCCTCCCGGCATCCGCGGCTACCGGGAGGTGGAGATGCCGGGCCGGAACGTGGAGGAGGCGCGGCGGCTGCTGGCCGAGGCGGGCTACCCCGGGGGCAAGGGCTTCCCCCACGTGGAGCTCCTGTTCAACACCTCCGAGAGCCACAAGCAGATCGCCGAGGTCCTCCAGCAGCAGTGGAAGAAGGCGCTGGGGGTGGAGGTGGAGCTGGTGAACCAGGAGTGGAAGGTCTTCCTGGCCACCCAGAACGCCGAGGACTACTGGATCTCGCGCGGGAGCTGGATCGGCGACTACCTGGACCCCAACACCTTCCTCGACATGTGGACCTCGGACAACGGGAACAACCGGACCGGGTTCCAGGAGGCCGGCTACGACTCCCTCATCGCCCGGGCCGCCCGGACCCTGGATCCGGCCGAGCGGATGGATCTGCTCCACCAGGCCGAGGAATGGGTGACCGACCGGGACATGGTGGTCCTGCCCCTCTACTACTACGTGGTGCAGAACCTGTACGACCCGGCCGAGTTCGACGGGCTCCAGCCGAACCTGCTCAACCTCATCAACCTGCGCGAGGTGGTCCCGCTGGCCGGCCACCGGGGGCATCCCCGGCCCACCCGCTATCCCCGCTCCGGAGAGCCCGCCGCCGCCGCGCCTTCCCGCGGCGCTCCCGGCTCGGGGGCCGCGACCGGACCCGCCCGTCCCGGCGGGACCGGGTAGGGACGCCATGCTCGCCTACGTTCTTCGGCGCCTGCTCTCCACCGTGCCCCTCCTCTTCGCGATCCTGTTCTTCAGCTTCATGTTCATGCGCTCCGCTCCCGGCGGCCCCTTCGATGCCGAGCGCAGCCTGCCCCCCCAGATCGAGCAGAACCTCCGGGCCCGCTATCACCTGGACGATCCCCTTCCCCAGCAGTTCCTGCGCTACATGGGGCACCTGATGGAGGGAGACCTGGGTCCCTCGTTCAAGTACCAGGCCCGGTCGGTGAACGAGATCATCGCCCAGGCGCTTCCGGTGAGCCTGACCCTGGGCGCGGTGGCCCTGGCCATGGCCATGCTGCTGGGCATCCCCGCCGGGGTGTTCGGCGCCCTCTACCACAACCAGTCCCGCGACTACCTGATCATGGGGGTGAGCCTGCTCGGCATCTGCATACCCAACTTCGTGCTGGGGCCGGTGCTCATCATCCTCTTCTCCTTCGGCCTCGGCCTGCTCCCGGCCGGGGGGTGGGGGAGCTTCCAGCAGCTGCTGCTTCCGGCGGTGACCCTGGGCGCCATCCGCGCCGCCTACGTGGCCCGGCTCTCCCGGGCGGGGATGCTGGAGGTGATCCGCCAGGACTTCATCCGCACCGCCCGGGCCAAGGGCCTCCGCGAGCGGGTGGTGGTGGGGAAGCACGCGCTGCGGGTGGCGGTGCTGCCCGTGCTGAGCTACCTGGGGCCGGCCGCGGCCAGCATCCTGGTCGGCTCGGTGGTGGTGGAGCGCATCTTCAACATCCCCGGCCTGGGGAGCTTCTTCGTGAACTCGGCCCTGAACCGGGACTACACCCTGGCCATGGGCACGGTGCTGCTCTACAGCGGTCTTCTCATCACCCTGAACCTGGTCGTGGACCTGCTCTATGCGGTGATCGACCCCCGGGTGGAGCTGCGATGAGCGAGGAACGGCCGGTGCCCGCCTCCCGGGTCCGCGACCCCGGATGGTCCCGGCCCGAGCACGAGGTGGCGGTGGATCCGGTGGCCCGCCCCCCGGAGCCGGTGGCCGGGGTGGGGTTCTGGAAGGACGCCTTCCGGCGGCTGCGGAAGAGCCGCATGGCCATGACCGGCGGGGTGGTGCTGGTGCTGGTGGTGATCGCCACCCTGGCCGCGCCGCTCCTCACCCCCTACGAGTTCGAGGCGCAGGACCTGGCCAACCAGCTCCAGCCCCCCAGTCTCCACCATCCCTTCGGCACCGATCTCGCCGGCCGGGACGTGCTCACCCGCGTCCTCTACGGCGGCCGGCTCTCCCTGGCCGTGGGCCTGGTGGCCACCCTGGTCTCCCTGGTCATCGGGGTGACCTGGGGCGCGGTGGCCGGCTACCGGGGAGGGGTCACCGACAACGTGATGATGCGCTTCGTGGACATGCTCTACAGCCTCCCCTTCATGTTCTTCGTCATCCTGCTCGTGGCCTACTTCGGGAGGCACCTGGTGCTGCTGTTCCTGGCCCTGGGGGCGGTGCAGTGGCTGACCATGAGCCGCATCGTGCGGGGGCAGATGATCCAGCTCCGGAGCCAGGAGTTCGTGCAGGCGGTGACCGCCCTCGGCGCCGATCACTCCCGCATCGTCTTCCGCCACCTCATCCCCAACCTGCTGGGGCCGATCATCGTCTACGCCACCCTCACCGTGCCCGCGGTGATGCTGGAGGAGGCCTTCCTCTCCTTCCTCGGCCTCGGCGTCCAGCCCCCGAACTCCTCCTGGGGGCTCCTGGCCGCCGAGGGGGCCAACGCCATCACCGCCATCCACACCGCCTGGTGGCTCATCCTTTTCCCGGGGCTGGCCCTGGGCATCACCCTCTTCTCGCTGAACTTCCTGGGCGACGGCCTCCGCGACGCCCTGGACCCGCGGCTCCGCAACTGACCGCGGTGTCCGTCCCCCGGCGTGCTCAGCGCACCAGGACCACCTTGATCCCGATCGAGGATTCGCCGGCGACCAGCCGGACGAAGTAGACGCCGTTGGACCGGCCGGCGGCGTTCCACCGGACCAGGTGCCGTCCGGATGACCCGGGGAGCCCCCCGATCGAGGCCACCCGCCGTCCGGCCACGTCGAACACCTCCATGCGTACCCGTCCCGCCGGCTCGGCCAGCTCGTAGTAGAAGTCCTGCACCGGCGCCGACGGGGGGCTCGCGGCCCGGATGCCGAAGCGTGGACCCTCATCCCCGACCGGGTAGTAACCGGTGGCGATGACCACCAGGTGGCTGTCTCCCGGGGTGCCCAGGCTCACCCGGCAGGTGTCCGTCCCCTCGTGCGTGGGCCGGTACTGGATGCCGTAGGTCCGGAGTTCTCCCCCGGGGATGGAGTACTGCGGCGACCGGTCGGGGATCGAGAAATCCCCGCAGGGGACCGACAGGGTGCCCTGCAGGAGGCCCCCGCCGACGTTCTGGAGCACGAAGCCGTCCCGGAGGGAATCCCCGATGGCCACCCGCCCCAGGTCGAGCGTGTCCGGCGTCACCCGGCGGATGGGCGGCGGCTCCGGGATGTTCACCCGGAGCGGTATCGCGGCGCAGGGCCGGATGCGCAGGGTAGCGACGTAGTCCCCGGGCACGGATCCTTTCATCCACACCCGGATCGGGAGACTTTCCCCGGGCTGGAGGATGAACTCCCCCAGGCTGGTGTCGAGGACGCGGAAGGGCCCGAGGATAATCGACTCCACGTTGCCCGTGAAGGGATACTCCCCGACGTTGAATACCATCACCGTGTCCATCCGCTCCTCCCGGAGGGGCACGGTGCCGAAATCGAGGCCGGCCGGTTCGGTCCGGCACTCCGGGGTGGCCCACTCGAACCGCGCCCGGAGCGTAACGTCCTCGGAGTGGAAGGCGGGGATCACCCGGTTCGTCTTCGTTCCCGCCCCGTCATAGAGCGCGGTCACGGTGAAGGACTTGGACTCGCCCGGTTCCAGGGAATAGGTGGAGTCCGCGGGCAGGTGGAAGGGGTGGTACTTCGGCTCGTGGACCGGATCGAGGTTGGGGAGCTTCAGGGTTCCGGACACGGCCTGGTCGCTGACGTTGGTGAGGGTGAAGGTGCGGGTGGCCGCGATCCGGGGGACGACGATGCCGAAGTCCAGGGTGTCCGGGTCCACCGTGGTCCAGATGGTCTTGGCGACGCCCGTGCCCGAGAGCGGCACCGGGTCGCAGAAGGGGGACACCGAAAGCACCCCCTCGTGCCGGCCCAGGGTCCGGGGAATGTAGTAGACCCGAACCTGCCGGGTCTCTCCGGGGGGACCGTCACCCGGGTGCCGGCCACCGAGAACGCGTCGTTCCCGCCGACCGAAGGGGTCAACTCGAAGGCGGTGGGGCCGGTATTGGTGAACAGGGCATCCAGGGTGGCGGTGGCCGTGAGCTCCACGTCGTCGAAGGCCAGGCTGTCCGGCTGGTCGCAGACGTCGGGGACGTGGGCGGCCAGGGAAATCACCCCGCAGTCGGCGCCGGTATAGACCCGCCCGGTCCAGGTTCCCTTGGCCACGGCGCGGAACTGCACCTGCGCCTCCGTCGTCTCTCCGGGGGGGAGCCGGAAGGGAGACGGGGTCTCGAGCAGGGTGAACAGGGACACGGGGACCACATAGGCCACCCGCAGCGAATCGCTCCCGTCGTTGACGAGCCGGAAGGACCGGGTCGCAGTCTGGCCCGGGTACTGGGTGCCGAAGTCGAGGATCGCGGGCTCCGGACCGCACTCGGTCGGGATGTAGGGAGCGTCCTCACAGGGATTCTCTCCCGCCTCGGCGGCGCCGGCCGAGAAGGCCACCGCGGGGTAGGGTGGGTTCAAGGGGATGCGGTCGGTGAAGCACCCCGAGAAGTCGCCCTCCTTCCATCCCGGCGCGGATACTTCCAGCCGGTCGGGGCTGTAGGCGGTGACATAGAGAGCGCCGCCCACCGCCTGGATGCCCTCATCCCCCCCCGCTTCGGGATCGCACCGGGACCAGAAGAACTGGATGGTGCTACCGGACTGCGGCCAGGCTCCGGTGGTGTAGGTCTGGTTTTCCGGAGCGCAGGAGGTCCAGCCCAGCACGTCCACTCCCGATGCCGGGGCGTCGTCGTAGTTCACGGTGGCGTTGAAGGAACGCACTCCCACGCCCGGAGGGATCCGCACCGCCACCAGGTAGACGTCGTATCCGGTGAGGAGGTCCGCCCGGGTCACGTACTCCGAGCAGGGCGTGCCGGTGGCGTTCGGCGAGGCCTCCCCGCAGACGGTGGCCTTGGTCGCGTGCGGCTGCACGTGGAGGGCCAGGCGGATCTGATCGGTGGGATCGGCCGAGGCGGGGACAACACATACGGCCAGGCAGCTGAGAACGGCCGCGACGGTGAGGGCGCGCATGGACGGCCTCCTTGCTGAGGCTCCGGGAGGAGGAGGGGTAAACCCACCCTAGCACCGTGCCCAGACATACGCACGCCAATTCCGGCGAGTTATCTCTTTATGGCTACTAAACAATAGTCATCCGCTCGGGTTTCTCCGGCGGAGGGCCGGGCCCCGGGTGACGGCCTCGGCGTCCTCGGCGGGAACGCCACCGTATCGGGCGGATCAGGCCGCGCGGGAACCGAGGTCGCGGAGGGCTTCCGCCTCGTCGGCGGCGGGGGGGAGGGTTTCGGCCACGCCGGAGAGCCGGAGGATCATGGCTACCGCCGGGGAGGGGGCGACCAACCGCAGCCAGCCGCCGCGGCGGCCCTGGAAGGCGGCCTGGTCCAGGAGATGCCCCAGGCCGGAGGCGTCCACGTAGTCGAGTTCGGAGAGATCGACCACCAGGTAGGGGGATCGCTCCCCGGCCTCGGCCAGCCGGCTCCGGAAATCATCCACCGTGCCTTCCCGGACCGCTCCGCGGAAGCGCTGGATGGAGACCTCGGTGCCGGACACGGAGTGGATGCGCGAGATGGAGATCAGGTGGGCCTCGTGGTCATGCCGCGTCACGCAGTTGTTCCTCCACCCGCCGCGTGAGGGCGGCGGCGTCGAAGACCAGGACCAGCTCGTTCCCCCCGCCGCGGCGCCGCCGGTGGGCCATGCTCCGGCAGAGGCCGCGGACCATGGCCAGCCCCCGCCCCCGTTCCGCCCGCTCCTCGGCCAGGCGGGCCAGGTCGCGGGCGGGGAGGGCGGTGACGTCCACCACCGGGGCCCGGTCACGGAGGGTGACCTCGAACACCTCATCGGGGAGGTTGCGGACGGTCACCGAGAGGGGACAGCCGGCCGCTCCCCCGTAGCCGTGCTCGGCCACGTTGGCCGCGGCCTCCTCCACCGCCAGGAGCGCCAGCGCCCGGGCCTCGGGCCGGCGTACGTCCAGGACCAGGACCTCGCGCAAGGCCTGGCGGAGCCGTCTCAGGGCCCCGGGTCCCGTCGTCACTCGCAATTGCCTGACCGGCAAGGGGTTGGAATACCTCACGGGCCGGTTATCGGCGTGTCCGGGGCCGGATTGAGACGGAAAGGGGCCGGGCCGGTGAGATAAGCCGGTTCAGGGCGCGGGGAGGAAGAAGGATGGGTGGAAAGCCGGGGAGGAAGAAGAATGGCCGGCGGAACGGGACGCACGGCCAAGTGTGACGCTGGGGAGCTCGGCCGGGTGCTATCCGCGGTTCCGCCGGCCAAAAACGGGGCCGGGCGGGGCCGGAAGCCGGTTCACCGCCTTGGACGGCGACCGGCATGAGAAAATACATGGGAATCCGGACCTCGTATTCCGGGTTTCCCCGGAGTTTCTCGCCCGAAGAGGATCGGTCGCCGGCCCCTCCGGCCTGAGGGCCGGGGATACGCGGTTCCGCCGCCTGGGAATTCCGCCCCCGGCGGGGTAAGCTACGGAGACAACCGGCGGCGGCAGACCCGTTTCGCCCCTCCCGGGGGGCAGGGCTCCACCCCGCCGTCCGGACGGGCGCCTCGGGCTTGGTGGAGGAACGATGGAACGTCATCCGCGAAACGGCTTCGCGTCTCCGGCCCCGGCCCGGTCGCGCTGGATCGGGCTCGGCGTCCTGGCCCTGCTCCTGGCCCCGTGGTTGGGGGCCTGCGGCAACGACCAACCCCCCGAGTGCAAGCGGGCCGCCGGGCCCGAGTTCACCTTCCAGGTGGTGGGGGCGCACTCGGACAGCTTCGACGTGTTCACGGCCTCGGTGGAGGGGGTACGGGAGTTTCCGGGGGACGACCCGCCCTCCTGGACCTACACCCTCCGGACCCCCGCCCCGGACAACCGGCAGATCCAGCTCAGCCTCCCCGAGGCGCCCGATTCCCTCCCCGTGAACCGGGGCGAGCTCTACACCTGGACCGTCCATCAGGTCCAGGGGAACCCCACCGCCTACGGTCTGAAGATCACCGACGAGCAGGGACTCCGCTACCTGGCCGTGAACGACTGGCAGCCCAACTTCTCCATCTTCAAGAACGGGTACGGCACCCTGAACCCGGGCGGGCCGCTCCGGGTGTACTTCGGGGACGCGGGTTGCGATCCCATCGCAGAAAATTCACAATGCTATCTCCTCAAGAAGAACTACAACCTCCAGTTCCTGATCGGGCCGGACCTCAAGGCCAAACTCTGGAACCGGGAGGAGAGCGTGCTCGGAGGCTGGCGCATCCAGGTCCAGAAGGCCCAGCGGATCCAGGTCAAGCTGGGCTGCCAGACCGAGAACCAGATTTCCTTCTTCGTGGAGAGGGACGGCCTGCGCACACCGTGATAGGCTTGTCCGCTTGAGGTCCGAGCCCGGGGACCATTTCCGGCCCCGGCAACGGGGTCTTCCCGGGAGGCGGAAGCGGGGGCTCGGAGCGGCCTGAAACCAGACAGGGGAGGTACTTTCAGCGTGGCGGCCAAGACGAGCTTCTTCGGCGACGTCAATCGTTACTTCGACCGCGCGGCGGCGCTCCTGGACTACCCGAAGGGGCTCCTGGACCAGATCCGGCACTGCAACAGCGTGTATTTCATGCAGTTCCCGATCAAGAAGCCCATGGGCGGGTACGAGGTGATCTCGGCCTGGCGGGTGGAGCACAGCCAGCACCGGCTCCCCACCAAGGGCGGGATCCGCTACAGCCAGGCCGTGGACCAGGACGAAGTCATGGCCCTGGCCGCGCTCATGACCTACAAGTGCGCGATCGTGGACGCGCCCTTCGGCGGGGCCAAGGGCGGGGTCAAGATCAGCGTGCCCAAGTACTCGGTCGAGGAGTTGGAGAACATCACCCGCCGGTACACCGCCGAACTCTGCCGGAAGAAGTTCATCGGCCCCGGGGTGGACGTCCCCGCCCCCGACTACGGGACCGGCGAGCGGGAGATGGCGTGGATCGTGGATACCTACGCCACCTTCAACCCCGGCGACATCAACGCCGACGCCTGCGTGACCGGGAAGCCGGTGAGCCAGGGAGGGATCCGCGGCCGCCGGGAGGCCACCGGCCTCGGCGTCTTCTACGGCATCCGCGAGTGCCTGAACCACGTGGAGCTCATGAAGAAGGCCGGCCTGGAGCCCGGGCTCGAGGGCAAGTCCTTCTGCGTCCAGGGGCTGGGGAACGTGGGGTACTACGCGGCCCAGTTCCTGGTCGAGGCCGGGTGCAAGCTGGTCGGGGTCTCGGAGCGCGACGGCACCGTGGTCAGCCCGGAGGGCCTGGACCTCGAGGACCTCATGGCCCACTGGCGGGAGACCGGCTCCATCCTCAACTTCCCGGGGGCCAAGAGCATCGAGGATCCCAACGCCGTCCTGGAGGAGGAGTGCGACATCCTGGTTCCCGCCGCCCTGGAGCGCCAGATCCGCTCCGCCAACGCGGACCGGATCAAGGCCCGGGTGGTGGCCGAGGGGGCCAACGGCCCGGTGACCTTCAACGCCGCCGACATGCTCTACGAGCGGGGGAAGCTGGTCATCCCCGACCTGTATCTCAATGCGGGGGGGGTCACGGTGAGCTACTTCGAGTGGCTCAAGAACCTCTCCCACGTACGGTTCGGACGGATGGACAAGCGGTTCCAGGAGGCCTCCCACGCCCACATGGTCTCGGCCCTGGAGGAGCTGACCGGCAAGAGCCTGAGCCCCGGAGCCCGGGCCCGGGTCATCCGCGGCGCCGACGAGGAGGACATCGTCTACTCCGGCCTGGAGGAGACCATGTCGGTGGCGTTCAAGGAGATCGCGGGGAAGATGCTCTCCGACGACCGCATCAACATGCTCCGGACCGCGGCCTTCGCCATCTCCATCGAGAAGATCGCCCGGTCCTACCTGGAGCTCGGAGTCTTCCCGTAAACCCCGGTAGCCCATGGCCCAGATCCAGCGACGCCGCACTCCAACCTGCCTGATCGGCCCCGTGGCCGTGGGCTCGGACCACCCGGTGGCGGTCCAGTCCATGACCAACACCGACACCGCGGACCCCGCCGCCACCGCCGCCCAGGTGGTGGAGCTGGCCCGCGCCGGCAGCGAGCTGGTCCGGATCACCGTGAACACCCGGGCCGCGGCGGAAGCGGTCCCGGAGATCCTTCGCCGGGTCCGGGACGCGGGGGTGGAGGCTCCCCTGGTCGGGGACTTCCACTACAACGGCCACATCCTCCTCGCCGAGTATCCCGGGTGCGCCCGGGCCCTGGACAAGTACCGCATCAACCCCGGGAACGTGGGCCAGGGCCGCCACCACGACGCCAACTTCACCCGCATCGTCCAGGCCGCGGTGGAGCACGGGAAGCCGGTGCGGATTGGGGTGAACTGGGGGTCCCTGGACCAGGGGCTCCTCACCCGGCTCATGGACGGGAACGCCCGCGCCGCCGAACCCCGGGACGCCCGGGACATCATGCTCGAGGCCATGGTCCAGAGCGCGCTCGTCTCCGCCTCCCTGGCCGAGGAGTACGGCCTCGGCCACGACCGCATCATCCTCTCGGCCAAGGTGTCCGGGGTCCAGGACCTGATCGACGTCTACCGCGAGCTGGCCCGCCGCTCCGACTATCCCCTCCATCTGGGGCTCACCGAGGCGGGGATGGGCATGAAGGGCGTGGTGGCCTCCACCGCGGGCCTGGCCGTCCTGCTCCAGGAGGGGATCGGCGACACCATCCGGGTGAGCCTCACCCCGCGCCCCGGCGGGCCCCGCACCGAGGAGGTGGAGGCCTGCCAGCACATCCTCCAGTCCCTCGGCCTCCGCCACTTCGCCCCCCAGGTCACCGCCTGCCCCGGTTGCGGCCGGACCACCAGCACTTTCTTCCAGGAGCTGGCCGAGGACATCCAGGGCCACCTGCGCTCGCGCATGGCCGAGTGGCGGAGGGTCTACCCCGGGGTGGAGGAGCTCCGGGTGGCGGTGATGGGCTGCGTGGTGAACGGTCCCGGCGAGTCCAAGCACGCCGACGTCGGCATCTCCCTCCCCGGCACCGGGGAGGACCCCAAGGCCCCGGTGTTCGTGGACGGGGAGCTCCGGGTCACCCTCCGGGGCGACACCCTGGTGGCCGACTTCCTGCGGATCCTCGACGAGTACGTGGACGCCCGCTACGGCGGCGCCCTCCGGAGCTGATCTCCCGCTTCCCGACCCCGTCGATCGCCGATCCGAACCCGGTTCGCTCCGGGCGGATACGCGGCCCCTTGGCGGATTCACGGTCCAGACGGCATTATCGGGGCACGATGAACACCCCCCGCGTCGCCGTGGTCGGCGGCATCCGCACCCCCTTCACCAAGATGGGCACGGTCCAGAAGCGCGTTCCCGCCTACGACCTGGGCCGGGTCGCCCTCCGGGAGGCCGTCGAGCGGGCGGGGATCGCCCCCTCCGACCTGGACGAGGTCATCTTCGGCAACATCGCCCAGCCCGCCGAGGCCACCAACATCGCCCGGGTGATCGCGCTCCGGGCCGGCTGCCCCCTCTCCACCTCCGCCTACACCGTGAACCGGAACTGCGGCTCCGCCCTGCAGGCGGTGGCCGACGCCGCCTTCCGCATCCGCGAGGGGCGGGCGGACCTGATCGCGGCCGGGGGCGCCGAGTCCATGTCGCAGATCCCGCTCCTCTACTCGGACCGGGCCAAGGCCAAGTTCGAGGCGGTGATGCGGGCGCGGTCGGTGGGCCAGCGGCTGGCCGCCTTCGCCGCCTTCCGCCCCGCCGACTTCAAGCCGGTGATCGGGCTCGCGGTGGGGCTCACCGACAACTACTGCGGGCTCAACATGGGGGAGACGGCCGAGGTCCTGGCCCGGGAGTTCCACGTCACCCGCGAGGCCCAGGACGAGCTGGCGCTCCTGAGCCACCAGCGGGCCTCGGCGGCCCAGAAGGAGGGGCGGCTGGCCGAGGAGATCACCCCGGTCCCGCTCCCACCGGATTACGACCGCTTCGCCGCCGAGGACGTGGGGATCCGCCACGAGCAGACCATGGAGGCGCTGGGGAAGCTCCCCACCGTGTTCGACCGCCGCTACGGCTCGGTGACCGCCGGCAACGCCAGCCAGATCACCGACGGGGCGGGGGCGCTCATCATGGCCTCGGAGAAGGCGGTCGCCGAGCGCGGGTTGCCCGTCCTGGGCTGGGTCCGCTCCTTCGCCTTCGCCGGGCTCGCCCCCTCCCGCATGGGCCTGGGCCCGGTCTTCGCCACCCCCCGCGCCCTGGATGCGGCCGGGGTGGACATGAAGAACATCGGCCTGGTGGAGATGAACGAGGCCTTCGCGGCCCAGGTCATCGCCAACGAGATCGCCTTCGCCTCGGAGGCCTTCGCCCGGGAGGAGCTGGGGCGGATGCGCCCGGTGGGGGCCATCGACCGGGCGAAGCTGAACGTGAACGGCGGGGCCATCGCCCTCGGCCACCCGGTGGGTGCCACCGGGGCCCGCCTGGTGCTGACCCTCCTCCTGGAGATGCGGCGCCGGGACGTGGAGCTGGGCCTGGCCACCCTCTGCATCGGCGGCGGCCAGGGGGCGGCCGTGGTCCTGGAGCGCGCATGAGCGGCGAGAACCAGACCCACCTCGAGTTCGGCGGCGGCCCCCGGCCCCCGGCAGCGCCGCGGGCGGTGCGCCTGGAGGTGGACGCCGACGGGATCGGCTGGATCCTCTTCGATCTGCCCGGGGAGAAGGTGAACACCCTGGGCACCGCGGTGATGGAGGCGCTCCGGGACCTCCTGGACGAGGCCCAGCGGAAGAACGTGACCGGGCTGGCCTTCGCCAGCGACAAGCCGGACATGTTCATCGCCGGGGCCGACGTGGAGGAGATCGCCGGGGTCGTCGATCCCCGGGTGGGGCAGGAGAAGTCGGCCTACGGCCAGGCGGTGTTCGAGGCCATCGCGCGCTTCCCCAAGCCCACCGCCGCGGTCATCACCGGGCCCTGCCTGGGCGGGGGCTACGAGCTGTCCCTGGCCTGCACCTGGCGCATCGCCGAGAACGCGGACGCGGTGCGGATCGGGCTCCCCGAGGTGAAGCTGGGCATCCTTCCCGGCTTCGGGGGAACCCAGCGGCTTCCCAAGCGGGTGGGGATGCGGAAGGCCCTGGACGTGATCCTGGCCGGGAAGACCCTGCCCGCCAAGCCCGCCTTCAGGCGGGGCATGGTGGACGCGCTGGTTCCGCCCGGGGAGGGGCGCCGGGTGGCCCGCGAGGTGCTGACCGGGGCGCGGAGGATCCGCCCCTACGCCCCGGACCGCATGGACCGGCTCCTGGCCTCGGTGCCCTTCCTCCGGAGCTACGTCCTGGGCAAGGCCCGGGGCGCCCTGGCCAAGCAGGCCCGCCGCGCCCACTATCCCGCGCCCTACTATGCGGTGGACGCGGTGGAGGCGGCCTTCGCCAAGGGCGAGACCGCGGCCTACGGGACCGAGGCGCGGCTCCTGGGCCAGGCCATCGTCACCGACACCAGCAAGAACCTGGTCTGGCTGTTCCGGAACTCCGGCCGGGCCAAGGAGCCGGTGGGGCTGGACCTGGACCAGGCGGCGCCGGTCGCGCGGACGGCGGTGGTGGGGGCGGGGGTCATGGGGGGCGGCATCGCCTGGCTGGCCGCCGAGCGGGGCCTGCCCATCCGCATCAAGGACATCGTTCCCGGAGCGCTGGAGAGCGCCCTCCACACCGCGGGAACCCTCTGGGCCCGGTCGGTGCGCCGCCGGCGCATGACCCCGGCCGAGCGCGCCCGCCGGGTGGAGCACCTCTCCTTCACCCTCGACTACACCGGCTTCCGCACCGTGGACCTGGCCGTGGAGGCGGTGGTGGAGAAGCTGGAGGTGAAGCAGGCGGTCATGGCCGAGCTGGAGGAGGCCTGCCGGGACGACGCCGTGCTGGCCACCAACACCTCCTCGCTGCGGATCGCCGACATCGCGGCCCGGGCCCGGCGCCCGGAGCGGATCGTGGGCCTCCACTTCTTCAACCCGGTGGACCGGATGCCCCTGGTGGAGGTGATCGCGGGACCGAGGAGCGCACCCGCGGCGGTGGCCACCGCCTACCGGGCCGCCCTCAGGCTGGGCAAGACCCCGGTCCTGGTGAAGGACGGCCCCGGCTTCCTGGTCAACCGGCTCCTGGCCTTCTACCTGGGCGAGGCGCTGTTCCTGTTCGAGAACGGGGCCGAGCCGGTCCGGGTGGACGGGGTTCTCACCGACTTCGGGATGCCCATGGGTCCCTTCGCGCTCCTGGACCAGATCGGCATCGACGTGGCCGAGAAGGTCACCCACGTGCTCGAGGCCCCCTTCGGGGAGCGGCTTCCCCGCCAGGCCACCCTGGGCCGGCTCGCCGCCGACGGCCACCTGGGGAAGAAGAGCGGCCGCGGGTTCTACGTCTACGCCGCGGGCCGGAAGGGCGAGCCGGCGCCCGAGGCGGCGGCCGCGGCCGGGAACCCCGCCCGCCGGGAGTTCCCCGACTCCGACGTGCTCGACCGGCTGGTGCTGCCCATGGTGAACGAGGCCGCCCGCTGCCTGGAGGACGGGATCGCCTCCCGCCCCCTCGACGTGGACCTGGGCATGGTCATGGGGACCGGGTTTCCCCCCTTCCGGGGCGGCCTCCTCCGCTACGCGGACGCCCGGGGGGTGCCGGAGATCATCGAGCGCCTGGACGCCCTCGCCGCGTCCGCGGCCCCCCGGTTCGCCCCCTCCGAGGCCCTGAAGGCCCGCGCCGGCGGCTTCCACCCGGCCTGATCCCGCGTGCCCCGCGAACCGGCCCTGGTGGAACTGGCCCTGGCCTGGACGGCGTGGTGCTTCCTCCATTCCCTCCTCATCGCCCGCGGGGTGCGGGCCTGGTTCCGGGCCCGGCTGGGCCGGTGGGACCGCGTCTTCCGCCTGCTCTACAACCTGGTCGCCTTCGCCACCTTCGCCGCCGTCTATCTCTGGTCGCTGCGGCTGGACGGGCCGGAGGTCTTCACCTGGTGGGGAGCGTGGCCCGCGGTGAGCGCGGCGCTCCTGGCCGGCTCTCTGCTGCTCTTCGCCGCCGGGGCCCGGGTCTACGACCTGGGGGAGTTCCTGGGCCTGGAGCAGCTCTCCGGGGGGCGGAAGGGGCCGGGGATCGGGGGCGGCGGCGGCATCACCCGGGCCGGGGTGCTGGGAGTGGTCCGCCACCCCTGGTACACGGCGGGGGTGATGATCCTCTGGGTGGGCCCCAAGACCGCCCCCGACCTGGTCACCGGCGTCGTGCTCAGCCTCTACCTGGTGGTGGGAGCCTTCATGGAGGAGCGGAAGCTGGTGGCGGAGTTCGGGGACGCCTACCGCCGGTACCGCGGGGAGGTCTCCATGTTCCTCCCCTTCCGGTGGCTGCGACGGCGCCTCGGGGGGAGCGGACACCGCGGCCGGGGGTGAACCGGGGGGGCGGCCGGTGTAGGCTTGGCCGACGGCCGGCCCGCTGACCCCTCCGCGCTCCGGCCGCGTGAGCCGGCCGGGCCCGCGCCCGGCCCGCCGAGGAGGTCGTCATGTCCATCGCTCCCTCGATCTTTCCCCGCGAGGAGGAGATCCCCGAACCCTTCCGGCTCGGTCCGCCCATCAACCAGCGCGAGGTGCTGATCGACGGGGAGATCCGCTCCTGGCCGGGCCCCCTCCAGGAGGTGCGCTCGCCGGTGTGCGAGCCGGGCCCCGACGGACCGGAGCCGCGGCTCCTGGGGAGCTACCCGCTCCTGGACGAGGCCACGGCCATGGAGGCCCTGGCCGCCGCGGAACGGGCCTGGGACGACGGCCGGGGGATCTGGCCCACCCTGTCCGTGGCCGAGCGGATCGCCCACGTGGAGGAGTTCGCCTTCCGGATGAAGGCGGTGCGGGAGGAGGTGGTGCGGCTCCTGATGTGGGAGATCGGGAAGACGCTCCCCGACGCGGAGAAGGAATTCGACCGCACCGTGGACTACATCCGCGACTCGGTGGACGCGCTCAAGGACCTGGACCGGGCTTCCTCCCGCTTCGTGATCACCGAGGGGGTGATCGGCCAGGTCCGCCGCTCGCCGCTCGGGGTCACCCTCTGCATGGGCCCCTACAACTACCCCCTCAACGAGACCTTCACCACCCTGATCCCCGCCCTCCTCATGGGGAACCCGGTGGTGTTCAAGCCCCCCAAGCACGGGGTGCTGCTGCACCGGCCGCTCCTGCCCGCGTTCCGGGACGCCTTCCCCCCCGGGGTGATCAACACCGTGTACGGCGAGGGGGAGGTGGTGATCGGCCCCATGATGCGCTCGGGGAAGGTGAGCGTTCTCGCCTTCATCGGGTCGTCGCGGGTGGGGGACCTGCTCAAGCGCCAGCACCCCGAGCCCCACCGCCTGCGCGCGGTGCTGGGCCTGGAGGCCAAGAACCCGGCCATCGTGCTTCCCGACGCCGACCTGGACCTCACCGTGCGGGAGTGCGTGCAGGGCGCGTTGAGCTTCAACGGCCAGCGCTGCACCGCGCTCAAGATCCTCTTCGTGCACGAGGAGGTGGTGGACCGGTTCCTGGAGCGGTTCTCGGCCGTGGTGAGCGGACTCGAGGCGGGCATGCCCTGGGAGGAAGGGGTGGCCATCACCCCCCTCCCGGAGCCGGACAAGGCGGCCTGGCTGTCCGGCCTGGTGGCCGACGCCCTGGCCCGGGGCGCCCGGGTGGTGAACTCCGGTGGGGGCGGGGTCGAGGCCACCTTCTTCCGCCCCGCGGTGGTGTATCCGGTCTCCCCCGAGGCGGAGCTGTACCGGGTGGAGCAGTTCGGCCCGGTGATCCCGGTGGTGGCCTTCCGGGACGTGGAGGCGCCGGTGCGGTGGGTGCGGGAATCCCGCTACGGCCAGCAGGCGAGCATCTTCAGCACCGACCCGGACCGGATCGCCGCCCTGGTGGATCCGCTGGTGAACCAGGTCTGCCGGGTGAACATCAACAGCCAGTGCCAGCGGGGACCGGACAGCTTCCCCTTCACCGGGAGGAAGGCGTCGGCGGAGGGGACCCTCTCGGTCACCGACGCCCTCCGGGTCTTCACCATCCGGAGCGTGGTCGCGGCCAAGGAGACCGATCTCAACCGCGGCCTGATCTCCACCGTGACCCGGGAGCGCAAGTCCAAGTTCCTCTCCACCGATTTCATCTTCTGATCCGAGGAGTGCCCACGTGCCGACCTCCCGCCGCGCCGCCGCCCCGGACTCCCGCCTGCGGCGGGCCGCCGCCGACCCCCTGAACCTGGTCGCGGTGGCCGCGCTCCTGGTCTGGGCGGGGATCGCGCTCTTCGCCCGGCCCATCGGGGACTACGGGGTGGAGACCGACTTCTACGGGAACTTCGCCCCCGGGGCGCGCGACCTCATGCACGGCGCGGCGGGCGTGCTGGACGGGTTCCGGGGCCCCTTCTACTACCTCCTCCTCGGGGTGGCGGGGGCGATCCTCCGGGACGCGTTCCTGGCCGGGAAGCTCCTCTCGATGGTGGCGGCGGCGGCCACCCTGCGGGTGGCCGGAGGGATGCTGCGGCAAACGTTCGGCGCCGCGGCGGGAGTGGCCGGCGCGCTCTTCCTGGCCGCCAACCCGGTCTTCGTGGAGTACGCGGTGCGCGCCTCCAGCGACCTTCCCTTCCTGGCCCTGTTCGCCGGCTCGCTGGCCCTGGTCCTGGGGGGCGGGGGCCGGCCCGATGGGGACGACGCCGGGAACGTGGGGCCGAAGTGGCTGCGCTGGGCCGGAGCCGGGGTCCTGGCCGGCGCGGCCTGGCTCACCCGCTATACCGGGGGCGTGCTGCTTCCGGTGGGGATCGTGGCCGGGATCCTCCTGGTCCGCCCCGGGCGGCGCGGCGCCGCGGCCGCGCTGGTCTTCGCGGGGGCGTTCGCGGTGGTGGCCGCCCCCTGGGCGATCACCCTCTGGCGGGCCACCGGGAACCCGCTCTGGAACCTCAACTACCAGAACGTGGCCATCGAGGTCTACGCGTCCAAGCCCGGTCTGGCCCAGAACGGCCGGTTCATGTCCGCGGTCGGGTTCGGATCCCTGGGCGAAGTGATCCGCACCGACCCCGGCCGCTTCCTGCACGTGATGGCCGGGAACGCGGTCTCCCACCTCTGGCGCGATGCGCGGGACCTGGTGGGCCTCCCCTGGGCGGTGGCGGCGCTGGCCGGATTCGTGCTCTCCGCGCCGCGGTGGCGGGGGCGGCGCCCGCTGGTCTTCGCCGGCGCCGGGGTGCTCACCTACGCCGCCCTCCTCCCGGTCTTCTACGGGGCCCGCTTCATGCTGCCCCTCCTCCTCTGGTGGGGGGCGGGGGTGGCCGGCCTGGCCGGGGCGGCGGCCGGGTTCCTGGCCCGCCGCCGGACCCGTGTCGACGGGAGCCGCTTCCGGCGGGTACGGGTGGAGTGGGGATTCCTGCTCCTGGCCTGCCTGGCCGCGATCACCGCGGGCGGGGAGGTGCGGGCCGACCGCGATCTGACCTCGGCCAAGGGCGCCCCGCTGGAACTCCTCTGCCTGGCCCGGCAGGTGGAGAAGACCGGGGCCCACTTCGGCCCCGACACCCCCATCGCGGCCCGGAAACCCCAGTTCGGCTGGCTCCTGGGGGCCCCCACGGTCCCCATCCCCCTGGGTTCGCTGGGGGCGCTGCGCACCTCGGGGGCCCACTACCTCCTGGTCTCGGGCATGGAGGTCATGGTCTTCCCCTCCCTGCGGGCGCTGGCCGAAGTCCGCAAGCCGGGCCAGGTGCCCCGGGGGCTGAGGCTCATCGGCCAGTGCCGGGTGGAGGTCGCCCCGGGAGCCTACCGGGACGCCTCGCTGTTCCAGGTCGAGGATCCCGTCCCCTGGACCCCGCCCGCGCGGGGCGTTCCCGCCCCCCCGGACCGCGACCGGGTGGACGGGCTGTCGCGGCTCGACACCCTCCGCTACCGCCTCGTGCGCTGGTACCTGCGGTGGGATCCGGCCGTGCCCATGGAGCCGATCCTGGCCCGGATGTCCCCCGCCGACCGGGAGGCGCCGGCGGTGATCGCGCTCCGGGGGGACATCGCGCTGGACCGGGGGGACGCCGCCGGGGCCCGGGACCGCTACGCCCGCGCCCTCGAGGCCGCCCCGTCCGACGACCTCATCCGCCTCCGGATGGCCGGCGCGGCCTGGCTCCAGGGAGACCGGGACGGCTACCGGGGAATCCTGAACGGGACCGCCCTGGCCCGGGAGGTACGGGGCCGGCCCGGCTGGACCTGGTGCGCTGCCGCCGACTCCCTCCGAAACCGGGCGGAGTTCGAGGCCGCCATCGCCCCCGCCGCCTACTGTGCGGAGCGGCACCCCGGGCAGCCGAGGGCGTACCTGCTCCTGGGGGATACGCTCCGGGGGCTGGGGCACTACGCGAAGGCCCGGGAGGCGCTGAGGCGCTACCTCGCCCTCCGTCCCGACGACCGGACGGTCCGGGACACCTACAACTCGCTGCTCGACCGGACGCGCTAGGGCTCCGGGCCGGCGCGCCGGGGTTTCGGTGGCGCGGCGGAGGCCCTGCCTCCGGCCGGATCCCCGCCGGCGGAAAAGACCGCGGGCCCGGCCCGTTCCCCGGGGAACGAAACCGGGCCCGCGTGAGGTCCGGGGCCGGCCGGAGCCCGGCTAGTGGGCCAGGAGCTGGCGGATCATGTCCGGGCCGTTCTCCCAGAAGATGAGGACCACCCCCATCAGCGCGCCGCCGGCGATGATGCCGGAGGCGATGGGGAACAGGAACTCGTCGGACTGCTTCTTGTTCGACCGGTGCCAGATCCAGCCCAGGATGGCCCCGAGGGTGAAGAGCAGGCTGTAGAAGAAGTGGAAGGTCCAGGCCAGCCCGATCCCCGCCGCCGAGGGGATGTACTGCTGCTTCTTGGGGAAGGCGATGGCCAGGAGGGGGAGGATGATCCCCACCAGCCCGCCGATGGCGATGGACCACACCTTCACCGGGTGCATGGTGGACAGGCCGTGCGACATGGCCTCGGCCACCCCCCGCCAGGTCTGGGCCGCGGGGGCGGGGAACTGGTCCGAGCCCAGGGACTGGGCGTTGGGCACCAGCACGCTGAAGGCGAGCACGGTCACGATGGTGCCGATGAAGATGCCGGAGAACTGGGCGATGAACTGCTTCCGGGGATGGGCGCCCAGGAGGTAGCCGCTCTTCAGGTCGGTGAGGAGGTCGGCCGAGGAGCCGGCCGCCCCGGCGGTGATGCCGGCGGCCATGAGGTTGATGTTCATGTTGCCGGGGGAGATGGACCCGAAGGTGAGCTGCATGATCTTGCCCATGGCTCCCACCGGGGTGGTGTCGGTCTCGCCGGTGACGCGGCAGGCGACCAGGGCCAGGGCGAAGGTGAGGAGCACGGCGAGCACGCTCTCCCAGTAGGCCATGCCGAAGGTGCGCTGGGCCAGCCAGGCCAGGGCGACCAGGGACACCAGCTGTCCGATCACGAACCAGGAGCCGGGAGTCTCGATGGCGTCCATCTCGTCCCGCTTGCCGCTCTTCTTCTTGCCGAACATCTCGCCCAGGCTGCGGAAGGCGCTCAGGGCGCTCCGCCACTGGAGCCCCACCGCCAGCAGTCCCGAGGTCACCATGCAGGCGGTGCCGCCCCACAGCGTCCACTGGACCAGCTCCCGGTAGCCGTTCACCCCGGCCAGCTCCGGCACGTGGGCCTGGAGGATGGGCACGAAGATCATCCAGCAGGTCACCGCTCCCAGCATGATGCTGAGGCTGACCCGCATACCCACGATGGACCCGGCGGCGATGAAGATGGGGTCCCAGGAGAACATCACCGTCCGGCCGATCCACTTGTCGCCCAGCACCCGCGCGTTGAGGCCGCCGATGATGTTGGAGATCTGGAACGGCTCCAGCCTGGGACCGATCTTGGGCAGCAGCCGCAGCCCGTCCATCCAGAACTGGTTCACCACCGCGAAGAGCGCCGCCCAGCCCAGGGCCCGGGCGGCCCGGAGCCCGGACTCGCCGGTGGCGTGCAGTGCGCGCAGGGTCTCGGCGGCGGCGATTCCGCTCGGGAAGCGGAGCTGCTCCACGTTGATCATCTGCCGCTTCATGGGCACGGCCATGGTCACGCCGAGCACGGCCAGGAAGAACACCCACCCCAGCATCACCCCGATGGGCAGGGTGTGGTTGTTGATGAGGATGTAGGCGGCGAAGGCGGAGACCAGCGTCCCCCCGGTCGAGTACCCGGCCGAGGAGGCGGTGGACTGCATGCAGTTGTTCTCGAGCACGGTCATCTTGGTCCGGACCAGCCCGATCTTGTGCAGCGTGGTCCAGATCGCGTAGGAGAGGATGCAGGCGGTGATGGCCACCCCGAACGCCCATCCGGCCTTGAGGCCGATGTAGAGGTTGGTCAGGGAGAGGATCCCGCCCAGGACCGATCCCATGATCACCGCCCGGCCGGTGAGCTGCTTCATGGTGTCGCCGCGGCCGAGATAGCACTGCTGGTACCACTGGCGCTCGATCTCTTCCGGGGTGCCCTTGAAGCCCTGGATGGGGAGCTGATAGGTCTCGTCGTCGGCGGGTTTTCGGGGCGCTTCTGGGGAGGTCGTGTGGGCGGTGTCGGTCATGGTCTGGAGCTTCCTGCATGGGGGCGGAGGGTCCAAAGCCGCACGCAACCCGGGAGCGGCCGCGCAAGAACGCCCTATGGTGGCCCCTGGGAAGGGGCGATGCAAGCTCCAATCGGGGCGGGCGGGCGCAGGCCGGGCTGGGGGCAGGCCGGGGTGGACGGTGGCTCAGTCCGCGGGCTCGAGGAGCCCCCGCCCCAGCCCGTTCCGGACGAAACCCAGCACCGACCCCCGCACCTCCTCCTCCGCGCACCCGGCCCCCTCGGCGTAGCGGCCCAGGGCTTCGGCCACGGTGGGGCCGTCGGCCAGCAGGTTCAGGAGGGCGGCCGAGTTCCGGTTCAGCTCCCCGTCCACCCCGATCCGGTCGGGAGGGAACCGCACCGTCATCCTCCCGGGGGCGCCCGGCTCCAGGCCGGTCCGCTCCGCGATCCAGCGCGCCCCGCGGGCCGGCCGGACCCGGGCGTCCAGGAGGGCCGCGTCCGGGGCCAGGGCCAGGTCCAGCCCGGCCAGGAGCCGGTCCAGGCTTTCCGGGTTCCTGCCTCCGTGTCCGCTCACCGGGAGCTGGACCCGCAGGTCGCCGGCCGGCCGGCCCGGTCCGCCGGCCCGGATCAGCACCAGGGCGCGCACGAACTCGGCCGGGCCGAGGTCCCGGAGGTGGATGAGCATCCGCCGGGCGGCCTCGGAGTAGGCCGGGCCCAGGGTGGGGTCCTCCAGGGAGGCGTAGTTCGCCGCCTGCAGATCCGGCGGGGCGCCGGGGGCGGTGAGGACGACCAGGTCCAGGCCGTCGTCGCCGAGCCACTCCTGGACCCGGGCATGAAGCTGCTCGTCGGGGTCGAGGACGGCTTCGAAGCTCACCAGGGCCCGGCCGCCGGGGGCCAGGGCTCCGGGGAGCGCGGCGATGAGCCGGGCGGTGACGGCGTCGCCGCGCGGGCCCCCGTGGAGGTAGGTGACCGCCTCGGTGCCCCCGGCCTGGATCACGTAGGGGGGCTGCGAGGCCACGAGGTCGAAGCGGCGCCCGGCCACCGGATCCAGGAGGTCCCCGGCCAGGAACTCGGCCCGGATCCCGTTCAGCCGGGCGTTCACCCCGGCCAGCTCGGTTGCCCGGGGGTTCACGTCGGTGCCGGTGGCGGCCGAGGCGCCCCGCCGGGCCGCGGCCAGGGCCAGGGTCCCCGCGCCGCAGCCCAGGTCCAGGAAGGACTTTCCCGAGGGATCGGGCAGGGTGTTCAGGAGCTGCAGCGTGGTGGGGCCGGGTCCCATCACGCAGTCCCCCCCGGCGGCGGGGTCGTCGGCCAGGAGCCAGAGATCCTGGACGGGCAGGAGCCGGAACCGGGCGGCCAGGTGGCCGGGCCGTCCGGGGACGGGACCGAGGATCCCGCCCCGGCGCAGCGCGTCCCGGGCGTCCCCGCCCAGGACCCCGGCGAGACGGGTCTCGGGCAACACGTCGTCGTAGGCGAAGAGCCGGGTCAGGTCGGCGCCGGGGCTCCGCTCGGCTTCCAGGGTCAGCTGGACCAGCGGGAGCCGAACTCGGTCAAGCTGGCCGGGGGCGACGTGCTCGGCCCGGCCCAGGACCTCGGGCGTGTAGCCCGCCCCGGCCAGGGCGTCGCGGACGGCCCGGAGGCCGGCATCCTGGAGCCGGGTCAGGGGTTCGACCGGGGCGAGGGATCGGGCTGTCATCACATCTCCCCCCGGCGGTGGGACCCGGCGGTGCCCGGGGCCGGGACCGGAGCGCCGCTTCAGCCGGGTTATGCCTCAGCCGTGGATGCGTTCGCCTCCCGAGGCCTCGAGGATCTCCCTCACCGCGTCCTTCCGGTCGTCGTGAGCGTAGACGCCGACCAGGATGCCGCCCTTCTCGATCTGCTCCGAGTAGAGCTTGGCCTCGTGTTCGGGAATCCCCATCCCGATCAGGCCCCCTACGAAGCCGCCCGCCGCCCCGCCGGCTCCGGCCCCGGCCAGGGCGGCCACCACCGGCCCCGCCGCCACCAGGGCGACGCCCGGAACCAGGACCACGCCCGTGGCCACCAGCCCCGCCGCCACCGCCCCCAGGACGCCCCCGGTCACGGCCCCGATCGTCGCTCCCTCCGGAGCCTTCGACTCCTCCTCGATGGCGAACTCCCGGCCCCGGGTGCTCTCGGTGAGGATCATGCTGATGTCGCTGCGGGAGTAGCCGGCCAGCATGAGCCGTTCGGCCGCGTCCAGGGCGGCGTCCCGGGAATGATAGATGGCAGTGATGGTCTTGGACATGATGGACCTCCATGATGGCTTGACGAAGTGACGATAAGGGGAAACTCGCGGGATTCCTGACTCGACGAGTCCAGTTTAGCTCTTTCGGAGGTGGTTCGGCGACCCCGGTTCACGGCTCCGGCCGGGGGGGGAAAGCCCGGAGCCGCCGAGTTCGCTTGCCTGCGCCCCCCCGGGCGGAGCTACAATTAAGGGGCCCGGTAGGGAAAAAACGGTTAGGAACGCGCCCGGCTCCGGCCGGGCGCCGGTGTATGGGGACGCGTCCCCCGATCGGCCGAGGTACAACGACAAGAAAAACGGTTTTCGTTCAGAGGTGAGCCCCCGGTCCGCGGTCGCGGTCGGGGGTTTCATGCAGCCCGGACCACACAACCAAAGGACACGATCATGAAGAGGGTTGCTATCGCGCTTCTGCTGCTTGCGGTCTTTGCCGGGTCCGCCTACGCGGGGCCGGTGCGGTTGAGCCAGGTCTACTCCGGTGGCGGCAGCGGCACGCCGCCCGTCACCTACAAGCAGGACTACGTCGAGCTCTTCAACAACAGCGCCGCCCCGGTGGACGTGAGCGGCTGGCTTCTCTGCTACGCCTCCGCCACCGGCAACTTCAGCACCTCGCTCAGCTACACCATCCCCGATGGCGCCGTGGTCCCGGCCTGCGGGTACCTGCTGATCGGCTGCGGGAGCGTGGCTACCGCCGGGGCCGACTTCCCCGTCGCCGCCGACGTCTCCATGACCGGTCCCAACATGGGCGCCACCTCGGGCAAGGTCGCCCTCATCAGCGTGGGTCCGGCCGGCACCACCACCTGCCCGGCGGGCACGGTGGAGGACTTCCTGGGCTGGGGCACGGCCAACTGCTACGAGGGTTCCGCGGCCGTCGGCGCCCTGAGCAAGACCACCGGAGCGGTGCGCCTGAACGGCGGCATCACCGACACCGACGACAACGCGGCCGACTTCTCCATCGTCACCGACCCGGTTCCCCACAACTCCCAGAGCGGCATCAACGCCGACTGCATGCCCGTCCCGGCCGAGACCACCACCTGGGGGACGATCAAGGGGATGTACCACTAGGACCCGGACTCGAATCGAACGCGCCGTCCCTTGGCCGTTTTCGGGGCCCCGCCCAACCGGGCGGGGCCCCTTGTTTGTTGCGGAGATGGCCGTCGCGGGTGATCGGCGGCGCTCCCCCCGGTATGTGTGTGTGGGGGGGGTAGTATTTGACAGCATTCCTATCGCCTGAAACTGCATTTTGTGACACCCGGGTACACTTCCGCCGGAACCGTGCACCGGCTCAGGATGAATGGGATGAACAAAGTGCAGGATCGAGCCATCCAACTCTACGGTTGAGCTCGGCGTGAACGCATCGTTCCCTGGGTTTGGGAGAGAGTCGCTACTAATTCGAGGGCCCAGTTACAGGCATCTCGTACAAGGTGCAAGTCAGCGTCGCGCTGACAACCAAGAGCCTGTGGTCAAAGTGGTATGCAACGATCAGCCAAGCGAATTGTGAGCACGGTCCGGATATTCGTTGCCTGCAGATCTGGTAGATTGAAGCCTTGAGTAGATGGGGGGGCGTGCCTTCAATGAGGGTGTATCTGGTTCAGGGGGCTAGTCGTTAGGGAATCGACTGATGAACGGAGAAAAGGCAGAGCGGTTTGTCAAATCAATCCTGGAGTCAGAAGGGTTCCGGGTAGAATCGATCCCGACCACGGCGAGCAAGTCTGCAGACTTCTTGGTCGCGGATGCTGGTCACAAATACACAATTGAAGTAACTACCAAGTCACCAGATAGGCAGTGGCAGGACCTAGTTCAGCGCGCGGATGATAGCGGGTTTGCGGCGGACAGTAGACGTCTCTCGTACAGCAATCTCCTTGATGGGATCCTTGGAAGAAAGTTCAGACAAGTCTTGGAATCAGATGTGGATACGAAGACAATCCCATTGATTTGGATAGTTCCGGAGTCAGGCTATGCTGGCGTTGTCCGAGGCCTCTTGAGACAGGCTCTGTACGGCATGGCGATAATCGTAGATCGGAGAGAAGGCAACTTTGCTAAGGAGTGTTTCTTCTTCGAACGATTCGCCTTCTTCAGGTATCCCGCCCTCGCAGGCGTGATCTGTGGTGATCACCAAGGCATCCAGCTCTTTGTGAATAGCCTGTTTGATGGTGTGGCACTGTTCAGAGAATCAAACCTCTATTCGATGTTCGCCAAGGCTGATGCGGCTATTGATCCGGAGGAGCGTGTCGCGAATGGGACAGCGATCGCTCTAGACGTCAAGATGGACAGGACTTCAAATGAGGTCAAGCTAGCGGTTTTGTCTGCGAAGTACGGCATAGATGCATTCTCGATGGGTTCCTGGAACAGAATTCAGGTTCTGGCCGACGTTCCGAAGTCAATGCCCGTCGACGATTACTAGTTTCCGCGGGCAGTACCGCCCAGCCGCTACCGGGGACGCCGCTCAGGGCATGACGAGAATCCTGGCCGCCGCGGCCCCGTCGCCCCCCGCCGCCCGGATCAGGTACAACCCCGCCGGCACGCGCCGGCCGGATGCATCGCGGAGCGACCACCCCATCCGCGGCAGCTCCGAAGGGCGCGTGAACGAGCCCAGGTCGGCCACCTTCCGTCCGGCCACGTCGAAGACCGCCACCGTGACCCGGCCGGCCTCGGGAAGCGCCGTCCAGTGCAGCGCCACCGGGTCCCGGGCGGGGTTGGCGGACACGGTGAAGGCCAGACGCGGTCGCGAGCCCGCATCGGTCCGCCCTTCGCCCACTCCGGTCCCGGTGGCGTAGGCCACCCGGTAGACCCGCCCCTCGAAGAAGTCGGCCACGTAGAGGGCGCCGTCCGGGCCCACGGTCACGTCCAGCGGCGAGCGCATGCCGGTCACGAAGGGCACCTCGCCGGCCACCACCCAGTCGCCGTTGGGCTGCCGGTGCATTTCCACCCGGACCACCTGGTGGCCGTAGGCGGTCGAGCAGCCGGGGAGCGGGACGTCCTGGCCCCACTGGGCCACGAACAGGTCGTCGGACCCGTACCCCTCGAAGCCGTCCCCGAAGGTCAGCCCGTCCGGGGAGGAGTGGGTGTCGAAGAGCCAGAGCGGCGGCGTCATCCAGCCCTTGCACCCGCTCTCCCAGTTGCAGTCGCCGTCCCCGCAAGGGAGGACGGCGCAGTCGTCGCCCACGTCGGCGCAGTCCCCGGTGCCGAAGCAGTAGGGGAACCCGTAGTTCCCGCCCGCCTGGATCCAGTTCAGCTCGTCCGGGGCCGCGTAACAGGTCCAGGTGCTGTCCCCGCTGGGGGAGTTGTCGGCGGCGAAGAGCGATCTGTCGGCGTGGAAGGCCAGGTCGTAGGGGTTCCGGAACCCGCCCGCGAACACGTCCACGAACCCGCCCCCGGGCGTGAACCGGAGGATGGTCCCCGACCAGGGATGCGTCTGGACCCCGGTGCTGGTGGCCGTGCCCACGGTCACGTAGAGCAGCGAGTCCGGTCCGAAGGCGATGCCGCTGTTCTGGTGCTGGCCGTAGGGGAGCCCGGTGATCAGGGTGTCGGCGACGTCGGCGACGTGGTCCCCGTCCAGGTCCCGGTAACGGGTGACCTTCCCCACCGTCGACACGTACACCGCCCCGTCCCGCAGGGCCAGCCCCAGGGGACCGTTCAAGCCGGTGGCGTAGACGGCGCTGGTGTCGGAGATCCCGTCCCCGTTCAGGTCCCGGTGGGCCTCCACCCGTCCGTGCAGCGAGGCCACGTAGAGCCACCCGTCGGGGGCGAAGGCGAGCGAGGTGGGGTAGGGAACGGCGGCGGTGAAGGTGCGGATATAGTAGCCGGGCGGCGGGGTGGCCGCTCCCGCGGGCGTGAGCCCGCCGCCTACCAGGGCCAGGAGGGCGCCGGCCGCGAGGCCCCGAAGCCGGCCCCCGAAGCGGACGCGGGGCACCCGGGCCCGCCCTTCCCGGGGGTGGGCCCGGGTAACCCGCGGGGTATGGCGAGGGGTGGCTGACGACATGGTGCCTCTCCGGGAACGCCGTCGGGAAACGAGGGCCGCAGGGGGAATGCGCGACCCGGGAGCGCCGGACCGTCATTCTACCACGGTCCGCCGGGCCTCCCGGCGGGGCGGCAGGCCTTGGTCCGCGCCCGGCCCGGACCCCACGCACCCCGCAACTTCCTTCTGCTACCGTGATCTGCGGACGGTTCGATCGCGCCGGAGATCGGGTGCTCATGATCGGGTCCCACTGCCGTGGACGGGCCGGGAACCTCCCGGCCCGGCGCCGGGCGGGCCGCCCGAGAACGGGCGCCGCTCCGGCCGGACGGGGTAACCCGCATCCCGGGACAGGAAGAACCATGCTCATCGATCGTGATTTCACCCTGAAGACCCTGGTCGACCTGATCCACATCGACTCCCGGAATCCGGCCCTGGAGCCCGGATCGCCCGGGGAGTGGGAGCTGGCCCGGCATGTCGAGACCCTGCTGGGCGGACTCGGCTGGGAACCCCGGCTCTACGATCTCGGAGACCGCCGCGCCAACGTGGTCGCCGTCCGCCCCGGCGCCGGCCGGGGCCCGTCGCTCATGGTCAACGTCCACCTCGATACCGTCGGCGTGTCGGGGATGGAGAAGCCGTTTTCCGGCGAGGTCCGCGACGGCCGCATCTTCGGACGCGGGGCGCAGGACACCAAGGGAGGGATGGCGGCCGTGCTCGGCATGGCCAAGGCCCTCTCCGGATCCCGGACGCGGCTCCAGGGAGACCTGGTTCTGGCCTTCGTGGCCGACGAGGAGCACGGGAGCCTCGGCACCGCCGACCTCGTCCGGCACGTGACCACCGACGCCGCCATCGTCATCGAGCCCACCGACCTGGACGTCTGCGTCGCCCACCGGGGGTTCGGGATCTTCGCCCTCCGCACCGTGGGGCGGAGTGCGCACGGCGGGCGGGCCGACCTGGGGATCGACGCGAACCGGCACATGGCGGAGGTGCTGGTCGAAGTCGCGCGCCTGGGGGACCGGTGGGGCGAAGGCCCCGGCCACCCCCTCCTCGGCCCGCCCAGCCTGCACGTCCCGCTCCTGGCCGGCGGGCGCCAGCTCTTCGCCTACGCGGACCGGTGCGAGGCCCACCTGGAGTGCCGGACGGTGCCGGGACAGACCGAAGCCGGGGTGCTCTCCGAACTCGAAGGGATCCTGCAGGGGGTGGGCCGGGGGATCGAAGGTTTCCAGGGATCGGTGGAACCCGTACTCTGGCGTTCACCCTACGAGATCGATCCCGGCCGCCCCGTGGTGCGCGCGGTTCTGGACGCGGCCCGGGCCGTCCGGGGGGAACCGGCCCGGATCATCGGTCACGGGTGGTGGGAGGATTCCGCCCTGCTGGGGGAAGCGGGAATCGAGGCGGTGGTGCTCGGCCCCCGGGGCGGGGGGCTGCACACCGGGGAAGAGTGGGTCGCTGCGGATTCGGTGGTCGAACTGGCCCGGATCCTCCACGCGAGCGCGCTGTCCTGTTGCGGCGGCGACGGTGGACCCCGGACGACAACCTGACGGAGGACGACGGCATGGACGATACGAGCAGGAAGCGGGGGCCGGGCACGACGGCGGTCTGGGGGGGCGAGGAGGAGCTGGGCTGGCAGGGCGCCACCCAGGTCCCCCTGGTCAACAGCGTCACCTTCGGCTTCGACGACCTGGATTCCTGGATGGACGTGGCCGAGGGCCGGGCCCGGGGACACATCTACAGCCGGAACACCAATCCCACCGTGGCCGTCTTCGAGGAGAAGGTGCGGTCCCTGGAAGGGGCCGGGGCCGCCACCAGCTTCGCGAGCGGAATGGCGGCGGTCAGCAATACCCTGTTCGCGCTTCTCGCACCGGGGCGCCGGGTCGTGTCCATCCGGGACACCTACGGCGGAACCAGCCGGATCTTCCTGGAGTTCCTTCCCCGCTTCGGGATCGAGGTCGAGCTTTGCGACACCGGCGATCACGATGCGATCGAAGCGGCGACGGAGCGGGGATGCGACCTTCTCTACCTGGAGACCCCCACCAATCCGACCCTGAAGATCCTGGACCTTCAACGCCTGGTGCGGGCCGGTCACGCGGCGGGGGCCACCGTGGTCGTGGACAACACCTTCGCCACCCCGATCAACCAGCGGCCCCTGGACCTGGGAGCCGACCTCGTCCTCCACAGCGCCACCAAGTTCCTGGGCGGCCACTCCGACGCCATGGCCGGCGTGGTGTGCGGGAGCGCGGATCTGGTGGGCGAGATCTTCCGGTTCCGAGAGATCAACGGCGCCAGCCTGGCTCCGGTCGTGGCCCATCTCCTCATCCGGAGCATCAAGACGCTCGAGATCCGGGTGCTGCGCCAGAACGAGAACGCCCTCGGCCTGGCTCGCTTCCTCCGGGACCATCCCGGGGTGGAGCGCGTCTTCTACCCGGGCCTCGAGGACGATCCCGGCCACCCCCTTGCCTCCCGGCAGATGCGGGGCTACGGGGGCGTGCTCAGCTTCAGCCTCCCCGGGGATCTGGACGCCGTGAGGCGCTTCCTGGGGAAGCTCCACCTGGCGCATCGGGCGGCGAGCCTGGGCTCGGTGGGTACCTTGATCGGCCCGCCGGCGGTGACCAGCCACGTGGAGCTGACGCCGGAGGACCGGGCCCGGCTGGGGATCCCCGAGACCCTCATCCGGTGCTCGGTGGGGATAGAGAACCTGGAGGATCTCGTCCGGGACTTCGCTCAGGCGCTGGAGTGATCACCGGGGACGGGGACCGGGTGGGGGGCCGGGACCGCGCCGGCTCCCCGGGGCCGCCCCCTAGCCGGCCCGCCCCGTCACCCGCACCAGCCGGGTCTCCTCCATGGGGGGGAGGAAGCTCAAGCCCCGCCGCGGTCGGTCGAAGGACACCGGTCCCGGGAGCGCGGCCGTGCGGACCTCGTACATGCCCGGCACCAGCCACCTCGGCACCGGCATGCGCACGGTCTCGGTCTGCGACCCGGACCACCAGGCCACCGGCCGGCCGCCGGCCAGCGGAGTTTCCACCCCCTCGGCATGGCGGCGTCCGGACAGGGCGTCGGCCAGCCCGCGCCAGGCCCGCCGCGCCTTGAGCCGCCAGGAGGGCGGGGCCGGCGGCACCGCGCGCAGCTCCACCCGCACCCGGTAGCCCCGGGGGTCCAGGCTCTCCGCGTTTTCGGGCGGGAACCAGGTGGTGGCCACCGTCAGCGTGTCCCCCACCGCCACCGACGAGTCCGCCCGCAAGCCGGCGAAGGCCGGCCCGGGGAACCGCACCGAGGCCGGCGGGCGCGGGGGCCCGGTCCGGGCGGAGAGCCACACCGCGGGCCCGGGGCCGTTCAGGGGAGGGTTCACCCGCCAGGCCGTCCCCACCGAGTCCAGCGCCACCGGGCGGTAGGTGACCGACTCCTCTCCCAGCCACCGGGCCCAGACCTTCGGCTCTCCGCCGGTCAAGTCCCAGGCGTCGAAGCGGCCCCGGGGGGCGAGATCGGGAGACGCCGCCACCACCGCTCCCGCCGGATCCGCGCGCAGGAACCGGGCCAGCGCGTCCCGCCGGGCCGCGCTCACCGGGTCCCGTCGCCGCCAGGCCACCAGCGAGTCCGGCCCGCCGTCCCCGCCGGCCGTGTCCCCCTCGGCGGCGCCGAAACCCGGCCCGTCCCCGTTCCCGCGGAGCATCAACGCCTGGCGCGCGGCCAGCACCCGCCGGAAGGAATCCCCCCAGGGGCGCTCCGGACGCGCGGGCACGTACACCGAGCGCAGGTCCGCGTAGGCGGCCAGGGCGCCCACCGTCACGGGGTCTCCCACCACCCGGGTTCCCGCCGCCAGCACCGTGTCCGCCGCCTCGGCCAGCGGCCGCAGCGATTCGGGGGGGCGGGCGCGCTCCGCGGCCAGGCGCCCCGGCGCGTAGGCGAACCGGCTCACCCCGGTCCCCACCAGCCAGACCCCCACCACGGCCAGGGTGACCAGGTACAGTCCCCGGAGCCAGATCGGCCCCTCGGACTGCGCCAGCCCGCGTACCGCCCATACCGCCACCGCCACCAGCACCAGGGCCACCGGGGCCAGCCGGGGGAGGAGGTGCACCGTGCCCCCAAGGAGCTTGGCCACGAAGGGAGTGAGCCAGGGATCGAACCCCAGCACCACCGCGAGCAGGGTGGTCACCACCAGGTACCAGATCCCGATCCGGCCCGCCCCCTCGCGGAACAACGCGGCCAGCCCGATCACGGCCAGGATGGCGGCGGCCAGGACCGCCCCGGCGAAGGCGCCCGGATCCAGCATCCACCGCCCCGGGCCCAGGACCAGGAGCCCCTGGGCCGGCACCGTGAACGGATCCACCGATCCCAGGGCCGCGATCCGGAATCCCAGGTACAGGCCCCCGAGCACCACCACCGGGATCCAGAGCACGACCAGGAGCGGCACTCCCTCCAGGAACCGGTCCACCGAGCCCCAGGTGAAGGTGCCCACCGCGAGCAGGGTCACCATCAGCATCAGCCCCATGCCCAGGTGGGTGGCCAGCACCGCCAGCGCGGCCAGTCCCAGGGCCGGGGCCGCGCGCGGCGAGGGCCGGTCGAGGCCGTCGATGAACACGGCGATGCCCACGAAGTAGGGGATCTGGGCCAGCCGGTCGGGATAGGAGACCAGCCGCAGGGCGTCGCCGGACAGCCCCGCCGTGGCCAGCAGCAGGTAGACCAGGGCCGCGGCCACGCCCAGGTTCTCGTTCCGGAACACCACCCGCCCCAGGAGGAACACGGCCAGGAGCAGCAGCGGCCCGCCCACCGCGGGGAGCAGGTCCCACACCCGGTCCGCGGGGAGATTGGAGAGCCGGGCCAGGAGATCCAGGAGGGCGGGGGCCAGGCTCCGGTGGGCGTCGGTGCCCGCCGTCCCGAGGCCCTCGTGCCAGGCGGGGGCGGCGATCCCGGAGGGGATCCGCCCGGCCAGGCGGGCCGCGCCCACCCAGTCCACCCCGTCCGGCCGCAGGCCCAGGGGGGATCCGGCCGCCAGCCCCAGCACCGCCACCGCCACCAGCACCAGGGCGAAGATCGCCATCACCTGGGGGTCGGCGTGCCGGGTCTCGCGGGCCTCCCAGCGGGCCGCCCGCCGCAGGCCGCCCCGGTTCCCGGGGAGGAGCAGGAAGGCCAGCCCGATCACCACCGCTCCCGCCGCGATCATCACCGGCAGCGCCCGCAGGGGCACCAACCCGGTGGCCCGCAGCATCAGGAGCAGGTAGGCCACGGCCATGGCGCAGGTGGCCTGGAGGGCGAGCCGGGCGGGGAGACCGGTGTGCGGCTTTGTGAGAAGATTCCCCAGCCACACTCCGGGCAGCCAGAAGGTCCAGGCGGCAAGGGCGAAGCGGGCCGCGGCCGGACCGGCCTCGTTGTCGGTGACCAGGAGCAGGAGCTGGCCGAGCGCGGCCAGGAACGAGAGAGGCCAGAACCAGGATATGCGCTCAGAGTTCAAACCATCTCTCCACCATCGCCGGGAACAGGGGAAAGGGAGCCCGGCGCCGCCGCCGGGGGCGGGGGCGGGGAGCCCGCCGGCCGCCGGGGCCTTGCGCCTCGTCGCGGCATCGTATCAGGCGGGCGCGCAATCGGTCAGGGGGCGAAGCGGCGCCGGCGTTGCGGGAGGAACGCGGTGACCTCCACCCAGCTCGCCTTCCCCCCCGAGTCCCCCTTCGGCCGGGCGGTGCTTCCGCTCATCGCCCTGACCGTGGGCCTCCTCTACGCGCTGACCCGCGCCGCCGGCACCCCCGAGTTCCTCACCGCGTTCTTCGGCATCGTGGGGGTGGCCTACCTCCCGGGACTGGGAGCGGCCCTCTGGGTGGAGAACCGGTTCGGCCTCTGGTCCTCGTGGATCCTGCCCCTGGTGCTCTCCCCGGTGCTGGCGGTGGGAGCGGGACTGCTCCTCGTCCTCAGCGGGGTCGACATCCAGGGCGCCTCATCCTGGATCGTGTTCCTGGCCGTGCTGGTCACCGCCCTCGCCCCCCAGCCCCGCCGCGAGCTGGAGGACTACGCGGTGTCCATGGAGATGCCCGGGTTTCTCCGCCGCCGCTCGGACCGGCAGCAGGTGATCGGGCTGGCCGTGCTGGTCCTGGCCGTGATCGCGGCGCCGCTCCTCCTGGACGCCTGGGTGCGGGGGATCGGCCCCGCCGTCTTCCGGCTCGGGGTGGTCCGGGACATCCTCACCCACGGCATCCCGCCCCGTGATCCCCTCCTGGCCGGGATCCCCTACCGCGGCTTCTGGGCCTTCGACGCCTACCTCGCCCTGCTCGAGGGGGCCACCCGGCTCGACCTGGGGGCCCTCCTGGCCGGGGGGAGCCTGGTCGCGGCCTTCGTGCTCGTCTTCACCGGCTACCGGCTGCTGAACCTGCTCGCCCTCTCCCACGCCCGCTCCCTGTGGGGGGCGACGTTCCTGTTCTTCTCCCTGAACGGCGCCTTCTGGCTGACCCTGCCCGGCGCCGGCCTGGCCCGGGCCGGGGGAGGCGGCCTCGGTCCCTTCCTCCAGCAGGTCCTGCGCCTTCCCCCCGATCCCGCGGCCGGCTTCCCGCCGCTCACCACCTTCTTCCTGGAGCGGTTCCTGGTCGCCGGCCCCTTCGTGATGGCCCTGGTCTACCTGAGCCTCTTCCTCATGGCCATCGTGACCACCCTCGGCGAGGAGCGGGTCCGCTGGAACCTGCTCGCCTTCGTGGCCGCGGTGGGCATGCTCCTCTTCCACGGCGGGGTGGGGCTGGTGGCCATCGCGGTCACCGTGCTCTCCATCCCGGTGATCTGGATCGCCGGCCGGCTGAATCCCTTCCGCGGCCCGGGCTGGGAGCTGACCGGCACCCTGCTCCCCATGGCCCTGGCCCTGCTGGTGGCCGCCCCGTACCTGGCCCATCTCCTCCGCGGGGCCCCCCTCGACCTGCGCCGTTTCCTCGATCCCAGCCTGCCCAAGGCGCTCCTCTTCCTGGGGCTGCTGCTGCCCGACCTGCTGTTCGGCGCCGGGGTGCTGGCCGCGTTCCTGGCCGCCCCCGAGGTACGCCGCCAGGCCTGGACGGTGTGGACGGTGCTCCTGGCCGCGATCTGCCTGGCCGTGGACTTCCCCGGCCCCCACCCGGTCATGGCCCCCCTGGTGCTGGCCCACGTGCCCCTGTCCCTGGCCGCCGGGGCCTCGGTGCCGTACTGGTGGCAGAGGCTGGGCCGCGGAGGCCGCGTCCTGCTCGCGGCCCTCCTCTTCGTGATCCTGGTCCCACGCACCGCGCTCGGGGTGGCCGCCTATCTGCACGCCCCGGACCCCCGCGACCGCCGACCCGAGGCCCAGGAGGTGGTGAGCTTCCTCCGCGAGAAGACCCCCATGGACGCGATCGTGGTCGATGGGCTCCCGGACCTGGCTCAGGCCGCGGAGCGGGCCGTGCTCTACGGACCGGAGGATCACGTGGAGGCCCTGGGCTACCAGGGGAACGCGGTGGTGACCCGGAAGCTGGCCGCCTACAACCTCATCCGGGGAGCGGAGCTCCATCCCCACCAGCGCGCGGTGCTTCTGGATCTGGAGCGGCCGGTCTACGTGGTGGAACGCTTCCCCAAGCCGGACGCCCTGGGGCCGCCCCCGCACGGGGAGCGGGTGTTCGCCAACGACCGGTTCGCGGTCTACCTCTGGGCCCCCTCCGCGGAACGGGACGAACCGTGACCGCGGACGGCCCTCGCGGGGAGCCGGCCCGCCGCTGGCATGCCCTGGAGGTGCGCGTGCCCGCGGCGGCGGCGGAGGTGGTCTCGGCCTGGCTCTGGGACTACGACCTCACCGGCCTGGAGGAGGACCCGGACGACCCCGGCCGCCTGGTCGCCTTCCGGGCCGGGCCCTGGGACGAGGCCGCCCTGGCCGCGGCGGTGGCGGAGTGGACGGCGCCCCTCGCCGGACCCGGCGCCCCGGTCGCCGTTCGCGCCTTCGAGGTGGAGGACGAGGACTGGGGCGCGCTCTGGAAGCGCGACTGGCGGCCCACCCCGCTCGGGCGTGCGCTGGTGGTGGCGCCGGCCTGGT
Source organism: Candidatus Eiseniibacteriota bacterium (assembly GCA_963768615.1). Taxonomy (GTDB): domain Bacteria; phylum Eisenbacteria; class RBG-16-71-46; order JABDJR01; family JABDJR01; genus CAVSKL01. The sequence goes on along the minus strand of CAVYIE010000002.1, from coordinate 451,438 downwards.
GGGACGGCGCGCTTCCCCCCGGGCGCCACGTGGTCCGGATCGACCCCGGCCGCGCCTTCGGCACCGGGACCCACGTCTCCACCGCCCTGGCCTGGGAGCTGCTGGAGCCGGTGCTGGCCGGGGAGGCCGGCGGCCCGCTCCCGCGGACCTACCTGGACCTCGGGGCCGGAAGCGGCGTCCTCGCCCTGGGCGCCCGGGCGCTCCGCCCCGGCCTCCGCATCGTGGCCACCGAGGCCGACCCGGATGCGCTCCGGTCGCTGCGCGCCAACCTGGACCTGAACCGGGCGCGGGACCGGGTGCTCTGCGTGCATACCCGCGCCGTGCCCGCGGCGGCGGGGTCGGTCGAGCTGGCCTCGGCCAACCTCACCGATCTGGAGCACCGGCCGGTGGAATGCGCCCTGGCCGCGGCCGCCGCTCCCGGCGGACGGGTGGTGCTCTCCGGGTTCCGCGACGAGCAGGCCGCGGCGGCGGAGTCCCGCTGGGCGCGGCTCGGCTGCGAACTGGAGGACCGCCTCTCCCGCGAGGGTTGGACCGCCTTCCGGTGGCGGAAGCGCTGAGCGGGGAGCGGCCGGCGCCCTCGCCGGCGAACCCGATCCTCACCGATCCCCGCTCCATCCGGCTCATCCTCGGCCTGGCCTGGCCGGTCATCGCCAGCATGGGGCTTCAGAGCCTCTTCATCCTGGTGGACCTCTTCTGGGTGGGGCGCCTCGGGGCGGGCGCGGTGGCCGCGGTCAGCACCTCGATTTTCGTCTCCTGGACGCTCCTCTCCCTGGGCGAGATGATCTCCGTCGGCGTGCTCTCGGTGGCCGCCCGGCGGGTGGGGGCGGGGCGCCGGGTCGAGGCCGCGGCCATGGCCTGGCAGGGCTTCTTCTGGGGCATGGTCCTGGCCGTGCTCATCGCCGCCGCCGGGCTCCTGGGCGCGCCCGCGCTCTACCGCGCGGTCACCGAGGACCCGGAGGTCCGCGCCCAGGGCGTGGCCTACCTCCGCATCTTCTGCGCCGGTGCTCCGGTGCTCTTCGTCGCGCTCATCTTCCAGGATCTCTTCCGGGGGGTGGGGGACACCGCCACCCCGTTCCGGGTGCTGCTGGCCACCCTGGGCCTGAACGCGGTGCTCGACCCGCTCCTCATCTTCGGCCCCGGACCCTTTCCGGCCTGGGGCACGGCGGGAGCGGCCACGGCCACCGTCGTCTCCTACGCGGCGGGGACGGCGCTGTACCTGGGCGTGGCCCGGGGCGGGACGCGGCCCCTTCCCATGGGCGCGGGCCGGGCCGGGTTCCGGCCCAGCGTGGCCGAGGCCCGGCGGATCGTCGGGGTCGGCCTCCCCATCACCTTCGTGGGCATGGTGTTCTCCATCGTGTACCTGGTGCTGGGGCGGATCGCGGCCGGGTTCGGGACCGGGGTGCTGGCCGCCCTCGGCATCGGGAACCGGGTCGAGGCCTTCTCCTATCTCACCGCCCACGGCCTGGGGGTGGCCACCGCCGCCCTGGTGGGCCAGAACCTGGGCGCGGGCCAGGTGAAGCGGGCGGAACGCCTGGCCGCGCGGGCCGTCCACGTGGGATCGGCAGTGGCGGCGGTGTGCTCGGTGGTCTTCCTCGCCCTGCCCGAGCCCATCCTCCGGCTCTTCACCTCGGATCCGCGGGCGGTGAGCGAGGGGGTGACCTTCCTCCGGGTGCTGGCCCTCTGCCAGATCATCCAGGCCTGGGAGCTGGTGCTCCAGGGCGGCTTCGCCGGCTCCGGCCATACCCTTCCCCCCATGATGGTCTCGGTTCCGCTCTCGGTGATCCGGGTCCCTTTGGCCTGGCTGCTCTCCGGACCGGCGGGCTGGGGTCCGGCCGGGATCTGGTGGACCCTCACCCTCACCGCTCTCGGCCGCGGGCTCCTCCTTCGCTTCTGGTGGGGCCGCGGCACCTGGAAGCGGGGGGGCCCGGCCGAGGCCGGGGAGGCCGCCCAGGGCGGTGGGGCCGTGGCGGACCCCGGCGCTCCCTCGACCTGACCGGAGGCCGGGGAGGCCGCCCAGGGCGGCGGGTCCATGGCGGACCCCGGCGCTCCCTCGACCTGACCGGAGGCCGGGGAGGCCGCCCAGGGCGGCGGGTCCGGTCCCGGCCCCGCCTCAACCTCGCCGGAGCCCGGCCGATAACGGGATGGAGAGGAAACCGGCCTGGAGGGCGTCGGTTTCTCCCAACTTCTTCCAAATGCGAGGGTTACCGCCATGATCCGAGGACTGTTGGGCGTCCTGCTCATCCTCCTGGCTATCCACGTGGGCTACATCTTCGCCTCGCCCACGATCAAGAACACCATGCTCCAGGGAAAGATGGAGGACCTGGTCCAGAACCGCGGGCTGAAGGGAGAGCGCGAGCTGCATCGCGACATCATGGAGTTCATCGACGAGAAGGACATCCCGATCAGCGACAAGGACCTGGTGATCCGCGTCACCGACGACGAAGCGTCCATCGCCGCCCACTACACCTGCACCGCCAGCTTCTGGTTCTACTCCCGGGACTACGAGTTCTACCCGGCGTCGAAACCCTCGGCGAAGCTGAAGCCGCGCTACCGGCACCAGACCGCGGGACGCCGCACCGTTCGCGCCGGCAACTGACGAGCACCACGAATTCGCACCGTTTCCGGCGATCGGAAGCGACCGAGGCGCCCGGGCTCCGGCCCGGGCGCTTCTTTTTCGTGGGCGGCCCGGGGCGGTCCGCGCCCGAGCGAGCGCGCGGCGGGGGTGCCGGTAGCGGGGGTGGAGTTGCACCTGGGTGCAACTTGCCCCTGATGAGTACCCGGGTGCGACCCTCCGCGGGATGCGCCCGGGTGCACCATCGCCTGAGGCCGGCCTCCCTATGCGTTTCGCGGGGTGGGCTCTGGTCTTGAGCGCGAGTTGTACCCGGGTGCACTTTCCACAACCTTCGGCTGGGAGCCGTGCGCGCCGGGTTCGTTCGGCGATTGTATAAAGAACTTCAAAAAATGCGGGTGCGGGCGGTTTTGGGTTGATCTGGCATCGGATACTAGGCATACTTCTGGTAGTTGCTTCCCCCGTCCAACCGGCCTTCCGGGAGGACGTCCATGCCTTCATTTGTTCCCGGCCTGCCCGCGGGGCAGGTCCATGCGCGGTTCGCCGAGACGCTCCGCGAGTCGGAGCGGGTCCGGCGGAACCTGGTGCTCTGGTTCGCGGACCTGGTCCGGCGGCGCTTGTATGTGGAACTCGGCTACACCTCGATCTACGCGTACAGCTCTGAGCGGCACGGGTTCTCGAAGAGCCGCTGCGCGCAGTTGCTGCGGGTGGTGGGGTCGCTGGAGGAGTTGCCGGAGCTGCGGCGGTCGGTGGCGGCGGGGGAGATGCCCTGGACCAAGGCGCGGGAGGTGGTGAAGGTGGCCACCCGGGAGACGGAGGGGGCGTGGGTCCGGGAAGCGAAGCGGGTGGGCCGGCGGGCGCTGGAGCGGAAGGTGGCCGTGGCCCGAGGCCGGGCGGCTCTTGCGCGGGGGCCGGGACGGGCCCAGGCGGCGCTGGCGCTGGAGGCGGGGCCCCCCGCCGCGGAGCCCGGAAGGGCCGCCGGGACCGAGCGGAACGGGACGGAGCCGGGGCACGTTCCACGTGGGCCGGCGGACGAGCGGTGTGGGGCGGGGGTGTCGCAGGTCGCCGCGATCCCGGAAGCAGTGCGCCTGCGGTTCCCGGCGCTGCTCTACGCGGAGTACGGAGCGCTGGTGGAGGCGCTCCGGAAGCGCGGGTTCCGCGGCTCGACGGAGGAATTGATCGTGGCCGGGCTGGCCGCGCTGGCGGAGCGGGGCCGCGCCGGATCTCCGACCCAGGAGTCAAATCCCAAACGACTCGGCCCGGCTGCGGAGCACCGCGAGAGGAAGAGCCGGGAGGCGCCGAAGCCGGATGGGAACTCATCGGCGGCTACCCGCACGCAGGCGAAGGTCCAGTCTGCCCCGGCCCGCCGGGAGGCCGCGTATCAGGTGGTGGTCCAGCACTGTCCGGACTGCGGCCGGGGGCGGGTCGTGACCGGCCGGGGCCCGAAGCCGCTCCGGCCGGCGGAGCTGGAGGCGGTGCTCTGTGACACCCGGGTGCACGTGCCGGGGAAGCGGAATCGGGCGGTGGTGCCGCCCGCCCTGCGGCGGGAGGTGCTGGAGCGGGACGGGCACCGGTGCCGGGTGGCCGGGTGCGGGAGCACGCGGTTCCTGGCCGTGCACCATGTGAAGCCCCGTCAGGCGGGCGGTCCGAACACCACCGAGAACCTGGTCGCCCTGTGCGGGAGCTGCCACCGGGCTATCCACGAGCTGGGCGAACGCGCCCGGGCCGGCGCCTCCGCGCTCTTCTCGCCCCCGCTTCAGCACCCACCACCACCCGCGGCCGGCGACGGTGCGCCCGACGGTCCGGCCGAGGACTCCCCGGCCACCCTGGGCCGCCACCCTCCCCGGAGTGCACCCGGGTGAGCCTTGCCCGGGGTGAACCCGAGTTGTGCCCGAGTTGCACCCGAGTTGCACCCGAGTTGCGCCCGGGTGTACCCGGGTGTCACTGGCCGGTGCCTACAGCCCGGGCACTCTTGTCTGGGTGTGCCCGGATGCAACCCGTTCGGGTTTGCACCCAGGTACCTACTTCGTCCGAGCGCTCCGGCCCAAGGTGAGCATTCAGGCCGCCCGCCCCCGCAGCCCCCTACCCGCAACCGTCCGGGGCGGTTACAGTTGGTTCGGGCTGTTACAGTTTGAAGCAGCAGCGGGCGGGAGGCTCCGGCTCCACCGGTGCCGTCGGCTCCACCAGGGGGCTCCGGCTCCACCGAGGGGCTCCGGCTCCGCCGGTGCCCTCGGCTCCACCGGGGGGCTCCGGCTCCGCCGGCCCGGCCCGCGCCTTGCCTGCTCGTGACCAATTCCCGACCGACGAAACCAACGCCATGCGCAGTTCCGGACCGCACACCTTCGACGGCGTCACCCCGGGGGAGGAGAACCCGATCTCCCAGGCCGCCCACATCATCGGGCGCAGCCCCCGCATGCAGCGGATCTTCCGCTTCGTGTCCAAGATCGCCCCCACCGAGAGCGCGGTGCTGCTGACCGGGGAGTCGGGCACCGGGAAGGAACTCCTGGCCCGCTCCATCCACTTCCAGAGCCGGCGGGCCCACCGCCCCATCCTCACCATCAACTGCGGCGCCCTGCCCGAGAACCTGCTCGAGAGCGAGTTATTCGGCCACGTCCGGGGAGCCTTCACCGGGGCCACCACCGACAAGAAGGGCCTCTTCGAGCAGGCGGACGGCGGCACCCTGTTCCTGGACGAGGTAGGCGAGCTGACCCCGCCCAGCCAGGTCAAGCTCCTGCGCGCCCTCCAGGACGGCGAGATCCGCCGGGTGGGCTCCAACCACGCCGTTCGGGTGGACGTGCGCATCATCTCCGCCACCAACCGGAACCTGCGCGAGGCCATGCAGAAGGGCGTGTTCCGCGAGGACCTCTACTACCGGCTGAACGTCTTCCAGATCGAGATCCCCCCCCTGCGCGAGCGGCGGGAGGACATTCCGCTGTTGGCCGGCTACTTCCTGGACCGCTACGCCGCCCGCATGCACAAGACCCTGACCGGCTTCTCCGAGGAGGCGCAGTACCGCCTGATGCGGTATGACTACCCGGGGAACGTCCGGGAGCTGGAGAACGCCCTCCAGCGGGCGGTGGCCCTGGCCGAGGACGACGTGGTCCGCCCCGAGGACCTGCCCCCGGTCATGCGCCAGGCCCAGCATCCCCGCCTGGAAGCGCCCAAGGAGGCCCTCCGGGTCCCCGACGGGCTGACCCTGGAGGACGTGGAGGCCATGTACATCCAGCGCACCCTGGAGCAGACGGGGGGGAACGCCTCCGAGGCCTCGCGCCGGCTGGGCATCAGCCGGAGCACCCTCTGGCGCAAGCTGAAACGACTCGACGCCCGGTAGCCCCGGGCGGATCCTGCGGGCCCGGCCGTTCGGGCCGCGTGACATGGGCCGAACTACACCCCACAACTGGCGCGGGGGGGCCGAACCGCCGCCGGAAGGAGGCACCGACGTGACCCGAAGATTCCTGACCGTGTTCCTGGTGGCGGTCCTGGCCGTTCCCGCCGCGCTGGCCCTGGGCTGCGGCGACGACAACAAGCCCGGGGACAAGGCCCCGGCGCTCCCCTCGGCCGAGACCATGACCCTGGATCTGAGCCTGTTCACCGGCGCCTCCGCCGCCCCCGCGGCCCCGGAGACCCAGGCCAACTTCAACCACGCGGTGGTGAGCGTGGGGGTGGTGAGCCTGGTCACCGCGGCCATCCTGGCCCCGCCCGAATTCGCCTTCGCCCTGGCCGCCCACACCGTCCCCACACGCCAGGAGGACGGAAGCTGGATGTGGATCTACACCGGCACCTACCAGGGGAAGGACTGGCAGTTCCGCCTGAACGGCAAGCGGGTCTCCGACGGGGTGGACTGGCGCATGGACGCCCAGCTTCCCGGCGAGTCCGCCGGGCTCTGGTTCCGGGGCCACACCGAGAGCGACGGAAACAGCGGGCAATGGATCCTCACCGACTTCACCCAGGAGGGGAACCCTGACGTCCTCCAGATCGACTGGCTTCACAACAGCGCGCAGGACGCCTTCCTGGACATCACCCTCATCGACACCGAGAACGACTTCTACAGCTCCACCGTCACCTACCAGGTGAGCGGCACCGACTACTCGCTGTTCTTCTCCAACGCCTCGACGGTGGAAACCCTCGAGGTGCTCTGGAACGGCGACACCCATGCCGGGAGCATCCGGGCTCCGGGCTTCAACGGCGGCGAGCGGGCGTGCTGGGACGCCGACCTCCAGGACGTGACCTGTCCCGCCGCCGCCCCCGTCCTCCGCCGCGGTCCGCGGTGATCTCCGCCCCCGCCTCGGCTTCCCCTCCGGCGCCCCGGTCCTCCGGGGCGCCGGCGTCGTGGTCCCGGACCCCGGCTCCGGCCATGGCCGGGGCCTTCCTGGCCGCCCTGGCCCTGCGGCTCCTCTACCTGGCCGCCTTCCGCTCTTCACCCTTCTTCGAACACCTGATCGTGGACGGGGCCTGGCACGACCAGTGGGCCTGGGCCTGGGCGCGGGGGACCTGGAGCATGGACGGGCAGGCCTTCTTCCGGGCCCCGCTCTACCCCTTCTGGCTCTCGCTCATCTACCGCGTGTTCGGCCATGACCTGGCCGCGGTGCGGGTGATCCAGGCCGTGGTGGGAGCGGGGACCGCCGCCGCCCTGGCCGGCGCCGGCCACCGGCTCGGGGGCCGGACCGCGGGCTGGACGGCCGGACTCCTCACCGCCCTCTACGGCCCCCTGGTCTTCTTCGACGCCGAGCTCCTGATCCCGAACCTGCTCCTGGCGCTGTTGGCTTGGATGCTCTTCGCCCTGGCCGGGCGGCCCTCGCTGCGGAACGCTCTCGTCGCCGGAGCGCTCCTCGGCCTGGCCGCGGTGGCCCGGCCCAACGCGCTGGCCCTGCTCCCCGCGGCCGGGGTGTGGGTCGCGTGGCGGGACCGGATCCCCGGCATGGCCGGGCGCGGGCTCCGGTTCGGCCGCGCGGGGGCGCTGGCCGGCCTCGCCCTCCTGCCCGCCCTGGTGGTGACCGGCATCAACCTCGCCGCGGAGGGGAGCGCGGTCTTCATCTCCAGCCAGGGCGGGGTCAACTTCTACGCCGGGAACCATCCCGGCGCCGACGGGAGGAGCGTGGACATCCCCGAGCTGGGGCCGATGGTGAGCTGGAAGGAGTTCACCCAGTCGGCGGAGCGGGTCGCCGAGGCCTCGGCGGGGCGGCCCCTGAACTCCGGCCAGGTGTCCGGCTGGTGGATGGGCCGGGGGCTGCGCTGGCTCCGGGAGCATCCCGGGGACGCGGCCGAGCTGTACCTGAAGAAGCTCTACTACCTCCTGAACGCCTTCGAGATCCCCAACAACCGCGACCTCTACTTCGGCCGGCCGGGCGTCCTGCGCGTGCTGGTGGTGAAGACCCCGTGGCTGGTCATCCCCTGGGGACTGGTGTTCCCCGTGGCCGTGGCCGGTGCGGTGGCGGCCTGGCGGGACCGGCGCCGGCGCGGGGTGGCCGTGCTCCTCACCGGCTGGTTCGTGCTCTACGGGATCTCGCTCCTCCCCTTCTTCGAGACCGCCCGCTTCCGGCTCCCCATGGTGCTCCCCCTGGTGGTGCTGGCCGGCCTGGCCGTGGCCCGGCCACGCCGGGCCTTCACCGGCTGGGCCCTGGCCGCGGGACTGGCCGCGCTGGTGCTCGCCAACAGCAACCTGGTCCAGGCCCGGGTGGAGAACCCGGGCCTGGAGATGGCCCGGGTGGGGGAGGCCATGATCCACGGCGACCGGCTGGAGGAGGGCACGCAGCTCCTCGAGCGCGCCCACCGCCGGCTTCCGCGGGACGTGGCGGTGGCCAACCTCCTGGCCGAGGCGTACTCCCGGCAGGGGCGGGAGGAAGACGCCCTGGCCCTCTACCGGGAGGTGGCCCGGGCCCGGCCCGAGGACGCCGACGCCCGGTTCAACCTCGGGGTGTCCTACCTGCAGCTCCGGCGGTACGAGGCCGCCGCGGTCGAGCTGCGGGAGGCGGTGCGGCTCCGCCCCGGGGACGCCGGGGCCTGGGTGAACCTGGGCGCGGCCGAGGAAGGGGCGGGGAGGATCGGCGAGGCGGTGCGGGCCTACGACCGGGGGATCACCCTGGGCCGGACGGAACCCCTGGGCTACCTCCGCCTGGGGCTCCTGTTCATGCAGCAGGGGGAGACCCGGCGCGCCGTCCAGGTGCTCGAGGCCGGCGTGGCCCGGATCCCGGATCACTTCGACCTGCGCTACCAGCTCGCCCTGGTCTACGCCGCCGCGGACGATCCCGCCCGGGCCCTGGAGCAGGTCGACGCCGCGCTGCGCCTCCGGCCCGGAGATCCCCAGGCGGTCAAGCTCCGGCAGATCGTGGAGCAGCGGCTCCAGGGCGATCCGGGAAAGCGGTGAGTCAGGGAGTCCGCAGCCAGAGCCGCGGTTCCACGTGGGGATCCTCGCCGTTCAGGGTCTGCCAGCCCGCGGCGTAGACGCTCCCCCGGGGGCCCTCGGCCAGGGCCTCGGCCGATCCCCCCGTAACGTGGATCTCCACCGCCCAGCCGCTTCCCTCCCGGCGCAACACCTGGTCGGAGGCCCCGGAGAGGGAGACCAGGAGGTCCCCGGCCCCGGTGCGGAGGAGGCCGGTGACCTCGCCCGCGGTGTAGCCGCCCAGGGACACCGTGGTCCAGGCGCCGCCGGCGCGGTGGGCCAGGAAGGGCCGGCCGTCCCGGGTGCCTCCCACCCAGAGGGACCCGTCGGCGTCGGGAAGGACCGCGTAGTAGGCGTCGCCCAGCGAATCCGGCGGGCCGGGCACCGCGGACCAGGCTCCGGCGGCGAAGCGCCGGATCACCGGCCGGTCCGGGCCGCCGGCGTAGCCGCAGGCCAGGAAGCTCCCGTCCCGGGAGGCCAGGCCGTAGAGCCCCACCTCCACCTCCGGGGTGAAGCCCGCCCCATCGTTCGTCCACGCCCCGGCGCCGGTCCGGACCAGGCTCATGCCGCCCACCGCGCCTCCCACCACCCGCACCGAGTCTCCGGTGGCCGCCACCGCGGCCAGGCCGCCGCCGGCCAGGCCGAGGTCCACCTCGTGCCAGCCTCCCCGCTCGTCCAGGAGGAGCGGGGTGAAGAAGACGCTGCTTCCGGCCACCACGGCGTTCCCGTCCGGGCCGAACCCCGCCGCGTAGAGCCCGCCGCCCCGGGGAATCGCCTCCAGGTCCGGCGCCGTCCAGGCGCCGCCGTTGGTCTGCACCAGCCAGGGACGGATGGCGCTCCCCTCGCCCGAGTGCCCCACCGCGAGCCCCCGCGAACCGTGGAAGGCCACCCCGTCGAGCAGGTAGCCCCGGGTCTCTCCGGGCAGCGCCGTCTCGCTCCAGCCGGGGGCACCGGGGCGGGTGCCGCCGCCGTCTCCGGAGCATCCGGCCAGCAGGGCCAGGGCCAGGACGCCCGCCGCCAGGAGGGCCGCCGCCAGGACGGCCGGCGCCGCGGCCGGCACCGGGAGGCGTGCGGGCCGGGAACGCCGGGTCGGGACGGGGGCGGGAACGGGGGCGGGAACGTGGGCGGAACGGAAGCGTGGGGACATGAGACCTCCGGAAGCGAGGCGATCCTCCGCCCCGGGCCGGATCACCGCCCGCCTTCCCTGGACGGGGCGGGGAACGAGGGGGCGGGGCGGGCCGCGCGAGACGGGTGCGCAGCGTTTCCCGGATTCTCCCCCAAATGGGCCGGGGACGGATACCATTCCGGCCATGAGCGAACCGGATTCCCCGCGCGAGGCGGCCCGGGTGGGCCTCTGCTTCCGGTGCCGCCACGCCCGGCGCGTGGTCTCCGGCCGGGGCTCGGTGTTCTACCGTTGCCGCCGGTCCGACACCGACCCTCGCTTTCCGCGGTACCCGGCTCTTCCCGTGCTTCGGTGTCCGGGCTTCGAGGCTCCGCCGTCCGCCGGCGGGCCGGAAGACGCTGCTGCGCCTTAAGTTCTTTGTAGTACGCGGATTGGGTGCAATGCGGACGGGCCGTGGAAACCGGACCGGACGGCGATAATCAAGAGTCCAGGGTCTTCATTTGCTGTTTCTATTCGATTGGATTATATTTCTTCTTAAGGCCCTCGTCCGCTCACCCAGGGAGATCCGCCCATGCCCCGAGTCATCCACTTCGAGATCCACGCCGACGACCCCGAACGGGCCGGCGCCTTCTACCAGAGGGTATTCGGCTGGGAGAGCACCCGCTGGGAAGGACCCGAGCCGTACTGGCTGGTCAAGACCGGTCCGGATGGCCAGCCCGGGATCGACGGCGGCATCATCAAGCGCCGGGACCCGCGGGGAAACGTCTACAACACCATCGACGTCCCCGATCTGGAAGCGTTCCTGGCCAAGGTGGAGGCCGAAGGAGGGAAGACGGTGGTGCCCCGGATGCCCGTCCCCGGGGTGGGCTGGCTGGCCTACTGCAAAGACACCGAGGGCAATGTCTTCGGGATGATGCAGGCCGATCCCGCCGCCGCCTGAGGCACCGTCCGGGGCCCGGGCCGTCCGGGGTCGCGCCGCCTCGCGGCCTCAACTCGTCCGGGTCCGGGTCCCCCTCCGGCTCCCTGGTCTTGACCGCGCCCGCCTCCCCGGCCAAGATTCCCGGGAGGAATTTTCCCCAACCGGGTTGGAGGTGGATGTGACCCAGACCAGACTTCCCTTGCTTCGCACCGCGGCCGTGGCCGCGATCCTGCTCATGGCTCTAGTCCCCGTCGGCTGCGGGGGTGGCGGCGGCGGCGCCGGCTCCAGCGAGGTGGTGCCCGAGGCCCAGCTCGATCTTCCCCCCAATCCGATCACGCTGTCCCCTCCCGGCTATCCCAAGTCGCTGGATGGTACCGGAGCGCAGGGGACGGTGTTCGTGAACACGCGGATCAACGCCGAGGGCAAGGTGATCCATACCCAGGTGACTTCGCCCATCGAGGGTTACCCTGCCTTCAACGATTCGGCCAAGGCCGCTCTCGAGCGCTCCACCTTCCAGCCGGCCCAGGTCCGCGGCAAGCCGGTCACGGCGGAGATGGTGATCCCGGTGGTGTTCGTGACCCCGGACAGCCTGGCCAAGCTCCAGCAGCAGCAGGCGGACCAGCAGGAGGCCGGCAAGCAGCAGGCCCAGCCGGAAGGGGATTCGCAGGACCACTAGCGGCCCGCTCGGACCGGGCGGGGGGGAAGCCACGCCCAACCGGCCTCTTATCCTGAACGAAGAACTCACCCCGCGGTTCGCCGCCCTCACCGGTCTGATGGGGGCGGCGCGCCTCGCTGGCCAGGACTTCGCCAGGCATGGCGCAAGCGGCCCGGCCCGCGCCGGGAACGGCGATCACCTCCGCGTCCGCGCCGGGAACGGCGATCACCTCCGCGCCCGCGCCGGGAACGGCGATCACCTCCGCGCCCGCGCCGGGAACGGCGATCACCTCCGCGTCCGCGCCGGGAACGGCGATCACCTCCGCGCCCGCGCCGGGAACGGCGATCACCTCCGCGCCCGCGCCGGGAGCGGCGATCACCTCCGCGTCCGCGCCGGGAACGGCGATCACCTCCGCGCCCGCGCCGGGAACGGCGATCATCTCCGCGCCCGCGCGGCCCCGCGGGAACGGCGGTATCAGTGTAGGGATCGGATGTTGCACAATTGTGGCATCCGGAACGAGGAGCCCTCCCCCGCCTTCCACGGAGATTCCATGATCCGCATTCGCCTGCGCCGCCTTCCCGGCGCTCTGACCGGCGTCCTCCTGGGCGCGGCCGTTCTGGCCGGGATCCCGCCGGCGCCCTCCGCGATGGCGGGGGAGGCCCCCGCGTCCCCGCTCCCGGAGCGGAACCCCAACCCGCCGCTCTCCACCCTGCCCGACTCCGCCCGGGTCCGGTTCCCCACCGTGACCGGCGAGAACCTGGAGGGGACGGAGATGACCCTGCCCCGGGACTTCGCCGGGAAGCTCAACCTCGTCCTCATCGCCTTCGAGCGCGAGCAGCAGGAGGACGTGGACACCTGGACCCCCACCGCCCGCGGCCTGGCCGCCACCCAGCCCGGCTTCGCCTCCTACGAGCTGCCGGTGATCGAGCCCAAGAGCGGCCTGGTGAAGTTCTTCATCAACCGGGGCATGCGCTCGGGCATCCCCGAGCGCGCCGTCCGCGAGCACACCGTGACCCTCTACCTGGACAAGGGACCGTTCAAGCGCGCCCTCGGGATCGCCTCGGAGGCGGCGATCACCGTGCTCCTGGTGGACGACGCGGGCCGGACGGTGTGGCGGACCGCCGGCCCCGCCACCCCGGAAGAGACCCGGGAGCTGAACATGATCGTCCTGGACGAGCTCCGCCGATGATCGAGACCCGCGGGCTCACCAAGGTGTTCGGGGACAAGACCGCCGTGGACGGGCTGGACCTCCGGGTGGAGCCGGGGGAGGTGTTCGGCTTCCTGGGCCCCAACGGGGCGGGGAAGAGCACCACGGTGAAGATGCTCACCGGGCTCCTGGAGCCCACCGCGGGCTCGGCGCGGGTGGCCGGCTTCGACGTCACCGCCGACCCGGTGGAGGTGAAGCAGAGGATCGGCTACGTGCCGGAGTCGGGCGCCCTGTTCGAGAGCCTGTCCCCGGTGGAGTACCTGGAAGTGGTTGCCTCGCTCCACCATCTGGACCCGGAGCGGTCCTCGCGCCGGGCCCGGGAGCTGCTGGACCTGTTCGGCCTCGGGGAGGACGGGAACGGGCGCATGATGGACTTCTCCAAGGGGATGAAGCAGAAGGTGCTCCTGGCCGCCGCGCTCCTCCACACCCCCGAGGTCCTGTTCCTGGACGAGCCCCTGAACGGGGTGGACGCCAACACCGCCATGGTGTTCAAGGAGCTGCTGAAGCGCCTGGCCGCCCAGGGGAAGACGGTGTTCTTCTCCTCCCACATCCTGGAGGTGGTGGAGCGGATCTGCACCCGGATCGCCATCATCTGCGAGGGGCGGGTGGTGGTGGACGGGACCTACGAGGAGATCGCCCGGGCCACCGGCAGCAGCACCCTGGAGGAGGCCTTCCGCAAGGCCACCGGGGGGAGCGACGTGGGGGAGGCCACGGCCGAGTTCCTGGCCGCCCTGGAGCGGGTGTGAGCGGGACCGGATCTTCCGGAACCGGGCCCGCGGCCCCGGCGGCCGCGCCCCCGCCCGCCGGGCGCTTCGGCGTGGACGGGTCCCAGTGGCGGACCCTGGTCCGGCTCTTCCTGCGGCTGGATTTCCGGGGCATGAGCGCCAGCCTGGGCCGGAGCGGCGGCCGCTCCCGGGGGACCTGGGCCGCGGTCGTCCCGTTGTTCTTCTACGCCCTCACCGGCGTCTTCCTCGCCGCGGTCTTCATGCAGAACCCCGACCCGCTCTTCACCGGCACCGTGCTCCTCACCTACCTGACGTTCATGCTGGGGGCGATGGTGCTGATGGAGCTGCACGTGATCCTGCTCTCCCCCGACGAGTACGGCGTGCTGGGGTACCGGCCGGTCTCCTCCCGGACCTGGTTCGCGGCCAAGATCGCCTCCTTCACCGTGTACGTGCTGATCATGACCGGAGCCCTCGGGGTGGGCCCCATCGTTCTCTACTTCTTCAAGGGCGGCTTCCACCCGTTGACCGGGCTGGCCGCCCTCGCCGCCTTCACCCTGTGCGGCCTGGCCGTGTCCCTGGCCATGGCCCTGGCCTATTCCGAGGTGCTGCGGGTGGTCTCCCCCCGCCGCCTGCGCTCGGCCCTGAGCTATCTCCAGATCGGGCTCTCGGTGCTGGTCTACGGCGGCTACGCCTTCATCCCCGACCTGATGGAGCAGGGAACGGTGCGGAGGCTCACCCTCCCCGATACCCCCTGGATCTTCCTCCACCCCGCCACCTGGTTCGCCAGCTACCTGGAGCTGGCCCGGGGCCGGTTCGAACCCCGGTTCGTGCTCGCCGCCCTGGGGTCCCTGGTCCTGCTCGGCGTTCTCTTCCGGTTCGCCCTGGGGAAGGCCTCCCGAGGCTACGCGGAGCGGGTGGCCCGGCTGGGGAGTTCCGGCCAGACGCGCCGCGCCGCCGCGAGCGCCGCCGCCTCCCGCCCGTCCTTCCTGTTCCGCCGGAACGAGGGCCGGGCCATCGCCCTCCTCATCCGGAACCAGTTCAAGTACGACCAGCGGTTCCGCATGGTGGTGCTGGGCATCATTCCCCTCACCCTCCTCTACCTGGTGATGGGGCTCCGCGAGGGCCCCATGGCCGATCCCTTCGACCCCAGTCCCCGGGGCCAGGGCGGCTGGCTCCTCTACTTCGCGGTGTTCCTGTTCCCCATGCTCCTCTCCCAGGGCCTGGCCGCCAGCGAGTCCTATACCGCCACCTGGATCTACTTCACCACCCCCGCCCGGCCGGAGCGCCTGGTCCTGGCCGCCCGGAACTACGTGATGGCCTACTTCGTGACCCCGTACCTGGTGGTGATGGGAGCCCTGTTCGCCTGGTTGTTCCACAGCGTGGTCCACGCCGCGGTGCACATCGTGGTGCTGGGCCTGGTCACCACCGTGTTCTTCGAGGCCATGATCGCCATCCAGCCCGTGCTTCCCTTCACCAAGCCGCCGCGGCGCGGGGAGCGGTCGGCCCGGGTCATGGTCACCTGGTTCGTCATGATCCTCTTCGGCGGGCTGTTCCTGGGTCTGGGCATGCCCTTCCTGCGGCTGTGGGGCTACCGCGCCCCCTGGCGGACGGGGGTGGTCCTGGTGGCGCTGGCCGCGGCCGTCTACGTCCTGGACGCGGTCATCCGGGCGCGGGTCCGCAGGGACCAGTCGGGGTTCCTGTACGAGGGGTGAGCGGCGCGGGACGGGGGCCGGAGGCCGGCGGGGGGGATGGGAAGCGGCTCAGCGCACCCGCTTCTTCCGGTTGCGGATGAAGTCCTGGAACACGTAGCCCCCCAGCTCGTCCAGCCCGGTGAAGTAGGCCCGGCCGTGGTTGAGCCGGGTCAGCTTCTCCACGAAGTCCACCAGCCAGGGGTCCTCGGCCACCATGAAGGTGGTGATGGAGATGCCCCGCCGCCGGCACAGCACCGCCTCGTCCAGGGTCCGGTTCACGATCTTGGGATCCAGCCCGAAGGGGTTCTTGTAGAGCCGCCCCTCCTCCCAGATGCAGGAGGGCTTGCCGTCGGTGATCATGAACACCTGCTTCTGGGCGTGCTTCTTGCGGCGGAGGATCTGCTGGGCCATGCGCAGCCCGGCCTTGGTGTTGGTGTGGAAGGGGCCGGCTCCGGCGTAGGGGAGCTCCTCCAGGGGGACCGGCTCGGCCTCGTCCCCGAACAGCACCACGTCCAGGCTGTCCTTGGGGTAGCGGGTCAGGATCAGCTCGGCCAGGGCCAGGGCCACCGTCTTGGCCGGGGTCATCCGGTCCTCGCCGTAGAGGACCATGCTGTGGCTCACGTCCAGGAGCAGGACCGTGGCCACCGAGGTCTTGTGCTCGGTCTCGAAGACCTCGAAGTCGTCCTCGGTGATCGAGATGTCCTCGATCCCCCGGCGCAGCGCGTTCTTCACCGTGCCCGGGTGGTCGAGGTCCGAGAGGTTGTCGCCGAACTGCCAGGACCGGGTCTCGGAGAGGCGCTCACCCCCGCGGCCGGTATGCACGGTGCGGTGCTGGCCCGCCGCGCCCTTGCGGAGCCCCCCGAAGATGAGCTCCAGGGACTCCCGGCGTATGGCCCGTTCGCCCTTCCGGGTGAGCTTCAGGGTCCCGTTCTCGGCCTGGATGAGGCTCTCCTCCTCCAGCCGTCGCTTGAACTCCTCCAGGTCCCAGTCCCCGGGGAGGTAGCCCCGCTCCTGGAGCTGCTCCATCCACCGGAGCGCCTCGTCCACGTCGCCGTCGGTGCGGAGCAGGAGCTGGTAGAAGAGCCGGCGGAGGTTCTCCAGGCTCCGGATGAAGTTCTGGAAGGCCTCGTCCCACTCCGAGTACGCGAACCGCACCGGTCAGTTCTCTTCCAGGCCCGAGAACATGGTCTGGAACATGTCCAGGAACACCCGGCGCCCCTCCAGCTCCTCCTTGGCCAGCACGCTGGACTGGTGCAGCCCCTCGAGGATGAACTCCATGGCCGCTCCCAGCTCCGGCCCCTCGGACACCGCCAGGTGCTTCCGGGCCAGATCCTCCAGGCCCGGCACCTCCCGCAGCACGGCCAGGTGCTCCTCCGCGTTCATGGTGTCCCCCAGCTCCAGCCGGGTCCCGCGCGAGAACCAGTCGATCACCGGCCGGTAGGGGCTGGCCGCCTCGGGCACCGCCCCTTCCTCGGAGGAGCGGCGCTTCCGCCGGGGGTGGACCTCGGGCAGCCGGTCCTCGAAGGCCGACTTGACCGCCTTCCCGATCAGGTAGCGGGCCACCTTGAGCGGGCCCTCCTGCTCGCCCTCGTAGACCAGCTCGATCTTGCCGGTGATGGCGGGAACCGCGGCCTGGAGGTCGGTGACCCGGGCCACCACCCGCTCCTCGCCGGTCAGGGCCGCCCGCCGCTCCAGGTTCGAGATCACGCACTCGATGGCGGTGATGGGCAGCCGGGCGCTCACCCCCGAGGTCTGGTCCACGTACTCGCTCTCCCGGGCCTCGAAGGCGATCCGCTCCACCGCCTCCCGCAGGTAGTCGGGGAGGACGAACTCCAGCCCCTCGCGCGCCGTCCAGGCTTCCTGGTCGGTGATGACCCGGGCCTCCTCCAGATCCCGCGGGTAGTGGGTGAGGATCTGGCTGTCGATCCGGTCCTTGAGCGGGGTGATGATGTTCCCCCGGTTGGTGTAGTCCTCGGGGTTGGCGCTGAACACGATGCAGAGGTCCAGGGGGAGCCGCACCGGGAACCCGCGGATCTGGATGTCCTTCTCCTGCATGATGTTCAACAGGCCGACCTGGATCCGGGGCTGGAGGTCGGGAAGCTCGTTGATGGCGAAGATCCCCCGGTTGGCCCGGGGCACCAGCCCGTAGTGGATGGCGTCCTCGCTGGAGAAGGAGAGCTTGAGCTTGGCCGCCTTCACCGGGTCGATGTCCCCGATCAGGTCGGCGATGGTCACGTCGGGGGTGGCCAGCTTCTCGTGATAGCGAAGCTCGCGGTGCACCCAGTCGATCTCGGTGTCGTCGGCGGCCTCGGCCACCAGCCGCCGGGCCGGCGCGCTCACCGGGTGGTAGGGATGGTCGTTGATCTCCGAGCCCTTCACCACCGGGATCCACTCGTCCAGGAAGTCCACCAGGCCGCGGAGGATCCGGGTCTTGGCCTGGCCCCGGAGCCCGAGGAGGATGAAGTCGTGGCGGGCCAGGACCGCGTTCACCAGCTCCGGGATCACGGTCTCGTCGTAGCCCACGATGCCGGGGAAGATCTTCCGCCGGTCCCGGAGGGCGGCGCCCAGGTTCCGGCGCATCTCCTCCTTGATCGGCAGGTCGGGGTACTCGGCGCGGCGGAGCGCGCCCAGGGTGGACAACTCGGGTCGTTTCATGATGCGGGTCCCGTTCGACAATGGGGGTTCCAAGGGATTCGCCGTCGATGTGACGGCCGGCGCGGAGTAGGGGCGGACGCGGCGCGCCGGCACCGGCCGAGTGTAGCACCCCGGGCCCGGGTGCCCGTAACCCCGAGGCCCCGGTGCCCGTGCCCCCGACGCCCCGGCGCCCGTGCCCCCGACGCTCCGGCGCCCGGTCTTTCGCCTACTCCGATGGAAGTGCGTCGGTTAGCCCGGCCCGCACGACGGACGAATGGACCCCGGGGCCGTGAACGTGCAGACTATCGGGGACGCCCACGCCCAGGTGACACCCCCCAGGAAAGGAGCCGATCGTGATCACCCACGTGAAGTTCGTGAGCATCCCCACCCGGGACCAGGACCGCGCCCTCGCCTTCTACACCGGGAAGCTCGGGTTCGAGGTCCTGACCGACCAGCCCTTCGACGACAGCCAGCGCTGGATCGAGCTGGGGATCGGAGGCTCGGACACCCGCTTCGTGCTCTTCACCCCCAAGGGCCAGGAGGACCGGATCGGCACCTTCTTCAACGGGGCCCTGGCCTGTGACGACGTGGAGGCCACCTACCGGGAGCTGAAGGAACGCGGGGTCGAGTTCGACGGCGAGCCCCAGAAGCAACCCTGGGGGACCTTCGCCCTGTTCAAGGACCCGGACGGAAACCAGTTCGTGCTCTCGTCCCGATAGGCCGGTAGGCCGGTGAGCCGGTGAGCGGCAGGCCCGTTGCCCGGGCCCGGGCTAGGAGCCCCCGGTCTCCCCCGGGCCGTGCAGCCGCACCACCTCGCTCCCGCGGAGCCGGCCCACCACGGTCCGGTCCGGCCGCCCGGAAACCGCGGCCTGGACCGCGGGCGCGGTCCGGGCCAGGCAGTAGAGCCGCGGGACGGAGCCGCCGCCGGCGGAGAGCGCCTCCCGCACCTCGTCCCAGAACCGGGCCACTCCGGCGGGGGAGGCCCCGGTGGGGAAGGCCAGGGTACGGACGCCCCCGGCGAGGGGGAACACCATCAGCGCCATCTGGAGGTCACCGTCGTCCCGGCCCAGGATGAACACGTCCCCGGGCCGGAAGTGGGCCTCGGCGAAGGCCCACAGATCGTGGTACGGGGCCCGTTCGGCGTGGCGCTCGGGGAGGATGGAGCCGGCCAGGTTGGCCGCGGCCAGGAGGAGCAGGGCCGGCGCCGCCCACCGGCGGAGGCGCGGCCCGTCCGGGGCCGCCTCGGGGCGCGCCGCCCCCCCCAGCACCGCGATCCAGGCGAAGGGAACGAGGTAGACCGCGTACTCCAGGTTCAGGGGCTCGAACCAGGCGATGAAGGCCACGGTGAGCGCCCCGCCCAGGACCAGTCCGCCGAACCAGGGGGCATCCTCCCGCCGGGGGCGGCCGCGGAAGCGAACCGCCAGCGCGCCCACTCCCACCGCGCCCAGGATCGAGAGCGCGGTTCCCGCCTCCGTCCACGGGCTTGCGCCCTGGTGGCGGAGGGCCACGGCCGGGGCCGGGGTCACGATGCTCTCGACCAGGGTGCGGGCGGTGAAGGCCAGCGTGCTGACCAGCGGCGTGCCCTCGAAGTGGGCCCGGTTCCGGACTTCGGTCATCCAGTCCGCGAACCCGGCGGGGGTGGTGATCCCCAGCGCCAGCCGCCCCACGACCAGGTACACCCCGGCGGCGAGAGCGGCCGCGGCCGCCGCCGCCATCCACCAGGCCCGCCGCCCCCCGCGTTCGCGAACCCACCGCGGGAGCAACCCGAGCAGGAAGCCGGCCGCGAACAGGACCGCGATCTGGTGGATGAGGATCGCCGCGGCCAGGCAGGCCCCCGCCCCCAGGCTCCGGAGCGCGCGGCGGCGGTCCAGCAGCAGGTAGGCGCCGAGGAGGAGGAAGAAGAGCGAGGCGGTCATGACCTCGACCGCGGTGCTGTAACGCCAGAGGGCGTTGGAGATCCCGGCTCCGAGGGCGGCGGTCCAGGCCCGGGTGTCGCTTCCCGAGGTACGGCGCACGATGACCGCGGTCATGGCCACCACCCCGGCGCCGAAGAGCGCGCTCAGGAGCTGGAGGGGGATCATCCCCCCCGGGCCGTGAAGGCCCAGGGCGGTCAGCGCCCGGGACCAGGGCGCGGCCAGGGCCATGTACAGCAGGTGGTGGGGGTGCCAGAAGGAGGTGGAGAGGAACCGCTCCGAGACCAGCGGGTTCCCGGCCGCGCGGGCGGCGTAGGCCATGGCGTCCCAGGTGTGGATCCGCGTCAGGGTGGCCGCGTAGATGAGGAGGAACACCGGACCGGCGAGCCAGGGGCCCGCCCGGCGGACGAAGGTCATCCGCGGTCCCCGCCCCCGGTCGCGTCCGCGCCGCCGCCCGTGTTCCCGTCCCCGGCTCCGCCCGTGTTCCCGTCGCCGGCGGAGTCCCCGGCCGCATCCCCGGCACCGGTCCCGGCCAGGCCGATCTCCGCCGCCACCGGCTTCAGGGCGTCGATCACGAACTGCATGTGCGCGTCCGGCTCGACCCCCAGCTCCTCCATCCCCCGGGCCACTTCCTCCCGGTTGACCGAGGCCGCGAACCGCCTGTCCTTGAGCTTCTTCTTCACGCTCCGGGGGGTCACCTCGTGGATGCTCTTTGAGGGCCGCACCAGCGCCACCGCGGTCACGAACCCGGTCAGCTCGTCCACCGCGAACAGCACCCGGTCCAGCTCCGCCTCCCGGGCCAGCCCCAGCCCGTTGGCCTCGTTGTGGGCCTGGACGGCATGGACCAGCGCCTCCGGGTAGCCGCGCTCCCGGAGGATCCGCCCCCCGGCCACGGTGTGCTCGGCGGGGTCGGGCCAGGCCTCGTAGTCGAAGTCGTGGAGGAGCCCGGTCAGCCCCCAGAGCGCCTCGTCCGCGCCCCGATCCCGGGCCGCGGCCCGCATCACCGCCTCCACGGCCAGGGCGTGCTTCCGCAGGGAATCGCTCTTGGTGTGCTCGCAGAGCAGGGCCCAGGCCTCGTCCCGCTCCGGCAGCCGTCGGTCCATCGCTTCATTCCTCCCGTGGGGTTCCCGCCCCGGTGGGGCGGGTCCAAGCGTACCATCGAGGCCCCGTCGCCGCCGCACCCTGCACGCCCGCCCGTGGCAAGGCGCAGGGCGCGGCCGGTTCCTCCGGCCGGCCTTCCGCGTGCAGGTTGCGCGCCCGCGGTCCGCCGGTTCGCCGGCCGGCGTCCCGGGGGGCGCAACGCATTCGCGCTCCGGGAATTGATCCGTCGTGCGGGATGACCGGCCGGGGGCACCTTGCACGGCGGGGGCGCGGCCGCGGTTGGCACCGAATCTGCAACCTGGGGGGGTGCCCTGCCCTTGAGGGTACTTAGGGAACAACGCGACAGGGGCGTCTACCCTAGGTGGAACCTTCGGGTTCCGCACTTGCAACGCGAAGCCAACTGCGGGGGTCGGACCAAGGGACGGGGCCGGCCCCCGCTTTTTTCCCCGGCTTCGGCCGCTCCACGACGCCCCATCGCGGCGGGCACTCCTTGCGAGGTGCGCCCCCGTTCCCCGGGGAGCACCACATCACGCCGCCGAATCCCCCGACCGTCGGCGGCCGGGTACCGAAGGTGTTCCCCGGGGTCTCCCCACCCGGCCGCCGGCGTGGTTCAAGCCGGGGCAAGCCCGATCCCGAACACGGAGCCGTTCCCCGGGAAACCCGCGCCGGTCCAAAGCAGTTCGAAGCCGGGGACCAGGAAAAATGCGCACCCGGGTACCACGGGTCGGCGTTCGCCGGGGGTTGCCGCTCTCCGCGTCAGCTTTCGCCTTCGCCTCGGCCTCCGTCCGTCCGGCCCCGCGCCTCCTCCGGGGTCTCGTCCAGGCCCCGCGCCGCCAGGCTGCGTGCGCGGGTCACCGCTTCCGGACCGAAGCGCTCGGTCAGGCGGTCCACGGCCAGGTTGAGCGCGCGCCGCCGGGCCTCGCCGCCGTCGGCGGGCAAGCCCGCCTTCAGACCCGCCTCCGGCCGCGCTCCGCCGGCTCCGTCCATCGTCACCCGCCGCGGGCCCGCCCCGCCGCCGCCGGCCCCCCTCACCTCACCGGAGCCACCGCCGGCCCTACCCCCACCACCACCGGAACCGCCGCCGCCCGAAGCGCCGCCCCCACCGCCGCCCGAAGCGCCGCCCCCACCGCCCCCCGAAGCGCCGCCCCCGCCCCCGCCCGGAGCACCACCGCCGCCCGACGCGCCGCCCCCACCGCCCCCGGAGTCGTCCCCGTCCGGTTCGCCCGCCTCCGGCCCGTCCAGGTCCTCGTCGCCGTCCCCTTCACCGCCCCCGTCATCCTCCGGAGCCTCGGGGGAGGCGCTCTCCGCGGCCGCCCCGAAGAGATCCAGGTTCATCTGGGTCCGGCGCAGGAGCCCGGTCACCCCCACCCCCAGGAGCCGCACCGGACGCTCGTCCAGGGCCCGCTCCACCTCCAACAACCGCGAGGCGGCGGCGTCGATCTCGCCCGCGTCGTCGGTGGGGTGGCCCAGGGACTCCTGGCGGGTGATGGTGGTGAAGTCCCCGTAGCGCAGCTTGAGGTTCACCGTGCGGCCGACCATGCGGGCGCGGCGGAGCCGGCGCGCGGTCTGCTCGCTGAGGCCGGTCAGCACGCCCTGCAGAAGGGCCAGGCTCTTCTGGTTCTTGGCGAAGGTGACCTCGTGGCTCACCGACTTGGGCTCGGATTCCGGCACCACCGGGCGGTCGTCGCGTCCCCAGGCCAGCTCGTGGAGCCGCAAACCGAGCAGCCCGAAGTGGCGCTTCAGCACCGACGGCTCCGCCGCGGCCACGTCGGCGGCGCGATGCAGGCCCAGCCGGTGCAGCTTGTCCGCCGTCTTCTCGCCCACCCCCCAGATCCGCTCCACCGGATGCCGCTGCACGAACTCCACCGCGGTCTCCGGGGTGACCAGGGTGAGTCCGTCGGGCTTGTTCTCGTCGGAGGCGAGCTTGGCCAGGAACTTGTTGGGGGCGATCCCCACCGAGGCGGTGAGCCCGGTCTCGGCCCGGATGGCCGCCCGGATCTGCTCCCCGGCCTCGACCGGCTCGCCGAAGGTGCGTCCGGTGCCGGTCAGGTCCACGAAGGCCTCGTCCAGGGACAGCGGTTCCACCAGGGGGGAGAAGCTCTTCAGGATCCCCATGATGACCCCGCTCACCTCGCGGTAGCGGGCCATGCGGGGGGAGATGCGGACCAGGTCGGGACAGAGGACGACCGCCCGGGCCATGGGCATGGCCGAGCGGATGCCGAAGCGCCGCGCCTCGTAGGACGCCGCCGCCACCACGCCGCGCTTCTCCGGGGGACCGCCCACCACCAGGGGAAGCCCCTGCAGCGACGGATCGTCGTGAGCCTCCACCGACGCGTAGAACGCGTCCATGTCCACGTGGGCGATGACCCGACGCGGGCCGGTTGCTTTGGCCATAGCGCTCCCCGGGTGTCCGTCGCCCCCGCCCCCGGCATCGGCCCGGCCGGACGGAATCGGCGGGGGATCTTGCATCCGGCGGTGAAGATACAGGATCCGGCGGTAGCGGGCACCCGCCCTTGTCGCCGCCGCTCTTCGGGAGATCCGGACCCGGAAATCGGTTCCGTTTGCCGGGTGGTTTCCGGTATAGTCGCCGCGCGCTCGTTTCGCCCCCACCCCCTCGGGGGTTTCCTACCAGTCCCGTGCAACCTGCACGGGAGGGCCGGGCAGGCTGAAAGGACGGGCATCCGGGCCTGTTTCCAGGGGCTGCAACCAGATTCCAAATCCATGTAAATCATAGAGTTACATCGGCCGCCGGCCGGCCCCACCGGGCCGCCGAATGGCCCGGGGCTTGCGATGGAGAGTGAGGGCCGTCCTCTCCGGGCGAGCCGTGCATGCACCAGCGAACCAAGAACCGAGTCTGCGAAAGAAGAACGGCCATGAAGCTCACTCGTCCCCACCGGAGGCTTCCCGGGTGCCGGAGCCGCGCTCCGCTCACCCGCACCGTCCTCGTCCTGGGCCTCGGCGCCCTCCTGCTGGCCTTCGCCGGGGCCCACCCGGCCGAGGCCCGCGACGGCTACCCCAAGGTCCTGAACTACTTCCTCCGCGCCAACGTGACCCCGTCCGAACTGGCCCAGCTCGCCAAGTGGGACGTGCTGGTCCTGGACGCGGACTTCCCCATCGAGACCCCCGGCGGCCTGGACGCCCTGCGCCAGCTCAACCCGGACATCGTCGTCCTGGGCTACATCCCCATCAACGGGACCTTCACCGAGGCCTACAACCGTCCCCCGGAGACGGTGCTCTACCGGTACTGGGCGGGGATGGACGCCGGGAACTTCTGGCTGCGCTCGGTGGACGGGAGCATCGTGAGCGACTGGCCGGGGAAGGGGACGGCCAACTTGACCCCCGGCTGCCTCCGGAACGCCCAGGGGCAGAACTTCTGGCAGTGGTTCTCGCAGTTCCTCTACGACGACGTCCTGGTCCAGGGGACCCAGGGCTGGGACGGGCTCTTCCTGGACGACGTCTGGGACAACATCTCCTGGCTCAACAGCGGCCTGGCCTCTCCCATCGACGGCAACCAGGACGGGGTGCCCGATCTCGCCGCCGGCCTCGACGCGGGGTGGAAGGCGGTGAACGACTCCCTGGTCACCCGGCTCCGGACTCTCACCGGACCCAACACCATCATCGTGTCCAACGGGGCCAACAGCCACTACCAGGTCCTGAACGGGACCATGCTGGAGAACTTCCCCGGCAGCCAGAACCCGACCCCGGATTCGCCCTACGGGACCGCCTGGAACAAGATGATGTTCGTTTCCTCCGGGGCGTACTTCAACGTGCTCGATCTCTACAACCCGGACCCCAAGCTGCTGGTCACCATCAACACCCACTGGTCGGGGAGCATCACCACGCCCGACCGCACCCCGGAGTTCGAGCGCCACAAGCGGTTCACCCTGGGCAGCACCCTGCTCGGCGACGGCTACTACAGCCTGGACGCCACCTGGACCGACCACGGGGCGCTGTGGTGGGAGCCGGAGTACGACGTGCACCTCGGGGATCCCGTCGGCGAAGCCTACAGCTACACCGTGGGCGGCCTGTCCATCTGGCGGCGGGACTTCACCGACGCCTCGGTGGTGGTGAACCCGAACACCAGCGCCCTCTCCGCCCAGGCCGGGCTCCCGAACGTCGGGGCCTGGGACGCCTACATCGGACCGCGGATCGTGGATCCCCCCCCGCCCGACACCATCCCCCCGGCCAGCACGCCCGCCTACTGGGGCTGGCCCGTGGACGCCCACACCGGGATCCTCCGCTGGCAGGCGGTGGGCGACGACAGCCTGAGCGGCCGGGCCAGCAGCTATCTGATCCGCCAGTCGACGGACAAGTTCGAATCGATGACCGCCTGGGACACGGCCGCGGTGGTGCCCAACACCATCGTTCCCACCTGGCCCGGAGCCTGGGAGCAGATGGAGATCGTGGGGCTGGAGCCCTCCACCGCCTACTACTTCGCGGTGCGGACGGTGGACGACGTGGGGAACGTCTCCCCGCTGGGGCCCTACTACTTCCGGATCATCACCCCCGCCGAGACCTACGTGGACGACAAGCCCCCGGCCGCGGTCACCGACCTGGTCGCGGGCCCCGTGGACACCCTCAGCGCCACCCTGACCTGGACCGCGCCCGGAGACGACGGCGCGCTGGGGCAGGCGACCTCCTACGACCTGCGCTACGCCCAGGCCCCGATCACGGCCGCGAATTTCGCCTCCGCCACCCCGGTGACGCCGATGCCCTCCCCCGGCGTGGGGGGGGTGCACGACGGATTCAACCTCACCGGCCTGGCTCCCGGGACCACCTACTGGGCGGCCCTGACCGCCACCGACGAGGTGGGGAACGTGAGCGGGCTGAGCAACGTGGCCTCGTTCACCACCTACGCCCCCGACGTCACCCCGCCGGGCCCGGTCACCGACCTCCACGCGGTGATCGTGGATACCGCCTGGGTGGTGGCGGGCTGGACCGCTCCCGGCGACGACGGATCGGTGGGGACCGCCGCCCTCTACCGGGGCCGGATCTCCGAGAGCCCCCTGACCGAGGCCAACTGGAGCGGGGCCCGGACCCTGCTGTTCCTGCCCCTGCCGGCCGCGGCCGGGACCGTCCAGCTCGCGAACGTGGACGGCCTGGTCCCGGGGACCACCTACTACATGGGGCTGCGGGCCGAGGACGAGGGGGGGAACCTGGCCTCCCTGGGCAACGTCCTCACCTTCACCACCGGGTCCTCCACGCCGCCCCCGCCCCCCGCCGACACCACCGGGCCGGCGGCGGTCGCCGATCTGGCCGTGAGCGGCACCGGGGCGAACTGGCTCACCCTGACCTGGACCGCCCCCGCCGACAGCGGAGGCACGGTCAAGGTGTACGACCTGCGCTACCGGGTGGGGAGCACCTTCGATCCCGGCCAGTGGACCGGCGCGCCGGGGGTGGAGACGGGCGCGCCCAAGGCTCCCGGCACCCCGGAGACGGTCACCGTGACCGGGCTCTCCGCGGACCGGACCTACACCTTCCGCCTGATCTCGGTGGACGCGAAGGGGAACCCCTCCGGGTTGAGCAACCCGGCCTCGGGGACCACCCCGCCGCCCCCGCCGCCGGTGGACACGCTTCCCCCGGTCCAGGTCACCGACCTCACCGCCATCGCCGTGGACCCCGACAGCGGGACGGTCCGCCTGAGCTGGACCGCCCCCGGGGACGACGGCGCGGTGGGGACGGCCTCGGCCTACGATCTCCGCTGGCGGGCGGACGCCCTGGACGGTTCGAGCTGGGACTCGGCCCAGGCCATCCCCGGCCTTCCCGCCCCCGCCGCCGCGGGGTCGCCGGAGAGTCTGTTGGTCGCCGGGCTGCCCCTGGACACCTCCCTGGTCTTCGGGCTGGTGGCGGTGGACGAGGCCGGGAACCGGGCCTCCCTCGGCACCGCCGATCCCGTCCGCCTGGAGCGGGTCATCCTGCCCGACACCCAGCCTCCGGCCGCCGTCGACGGCCTGGCCGCCGCCGTCCGCGAGGGCAAGGTGGACCTGCGCTGGCGGGCCGCCCCCGAGCCCGACCTGGCCCACTACCGGCTCTACCGGGCCTGGGGGCCCGGGGCCGCGAGCCGGCTGAGCCTGTACCGGGATGCGGTGGGGCTGCCCGAGGTCGCCGACGGCCAGGTGGTCCCGGGCCGGGAGTACTGCTACTCGGTGACCGCGGTGGACGCCTCCGGGAACGAGGGGCCGCGGTCCCCGGTCCTCGCCGTCCGGGTGCCGAGGGAGAACCCGGGGCACGACGACCTGTGGAACTTCCTGGAGCTGGGCGATCCCTATCCGAACCCCACCACCGGTCCGGCCACCGTGCCCCTGGAGACCCCGGAAGCGGTGGAGACCCTGGTGGACATCTACGACGTCAACGGACGCCGGGTGCGGCGCCTGGCCGACGGGATCACCGGTCCCGGCCGGACCAGCCTGCACTGGGACGGGCGGGACGAAGCCGGCCACCGGGTGGGGCGCGGGATCTACTTCATCCGGGTGCGGGCGGGGAGCGCGAGCTGGACCCGCAAGCTCCACGTGCTCCGCTAGGCCGGAGGCTTCCGGGACCGCGTGAGGGAGCCGGGGCCGGAATCAGGCCGGGGCCGGCTAGGGCCGGAGCGCCCCGTCCAGGAAGGACGTGAAGTCGTTCCAGGCCGTGTCGGCCTGGGCCAGCTCCTCCGGCGAGTGGTACCGGGAGTCGTTCCAGAACCAGAACGCGTGGCCGAGGAGCGGGTAGGTGAGGAGCGTCACGTCGGGGTTCCCCGCCGCCTCCAGCGCGGCCGCGAACTCCCGCGCCTGCTCCACCGGCACCGTGTTGTCCTTCTTCCCGTGCTGGAGGAGGACGGGGATCCGGATCCTCCCCGCCAGCCGCATGGCGTCGCGGCCGGCGAAGGCCTGGGGCTTGTCCTCGGGGCCGCTGCCGTACACCGCCACCGAGAGGGAATCGGTCACGTCGTGCCCGGTGAGCACCAGCCACCGGTACCAGCCGGCCACGTCCATCACCCCGCAGGCCTCGGCCACGCACCGGAAGCGCCCGGGCTCCCGGGCCGCCGCCAGCACCGAGATGAGCGCGCCGTGGCTGGAGCCGGCGATCCCCATGCGCTGCGGGTCGACCAGGGGGTCCCGGGCCAGGATGCGCGCCGCGGCCAGCACGTCGTCCACCTCGCCCGCGGCCACCTCCACCGTGCCCTCGCTGCCCCCCTCCCCGCGATAGGCGGGGGTCAGGACCACGTAGCCCAGCTTGACCAGGTCCCGGGCCCGGCGCTTCATGTCCGCGCTCACCCCGGAGATCCCCCCGTGGTTGAAGAGCACCGCCGGGTGCCGGGCGTCGTCCTCGGGCAGGAACAGGAAGCCGCGCACGGTGAGGTCGCCGCTGGGATAGGCCACCTCCATCTGGGTCACCCCGTCCACCCGCTCGCTGCCCAGGATGGCGAAGTCCACCGTGCTGTCGGCGGCGCCGGTGATGGGCGCGGTGATCCCCGCCGGGGCTCCTTCCGGGGTGGGGTCGGGCACCTCCCGGGTGGGCTGGTCCAGCTCGCCGGCATCCGGCGGCGGCGCCCCCGGGGTCCCGCCGCAGCCGGGGAGGGCCAGGGCCAGGAGCAGGATGAGGGCGGGAAGCGCGTTCCGGCGTGATCCCCGCCGGGCGGACGGCCGATGACCAGGAGGAATGCAATCAGCGGGAATCGTCGGATCCTCCCTGCCGTCCCGGCCCTCCCGGGGCCGGCGGTGTGCGTGCCTCCGAGGCCCCGCCGGCCGCCTCCGCGGCCGGGGCCCCGGCCGCGCCGTGCCCCCGTCCCCGCCGCCGGCGGGCCTTGCCGGCCCGGGTTCCGGGCCGGGCCGCCTCCGCCTCCCGGCGGAGCGCCGCCACCTCGTCGGGGGTCAGCTCCCGGTAGGTCCCCGGCTCCAGGTCGCCCAGGGCCACCGCTCCGATCCGCACCCGCCTCAATTCCACCACGGGATGCCCCACCGCTTCCAGCATCCTGCGGATCTGGCGTTTCCGGCCCTCGTGGATGACCATGCGGAGCCAGGTGTGGCGGGGGAGGCGGCGCAGCACCTCCACCTCGGCGGGGGCGGTGGGCCGCGTCTCCTCGGGAAGGAGCAGGCCGTCCCGGAGGGCGGCGAGGGCCTCGTCGTCCACCTGACCCTCGGCCTGGACCTCGTACTCCTTGTCGACCTTGTAGCGGGGGTGCAACAGCCGGTGGGTGAGGGCGCCGTCGTCGGTCAGGAGCAGGGCCCCGGAGCTGTCCTGGTCCAGCCGGCCCACGGGAAACACCCGGGGGACGGGGGGGACCAGGCCGAGCACGGTGGGCCGGCCGTGGGGGTCCGAGGCGGTGGTCACCACGTCCACCGGCTTGTGGAGCAGGAGATAGGTATGGCCCTGGGGCGGCGCCACCTGGCGCCCCCCCACGGTGACCCGGTCCCGGCCCGGGGTCACGAAGGTGGCCGAGTTCCGTGACCACGGTCCCGTTCACCCGGACCCGGCCGGCCACGATCAGCTTCTCCGCCGCGCGGCGGCTGGCCACCCCGCTCGCGGCCAGGTACCGGTTGAGTCTCATGACGCCATGGTCTCACAATCCGCAGGTGTCAACCAGTTGCACCGGATTGTAAAACAGTCCGACGAATCTTGCCCTATCTCACGAATTAATTGCCCACCGGATCGTATTTGCGTTGATTTCCGCTTTCTCCTGCTTCATACCATTGGGTTTGCTCTATCCAGCAACCCCCTGCTGAGGTGATCTTCCCCCCTCGGGTGTCGCTTTCCCGACAGGTGGTTTCTGACACGAGGTGCGCGTGAACACGAATCCCCGAGGCCTCGGAAGCCTCCTCCTGGAGGCCGGCCTCATCCAGGAGGCGCAGCTTGCCCGCGCCCTCGACGAGCAGGCTCGCACCCAGGAACGGCTGGGAGCGGTGCTGGTCCGGCTCGCCATCATCAGCGAGGCGGACCTGACCCGGATCCTGAGCGTCCAGCTCGGCATTCCCCTCTTCGATCCCGGCCGGGACAAGATCACCAGCGAGGCGCTGGCCGTGGTCCCCGCCGACCTGGCCCGGAAGTACAACGTGCTGCCCATCGCGCTCGACAACGGCAGCATCCGGGTCGCCCTCTCCGATCCCCTGAACCTGGACGCCCTGGACGACCTGCGGGTGGTGACCCACCGCCAGGTGATGCCCATGATCGGGCCGGAGTCGATGGTCGCCGAGGCCCGCGAGCGGCACTACGGCCGCCTGGAGGGCTCGCGCGAGGTGCAGGTGGCCCTGGAGCAGGCCAAGGTGGTGCTGGGCGAGGACGTCGTCGAGGAGGACGAGGAGCTCGACGCCGACGAGGCCAAGAAGCGCTCCGAGGACGCCCCCATCATCAACCTGGTCAACCAGGTGGTGGGCCAGGCCATGAAGGAGGGGGCCACCGACATCCACGTGGAGCCCCACGAGCGGAAGCTCATCATCCGCTACCGGGTGGACGGGCTGCTCTACGACGCCGTCACCCCGCCCCGGAACGTCTACACCGGGGTCATGACCCGCATCAAGATCCTGGCCGACATGGACATCGCCGAGCGCCGGTCGCCCCAGGGGGGGCGGTTCACCGTGCGTTCGGGCGGCAAGGAGGTGGACGTCCGCGTCTCCACCCTGCCCACCATCCACGGCGAGAAGGCGGTGCTCCGGCTCCTGGACAAGACCGACTTCAACTTCGACCTGAACAGCCTGGGCTTCGAGGAGGGCGACCTCAAGCTCTTCCGGGACGCCATCCGCCAGCCCTACGGGATGGTGCTCCTCTCCGGCCCCACCGGGTCGGGGAAGTCCACCACCCTCTACTCGGGCATCCAGGAGATCCGGGACCCCGGGATCAACATCATGACCGTGGAGGACCCGGTCGAGTACCAGATGCCGCGGATCAACCAGGTCCAGGTGAACGAGCGCAAGGGGCTGAACTTCGCCACCGCGCTCCGCACCTTCCTCCGCCAGGACCCGGACGTGATCATGGTGGGGGAGATCCGGGACCAGGACACGGCCGAGATCGCGGTGCGCGCGGCCATGACCGGGCACATGGTGTTCTCCACCATCCACGCCAACGACGCCCCCTCCACCGCGGTGCGGCTGGTGTCCATGGGGGTGGAGCCGTTCCAGGCCGCCAGCGCCATGACCCTGGTCGCGGCCCAGCGGCTGGTGCGGCGGGTCTGCGGCTACTGCGCCGAGCCCTACGAGCCGGACGACGAGCAGCTCTTCGCCTTCGGCGTCCACCGCGAGGACGTCGCCGAGGCCACGTTCATGAAGGGGAAGGGGTGCGGGGAATGCAAGGAGCGGGGCTTCCGGGGCCGGATGGCCATCGTGGAGCTGCTCCGGATGGACCGCGACATCCGCGACCTGGTGGCCAACAACGCGCCCGCGGACCGGATCCGCCAGGCCGCGTTGGCCCGGGGTATGCACACACTGAAGCAGAGCGGCCTGGCCAAGGCCCAGCGTGGCCAGACCACCATCGAAGAGGTCCTCCGCGTATGTCTCGCCGAGGAATAGACCTACGCAGGAGATAAACGACCGTTCCGGCCGGAGGCCGGTGCGGAAACCGGGTGATTTCACCCAAGAGCCTATGCCAAATTTCGCATACGTCGCCAAATCCCACAGCGGGGAAGAGCAGAGCGGGGTCCTCTCCGGGGCCAGCGTGGACCAGGTGGTGGAGGAACTCCACCAGCGCCAGCTCATCGTGCTCCACGTGGCCGAGGAGGCCCTGTTCAGCGGCCGGGCCGCGGCCTGGAAGGAGCGCCTCAACCGGCCGGTGATCGGCGGGGGGGTGAGCACCCGGGACCTGGCCCTGTTCACCCGCCAGCTCTCCACCCTGTTCGAGGCCGGGATTCCCCTGGTCCGGGGCCTCCGCGGGCTCTCCAAGGACGAGGGCAACCGCACCCTGTCGAAGACGCGTGGGGAAGGTGGCGGAGACGGTGGAATCCGGGAACAGCCTCGCCGACGCCCTGGCCCAGCACCCCCGGATCTTCAACAGCCTCTACGTGAGCATGGTGCGGGCGGGCGAGGGGGCCGGGACCCTGGACAGGATCCTCCAGGAGCTGGCCGTCTACCTGGAGAAGCTGGACGCGATCAAGACCAAGGTCCGCTCGGCCATGAGCTACCCGGTCTTCGTGCTCGTCTTCGCCATCGCCATCAGCCTCTTCCTGCTGCTCAAGATCGTGCCCACCTTCGAGCAGATCTACGCCGACTTCGGGGCCAAGCTTCCCGGGCCCACCCTGGCCGTGGTCTCCTTCAGCCACCTCATCCGGGACAACGCCATCGTCTCCATCGGGATCGCGGTGGGGGTGATCCTCCTCTTCTGGCTCTGGACCCGGACCAAATCCGGGAAGTACGTCAAGGACAGCTTCCTCCTCTCCGCCCCGGTCTTCGGGCCCATCATCCGCAAGGCCTCCATCTCCCGCATGAACCGCACCCTGGGGATCCTGCTCCAGAGCGGGCTCCCGGTGCTGGACGCCCTGGAGCTGACCAAGGGGGCCACCGGGAACGCGGTGCTCTCCGGGGTCCTGGAGAAGGTCAAGACCCAGGTCTCCCAGGGCGAGGAGCTGACCCCCGCCTTCCGCTCCACCGGGCGGATGCCGGAGATGGTGCTCCAGCTCATGGCCACCGGCGAGGAGAGCGGCCAGATCGACGCCATGCTCCTGAAGTCGTCCGAATTCTACGACCGCCAGGTCGAGGCCGCGGTGGAGGGGCTGACCAGCCTCATCGAGCCGCTGTTGATCGTGCTGGTGGGGGTGATCGTGGGCATCGTGGTCGTCACCATGTTCCTGCCCATCTTCTACCTGGGGCAGGCCATCATGCAGGGGGGCTACAACTACTGAGGGGTTTCGTTTTCCACACGCGCGGGTCAGGGGGCCCGGCTCGGGTTTGGGATGGGGTGCCAGCATCACACGAAACAGACAACCGTGAATCCATGGAGGTTGCGCAGATGAACCGCTTCCGCAGAAAGCAAGACAGAAGGGCTTCACCATGATCGAGCTCATGGTGGTGGTGGTGATCGTCGGGATCCTCGCCGCCATCGCGATCCCGATCTACGGGAAGTACATCAAGAACGCCCGGGTGACCGAGGCCACCGGCCGGATCGGCGAGATCGTGACCGCGTCCAAGGCCTGGGCCCAGGACCACCAGGATGCCGGCACCGGCAATCCCGACCTGGCCGAGTCGGGAACGGTGGGATCGTGGACCTGTCACGCGACCCGAGAACTTCACCTATGCGATTACCGACGGTGGAGGGACGGACGCGACCGGGAATCCCCTGGAGATCACGGCCACCGGGACCAACAAGATGAACGGGGTCACGGTCGGTCGGTGAACATCCCGGACATCAACTCCAACGGCGACGCGCCGGATATCACCGGGCTCTAACCGGTCCTGAGGGAGCGGGCCGCCCGGCGGAAGCCGGGCGGCCTGCGGCCCCTCGAATCGAGTCGTTGCCATGCCCAAGCTCGTCCGTCTCCTCCATCACCGGTTCCGCCGGGGAACGCTCGCCGACCAGAGCGGGTTCTCGCTCGTGGAGGTGCTCGTCGCCTCCCTGATCGTGATCCTGGTCATGTACGGTCTCATGCAGTTCTTCGTGCGCGGCCGGGTCCAGGTGGACTACGAGGAGGACCGGCGGAAGGCCACCGCGGTGGCCCAGGACTGGACGGAGGAGATCCGGCGCTGGGACTTCGAGTACCTGCTCTCCGCGCCAGGACGACAACGGCACCGCGGCCAACGACACCACCTTCACCGTGGACGGGCGGACCTACGACGCGTCGCTCACCGTTGTCGACTACGACACGCAACGTGGACGAGAACCGGGCCGGGATCACCGTGGACGTGTCCTGGACCTTCCCCGTGGACTACGACCCGGCCAACACGGCGACCAGGTCGGTCAGCGTGACCACCGTCATGGGGAGGCGGAACCTGTGAATCGCGCGCCCCGGAACCGGAGGAACGCCGCCGGCTTCACCACCATCGAGCTGATGATCGCGGGGACCATCTCCCTCATCGTGGTCCTGGCCGCGGGGGTGATCGTGCTCCAGAGCAGCCGGTCCTTCCGCTTCGGGAACGACAAGGTGATCATGCAGGGCGAGGCCACCCGGAGCGTGGAGCAGATCGCCCGCGACGTCCGCCGGGCCCGCTGGATCGACTTCGTGGCCTCCGATCACGTCGTTCTCTACGACACCTTTCACACCCAGTTCGCCGAGTACGACCGGGCGGCGAGCCGGGCGCGCCGGAACGGGAGCCCGCTCAGCGACTACGTCTGCACCGACCTGGAGTTCGCCGTCAACGCGGACACCACCACCGTGGACATCACCCTGGAACTCCAGAGCGAGGCCCAGGACCTGGTCAAGGTCGAGAGCAAGGCCTCGATCCGCAATCGTTCGTTCGTCCTGAACGATCCCAGCAACCCGTAGCGGGATCGCCGGAGGGGGGTACCCCGTCATGACAACCGACAAGATTTCGCTCGACATCGGAGCCCGGGGCCGGCTCGGGGACCAGCGTGGTCTGGCCCTGTTCACGGTCATGGTCTTCATCGTCATCGTGGTCCTGATCGGCCTGGCCTACTTCGCCGTGGCCGGCTACGAGACCCACCGGGCCATCTACCGCCAGAACTCCTCGGAGGCCTTCTACCTCGCCGACGCCGGGATCGAGCACGCCCGGGCGGAGTTCATCAAGGACCTGGACTGGTCGGATTCCCTCCACGTCACGGCCGGAAACGGCACCTACTCGGTGGGGGTCCATGACGCCACCTGGAACGGCAGCCCGACCTACGAGGTCTATCGGCCTCGATCTCCCCGATCAAGAAGATCAGCTCCGTGGGCGAGGTGAAGAACGGGCGGCGGGCGGTGGATACCTGGGTCACCGTGCCCAACGCCGCCATCGGCGAGCTGATGATCGTGATGAACGACCTGGATTCCGGGGGCAATATCTGCCTGGACGGGAAGATCCACGTCAACGGGGACGCCGATTTCGGCAAGAACGACGTGCACCTGAAGTGCGGCTCCTATACCGAGGGATTCGAGATCCTGCCCCCCAAGATCTACACCGATCCCGGCCACTACCCGGAGTGCACCTACTACTACGTCGTGGGTTCCACCATCCCCACCGCCGGCGGCAAGCACCAGGCCCGGATCTACGACCGGTACTTCAACGACATCTCCACCGCGCTCGGGGACTCCCTGGTCGATGTGAATCCCACCTATGACTCGGCCGCCAAGCGATTCACCTTCGTGTTCAAGGACGCCGACACCGACCACTACTTCACCGGGGCCAACCCGGTGTTCAAGGTCGACACCGCGGCCGGGGACCGGGCGGTGGTGGTCAACTTCGGGGAATTCCTGGTCGGATCGCCGCCCACCACCGCCGACGTGGAGATCCGGACCCCCATCCCGGATCCATCCATCACCGCCACCATCATCAACACCCGGTTCGTCGGAGGCTCCGACGACCAGCGCCTGGACACCAAGTTCTGGACCGGGGGCTGGATGACGTTCAGCGGCAACCCCCGGTTCGAGCCCGAGGCGGGGGTGGCCATGATCGTCCACAACTTCAGCCAGGGGCACGCCAAGCTGACCGTAGGCACCGAGGAGAACCCTGCCCTTCTCTACGTGACCCACGACGTGGACGCACCCACCGGAGGATCGGGCGGGGTGAACGGCGATTTCAGCCTGACCGGGGCGCTGATCGTCCTCCACAACTGGGCGAGCACCGGGGGCCCATCCTTGACCTACAACCTCGGGTTTCTCGACAAGCTCCCCATCGACGACTTCTACAACGAGCCCGGGACCTCGGGGCTGATGGTGGTCCTGGAGTGGCGGGAGGTAGCCGCGGACTGACAAACCGGCTAGGATACCGCCGGAATTCCTTGCGACCAAGGCGCAGCGGAGAAGGAGGGTTCTTGCTGGCGCGACGGGCCGTGGCCACGGGCATCGACCTGGGGCACCACACGATCAAGCTGGTCCGGCTGGAGCAGAACGGCTCCGGTCCGGTGGTCACCCATTGGGGGCTCCGGGCCGTGGCCGGGGACGGGGAGGCCGACGTCGAGGGCCGCACCCGGGCCCTGGGCGAGCTGCTGCACGAGCTGGACCTGAAGACCCGGCACCTGGGCCGGGTGGCCACCGCGGTGGGGGGACGGGACGTCCACCTCCGCCAGGTCGCCCTGCCCCGGCTCTCGCCGGAGGAACTGCGGGGGGCGCTTCCCTTCGAGGCCAAGAAGCACCTTCCCCTGGAGAACGTGAAGGACCCCTGCCTGGATTTCCAGGTCCTGGGGGACGGCCGGAACGGGGCCGGACGGGGAAGGCGAGCCGGGCCAGGAGGTGCTCCTGGTCGCCGCCCCCCGGGCGCGGC
Source organism: Candidatus Eiseniibacteriota bacterium (assembly GCA_963768615.1). GTDB lineage: Bacteria > Eisenbacteria > RBG-16-71-46 > JABDJR01 > JABDJR01 > CAVSKL01. Next base: position 415,208 of record CAVYIE010000002.1, on the reverse strand, counting down.
GGGACCGGGTGCTCAGGATCCTCTCCGGGGCCGGCATCGACCCGGTGGAGGTGGACGCGGCGCCGCTCCCCACCGTGAACGCGGTGCTGGAGGCCCATCCGGCGGCCGAGGATGACGACGGGGCCACGGTGGTGCTGGACCTGGGCGCGCACACCAGCGTCCTGGCCGCGGTGCACGCCGAGAGCGGGCTCTACGTCCGCAGCCTGGAGTGCACCTGCGAGGTCCTGACCGCGCGGATCCGGGAGAAGCTGGGCTTCGACCGGGAGACGGCCGAACACATGTTGACCGACCTCCGGGGCGAGGAGGGCCGGCAGGCCCTGGGGGTGCTGGACGATCTGGTGCAGGGCCTGCTCCAGGAGATCGAGGAGACCCTGCGCTTCCTGAGCGTGCGCCAGCGGGTGCGGAAGGTCTCGCGGATCTTCCTCTGCGGCGGCGGCGGACTGGTGGACGGGTTCAAGGCGCAGCTCGGCGCCGCCCTGGGGGTGGAGGTGATCCACCCCACCCCCCTGGCCGGGGCGAAGATGACCGGGGACCGGCGCCCCGCCCCGGAGGACGATGTGCGGCTGGTCGGCGCGATGGGGCTGGCTCGATGGTGAGGAACGGGTGAAGTATCGCGTCAACCTGTACCGGGAACGTGAAGCCAGGCAGGGAAGCCTCCGCCGGAGCTTGGTCCGCGGCGCCCTGTTCGGCGTGGCTGCGGGGGTCGAGGTCCTCCTCATCGGCTTCCTGGTCGTGTCCGGGTTCCAGCTCCGGGATCGGGTCCGGAGCGAGACCCGGGCGGTGGAGGAGATGGAGGCCCAGGGCCGGGCCGAGCCGGAGGCGGCCGAGGTGGCCGTGGCCCGGAGCCTGGTCCAGGCCCGGATCAACCGGGTGGACTGGTCCCGGCTGCTCCTGGCCGTCTCGGGGGCGCTTCCCCGGGACGTGCTCCTCACCAGGATCGAAGGTGGAGCCGGGGGGCTCCAGAGCAGCCTGAACGGGATGAACCTGGAAGGGCGGATCGCCGGCGACCGCACCGACCTCCCCCCCGTGCTCGGATTCATGGAAGCGCTGCGGGACAGCGAGGACATCAGCCGGCGGTTCCCGCAGGTGGACCTGGCCACCGCGCCCACGCCGGCCGAGAGAGGCTTCAAGGTGATCCTGAGACCGCCCGAGGCGAAGAAGAAGGAAGAGAGCCAATGAGCCCCCTGACCCGCGGTGGCACCCGGGGCGAGCTGGCCCTGGCCCTGGGGCTCCTGGTCGTGGCCCTGGGGGTGGATCTGTTCTGGATCCGCCCCGCCCAGGGGGAGCTGGACCGCCTGGCCGGGCGCCGGGAGGCGGCGGAGCGGACGCTGCGGCAGTCCCGCCAGCGGGCGGCGGAGTCCCGGGAGGTTCTCGCCTACGTGAACGAGGGGCTCCCCGCCGGGGAGACCTGGCAGGACGCCTACCGGGACAACGACCCCCTGTCCGTGCTGGAACACCTCCGGAAGGAGGCCGGTCTGAAGCTCCTGGATCTGAGCATGGAGAAGCGGGTCCCCGGGGCGCCGTTCACCCGGACCAGCTACTTCATGAACGTATACGGCAACTTCGACCGGCAGCTCCGGTTCCTGCGTGCCCTGGAGACGGCCAAGCCGCTGGTCCTGGTGGATTCCTTCACCATCGACACCGGATTGGCCGATCCCTACATGAGCCTCAAGCTCAACCTCTCCGTGCTCGGCCTGAGCGGGAAGGCCTCTCCGTGAGCCGGCGGAAGTCGAATCAGCGGGGAGCGGCCACGGTGGCCGTGTTGATCCTGCTCATCACCGGGCTCTTCCTGGCCTTCCGGGCCTGGACCGCGGCGCAGACGGTGCTGGCTCCGCCGGCCACCGCCCGCATCGCTGCGGCCGGAGAGGAGGCTCCCCTGATCCAGACCGCCCGGGAACGGGACGCGGCGGTGACCGGGGAGCCGGACGCGAAACGGGATCCCATGCACTGGCCCCCGGCCCCCCGGCGGGTGGTTCCGCGGACGCCGGCCGAGCCGCCGCCGCTCGTTCCCCCCCGGGTGAGCATGATCCTGGTCGATCAGGTGAACCCGACGGTACGGATCCTGGTGGACGGTCAGCGATCGGGCGACCTCCACGTCGGCGAGTCCTTTCGGGGATGGACCGTGGTCTCCATCCGAAGCGGCAACGTGACCGTGAGCAAGGATGGAGAGACTTTCACCCTTAGCATGTGAGGAGACACACGTGATGGCGATGAAACCAGGAATCTGGAGGGCAGGCCTGGTTCTGGCGATCGTGGCGGCGGCCTTCCTGGCCACCCCCGGATCCGCTCCCGCCCAGGACGACGGCGCCGCCACGCTGGGCACCGCGCGGCAGCTGATCAGCCTGGACGCCGACAGCACCCCGGTGGTGTCGGTGCTCCGGGTGCTGGCCGACCGCAGCGGCCTCAACATCGTGACCGCCCCCGAGGTGCAGGGGCGTCCGATCAGCATCCATCTCCACGACACCCCGTTCACCGAGGCCCTGAACCTGGTGGTCCGGGCCGCGGGGCTGGGCTACGAGCGGGTGGGGGGGTCGATCCTGGTCGCCGATCCCAGCCGCCTGGCCCAGCAGACCGGGCTCACCACCAAGATCTACGAGCTCCAGTACGCCAACTCGGACGAGGTGGTGAAGGCCCTGGAGGTGATCTCCAAGGAGACCCGGGCCTACGTCTCCGGGAACCGGGTGATCGTGAAGGCGCCCCAGTCGGTGATCGAGGAGGTGGACGCCATCATCAACGACCTGGACGAGCGTCCGGCCCAGGTCATGTTCGAGGCCCGGCTGGTGGAGGTGAACACCAGCGACCTGAAGGAGCTGGGCATCGACTGGGAGAAGATCACCAAGTGGACCCAGGTGGTCACCGAGGGGAACCCCGGGGAATCCCAGAACGACGCCGATCCCCGAGCAGCTCCCCTTCATCAAGTACGACCAGACCGACGACATCTACCGCCAGGTGGAGTCCTTCGAGGTCACCCTGGACGCCCTCATCACCGACGGCAAGGCCAAGCTCCTGGCCAACTCCAAGATCACCACCATGAACAACCAGCCGGCCGAGATCTTCATCGGCCAGACGGTGCCGGTGGTCATCACCAGCCTCTCCTCGGCCGGGGTGCAGGGCGGGGCCTTCCAGACCGTGCAGCTGGAGAAGATCGACGTGGGCGTGAAGCTGGGCATCACCCCCCGGATCTCCGACGACGGGTTCATCACCACCCAGGTCTCTCCCGAGGTGAGCACCATCGTCGCCTTCGTGGGGCCGGACAACGACCTGCCCCAGACCTCCACCCGGCGGGCCACCTCGGTGGTGCGGGTCCGGGACGGGCAGAAGTTCTTCCTCGGCGGGCTGCTGCAGGAGGAGAGCAAGGAGACGATCAAGAAGGTGCCGCTCCTCGGGGACATCCCGCTCCTGGGGTACCTCTTCCGGCACTACCGGATCGAGACCAGCCAGACCGACCTCGTGATCGAGATCACGCCGACCCTCGTCAAGGATCAGGGGTAGCGCCATGGACGTGATGGAGATTCTCCACGAATCGGTGGACCGGCAGGCCAGCGACGTCATCATCTCGGCCGGCGCCCCCATCACGTTTCACGTGCACGGGGCGCTGGAGCAGCTCGATCCCGACTGGGTGCTGAGCGGCACCGAGACCCAGGACCTGGTCTACCAGTTCCTGACCATGGACCAGCGCCGGATCTTCGAGAACGAGCACGAGCTGGACGTGGGCTACCACGTGCCCGACCTGGCCCGGTACCGGGTGAGCGTGTACCGGCAGAAGGGGACGGTGGCGGCGGTGCTCCGTCTCGTCCCCCTGGACATCCCCGACTACACCACCATCGGCCTGGACCAGCGCACGCTCCTGGAGATGGTGAACAAGACCAACGGGCTCATCCTCATCACCGGGCCCACCGGGGCGGGGAAGTCCACCACCATCGCCTCCTACATCGAGTACCTGAACACCCAGCACGGGGTCCCCAAGCACGTCATCACCATCGAGGACCCCATCGAGTTCGTGTTCAGGAACAGGACCTGTCTGATCGACCAGCGGGAGATCGGGTTCGACACCAAGGGATACGTGCGGGGTCTGAAGGCGGCGCTGCGCCAGATGCCGCACATCATCTTCGTGGGCGAGATGCGGGACCGGGAGACCATGGAGATCGCCCTCACCGCGGCCGAGACCGGAAACGTGGTCATCTCCACCCTGTCCACCCAGTCCGCGTCCAAGACCATCAACCGCATCATCGACGTGTTCCCGCTGGAGCACCAGGCGGAGATCCGCACCCGGCTCGCCCTCACCCTCAAGGTGGTGGTGTCCCAGACCCTGCTGCGCCGGACCGACGTGGCCGGGCGGGTCTGCGCCCGCGAGATCATGTTCGTGAACTCCCCCATCTCGAACCTGATCCGCGAAGGCAAGGTTCACCAGATCAACAACGCCATCGCCACCCACTACCGGGAGGGCATGAAGCTCCTGGACGACGGCCTGCTGGAGCTCTACCAGCAGGGGGTGGTGGATTACGTGGACGTGGTGACCCGGATTCAGGACCCCGAGAAGTTGCGGGCCCTGAAGAGGAAGTAACCGCCCCCCGCGGTCCGGGAGGCTTGCGCACCTTCCCCCTGGCGGAGGTGCGGATGGAACCGTCCCGCGTGGTTCGGGAGCCGTCGGTGCTCCCGGCGCGGGGATGCGTCGGAAGGAACCGCCCCCGTGGCCCCGGGGCGGAGCGAGGTAAGGCCATGTTTGCGAACCAGCAGTACAAGCGGCGCCTGGACAAGCTCATCGACCAGTGGGTCGCCTACCGGAACCACGTCCTGACCCGGATGGGGGCGAGCGACGTGTCTCCCCTGGAGGAGCGGCGCTTCCTGGAGCTGAAGGGAAAGATCGCCGAGAGCCTGGCCGGGGTGGCGGCGGGGGTGCCCGTAGGAGGCAACCACGACCTCGGCGGCCATCAGCGGAGCATGGGCGACTTCCTGAACCGCTACACCAGCCTCCAGGCTCACGACCCGCCCGGCGAGCGGGAGCGGGAAGAGTTCGAGCGGGAGTGGCACCGCCACTTCCTGTTCCTCCACCGGCTGAAGGGGCTGCAGCCGCCCCGGCCGTCGGCGGCCCAGGCCAAGCTGCGCCCGGTGACCCCGGCTCCGCCCATGGGATCCCGGCGGCGGGGCGGCGGGGGATGGTTCCTCCGCTTCGCGGTGCGGGTGGTGTTCCTGGCCGCGGTGGTCCTGGTGGTGGTCGCCTTCGTGCCCTGGGACCGGCTGACCGGCGGCCGCCGGTTCTCGAGCGGGAGCCTGGGGGGCGCCGCGGGCGACGTGTGGAGCGCGACCCGGGACGCGGTGGGCGGCTTCCAGGTGCCCACCCTCGGCGGCATCTTCCAGCCGGTGGTCAGCCGCTACGGCCCCGAGCTGACCACGATCATGGTCGGCGTGCTCCTGGTCGCGCTCGGGTACTGGATCTTCATCCGGATGAAGTAGGGCGGGGTTCGGGAGGGCGGTGGTGGCCGCCGTTTCGGGGCGCTGACGGCCGGGGCTCCGCGGGGCTCCGTTTCCGGGGGCTGGCGGTCTGGGCTCCGCTGGGCCCCGCGGGTTGCCGCGGGGTTGGTGGCACTCACCGGCGAACGGGCTGGCCGACGCTTGCGGGCGGCTCCTTCGGGGGCCGCCCGGTTCTATTTCAGGGTGCGGATCTCTTTCGGGCTGCGGACGTCTTTCGGGGCGCGGACGGGTCGGCACGTTTGGGGATCGGGGCTGGGCTGGTCATTGGCGGTGGGGGCCGGACCGGTCGTTGGGGGCGCGCGGACGGCTCGTTAGGGGGTCGGCTGGACCGGTCAGCGGGGGCGCGCGCCGGCCTGTAGATTATGTAACCTTCCACTCGCCCCGGCTCATCGCCCTCGCGGTTATGTAACTCTCCACCTTGCACCGATTATGTAACCCGCCACCTGGTCCCGGCTCATCGCCTCGGCCCGTTGCCACGATTATGTAACTCAGCGTTCCGGTGAGTCGCCGCGATTATGTAACCCTCTGCCCCGTGTTCCTGGCCGCCGTCGCTCTCGCCTCGGCCCGTTGCCACGATTATGTAACTCAGAACCCCGGCGAGCTCCCGCAATTAGGTAACGATCCGGCACGGTGAGTTGCTGCGACCATTCACCCTTCTTCCACGCCGGGGCGCCGGGGCGTGCGCTCGCGGCGGAATGGGGCTCGCTGCCGGAGGGGGCGCAAACCACCGACTGCAAATAGAAATAAAAACTACAAAATGTGAATAATGCACACCCGGGTGTGCATCCACGCGCCCCCGCCGGACTGTCAAGCGCTTGCAAAATTGATACTTACAAGAAAAGTCCGGCCGGATACCCTTCGGTGCTTGACAGATCGGCGATCACTACTCATAATCCTGGTAGTCACCTCTCCCGTCCAACCGTCCTCTGGGGAGAACACTCATGGCCTCGTTTACGCCAGGCCTGCCTGCCAGGCAGGTCGCCGCCCGGTTTGCGGAGACGCTTCGGGAATCGGAGCGGGTCCAGCGAAACCTGGTGCTCTGGTTCGGCGAGTTGGTGCGCCGGAAGCTGTACCTCGAGCTGGGCTACACGTCGATCTACACCTACACGGCGGACCGGCATGGCTTTTCTCGCAGCCGGTGCTCGCAGCTCCTGCAGGTGGTCGGGAGGCTGGAAGGGCTTCCGGAGCTGAAGGCGTCGGTGACAGCGGGGGAGATGGGGTGGACGAAGGCACGCGAGGTGGTAAAGGTGGCCACGCCCGAGACGGAGGGCGTCTGGTTGAGGGAAGCGAAGCAGGTGAGCCGGCGGGCATTGGAGCGGCGTGTGGCCGCGGTGCGTGCTCGTGCGGCCGCCGACCGGGGACCGGAGAGGCTCCAGCAGGCCCTGGCGCTGGGACCCACTCCCGAGCCGGTGCGCGGCGCGTCACCCTTCGGCTCTGGGACGGACCGGACCCCGGCCGACGATTCGGGCGCTGACGGGAATGGATCGGCGGCGGTCGGAAGTGCCGGTCATGACGCGCCGGGTCCGGCCGGGCTCCGACCGGTGGACACGATTCCCGAAGAAGTGCGCCTGCGGTTCCCGGCCCTGCTCTATGCGGAGTACGGGGCGCTGGTGGAGGCGCTCCGGAAGCGAGGGTTCCGCGGCTCGACGGAGGAGCTGATCCTGGCCGGGCTGGCCGCGCTGGCGGAGCGGGGCCGCGCGGGGACCCGGGGCGGTGGATCAGATGGCCAGGAACCGGACCCGGCCGGGGAGCACCGTGAGAGGAAGAGCCGGGAGGCGCGGAAGCTGGATGGCGGGCTCGCGGCGGCTACTCTGGCGACCGTGACCGCCCGGGCGGCCCCGGCCCGCCGGGAGGCCGCGTATCAGGTGGTGGTCCAGCACTGTCCGGACTGCGACCGGGGGCGGGTGGTGACCGGCCGGGGCCCGAAGCCGCTCCGGCCGGCGGAACTGGAAGCGGTGCTCTGTGATACCCGGGTGCACATGCCGGGGAAGCGGAATCGGGCGGTGGTGCCGCCCGCCCTGCGCCGGGAGGTGCTGGAGCGGGACGGGCACCGGTGCCGGGTGGCCGGGTGCGGGAGCACGCGGTTCCTGGCCGTGCACCACGTGAGGCCGCGCCAGGCGGGCGGGCCGAACACCACCGAGAACCTGGTCGCCCTGTGCGGGAGCTGCCACCGGGCCATCCACGAGCTGGGCGCGCGTGCCCAGGCCGGCGCCTCCGCGCTCTTCTCGCCCCCGCTTCAGCACCCACCACCACCCGCGGCCGGCGACGGTGCGCCCGACGGTCCGGCCGAGGACTCCCCGGCCACCCTGGGCCGCCACCCTCCCCGGAGTGCACCCGGGTGAGCCTTGCCCGGGGTGAACCCGAGTTGTGCCCGAGTTGCACCCGAGTGCACCCGAGTGCACCCGAGTTGCACCAGGGTGTCACTGGCCGGTGCCTACAGCCTGGGCACTCTTGCCTGGGTGTGTACCCGGGTGCGACTCACGCCATGCGTGGACTCGGGTCACCGCGGCGCGCCGTCTTGGACCGGCCCCGCGCCGGCCAGGACCGCGGTCGATTCCTGTCCGTCGGGGTCCGGAATGGCCCGGCGCCGGCGCGGGCCGGCCGCTTGTCGGGGTTCGGTGCGGGTGCTAGCCTTCTCGGCCTGATCCCCGCACGGCCCTCTCCGGCAGGGGGCCTTCGCTCCCCGTTCACGGGGGCGGCCACCGTTCACGAGGGCGGTCGCCGTTCACGAGGGCGGCCGCCGTTCACGGGGGCGGCCACCGTTCACGAGGGCGGTCGCCGTTCACGGGGGCGGCCACCGTTCACGAGGGCGGTCGCTGGCCGCCGGTCACCGGCCGCGGCCGGGCCTCGGCCGCGCCGCGACCGTGGACCGCTCATCGGCAAGAGATCATCCCGGTCACCGGGTAGAACCGGCTTCCGGCCCGCCGCTTGGCGCGGGCTGCCGACCGCCCGTCCCGCCGTCGGGCACGCGCATGGCAAGAGCCGAATCGGAAGGAGACAACCCCATGGAAATCAAGAAGGTCGGGGTGGTGGGCTGTGGACTCATGGGTTCCGGCATCGCCCAGGTGGCCGCGCAGTCCGGCTTCGACGTCGTGGTCCGCGAGGTGAACCAGGAGCTTCTCGACAAGGGCCTCGGCCGGATCACCAAGTTCCTGAACGGCGGAGTGGCCAAGGGCAAGATGTCCCAGGACGATGCCGACGCCATCCTCGGGCGGATCCAGGGGGTCACCGAACTCGCCGACCTCGGAGGGTGCGATCTCGTGGTCGAGGCGGTGACCGAGAACCTCGACCTCAAGCGCGAGGTCTTCACCGCCCTGGACCGGGCCTGCGCCGAGCACGCCATCCTGGCCAGCAACACCTCCAGCCTCTCCATCACCGAGATGGCGGCCATGACCGGCCGTCCGGACCGCTTCGTGGGCCTCCACTTCTTCAACCCCGTCCCCCTCATGAAGCTGGTGGAGGTGGTGAAGACCGTCCGCACCTCGGAGGAGACCGCCCAGCGGGCCATGGCCTTCGCCCGCAAGCTGGGCAAGAGCCCCATCCTGGCCAAGGACAGCCCGGGGTTCGTGGTGAACCTGCTCCTGGTGCCCTACCTCCTGGACGCCATCCGCGCCCTGGAGAAGGGGGTGGCCTCGGTGGAGGACATCGACACCGGCATGAAGCTCGGCACCGGGTATCCCATGGGCCCCTTCACCCTCCTGGACTTCGTGGGGCTGGACACCACCTACTACATCGCCAACATCATGTTCGACGAGTTCAAGCAGCCCCAGTACGCGGCCCCGGTGCTGCTGAAGCGCATGGTTCACGCCGGCTACCACGGCCGGAAGTCCGGGCAGGGGTTCTACGATTACTCCCAGGATCCCCCCCGGCCCACGGAGGGACTGGTCTGATGGCATACGAAACGCTGCTCTACGAGGTCTCCGACGGCATCGCCGTCATCACCCTGAACCGGCCCAAGGTCCTGAACGCGCTCAACTCCCAACTCATGGGCGAGCTGAGCCGGGCCGCGGCGGAAGCCAAGAACGACCCCGCGGTGAAGGTGGTGGTGCTGACCGGCGCCGGGGACAAGGCCTTCGCCGCCGGGGCGGACATCGGCGAGCTGGCCGAGCTGGGTCCGGTGGAGGCGGTGGAGTACGCCCGCCGGGGCCAGCGCGTCACCCGGGAGATCGAGCTCCTGGGAAAGCCGGTGATCGCCGCCGTGAACGGCTTCGCCCTCGGCGGTGGCTGCGAGGTGGCCATGGCCTGCACCCTCCGGGTGGCCGCGGACACGGCCAGGTTCGGCCAGCCGGAGGTCAACCTGGGCATCATCCCCGGCTACGGGGGCACCCAGCGGCTGGCCCGGCTGGTGGGCAAGGGCCGGGCCCTGGACCTGGTCCTTACCGGCCGCATGGTCCCCGCCGAGGAGGCCCTCCACATGGGCCTGGTCAACCAGGTGGTCCCGGCTGCGGAGCTGATGGATGCGGTGCGCAAGCTGGCCGGTACCCTCATGGGGAAGGGGCCTCTCGCCCTCCGCTACTGCATCGACGCCGTGCACGGCGGGCTGGACATGAGCCTGGAGGACGGGCTCAACTGGGAGGCCCATCTCTTCGGCCTGAGCGCCGGGACCGGCGACATGAAGGAGGGGACCTCCGCGTTCCTGGAGAAGCGGAAGCCCGCGTTCAAGGGAGCCTGATCCCGGGCCGGGGCGCCCGGACCCGGCCCTGGAGCCTGACCCCGGGCCGGGGCGTCCGGCCCCGACCCTGGAGCCTGATCCCGCGCCGGGGCGCCCGGACCCGGCGGTTCACGATCGATTCATTGGCGCCTCGGGGGGCCGGACACCCCCGCCGGGGCGAGCCCAAGAAACCGGAAGAGAGGACATCATGCCCGACGCCGTCTACATCCTGAACGGCGCCCGTACCCCCATGTGTGAATACGAGGGCTCCAAGACCGGCGACGGCCGGCCCGGCGGAGCCTTCGGGCGGGTGAGCGCCATCGAGCTGGCCGCGGTCGCCTCGCGCGAGGCCCTGTCCCGGAGCGGGGTCGCTCCCGACCGGGTGGACCAGATCATCTTCGGCAACGTCATGCAGACTTCGGGGGACGCCATCTACGGCGCCCGCCACATCGGCCTCCAGGCCGGGCTCCCGGTCCCGGTGCCCGCCCTGACCGTGAACCGCCTCTGCGGCTCCGGCATCCAGGCCGTCATCAACGCCACCGAGCAGATCCTCCTCGGCGAGGCCCGGATCATCCTGGCCGGCGGCACCGAGAACATGAGCCAGGCCCCCCACGTGATCCGGGGCGCCCGGCGCGGGTTCAAGCTGGGCCAGGGAGCGCTGGAGGACACCCTCATGGTCGGCCTCCTGGACACCCAGTGCGGGCTCTACATGGCCCAGACCGCGGAGAAGCTGGCCGGGAAGTACGGGGTGTCGCGCGAAGAGCAGGACGAGTACGCCCTGCGCAGCCACTCCGAGGCCACCCGGGCCCAGGCCGACGGCGTGCTCGCCGAGGAGATCGTCCCGGTGGAGGTGCCGGCGGGCCGGGGGAAGACGGTGACCGTGGACCGCGACGACCACATGCGGACCCGGACCGACATGGAGCAGCTGGCCAAGCTGCCTCCCGCCTTCAGCAAGGACGGCTCGGTGACCGCGGGCAACGCCAGCGGCATCGTGGACGGAGCGGCGGCCCTGGTGGTGGCCGGAGCCGGGGCGGCCAAGGAGCTCGGCGGCGAGCCCCTGGCCCGGGTGGTGGCCTGGGCCTACGTGGGGGTGGAGCCGAGCGAGATGGGCATCGGACCCGCCCCGGCCATCCGCCTGGCCCTGGACAAGGCGGGGATCGGCCTCGGCGACGTGGACCTGTTCGAGATCAACGAGGCCTTCGCCGGCCAGTACCTGTCGGTGGAGAAGGAGCTGGGACTGGACCGGAGCAAGGTGAACGTGAACGGAGGCGCCATCGCCCTCGGCCACCCGCTGGGAGCCACCGGGGCGCGCCTCCTCCTGACCCTGGGCCTGGAGATGAAGCGCCGGGGCGTCCGGCGCGGCGTGGCCAGCGCCTGCATCGGCGGCGGGCAGGGGATCGCCATGGTGATCGAACGGCCCTGAGACCACTCACCCGAAACGACGGAGCACGGCCGCGAACGGCCCTGAGACCACTCACCCGAAACGACGGAGCACGGCCGCGAGCGGCCCTGAGCCGGAAGGAAGACGCGCTTGAAGACCTACACCATCGCAGTCATTCCCGGGGACGGCATCGGTCCCGAGGTCACCCGTGAGGCCCTGAAGGTGCTGGAGGCCGCCGGCCAGCGGTTCGGCTTCGGCCTCGAGACCACCTTCTATCCCTGGAGCGGGGAGCACTTCCTGAAGACCGGGGAGCTCATGCCCGACTCCGCCCTGGACGAGTACCGCCAGCAGGACGCCATCCTGCTCGGGGCCATCGGCGACCCGCGCATGGAGACCGGGCTCCTGGAACGGGCGGTGATCTCCGGCTGCCGGTTCCGGCTGGACCTCTACGTGAACCTGCGGCCGATCAAGCTCTACGCCGAGCACCTGTGCCCGCTCAAAGGCGTGACCCCGGAGATGGTGGACATGGTGGTGGTCCGGGAGAACACCGAGGACCTCTACGTGGGCACCCACGGGTTCTTCAAGAAGGGGACCCCGGACGAGGTGGCCACCCAGGAGCTGCTGCTGACCCGGAAGGGGACGGAGCGGGTCATCCGCTACGCCTACGGCCTGGCCAAGGACCGGAAGCGGAAGAAGCTGACCATGGTGGACAAGGCCAACGCGGTCCGGGCCTACGACCTCTGGACCCGGACCTTCGCCGAGGTCGGGGCCGAGTTCCCCGGGGTGGAGCAGGACCATGCCTACGTGGACGCGGCCACCATGTGGCTGGTCAAGAACCCCGACTGGTTCGACGTGGTGGTGGTCCCCAACATGTTCGGCGACATCATCACCGACCTCGGGGCCATGATCCAGGGCGGCATGGGCGCGGCGGCCAGCGCCAACATCCACCCCGGCGGGGCGGGCATGTTCGAGCCCATCCACGGTTCCGCCCCCAAGTACACGGGGAAGAACGTGGCCAACCCGGTGGCCGCGGTGGCCTCGGCCCAGCTCCTGCTGGATTTCGTGGGGGAGCCCGAGGCCGCGGCGGCGGTCGAGAACGCCATCGCCGGCAACCTCAAGTCCAAGAAGATCCCGGGGTTGGGGGCGCGATGCGGCCTCTCCACCAGCGAGATCGGGGATCTCCTGGCCGCCGACGTCCGCGGCTGAACCGTGGTACACTCCCCCGTTCCCCGTCTCGCGGGGGGCGCGCGAGAGTGGCGGAATGGCAGACGCGCTGGACTTAGGATCCAGTGGGGCGACCCGTGGGGGTTCGAGTCCCCCCTCTCGCACCATCGGGCCCGGGATGCGGCCCCTAACTTGTTGCATTTCCATTCTTTGAGGAGATCTAAGGTCCCATGAAGGTCAGCGTACGGGAAGAGCCCGCCTGGCGGCGGGTGCTCGACATCGAGGTCGAGGCGGCGGTGGTGGACCGGGAGCTGGACAAGGTGGTGGAGGAGTTCCGGCGCCGCATGGTCCTGCCCGGGTTCCGGAAGGGGAAGGTGCCGGCCGAGCTGGCCCGCAAGCACCTGGGCGAGGACCTGGAGGGGGAGGTGCTGCGCCGCCTCCTGCCCAACGCCCTGGACGACGCCCTCAAGGACGCCGACCTCAAGCCCCTGGGGGATCCCCACATCTCCAACCTCAAGTTCAATCCGGGCAAGCCCCTGGCCTTCACCGCCACCGTGGAGGTGGTGCCCCAGGTCGAAATCAGCGGCTACGAGGGGCTCAAGCTGACCCGGGAGCAACCCGAAATCCAGGAGGAGGACCTGAACCGGGTCCTCGACCAGCTCCGGGACCAGCGAGCCGAACTGGAAGAGGTGGACCGTCCCGCCCACGGGGGGGACGTGGTCATGGTCCGGTACCGGGAGCTGGACGATTCGGGGGAGTCCGAACCGGACCAGGAGCCGACCGAGGTCTCCCTGGAGCTGGGGAGCCAGCGGACGCCGGAGAGCTTCAACCGGGAGCTCATGGGCACGGTGGTCGGAGACATGAAGAAGGTGCCGCTGGAGTACCCGGCCGACTATCCGGACGAGAAGCTGGCCGGGACCGTGCGCCAGTTCCACGTGACCGTGGCCAAGGTCCAGGAGAAGGTCTGGCCGGCCCTGGACGACGCCTTCGCCAAGCAGGTGCTGGGCAGCGAGGATGCGACCCTGGAGGACCTCAAGTCGCGGATCCGCCTCAACCTGGAGGCGGAGGCGCGGATGCACTCCATGCAGCACCTGGAGAACAACCTGCTGAACCGGCTGCTGGAGCTGAACAGCTTCGAGCTTCCCCAGGGGGTGGTGGAGTCCACCCTGGAGCGGATCATGAAGCGGGTGAAGGAGGAGAATCCCAACCTCCCCCCCGACGAGGAGACCCGGACCCGGGACCAGTACCGGGAGCAGGTGGAGCGCCAGTACCGGACCGATATCCTCATGGACGCCCTGGGGCGCCAGGAGGGTATCGAGGTCAGCGACGAGGATCTGGACAAGGAAATCGAGTCCTACGCCGAGCGGGAGGGACAGCCCGCCGCCCAGGTGAAGGGCCGGCTGAAGCGCGAGGGCAACCTGGACCGGCTGCGGGAGGATTTGTTCCGGCGGCGGGTTCTCGATAGACTCGTGGAGAAGGCGGATGTGACCGTGGCCCGGACCGGCCGCGGCGAAACGGAGGAAACGGCCTGATGTCGCTCGTACCGATCGTCGTCGAACAATCCGCTCGGGGAGAGCGGGCGTACGATATCTACTCCCGGCTCCTCAAGGACCGGATCATCTTCCTGGGCACGGTGGTCGACGACGTGGTGGCCAACCTCATCATCGCCCAGATGCTCTTCCTGGAGCACGAGGATCCGGACAAGGACATCCATCTTTACGTGAACAGCCCCGGAGGGTCGGTGACCGCCGGGCTGGGGATCTACGACACCATGCAGTTCATCAAGCCCGACGTGGCCACGACCTGCATGGGCCAGGCGGCGAGCATGGGGGCGCTGCTGTTGACGGCCGGGGCCAAGGGGAAGCGTTCCATGCTCCCCAACGCCCGGGTGATGATCCACCAGCCGCTGGGCGGAACCCAGGGCCAGGCTTCCGACGTGGAGATCTACACCCGGGAGATCCTGACCATCCGGGATCGGTTGAACAACATCCTGGTCCACCACACCGGCCAGGACCTGGAGCGGATCCAGAAGGACACCGACCGGAACTTCTTCATGTCCGCCGACCAGGCCAAGGAATACGGTATCGTGGACGAGGTTATCGCTAAGCGGGCGGCGGAGTAAGCCGATAACGGAGAAGCGGAAAGACCGCCCGAGAGCCACCCCCATGAGGAACGGATGAAGAAGCGCGTGTCTACGCCACACCCGATCAAATGCTCTTTTTGCGGACGCGGACAGGATGAGGTGAGCCGCCTGGTCTCCGGACCGTCGGTCTACATCTGTTCCGAGTGCGTCAAGCTGTGTAACGACATCCTCGACGGGGAGGCCGACCGGGACCTTCCGGTGGGGCGGGAGGGCCTGCCCAAACCGGCGGAGATCAAACGGATCCTCGACGAGTACGTGGTCGGGCAGGACGGGGCCAAGAAGACCCTGTCGGTGGCGGTGTACAACCACTACAAGCGCATCTTCAGCCCCCCCATCAAGGACGACGTCGAGCTCGAGAAGTCCAACATCATGCTCCTCGGTCCCACCGGGACCGGCAAGACCCTGCTCGCCCAGACCCTCTCCCGCATTCTCAAGGTCCCCTTCGCCATCGTGGACGCCACCTGCCTCACCGAGGCCGGCTACGTGGGCGAGGACGTGGAGAACATCCTGGTCCGGCTCCTCCAGGCCGCGGATTTCAACCTGGTCAACGCCGAGCACGGCATCGCCTACATCGACGAGATCGACAAGATCTCCCGCAAGAGCGAGAACCCCTCCATCACCCGGGACGTGTCCGGGGAGGGCGTGCAGCAGGCCCTGCTCAAGATCCTGGAGGGCACGGTGGTCAACGTGCCTCCCCAGGGCGGGCGCAAGCACCCCCAGCAGAAGTACATCGAGGTCAACACCAAGGACATCCTGTTCATCTGCGGCGGCGCCTTCGAGGGTCTGGACAGGATCATCGAGCGGCGCATCGGCCGCCGGGACATGGGCTTCGGGGCCAAGATCAAGTCGCGCGAGGAGCGCCGGCTGGGGCAGACCCTGGCCCAGGCCGAGCCCGAGGACCTGCTCCGCTACGGGCTCATCCCCGAGCTGGTGGGCCGGCTCCCGGTGGTGGCCAGCCTGGACGACCTCGACGAGACGGCCATGGTGGAGATCCTGACCAAGCCCAAGAACGCCATCTCCAAGCAGTACAAGAAGTTCTTCGAGATGGAAGGGGTGGAGCTCCACTTCACCGAGGAAGCCCTGAAGGCGGTGGCCCGCATGGCCATGGATCGGGGCACGGGGGCCCGGGGCCTGCGGGCGGTGATCGAGGAGGCCATGCTCGAGGTGATGTACGACATCCCCTCCCAGGAAGGCGTGACCCACGTGGAGGTCACCGAGGACGTGGTGCTCAAGAAGAGCCCCCCCATCGTGACCTGGGCCGGGGAACGGAAGAAGAAGGGCGCCTGAGCCCGCCTTTCCTCCCCC
Organism: Candidatus Eiseniibacteriota bacterium; assembly: GCA_963768615.1. Taxonomy (GTDB): domain Bacteria; phylum Eisenbacteria; class RBG-16-71-46; order JABDJR01; family JABDJR01; genus CAVSKL01. Next base: position 399,092 of record CAVYIE010000002.1, on the reverse strand, counting down.
GACGCTCATGAAGGCTTGCGACGGCCGGCCCCAGGACTGGGGACCGGCCTCGCCGTATCGGGTCCCGGACGCCGGCGGCGCCGGGATCGAGTAGGATCGAGGAACCATGCGCATCGAACGCGACGGCGAAGTCATCGACATCGAGGAGAAACTGCCCCTCCTCCCCCTGCGGGACGTGGTGCTCTTTCCCCACATGACCGTGCCCCTCCTGGTGGGGCGGGTCCCCTCGGTGAACGCCATCGAGGAGGCGGTGGCCGGCAGCCGCATCCTCTTCGCCACCGCCCAGAAGCGGCCCGACGTCGTCGACCCCCAGAAGGAGGACCTGTTCCGCCTGGGCACGGTGGTGCGGGTGCTGCAGCTCTTCCGGCTCCCCGACGGCACCATGCGGGTGCTGGTGGAGGGGTTGAGCCGGGCCCGGGTCCGCCGCTTCCTGAGCGCCGACGACTACTACCTGGCCCGGGTGGGGATCCTGGAGGAGGAGCCGGTGGAGAGCCCCCACCTGGAGGCGCTCATGCGCGCGGTGGCGGGGGCGTTCAACGAGTACGTCCACCTCAACCGCCGCATCTCCGACGAAGTCCTGCTCACCGTGAACAACATCACCGACCCCTCGGTGTTCTCCTACACCGTGGCCAGCCACCTCCAGGTCAAGGTCTCGGTCAAACAGGAGGTGCTGGAGCTGGAGTCGGTGGAGGAGCGGCTCAACCACCTGAGCCGGATCCTCCACTCCGAGCTGGAGATCGTGAAGCTGGAGCGGAAGATCGAGGGCCAGGTGCGCTCCCAGGTCCACAAGAACCAGAAGGAGTTCTACCTCAACGAGCAGCTCAAGGCCATCCGCAAGGAGCTGGGCTTCCAGAACGAGTTCGCGGGCGAGATGGAGGAGGTGGAGCGCCTGATCAAGAAGGCGCAGATGCCCAAGGAGGTGAGGGAGAAGGCGGAGAAGGAGCTGGACCGCCTGACCAAGATGTCCTTCATGTCCCCGGAGGCGACCGTCCTCCGCACCTACCTGGACTGGCTGGTCAGCGTGCCGTGGAAGAAGCGGAGCGACGACAACCTGGACCTGGCCGCGGTCCGCACCGCCCTCGACGAGGACCACTACGGGCTGAAGAAGGTCAAGGAACGGATCCTGGAGTACCTGGCCGTGGTCAAGCTCACCGGCGGCATCAAGGGTCCCATCCTCTGCCTGGTCGGCCCCCCCGGGGTGGGCAAGACCTCCCTCGGCAAGTCCATCGCCCGGGCCATGGGCCGGCGCTTCGTGCGCATGTCCCTGGGCGGGGTGCGGGACGAGGCCGAGATCCGCGGCCACCGCCGGACCTACATCGGCTCCATGCCCGGCCGCATCATCCAGGCCATGAAGCGGGCGGGGGTGGTCAACCCTCTCATCCTCCTGGACGAGGTGGACAAGCTGGGCTCGGACTGGCGCGGGGACCCCGCCGCCGCCCTGCTCGAGGTGCTGGACCCGGAGCAGAACTTCGCCTTCAACGACCACTACCTGGAGGTGGACTACGACCTCTCCTCGGTCCTGTTCATCACCACCGCCAACTACCGCCCGGCCATTCCGCCGCCGCTCCAGGACCGCATGGAGATCATCGATCTTCCCGGCTACCTCTCCACCGAGAAGCTCTCCATCGGGCGGGAGTTCCTGCTCCCCAAGCAGCTGAAGGCCAACGGGCTGGAGAAGGGCGACCTGGTCCTGGGCGACCCCGCCCTCAAGGAGATCATCTCCGGCTACACCCGGGAGGCGGGCGTCCGGAGCCTGGAGCGGGAGATCGGCGCCGTGGCCCGCAAGGTGGCGCGCCGGAAGGCGGAGGGGAAGGGGAAGCTGCCCGTCCGGGTCACCCCGGGCAAGCTCACCGCCTTCCTGGGGCCGCCCCGGTTCCTGGAGAGCCCCCTGGAGCGGCGCTACCGGGTGGGGATCGCCAACGGGCTGGCCTGGACCGAGACCGGCGGCGACGTCATGACCATCGAGGTCACCACCGTCCCCGGCAAGGGCTCCCTGAACCTCACCGGCAAGCTGGGCGAGGTCATGCGCGAGTCCGGGGTGGCGGCCATGACCTACGCCCGGAAGAACGCCGAGACCTGGGGCCTGGACAAGTGGTTCTTCCAGGACATCGACATTCACATCCACGTGCCCGAGGGAGCCATCCCCAAGGACGGGCCGTCGGCCGGGATCACCATGGCCACCGCCCTCATCTCCGCCCTGACCGGGATCCCCACCAAGCCCGACGTGGCCCTGACCGGCGAGATCACGCTCCGGGGGACGGTCCTGCCCATCGGCGGCCTGACCGAGAAGGTGACCGCGGCCCGGCGGGCCGGGGCCCGCACCATCATCATCCCCAAGGCCAACGAGAAGGATCTGGCCGAGATTCCGGCCGAGGTCCGGCGGGGCCTGGAATTCGTGCCGGTGGAGCACATGGACGAGGTCCTCGAGCACGCCCTGACCGAGCTGCCCCGTCCCCACCCGGGTACGGGGCGGTCCCCCGAATTGCCCTCGGGACCGTCCACGGGAACCTACACCCGGCACTGACCCCGGAGATAAACAGTAAAATTTGCCGACGATTCATCGCTCCAGAAGCATGCATTTTCTGCATTAACTTCATTGACTGCAACGAATTAAAAGGATCGAGGCTGACCCCCCTGTCCTTTCCGGCCGGGGTCTCTCTTTCACCCCGGGCAACTTGCTCAGGGACTTGGGGTTAAGTCCGGTGCCGCCACCCTGTCGGCAAACCTTACCCTTCCCGATGTCGTGGGGCATTTCGCACGATCCCGGAAAGGGAGGGCGTATCCGCTAAAACCATGATCAATATGCTCTTAAATCAAGATCGAGGGGGGCGGGTTTCAATCGGCACGCTTCCTGCTCTATACGTACCTGTCTCGGTATATGCCCGGATTCCGGGTAAGTCATTGTGATTTCGTTAGCTGAATCGCTGAAAGGGGTCCACACCATGAAGAAGCTACTGGCGCTTTCGATTCTCGGCGCCCTTGTCCTTGTTCCGGCCATGGCCGGAACCGCCTCGGCCAACCTCCAGATCATCTTCGCCGGCCTGGATCTGGTCTACGACGGCACGGCCATCTACGACGCCGGGGGTTCCAACACCACTGCGAGTGGGAATCCCGCCCAGGCCGATGCCCTCGACACCATGACCTTCTACCTGAACGGGACGAAGGTGAACAACACGATCCTTTCCGACATCTACGCCGACGTCTACATCCCCGGGGTGCAGAACATCCCGGTGACCGGCGGCGTGGTGAACAGCATGAGCGGGTATTCCGGCTTCGGCTTCGACCTGCTCACCAAGAGCACCACCCCGGGCTACGGCCTGGGCCTGCGCTTCGAGAGCGGCGCCCCGGTGCAGATCGTGTACGACGGAACCGCCATCACCGTGAACGGGTCCGCCATCACCAACGCCATCTCGAGCCAGGACCTGCCGTACGGGCTGGAAATGGGCACCCCGGTGTCCCTCTCCTTCTCGAGCAACAACCTGACCAACCTGACCGACAACGGCCAGGTGCTGACCCACTTCAACTCCGCCGGGTCCGGTGAGGTCACCGGTCCCAGCGCGGTGCCCGAGCCGACCTCCCTGCTTCTTCTCGGCATGGGTCTCCTGGGCGGCGGCGCCGCCGTGACCCGCCGCAAGCGGAAGTAGCCGGCGCATTGCCTCGATAAAATCGACTGCCCCGATCAGCACGATCGCCCCGGGTCGAAAGGCCCGGGGCGATCATTTTCGGTGGGTCCCGCCGCGAATGTGGTCCTGCCCTCCCCACCGGTCCGTCCATCCCCTTACGTGGCTACGATTAACGGCCGGCTGAAGTTGGCTCCGGCGCGGATGCTAGGAAATATTCCGTGTTGCCAAGCTTGACGGATTCTTCCGGTGGCACGGCTCATGCTCGCAGCGCCGATTCCGGGGTCTCCGATCCCGGAGCGGCTTGGCGGACAGGGCCTTGGCGGCCGGCCCACCAGGACGCCGGCGCCTGCGGCACGAATGATGCATTCGCAGATCATGTTTGATTGCGGCCCGGGCCAGCGGGACCACTGCTGCCTTTACCAAGAACTCATGCCCCGAAAGGAAACACCCTCATGAAACTCAAGAAACTCTTCGTGCTGTCGGTGCTGGGCGCGCTCGCGCTGGTGCCCCTCTCCGCCGGCACGGCCTCGGCGAACCTGCAGATCATCTTCGCCGGACTGGACCTGGTCTACGACGGATCGGCGATCTACGACGGCGGGGGGTCTAACACGGTGGCGGCGGGTAACCCCGCCCAGGCGGACATGCTGGACGCCATGTCGTTCTACCTGAACGGCACCCTGGTGGACACTCCGATCCTGAACGCCACCTACGCCGACGTCTACATCCCGGGAGTCAACAACATCCCGGTGACCGGCGGCATCGTCAACAGCATGACCGGCTACTCCGGGTTCGGGTTCGACCTGCTCACCAAGAGCACCACCCCGGGCTACGGGCTGGGGCTGCGCTTCGAGAGCGGGGCTCCGGTGCAGGTCGTCTACGACGAGGAGGCCATCACCGTCAACGGCTCGGCCATCACCAGTACCATCTCCGACCAGGATCTGCCCTACGGCCTGGAGATGGGGACCCCGGTGTCCATCTCCTTCTCGAGCAACAACCTCAAGAACATGACCGACGACGGCACCTACCTCACCCACTTCGATTCCCAGGGATCGGGCGAGGTGACCGGTCCCGGCGTCCAGTCGACGGTTCCTGAGCCCGCCTCGCTGCTGCTCCTCGGCGTGGGGCTTCTCGGCGGTGGCGCCGTGGCCCGCAAGAAGAAGAAGGCCTAGTCCCCTCGCCGCTTCCCCCCGGGGAAGCGGCCGGCCAGGACCGCAATCGACTCCGCCGCCCCGGACCCAGGTCCGGGGCGGCGATTTCTTGCTTGGAGGGGGCGTGGGGACGGGCATCCTCCCGGACCTGATCCCCGCTGTCGGGGGATTCCCCAATCGCTGCCCCATCGGATGATTCCGGTGGCCGGGGTGGGGATTCGTGGAATACTGGGAGCCGTCGGTCTCCCTGTCCGAAGGACGGACGAATCATCTCGCTGGATAAGCATTTTGATCGAGGAAAGGAATCGTTCCATGAGACTACCCAAGCTGCTGCTGCTCCCGGTTCTGGGTGCGCTGGCGGTGCTTCCGGCCACGGCGCGGGACGCCTCGGCCAACATCCAGATCATCTTCGCCGGTCTGGACCTGGTCTACGATGGGCACGCCATCTACGACACCGGCGGATCGAACACCGTGGCCACCGGGAACGCGGCCAACGCGGACCTGCTCGACACCATGACCTTCTATCACAACGGCACCCTGGTCGGGAGCACCCTGCTCGGCCAGACCTACGCCGACGTGTACATCCCCGGGGTGGAGAACATCCCTCTCGCCGGAGGAGTGGTGAACAGCATGGCCGGATACTCGGGGTTCGGCTTCGACCTCATCACCCAGGCCAGCGTTCCCGGTTACGGCCTGGGCCTGCGCTTCGAGCCCAATGCCCCGGTGCAGATCGTGTACGACGAGCAGGCCATCACCGTCAACGGTTCGGCCCTGACCGGCACCATCTCGGACCAGTCCCTGCCCTACGGGCTGGAGCTGAACACTCCGGTCTCCCTGTCCTTCTCGAGCAACAACCTCACCAACGTCTCCGACAACGGGCAGTTCCTGACCCACTTCGAGTCCCAGGGCTCCGGCGAGGTGACCGGGCCCTCGGTGGAAGCCACGGTCCCGGAGCCGGCGTCCCTGTTGCTGCTCGGGATCGGTTTGCTCGGCGGAGGGGTCGCCGCCCGCAGGAAGCACGCCTAGGCGACGAGGCGCCTGTCCGGCCCCCCCCGCTCTCGACCGCCGCCCCGGGACCACCGACCCCGGGGCGGCGCTTTTCTTTCCGGGGCGCCCGCCTTCATTTCGGGCGAGGGACCGCCCCGCCGGACCCCGGCCCGGCCGCCCCGCCGGACCCCGGCCCGGCCGCCCCGGAAGACCCCGGCCCGAAGGACCCCGCCCCGCCGGACCCCGGTCCGGCCGCCCCGCCGCACCCCGCCCCGCCGGCGGGGAACGCGAAGGGACCGCCTCGCGCCCCCGGTACAGACAAACCCCCCGGCCGCCGCGTATAATCCTCCGCTGTTCCTGCCGGCGCCCGGAGTGCGGAAGGTGCGATCCGCCCCCGGAAACCCGGTGAACCGAGAGGTGTCTGCCCGTGTCTGCCAACCAGGAACGGCTCTTCACTCCCGGCCCCACGCCCCTGCCTCCCTCGGTCAGAGAAATCCTCGGCCGGCCCATCCTCCATCACCGGACCTCCGAGTTCCAGACCGTGCTCGCCCGCGCCACCGCGGGCCTCATGCGGCTCTTCGAGACCCGGCAGCCGGTGCTGACCCTGACCGCGGCCGGGACCGCGGCCATGGAGGCGCTGATCGCCAACCTGACCTCCCCCGAGGACACGGTGGCGGTGCTGAACGCGGGCAAGTTCGGCGAGCGCTGGATGGGGATCGCCCGCGCCTACGGGCTCAAGGTGGTGGAGCTGGCCCGGCCCTGGGGAGCCTCCTTCACCGCCGAGGAGGTGGCCCGGTTCCTGGACAAGGAAGCGGCCGGGGCCCAGTTCCTCTGCGTGACCCACAGCGAGACCTCCACCGGCGCCCTCCACGACCTGGAGGGAATCGCCGCCGCGGCCCGGGAGCGGGGGAGAGCGGTGCTGGCCGACGTGGTCACCTCCCTCGGGGTGCACCCGGTCTCCTTCGACGCCTGGGGCCTGGCCGGCGCGGTCACCGGCTCCCAGAAGGGGCTCATGCTCCCGCCCGGACTCTCCTTCGTGGTCCTCAGCGACTGGGCCTGGGAGCGGAGCAGGAAGGCCTCGGCGCCCCGCTACTACCTGGACCTGGCCCGGGCCCGGGCCTCGCTGAACCGGAACTCCACCCCCTTCACCCCCGCCGTGCCCCTGGTCCTGGCCCTGGAGGAGTCCATCCGGCTCCTGGAGAAGGAGGGGCTCCCCGCGGTGCACGCCCGCCACGCCCGCCACGCCGCCGCCTGCCGGGCGGCGGTGGAGGCGTCGGGCCTCGCCCTCTTCGCCGACCTTCCCTCCAACGGGCTCACCGCGGTCCGCGCCCCCGAAGGGCGCGACGCCCAGGAGGTGGTGAAGCTGCTGCGGGAGAAGCACGGCATCCGCATCGCCGGCGGCCAGGAGCCGATGAAGGGGAAGCTCTTCCGGATCGGCCACATGGGGTACTACACCGACGCCGACCTGCTCGACGTGTCCGAGGCCCTGGAGGACGTGCTCCGGGACCTGGAGTGGACGGGGGCCTTCGGGGCCCGGGCCGCGGCCGAGCGCGGCCTGGCCGAGGCTCCGGCCGGGCCGGACCCGGTCGCGGAGGGCTGACCGGTGGCCGCCCCGACCCGGGAGCGCTGGACGGTCCTGGTCACCGATCCCCTGGCCCCCGAGGGCTTGGAGGTGCTGGCCGCCGAGCCCGGGTTCGAGGTGCGGGTCCGCACCGGGTTGGCTCCCGAGGCCCTTCGCGCCGAGCTGGCCGGGGCCGACGTGCTCCTGGTCCGGAGCGGCACCCGGGTGACCGGGGACCTCCTGACCGCGGCCCCGCGGCTCCGCCTGGTCGGGCGGGCCGGCTCCGGGGTGGACAACATCGACGTTCCCGCCGCCACCCGCCGCGGGGTGGTGGTCATGAACACCCCCGGGGGGAACGCGGTGGCCGCCTGCGAGCACACCCTGGCCCTGATCCTCTCCCTGTTCCGGAACGTCCCCGCCGCCCACGCGGACCTCGCCGCCGGGAACTGGAACCGCAAGCGTTTCCTGGGCCGGGAGCTGCACGGGAAGACCCTGGGCGTGATCGGCTTCGGGCGGATCGGACGCGAGGTGGCGGCCCGGGCCCGGGCCTTCGGCATGTCGGTCCTGGTCACCGATCCCTTCGTGACCGAGTCCGTGACCGGGGAGCGGGACGCCCGCCGGGTGGACCTCCCCGCGCTCCTGGCCGGGGCCGACGTGGTCACCCTGCACCTCCCCCTCACCCCGGAGACCCGCCACCTGATCGGGGCCGGGGCTCTGGCCGCCATGAAGCCGGGGGCGGTGCTGGTGAACTGCGCCCGGGGGGGCTGGTGGACGAGGCCGCCCTCCTGGCCGCCCTGGAATCGGGCGCCCTGTCCGGCGCCGCCCTGGACGTGTTCGAGACCGAGCCCCCGGCGGGGAACCCCCTGGCCGGGCACCCCCGGGTGGTGGCCACCCCGCACCTGGGCGCCTCCACCGCCGAAGCCCAGGAGGTGGTGGCGGTGGAGATCGCGGCCCAGGTCCGGGACTACTTCCGCCACGGCGAGGTCCGGAACGCGGTCAACGCGCCGTCGCTGAGCGCGGAGCTCCAGGAGCGCGTGCGCCCCTGGCTGGATCTGGCCGAGCGCCTCGGAGGCCTGGCCGCCCAGATCCTCCAGGCGCCGCCGGACCGGGCCGGGGTGGTCTTCCGCGGCGAGGCCCGGGACCTGCCCCGGAGCCCGGTGGCCGCGGCCGCCCTGGTCGGGCTCCTGAACGCGGTCCGGGGCGGGACCGAGGTCAACTACGTGAACGCCGGACTCGCCGCCGGGGACCAGGGAATCCGGGTGGAGGAGAAGGCGGTGGCCGAGGCCGGCGACCACCCCGGCCTGGTCGAGATCGCGGTGGGCGGGGACGGCCGGACCGTGACCGTGGCCGGGACGGTGACCGCGGCCGGGAACCTGCGCCTGGTCCGCTGGGACGGCCTGGGCCTGGACGCCCCCCCCAGCGGGGACATCCTGGTGCTCCGGAATCCCGACGTGCCGGGGGTGGTGGGAACCATCGGCACCCTCCTGGGGGACGCCGGGGTGAACATCGCCAGCATCGCCTGGGGGCGGGACGGGGCCAGCGCCGAGGCCCTGACCTTCATCAACCTGGACGGCCCGGTGGGGGACCCGCTCCTGGCCGCCATCCAGGGGCATCCGAAGGTGCTGTGGGCGGCCCGGGTCCGGCTTCCCTGAGCCGTCCCGGCGCCGGGCCCCGGTTGACCCTCCCTTCCCCCGCTGCTAGTGTGGTCCGCGCGTTTTTCAGCGGGAGCCGCGGGCCCGTGGGTCACGGCTTTTTTTGTTGTCCGCGTCTCCACCCATTCCGAGCGGCCCCCGGTCCCGGGCGCCGCCCGGCACCCGGGACGAGGTGATCCCATGTCGGTTCGCGTGGTCGTCGGCGCCCAGTGGGGCGACGAGGGCAAGGGCAAGATCGTCGATCTCCTGAGCGACGAGGCCGACCTGGTGGTTCGCTACCAGGGAGGGCCGAACGCCGGCCACACCGTGGTCGTGGGCGGCCACACCACCGTGCTCCATCTGGTTCCCTCGGGCATCCTCCATCCGGGGCGGACCTGCGTGCTCGGGAACGGGGTGGTGGTGAACCTGGAGGGGCTGTTCGCGGAGCTGGACGGCCTGGCCGCCCGGGGGGTGGAGTGGGAGGGACGGGTCTGGGTCAGCGAGCGCGCCCACCTGATCCTCCCCGCCCATCGCGCCATGGAGGCCCACGAGGAGAAGGGGCCGGGCGCGGTGGGGACCACGCTCCGCGGCATCGGCCCCGCCTACCGGGACAAGATGGCCCGGATCGGCACCACCGTGGGCGAGTTCCTGAACCGGGAGCGGTTCCTGGAGGCCCTGGCCCGGCAGCTCTCCTGGCGGGAGCGCACCGTGCCCGCCCTGCCCCAGGAGGCCGTGGACCCCGAGGCGGTGGAGGAGGCCCTGGGCCCCTACCGGGACCGCCTGGCTCCCATGGTCCGGGACACCGGGCTCCTGGTCCACCGGGCGGCGGCGGAGGGGAAGCGCGTGCTTTTGGAGGGCGCCCAGGGGACCCTCCTCGACGTCGACCTGGGCACCTATCCCTTCGTGACCTCCTCCAACGCCGCCGCCGGCGGCGCCTGCACCGGAACCGGCCTGGGACCGCGGCGGGTGGACCAGGTGGTGGGGGTGAGCAAGGCGTATTCCACCCGGGTCGGCCTCGGGCCGTTCCCCACCGAGTTGCACGGGGAGGCGGGGGCGCTCCTCCGCGACCAGGGGGCCGAGTTCGGGGCCACCACCGGCCGGCCCCGGCGCTGCGGCTGGCTGGACGGGGTGGCGCTGCGCTACGCGGCCCGGGTCAACGGCCTGGACTCCCTGGCCGTGACCAAGCTGGACGTGCTCTCGGGACAGGAGACGGTGCGGATCGCCACCGCCTACCGGGTGGGGGACGAGCTCCTGACCGAGTTCCCCGGCCGGATCGACCTCCTGGAGGCCGCGGAGCCGGTGTACGAGGACCTCCCGGGCTGGTCCGAGGGCCTGGGCGGGGCCCGGACCCTGGAGGACCTGCCCGCGGCCGCCCGGGCGTTCCTGGACCGGATCCAGGAGATCGCCGACGTGCCCATCGGCCTGGTCTCGGTCGGCCAGGCCCGCGAACAGACCATCGTCCCGCGCTGAGGGCGCCTCCGGCGCTCCGGCGCGGCCACTCGACCGATCGATTTCGGTGAGCCGTTAGCTCAGCCGGTAGAGCATCTGCCTTTTAAGCAGAGGGTCGCTGGTTCGATCCCAGCACGGCTCACCAGTTCTTCAGATCCGGCCGCGGCGCGCGGCCGCGGGGGAGGAGCGTCCGTGAGGACCGGGATCCTGGGGTACCCCCAGAGCGGCAAGACCACCCTGTTCAACGTCCTGGCCCGGGCCCACGCGCCCACCGGGGCCTTCGCCTCCGCCGCCGGGGGCATCCACGTGGGCACGGTGCAGGTGCCGGATCCGAGGCTCGAGGCCCTCCGGGACCTCTTCGAGCCCAAGAAGTACACCCCGGCCCGGATCGAGTTCGTGGACCTGGCCGGCCCGCCTCCCGCCGGGAAGGGCGCCGCCGAGGCGCTCCTGCCCCAGCAGATCACCTCCAGCGACCTCATCCTGGTCGTGGTCCGCGCCTTCGAGAACGACGCCGTGCCCCATCCCCGCGGCTCGGTGAACCCCATGCGCGATCTCAAGGACTTCCTGGACGAGCTCGCCCTCAAGGACATGGCGGTGATCGAGACCCGCCTGGAGCGGGTGCGGAAGTCCAAGCAGGTGGGAGCGAAGCAGGAGGCGGGGGAGCTGGAGATCCTGGAGCGCTGCCTGGCCGCGCTGGAGGCGGAGACGCCGCTGCGCGAGCTGGAGCTGAGCGAGGACGACGAGCGCATGCTGCGCGGCTTCCAGCTCCTCACCGCCAAGCCGCTCCTGGTCGTGTTCAACGTGGGGGAGGACCGCGTGGCCGGGGCGGGCCTGGCCGAGGCGCTCCCGCAGCGCCCGCGCACCGCCGCGGTGGAGATCTGCGGCAAGGCGGAGATGGAGATCGCCGAGTTGCCCGAGCCCGAAGCCCGGGAATTCATGGATCTCCTGGGCATCGGGGAGTCGGGCCTCGACCGGGTCATCCGGTTGAGCTACGCGCTCCTGGGGCTCTGCTCCTTCTTCACCGTGGGCAAGGACGAGGTGCGGGCCTGGACCATCGGCGCGGGAACCCCCGCCGTGCGCGCGGCGGGGAAGATCCACAGCGACCTCGAGCGCGGCTTCATCCGGGCCGAGGTGATTGAATCCCAAGCACTTCTGGATGCGGGGGGGCTGGCCGAGGCCAAGTCCCAAAACCGACTGCGGGTGGAAGGAAAGGACTACGTGGTCCAGGACGGCGACGTCTTGAACATCCGCTTCAGCGTCTAGGCCCTCCCATGGGGAGTCGGGTTTTTTTCATTTTCGACCTTGACGGCCGCGGAAGTCTGGCTCAAGGTCTGCCCCGGGGTGACGACAACGTAGGCTAGTGTGACCGCCCGAAGCCGCGGGCAGTTGCCATGGAGTCACCCTGACAAGCGAGATTCCACTTCCCCATGGGGGGGAATCCGGATGGTTGGCACTAGGAGGGCTGTGCTCACGTCCCCGCTCAACACCACCTCTATTCTCGGCCGCCTCGTGCGGTGGGGGGCGAGGTCCTGCCTTACCTGAGACCAGGTTCACCTCCGGTCCGACCGGGGTGGATGCTGGTGTTTTGTGTTGACACCGGTGCGGGACACTACCGTATCCTGGCACCGGCTTCCGGATCTGGGCGCAATAGTTCTCTGAACCACGTGAATTTCAGGAGGTGAGTCACAGGCCGGCACCTGCAGCGGGAGCGGAACAGCCCACCGTTTCATAGCTGCACGAGGGCGGAAGGTTACGGCACTCGCGCGAATCGACCGAAGGAAGCAACGACAGCAAGATCACCTCGGCTAATGGGGATCTGCGTTACTTTCGGCATCGTGGACGGCCTGCTTGGACGGACAGCGCCAATGACGATGGAACTGAGAGCTATGCGCGGGTCCCTTATTGCGTTTTCGGGCGTATATGAGTATGAGAACCACATTTCTGGCGACGTTGAGACGGTTTTGGAGAGTGTTTGCGTCACGTCCTCCGTCCAGCCGCAGGGAGGTGCAAGTGGAACCGAATAGACCACCAAGTTCGGGTTCGAAACGAGGCCTTCTCGGCTTCCTGAGGAAGCCACGACTGGGCGTAGGAGAGGTGTCCCACAAGGAGGGTGCTGGAATGGACTGGAGAGGAAGGTATATGGCGGCGCTGGCTCTGCTGGCGGTCGTTGTCGCGGTCGGAATCGCGGCGGTGACCGGAGCGGCGCCGGTTCCCCCTATCGACAAGTTGGGCGCGTTCACGCCGACCAAGCAGCCGAACGTGCTGCCGAAATCGGCCGGACCCGCCATCGTGGACGCGGTCTACTGGCCCGGCACCGGCCCGGCCAACGCCGTGCTCTGGCTGGTGTTCGACAAGGACGTCCCCAATCCGGGCGACTTCCAGTCCGACGACCTGGTGTTCTACCGGTCGGGGACCCCGGACACCCTGATGAGCGGGCTCACCTTCGCCTACCACCAGGGGAACGCCGAAGCCGCCACCCTCGGTGAGTACGCGAACGTGCTCGCGGTGACCGGCTTCCCGGCCAGCGGTTTCGCGGCCCTGAACCCGGCCACCGACATGGTGGCCCTGCGGAACCCGCGCCGCATTCCTCCGTCCGGCTCCACCGAGTACAAGGACGCCACCCCCATCCCGGTCAAGACCGGCCCGGCCATCACCCGGGTCGAGGTGGTCGCCGGGGGCGCGGCCGCGGGCCTGAGCACCAACGTCGGCGACATGCTGCGGGTGTACTTCACCCACATGCTCACCACCGGCACCGTGGCCTCGGGTGGCGACGCCCGTGGCGCCTTCACCTTCCCCGAGCTGGGGACCACCGGGACCGCCCCCACTCTCACCTGGGCGGCCAACGACCGGTACGTGGACATCACCTTCACCGACAACATGAGCCAGCTGAAGCTCCGGTCGGGCCTGACCAAGGTCATGCTGGCCGCCAATGGGGTGTTCAGCGGCATCCGCAGCACCGCGGGCGGCGAGTCCACTCCCGTCCAGCCGAACATGAATCCGCGCTGGATGTTCTCCGACAACCTGGGTCCGCACCTGCTCCGGGCCGGCTACAGCGCCAGCCTGGACCGCCTGACCCTGGTCTTCGACGACGACATCCAGATCGGTGTGCTGAGCCCCCTGGACACCGGGGTGTTCTCCATCGGCGGCGGCATCACCTACGGCGCCATCTCCTCCGACGACGGGGACAACGTGCTGGTGCTCTCGGGCCTCAGCGCGAGCCCGGTGGACTCCACCATCTCCATCGCGGATCCCACCAAGGTCCTCGACTACCAGGACATGCAGGCGGAGCCCGGGCCCACGGTCACCGTGGCCGCCTCGCCGATCATCGTGCTGGCCAACTTCCACGACGGTGGAGCGCCGATCGGCCTCGACTTCGTCACCCTCTGGTTCGACGTGCCGCTGACCGCGGCTCCGGACAGCACGAAGTTCGCCTCCTTCGGGGCCGGGTTCGACGTCAGCAACCAGCACGTGAGCTGGTCGCCGGTCTCGCCCAACACGGTGAACATCGGCAACACCAACACGCCTCACTGGACCTGGAACCAGGGCGTCCGCGTCTACCTGAACGGCTCCGCGCTCTCCACCGGGGACGGCGTCAACGCCTCCCCCTCGCCGTCCTACGCCTACGTGCGTGACGCCAACGGGCCGGCGGCGGAGAACATCTTCCCCGACTTCGCGGAAGTCCACGAAGACACCCTCTTCCAGCACTTCCACATCAACAACCAGGAGGACCGGGCCTACGCCCTCCTCTTCACCCGTCGGAATCTGGAGATCCAGAATTCCTACGTACAGAACAACCTGATCAGCGGCCGGTACACGCCGATCGTGCTGCCCAATCCGGGCCAGCCCGATCCGAACCTGGTGGCCGTCTTCCCCGCCGGCCCCGGCGACGTCGATACCCAGGGCGATACCCTGCAGATCGGCGACAACATGTACCTGGCCACCATCACCGCCGACGCCGAGGGCAACGTCTCCGGGGTCACCGGGCTCGGGTTCATCACCGTGGGCCTTGCCGCCCCGCGTGACTTCCTGGCCAACCTCGACGACGACATGATCCACATCTTCGGAGTGGATCACCCCGAAGGCGACCCGGGTGTGCACTACGCCTGCGGCGACTCCGGCTCCGCGCCCTTCAACGCGGACTCGGTCCGGGTCTACGCCGACGCCGGACGGACCACCCTCCTTGGGTCCGGCCCCGTCGACAAGACTCCCGGCCGGGACGGCTCCTTCGGGCCGATCGAGCTGGATCCCAGCAACACCAGCTACGACCTGCTCTACTTCGTGAGCGTTCAGGTGACCGGGCCGGTCGCGGTGGAATCGGCCGACCAGACCATGATCCTGAACGACAACCTGAAGCCGGTGCTCGACGCCGCCTTCGATCCCATGAACACGGAGCAGATCTACTCCGGCGGCGACACCCTCCGGGTGATGGCGCAGTTCAGCGATCCCACCGCGGCGACCGCCCTGCCCAGCCTGGCCAACGCCGGCGCGATCAACAACCTGCTCTACGTCCAGGGTGACCTGTCCGAGTACGTCACCACCGCCGGTGGGGACGCCATCGACGTCACCTCCCTGGGCGCGAACCAGGTCGACGACAACCACAACTGGATCGACGTGGCCCAGGACGCGGCCCAGGCCGCCTTCTTCACCGGCAACGGCGTCATGGACTTCCCGGAGCCGTACGTCGATGAGAACGGCAACGGCACGTTCGATCCCGGCGAGACCTTCGTCGACCTCGACCTGCCCGGCTACCACGCCCACCTCTACGACGCCGGCGACCAGAACCTGGACGCCAACGATCCCCAGGAGGCGGGCTGGTACTTCTTCGCCTACAAGCTGAACGACGCGGACCTGGTCGCCGACCCGCAGGGTCTGACCAACTTCGCCGTGCTCGAGGACCTGCCGGCGGTCCTGAACTTCGAGGACAACGCCGTCCGCAGCAACGCCGACGACAACTCGGTCTACGGCGACGGCGCCACCTTCACCGCCTACATGAACGCGATCTCGGGCGGGAACGGTGCCGACTTCGTGGACCCGCTGGACGCGGTGCACTGCTACTCGTTCAGCCTCGACCACCAGGCCATGAACGACGACATGTTCATGGGCACCGAGGACAGCCAGGCCCCGACCGTGTCCGAGATCTCCTTCCTGGAGCGGGCCACGGACTGGACCAGCGGCAACTCGGGCAACATCATCGAGGCCGGTGACCACGTCTACACCCTGGCCGCCGGGGACGTCGGGTCGTTCTTCAACCTCGCCGACTCCACCCTGAGCGACGACGACGTGGTCTTCGTCGGCCTCCAGATCGCGGCCGACACCAACAACCTCGACGACTACCAGTGGCTCAGCCTGGATCCCGAGGGCGACGCCAACGGGGACGGGATGCCCGGTATCGCCGAGTACGACGACGACAACGACGGCGGGATCGACACCCTGGACGTCCAGGTCGCCGCGGCCATGGACACCACCTCCCGGAAGGCCGACCAGGTCGACAACGACGGTGACGCCTTCTTCCGCATCGATCCCGTCAACGGCGCCTACGCCTGGTTCAACATCGACGAGTCCACCACCAACGGCGTGGACGACGACGGTGACGGCGTGGCCGACAACCCCGAGGAAGTCGAGAACTACGACTACACCCTCGACGACGACGAAGACGGGATCATGGACGGCAGCGCCGTGCGGCTCACGGTGGCCGCCGGTTCGGTGGTCTCGAACCCCGGCTACACCGTGATCTACGTCAAGGGGTTCAACGACCCCGACATGATCGCCGAGTACGACCGGACCGCCGGCGGGAGCCGTCCCAACAACGGCAAGAACCCGCTGGACTTCGGTCCGTTGGCCACCAACGACGGCACCCCCGGCAAGCCGGACGTGTTCTCGATGGTGACCATGGGCGCCGACACCCTGGCCACTCCGGCCTTCGCGCTCGGCGGTCCCAACGTCATCTCCGCGGTTCACCAGCTGGGCACCGACGGGCTCAGCCCCTGGGTGCCGGTGACCAACAACCAGACCGCCTTCGCGTTCGACTACCTGGCCCAGAACGGCCGGAACCTGAACATGAAGGTCCTGAAGAGCCTCTACGACCTCAACGACGGGGACGAGTACCGTCTCCGCGCGGTGGCCTACGACGAGGCCTACCAGGGCAACGCCAACTGGGCGGTGCCGCTGCGCTTCAACATCGACAGCCAGGGCGCGGTGGTCTCCATTCCGCCGCCGCCGTTCGACGACGTGGTGGACACGGACCCCGGCACCGACGGCGTCCAGGTCTGCGACGTGGACGCGAGCGGGAACCCGAAGACCTATACCCTGCAGGCCGACCTGGTGACCGGCGACGTCAACGACATCGCATCGGTCGAGTTCCAGTACTGGAACGGCACCGCGTGGGCTTCGCTGGGCTCGGACACCAGCTTCCCGTACACCCTGGCCTGGACCTACCCCGGCGCCCCGATCGGGAACAACCCGCCCGCGCGCCAGGACACGGTCTACTTCCGGACCATCGCCACCGACAAGTTCGGCAACATCGAGCCCCAGGCCCTGTGCGACAGCCTCTACGTGTCGCCGGGGGTGCTGGACACGACCTGTTACGAACTGGAGATGATCCTGACCGACTGCACGCCGCCGTGGTCCTGCCTCTGCCAGATCGGCAGCGACTACAACCCGATGGACGGGGCCTTCGTTCCGCTCGAAAGCGCGGTGGACCTCTCCGCCTGCTTCTCCGACGGCGACGGCGACTCGACCACCAACGACGTGGCCCGCATCGTCTTCCAGATGCGGCCGGTCGGGGCCACCGAGTGGCAGAACATTCCCTCCCTCACCGGGGTCCCCGTGGACAGCACCGGTGACGGGATTCCGGACTACCTGGAGGACGTGACCGGGATCAAGCACCCGATCATCTCCACCGGTCCGGACACCCTGGTGGCCACCGTCACCTGGGACACCCACGACATGGCCGCCGGGTCCTACGACCTGCGCGCCGTGGCCTACGACATCGAGGGCAACGAGAACTCCAACATGACCTGCGTGGCCACCGCCACGCTGGACGACATCGGGCTCCGCGCCTACATCCAGCCCTGCGTGGATACGGCGACCGCGAACCTGAAGGACCTCTTCGCCAACGTCTACATCCACGACGTGGCGGTGAAGAAGGT
The DNA here is from genome assembly GCA_963768615.1 of Candidatus Eiseniibacteriota bacterium. Lineage (GTDB taxonomy): Bacteria > Eisenbacteria > RBG-16-71-46 > JABDJR01 > JABDJR01 > CAVSKL01. The sequence goes on along the minus strand of CAVYIE010000002.1, from coordinate 381,545 downwards.
GGAGTTCCAGTACACCTCCGAGATCGACGGGGAAGGCAAGCCGGTGGACGGCGCCACCTGGGTGACCATCGACACCCAGGGCGACGTGGCCGGGGAGCGGAAGGGCGACGTGGTCCTCCGCGCCGGCCTCGCCCACGTCGAGGACGTGTACGGCTCGGCCCACCAGTCGCTGGCCGACTATCGTTTCTACGACGTGGACGGCGACGGGTACAACCCCGTCGACCCGGTCTACGCCACCACCGCCGGCACCTTCAGCGGCCAGACCCCGGTGATCAACACCGGCATCACCCCGGCCAGCGGGGCGACCCTGACCGCGTTCGCCGCCGACGAGTACTTCGCCGACGCCAACGGCAGCGGGACCGAGCTTGATCTGTTCGACTGGATCATGAAGGACAACCCGCTGAACGGCGCCGACACCCAGACCGACCTCTGGCACGCCAGCTGGGACATCTCCGGCCTGAACGGGTGCTACGCCATCCGCGCCGTCGCCACCGACCAGTTCGGGAACGTCGACAACGACGTGATCGAGCCCCGGGACGGCGTGCCGGACAGCGACACCGAGATCTGGACCGAAGAGTGCTGCGTGGACAGCAACGTCCCGGTGTTCTGCGTGACCTCCTGGCTCTCCGCCGGGGGCGTGGAGAGCGACTTCGGCGAGGCCGGGGACTGCCCGTGGGTGGCTCCCCAGGACTCCCTGACCCTGGTCGCTACCCCGCAGACCGGCACCGAGTCGGCCGACGTGGACTCCGTCCGCTTCTACTACTGGCGGAACGGCGTGGACGCCGGCTGGGTCTGGTTCGCGACCGACATCGACGGCACCGACGGTTGGCAGGGCGTGTTCGACTACGCGGAGCTGGTGCTCCCGACCGACACCCAGACCAACTTCCGCGCCGTCGCCTACGACCACAACGGGAACTTCGATTCCAACCCGGACGCCTGCAAGGCCTGTCTGGTGCTGGGCGAGAACAAGGGTCCGGAGACCGACATCGTCTACGTGGTGACCGCCGAGGGCGACACCCTGGACGCCAACACGGTCCTCCGCGGCACCCTGAACCCGTTCTGCATCGAGCCCACCACCCTCTACATGCTGGTCACGGCCGAGGACAACCAGGCCATCGACCACGTGGAGATGTGGTACCGGAAGTCGGCGGGCAACAGCCCCTCCGACACCACCGAGTGGGCCATGGTGCCGGGTGCGACCGACGACAGCTACCCGTACGAGTTCACCTGGGACATCTCGTCCCTGAGCGACGGGGTCTACCAGTTCTTCCCGCGCGCCTACGACGTCAACGGGAACATGACCCCGACCTTCGGGAACCCGTACTGGTTCAGCATGAACAGCCTGACCGCCCACATCGTCGACGTGACCAAGAACGGCGCGTCGGTGAGCAGCCTCACCCCGGGTGAGGAGGTGGTGCTGAAGGCCGAGCTCGACGACCTCGCCGCCGACAACACCGGCGTCTCCGTGCACTTCTTCTACGCGGAGCGGGTCGAGGGCGAGATGCTGGACGTCTCCTCCAGCTATCCCTACACGGCGACCACCGAGCTCGACATCTGGGCCGGCGGCACCACCGGGATGCACGGGAGCGAAACGGTCTGGGTCAACGGTGTCGAGGCCACCTGGTACAGCCAGGCCGACTTCGCCGCCCTGGCCACCAAGACCAAGATGGACTACACCATCACCGGGTCCAACGATCTGCTGTTCGGTGCGGGGATGGCGGCCGACGACACGGTCACCATCGACTACAACGTCACCGACTGCATGCAGATCAACCTCGGCGACTCCGTGGCCCCGTACTCGGTGGCCTGGGACGCGGACGGCGGCGGGCTGGTCCCGATGCCGACCCACGCCCAGACCACGCACTACGACCTCATGGCCGGCGTGTACCGCACCTTCGACGGGTACGAACCCTGCGGCGAGGACTGCTTCACCGACGGGTTCGCGCTTCCCATCAACGACACCGCCGCTCCGCGGTTCTCGGTGTGGGGCCTCGACTATCGGATGCCCAACGCCCCCGGCAACCCGCTCTGCGAGTCGGTCGGCGGCCAGGATCTGATGGGGCCCTTCGGCGAGAGCAAGTCGAAGCTGTCCGGTATCGAGCACCAGTTCTTCGTGACCCCCGCCTCGGCCGTGGACAAGGCCAAGACGGCGGTGAACGGGATCTTCGTGCCCACCGACGACGGCAGCGACTGGGACACGGTGGAGATGTCGATCGCGGGCGGCGCCCCGGTCAGCTTCACCAAGATGACGGCCGAGGATGACGAGACGATCACCATCCCGGTGACCTTCTACATCCAGGACCTCGCCAACGTGGAGACCGACGAGACGGTCGCCGGCGGCGGGTTCCACAACCACGACGGGAACGACCCCAACACCCAGGCGGTCAATCCCGACTCGGTCGAGAACGTCACCATCACCATGCCGGGCATCGAGGCCTCCAACGCCGCGATGTACGACGACGGGACCCACGGGGACGCCGTGGCCGGGGACGGGGTGTACACCTACCTCGCCGTCCTGCCCCTCGGCGGTACCTACGGGTACTCCTTCAGCGTGGATCTGATCGGCGACGACCAGGTGACCGGGATCGACGATCCGCGGAACGCGAGTTCCGAGATCTACGTCCCGGACATGCTCTGGGTCTACGACACCACCGCCGACGGCAACATGGCTCCCGCCGACCTCTTCGGCGTGAACCAGGTCCGCGAGGCCGTGGTCACCGTGACCGACACCACCGGCCTCTCCAGCGATAACCTGGTGTCCGGCGGGCTCGGCGGCGGTTCCCTGGGCCAGATCTGGGTGACCTACGATCCCACCGCTCCCACCATCTCGAACCTCTGGCTCTCCAGCGGCGACAACGCCGTCGCTCCCGAGAGCGAGGTCCAGGTGAACGTGGAGATCCACGACGTCCTGCCGGCTACGGCGGACATCATCAAGGTGGACCAGGTCATCGTTCAGGTCGCGGTGGACGACACCCACGGCCGCTGGCGGACCATCCTGGTCGACAACAAGGACTCCAACTGGGACGACACCTTCGACACCACCGACGGCGGTTGGGGCGGCACCATCACCCTGCCGCAGTGGATGGATCCGCTGTACGACGGCATCGACAACAACCTCGACGGCGTCACCGACGACGACGCCGAGGCCACCTACACCTACCGGGTGCGGGTGGTGGCGGTGGACGACTGCTTCAACCACGGCTACTGCGGTGAGGACATGAACGCCGGCTGCGGCGACATCACCGTGGACTCCGCGGTTCCGCAGGCCTGTCTCACCGAGCCGGCCGACGGCAGCATCGTCAAGATCGGCGACCCGGTGAACCTGGTGGCCACCACCAGCGACACCGACGTCCGGTACGTCGAGTTCCAGTACTGGCTCAACGACGGGGACGGATGGCAGACCATCGACAAGACCCCGCTCAACGACGACGACGATCCGTGGGACAGCGACGGCGCCGACGGCTGGACCGCGACCTGGGACACCGGGTTCCTGGCCCAGTACCTGTCCGGTGACTTCTACGTGAAGGTCCGGGCGGTGGCGGTGGACATGGCCGGCAACGACCAGTCCGACGACCCCGAGCTGGCCTGCGACATCAACCTGGTCATGAACGACGCCACCGGTCCGATCTCGGCGATCACCCGCTTCTATGCGGACTGCTTCCCGACGGATCCGGAGTTCGGCGGCAGCTTCAAGAAGCCGTTCGATCCCACCCTGGCCCTGAGCGGTGAGATCGGCGTGTTCGGCCGGGCGACCGGCTGGAACGCCCTGGACGTGGCCACGGTCACGCTCCAGATGTCCACCGACCAGACCACCTGGACCACCATCGGCGTGCAGAACGAGTTCTTCGCCGCGCCGGCGCCCCTCCAGGCGCAGTGGCAGATCCAGTGGGACACCGACCAGCTGACCAGCGGCACCTACTACCTGCGGGCCTACGCCACCGACGCCGACGGCAACGTCCAGGGCGACGACGACGGCAACGGCACTCCGGACACGCTTCCGGTGGTGACCGTGGTGGTGGACCACATCGCGCCGGACTTCATGCTCACCATGGTGGGCCCGGAGAGCCTCGATGCGGCCGACCGCGGCGACCAGCCGATGCCGGACAGCCCGAAGGTCATCCGTGCCGACCTGAACGATGAAGAGACGGCGATCTGCCCCGAGAACAGCCGGCGGATCACCTTCCTGGCCGCCGACGCCCAGGACGAGAACGTGGAGGCCATCGACTCCATGTCCCTCGAGTTCCTGGACGACGTCTCGGATCCGGAGAACCCCACCTGGCTGAGCCTGGCTCCGTACCTGGGGAGCTTCGAGTACCGCGACGCCGTGGGCGACAACCAGACCCCCGACGGCACCTGGCGGCTCGAGGTCGACAGCGTCGACGCTCTCATGCACGCCATGGGCCAGGCGGTCGGCGGCGGGCTCAAGCCGCTGCCCTCGAAGGTGTACCGCTTCCGGGTGCGGGCGACCGACTACGCCTGCAACACCAACGAGGACAACGCGGGCGTCTGGATGATGCTCGACGCCACCGACCCGATCGTCCTCTACATCTACGCCGGTGATCGCCAGTTCGAGGCCGGCGCGGGTACCGAGGGCAACACCGTCCACGTGGCCGGCGGCGACACCGTCCCGCTGGCGGCGAAGATCAACGACGGTCTGTGGTTCACCTACCCCCACGGGGAGTGGCCCACGAACCACGACATCCAGGACGAGTCCAGCGGGATCTACGCGGTCCAGTTCTCGTACATCGACGGGAGCGGTCACCAGAACGTGATCGGCCTCGGCGACTACAACGAGGACACGGGCCTCTACGAGCTCCCGTGGCAGACCCCGGCCAACCTGCCCGGGTCCACCGACAGCCTCTACACCATCGTGGTGGTCGCGCGTGACAACGCCGGCAACTGCGACGGCTGGGACGCCGAGGATGTGGTCAGCGTCCAGGACGTCACCAAGCCGGCCAACACCATGATGGCCGCGGTGCTCGGCGACGAGGACGACTGCGCCACCTATCCGCGGGTGCCGGTGATCTTCGGTCAGCAGCAGAACGAGGGTCTGGGCATCGACGAGGCGGCTCTGGCCCGGGACAAGACCGGGGCCAAGATCGTCGGTACGGTGGCGCGGCAGGTGTACCTCTACGCCTCCACGCCCCAGGGCGATGCCTCCATGGCCGGCGGCCGGGTGGTCTTCGAGGGCCGCTGGGTCAACGCGGCCAAGCCGAACGCGGCCGGGCCCTGGATGCTGATCGGCGAGGGCGAGTGCGTCTACCGCTGCCCCGACCAGTACGAGTTCCTGGTCAAGAGCGCGGGTGTGACCGGCGCCGCCACCACCCTCGGTCCCATCTGGCAGGTCTGGTGGGACACCAAGGCCGAGGCTCCGGATGGATCCAAGCTATGGTACGACCCGGCCGGTGACGGCACCGAGATCCAGGTCCGCGCCTACGCGGTGGATGCCTGGGGCAACGCCGAGGAGAACATGGACGACGCGGTCTACCGCCTGGTGGTGGACAACACCGCGCCGAAGATGACGGTCAAGGTCGACGGCCACGACACCAACACCTCGGTGGAGCGGAACGCCGAGAACGGCGCCCTGATCTCGGCCGAGGTGGCCGGTGTGCCGCAGGTGACGCCTGACTTCGTGGACAACGACCTGGTGGTGAGCTTCTTCTACAAGCCCGCCGCCGACCTGAACGAAGCGGGCTCGTGGACGATGATCCCCGAGGCCTCGGGCATCGCGCCGGCCGACGACAACCCCGACCACACCCGGGACTACGCGTTCCGGTGGGACGTCAACGGGTATCGCGACGCCGACGGGAAGCCGCTGACCCCGAACCAGGCCTACGACGTCTCGGTGGAGGCGCAGGACCTCGTCTGCAACACCACCACCGTCGTCCAGCAGGCCGGGCTCGACAAGGGCAAGGTCGCCATGACGGTGACGGACACCGAGGCCCCGGTGGCCACGATCGTCCGCCTGGACCGCGACTACTCCGGCGCCGTGTGTACGGAAGACGACTTCCAGACCGTGTGGAACCCCGAGGATGTCCGCATCAACGGCGTCGACGCCGTGTGGGCGCGGATCCTCGACGGGTCGACCGACACGCAGGATGTGAAGTTCTACTTCCGCACCGCCGGCAGCGGGCAGTGGAAGCTGGCCGACGCCGACATCGAGATGAAGAACCTCGACGGCGTGCAGACCTGGGTCATGACCAACTGGAACACCCAGCTCCTGGGCGGGATCAACCCCGCCGAGGGTGCCCAGTACGAGCTGATGGCAGTGGGCACCGACGACGCCGGGAACACCGCCTCCCTGACCAACCCGGACACCTGGGGGCCGCTGGTGACCCTCATCGTCGACCGGGTGGGGCCGGTGTTCACCGGGGTCTCTGATCTTTCCCGTTTCCGGTAAGCCCATCGTTCCCGGAGAATATCGCCGGTGAGGGCACGGCCTGCGATCCCGACCAGCGGGTCGCGGACCTGGTTGCCAACACCGACGACACCACCGATATCCAGTACGTCGACGCCGAGCACAACTGCGTGACCTTCGAGTGGAAGTTCAGCACGCAGGAGGACATCGACGAGAACTGGCACCCGGTCATGGGGGCCCTGCGCAACGGCAAGGGCATCTACAGCACCACCATCGACTTCCTGGACACCTACCTCAGCGACAAGGCGGGGCTGGTGGACTGGCGGGTGGTGGCCACCGACCGCGCCGGTAACACCAGCCGGTCGTGGATCGCGCGACAGACCGTGGTGGACAACGTCGACCCGACGGTGGAGCTTGCCTACGTGTCCAACGACACCACGCAGGACACCACCATCGAGCCGATCAACAACAACCAGATCACCGACGTCTCGACCGGCGAGGCGGTCACGTTGTACGTGCGGGCCAGCGACGATGAGCCGAACCTGCCCGACAACTTGGACACCAAGGTCGACATGGTTCGCCTCTTCCTGACCGGCGGCCCGGGGATCAACTCCCGGACCTTCATCGGCGAGGCGACCTGGAAGGAGCCGATGGGCCTGTGGGCGTTCAACTGGAACACCTCCGGCCTGACCCTCGGCACCTACCAGGTGCAGGCGCAGGCCTTCGACGAGGCCGACAACTGCGCCTACAGCCAGACCGTCGCCGTGACCTTCACCGGCGCCGGTGAGGCCATGGCCCACGTGGCCGCCTTCAGCCCGGACCTCCTGGCCGGCTCGGATCTCCTCTCCTACCTGGCCCAGGGGCTCGTGGATCGCATCTACGCCCTGACCCACGGAGAGAAGACCGCGAACTCGGTGGTGTTCCAGTACCGCCTCCAGGGCGACACCGACTGGACCATGATCGGGAGCGCGACCCAGACCGGCGAGTCCCTCGCCTCCGGGCAGGCCGACACCCCGAGGCAGGATCTGTGGATGGCCACGCTGCGTACCGCAGGCCTGAACGTGGGCGGGACCTACGAGTTCCGGGCCATGGCCGCGGACATGGTTCCGACCAAGCCCACCGACGGCGAGCTCAGCCTGCGCAACCTGCCCGGCCAGGGCGGGGTGAAGCCGGCCGAGGACGCCCAGATCCTGCAGGAGGCGAGCGCGCCCATCCTCACCGCCACCGTGGTGCGTGAGGGCGGCGAGGTCCGCCTCCAGCCCTCCGACGCCGGGCTCCTGCCCGGGCTGTCGCTGCGGCTGACCGGGTTCGACGTCGCCAACAACAACGACAACGTGGGCGAGGCGGCCAGGACCGCCACCCCCGGCACCGCCAACAGCGACGGCCGGGTCTCGGTGACCACCAACGAGGCGGCGACGATGCCCTTCCTGGTGGCCGTGGCCGAGGACGCCGACGGAGCCGTGAACCAGGAGATCATCGACCTCGACCGTAGCCCGAGCAGCAGCACCACCTGGACCGGTGAGCTGGTGTTCAGCGACTACGGCGTGGCCACCGACGCGACGGAGTCCGCGGTCAATCCCACCAAGGGCGCCATCCTCACCGTGTTCGCCACCGCGAACCGGTACGACGGCGAGCCCCAGACGGGGATGAAGACCGAGAGCCTGATCTTCCACAAGACCACGACCAACCTCGGAACCAACGGCATCGCGCAGGTGGACGGCGGCAGCGCCGACGGCAGCTGCCCCACCGACGCCTTCGCGGTCCAGGTCCCGGCCGGTGCGGTCGACTCGAACCTCGGCCTCCTCATCGCGCGGACGGACACCCCGGCCACGCCGGTGGTCGAGGATCGGTACATCGACGTGGTGGGCCAGGCCTACCGGACCTCGTTCTACGACCGGTACTTCGATGTGGACAACGTGACCCTGGCCCAGGGCTACCTGGCCACGGTGTGGATCGCCTATCCGGAAGGGATGGACCCGGATTCGCTGAGCGTGTCCCGTTGGGACGGAAGCACCTGGACCTCCGGCGGCGTGTACAACCTCACGCCGATGCCGGAGTGCGGCCTGCTGCGCTTCCAGACCAACCGGCTCTCGCCCTCGATCTGGGCGGTGACCACCGCCGACGCCAACGCGCCGGTCGAGGTCTCCTTCACCCCCTGGCACGGCGGATTCACCGACCAGGATCCGATCATCCGCGGTATCGCCCGGCGTCCGGCCACCGGATCCCCGGGTTACCGCCTCTACATCGACAACAAGCTCATGTTCAGCTCGACGGGTAACTACTACCGGTTCCCGGACTCGGACTTCGAGACCTGGAACCTGACCACGGACGGTACCGAGGTCGCCTGGCAGTACTGGCACACCTGCAGCAACGGTGACGCCTTCCGCCAGGCCGACAACCCGCACCACGTGCGGCTCGAGTTCACCGATGCCGACGGCCAGGTGGTGGGTACGGACCGTGAGTTCGCGTTCAACGTGGACGGGACGGCTCCCTACATCGAGCTGCACGGCGGATACGTGGGTGACCCGAAGCTGACCTGGGCCGAGGGCTACCTGAATCCGCACAACGACACCCAGGTGATGGTCCGTCTGACCGACAAGGAGTCGGGCGTCCTCTTCCGGGAGGACCGGATCGACGACCTCCAGACGAACGCGGATGACTACTGCGCGGACGAGAACGCGGAGGAGATCTGCGAGCGGTACAACCTGAACTGCGACGACGACGAATATCCCTTCGGCGACGACGGGTTCAAGTACGACGTCTGGGTCATCGACGACTGCAAGTCCTGCGGCAGCGACCAGATGGACATCGATGAGTTCGAGGAGCGGACCCTGATCTACACCGGGACGGCGGACGCCCTGGCGCCCTACCTCTCGCCCTCGCTGGACGACTACACGCCCGACAGCACCCTCACGGTGCCGCTGGCGGTGCTCACCGGCGGGAACAAGATCAAGGACGGCTCCGTCATCGAGATCACCCTGTACAGCCAGCGGCTGATCATGCAGGGCGGCGAGGCGACCCTTACCGCCGACATGCAGGGAGCCCTGGACGCGGTGCGGAACGCGGGCGGCGAGATCAAGTTCGACATCAGGGGCCAGGAGTACGTGGCTTACGTCCGCGGACCCATGGACAATGTCGGCAACGCCGGATCCCGCTTCGTGGAGCAGCGCTTCATCGTCGACGAGACCGCTCCCGAGGTCATTCCGAGTTCGCCCGGCGTGACCTGCGGCGGGGAACCGGCCGAGCCGGTGGCCGCCACGGATCGGTACAACTTCACCGCTTCCTTCCTCGACAAGGGCGTCGGGGTGGACCCGAGCACGGTGACCGTCCAGGTGGCGGGCCCCGCGGGTGCGGCGGAGTACGAGAACGCCGACAAGGAGCGTGGGAAGTTCGACGTGACCGAGGACGGGATCAGCCTCTACGTGATCAACGAGGGGAACCCGCTCCAGCCGGGCACCTACTCGGTGACCGTGGCCGGCCAGGACAAGCTGGGGAACAAGTTCAGTTCCACCTGCTCCTTCCAGGTCGGCGGCGGGGTGATCCAGGTCGTTGGGGCGAAGGTGATCCCGAACCCCTACAACCCGACCACCGGGGAGGACGTCCAGATCACGTTCGACCTGAACAAGCGTGCCGACGTCGAAGTGACCGCCTACGACTGGGCCGGTGATTACGTGGCCACGATCTTCAAGGGTACGAAGGGGATCGGGCCGGTGAACATCACCTGGGGCGGCCAGACCGAGGACGGCCGGGCGCTGGCCAACGGCGTCTACCTGATCCGGATCGTCGTCAACGACGGATCGCGGCAGGAACCGCGGGTTCTGAAGCTCGCGATCTGGAACGAGAAGTAATCAGGGGCGGGGAGCCGGGGGTGCCGGCTCCCCGCCACCTATGCTGAGCGGCACTGAACGAGAAAGCGCTGCAGGGATGAGCAAGGAGGTAAAGGTGATGTTTCGTCGCAACCGAGGCGCGTGGGCCCTTGCGTTGATCGGCTTGCTCCTCGCGGCGACCGCCCCCACGGCGGCCCTCGCGCAGGACAAACAAAGCAACCACGGAGCCGCGTTCCTGCGGGCCGGGGTTGGCGCAAGGTACTTTGGAATGGGCGGCGTCGGTAGCGCCACCGCCAACGATGTCAGCGCCGGTTATTGGAACCCGGCCGGGCTGTCCCTCCTTCGGGGGTTCAGCGCGACGGGGATGATGACCGGGGGTATGACCTTCGACCGTAACCACAACTACGTCGGCCTGGCCTACGGCTGGGAGAAGTTCGCTCTGGGCTTCTCCTGGATCAACGCCAGCACCGACAACCTGAACGAGGTCAACACGGGCGGGACCTTGGGAGACCAGTTCAACTTCTCCGAGAACGCCCTGATGCTGTCCGCGGCGACCATGGCCGGCCCCCTGAACCTGGGGATCACCGGGAAGCTGGTCACCCAGGACCTGGGCACCTCCACCAACGGGAGCAGCGAGGACAACGTGACCGGGCTCGGTCTCGACCTCGGCGCCCAGTTCTCGGTGACGGAGTACATCCGCCTCGGGATCGTGGTGCAGGATCTCGGAACCAAGGTCGGCGATCAGAGCATCGGCGGCGTGAACAAGATCCCGGCCAACCTTCGCTTCGGCGCTGCGGTGCAGCCCCTCGACGGGTTCACCATCGGTGCGGACGTGGAGAAGACCCGGAACGACGAGAACTACCGCTTCCACGGGGGCGGCGAGTACTGGGTCCCGATCAGCGACGACTTCTCCGGCGCCCTCCGTCTGGGTGTGGACGACGGGGAGTTCGCCGGCGGGATCGGCCTGGGGGTCAAGTTCTTCCGGTTCGATTACGCCTACGTGGTGGAGCCCCAGGGCTTCATGGACGAGAACCACCGGTTCTCGGTCACCCTGGACTTCGGCGAGCACCGCGACCTGTACACCGGCGGCGGGATCAAGGACCGCGACCGGGACGGCATTCCGGATTCCGAGGACCAGTGTCCGGACCAGGCCGAGGACTTCGACGGCTACCAGGACACCGACGGGTGCCCGGACTTCGACAACGATGGTGACGGCATCCTGGACGTGAACGACCAGTGCCCGAACCAGCCCGAGGACTTCGACGGTTACGAGGACCAGGACGGCTGCCCCGATCTGGACAACGACGGCGACGGCATCCTGGACAAGGACGACAAGTGCCCGAACGAGGCCGAGACCTTCAACGGCTACGAGGATTCGGACGGGTGCCCGGACGAGGCACCGATCTACTTCCCCATGGCCCACATCAACTTCAAGTTCGGGACCGCCGAGATCAGCGGCGCGGATCCCATCCCCGTGCTTGACGACGTGGTGCGGATCATGAAGGAGCATCCGGATATCCGGGTGGAGATCCAGGGGCACACCGACAACATCGGGAGCGACGACTTCAACATGAAGCTGTCGGAGAAGCGCGCGCAGGCGGTGAAGGATTACCTGGTGAAGCAGGGTATCGATCCCAGCCGTCTGGAAACGAAGGGATTCGGGGAATCCCGGCCCATCGACTCGAACGACACCGATCTGGGGCGGGCGAGAAACCGCCGGATCGAGTTCGTGGTGATCGAGAAGTAGATTCTCCGGTCCGCGCGACATCCCTTACCTCAGACCGGACGCCTCCCGCCCGCGGCGGGAGGCGTCCGTCTTTCCGGGAAGGGGCGCCGCTCGCGGGTCGGGAGAGGCGCCGTCGCCGGGGACGGGTGTGCTAGGATCGGGGGTTGGAGCGCCCCGGTAGCGGGGGGGGAACACGGGGATGCGGGCAAGGAGCGACGGCATGGATAGCTGCCCCAACTGTGGGATGGGGGCGGAAGGTCTGGAGTTCTGTCCGGAATGCGGGGTCAAGGTCGCCCCGCGGCGGGTCGAAACCTCGGGTAGCGAGGACCGGGTCCTCCAGGCGCGCGCGGTGTACCTGGCCGGCGACGAGCTTTCCGCGGTGACCCTGCAGCGGGTCCTGGAGGCCGACGGCATCGAGGCCTGGATCCAGGTCCAGCGCGGGGGCGGAATGGAGGGTCTGTCGGGGGCGCCGGAGGAAGGCTGGGGCCGGGTGGTGGTCTTCGAGGACCAGGAGGAGAGCGCTCGGAGCGTGATCGAGGCCTACCTCAAGAGCCTGGGCCCGGGAGTCCATTGACCGGGCGCCGGATCCCCGGCGAGGAAAGACGACTTCCCATGTTTCTGGTGCTCCTCAGGATCATCCTCTTCTTCGTCCTGGTCCGCTTCGCGGTGAAGCTCTACCGGGCGGTGACGCGCCGCAGCGAAGCCCGGCCGCGGGTCCACACTCACCGGCCCGCCGAGGGAGACCGGGTGAGCGGGGGCCGGGTGGTGGACGTGGATTTCACCGAGAATCCCCACCGGAAAGAGGCGGAGAAGCACCGCCGGTGACGGTGGCGGAAACCACGGCCGGGGCCTCCATCCGCGTCGACGGCCTGGCCAAGAGCTATCGCGGACCCTCGGGGGAGCCCTTCGCCGCCGTGGACGGCATCTCCTTCCGGGCCGGCCCGGGCCGGATCTTCGGCCTTCTCGGCCCCAACGGGGCGGGCAAGACCACCACCCTGCGTATCCTCTCCACCCTGATTCCCCCCACCGCGGGAACCGCCCGGGTGGGCGGCTTCGACGTGGTCGGCGATCCGGCCGAGGTGCGGCGGCGGATCGGCTTCCTCACCGGTTCCACCGGGCTCTATCCCCGTCTCACCGCCCGGGAGGCGGTGCGGTACTTCGGCCGGCTGTACGGGGTGCCCGCCGGCGACCTCGAAACCCGTATCGGCCTCCTCTTCGACCGGCTGGAGATCACCCCCTTCCAGGACAAACGCTGCGGGGACCTCTCCACCGGCATGAAGCAGAAGGTCTCCATCGCCCGGGCCATCGTCCATGATCCGCCGGTCCTCATCCTGGACGAGCCCACCACCGGCCTCGACGTCCTGGCCAGCCGGCACCTGGTGGACTTCATCCTCGCCTCCCGCAGCGAGGGGAAGTGCGTGCTGTTCTCCACCCACGTGATGAGCGAGGCGGAGCGCCTCTGCGACGAGATCGCCATCCTCCACCGCGGGCGGATCACCGCCTCGGGCACGGTGGAAGAGCTCCGCCGCCGGACGGGGAAGACCCTGGTCGAGGACGTGTTCCTGGCCCTGCTCGGTGACGGGGCGCCCGGTCCGCGGGGTGGCGGCGGAATGAACCGGGCCGAGATCGGCATCGTCTGGCGGAAGGAGGTCCTGGACACCCTCCGCGACCGCCGCACCATCATGGCCATGATCGTGCTTCCGCTCCTCATCTACCCCGTCCTCATCGTCGCCATCTCCCAGCTCGGGCTCCACCAGGTGGAGAAGATGCGCCAGAGCCGGGCCCGGGTGGCCCTGGTGCCCCCGGACGCGGTGCCCGCCCTGGCCGAGAGCCTGGCCGCCGACACCACCTTCGCCCTGCGCCGTCCCGCCGATCCCGAATCCGCCCTGGCCGCCCGGGACCTGGACGCGGTGATCCGCGTTCCCCTGGATCTCGAGGCCCGCCTGGACGAGCTCCGGCCCGCCGAGATCACCGTGCTCGTGGACCTCTCCCGGGACCGGGGCGGGGAGATGCGGGACCGGGTGGAGTCGTTCCTGGATCGCTGGCGCAGCGGCCTGGTGGACGGGCGGCTCCGGAGCCGGGATCTGCCCGGCGCCTTCGCCCGCCCCTTCACCGTGGAGATCGACAACGTGGCCGGGGCCCGCAAGATGGGAGGTTCGCTCCTGGGGCGGATCCTGCCCTTCTTCCTGGTGGTGATGATGATGACCGGGGCCTTCTACCCCGCCATCGACGTCACCGCGGGGGAGCGGGAGCGGGGGACCCTGGAGACCCTCCTCGTGGTTCCCGCGGGGCGGTTCAATCTGGTCCTGGGCAAGTTCCTGACCGTGTTCCTGGCCTCGGTGGTCACCACCCTGGCCAACCTCGCCTCCCTGGCCTTCACCCTGTTCTTCCTCATCGGGAGCGCCAACCTGGGCGGGAGCATGGCGTCGGGGATCGCCTCCCTGGTCGACTGGCGGGCCTTCCTGCTCATCTTCGTCATCATGATTCCCATGGCGCTCTTCTTCAGCGCCCTGGCCATGCTGGTCGCCTCCTTCGCCCGCTCCTTCAAGGAGGCCCAGAACTACCTCTCCCCGCTGGTCATCGCCTGCATGGCCCCGGCCTACCTGGCCTTCCTGCCCGGGATCGAGATCAACACCACCCTGGCCCTGGTCCCGGTGGCCAACGTGGTGCTGCTGTCCCGGGAGCTCTTCCTGGGCAACATCGTCTGGTCCTACATCGTGCTCACCCTGGCCACCATGACCGCCCTGGCCCTCCTCCTCCTCCTTCGCACCGTCACCCTGTTCGGGGGCGAGGGGATGCTGGGCGGGGTCGAGGGGGCGCCGAAGTTCCGGTGGGGCAATCTGTTCCGGAGGGAAGCGGGCCGCCGGAGCGAACCCCTGGGGCCGGGCCTGGTGGCCCCGGTGTTCCTCCTCGTGCTCCTGGGCTTCTTCTACCTGGGGACGCCCCTGCAGCTCCGGGACGTGAAGTCGGGGCTGGTGGCCACCCAGATCCTGGTCATCGCCGGGATCCCCCTGCTGGCGCTCCGTTTCTCCGGGATCCCCGTGGTCCGGACCCTGCGCCTCGGCCGGCCCCCGCGACCCGCGGCGTTGCTCCTGGCCCTGGTCGCCGCTCCCGCCGCCACCATGATCGCGGCCCTGGTCGGCATGGCCCAGGGGCTCTTCCTGGAGGTCCCCGCGTCCTACCGCGAGCTGATGGAGAAGCTCTTCCAGGCCCAGAGCGGGGGAGGGCTCCTGGTGGCCGTCATCGTCTTCGCGGTGATCCCCGGAATCTGCGAGGAGATCCTCTTCCGGGGGTTCGTGCTCCGGGGCCTGTTGCGCCGGCTCACCCCGGGCCGGGCCATCCTGTGGACGGCGGTCCTCTTCGGCGCCTTCCACTTCGACCTCTACCGTCTCTTCCCCACCATGGCCCTGGGCGCGGTCCTGGGCTGGACGGCCTGGATCACCGGGAGCCTTTGGCCGGCCATCCTCCTCCACGCCGCCAACAACACCCTGGCCGTCCTCGCCACCAACTCCGCCGTCCTGGAACGGCTCCCCTGGCTGGGGGAGGGGGCCCGGATCCCCCCCGTGGTGCTGGCGGTGGCCGCGGTCCTGGGCATCGCGGCCGCCTACGGCCTGTTCCGTCTCCGGGCTCCGGGGCCGCCGCCCGAGGCCCCCTCGGGACCCTCCGGGGCATCCGCCCCCCCCGGCGCGCCCGCCCCCCCCGGCACCGATTGAGGTCCCCGATCCGGCCCACTTGGGTATAATTGGACCGGTTCAACCCACCCTTCCCGGAGCCTGTGAGGATGGTCGTGGAGCAAAAACCGGCGGGGAAGCCCACCATCCGGGATATCGCCCGGCTGGCCGGCGTGTCCCGATCCACCGTTTCCCTGGTCATCAACGACGACCCCCGGATCTCGCCCGGGACCAAGGCCCGGGTGAACAAGGTCATCGCGGAGGCGGGCTACGAACCGAACTCCCTGGCCCGCGGCCTGGCCCGCCGCCGCGCCGACGCGGTGGCGGTGCTCCTGCCCAAGACCGACTCCCACGTCTTCGCCGACTTCTACTTCGCCGAGGCCATCAGCGGCATCTCCAGCGCCCTGGCCGAATCCGGGCACCGGCTCCTCATCGAGATCGTGGACGAGCGTTTCCTGGAGAACCGCCTCCACCTGAAGCTCTTCCGCGAGGGCGGCGCCGACGGCATGCTGCTGCTCGGCACCCTCACCGAGGACGCCTTCGTGCGCGAGCTGGTCGAGGCCGCGGTCCCGGTGGTCCTGGTCAACTCGCGCCTGGACGGGGCCCCCTCGGTGGTGGCCGACAACCGGACCGGCGCCCGCGAGATGGCGCTGCACCTGGCCGGGCTCGGGCATCGCCGTATCGGCTTCATCGGCGGCCTGGAGAACACCACGGTGGGGGAGGACCGCAGCGCCGGCTTCCTGGAGGGGCTGGCCGAGGCCGGGATCCCCATCGACGGGAACCTCCGCCTGTGGGGAAACTACTCGGAGGAAAGCGGGGCCGAGGCCGCCCGGGCGCTCCTCTCCCGCTCCCCCCGCCCCACCGCGCTGGCCGCCGCCAACGACACCATGGCCATCGGGGCCCTGCGGGTGGCCCAGGAGGAGCTGGGGCTCACCGTTCCCCACGATCTCACCGTGACCGGCGCCGACGACATCAAGCTCACCACCTACGTCCGTCCGCGGCTGACCACGGTGTCCCAGCCCATCTACGACATCGGCCACATGGCCACCCGGGCGCTGCTGGAGGGATTGAAGCGGAAGCGCCTCCGTCCCTCGGTGCAGACGGTGCCCACTCGCCTGGTCGTCCGGGAGTCCTCCGGGCCGCCTCCCGGCCGTCCCAAGCCCCTGGACTGACCGCGTCGGGGCCTCGGGGTGCGGGGGCGCGGCCGGGGCGGGCTTCCGGGCCCGAGGGTGCGTTCCGAAGCGTTCCGGAATGCTCCCGGCGCTCCCGGATTCCGCCATCCACCGGCCTCTCCACCCCGGCCGTCTCCGGAGTCCGCCGGTCGGCTAACCTTCACCGGGACAATCCATAGGGTTGACAGCGGGAAATCTCTGGACTAGCTTTTGGAGCGGTCCAACTCGCCCGTTCAAGCCTCCGCTCCGACCCCCGATCTTCAGCCGAAGGGTGCCGTGACATCTTGAACGCCGACGCTCACAACCCCTGGATGCGTCCCCGGACGATGGGCACCGTCCCTTCCCTGGCGGCCCCGCTTCTCGTCCTCGCCGTCCTGCTTCTCGCCGTCGCTCCCCGGCCCGTCCGGGCCGACACCGGCCTGGATCTCTCCGGCCGGATGGTCATCGACGGCTTCGCCAACGAGTACCAGGACGACGAGACCCTCTTCCAGCTCACCCCGGAGGGCTTTCCGGAGGAGAGCTCCATCGACTCCCAGTGGGGCCGCTTCAACGACATCAACAACATCCGGCTGACCTGGGACGCCAACTACCTCTACGTCGCCGTCGAGGGCTACATCTTCGACAACAACATGATGATCTTCTTCGACACCCTGCCCTCCCCGGACGGCCAGAACCCGGGCTGGACCGACATGTCCTCCATCGTGGGGGGCTGGCGGCGGGCGGTCTCCTTTGACAACGGGATCAACCCCGAGGCCTTCCTGGCCACCTGGGACGGCAACTCCACCCCCCAGCTCTGGACCTATACCGGACCCAGCAACGACGCCCAGGTGCCGGTGGGAAGCTTCCCGACCGTGGCCACCTTCAGCCGGGACCTCGCCGGCCGGGCCATGGAGGCGGCCATCCCCTGGGACGTGCTCTTCCTGGGCCAGGGGGAGCGGGCCTTCAACCCGGCCTACGGCGACACCGTCTACAACCTGCCCGCGGGGGCGGACACCATCAAGCTGGTGGCCTGGATCACCACCGGGGCCGACGGGGGCGGCGGCCCCGACTCCGCTCCCGACAACCTGAGCGGCCACCAGGTGGATTCGGCGGTTCCGGTGGTGCTGGACAACTACATCAAGGTGGTGGTGGACAGCCTGGACGCCCAGGGCAACCCGGGCGCGGACGGGGTCCCCGATTTCGGGGTGCCGGTCCGGCATCCCACCACCCCCGGGATGACCCGGGAGGAATACGATCGGATCGCCAACGCCTTCTTCTTCTATCCCCCGCCGGTCCGGGGGGTGGCCCTGGAGCTGTCCGACCTGAAGGTCTCGCCGCGGGTGATCTCCCCCGAGGAGGGGACCATGGCCCGGTTCAGCTATCACGTGAAGCCCGACATCACCGACGAACGGCTGCGGGCGGCCCGGCAGCTCAGCTTCACCGCCGAGCTCTACGACATGTACGGCCGCCGGGTGCGCACCATCTACCGGGACCGGTCCTTCTACCTGTCCGACCTGGACAGCCCCGATCCCCCTGCGGTCAACGTGATCGACGGCCGCAACGACCACGGAGCCGAGCTTCCGGGCGGGATCTACGTCCTCCGGCTGGTGCTGGAGCCGGGCCAGGACGAGATCCGCAGGGCCCTGTCGGTGGTGCGATGAGGCGGCCGGGGAGGGGCATGGGAACCAATCGGGGACCGGCACCGCCGGAGCCGGGGAGGGCCGCGGCATGAGACGGACGGCGGGGCTCCTGGCCCTGGTGGCGGTCCTGGCCGCGACGCCGGCCCAGGCCTATTTCGAGCGGATCGAGGTGGGGGCGCGGGGCCTGGCCCTGGCCGGGGCCTATGGGGCGGGGGCGCGGGACGTGTCCGCGGCCTACTGGAACCCGGCCGGCCTGTCGCTCCTGGACCGTCCCGAGGGCCTCTTCACCTACTCCAAGCCCTTCGTGGTTCAGGATCTGGACGCCGGTTCGGTGGTGGCCGGGCTTCCCGTGGCCGGGGGTGGGGCGGCGGTGACCTGGCACCGGATGGGTCTCGCCGGGGTGGTTTCCGAGAACCTGATCGCCTTCTCCTACGGGCGCTGGGTCTACAAGGACGACTCCCGGGTGGTCCACCTGGGCGGAACCCTGGAGGCGGGCGTCGTCTCCTACGATCCCGGGGCCAGCCACGACGACTTCGGGGGCGCGTCCGGCCCCGACTACGGCTCCAAGAGCAAGCTCACCGGGGACCTGGGGGTCCTGTGGCAGGAAGGGAGCCGGGCCAGCTTCGCCGCCGTGCTCCGGCACCTCGGTAAGCCCGAGTACGACTTCGTGAACGGCGGCGGAGGCTCCAGCATGCCCGGGGGCCTCGAGCTCTCGGCCGCCTACCAGTGGCGCCCCGAGTCCCGGATCTTCTTCGCTCGCTCCGACGTCGGAGCCCGGGTCACCTACAACTACTCCGGGGAGATCTGGTTCTACGACGTGTTCGCGGTCCGGGCGGGGATCTTCGACGAGGAGTTCTCCGGCGGGATCGGGGTCAAGAGCGCCTCCTGGGAGGTGGATGCGGCCTTCCTGACCGACAAGCAGCTCGGGAACACCTACCGGGGCTCCTTCCACGTGTTCCTGACCGGGAAGGGGGCGGGACGATGACCGGCCGGGCGGCGCGCCGGGGGACGGCGGCGGTGCTGTGCGTGCTCGCGGCGCTGGCCGCGGCCCCGGCCTGGGCCTTCACCCGGCTCGAGGGCGAGTACAACTTCCTGGTCGACGTCCGGAAGCAGGACCGGCGCTACGCCTGGGACTTCGACAGCAACAGCGACGACACCTCGAACCTGGTCTCCTTCCGGCTCTTCAGCCAGCCGGTCAACGGGGTGGAGGCCTTCGTCAAGTTCGAGTCGGACTGGAACACCGGCAGCAACAACAGCCCGAGGCCCCGGTTCCAGTACCGGGAGTCCCACCTCCGCTTCCGCCGGGAGCTGCAGGGTGGATTCGGGGTGGACTCGTACCTGTTCAGCCGCCAGGACCGGTTCTGGGTGGACAACCACCTGATCCAGGTGGTGCAGGGGGGGCCGGCCAACGACGGGGGGAACGCCCAGGGGGTGCGGCTGGATCTCTGGGCGCCGGCGCGGACCAACCTGAGCCTCATCGCCAGCGATTTCTCCTCCCAGAGCAATCCGGGGAGCGGGTCCCAGCCGGACCAGCCGGTGCCCACCGACGACGCCTACATCGCCCGCTTTCGCAAGGAGTTCCTGGGGGGCGCGCTCCGGACCGGGCTCACCTGGAACCGCAAGAACACCCGGCGCGCCGGTGCGGAGAAGATCGACACCCGGGTTCTGGGGGTGGACACCCGCTACACCTGGCACAACATCGACTTCTCCCTGGAGTACGCCGAGAGCCAGCAGGACAGCGCCGGCATCCCCGTCGCCCATTACGACCTGGAGCTGTCCCGGCTCCGGCTGGGGAACCCGTCCACCGGCCTCCCCGAGAACTCGGTGCTGAAGGCCGAGATCCGCTCCCTGCGGCTGGGGAACTACCGGATCGGCTACCTGAACGTGGCCCCCAGCTTCTGGTACCTGGGACCCCAGTACCGCAACCAGCTCGGGGACGGCAACAACGACGAGGCCGGCTACTACATCAACACCTGGTACCTGGTTCCCGGCCGGGCCATCACCCTCACCAACAACTATCTCTCCTACACCAAGCGGGTGAACCAGAACCGCCACGTCACCGAGCTCTACTCCGAGGCCTACGTCGAGTTCGTGAACGGCTTCACCGGCAAGTTCTTCTACCGGAAGCGGACCACCCGGGACTGGATGAGCGACGGCCGGCTGACCCTGAAGCAGGTCACCGACAACGACGACGTCTTCGCCGAGATGCAGGTGGAGAACCGTCTGGCCTGGCTCCGGCTGCAGTTCCGCATCCGCGACCTGGGGACGCTGTTCCAGAAGGAACTGGCCTCCTTCGAGACCTCGGTCAACGTCAGCGAGACGGTCAAGATCTACAACCGCTTCACCTTCGGCAACGACCCCGCCCGGGTGCGGAAGGGGTTGTTCTCGGAGCTCCAGTACCGGCCCCGTCCCAATCTGGAGGTCTTCCTCTCCTACGGTCCCTTCTGGATCGGCGGCGGGAGCAATCCGGTCTTCGAGGGGAACCTGGAGGGAAGCGCGGACAACAAGGACCTGGTCCGATTGCTCGTGAAGGGGACCTTCTGATGCCATCGATCAACACGCGCCCGAAGACGAGGCCCGCGTACCGCCCCTCCGCCGGGAACGCCTTCCTGGCCGCCCTGGCCCTGCTCTTCCTGGCCGCGGGGGCGGCCCCGGTCCGGGCCGACGTCCAGTCCACCGCCCAGGGGATCCGGTTCTCCTACAAGGATCCCTACGCGGGACAGGTGGCCCTGGCCGGCGACTTCAACGCCTGGAGCAACACCGCCAACCCCATGCGGAAGGACGACGACGGCGTGTGGAGCACCACCGTCCAGCTCGGCCCCGGCGAGCACCAGTACAAGTTCGTGGTCGACGGGCAGTGGATCGCCGACCCCGGCAACCCGGTGACCGGCGGGGACTTCGGGAACTCGATGATCCAGGTGGGACAGGACGGCAAGCTGGTGGAGATGAAGGCCACCTCCAACACCGAGCTCTCGCCCAAGGTCTACGTGGACTCGCGCTACATCGTGCTCATGAAGGACCAGCGCACCCGAGGCGCCAACCCGGAGTGGAGCCTCCGGCGCCCGAACTTCGACATCGATCTCGATTTCCAGATCCGGGTCAACGAGGACCTGAGCGCCCACGTGCTCACCAACATCAACAACGAGAACCAGAACGTGCAGCTCTGGGAGACCGCTCTCAACTTCGACCGGGGCAGCATGTTCCTCCAGAACGAGGACATCAACCTGGTCGTCTTCGACAACGATTCGGTGGGAACCTGGAACGACCCCCTGCACCTGATCGGCGACGTGGGGATCTACCACCACTCCTGGGGCTACCACCAGCAGGGGGTGACCGCCTGGCGGCAGTTCGGGAACTACCAGGCGCAGTTCCTCTACTCCGACAACTTCAATTCCGGGGGCACGGACAGCCCGGGCCTGGAGCCGGTCTTCAACAGCCTGGTGGACTCCCTTTCCGCGGACTCCAAGGTCTGGGGCCCCGGCTCCAGCGCCTACTCCGTCAATCGCTCCGACAACAACAAGAACGTGCTGGGGCTCAGGGTCACCGGGCCGGTGGCCGGGAACCTGTCCGGGGGGCTCTCCTACCGCCTGGACCGGGGCTTCAACCCCGGAGCCCTGGCCGAGATCCAGACCCTGACCGAGTCGGACGGCACGGCGACGGTGACCTTCCGGACCTACCCGGGGTCGGTGGAGAGCTGGCAGGCCGGGGGGGGCGATCTGCACTACCGGAGCGAGCCCCAGGGGATCGATCTCTACGGCGAGTTCCTGGTCGGGGAGAACTGGATCAGCACCGGGGACGGAGACCGGCGGCAGGGCAACGTCAACCTCGCCGACACCACCGTGTCCGGGGAAACGGTGATCGGGTCGGCCGTCCCCGAGGCGGTCCGGCTGAACACCAGCCGGCGGTTCAAGGTCGGCGGCGAGTACTTCGCCTACCGGGGCTGGCACTGGACGGGCTCGGTCAACTTCCAGGACGCCGACCTGGTGGACCGTACCGGCCCCGGCCGCAGCCGGTACAACCGCATGACCCGCTACTCGGCCGGCCTCCGGTTCGACGGGAGGGAGTGGATGGAGTGGCCCTGGGAGGCGGGGCTCTCCCTCGACATCTGGGATTTCACCTACGGCGACCGCTCCCGCTGGACCGACCAGTTCTGGTTCGACAACACCAACTTCTGGCTGGAGCAGGGCGAGCACCAGGTCACCGTGGACCGGCTGGTCATGCTCGGGGGCCGGAACGTCGTGTCCTGGAAGCCCGAGTTCCGGTGGACGTTCTACCGGCCCCGGAACGCCTCGGTGGGGTACCGCGGGGTGCTCAATTCCACCGAGCTGGGCCGGAAGCCCAAGTACTGGGGGAACGACATCGTCCTCCACGTGGACCTGACCCGGCGGCTGGGCCTCAACACGGACTCCCGGATCGCCCGTTACGACGATCCGGTCCTGAACCTGCGGGACACCTACACCTCCCACTTCGTGGAGCTGAAGTACCGCTTCACGCCCGACCTCCAGGTGGGCCTCTCCTGGGGCGTGGATCCGTGGGTGATCGACACTCCCACCAACGAGTACGCTCATATCGGGCGGGACGTGTTCCTTTTCGATCGGGGGGCCAACGGCGACGCGGCCAAGACCCAGTTCCTCAACATGACCAATACCATCAGGAGCGCCGAGCAGGCCCTGGAAGACGAACGGGTCGTCCAGCTCGAGGCGATCCTGACCTTCTGATCGAGAGGTGATCCGACCATGCGCAGACTTCTCGCCGCGAGCCTGGTCATCGTGGTGGCGACCGGGCTCACCGGCTGCGGTCTGAACTTCATCAAGAAACGGCTGCCTCCTCCCACCCGGGAGGCCGACGGCTGCGTCCTCTTCCGGTTCCAGGCCCCCTCGGCCCGGGTGGTTCAGCTGGCGGGCAACTGGCCGGAGAACAATTGGCTGGGTGGACAGGCCCAGACCGGGACCTACCTGGTGGGACGGATGGAGGACAAGAACGGGGACGGGATCTGGGAACGGGAGGAGTGCCTGCCTCCCGGCCGCTACCAGTACAAGTTCGTCATCGACGAGCAGAACTGGAAGGAAGATCCGAACAACCCCCAGCGGGTCGACGACGGATACGGGGGCTTCAACTCGCTCCTGATCGTGGACTAGGGCGCCGCGCGGCGGACAGGGGTCCGGGGGTCCGGGCCGCGGTGAGCGCCGGTCTCCGGCGGCGCCGGGAAAGGGATACGGCATGAGCTTCGACATGCGAAGCGGACATCGGGCCGGAACCAGGGGGCGGGCGGCCTCGGCCGCGGTGCTGCTGCTCGTCCTGGGGGCGGTCGCCGCCTGGTTCAGCGCCTGCGACGACAACCCGAACACCACCCTTCTCACCGCTCCCGGCGGGCGGGGGAGCATCGCCGGGGTCCTCACCTTCGAGGGCCAGCCGAATCCCCCCCTTCCCCAGGCCAGGATCCTGGCCCTGCAGAGCGTGGATTGCGTGAGCCAGTACGGGGCCATCGCCGTCCTCGGCACCTTCAACGACTTCGACATCGCCAACGTGTCCCAGTACCTGATGGACGAGATCGCCCCCTGCTACTGGATCTTCGCCGACACCCTGCCCAAGGGGCAGGTGGAGCTGAAGTTCGTGACCGGGAACAGCCCCACCACCATCGCCTACGACAACCCCGGCGACTACGGCAAGACCTCGGCCAACACCGGCGCCGATCCCCTGGAGGGGACCCTGGACAACCCGGCCAACGGGCCCGACGGCAACCTCTCGGTGACCATCCCCAACACCGGGGTCTGGAACATCATCCTCAACGAGGCGGTGAGCCCGGCCACCTACCGGATCACCCAGGAGCCCCTGGTCATCGAGTCGGATCCCCGCACCGGAGCCTTCGTGATCCCCGACCTGCCCGTGGGCAGCTACGACGTGAACATCCAGGTCGACGGGTTCCTGGCCAAGCAGCTCCCCGGGGTGGAGGTCCTGGCCAACCGCACCCACGACCTGGGCACGGTGACCATGGAGGTGGCCTCCGGCAAGCTCTACGGGACGGTGGCCTTCGCCGGCGATCCCGATCCGAAACCCGAGGCCACGGTGGAGGTGCGGCGGGCGGGCAGCGCCGCCGTTCTCCAGTCGGTGGACACCGACAGCGCCTACGTCTTCACCGGCCTGGACACCGGCACCTACAACGTCGCCTTCTCCGCCCCCGGGTATCTGGACACCACCCTGGCCGGGGTCCAGTACGACAACGGGACCGAGAAGGACCTGGGCACGGTGACCCTTTCCGCGGGCTGCGAGAGCCAGTACCAGTCCATCGCCATCGTGGGCGACTTCACCGGCGGCTTCGACCCCTCCGCCGGATCCCCGATGGTCCAGGGCCCCGGATGCGTGTGGACCGACACCGTCCAGGTCGCCGCCGGCGGCCCCTACTACTTCAAGTTCGTGACCGACGGGGCCTTCGACCACGACTACGGCGGGGACGAGAGCGCGACCTTCTCCCTGCCCGGAAGCTATCCGGTCATCCCCGACGTGTCGGGCACCGGGACCGCGATCAAGGTCTCGGTGGCGGTCACCGGCCAGTACGTGTTCGTGCTCGACGAGTCGAAGCTCACCTTCACCACCACCCTGCTGGGGGGCGGACCGACCGGGTCGGTGACCGGAACGGTGAACTTCACCGGCCTCAACATCGGTCCCTATCCCAAGGCCACGGTCGCGCTGTACCCGTCCGGGAGCCAGACCGCCCTCGCCACCACCACCAGCGACGCCACCACCCGCAAGTTCACCTTCCAGGCGGTGCCGAGCGCGACCTACGATCTCAAGGTGAGCGCCAACTGCTTCCTGCCCGAGCAACTGACCAGCGTGGCGGTGACGGGGACGGCCAAGGACGTGGGCACGGTGACCCTGTCCCCGGGGACCTCGGCCTTCACCACCATCCAGATCATCGGGGACTTCACCCCGCCCCAGCCGGGCGGGTGGGACCCGGCCGCGGCGCCCTACATGACCGAGTCTCCGGCCTGCGTGTGGACCGATACCCTGGCCATCCCCGCCGGCGAGCAGTACTTCAAGTTCTTGACCGACAACACCTTCGACACCCCGCCGGACTATGGCGGAAACGAAGCAGAAATTCTGGGGATTCCCGGCACGTATCCAGTGAAACCGATCACGGGCTCCAATGCCATCCACATACGCGTCACTAGTTCGGGCCAGTTCATCATCACCCTCGACGAGCGGCGGCAGACCTTCTCCGCCGTGGCCTACACGCCGCCGTCCGCGCCGGGGGCCGAGCAGTAACCGGGGCCGGGGGGTCCGGACCGGACCGGCTCCGGGACCCCGGCCGGGGAAGGAGCGTCTCATGAATCCGAATCGTCGGACCCGGGGCGTCCGGCGCCGCGTGCTGGCGTCGGCGCTGGCCCTGTCCACGTTGATCCTGCTCCTGGCCGCGGGGTGCGACCGCACCCGTCCCTACGTGCCGCCGGGAGCGGAGAGCGCCGGCGGCGGGGCCGCTCCCGCCACGCCCGGAGGCGGCGGCGCGGCCGCCAGCAAGGCCCAGGCCCCGGTCAAGACCGCCGGCGGCTGGCTCTTCACCCTGGACGCTCCCCAGGCGGCCAGCGTGGCCCTGGCCGGGAGCTTCAACGACTGGTCCACCACCGCCGATCCGCTCAAGAAGGGGGAAAACGGGGTGTGGAGCATCGTCAAGTCCCTGGATCCCGGCGACTACCAGTACAAGTTCGTGGTCAACGGCAGCGAATGGAAGCCGGACCCGGACAACCCCCAATCCAGCGACGACGGGTACGGGGGCAAGAACTCGGTCCTCAAGGTGTCCTAGGAGGGGTCATGTCGGTCTTCGAACGCATCCGCACGGCGCCGTTCCTGCTCCTTGCCGCCGGGGCCTGGGCCCTGGCCGGCTGCGGCGGGGGAGGCGGGGGGACCGCGAGCGGCCCCATGGAAATCGTGATCTGGGAGCAGCGCGATCCCCAGGAGAAGGCGCTCATGGAGCAGGTGCTCCAGGAGTACGAGGCCGGCCACCCCGGCATCAAGGTGGGCCTGGTCCACTACGACACCGAGAACCTGCGGAGCCAGTTCCAGACCGCGGCCCTGGCCGGCGGGGGACCGGACCTGGTCTACGGGCCCTCGGACCAGGTGGGCCCCTTCTCGGTGCTGGAGATCATCAAGCCCCTGGACGAGTTCCTTCCCGGCGAGGACTGGAGCCGGTTCCTTCCCGCCGCCATCGACACCCTGAACGGCCACAAGTGGGCGCTTCCGGACCAGGTGGGGAACCACCTCAACCTCCTCTACAACACGGAGATGGTGTCGGAACCCCCCGAGACCTTCGACCAGTGGGTGGACATCGCGAAGAAGGCGACCCGGGGGGAGGGGAAGACCGAGGTCTACGGGCTGGCCTTCGAGTTCAACGAGCCTTTCTGGCTGGTGCCCTTCATGACCGCCTACGGGGGCTGGGTCATGGACGCGAACCATCGGCCCACCCTGGACACCCCGGCCACGGTCAAGGCCCTGACCTTCATCCGGAGCCTCCGGGACCGGGACCGGGTCGTGCCCCGGGAGTGCGACTACCAGCTCATGGACACCCTGTTCAAGAACCGCCAGGCGGCCATGATCATCAACGGCCCCTGGTCCTTCCGCGACTACCAGAAGGCCGGGGTTCCCTTCGCCCTGGCCAGGATCCCGCGCGCCACCCCCGGCGGCCCCTGGGCCGCGCCCATGGTCGGGAGCAAGGGCTACTCGGTCAGCGTCAACCTGGACAAGGGCCGGGAGGGGGCCATCCGCGACCTGCTCGCCTATCTCACCTCCACCGAGGTCTCGGCCCGGTTCGGCACCGAGCTGGGCATCCTCCCCAGCGTGGAGGCGGCCTACGAGAAGCCGGAGATCAAGAACGACCCCATCCTCCAGGCCTCCCTGGCCGAGTGGAAGGTGGGGCGGCAGATGCCGGTGGTGCCGGAGATGCGGGTGATCTGGGACGCCATGCGCCCGAACATGCAGTCGGTCATGAACGGGAGCAAGTCCCCGGAGCAGGCGGCCAGGGACATGCAGGCGGCGGCGGTCGAGAAGATCGCGGCCATGAAGCGCTAGGAGCCGGTCCGGTGGCGCTCTTCTCCGGCGGCGGCCGAGGCGGAGGCGGACGGTGAACCGCCGCAACCTGCCCCTGGCCTACGCCCTCATCATGCCCTCCATCCTGGTCATGCTGCTGGTGGTCGCGTATCCGTTCTTCTACAACTTCCGGATCGCGTTCTCCAACATGAACCTCTACACCTACCGGCATCCGGAGTTCGTCGGCCTCCGCAACTTCGTGGAGCTGTTCCGGTCCAGCATCCTCTACACCGTGTTCCTGAAGACGGTGATCTGGACGGTGGTGGGGGTGACCTGCCACGTGGTCATCGGGGTGGCCCTGGCCATCGTGCTCAACAACCCCATCCGGGGCCAGTGGCTGTACCGGGCCCTGCTCATCCTGCCCTGGGCGGTCCCCCAGTACATCTCCGCCCTGACCTGGCGGGGGATGTTCAACTTCGAATACGGCGCGGTCAACCTGTGGCTCCAGCAGTTCGGGCTCCCCCAGATCCCCTGGCTCAGCAACGCCACCGCCGCCTTCTCCGCCGCCATCATCACCAACGTGTGGCTGGGCTTCCCGTTCATGATGGTGATCGCCCTCGGCGGGCTCCAGTCCATCCCCCACGAGCTCTACGAGGTAGCGGCCATCGACGGAGCCAACTGGTGGCGGCGGCTCCGCCACGTCACCGTGCCCCTCCTGAAGCCGGTGCTGGTGCCGGCCATCATCCTCGGCACCATCTGGACCTTCAACAACCTCAACGTGATCTGGCTGGTGACCAACGGCGGGAAGCCGGCCAACAAGAGCCACATCCTGGTCACCTACGTCTACAACGAGGCCTTCACCCTCTACCGCTACGGCTACGCCGCCGCCTTCTCCATCGTGATCTTCCTCATCCTCCTGGTCTTCGTGGTCTTCTACATGCGCCTGAGCCGGGGCACGGAGTCGGTCTACTGATGGGCGCGCTGCGCACCCCGCTCTGGAAGCGGGCGGTGACCCACGCGGTGCTGATCGTGGTCACCCTGATCACCCTCTATCCCATCGCGCTCATCATCGGGATCTCCCTCCGTCCCGGGGACCAGCTCTATTCCACCTCGCTGTCCCTGATCCCGGAGGGGGCCAGCCTCGACTCCTACCGGAACATCCTGTTCGAGAAGCCGTTCCTGCTCTGGCTCCGGAACAGCCTCATCGTTTCCCTGAGCGTGACCCTGATCGGGGTGGCCCTGGCCGCCACCTCGGGCTACGCCTTCAGCCGGTACCGCTTTCCCGGGCACCGGGTGGGATTGACCTCGTTCCTCCTCACCCAGATGTTCCCGGCCACCATGCTGCTCCTCCCGCTCTATCTCCTCCTGCAGAAGCTCCACCTTCTCAACTCGCTCGTCGGCCTCATGATCGTCTACGTCACCACCGCCCTTCCCTTCTGCGTGTGGACCATGAAGGGGTACTACGATTCCATCCCCCGGGACCTGGAGGAGGCGGCCCTCATCGACGGCCTGTCCCCCCTGGGGGCCTTCGTCCGGATCGTGCTCCCCCTGTCGCTCCCCGCCCTGACCATCACCGCCCTCTTCTCCTTCATGGCCGCGTGGTCGGAGTTCATCGTGGCCCGGGTGGTGCTCCAGAGCCGGGAGCTGTTCACCCTCCCCCTGGGCCTGGAAGCCCTGGCCGGGACCTTCCAGACCGAGTGGGCCAACTACGCGGCCGGGAGCGTGCTGGTCTCGATCCCGGTGGTGGTCCTCTTCCTGCTCCTCAACCGGTTCCTGGTCAGCGGGTTAACGCTGGGGGGAGTGAAGGGCTAGCCGAGCCGGAGCGGCTCCCGGGCCTCCCCGGCCGCCCCGGCCGCCCCAATCACGATACCCCGCATCGTGTTTCGCCGTATTCCCTTGGGTCGTTCCCCTCGATCCAGGTATAATTACAGTGTTCTTCCAATCGGTTGGACCGGTCCACTCCGCGTCACTGTCGGTCACGGGGGGGGAGGTCCGTCTCCACTGCACTACCTCGGGGAGGCATCGCAACATGAGAATCTCACTACCCTTGCTGCTCGCTTTCTGTCTCCTGCTGGTCGCGGGAGCCGCCGTCGCCCAGCCGTACTACGCTCCCGGCAGCTACCAGGGCTGGACGCTCCCGCAGGACGCCCCCCAGATGGTGGACGACGGAACCAGCGGCGACCTCGTCTCCGGTGACGGGATCTACTCGGTGACGGTCAACATCGCCCTCGCCGGCGCCTACGAGTGGAAGGCGGCCACCACCGACTGGGCCAGCGCCTGGCCGGGAAGCGGCAACTGCTGGTTCATCACCGACGCCGACAACCAGGACGTCCTCTTCACCTTCGACACCAACGCCTACGGTGACGGCTGGGCCGCCGACAGCTTCTGGCCCGATTCCGACAAGACCACGGGCGGCACCTACACCGTGGTCGGCGATCTCCAGAGCGAGATCGGGGCCGCCTCCGACTGGGATCCGACCGCCGGCACCATCCTGCACGACGACGGGCTGGACGGCGACGGCGCCGCCGGCGACGGCATCTACACCCTGAAGGCCGTGATCTCGGCCGTCGGCAGCTACCAGTGGAAGGTGGCGGTGAACGCGGGCTGGGCCCAGCAGTTCGGGACCGACGGCCCCTCGGTGAACGCCTCCACCTGGGCCATCACCACCACCGTCGCGAACGAGGAGTGGTACTTCCTCCTGGACGCCAACACCGGCCGGATCCAGGCCACCATGAACGCTCCGGTGCCGGTCCAGGAGAAGACCTGGGGCGCGATCAAGGCGCTGTACTAGGCCACCGGCGGAGGCCCGGCTCCGCGCTCGGATCGGTTTTTTCGGGGCGGGTCGCCGGGCGGCCCGCCCCGTTCCTTTCGGGGTGGGGCCCCGAGGCCCCAACGCATTGTCGTGCATCGAGTTGCGACATGCGCACCCCGGGTCCGGACATTGACCTGGGCCCCCGGAATTGGGTAGAATTCCAACGATCTCGCGTCTCTCGGGCCGGTTGTTGGACCGGTCAAACTGGAGCGGGACGGGACCCGGAGAGGCTGCTCCGGGACCTCGGCGCGGTTCCCGCCCCTCTCGCCTCCGGACACTTGGCTAATCACCGTTGCGTTCACGTCGAGGAGGTCAGCGAATGAACCGAGCGGAGCCCGCCACCGCTCCCGGTCCCCGCCCCACCTCCTTGCCCTCGTCTTCCCCGCGGGAGGTTCCGTCATGAAACGACCGTCTCAATTCCTGCCGGCCCTGGTCCTCCTGGTCCTGGCCGCGTCGCCCGCGTGGGCGGCCATTCCCCAGACCATCACCGTGGACGGCGCCAACGACTTCGATCCATCCAACCTGATCGATGCCGACGGCGGCGACACCGAGACCAAGGACTGGTGCACCGGGACCCCGGGGGACGAAAGCCCCATGGATCTCGGGAACATCTATCTCACCAACGACACCAACTTCCTCTATTTCGGGTTCGACTACGACCGGGCCTGCTTCGCCTCCCCGGCCGTGAACCTGGGCATCGCCATCGACGTCAACACCGTCGCCGGCGGGGCCACCGACCCCTTCGCCCGCAAGATCGCCTGGAACAACATCGTCAAGAAGCCGGACTGGGTGGTCTACGACGTGGTGGACTCCTACAACTACGAGGTGCTCTACCAGTGGAGCGGGAGCGCCTGGAACGCCACCACCAGCGGCCCCGACCAGCTCGGGATCGCGGACGACACCGGCTTCGAGGAGGGCAAGCTCTCCCTGGCCACCCTGGGCCTGGCCGTGGGGGACACCATCCACGTCGAGTTCTGGGTGACCCAGGACGGCACCACCAAGCCCCCCCTGGACGCCGGCTGCAGCGACGACGTGCAGACCTCCACCCCCTCGGGGACCACCTTCGACGTATCCACCGCGGTGGAGATGAGCTGCATGTACACCTACGTGGTCCAGGGGGCCTCCGACACCACCCCGCCCACGCTGGTCTCGGCCACCGCCACCGGGTTCGCCCTCGGCGGCCAGAAGCAGTTCATCACCTCCACCAACAAGATCGACGTCACCTTCAGCGAGCCGGTGGGGGCCGGGGCCACCACCCCGTCCAACTACGCGGTCAGCAACACCGCCGCCTCCGTGACCTCGGCGGTGGTGGACGGGTCCGACGCCACCAAGGTGCACCTGACCCTGTCCGCCTCCATCAGCGCCTCGGCCAGCTTCTACAACGTGACCGTGACCAACGTCCAGGACCTGGCCGGCAACCCCATCGTCAACGACGGGACCGGCAACGTGCGCTCCTTCTTCCTGAAGCGGCTGCTCTTCCAGGGCAACATGAGCGTCTACCTCCTGGCCAACGGCTCGCCGCCGGACAGCTTCTCGGTGGAAGGGAGCCTGAACCCGCTCACCTTCACCCCGCTCGACAACGCCCAGCTCCTGGATCCGGACGTGGACAGCGTCTACGTGACCACCGTTCCCATGAGCGTGCCCAAGAACGTCAGCACCGGGAAGGCCGAGGTCAGCCTGGAGTGGAAGTTCTACAACAACCACGCCGGGTTCGAACCGCGGTCCAACCGCCAGCACCTGGTCTCCAGCGACAACGGGGCGGTGGACACCCTGTACGCCTACTGGAACGACGACGAACCGTCCTCGATCACCACCCACCCCATCGACGTGGCCTTCCGGGTGGATGCGACCGCCTTCGGCCCCGGCGCCACCGACACCGTGGCCGTGACCGGGAACAACGCCGAGCTGACCGACTTCGCCACCCCGGGCATCATCATGAAGGACGACGGGGTGGGGCCGGACGCCACCGCCGGCGACGGTCTGTACGCGGTCTACGTGCGCTTCCCCGCCGGGACCTACAAGAACGTGGAGTACAAGTTCACCTTCAACAGCGTCTACGAGTGCATGGGGCAGGGGAACCGCACCGTGTTCCTGAACGACGCCGCCTACGATACCGTGGGCGGGGCCAACGGGCCGCTGGAGCTTCCCGCCCGCGGGATCGACCGCTGCACGGTGACCGACAAGGACATCAAGGTCATCTTCCGGGTCGACGCGGACTACTGGTTCGGCGGGCCCATCAACTCGGTGGGGGTGAACGGCGGGGTGGCCCCGTTGAACTTCAACATCCCCTCCGAGTCCCTGATGCTGGACGACGGGGTGGCCCCGGACGCGGCCGCCGGGGACGACACCTTCACGGTGGCGGTCATCTTCCCCGACTCGTCCGCCTTCAGCGTCAATTACAAGTACGTGATCAACGACACCTACGAGTGCGCCGGGTTCGGGGATCGCATGCTGAGCCTCGACGACGTCAACTTCTCGGTGGCCAACCCGCAGATTCCCCCGGTGGGGATCTGGGACTACTGCGAGGACATCACCACCGGGGTGCCGGGGAACGAACCCCCGAGGCCCCGGGTGACCATCCACCTGGCCCAGAACTACCCCAATCCCTTCAGCCCTCGGACCTCCATCGAGTTCACCGCGGAGAAGGGAGGGCCGGCCACCCTCACCATCTACGACGTGAACGGACGGCAGGTGCGGACCCTGATCGCGGGGAACGTGGATGCCGGACTGCACGTGGTGCAGTGGAACGGGCGCGACGACCTGGGCCGCACCGTGCGTCCCGGCGTCTACTTCTACAGCCTCCAGCTCGCCGGCGAGAAGGCCACCCGCCGGATGGTGCTGATGCAGTAGACGGCGCGCGTCCCCTCCCGCGGGGGGATTCCGGCCGGTTCGACCTCGAGGGCCCCGGGAGCGATCCCGGGGCCCTCACCTTGCCGGCATGGGAATCGGTTCGGGCCCCCGGACCCCGGGCCCCCGCCACCCGCACGCGCAGCCCGCGCTCCCCCGGCAGCCAGGCCGAGGAAGAAGGACGTTTCCGGACCTAGGGGAATTCGTTAATCGATTGCCGCCTGATTGACACCGGCGGGGCGGAACGTATCATCGGGAAACCGACGTCCCGGGATCGGCGAACCGATCGGATGCCGTGCTTAGGTTCGGGTCCCGGGGATTCATCGAAACGATTGTCCGCAACAAGCCATCACGGCCTCGCCGGCCCATCGACCGGGTCCGCCGCGCCGGTCCATCCGGAGCCCTCGGGAACCCGGTCTCCACCGGGACGGCCTCGCGCCGGGGAGGGCCGGGTTACCGGGAAAGGAATGAGGGACCATGAGCCTTCAGGATTCCTCCGCCGGTGCCGGGGAAGTCCGCGTCTCCCGGCTTTCCGAAGGTATGGATCGCGATGGGGCTCCCGGTCGCCGGGGGCCGGGCAGCCGCCCCCCGGGCCGGAGGGCGAACACCACCCGGGGGACGGCCCGGCACCGGGCCGGAGGAGGAAAGACCTCCTGGAGGACGGTGGATTCGGTGGAGGGACTGTCCCCGGGGTCGGGGATGGTGGGGGAAGTGGCCGGATGCCGGCTTCTCCTGCTCCGTCTGGGGGACGCCTACTACGCCTTCCGGCGCGAGTGTCCCCCCTGCGGGTTCCCCCTCGGCCCCGAGAGCCTCCGGGGGACCACGCTGGAATGTCCGGCCTGCCGGAGAAGGTACGACGCCCGGCGCGGAGGCCGCTGCCTGGAAGCCGGGGAAAGACCCCTGGTCCCGGTGCCCGTGCTCCGCAAGCGGTCGGGCGGGGTCAAGGTGGCCATCCGGGAGTCCGCGACATGAATCCGGCGCCGGGGAACCCGTCCTCCGGGGACATGCCCCGCATCTCCCCCGCCTGAGTACGCGCGCAGTGGGGGGTACTCGGGCCGCCCCGGGGCGGCCGGCAAGGAGTCGACATGATCCGATCGGCCACCGGGACCCCGCCGGGGTTCCCCGGACTTGGATTCTCGGTTCTCTCGGCGCGGGTGGATCGCCAGGCCGCGAGCCCGGCCATCCTTCTCCGCCTGCAGGTGAGCGCGCCGGAGCGGGTGCGTCTGCGCTCGATCATGCTCCGGACCCAGGTCCGGATCGACGCCCGGCGCCCCGCCTACGATGAGTCCCCCCGGCTTCCCCTGCACGAGCTCTTCGGCGGCGCCGACGGCGAAGGGGAGTCGGTCCGGACCGTGGTCTGGACCCAGAGCGTGATCATGGTGTCCCCGTTCAGGGGCGAAACCACGGTCGACGTCCGGCTGCCTTGCACCTACGACTTCGAGGTGGCCGGGGCCAAGCTGCTGCAGGGGCTGGGGGACGGCGCCATCCCCCTCGTCCTCTATTTCAGCGGCATCGTCTTCTTCACCGGATCCGAGGGTGGGCTCCAGGCCGCCATGCTCCCCTGGGACGACGAGGTCCGCTTCGACCTGCCGGTCGAGCTCTGGCGCGAGGCGGTCGACCGGTTCTTCCCCGGACAGGCCTGGCTGCGGCTGGACCGGAAGCTCTACGAGCGGCTCTGCCGGATCCGGAGCCGGGAGGGCTGGACGACCTGGGAGGACGCGGTGGGTTCGCTCCTCGCGCGGGCGGGAGAAGGGGTGGAGCCGTGAGCGGGGATCCGGTGGAACCGATCGCCCGGGCCGTCCTCTATCGGAGCCGGTTGCTCCGTCCCCACCACCGTTCCCCGCCCGGAGAGGACCGCCGGGGGAACCTCGGCGGAGCCTATCCCCCCGGATTCCGCCCGGGGGCCGGGGAGGGGGAAGCGGCCCGGCTGCGCTGCGAGGTTCCGGTGGAGGGGACGGAATCCTCCCGGGTCACCGCGGAGCTCCGTTGCCTCCACCTGGTCCGGAGACAGGTGATGGCTCCCGCGGATGGGGCCGCGCGTCCGGTGGACCGGCTGGAGACCGGCGGACGGGTCTACCTGACCGGGGACGAAGCCGCCGAACGCCGGTGGAACCGCCCGGGCGCCGGCCTGGGGGACCTGGAACGCAGGCCGCGGGATGCGGACTTCACCTATCCCGCCGGCTCCAAGGACCAGGTCGTCGGGGACGGCGCCGGGGGCCGGGTCGGGCTCCTGCGCCGGAGCTGGGAGACCCTGATCGCCGAGGCCCGGATGGAAGCGGTGTGCGACGGGGCCGGGTTCTTCCGGCTGGCCCTGACCGTGACCAACCGCTCCCCGTGGCGGGGGGGGAACCGCGCCGAGGCCCGGAGGCATTCCCTCCTGTCCACCGAGATCGTCCTGCGGGTGGAGGATGGTCGCTTCCACTCGGTCATCGACCCGCCCCCGGAGGCGGCCGCGGCCGCCGGCGCCTGCCGGAACGAGGGGCTGTGGCCGGTGCTGGTCGGGGAGGAACGGAGCGGCGACACCGTGCTCGCCGCCCCCATCCCTCTCGGCGACTACCCCCGGGCCGCGCCGGGGAGTCCCGGGGATCCCGACGACGATGAGGCCACGGGCCCGCCGCTGACCGTGGACCTCCCCGGGCTCGGCGGGGAGGAGGGGAGGGACCTGGGCGCCCCCGGGTCCGGCCGCCGGGGCCGGCCTAGGTGTCCGGAGGCAGGTGCGGCGGCTCCGGGGCCGGGCCCAGGAGCATGAAGCCCCTCACCACCCCTCCGTAGAGGATGATGCCCGCCCCGAGCATGATGATGAGCCCCAGGGGAGGGACCCCCCGGAAGCGCACGGCCACGTTCCGGGAGAGCGAGACGGCCTCGGCCCCGTCCATCGCCGGAAGGGCGGCCGAGAGGGTTACCACCCCCGCATCGGCGGGGGTCCAGGACACCGTGCCGTCGGGCCCGGTGGCGCCCAGGTCCTCGGTGTGGGAGACCTCGCTCCCGGGGCGGTAGACCGCCTTCACCGTGGCCCCGGCCAGGGGTCCGGCGTCGCCGGTCACCGTCACCATGAGCCGTTCCCCCTGGACCGGGGGAGCCGGGGCGACCTCGATTCCCGCCTCCGCCCCGGGCGTTCCGGCCAGGACGAGGGCGAGGACCACGGCCCCGGACAGGGCCGCGATGGGGATGGGGAAGGATGCCGGCCGGTTCATCGGCCACCTCCCGGGTTGTCGGATTCCTCTCCGCTCTCGCTCGTGTCGTATCCCCCCAGGGCGGTGAACAGGCCGGCCAGTCCCACCGTGACCGCCAGCCAGGTGAAGAGCACCACCCAGGGGGAACCGGCCATCCAGCTCCAGGCCTCGGTGAAGTTGGGAGCGAAGGCGGTCCCGTAGAGCCCGTTCCGGAACTCGCCCACGATGGCGTAGACGAGCACGAAGAGGATGAGCCCCGGGATCACCAGGCGGATGAACCAGTCGTAGGCCGGGAACAGGGGCACCCTCGAGTGCGCGTTCACGTCCCGCCGCATTCGCCCGATTCCCGCCACCCAGCCCAGGAGCAGGCACTCCAGGAGCCCCACGATGAGGAGGCCGTAGCTGAACGCCCAGTGGTCGGTGAGATCGAGGAGGGTGAGCCCCAGGGTGCCGTCGTTCTGGAGTCCGGGGTTGACCACGTAGGGGAGGGTGAACAACGAGCTTCCCACCGCCCCCAGCACGCAGATGACGGCGATGGCCCGGCCGCGGGGGACGTGGAACTTGTCGATGAGGGAGCAGGCCAGGCCCTCCACCAGCGACACCGAGGAGGAGAGGCCGGCCATGAGGAGGAGGAGGAAGAACAGCAGCCCGAACCCGATCACCGCCGGGTCGCCTCCGGGAAGCTGGGAGATGCCCTTGGGCACGATGAAGAACATCATGGCCAGGGTGCTGGCCTGGGGCACCATGGCGAAGGCGAAGAGGATGGAGAACACGGCCAGGCCGGCGATGTACTCGAACCCGCAGTTCATGAACGAGGTCAGGAGCGCGTTGTTGGTCTGGTCGCTGTCCTTGGGCAGGTAGGACGCGTAGGCGGTCATCACCCCGAAGCCGAGGGTGAGGGTGAAGAAGATCTGGCTGAACGCCCCCTGCCACACCGCAGGGTTCTTCATCACCTCGAAGTCGGGGGTGAACAGGAACCACACCCCGTGGATGCCGCCGTTCAGGGTCACCCCGCGCACGATGAGCACGATCATGAACAGCCACATCAGGGGCACGAACACCTTGACCGCGGCCTCGATGGTGGTGGCTCCCCGGCGCACGATCCAGCCGTTCAGGATCCACACCACGGCCACGAAGAGGAGCGGCTTCCAGGTGCTGAGCATGTGGAAGAAGTAGCCGTAGGGATTGGGGAGCGACTCGCCGGTGAAGGCCGGGGTGGGGAAGTTGGCCTTCCAGAGGCCCCCGAAGGCCCCCACGAACATCCCCACCACCCAGGCCAGGATGGTCACGTAGTAGAGGGTGATGAAGGACGAGTTCATGAGCGCCCACCAACCCACGAACTCGCCCTTCCGGCCCGCCATCCGGTGCAGCGATTCGGGGAAGGCGCGCCGGGTGAAGTGGCCGAGCCCGAACTCCAGGATCATGACCGGGATCCCGATCACGAAGAGGGCGATGAGATAGGGGAGGTAGAAGGCGCCTCCGCCGAACTTGTAGGCGTTGGCGGAGAAGAAGACGATGTTGCCGAGTCCGATGGCCGATCCCGAGGCGGCGAGGATGAACCCGACGCGCGAGCCCCACTGCCCGCGTGCGTTCTGACTCACCGGGGGTACCTCCTTGGCGAGGGGGTCGGTGGGTGGCGATCTCGGCGGCACTATAGGCAGCGGGGAGGGGGCTGTCAACGCCAACCCCCGGCGCCCCAAGCACTTCCTTGGTCCGCGGCCCGCTCCCCCGCGGCCCCCCGTCCCCGCTCCGGCGGCCGGGGCCCGGGCTCGCGCGCTCCCCGCTTGACGACGCCCGCCGATTCCGGTCTCCTGTTCCGACCATGAACCGTTCCCCGCACCGACTGGTGATCTTCGATCTCGACGGCACCGTGGTCGACACCATGGCCGCCACCTTCGCCGCCTTCAAGGAGGCCCTGGCCCCGTCCCTGGGCCGGACCCCGTCCCGGGAGGAGATCCTGTCCCGGATGGGCCCCGCCGACCAGGACATCATCGCCGAGTGGGTGGGCCCGGCCGAGGCGGGGGAGGCGGTGGCCCGGCTCTACGCCGCCTACCGGCGGCTCTTCCGCGGCCTGGGGCCCTTCCCGGGCATGGTGGAGCTGATCCGCGACCTCCGCGGCGCCGGGCGGCGCACCGCGCTGTTCACCGGCCGGGGCCGGCCGAGCACCGAGGGCATCCTGGAGGGGATGGGCCTGGCCGGGCTCTTCGAGGCCTCGGTGACCGGGGAGGAGGTGCCGGAGTCCAAGCCCGCTCCCGACGGCGTGCTCCGGATCCTGGAGCTGACCGGGATCCCCGCCGCCGACGCGGTCTACGTGGGGGACAGCCCCCTGGACGTGCGCGCCGGCCGGGGGGCGGGGGTGGCGGTGGTCGCGGTGCTCTGGGGCACCCACCGTCCCGGGGAGTTCGACGCCTTCGAGGGCCTGGTCACCGCGGCCGATCCGAAGGAGCTGCGCGCCCGCCTGGGCCTGGAGGGCTGACCGGCGGCGACTCCGTCCGCGCCGCCGGGCCCCGGCTCAGTTCTCCGGGTACTCGATCCCGTACTTCTCCCTCAGGATGCGCGCGAAGCGGGGAGCGTAGATGAGATCGAAGGTGCGCTCCCGGCCCGGGAAGAGCGCCAGGGCCTGCTTGCGGACGGCCTGGATCAGCCGCACCGCCTCGGTCAGGGGGATGTCGCTCTGGCGGAGCAGGCTCGAGGCCAGGTCCACCACCGTGCGCAGGCGCCGGATCTTGAGCCCTTCCACCCGGATCTCCTCCGCCGTGGGTCGTCCGGTGGGGCCCGGCCCCGGTGTCTCGTTCACTGCGATCCCGTTCCTTTCCGGTTCCTTTCCCCCGTCGTCCACGCCCTGTCTCCAAGTGTACCAGCCCCCGCCGGCGTTGAGCCGGCCCCGCCCCTGTGCTAGCTTTCTACCGGCCTTCACCCGACCGTCCCCCCCGAGGATTCCATGACCTCACGCGGCATCACCGATCCCACCCTGCTCGACGAGGAATCCGGCCTCGACAGCTCCCTCCGCCCCCAGCGCCTGGACGACTTCGTGGGCCAGGAGGCGCTGCGGGAGAACCTCCGCATCGCCCTGGAGGCCGCCCGCGGCCGCGGGGAGGCCATGGACCACCTCCTCCTCTACGGCCCCCCGGGGCTGGGCAAGACCACCCTGGCCTCCATCGTGGCCCAGGAGATGGCGGTGCCCATCGTCTACACCTCGGGACCGGTGCTGGAGCGTCCGGGAGACCTGGCCGGGCTGCTGACCAATCTGGGGGATCGCGGGATCCTCTTCATCGACGAGGTGCACCGGTTGCACCCCACCATCGAGGAGTACCTCTACCCGGCCATGGAGGACTACACCCTCGACATCATGATCGACCGCGGTCCCGGCGCGCGGTCGGTGCGGCTCTCGCTCTCCCCCTTCACCCTCATCGGGGCCACCACCCGGGCCGGGCTCCTCACCTCGCCGCTCAGGGCCCGCTTCGGCATGATCCACCGGCTCGACTACTACCGCCCGGAGGACCTGGAGGCGATCGTGGCCCGGACGGCGGGGATCCTGGGGGTGGAGGTCGATGCGGCGGGGCGGGCCGAGGTGGCCCGGCGGGCCCGGGGCACCCCCCGGATCGCCAACCGTCTCCTGCGCCGCATCCGCGACTACGCCCAGGTCCGGGCCGACGGCTCGGTGACCGAGGCGGTGGTGCGCGCGGCCCTGGAACTCCTGGAGGTGGATACCCTGGGCCTCGATCCCATGGACCGCCGCTACCTGGAGGCCCTGGTGGTCAAGTACGGGGGCGGCCCGGTGGGCCTGGGCACCCTGGCCATGACGGTGGGGGAGGAGACCGAGACCCTGGAGGACGTGTACGAGCCGTTCCTCCTCCAGCAGGGATTCCTGGAGCGCACCCCCCGGGGCCGGGTGGCCACCGACCGGGCCTGGAACCACCTGGGGATCGCCCGCCCCGGCGGCCCGGTTCCCCCCCAGGGCAACCTCTTCAAGGCCCGCTGAGGCGCCCTTGACCGGCCCCGCCCGCCCGGCCCGGAGCCCCCGCGGGGCCGGCACCGGCGCATGAACGGCCTTCCCGCCCTGGGCCGCCTTCTCATCGGCCTGGGACTGGTGCTGGTGGCGGCGGGGGTGGTGCTGCTCCTGGCCGGGAAGATCCCCTGGATCGGCCGGCTGCCCGGGGACTTCCGCTTCTCGGGGAGGGGGTGGACCGTGTACTTCCCCTTCGCTACCATGCTGATCCTGAGCGTGATCCTGACCATCCTGTTGAACCTCTTCCGGCGCTAGGGATCCCGGCGCCGCGCTCCACCCCCCCGGACGGACGGACTGCCCCGTGCACATCTCCGATTTCGACTACGACCTTCCCAAGGAGCTCATCGCCCAGGAGCCGCTCCCGGAACGGGACGCCTCCCGGCTCATGGTGGTGGACCGAGCCTCGGATACGGTCGAGCACCGCCACTTCTCCGAGCTGGCCGCGGTGCTCCGGGCCGGGGACCGCCTGGTCCTCAACGACACCCGGGTCATCCCCGCCCGGCTCCTGGGCCGCCGGGAGGGGGGGACGGGCGAGGTCGAGATCCTGCTCCTGAACCCGGTGCGGGGCCGGGAGGGGCGTCCCACCTTCCAGGCCCTGGCCCGCCCGGCCCGGAAGCTCCCGGCCGGTTCCGTGGTCCGGGTGGGAAAGGACCGGGTGGCCATAACCGTCCTCGAGGAGCTGAGCGACAAGGCCCGGCTGGTGGAGTTCCCCGAGGGGCTTCCCATCCTCCGCTTCCTGGAGGAGGAGGGGCACGTTCCCCTTCCCCCCTACATCCAGCGTCCCGACACCCGCGAGGACCGGACGCGCTACCAGACCGTGTTCGCGGAGCGCCCGGGGGCGGTGGCCGCCCCCACCGCCGGGCTTCACTTCACCCGGGACCTGCTCCAGCGCCTGGAGGCCCAGGGGATTCCCTCCACCCGCATCACCCTCCACGTGGGGGCGGGCACCTTCACCCCGGTCACCGCCCTGGATCCGCGGGAGCACCGCATGGAGCGG
The DNA here is from genome assembly GCA_963768615.1 of Candidatus Eiseniibacteriota bacterium. Lineage (GTDB taxonomy): Bacteria > Eisenbacteria > RBG-16-71-46 > JABDJR01 > JABDJR01 > CAVSKL01. The sequence continues at coordinate 340,316 of CAVYIE010000002.1, read as the reverse complement.
GAGTACTTCCGGGTCGAGCCCGCGGCGGCCAGGGAGATCGGGGAGGCGCGCCGGGCCGGGGGGCGGGTGGTGGCGGTGGGGACCACCGTGGTCCGGACCCTGGAGACGGCCGAGCTCCACGATCCCGCCACCGCGCGCTGGGGGGTGCGCCCCGGGGACGGCTGGACCGAGAAGTTCATCTATCCCCCCTACGAATTCCACGTGGTGGACGCCCTGGTCACCAACTTCCACCTGCCCCGCTCCACCCTGCTCATGCTGGTCACCGCCTTCGGGGGCCTGGAACTGGTGCGCCGGGCCTACCGCGAGGCGGTCAACCAGCGCTACCGGTTCTATTCCTACGGCGACGCCATGGTGATCCTCTGAGCCCGGGAACCGGAGTCCGCACCCCGCCATGCCGCTGACCTTCACCCTCCAGGCCACCGACGGCCCGGCCCGGGCGGGCGCGTTCACCAACCGCCGGGGCACGGTGCATACCCCGGTGTTCATGCCCGTGGGAACCCAGGCCTCGGTCAAGACCCTGCGCCAGTCGGACCTCCGGGAGCTGGGGGCGGAGATCATCCTCGGCAACACCTACCACCTGTACCTGCGCCCGGGGCACGGGCTGATCCGGGAGCTGGGCGGCCTCCACCGCTTCATGAGCTGGGACCGGCTGATCCTCACCGATTCCGGGGGCTTCCAGGTCTGGAGCCTGGCCGATCTCAACCGCATCGGACCGGAGGGGGTGCGCTTCCAGTCCCACCTCGACGGCTCCTACCACCAGTTCTCCCCCGAGCTTTCCATGGAGGTCCAGCTCTCCCTGGGCTCGGACATCGTGATGGTGCTGGACCAGTGCCTGACCTGGCCGGCGGAGCGGGCCGACGCGGTGGAGGCGGTGGACCGCACCCTGGACTGGGCCCGCCGGAGCCGGAACGCCTTCGACCGCCTCCCCCCGGTGGAGGGGGCCGACCCCTCCCTGTTCGGGATCGTCCAGGGCGGGGTGTTCCCGGACCTCCGGGCCCGGTGCCTGGCCGGGCTCCGGGAACTGGGCTTCGACGGATACGCCATCGGCGGGCTCTCGGTGGGCGAGCCCAAGTCGGCCATGTGGGACATGGTGGAGGCGGGCATGCCGGACATGCCCCCCGACCGCCCCCGGTACCTGATGGGGGTGGGCACCCCCGAGGACCTGGTGGACGGGGTCCGCCGGGGGGTGGACATGTTCGACTGCGTCATGCCCACCCGTAACGCCCGCAAGGGCACGGTGTTCACCTCCGGGGGGCGGCTGGTGGTCAAGAACGCGGTCTACGCCCGGGACCCCCGCCCCCTCGATCCGGACTGTTCCTGTTATACTTGCCGGCACTACTCCCGGGCCTACATCCGGCATTTGTTCCAGAGCGGGGAGGTCCTGGCTCAGGAGCTGGCCACCCTGCACAGCGTGCACTTTTACCTGGGCACCATGCGCCGGATGCGGCAGGCCATCCTGGACGGCCGCTTCGAGCCGTGGGCCCGCGATTTCCTGGATACGTACCGTAGCGGCACCGCCGCCGAGCCGCCCACCTCGGGATAGGCCGGGCGTCCGCGCGACCGAAAGGCGTCAGAGGCAGGTAACCCATGAACCCAATCTTCCTGATGGCCCCTCCCCCCCAGAACGGGGGCTCGGGTGGCGGCGGGAGTCTGATCCTCACCCTCCTCCCGTTCATCCTCATCTTCGCCATCTTCTACTTCCTGGTCATCCGGCCCCAGTCCAAGCGGCAGAAGGAGATGGCCCAGATGATCTCCTCGCTCAAGCAGGGGGACCGGGTGCTCACCTCGGGCGGGATGTTCGGCACCATCCACAGCATCAAGGACGACAACGTCGTGGTGCTGAAGGTGGCGGACCAGGTCCGGGTCGAGGTCCTGAAGACCTCGATCCAGAGCGTGGTCCAGAGGACCCGGGAGGTCTAGGTTCCATGAACCTCGACGAACTCAAGCTCAGGATCTACGGAGACCCGGTGCTCCGCAGCCGCGCCGAAGAGATCACCGACTTCGGGCCGGAGCTGGAGGCACTCGCCGAGCGCATGTTCCAGGTCATGTACGAGGAGGAGGGCGTGGGCCTGGCCGGGCCCCAGGTCGGAGTGGGCCGGCGGATCGCCGTCCTCGATGTCCCCCTGGAAGACGGGAGCAGCTTCGTGGGTACCCTCATCAACCCCCAGATCCTGGAGTTCCGGGGAACCCAGAAGGGGAACGAGGGGTGTCTCTCCATCCCCGGCTTCCAGGAGGAGGTGGCCCGGCACGACTGGCTCCAGGTCCGGGCCCTGGACCTCAAGGGGAAGGAAATGGCCTTCGAGTGCGAGGGGTTCCTGGCCCGTGCGGTCCAGCACGAAGTGGACCACCTGAACGGCGTGCTCTACGTCGACCGGTTGAGCCCGGTCCGGCGGCGGCTCCTGGCCAAGAAGCTGAAGAAGCTGGCCGCCGAGACCCAGAGCGCCGCGGAGTAGCGATGAAGGTTCTCCTCATGGGCACTCCCGGCTTCGCGGCCGCGGTCCTGGATGCGCTGGTGGACGGCGGCCACGAGCTGGTGGGAGTGGTCACCCGTCCCGACAAGCCCACCGGGCGCGGCCGGCGCGTCGCCCCCCCTCCGGTCAAGGAGGCGGCGGAGCGCCACCGGCTCCCCCTCTTCCAGCCGGCCAAGGTCAACGCCGCCGAAACCGTGGAGGAGCTGCGGGGCCTCGGAGCGGCGGTCACCGTGGTCGCGGCCTTCGGCGCCATCCTCCGGAAGCCGTTGTTGACCCTGGCCCCCCTGGGCTCGGTCAACGTCCACGCCTCGCTGCTCCCCGCCTACCGGGGGGTGGCTCCGGCCCAGTGGAGCCTCATCCACGGCCGCCGGACCACGGGAGTCACCACCATGCTCATGGACGAGGGGGTCGACACCGGTCCCATCCTGGAACGGCGGGTGCTGGAGATCCGCCCCTTCGAAACCGCGGGAGAGCTGCTCGAGCGCCTGGCCCGGGAGGGGGGAAGCCTGCTCCTGGAGAGCCTGGCCGGGCTGGAATCGGGCGCCCTGCTCCCGGTACCCCAGTCCGACGAGGGAGCGAGCTACGCGCCCCGCCTGGAGCGCGAGCACGGCCACCTGGATCTCTCCCGGAGCGCGGCCGAGGTCATGAACCAGTTCCGGGGCACTACCCCCGCCCCCGGGGCGCGGGTGTTCGTGGCGGGGGAACCGGTGCTGGTCCGGGCCATGCGCCCCGTCCCCGAGGCCGCGGGAGAGCCGTACTCCGTGCTCGAGGCCGCGCATCGCCACCTCCGGGTGGCGGCGGGAACGGGGGCGGTGGACCTCCTCACCGTGCGTCCCCCGGGCAGGAACGACATGGAGGGAGCGGCCTTCGCCCGCGGGCGGGCCCTTGACGCCGGCGGGCGCCTCGACCCGCCCCCGACCGTGCCCGATCTGAGCCTGCGGGTCGCGGTGCCTCGATGAACCCCCGCCAGAAGGACGGCCGCGCCGCCCGGCTCCGCCGGGGGGCCCGGCCCAAGTCGCCCCGCGAGATCGCGCTCAACGTCCTCTACCACGTGGACACCCGCAAGGCCTTCGGCGACCTGCTCCTGACCCGGGAGCTCCGGCAGCAGAGCCTGGCCCCCCGCGACGCCGCCCTGGCCACCGAGCTGGTGAACGGCACCCTGCGCTGGCGGGCCCGGCTGGACTGGGTCCTGGGCCGGTTCGTGCGGGCCGGCCTCGACACCGTGAACCCCTGGGTCCTGAACGTCCTCCGGCTGGGGGCCTACCAGATCCTCTTCCTGGACCGCATCCCGCCCCACGCCGCGGTGGACGAGAGCGTGACCCTGACCCGGCGCTACGCGAACCCGGGGGCGGCGGGGCTGGTGAACGCGGTGCTCCGGAACCTGCTTCGGGAAGCGGGGTCCATCCCCGATCCGGAAACGGCCATCGAGGACCGGGCCGAGGCCCTGGCCGTGGCCTCCTCCCACCCCCGGTGGCTGGTGGACCGCTGGCTGCTGCGGCTGGGGGACGAGCAGGCCCGGGCCCTGCTCTTCGCCGACAACAACCCCACCCCCCTGGGGCTCCGGGTGAATCCGCTGCGCACCGACCGCGAGACCCTGCGCCGGAGCCTGGTGGCCCGGGGAATCGAGGTGGAGGCCGGCCCCTATAGCCGGCTCTCGCTCCGGGTGCAGGGGAACCTGGTCCTGGCCGGGCTGCCGGAGTTCGAGGAGGGGCTGTTCTTCGTGCAGGACGAGAGCGAGACCCTGGTCGGGGAGCTGGCCGCGGCCGAGCCGGGAGAGACGGTGGTCGACCTGGCCGCCGCCCCCGGGGGCAAGGCCACCCAGATCCAGGCCGGGCGCGAGTCCCGGGGTTTCCTCCTCGCCGCCGACGTCCAGTGGAACCGGCTCCTCCGGGTGCTGGAGAACGTGGACCGCCTGGGGGTGGAGAACGTGGGCCTGGTCTGCGCCGACGGCCGGACCCTGGCCCTGGCCCGGCCGGCGGACCGGGTCCTGGTCGACGCTCCCTGCAGCGGGCTGGGGGTCCTGGGCCGCCGCGCCGACGCGCGCTGGCGGAAGACCGAGGACGCCCTCCGGGCCCTCCTTCCCCTGGAACGGGAGCTGCTGGAAGCGGGGGCGGCCCTGGTCCGGCCCGGCGGAACCCTGGTCTACAGCGTGTGCAGCACCGAGCCGGAGGAGGGGATGAACCAGGTGAGGGGGTTCCTGGGGCGGAACCCGGAGTTCTCGCTCGTGGACGCCTCGGAGTTCGTTCCCTCCGAGGTCGTGACGAACGGGTGCCTTCTCCTCTACCCTCATCTCCACGGCACCGACGGCGCCTTCGCCGCCCGGTTGAAGCGGGCGGGTTAGGCGGGGCATCGCGCCCGCGGCCGGCTGGAGGACACGGAACGGTTGAGTGATTCCACCCCCACCCCCAAGAGCACCCGCCTTCCCGGCTGGACCCGCGGGGTCCTCCGCTTCCTGATCCACGGGGCGCTCCCCGTCTTCCTGGCCCTGGTGGCCGCGGTCCTGGTCTTCAACTACCTGGTCATGCCGCGCTTCGTGCGGCACGGGGAGGAGGTGGAGGTCCCCGACGTCACCGGGCGCTCCCTGGCCGAGGCCGAGAACCTGCTCGCCTCCGCCGGGCTCTCGGTGCGCGACACCACCGGCCGGGTGAACCCCATCGTGCCCCGGGGAGTGGTGATGGAGCAGGACCCGCGGGGCGACACCCCCATCAAGCCCGACCGCGACATCGGCCTGGTGGTGAGCCTGGGTAAGCGGGAGGAGCAGATGCCGGCCATCTCCGGCCAGACCCTCCGCTTCGCCCGGCTGAGCCTGGGCCAGGACGGCTACCAGCTCGGCGACGTGCTGCGGATCCCGTCCCGGAACGTGCCCCGGAACTTCGTGGTGGCCAGCGATCCCCCCGCGAGCACGGCCACGGTGAGCGGGGAGCGGGTGAACCTCCTGGTCAGCGACGGTCCTCCGGCCCGGGTCTGGGAGATGCCCGACCTGCGGGGCCAGGAGCTGCGGCTCACCGCGGACAAGCTGCGCTTCGCCGGGTTCGACGTGGCCGTCGACGACGAGAGGCCGTCAGCTTTCGGCCCACGCCGGATCCTGTCCACCGATCCCCCCGCCGGTTCGCCCGTGCGTACCGGCGACACCATCCGCCTGGTGGGCGGATGAGCGATCGAGGAGAACGTCCCATGTCCCGGCCCGCCCCTTCCATCGAAGTCGCCCCCTCGGTTCTGTCCGCGGACTTCAGCCGCCTGGGTGAGGAGATCGCCGCGGTCGAGCGGGGAGGGGCCGACCTGCTCCACCTGGACGTCATGGACGGCCACTACGTGCCCAACCTGACCTTCGGACCCATGATCGTGAAGGCCATCGACCAGCTCACCGATCTCCACCTGTCCACCCACCTCATGATCACCGATCCCGGCAAGTACCTGGACGCCTTCGTGGAGGCCGGCTCGGACGCGGTGATCGTGCACGTGGAGGTGGTGGACGATCCGGCGGGGATGCTGCGTCGGATCCGGGGCCTGGGCGCCGGGGCCGGGATCACCCTCGATCCCGACACCCCCTTCGAGCGCGTGGAGCCGTTCCTGGAGCTGGCCGACGTGGTGCTCATCATGAGCGTTCACCCCGGCTGGGGCGGGCAGTCCTTCATGCCCGAGGTGCTGCCCAAGGCCGAGCGGGCGGCGGCCTTGAAGCGGGAGCGGGGCTACGGCTACCGCATCCACATCGACGGGGGAATCGACGAGGAGACCGCGCCCCGGGCGGTGGCGGCCGGGGTGGAGGTCCTGGTGGCGGGCAGTGCGGTCTTCAAGACCCCCGACCCCTCCGCCATGGTGGACCGCATTCGCCGGGCCGGCGCGGGCGGCTAGGCCGCCCGGCTTTCCGGGTGCCGCCTCGCTTTCCGGGACCGGTCCCCCCCGAATCCGGGGTTGCTCGAAGATACTTGTCACGGATCGTGAGAGTTGTGTCATAATCCGTGTCGGCCCCGCAAGTACTTGGCCCGTCGGATTTGCCCCAGTCTTCCGGGCTCCCTCGTGTGGAGTGAGCGACGTGACATCCCGTGATGCGGCGGATCTCGAACGCCGTCTGGAAAACCTTACCGAGAAGCTCCTCAGTACCTTCGAGGAGCTGGACTTCATGCACAGCCTGGCCGCGGTGCTCGCCCGTCCCGACGGCGGGGTGGACCTGGACGAGTACCTTCTCCGGGAAACCGCCACCATCTTCCGCGCCGACGGGGGGTGGGTGGCCCGGCGGGGCCCGGCCGGCCGGCTGGAGACCACCGCCTCCCAGGAGATGAAGGGGGCGGTGTCGCAGTTCCTGAACCGGTCCCTCCTCGATCCGCTGGCCGAGGAAGGCGGGCTGCCCTACCTGGTCGACGATCTTCCCCGGGCCCTGGTGTTGCGTCTGGATGCGGACGACCGCCGGGGCCGGCTCACCGCCCAGGCCTCGAGCGGGGACCTGCCCCAGGCCTTCCTGGCCGCGCCCCTGGCGGTGGGGGCGGAGACCCTGGGGGTGATCTGCCTGGGCAAGCGCGCGGCCGGGGACCTCTTCACCGCCGGGGACCAGAAGCTCCTTTCCACCCTGGCCATCCAGGCCGGCCTGTTCATCCGGAACGCGGATCTCATGCGGCGGCTGCAGGCCGAGGCGCAGAGCCTCGGGCGGCGGGTGCGGGAGCTGGAGTCCGATCCGCGGGGCCGCCCGGACATCTCCTGGATCCAGGGACCCAGCCCGAACATGAACCGCCTGGCCCACCAGGTGGAGGCGGCGGCGGTCACCGACGCCACCGTGCTGCTCCTGGGGGAGAGCGGCACCGGGAAGAGCCTGACCGCCCGCATCCTGCACGGGCTGAGCAACCGGGCCAGGGGCCCCTTCGTGGAGGTGAACTGCGGGGCGGTGGCCCCGGGGCTGGTCGAGAGCGAGCTCTTCGGTCACGCCCGGGGCGCCTTCACCGGCGCCGACCGTGAGCGCCAGGGGCTGTTCGAGGAGGCCAACGGGGGAACCATCCTCCTCGACGAGGTGGCGGAGCTGCCGCCCGAGTCGCAGGTCAAGCTCCTCACCGTGCTCGAGCAGCACAAGGTGCGCCGGGTGGGGGAGAACCGGGACCGCACCGTGAACGTGCGGGTGATCGCGGCCACCAACGCCGATCCCCTGGAGGCGGTGCGAAAGGGGGCCTTCCGCGAGGATCTCTTCTACCGGCTGAACGTGATCAGCTTTACCGTGCCGCCGCTGCGCCAGCGCCGGGAGGACATCCTGCCCCTGGCCCGCCGGTTCCTGGAGGAGATCGGGCGGGAGACCAACCGCCGGGTGGCCGGGTTCTCGCCCGCGGCGGAGCGGATCCTGCTCGACTATCCGTGGCCCGGCAACGTGCGCGAGCTCCGCAACGTGGTGGAGCGGGGCATCCTGCTCAAACGAAGCGGCGAGCAGGTGGAGAGCGAGGATCTCTCCATCCACCGGGCCGGGGACGGCCGGGGGAGGGATCCCCTCCCGGCGGACCTGACCGTGGAAGCCCTGGGCGACGCGGTCCAGACCTACGAGAAGCGCCTGATCCTGGAGGCCCTGCGCCAGGAGGGGGGCGTGGTGTCCCGGGCCGCCGAGGCCCTGGGGATTTCCCGGACGAACCTGCACAACAAGCTCCGCAAGCACCGGTTGACCCGATCCGGCAGCTGGGATGACGTTCGTCATGTTGTGTGACATACGCTTCCGGGTTTTCGGTGGTTGTATTTGCTTGCCATGTAAGTGGTTAGACTTGTGCCCGCGAAGCCAAGTCATGAGTAGTGACGATCGGTGGCCGCGATCCGCCGGGGCCGGGGGGAGGCCGACATGCGTAACCGGTTGATTCCAAATGGTTTGCTGGTTGGTAATGCACTTGGCACACCGGTTGCAAATAGAGAGACCGACGACGGGACGGAAACGTGTCGTCGTCGGGATGCTGGACCAGATCTGAGGAACACCGAAAGCATCCCCGACCTCTCCTGGCCTCGGTGTGATGAAAAGGAAAATGGACTGAGGGGTATCCTCCGAGGCCAGGGGGGTCCACTTTTTGCGGGGCTCGCTCCTCCTGCGGGATGCACTCAGGATGCACGGAGAGCGCTATGAGCCCGAAGTACGAGAGACTCCATCGCAAGAGCACGCGCACCCTCCCTCCACTTGCCCTGGCGACGGCGGGTCTTCTGGTGGTTCTTTCGGCGCTTCTCCCCGCCGGGTGCGCCAAGCGCAGCCCGGTCGAGGCAGACAGCCGGGAGATCCGCCTGACCCAGGGTGACGGGGTCAACGCCGCCCCGGTCTACTCCCCCGACGGACGCTATCTCGCCTACGTTTCCAAACCCAAGGACGACGCCTCCGGCTTCAGCGTGAACGTGCTCCCCGCCGAGGGGGGCGCGGCCCAGCCGGTCTGTTCGGATTCCTCCGGCCTCCGGCCCCTGGCCTGGAGCGCCGACGGCCGCCGGCTCTACGTCTATTTCGACTCCGACCGTTCCCTGAAGCTGATGGGCCTCGACGGCCAGGTGGTGAAGAGCTTCCCCCGGCCTCCGCTGGCCAACTTCAACACCGTGGCCCCCGACGGCTCCACCTTCCTGTTCATGCGCTTCAACGGGGACAACTACGACATGGCCCTTCGCGCCGCCTCCGCGAAGGGTGAGCCCGAGGTCCTGGCTCCCACCCCGACCTGGGAGATCCAGGGCTGCTTCGGACCCAAGAAGGGCGAGGTCACCGTGGTCAGCCAGGCTAGCTTCGGGGCCTCGTCCACCGAGCTCGCCATCTGGTCCCCCGAGAACCGCGACTACACCCCCCTGCCCCTCCCCCGGGCCTACAACATCACTCCGGCCTGGTCTCCCGAAGGCCGGTACCTCGCCTACGCCTCGGACCAGGCCGGCAACATGGACCTCTGGATCCTGGATTCGGTGTCCGGGCGCACCACCCAGGTCACCGCCGGTCCGGAGGAGGACACCTCGCCCACCTGGACCCCGGACGGAAATCGGATCGGCTTCACCCGGCGGACCCACACCTCCCACCTCTTCGCCGGGGATCCGGTCACCCTGGAGCAGCATCAGATCACCCAGGGGCCCGACCGGGACTACGAGCCGGTGATCTCCGACGACGGGAAGTGGGTGGCCTTCACCCGGGAGCGGGCCAAGAGCGAGACCGGCCAGGGAACCCTGGTGCTGGGGGTGGCCTCGGTGGACGGACAGACCGTCCGGGAGCTGGCCCTCCCCGGGGTCAGCCTCAACATGGCCGGCATGTGTTGGTCCCCCGACGCGTCCCAGGTCGTCTTCGTCGGTGACGACGGCACCGGCAACATCGACCTCTATCGCACCCCCCGCGAGGGAGGACAGGTCACCCGGATCACCGTGGCGCCGGGATCGGACATCATCCCCGCCTGGTCGCCCGACGGACGCCTCATGGCCTATTCCCGGGCCGCCGGGGGTGAGACCCAGATCTGGGTCATCCCCGCCACCGGGGGGCTGGCCCACCAGATCAGCACCGGCAAGGGCGTGAACCAGGTGCCGGCCTGGAGCCCGGACTCCCGGAAGGTCGCCTACCTCTCCCTGACCCCGACCGGGGCCTACGAGATCTGGGTGGCTCCGGTCGACGACCCCGAGGGCGCGCACCGGGTGAACGTGAGCGACGGCTTCCAGGTGCCGCAGGTCTGGTCCGCGGACGGCCGCGAGGTGATCGTCTATCGCCGGGAGACCGGCGGCGGGGCCCCCCTCGCCCTCTACGCCGTTCCCGTGGACGGGGGCGCTCCGGTCCGGATCGGCGAGGCCTCGGACAAGCCCACCGCCACGTCCCCCTATTTCAACCTGACCGCGGCCGGGGAGACGTACCGGGACCGGCTGTATCCCGGCGGGCTCCACGTGTTCGTGGACGGCGAGAACCAGGCCAGCATCTACTCCGTCCGGGTCGGGGAGCTCCTGAAGGGACAGTCGGGCACCTCGGAGGCAGCGGTGGTCCGATGACCCGGTTCCTGGTGCGTACGGGCCGGATCGTGGCCGTGCTGATCGTCATCTTCTTCCTCGCCATCGCCCTGGCGGCGGCGCGCCCGGCCCCGGGCCCGGCGGGTGGCGCGCCACCGGCGGAAACCGGCATTTAGACTGCCCCCGGCGCACCCGATGTGCGATTCTTGGCAGCAACCCCGGACGGGGATCCCGGACCATGGCCTTCATCCACTTCTCTTCCATTCGAGCCAAACTCCTGGCTCTGTTCCTCGTCGGCGGGGTGCTTCCCATCGCCCTGGTCAGCCTCGTGGCCTACTTCAACTCGTTGAAGGCGGTGGAGGAGATGGTCGGGAACCGCACCGACCGCCTGGCCCAGGAGGTGGGGGATGAGCTTTCCCTGAAGCTCAAGCGGCGCCTGAGCGACCGCATCCTGGTCGAGAACCAGCCCATCCAGGAGTTCCTCTCCCAGGACGACGCGCGCTCGGGCCCGGTTCCGGTCTCGGCCTACACCGACCTCCAGCGGTATCTGAAGAGCCTCTTCGACGAGTACGAGACCTACTACAGCGGTCTCCTCGTCGCCGACGACGCCGGAGACCCGGTCTTCCTGTACCAGCCCGCCGACCTGGGCGGGTCCATGGTCATGCTGCCCTCCCGGGAGTCCTCCTACGGGATGGGATGGGCCGGCGCGGGCTCCGACACCCTGAACGCGGGCGCGGGGACTCAGATCATCCTCGGGGAGCGGCTGGCCCGGACCCTGGAAGAGCTGGGCCGGAAGTTCGAGACCCTCCGCGAGACGGCCAGGGCCGATGAGGCCCGGCGCGAGGCCGCCCGCCTGAAGGCGGAGGCCGAGGCACCCCCCGCTCCGCCCGGGAAGGCGGGCCGGGACAGCACCATCTCCTCCCGCATGTCCCGGTTCCTGGAGAAGACCCTGGACGCGGCCGGGGTGGACGTGGACATCCAGATTCCAGCCCTCGACGACCTGCCCACGCCCCCCGTCCCCCCCAAGTCGGTGTTCGATGGGTCCCTGGCCGGGGCCGGCGGGGTCTCGGACAGCGACCGCCGGGCGGTGGGCCGGGGCAAGGACCTGAAGCGGGGCGAGGTGCTGGTCTACACCGACCGGGTCAAGCCCGGGGGAGCGCGCGTGCTCCGGATGGTCATGCCGGTGTACGCGGTGGCCCGCCCCGACCTGCGCCTGGGCACGGTGGTGGCCAACCTGAGGTTGGACTACCTGTTCCCGGAGGACCTGGCCGCGGAGCGGTTCGGGGCCGGGGGCGAGCTGGCGGTGGTGAACGGGGCCGACGGTGAGATCCTCTTCCACACCCGGCCCGATTTCGCGGGGCGGAACGTGCGCCTGGCCGACTATCGCCTGGCCGACGCCCTGGAAGCCGGCGCCGGGCCCGACCCCTGGGTCAAGGTGGCGGGGGAGAACGGGACCCGTCTGGCCTCCAGCGTCGCCCTGTCCGCGGTTCCCTGGCGGGTGATCGCCACCGCGGTGCCCCGGGAGTTCGAGAGCGAGGCCCGCCGGGCCGGGGTGCTGAACCTGCTCGTGGCCTGCGCGGCCATCTTCCTGGCCGGGTCGGTCCTCCTCTACTCGGGGGGGCGGATCTCCCGGTCGGTCCAGACCGTGACCGAGGGGGCGCGGGAGATCGCCGCCGGGAACCTGCACCACACCATCCACGTGCAGACCCACGACGAGATCCAGACCCTGGGCGAGACCTTCAACGCCATGACCGCCTCCCTGCGGGAGAACATCGCCCTGAGGGAGAAGGCGGCCCGGGAGCTGGAGGCCCTGAACCATACCCTGGAGGACCGGGTCCAGGAGCGGACCCGGGAGCTGGAGCAGCTCAACGAGGCGCTGAACCAGGCCAACCAGGAGCTGAAGGAGCTGGACCGGCTGAAGTCCAACTTCCTCTCCACCGTCTCCCACGAGTTCAAGACCCCGCTGACCTCGATCAAGGCCTTCTCGGAGATCCTGCTCGACGAGGCCGACGGCATGAAGGCCTCCCCGGAGATGGTCCGCTTCCTGGGCATCATCAACTCCGAGAGCGACCGCCTGGGCCGGCTGATCAAGAACCTGCTCAGCCTCTCCCGGCTGGAATCGGGCCGGATGGTGTGGCGGATGACCGAGTTCCCGGTGAGCGAGGTGGTGGAGGCGGCGGTGGACGGCCTGATCCCGGTGCTCAAGGCCAAGGACATCCGCCTGGTGCGGGAGACCACCTGCCCCCGGGCCCGGGTGCGCGGGGACCGGGACCGGCTCCAGGAGGTGGTGACCAACCTGGTGGAGAACGCGGTCAAGTTCAGCGAGCCCGGCCACCGGATCTGGCTCTCCTGCGGCCTCACCGGGGCCGAGGGGAACGGGCGGCTGTACCTGCGGCTGACCATCCGCGACGAGGGGCCGGGGATCCCCGGGGAGCACCGGGAGCGGATCTTCGAGCGCTTCAGCCAGGTGGACGCCTCGGAGACCCGGGCCAAGGGCGGGAGCGGACTGGGGCTGGCCATTTGCAAGGAGATCGTGGAGCATCACGGGGGCCGGATCTGGGTGGAGAGCATTCCCGGGGACGGCGCGGCCTTCCACTTCACCCTGCCCGTGCTCACTCGCGGCGGGGAGGGGGCGGAGGCGGGCGTGGCGGAAAGTGAACCGGCGGAGGGTGGAGCCGGGTCCGGGACCTCCGGGCGCGGGGAGGAGGAACGGCATGTCTAAGAAGGTACTGGTCTGCGACGACGAACCCTACATCGTGGAATCGGTCTCCTACGTCGTGCGCAAGGCGGGGTTCGAGGTCCTGGTGGCCGAGGACGGGGAAGAAGCCCTGGCCAAGGCCCGGGACGCCAGGCCCGACCTGGTCTTCCTGGACATCATGATGCCCAAGCTCTCCGGCCACGAGGTCTGCCGCCGGCTCAAGGGGGATCCCTCCACCCGGGGGGCCTACGTGGTCATGCTCACCGCGCGGGGCCAGGAGGAGGACGAGAAGAAGGCCCTGGAGATGGGGGCCGATGAATTCATGACCAAGCCCTTCAGCCCGCGGAAGATGCGGGCCAAGCTGCTGGAGGTGCTGGGAGAGCCGCGGGCCTCCTGATCCCGCCGGGCGGGAATCACGGAGGGCGGCGGAGGAGCGACTCGAGGGCGCCGGGAGGGGAGCGGCGCCGGGCCGGCGGACGGGGATCACCGATCCATCCGGCCCGCCGTGGGGTGGACATGGAACGGAAGGTGGCGGAGGACTCCGCCAAGACCATCGAAAGTCTGACCAGGAATCTCCTCGAGTGCTACGAGGAGCTGGACCTGATCTACCGGCTGAGCCGCGAGGTTCTGCCTTCCCTGGACATCCAGCCCAGCATGGAGCGGGTGCTGGCCGAGGCCATGGAGGTCTTCGACGCCGACCTGGGCTGGCTGGAGCCGGCGGGGGAGGGCGAGGGGCTGTTCGAGACCGCCTCCGACCGCGCGGACCCCGGCATCGCCGAACTCCTGCGGGAGGGGGTGGTGCGGGACCTGGTCGCGGGGGGGAAGTCCCGGGTGTTCTACGCCCTGCGCCGGGAGACCGGCCTGGCCCGGGAGGGGGTGCCCGACACCTTCCTCTGCACCGTGCTCAAGACCGACCGGGGGGTCTACGGCGCCCTCTGCGTGGGGCGCCACGACGGGGAGGACGTGTTCACCGCCGGGGACCTCAAGCTGGCCGGGGTGCTCTCCTCCCAGGCCGCCATCGCCCTGGAGAACCACCTCCTCCACCGCCGGCGGATGGAGGAGGCCCAGGCCATGATCCGCATGCAGGAGGAGGTGCGGCTGGCCCTGGAGATCCAGCGGAACCTGCTCCCCAAGACGCCGCCCCGGCTCACCGGCTACGACGTGGCCGGGCGGAGCGTGCCCGCCCAGGGGGTGGGCGGCGACTACTTCGACTTCATCCCCATGGACGACCGGCGGATGGCGGTCTGCCTGGGGGACGTATCCGGAAAGGGCATGCCCGCGGCCCTGTTGATGGCCAACCTCCAGGCCGGGGTGCGGGGCCAGACCCTGCTCAAGGCCACCCCGGCGGACTGCCTCCGCCACTCGAACACCCTGCTCCACCAGAACACCGACGCCGAGAAGTTCGCCACCTGCTTCTACGGCATCCTCGACGTGACCGAACACTGCCTCTGCTACGCCAACGCGGGCCACGAGCGCCCGGTGTACCTGTCCCGGGCGGGGGGAATGAAGACCCTGGATACGGGCGGCCTGCTCCTGGGGGTCATTCCCGGGGCCACCTTCCCCGAGGACCGGGTGACGGTGGATTCCGGGGACGTCCTCGTCCTCTATTCGGACGGCATCACCGAGGCGGTGGACGCCGAGGACCGCGAGTTCGGGGTGGACCGCCTGCGCGAGGTGGTCCAGCGCCATCCGGACGCCACCGCCGACGAGCTGCTCGACCGCATCATGGCCGCGGTTGACGCCCACGCCGGCGCCGGCCCCCCGTCCGACGACCGCACCCTGGTCGTGGTCCGGCGGCTCTGACCGCCGGTCCCGGTGGTCCTCCTCCCCACCCGGTCCTCTCGGTTTACCCGGGTGCACATGTTTCCTGGTCCCTGGCCCTGGACTTCTTTGGATCGGCGCGTTCCCTGGGGAACACGCCTGTGTGCGAGCTGAGCCGGCAAGCCCGGGGTGATGGAGGTGTACCCGGGTACCACTCGCGCCGAGCGACCTGGCCCGATGTGAGCGTTCGGGCAGACCGAAGAAGCCGTTGAGGTCGATGACGCCTTCCAGGTCGACCCCCGCCGGCTACTGGAGGAAGTTCCGGTTCGCCCGCCTGCCCGGGCCGGGCGGCGGCAGCAGGCGGGACTACGGCCCACCCCGCGGCAGCGTCCCCGGCATCTCGGCCAGCAGGTAGAGGAGCGCGGCCACCGCGGCCACGTTCCGGTCCAGGGTGGCGCGGTCGATCTTGTCGAAGGTGTCGGCGGGGGAGTGGTGGATGTCGAAGTAGCCGGTCATGTCGTGGTCCACGCCCAGGCCGGGCACGCCGAGGCGCACCGAGGGGCTCACGTCCGCCCCCGATCCCCCCGCCTGCATCCTCGTCGCTCCCACCGGCTCCAGGAGCGGAGCCAGGCCGCGCAGGAGGGCCAGTCCCTCCTCCCGGGCGGCGGCCAGGCGTCCGGGAACCCCCGGCGCCTCCTCGACCCCGGGCGCGCGCAGATCGAGCTGGAATCCCCGGACGGGGCCGTTCCCGGCGTCGGACTCGATCATGGCCACGTGCCGGGACAGTTCCCCGGCGTGGCGGTCGCGGTAGGCCAGCCCGCCGCGGAGCCCGTTCTCCTCGTTGGCGAAGAGCACCACCCGGATCGTCCGGCGGGGGACCAGGTCCAGCCGCCGGAGGAGGTGGGCGGCCTCCATGGCGATCACGCAACCCACCCCGTCGTCCTGGGCCCCCTGGCCCACGTCCCAGGAGTCCAGGTGCGCGCCCACCACCACGATCTCCTCCGGACGCTCCCGCCCCCGGACCTCGCCGATCACGTTGGCCGAGTAGGCGTCCGGCCGGGTCTCCGCCTCCATCCGCAGGCGGACCCGGACCGGGTGCCCGGCCGCAGCCAGGCGGTGGATCAGGGTCGCGTCCTCCACCGTGACCGCGGCCGCGGGGATCCGGGGTTGGTCCCGGTCGTACCAGAGGGTCCCGGTGTGGAGGGTATAGAGGCTGGCCGGGGTCACCGAGCGTACCAGCACCGCGGCGGCCCCGAGCGCGGCGGCCCGCGACGCGCCGTGGACGCGGTAGTCCACCGTCTCCTCGTAGGTGGTGAAAGGCACGTCGAAGAGCACGATCCGGTCCCGGACCCCGGCCTCGCCCAATGAATCCAGTCCGGCGAAGCTCCCCACCGCCGCCACCTCCCCCTCGATGCCGCCGGGCGGGGTGGCCACGCTCCGCCCCAGGCCGAGGATGCCCAGGGAGCGGCGGAACGGGGCCACGATCTCGGCCGACTCCTCCCCGCGCACCCAGACCGGCACCATGACCGACTCCGCCCGGACCCCGGTGAAGCCGTCCGCTTTCAGCCGGTCCACCGCCCACTCCACCGCCTGGTCCAGCTCGGCCGAGCCGCTCAGGCGGGGACCGAACTCGTCGCAGAGCCGGGCCAGGTTGCCGTAGGCGCCGATGGAGCCGGCGGCGGCGACGATGCGTTCGATCGCCGGCCGGTACTCCTCGAAGCCGGCCCCGTCCGCCGCGGGTCCCGCGCCGGCGAACCGGGGGGGGAGAAGCGCCAGGGTCAGGGCGAGCAGGGCGGTGCGCCCAGCGACGCCGGGTGCGCGGAGGAGCGGCATATGGGGAGGGTCCTTTCCCGGGATGCGGGACGGGAGGCCGGTTTGCACCGGCGGCTTCCCTGGGGCAAGCTAGTGGTATCGCCTGCGCGGCGGTTTGTGAAGCACTTGTTTTGCACGGAGGATGTCATGCGAGAAACCCTGGCCCGCTGGGCGCCCCTGCCCCTGCGCCTCATGTTCGGTATCGCCTTCATCGTTCACGGCTGGCCCAAGGTCTTCTCCGGCGGGTACCACGCCAACTTCGTGGGCCAGCTCGCGGGCAGCGGGGTGCCCGTGCCCGCGGTGGCCGCCTGGGTGGTGGCCCTGGTGGAGTTCTTGGGGGGGCTGGCCCTGGTGCTGGGGATCGTGACCACCCTGGCCTCGGCCCTGCTCGTCATCGACATGGTGGTGGCCCTGTTCCTGGTCCACCTGAGCGCCGGGTTCTCCTTCATCCACATCGTGGGCATGGGCCCCGACGGGCCGCAGTTCGGGCTTCCCGGCTACGAGGTGAACCTGATCTACATCGCCGGACTGTTGAGCCTGATCCTGAGCGGCCCCGGCCGTCTGGCCGCAGGGGGGCGCGGGCGGGGGAAGGAACCGGCGCCGGTGGAGCCGCACTAGGCGAAGGCCGCGGCCGGGCGGGGCCCTGCCCGCCCCTTCCCGAGGTCCGCGGCCTAGCCCCGGCGGGGCCGGTAGAGGTCGGTGGCGGTGCCGAAGAACACCTCGGCCGCCTGCATCACCGTTTCCGACAGGGTGGGGTGGGGATGGATGGTCAGTTCCAGGTCCTGGGCCACCGCGCCCATCTCCAGCGCCAGCACCCCCTCCGAGATCAGGTCGCCGGCCCCGGGGCCCACGATGCCCACGCCGAGGATCCGCTCGGTGGCGGGGTCGATGACGAGCTTGGTCAGGCCGTCGGGCCGGTCCAGGGTGAGGGCGCGGCCGGAGGCGGCCCAGGGGAAGCGGGCCACCGCCACCTGGCGGCCGGCCGCCTTGGCCTCGGCCTCGGTCAGCCCGCACCAGGCCACCTCGGGATCGGTGAACACCACCGCCGGGATGGCCGCGGGCTCGAAGGCCACCTTCTTTCCCGCCATGGCCTCCACCGCGGTCCGCCCCTCGTGGGAGGCCTTGTGGGCCAGCAGAGGCTGGCCGACCACGTCGCCGATGGCGAAGATCGAGGGCTCGCGGGTCCGGAGCTGCCGGTCCACCTCGATGAAGCCCAGGTCGTTCACCCGGACCTCAGTTCCCTCCAGCCCCAGGCCGGCGCTGTTGGGGCGGCGGCCCACCGAGACCAGCACGCGGTCGAACCGCTGCTCCTTGTCCTCGATCCCGTCCCCCTCGAAGACCACCTTCACGCCCTTAGGGGTCTCGGTCATCGCCGCCACCTTGGCGTTCAGGTGCACGGCCTCGAAGTCGGCCTCGCAGCGGCGGGCCAGGGGCCGGACCAGGTCCGGATCCACCCCGGGGAGCAGGCTCCCCATCATCTCCACCACCGTGACCCGCGATCCCAGGGCGGCGTACACCGTCCCCAGCTCCAGGCCGATGTAGCCGCCTCCCACCACCAGCAGGCTCTCCGGCCGGTCGGGGAGGTCCAGGGCGGCGGTGGAGTCCATGATCCGCTCGCTCGATTCGGGGACGAAGGGGGGACGGACGGGACGGGAGCCGGTGGCGATGAGGGCGTGCTTGAAGCCCACCCGGACGAGGCCGTCGGGCCCTTCCACCTCCAGGGAGCGGGCGTTCTCGAACCGGCCCCGGCCGCGCACGTGGCGCACCTTGCGCTTCCCCGCGAGCTGGCCCAGGCCGCCGGTGAGCTTCCCCACCACCTCGTTCTTCCACTCCCGCAGCCGGTCCAGGTCCAGTTCCGGCTCGGCGAAGGTCACCCCCCACCGGGTCGCGGCCCGGGACTCGTGGATCACCTTGGCCACGTGGAGGAGCGCTTTGGAGGGAATGCAGCCCCGGTAGAGGCAGACCCCGCCCGGGTTCTCCTCCGGGTCCACGAGGACGACGTTCATTCCCAGGTCCGCGGCCAGGAACGCGGCCGCGTATCCGCCGGGACCGGCGCCGAGGACGGCCAGGTCGGTGGTCAGGGTTTCGGGCATGTCAGCCTTCCAGGGAGAGCAGGATCGGTTGTTCCAGGGCCTCGGCGAACCAGCGCAGGAAGCGGGCGGCGTCGGCGCCGTCCACCACCCGGTGGTCGTAGGAGACGGCCAGGGGGAGGACGAGCCGGGGCTCGAAACCGTCGTCGGTCCAGGTGGGCTCCATGGCCGCCCGGCCGATGCCCACCACCGCCACCTGGGGCCAGTTGACGATGGGCGAGAAGTAGGTGGTGCCGAGGCCGCCCAGGTTCGAGATGTTGAAGTTGGCGCCCTGGAGCTCCTCGGAGGAGATCTTCTTGGTGCGGGCCTTCTCGGCCAGCTCGCCCAGCTCGGCCGCGATCTCCAGGATTCCCTTCCGGTCCGCGTCCCGGATCACCGGAACCAGGAGCCCGCGGTCGGTGTCCACCGCCACCCCCACGCTCACGTACTTCTTGAGCACGATCTCCTGCTCCCGGTCGTCGTAGCTGGCGTTGAAGCGGGGGAAGCGGCGAAGGGCGGCCGCGGCCACCTTGACCGCCACCGCGGTCACGGTGATCTTGGCCGTTTCGGGGCCGGAGCGGGCGGCGAAATCGCGGCGCCACTCCTCGAGCCCGGTGATGTCGGCCCGGTCGAACTGGGTCACGTGGGGGATGACCCGCCACGAGGTGCTCATGGCATCCCCGGTGAGCCGGCGGATCTTGGACGCGGGCTCCCGCTCCGTCTCTCCCCACCGGCTGAAGTCGGGAAGCTCCGGGGCGGTGAACCCGGCCGCGGCCGGGGCGGGGGCGGAACGCGGCCCGCCGTTCTTCATCGCCGAGACCAGCCGCCGGGTGTAGGCCTTCACGTCATCCTGGGAGATGCGGCCCCCGGGGCCGGTGCCGGGCACGTCCTCCACGTCCACGCCCAGCTCCCGGGCCAGGCGGCGCACCGAGGGCGCGGCCGGGGCGACGGGGCCGATGTCCGAGGCGGTGAAGCGCCCCTCGGCCCCGGTCGAGCCGGGGCGGGGGGACGGCGGGGCCGGCTCCGGCTCCTCGTCCTCCACCGGCCGGCGCACCGGCTCGGGCTCCTCCGCCTTCGCGGGCGGCTCGGCCTCCGCCTCGGGTTCGGGCTCTTCCCCGGGCTCCGGTTCCTCCCCGGCCTCCGGCTCCTCCGCCTGCTCCGGGGCCTCGGCGGGAGCGCTCTCCGGGGCCTGGTCGTCCTCCACCACCAGGATGGTCTGTCCCACCTTGATGGTGTCCCCCTCCTTGACCGGGACCTCCTTGACCGTGCCCGCCACCTCGGACGGGACCTCGGCGGTGGCCTTGTCGGTCTCCAGCTCGATCACCGGCTGGTCCTTCTCCACCCTGTCCCCGGGGGAAACCAGGACCGAGAGGACCTGGGCCCCCTCGATGTTCTCGCCCAGCTCGGGCAGCTTCATTTCCTTGGCCATGATCGGTTCCTTCCGCTGATGATGCTCGATCTCAGACTTCGAGGGGGTTGGCCTTCTCCGGATCCACCTTCAGGTCGCGGATCGCCTTGGCCACCACGCCGTCCTCCACTTCGCCCTTCCCGGCCAGGACGGCCAGGGCGGCCACCACCACGTAGCGGGCGTCCACCTCGAAGAAGTCGCGCAGGGAGGCGCGGTTCTCGCTCCGTCCGAACCCGTCGGTGCCCAGGGCCAGCATGGGGGCGGGGATCCACTTGGCCACCGAGAGCGGCAGGGCCTTGGTGTAGTCCGAGGCCGCCACCACCGCCCCCGGATCGTCGCCCAGGGCCTCCCGCACGTAGGGGGTCCGGGGCTCCTCCCCGGGATGGAGCAGGTTCCACCGGTCGGTGTCCACCGCGTCCCGGTACAGCTCCTTGTAGCTGGTCACGCTCCAGGCGTCGGCGGCCACCCCGTAATCCGATTCCAGGATCTCGCGGGCCTTGACCACCTCCCGCATGATGGCTCCGCTTCCCAGGAGCTGGACCCGCTTCTTGCGGCTCTTCTTCCTGGTGGCCTGGAAGCGGTAGAGGCCCCGGAGGACGCCCTCCTCGACCCCCTTGGGCATGGCCGGCATGGCGTAGGGCTCGTTCTCCACCGTGAGGTAGTACATCACCTCTTCCTGGTCCACGGTCATCCGGCGCACCCCGTCCTCCACGATCAGGGCCAGCTCGTAGGCGAAGGCGGGGTCGTAGGCCTTGATGTTGGGATGGGGGTAGGCCAGGAGGTGGCTGTGGCCGTCCTGGTGCTGAAGTCCCTCGCCGGCCAGGGTGGTCCGGCCGGCGGTGGCCCCGATCAGGAAGCCCTTGCAGCGCATGTCCCCGGCCGCCCACACCAGGTCGCCGATGCGCTGGAACCCGAACATGGAGTAGAAGAGGAAGAAGGGGAGGGTGTTCACCCCGTGGGTGGCGTAGGCCGTCCCGGCGGCGATGAAGGACGACATCGAGCCCGCCTCGGTGATCCCCTCCTCCAGGATCTGCCCGTCCTTGGCCTCCTTGTAGTAGAGCAGGGTCTCCCGGTCCACCGGCTCGTACTTCTGCCCCACGTGGGAGTAGATGCCGATCTGGCGGAACAGGGCCTCCATGCCGAAGGTGCGGGCCTCGTCGGGGACGATGGGCACGATGTACTTGCCGAGCTGCTTGTCCCGGAGGAGCTTGGCCAGCATGCGCACCACCACCATGGTGGTGGCCGCCTCCCGGTCCTCCGAGCCCTCCAGGAACTCCTTGAAGATGTCCTTGGGCAGGGGGTCCATTTTCGGCGCGGTCACCCGCCGCTCGGGCAGGGAGCCGCCCAGCTTCTCCCTCCGCTCGCGCATGTAGCGCATCTCGGGGCTGTCCTCGGCCGGCCGGTAGAAGGGGGCCTGGCCCACCTCGTCGTCGGAGATGGGGATGCCGAACCGGGACCGGAACTCGCGGACCTCGACCTCGTTCAGCTTCTTCTGCTGGTGGGTGATGTTCTTGCCCTCGCCGGCCTCGCCCAGCCCGTACCCCTTGATGGTCTTGGCCAGGATGACCGTGGGCTGCCCCCGGTGCTCCACCGCGGACTTGAAGGCGGCGTAGACCTTCTCCGGATCGTGGCCGCCGCGGCGGAGCTTGCGGATCTCGTCGTCGGTGAGGTGTTCCACCAGCTTCAGGAGCCGTGGGTCGGTGCCGAAGAAGTGCTTCCGGATGTAGGCCCCGCTCTCCACGCTGTACTTCTGGTACTCGCCGTCCACCGCCTCTTCCATGCGCTGGACCAGGATCCCGTCGGGGTCGTTCTGGAGCAGCAGGTCCCAGTCCCCGCCCCAGATCACCTTGATCACGTTCCAGCCCGCGCCCCGGAACACCGCCTCCAGCTCCTGGATGATCTTCCCGTTGCCGCGCACCGGTCCGTCCAGCCGCTGGAGGTTGCAGTTGACCACGAAGGTGAGGTTGTCGAGCTTCTCCCGGGAGGCGAGGCTGATCGCGCCCAGGGCCTCGGGCTCGTCCAGCTCCCCGTCCCCCAGGAAGGCCCACACCCGCCCGGTCCGGTCCAGGAGCCCCCGGTCCTCCAGGTAGCGGCTGAACCGGGCCTGGTAGATGGCGGTGATGGGGCCCAGCCCCATGGAGACGGTGGGGAACTGCCAGAAGTTGGGCATGAGCCACGGGTGCGGGTAGGACGAGAGTCCACCGCCCGGCTTGAGCTCGCGCCGGAAGTTCTGGAGCTGCTCCTCGGTCAGGCGCCCCTCCAGGAACGCCCGCGCGTAGACGCCGGGGGAGGCGTGGCCCTGGAAGTAGACCTGGTCGCCGCCGGAGGGGTCGTCGGGGCCCCGGAAGAAGTGGTTGAACCCGATCTCGAAGAGCGTGGCCACCGAGGCGTAGGTGGAGATGTGTCCGCCGATCCCGCTCGACTCCCGGTTGGCCCGGACCACCATGGCCATGGCGTTCCAGCGGATGAGGCTCTTGACCCGGCGTTCGATCTCGCGGTTGCCGGGAAACCGGGCCTGCCTGCTCCGGGGAATGGTGTTGATGTAGGGGGTGTTGGCGGTGAAGGGGAGCGAGATCCCGAACTCGGCCGCGCGGTGCTGCAGGCGCCGCAGCAGCCGCCGCACCCGCTCCTCGCCGCCGGTCTTGATCACGAAGTCCAGGGACTCCAGCCACTCCTCGATCTCGACCTGCTCGAGATCCATCGCGTCGGGGTTGTCGAAGTCGTGCACAGCCATGGAACGGTCCTTCCGGGATGGATAATGCCATCGAAGGGGGGTGAATCAGGGAAAATCCAAGGACCTGGGTGGTCAACCTGAAAGAGTCTACGGACCGGGGGGACGGGGGGCAAGAGAGCCCGGCAACCGCTTCCGGCACTGCGCGCTGCGGGGACGCCCGCCCCGCCGTCCCGTCCGGGTTTGGCAACCCGGCCGGGGGTGAGGGGGTCGGCCCGGAGGTCTGTTGCTTCCTACATCAATAATTTGGATAGATATAGTATCCCCGGCTCGGCCCGGATCCGGGGCCCGGGCCTCCCCGGCGGCTGGACCCGGCCCTTTGCGGTTGACCGGACCCGGGGCCGCCGGTTGAATTCGATGGGGAGACTGCGGTGCGACGGGGGGGGTCGGACGACTCCCCCCGGCGGAGCCGGGAAGCACGGAGGTGGTGATGGACGCGCATCGGGGCGACCTGGACCCGGAGGAGTTCCGCCGCGCCGGGCGGGAGGTGGTGGACTGGATCGCGGACTACCTGGCCGGAATCCGGGAGTACCCGGTGCTGGCCCGGACCGCCCCGGGGGAGATCACCGGGGCCCTGCCCGCCGCGCCACCGGCCGGTCCCGAGCCGCTGGACGCCATCCTCCGCGATTTCCGCGAGGTGCTGCTTCCCGGGATCACCCACTGGAACCACCCCCGGTTCTTCGCCTACTTCTCCATCACCGGAAGCGGCCCGGGGATCCTCGGGGAGGCGCTCTCCGCCGCCCTCAACGTGAACGCCATGCTGTGGCGCACCTCCCCCGCCGCCACCGAGCTGGAAGCGCTGGTCCTGGACTGGCTGCGGGGCATGATCGGGCTGCCCGAGGGCTTCGAGGGGCACATCAACGACACCGCCTCGGTCTCCACCCTGGTCGCCCTGGCCGCGGCCCGCCAGGCCGCCACCGGGGGCGCGGTCCGCGAACGGGGCATGGCCGGGGGGCCCCGGCTCCGCCTCTACACCAGCGAGGAGGCCCACAGCTCGGTGGAGAAGGCGGCCCTCACCCTGGGTCTGGGCCAGGAGGGGGTGCGGAAGATCGGCACCGACGACGCCTTCCGCATGGACCCGGCGGCGCTGGACCGGGCGGTGGCCGAGGACCGGGCCGCGGGCTGGACCCCCATGGCCGTCTCGGCCACCGTGGGCACCACCTCCACCACCAGCGTGGACCCGGTTCCCGCCCTGGCCGCGATCTGCGAGCGGGAGGGGATGTGGCTCCACGTGGACGCGGCCTACGGGGGGTCCATGGCCGTGGTCCCCGAGTTCCGGTGGGTGCTGGAGGGGTGCGAGCGCGCGGACAGCCTGGTCATGAACCCCCACAAGTGGCTCTTCACCCCCATCGACTGCAGCGCGCTCTTCTGCCGCCGGCCGGAGGTGATCCGGGAGGCCTTCTCCCTGGTGCCGCCCTACCTCATGACTCCCGAGGACGACGTGGCCCGGAACCTCATGGATTACGGTCCCAGTCTCGGCCGGCGCTTCCGGGCGCTCAAGCTGTGGATGGTGATCCGGGCCTTCGGCACCGAGGGGATCGCCGAGCGCATCCGGGGCCACGTGGCCCTGGCCCGGGCCTTCGCGGAGCGGGTGGACCGGGACCCGGACTGGGAGCGCCCGGCCCCGGCGCCCATGAGCACGGTGCTGTTCCGCCACGTTCCCCGCGCCCTCCGGGACCGGGGCGAGGACCTGGACGCCCACAACCGCGCCCTCATGGACGCGGTCAACGCGGGGGGCCACGCCTTCCTGTCCCATACCGTGGTCCGGGGCCGCTTCGCCCTGCGCCTGGCGGTGGGGAACCTGAAGACGGTGGAAGAGGACGTGTGGTCGACCTGGGACGTCCTCCGGGCCGAAGCCGCGCGCCTGGCCCCTCCCGCCCCGGAGCCCTGAGGGGGGGGCGCCCTCACCGGTTGGGTTTCTTGGCCCGCGTCCAGAATAGTTGTTCCGCGCCGCCGGAATGCGGTATCCTCAACCCGATTCCAGCGGTTTGGTCATCATCCCATCATCGTCGCCAAATACTCATGTGCGCCTGAAAGGAGCAGAATCCTGATGTTCTCAAAGGATTGCCGCCGCCCCGGATCGTCCCCCGGGCAGCCACGGCCTCGATCGGATTCCACCTAGCCCCTGTCGCGTCGTTTCCGGAGCGGGCGTCCCTCCCCCCGGGGCCGCCCTGTACGACCCGAGAGCCCTCCGGGCCCCGGGTCGCCGGGAGTCTCGTCATGGAATCATCGAGCGTTCAAATCCTCCTCATCGAGGACCACCCGGGGTCGGAGTGCCCCATCCAGGACGCCCTCCGCCAGGCCGGGCCCCGGTCCTTCGACGTCCGGCTGGCCACGCGTCTGGACGAGGGTCTACGCCATCTCTCCCGGGAACCGGTGGACGTGGTCCTGCTCGACCTGTCCCTGCCCGACGGGGAGGGGCTGGATCTCCTGGCCCGGGTTCTCTCCACCCGGCCCGGCACCCCGGTGGTGGTCCTGGCCGAGCGAGGGGGTGAGGATCTCGCCGTTCGCGCCCTGCAGGCCGGCGCCCAGGATTACCTCCTGAAGAGCGAGATCACCCCGCAGCTCCTCCGGCGGTCCATCCGCTACGCCCGGGAGCGGTCCCAGACCCTGGGGGCCCTCATGGAGAGCCGGGAGCGCTACGCCCTGGCCCTGGAGGGGGCCAACGACGGGCTCTGGGACTGGGACCTCCGCGAGGGGCGGATGTACTTCTCCCAGCGGTGGAAGGCCATGCTCGGCTACGGGGAGGGGGGGATCGAGGACGACCCCGAGGAGTGGTTCTCCCGGGTCCATTCCCAGGACCGCGAGACGCTCCGGGGCCGGATCGACGCCCACCTCCAGGGCCTCACCCCCCACTTCGAGCACGAGCATCGGATCCGGGCCCGGGGAGGCCGGTTGATCTGGGTGCTGGCCCGGGGCATCGTGGTCCGGGACGTCCGCGGCCGCCCCACCCGCATGGCCGGATCCCTCACCGACGTCACCGAACGGAAGAAGGTGGAGGAGCGTCTCCGGCACGAGGTCCTGCACGACGAGCTCACCAGCCTGCCCAACCGGGCCTACTTCTCCGAGCTCCTCACCCGCGCCCTGGGCCGGGCCCAGCGCCACCGCGGCTACCGGTTCGCGGTGCTCTTCCTGGACATGGACCGCTTCAAGCTCATCAACGACAGCCTCGGTCACGCGACCGGGGACCGGGTCCTGGAGCTGGTGGCCCGCCGGCTTCGCGTCTGCCTCCGCCCCGAGGACACCGTGGCCCGCCTGAGCGGCGACGAGTTCGCGGTGATGGTGGACGCCATCGGCGACGCCGAGGACGCGGTGCGGGTGGCCGAGCGGATCCAGCAGGAACTACGCGTGCCCTTCAACCTGGAGGGGCGGGAGATCTTCACCTCGGTGAGCATCGGCATCGCCTTGAGCCACTCCCGCTACCAGCGCCCCGACGACCTCCTCCGCGACGCCGACATCGCCATGTACCGGGCCAAGAACGCGGGCAAGGCCCGCCACGAGCTCTTCGACCGGGAGATGCACGTGGAGGTGACCCGGCTCCTCCAGATGGAGACCGACCTCCGGCGGGCCCTGGAGCGGGACCAGTTCCGGATCCACTACCAGCCGGTGGTGGACCTGGCCGGCCGCAGGATCCTCGGTTTCGAGGCCCTCCTGCGCTGGGAGCATCCCCGCCGGGGCATGATCCCCCCGGACGAGTTCATCCCGGTGGCGGAGGAAACCGGCCTCATGGTTCCCATCGGCCGCTGGGTCCTGGCCCAGGCCTGCCGGCGCCTCCGGGAGTGGGGGGAGCGCTATCCCTCCCATCCCGGGGTGCGGATGAGCGTGAACCTGTCCAGCCGGCAGTGGCGGGATCCCGGGCTGCTGCGGGAGATCAAGGAGCAGGTGGCGGTGGCGGGGGTGGACGCCTCCCGGCTCAGCCTGGAGATCACCGAGGGGGTGATCATGGCCGACGACGCCCTCCTGGAAGGCCGCGTGGCCCAGCTCCGGGAGCTGGGGTTGAAGCTCCACATCGACGACTTCGGCACCGGCTACTCCTCCCTGGGCCTTCTCCACCGGTTCCCCATCGACACCCTGAAGATCGACCGGACCTTCACCGCCCGGCTGGGGAACGGCGGAGGCGGGGAGAGCGCCGAGATCGTGCGCACCATCGTCGGCCTGGCCCGCACCCTGAACCTCGAGGTGGTGGCGGAAGGGGTGGAAACCGAGTCCCAGGCGGCCGCCCTGCGCGGTCTGGACTGCCTCCAGGGCCAGGGGTACTTCTTCTCCCGGCCGGTCGAGCACACGGTGGCCGAGGCCCTCCTGGCCCGGGAGGCGCTGGACTGAGGGCGGCGCCTCCGCGGGCCCGGGCCGGGAAGCCCGGGTCTCAGGAGGCGTACTTGACGCTGCACCCGTAGGGCTTGGTGTCGGCCTCCGGCACCGGTTTCCCCGCGGCGTGGGCGTCCAGGGCCTCCCGCACGTAGTTCACCCGGCCCAGGTCCACCGGGCTGGGATTGTCGTCGATGGCCCCGCGGTAGATGAGCACCCCCCGCTCGTCGATCACGAACATGTGGGGGGTGGTCTTGGCCCCGTACAGCCGGCCCACGGCGCCGTCCTCGTCGACGAGGAGCGGGTACTCCATCCCGTAGTCCTCCCGCGCCTTCCGGTTCTTCTCCAGGCCGTTCCCCTGCGTCCCCGGCGCGTTGGAGTTGACGGCCAGCCACACCGCCCCCAGCTCGCGGGCGTGCTCGAAGGTGTCGAGCATGTTGTGCGTCTTCACGTGCTGCTTCCGCACGAAGGGGCACTCGGGGTTGAACCACTCCAGCACCACCACCTTTCCCGCGTAGTCGGAGAGGGAGTGCGCCCGGCCGTCGGTGTCGGTGAGGGTGAAGCCGGGGGCGGGTTCTCCGAGCCGGGCCGTGGGGGCCTCGGAGGGGGCGGACACCGCGGCCGCGGCGGAGGCGGCGCTGTCGGGAGCGGCGCCGGCGTGGCCGTCGCCGGAGGAGCAGCCGGGAGCGCCGGCGCAGAGCAGGATGAGGCACGCGGGCACGATGGCGGTGGGAAGGGACGGGCGGACGATGCGCATGGAGGTCTCCTCGGGCAAGGGGTGCGAAATCAGGGGCCGGGGCGGGCCGGGGTATCGAGCACGTAGAACGCCGGGGCGCGGCCGGGCCGGTCCACCTCCAGCACTCCGCGGAAGGCGGAGCCGGGAGGGGCGTCCGGCGACGGGACCAGGGCCAGCCGGTCGCCGCGGGCGGTGGCTCCGGCGATGGGCTGGGCCAGGGGCGCACTGTCGGTGAAGGGGTAGAACGCGAGCCCCGAGGCCCCGTCGGCGCGGAGGGCCGGGGCGCCGTTCTCCTCCCCCACCGCCACCCCGTCGGCGGGGGTGAGGGGGCGGGGGAGGCGCGCGCGAGCCTCGGCGAACCGGGCGGCGGCGTCCGGGGGGGGCGGGGGCGCCGAGGCCCGGTCCGCCGCCACCGGCAGGGTCAGCCGGACCGAGGCGCTGCCGGGCAGGCAGGCCTCCCGGCAGGCCAGCCACAAAAGGTCGGCGGCCAGGGTCACCGAGTCCCGGCCCGCGGCCCCGGCGGGCACCGCCACCGGAAGGAGCAGGGTGACCGAATCGGTGTAGACGTGATCCAGGATATTCCCCGCGGAGAGGTGGCGTTCGGGGGCCGGCCACTCGAGGGCGCCGGCGGCGAACCCCTCCGGGAGCCGGGGGCGGACCTGGATGGGGAAGCCGGTGTCGTTCCGGCCGTTCCAGTACAGGTGCCACTCCGGCTGCACGGTGAAGTCCACCCCCAGGATGAGGGTGTCGCCGGGGACGGCGGCGGCCGGATCGGCCAGGAGGCGGGCCCGGGCGTGCCCGGGGCCGAAAGCCACGGTGTCGGCGCCGGCCGCGGCGGGCTCCGGGGCGGGGGAGCGGGCCTCCCGCGGTCCGCGGCCGCAGGCGGCGACCAGCCCCGCGAGCAGGCAGGCGGCGGCGAGGGCGGGGAGCCGGCGGGGCGTCGACCCCGGCGCCGGCACCTATCCCTCCATGCCGATGGAGAACATCCGCTCCAGGTCGTAGCGGGAGTAGACCCGGAAGGCGATCAGGGTCTCGGAGCGGAGGATGCCCTTCACCTTGAGCAGATGGTCGGTGACCAGGGTGGCCAGGGCCTCGTTGTCCCGCGCCCGCACCATGGCCACCAGGTCGACCTGTCCGGCCACCGAGTAGACCTCGGTCACCCCGTCCAGGTTCACCGCTTCCTCGGCCACGGCCCCGATCCGCTCCCGCTCGACGCTCAACAACACGATGGCGCTGACCATGATTCCTCCCCGTGGGTTCTCGCGGCCCGGGGCCGCCCGGTGAGTATAGCCGGTTCCCGGAAGGGGTGCGGGAGCGCCGCCGCTCCCGGCCGGGCGCGGCGCCCCGGGCGCGGACCGGCGCCCCTCAGCGGGAGGGGGGGATGCGCAGGGTCTGCCCGGGGTAGATCCGGGCCGAGGCCATGTTGTTGGCGTCCTTGATCCCCTTCACCGAGCTGCCGTAGTGGCGGGCGATCTCCCACAGGTTCTCGCCCCGGCGCACCCGGTGGACCTGGTCCGAGGGGGCCTCGGCCCCGATCCGCTGGACGTAGCCGGCGTAGGGCTCGGGGAAGACGGCCACGTGGTAGTGCGGCGGGTGGCGCTCCCGGGTCGCCTCCAGCACCCCCGCCTTCTCCAGGGAGAGCAGGACCCTCTCCAGCCAGCGGCGGGCGGCGTGGCTCCGGCTCTTCCGGATGTCCACCGCCATCCCGGCCGGATGCACCGACAGCTCCGAGGCGTTCCGGGGCTGCTCGGAGATGGGCCGGGTGAGGCTGGTCACCACCAGCTTTTCCCCGGTGGCGGCGTGGTACTGGGCGGCCAGCCGCTCCACGAAGAGCTTGACCTCCGGCCGGGCCACGCCGTGGGACACCCCCTCCAGCTCGTAGTCCCGGTTGCCCGGCACCGGGACCAGGAGCCCCAGGCTCACGAACTTGCGGACCTGGGCCGGGGTCCGGAGCCGGGTGAAGTCGTGCAGATCCGCCTCGTGATCCTGGCGGCGGACGGAGGCCTCGGAACCCCGCAAACTGGCCGCGGCCCCGGGCGACGGCGGGACGAGGGCGAGGGAGGCGGCGAACGCGAAGACGGCGAGGCCCACGCGAATGACCGGCCTCGTTCGGTTGGTCGGTTCGAGGAACATTCGGACAATCCGGGATTTCGGGACCTTGGGCTGGGCCGCGAGTCTAACCCGGGCCCGGGGGTTCTTTCAAATCATCGTCCCCATGGTGGGGAGAGTTGAGTCCGGGACCGGCTCCGGCGCCCGCCCACGCCCCTCTGCGGCCGGCCCGGGATTTGACAACCGGAATGAACTTCTATTCAATAAGGGACGTCGACCGCGGGCCGTACGCTCATCCCGCGGCCGGAGCCCCCCGGGGGCCTTCATCGAGCGCATCGTCAATCAATCGGGCCAAATCGGCGGCGCCCCGCGCGCCCCGGGAAGGAGATCATCATGGCCGACCAGGGCGGAGGCAACAATGCCGGCCTCATTTCCGTCATCATCATCCTCATCGTGGTCATCGTCGGGGGCGTCTTCTACTTCACCTCCCGCTCCAACAAGAAGGACATCGAGATCGACGTGAAGGGCGATTCCTCGGCTATCCACTACCCGTACGTCTAGCGCCGCTCACCGGCCGGCACCTCCGCTTCCGGCCCGGAACAGGCTCTGGAGAAGCCCCTGGCGGAAGTCCGACCCGGGAGCCAGGTAGCTTCCCAGGACCCCGTCCCGGGCCCGGGGATCCTCCTGGAGCAGGTCCAGGAGCGTCCGGCCGTCCCGGGAAAGGTAGACCGTGCGCATCGAGGCGGGGCGGATCCGGTAGTAGATGCGGTCGCCCTCCCGGGCTTTCCGGTCGGCCAGGAAGGCGAACCAGACCGGCAGGGAGTCGTTGACCGCCTCGAACCGGGCGCGGTCGATCATGCCCGCCTTCAGGGCCCGCTCCAGGTTGCCCCGGACCCCGCCCAGGAAGCGATCCAGGCTCACCGTCCGCTCGAAACGGAGATCGGCCAGAACCTGCGGGGCGTGAAAGAGGATGCCGGCGGCCGAGTCGGCCCGGGCCGGAGAGCCCCGGTGGCCCCGGGCCACCTCCCGGAGCTTGCCGGCGGTGGCGGGATCCACGCGCAGGGTCAGGGTGGCGACGTCCACCTGGAACAAGGTCTTCTCGAGGAGGGCCGAAAGGTTGGCGTAGGGGCCCGAGGCGAGCCCGGTGGTATCCACCGGGGCCTCGGCGGGAGCGGTCGGGGACGCCCCGGCGGCCGGTGGGGGCCCGGAGCCGAGCGCGGCCCAGACGGCCGCGGCCAGGATCCAGGCCGCGGGGCGGAGTCGATCCGAAAAGGGGCGGGTGCCGGGAATCCATCGCATGCGGGTCCTCCTTTCCCCTCCCGCGGACGGCGGGGATCGGGAAATGATACCGCCCGGGCCCGGAGAGCGTTCCTCCGGACCCGAAGGCGCGGTCCCGGCGAGCCGGGAGCCGGGCCCCCCCGCGGGGGTCATCCGGTCCGGGGCGCGCGGTGGCGCCGGCGGGCGGGGGAGGAGGACAATGGAGGCATGCACGACGTGATCGTGGTCGGCGGCGGTCCGTCGGGGGCCGCCACCGCCTTCCATCTGGCCCGGCGGGGCTTCTCCGTGAGGGTGCTCGACCGGGACCGGTTCCCCCGGGAGAAGGCGTGCGGCGAGGGTCTCCTCCCCCACGGGGCGGCCGCCCTGGCCCGTTTGGGCCCGCTCCCGCTTCCGGTCGTGCCCGTCCCCGGGCTTCGCTTCCGGTCCGGTGTCGCCGAGGCGTTTCTACCCTTTCCCGCCGGTCACGGCCTGGCCGTGCGGCGGTGGGAGCTGGACCGGGCGATCCGCGGGGCCGCGGCCGCGGCGGGAGCGGACCTGGAGCCGGCCCGGGTCTTCCGGGTGGAGCGGGGCCGGGCGGTGACCGACCGGGGGGACTTCGAGGCCCGGTGCCTGGTCGGGGCCGACGGGGTGAACTCCGTCGTGCCCCGCGCTTTCGGGGTCTCCGTCCGGCGCTCCCCGGACCGCATGGGCCTCGCCGGCCACCTGCGGGGAATGGAGCCCGCCCCCCGCACGGTGGAGGTGGTGCTCTTCGGCCGGGGGGAACTCTACCTCTCCCCGGTCGGGCCCGGCCTCACCCTCGCCGCGCTGCTCGCGCACCGCGACGCCGGCCTCCGGCCCGCCGACCATCTTCCCCTGGTGCGGCGCCTGCTCGGCCCCCGGGCGGCGAGTGCGCGTCCGGTGGGAAGGGTCCTGGCCGCCGCTCCCCTGGCCACCCGGGCCGCCCGGCCGGCGGGGCCGGGCTGGTTCCTGGTCGGCGACGCGGCCGGACGGATCGACCCGGTCTCCGGCCAGGGCCTTTCCGTGGCCCTGCTCTCGGCCGAGCTGGCCGCGGACGCGGTCGAAGCGGCGCTCCGGGGCACCGCCGCCCCCGCCATGGCCGCGGCCGGCTACGCGCGCCGGCTGGCCGCGCTGCGGGCCCCCCTGGAGCGGGTGACCCGGCTCCTGCTCGGGCTTTCCCGGCACCCCCGGCTGGCCCGGATCCTCCTGGAACGCCCGGACCGCCTCCGCCCGCTGGTGCGGATGGCGGTGGGGGAGCCGGTGAGCGTGCCCGGCGCCGCCCTGGCCGCGCTGCGGGGCGGAGCCTGAACCGGTGGCCCGCTCCGGCCGCGCACCGCGGATCGAGCTCATGGACGCCCCCGGCGGGGATCCGGAGGAGCTCCGGGGGGCGCTCCGGTTCCTGGCCCGGCTGAACCGGTGGACGGGCAGCCGCAGGCTCCTGGCCGGGGCGGTCCGGGGGCCCCGGGTCCTGGACGTGGCCACCGGCGGTGCCGACGTTCCCGCCTACCTGGTGGCGTCCGGACGGGTACGCTTCGCGGTGGGGCTGGACCGGAACCCGGTGATCCTCCGGCTGGCCCGTGCCTCGGCCCCGGCGGTGGTGTTCGTCCGCGCCGAGGCCGCCCGGCTCCCCTTCGCCGACCGGTGTTTCGATTCGGTGGTCTGCCACCTCTTCTTCCACCACCTGGACGAGCCGGCGGCGGCGGCGGCGCTCGGGGAGATGGCCCGGGTGGGCCGGCGGGTGGTGGTGGTGGACCTGGCTCGCGGGTTCCGGCTCCGGGTCCTGGTCCGGCTCCTGACCCGGCTCTTCACCCGGAACCGGCTCAGCCGCCACGACGGTCCGGCCAGCGCGGACCGGGCCTACACGCCGGAGGAGGCCCTGGCCGTGGCCCGCCGCGCGGGGCTCGACGCCCGGGTGGAGCGCCGCCCCTTCGATCGCTGGGTGCTCACCGCCGGGGACCGTGGGGACGTCGCCTCGGAGTGACGCGCGGCGGAGCCGGGTTCATTCGCGGTCGAACTCCGCGGCGCGGAAGTCCTCCCAGGTCACCTCCACCACCCCCGCGTCCGCGGTGTGGATCAGGATCCCCTTGTTGTGCTCGTCCACGTCGTTGGATCCGGAGAGCACGACCTCGATCCCGTTCCGCAGCCGGACCCGGCTGGACAAGGGGGAGGCCTTCTCGATGGTGTCGATCCGGGCGAAGAGGATGGCGAAGTCCACTCCTCCCGTCTCGCCGTCCAGGGCCTCCCAGCTCCGCGCCTCGTCCCGGTCCCACACGATCCCGCCGGAGTAGGTGCGGCCGTCGGCGGTGGTCACGGTGCCGGCCAGGGGACGGCCCCCGTCGAAGTCGGCGTAGGCCGGGGAGGCCGGGGCGGGCTCGAAGGTCACCTTGTGGAGGTGCTTCCAGTCCACCTGGGCCGTGCCCAGCTCCTCGAGATCGATGATGAGCCCCCGGTTCTGCTCGTTCACGTCGTTGGTGCCTTCCATGACCAGGGTGTCCCCGCTCTTCAGCACCACCCGGGAGCGGGGGCCCAGGGGCTCGATGGAGGCGATGTCCCCGAAGGGGACCTTGCGGGTCCTCCCCGCCGCGGTGCCGTCCAGGATGTCGTCGGTGAAGGCCTCGTCGCGGTCCCAGACCAGGTACCCGGTGAAGGTGCCGGCGGAGGTCTCGGCCGTACCGTAGAGCCGCCGCCCGTCCCGGTCGTCCCCCGGATCGGGGGCGAAGGCCACCGAGGCCAGGTCGTCCCACTCCAGCTCCACCGGCTCCCCCCCGGCCGGGGTCACGGTGACCCCGCGCATGCCCCGGCCCAGGTCGGCGTCGTTCCGCACCTCCAGCACCTCGCCGTTCTTGAGCGAGATCCGGGTGCGCCCGTTCTCCCGGGGTTCGAGCCGGGCGATGTGGCCGAAGGGGATGCTGAACTGCGACTCCATCCACGTCTCGCCGTGATGGGTGGATTTCACCACCTGGAGCCCGAACACCTTGAGGTCCAGCCCGCCCGCCTCCTCGACCTGGACCAGGTCCTTCTTGGAGGCGTCCAGGGCGTCGTCCCAGAAATTCTCGTTCCGGTCCCAGCGGATGGCCCCGGTGTAGGTCTCGCCCCCGGTGGTGGCGACGGTGCCGTAGAGTCCCCCGGCCAGGACCGGGGGCGCGGTGAGGGCCAGGACGAGGGCGGCGGCGAGGGGACCGAGGAGTCTGGGGTTCATGGTCGGCCTCCGATCGGGCTTCGGGGTTTCAACGGACGGCGCCGGGAACGGCGGCGCCGGAGGAGCGGCGCCGGCGCACCCACCCCCACAGGCGGCGGGGGAGGCGGGCCAGGGCCGAGGCCAGGCGGCCCAGGCGCACCCGCACGCGCTCGGTGAGGTGGTAGTAGACCGGGATCATGATCAGCGTCAAGAGGGTGGAGCTGGTGAGTCCCCCGATGAGAGCCCGGGCCATGGGGTACATCTCGGCGTCGGCCACGTGGCTGCGGCCCAGGGCGAGGGGGATCAGTCCCAGCACGGTGGTGGTGGCGGTCATCATGATGGGACGGAACCGTTCCCGGCCGCCCTGGATCAGGGCGTCCTCCAGGGACAGCCCCTCCCGGCGGAGCTGGTTGATGTGGGCCACGAGCACGATCCCGTTGTTCACCACCACCCCGACCAGGATCACCATGCCGATCATGGCCATGAGGTTGAAGGGGGTGTTGGTGGCGATCATGAACCAGATCACCCCCAGGCTGGCGAAGGGGATGCAGAACATGACCACCGCGGGGTGGACCAGGGACTCGAACAGGCTGGCCATGACCATGTACACGCAGAGGATGGCCAGGATCACGTTGATCAGCATCTGGCCCTGCTGCTCCTGGGCCTCCATGATCCGGTCCCCGAAGTTCCACCCGTAGCCCGGCGGGAAGTGCATGGTGGCCATGGTGTTCTTCACCTCCTTGAGCACCGCGTCGAACTCCTCCCCCTCGTAGCTCCCCCGCACCTGGACCGCCGTCTTCTGGTTGCGGCGGGTGATGCGGTCCGGCCCCCGGCCCATCACCGTGGACGCGACCTGGTCCAGGGTGACCTCCTTGCCCCCGGCCGAGCCCACCATGAGGCTCTTCAGGTTCTCGATGGTGGTGCGGTCGGTGGGGGAGAGGGAGACCCACAGGTCGACCTCCCGGTCGGCGGTGTGGAAGCGGGGAAGCTGGACCCCCCGGAAGGTCACCGCCATGACCTGGGCCACGTCGCCGGGGGACACCCCAAGCCGGCGGGCCCGGGTGGGATCGACCCGCACCTGGACTTCCTCCGCGCCCCGCTCCAGGTCGGTGGTGACGTCGGTGACGTCGGGAAGGAGGGCCAGCCGGCGCTTGACCTCGGCCGCCATCCGGTTCAGCTCCTCCGAGTCCTCGCCGTAGACGGTGAGGCTGAAGCGCTTGGCCCCCGAGCCCTGGCCCTCGTCGTCGCCCAGCCGGTAGGTGAGCCCGGCCAGGGTGGGGAGCGTCTCCCGCACCTTCTTCCGGAGCCGCTTCAGCTCCTTCTCGGACAGGGCCGTCTGCTCGAAGTAGAGCCGGGTGGCCGCCTCGTTGTCCTGGTACCAGCAGTAGATGTAACGGAGCCCCAGCCGTTCCCGGGCCGCCCACAGGGTGTCCTGGACCGTCTGCACGTAGTCCTTGGTCCGGTGGTAGTTCACGTTGTCGCTGAAGTCGTACTCGACCTGGAGGAACTCCTGGCGGATGCCGCGTTCCCCCATGGGATCCGGCTTGAACCGGGTGGCCACGGCCAGCCCCACGGTGAGGAGCACCACGCCCAGGGCGATGGGGACCCCGGTGATCCAGGGGTGGCGGACCGCGGTCCAGCGCAGGACCTTCTCGTAGACCGCCCCCCAGCGTTCCACCACCGGGTTGCGGGCCACCGAGTTCCTCCCCCCCTTGAGCACGTGGGCGGTGAGGAGGGGAATGAGGGTGAGGCTGACCAGGAGCGAGAGGACCAGGGTCACGGTGATGGTCAGCCCCACTTCGCCCAGCCAGGTGGTGAGCTCGTTCCGGCCCCCGAACACCACCGGCGCGAACACGATGACCGAGGTGAGGGTGGCCGAGACCACCGCCTTGCCCACCTCCCGGGTTCCGTTGACGGTGGCGGTGACCGGGTCCTCCCCCAGGCCCATGCGCCGGTAGATGGACTCCAGCACCACCACCGCGTTGTCGATGAGCATGCCCACGCCCAGCATGAGCCCCATCATGGAGAGCACGTTGAGGCTGCGGTGGGTGAGATAGAGGAAGCAGGCGGTGCCGATGATGCTGATGGGGATGGACAGGGAGACGATGAGGGTGGTGCCGATCCGGAGCAGGAAGAAGTACAGCACCGCCACCGCCAGCGCCCCGCCGATGAGGCCGCTGATCAGGAGGCCGTTCAGGCTGTTGGTGATCTGCTCGCCCTGGTCGAAGAAGAGCAGGGCGTCGATCCCCTCCAGGGCCGGGTCCCGGTTGATGCGGGCCAGCTCCGCCTTCACGTCCCGGACCACCTTGACCGTGTTGGCCCCGCTGGCCTTCTGGATCCAGAACGCCACCGCGGGCTCCCGGTTCAGGAACCGCCCGTAGGTGAGCTCGGGTTCGGCGTAGACCACGTCGGCGATGTCCCGCAGCCTCAGTCCGCCGGCGTCCAGGGGCAGATCCCGGAGCTCGTCCAGGGATCCGATGGAGCCCATGGCCCGGACGTCGTAGCGGAGGCCGTCCCGGGTCACGTGGCCCACGGTGAGGTTGAGGTTGTCGTTGGAGAGCCGGCGGAAGAGCCGGCCCACGTCCACCCGGTGCTCCTTGATCCTGTCCAGCTTCAGGTAGATGGAGACGTCGGCGGGCTCCACCCCGTCCACCTGCACCCGCCCCACCCCCGGCACCCGCTGCAGCCGGTTGATGATGCGGTGCTCGATGAGGTCGTAGCTTCCGGAGAGATCCCGGTCCTTGGCGCTGATCCGGCCCTCGACGATGGGGATGTCGTTGGTGTTGAAGGTGAACAGCATCATGTCCCGGACGTCGGCGGGC
Source organism: Candidatus Eiseniibacteriota bacterium (assembly GCA_963768615.1). GTDB lineage: Bacteria > Eisenbacteria > RBG-16-71-46 > JABDJR01 > JABDJR01 > CAVSKL01. Next base: position 303,105 of record CAVYIE010000002.1, on the reverse strand, counting down.
AGCTCGGGACGGATCTGGTCCAGCTTCTCCTTCACCTCCAGGCGGAGCACGTTGACGTCCCGGCCCCAGTCGAACTCCACCCCCACGAAGCACTGCTCCGGATCGCTGTAGCTGAACACGTCCTTGACCCCGCCCAGGGTGGCCAGGACCTCCTCCACCGGGCGCGCGATTTCCTTCTCCACCTGGCCGGGGATGCCGTTGGGATAGGGGATGAACACCCCGATGAAGGGGAACTCGGCGTGGGGAAGGAAGTTGAGGGGCAGCCGGGAGATGCTGATCGCCCCCAGGACCAGGAGGGAGACCAGGGCCATGATCACCGTGACCGGGCGCCGGACGGCGAGACGGGTGAGCCACATGGGTCAGCGCGCCTCCCCGCCGGCCGGGGACGGTTCGGGATGGACCAGGCTGTAGAGGACCGGAAGCACCATCAGGGTGAGGACGGTGGCCACCAGGAGGCCGCCGATCACCGTCACCGCCAGCGGGGCCATGATCTCCGCCCCTTCGCCCCGGCCCAGGGCCAGGGGGAGGAGGCCGAGCACGGTGGTGACGGTGGTCATGAGGATGGGGCGGAGGCGGACCTCCCCCGCCTCGAGGATGGCCTCGCGCACCCCCCGCCCCTGCCTGCGGAGCTGGCCGATCAGGCCCACGAGTACGATGCCGTTGTTGACCACGATCCCGGCCAGCATGATGGCCCCGATCATCACCACCACGCTCACCGCGGTCCCGGTCAGCATCAGCGCCCCCACCACCCCGATCAGGGCCATGGGCATGGTGAAGAGGATGAGGAAGGGGTTGAGCAGGGACTCGAACTGGCTGGCCATGACCAGGTAGACCATGAACACGGCCAGGGCGGCGGCGAAGAGCAGGCTCCGCAGGCTCTGGTTCATCTCCTCGTTCTGCCCGGCCAGCTCCACGGTGACGTCGGCGGGAAGCGGCACCCCGGCCAGGGCGGCCTCGATGTCCCGGCTCGCCCCGCCCAGGTCCCGGCCCTCCAGGTTCGCGCTCACCGTGGCCGCCCGGGACTGGGCCAGTCGCTGGATGCGCGCCGGGCCCCGGGCCACCGAGACCTGGGCCACCGAGGCCAGCCGGACCGGCACGTCGCCCCGGCGGCCCACCACCAGGCCGTCGAGCTCCGAGAAGTCCAGGTCGCGGGCGCCGGCGCTGCGGACGAGGACGTCGATCTGGCGGTCGCGGTCCTTGAAGTCGGTGGCCACCGCGCCCAGGATCTTGGTCCGGAGCGCGTCGCCGGCCTCCCGCATGCCCAGCCCGGCCAGCTCCAGCTTGTCCCGGTCGAAGTGGATCTCCACCTCGGGGCTTCCCGGCTCCATGGAGGAGGACACGTCCTTGAGCCCCGGGACCCCCCGGAGCACGTCGGCCACCCGGTCGGTGACTTGGGCCAGCTCGGCGAGGTCGTAGCCGTAGACGTCCACCTCCACCGGGGTCTTGAAGGTGAAGGCGGTCCCGTTCCGGAGGGTCCCGGTGAGGTTGGGCACCCGGGCCATGGCCGCGCGGATGCCCTCCAGGGCCGCGGACTCGCCCTCCCGGCCCGCCCCGTCCTCCAGCCGGACGTTCATCTCGGCGTGATTCTCCTTCCGGGTCCGGGCTCCGCCGTCGGTGCCCGCGTCCACCCCCACGTTGCTGTAGACCGTCTCCACGAAGGGGGCCCCGGCGATCTCCGTCTCCAGCCGGGCCACCATGGCGTCGGTGTGCTCGATGGGGGTGCCCTCGGGCAGCTCGAGGTCGAACTGCAGCTCCCCCTGGGTGAGGGGGGGGATGAGGTCGCTGCCCAGGGTGCGCAGCCCCAGCACCGACAGGGCGAAGAGAACGACCACCGAGGCCACCACCGCCGCCCGGTGGTCCAGCGCCCCCACCACCGCCCGCCGGTACCCGCGGCGGAAGGAGGCGGGAATGCCCCGGCCCGAGCCCGGCGCCGCTTCCCGGGCCTCCGGACCGGCCTCGGCGGCCTCGGTCCCGCCGGCCCCGGCCCGGCGCCGGCCGCGGCCGAGGGCGGCCAGCATGGGGGTCAGGGTCAACGCCACCACCAGGCTGACCAGGAGCGCGTAGGTCACGGTGAGGGCCTGGTCCTTGAAGATCTGGCGGGCCACCCCCTCCACGAACAGGATGGGCAGGAAGACGGCGATGCTGGTCAGGGTGGAGGCGGTGATGGCCTGCCCCACCTCCTGGGTTCCCTCGATCACCGCCTCCGCCCGGTCCCCGCGGCCCAGGCGGCGGTGGCGGACGATGCTCTCCAGCACCACGATGGAGTTGTCCACCAGCATGCCCACCCCCAGGGCCAGCCCGCCCAGGCTCATCACGTTGAGGGTGATGCCCTGGCGGTACATGAGCACGAAGGTGGTGACGATGGAGGCGGGGATGGCCAGGGCGATGATGGCGGTGCTCCGCACGTCGCGCAGGAAGACCAGGAGCACCAGCACCGCCAGCAGGCCGCCCACCAGGGCGTTGGACCGGACCTGGCCGATGGCGGCGCGGATGAAGGTGGACTGGTCGGAGAGGACCTGGACCCGGGCCCCCGCCGGGAGCATGTCCTGGAGGCCGGGGACCCGGCTCCGCACCCGCCGGGCCACGTCCACGATGTTGGCGTCGCCTTCCTTGTAGACGGCCACCTCCACCGCCGGCTTGCCGTCGATGCGGCTCACGATCTCCCGCTCCCGGTAGGCCCGGGTGACCTCGGCCACGTCCCCCAGCTTCACCGTCCGGTCCCGGCTGCGGTCGATCACCGTCTCCGCGATGTCGTCCACCCCGGCGTACTGGTTGAGGGTGCGGACCAGGTACTGGGCGTCGCGGTCCCGCAGGCGGCCCCCGGCCGCGTTCACGTTCTCCTCGCCCACGGTTTGGGTGACCGCGGTGATCGGCACTCCGAGGGCGGCCAGCCGCTGCTCGTCCACGTCCACGTGGACCTCCTCGGTGAGCCCCCCCACCACCTTGGCCGCGGCCACCCCGTCCAGGGACTCGAGCTCCTTCTTCACCACCTGTTCGGCCAGGTAGCGGAGCTGGACCGCGTTCTCCCCCCCGGAGACGCCCAGGCGGACCACCGGCTCCTGGGAGGGGTCGTACCGCAGGAGCACCGGCTCCCCGGCCTCCTTGGGAAGGGTGATGAGATCGATCTTCTCCCGCACGTCGAGGCCGGCGAAGTCCATGTCGGTGCCCCACCCGAACTCCAGCCGGATCTCGCTCACTCCCGCCTCGCTCACCGACTCCATGCGGCGGAGCCCCGGAACTACGCCCACCGCCTCTTCCAGGGGCCGGGTAATCAGGTTCTCCACCTCGCCGGGGGCGGAATCCGGGTACTCCGTCTGCAGGGTCAGGGTGGGGTAGCTGATGTCGGGGAGGAGCTGGAGGGGGAGCCGGCCCAGGGAGACCACCCCGAACAGCACCGCGGCCGCGGTGGCCATGAGCATGGTCACCCGGTGCTCCACCGCGTATCGGATGAGCGCGCGCACGGTCAGCGGCTCCCGCCGTCGGTGCCCGCCTTGGCCACGTCCGCGTCCGGGCCGGGCGCCGCGGTCCGGGGGCGGTCGAGGTCCCGGACCCTGCTCCCCGGCCTCAGTCCACCCTGGCCCACGGTCACCACCCGCTCCCCGAGGGCCACCCCGGAGAGGACCTCCGCGAAGTCGTCGTCGGTGTAGCCGATGGTCACCGGGACCTTGCGCACGGTGTCCGCCTCGGTCACGAAGAGATAGGTGGCGCCGGCCTCCGGAACCAGGGCCCTCTTGGGCACCGCCACCGCCTCCGCGTGGACGTCGGTGGTGATCCGGGCCCGCACGAAGCTGCCCACCCGGGCCGCGTCACCGAGCGCGTCCACCCGCAGGGTCACCTTCACGGTGGAGGTGGCGGGATCCACGGTGGGGGCGATGCGGTCCACCTTCCCGGTCAGCAGCGTCTTGGGGGCCACGTCGGGGCGGATCTCCACCGGCTGTCCCACGTTCAGGCGATGCACCACCGGCTCGGGGAGGAAGAGCCGCAGCTCGAGGGGGGACACGTCCACCAGGCCCACCAGGGCCTGGCCCGGATTGACGGTCTGGCCGAGCTGCACGTTCCGGGTTCCGATCAGGCCGGAGAAGGGAGCGCGGACGATCTTGTTGTCGATCATGACCTGGGCCAGCTCCACCTCCGCCTTGGCCACCTCCGCCTCCTTGCGGGCCATCTCGAAGTCGCGTTCCGAACCCAGCTCGCGCTCGGTCAGCCCCTGGATGCGGGTGAGCTCGCGGGCCGCGGTCTCCGCCCGGACCCGAGCCTCGGCGAGCCGGATCTCCTCCTCGCGGTGATCCAGCTCCAGGAGCACCTGGCCCTCCCGGACCCGGTCCCCTTCCTCCACCTTGATCGCCGTGATCTGGCCCTGGGCCTTGGCGATGAGATCGACCCGGCGCCGGGCCTCGATGGAGCCGGTGGCGTTGAAGTAGGCGGGGAGATCCCGGGCGGCGGCGAGCGCGGTCTCCACCGGGACCGGCGGCGCCTCCTTGCCGTCCTTGTCCTTCCCGCCTTCGTCGCCGCCGGCGGAGAGGGTGTCGGCCGCGGCCAGGGCCTCGCCGCGCCGGTTTCCCGCCTGCTGGACCACCAGCAGGCCGGAGGCGGCCACGAGGAGGAAGGCGCCGAAGAGGATGAGACGGGAGCGACGGCTCTTGAACTTCATGATCGTGCATCCTTGTCCGTGACGGTACGGGGCGATGGCAAGGTGATCGCGGGAGGGCCCGGCGCCGGGACGCGCGGCGCTCGCCGGCAAGACCCCCCGGATGTCCCTTCCTACGCATTCCTCCCCGCCGGGGTTGCACGGAGGGGCGGCGGGGAAGAGGGGGGGCGGGCGGTCAGGAAAGCGGCACGATCAGGAAGGCCGGGCCCGGGAGAACGTGGTGTGGCAGGAACAGCCGGAGGAGGGGAGGGTGACGGCCGGATCGCGCGCGAATCCGGCGGAATCGGCGGTGTCGCTGGTGTCGGCGGCGGCGGAGTCGGCGGGGGCGGACAGGGTGTCCCCCGCCGCGGGTACGGTGACGGGCGGAGGGACCGGACCGGGCGGGTGGGAGGGCGCGGTCCAGCCGGCGCGGATCAGCGCATCCTCGATCACGAGGTGGAACGGGTGGGGGAAGATCGACTCCTCCGAGGTGGGGAGCGAGTAGCCGGCCGCCGCGGTCCCGGTCAGGGCCAGGACCGCGGCCAGGGCCGCGATCAGCACCCGATGCGTCCGTCCCATGCAGGAGTTCCTTCGTACCGCCCGGGAATCAGTATTCCTCTTCCACCAGCCGGCTCCGCATCTCGTCGGCGGAGATCCGTCCCGCCGAAAGCGCCCGCAGGTCGCTCATCCGGGCCCGGATCACCAGGCGGGAGATCCGGTTGCTGAGGAAGTAATCGCTGTCCTTGAGGAAGGCGGCCACCGCCACCCACTCGCTTCCGTCCAGTCCGCTCAGGGTCTCGCCGTAGTCGAGGATGGCGTTCACCAGCTCGGCCTTCCCCTTCTCGTAGAGCTCGCGGTCGGCGGCGATGCGCTGCTCGCGCCAACTCTGCTCGTCGCCTTCGGTCTTGTCCTTCAGGTCCTTGAGGTCGATGACGATCTTCCCGTCCTCTTCCTTGAACTTGAAGTCCCCCAGCCCCCACTTCTTCTTGTCCCCCTTGTTGACCAGGGACGCCTCCAGGGTGAACACCGCCCCGTAGCCGTCCAGATACAGCCCCCGGGAGGCTTCGCGCGAGTAGACCAGGAGATTGGGACTGTCCAGGAGCACCTGGTCCAGCACCTTCTCCATCACCCCGATCTGGCGCACCAGCTTGTCCGGGACCGGACGGTCGGCTCCCATGGAGTAGGACGGAACCGCGGCCGAAAAGGTTGCACATACCGCCAGGGCGGCCAGGGTATGCAGCGCCCGGCTGCCGTGCATGTGTCTAGTCATGGTCGTTTCCACCTCGTTTCCCCGGTACGGGGGTCTGGCTCACCGGAAGCGCCTTGGGGGTGCCGTCCGGTCCCACCAGGCTTTCCAGGCGGGCATTGGCCTTGCTCTGTTCGGCCAGGAGTCCGAGCCCGACCCCCTGGATCTGCGTCCGCAAGTCGTCGTAGGTCGCCATCTGGCGGCTCATCATCTCGTTGTAGAAGCCCTGCAGGGCGTAAGCGAGGTCGCTGTTCCGCCGCTGCTCGTAGGAGCCCAGCATGGCCGACACCGCCTGGAGGGTCCGGGCGTTCACGGCGTCCAGCTGGTCCACGGTCACGTAGCCTCCCGCCGAGGCCGGAACCGCCCGCAGGGAACCCGGATCCGGGCTGGTGAGCGGGGTTCCGGGGGCGAGGACGGGCGCCGCGGCCATCCGGGCCGGGCCCGGTGCGGCGGCGGGCCCGAACCGGAAGGCCACCCCGTTCTCCAGCCGGTCCACCCGGAAACCGGCCAGGATCAGCACCGCCAGCACCGCGGTCGCTCCCGCGAACCCCCAGGCCGGCGGGGGCAGTAGCCGGGCGAGCCAGCCCCGGAGCCCCCCCGGTTCCTCCCCGCCGCGCCGCCCGCCGCCCGAGGCCCCGGCGGCCCATTCCGGCGGGGCCAGGAACACGTGATCCGGGGCCGGCTCCTCCTCCCAGCCGCGCAGGAAGGTCCGGGCCGCGTCCAGTTCCTCGAACTCCGCCCGGAGGGCGGGATCCGCATCCAGCAGGTCCCGGACCTCGCGCTCTTCCGCGTCGTCCAGCTCTCCGTAGAGGGCGGCCACCAGCTTCTGCAGCCGCGGATCCAGTTCGTCGTGGCTCATGTTGCGCTCCTCAGGAGGCCCGGGGTCCGGTCACGCCCTCTTCCGCGAGCATGCGGCGGACCGCCTTCAGGCCGTAGAAGATCCGGGTCCGGACGGTGGCCGCCGGCACCCCGGTGATCTCGGAGATCTCCTCCGAGGTGAACCCCTGGTATTCCTTGAGCAGGATGGCCGCCCGCTGCTCCTCGGGCAGGCGTCCCATCACCCGGGTCAGGGTCTCCCGGAGGAGGATCCGCCGCGCGCCCTCGTCGGGCGGGGCGTCCGCCCCCGGACCGGACTCCACCAGGGTGAGCTCGTCGGGACGGCCCTCCTCGTAGGCGGTGGTCTGCACCCGGCTCTTCGCCGAGCGGTAGCGGTCCCGGCACAGGTTCAGGACGATGTGATGCGCCCAGGACTTGAACTTGGCCGGGTCCCGCAGGCGCCCGATGTTCAGGTACGCCTTGACCAGGGCCTCCTGGCACACGTCCCGGGCGTCCTCCTCGTTGCCCAGCTGCCGCCGGGCGAACCGGTAGAGGCTTCCGTCCCACCGTCGGGTCAGTGTGTTGAAGGCCTGGAGGTCGCCCGATCGGGTCTGAGCCACCAGCTCGGCGTCGGTCATGGGATCCAACCTGCCTCCCACGTCAGGGAATCCGTTCGCGTTCATGGGGTAGGACGGGCCGGGGGCGGATTCCGTTCAACGCCTCCCCCGGTCCTCCCCCCAGGTCTCCGGGTCCGGGCCCCGCCCTGGAGGGGGCGGCCCTGCGGAGGCGGCGCTTTACACCCCATGGGATGAAGTGCAACACTTGGTTTCAACTTATTGCCGGACCCGGCGCCGCGGCCGGGAGATCTGGGCTCCTGTTCGGGAGCATTATCCCCTCGAGCGCCGGCCCGGAACGATGCCGGGGATCATCCGATCGGTGGAGGCACTTATGGTTGATGGTTGTGGTCCGGCCGACTGTGAAACCCAGCGGTCCTCCTCCCAACCTTCCGGGGCCGGCCGGGAACCCGCCGGTTCCCCCTCCCCACCGCCGGAATCCAGCTCGGCCCCGGATAGTCCCGGCGACGCCCGGGACCTGGTCCGGCTCAACGAGGAACTGGAGGAGCGGGTCCGGGACCGGACCTCGTTCCTCGAGATGTTGCTGGAGACGGCCGAGATCTGCAACCGGACCGACTCCGTGCCCGGGGCCCTCGCCGCCATCCTGGAGCTGGCCTGCCGGCACTTCGGGTGGCCGGTGGGACACGCCTACTTGGCCGCCCCCGACGCCCCCGGGGTGTACGTGGACTCCGGCACCTGGTGGCTGGCGGATCCCGGGAAGTTCGCGCCGATCCGCGAACGAGGCACCGGCCTGCGCTTCGAGTCGGGCCGGGGTCTGATCGGCAAGGTGGCCGCCTCGGCCCGCCCCCGCTGGGTGACCGACGTCAGGGACGACCCGATTTTCGCCCCCGGCGAGCCGGCCAGTCTCGGCACCGGAGCCGCCTTCGCCTTTCCGATCCGGGTGGGGCAGCGAGTGGTGGGGGTGGTGAAGCTCCTGAGCCGGGATCCGCAGCCTCCGGATCCGGTCCTGCTGGAGGGCATGGCCCAGGTCGGGATCCAGCTCGGGCGCGTGGTGGAGCGCAACGAGCTGGAGCGGAAGCTGGCCGAGTCGGTGGTCCAGGAGCACGAAGCCATCGGCCGGGAGATCCACGACACCCTGGGTCAGGAGATCGCGGGAGCGGGCATGCTGGCCCAGAGCCTGCTTCAACGGGTCCGGTCCGAATTGCCGGAGGAGGAGGAGGCCGTGGCCCGGCTGGTGGCGGCCCTGGCCAAGGCCCGTCGCGGCATCCGGGCCGTGGCCAAGGGGTTGGTGCCGGTGGCTGTCGATGCGGAGGGACTCCGGAGCGCCCTGGCCGACATGGTCGATGCCGCCTGCGGCTCCTTTCCCATCCACTGCCGGTTCGAATGCGAGGATCCGGCGCCGGCCGAAAGCAACCTCAGGGCCAACCAGCTCTACCGCATCGCCAAGGAGGCCCTCCACAACGCGGTGCGGCACTCGGGGGCGACCGAGGTGCTAGTCTCGCTCCGAAGCCCAGGGGGCCGAACCGTCCTCGAGGTGATCGACGACGGACGGGGGATCGATCCGGATGCCGAGGGCCGGGAGGGGCTCGGCCTGCGGATCATGCATCACCGGGCCGACCTCATGGGAGGCCGGCTCGAGATCGATTCGAAACCCGGTTCCGGAACCCGGGTGCGGTGCTCTTTACCCAGAGAGGGACACCATGCCTGAAAAGCAGTCCATTCCGACGCGTCGAAAAGGCACCGCGCCCTCGACGCCGATACGCATCCTCATCGTCGACGACCATCCCGTCATGCGCGTTGGCCTCTCCCGCCTCATCGCCGGCAACCCGGACATGGAGGTCTGCGGGGAGGCCGCTTCGGCCGCGCGGGCCCTGGAGCTGGCCGAGTCCCTTCAGCCGGATCTGGCCGTGGTGGACGTCTCGCTTCCGGACCTGACCGGGCTGGAGCTTTGCAAGCTCATCCGACAGAACCTCCCGGAGTGCCGGGTGGTCATGTGCTCCATGCACGAGGATGCGCTCTACGCCGAGCGGGCCCTCCGGGCGGGGGCCTCCGGGTACGTGAACAAGAGCGAGGACGGCGATCATCTCCTATCCGCCATCCGGAATGTGGCGCGAGGGGCCGTCCACGTGAGCGAGGAGGTGGCGAACCGGGTCCTGGAGGGCGTGGCCAGCGGTGGGAGCACCATCCAGGGTTCCCGGGTGCAGGCCCTGAGCAACCGGGAGCTGGAGGTGTTCGAGCTCATCGGCCAGGGGAAGAGCAGCCGGGAGATCGCCGACATGCTCAGCCTCAGCGTCAAGACCGTGGACGCCCACCGGCAGCGCATCAAGACCAAGCTCAACCTGAAGAGCGGGAACGAGCTGGTATACCGGGCGATCCAGTGGGTGATGGAGGAGGAAGGGCCCCAGACCAACGATTCGTGAACGGTCGGACATTAGGGAATCCTCCTAGGCGCCGATCCCCGGGATTCCCGGGGGCGCTTTGCGGGGGGCGCCCAATGGTCTCCCGGTCGGGGTCGGATTAGACTCTCCAAAGGTCGCGGTGAGAAACGGGAGCCCTCGCCTGGGGCCGGCCTCGGTGCCGGCGCCGGCGGGGTCGCCGGTGGATCACCAGGAGGTTGGAGAGCGCCAGGCCCCCCTGATCGCCGAACCTCATTGGTTGGTTGAAACAATCGAGCGTTGAGTCGGACAATCAGAAACCGGCACTTGGCCGGCCCGTGGGACGACGGGGGGGAGCGACCTCCCCCCGACGTCTATTCGGGCCAACGCTCCGGATTCCCTCCCTTCAGCCCTGCCTTCCGTCCCCCGTCGTCTCTGGGCCGGTCCACTCGAGTTGGTGTCCGCGATCCCAAGCACCCTCCTGTTGAGCACCGGGAATTTTCACCCGGCCCGCGGTATTTTCGGATTGCTCCCGGTGGGCGCCGGGTACAGAGTAGAGACGAGGGCGGGTGCGGCCCTTTTCATTCCGTTTCTCATCGTCTCATCGTCAAATCATCGACTCGCCGGGTCACGACGCCGGCATTTAGGATCCGGCCCGGCGGCAATGGAGGGAGCCCCATGCATCCCCGTTCCTCCCTGGAGCGTTCGACCCGCCCCGCTTCCACCCCGCTGTCGCTGCGGAGCCCGGCTCCGCCGGTCCGCCCGCACCTGTGGTCCGTCGTCCTCGCCGGGGGAGAGGGGACGCGGATGAGTTCCCTGGTCCACAGGTGGCTGGGACGGCACGTTCCCAAGCAGTACTGCCGGTTCACCGGGACCCGTTCCATGCTTCAGCACACCATCTCCCGGGCCGACCGGGTGGGCGACGCCGGGCGCCGGATCATCGTTTCCCGCGACACCCACCGGGACGAGCTGATCCGGCACCTGCCCCCCCGGGACCGGGGTACGGTGCTCTACCAGCCGGAGAATCGGGGCACCGCGGCCGCCGTGCTTCTCGCCCTCGACCGGATCCGCGCCCGCGACCCCAACGCCCTGGTGGCCATCTATCCTTCCGACCACTTCATTCACCCCGAGCCCGCCTTCACCGGAGTGATGGCCCGGGCCGTGGACGCGGTGACCCGGTTCCCCGACCGCGCCCTCCTCCTGGGCGTCGAGCCCGACGGGCCGGAGACCGAGTACGGCTGGATCCAGCCCCGGTCCCTCCTGGGCGCGGTGGAAGGGATGCCGGTCCGTTCCGTCTCGGCCTTCCGGGAGAAGCCGGGGGTGAAGACGGCCGCGGTCCTGCTCGAGGCGGGGGGGGTGTGGAACACGCACATCCTGGTCGCACGGGCCTCGACGCTCTGGGAGTTGTCGGTGCGGCACATCCCCGAGACCGCGCTCCCCCTCGAAGGGGAGGGCTGGTCCGGGGCTTCCAGGGCGCTGCTGCAACGGGTCTACGCCGATCTGCCCGTCCGGAACCTCGCGGAGGAGGTGCTCCAGCGGGAACCCGGGCGCCTGGCCGTGATGGGTATGCGGGGAATCGGGTGGAGCGACTGGGGGCGCCCGGAGCGGGTGGTCCGGTCGCTGCGGACCATCGGGCGGGAACCGGCCTTTCCCCTGGAACTGGCGGTGGGGCGCGGGCGAACTCCGGTCGCGACCGAGCCGGAGTCCTGGGCCGCGGGCGGCGCCGCCCACGCCTGAGCGGGGGGAACGCCCGGGCGTTCCCGGGGCGCGCGGGACGGGGATCAGCCGCGCGCGGGAAGGGGGCGGGGCGGGGCCGGGCCGGGCTCCTCGGCCTCGGTGCCGACGATGCGGTTCCTCTCATCGACCCGCACGACCCGCGGGCGGTGCGTTCGCGCCTCCTCCTCCGGGAGTTCCCCGAAGGTGGCCAGGATGACCAGGTCTCCGGGCCGGTTGTGATGGGCGGCGGCGCCGTTGACGCATACCGTTCCCGAACCGGCCTCCCCGGCCAGGGCGTAGGTGACCAGCCGGGTGCCGCGGGTGATGTTCCAGACGTGGACCTCCTCGTGCTCCAGGATCCCGGCCGCGTCCATCAGCTCGCGGTCGATGGACACACTTCCTTCGTAATCCAGGTCGGCCTCGGTGATGACCGCCCGATGGATCTTGGCCAGGAACATGCGTCGCGTCATGGAACACACCTCGTCTTCGCGGAAACGCGCTCACCCGGAGCGTCGTTCAGTCTATCCGGTGGAGAGGGCCGGAGCAACCGACGGGGCCGGTCGCCGCGGAGGGCCCGCCGGCCCGTACCCCGGGGCGACGGTTATACCTCGAGGAGCCCGATCCGCTTCCGGACCTCGGCCATCTTGTTCCGCGCCAACGGCTTGACCTTTTCGGCGCCCTCGCGGAGCACCCGCCGCACCGCGTCCTCGGAGAAGGCCTCCCGGCGGGCCTGGACCTCGGCCGCGGTTTCCCAGACCGCATCGGAGACCGCACCCTTGAGGTCCACGTAGCGCAGGTTACCGGCCTCGTAGTCGGCGGTGAGCCGGGCGTGGGCCTCGGTGCGGCCCAGCTCCCGGAGGACGGTGAAGAGGTTCGACACGCCGGGGCTCATCACCCCCGCCTCCCGGGGGCCGGTGTCGGTCACCGCCCGCTTGATCATGCCCCGGATCTCGTCCTCGGAGCCGTCCAGCGGGAGGTAGTGCCCCTCGCCGGCGCTCTTGGACATCTTCTGGCTCGGGTCGCGGAAGCTGAGGATGCGGGGAGCCTGGGTCAGGAGCGGCTGGACCTCGGGGAACGTCTCGCCATAGCGGAGGTTGAAGCGGCGGCCGACCTCCCGGGACAGCTCCAGATGCTGGACCTGGTCCTCGCCCACCGGGACCCGGGCCGCGTCGTAGAGCAGGATGTCCGCGGCCATGAGCACCGGGTAGGTGAAGAGTCCGGCGGTGACCAGGGCCTGGGCGTCGGCCTTGGACTTGAACTGGGTCATCCGCTGGAGTTCGCCGTAGGAGGTGGAGGTGGCCTGGAGGACCCAGGCCAGCTCGGTGTGCTCCGGGATCTGGGACTGGGCGAAAAGGGCGCTCCGGTCCGGGTCCAGGCCGCAGGCGAGCAGGGTCCGGGCCAGCTCCAGGGTGCGGCCGGCCAGGTGTCCGGTCTCGTAGTCCACGGTGATGGCGTGATAGTCGACCACGCAGTAGATGCACTCGTAGTCGTCCCGGTCCTGGAGGGCCACCCAGTTCCGGATGGCGCCGAGGTAGTTGCCGAGGTGGAGGGTGCCGGTGGGTTGGATGCCGCTGAATACGCGTGTCATAAGGGCCGGAATTCTACACGCTGGGGGCCGGCGTCCCAAGGGGATCTTGGCCGGCGGGGTCCGTGCGGAGCTCCCGGAAACAGGAATTCCGTTGTCCGGCATGGAGTTGGGCGGTTGTGGGGTGTGGCCTCGGGGTGGAAGTGGCGCGAGATATTGCTTAATTAATAATTCGTTGAACTCCGCGCCGCGCGGGGGTAGGCTGCCAGGCAGGCCGCTGGTTCTGGTCACTCCTCATCATCCCAGGAGGAATCCATGAAACTGGCAACGCTGCTCATCGTGACGCTCTCCCTGCTCCTCGCCCTCCCCGCCGCCGCCCAGGTCGTCATCGGCCCCGCCGAGGACCACTTCAAGGTCTACGACGTGCCCGAGAAGATCCCCTTCCCGGCCTTCGTGGGCCTGAACGACCAGTTCGGCCCATCCTCGGCCGACACCCTGGTCCTGGACAAGTTCGCCACCCCGGTCAGCAAGAACGGCGAGCCGATGCTGGACCCGGTGCGGCACCTCACCTGGTGGCGGATCCGCTCCGATCCCCAGCCCGGACGCCAGGTGGTGCTGGAGAACCAGTTCGGGCTCCAGACCTGGATGGTCTACGACGGGATGTACCTGCTCGTGCCCGCGGTCAAGAACGGCGAGGGCCAGCTCGAACCCCACAACCACTACAAGTGCTACCGCGCCGCCGGAGGCGCGGTGAACCTGCCCGTGATCCTGGTGGACCAGTTCGGCACCGTGGACGTCATCGCCGCCGACCCGGTGCTGTTCTGCAATCCGGTGGAGAAGATCGACGCGGCCGGCCTCTTCTTCCCCATCGTGGACCCGGAGGCCCACCTCGCCGTGTACCGCCTCGATCCCCCCATGCCCTACGGGATTCCGGTCTTCGCCGAGGACCAGTTCGGGCTCTGGCAGTTCACCCTGGCCCAGCACGAGTGGCTCTGCGTGCCTTCGTACAAGCAGGAGGTGGTTCCCACCCGGGAGACCTCCTGGGGCCGCATCAAGTCGCTCTACTAGCGCCCGGTCCGCGGGGGTTCCGGCCGCGTCGGAGAGACGAGCCGACCGGGGGGCGGGCCTGCGGAGTCCGCCCCCCGCCCGTCCCTAGGCCGCCTGCTCCTCCCCGGAGCCCGGCTTCCGGTCTCTCCGCTCCTCGAACAGGGAGTAGATCACCGGGATGAGGACCAGGGTGATGAGCATGGAGCTGGTCAGCCCGCCGATCACCACCCGGGCCAGGGGGGCCTGGGCCTCGCCGCCCTCGCCCATCCCGAAGGCCAGGGGCAGGAGCCCGAGCACGGTGGTGAGGGTGGTCATGAGGATGGGCCGGAGCCGGCGGGACCCGGCCACGGTGATGGCCTCGAACAGCGGCAGCTTGTCCCGGCGGCGCATGAGGTTGGTGTAGTCCACCAGCAGGATGGCGTTGTTCACGATGATCCCCCCCAGCATGATGCAGCCGATGTAGGCGTTCAGGCTGAAGGGCATGCCGGTGAGGATCATGACCAGGACCACCCCGATCAGGGCCATGGGCACCGAGAACAGGACCACGAAGGGATCGCGAAGGGACTCGAACTGGCCGGCCATGACCATGTAGACCAGGACCAGGGCCAGGATGAGGCCGAACAGGAGCTCGCGGAAGGACTTCTGCTGCTCCTCGTAGTCCCCTCCGATGATCACCGAGAAGTCCTTGGGGACGGGAACGGTGGAGATGGCCTCGCGCACGTCGGCCACCACCGATCCCAGGGGACGGCCGGTGAAGTTGGCCGAGACGAACACCGTCCGCTCCTGGTCCTTCCGCTCCAGCCGCACCGGGCCGTCCAGGGGGCGGGTGCTGAGCACGTTCCGGAGCACCACCGGCTGCCCGCGGTTGTTGGTCACGGTGAGATCCAGCAGGTTTCTCAGGTTCCGCCGGTCCTCCTCGCTCAGCCGGACCATGATCCGGTACTCCTTGCCCCCCTCGCGGAAGTTGGAGGCGTAGGTCCCGCCCACCGCGGTGCGGAGGGCGTCCCCGATCCGGGAGACGCTGAGCCCCAGATCGGCCGCCTTCTGCCGGTCGATCCGGATGACCTCCTCGGGGCGCCCCTCCTCCCGGCTGATGCGGGCGTCGGTGATCCCCGGCACCTGGGTCACCGCCCGCTGCACCTGCTGGGCCAGCTCGCGCGCGGTGTCCAGGTCGTAGCCGCGGATCTCCAGGCTCAGGTTGTCCCCCTCCCCCTGGCCCATGCGCAGGATCCAGAGCCCCTGGCCGGCCCGGGTGCGGATGGTGACCCCGGGGAGCCCGGCCAGCGCGGGGCGGAGCGCGTTGGCGATCTCCTCGCTGCTCCGGCTTCGTTCAGCCTGGGGCACCAGGGTGATGCGCATGTTGGCGGTGTGGCCTCCCGAGGCCCGCCAGCCGCCCCCGCCCACGCTGGTGAGCACGGACTGCACCTCCGGGACCTGCTCGCGGACGATCTCCTCCACCGAGCGGGTCATCCGGTCCACCACCTCCAGCCGGGTGCCCACCGCCATCTCCAGGTCCACCCGGACCTCGCCCTCGTCGGCGGCGGGCATGAAGTCCACCCCGATGGTGCGAACGAGCAGGACCGAGACCACGAAGAGCCCCAGGGCCCCCAGCACCACCGTCCGCCGGTGGTGGAGGGCGCGGCCCAGGATCCGTCCGTAGCCGGCCTCCACGGCCAGGAATCCACGCTCGCTGGCGTCGTAGATCCGGCCCAGTCCGCGGCGGGAGCCGCCGGGCCGGGCGCCGCGGAAGCGCAGGAACCGGGCGCTCAGCATCGGCACCAGGGTCAGGGCCACCACCAGGGAACAGAGGAGGGAGAAGGCCACCACGTAGGCCAGCTGCTGGAAGTAGATGCCGGACAGGCCGCGCATGAACACCACGGGCAGGAAGACCACCACCGTGGTCAGGGTGGAGGCGATGATGGCGCTCCCCACCTCGTCCGTACCCTGGAGGGCGGCCTGCTCGGGGGGCATGCCGGTCTCCCTCAGGCGGTAGATGTTCTCCAGCACCACGATGGCGCTGTCCACGAGCATGCCGATGCCCAGGGCCAGCCCCCCGAAGGTCATGAGGTTGAGGGTGAACCCGCCGAAGTAGATGAGCCCGAAGGTGGCGATGATGGAGATGGGGATGGCGGTGGCGATGATGGCGGTGCTGGACACGTTGCGGAGGAAGAGGAGGAGGATGACCACGGCCAGGATGCCGCCGATGAGGGTGGCCCGGCCCACGTTGTGGATGGAGTTCTCGATGTAGACCGAGGTGTCGATGAGGGGGAGGAGGGTGATCTGGGGGATGTCGCGGTTGATCCGGGCCATCTCCGCCTCGACCGCCTGCGCCACCTCCACCGTGTTGGACCCCGACTGCTTGTTGATGGAGAGCCGCAGGCTGGGCTTGCCGTCCACCCGGACCAGGCGGGTGACTTCCTCCCAGGAATCCTCCACGGTGGCGAAGTCGGAGATGCGGATGGGCGCGCCCTGGCGCGTGGCCACCACCGTATTGCGGATCTCGTCCAGGCTCCGGTATTCGCCCTGGGTGCGGATGAGGACGTCGAAGTTGCCGGTGGGCACGGTGCCGGCGGGGATGTTCTGGTTCTCGCGGCTCAGCGCATCCAGCACGTCGCTGGTGGAGAGATCCAGGGCCTTGACCGCGTCCGCGTCCAGGTCGACGTGGATCTCCCGGGTCAGGCCGCCCCAGATGTCCACCGCCGCCACTCCCGGGACCCGCTCCAGCCGGTACTTGACCTGGTCGTCCACGATGCGGCGCAGGTCGAGCGGGTCCAGGTCGCTGGCCACCCCCAGGATCACCACCGGGAAGGCGGAGAGATCGAACTTCCGGATCATGGGCCGGTCCATGTCCTCGGGGAGGCGCCCCAGGACCCGGTCCAGCCGATCGCGGATGTCGTTGGCGGCCACGTCGAGATCGGTGCCCCAGCCGAAGGACACCCGGACCGAGCTCTGCCCCTCGGTGGAAACCGAGTTGATCTCCTCCACCCCCTGCACCGCGGCCACCGCCTCCTCGATGGGGCGGGTGACCAGTTCCTCCATCTCCTCCGGCCCCACGTTCCCGTACTGGGCGCTGATGCTGATGGTGGGGAAGGTGATCTCGGGCATGAGATCGATGGAGAGGCGGAACAGCGAGACCAGGCCGAGCACGATCACGATGAGGGTGATCATGGTGGTGAGGACGGGGCGGTGCACCGGCCCCCGGGCCAGGCTCACGGGGCGTTCCCCCCGGCGGCGCCGGCCCCGGCCGCGGTGTCCGCTCCCGCCGAGACCCCGGAGGGCGCCGCCGCCGGCTTGCCGCCGGATCCCGCACCGCCCGTGGCTTCCCGACCGCCCCCCGACCGCCCGTCCCCCTCGGGGGAGGGAAGCAAGATCGGGCTGCCGTCCTCCAGCAGGTGCTGCCCCAGGGTGATGACCCGCCCCGACACCGCCGGCTCCAGGATCTGCACCGCGGAGGGGGTCACGATGCCCACCGAGACCGGGACGTAGCGCGCCAGCGCCTTCGACTCGTCGGCCAGGAAGATGCCGTTGTCGCCTCCCCGCCGCACCACCGCCGCCGCCGGCACCACCGTGGCCGAGTCCTCGGCGGCGATGACCACGTGCACCCGGGCGAACATACCCGGCTTGAGGGCGTGGTCCCGGTTGGGAACCACCACCTCCATCTCCGCCACCCGGGATTCCTCCTTCAGCACCGGGGCCAGCCGGGTGACCCGGCCGGTGAAGCGGCGGCCGGGGAAAGCGTCGACCTCGACCTCCGCCTCCTGCCCGGGGCGGATGGATCCGTAGTCGCGCTCGATGACCGAGGTCCGCACGAACACCGTGTCCAGGCCCACCACCGAGAGCACGGCGGAGTTGGCCGAGAGCAGGGCGCCCTCGTCGACCAGGCGCTCTCCCACGTAACCCGGTTCCGCGGCCCGGAGACGGGTGTAGCCCAGCCGGATCCGCGCCGCCTCCAGGGCGGCCTCCCGCTGGCTCACCTGGGCCCGGGCGAGCTGGACGCGGGCGTCCTGGGCCTGGAAGCGGGAGAGGGCGTTGTCCACGTCGGCGTCCGAGACCAGGTCCCGCTCCCGGAGCGACTTCATCCGGGCCAGCTCCTTCTCGCCCAGGGCCAGGGAGGCCTGGGCCTCGTCCAGGCTCGCCTTGGCGATGCGCAGATTGGCCTCCGCCTCCGCGCCGGCCTGGGTGTACTCGGCGTCGTCCAGGCGGGCCACCGTCTCGCCGCGCGATACGGGATCACCGATGCGCTTGGACAGCTCCACCACCCGGCCCGGCACCTTGGTGGCCACCATGTAGCGGTACTGGGGGAGGACGCTTCCCGTGAAGACCCGGATGTCGCGGATGGGGCCCACGGCCACCTCGGCCAGGGTGACCGCCACCGGCGGGCGGCCGCCGCGGCCGCCGTCCCCCGGCCCGGAGCGGAGGTGATCCACCACGCGCCAGGCGACAAGGAGGGTCAGGATACCGGCAAGGGCGAAGAGGACGGGTCGTCTCATTGAGGTGGGATCCCCGGATGGAAAAAGGGTCGAGGGGTGCGGAAACTCTACTCCGGTCTGGAGGTGAACTCAACGTGGGAAAGGGACGCCGGGATCATGGCTCAGCGAATCCGGTAGAGGCTCTTGATTCGCCCCCAGGTCACGGACCGGGCCGGGACGTCCAGGGCGAAGGTGCGCTCCAGCCCCAACAGCCCCGCGCTGCGCAGGGAGTCCACCAGGCAGCCGCCTTCCTCCAGGACCAGCGGCACCCGGAGCCATTCCCCTTCCCGGTCCAGGCCGTCCACGGCCAGGCCCTGGGAGGCGGCGGAGCAGGTGGTGATCCGGATGTCGTCCCCGCCCAGGTTCCCCGCCGCCACCATGTCCTCGGCCTCGACGCGCACGGTGCCGGCCCGGGCGGCCGCGGGGGCGGCGGCTCCGAGGGCGGCGAACAGGACGATGGCGGCCCGGAAGGCCGGATACAGGTTCATCGGCTTCCCTCCACGGTGGGTCGTGGGGGATGCAGGGGAGGGTCCCGACATCATACCCGTCCCGGGTTCGAGGGGAAGGGCGAAGGGCAAGAATCGCCGGCCCTCCAATTCAGCGCCATCGCCTACGGTCAGATCGGGTAGCGGCGGGACCTGGCCCTGGAGTGGGCCTACCGGGCCCTGGCCATCGATCCCGAGGAGCCCCAGGTTCTCTACAACGTGGCCTGCGTCGGTCAGGATCCGGCTGACACCACGGCGAAGTCGAAACGGAGGCAAGGAAGCGCCCCCCTCCCCGGCGGGAGGGGGGCGCGTTCGTCGTCTCGAGGAAGCGGTGCGGAGCCGTCGGTGCTACCGGTAGAGCCCCTTGATCTGCCCCCAGGTGGTCGCCTCGGTCGGGACGGCCTCGGTCTCGCTCACCCGGACATAGATTTTGTCGCCGTTGAAGTCGGTGCCGCCGTAGTAGGAGACGCCGTTCCCGAAGCCGCCGGGGTAAGCGCCCATGTTGTCGCCGGTGGCCACGTCCCACTCGGACTCCAGGCGCAGGTGCTGGGAGTCGACGATGTAGAGGTTGTTCCACAGACCGGGATGCTCGGGCTCCTCCCAGGTGGCGATCATGAACCCGTTGGGCCAAGCGGCTCCGGGGACCTGGTGTCCGCTGGCCGAGAGGTCGATGCTCCAGACCTCTCCCGCCACTCCGGCGACGCGGGTGACGGTGATGGTGGCGCCGGGGTCGGAGGACCAGCTGGCCACGCAGGCTTCGTTCCCCGAGGTGTCCAGCCCCTCGGTGATGTTGAAGCTCACCGAGGCCGCCTGGACGGCGGGCACGGCGGCGACGGAGAGGGCACCGAGCACGGCGAAGGCTAACATTTGTTTCATTCAAGTCTCCTGAGGTGAGATGCCAGAGAACCACGGGATGTAGAACTCATTGCAGGACAGTAGCAGAGGGTAGAGTGAGAGTATATGAAATTTAGATAATACTTATATCATCAAGCCGGGGGAGGGGGCTTCGCGCCTAACCTTTTTAGAGAAAATCGGTTACTGCTGAGCCGTGTCCGCCGGGGCCTCGGTGATGGCGGAGGACGTGGGGAGTTCGACCGGTGGGGGGCCCGCGGTCACCGCGGCCGGGGGAGGCGGGACCGCGGGGGCAGAGGGATGAAGCGGGCCCCGCGCCAGCTCGCGCCGGACCAGGGGGAGGAGATCCGGCGCGGTGGCGGCCAGGAGCTGGACCGGAAGCGCGCTGGTGAAGGCGTACCCCGCCGCGGCCTCCCCGGGGACGAAGGCCACCACGGTGCCGTAGAAGCGATCGCCGATGAAGAAGACGAAGGTGGCGGTCCGGTTCACCACCCGCGACTCCAGGAGCCGTCCCCCGGGTCCGTAGGTCTGGTAGCGGTGGTCGCCGGTTCCGGTCTTGCCGCCCAGCGGGATGACGCCGCCCTCGGGGTCCCGGAACGCGCCGTAGGCCCGCCGCGCGGTGCCGTTCTGGACCACGTCGAGGAGGGCCCCCCGGGCCGCCCGGGCCACCTCGGCCCGGAGGACCCGGACGCCGGCCGGCGCCTCGGAGGCGAACACCGTCTCGAAGGGGGTGCCCTCGGCGAAGTGGAGGCGCTCCAGCCGCCGCTGGGGGAACTTCACCCCGTCCTGGACCAGGATGCCCATGAGGGTGGCCAGGGCCGCCGGCCGGTCCCCGGAACTGCCGATGGCGGTGGCGTAGCTCGGGGTCAGGGTCTCGAAGGGGTACCCGAGCCGCACCCACTGGGCGTGGATGCGCCGGAAGGCGTCCTCCTCCAGGAGAATACGGATGCGCTTGTTCTGCTTCTCCAGGCTCTGGGTGGTGAAGAGCCACTTGTAGGACTCCTGGCGGGCGCCGGCCGAGGCGGCGACCACCGTCGGCCAGTCCGCGCCGGGATGCTCCCGGTGGTAGCGCGCCATCCAGAGCTCCAGGGGATGCAGGCCCAGGATGTAGCCCAGGTCCTGGAGGTCATAGGCGCCGGGGGCGTAGCCGGCGTAGAGGCCCTCGGCGTCCTTCGCCGTGATCCGCGCTCCGGGCAGCCGCACCCGGAGATAGGCGGCCATGGAATCGGGCCCGGCCTCGGGGTGAAGGGCGCGGAAGAGCGCGGCCAGCTTGCGTGCGGTGGGGCGGACTTCCGCCTCCAGCATCGCCGCGCTCTCCTCGGAGGTCTTCTCCCGGTACTTCCGGTAGAAGCGGAGCAGGAAGCTCTTCCCCTCCTCGTCGGCGAAGCGGGCCAGGAACGCCCGGCGGGCCGGGTCGTCGCGGTTCTCCAGGATCTCCGGCCGGAAGCCGGGGATCTCCGCCTGGTGGTAGCGGACGAGGTCCCGCATGAGCCGGATGAAGACCAGGTTCACCGAGTTCCGGAGGCCCTCCCGCACCGTGAGCACCTTGTCGTCGTCCGCCCGGTTGAAGTTCCGGAAGGTGTGGAGCCCGCCCCCGGTGAAGAACTTCTCCCGCGGGTCGGCGGGGTAGGAGCGCTCCAGGGCTGCGTCCAGCATGGGGGCCAGGGAGGTGTCCGGGGCCGAGGCCAGCCAGTCCAGGGCCCAGCGGCGGATGGGGTCGGGGGCGCGGTCCCGCTCGGCCCGGAGGTCCTTTGCCCTCCGGCCCGCCTGCGCGGCGTGCACCGAGGCCACCGCGTCCAGGTAGGTGACCAGGGTGCGGAGCTTGGCGGTGGAGCCCAGGTCCAGCCGGGCCCCGGTGTTGATGTCCAGGGGCTGGTCGTAGTTGTCGGCCTGGACGCAGAGGAGGTTCCCCCGGGGGGTGGCCTCGTAGAGGGTGAAGCTGTAGATGACCCGGGACGGATCCCCCCGCTCCAGGAGCCGGTAGCCCCGGAGCCCCAGGGAATCGGCGTAGCCCGGGGTGTTGAGCCGCTCCAGCCTCCGGCTCATGGCCCGCTCGGTGGGACCGTCGAGGGTGGTCTCGGCCCGCAGGTCGGCCCGGTCCAGCACGTAGAGCTGGGGGAGGCCGAGCAGGGTCAGGAGCCGGGTGCGGATGGCGTTGGCCGCCTTGCGGTCGATGTAGGAGGGGCGGCGGAGGACGGGGGGGGTGGTGCGGAACTCCAGGGGAAGGGGGAGGGCGGCGTCCCGCAGCCCGGGGCTGATGACGCCGGCCCGGGCCAGGATCCGGAGGTAGGCGTCGGTCTCCGGGCGCAGGGCGGCGCGGTTGGTGACCAGGTAGGCGCTGGGCCGGCGGTGGGCGATGAACAGGCTCAGCACCTGCTTGTAGGCCCGGGCCCGGTCGGGGTCCGCGTCGGCCCGGTCCGGATCGCGCAGGAGCCGGTTCACCCGGTCGAAGTCGGCGTCGTACCAGGCCCACAGGCCGTCGGCCAGGCCGTTCACCTCCCCGAAGCCCGGTGCCGCGGCCAGGGGGACCGAGTTCAGGTACTCGGTGACCGCCCGCCGCCGCGCCTCCCGGGTGTCCGGTCCGTCCATGTACATGCGCAGGCTGGCCGCGATCATCTGCCGCAGCTTGTCCTCCACCGAGCCGGTCCGCCCCTCCGGGGAGTGGCGGAACTTCTCGAGCTGGGTGGGAATGGTGCTCCCTCCGGGCTGGGCCCGGCCTCCGGCCACCTTCCCCAGGGCCAGGTCCAGCATCGCCTTGGCCAGCCGGTCCCACTCCACGGCCGGATTCTGCGTCGGGTGCTCCGGGTCCAGCAGTTCCCGGTTCTCGATGAAGAGCAGGGTGTTCACCACCGGGCCGGGGATGGAGTCGAATCCGGTGTAGACCCGTTGCGGAAAGGCGGTCCGGTAGAGGGTCGCCCCTTCCCGGTCCAGGAGGTCCAGGCCGGCCCGGGTCCGTTCCCGGTAGACCGGGTAGAGGCCCCACTCCGTGAGCTGATGCATGCGGGGGGAGAGGCGGGCCTGGGCCTCGATCCGGTAGCCCCCGTCCAGCAGCACCCGGGCCACCGCGGGGATCAGGGTGTAGGCCCGGCGGGTGTCGAAGGGCCCCGCCTCGGGGAACCAGATGGAGTCGCTGGGACCCGGCGCCATGCGGTAGGTGAGTTGCCGGTCCACCCGGGTAAGCACCGCGGACTGCACCCGCGAGGTCGTCGCCTCCTCGTGGAGGCCGAATCCGGCCAGGACGGCCAGGGCCAGGAGGACGAGACAACCCACCCGGCGCCGGCGCTGCCGGCGGTTTCCTGGCGCGGCCGATGCAGAACCCGGGGCCCGCTCTCCGGCCTCCGGCCTCCCTTCCGTCATGGGCGCTCAGTATCGGCGAGCGTGTCCTTTCCGGCAACGGCTTCCGCGAACCCGTCCAGGGGTTCCAGGAGCGCCCGGGCCCGGGGAAGGGCCTCGGGGTGCTGCGCCTTCACGTGGTCCAGTAGCTTCTCCCTCACCATGCAGCGCAGGTTCCAGAGCTTCCCCGAATCCGAGCTGCTCATGAGCGCCCGCACCTCCATCGTCCGCTCGGAGGCGTTGGTCACCTGCACCCCCTCCGCCTTCCGGTCCCAGTCCTCGGACCCGTCCAGCAGGCGGTGGAGCTCGGCGCGGATCTCGTCCACCGGAACGCCGTAGTCCAGGTACAGATACACCGTGCCCAGCAGGTCGGCCGAGACCCGGGTCCAGTTCTGGAACGGCTTCTCGATGAAGTAGCTGATGGGGATGATCAGGCGCCTCAGGTCCCAGATCCGGAGCACCACGTAGGTGAGGGTGATCTCCTCCACCCGCCCCCATTCCCCCTCCACGATGAGCACGTCGTCGATCCGGATGGGCTGGCTGATGGCGATCTGGAAGCCGGCGAGGAGGTTTCCCAGGGTGCGCTGGGCGGCGAACCCGAGGATGATCCCCGCCACCCCGGCCGAGGCCAGGAGCCCGGTGCCGAGCTGGCGGAACTTCTCGAAGGTCATGAGGGCGGCGGCGGTGGCCACGATGACCACCACCACGGTGAGGATCCGCTTGAGGATCTGGACCTGGGTGTAGAGCTTCCGCGCGGCCAGGTTGTCCTTCTGCGACAGGCGGTGCTCGCTCAGGAGCACGTCCTCGATCACCGAGACCAGGGCGATGAGGAGCCAGGCCACCGCGGCGATGAAGCCGATGGTGAGGACATCGGTGATCCAGGTCGTGGCCGGTGGGTGCAGGCGCTCCAGGGCGAGGGGGCGGACCAGGTGCATGGCCAGGAGGGGGAGGATGAGCCGGGACGGCTTGCGCCCGTGGGCCACCACCGCGTCGTCGAACTCGGTCCGGCTGCGCCGGGAAATGGGGATGACGATCTTCCACAGGATGAGGTCGGCGATGAGGCCGACCACGATGGCCACGGCGAAGAGGCCGGCGGCCTCGGCCGCCGGGCCGAGGGATCTCAGGAAAGCGAACATGAACGAGGCCTCCGCGGGAGCCGGAACCCATTGATTGCCGGGACGAATACCCTCATGGGAACTACCCCCATCCTGCCCCAGTCGATCCGGGGCGGCAACTTCAGGTGACTTGACCGAGGACCTGGGTTCGGTTAATATACCGAATTATGACTGACTTGGTTCATAAAGGCGAATCACCGGCCCCGCTTCAGGGGGCGGCCCTGATCGCCGACGTGGTCGAATCCCGCGACCTCGCCGACCGGGCCGAGTTCCAGCGGCGGTTGCTGGACGCCCTGAGCACGGTGAACGCGGACCTGGGCGAAGACGTCCTTGCCGCGCCCCTGGCCCTGACCGCCGGGGACGAGTTCCAGGGGTTCTTCCGGCGCCCCGAAGGGGTAGTGCCGGCGGTGGTGGCCCTCGCCGACGTCCTGCGCCCGGCCCGCCTGGTCTATGGCCTGGGCTGGGGGGCCCTGTCCACGGATCCCTCGCCCCGGGTGGCGGAGATGGACGGCCCCTGCTTCCACCGGGCCCGCCAGGCCCTGGAAGCGACCCGGGCCGTGGGGGGCTGGGTGACCGCGTCGGGTTTCGGGGCCGCCGCCGATCCCACCGTGACCGCGCTCTTCCGTCTTCTCGACGCGGTGCGGAGCCGGTGGACCGACAAGCAGGCCCTCTACGCCCGGGAGGTGCGCGGCCGGCTCCAGAAGCAGGTGGCCCGCGAGCATGGAGTGAGTCCCTCGGTGGTGAGCGAGAGCCTCAAGGCCGCCGCCTTCGATGCGGTGCGGGAGGGCGAGCGTGCCCTGGCCTCGTTCCTGGCCGAGTTCGGCTCTGAAACCGAATCCAGAACCGATTCACTCCACGAGGAGAAGGCATGACCGACGGACCACTTCACGCCCTCGGAGCCGGTGGGCTCCTTCTCGCCCTCCTCCTCTGCGGCCACACCCTGGGCGACTTCGTGTTCCAGACCGGAGCCATGGTCCGGCGCAAGCGCGAGCACGGGGGCTGGGTCTGGATCCACGCCGCCGAGCTGACCCTGGTCCAGGCCGTGGTCCTGCTCCCCCTCCTCTCTCTCTTCGGGGTGGTGATGGTGCTGGGGATCGGCTTCTGCCACGGCTGCATCGACTACCTCAAGGTGGTGATCGAGCGGCGGGGTCGCGCCCGCCTCGGCCCCTTCGTCCTCGACCAGGGCCTCCACCTGGTGGTGCTCGCCGCGGCCTGGGCGGCCTGGAGCCGGGCCCAGGAGCTCATGCTCCCCGGCACCGCCCACTTCTTCCTCCTCGCCCCGGCCTCGGTGCCGCCCCTCACCACCGGGGCCGTGGTCGCCGCCGCCTACGCCTTCAACGTGAACGGAGCCTCGGCGGTGGTGGCGGCGCTCCTCCGCCGGTTCCATCTGGGCGGGGGGGAACCGGCCCCCGGCCCCGGCGAGCGCGGTCCCGAGACCCCCACGCGCCGCCGCCGGACCCGGGAAAGCGCGGCCATGGGCCGGATGATCGGGATCCTGGAGCGGATGCTGGTGGTAACCCTGGTGATCGTCGGTCAGTGGGGAGCCCTGGGGCTGGTCATGGCGGCCAAGTCCATCGCCCGGTTCAAGGATCTGGACCGGAGGCACTTCAGCGAGTACTACCTGATCGGCACCCTGGCCAGCGTGCTGCTGGCCACCCTGTCCGGGCTCCTGGTGATCTGGGCCCTGTAACACCCGGGAGGACCGCCGGCCATGAAGCCCGCTCTTCACCTTCCCGGCGCGCCGCGCGCGCCGCAGCTTGCCGCCGCCCTCCTCGGAACCGCCCTTCTCCTGGGCGGATGCGCCTCGGAGCCCGCCCCCGGGGACTCCTTCGGGATCTACCTCACCGGGACCGGGGATCCGGTGCTCACCGGCCGGGACCTCGAGTTCTACGATTCCGACCGGCACGAGTTCACCCTGAACGAGGAGGGCATCCGCCACTGGAACCGCTGGGTGGTCCTGGACAGCACCGTCTCGCCGCCCATTCCCCGGCTGGGAGGACTGTACGGCAAGGAGTTCACGGTGCGGGCCGGGGGCGAGGACATCTATCACGGACGGTTCTGGTCCATGGCCTCGTCCTTGGGTATGGCCGATGTGGTGAACCTCGACGTGCTCTTCCCGCTCGATGCCGACCACCGCACCCTGCGGCTGGCGCTCGGGTATCCGCCCGGATTCACCAGCGGCCCCGATGTGGACGATCCCCGGAACGATCCCCGCATCCTGGCCGCCCTGAGGAGGACCGGCCGGCTCCGGTAGCGGCGTCCGGAAGGCGGCGCCACCCGGTCCCGGTCACTCCCCGCGGCCGATCCAGTGCTTGACCCGCCGCAGCAGGGACACCACCCGCGCCTCCTCGCGCTTCACCACCATGACCGTGGTCCGGGTGCGGTTGGCCACGGTGTCCGGGATCCGGCCCAGGAGATGGCCGGAGTCCACCCAGTCCCGGGCCGCCCCCATCACGAACACGTCCGCCTCGTCGGCTTCCTCGACCAGGACGTCGGCGAAGCTCTCCGCGGTCCGCAGCTCGAACTCGTAGCCGTCCGGATCCAGGCCCCGGTCGAGGGCGTCCCGCCGGACCGACTCCCGCCATTCGTCCCACTCCCCGATCCGGTCCTCGGTGCAGACCGAGACCACCCGGAGCGAAGCCGGGAGGCCCCGGGCGAGCTGCACCGCCGCCCCCAGCCCCACCCGTTCCTCGGACCCGGGGGCCAGGGCTGCGGTCACCCGCTTCACGCCTGCTTCGGGGAGGCCCCGGTCCTTGACCACGAGCACGTCGACGGGCGCGTTCCGGAGCACCGCGTCGGCGATGCTCCCCCGGATCCGCCGCTCGTAGACCTGGCCGTGCCAGCCGAGGACGATGGCCGAGGCCTCGGTCCGCCGGGCCACCTCGGCCAGGGTCTCCGAGACCGCCCGCCCCACCGCCAGCTGGGCGCGGACGGTCACGTTGGCCTCCTCCGCGAAGGCCTCCAGCTCGTCCAGGACCCGTTCCGCCCCCAGGGGGAGCGCCTCCGCGCCCCGGAGCGGGGTCTGCCGGGGGACCTGGAGGACCTTCACCGCCAGCAGCTCCTTGTTCCGGGCCCGGGCCAGGGCCGAGGCCAGCACCATCTGGGTGTGCGAGAGCTCCGGGGTGGAGACGCCGACCAGGATCTCCGCCTTGGCTCCCGGCGCGGCGCGGTGGATCCGCCGCCGGGCGATCCGCGGCTTCTCCTCCTTCTCCACCCGGCCCCGCACGTAGGCCACGAACACCCCCACCCCCACCGCCACCCACCCCCCGGCCAGGAACCACGCCTTCGCGCTGTAGCGGAACAGGTACACGGCCAGCCCGGCCTGGAGGAACATGCCCACGATGGGCACCCAGGGGTAGAGGGGCATCATGTAGCCGTACTCCAGCCGGTCCCCGAACTCCCGCCGGATCCGGAGCACGGCGTAGTTCACCTGCACGAAGAGGAGCAGGAACATCACGTCGGCGGCGGTGGCCACGTCGTCGATGGGAACCAGCACCACCATGAGGAGCATGATCACCCCGGTGGCGGCCAGGGCCACGTAGGGGGTCTTGTTCCGGGAGTGGACCTTGGCGAAGGCCTCGGGAAGGACCCGGTCCCGCCCCATGGCGAAGGCCACCCGGGTGGAGGAGAAGGTGGTGGCGTTGAGGGCGGAGACGGTGGAGAGGAGCCCTCCGGCCAGGAGCACGAAGGTGCCCAGGGGCATGAACTGTCCCGCCGCCTTGACCAGGCCCAGCTCGCCGTACTGCCCCAGGAACTTCCAGCTCGGCCCCGGGGATCGCACCGCCCCCAGGGCGGCGAAGCCGACCAGGATGTAGACCGGCACCACGATGATCAGCGACCAGAACACCGCCCGGGGAATGCTGCGCCGCGGGTTCTTCACCTCCTCCCCGGCCTGGACGATGATCTCGTAGCCCTCGAAGGCCACGTAGGTGAAGCCCATGGCGATGAACACCGCGCTCCACCCCTTGGGGAAGAAGGGCCGGAAGTGCTCCATGGCCTGGGGGCGGACCGAGATGGCGTAGATCCCCGCGGCCACGAACAGCCCGATCACGAAGAGCTTGGCCAGGGTGACCACGTTGCCGGCCATGCCCGTCTCCGAGGTGCCCCGGAAGTTGATGAACAGGAAGAGCAGGACCACGGCCACGCCCAGCCCCTTGGCCAGCAGATCGTGGGCGAACCCGCCGACCGGCATCCCGAGGCTCCGGAGGAGGAGGGCGAAGTAGGAGCCGAAGCCGAGGGCGTAGAGGGCGCCGGCCACCGAGTGGGAGAACCACGACATCCAGCCGGCCAGGAACCCCTGGGTGCTGCCCAGGGAATCCTTGACCCAGAGGTAGCCGCCGCCGGCCTCGGGGATGGCCGAGCCCAGCTCGGCGTAGACCATGGCCGTGAACAGGGTGACCACGGCGTTGAGGGCGAAGGAGAGGAGGAGGGCGGGACCGGCCGCGCCCGCCGCGGCGCCGGTGAGGACGAAGATCCCCGCTCCGATCATCGCCCCCACCCCGATCATGGTGATGTCGAACTCGCCGAGGTCCCGGCTCAGGGTGGTCTCGCCGACCTCCAGGTTGGGACGGTCCTTCATGAGGCCGCCTCGTCGTCGCTCCCGCGGTCCTCGGCGTCGATGCGGGCGATGGTCCGGTCCACGCGGCGGACCTGGATGAGGCTGACCACGATCATCAGGACCAGGAAGAGGCCGGTAAGGGCGAAACCGAGCACCATGGCGGGATCTCCGGGTCGAAGGGGGAACGGGAACGATGGTTTGACGACGGTTCCATCATGTCCCATCCCGCGGCGATCGGCAACCGAGGCGCCGGCGGCGCCCGTCTCCCGGCTTCAACGCAACGCGGCGGCCGCCGGGGGCGACCGCCGCGTTCACGGCTTCGGTCCTTGCGCCAGGACGGACGTTACCGGTCCGAGCCCGATCCGGAAGCGGAGGACAGCTCCTGGAAGCGCTTCACCTGCTTCTGGTAGTGGGCGTTGTCCGGATCCTCCTGCACCGCCTTCTTCATGGTGGCGAGAGCCGAGGAGGGGTTCCCCTGGGCGTTCTGGATCTCGGCCAGGGTATCCAGGATCATGGCCCGGGTGGCGCCGGGTTCGGCCAGGTCCACCGCCGTACCGGCCAGGGCGCCGGCCTCGGCCAGGTCGATCCGGTTCTCGAAGCACCACCAGGCGAAGCTGTTGATCTGCGAGGGATCCTTCTGCCAGCCGTCGGGCATGGCCGCCTTCTTGTAGGCCACCGCCTGCTCCGGGTTCTTCTCGACCTTGAGGGCGTAATCGGGGAGGAGACCGGCCCGGTCCTTCTGCACCGCGGGGTCGTCGGTGTCCGCGGTCCGCTCCACCGCTTCCTTCAGGTAGGGAACCGGGTCCACCTTCCCTTCGGTGGCCGAATCCAGGTAGACCATCATGTTCGCGGTGGCGAGGAGGTTCCCGGGGGTCGCTCCGGGGGCCTTGAACACGTCGTCGGCCGCCCGGGCCGCGTCCTCGGGAGGCAGCTTCTTCTTCCGCACCCCGTAGGCGGTGGACTCGAAGATCGGCATCAGGTAGCTGACCCGGGGATCGGTGTTGAGTTCCTGGGCCTTGCGGTAGAGGCCGACCGCCTCCTTCGCTTCGCCCTTGGAGTCGTGGAAGGAGGCCAGCTTGGCCGCGTCCACCGCGGTGGGATGGGCCGCGTAGCGGGCCTCCTTCTCCTCGATGGTGGTGGGGTCGGCCAGGGCGGAAGCGGCCGACTTGAGCCAGCTCGGCTTGTCGTAGCCGATCCAGCGGTCCAACGTCTGGCCGTCGGCGTTGAGGACGATGTAGGTGGGATAGCCGATGATGCCGTATTGCTTGGCCAGCTCCACCCCCTCCCCCTTCTCGGCGTCGATCGGCTTGAGCACGAAGCCGTCGATGGCCTCCTGGATCTCGGCATCGGAGTTCGCCGCCCGGGCGAACGCTTTACAGGAGCCTCACCAGTCGGCGAAGAAATCGATGAGGACGGGCTTCTCGGCGGTCCGGGCCGCGTCGAGGGCGGCCTGGTAGGTCGCCGGCTCTTCCGCCTGGGCCCGTCCCGCTCCCAGGATGCCGGCGGCGAGGCCGGCGGCGAGAAGGAACAGGGTGGAACGTCGCATGGTTTCTCCTCGGGGTTGGGCGCCGTCGGTCCGGCGCCGGAAGGGACCGCGGGATGGGGCAGTTTATCACACCGGCGCCGCGGGGCCAGGGGGAGCGTCTACATCGGAATCCAGTAGGTCAGCTTGGCCAGGAACACGTTCTCGGGCTCGTTGCGGAACAGGGCTCCGGTCCCCAGGTCGTTGTTGAAGGCGCCCGGGCGGCCGGCGTAGTCGGCCCGTTCCCGGTAACGGTCCCGGCTGTGGGTCCACACCAGGTACAGCGTGCTCCCCGGACGGTATTCCCACCGGTAGACCGCGTTCAGGTTCACCGCGGAGTAGGTGAAGTCGTGATCCGGGGCCCGGAAGCCGTTCCGGTGGTAGGGAAGGAAGGTATAGGTGTCCGGGGCGGCCAGTTCCTTGGCGTGCTCGTAGCTCCCTACGGTGAGGTAGGGCTGGGCGTAGAGCTCCAGGGACTGGTTGCGGCTGAACAGGACGTTGGTGCGCAGGGTGAAGTCCAGGGTCTTCTGCCAGATCTTGGCGAAGACGTAGCTCACGCCGCCGATCCCCCCCTCCGGGTTCTCGAAGTTCCCCAGATGCTGGGTGTCGTCCAGCCGGTAGACGTATTCCACCCCCAGGTCGTGGTTGACGGCGCTGGACTGGCTCCAGTGCGCGTTCAGGTTGAGATGGCTGGTGGCGTTCTGGGCCCGGTCGCGGAAGTGGTTCCCCTCGAAGCTCAGGACCAGGTCCTTGCGGGTGTCGGTGGAGGCGCCGGCCCAGCCGCCGTAGGTCTCGGGCTCGCCCATCAGGGGGCCGCCCCCGCGGATGGCCGCCCGGTCCCCGTTCTCGAGGGTGACCGTGCTCCGGGTCTCGTACCGCTGGGTGCCCTCGGCCACGTACTGCACGCCGAACCACGCCTCCCGGTAGCTCCGGAACTGGACCCACCCGTTGACGTTGGTGCTGAGGAAGGTGCGGTGCCCGCGGCCGTAGGACCAGGCCGGTTGCCCGGTGCCGAGGTCGTAGCCGGTGCGACCGGCGTAGAGCCAGCTCTGGCTGAAGTTGTAGTTCAGGTTGGCGGTGTTCGCCCACTCGCTCCGGCCCTCGGGGTTGTAGCGGTAGCCGACCCAGAAGCCGGAGTTCATCTCGTCCGGGGCGCTCAGGAAGCCCAGGTCGTTCGGGTCCAGCTTGTCGCTCTCCCAGCGTCCCCAGGCGCTGGCCCGCCAGGCCCCCTTGGTCCGGGCCAGGTCCAGCTCCCCGCCGGTGCCGTACTTGGTGCGGGCGGCCAGCCCGGGGTCGGTGGAGAGCGGCTCGTGGTCCACCACCGTGCCCACGAAGGAGCCCAGGACCTGGTAGGCGCGGTCCCCGAAGCGCAGATCGAAGTCGGCGCCGGTGGAGTAGGCGTCGCGGGAGGCGTAGTCGCCGTACTCGGCCCGGTCGGCGGAGTTCAGGGCCGCGGTCTGCATGAGGTGGAAGCGGGCCTTGCCCTGGTTGAACTCCTTGCCCACCCGGGCCACGAGGTACCGGGACGTCCGGTCGCCGCCCTTCAGGAAGTTGTGGGCCTGCCCGTGGCCGGTGACGTCGGTGGAGGCGACCAGGCCGGCCAGGGTGACGTTCCCCGCCGCCTTGCCGGTGAGCTTGGCCGCGTACCGGATGCGGGAGTTGGCGTCTCCGGTACCGATGCGCCGGGAGTAGAACAGGTTGAAGTTGGGCATCTCGAAGAACCGGCTCCCCTCGATGAAGAAGGGGCGCTTCTCGTCGAAGAAGGTCTCGAAGGGGGAGAGGTTCAGCACCGAGGGGTCGGCTTCCACCTGGCCGAAGTCGGGCTGGACGGTGGCGTTCAGGGTCAGGGCGGCGGTGAGCCCGTACTTGAGGTCGGCGCCGAAGTCCTCGAAGTGGTCCAGGTCGTCCCCGGGGCCGTCCACCGCCGGGTCCTTGGTGCGTTCCACCAGGTAGGGGACGATCTCGAGCTGCCGGGGGGCGGGCACGCCGCGGAGTCCGCTGAGGCGGCCGAAGCGGCTCACGAACCCGCTGGATTCCCGGGGCCAGGTCACCCAGGCGGTGTCCTCCCCGCGGCCGTGCATGTACCGGTAGACCTCGAGCCCCCAGGTGGGCTGGCCGGCCCGGTAGCGAATGGAGGAGAAGGGGATGCGCACCTCGGTGTACCAGCCCCCCTCGTCGGCGTAGGTCTCGGCCTGCCACACCGCGTCCCAGTCGTCGTCGCGGTCCCCGTCGTTGAACATGTAGGCGTCCTGCTGGACCCCCAGCGGGTTCACCCGGAAGTTGTAGCCGGTGGTCTTGTCGTCGTAGGGGTCGAGATAGATGCTGACCAGGTCGGACGCGGTGATGTTGTCCCGCCGGGACAGCTTGCGGCTCACCCGGTCCGGGTCGTCCTCCAGGCAGGCCACCCCGAAGATCAAGGCGTCGTCGTCGTAGACCACCTTGAACACCGTCTGCTCGGTGGCGGACTTGCCCCGGTCCGGGTCCCACTGCCGGAAGCCGCTCCCCGCCTCGGCCCGCAGCCAGGCCCCGTCGTCCAGCCGCCCGTCGATGCGGACCGCTTCCCCCGGGGCCAGCCGGTGGGCCCGGATGGTGGGGACCGCGGACACGGTGCCGTCGGCCTCGGTGGGAAACGGGGCCCGGTCGTTCGCGGGCGCGAAGGCCTCGAAATTGGCCCGGGCCGGGGCGGGCAGGAGCGCCGGGCCGGCGGCGAGCAGGCCGCAGAGCACGGCCAGGGCCGCGGTCCTGCGGAGCATGAAACCGGACACGGACAGGGCGGACGCGGAAGCGTTGCGTTCCACGCTCTGGAGGTTGCGCATGGGACCCCCCTGGGATGAGGCGCAGTCAGGACGTGGACCGAGGGGTTACGTTGGGTAGGACGAGGGTTCCGGACTCTTCGTTCAAAGCCTAGGGCAGGGAATCCGAATCAGGGTGCATTTTCTTCCGCCCGGATCCCTCCCCGGGCGTGGAGTCCGGGCGGGGATCACGGCTCGAACCGCTCCGGATCCCAGGCCAGGCCGAGCTCGGAGGGAGGGGCCATGTACCCGGCCAGGGCGGAGGCGGCCACCACCGCCGGGCCGGCCAGGTAGCCCTCTCCGCCCACCCCCATCCGATTCTGCCAGTTGCGGTTGAAGGAGGTGATGGCGCGTTCCCCCGGCTTCAGGGCGTCCGGCCCCTGGCCGAAGCAGGGTCCGCACCAGGAATCCCGGATCTCCCCGCCCACGGAGCGGAACACCCCGGCCACCGACTCGCCGTCCAGCCTCGGCTCCGGGGTTTCGATCCGGCGCTTCACCCCTCCCGACCCGGGGAAGATGAGGAAGGCGCGCGCCGCGCGGTCGCGGCCCGCTTCCCGGGCCGCCCGCACCACCAGCGCGGCCTGGAGGAGATCGTCGTAGCTGCCGTTGGTGCAGGAGCCGATGTAGGCCTTGTCGAAGGTGATCCGCTCCCGGGCCACCTCCTCGGCGGGAAAGGCGTTGGCGGGGCTGAAGGGCTTGGCGATCATCGGGGTCACCGCGGAGAGATCCAGCACCTGGTCCTCGGCGTAGACCGCATCCGCCCCGGGGCTGACGGCCGGGTAGGGAAGCGTGTCCATGCCCTTCTCCCGGTACCAGTCGAGGGTCACCCGGTCGGGGGCGAAGATGCCGTTCTGGGCCTCGCCCTCGGCCATCATGTTGCAGATGGTGTTCCGGAAGGAGATGGGGAGCTCTCCGGCGGCGTCCACGAACTCCACCGACATCCCCCGGGACTGCTTCGCTCCCCAGCCCTCCAGGAGCCGCAGCACGATGTCCTTGCCGCTCACCCAGGGCTGGAGCCGGCCGGAGAACCGGACCCGCCGCGCCGGGGCCAGGGTGACGTACACGTAGCCGGTGGACCAGCCGAAACCGAGGGTGGTGGATCCCACCCCGATCCCCACCGCCCCGTAGGCTCCGTAGGCCCGGCTGTGGCTGTCCGCCCCCGGGATCAGCGCCCCGGGAACCACCAGCCCCTGCTCGGGAAAGTAGAAGTGGAAGATGCCGTCCCCGGGGGTGGCGTAGTACGGCTTCCCGATCCCGTGGCGGCGGGCGAACTCGTGCCCGATCTGGACCTGGTGGGCGTCGGCCTCCCGCCCCGTGAACACGAAGTGGTCGTTGGCCACCGCGGCCCGGCGGGGGAAGATCACGTCCCCCCCGGTGATCCGGTTGAAGGTGTGGATGGCGAAGGGAGCGGTGCCGTCCGAGGCGGGGAGCAGGTCCGCGTAGACCCGGAGGGTGGCTCCCGGCTTCACCTCCGCCTCCTTGTCCACCCGGTGGGCCCAGAGGATCTGCTCGGTGGTGGTGAGCCGCCGGGCCGTTTCGGGCCCCGGCCACTCCACCCGGGGCGGGGCGAGGGCGGAATCGCGAACCTCCCGGCGGCCCACGGCGAAGATGCCCCCGGTGCGGCGGATCTCGTCCTCCTTGGCGGTCAGGGGAAGCGGCTCGTAGGTCTTCCCCCGGGTCTCGTTGGTCAGCCGGCGGGTGGCGGGATCGAAGGCGAAGCGGTCGCCGTCGCCGGCGTCGTCCACCGCCTCCGGGGACTGGACCACCTGGAGCCCCAGGTTGAAGGCGTTGCGCCGGAAGATGTCCCCCATGTTGTTCCCGCACACGATGACCATCTCCCGCCCCGCCTCCTCGGCGATGGCCTTCAGACCGGCCGGGCTCATCTCCCGGGAGGAGCCGATGGCGAACCGGTCCCCGGCCACCAGGAAGGTCTCGCCCCGGTGGACCCGGTCCCGGAAGTCGGGCATCAGGTGCCGGAAGGCGCCCTCCTTCCAGTTCCGGTCCAGGTCGTCCAGGCTCTCGGAGACGCAGTCGGCGGCGGGGGTGATCTGGTCGGTGTCGATGGCGTCCCGCTTCCGGCCCGGGCGCTCCGGATCCCAGAAGATGAGGGCGGTGCCCCGGATCGTTCCGTGTCCGCCCTCCGAGGCCCCGGCGGAGGCGGGTTCGGGAAGGTCTTCCGGGCCCTTACCCGGCTTGAAGCGGGCGGGTTGGGCGATGCTCACCGGGGGGAGGGCGGGGGTTTCCGGATCCATGGGCGCTCCTCTGGGGGGCTTCCGGTCAGGGGGCGGGCTCGCCCGCCGGCGGCGACAGCGGGTGTTCGACGATCAGGTGTTCGGTGACCACGCGCCCGCCGATCAGGTGCTCCTGGATGATCCGTTCCAGCACCGGGGGATCGCAGTGCCGGTACCAGGAACCCTCGGGGTAGACCACCGCGACCGGGCCCCCCTCGCAGATCCGCAGGCAGTTGGCCTTGGTGCGGTAGACCCCGCCCTGCTCGGAGAGGCCCAGCTCCTTGAGCCGCTTCTTCAGGTAGGCCCAGGCCACCAGGGACTGCTCGCGCTCGCAGCACTTGGGCTCGGTCTGGTCGCAGCACAGGAAGATGTGCCGCCGGGTGACGGGAACGCCGAGGGCGACGGCCTTGGCCTGCTGTCGGAGGAGTTCGGCACGGTCGGCTTCGTGGTTCATGCGCCCTAAAGGCTAGCACAGGGCCCCGGACCCCCACAGCGGCGCGGCCGCCCCCGGGTCCGCCCGGTCCGGGGGGGCCCGGCCTCAGCCGGTGTGGGCGTCGTGGACCCGGCCCACCAGGTCGGCGCCGGGGGTCAGGGTCGGGTCCCCCTCCTCGCGCCACTTGGACGGGCAGGCCTCGGTCTCCTTCCGGGCCAAATGCTTGCTGGCCTTGAATTTCCTCATCAGCTCGTCGATGTTGCGGCCGAGGTTGAAGTAGAGGATCTCGGCGTTCAGCAGCACCCCCTGGGGGTCGATGATGAACGTCCCCCGGAGCGCGTTGCCGGAATCCTCGTCGTAGACCCCGAACAGCCGGGAGAGGCTCCCGGTGCGGTCCGATCCCATCGGGTACCGGACGTCGGCGAGGTCCTTCTCCTCCCGCTTCCAGGCCAGGTGGACGAACACGGTGTCGGTGGAGACGGTGATGATCTCCGCGCCCATCTTCTTGAACCGGTCGTACTGCTCTGCCAGAGCAGCGAACTCGGTCGCTCAGACGAAGGTGAAGTCGGCGGGGTAGAAGAAGAGGATGGTCCAGCGGTCCTGCGCCTTCAGTTGGGACAGGCTCAGCCGGCCGAAATCCCCTCCGGCCGGGTCGTAGATATCGAGCTCGAAGTCGGGCACCGGGTGTCCGAGGCGGACCTGCGGCGCGTTCTCGGCCATCATGTCGATGTCACCTCCGTGGGGTCGATTGGATGTGGATCATGAACTCTGATTCCCACTATAGGGGCAGGGAGCCTCTCCGCGCAAAGCGGACCCCGGACCCCGGCGTCGGTGCCGGCTAGCGGGCGGGGCGCCGGCGAAGCCCGCCGTAGGAGCCGAGATCCGCGATCACGGCCACGACGAGGATCAGGACCTGCCAGAACCCCCACACTCCGCCGAAGGCCCGGAGCACCACCGAGTACCAGAGGAACGTGTAGGGGAGGAGGATGAAGCCCAGGATCGGGATCAACCAGGTCTGGAACATGCCCCGGAACCAGCCGGTGAAGAACCAGAGGAGGACGATGGCGACCCGGGGGAACGCGAGCCCGACCAGGAGCAGAAGACAGCCCATGAGTCTTTCCGCCTTTCCATGATGATTTGATGAGGCGATGCCGGTGACGACGGCGCTGCTGCATCGAACGTAGCACGCGGCCGCTCCCCGGGCCACCGCGGGGACGGGACGCCGCCGCCCGGCTTTGGTCTATACTCCAGGCATGGCCACAAACCGCTCATCCCCCGGCGGCCGTCCCCGGTTCCGACGGTGCCCGCGCGGCGCCGCTGGCGTCGTCCTGGCCGCGACGGTGCTGCTGGCCGCGGGCGCTATCTTCGCTCCCGCCGCCCGGGCCGGCGACGCCTACGTGGATTCCCTGACCGCCCTCCGGGCGAAGCGCGAGGCGCGCCTGCGCTCCCCGCAGGGATGGCTGGCCGTGGCCGGGCTGTCGTGGTTGAAGCCGGGAGAGAACGCCTTCGGGTCGGATTCCAGCCTGGCCGTGCCGCTACCCGCGGGGGCCGGGCCGGCCCGGGCCGGGGTGTTCGTGCTCGAGGAGACCGCCGGCGGTCCCCGGGTCACGGTGCGCGCCGCCCCCGGGGTGGACCTCCGCCTGGAAGGCGAGCCGGTGACCGAGAAGGTCCTGGCCGCGGACGACACCGGCCACCCCGACCGGTTGCAGCTCGGCCGGCTCACCTTCTGGGTCATCCGCCGGGCTGAGCTCACCGGGATCCGGCTCCGCGACCCCGAATCCCCGATCCTCCGGGACTTCACCGGCGTCGATTTCTTCCCCATCGACGCCGCGTACCGGGTCACCGGCACCCTGGAGCCGTTCCCGGGGCCGACCCGGATCCCGGTGCCGAGCATGATCGGCACCGTGGACTCGGTGGCCTCCCCCGGGCGGGTGCGGTTCAGCCTGGAAGGGAGGAGTCTCTCGCTCGTTCCCATCGCCGAGGATCCGGACGATCCCTCGGATCTCTTCTTCATCTTCCAGGACGCCACCAGCGGCGGCGAAACCTACGGCGCCGGCCGCTTCCTGTCCGCCCGTCTCGGAGACGACGGACACGTGGTCCTGGACTTCAATCAGGCCTACAACCCGCCTTGCGCATTCAACCCCTTTACCACCTGCCCCCTGCCGCCGGAGGGAAACGTCCTGCCGGTGCCGGTGCGGGCGGGGGAGAAGGCCTATCGCGAATCGTTGCATTGAATCGGCCGACCCGGGGGGCCGCCGCCGGGTCAGGGAGGAGCCCGACATCATGAGCCTGCGCCTGCCTCTTGATTTCACCCGACGGTCCTTCGCTCTCGCCCTCGCCGCCGCCCTCCTGGCCGGGATCCCGGCCCTCCCGGCCACCGCCCAGGCCCCGCCCGCGGGGGACAAGCTGCCTCCCGAGGGGCCCCAGCCCTCGTCCATGGGCGCCCTGTTCATGGGGCTGACCCCGCTCCCGTCCTGGATCGCCAGCCGCACCCGGCCCACCCCTCCCTCGCAGCTCTACGGCCCCGCCGGGATCCCTCCCGTCTACGCTCCCCAGGGGGTGGGCGGTAACGATCTGGACGTGACCCCGGGGATCCCCCGCTTCCAGAGCGAGACCACCATCGCCGCCGCCGGCGACACCGTGGTGGTGGGCTTCAACGACGCCACCGGATTCTCCAACCCCAGCGGACTCAGCGTCTCCGGGTTCTCCTGGTCCCACGACGGGGGACAGACCTTCACCTACGGGGGCCAGCTCCCCACCGCGGGGAACCAGGACGTGGTCCGCGGGGATCCGGACGTGAAGGCGTGGCGGGACCCCGGCACCGGGAATCTGACCTTCGTCTACAGCTCCATCTACCAGACCGCGGGGGGGAGCAACAGCCTGTGCGTGCACGTGTCCACCGACGGGGGGGTGACCTGGAGCGGGCCGCGCGAGATCACCTCCGCCACCAGCAGCACCGCCTTCGCCGACAAGGAGTTCATCGACGTGGATCCGGAGACGGGCCGGGTGATGGTGAGCTGGACCAGCTTCACCAGCGGGGCGGCG
Organism: Candidatus Eiseniibacteriota bacterium; assembly: GCA_963768615.1. Taxonomy (GTDB): domain Bacteria; phylum Eisenbacteria; class RBG-16-71-46; order JABDJR01; family JABDJR01; genus CAVSKL01. The sequence goes on along the minus strand of CAVYIE010000002.1, from coordinate 264,343 downwards.
ATGATGACCAGCTACAGCGACGATTTCGGGCTCAGCTGGTCGCCCGCGGTCACCTTCGGCTCCCGGCCGGTGGACGGCCAGGGGAGCTGCCCCCGTTTCGACCCCGGAAGCGACCGGGCCTACATCGCCTGGCGGGCCTATTCGCCCAACACCATCTCCCTGGTCACCTCCACCGACAACGGCGTCAGCTGGTCTTCCCCGGTGGACATCGCCGGCGGCATCAACGACGTGCTTCCCCCCTACGGCAGCGACCGCATCAACGGGTTTCCCGCCCTCAGCGTGAGCCCGGCCGACGGCTCCCTGCACGTGGTCTACGCCTCGCGCACCGGGGCCGACTTCGGGGACGTTCTCTACACCTCCTCCTCCGACGGGGGGGGCACCTGGTCCGCTCCCGTCGTCCTCAACCCCGACCCCGGCGGCGACCGGGCCCAGTTCTTCCCCTGGGTGACCGCCGCCGCCGACGGCGGGGTGGACGCCACCTGGTTCGACCAGCGGGCGGGGAGCGGGACCAGCGACCTCACCGAGATCATGCACGCCCACAGCGAGGACGGCGGCTCCACCTGGTCCTGCCCGGCCCCGCTCACCCCCCGGCCGTTCCACGCCGAGTACGGGCAGGACACCGGGCAGCCCAACCTGGGGGACTACAGCCAGTGCGCCTCGCAGATGGTGGGCTCGGTGCGGACCCTCTACTCCAGCTACGCCCGGACCGACGGCGCCGACTACCAGACCGACTGGCCGGACACCTACGTGGCGGTCAACGCGGCCGGACCCGGCCAGGCCGCGGTGGAGCTGGCGGGCACGGCCATCAACGACGTGGGCTGCGCCGCCGACGGCTACCTGGTCGCCGACGAGATCGGCGATCTCACCCTCACCCTCCGGAACGCGTGCGGCCTCTCCCTCACCGGGATCAGCGCCGATCTCGCCGTGTCCACCCCGCTGGTCGACGTCGTCCAGGGGACCTCCTCCTATCCGACCCTGGCCCCCCAGGCCACCGGAGCCAACGGCACCGCCTTCCGCATCCGTCTCGATCCCGCCTACCCCTGCGGGCAGGACATCGACTGCGTGCTCTCCGGGTCCAGCGACCAGGGGGCCTTCACCCTCGGGTTCACCCTCCCCACCGGGGTGGCCGAATCCGATACCCTGCTCCTGGACGAGAACTTCGACGGGGTGGCCTCGGGGCTTCCCGGCGGCTGGGGGAGCGTGCAGCGCAAGGGCGTGATCAACATCTGGCACGTGTCCACCGACTACTCGGTCTCGGGGAACAAGTCGGTGTTCTGCGCCGACTATCCCGACACCAACTGGAGCCGTCTGCAGTCGCCGAACTTCGTGGTGCCCAACGACGCCGATTACCTGGAGGTCACCTTCGACGTCACCTACGACAACGAGGCGGTGGGGGACGGCCGGCAGGGCTTCGACGGCACCCTGCTCAAGATCAACGTGGACGGGGCCGACGTCCTCGCCGGGGCGTTCTCCACCCAATTCGACGAGTTCTATCCCACCCAGATCGTCCGCTCCAGCGGCGCCACCGCCAATCCCCTCCAGGACCTGGCCGCCTGGTCGGGGAACGTGCTCCCCGACTTCTCCCCCATCCGGATCCGCTATCCCGGCCTGGCCGGACACACCGTCCGCCTCGCCTTCGAGATGGGGTCCGACGGGAGCGTGGGGGGGACCGGCACCTACATCGACGACGTCCGGGTCCGGGCGGTGCGGGTGGGCTGCGGTCCCTGCACCGCGGCCCCGATCCTGGCCGTGAGCCCGCAGCAGATCGTCTTCCCCCAGGTCGCGGCCGGGCAGACGCTCTGCGACAGCGTCGTCATCCGCAACAACGGCGACGGCTACCTGGACGTGAATTCGGTGACCGGTTGCAACGGGGGGCAGTTCTCCCTCGACCTCACCGGGCTTAGCGCGGTGGTCCTTCCCGGCGGCAGCACCGCCTTCCAGGTCTGCGTCACCGGCGAGCAGCCGGGGGCCGACAGCTGCTCGGTCATCATCTCCACCAACGCCGGGGAGGACACCGTCCGGGTCAACCTGGGCGAGGTGACCGCGGTGGGCGACCTGCCCGCGCGGCCCGCCTCCCTGACCCTGATCCCGGTGCGGCCGAACCCGATACGCGCCGCGGGGACGGTGGCGTTCTCCCTGCCCGACCAGGGGCCGGTCCGGGTCACCGTCTTCGACCTCTCCGGCCGCAGGGTCCGCACCCTGGCCGCGGGGGAGGCCATGTCCCCGGGTCCGCACCGCCTGGTCTGGGACGGCCGGGACGACCGCGGCTCGCTCCTGGGTTCGGGGATCTACTTCGTCCGGGTGGCGGCCGGAGGCGCGGTCCGCACCACCCGCGCCGTGCTCCTCAGGTAGCGCCCCGCCCGCCCCTCCGAGGCGCCAAGGCACCGGGCCGGCCGGGCTGTTTCCCGGCCGGCCCCGTCATGCCGCCGGGGCCCGGTCCCGCCGCTTCCGGACCCGCCCCAGCAGCGCCGCCGCCCCCAGGACCGCGGCCAGCAGCATCAGGGGATGGAAGGTGAGGGCGTAGCGGCCGCGGACGGCGAAGTTCATGTAGAAGAGCGACTGCCAGGCGAACACGGCCAGGAGGAGCCCCAGCATCGCGCGGTGGCGGAGTCCCCAGGCCACGCCGGCCAGGAAGAAGGGGAGAACCCCGGTCATGAGGACCAGGTAGCCCAGCCCTTCGGCCGGGTTGTACCGCACCATCCCGGGGGTGGCCCACCAGTAGTAGAGCAGGCGCACCGCGTCGCGGCGCAGGGTGAGGCCGGGGTGGTGGAGGGCGAAGTCCAGGCCCTGGCGGAGGAGGCTCCGGTCGAAGTCCGCCTCGTTCATGGTCTCCAGGTCGTGGCGGTCGATGACCGCCCAGCGGATCGCGTCCTCGGGACAGAGGCGGTTCACCCAGGGGAGCGAGTAGGCGTTCTGTCCTCCCAGGTAGTTGAACCCGATGTTGGTGGCCACGGGCACGAACCGGTGGATCACCCGCGCGTTCCGCGCCATCCAGGGGGAGAGCACGGCCAGGGCCACGGTGCCGGCCAGGATCGCCGCCCCGAAGGCCCGCCGCCAGGAGAGGCCCATGGCCTTGAGCCCGAAGGGGACGAAGGGTAGGCTGCCCAGGAAGGCGGGCAGGGAGAGGGCGAGGAGCCCGTAGGCCGCGCCGGCCCCGGCCGCGTCCCGGAGCCGGCCGGCGGCCCCGGTCCGGGCCAGGAGGAGCACCACCGCCGTCGCCCCGAAGGCGTCGAAGGTCAGGGAGTAGGCGGAGGCGGAGTAGACGATGAGCGGCGGCCACAGGGCCACGGCGTAGCCGGCGAGGTAGGCCAGGCGCCGGGGGTCTCCGGGAATCCCTCCCCGGCCCGGTCCGGCCTCCCCGGGGCTTCCCTCCAGGAGCCGGGTGGCCAGCCGGCGCAGGAGGACGGGGATCCCCGCGGAGACCAAGGCCTGCACCGTCTGCATGGCCGCGATCCAGTGGGCGCCGAACACCGCCTTCAGCCCGGCCAGGAAGGCGGGATAGAGGGGCGGGAAGAAGGCGTAGCGGGGGACGTCGGTCCCGTAGAAGTGGAACAGGAAGCCGCGGCCGGCGAGCAGGTTGTCCGCCACCTCGCCCAGCTCCAATCCCGACTGGACCACCCGCCCGTGGAGGTAGGCCGCGGTCAGGATCAGACGCAGGGCGAGGGCGAACAGGAAGAGGCCGAGGTCCCCCCTCATCCGCACCCGGTCAGGCGGCGTCGAGCTGGGAGGTGCAGCTGGGACAACGGGTGGCCGCCTTGTCGATGGTGGTCACGCAGAAGGGGCACTGCTTGGTGTTGGGCGGGGGCGGCGCCGTCTCGTCCTTCCGCTTCAGGCGGTTGATGCTGCGGATGAGCAGGAACACCGCGAAGGCCACGATCACGAAGCTGATCACGGTGTTGATGAACATCCCGTAGTTGAGGGTCACCGCGCCCGCGGCCGAGGCCTCGGCCGGGGTGGGGTAGGGCCCCGGAGGCGTTCCCTGCCTCAGCACCGCGAACAGGTTGCTGAAGTCCACGTTTCCCAGCAGGAGGCCGATGGGGGGCATGATCACGTCGGCGACCAGGGACTTGACGATGGTGCCGAAGGCGGTGCCGATGATGATGCCCACCGCCATGTCCACCACGTTCCCGCGGACGGCGAACTCCTTGAATTCCTTGAACATGTACATTCTCCGGTGAGGGCGGTCCCGAGCACACGAGTCCCGGGTGGGGCGCCCGGGTGGGAATGGGGCAATAAGAACCGCCGCGGCGATTCCTGTCAATCGCCGATCAATGTTCGAGAGAGGATTCCACCGGTTCGGCGGCGGGAAAGCGGCATACCAGGTCCACGACCAGGGGGAGGTGGTCCGAGGCCACCCGGGAGAGCCGGGTGCGGGGAACGTACACGTCGGAGACCTCGATCCCCCCCCTCACCATCACGTGGTCGATCCGCCGCAGGGGCATGCGGCCGCTCCAGGTCCGGAGATTGCGGTCCTTGCGGTCGGCCCCCACGCTGCTGCGAAGCACGGTCTCCAGGCGCCGCACGGTCTGGGAGTCGGGGGAGGCGTTGAAGTCGCCGGTGAGGATGACCGGGCCCCCGGCGGCGGGATGGCGGAGCCACTTGGGTCCCAGCAGGGCCTCCACCTGGATACGGCGCTCGCGCTCGAGGATGCTGAGGTGGGTGTTGATGATGTTGACCGTGCGTCCGCCCACGTCCAGGGTCACCCACAGGGCGCCCCGGTCCTCGAGGTTGAACACGTCCTTGACCCGGGCCGCCCCGGGCAGGGGGCCCGCCGCCACCACCCGGAGGGGGTGGGCCGAGAGCACCGCGTTGCCGAAGGCGCCGTCGTCCACCTCCGCCACCGCATGGAAGCGGTAGTCGGCCTGGAGCCGGGAGGCGATCACCGCCACCTGGTCGATGCCGCCCGAACGGGTCCGCTCCTGGTCCAGCTCCTGGAGGCAGACCACGTCGGGCCGCTCCCGGGCGATGACCCGGGCGATGCGCTGGGGGGCGAACTTGCCGTCCATGCCCCGGCAGCCGTGCACGTTGTAGGTCATGAGCCGGAGGGGCACCGCGTCCGGGAACTCCTCCGCCCCCGTGGCCGGGAAGGGACGGGGGACCATGGGCCCGGGAAGCCCGGCCCCGGCCCGCTCCCGCCGGTCCAGGAGCCGGAGGGCGATCGCGCGCAGGTCCCGGGGCCGGAGGTGTCCGGGGACCGGGTTCAGGGCCAGGGTCTCGGGCGGGAAGACCACGAAGGCCGAGGTCTCGGCCGGGCCCGGCCCTCCGTGGGTGCCCAGTTCCTCCTCGAAGGAGAGGGCGCGGGGAAGGTCCCAGCCGAGCAGGAGGAGGTCCCCCGAAGCCGGGTGCTGGACCTGGTGGACGAGGTCGCCGGCCACCGCCTCCAGGTTGGGATGGTCCGCGCCCAGCACCTCGGTCGCGTGCTCGGGCAGGCGGAAGAACCGGCCGTCGGCGGAGAAGGCGAGGGCGGCGTCGTCCCCCTCCCGGAGCAGCACCCAGGGAATGGCCCCCTCCACCGCCAGCACCTCGGCGAACCAGGCCAGGAAGGCGCGTTCGTGACGGGTGGGGAGGTACACGAAGCCCAGGGGCCCCTGGTAGACGACCTCGATCGCGCCCTCCTCCGGCTTCCCGTCCGCCTCCTCCGAGGCCTCGGGCGGGCGCTTCCGGCCCGCCCCGGGTCCGGCACCGTGGCCGTTGGTCCCCCCCGGATGCAGCGGCCCCACCTTGCGTTCCGGGGCGCCGGCGGAGAGCCAGTCCGGGAACTTCGAGGCCAGGAAGGCGGTGCGCGCCTCCCCGGGAACGGGAGGAAAGGCCAGCGACGGCGGCGGCACCCCCTGGGCGCCCACGATGTCCCGCACCATCCGGTACACGTGGCTCACCACCTCGGGGAGGGAGCGGTCCGATCGCCGGGAGAAGGGGAGCACCGGCTCGTGCCCGTGGTCGGAGTAGACCCAGACCTGGTAGTCGCGCCCCTTGGAGCGGTGGGCCGCGGACCATACCCGCTCCACGCAGTGGTCGATGCCCTTCAGGGCCCAGCGGGCCGAGCGCGCCCCCGGGCCGCGCCGGTGGGCCAGCTCGTCGAACCCGGCGAAGTTGAGGTGGATGACGGGAAGCCCGCGCTCGGCGTCGATGCAGGCGCCGGCGGTGATCACCTCCCGCAGCGCGGCCCCGACGAGGACCCGGAAGGGGACCGAGCGGAGCTCGTAGACCAGCTCGGACCGGTCGATCTTCCCCCGCACCCAGTCGCGCATGGCGATGGCGGTGGTGAAGGCGAGGTTGAAGAACACCCGGGCCGCGCTCCAGGCGTGGGCGGCCATGATGCCGAGGATGCGCAGCCGCCCCCGCACCGTGGGCCCGGGGTTCACCGGCGAGGGGGAGACGGTGAGGTGGGTCTCCGCCGCGCCCCCGTGGTAGATCCCCGACCAGGCCGAGCCGCCCTCCAGGAGCCCGCGTTCCGCGGCCAGCCCGGCCTCCACCGAGCCCACCCACTCCGGATCGTCCATCCGGCGTACCGTCTTCGACCCCGGATCCCGGTACCGGAAGGCGGGCACCGCCCCCGCCCGGCCGTAGAAGAGCTCGGCCTGGAAGCCGGGGGTGTTGCTGGGGAGCCCGGAGTACAGCGGGCGGAGCTCGTGGCCCTCGGACCGGAGCAGCCGCTTCAGGAAGGGCATGTGGCCGTCGTCGAGCGCGCGCCGGAGCGCGCTCCGGCCCAGGCCGTCGAGCTGGATGAGGATCAGGCCGGCGGCGTCGGAGTGGGGAGGGGGCGGCATGTGGCCGAGGAGCCGGGCGCTCCACCGCGTCCGGCTCAGGGCGTGCCGCAGTCTGCTCCAGAGGATTTCCAGGCGATCAATCATGGTCGATGGGGGACCTCACTCGATTCCCCATCATACCGCGCCCGCCGCTCGAGTACGCCCGCGATCGCGGAAGGGCCGAGACCGGCGGGGTTTCCCCGCGGAACCGCTTCAGCGGGTCCGGCGGCCCGCGGCCTCGGGGTTCACCCAGCAGCGCAGCGGCTCGCCCCGGAGCCCGGCCAGCAGGTTGTCGGCGGCGATCTCGGCCATGGCGTTCCGGCTGGTCACGGTGGCGCTGGCGATGTGGGGGGTCACCACCGCGTTGGGCAGGGCGAGGAGGGGATCGCCGGGGTCGGGAGGCTCGGGATGGGTCACGTCCAGTCCGGCGGCGAAGATCTCCCCTTCGCGGAGGGCCTCCACCAGGTCCTCCTGCACGTGGACCGGCCCCCGGGCGGTGTTCACGAACACCGCGGTGGGCTTCATCTTCCGGAACGCCTCGGCGTTGAAGGCGCCCCGGGTCTCCTTGCTCAGGTTGGTGTGGACGCTCACGAAGTCGCTCTCGTGGAGAAGGGTGTCGAAGTCCACATGGCGCGCGCCCAGCTCCTGCTCCGCGCTCCCGTTCTGGTAGACGTCGCAGTAGAGGATCCGCATGCCCCAGCCCATCCGGCAGCGGCGGGCCAGGGCGAACCCGATCCGGCCCATGCCGTACACCCCCAGGGTCCGGCCCATGAGGTCCTGGCCGATGTGCCCCATCGGCTCCCAGGTCTTCCAGCGCCCGTCCCGGAGGTAGCGGTTGGACTCCACCACCCGGCGGGAGGCGGAGATGAGGAGGCAGAAGGCCATGTCCGCGGTGGCGTCGGTGAGCACGTCGGGGGTGTTCCCCACCGAGATCCCGCGCTGGGTGGCCGCGGCGACGTCGATGTTGTTGAATCCCACCGCGTAGTTGCTCACCACCTTGAGCCGCCGGGCGTGATCCATGAGCGGCCCGTCCACGCGGTCGGTGAGCAGGGAGAGAACCCCCTCGCAGTCGACGACCTTTTCCTTCAGGATCTCGTGGGGGGGCGGCAGGGGATCGGTCCAGATCTCGGCGTCACAGTGCGCCTTGACCTTGCTCAAACCCGCGTCGGGGATGACGCGGGTGACGAACACCTTGGGCTTGGCCATGGGGCGACCTCGATTCTCTCGAAGGGCGAATGATGCGGACACGACAAACCAGACGCGGACGCGTTCGAAGGATTCTAGGCAGGGGCCGCGGGACGGTCAACTTGGCCCCGGCGGCGGGCCGTGCCCGCCGAAGCCCGGGAGGGCGGCGGTGACCCCCGCGGATTCCCCCCGGACCGGCCCCACTCCCCGCGAGGACGCCCTGGCCGTGTGGACGGCGGGGGTGGAGGCGGTGGAGGCGGGGCGCCTGGTCCGCCGCGCCCTCCGGGTGCGGGGAGACGCTCTGCTCCTGGGCGGGGAGTCCGTTCCCCTGGAGCCGGTGCGCCGGATCCTGGTGGTGGGGGCGGGGAAGGCGGGGGCGCCCATGGCCGCGGCGGTGGAGGCGGTGCTGGGCCCGCGGCTCCTGGAGGCGAAGCGGGTGGAAGGCCGGGTGAACGTGCCCGACCGGGACGTGGTTCCCCTCCGGCGGGTGGTGCTGCACCCGGCCCGGAGCGGCTACGCCAACCAGCCCACCGCGGCGGGCGTGGAGGGGGCCCGGCTCATCCGGGAGCTGCTGGCCGGGGCCGGCCCGCGGGACCTGGTTCTCTGCCTCCTCTCCGGCGGCGGCTCGGCGCTCCTGCCCGCTCCGGTTCCCGGCCTCACCCTGGCCGACAAGCGGCGGGTGACCGGACTCCTGCACGCCTCCGGGGCGGCCATCGGGGAGATGAACGCGGTCCGCAAGCACCTCTCCGCGCTCAAGGGCGGCGGGCTCGCGAGGGCGGCGGGACGGGCCCGGGTGGTGAGCCTCATCGTCTCCGACGTGGTCGCCGATCCCCTGGACGTGATCGCCTCCGGCCCCACCGCTCCCGACCCCACCACCTACGCCGATGCCCTGGCGGTGCTGGACCGTCGGGGCCTTCGCGGCCGGACGCCCCCCGGGGTGGTCGCCCACCTGGAGCGGGGGGCGGCGGGGGAGCTTCCCGAGACCCCCAAGCGCCTGGGCCCGCGGGTCCGGAACCTGGTCGTCGGCAACAACGCGGCCGCCCTCCGGGCGGCAGCGGCCGAGGGGCGGCGGCGGGGGTACCGGGTGGTGAACCTGGGCTCCCGGGTCGAGGGGGAGGCGCGGGAGGTGGGCCGGGTGCTGGCCGGGATCCTGGCCTCGGCCCGGGCCGAGGGGGCCCCGGGGGCGCCGCCGCTCTGCATCCTCTCCGGGGGGGAGACCACGGTGACCCTCGGCTCCCGTCCCGGCCGCGGGGGCCGGAACCAGGAGCTGGTCCTGGCCGTGCTGGAGCGGCTGGGCGAGGGCGGCCTGGCCGGAGCGGTGGTGCTCTCCGGGGGCACCGACGGCGAGGACGGGCCCACCGACGCCGCGGGGGCGGTGGCCGACGCGCCCACCGCGCGCCGGGCCCGCCGGGCGGGCCTGGACCCCGCCGCGGCCCTGGCCGCCCACGACGCCTACCCGTTCTTCGACGCCTGCGGAGGGCTGGTCAAGTCCGGCCCCACCGGGACCAACGTCATGGACCTGCGGGTGGCGATCCTGCGCCCGACACCGCCGGAAGCGGCCGGGCGTGGGCGGGGCCGCGCCTCGCGATGAACAGGACCAGGAGTCCGGCCACGGTGGCCAGGCCCAGGCAGAGCCCCCACCAGATGCCGGGGAGGCCCAGGCCCTGACGGATGGCCAGCCACCAGGCCAGGGGCAGGGCCAGGCCGTAGTAGCCGATCAGGTTGAAGCCGGCGGCGGGCCGGGTCCGACCCATGCCGCGGAGAACGCCGCTCCCCACCACCTGGGTCCCGTCGAAGATCTGGAAGGCGGCGGCGATGGGCAGGATGGCCGCACCGGCCGCGATCACCGCCGGTTCCGGGGTGTAGATCCGGACCAGGGTCCCGCGCAGGATCACGAAGGCGACGGCGGACACCGTCATCACCCCCGCACCCATGCCCATGGCCACCCAGGACGCGAGCTGGGCGTCCCGGGGCCGCCCCTCCCCGATCAGGTTTCCCACCCGGGTGACCGCGGCCTGGGAGATCCCCAGCGGCACCATGAAGGAGAGGGAGGCCAGGTTCAGGGCGATGGTATGGGCGGCCAGGGGCACCGCGCCCAGGCCTCCGGCCATGAGGGTGGCGATCTCGAAGGCCCACACCTCGAGCCCCATCTGGAGGCCGACCGGGAAGCCCATGTGCAGGATCTCCCGGAGTCCGTTGAGCCTCACCGCCTCCCGGCTCCAGGGCACCCAGCCCCCCGCGTAGAGCCGGTAGCGCAGGGTGATGGCGGTGAGGACCGCGAACATGATCCAGCGGGTGATGGTGGTGGCGATGCCCGCTCCCACCAGGCCCATCGCCGGCGCCCCCAGGTGGCCGAAGATGAGCACCCAGTTGAGGGCCACGTTGACCAGGTTGGCGAGGATGGCCGTCCACATGGCCGGCCGCATGATCCCCCGCCCCTGGAGGTACTGGCGCAGCACGGTGAACAGCAGCACCGCGGGCAGGCTGGGAATCTGCACCAGCACGTAGTCCTGGGCCAGTTCGGCCAGCACCGGGTCCTGGCCCAGCAACCGGAGTACCTTTCCGGTGTAGAGCCAGGCCACGGCCAGGGGCAGGCCGAGGAGCAGGGCGAGGACCGCGCCCCGCTGGGCGGCGATGCCCAGGCCCCGGGAATCCCGCCGGCCGTGGGCCTGGGTGATGAGGGGGTCGATGCCGAACACCACCCCCATGCCCAGGAGCAGGGTGCCGAACACCCAGAGCCGCCCCAGGGACGCTCCGCCCAGGGAGTTCACCCCCACGTGCCCCACCATCAGGATGTCCACCACGCCCATGAGCATGCTGGTGACCTGGGTGATCACCACCGGTCCGGCGAGCCGGATGAGGCGGCGGAGTTCCCGGCGTGTGGGTGACATGGGGCAACACCTCGGAAAGGGGAAATGAACCGGGCATCATGCCAGATTCCGGGGCGGGAGGAAAGCGGGGAGCTCCGGGAGCGCGTCCGGCCGCGGATGCCCCGGTCCGGGGGCGGCGCGCCGGGGTGAATTGACCGGGGGAAGCGGCCCGGGTACCCTGGGCCTTCCGTGAACCGCTCGCCCGCCCCCTCAGCCGGACGGTTCGCCGGCGGTCTGGCCGTGCTGGCCGGAGCCGCCGTGCTTCTGCGCGCTCTCCACCTCTGGAACCAGGCCCACGCCCTCCCCTTCCTGGGCCAGCCCATCCTGGACGCCGCGGTGTACCGGGACTGGGCCGCCGCCCTCGCCTCCGGCCGAGGCTTCGTGACCGGCCCCTACTACCAGGCTCCCGGCTACCCGCAGTTCCTGAGCCTGGTCTTCCGGGTCTTCGGCCCCTCGGCGGTGGCCGCGGCGGCGGTGCAGTCGCTGTTGGGGGCGGCCACGGTGGTCCTGGCCGCGCTCCTCGGCCGCCGGCTCTTCGGGCCGCGGGAAGGGCTCCTGGCCGGCGCCCTCCTCCTCCTCTACGGCCCCCTGTACGTGTTCGAGGCCAAGCTCCTGCCCACCTCGCTGGCGGTGTTCCTCGCCCTGTCCGCGGTGCTTCTGGCCGTTCTCGCCGAGGCGGCGGCGCGCCGGCTCCCGGACGGCGCCCCGCCCCCCCGGCCGCGGTGGCGGGCCCCCGCCCTCTTCGCCCTCGCCGGCCTCGCCGCCGGGGTGTTGGGAACGGTGCGGCCGAACCTGCTCGTCCTTCCCCTGGTCCTGATCGGGGTGTACGCGGTGCGGGCGGCGCGGGGACGGCTCCCCCTCCGGGCCCCCGCGGTCTACGCGGGCGCGGTGCTCTTCGCCCTGCTCCCGGTCTTCGCCCACAACGCGCTGCACGGCGCCTTCACCCCGGTGGCCACCAGCGGGGGCATCAACTTCTACCTCGGCAACCACCGGGGGGCGCACGGGGTGTACGACGAGATCCCGGGGGTGAGCGGCAACATCCGCCACCAGGAGGCCCAGGCCGACTCGGTGGCCGGGGCCCTGGCCGGCCGTCCCCTGGGACCGGCGGCCGCGTCCCGGTTCTGGTTCCGCCGGGCGGTGGCGGAGGTGGGCGGGGATCCCCTGGGCTGGGTGAAGCTGGAGGGAACCAAGCTCCTGCTCCTCCTCGGGCGCCAGGAGGAGACGGTGAACGGCAGCGTGCCGGTGGAGCGGAGCCGGGTGGCCCTGCTCCGCGTCCTCGTTCTCCCCTTCAACCTCCTGGCCGGGCTGGGGCTCCTGGGCCTCGGGGCGGCGCGGCGGAGGCGCGGCGGAGGCGGGGACTCCCGGGCCCCGGCGGAGGCGCTCCTCCTCGCCGTCCTGGTCACCGGGCTGGCCTTCTTCGCCCTGGCCCGGCTCCGCCTCCCCGCCGTTCCCGTGCTGGCGGTGTTCGCCGGGTACGCCCTTGTCCGCGCCTTCGAGGCTCTCCGGGCCCGCCGGTGGAAGGCCCCGGCCGCGGGGCTGCTCGCGCTCGGGGCGTTCACCGCCGCCACCTGGGTCTCTCCCGCGGGGCCGAACCGGAACCCGCGCTGGGAGGGGAAGCTCTTCGTGCAGGTGGGGGAGATGCTCCAGGCGGACGGAGAGGCCGACCGGGCCGTCGCCGCCTACCGGGAGGCCATCGCCTACGATCCCGTGAACCTGGAGGCGCGGATCCGCCTGGCTTCCCTGGAGGCGGTACGGGGCGAGGTGCCCTCGGCCATCCGGCGCCTGGAGGAGGCCCTTCCCCTGGCCCCCGCAGACGCCGCCCTCCGCAGCAACCTGGGCATCCTCTACTACGTGGCCGGGCGGGGCGCGGACTGCGTACGGGTCATGACCGAGGCCTCGGCCCTCGACTCCACCCTCGCCGCCCCCCGGCTCTACCGGGGGCTGGTCCGGGCGCGGACCGGAGCCCCCGGAGCGGAAGCGGATCTCCGGGCCGCCCTGGCCCGGGACCCGGGACTCCCCAGCGCCTACGCCGCCCTCATCGACCTCCTGGCCCGCTCCGGGCGCATGGAGGAGGCCCGGTCCTGGGCGGACCGGGCCTCGCAGCAGGGGATCGGCCTCCCCCCGGGGACGCGCGAACGGCTCCGGTGAGCCGGCGCCCCCCGGTCAGGCGTAGCGCACCCAGCGCACGATCTCCTGGAGGGTGGGCTTCTTCCCGTACATGAGGATCCCCACCCGGTAGACCCGGGCCGAGAACCAGACCATGAACAGGGTGAAGGCGGTGGTGAGCCCGTAGCCGGCCAGGATCTGCCACACCGGCGGCATCTTCACCGCCATCCGGAGCATCATGATGAGCGGGGTGAAGGGCGGGATCAGGGACAGGACCACGGCCAGGGTGGAGTCGGGGTCGTTGATGACCGGCATCATGAACAGGAAGGGGGCGATGAGGAACATGATGGCCAGGGTGGAGAGCTGCTGGGCCTCCTGCACGGTGTTGAAGGCGGAGCCGATGGCGGCGTAGAAGCTCGCGAACACGAAGAACCCGAGCAGGAAGAGGAGGAAGAAGTTCACCACCAGCACCGGGGGAAGGCTGGGGATCTGGAAGTCGGCGGGGAGCCAGGCCAGGGACGCCACCACCGCCGGCGCGGTCACCACCGCCACCGTGCCCAGCCACACCACGAGCTGGGTGAGCCCGGTGAGGCAGATCCCCACCAGCTTCCCCAGCAGGAGCTCGAAGGGGCTGGCCGAGGAGACCACCAGCTCCACCACCCGCGACGTCTTCTCCTCGATCACCCCCTGCAGCACCTGCTGGCCGTAGATGACCAGCACCATGTAGAGGAGGAAGAAGAGGAGGTAGGCGAAGATGAAGCCGGTCTCGCTCCGCTCCGCCCGGCTCCCGCTCTCGGTGAGGCGCACGGTGGACAGCGAGATCGACTGCTCCAGGTCCTTGATCTGGTCGGGGTCGTAGCCGGCGGCGATGAGCCGGGACCGCCGGACCACGTCGGAAAGGGCCTTCTCCAGCACCCCCTGGGTGGCGAAGTTGGAGATGTTCTCCGCGTGGTATTCCACCTTCCCCTTCTCCAGGCCGTCGGCGTCGATCCAGACCCAGGCCTTCAGGTCCCCGCTCAGGACCCGCCGGTCGAGCTCGGCGCGCTGGGCCCCGGCGTCCGGCCCGGGGGGGAGGAGCTCGGCGTGGATGTTGATGGACTTGTTCCCCGAGGCCTGCCGCTCGTCCAGGCGCCGGACCAGGTCCTCGCCCACCGTCCCGGTGCCGTCCACCACCGCCACCGTGTGCACGGTCTTGGTCTTGGACATGAGGAGGGCGGGAACGAAGGCCATGGCCAGGATGAACAACGGCAGCATCACCGTGGCCATCCAGAAGCTCTTGGTCCTGACCCGGGTCAGGTACTCGCGCTTGGCGATCACCACCATCTTGTCAGCCTGCATTGCGCACCGCCTTGATGAAGATCTCCTCGAGGTCCGGTTCCGCGGAGCGGAACTCCTTCACGTCCAGGAAGCCGACCAGGTCGCGGAGCACCGCCGGCCCCTCGGCTCCCCGTTCCAGCATCAGCTTGACCGTGCCGTCGTGGTCGATGGCCTGGCTGACCCCGGGCACCGATTCCAGCCGGCCCAGGTCCCCGGAGGCCACCAGGCGGTAGGAGTTCCCTCCCTCCTCCCGCTTGATCGCGGCCAGGTCCCCGTCCAGGACCACCTTGCCGTGGGAGATGAGGCACACGTGGTCGCAGAGCTTCTCCGCCTGCTCCATCACGTGGGTGGAGAAGAGCACCGTCCGCCCCTCCTGCTTGTAGCCGGCCAGCACGTCCTTGAACAGCTGCTGGTTGATGGGATCGAGCCCGGAGAACGGCTCGTCCAGGATGACCAGATCCGGCTCGTGGAGAAGCGTGCCCACCAGCTGGATCTTCTGCTGCATCCCCTTGGAGAGCTCCTCCACCTTCCTGGGCCCCCACTCCGCCAGCTCCAGCCGTTCCAGCCACCGGGCGATCCGGGGTTTCAGCTCCGCCGGTTTCCGTCCGTGGAGCTCCCCGAAGAAGAGGAGGGTATCGTTCACGGTCATCTTGCGATACAGCCCGCGCTCCTCGGGGAGGTAGCCCAACCGGTGGAGGTCGGCGGCGGTGCGCCGGGTCCCCCCGAACAGGATCTCCCCCGAGTCGGGGGCGATGATGTCCATGATCATCCGGATGGTGGTGGTCTTTCCCGCCCCGTTGGGGCCGAGCAGGCCGAATATCGTGCCCGGGGGAACCCGGAACGACACTCCGTCCACGGCCCGGAAGGCGCCGTAGGCCTTTCTCACCTCACGCAGTTCCAACATCACGTCCATGGCGTTTCCTTCCGCGGCCCGGCGACCTGGGTCGCGGCGCCGCCGTCCTTGGGGAGCCGCCTCCGGAGAGACGGGTTCGGGTTCAAACCAGGTCCGCCCGGCGGAAATGGACGCCGAGGCGCTGTCGATAGAGGGCCTGCACGGCCAGGAAGAGGAGCGCCACCAGCACGGCCAGGAGCGCTCCCGGGACCACCCCGGCCGCCCGGTCCCACCAGGTGGCGGCCAGGCTCACCCCCACCGGATACACGATGCCGATGAGGACGGCCAGGGGGTCGAAGCGCCGGGCTCCGCACCAGAGGTCGTCGATGCGGTGCCGGATCCGGATCCACTGGGCCAGGGGAAGGAGGGCGATCCCGAGGCCCAGGGCCCGCAGGAACCCCGGGGTTCCATGGAGCGGCAGGGGGAGGCCGAAGGCCAGGCACAGCGCGGCGCATCCGGCCACGAACACCGCGCCCAGGGTGACGGTCGCGATCAGGGCATGGACCAGGCTGGTCTTCCAGACGATCCGGGAGATCCGCTCCCGGGAGAGCGGGTAGAGCCAGCCCTTGCGGGGCACGTGGGCCCCGGAGAGCACGTACATGAAGAGCACGTAGGTCAGGATCCAGTTCACGCCCCAGAAGGCGGGGCGTTCGGATCCGGTCCAGCGTCCGGGGGTCTCGAACACCGCCGCCACCGCCAGCCGCACCCCGTTGCGGACCGGTTCCGGCCCCCCGGTCGCGTCCAGGAGACTCATGGCCAGGGTGAGGCCGAGGGCCGCCGCCCCGAAGAGCAGCACCCGGCGGAAGGCCCAGGTCCAGAGCCCGCCGGTGAGCTCGTACTGGGCCGCCTTGGACCAGGCGAGGTCGTCCGCCCCGGCCAGGGCCCCGGACCAGACCCGGCGGGAAGCCCGGGGGATCCCGAAGAGGCCGCTCTTGATCGACCACAGTCCGCCTCCCTCCTTGCCTTCCAGCAACGAGCGGACGGTCCGGAAGGGAAGGCCGCGCTGGTGCTCCCGGGAGAAGCGGTGGGCGAGAAGGCCGGCGGCGCCGGCCAGGGCCAGGATGCCGGCCGGCCAGGGGTGGACGATGAAGAGCCGGGTCAGGTCGTCCACGAACACCAGGGCGGCGAGATCGACCGCGGCCAGGATCAT
Organism: Candidatus Eiseniibacteriota bacterium; assembly: GCA_963768615.1. Lineage (GTDB taxonomy): Bacteria > Eisenbacteria > RBG-16-71-46 > JABDJR01 > JABDJR01 > CAVSKL01. The sequence continues at coordinate 248,077 of CAVYIE010000002.1, read as the reverse complement.
CCAACCCGGGCGGAAGCCGGTGTTGCGCTCGCTGACCAGGCCCATGACGAACCAGAAGAGGAAGAACCCCGCCGCCGCGGGCAGGGCCATCGGCCCTCCCAGGACGCGGTAGATCACGGCCCCGGCGGCCGCCCACCCGAGCCCGATGCCGAGGGTGAGGAGGGCCAGCCGCCGCCGGAGGCCGGGGAGGGTCCCGGCCAGGTAGCAGTGCTGCCACTCCAGGAGGTTCTGGCCCACCAGGAAACCCAGGAACCCGGTGAGCATGAGGCCGGCCAGGTGGAGGATGTGCACCTGGTCCGGCGCCAGGTACTGCACCTGCCAGTAGCCGATCCGGGCCAGCAGGTGGGCGTGGCCGCGAAGGGCGGAGTCAATGCCCAGGACCCAGATGATGAGCGCCGGCGTCAGGGCCAGCCACAGGAGCAGCGCCCGCCGCCGGAAGAGCCGCAGGTCGGTGAGGGCGCCCATCACACCTTCTCCTCCAGGAAGAGGGGGAACATCCGTTCCAGGTTCAGCGGTCGGACCGTCACCTCGGCCCCGTACCGCTCCCGGAACCGGGGAAGGTCGCCGTTGGCGTCCCGGACGAACATCCGGGCCTCGTGGCTGTTCCCCTTGCTGGAGAGGACGAAGCGCTCCTCGAAGTACATGGGCAGCCGGCCCGCGGAGGAGGTCACCACCCACTCCGCGAACCGCTCCTGGAGCTCGTCCCAGGGCTCGTTCACCCGGACCCGGCCCCGGTCCAGGCAGATCACGTGGTCCACGATACGTTCCACGTCCCGGAGCACGTGGGAGGAGACGAGGATGGTGCGAGTGCCCCCGGCCAGGAGATCGAGCAGGATCTGGAGCATCCGTTCCCGGGCGATGGGATCGAGGGCGCTCACCGGCTCGTCCAGGACCAGGAGCTCGGGGCGATGGCCCACGGCGAGGATGATGCCCAGCTTCTGGGCGTTGCCGGGAGAGAGCGTGCCCACCCGGGCGGCGCGATCCAGCTCCAGCTCGCCCAGGAGCCGGGCTTCCAGATCGCGGTCCCAGCGGGGATAGAAGGAGCTCACGTAGCGCAGGTGCTGTTCCACCGTCATCCAGCGCAGGAAGCGGCTCTCCTGGTGCACCATGCCGATCCGGTTGAGTACGCCGGCGTCCAGGCGGCCGCTGGGCACGCCCAGGGTGAGGCAGGAGCCGGAGGTGGGGAGCTGGAGGCCGACCAGGTGGTGGAGCAGGGTGGACTTCCCCCCCCCGTTCCGGCCCACCAGGCCCACCACCGAGCCCTCGGGGATGGTGAGGGTGACGCCGTCCAGGGCGACCACGCTGCCGAATTTCTTGACCAGGTCGCGAGCCTCGAAGGCGGGTGTCATGAGCGTTCCTCCATGCCGTCGTTGTCGTCGGCCCCCGGGTTCGCGCCGTCTCCGCGGGCGCCGTTCAGGAGGTCCCGGAACACCCGGACCGCCTCGCCGGAGTCGATCCCCAGCTGCCGGATCATGGTCACGGTGGGGCCGAGGCTCCGCCGCAGCTGGTCCAGCTTCTCCTCGCGCAGGTCGCGGGGCACGAGGGAGGGGACGACCAGGGGCAGGCCGGGGCGGCGCTCCACCACCCCCTCCCGCTCCAGGAAGCTGTAGGCCTTGCTCACCGTCATGGGGTTCACTCCGAGGTCCGCCGACAGGGCCCGGGTGGAGGGAAGCTCCTGGCCGGGCTTCAACATGCCGGAGGCGATGTGGAACTTGATCTGGTCCATGAGCTGGCGGTAGACCGGGACGCCGCTGTGGGGATCCAGAACGATGATCATGCGTGTTTCCGTGAACCGGGGGAGGGGTGAGCCGGCTACTGTATTAGTGGAAATATACACTTAGATGCCCCCGGCGCCAAGCACATTCAGAACGGGGGTCGAGATTCTGTTATGGATAATCCTGCAACAGGTTAGGTGGTCCTCCCGGTACCGGACCCGCGTGGAGGCCGGCCCGGTTCAGCACTTCTTCGGTTGTGGCCGGCCAGAAAAAGTATAAAAATTGTCGTATAAGGCTTGGGCTGGGAGCGAGCTTCCGAATTCCCCCTCGGAAGCCCCCGGCCCACTCCCGTTCCACCGAGTACTGCATTGCCGAAGTTCAATCCCGGACGGGATGGTACCGTGTCGAGCAAGTCCCACGTCATGCCCCAGACCTGGATCGACCACCTCTTCCACCGCAGCCCGGTGGCGATGTCGATCACCACCCCGGACGGGCGTTACCTCGAGGTCAACGCGCGGTACCTGGAACTGTTCGGGCTCACCCGGCAGGAAGTGGGGGACCGCTCGACGGTCGAGCTGCTCGAGGTCGACCTGAAGCAGCGGGAGGAGGTGCTCGACGCGGTCCGTGAATCGGGCCGGGTGACCGGGGTGGAGGCGCTGGTCCGCCGGCCCGACGGCGCCGAACGTCTCGTCCTCTCGTCCTTCGAGCGGATCGACTACGAGGGCCGCCCCGCCATCCTGGCCATGAGCCAGGACATCAGCGACCGCAAGCGGATGGAGGAGGCTCTCCGGGAATCCGAGGCGCGGTACCGGGCGGTGATCGGCCAGGCTCCGGTGGTCCTGTACGCCCTGGACGAGGAGGGCCGGTTCATCCTCTCCGAGGGGCGCGGTCTGGAGGGCGCCGGCCTCGGTTCCGGGGAACTGGTGGGGCGGGCCCTGACCGAGGTCTTCGGGGAGGGGGAGATGAAGCTTCCGGGGGGTGAGGCGCTTCCCTACGCGGAGGTCCACCGCCGGGTCCTGGACGGGGAGGCCCTGGTCGGCTTCACCGAGTTCCGGGGGGCGGTCTTCGAGAACCACCTGGTCCCCATGCGCGATCCGGACGGCCGGATCCGGGGCGTGACCGGGGTGGCCCTGGACGTCACCGAGCGCCGGCGGGCGGAGGAGGATCTGGACCTCCTGCTCACCCGGATGCGGCGGGCCCGGCGCCGGCTGGCCGTGCTCTCCCGCCGGCTGGTGGAGGTCCAGGAGCAGGAGCGGCGCGCGCTCTCCCGGGAGCTCCACGACGAGATGGGCCAGCTCCTGACCGGCCTGCAACTCCAGCTGGAACGGCGGGGAGATGGCCGGGATGGCCTGGAGGGCCGCCGCGACGTGATGCTGGGGCTGGTGGAGGACCTGATGGCCCGGGTGCGTACCCTCACCACCGAGCTTCGCCCCCCCGCCCTCGACGATCTCGGCCTGGTGCCCGCGCTGCTCGGCTACCTGGACCGGTACACCGAGCGGACGGGAGTCGAGGTCCGATTCACCCACGCCCACGCGGCGCGGAGGTTCTCTCCGGAGGTCGAACTGGCCGCGTTCCGCCTGGTCCAGGAGGCCCTGACCAACGTGGCCCGGCACGCCGGGGTCAAGGAGGTGAAGGTCGAGCTGTCCTGGGAGGAGGACCGGCTCCGGGTGGAGGTACGCGACTCCGGGCAGGGGTTCCGGTCCCGCCGGGTCCAGGGCCGGGGAGGCGGTCTGAGCGGGATGCGGGAGCGGCTCCGGATCCTGGGGGGTTCGATCGATCTGCGCGCCGCCCCCGGCCGCGGAACCGTTCTCGTCGCCACCATCCCCACGCCCTCCGGGAGGGAATCGGGATGACGGGGCCCATCCGCGTGGTCCTGGCCGACGATCACGCCGTGGTCCGGCAGGGGCTGCGGGCGCTGGTGGCCGGGGAGCCGGACATGGTGGCGGTGGGGGAGGCGGCCACCGGTGAGGAGGCCCTGGCCGAATCCAGGCGGAGCCGGCCCCTGGTGCTGGTCCTGGACCTCTTCCTTCCCGGACGGACCGGATTCGAGGTGATGCAGGACCTGCGAGAGGACGCGGAGCGCCCGCGGATCGTGATCCTCTCCATGCACGGCGACGAGGCCTACGTGGCCGAGTCCCTCCGCCTGGGAGCCTCGGCCTACGTGCTCAAGGGGGCCCCCTTCGAGCACCTGGCCCGGGCGATCCGCGAAGCGGTGGCCGGCCGGCGCTACCTGAGCCCTCCCCTCTCCGAGCGGTCGGTGGAGAGCTACCTCGCCGCCGCCTCGGGGACCGGGCGCGGCGGCACCGAGGCGCTCACCCCCCGTGAGCGCGAGGTCCTGACCCTGGTCGCCCGGGGCCTGACCAGCGCCGAGATCGCCGGGCAGCTCTTCATCAGCCGCCGCACGGTGGAAAGCCACCGGGCCCGGATCCTGCAGAAGCTGGGGCTCAAGGGCCAGTCGGAGCTCATCCGGTACGCGCTTCGTTGGGGAATCGTGGTGGATCGGGACTGATTCGATCTCTGAAAGAATACTAGGTAATTTCCGTAATTATACGGATGGGAACCGGGGCGATTCCCGCCGATCATTGAACCGTCGTCGTGCCGGCCCCGCACGACGAGTTCCGTGGGCTCCGGAACCCCCCTCCGGAGCCGGGACGCCGTCGTGGCCCGGGGTCGTGGAGTGGACCTCCGGAGACCGACCGATCCATGCCCGATTCACCGCTCGAAGACAGGGATTTACATCGCCGCATCCAGGAGCTGCAGGAGCTGCTGGACGAGGCCGAAGGGATCGTCCAGTTTCTTCTCTCCGGAGGGGCCGTCTCCGAGGTCCAGATCGATCCCCAGGCCCTGGGGACGATCCGCGAGGCCGAGGAGACCCGGGCCCGGCTGGCCGCCATCGTGGAGGGTTCGGGAGACGCCATCCTGGGCAAGTCCCTGGACGGAACGGTGACGAGCTGGAACTCCGGCGCCGAGCGTCTCTACGGCTGGCCGGCGGAGGAGGTCCTGGGCCGGCACGTTTCCCTCCTCGTGCCCGGGGACCGGCAGGAAGAGCTGGACCGCGTCATGAGCCGCCTGGCCGCCGGCGAACGGGTGGATGACCTGGACACCGTCCGCCTCCGGCGGGACGGGCGGCGGGTGGATGTCTCGCTCACCGTCTCCCCGATCCGGAACCGCCGCGGGGAGATCGTCGGGGCCTCGTCCATCGCCCGCGACATCACGGTCCGGAAGCGGAACGAGGAAGCGCTTCACCGGAGCGTATCCGCGCTCCGGGAGCTGCACCGGCTGACCACCGACCGGAACCTCGATCTGGGCGACCAGGTTCGCGGGTTGCTCAAGCTGGGGTGCCGGCAGTTCGGGCTCGGAACCGGGGTCCTGTCCCGCTGGGAGGGTGGCCGGGTGCTCCTGGAGGCCACGGTGTCCGCGGAGCCGAACGCGCTGCCGGGCACGGCCCTGCCTCGGGAGGAGAGCTTCCTCCTCGGCGTGGAGGGAGACGGCGGGCCTCTGGACATTCCCTCGGTACCCGGCTCGGAGTTCCGGGATCACCCCGCCTTCCTGCGGTACGGGGTGGGCAGCTACCTGGAGGTCCGGGTGGAGGTCGGGGGGGAGGCCTACGGAGCCCTCACTTTCCTCTCGAGGACGCCGCGGGAGGGGCCCTGCTCCGACGCCGACCTGGAGTTCCTGCGCTTTGCCGCGGCCTGGATCGGGGCCCGGGTGGAACGCCGGCAGCTGGAGGACCGCTACCTCCACTCCCAGAAGATGGAGGCGGTGGGGCGGCTGGCCGGGGGAGTGGCCCATGACTTCAACAACCTGCTCAGCGTGATCGGGGGCTACGGGGAACTCCTGCACCGCGACCTCCCCCCGGACGGGGAGCAGCAGGGCCGGGTGGCCGAGATCCTCAAAGCCACCGGTCGGGCCGCCGCCCTCACCCGCCAGCTCCTGGCTTTCGGCCGCCGCCAGGTGGTGGAGCCCCGCCGGGTGGACCTGAACGAGATGATCGGGGAGATCCGGAAGATGCTGGGCCGGCTGATCGGGGAGGACGTGGAACTGGTCACCGAGCTGGCCGGGAACCTCCCTCCGGTGCTGGCCGACCCGGGGCAGATGGAGCAGGTGATCATGAACCTGGCCGTCAACGCCCGGGACGCCATGCCCGGCGGGGGGCGGCTGACGCTGCGCACCCGGGAAGTCCTGATCGCCTCGGAAGCGGCGCGGATGAACCCCGACGCCCGCCCCGGCCCCCACGTGGAGCTGGAGGTGGGGGATACCGGGGAGGGTATGGATCCGGGCACCCTGGCCAAGGCCTTCGAGCCCTTCTTCACCACCAAGGAGGCGGGGAAGGGGACCGGCCTGGGCCTGGCCACGGTCTACGGGATCGTCTGCCAGCACGGGGGACACGTGGAGGTGGACAGCACTCCCGGCCTCGGAACCGCGATCTCCATCCGTCTCCCCCGGGCGGACACCCTTCCCGCTCCGGCGGCGCCGGATCCCGGGCCCTCCGGGTCGGTCTCCGGGGACGAGACCGTGCTCGTGGTCGAGGACGAGGGCATGGTCCGGACCCTGGTCCGGGACGTGCTCGAGATGCACGGGTTCGCGGTGATCGACACCGGCGACCCTCGGGAGGTGCCGGGCCTCCTGGACGCGTTGCCGGGTCCGGTCCATCTCCTCCTCACCGACGTCATCATGCCGGGGATGGGCGGCCGCGAGGTGGCGAACCTGGTCCGGCGGCGGCATCCGGGGGTGCGGATCCTCTACATGTCCGGGTACGCGGACGAGACCCTCGGGCAGCACGGGATGCTCGAACCGGGCGTGGCCCTGCTTCAGAAGCCGTTCACGCCGCTCACCCTGGTGCACAAGGTGCGGGAGGTCCTGGGGAGCCCTGCCGGCGAGTGATCCCCCCGGTCAGGGGGATTCGTCGGGGGCCAGCGCCCGGTAGCGGGCGGCCTCGGCCGGCCGGCCCAGGGCCTCGTACAGCTCGGAGAGGGCGCCCGCGGCCCGCACCGCCCGCCGGGAGTCCGGGCCGAGTCCGGCGGCCAGGCTCCGGTAGGCGGGGACGAGCTGGGCCTCGGCGGCCCGGTACCGCTTCCGCTCCAGCAGCACCTTCCCCAGGTTGTACTGCAGGGCGGCCACCACCCAGTGGTCCGGCCCCACCGAGCGCCGGGCGATGCCGATGGCCTCGGTGTAGGTGGACTCGGCGGCCGCGAAGCGGCCGGCGTCGGCGAGCGCCCCGGCGTAGTTGGACAGCCCGATGGCGAGATCCATGTGATCGGCGGGATAGGCCCGCCGGTAGGCGGCCACCGCCTCCCCGGCCAGCCGCGCCGCCTCCTCGGACCGGCCCCGCCCGCGCAGGAACACGGCCAGGTTGTTCAGGCTCTGGGCGGTGAGCGGGTGGGAGTCCCCCAGGACCTTCTCGCGCACGGCCAGCGCCTGCCGGTAGTAGGGTTCGGCCTCCTCCGGGCGGTCCATGTTCTTGAGCAGCACCGCCAGCTCGCTCATGGCGTCGGCGGTGCGGAGATCGTCGGCCCCGAAGAGGTCCCGGTCCAGGTCCAGGGTGCGCTTGAGCACCACGAGGGCGGTGTCCAGCTCCCCCCGGGCGTGGAAGATGGCGCCCAGGGAGCCGAGGGCGTTGGCCGTCTCCGGGTCCCGCTCCCCGCGGGCGGCGGCGATCAGGGAATAGGACCGCGCGTAGAGGCTCTCGGCCTCGGCCAGGTTCCCCTCGGTGTGCACGACTACGGCCAGGGCCCCCACGGTGCGGCCCACCTCCAGGGCGTCGGGACCCAGGAGCCGGGTCTGATCGGCCAGGACCCGCCGGTAGAGCGAGTCGGCGGCGGCGTAGTCGCCCTGGCCGGCGCGCGCCGAGGCCAGGTCGCTCCGGGCGGCGGCAGCGGGAAGGCTGTCCGGGCCGTGGACCGAGTCGGCCAGGGCCGACTCCCGCCCGGCCAGGGATGCCGCCCGGTCGGAGAGCCCCAGGTTCCGGTAGACCCGGGAGAGGGTGCCCAGGAGCTCGGCCTGGACCTGCGGCTCTCCGGCCAGGTCCCGGGCCACCCGCTCCGAGCCGCGGTCCAGGATCTCCCGGGCGGTGAGGGTGTCCCCGCGGGTCACCACCGGGTCCGAGACCCGGAACAGATCCTCCAGGAACCCGGAGACCCGCCGCGCGGTCTCGGCTTCGGTCTCCGCCCGGGCCTCCGCGGCCAGGGCCCGGTCGCGTTCGCGGGCGGTGCGGGCGGACTGCACCGCGGTGGTGACCGCCACCGCCACCAGGGCCGCCGCCACCACCGCCGTCGCGCCCACCCCCACCCGGTGCCGGCGGGCGAACTTCCCCGCCCGGTAGGTCCAGGTGTCCCCCCGGGCCAGCACCGGGCGCCCGTCCAGGTGCCGGCGGAGATCCTCGGCCAGCCGCTCCACCGACCCGTAGCGGCGGGCGGGTTCCTTGCGGAGCGCGGTGAGGATGATGGTGTCCAGGTCCCCGGACAGCATGCGGCGCAGCCGTTGGGGAGTGGTCCCGCGCGCCTCGCTCACCGTGCGGGGATCGGGGGTCGCGGCCGGGGGGGCCTCGGAGGGTGCGGGCGGCGCGGTCCCGGACGCGGTGGCGGCGGTGCTCGGCCGCTCCGGACCCTCGCCGGCCAGGATGCGCTGGATCTCCCCCGGGGAGTGGGTCCGGAAGCGGTGGGGGCGCCGGCCGGCGAGAAGTTCGTAGAGGAGCACCCCCAGGGAGTAGACGTCGCTCCGGGTGTCCACCCCCCCCGGGATGACCCCCGCCTGCTCCGGGCTCATGTACTCGGGGGTGCCCAGGAACTGGCCCTCCCGGGTGAGCAACGTGGCCGGGTCCCCGGTGTCCTGGAGGGCCTTGGCGATCCCGAAATCGATGACCTTGACCGTGAGCCGCCCCTCGACGCGGGCGGCGAGGACGTTGGACGGTTTCAGGTCCCGGTGGAGGATGCCCTTGCGATGGGCGTGCTCCACCGCGTCGCACACGTCCAGGAACAGGCGAAGCCGCTCGCGGACGCCGAGCCGTTCCCGGTCGCAGAAGGCGGTGATCGGCTCCCCCCGGACGAGTTCCATCACGAAGTAGGGGCGGCCGCCGTCCTCGCCCGCGTCCAGCACCCGGGCGATGTTGGGATGCTCCATCAGCGCCAGGGCCTGCCGCTCCCCGGCGAAGCGCGCGGCCACCCGCTCCGAGTCCATGCCGCGCCGGACGAGCTTGAGGGCCACCTCCCGCCGGAGCGGTTCGGTCTGCTCGGCCCGGTAGACCACGCCCATGCCCCCCTCGCCGAGCACGTCCAGGATCCGGTAGGGGCCGACGGTCTCCGGAGCCCCGTCCATCGTTCGCCGCAAGCGGCCGGCCGCCTCCGGGTTCGGCCCGTCGCCGGCCAGGCCGTGGGCCAGGGCGCCGGTCTCGAGCAGGGCCGGGGCGTCGGCATCGTGGGCGAGCAGGGAATCCACCTCCGCCCGGAGGGCGGCGTCCCCGGCGCAGGCCCGGTCCAGGTAGGCGGAGCGTTCCGGGCCGGGAAGGGAGCGGGCGGCGAGGAGGATCTCCTTCACCCGGGCGAACCGCTCCGTGCTCACGAGGCCCCCTCGGGCCGCAGCTCCCGGGCCAGCCACATCCGGGCCACCGCCCAGTCGCCGTCGGTGGTCCGGCGGGAGACCCCCAGCACCGCGGCGATCTCCTCCATGGTGAGGCCGGCGAAGACCCGGAGCTCCACCACCCGGGCCCCGCGGGGATCCTCCGCGGCCAGGCGGGTGAGGGCGTCGTCGAGGGCCAGGAGCTCCAGTTCCCGCCCGCCGCCCCCGTCCAGGTCCTCGATCAGGGTGACCGGTTTGACGCCGCCGCCTCGCTTGGCCGCGGCGCGGGCCCGGGCGTGATCGACCAGGACCTGGCGCATGGCCCGGGCGCTGACCCCCAGGAAGTGGGCCCGGCCCTTCCAGTCGGGCCCGGGGCCTCCGGCCAGCTTCAGGTAGGCCTCGTGGACGAGGGCGGTGGGCTGGAGGGTGTGGCCGGCGCGCTCCCGGCGCAGGAGCCCGGCTGCGATCCTTCGCAGCTCATCGTAGACGATGCGGTACAGCTCCTGCCGGGCCCGGGGATCCGGCTCGTCGCCCTGCATCCGTTCCAGGATGCGGGTGATGTCGGAGCGGGGAGTGGCGTCCATGGGGGTCTCCGGCCGGCGGGTTCTGGCGGGGCGCAGCGGAACCTTAGCACAGGAGCGGAGGCCGGTCGTTCGGGCGTCCGGCGGCCCGCTAGTGCTCGATGCCTCGCCGGGCGGGGACGCCGCCGGTGAAGGGGTGGCGCACCTCCCGGACCTCGCTCACCAGGTCCGCCCGGGCCAGGATCTCGGGCGGGGCGCCCCGGCCGGTCAACACCAGCTCCACCTGCGGCGGCCTGGCCTCGATCAGCTCCACCACCTCGGCCGCGGTGAGGAGCCCGTAGTCCACCGCGCACAGGATCTCGTCCAGGATGAGGACGTCGACGTCGCCGCCGGCCAGGGCCTCGGCGGCGCGTTTCCGGCCCGCCCGGGCCAGGCGCAGATCCTCCTCCGAGGGCTCCCTCCACTTGACGAAGGTGGGGAGGCCGCTCTGCTCCCAGGTGAAGCCGGGGATCCGGTCCAGGACCTTGAGCTCCCCGTACTCCGGGTCCCCCTTCATGAACTGGATCAGGTGGACGCGCAGGCCGTGGCCGGCGGCGCGGAGGCCCAGGCCCAGGGCGGCGGTGGTTTTCCCCTTGCCGTCTCCGGTGTAGATCTCGACCAGGCCCGGATTCAGCCGGTATCGGGACATGCGGCGATCCTCCCCCGGCAGTGTCCCGCCCCGCTCCGTCCCTGACAAGGGGGGTCACCGATGCTAACATGAACGTACAAACCATTGACGAGGCGGGGCACTTGGCCCCGCCCCCGGATGCGGATCGCTCCCGCCCCCGGGACCAGCCGGTGAGCCGCGCTCCCGAAGGTGGGTGATCCGCCCACGATCAATCAGGGAGGTTTCTCATGCAGGTCCCCCTCGAACTCACCTTCCGCGGCCTCCGCCGCGATCCCCCCACCGAGGCCTACATCCGCGAGAAGGCGGCCAAGCTGGAGCGGGTCTCCGGGGAGCTGGTCTCCTGCCGGGTGGCGGTGGAGAAGCCCCAGGAGCACGCCCGCTCCGGCAATCCCTACCGCGTCCGGGTGGAGGTCACCTTGCCCCCCAACCACGACCTGATCGTGGTCAAGGATCCCCGGGACAACGACCTCCACGACGGCCTGAAGACGGTGATCCGCCGGGCCTTCGATGCCGCCGAACGGCGGGTCAAGGACGCGGTGGACCGGAAGCGCCACGAGGTCAAGGTGCACCGCGAGCCGCACGGCTTCGTGACCCGGATCTTCCGGGAGGAGGGCTACGGCTTCTTCTTCACCGACGAGCACGGGGAGGTCTACTTCCACCGCAACTCCGTCCTCCACGACGACTTCGACCGTCTGGAGCGGGGCACCGAGGTGCGCTACGCGGCCGAAGTCGGCGACGACGGGGTGCAGGCCAGCACGGTGCAGGTGGTGAGCAAGCCGGGGGTGCGGGCGGGGGCCGCCCGCTAGCGCCGCCGGGTGAAGGGGGGCGGGTTCCCCGGCCGGGGCCGGGAAGGGGAATCCGCCCTGCGCGTTTCCGTTTCGAATTCCGCATGTCCGGGTGAACCCAACCCCCACCCGGAGCCGGTGCACCCCCCCGGCTCGCCGACTCGAAACGGAGACAACACCATGCGAACCCCGACCCGGGCCTGCATCCCGGCCCTCTTCTGCGTTCTTCTCGTCGCGGTCACCCTCACCGCCGGTTGCGGCGGGGATTCCACCACCGGACCCGACACCTCGGGCTACCGCGCCGTCCTGGACAGCGGGGGCGACTTCCCGCCCGTCCAGACCAAGGACGCGGAGACGGTCACCGACACCGAGGAGCACACCGAACCCGACGGCACCCGCTGGCGCTGCACCACCAGGACGGTGGACCGGGTGACCGCCCCCACCGAGTACCGGACCCTGGATCCCAACGCGGAGGTGATCTACCCCGGGGCCCTCATCCAGGGGAACTCCATCACCAACGCCACCCCCGACCCCATCGCGGTCAAGCGCGCGCCGGGGACGGTGTCCATCGACCTCCTCAACGGCTCCGACAACGTGGCCGTGACCGTCCCCGAGGTGAGCCAGAGCGCCATCCGTCAGGCCCTGAACGACATCATCAAGAACAACAACGGGATCGGCGCGGCCAACTTCACCTACCGGTCGGAGTACGTGCAGTCCCGGGAGCACCTGGCCGCGGAGTTGGGGATCAACGTCAGCACCCTCACCACCAACTTCGACGCCCGCATGCGGTTCTCCAAGGACGAGTCGGTGAGCCGGTGGCTGGTCTCCCTGGAGCAGATCTACTACACCATGTCCTACGACCGCCCCACCTCGCTGGACGAGGTCTTCGCCTCCAGCGTGACTCCCGACGACCTGGCCCGGTACGTGGGGCCGGGAAATCCCGCCTGCTACATCTCCTCGGTCACCTACGGCCGGATCTTCTACCTGCTGGTTGAATCCCACGCTTCGCGGGAGGCGCTCCAGGCCTCGGTGAAGGCCAGCTACGAGGCCGCGGTGGCCGGCGGCGAGATCGACGGCAAGGCCACCTACGTGAAGGACCTCCAGGGCACCACCATCCAGGTCTACGCCCTGGGCGGCGATCCCGGAAAGGCCCTGGCCACCTTCAACGGGGACTACGGCGCGGTGCGGGACTTCCTGACCTCGGGAGGGGACATCGCCACCGGGCGGCCGCTCTCCTACACCCTGCGCACGGTCCGGGACAACAAGACGGTGTACGTGAAGGTGAACAACAAGTTCGACGTGACCGAGTGCACCCCGGTGGTGGTGCAGGGGCCCGAGCCGATCCTCTGGTACGACGCTGACGACGGGGTCCAGACCAACGGCCTCCTCGGGGCCAAGGCGGTCCGCCGCTGGACGGACAAATTCGCCGACGAGACCATGGACGGGGTTCCGGCCACCTTCAAGTACTGCGGCTGGCTCCACGCCGGCGCGGCCAACGGGCGCGGGGATGCGGTGCTCTTCGCCCCCTGGCAGTACGGCGCCGAGAGCTCCTCCGGCGCCCTCGGGGTCCCGGGGTTCCGCTTCCAGGACACCGACTTCACCCTGTTCGCGGTGGTGAAGAACTCCGTGGAGCCGGGGAAGAACGAGCCGGTGTGGTTCCTGTGGGGCTCCAGCACCGACCCGGGACGGGGGATGACCCTCTCCTTCTCGGACGACAGCCATATCGGGTTCTCCACCGGGGGATCCCGGTACCTGGATGCGCCCCTCGGGGACCAGAGCCAGTTCTACTACCACCTGGTCACGGTGCGGTTCTCGCAGACGGAGGGGACCTCCATCTACGTCAACGGGGTTCTGGCCGCCAGCGACCCCACCATGACCACGCCCCTCACCTCCTTCAGCGGGGCCCGGCTGGGGGCGGCGAAGGAAGGAGGGTGGCCGGACACCGTCGTCAACATCTTCATGGCCACCTTCAAGGCCTACGGGGCCGCTCTCACCGACGAGCAGCGCCGGGCGGAGGAGTCGGACATCATGGGCAAGTACGGGCTCTAGACGCCCGCCCGTTCCAGCGGCCGGCCGTGCCGGCCCCGGAGCCGCCCTCCCGGTCGAGCGGGAGTGGTGGGGGAGGCGTCCCGGCGGCTGGTGCCGCCGGGACGCCGTGCGCTTCGGGTCCGGCCCCCGTCCGGGGCTTCCCTGCCTCGGGCCCCCCGGCCCCGCCTCCCCGCCCGCATCATCCGACCGGCGGAGTCGGGAACGGTCCGAGTTCCGCGGCGGGCCCGCCGGGAGTATGCTGGGAGGTGAACCCCAACCGGTGACGAGAAGGAGGACGTGATGTCGGTGTACGAGTTCATCTGCCGCGGGTGCCGGAAGCGGTTCACGGTGGAGAAGCCGATCAGCGAGTTCAACCCCAGGGCGGTTCGCTGTCCCAAATGCAAGGGGAAGAAGCTGGACCGGATCTGGGGCGGCGTCCAGGTCCACACCTCGAAGAAGAGCTGACCCCCCGGTCGCCTCAGCTTCGCCGGCGCCCCGTCACGAAAACGGTCCGGCCGCCCACCATGCGGACGGCGCCCCCGGCCAGGAGCCCCACCGCGAAGCCGCCGATGTGCGCCCACCAGGCCACCCCCGCGGTCTGGGCCGCGGTGGCCCCGATGGAGGCCGCGCCGTTCAGGAGCTGGAGCGCGAACCAGAGCCCCAGAACCAGGAGCGCGGGCAGCTCGGCCAGGCGGATGAAGAAGCCCAGCGGGATGAGGGTGAGCACCCGGGCCCGGGGGAAGAGCACCAGGTAGGCCCCCAGCACCCCGGCGATGGCGCCGCTGGCCCCGATGGAGGGGATGGGGGAACCGGGCGAGGCCCAGGCGTGGGCCAGGGTGGCCACCGCCCCCGCCCCGAGATAGAACCCCAGGTAGCGCAGGTGCCCGAAGCGGTCCTCCACGTTGTCCCCGAAGATCCACAGGTAGAGCATGTTCCCCAGCAGATGCGCCCAGCCGCCGTGGAGGAACATGGAGGCGAGGATGGAGCGGGCGTCGGCAAGCACGTGTCCCGGCTCGGCGAAGCGGGCGGGGACGAAGGCCACCTGCTGCAGGAAGGGCTGGAGGTCGCGCCCCAGGCTGAGCTCGTAGAGGAAGGCGAGCACGTTGAGGGCGATGAGGGCGACGGTGACCACGGGAAAGGTCCGTCGCTTCTGGATGTCGTAGAGCGGGATCCCCATGGCCGGGGATGATCACCCGGCCGCGGGCGGGCTGTCCATGGCGCTCCAGTCGAGCTGGCTCCCGTTCATGCTGTGGGGGATCAGGTACACGGCCAGCATCACCACCAGGGCCGCGACCACCGCCACCCGGACCGCCCGCTGCGCCCGCGAACCCCGGCTGAACCACCAGGCCGCGGCCCAGATGAGGATGGCGGCCAGGGTCTTGTTGTCGGTCCAGTCGTCGCCGAAGGGCCAGCCGGTCCAGAGCGCCCCGAAGGCCAGCTTCTGGACCAGGGGACCGAGGATCAGCCCGCCGGGGACCAGGATCCCCAGCACCCAGGGGAAGTAGCTGCGGAGGCCCCGCTCCCCGGCCAGCGCGGCCAGCCCGGCCCGGAAGGCCACCCACAGCGCGGCGAACATGAAGAGGATGTGAGGGACGAGCGCCCAGGCCGGGACCGCGCCCCGGAAGCGAAGGGTGACCGTGCGGCCGGCGGGGACGCTGCGTTCCGCGCTGCCGTGCTCCAGGTGGACCAGGTATTCCAGCTTGGCCGCGGGGGGCTGGTGGGGAAGCGCCGCGGTGAGGGCGCCGCCCTCCGGGTCGCGGACCAGCGGCACCCGGGTCCAGGGATCGTCGGTGGGGAACCGGCGCCAGGCCAGCTCACCGGTCACTCCGGGACCGGCCTGGAGGGAGATGCCCGCGTCGCCGGCGCCGCCGTGGGAGCGGGGGAGCCGCCCGTGGATGCGCGCCCCGCCCAGGGTGGCGTCCACCGAGACCGGCCAGGACGGCCCGGTGCGCCGCTGGTAGGTGCCCACGGCGAGGGTGGCGGCGAAGGCCAGCACCCCGAGGACCAGGTTCCGGAGGCGGTGGGTGGCCGTCCGCGGCGGGCGGGAGGCGGCGGGCCTTACCGCGTGAGCGGTGGCGGCATCCGGGTCCGTGGTGCGGGCTCGGCGATCGGGCACGGCGGCGCTCCTCGGGCGGGCGAACGCGCCGATGGGGGCGGCGCGCCGCGGTCCGGCGGTTGCGGGGAGTATAGCCGATCAACCGCCGGGGCCCCGGGTACGCTCGTTGAGCCGGGCCCATCTTCGGCGCCCCGCCCCGCGCGCCGTTGGAGGGAAGAAGGGGACGGAGCGGCGCGCCGGAGCCGCGGCCGGAGCCTCGGGGGAAACTGAGGCCACGCGACCGGGTTCGGGCGCCGCCCGTCCCTCAACCGAATCCTTCAATCTGTTAACTGAAAGTTCAGTCAGTTGTACCGCGAGTGCAGTCGGTTGATTCCTTGCCACCATGATCGCCGGCTCCGTCTCGAAGGATGGCCAAGAACTAATCCGCCTCGTCCCGGCGGGCGGCCCGGGCGGCCAGGCCCTGGGGGGTCAGCACCCCTTGGAGGTAGAGGTTCAGGATGTGCTCGAGGGCGTCGTCGTGCGCCGCGGCCATGGCCTCGGGATCGTCCGGATCCGGAGGGTTCCTGGAGTAGGGCTGCCCGTAGGACATGTGCCAGTGGTCGCAAAGGGCGAGGAAGGAACGGATCACCGCCTCGGGATCCAGATCACCGCGGATGTAGCCGGTCTCCTGCCCCTCCAGGATCCGTTGCACCCCCAGGGTCATGGGCTGGTTGCAGAGCTCGTCCTCGTCGGGAAGCGGCGCGCCCTGCTCCCAGCCCCGCTCGGCCACCCACCAGGCCATGAGCCGGACCACGTGGGGGTTGTCGCGGAGGAAGTGGAAGTAGATCCGGATCGCCTCCTCCAGGAGCGCGTCGGGGGTGGTGTCCACCGGCCCCCGTTGCAGCAGCTCCACCGTGGTCCGGAAGTAGGGCTCCAGCGCGTCCAGCTTGACCACCTGGAGGAGGGACTCCTTGCTCTCGAAATAGTGGTACAGGAGGCCCTGGGGGACCCCCGCCGCCCTGGCGATCCGGCCGGTGCGCGCGCCGGCGAAGCCCTTCTCGCTGAACTCCTCCCGGGCGGCGAGGAGAATGGCGGCCCGGGTGCGCTCGGCGTCCCGGGTCCGGGCGGCTTTGGCTTGGGTCGGGGTCATGTCCGTCGCTCCAGGATGGGGGCAAGGCGTCTGGGGGAGAGTATCTTCGCAACTGACTGTCTTGTCAACAACGCGGTAGAATTTAACGTATTGTGAAATAATGAGTTGAGTGGATTCGCGTCTCCCCGGGGTGGATCCGTTGCTCATCCGTGAGCCTCGTGGCATGGTAAGGCGTCTCGGCCTGGCCGGCCCGCCCCGGCAACCCGGCGGCAACTCACCCGGGAGGACTCCATGAAGCGTCGCGAGTTCGTGAAGAAGGCGGCGGCGGCCGCCGCCGGAGGCCTGATTCTCGGCTGCGCCCCCAAGGACGAAGGCGGGCCCTCGGTCCAGACCCGGCCCACGGTGCGGTGGCGCCTGGCCTCGAGCTTCCCCCGGGGGCTCGACACCATCTACGGCGCGGCCGAGGTGATGGCCGACACCCTGAAGGCGATCTCCGGGGGGAAGTTCCTGGTCCGCCCCTATCCGGCCGGGGAACTGGTGCCGGGCCTCCAGGTGCTGGACGCGGTGCAGCAGGGCACGGTGGAGGCGGGGCAGAGCGCGAGCTACTACTTCATCGGCAAGAACCCCGCCCTCGCCTTCGACTCCTGCGTGCCCTTCGGGCTCAGCGCCCGCCAGCAGGGAGCGTGGCTTCACGAGGGAGGGGGCCTGGAGCTGATGCGAGGCCTCTTCGCCGACTTCGGCATCGTGAACTTCCCGGCCGGGAACACCGGCTGCCAGATGGGCGGGTGGTTCAAACGAACCCTGGGCGGTCTCGAGGATCTCAGGGGGCTCAAGATGCGGATCCCCGGCCTGGGTGGGGAGGTGATGAACCGGCTGGGGGTCACGGTGCAGGTGCTGGCCGGGGGGGACATCTTCCCCGCCCTGGAGACCGGGGCCATCGACGCCACCGAGTGGGTGGGGCCCTACGACGACGAGAAGCTGGGGTTCTACAGGATCGCCAAGTCCTACTACTACCCGGGCTGGTGGGAACCGGGCCCCTCGCTCTCCTTCTACGTCAACCGGAAGGCCTGGGAGGGTTTGCCGGTGGAGTACCAGGAGATGTTCGCCGCCGCCGCCCGCACCGCCGAGATCACCATGCAGACCCGCTACGACGCCAAGAACCCGCCGGCGCTGGAGCGACTGCTCGGGCAGGGGGTGGTGCTGGAGCGCTTCCCGGATGCGATCATGGACGCGGCCCGGGAGGCGACCTTCGCCATCCTGGAGGAGCAGGCCTCGGCCAGCCCCGCCTACCGCAAGGTCTACGAGGCCTGGAAGACGGTGCGCGGCCCGTACTTCAAGTGGTTCGGCACCGCCGAGCTGGCCTACGCCGACTACGCCTTCAAGCGCCCGGGGCCCCCGACCCGTTAGAATAGCCGTTCGGCACCCGCGGAGGACGGAGCGCCCGGTCGCGCTTCGCCGGGCTCCGTCCCGCGCGGGCATCATCGGATCATCAAACCCTCGAAAGGACCATCGCCATGAACCAGGAACGCATCGTCTTGATCACCGGAGTGACCGGCCAGCAGGGGGGCTCGGTGGCCCACGCCCTGAAGGGCAAGGGGTTCCGGCTCCGCGGCATGACCCGCCATCCCCAGGGCGACCGCGCCCGGGCCCTGGCCGGGGAAGGCATCGAGATCGTCCAGGGGGACCTCGACGACGAGGCTTCGCTCCGCAAGGCCATGGACGGAGCCTGGGGCGTGTTCGCGGTCCAGAACACCTGGGAAGCCGGGGTGGAGAAGGAGGAGGAGCAGGGCAAGCGCCAGGCCCGGCTGGCCCGGGAGACCGGCGTGCAGCACTACGTCTACTCCTCGGTGGGGTCCGCCCACCGCGAGACCGGCATCCCCCACTTCGAGAACAAGTGGCGGGTGGAGGGGGTGGTGCGCGAGCTCGGCTTCCCCTCCCACGTCATCCTCCGCCCGGTCTTCTTCATGGAGAACCTGGTCTCCCCCTGGTTCCTGAACGACGGCAAGCTGGTCACCGCCCTGGAGCCGGACACCGTGCTCCAGATGATCGCGGTGGAGGACATCGGCCGGGTGGGGGCCCACGCCTTCGTCCACGCCGGGGAGATGAAGGGGGCCGAGGTGGACCTGGCCGGCGACGCGGCCACCATGCCCCACACCGCCAAGCTCCTGAGCGAGGCCATGGGGAAGGACGTTCCCTACCAGCGGATCCCCATCGACGCGGTCCGGGAGAACAGCGAGGACTTCGCCCTCATGCTGGAGTGGTTCGACCGGGTGGGCTACAACGCCGACATTCCCGCCCTGGAGGCGAGGTTCGGCCGCATGACCAGGCTGGCCGAGTGGGTGAAGAGGAACGTGCGGGCCTAGGCCGCCGGGGCGGACCCGCTAGTGCCCCAGCCCGGTGACCAGGCCCGGGAACACGCAGACCAGGATCAACGCCACCACCTGGATCCCGATGAAGGGGATCACCCCCCGGTAGATCTGGGTGGTGCGGATCTCCGGCGGCGCCACCCCGCGCAGGTAGAAGAGGGCGAAGCCGAAGGGCGGGGTGAGGAACGAGGTCTGGAGGTTCATGCCGATCACCACCCCGAACCAGACCAGGTCCACCCCCAGGGCCCGGGCCGCCGGCACCAGCATGGGGAGGATGATGAAGGCGATCTCGAAGAAGTCGATGAAGAAGCCGAGGAGGAAGATGGCCAGGTTCCCCAGGACCAGGAACCCGATCTTCCCTCCGGGTAGCGAGGTCAGGAGCCCGTCGATCCAGAGATCCCCGTTCAGCCCCCGGAAGACCAGGGAGAAGGCGGTGGAGCCGATGAGGAGGAACACCACCATCGAGGTGAGTCGGGTGGTCTCCAGGCAGGTCTCACGGAGCGCCGTCCAGGACAGGCGGCGGTTGGCCAGGGCCAGGAGCATGGCCCCCACCGAGCCCAGGGCGCCGGCCTCGGTGGGGGTGGCCACCCCGGCGAAGATGCTCCCCAGGACGAGCACGATGAGGACCAGGGGCGGCACCATGACCAGGGCCACCCGCCGGAGCAGCGCCGGACCGGAGAGATCGCGCTCCGAGGCGGGGAGCGCCGGGGCCCAGGACGGCTTGAGGAAGGCCACCGCCCCGGTGAACACCGCGTAGAGCCCGGCCAGCATGACCCCGGGGACGAGGGCGCCCACGAAGAGATCCCCCACCGAGATCCCCATCTGGTCGGCCAGCACCACCAGGACCACGCTGGGGGGGATGATCTGGCCCAGGGTGCCGGAGGCGGTGATGATCCCCGCCGAGAGCTCCTTGGAGTAGTTGTAGCGCAGCATCACCGGGAGGGAGATGAGCCCCATGGCCACCACCGAGGCCCCCACCACCCCGGTGGCCGCGGCCAGGAGCGCGCCCACGAAGACCACGGCCATGGCCAGCCCGCCGCGGAGGGGGCCGAAGAGCTGGCCGATGGTCTTCAGCAGGTCCTCGGCCAGCCTCGACTTCTGGAGCAGCGTGCCCATGAAGATGAAGAAGGGCACGGCCAGGAGCACCAGGTTGCCCATGATCCCGTAGGTGCGCTCGGGCAGGGCGTAGAGGAGGTTGAAGCCGAAGTAGCCCAGCTGGTGGCCCAGGAAGCCGAAGATGAGGGCGGTGCCGCCGAGGGCGAAGGCCACCGGGTAGCCGCTGAAGATGAGGATCAGGGCCACCACGAACATGAGGGGGGCCAGCCAGTCGCCGCTCATGCCCGTGCTCCCCGGGAGGCGGGGGCGGCGGCGCGGCCGCCGGCGCCTCGGATCACGCGCCCCCCCCGTCTTCCGGTTCCCCGCCATCCGGGGCCCGGCCGGTGAGGACGGCCAGGGCCTTGATTCCCTCCGAGAGCCCCTGGGCCAGGACCAGCACGAAGGCCACCATGAGCGCGGTCTTGATGGGGTAGCGGGGGAGGCCCCCGGGATCGGGGGACATCTCGTGCACCGCCCAGGAGTTCCGCACCGAGGGCCAGGCCACCACCAGCATGACCACGCAGAAGGGGACGAGGAAGAGGACGGTTCCGGCGAGGTTGATCCAGGCCCGTCCCCGGGGTCCGAGCCGCCCGTAGAGGACGTCCACCCGGACGTGGGCGTTGTGCTTCAGGGTGTAGGCGGCGCCGAGGAGGAAAAGGAGGCTGAACAGGTACCACTGCGCCTCGATGTAGGCGTTGGAGCTCAGGTTCACCCCGATGAACCGCCCCCCGTAGCGGGCCACCGCGTTCCCGGCCCCGATCAGGACCATGAGCAGGGCCAGCCAGGCGACGACGCGGCCCACGCGTTCGTTGGCGCCGTCGATGGCGCGGGACAGGGCGACCAGAGCGTGCAAGGGGCCCTCCGTGGCGGCTGGGGACGAACGGAGGGGAGACTAGCCGCGGCCGGGTCCGGGTCGCAAGCGCGCCGGGAGAGCCGGAGCGCCGGCCGGAGGCGGTTTCGCCCCCGGCCGGTGCGCGGCCCGGGGGATCAGTGGCCGCCGCCGGAGTGCTCCATGCCCTTCTCCATGTTGGCCTTCCCCTCGGTGATCATCCCGCGGATCTCGCCCGAGGGGTTCTCGGTGGTGTGGACGTTCACGTAGGTGCTGTCCGAGGCCATCTTGGCCAGCAGGTCGTCCAGGGTCATCCCGGCCAGGGGGCCGGTGAGATCGGACGCGGCGAAGCTCCCGCTGGTCAGGGTGCCGTTCACGGTATCGGTGGGGCTGGCGGGATTGAAGAGCGAGACCACCACCGGGCCGTTGGTGCCCGACAGGCCCAGATGGATGTGGGCCCCGGTCACGTGCTCGATGCCGTTGGCCACCAGGCGGTAACGGACCGAGTCCCCGTCGGCCCAGAACATGGCGTTCCCGTGGGCCTGGGTGTCCACCGGGGGAACCTCGGCCTGCCCGGTGAGGTGGGCGGTGAAGGTGTGGTGCCCGCCGCTCATGCCGCCCATGGGGGCGGCGGGGGCGAGGGCGACGAGGGCGACAAGTCCGGCCAGGGACAGAACAAGGGATAGGCGCTTCATGCGTTCCTCCGATCGAGTGCTTGCTCGAGGGATGAGGTGTTTGCTCGAATAACGGCGACGATGAGTTCCGAGCAACGGCCGGATGATGAATGGCCGTCAGCCCTCAACGCTAGACCCGCCGGGCCCGGGAGTCAAATCCAGACTGAATCCGGCCCCGCGGCCAAATCCCAACCCGGGAGGTTCGCGCCGGGGGGCCCGGGGCCGGCGCTCGTGCTAGACTTCGGGTCCCATGTTTGAAGAACTCTCCTCCAAATTCGACGACGTCTTCCGAAAGCTCCGCGGCCAGGGGGCCCTCACCCCCGAGAACATCAAGGAGGGTCTGCGGGAGGTCCGCCGCGCCCTGCTCGAGGCCGACGTCAACTACAAGGTGGCCAAGGACTTCGTCAGGGAAGTGGAGGCCAAGGCGGTCGGCACCGAGGCCCTCAAGGGGGTGAACCCGGCCCAGCAGGTGGTCAAGATCGTCCACGACGAGATGGTCCATCTCCTGGGCAGCAATCACAAACCCCTGGCCCAGAACCCCCAGGGTCCCACGGTGGTCATGGTCTGCGGCCTCCAGGGCTCGGGGAAGACCACCTTCTGCGGCAAGCTCGCCCACCGGTTCCTGAAGCGGCAGAAGCGGGTCCTCCTGGTGGCCGCGGACACCCAGCGCCCGGCGGCCATGGATCAGCTGGAGGTGGTGGGGAAGCAGGTGGGGGCCGAGACCTTCGTCCGCCGCGGCCAGGACCCGGTGACCATCTGCCGGGGCGGGGTGGCCGAGGCGGTGAAGCGCGACTTCGACCTGGTGGTGCTGGACACCGCCGGCCGGCTGCACGTGGACGAGGCCCTGATGGGCGAGCTGGAGAAGATCAAGGGCACCGTCACCCCGCACGAGACCCTGCTCGTCCTCGACGGCCTCACCGGCCAGGATGCGGTGAACGTGGCCCAGGCCTTCTCGGAACGGATCGCCTTCGACGGGGTGGTGCTGACCAAGATGGACGGGGACGCCCGGGGCGGCGCCGCCCTCTCGGTGACCCACGTCACCGGGGTCCCCCTCAAGTTCGTGGGCACGGGCGAGAAGCCCGAGGCCCTGGAGGACTTCCACCCCGATCGGATGGCCTCCCGGATCCTGGGCATGGGCGACGTGCTCACCCTGGTCGAACGCGCCCAGGAACACGTGGACGACAAGGAAGCCCTCAAGCTGGCCGAGAAGCTACGCAAGGAGGAGTTCACCCTCGAGGACTTCCTCACCCAGCTCGAGCAGCTCAAGAAGATGGGTCCCCTCGAGGATCTCCTCAAGATGATCCCGGGGGTGGGCAAGCAGCTCAAGAACGTCTCCGTGGACGACAACGCCCTGGTCCGGATCCAGGCCATGATCCAGTCCATGACCCCGGAGGAGCGGCGAAGCCCCCAGCTCATCAACGGCAGCCGCCGCAAGCGCATCTCCCGCGGATCCGGAACCACGGTCCAGGACATCAACCACCTACTCAAGCAGTTCCGGGACATGCAGCGGATGATGAAGATGATGAAGGGGGGGCGGAAGGGGATGCCCCGCATCCCCATGCCCTTCTGACCGTCGTCCCGCCCTCGGATTCAAGCGATCAAACGAGTCGCTTTTGCACCCGGGGTGCAGTATAATACGCAACCGGATCGAGCCTGATCCCATTCGGACCCGGGCCGAACCACCGTCCTCGTCCATTCCGGCTCCACCATCACCCCGGAGAATGTCTTCATGCGCCACGGAGCCCGCCCGCTGCCGCTCGTCTATTTGGCCGCCTTCGCCCTCTTCATCGCCGCCGCCGCGCTGAGCGCCCCCGGCGCCGATCCCCCGGTCATCACCGGCATCGAGCCCTCGACGGCGCCCCTGGCCGGGGGAATGCTGCTGACCATCCACGGCACCAACTTCGGGACCGGGGCGGTGGTGGACTTCGAGGGCCAGGTGGTCGACCCGCTCATCGCCTCGGACACGGTGCTGGTGGTCAACGCGGTCCCGACGGATGAACGCAGGCCGGTGGCGGTGGCCGCGGTGGCCGCCGGGGCCACGAAGTCCAACACCCTCTGGCTGGATCGCACCGGCCCCGCGATCGGTTCGGTCACGCCGGCCTCGGTGCCCGCCACCGGGGGCATTCCCATCACCATCGTGGGCTCCGGCTTCGGGCTGGTGGACCGGGTCCTGGCCGGCGACAACCGGTGCCCCATCGTCTCCGCCGACTCCAGCCGGATCGTCTGCACCTCGCCCCCCGGCTCGGGATCGGCCCCCATCACCCTGGTGGGGAGCAACACCTTCTCGCCCCCCTTCCCCTTCGGCTACGACGACGGCCCCGCGGTGTCCGCGATCACCCCCGCCGCCGGGCGGGCCTCGGGCGGGACGCGGCTCACGGTGATCGGCAGGAATTTCGGGACCGCGGCCAGCGTGCAGGTGGGCGGCTCCCCCGCCCCGGTGGTCTCGGCCACCGACACCCGCATCGTCTGCACCACCCCGGCCGGGTCGGGGACTCCGGACCTCGCCGTGATCGACGGCAACGGGTTGAGCTCCCCCCGCGGGTCTTCGAGTACCTCGACCCGCCGGTCATCACCTCCTTGAGTCCCGCCCAGGGGCCGGCGGAGGGGGGCACGGTGGTCACCATCACCGGTTCCAACTTCGGGCCCGGCGGGTCCTCCGTCTCGCGCTCGGCCACCGCCGACACCTCGAAGGTCGGCCCCGTCCGGTGGATGGCCCCGGAGACCCTCCAGATCACCATGCCCCCGTCCTCCGGTGGCGGGGGCGGCGGCGGCGCGATCTACCTGGGGATCGCCGTGGACGGGGTGAAATCGAACCCGGTGGCCTTCACCTACGACCCCACTCCGCCGGCCGACCCGGCCCCGGTCCTGGTCGCGGTGCTGCCCGACACCGGGATCACGGGCGGCACCCTCCTCACCATCACCGGCTCCAATTTCAGCCCCGCCCAGGGGGAGGCCTTCGCCGCCTTCGTGGGCACCACCCCGGTCACCCCGATCAGCGCCAGCGACACCCAGCTCCTGGTGGCGGCGCCGGACCTGCCCGCGGGGGCCGCGCCCGAGGTGGGGGTGGCGGCCAAGGGCCGGGCCTCGAACACCGTCGCGGTGTCCTACCGGGCCTGCGCGGTGGACGGGGTGGACCCGCTCGCCCAGGGGCGTGCGGGAGGCATCCCCATCACCATCAGCGGCTACTTCCCGGACTTCCCCCAGGTTCAGGTGGGCGCCGATCTGCTGGAGCCCTCCGACGCCACCCGCACCAGCCTGCACGTCTATCTGCCTCCCCGGACCGTCTCCTTCGAGGATCTGGCCGTGGTGGGCGGGGGCGAAGCCTCCAACCTCGTGCCTCTGGCCTTCGACGGGCCCGGCCTGTCTTCGATCTTCCCCGCCGACCTGTCCTCCCGGGGTGGCACGGTGATCACCCTCAACGGCCAGAACTTCGGCAACGGCCAGCGGGTCTGGGTGGACGACAACGAGGCCGCGGTGACCCAGCTCACCGCCACCCAGATGGTGTGCGTGGCCCCCGGCCACGGCGGCGGGGGCGGGGGCGGAGGTGGCGCGGTGTACGTCCGGAGCACGGCCTGGGATCCCCGGTCCAACCCCCTCTCCGTGACCTACGACCCGATCCCGGTCATCACCTCGTTGGATCCGGTGGCGGGCCGGCTGGCCGGGGGTACCCCCATCACCATCGTGGGTAGCGACTTCGGACTCTCGCCCCAGGTCACCGTGGGCGGCCTTCCGGCCTCCTCCTCGCTCCAGCCCGAGGGCTTGGTCTGCCAGAGCCCGCCCGGGGCTTCCGCCGGCCCCAGGGACGTGGTGGTCACCGCCCCCGGCGGCGAGTACTCCGACCCGGCCGGCTTCGAATACCTGTCCCCGCCGGTCCTCACCCAGCTCACCCCGGACATCGTTCCGGTGGCCGGCGGGGTGCGGCTCACCATCCAGGGCTCCAACTTCGGGCCCGCCGCCGGCTCCCCTCCGCGGTCGGTGCGGATCGGGGAGCAGGACGCCACCGACCTCGACTGGAGCCAGGCCAACACCGTTCTCTGCACCGTGCCCCCGGCCGCGGGCCCGGGGGAGGCCGCGGTGGTGGTCGACGTCGACGGGGTCTCGAGCCCCCCGCTCTCCCTCGGCTACGTCTCCACCACCGGGGTGGGGGACGGGGCGCTGCCCACCCGGTTCCTGCTGGCCCAGAACCGGCCCAACCCCTTCAGCGGATCCACGCGGATCGCCCTCGCCCTGCCCCGGACCACCGACTATGACCTGGCCGTGTACGACCTCTCCGGCCGCCTGGTCCGCCGCTACCGGGGCGCCGCCGGCCCCGGGACCGAGGTCTTCACCTGGGACGGCCGCACCGGCGACGGCCGGCCCGCCGCCCCCGGCGTGTACTTCTACCGCGTGCGGGCCGGGGAGTATCACCGCACCCTCCGCATGATGCTCCTCCGCTAGCGTTTTCCCCGGCCCCAGCCCGGCCCGGCCCCCGGCGCCCCCGCGGCGCCGGGGGCGCTTGAACACTTCCGGCCCCGCCCCCGTCTCAGTGGACGAACCCCCGGTCCGCCGACCGGAACCCAATCCAACAACGTGGGGGTAGCCATGTTCACGATCCAGAAGCCGCGCGTCCGACACCTGCTCCGGGAGCCCGGGGCCGCCCGCGCCGTCCTTCGCCGGGCCGTTCCGGCCCTTCTCGTTCTCGCCGTCCTTCCCGTGGCCGCCGGCGCTGCGCCCCGGGGGGACAGGATCGACCGCCAGGTCGGCCTCTTCGAGCGGGTGGTCGACGGCACCCTGGTCGACAGCCCCAACTGGCTGGTGCAGAGCCGGGACAACACCCGGGGCACCTACCTCTCCGGCTACGGGGCGGTGTTCACCTTCAAGGCGTCCCTGGTGGACCGGGTCCACCATCGCTCCGACAAGTGGTGGAGCTGGTTCGGGAAGGACGTGGTCGTCCTCCGGGGCGATGACGACGACCGGGACCGGGACCGGGACTGGAAGGACCAGATGAAGGAGACGGAGGCCCGCGCCCTGGCCGACCAGGAGAAGCGCTACCGGCGGGGCATCGACGAGCTGAAGGAGATGCTCCTCGACTACGGGGACATGCTCTCCGGCCTCTCCGACGACGACTGGGTCCAGGTCGAGGCCGACCTGGAGAGGGCGGAGTACTTCGAGGATCACGACCTCGGCCGGCTCACCCTGAAGATCAAGGCCGGGGACCTGCGCGCCTACGCCGACCACCGGCTGGACGAGGACCAGGCCCTGGAGCGGATCCGGGTCGAGGAATCCTGAGCGGAATCGCGGCACGCGGGTCCGGGCGCGCGGGGGCGGGAGGCGACCGGTCACGCCTCCCGCCCGTCCCGTTGCCCCGGCAGGTCCGCCGAAGCTGTAACGCGTTATTCTCCGGGTGGTTGGACGGTTCTTGCTCCGGGGCCTCGGAGGGGCGGCCGGAGGGGTTCCCGGGCCGGCGCCGGGCTCCCCGCGCCCCGGAGCGCCGCCATCCGGACGGTCCCGGAACCCCCGCCGCGGGAACGACTTGAACCGCGGGCCGGATCCCGGTAGCATGGCTCCCTTGCGTTCTGCCGCCGTCGATGGGCCTCACAAGAGCTACCGGGACCCTCCCCTTTTGTGGTAACCTCCATCGCCGTTTTCTCTGCCGGCAGGATACGGGCGGCCGTCTCGCGCAGCCGGCCATCATCCAGTTTCATTCCGCGAAGATTTCAGGCTTCGAGGCTTGGAGACGTCGTTCAACGCCGCCCGCCCGAGCTGTCCCGGAAATCGGAGCCCACGCAGGAGGAGAAGGACACGTGCTAGCGATTCGACTGAAGCGCGCGGGGGGGAGGAACCATCCCTTCTACCGCGTCGTGGTCATCGACTCCCGCCGCGCCCGCGACAGCCGCGCGGTGGAGGAGATCGGCTACTACAACCCGCTCGAGGACCCGGTGGTGGTCAACATCGACCGCGACAAGGTGGAGCACTGGACGGCCAAGGGCGCCCAGCTCTCGGACACGGTGCGCACGCTCCTGAAGCGCGACAACTCCGTTCACCCCAGCCGGCGGGCGACCGCCGCCTTCGAATCCGCTCCCGCCGAGGAGCCCAAGCGCAAGCCCTCCAAGCGGGAGACCGCGGAGGAGCAGGTGGCCGAGGGCGCGGTGGCGGTGGCCGGCGCCGAGGAGGCGGTCGGGGTCCAGGTGACCGAGACCCCCGAGGCCCCGGTCCACGAGGGCGACGCGGTGACCGCGGCCGAGGAGAAGGGCCGGGCCCAGGACGCCGACCAGCCCGAGGCGCCTCCGGTGGCCGAGGAAACCCCGGCCGAGGCCGAGGCCGAGGCGGAAGCCGGGGCCGACGCCGAGGCGGAGAAGCCCGAGGCCTAGACGGTCATGAAGGATCTCATCACCTACATGGTCGAGAACCTGGCCGAACACCCCGACGCAGTCAGCGTGCGCGCGGTGGCCGGGGACAAGGCGGAGGTGTACGAGGTCAAGGTGCACCCGGCCGATCTGGGCAAGGTGATCGGCAAGCACGGGCGGACCATCCGCTCGGTGCGGGCCCTGGTCGCCGCCGCCGCCAGCCGCTCCGGCAAGCGGGTGATGGTGGAGGTGGTCGAGTAGCGGAATGGAGCGGCAGATTGCCGTCGGCCGGGTGGCCGGCGCGCACGGGATACGCGGCGAGGTTCTCATCGTCCGCTTCGGCGATGAACAGTCGGTGCTGGATCCCGGGTCCACGCTGCGCCTGGAGCGCGGCGGACAGGAACTGGCGGTGTTGACCGTGGAGGCGGCCCGCCCCCACAAGAACGCCTGGATCGTGACGTTCACGGGGGTGGAGACGCGGAACGAGGCCGAGGCCCTCCGGGGGGCGACGTTGACGGTGGGGGAGCATACCCTCCCGCCCCTGGACGAGGGGACCTACTACCGGTACCAGCTCATCGGTCTCGCGGTGACGGCGTCGGATGGAGAGGATTTGGGTCGCGTGCGGGAGGTCCTGGAGACCGGCGCCCACGACCTGTTGAGCGTGAAGGGCCCCCGGGGGGAGGTGCTGATCCCCGCGGTGGAGCCCTTCGTAAGAAGCGTGGATCTGGCCGCCGGGCGGATCACCGTGGACCTGCCCGAGGGGCTGGTGGCGGAGTCCGGACCGGCGGGAGACGGCAGACGTTCCGGACGCGGCGGGAAAGCCGGCGAGTCCGGGGACGGGGACCCCCGGTGAGCCTGCGGATCAACGTGCTCACCGTGTTCCCGGGACTGGTGGAGGCCGCCCTCTCCGAGGGAATGGTTCGCATCGCCCGGGAGCAGGGCGCCCTGGACCTGCGGGCGGTGGACATCCGGGACTTCACCACCGACGTCCATCGCACCACCGACGACGCCCCCTACGGGGGCGGGGCCGGAATGGTGATGAAGGTGGAGCCGGTGGTGGCGGCGTGGCGGGGCCTGGACCCGGAATCGCGGGGACGCCCGGTGATCATGAGCGCGCGGGGCCGGACCTTCGACCAGAAGACGGCCCGGGAATGGAGCCGCGCCGGGGCGCTGACCCTGGTCTGCGGACGGTACAAGGGGATCGACGACCGGGTGGTCGGGATCCTGGACGCGGACGAGGTCTCCCTGGGGGACTTCGTCCTCGCCGGTGGGGAACTGGCGGCGGCGGTCATGATCGAGGCCGTGGCCCGGCTCCTTCCCGGCGTGCTGGGTGATGCCCAGTCGGGAGCGGAGGACAGCCACGAAGAGGGGCTGCTCGGGTTTCCCGACTACACCCGGCCGGAGGAATTCGAGGGGCGCCGCGTGCCCGAGGTGCTGATCTCCGGGCACCACGCGAACATCGCCCGGTGGCGGCGGGAGCGGCGCCTGGAACGGACATGGCGGCTTCGGCCCGAGCTCCTGGAGCGGGCCGGGCTGAGCAACGAGGACCGGAAGTTCCTGGAGCGGTTGCGCCGGGAACTCCGGGAGGACTGAGCGAGACGAGTCAGCCGGATCTCGAGGACCGGGGTCTCGGAAACCTAGAGGGTAGGATCATGAAGGCCATTCTCAGAGTCGAACGCGAGAACACCAAGACCGAGATTCCCCAGTTCAACGTCGGCGACACCGTCCGCGTCCACGTGAAGGTGGTGGAGGGGGAGAAGATCCGGACCCAGGTCTTCCAGGGCACGGTCATCGGGCGCCGGGGGGGTGGGGTCCGCGAGACCTTCACCGTGCGCAAGATCTCCGGAGGCATCGCGGTGGAGCGCCTGTTCCCGCTCCACTCCCCGAACGTGATCCTCATCGAACGGATCCGCGAGGGCCGGGTGCGCCGGGCCCAGCTCACCTACATGAAGGACCGGAAGGGGAAGCGGGCCCGCATCGCCGGCAAGCGGGTGGCCACCGAACTGGTCTCGGCCAGCGAGGTCCTCGAAGCGGCCAAGGCCTCCGAGGAGGGCAAGACCGACGAGGCCCAGGACCTCCAGAAGAAGGCCAAGAAGAAGAAGTAGAGCCGCCGCGGAGGGAACTCCGGCCGGTGCCCCCGGATGGGGCGCCCCGGAGCCGCCCGGCCGGCCTCGGAGACACGAAGCGGGCGCCCCGGAGCGGGACGCCCGCTTCTTCGTGCCTCGTCGCGGGGGCCGTCCGTGCGGCCCCCGGCGGCGCCGGCTCGATCAGGCCCGCGGCCGGCGGGCCAGGCCGACGATGAGACTGATCACGAACACCACCAGGAAGATGAAGAACAGGATCTTGGCCACCGCCGCCGCTCCCGCGGCGATGCCGGTGAAACCGAAGAGCGCGGCAAGAAGGGCGATGAGGAAGAAGACCAGGGCCCAGTACAGCATGGGAGACTCCTTTCCATGAAGGACGCTCGGGGCGCCGAAGGGGAAAGAGCTCAGGCCTTGCGGCCGCGGGTCCCGGTCGTCACCAGCACGATGCCTCCGAGAAGGCAGATCGCGCCGGCCACCGGCGGGAGGGGAATGGACTCCCGTTCCGTGACCCGGACCTTCACCGGTCCGAATTCCGCGGTGTTCCGCTCCCGCGTGTAGGTGATTCCGCCCCACACGAGACCGACCACCCCCAGGGCGATGAGCACCAGACCGAAGAGAGGGACGAGCTTTTTCATGGGATGATTCCTTGGGCCGGCCCGGCGACAACGGATAATGGGCCGGTCCCTGTCGGCTGATTCCAACCGACAACGACGAGAACGACTTCACCGTGGCAGGACGGGGGGGCGTTTGTCAAACCGGCGGGAGGAGCCCGGGCCCCGGCCCGCGGAGCGGGAAGGCCCTCCCCAGGGCGTCCCCGGTTCCCCGGCGGCGCTTCAAGTTCATCGGGATCAACGGGTTGACGGCATGCCCGGCCGAAAGGCGCCGCGCCCGCACCCCGATCGGGTATACTCCGGCGCTCGTCCAGCCGGACGAGGCGCTCCCCCTGGAGCGCGTCCACGATTCAGAGGAGCTGAACAGATCATGGTTATGCGTGAATACCACGTGGAGATGGAGCCCAAGGGCACCTGGCACCTCCGCCGGGAGGACGCCGAGCGTCCCTTCGCCTTCTACGGCAGCAAGGACGCGGCGGAAAGTTCGGCCCGGGTGCTGGCCCATCTGAACGAAGGCGTGGTGGTGGTGCATGAGAAGGGTGGGGTGGTGCGTCGAACCGATTACCGCGGGCAGGTGCTCGCCGCCTCGTAACTCCTTCCCCAGGACGGAGATCACTCCGGCCCGCCTCCCCCCTCAACCCGAGTTCCCCCATCCCGGCCGGACTGGAGTCCGGGCGGCGCGCTCCCGTGCCCGGCCCGGGCCGGCGCCGGCCGGGGAGTTCCGGATCGGGGCCGGGGCCCCGGCGTTCCACCGGTAACCACATTCCCCCGGATCGTCTGATAGAGTGCAGGTAGTTCTCCGACCTGCTCTCCCGGCCCCGTAGCGCGGGCGTATCCCCCCCCGCCGCGCACATCGATACGGAGGTGCCGTCATGGGTATCCGCTCCTTCGCCGCGTCCGGCGTGCTCGTTCTCCTCGCCCTCGTGTTTTCCTCTCCCGGCGCCTCCGGGTCCCCGGGGCCCCCCGGCGCCGTTCCCGCCGACCTCCCCGCGGGCTGGTGGGACGGCTTCGATCTCTCCGGGTTCGACGGGAGGATCCTGGCCGGCATCGTCTATCAGGGGGACGTGGTGGTGGGGGGTGAGTTCGATCGTTTCAACGACACCGGGGTGCGTGGGGTGGCCCGCTGGAACGGGTCCGACTGGGTTCCCCTCGGCGGGGGGGTGGGCTTCCGGGTCCAGTGCTTCGCGGTCCACGACGACACCCTCTTCGCCGGGGGCGGCATCGGCGCCGCCTACTGGGTGAACGGAAGCTGGACCTCGCTGCCCGATCCGGGCTGGATCGACGATCTGGTCGTCTACGGGGGCATGGTCCATGCGGCGCACGAGGACCGCAGCACCCTGACCCGGTGGACCGGTGCCGGCTGGGACACCCTGGACTCGGGCTTCCGGGGCCGGGGTCCGGCCCTCGCCCTCTACGACGGGAAGCTCGCGGTGGGAGGACTGCACCCGGCCTCGGACTTCCGGACCTCGGTGGTGCTGACCTGGGACGGAGCCACCTGGACCCAGCTCGGGGACGGGATCACCTATTCCCCCACCGCCAGCCCCACCATCGTCCGGCTCCTGGCCGACGGGACCGATCTCTACGTGGCCGGCCATCTCACCCATGCCGGAGCGGTGGCCAGCCGCGAGGTCCTGCGCTGGGACGGCAATGCCTGGCAGGCCATGGGTTCGGACCTGGCCGGGTTCGGAGTGAACGACCTGGCCCTCCTGAACGGCAGCCTCTACGCTGCGGCCCGGTCCACCCGTCCCGACCTGGCCGGCCTGGCCCGGTGGAACGGGACCGCGTGGGAACCGGCGGTGCCCGGCACGCGCTTCCCCGGGGTGGTCGCCCCGGCGGCGCTGGTGTCCTGGGGAAACGCCGTGGTCTGCGGCGGGGACCTGGTGCTGGCCCTGGAGGGGGGATCCTGGACCCAGCTGGGCACCCCCGGCGGGGGGCAGGGGCTGAACGCCGCCCCCAGCGCGTTGACGGTCTGGAACGGAGAGGTGGTGGCGGGGGGGAGCTTCACCGTGGCCGGCGGACGGCGCGCCCTGCACCTGGCCCGCTGGGACGGGGCGCGGTGGCACGAGATCGGGGGCGGCACCGACCGCGCGGTCTACTCCCTGGCCGTGGTGGACGGAGACCTGGTGGTGGGCGGCAACTTCCTCCACGCCGGGGAGGTTTGGTCCCCCTACGTGGCCCGGTGGGACGGCGCAGAATGGCATGCGCTCAACGACGAGCCCAATCCTTCCCTGGTGAACTCGGTGGCGGCGGTCGCCGCCTTCGACGGCGGCCTGGTGGTGGGGGGCCAGTTCCCCTCCATGGGCGGGGTGCCCGCGGCCAACGTCGCCCGACTGGGCGACGGGGGGTGGGAGCCCCTGGGCTCCGGGTTGACCGGGTGCTACGGGATCCAGGTGCGCGCTCTCACGGTGCGGAACGGTGTGCTCTTCGCGGGGGGGACCTTCCTCGACGCGGGGGGGACGGAGATCCACCACCTGGCCTCCTGGGACGGCTCCACCTGGCGGGCGGTGAACGGGAGCATGGCCGAGGGCTGCGACCGCTACGTCCTCGACGACGTGATCGTGGGGGTCTCGGTGCAGGCGCTCCTGTTCCGGTCCGACGGGCTCTGGGTCGGCGGTGATTACGACGGTGTGGTGGGGGCGCCCGGGGTGGCGCGCCTGGGGCGGTGGAACCACACCTGGGCCGGCCTGCCCTTCCCGGACCAGGGGAGCGGCTGGTCGAGCGTGGTCGAGGCCCTGGCCGAGTACGACGGGGACCTGGTGGTGGGGGGGGACTTCACCGAGGTGGGGACGCCCCCGGTCGCCAACACCTCCCGCCTCGGACGCTTCAGCGCCACATCCCTGGGCTGGTCCTCCTTCGGCGCCGGCATCACCGACGGCGAGGTGACCTGCCTGGCCGCCTCGGGCCCGTTCCTCTACGCGGGAGGAACCTTCACCGGGGCCGGCGGCCACCCCTCCTACGGCATCGCCCGGTGGAGCGACGATCCGGTGCCGGTGAAGCTGGCCGCCTTCACCGCCGGGCGCGCCGGCGGGGGGGTCCGGGTGCGGTGGACGGTGTCCGGCGACCCGGTGGACCACGCGGGATTCCGCG
Organism: Candidatus Eiseniibacteriota bacterium; assembly: GCA_963768615.1. Classification (GTDB taxonomy): domain Bacteria; phylum Eisenbacteria; class RBG-16-71-46; order JABDJR01; family JABDJR01; genus CAVSKL01. The sequence continues at coordinate 214,610 of CAVYIE010000002.1, read as the reverse complement.
TGCACCGGGGCGGGGAGTCCGGGGTCCGGCGACCGGTCTCGGGGCTCCTGAGCGGCCGGGTGAGCTACGAGTTCGTGGACTCCGAGGCCCCGGCCACGCCGGTGGACTACTGGCTGGAGGAGATCGCCCGGAGCGGCGGCTCCACCTGGTACGGCCCGGTGAGCGTGGGGGCGGCCCCGGCGGTCCGGTTCGCGCTGGCTCCGGCGCGGCCGAACCCCTTCGCCGGCGAGGCCGGGCTCCGCTTCACCCTTGCCGAGGCGGGACCGGCCCGGCTCACGGTCTTCGACCTCGCCGGACGACAAGTGGCGGTGCTCTTCGACGGCCCCGCGCCGGCGGGAGAGACCGGGGTGCGCTGGGACGGGCGCGACGCCTCGGGACGCGAAGCCCCGGCCGGGATCTACTTCTACCGGCTGGAGGGAGCGGACGGGGTGCGGACCCGGCGGCTGGTCAAGCTCCGGTAGCGGCGCGGGCCTCCGGGCGGCCTCGGGTGAGCGCGCGGCAGAGCCGCAGCAGCTCGGCCACCGTCCAGGCCTGGGCGGGGCAGCCCCGGGGCGCGAAGGGGGGCTCGGCGTCGAAGATCTCCGCCGCCTGGCCCAGGCAGCCCTCGCCCAGGTGGTCGGCCCAGCCGAGCAGGATCCGCCGCGCTTCCTCGCGGCCGGCGTCCCCCTCGAAGCGGAGCACCGCGTCCAGGTAGGGTCCGTGGAGCCAGCCCCACACCGTTCCCTGGTGGTAGGCGGCGTCCCGCTGGCGCCGGTTTCCGCCGTAGCGGGGATGGTAGTCGGGATGGCCGGGCTCCAGGGACCGGAGCCCCCGGGGGGTCAGCAGCTTCTCCCGCACCGCGGCCAGGATCCGCCGCGCCGGGTCCGGATCCACCAGCGGGTGCGGCAGCGACAGGGCGAAGAGCTGGTTGGGGCGAAACGTCCAGTCCGGGGTGCCGTCGGGGCGGATCACGTCGGCGAGGTGGCCGCGCCCCTCGTCCCAGAAGACCGGGAACGCGGCCCGGACCCGCTCCGCGTCGGCGGACCAGGGAGCGGGATCGCCGCCGAACTCCGCCTCCAGCTCCGCCCCGATGACCAGGAAGTTGTACCAGAGGGCCTGGATCTCCACCGGCTTGCCGTGGCGCGGGGTCACCACCCAGTCCTCGACCTTGGCGTCCATCCAGGTGAGCTGCACCCCCGGCTCGCCGGCCGCCAGCAGCCCGTCCGCGTCCACCCGGATGCCGTGCCGGGTTCCCTCCCGGTGCCGCCGCCGGGCCTGGCGAAGCCGGGGCAGCACCGCCTCCACCAGCTCCCGGTCCCCGGTGCTCCGCCAGGTGCGGTCCAGGGCCACCGCCATCCACAGGGTGGCGTCCACCGTGTTGTACTCGGGCACCTCGCCGGCGTCGGGGAAGCGGTTGGGGATGAGCCCGTCGGCCATGTTCTCGGCGAAGGTGAGGATGAGCTCCCGGGCCACCGGTTCCCGGCCCGCGGCCAGGGTCAGGCCGGGAAGGGAGATCATGGTGTCCCGTCCCCAGTCGGTGAACCAGGGGTAGCCGGCAATCACCGTGTTCCGGTCGCCGCGCCGGACCAGGAACTGGTCCGCGCTCACGGCCAGGGGTTCCAGGCCGGGAAAGGCGTCCAGGAAGTCGAGCGAGAGGGCCTCGCGGCGGGCGATCTCCCGGGCCCGGAGATCCTCCGGGGTCCCGGGGGCGTTCTCCGGGACCCCGGCCCGGAGCCAGGCCGTGCGCCCCGGCTCCAGGGTGAACACGAACTCCCCCGGGACCCAGAGGTCCTCGCGGTCGGGGAGGCCGCGGTAGGTCTCCACGGGAAGCAGTTCGTCCAGGACCCAGATCGACTCCGGGGCGAAGCGGGCGGCGGGGGCGTGGACGTGAAGGACCGGCTCCTCGCCGCGGAAGCGGATGGCCACCCGGCCGGGTCCGGTCTCCTCCACGCGCCCGTCGGCCCCCCGGCGCGCCACGTCGTGGTGGTCGCGGAAGGCGAGCAGGGGCCGGACCCCGAAGGCGAGCGGCGTCTTCCCGCGCCAGGTGTAGGCGAGGATGGCATCGCCGTGCCCGTGGACCAGGAAGAGTTCGCGGGTGAGTTCCCCGCCCCCCAGGCGGTAGGTCCAGCGGGGGAAGGGACGGGCCTCGAACCGCACCAGGCGGCGGTAGCCCTCGGGCTGCACCGCTCCCGGATACCGGTGGGTGGAGAGCCACTGGTCGCCGTCGCCGAGCACCGCCCGCTCGTCGAGGGAGGCCCACAGCACCATCCGGCCCAGGGGAGGATGGACGGCCGGGTTCAGGATCGCGTGGTAGCAGCGGGTGTTGGCCAGGGCCACGGTGGAGGAGGAGAAGCCGCCCAGCCCGTCGGTCTCCAGCCACTCGGTGTCCAGCGCGGCCTCGGCGCCGGCGAGGTCGGGGGCGAAGACGGCCGGGTCGGGGTGCCGCGGGGCGCCGGGGCGAGGGGAGGAAGGATGAGGCATGACGCGCGTTCTCCGGGTTGGGGTCGATCGAGGCACCGGAGCAGTCTACCCGCTCCTCCCCGGACCGGTCGTCCCCACACCGGCGGAGGCGGTGCTGGGGTATGATTGCCGGGCGCGTGCCGGACGGGCGGCCATCGGGAGCGGGGGCGCGCAGGTACCGACCGACCCACTCGACCACGAAGGAGGTATCCGATGGCGGCATCGCTGCCGAAGACGATCCGGGACGGGATCCGTCACAACTATCGCGGCTATGACCTGGGCTGCGAGTCCTTTCTTGAACTTCTGGACAATCATGTGCTCCCCAGCGCCCAGCGGGCACGGAACGATCTGGCCGCCCGCATGGCCGCCTCCCGCGGAGTTCGGATCGTGCAGGAGGCCGGCGGGAAGAGCCGCAGGGACACGGGGATCCTGGTCGTCATCGTCGACAACGACCGCTTCCACCTCGAGATCCGGGGCGATACGGTCGAGAAGATCACCGACAACCATGGCCGGGAGCTGGGAGGGGTGTTCGCCCGGCAGCCGCGGTGAACCGGGCCGGGATGACCCGGCGGCAAGCGACGAGGGTCCTGTAATCGTATTTATACGATAATTGAGACCCCCGGGGGGTGGAATCGGCCAAGGTCCGGGATGGCTCCGGTCGGGACCGTCCTGCGGTCTTTCTGCCTTCGCCGGGATCATCGTAATATCACGATGAAGCGCCTGGAATCCGTTCCGGGCTGGCGGGAGCCCCGGAATGAGGCTAAGCTCGAGATCCCGTCCCGGACCTCCCCGTCCGGGAGCCCATGCTCATGCCTCCGCTCAGCCACGTCGAACGCGGCCGCCATGCCGAGACCCTCGCCGCCGCCTATCTCGCCCTCCGCGGGTACGCCATCCTGGGACGGAACGTCCGCTACAGCCGCCTCGAGATCGACATCCTCGCCCGCCGGGAGAACCTCCTGGTGGTGGTGGAGGTGAAGTACCGGGAGCGGCCGCGGCTGGGGGGCGGAATCGGGGCGGTGGACCGGCAGAAGCAGCTCGACCTGGAGACGGCGGCGGTGGGGTACATGAAGACCCGGGGGCTGCTGGGGCTCCGGGTCCGGTTCGACGTCGTGGTGCTGGAGCCACCCCGGGGGCGCCAGGGCGCCGGGGCGGGCCTCCTGATCCGTCACATCCCCGGGGCATTCCGGGCCAGCGGACGGTACCGGGCCTGAGCCGGGGCCGGCCCCTCCTGGGGAGCCCCCCCCCGGGGTAAAACGACGCGACCGGCGCCAGTCTCCCCGCGTTCGGTCGTGGGTTCCGGGCCGTTCGAATCCGATTGAAGGTGGGTCCGGGTGGGACTTCCCGACACTGCGGGAGAGGCAACCAGGTCCCGAAATCGGCTTGTTGACTCGAACGACGCGGGTCCTCACGATCCGGGCAGGGAGACTGCCGCCGGCCGTGTCTGGCTCGCCCGTACTGCAGGAGCGATGCCAGATCCGCTCCCGGAATTCGTAGCACGAGCCAGGTGATTGTGGCATCATGATATAACTCTTCCAGAAAGTTGACGATTCGACGTCCGGAAGCCCCCCGCCCCGGCTCCCGGCCGCCACAACGGGTCAAAATGCGACCGGATGATGCAAGATGCTCGACCGCCTGCTCGAACACCCCCTCATGGCCGTGGGCTTCATCCTGTTCGTGGTCTACCTGGCCGGGATCTACTTCATGAACCGGGAGAAGGCGAAGGTGGCCCGCATGCGGGGCCCCAGCCGGTTCCAGCCCGACTGGGGCAAGAGCCGGACGGGCGCCCGGCGCCGGCGGCGGGGGCGGAGCGGAGGCGGCTTCGCGCCGGAGTGGAACCGGGGTCGGCGCTCCCCCTCGGGGACGGGACGAGCCCCGGGGCCCGGGCCCGGCGACGCGACGCGGGGACCGGGGCCGGCACCCGGGCAGGAAGCCTCGGGCGGGCGGGCACCGGCGCCTCCCCCCGGGGCCGGCGCTTCCGGGGAAGTCTCCGCCCCTCCCGAGACCCCCGGTGAGGATCCGGAGCCCCGCGGCTAGCCCGGTCCCCACAGGCGCGGTCCGCCGGTTGCCGCCCACCGGGTAGAAACGCGCCAGGGCGATACCCCGCTTCCCGGTCCCCCTAACCGTGCGTTTCACAAGGAATTCACAAACACGACCTCCAGGGTGCGGGACCCGGTTCCCGGGAAGCGGGCAAAACGCATCCGGCCCAGGGCTCCCCGTCCGGAAGCCGCACGGGGGCGTCCCCAGATCCAACCCGCTATCCAACAACGCGTTATCGAAACCGGTGGGCCCGCGGTCTCCGGTGGGAATACTGGCCCTGAACTTGCTGTAATACTTACTGAACGTGGTTGCGAGACCCACGTTGCGAGAGCAGACAAGGCGCTAGGGTTGAGCGAGACACAAAGCGCGCTTCCTTGAGTCAACGTGCACCTCCATCGTTCAGGGAAGATCAGCAGCAGCCATCCACTCGCTCGACCCCCCTGGGCGGGCTCGGCGGCCGGACACACGCCGAGCCCGCCTTTTTTTGTCCGGTTCCCGGGCTCGCTGGCCGCCCGGGCCGCTGCCGTGCCGCCCGGGCCGTTCCCCCCCCTTCCGACCCCCGCATCCAGATTCTCGAAATCGGTTATCCCGGTCCGTCCCGGGCTCGTCCGCATTGACCTCAAGCCTAAGCCCTGATAGCGTTTAACCCCGGACCGAGAGGGGCCACGAGTCCTCGTGAGCCGGCCGCCCGCACGCGGCGCCGCCGTCTCGGCCCTCGGGCGGTCCTCCGTCCCATCCGGCTCTGCATCCGCTTCGCCGCACGCCGTTCCGGCCGGCTCCCACCCGCGGGGCCGGGCGTGCGTCCCGTCGATCGAGAGGTAGCGTGAACAGAAGGAACGTCGAGTCGCTGGTCCAGGGGCTGATGGTGCGCGACACCCTGTCCCTGGCGCGGCTCATCAGCTGGGCGGAGAACCGGGACCCGCGTATCGGCGAGGTCCTGCGGCGGGTGTATCCGCGCACCGGCCACGCCCACCGGGTGGGAATCACCGGTCCCCCCGGCGGAGGCAAGAGCACGCTCATCGCCAGGCTCGCGCTGCTGCTGAAGGCGCGGGGGGAGCGGGTGGCGGTGGTGGCGGTGGATCCGAGCTCGCCCTTCACCGGAGGGGCGCTGCTGGGGGACCGCTTCCGGATGACCGAGCTGTCCGAGGACCCGGAGATCTTCATGCGCTCCATGGCCACCCGGGGGAGCCTCGGCGGGCTGGCCGCGGCCACCGAGGAGGTGCTGGACCTGCTCGACGCGGCCGGGTTCACCTGGATCCTGGTGGAGACGGTGGGGGTGGGCCAGGTGGAGCTGGACATCGCCCAGGCCACCGACACGGTGGCGGTGATCCTGGTCCCCGAATCCGGCGATGCCATCCAGGCCATGAAGGCGGGGCTGATGGAGATCGGGGACCTGTTCACCGTCAACAAGGCCGACCGGGACGGGGCCCCGCGGCTCATGAACGACCTGGAGGCCATGCTCGAGCTTCGTCCCGACCGGGAGGGCTGGAGGCCCCGGATTCTCCGGGCCGTCGCCCTTTCCGGGGACGGGATCGACGGCCTGGTCGAGGCCATGGATTCGCATCGGCGCTTCCTGGCCGAAACCGGTATTCTTCAGGAACGGCGTCGTCGCACGCTCCGGCTCCGCCTCCTCGGCGAGACCCGCAAGGCCCTGGTGGCCCGGCTCGAGGAAGGCGGGGGCGAGGGACTGGAGGAGCTCCTGGACCGGGTGGTCCGGCGGGAGCTGACCCCCGGCGACGCCGCCCGCGACATGGTGGATCGCCTCGCCCGGCGCGATCCCCGGCCGGCCCCGGGTGCTCCCGAGGAGTCCCGCCCGGCCACCGAAACCCGATCCTGAACGGAGACCCCATGGACCTCGGACATCTGCGCCAGGAGCTCGAGCGGTGGAAGGCCCGCGCCGCCGAACACAGCCGCGACCGCCACTCCCGCTTCGAGACCATCTCCGGAGATCCGGTGGACGCCCTCTACACCCCCGCCGATCTCCCCGGCTTCGACTACGAGCGCGATCTGGGCTTCCCCGGCGAATACCCCTACACCCGCGGCGTCCGCTACAACATGTACCGGGGGCGGCTCTGGACCATGCGGCAATTCTCGGGCTACGGCACCGCCGCCGAGACCAACGCGAGGTACCACTACCTCCTGAAGCACGGCCAGACCGGCCTCTCCGTCGCCTTCGATTTCCCCACCCTGATGGGCTACGACTCCGACAGCCCCCGCTCCCTGGGCGAGGTGGGGAAGTGCGGGGTGGCCATCGACAGCCTGGCCGACATGCAGCGGCTCTTCGACGGCATTCCCCTGGACAGGATCTCCACCTCCATGACCATCAACGGTCCGGCGGCGGTGCTGTTCGCCTTCTACGTGGCCGCGGCCGAGAAGCAGGGGGTGGACCGCAAGGCGCTTCGCGGCACCCTCCAGAACGACATCCTCAAGGAGTACATCGCCCAGCACGCCTGGTGCTTCCCGCCCGAGCCGGCGCTGCGTCTCATCAACGACCTCATGGCCTTCTGCGCCGAGGAGGTCCCCCAGTGGAACTCCATCTCCATCTCCGGCTATCACATCCGTGAGGCCGGTTCCACCGCGGGCCAGGAGCTGGCCTTCACCCTCGCCGACGGGTTCGAGTACGTGGAGCGGGGCATCGCGGCGGGAATGAACGTGGACGAGTTCGCCCCCCGGCTCTCCTTCTTCTGGGACTGCCATCAGGACTTCTTCGAGGAGATCGCCAAGATGCGGGCGGCCCGGCGGATCTGGGCCCGGGAGCTCCGGGAGCGCTACGGGGCCACCGATCCGCGCTCCTGGCTGGTGCGGTTCCACACCCAGACCGCGGGGGTGTCCCTCACCGCCCAGCAGCCCGAGAACAACATCGTGCGCACCGCCTTCGAGGCCCTGGCCGCGGTGCTGGGGGGGACCCAGTCCCTGCACACCAACGCCATGGACGAGACCCTGGCCCTCCCCACCGAGAAGGCGGCCAAGATCGCGCTGCGCACCCAGCAGATCGTGGCCCACGAGCTGGGGGTCACCAACACCATCGACCCCCTGGGTGGGTCCTACTACGTGGAGGCGCTCACCAACCGCCTGGAGCGGGAGGCCTACGACTACTTCGCCAAGATCAAGGAGATCGGCGGGGTGGTGCCGGGGATCGAGAAGGGGTGGTTCCAGAACGAGATCGCCCGGGCCAGCCGCCGCTACCAGGAGCAGCTGGAGAAGAAGGAGCGGACCATCGTCGGGGTCAACGACTACGTGGAGGAGGGAGAGACCCTGGAGATCCCGCTCCTCTACATCGACGAGTCCAGCGAGCGGTCCCAGCGGGAGCGGCTGGCCGCGCTCCGGGCCTCGCGGGACGGGGCCGGGGCCGAGGCCGCCCTGGCCGCCCTGGTGGAGGCGGCGCGGGGCACGGACAATCTCATCCCGCGCATGATCGCCTGCGCCCACGCCGGGTGCACCGAGGGAGAGATGATCGGCGCCCTGAAGGGCGTCTTCGGCGAGTACCGGGAGCCGGCCTACAGCTTCTGAGCCCGCCGGGGGAAGGGTGGAAGAACGGTCCGGGGCGGCCGCCCGGGACCGAAACGCGGGAACGGGGTCCGGGCCCGGGCCCGGACGAAGGACAGGGTATGGAACGCAAGATTCGTGTGCTGGTGGGAAAGCCCGGTCTGGACGGCCACGACCGGGGAGCCAAGGTGGTGGCGGCGGCCCTGCGCGACGCGGGGATGGAGGTCATCTACTCCGGTCTGCACCAGACCCCGGAGGCCCTGGTCAACATGGCCCTCCAGGAGGACGTGGACGTGATCGCCCTCAGCGTGCTCTCGGGGGCCCACATGACCCTGTTCAAGCGGCTGATGGAACTGATGAAGGGGAAGGGGGTGGAGGACATCCTGGTCACCGGCGGGGGCATCATCCCCGAGCAGGACATGAAGGCCCTGGCCGAGGTCGGCGTGGGCCGCCTGTTCGGACCGGGAACCCCCACCCCGGAGATCGTGGCCTACATCAAGGACTGGTTCGAGAAGAACCGCCGCGCCGGAGAGGAAGCCGGCGCCTGATCCGCCAGGGCTTGGGAGGGGAGTCGCCCCGATGAGAACCGAGCGCCTCCGGCGCCGGCCGGCGGTCGCGGCCGCGGTCCTGGCCGCCGGGGCCCTGATCCTGGCCTGGGGATGCGGCAAGGACCCGGTGAGCCCGGGGCCGGTGGGAGGAGGGGGCCTCCGGGTGACCCTCCCCGCCGGGGTAAGGGCGGACGAGGTGACGGTCGAGCTCTGGAACGACAACGAGGTCCCGCCGCCGACCTGCTTCGGGTTCGGGGTGGCATCCGCGGCGGGCCTCCCCGCGGACACCGTCCTCTGCACCCGGGGCAGCTACCGGATCCGCGACCTCCTGGGAAACGTGGTCCTGGCGGTGGAGGATACGGCCTGGGCCGGGCGGGCCCCGGCCTGGGACGGGTTGGACGGCGTCGGGCGTGCGGTGGCCCGCGGACTCTATCCGGTGGAATGGAGGTGCCTGGACAGCTCCGGCGACCTGACCTTCACCGGCAACTACTACCTGGGAGCGACGGAGGGGGACGACGCCTGCCGCTGGCTCCTGTGGAGCGCGCGGCCGGAGGGAAGCGGGGGCCGCGCGACCTTCGCACCGTTTCCGATCGGCTTCCGAGGCTACAGCATCGCCCCCGACACCAGCCGGGTGGAGGAGGCGATCTTCGTGAATCCGTACCGGGTCCGGGTGATCGGGCCGGGCGGGGAGATGTTCGAGCGAACCGTCACCCTGGCCGACGGGGAGTACACCGACGTGCGGGTGTCGTGGCCGTCCGGGACCTGAGTCCCTTCATCCGGCCGGACGCGGAACCCGCGCCGAAACGACGAGCGAGGACGGGATCATCATGAACAAAGTCGTAACCGACGCCGCCGAGGCCCTGCGCCGGGCGGGGCTCAAGGACGGGGCGACCATCCTCCTGGGCGGGTTCGGGCTCTGCGGGATTCCCGAGAACCTGATCCTGGCCACCCGGGAGCTGGGGGTCAAGGACCTGACCGCGATCAGCAACAACGCCGGAGTGGACGACTTCGGCCTCGGGCTGCTGCTCCAGACCCGCCAGATCCGGAAGATGGTGTCCACCTACGTGGGGGAGAACAAGCTCTTCGAGACCCAGTTCCTGCAGGGGGACCTGGAGGTGGAACTCATCCCCCAGGGGACCTTCGCCGAGAAGATCCGGGCCGGAGGGGCGGGCATCCCCGCCTTCTACACCCCCACCGGCTACGGGACCCAGGTCTCCGAGGGCGGCCTGCCCATGCACTACGGGAAGGACGGGCAGGTGGTGAAGGCCTCGGCCAGGAAGGAGACCCGCGAGTTCGGCGGCCGGGCCTACGTGCTGGAGGAGAGCATCACCGCCGACTTCGCCTTCGTGAAGGCATTCCGGGGGGACACGGAGGGGAACCTCATCTACCGCAAGACGGCGCGGAACTTCAACCCGATGATGGCCACCGCGGCGGCGACGACGGTGGCCGAGGTGGAGGAGCTGGTCGAGGCCGGCGGCATCGATCCCGACATCGTGGCCACCCCCGGCATCTTCGTGGACTTCATCTTCCAGGGGACAAACTATGAAAAGCGTATCGAGCAAAGAACGACTCGTCCTGCGGGCCGCTAAGGAACTCCGGGACGGGTTCTACGTGAACCTGGGGATCGGGATCCCCACCCTGGTGGCCAACTACATCCCCAAGGGCATGAGCATCACCCTCCACTCGGAGAACGGCCTCCTGGGCATCGGCCCCTTCCCGGTGGAGGGGGACGAGGACGCGGATCTCATCAACGCGGGCAAGCAGACGGTGACCGAGATGCCCGGCGCGTCCTTCTTCCACTCCTCGGACTCCTTCGCCATGATCCGGGGGGGGCACGTGGACCTGAGCATCCTGGGGGCGCTGGAGGTGGACGCCGAGGGCAACCTGGCCAACTGGATGATCCCGGGCAAGATGGTGAAGGGCATGGGCGGGGCCATGGACCTGGTGGCCGGAGCCAAGCGGGTGGTGGTGACCATGACCCACACCGCCAAGGACGGAGCGCCCAAGATCCTGCGCAAGTGCGCCCTCCCCCTGACCGGGGTGAAGGTGGTGGACCGGATCATCACCGACCTGGCGGTGATCGACGTGACCGAGGACGGCCTGGTGCTCCGGGAGCGGGCCCCGGAGGTCACGGTGGAGCGCATCAAGGACCAGACCGAGCCGGAGCTCATCGTGCCCGGCGACGTGCCCGAGATGGAGTTCGTGGAGGTGGAATCGTGAGCCGGTATGCGGAGCTGTCCGAAGATCACCTGATGTTCCAGAAGATGGTGAGCGAGTTCGCCCGGGACGAGCTCGCCCCGCGGGCGGCGGAGATCGACCGCGAGGACGCGTTCCCCCACTGGGCGGTGGAGAAGCTGGCCGGGCTGGGGCTCCTCGGCATCCCCTTCCCGGAGGAGTACGGCGGGGCCGGCGGCGACAACCTGATGTACAGCATCGCCATGGAGGAAGTGGCCAAGGCCTCGGGCAGCGTGGCCCTGATCATGGCCGCCCACATCTCCCTGGGCACCTACCCCATCTTCGCCTTCGGCACCGAGGAGCAGAAGAAGAAGTACCTCCCCGACCTGGTGCAGGGGAAGAAGCTGGGCGCCTTCGGGCTCACCGAGCCGGGGGCCGGCTCCGACGCCGCCGGCACCAAGACCCGGGCCGAGCTCCAGGGCGACCAGTGGGTGATCAACGGCAGCAAGCACTGGATCACCAACGCCGGGGTGGCCGGAACCCTGGTCATGACCGCCCGTACCGCCCCCGGGAAGGGCGTGGACGGCATCAGCTCCTTCATCGTGGAAGGGGGCACCCCCGGGCTCAACATCGCCAAGAAGGAGGACAAGGTCGGCCTCCGCGGCTCGGTGACCAACCCCCTCTTCTTCGAGGACATGAAGGTCCCCAAGGAGAACCTCCTGGGGGACGAGGGCCAGGGCTTCCGCCAGTTCATGCAGACCCTGGACGGGGGGCGCATCTCCATCGGGGCCATGGCCCTGGGGATCGCCCAGGCCGCCTTCGAGGCCGCGGTGGACTACGCGAGCCAGCGCGAGCAGTTCGGCCGGCCCATCTCCGCCTTCCAGGGGGTCCAGTTCAAGCTGGCCGACATGGCCACCGAGCTGGAGGCGGCCCGCCACCTCATCTACAGCGCCGCCCGGCTCAAGGACCGGGGGGAGAAGGTCACCCGCTACTCGGCCATGGCCAAGCTCTACGCCTCGGAGGTGTCCATGCGGGCCACCAACCAGGCCATCCAGATCTTCGGCGGCAACGGCTACAGCCGGGAGTATCCGGTGGAACGCTACTGGCGGGACGCCAAGCTCACCGAGATCGGCGAGGGGACGAGCGAGATCCAGCGCCTGGTCATCGCCCGGGAGGTGCTGAAGGAGGCCGCGCGCTCCTGAGGGGGGCGGCGGGGTCTCGGGGAGCGGACACGACGGCGGGGGCGGGCGCGGCGGCCGAGGCCGGCGCGGCGCCCCGGAAGCGGATTGCAGTCAACGAGGACGGGACGAGCAGGAAGGAGAGGACGTCATGGATACAGCGGTCATCGTCAGCGCCTGTCGGACGCCGGTGGGGAAGTTCCTGGGGGGGCTGGCATCGATCCCGGCCGGGAAGCTGGGCGCGCACGTGGTGGCGGAAGCGGTGAAGCGGGCGGGGATCGAACCCGGCCGGATCGACGAATGCATCATGGGCAACGTGCTCCAGGCCGGCGTGGGCCAGAACCCGGCCCGCCAGGCCGCCCACTGGGGCGGGATCCCCGACGAAGTGGGCTCCTTCACCGTGAACAAGGTGTGCGGCTCGGGCCTGAAGGCGGTGATGCTGGCCGCCCAGGCCATCAAGGCCGGTGACGTGGGCGCGGTGGTGGCCGGAGGCATGGAGAGCATGTCCAACGCCCCCTACCTGCTCCCGAACGCCCGCACCGGGTACCGGCTGGGGAACGGGGTGCTGGTGGACGCCATGGTCCACGACGGGCTCACCGACATCTACAACAACTTCCACATGGGGGTGGCGGCGGAGATCATCGCCGACAAGTTCAAGGTCACCCGGGAGGACCAGGACCGGTTCGCCCTGGAGAGCCAGCAGAAGGCGGTGAAAGCGATCGCCGACGGCAAGTTCAAGGACGAGATCGTGCCCGTCGCCGTGCCCCAGCGCAAGGGGGACCCGGTGGTCGTGGACACCGACGAGGGGCCCCGGGCCGGCACCACCCTGGAGGCCCTGGCCAAGCTCAAGCCCGCCTTCCAGAAGGAAGGGACGGTCACCGCGGGCAACGCTCCCAGCGTGAACGACGGGGCCAGCGCCCTGGTGGTGATGAGCGAGTCGCGGGCCAAGGATCTGGGCCTCACCCCCATGGCCCGGATCGTGGACTACTCCACCGGCGGGACCGCGCCGGAGATGCTCTTCTACGCTCCGGTGGTGGCGGTGCGGAAGCTGATGGACAAGATGAAGGTGGACATCAACCACTGGGACCTGATCGAGGCCAACGAGGCCTTCGCGGCCCAGGCCCTGGTGGACGGCCGCGAGCTGGAGTGGGACTGGAGCCGGGTCAACGTCCACGGGGGCGCGGTGGCCCTGGGGCACCCCATCGGGGCCAGCGGGGCCCGGGTGCTGACCACGCTCCTCTACGCGATGAAGGACCGCGGGGCCAGGACCGGAATGGCCACCCTCTGCCTGGGCGGGGGGAACGCGGTGGCGCTGGCCGTCGAGATGTGATCCGGGCGCCGGTTCCGGGGGTCCGGGACCGGCGCCGCGGCGAGGACCAAGGCAAGGGGGGACTGACATGCGCGCGGACGATGTGAAGCAGGTTGCGGTGGTGGGCGCGGGGACGATGGGGAACGGGATCGCCCACGTCTTCGCCCAGAGCGGCTACGAGGTCACCCTCATCGACCTCGAGCCCGCGCTCCTCCACCGGGCGCTCACCACCATCGAGAAGAACCTGGGCCGGCAGGTGGCCAAGGAGAAGATCGGCCAGGACGAGATGAAGGCGACCCTGGGCCGGCTGGCCACCGCCACCGAGCTGGAGACCGCGGCCGAGGCCCAGCTGGTGGTGGAGGCCATCACCGAGAACCCGCAGGTCAAGTTCGAGCTGTTCCGCAAGCTGGACGAGATCTGCCCCGAGGAGGTGCCCTTCGGGAGCAACACCTCCTCCATCTCCATCACCGAGCTGGCCGCCCAGACCCGGCGCCCGGACCGGGTGGCCGGGATCCACTTCATGAATCCGGTGCCCATGATGCAGCTGGTGGAGGTCATCCGGGGGCTGGCCACCTCCGACGCCACCCGGGACCTGGCCGTGGAGACGGCCAAGCGGCTGGGGAAGACGCCGGTGGAGGTCAACGACTACCCGGGTTTCGTGTCCAACCGGGTGCTGATGCCCATGATCAACGAGGCGGTGTTCTGCCTCATGGAAGGGGTGGCCGAGCCCGCGGCCATCGACACCGTGATGAAGCTGGGGATGAACCATCCCATGGGCCCTCTGGCCCTGGCCGATCTCATCGGCCTCGACACCTGCCTGGCCATCATGAACGTGCTTCACGACGGGCTGGGGGACGACAAGTACCGCCCCTGTCCGCTGCTGCGCAAGATGGTGCGGGCCGGGTACCTGGGCCGGAAGACCGGCCGCGGGTTCTACACCTACGACGCCTGAGGGTTGAAGGGAGGAAGCTATGGAGTTCGCGCTGTCCGAGGAAGAACGCCTCATCCGTGACACGGCCCGGGAGCTGGCCGAGAAGGAATTCGCGCCCAGGGCGGCCGGGTACGACGAGTCGATGAAGTTCCCCCACGACAACGTGAAGAAGCTGGCCGAGCTGGGCTTCATGGGGATGTCGGTGGACGAGAAGTGGGGCGGGGCGGGGCTGAGTTCCCTGGCCTACGTGCTGGCCATGGAGGAGATCTCCAAGGCCTGCGCCTCCACCGGGGTCATCATGTCGGTGAACAACTCCCTGGTCTGCGATCCCCTGCAGAAGTTCGGGAACGACGCCCAGCGGGAGAAGTACCTGAAGCCCCTGGCCGTGGGGGAGAAGCTCGGCGCCTACTGCCTGACCGAGCCGGAGGCGGGCTCCGACGCGCAGAACCAGCGGACCACCGCGGTGCGGGACGGGGACCACTACGTGGTCAACGGGACCAAGAACTTCATCACCAACGGGCAGACCGCGGATACCTACATCGTCTACTGCAAGACGGATCCCGAGGCCGGGCACCGGGGGATCAGCGCGCTCATCGTGGAGGCGGAGAGCGAGGGGCTGACCCGGGGCAGCAAGGAGAACACCATGGGGATCCGCGCCTCCTCCACCTGCAGCCTGTTCTTCAACAACGTGCGGGTGCCGGCGGAGAACCTGATCGGCAAGGAGGGGGAGGGGTTCAAGATCGCCCTCGCCACCCTGGACGGAGGCCGGATCGGCATCGCCGCCCAGGCCCTGGGCATCGCCTCCGCCGCCCTGGAGGCGGCCACCAAGTACTCCCAGGAGCGGACCACCTTCGGCAAGCCCATCGCCGGCCTCCAGGCCATCCAGTGGATGCTGGCCGATTCCGCCACCGAGGTGGACGCGGCCCGGCTCCTCACCTACCGGGCGGCGGTGAAGAAGGACAGCGGCGAGCGGTACAGCGTGGAGGCTTCCATGGCCAAGCTGGCCGCCTCCCGGACCGCGGTGGTGGTCGCCGACCGGGCGGTCCAGATCCACGGCGGCTACGGCTACATCAAGGAATACCCGGTGGAGCGGTACTACCGCGACGCCAAGATCACCGAGCTCTACGAGGGAACGAGCGAGATCCAGCGGCTCGTCATCTCCCGCAACCTCCTCCGCTAGGGAGACCCCGGCCGCATGGACTTCCAGATCAGCGAAGAGCAGAAGCTGCTCCAGGACACCGTCCGCGAGTTCGCCCGCAGCGAGCTGGCGCCGATGGTGCTGGAGTACGAGAACAAGGGCGAGTTCCCCCGGGACCTGGTGCGGCGGCTGTGGAGCGAGCTGGGGCTGGGGGGCATGCTCTGCCCGGAGGAGTACGGGGGGATCGATCTCGATCCCGTCTCCTACACCCTGGTGGTGGAGGCCCTGGCCGAGGTGTGGCCGGCGCTCTCCATCATCGTCGCCGTCCACAACTCGGTGGGGGTCCAGCTCATCGCCGAGCACGGCTCCGAGGAGCAGAAGAAGGCCTACCTCCCCCGGCTCACCACCGACTGGCTGGCCGCCTTCAGCCTCTCCGAGCCGGGGGCGGGGAGCGACGTGGGGGCGATGCGGGCCACCGCGGTCCGGGACGGGGACCATTACGTCCTGAACGGGGAGAAGAACTGGGTCTCCAACGGCAGCCACGCGGACGTGACCATCATCTTCGTCAAGACCGACCCCAAGGCGGGGAACCGGGGGATCAGCGCCTTCATCGTGGAGAAGGGCACCCCCGGGCTCAACCCGGGCCGGCCGGAGAAGAAGATGGGGATCAAGGCCAGCGACACCGTGGCCCTGAGCCTGGAGGATTGCCGGGTCCCGGCCGCGAACCTGCTCGGGGCCGAGGGCGAGGGCTTCCGGATCGCCATGACCGAGCTGGACGGCGGCCGGGTGGGGGTGGCGGCCCAGGCCCTGGGCATCGCCCAGGCCTCCCTCGACAAGTCGGTCCGCTACGCCAGGGAGCGCGAGGCCTTCGGGCAGCCCATCGCCGGGTTCCAGGCCATCCAGTGGATGATCGCCGACATGGCCGTCCGGCTGGAAGCGGCCCGGCTCCTGGTCTACCGGGCGGCATGGATGCGGGCCCAGGGGATGAAGTTCACCCGCGAGGCCTCGGAAGCCAAGCTCTACGCCTCGGAGGCGGCCACCTTCCTTTCCCACCGGGCCATCCAGATCCACGGCGGCTACGGGTACACCGAGGACTACCAGGTGGAGCGGTTCTACCGGGACGCCCGGGTGACCGAGATCTACGAGGGCACCAGCGAGATCCAACGCCTGGTCATCGCCCGCAACTGGTTGAAGGAACACGGATACCGGGGTTGATCCGGCTTCCCGCCCCCGGGGACGATATACTCAACCGTCCGTCCCCGGGGGTGGGCCCCTCTCCGGCCCCCCGGCGGGCCGGCTTCCCCCGTGCCCAGTGAGGAGCGATCCATGGCCAAGAGCGTCGTCACCGTCATCAAGTCCAATCCCGACACCGTCCTCGAGGACATCGGGAAGGCCATGCGGGAGGCGGGGTACCGCGACTTCCTGAAGCCCGACGTGGACACCTGCCTCAAGATCAACGTGTCCTGGCACCTGTACATGCCGGGGGTGTCCACCACCCCCTGGCAGATCGAGGGGGTGGTCCGCACCCTGCTCGAGGACGGCTTCCGGCCCGAGACCCTGTGGGGGGTCCACAACGACACCGTGGTGGTGGACTCCCGGGCGGGGGAGGTCTCCAACAAGCAGAAGCCGGTGTGCGACAAGTACGGGGTGAAGCGGACCTTCCTGAACGATCCCGACCAGGAGTGGATCGAGTACGTCCCCAAGGAGAAGATGCTGGTCCTCCCCGAGGTCTACAAGAAGGACGGGATCCGGATCCCCAGGTTCCTGGTCGGGAAGAACATCATCCACCTGCCCACGGTCAAGACCCACGTCTTCACCACCATGACCGGGGCGATGAAGAACGCCTTCGGGGGCCTGCTCCACTTCCGCCGGCACTGGACCCACGCCGTCATCCACGAGACCCTGGTCGATCTCCTCCGCATCCAGAAGGACATCCATCCCGGGATCTTCGCCGTCACCGACGGCTCCTTCTGCGGCGACGGCCCCGGCCCCCGGGCCATCCGTCCCCACATCAAGGGCTACATGCTGGCCTCCGCCGACCAGGTGGCCATCGACGCCGTCTCGGCCTCGCTCATGGGCTTCGACCCCCTCTCCATCAAGTTCATCCGGCTGGCCCACGAGGCGAAGCTGGGCACCGGGGACGTGCGGGACATCGAGGTCAGGGGGGAGGACATCTCCAAGATCAACTTCGGGTTCCACGGGGACGAGGACACCTTCGCCTCCAGGGGCCAGAAGGCGATCTACCACGGGCCGCTCAAGCCCTTCGAGAAGATGCTCCTCCAGAGCCCCATCGTGCCCTGGTCCTACGCCGCCTCCAAGCTCTACCACGACGTCTACTGGTACCCCACCCACGGCCGGAAGCGGGTCCAGGCCACCCTGGACGAGACGGACTGGGGCCGGCTCTTCCGCGACTACGAGAAGGGGCTGGTGGCCCGGGACGTGCCCGGCGGCTCGAAGTAGCAGGCGCGGCGGCGGGCCGCAAGTCCTACCGTACGGTGAAGGACTTCACCACCCCGGCCAGGAGCGCCTCGTCCATGTACCGTGGATCGGAGGCGTGGAACTCCACCGAGTAGGTGCGGCCGGTCTTCCCGTAGGACACCACCGCGGTATAGGTGAGGCTGGAGATATCCCCCCGGTAGCGCTGGGTGACCAGGTAGGTCCAGGCCGGGCGCTTGTCGATCACGGTGGCGTCGATGGGCCCGTACGCGGTGTTGCCGCCGTAGCGGGCCTCCGCCGCCTCCCGGGCCGCCTGCACCTCCTCGTAGCCCGTCTCCCCCGCGTACTCGGTGATCATGATGCTGTTGGAGTACTCCCCGGAGACGGTGAAGTAGCTGCGCTGGTCGAGCACCTGCCGGTCGGGAAACACCTTCCGCGCCGCCGAGGAGTTGGCGTCGAAGACGAAGCCCTCGGGCCGGCCGGGGACCTGGGCCCCGTCCATCAGGGGTTGGGAGCAGCCGGCCAGGCCCCAGAGGACGAGGAGGGCCGCCGCCGGGCCGAGGCGATCCCGGCGGCTCCGGCCGGGGGTTCCCTTTCCGTTCATCTCGATCCTCCGCCGGTGCTTGGATAGGTCACGGATTCTCGTCAGGATTCAGGATCGGCCGGCCGATATGGATCTTGAGCGCGCCGGCGCCGGTCGCGGTTCCGGCCCGGCATCCGCGGAGGTAACCCCATGTTTCTCAACGTCTTCAAGGTCAAGATGGTCTTCGTGGTGGCCGGGCTGGCCGTGCTGGGGGGCTTCCTGGCCGCGGGGGGGAGGTTCGGCCCCAGGTCCACCATCGTGATCGAATACGGGATGTACCCGAGGGACTTCGCCGGCCTCGAGGTCGAGATCGACGGCGAGGTGGCGGGAGTGCTGAAGGGCTTCGGCGCCGCCACCCGGACCGCCTTCGAGGTCGAGGACGGCCGGCACGTGGTGACGGTCCGGCATCCGGAGCTGGAGTGCCGGCCCCGCACGGTCACCTCGGGGGCGGGAGGCCGGAGCGTGGTCCTGATCCTGGACTACCGGGACCAGGCCCGTGCGGACGGCACCGTGAAGCCCGTGCTCGCCTTCCAGGACTGAGGACCGGTCCCGGGGCGGCGCCGGGCTCACTCCTCCCCGGGCGGGGCCGGGAGCTCCTCCCCGTTCAGCACGATGCCCCAGCTCAGGTCCACGGCGGGCCGGAGCATGGCCGCCACCGAGCAGTACTTGTCCTGGGAGAGGCGCACCGCCCGCGTCACCGAGGCCGGGTCGAGATCCGGGCCGTCCACGTGGTAGGTGAGGTGGAGCCGGGTGTAGATCCGCGGCTGTTCCTCCCGCCGGGTGGCGTCGACCTGGATCCGGAGCGACTTCAGGGTCTTCCTCATCTTGGCCAGGATGGACACCACGTCCACGCCGGTGCAGCCGGCCAGGGCGGCCTGGACCGCATCCATGGGGCCGGGTCCGGGCCCCGGACGCTGCTCCGCGGGCAGGCTGGCCAGGACGATCCGCTCGCCCCCGGGGAAACCGACCTCGAACTCCTCCTCCCGGCGCCAGGTGGCGATGACGGGCATGGTTCCGGACTCCGTGAGTGATCCGCGGCCGGACCACCCGGCGCGGGCCCTAACGATACCGCGACTTCAGCGTCCCCCACGAGACCGCTTCCACCGGGGCCCGGGGCACGGTCAGCGCGCGCTCACCCCGCCGTCCACCACCAGCTCGTGGCCGGTGATCCAGCCCGCCTCGTCGCTGGCCAGGAAGAGCAGCGCCGCGGCCACGTCCCCGGGCAGGCCGCACCGGCCCAGGGGATAGCGCTCCCCCAGCTCCCGGGCCCGGGTGAGGAGGTCCGGGGAGTCCTCCCACAGCTCCCGGTTGAATCCGGTGAGGACCAGGGCCGGGGCCACCGAGTTCACCCGGATCCCGTCCGGCCCGTGGCGCACGGCCAGGGAGCGGGTCAGCGCGCTCACCGCCCCCTTGGACGCGGTGTAGGCGGGAACGCCGGCCGAGGCCCCGGCGTGGCGGGAGAGGTACGAGGAGACGTTGAGGATGACCCCGCCCCGGCCCCGCATGCGGGCCACCGCGGCGCGGCAGCCGTTCCACACCCCGGTCACGTTCACGGACAGGAGCCGCTCCAGGTGGTCCGCGTCGGCCCCGGGCTCGGGCAGCACCGCCCGCTCCGAGGCCCCGGCGTTGTTGATCCAGACGTCGATCGCCCCCCAGGCGGCGGCGGCGGCCTCGGCGGCGGCCTCCAGGTCCCCGGGGCGGGTCACGTCGGCCCTCCGCCCCCGGATCTCGCCCCCCGCGGCCGCCGCGGCTCCGGCTCCCCGGCGCACCGTCTCCGCCAGCGCCTCCTCCCCCCGGCCCAGGATCATCACCCGCGCTCCCCGTCCGGCGAAGGCGAGGGCGGCGGCGCGGCCGATGCCCGAACCGCCTCCGGTCAGCACCACCCGGCGCCCGGCATGGGAGAAGAGGGGGTCCGGGCTCACCCCGTGGTTCCGGTGGACTGGGGCGGAGCCTCGCCGCCCACTTCCCGCACGGTGCGGGTGTGCATCCAGGTGAAGAAGAGGGGGAGGACCACGGTGAGCAGGGCCACGAACAGCAGCACCAGCACCACGATGAGCCGGACCCGGGGAATCTCCCGGTGCACGGGGGCCCGCCGGACCACCGGGGTCCTCCGGTCCGGGGGCAGGGTGAGGTGCTCGATCGCGTTCAACCACGCCTGGGGACGGGCCACCGCCACCGCGAAGAGGAGGTTTCCCCGGTAGAGGATGCGCAGCAGGTTCTCGGGGCGCCTGGGACGCCGGTGCCAGACCCCCAGGGACACGCTCTCGATCTCCGCCACCGGGATCTCCACCCGGACGCCGGTGAGGGCGTGTTCGAAGAGGAGCCGGTCGCCGGTCAGGGTGAGCACCCCGTTGGAACGCACGTTGAACCGCTCGCCATCGGTCCCGAAGGTGTGGGCGCTGCGGTCGGTCAGGAGCGGTTCGCTCCCCAGGACCTCGGCCTCGCTCTTCATGATGCGTTCCCCCGGTGGCCGGCGCCCGCCGTCAGTCGGCGCCGCCGCGATCCTGGCTCAGCTCCAGAAGCACCCCGTGGGTGCTCCGGGGATGGACGAAGGCCACCCACTTGTTGTGGGCCCCCGCCCGGGGCTCCCGGTCGATCAGGGTCATGCCCGCCGCCTCGCAGGCGGCCAGCGCCCGGCCGATGTCCTCGACCTCGAAGCAGAGATGGTGGATGCCCTCGCCCCGTTTCTCCACGAACTTCCCGATCGGTCCGTCCGGGGAGAGCGTCTCCAGAAGCTCCACGTGGGTCTCGCCCACGGGCAGGAAGGCGGTCCTGGTCTTCTGATCCTCCACCGTTTCCCGGTGCTCGCAGCGGAGGCCGAGCCCTTCGGTGTAGGTGCGGACGGCGGCCTCCAGGTCCCGGACCGCGATGCCGATGTGGTCGAGCCGGCGGATCATGATTGCTCCTTGGCGAAGTGAGCGGCCCGCGCCGGGGGATGCCGTACCGGATCGGCGAAGCCTCGGATCAAGGATAGCACGACGCCGGGAGGGGTTTTCGGGGCCGGGCCGACGCCGGGCCGTCGCCCTTCCCCCGGCCTTCGTCGCCCGCCCCCTGCTCCGCCGTCCGCCCCCCCGAGACTCCGGCGGTTACGCCGGCCGGCCGGGGCCCGGATTGGCCCCGGCCTTGCATTGGGAGAAGTCCGCCACGCGGAACCGGGCGGCACCGACAACGCAGCCCGATCCGGCACCGCCGACCGGTTCCGTGGTGCGGCTCGGCCGCCCCCGGCCTTTCGCCCTCCTTGGGGCCGGGGCCGCCCGGGCCGCATCCCGGCCGACCTGCCTTCTCCGTTTCCCGGCCGTCCGGTCGCCCCAGGCCTCCTCGCCGGACGGCCGGGGGCGGAGAGGGTGTTCTTTCGCCGCCTCCGGCCGCGCCGCCTCCGGCCGGGGGAGCGGCGCCCCTGGTCCGGCTCCCGGCCCCTGGCCCCTGGCCCGGCTCCCGGCCCCTGGCCCCTGGCCCCGGCCGGAACCCGGGTCCCGCCGGATCCGGACCGATCCCCTACAATCAGCTGCATCCTTTCCGGCCCCTCGAAGCGTCTCCTCCATGAAGGCCGAAAACGCCGACACCTTCCGGAGGGTGCATGAAGCGAACCGATGCGGACGGGCGATGGCGGAGATTGCTCCGCCTCCTCGACCCGATCCACGAGCAGGCGGCGGCGACCGCGCGGAACCTGAGCCGGTCGCCGGACGAGGGGGACGACCTCTACCAGGAGGCGGTCCTCCGCGCCTTCCGCAAGCTCGACACCCTGCGGGACGAGTCCCGTTTCCGTTCCTGGTTCTTCGCGGTGCTCCTTTCCCTGCACCGGTCCCGCAGCCGGCGGGCGTTCTGGCGGCGATTCCTGCCCCTGGACGACGCCGGCGGCCGGGAGCCGGCGGGAAGGGACGGCCAGGCCGACGCGGAGGAGTTTCTCGGCGCCCGCCGGGCGGCCCGGGCCCTGGCCCGGCTGCCCGCGGTGCAACGGGAGGCGGTGGTGCTTCACGTGATCGAGGGGTTCACCCTGGAGGAGATCGCAGCCATGCAACGGGTTTCGCTGTCCGCGGTCAAATCCCGGGTGCTGCGGGGCCGGGAGCGGCTCCGGCGCCATTACCGGGCCCTCGGGCTCGACCGCGCGGACGCGCCGGAGGCGGTGCCGCCTCCTCCCGGGTCCGCCCGCGGCCGGGACCGGTCCGACCCCGGGGCGCCCCCCGGGCTCCTGTCCCCCGTCTATTCCTCCGTGCCCGACAGCCACTCCAGACGAGGAGGGCGCTATGACCACTGAGTTCGGGACCCGGTCCGGGTCCCCGGAATCAACCTCGAACGATGCCCGCATCGACCGGGACCTGGGCGCCCTGGGGGCGCGCTCCCGGAGGGACGCGCTATCGCTCGACGACCTGGCCCCCGCTCCGGCGCGGGGCATGGAGGAACGACGCATGACCCGACGCTTCCGGTTCGGAACCCTGCCCCGGCTCGCCGCCGCTGCCGGCGCGGTGGCCGTGGCCGCCGCCCTGCTCCTGATCCCGGTGTCCTACCAGCGCACGGTGGGGCAACGGGTGACCCTGGACCTCTCCGGCCCCGACCTGACCCCGGCCGTGGCCGGCCAGGTGGCCCGGGAATTCAAGTCCGCCCTCGGGGTGGAGGCGGTCCGCCTCCAGGCCGAGGCCGGCGACGCGGGGACCGTGTTCACCCTCGCCGCCGACGTCCCCGCCGGCACCGGCGTCTCGGCCGGGGGGGTGGCCGCGGCCTTCGCCGGCACCCTCACCGGCAAGGGCTACACCGTGAGCACGGACCTGGAGCCCCTGAAGCGGAAGGTGTCGGGCTCGGTGTACGCCATGGTGCGCGACAACGTGATCCGGGTGGAGGCGGACGGCAAGACCGACGCCGAGCTGGAGAGCGAGATCGCCGCCCGTCTCTCCGAGGCCGGCGTGCCCAACGCCCAGGTCACGGTGAACCGCGAGAGCCCGGACCGGATGGAGGTGCAGGTCCAGGCCGAGTCCCAGGGCGAGCCGGGGACCGGGCCGGCGGTGGAGCCGGAGATCCAGATCACGACCGGGGGGGAGGTCCCGGACGAGCAGTCCCGGGTGGCGGTCGGGGTCCGCCGCCTGCGCGACGAGGCCGGGGAGCACCTGAGCCTGGACGTGACCGCCGGGGACCGCTCCGCCTCCGTGACCGTGGACGACCCGGCCTCCATGACCGACGCCGAGCTGGCCGCCGCGCTCCACGACGGCCTGGCCGCCCGGGGACTGGGCGACCTCTCGGTGAGCGTCCAGGACGGGCGGGTGAGCGTGCTGGACCCCGCCTCTCCCGGGGTGGCGCCGGCCGGGGAGCCGGGCACGGTGGGGGAGACGTCCTCCTGGGGGGCGCTCAAGAAGAAGTACGCCGGGGACAACTGAGGCCGGATCTCCCGGCATCGGCGGCGAGGGGGTGGGTGCCCGGGGCGCCCACCCCCGCTTTCATGGCTTCGGCCCCGCGGCGGTCCGGAACGGGCCCCGGGGCCCACGCGAGAGCGGGCCTAGGCGCTCCCGTGCTGGTCGAAGGTCCCGTACACCCTGCGGAGCACATCGGAGATCTCTCCCAGGGTGGCCCGGACCCGGACCGCGTCCACGATCACCGCCACCAGGTTGGCCTCCCCCCGGGCGGCCTCGTCCAGGCGGGCCAGCTCCCGGCGCACGGCGCCGTCGTCCCGCTCCGCCCGCACCCGGGCCACGCGCTCCTTCTGGGCCGCCTCCAGGGCGGGGTCCATCGCGAAGATCTCGGGCGGAGGCTCGGCCACCGTGTACCGGTTCACCCCCACCACCACCTGCTCCCCGGTCTCCACCGCGCGCTGGTAGCGGTAGGCGGCCTGGTGGATCTCCCGCTGGACCCAGCCCGCCTCGATGCAGGCGATCATCCCCCCCCTCTTCTCGATCTCGGCGAAGTAGTCCCGGGCGGCCTCCTCCAGCCGGTCGGTGAGGTGCTCCAGGTAGTAGGCCCCGCCCAGGGGATCGGCGGTGTCGGCCACCCCGGACTCCTCGGCCAGGATCTGCTGGGTGCGGAGCGCGGTCCGGACCGCCTTCTCGGTGGGGAGCCCCAGGGCCTCGTCCATGCTGTTGGTGTGGACGGACTGGGCCCCGCCGAGGACCGCGGCCAGGGCCTCGATGGCGGTGCGGACGATGTTGTTCTCCGGCTGCTGGGCGGTGAGCGAGGACCCCGCGGTCTGGGCGTGGAACCGCAGCAGGCAGCTCTTGGGATCCTTGGCCCCGAACTCCTCGGTCATGATCCGGTACCAGAGCCGGCGGGCGGCCCGGAACTTGGCCACCTCTTCCAGGAGGTTGGAATGGGCGTTGAAGAAGAACGAGAGCCGGGGGGCGAAGTCGTCCACGGCCAGGCCCCGGTTCACCGCCTCCCGCACGTACACCCGGGCGTCGGCCAGGGTGAAGGCCAGCTCCTGGGCCGCGGTGGAGCCGGCCTCGCGGATGTGGTAGCCGGAGATGGAGATGGTGTTCCAGCCCGGCACGTGATCCCGGCAGAAGGCGAAGATGTCGGTGGTGATCCGCAGCGAGGGCCGCACCGGATAGATGTAGGTGCCCCGGGCCACGTACTCCTTGAGCAGGTCGTTCTGGACCGTCCCCGAGACCTTGTCCCAGCCCACCCCCTGCTCCTCGGCCACCACCAGGTACATGGCCAGCAGCACCGCCGCGGTGGCGTTGATGGTCATGGAGGTGGAGACCCGGTCCAGGGGGATCCCGTCCAGGAGGGTGCGCATGTCCTCGATGGAGTCGATGGCCACCCCCACCTTGCCCACCTCGCCCGCGGCCATGGCGTGGTCGGAGTCGTAGCCCATCTGGGTGGGAAGGTCGAAGGCGGTGGAGAGCCCGGTCTGCCCCGCCTCCAGCAGGTACTTGAACCGGCGGTTGGTGTCGGCGGCGTCCCCGAAGCCGGCGTACTGGCGCATGGTCCACAGGCGGCCGCGGTACATGGTGGGGTACACGCCCCGGGTGTAGGGCGCGGCGCCCGGCTCCCCGAGGTCCCGCCGGGGGTCGAACCCCTCCAGGTCGCCGGGGCCGTAGGACCCCCGGATCTCGAACCCGGAGGTGGTCTCGAACCGCTCCTTCCGCATCCGCCCGCCGCCGCTCCGCGCCGGCTTCTCCGCCTTCCGCTCCGGTTCCGTCGCCCGTCCGCCCCGGTCCCCGCCCATCATGCCTCCTCCTCCGCCCCCAGGACCACCAGCACCGTGCCCTGTTCGACCACGTCGCCGGCCCGGACGCGGATCTCCTTGACCACCCCGCCGCGCACCGCGGCGAGGTCGTTCTGCATCTTCATGGCCTCGACCACGACCACGGTGTCCCCGGGGTCCACGGCCGCGCCCTCCTCCACCAGCACCTTCACCACCGCTCCCGGCATGGGGGAGGCGATCTCCTCGCCCGCCCCCGCCGCGTGGGCGGCGGCCTCGGCCCGCGCCCACAGCTCGTCGGTGACCCGGACCCGGTACACCTCGCCGGAGATGTACACGTCCAGGCCGTCGCGGACGGCCATGGTGGCCGCCTCGTAGCTTCGGCCGTCGATCAGGAGCGAGCGGGTGGGGCTCCCGGGCACGGAACGGGTGTCCACCCGCACCGTCTCGCCGTCCAGCTCCAGCCGGTAGCCGTCGCCGTCCTCGACGATGGTCACCGTGACCGGCTCCCGGCCGTTGTGGACGATGTAGCGTGCGGACATGCTCAGCGCTCCCGCGACAGCGCGCCCGGGCGCCCCAGGAGCCGCCAGGGATTCACCCCGCCGTTCCCGCCGCGCTCCGGCCGCAGCCGCCGGCTCTCCTCGTGCACCGCGATCACCGCGGCGATGACCGCCGCCCGCTCCCGCTCCGGGTTGGGTTCGAAGACCATGTCCTTGAACACGGTCTCGATGAAGCGGGTGTCGAACTCCCCCCGGATGAACTCCTCCCGGGCCAGGACCCAGCGGTGGAAGGGGATGTTGGTGCGCACGCCCTCCACCAGGGCCTCGCCCAGGGAGCGGAGCATGCGCCGGCGGGCCTCCTCCCGGTCCGCCCCGTGGACGATGAGCTTGCCCAGCATGGGGTCGTACCAGCGCGAGACCTCGACCCCGGACATGATCCCGATGTCGTTCCGGATCCCCGGTCCCGCCGCCGCCCGGAGGCGGGAGATCGTCCCCAGGGAGGGGAGGAAGCCGTTGAAGGGATCCTCGGCGTAGATGCGGCACTCGATGGCCCAGCCCTTGGGGACCAGCTCCTCCTGCTTCCAGGACAGGGGGAGTCCCGCCGCCACCCGGAGCTGTTCCCGGACCAGGTCCACTCCGTAGACCAGCTCCGTGACCGGGTGCTCCACCTGGAGGCGGGTGTTCATCTCCAGGAAGTAGTACTGCCCGCCGGCTCCGTGGATGAACTCCACCGTGCCCGCGTTGCGGTAGTTCACCGCCCGGGCCAGGCGCACCGCCGCCTCGCCCATCTCCGCCCGCAGCCGGGCGTCCACCACCGTGGAGGGAGCCTCCTCCACCACCTTCTGGTTCCGGCGCTGGAGCGAGCACTCGCGTTCGCCGAGGTGGACCAGGTTCCCCCGGCCGTCCCCCATGACCTGGATCTCGATGTGGCGCGGGCGCTCCACGAACTTCTCCAGGTACAGGGTCCCGTCGCCGAAGGCGTTCTCGGCCTCCCCGCGGGTGAGGTCGAAGGCGGTGCGCAGCTCGCGCTCGTCGCGGACGATGCGCATTCCCTTGCCCCCGCCCCCGGCGGAGGCCTTGAGCATGACCGGGTAGCCGATCTCCGCCGCCGTGGCCGCCGCCTGATCGGGGTCCGCCACCGGGCCCGGACTGCCCGGCACCACCGGCACCCCGGCGGCGCGGGCCGCGGCCCGGGCCTGGAGCTTGTCCCCCATGGCGCCGATGGTGTCGGCGTCGGGGCCGATGAAGGTGAGGCCGGCCTCCCGCACCGCCCGGGCGAAGGCGGCGTTCTCGGACAGGAACCCGTAGCCGGGGTGGATGGCCTCCGCGCCGGAACGGCGGGCGGCGTCCAGGATGGCCTCCTGGTTCAGGTAGGACTCGGCGGAGGGCGGGGGGCCGATCCGGTAGGCGTGGTCGGCGAAGCGCACGTGCAGGGAGTCGCGGTCGGCGTCGCTGAACACCGCCACCGACTCGATCCCCTCCTCCCGGAGGGCCCGGCTCACCCGCACCGCGATCTCGCCGCGATTGGCCACCAGAACGCGCTTGAACAACGGTTTCATGGCCGACATAGCCTACCCCCGGAGACCCCCGGAAACAAGGCCGGTCCGGAGTTCCGGGGCCCTTGGCGGCCCCGGCCGCGACCGGTACAGTCGGGTTCCGGGCCCCCAACAGGAGTACGCCATGGCCGCCAAGGAATCCTTCGACATCACCACCGGGGTGGACCTCCAGGAAGTGGACAACGCGGTCAACCAGGCCCGCAAGGAGCTGATCAACCGCTACGACTTCAAGGGGGTCAAGTTCGAGATCGACTTCGATCGCAAGGAGGGGGCCCTGGTCCTGGCCGGCCCCGACGGCTACAAGCTGGAAGCGGTGTGGGACGTCCTCCAGTCCAAGATGATCCGGCGCGGGGTCCCCCTCAAGAACCTCCAGCGGGGGAAGCTCGAGGACGCCGCCGCCGGCACCGTGCGCCAGAAGATCGACCTGGTCCAGGGGCTGTCCAGCGAGCTGGCCCGGGAGATCGTGAAGGCCATCAAGGACGCCAAGCTCAAGCGCGTCCAGGCCGCCATCATGGAGGATCAGGTCCGGGTGACCGGCCCCAAGCGGGACGATCTCCAGGAGGTGATCCAGATGCTCAAGGACAAGGACTTCGGGGTGGAGCTGCGGTTCGGGAACTACCGCTCCGCCTAGCCGGCAGCCGGGCCGGCCGGGCCCTCCCGGGCTCCCGCGTCCGCGCGCCCGAGGCTCCCACCCGCCGCCCCGCCCGCCCGGGGCCCCTCGCCGCGCTAAATAACCCAATTCATGCGGGTTACAGGGCCGGGAGCGGTCCGAGTTTTGTGGACCCGGCCTCGGGCCACCTGATAGACTTGGGGCCGCTTGGGGCCTCGGAATCCCGCTCGCGAACCGCCTCGCGACCTCCTGGACGGGCCCCCGAACCGGTGCCGATTCCATGGTGAGCTTGCTGACGTTCTCCATCCTCAAGCCCGAAACGTCGTTTCGGTACTCCCCCTTCCGGGGCTGGGGCTAGCCGTACCGGGCCCTCCCGTCTCCCCGCGTCCCGTCCACGGCCGGGACGCCCGGCACGAGTCGCAGTGCGGGTCCGCCCGCCGATCCTCCGGAGCCCGCCGGGCTCCGATCCGGAAAGGAAATCCCATGTCCACCCCGACCTTCGAGCGCAACCGGGTCGCTCCCGAAGACGTCTTCGAGACCCTCAAGAAGTCCATCCTCGTGGACGGGTTCCACGTGGTCGTGGACCTCGACAAGAGCCACGGCTCCCTGCTCGTGGACGCCCGGGACGGCAAGGAGTACCTGGACTTCTACACCTACTTCGCCAGCCTGCCCGTGGGCCACAACCACCCCAAGATGAAGTCCCCGGACTTCCAGAAGAAGCTCCTCCGGGCCGCGGTCTCCAATCCGGCCAACAGCGACGTCTACACCGTCGAATACGCCGAGTTCGTGGAGACCTTCCGCCGGATCGCCCAGCGCGACTACCTGCCCCACGCCTTCTTCGTGGCCGGAGGCGCCCTGGGGGTGGAGAACGCCCTCAAGGCATCCTTCGACTGGAAGGTGCGGAAGAACCAGGCCAAGGGCGTGCGCGGCGAGTACGGGAACAAGGTGATCCACCTCCGCCAGTGCTTCCACGGGCGGACCGGCTACACCATGAGCCTGACCAACACCGCCGACCCCCGGAAGACGATGTTCTTCCCCAAGTTCCAGTGGCCGCGGATCGAGAATCCCAAGTGCATCTACCCGCTCACGGGCATGAACCTGGAGATGGTGATGGAGTCCGAGCGGCGGGCGGTCCACGAGATCCACGAGGCCGCCGGGCGCTACGGGGACGACATCGCCGCCCTCATCATCGAGCCCATCCAGGGCGAGGGCGGGGACAACCACTTCCGGGGCGAGTTCCTGAGGGAGCTGCGCCGCCTGGCCGACGACCTGGATTTCATCCTCATCTACGACGAGGTCCAGACCGGGGTCGGCCTCACCGGCAAGTTCTGGGCCTTCGAGCATTTCGAGGGCGCGGAGCCCGACGCAATGGCCTTCGGGAAGAAGATGCAGATCTGCGGCTTCCTGGGCGGGAAGCGCTTCGACGAGGTGGAGAAGAACGTGTTCCGGGAGTCCAGCCGCATCAACTCCACCTGGGGCGGGAACCTGGTGGACATGGTGCGGGGCCAGCGCTACCTCGAGATCATCGAGGAGGAGAAGCTGGTGGAGAACGCCCGGCTCCGCGGCGAGACCCTGCTCAAGGGGCTCCGGGAACTGGAGGGCAAGTACTCCGCGGTGACCCAGGCCCGGGGCCGGGGGCTCATGGCCGCCTTCGACCTCGCCGACGGCGACATGCGAAACACGGTGCTGGGCAAGGCGCGGGACAACGGGGTGCTGAGCCTGCCCTGCGGTCCGCGGAGCATCCGGTTCCGGCCCGCGTTGAACGTCACCGACGCCGAGATCCAGCGGGGAGTCGAGATCCTCGACCAGGCCATCAAGGCCTCCATCTGACCCCCGGCCATCGCCGCCGGGGGGCGGGCCGGCGCGGGCCGCCGCCCCGTTCCCGGATCCTGGGGAGGGCGCCCTTCGGGGCGCCCTCTTCCCTTGTCCGCCCGCCGCGATGCGCGGTGGACCGGTCCACCCCGCGATGAAGCCGCGGCGGCCCTGCGCTGGCGGGGCCCCGGGACGGCTTTCCCTTGGTCGCCCGATAGCGGTCCCGTATACTGAGGCTGCCTTCAGGCGTGTTTATTGAACCATCATGTCCCCGCGGCGAGGGAAAAGCCGCACGAACCCTCCCCGCACCCGCAAAGGAGCCCCCCCCGATGCCTGTCTCGAAGGAGCACCAGGGAAAAGTCGTCACCGTGGCCCGCTTCATCATGGAGCAGGAGCGTCATTTTCCAGAAGCCACCGGAGAATTTTCCGATCTCCTATCGGAGATCATGCTGGCCGGCAAGATCATCCACCGGGAGGTGTCGAAGGCGGGCCTGCTCGACATCCTGGGCAAGACGGGGAACGTGAACGTGCAGGGGGAGGAGGTCCAGAAGCTGGACGCCTTCGCCAACCAGGTCCTCTACCAGACCCTGGATCACACCGGGCATCTCTGCGCCATGGCCTCGGAGGAGGAGGAGGGGATCCTCCACATCCCCCCCGAGTACCCCTGCGGCAAGTACGTGCTCAACTTCGATCCCCTGGACGGCTCCTCCAACATCGACGCCAACGTCTCCATCGGGACCATCTTCTCCATCCACCGGCGGGTCACCCCCGGGGACGGACAGGGCACCCGGGAGGACGTGATGCAGAAGGGGGACCGCCAGGTCGGGGCCGGCTACCTGGTCTACGGTTCCAGCACCATGCTGGTCTACTCCACCGGGCAGGGGGTGCACGGGTTCACCTACGATCCCAGCGTGGGGGAGTTCCTGCTCAGCCACGATCACATCCGCATCCCCAGGAAGGGCAAGATCTACAGCGTGAACGAGGGCAACTTCGACCGCTGGGACGACTCCACCCGCCGCTACATCCGTTACCTCCGCACCGAGGACGGGAACGGCCACCCCTACAAGTCCCGCTACATCGGGAGCCTGGTGGCCGACTTCCACCGCACCCTTCTCTACGGCGGCATCTTCCTCTACCCCGCCGACCGCGGTCATCCCCAGGGCAAGCTGCGGCTCCTGTACGAAGCCTCGCCCCTGGCCTTCGTGGTGGAGCAGGCGGGAGGCATGGCCGTGGACGGGAAACGCCGCATCCTGGAGGTCGAGCCCGATGAGCTGCACCAGCGCACCCCGCTGGTGATCGGGAGCGAGGAGGACGTGAAGGAGTACCTGCGCTTCGTGAACGGGGAGATGTAGGCCGGGGATCGGGATGCGGGGTCCGGACGGCCGGGCCGGGAATCGCATCGCGGCGCAGGGTTTGCCGGGCCTCCAACGCCTGCTCCTCGCCGGGGGCGGGCCCGCCCGCTCAGGGCACCGGCAGGTCGTAGACCAGCCGCACCTCGGGGGAGCCGCCGGGGTTCGCGCTGAGGAGCAACGCCCGTTGCACCGGGCTCCAGGCCAGGAACGCCGGGGCCTCGGGGGCGGCGAACACCGAGGCCGGGGCCGGCGTTCCCCGCGCGGTGAGCCGGACCGCCGGCGTCTCCCCGGCCCCCACCCCGGTCAGGAAGGCGATCAGGTGCCGGCCCCACCGCCCCCAGGCGGGAGCGGTGTTGTTCCCGTCCGCGACCAGGGTGTCGGTGGCCGCGGCGCTTCCCGCCAGCACCCGGGCATCGAGGAGCATGCCGTTCCGGATGAAGGCCAGGCGGCCGTCCCCCCCGGCTCCCAGGTGGGAAGCTTCCCCACCGAGGAGGTGGCGATGCGGATGTCGGTGAGGATGCCGTCGGCGGACTCGCTCCACAGGAGCGGCACCGCGGCCGGGTCCGCGGACGGGGTGGAGGAGAAGGCCAACTCGCCGAACTCGTTCACCGCGGGGCCGTAGGCCGAGCGCCCGGTGGCGGCGACGGCCGCCCCCACCGAATCCACCCTTCCGTCGGCGTTGAAATCGAAGACGCTGGCGCTTCGGAGGGTGTCGTCCTCCCCCACGTAGAAGAGACGCGTCCCGCCGGGGGCCAGGGCCAGCGGCTCCTCCACCCGGACCCCGGAGAGGAGGCGCACCCCGTTGGGCTCGCCCCGCCGGGGGGAGACCGGCGAGTTGAAGATGCCGGTGCCGTCGGGGGTGCGGGCGGCGTAGAGGTAGCCGGTGCCGGCGGGGAGGAAGACCACGCCCCCCACCTCCAGGAGGTCGTCCCGCCCCAGGTCCAGGAGGTCCGCCCGGGCCTGGGCCACCGCGAAGCGCACGGTGTCCACGGTGCCTTCAGCCAGCTCCAGGGTGGTCTCGCCGGGCTCGTAGAGGAAGTCGGCCTCGCTCACGTTGAACCCGTGGAATCCGGGAGCAAGCGGCTCGAAGGTGTGCGGGGCGCGGACGGCGGTGTCCACCCCGTCGATGAGGATGAAGGCGCCGGGGGGATCGGAGAGCACGGTCACGGAGGCGTTTCCCACCGCGATGGACACGGTGTCGGTGACCGCCAGCTCGGCGTCCCGCACGGTGACGGAGAGGACGTAGAGCCCGGCGGTGTCGGGGGCGGTCCAGGTGGTGCTGGTGGCGGTGGTGTCGCTGAAGGTCCCGCCGGTCGCGGTCCAGCGGACGGTGATGGGGTCCCCGTCGGGGTCGCCGGCCAGGGCCACCACCCGGGCCTCCCCGCCCCGCACCACCGAGGACGGGGTGGTCACGATCCGCTCCACCCGGGGGGCGCGGTTCCGGGGGGCGGTGGGGTTGTCGCTCCCGCACCCGGCGGCGAGGGCCAGCGCCGCGGCCAGCGCGGCGGGGGCAAGGACCCGGCGGGCGAGGAAGAAGGCGGGCAGGGTCTTCATCGGCGCCCCCTCCGGTCTGGGTCGGCGGGGGAGACCATGACCGTCCGGTGCTGGCCCACGGTCACCGTCCCCACCGGGGCCTTGCGGGGCTTGCGCACCTGGCGCTTCTCGGTGATGAGCACCGACACCTTCCCCGAGCCCCGGGCCTTGGAGAAGAAGGCGGCGATGGCCGCGGCGGCCAGGAGCACCTCCTTGGGGGCCTCCTTCCCCTTCTCGTGATGCCGGAGCACCACGTGGGAGCCGGGCACCTGGTCCGCGTGCATCCACACGTCGTGGGGGCGGGCGATCTCCAGGGTCAGGACCTCGTTCCCCCGGTTGCTCTTGCCGACCAGGACCTCCCAGCCGTTCCCCAGCTCGTAGCGGCGCGGGCGGAGGGCGGCGGTGAGCCGGTCCCCGGGGCCGGACTCGGGCTCGGGGGGAAGCTCCTCCCGGGGGAGGCTCACTCCCAGCCGGGCCGCCTCCTCGAACCACGCCGGATCCGGCCCGTCGCTGCCCGCTTCCTCCAGCCCGCGGACCAGTCCCTCCAGGCTCTCGCGGCGCTTGAGCAGCTCCCGCCGGCGGCGGGGGAGCTTGGCCCCCGCCCGCTCCGCCTTCTTGGCCCGCTTGAAGTAGCGCTCGGCGTTCTCCGCCGGGGTGAGCCGGGGGTCCAGGTCCACCTCGAGGTCGGGCCCCCCGGCCGGGTCCGGAACCCGCACCCGGTCCGCGCCCCGGGTGATCGTGTGCGCCGAGGCCAGGAGGGCTTCCCCCAGGCGGCGCAGGGTTCCCGCCTCCTCCGCGTCCCGGGCGTCCCGGTCCAGGGACTCCAGGGCGCGCCGGGTGCGGGCCAGGGCCTGGCGGACCGGGCGATGGAGCGGTTCGTGGGGGCCGGCGGCATGCTCCCGCCGGAACCGGCGGTGGGCGGCGGCCACCGCGGCCGAGGCGGTGGGGTAGGAACGCCGGTCGCTGGAGTGGGCCCGGGACGCCCGGTCCGATTCCTCCGCGGGAGGTTCGGGTCCGGTGTGCTCGGGCCCGGGGGCGAAGGCGAAGGCCTCGGCGCCATGCTCCGGGCCGGTGACCAGGGTGGGCGCGAAGCGGGGCCCGGGCCGGCCGGTGGCGGTGGTGCCGGGTTGGGCGGTGGCGCCGGGTTGGTTGGTGGCGCCGGGTTGGGCGGTGGCGCCGGGTTGGTTGGTGGCGGCAGGTTGGGTGGTAGCTCCGGGCTGGTTGGCGGCGGCGTGGGGGGCGGAGACGGTGTGGGGGGGGATAGCCGGGCCCTCGGGGCGGACCGCTTCCAGGAAGTCGAGCCAGGTCCGGGCCAGGAGGTCCGTTTCCGGGTCGGGCCCGGCCTCGCGCCACACCGCCTCGGCGGTGACCGGCCCCACCCCCATCCAGGCGTCCACCAGGGCCCGCGGGGATTCCCCGCGCCGTTCCATGGCCGCCCGGAGAGCGTCGGCGAGCGCCGGGGCCCCGGAGCGGGTGGCGTCGGTCTTGCTCGAGGCGGGAAGCTCGTAGGGAGCGCCCGGGGCCAAGTGCCGCGGGGCCCGTCGGGAATGATCGTCGCGGAGGCGGTCCAGGATGCGGCCGGTCCAGGGATCGTCTCCGTCGACGAGGAGGAGGTTTCCCCCCTTGCCGGTGAGTTCGGCCACCAGGTGGGTCCGGCGGGCGTCCCCGAGCCGGTCGCGGCGCTCGAAGGTGAGGGCGGCCACCCGGTCCAGCCCGGCCTGGGACGCGCCGGCGAACCGGGCTCCCTCCAGCGCCTTGGCCAGCGCCCGGGTGAAGGGGTGGGTCCCCTCCGCGGCCAGGGCGTCGCCCGGGGCGGGGAAGAGGGCGTTGTGCTCCGGGTGGACGCACACCACCAGGGTCACCTGCTTCTCCAGGCGCAGGTGGAACTCCCAGGGATCGGCGGCGGCGACCGCGTCGAGGCGAAGACCGCGGTAGGGGTGCAGTTCGGCCACCACCGCGCGCAGGGTCAGGCTGTTCATGGTGGCCAGAGTCTAGCAGGCGGGTCCGGAAGCGGTCTCCGCCCCCCCGGGTGGCGGGATGCAGCCGGGTGGGGACGGCGAGGCGCGCGTGGGTCGGGAGTTGGACCCGGGTACACCTTCCGTCGCCTTCGGGCCGGGCCGCGCATGGTGCGCTTGTTCGGCGATTGTATAAAGACCTTCAAAAAATGCGGGTGCGGGCGGTTTTGGGTTGATCCGACATCGGATACTAGGCATACTTCTGGTAGTTGCTTCCCCCGTCCAACCGGCCTTCCGGGAGGACGTCCATGCCTTCGTTTGTTCCCGGCCTGCCCGCGCGGCAGGTCGATCGTTGCTTTGCCCGGACCGTGCGCGAGTCGGAGCGGGTCCAGCGGAACCTGGTGCTCTGGTTCGCGGACCTGGTCCGCCGGCGGTTGTACCTGGAACTCGGCTACACCTCGATCTACGCGTACAGCTTCGAGCGGCACGGGTTCTCGCGGAGCCGCTGCGCGCAGTTGTTGCGGGTGGTGGGGTCGCTGGAGGAGCTGCCGGAGCTGCGGCGATCGGTGGCGGCGGGTGAGATGCCCTGGACCAAGGCGCGGGAGGTGGTGAAGGTGGCCACCCGGGAGACGGAGGGGGCGTGGGTCCGGGAAGCGAAGCGGGTGGGGCGGCGGGCGCTGGAGCTGAAGGTGGCCGTGGCCCGAGGCCGGGCGGCGGCGGCGCGGGGATCGGGGCGGGGGCAGGCGGCGCTGGCGCTCGACGCGGGCTCGGAAGATCGCCCGGTTCCAAAGGCAGCGAGCCCGGCCGCGGAAGAACCGGCGCCCGAGGGGGCGGCAATACCGGCCGCCATCCCGGAGGATGTGCGCCTGCGGTTCCCGGCGCTGCTCTACGCGGAGTACGGGGCGCTGGTGGAGGCGCTCCGGAAGCGCGGGTTCCGTGGCTCGACGGAGGAACTGATCGTGGCCGGGCTGGCCGCGTTGGCGGAGCAGGGCCGCGCCGGGTCCCGGGCCGATGGATCGGACTCCAAGCGACCCGGTCCGGCCGGGGAGCACAGCGAGCGGAAGAGCCGGGAGGCGCCGAAGCCGGATGGGGGGCTCGCGGCGGCTAGTGTGGCGACCGGGACTGCCCGAGCGGCCCCGGCCCGCCGGGAGGCCGCGTATCAGGTGGTGGTCCAACACTGTCCGGACTGCGGCCGGGGGCGGGTGGTGACCGGCCGGGGCCCGAAGCCGCTCCGGCCGGCGGAGCTGGAGGCGGTGCTCTGTGACACCCGGGTACACATCGCGGGAAAGCGGAACCGGGCGGTAGTGCCGCCCGCCCTGCGCAGGGAGGTGCTGGAGCGGGACGGGCACCGGTGCCGGGTGTCCGGGTGCGGGAGCACGCGGTTCCTGGCCGTGCATCATCTGAGGCCGCGCCAGGCGGGCGGCCCGAACCGCGCCGAGAACCTAGTCGCCCTGTGCGGTAGCTGCCACCGGGCCATCCACGAGCTGGGCGAACGCGCCCGGGCCGGTGCCTCCGCGCTCTTCTCGTCCCCGCCCCAGGTGCCACCCCCACCCGCGGCCACCAACCATGCGCCCGACGGTCCGGTCGAAGTCCGCCCGGCCACGCCGGGCCGCCACCCTCCTCGGAGAGCACCCGGGTAACCGCACCCCCTGGGGTGTACCTGATGAAATGGACTCCTCCCGCTGAATGAGGCACGTTGAGTGTCTCACCGTAAGACGGCCCCGAAGGCCAACAGCAAGGAGGAGTCCAGATGCAGCTTACCATCGCCGTCGACGTTGCCAAGAGCGTGTTTCAGGTGGCCGAGTCCCCCCGCCCGGGGAGAGTTTCCCGGGAGCTCCGGCTGAGCCGGCGCCAGTTCGAGCGGTACCTGGCCCAGATCCCCCCCGCCCGGATCCTCTTCGAAGCCTGCGGCTCGAGCCACCACTGGGCCCGCCAAGCCCTGGCCGCGCATCACACCCCGGTCCTGCTTCCCCCGCACCACACCCAGCGCTACCGGTCCGGCAACAAGACCGACCGCACCGACACCCGGGCCATGCTGGAGGCGGACCGGAACGAGATCCTCCGCCCCGTTCCGGTCAAGTCCGTCCACCAGCAGGCGTTGACCTCCCTCCACCGGCTCCGGGAGGGGCACATGGCCACCCGGGTGGCCCGGATCAACACCATCCGGGGGTTGTTGCGGGAGTTCGGGGTGACCATCCCCAAGGGGGCGCGCAAGGTGATCCCCTTCATCCACGCCCTGGAGCCGGAGACGGTCCCGGAGCCGCTGCGGATCGCGTTGCTGGAAGCGGCGGCCGAGGTCCGCTACCAGGAGGAGCGGATCCAGAGCATCGAGCGCCAGCTGAAGGTGCTGACCCGGGATGATCCCCTGGTCCAGCATCTGCAGACCATCCCGGGGATCGGTCCCATCACCTCCACCGCCCTGGCCGCCTTCGTGGGGGACTTCCGGCGGTTCCCCCATGGCCGCTCCCTGGCCAACTTCCTGGGCCTGACCCCGCGGGAGGTCTCCTCGGGGCTGAAGCGCCGCCTGGGCCGGATCAGCAAACGGGGGGATGAGTACCTGCGCCGGCTCCTGGTCCACGGAGCCCGGACCGTGCTCCGCTGGGCCGGGGTGGCCCAGCAGCCGACCCCGCTCCAGCGCTGGGCGGTCCAGGTGAACCACCGCCGGGGCTACAACGTGACCACCGTCGCCCTGGCCAACAAGATGGCCCGCTTCGCCTGGGTGGTGGCCACTCAGCAGCGCCCGTTCCGCACCCACGCCTGAGAGACCTGATCCAGAACCTGTTCACCCACCACGGAGGACGCGTACCACACAGAGAGAGGGCTTCCGGTCAGACCGGCGCGGGATCGAGCCGTTTGCACCCGCTGATCCCAAGGATCGCCACCCGATCGGGCTATCCCGCGCGCATCGGTTCCTCTTGGGCCAGAAGCACGAACCGCTTCACACAAGGGCCGGATATACGGCTGCAGTCTCGACCTCCCGCCCACTCTCTGATCATGAACACGAACCAACCATCATCCTCTTGACGGGAGGAGTCCATATACGGGTGCAACTCGCGCCTGAGTTGTACCCGGGTCACCTGGGCGCCCTGTCTCCGACCGGCCGCAGCCGCCCCGCGAATGACGAGGCAACCTGGACGGCGGCGGGCCGGCAAGCCTGGCTGGATGATAGCGGGCCTCGCCCCCGAGCGCGGAAGATGGGCCTGGCGCAACGCCGCGGCGGAGGTTGGGAAAGATCCCTGCGCCAGGGGGACCCGTCGACGCGAGCGGGGACGAGACCGCGCAGATGCCGAGGAATCGCGGGGCGGAACGGCGGCGCGAGGGCGGTCCGCGCCGGCCAGAGCGAGCGGGTGCGGGACCGCGCCAAGCGCGCACGCGGGCGGCACCGCGGGTGTCCAACGCGGGGGCCGGAGCGGCACCCGGGTCCACCCCGGGCGCGGAGGGGCTCGACGGAACCGGCCCCGCCCCGGGTCCGGTTTGACAGAACCGGCGCCGCCGCGTAGCTTACGCGCACCCCCGGAAAAGCCGGGCGAGCCCCGTGCCGGCCGCTCCCTTTCCGGGACCCGAACCTGAACCGAACGGCCCCGAAGTTTCCTGGCTCATGGCCCCTGGCTTCGCCGCCCCCGGCTCCGCCCCGGCGCCCCCGGCGCCGGCACCCGGTGGTGGCGCGGAGGTCCCGTGATACGCAGCATGACCGGCTTCGGCCGGGCCGAAGTGGAGCGGAACGGGCGCGCCCTCGTCGCCGAGATCCGCTCGGTCAACCACCGCTTCCTCGAGGTCTCCCCCCGTCTTCCCCGCGGACTCCAGATCCACGAGGACAAGCTCCGCGCCTCCCTCTCCGAGCGCCTGGAGCGGGGCAAGGTCAATCTCACCGTGAGCTGGAAGGGTTCCCGGGAGGAAGGGGGCGTGCTCTCGGTGGACATGGAGCTGGCCCGCCGCTACGTGGAGATCCTCCAGGAGATGAGGGCCTCCTTCGGCTTCCGGGATCCGGTCACCCTGGGCCAGCTCATGGCCCTGCCCGACGTGCTCCGGTGGAGCGAGCCGGAGCTGGACGAGGACGAGGCGTGGTCCTTCCTCAAGGAGACGGTGGACAGGGCCCTGGACGGCCTGGTGGCCATGCGGGAGGCCGAGGGCCGCGCCCTGGCCGACGATCTCCTGGCCCGCATGAGCACCCTCCGCACCTCCCTCGACGCGGTGGCCGAACGCGTGCCGGAACGGGCCCGGGAGGCCAAGGAGAAGCTCCACGCCCGCGTCACCGAGCTCCTGAAGGGCGAGGCGGAGGTGGACGAGGACCGCATCCTCATCGAGGCCGCCTTCCAGGCCGACCGCATGGACTGCACCGAGGAGACGGTGCGGCTGCGCTCCCATATCGACCAGTTCGACAGCCTGATCCGGGAGGGGGGCGCGGTGGGCCGGAAGCTCAACTTCCTCACCCAGGAGATGAACCGGGAAGCCAACACCATCGGCTCCAAGGCCAACGATTCCGCCGTCGCCCGCCACGTGATCCAGCTCAAGGAGGAGATCGAGATCCTTCGCGAGCAGATCCAGAACCTGGAGTAGCCGCCGGTGCCCGACACCCCCCTTCACGGGCTCCCTGCCCCGCCCCCCTTCGTGATCGTGATCTCGGGGCCGAGCGGGGTGGGAAAGACGGTCATCTGCGAGCGCGTCCTCGCCGACGACCCCCTCCTGGTCCGCTCGGTCTCGGCCACCACCCGCCCCCCGCGAACCGACGAGACCGACGGCGAGCACTACCACTTCTGGACCGAGGAACGTTTCCGGCGGGGGATCGACGAGGGTCACTTCCTGGAGTGGGCCGAGGTCCACGGGCATCACTACGGCACGCCCCGGGAGCCGATCGAGGAACATCTCCGGGCCGGCCGGTCCCCGATCCTGAACGTGGACGTCCAGGGCGGCCACTCGGTCAAGCGCCTCATGGCCGACCGGGGGGTGCTGATCCTCATCGCCCCGCCGTCCATGGAAGTGCTGGAGCGCCGCCTCCGCGGCCGCGGCACCGACAGCGACGCGGTCATCCGCACCCGCCTGGAGAACGCCCGGGGGGAGCTGGCCGAATGGCGCCGCTACGACTACGCGGTGGTGAACGACGTCCTCTCCGACGCGGTGGCCCGGGTGCGCGCCATCCTCGCCGCCGAGCGGTCCCGGGTGGCCCGCCTCCGGAAGGCCGGCGGCTGAGCATCGGAGGTCGCTCACCGGCGCCCGGGCCCGCGGCGCCCACCCCGGGTGCCCTCCCCGCCCGCCCTCCGGTCGGGTAATGTTCCCACAACATTCCAGTGCACAATGGGTTGCGAGGGCCGCATTGCCGGTGCGGGGCCGGCTGTGGTACGGTTCTTGGCTCGTTACGGGAATCCCCCGCTGACCGACCCCAACTGCCGATCCGCCGCGGTCCCCTGCGTCCCGCGGCGGCGAGGGTGCCCATGAACAAGTACGAGATGGTCATGATCGCGGCCCGCGAGGCCCGCCGGATCAACGACATCGCCCGCGTGAACGAGCGCGAGCTCAAGGAGCGGCCGACCAAGGTGGCGTGGGACCGGCTCCACCAGGGCAAGATCAAGTACACCTATTCCAGCGAGCCCTTCGAGGCCGAGATCGCCGCCGCGGCGGCGGCGGAGGCGGCCGGGCTGGAGGCTCCGGCCGCGCCCGAGGCCCCGGACCTGCTCAAGGACGCCGGCATCCCCGCGCTTCCCGAGGTGGACGAGGACGTGGAGGACCCCGGGGACGAGGACGAGGAGCCGGAGGACGTCGACGAGGACGAGATCGTGGACGTCGAGGAAGCCGACGAGGACTGACCGGACGCGAGTCCCGGGGGCCGCGCCCCGGCCGCCCGTTCCCCGACGGGCCGGCCCGCAGGCCGGAGGTGGATTGCCTCCGGCCTTTTGCTATCTTCTAGGGGCGTTCCGGATGGGCTCGCACCCGAGGGGAGGGAGGGCGTCATGAAGCTCCAAGGCAAGAAGATCGTGCTGGGGGTGACCGGGGGCATCGCCGCCTACAAGGCGGCCGAACTCCTGCGGCTGTTCATGCAGGAGGGCGCCGAGGTCCACGTGGTCATGACCGGGGCCGCCACCCGGTTCGTGTCCCCGCTCACCTTCCGCGCCCTCTCCGGGCACCCGGTGCTCACCGCTCTCTGGGCCGGCGACGGCCCCGACGCCCCCGCCGGCCAGGCCGACGAGAGCGGGATCGAGCACATCGAGCTG
The DNA here is from genome assembly GCA_963768615.1 of Candidatus Eiseniibacteriota bacterium. GTDB lineage: Bacteria > Eisenbacteria > RBG-16-71-46 > JABDJR01 > JABDJR01 > CAVSKL01. The sequence goes on along the minus strand of CAVYIE010000002.1, from coordinate 173,700 downwards.
GTCAAGGACGCCGACCTCATGGTGGTGGCCCCGGCCACCGCCAACGCCCTGGCCAAGGGGGCCTGGGGCCTGGCCGACGACGCCTTCTCCACCGTGCTGGTGGCGGCGGGCACCGAGGTCCTGTGGGCCCCGGCCATGAACCACCGCATGTGGAAGAACCCGGTGACCCAGGACAACCTGTCCCGCCTCCGCCGGCTGGGCCACCAGGTGGTGGAACCCGAGGACGGCTGGATGGCCTGCCGCGAGTACGGCAAGGGCCGCATGGCCGAGCCGGTCACCATCCTCCAGCAGGTGACCGAGTTGATCGGACAGCCCCAGGACCTGGCCGGGGTGAAGGTGCTGGTGACCGCCGGGCGCACCGAGGAGCCCATCGATCCCGTCCGCATCATCACCAACCGCTCCAGCGGCCGGATGGGGGTGGCCCTGGCCGAGGAGGCCCTCTCCCGCGGGGCCGAGGTCACCCTGCTCGCCGGTCCCATGGACGTGCCGCCCCCGGAAGGGGTGCGGGTGGAGCGCATCGTCACCGCCGAGGAACTCTCCCAGGCCGCGGACCGCCTCTTCGAGGGCTGCGACGTCCTGGTCATGGCGGCGGCGGTGGGCGACTTCCGCTCCGCCCGGGAAGCGGTGGAGAAGATGCGGCGGGGAGAAGGGGAGATCCGCCTCGACCTGCGCGCCAACCCCGACATCCTGGCCGGCCTGGCCAGCAAGCGGCGGACCGGCCAGATCCTGGTCGGTTTCGCCCTGGAGACCGCCGAGGAGGAGAAGGCGGGGAAGGCCAAGCTGAAGCGGAAGGGCGTGGATCTCCTGGTGGTGAACAACCCCCGCGACCGCGGGGCGGCGATCGGGGGCGAAACCAACGTGGTCACCCTGCTCGAGCCCGGCAAGGCGGGGAAGCGGCTGCCCGTGCTTCCCAAGCGCGAGGTGGCCCAGCGCATCCTGGATTGGGTGGTGGCGCGCCGGAGCGCGCCGCCCCGGAGGGCGAGCGGTGAGCGATCCGCGCGACGAGTTCGCAGCACTTAGCGCCGGACTTCGCGGGCATCTGGCCCGCGAGCGCGAGCGCGGCCGCACCCACCTGGTGTCGGCTTCCCTGAAGCGGGTGTTGGTGGAAGGGGCGCCCCCGAGGCCCCGAAGAGCCGCCCCGGCCCCGCCGGCGGACCGGGCGATTCCGGCATCGCCCGCGTCGCTCAGATCGTCCGCATCGCCGGCTTCGCCCACATCCCCGGCGCCGCCCGCTTCGTCCGCGCCGGCCGGGGGCGGCCGGGGCAAGAAGCTTCCGCTCATCGACCCCGAGCCGGAGACCGCCGACTACCGGGAGCGCATGGAGCGGCTGGCCGGCCTCGACCGGAAGGCCTCCACCTGCACCGACTGCGGGCTCTGCCGGAGCCGGACCCACGTGGTCTTCTCCCGCGGGCGGGCCCGCACTCCGGTCATGTTCGTGGGCGAGGCGCCGGGGGCGAACGAGGACCGGCAGGGGAAGCCCTTCGTGGGCAAGGCCGGGCAGCTCCTCGATCAGATCCTGGACGCGGCCGGGTTCCGGCGGGACGAGGTCTACGTGGCCAACATCCTCAAGTGCCGTCCTCCCGACAACCGGGATCCCCGGCCGGAGGAGATCTCCGCCTGCACCAAGTACCTCACCGAGCAGATCGAGCTGGTGCAGCCCCGGATCATCTGCGCGCTGGGAAAATTCGCGGCCCAGTTCCTGACCGGCAATCCGGACGCCCCCATGGGCCGGCTTCGCGGACGGATCCACTACTACCGGGACCGGATCATGGTGGTCCCCACCTATCATCCCGCGGCCCTGCTCCGCAATCCGGGCTGGAAGCGGATGGTGTGGGAAGACGTGCAGCTCCTTCGCAAGGAGTACCTGCGCTGACCGTTCCGGGCCCCGTTTCCGTCATCCCGGATCCGGATGGGACGGGCCCGCCGGGTCGCGCCGCTTCATGATCCACTCGAACCCGCTGTCGCCGAAGCCCGTCAGTTCGTCCCTTCCGGGGCCCGCCGTCCCGGCCGGCCCGGGTGGCGGCCCGGTGACGGGATCCGGAATGAAGAGGCTTATCCACGGATTTATCCCCACCGGTTCCGGGCCCGGCCGCCTTCGTCCAGGAACCGTCCCAATCCAATCCGTTGAATTACAAGAGGTTGCCGGTTGTGAAGTATTTTCATAGACCGTGCCGCCCGCGCCCGCGGGTTTTCCACAACCGCCAGTGGAAAAGTGGAAAGTGACGGGACGGTGACGATGTAGGGGATTCTCGGTCGTTGGCGTGGGTCTGGGGCCGAATCACGGTGTCAAGGGGATTCCTTTCCACACCCATTCAACCGCGCTACACTCGAACGCGAACGAATCGTTTGATTCGACTTCCCCCGTTTCCGTAGTCTCGGCCGGTGGCTCCGACCGAGTGGCTCGACGCGAGCGAGGAGCTTTCGGCGCGAGGCGTCCCCGCCTCACCCGTTCACAGACGAAACGACGTTCCCGGAGAGATGCTGCGCGCGGCCCCGCGTGTGGCGAACGGGTATCCAGAACCTTGCGGCACGAGCCCGGCTCCGCCCGCCCTTGGAGGGCAGGGCGGGCGCGGGCCCGGCCCGGAGGCGGGAGCAGGACGTTGGCCGGCACCGACACCCAGGTACGAGACATGGCGGGCGGGGGCATGCGTGTGCCGCCGCAGGACGTGGAGGCCGAACGCTCGGTGCTGGGAGCCATGCTCCTGGACTCCCGGGCCATCGGCAAGGTGCTGGAGATCCTGGACGAGTCCGCCTTCTACCGCCCCGCCCACCGGCGCATCTTCAACGCCGTGGTCAATCTCTGGCAGCGCAAGGAAGACTCCATCGACGCCATCACCCTGGCCGATGAGCTTCGGCGGAACGGGGACTTCGAGGGGGTGGGAGGCGCCACCTACATCGCCGGCCTGCTGGACGCGGTGGCCTCCTCGGCCGCGGTCGAGTTCCACGCCCAGATCCTCAAGGAGAAGTCCATCCTCCGGCGGATGATCGAGGTCTCCACCGAGATCATCGCCAACGCCTACGACGGCCGGGACGACGCCGCCGACCTGCTCGACCAGGCCGAGCGGGCCATGTTCGCCATCTCCGACGCCCGGGTCCGCAAGGGCTTCGTGCGGGTGCGGGAGCTGATCAACCCCGCCATCAAGCGGGTGGAGAAGCTCTACGAGGAGAAGGCCGCGGTCACCGGGGTCGAGACCGGGTTCCTGGACCTGGACAACATGACCAGCGGGTTCCAGGAGGGGGACCTCATCATCATCGCCGGCCGCCCCTCCATGGGGAAGACCTCGCTGGCCCTGAACATCGCCGCCAACGTGGCCATCCGGGGCAAGCGCGGGGTGGGGGTGTTCAGCCTGGAAATGAGCATGGAGCAGCTCCTCATGCGCCTCCTCTGCGGCGAGGCCCGGGTGAGCTCCCAACGGCTCCGCACCGGCTACCTCCGGGACAAGGAATGGCCGCTGCTGATCACCGCCGCCGGGCACCTGGCCGAGGCCCCGATCTACATCGACGACACCCCGGCCATGAGCGTGCTGGAGATGCGGGCCAAGGCCCGGCGGCTGAAGCACGAGACCGACCTCGCCGTGATCGTGGTGGACTACCTCCAGCTCATGCGAGGGGCGGGCCGGATCGAGAGCCGCCAGCAGGAGATCAGCGAGATCTCCCGGGGCCTCAAGGCCCTGGCCAAGGAGCTGCGGGTGCCGGTGGTGGCCCTGTCCCAGCTCTCCCGGGCGGTGGAGGCCCGGACCGACCACCGGCCCATGCTCAGCGACCTCCGGGAGTCGGGGGCCATCGAGCAGGACGCCGACGTGGTGGCGTTCGTCTACCGGGAGGAGCATTATCACCGCACCGACGAGAACGAGGGGATCGGGGAGATCCTGATCGGGAAGCAGCGGAACGGCCCCACCGGAAACGTCAGGGTCACCTTCATCTCCGAGTACACCCGGTTCGAGAACCTCACCCGGGCCGAGGAGCTGCCCCACTAGCCCCCGGGGGGGGGCGTCCCCGAGGCCCCGGCGCCGGAACCGCGGAGACCGCTCCCGAGGCCCCGGGACCCGCGGAGCGCATCCCGGCTCAGGAGGATTGAAGCCATGGCGGAGACGCTCCACGTCCTGGCCCTGTGGAAGGCCAAACCGGGCAGGGAGGACGAGCTTCGGGCCCTCCTCGCCGGGCTGGTCGAACCCACCCGCACCGAGGAGGGTTGCCTGCGCTACGAGCTGCTGGAGAGCCGGGAGGATCCCGGTGCCTTCGCCTTCGTGGAAGCGTGGAAGGACCAGGACGCCCTCGACGACCATTTCAACACCGAACACGTGGCGGACGCGCTCTCGCGGGCCTCGGAGCTCGTCGCCCGCGAGCCGGACCTCCTCCGGTACCGGCAGGTGCGCTGAGAGGGCGCCGGTGTCCCCGCTTCCGCCGCCTCCGGTAGGCGGCTCCCGGCCCACGGACCGCTCCGGCCTGGAGGACCGCTACCTCGGCGCGCTCCTGGGGCTCGCCGCCGGGGATGCCCTCGGCACCACCCTCGAGTTCCGCCCTCCGGGGACCTTCGCGCCCCTCACCGACATGACCGGCGGCGGTCCCTTCCATCTCGCCCCGGGGCAGTGGACCGACGACACCTCCATGGCCCTTTGCCTGGCCCGGAGCCTGGCGGTGCGGGGGGGCTTCGATCCCCGCGACCAGATGGACCGGTACCTGCGCTGGCGGAAGACGGGGTACCTGAGCAGCACCGGCGCCTGCTTCGACGTGGGGAACACCGTGCTCCAGGCCCTGGTGCGCTACGTGGAGACCGGCAACCCATTCTCCGGCCCCACCGATCCCATGTCGGCGGGGAACGGGTCTCTCATGCGGCTGGCTCCGGTCCCCCTGGCCTGGCGCCGGAACCCCGCCGCCGCGGTCCGCCTGGCCGGGGAGAGCTCGCGCACCACCCACGGCGCCCGGGCCGCGGTCGACGCCTGCCGCTACTTCTCCGGCCTCATCGTCGGCGCCCTGGGCGGGGCCTCCAAGGACGAGCTCCTGGGGCCGGGGTATGCCCCGGTGGAGGGGCTCTGGAAGGGCCGGCCCCTCGTCCCGGAGGTGGCCGCGGTGGCGGCGGGGAGCTTCAAGGACAAGGACCCTCCCGGAGTCCGGGGAACCGGCTACGTGGTCGATTCGCTGGAGGCGGCCCTGTGGGCCTTCCACCGCAGCGACGGCTTCCGGGAGGGCGCGTTGCGGGCGGTGAACCTCGGGGACGACGCCGACACCACCGGGGCGGTCTTCGGACAGATCGCGGGCGCGTACTACGGGGCCTCGGGGATCCCCGGCGGGTGGCTGGACAGGCTGGCCCGCCGGGAGCGGGTGGAGGAGGCGGCCCGGGCCCTCCTCGCGCTCTCCGAGGGAAACCCGGTAGAGTCGTTCCCGGGGGACGAGTGAACGCGCGCCGGACCCGGCCGCGCCGGACCCGGCGCCCGGGGTCCGCGCCCCCGCCCGAGGCCCCAATCGAGGAGGAACCGTGGCTGCCTACGTGATCCTGGACGTGGACGTGATCGATGCCGAACGCTACGCCGACTACAAGGAGATGTCCGGGGAGGCCCTGGCCGCCCACGGGGGGAAGTTCCTGGTTCGCGGGGGCAAGGCCGAGGTGCTGGAAGGGGAGTGGACCCCCAACCGGGTGGTGGTGCTCGAGTTCGAGAGCGTGGAGCAGGCCAAGGCCTGGTGGTCCTCCAAGGAGTACGCCGAGGCCAAGAAGCTCCGGCAGGATTGCTCCCGCGGGAACATGATCCTGATCGAAGGGGTGTAGGCCTTCCGTCCCGGCGCGGCCGCCGCCCCCGGCCCGGGCTACCGGATGCGCACCATGCGCCGGGCCTGGCGTTCGCCGCCGGCCTCCACCCGGTAGAAGTACACCCCCGCGGCCACCGGCCGGCCGCCGGAGTCCCGGCCGTCCCAGGCCACCCGCTGCTCCCCGGCGGGGAGCACCTCGTCGACCAGGGTGCGGACGCGCCGCCCGGCGGCGTCGTAGACGTCGAGGCGGGCGGGGCCGCGTGCGGGGACCTCGAACCGGATCTCGGTGGGCCCGGCGAAGGGATTGGGAGCGTTCTGGCCCAGGGCCAGCCGGGGGCCGTCGGGACGGGCGCCCACGCCGGTGGAGGCGTTGGTCACCTCGACCATGACCAGGGTCTCGGGGCCGCTCAGCGGCTGGGCGTCGACGAGGATCTCCCCGGCGGAGTCGGCGTCGAGGTTCAGGATCTGGAAGCTCTCGACCATGAAGTCCGGGTGGTCGACGGCGAAGTCGTAGAGGAGCACCCCCGTCATCCAGTCCACCACCCGGACTCCGGGGAAGATCAGGTCCAGGGTGCCGTTGCCGCGAAGATCCCCGAACACGACCCCGTCGATGGAACCGGGGGGGGGACTCTGCTCCCAGAGCTGGGGAACCGCGCCGGTGGGATCGAAGAGGCTCATGACGTCGGGGGTGCCGCCGGCAATGGGATGGGCGTTGAGGAGGAGTTCCTCGTCGCCGTCCCCGTCCACGTCCTGGAGCACCGCGGTGAGGGCCACCGGATCGTGTCCGTTCTGGAACTCGGCCGGAAGCTGGTAGAACACCGCCCCGGTGGCCCCGTTCAGGATCGAGCGCATGCCGGAGTAGGGATCGTCCACGAGGATTTCGGCGGCGCCGTCCCCGGTCATGTCCCCGGCGGCGATGACGTGGCCGGTGGTCGTCCAGCTGGTGGCGAGATCGGGCGTGGCCGCCCCCGCCGGCCCGGGGGAGACGGCCGCGGCGAGGAGGAGGGGCAACAGCAGCAGAAGCGGACGGATATTGCGGTTCAGAGGCATGGGATGCTCCTTCATGGGGTAACACGCGGGGGGCCTCGCCGGGACGCAAGGCGGGCCCCCGCAGATAAATAGCACATTTTTCGTCCGGTTTCCCCCTGGGGACCCCGGCCGGCGGGCCCCACCCGCTTCACGCCCCCCGGGCAAAGGACGGTCCGTCCCCCGCCGCGATCCTCCCCCGCCTCAAGCCGTTGACGATTGGGGGGTTATCGGTCCGGGTATGGCCCGGTATGCTGTTCCAGGGCTTTCCGGGTGGACTTCGGAACCCGGGTTGCCGATTACTTGTCAAAAGCTCATGCGCCATAACCGATTGAGGGAGGGCTGAACCGACCGCATGCGATCGGTGGATATCCTGGCTCCGGTCCGCTTCCTGGGACGGATCGTCCTGAACATGGTGGCGGCCTGGGGACGCTTCGCCATCTTCCTGTTCCAGATCGCCCGGGAGCTGGTCCCCGGACTGCGCTACTTCGGCCTGATCATGGAACAGGCCAAGTTCATCGGGGTCGGGTCCATGCCCCTGGTCGTGCTCACCTCCCTGTTCGTGGGCGGCGTGGCCGCGCTGCAGAGCGCCTACCAGTTCCAGGGCACCATCCCCCTCATCTACGTGGGCACGGTGATCGCCAAGTCGGTGTTCATCGAACTGGGGCCGGTGCTCACCGCCCTGGTGGTGGGGGCGCGGGTGGGCTCCTCCTTCGCGGCCGAGATCGGCACCATGCGGGTGACCGAGCAGATCGACGCCCTGGAGACCCTGGCCATCCGGCCGGTGCGCTTCCTGGCCGTGCCGCGGCTGGTGGCCTCGTTCTTCATGCTCCCCACCATCACCGTCTTCGCCAACCTCATCGCCATCCTGGGCGGGATGACGGTGGCGGTGACCCGGGTGGGCATCTCGGTCACCACCTTCACCCGGGGGATGAAGCTCCTCTTCGAGGTGAACGACATCTACGGCGGCCTGCTCAAGTCCTTCGTGTTCGGGATCATCATCGCCATCGAGGGATGCTTCTACGGGTTCCAGACCACCGGAGGCGCCGAGGGGGTCGGGGTGGCCACCACCAAGGCGGTGGTGGCGAGCTCGGTGTTCATCCTCGTCGCCGACTACTTCCTGGCCGAGGTCATCTTCCGGATCATCTTCCCCGTCAAGTAGACGGACGCCCGGCCGCGGCCGGGCGGAATCGAGGACGCGCCGACATGATCGAGATTCGAGACCTCCACAAGCGATTCGGCTCCCTGGTGGTGCTGGACGGAGTGGACCTCGACATCCGCACCGGGGAGAGCATCGTGGTCCTGGGGCGGTCCGGCTCCGGGAAGAGCGTGCTCCTGAAGCACATCATCGGGCTCATGGCCCCGGATTCGGGCTCGGTGAAGGTCGACGACCAGGAGGTGGGCAGCCTCGGCTACACCGGTATGGGCGAGCTCCGGAAGCGCTTCGGCATGCTGTTCCAGATGGCGGCCCTGTTCGACTCCATGACCGTGGGCGAGAACGTGGGCCTGGCCCTGAAGGAGCACACCCGGAAGTCCCGCGAGGAGATCGCCCGGGAGGTGGCCGAGAAGCTGGCCCTGGTGGGGCTGGAGGGGATCGAGGACAAGAAGCCGGCCGACCTCTCGGGAGGGATGCGGAAGCGGGTGGGCCTGGCCCGGGCCATCGCCATGGATCCGGACTACATCCTGTACGATGAACCCACCACCGGGCTGGACCCGGTGACGGCCCAGCAGATCAACGAGCTCATCCGGGATCTCCAGGAGAAGCTCAACGTCACCTCCATCGTGGTGACCCACGACCTGCACAGCGCCTACTACGTCGGGGATCGCCTATGCCTTCTCTACCAGGGTAGGATCTACTTCGATGGTACCCCGGAGGAGATCCAGAAGAGCGAGGACGCGGTGGTGCACCAGTTCATCACCGCCAGCGCCGAGGGTCCGCTGACCAGCGAGCCGGAGGCCGACGTCCACTTCGGACCCGCCGGCGCCAAACACTTCTAGGAGACCGGTATGTCGGAACGGAGCCAGCAACTCCAGGTCGGTGTGGTGTTCATGCTCGGCATCATCGTGCTCATCTCCGGAGTGCTGTGGTTCAAGGACTTCCGGATCGGGGGAAGCACCTACAACCTCAAGGTGGAATTCCCCACCACCAGCGGCCTGGTCAAGGGGGACCCGGTGGAGGTCCGGGGCGTGGTGTCGGGGAAGGTCTCGGACATCACCTACGAGGGGAACGAGGCCACCGTCACCCTCCAGCTGGAGAACGACGTCCAGCTCTACCAGGGGACCAAGGCCACCATCGAGAACGTGGGCATCATGGGCCAGAAGCTGGTCTCCATCGTGCCCGGGCCGGAGAGCAACCCGCCCCTCCCTCCCGACACCACCTTGCAGGGCGGCTACCAGCCCGGGATTCCCCAGCTCATGGCCGGCCTGGGCGGCACCCTGGAGACCCTGGACCGCTTCGCCTCCCGCCTGGACACCCTGCTCGCCGCCTTCGACGAAACCCAGCAGGGTCAGCTTACCCAGACCCTCGCCAACACCGAGGTCATCACCTCCCAGCTGGCCGATCTCCTGTCCAGGAACCGGAAGGAGATGGGGGAGGCGATCAGCAGCTTCAACCAGACCATGAAGGAGATGGACCGGGCCATGGAGGGCCGGGGGGACAAGCTGGGGGTGCTCATCGACAACGCTGCCACCGCCAGCGACCGCCTGGACAGCACCCTGGTCGCCCTCCAGAACACCGCCGACCACCTGGACCGGCTCATCGGCCGGGTGGAGGACGGCCAGGGGACCGCGGGACGCCTGGTCAACGACGAGGCGCTCTACCAGGAGACGGTGGAGACCCTGGCCCGGGCCCGGGCCCTGCTGGACGACATCCAGAAGAACCCCCGGCGCTACTTCAAGGTCAGCGTCTTCTAGCCGCCTTCCACCCTCCGGTCCCGTCCCGTACACTCCTTTCGTCCCCTCCCCTGGACTCCCCCGTCGGACTTGGAGCCGGAATGAAGGTCAAGACGCAGTTCGTATGCCGCGAGTGCGGCCACGCCTCCCCCAAGTGGCTGGGGCGGTGCCCGCAGTGCCAGGCCTGGAACACCTTCGATCAGAAGCAGGTGGACGAGAGGCCGGGCCGGCGCCCGGCCGGCCGGCGGGCTCCGGCTCCGCCGGCGCCGCTCAAGCGCCTGGGGGAGATCGATACCGAGAATCTTCCCCGCTATCAGACCGGAATCGGGGAGTTCGACCGGGTGCTGGGGGGCGGGTTGGTGCCGGGCAGCCTGGTCCTGGTGGCCGGGGACCCGGGGGTGGGCAAGTCCACCCTGCTCCTCCAGGCCGCCTCGGCCTACGCCGGCCGGGGGCTCTCGGTGCTCTACGTGAGCGCCGAGGAATCCGAGCGCCAGCTCCGGCTCCGCAGCCGGCGCCTGGAGGAGATCGATCCCCGGATCCAGGTCCTGGCCGCGACCCGCCTGGAGGCGGTGGCGGCGGCGGTGGAGGACGCCGAGGTGGACGCCATCATCGTGGATTCGGTCCAGACCCTGCACCGGGGCGAGGCGGGCGGGGCGCCGGGCACGGTGAGCCAGGTCCGCGACAACACCCTCTACTTCATGGAGCTGGCCAAGCAGAGCCAGATCCCCGTCCTCCTGGTCGGCCACGTGACCAAGGAAGGGACGGTGGCCGGCCCCCGGGTCATGGAGCACATGGTGGATGCGGTGCTCTACCTGGAGGGGGACCGCTTCCACCACTACCGGGTGCTGCGGGCGGCCAAGAACCGGTTCGGTCCCACCCACGAGGTGGGGGTGTTCGAGATGGGCGACACCGGACTGCGGGCGGTGGAGAATCCCTCCCAGTTCCTGCTCGAGGAGCGCCGGGAGGGAATGTCCGGCTCGGCGGTGGTGGTGGCCCTGGAGGGAACCCGGCCCATCCTGCTCGAGGTCCAGGCCCTGGTGGCCGGAGCCGGATTCAGCGTGCCCCGCCGGGTGGCCACCGGGGTGGACTCCAAGCGCCTGGCCGTGCTGCTGGCCGTGCTCGAGAAGCGGGCGGGGTTGGACTTCTCCGCCCGGGACGTGTTCGTGAACGTGGCCGGAGGCTTCCGGATCGCCGAGCCGGCGGTCGACCTGGCCCTGGTCCTGGCCGTGGCCTCCTCCTACCACGACCTGCCCCTGGATCCGGGGATGGTGGCGGTGGGGGAGCTGGGCCTGGGAGGGGAGGTGCGGCGCGTGGGGCAGGTGCCCCGAAGGGTCCACGAGGCGGCCAAGCTGGGCTTCAAGCGGGCGGTGGTCCCGGCCCGGGGGGCCGATGAAATGGATGGGAGTCCCCTGGAACTCATCCCCGTTTCCCGGGTGGATGAGGCACTGGAGAAGGTCCTGGGGATGCCGGGGGAGGCCGGGCCCGGGCCCGCGGGAGACCGCCCGCGGGAACGCCGGTCCGCCCCGGAACGGTTCGGCCGCACCAGAGGAGACCGGGCGCGATGACCGATGTCGGGCTCATTATCGTGGCCGCGGGCCGGGGGGCCCGGCTCGGCCACGGCCGGGACAAGGCCCTGGTTCCGCTTCTCGGCCACCCCCTGCTGGCCTGGACCCTGCTCGCCTTCGACGACTTCCACCAGATCGTGGAGCGGATCGTGGTGGTGCCCCCGGGCAAGGTGGAGGAGTACCGGACCCGGGTGCTGGCCCCGCTCCGGCTCCGGCGCGACGTGGAGCTGGTGGAAGGCGGGGCCGAACGCCAGGACTCGGTGGGGAACGGGATCGACGCCCTGTCCGGCAATCCGCACTGGGTGATCGTCCACGACGCGGCCCGGCCCCTGGTCAGCGGGAACCTGATCACCCGGGTCCTGGACACCCTGGACGGCGGCGAGTCGGTGGTCCCGGCCCTGCCCCTACGGGACAGCGTGGCCCGGATCGGCTTCGAGGCCTGGCTCAAGGCCTACATGGACCGCTCCGAGCTCCTGGCCGTGCAGACCCCCCAGGGTTTCCACCGTCCGGTGCTGGAGTACGCCCACCAGCGGGCCCGGGCCGAACACTACCGGGGCACCGACGAGGCCTCGCTCCTCCTCCGGATCAACCATCCCGTGAGCTGGATCGAGGGGGAGGTCACCAACTTCAAGGTCACCTACCCGGAGGATCTCCGCCTGGCCGAGGCGGTGCTCCGGATGCGGGGATACCGGGAGGACCCGGCGGACTAGCCCGGCCGGAGTCCCGAGGCGGGCGGGGCCCGTCTCCGGCCAGTCGAGGAGGGAGCATGAGCGCGTTACCGTTCCGGGTCGGACATGGATTCGACGCCCACCGGTTCGCGGGCGGACGGCTGCTCGTCCTGGGCGGGGTGCGCATCGACCACCCCCGCGGCCTGGCCGGCCACTCCGACGCCGACGTTCTCACCCACGCCGTCATCGACGCCCTCCTGGGGTCGGTGGCCCTGGGCGACATCGGCCGCCACTTCCCCCCCGGGGAGCCCCGCTGGAAGGACGCCGACAGCCTGGACCTCCTCCGCCACACCCTGGTGCTCCTCCAGCACAAGGGGGCCCGCCCGGAGCAGGTGGACTGCATCCTCTATCTGGAGGCCCCCAAGCTCTCCCCGTACCTGGACGAGATGCGGGCCCGGCTGGCCGAGGTCCTGAACCTCCCCGCCGACCGGGTGGGCATCAAGGCCACCACCACCGAGGGGATGGGGTTCATCGGAAGCGGAGAGGGGGCGGCCGCCTCGGCGGTGGTCCTGGTCTCCATCCGGGAGGGATGACCGGCGCCCGGGCCGGCCTCCGGCGGAACCCGGGCGGGAATCGACAGGGGAGAGGGAGCGCATGCGGATCCTGGTTCTGATGGGCGGCAGCAGCATGGAGCGGGACGTGAGCCTGGCCACCGGGCGAGGGATCGCCCGCGCGCTGGCCGCGGCCGGGCACGAGGTGGTCCCCCTGGACCCGGCCCCGGGCCGGCGGCTGGCCCTGGACGCCCTGGAGGGGCACGCCATCGCCGAGGCCCCGGCCGGGGGCGGGAAGGGCGGACGGGTCCCCGACGGTCCGGCCGGGGAGCGCAACCTGGCCCTGGCCCGGAGCCCCGAGCTGGGGGCGGCGGAGGTGGTCTTCGTGGCCCTGCACGGGGGGATCGGGGAGGACGGCACCCTCCAGGCCCTCCTCGACCTGGCCGGGGTGCCCTACACCGGCTCGGGCATGCTGGCCAGCGCCCTGGCCATGGACAAGCAGCGGGCCAAGATGATGCTTCGCTCCGCCGGCGTGCCCACCCCCGACAGCGCCTTCCTGAGCCACCGGGGCGTGCGCCCGGACGTGGACGCCCTGGGCGGATACCCGGTGGTGGTGAAACCCAACGCCCAGGGATCGAGCGTGGGGGTGCACATCGTGGAGCGGGCCGCGGACCTGGAGCCGGCCCTGGAGGACGCCTTCGGCTACGGCCCGGTCCTGGTGGAACGGTTCATCCCCGGGCGCGAGGTGACGGTGGCGGTGCTGGACGGCGAGCCCCTCCCGCTGGTCGAGATCATTCCCGAAGCCGGCTTCTACGACTATCGCCACAAGTACACCAAGGGGCACACCCGCTACGAGGTGCCGGCCCGGGTGTCCGGGGAGGCCGCGGCCGAGGCCTCCCGCCTGGGCGCGGTGGCCTACGACGCCCTGGGCTGCGCCGGGGTGGCCCGGGTGGACTTCCGGCTGGCCCCCGACGGCGGTCTCTACTGCCTGGAGGTCAACACCGTGCCCGGCATGACCGAGACCAGCCTGGTCCCCATGGCCGCCGGGGCCCGCGGCATGAGCTACGGGGATCTGGTCGAGCGGCTGGTGGCCTCGGCGCTCGAACGCCGCCGCTGACCGGGGCGCCGTGGTTCCCGGTCCGGCGGGGCCGTCCGGCCCGCGGCCGGCCGGCGGTCACCAGCCGAGGAGCAGGAGCTCGGAGGCGAACCCCGGCCCCATGGCGGCCATGAGGCCGTACTCCCCCGGCTCCGGCTCCGGCCCCCGGTCCAGCTCGGCCAGGGCGAAGAGCACCGCGGCCGAGGACAGGTTGCCGTTCCGGCGCAGGGACTCGGTGCTCGCCCGGAGGTCCCCGTCCGTCAACCCGAGGCCCCGGCGGTAGGCGGCCAGGACCTGCCTCCCCCCCGGGTGGAGGGCGAAGCGGGTCATCTGTTCCGGCGCCACCCCCTGCCCGGCCAGGAACCGGCGCGCCACCTCCGGGAACGCCTCGTGGATGAAGGCGGGGACCCGGGTGGAGAGCACCAGCCCGAAGCCCCGTTCCGAGAAGTCCCAGCCCATGAGGCCGCCGGTGCCGGGGAAGAGGTGGGATTCGGAGGCGAGGACGCGCGGTCCGCGGCGGCCCCCCGCCGGGTCCCCCGAGCCCGCGGTGAGCACCGCCGCCGCCGCCCCGTCCCCGAACAGGGCGGTGCCCACGAGATTGACCTTGCTGGCCTCCTCCATGAGGAGGGTCAGGCTGCAGAGTTCCACCGAGAGCACCACCACCGTCTCCCCGGGCCGTTCCCGCAGGCGGTCCGCGGCGAGGGCGACCGCCGCCGCCCCCCCCGCGCATCCCAGCCCGAAGAGGGGAATCCGCCGCACGCCGGGCCGGAAGCCCAGGGCGGCGGCCAGCCGGGCGTCCACGCTGGGAGTGGCGAGGCCGGTGGTGGTGGTGAAGACGAAGGCGTCCACCCGGTCCGGGGCGATCCCCGCCTGGTCCAGGGCCTCGGCCACCGCCCGCCCGCCCAGTTCCAGGGCGGCGCGGAGGTACTCCCGGTTCCGCTCCCCGAAGGGGCGGGGTTCCAGGTACCAGTCCCGGGGGTGGACCAGCGCCCGGGACTCGACCCCGGACCGGTCGAAGACCCCGAGCAGCCGGTCCAGCTCGGGAAGGCCGGCGAAGAGCCGGCGGGCTCCCTCCCGGGCCTCGGCCTGGGACATCCGGTGGGGGGGAAGCGCGGTGGCCAGGGAGGCGATCCGGGGGGCTTCGGACGGCATGGTGCTCCGATCATTGTCTGATGACGGCCGGGGGGAGGGTGCTCGATACGTCGAGCCTAGCACGCGGGGAGGCGGGAGGCGGTCCCGGTGATTCGCCCCCGGCGCCCGCTCCGGAAGGGATCGCACCGGGCCATGTATCAGGCCGCCCGGGGCCCCGTCCACGGAACGAGAGGAACACGTCGCCGGGCCGGGCCACCACCCGGTCCCGGGCCCGGCAGGCGTGTTCCCACCCCACCGTGGAGGAGGAACCACATGGACACCCGCATCGCGTCCGCTCTCCGGTCGGCCGCGGCCCGGCTGCTGCCGGCCGCGATCGCCGCCCTTCTCGCCCCCGCCGCCGCTTTCGCCGCCACCGCCACCGTCACCGTGCGCAACTACGAGTTCTCGCCCGCCTCGATCACGGTATCCCGCGGGGACACCGTGCGCTGGCAGTGGGAGTCGGGGTCGCACACCGTGACCAGCGGGGCGTCTTCCCAGCCCGCCGACGACCCGGGGGCCTTGTTCGACGCTTCCATCAACTCGGTGAATACGGATTTCTCCTACGTCTTCGACACCCCCGGGGACTACCCCTACTTCTGCCGCCCCCACGAGCTGATGGGCATGAGGGGTTCGGTCACGGTGACCGGCGACACCGCCTTCGTCCGGACCGGGAACTACGCCTTCAGCCCCGCCACGGTCACGGTGCGGACCGGGGATACGGTGACCTGGCTCTGGGTGGACGGCAGCCATACCACCACCAGCGGCGCCTCCTCCCAACCCGCCGACAACCCGGGGGCCCTCTGGAACAGTCCCCTCGACGCCGCCCATCCCAGCTTCAGCTACACCTTCAGCCAGGCCGGGAGCTTCCCCTACTTCTGCATCCCCCACGAATTCATGGGGATGACCGGGTCGGTGATGGTCCAGGCCGAAGCCACCGGGGTCCCCGGGGACGGATCCCGGGCGCGGACCCCGGGGCTGGCCCTGCGCGCGGTCCCCAACCCCTTCCGCTCCGGATCGGTGATCCGGTTCCGGCTGGCCGGGGCGGGCGAGGTCCGCGCCGGGGTCCTCGATCCGGCCGGCCGCAGGGTCCGGATCCTCGCCTCGGGGTCCTTCCCCCCCGGCGATCACACCCTGGCCTGGGACGGCCGGGACGGGTACGGCCGGCTCCTCCCGGCCGGCGTGTACCTGGTCCGGGTGTCGGCGCCGGGCGGGGCGGAAACGGTCAAGGTGGTCAAAACCGACTGACCCCGGTCGCCTTGCCGCTCCACCGTCCGGGCGCCGGCCGTCCGGGCGGTGGATCCCCCCCATCCCCACCCGTGCCCCGCCGCCGGTTTGAAAGCCGAGGATCGACGTGGTAGGCTCTGATCAATCGCTCGATTGAAACGTTTTCCTTGTTTAGGTCTCCAAAGCGCTCATCCGAGACCCCCGACGGGAGTTCTTCATGGAACTGGCAGTCCAGATCGCCATTCTGGTCATCGCTCTCGGGGTCGTGCTCAGCGCGATCTTCACCATCCGGCTTGCCGGGCAGTTCAAGTCGGTCCTGGACCGGCTGGAACGCACGGTGCAGTACATCAACTTCATCCGGCCCAGGATCGACCACATCCTGGAGAACCTGGACGGGGAGCTGGTGGAGATCCGGTCGATCACCGAGAGGGTGGACCACATGGCCGGGGACGTGGAGGACGTGAGCGGCGAGGTTCGCCGGGCGATCCTGCCCCTGGTCTCCCAGGTTTCCGCCCTCACCTACTCTCTCCGCCACGTGAACGCGGCGGTGACCGGAGCGAAGGTGGCCATGAGCGCCCTGCGGGACCGTCGTCACTGAGGCGGTTTGCCGGCGGCGGATGATTTCGGAAAACGATGAAACCTTGAGAAAGGAAGGTGGGTGTACCTTGGCAAAGAACACGGATACCTTGGTGGCCTTCTTGTTCGGCGCCCTGGCCGGTGGGGTCACGGCGCTGTTGCTCGCCCCGGACAAGGGCGAGGTGACGCGCCGGAAGATCCGGGACAAGTCCTCGGACCTCTACACGAAGGGTCACGAGTCCTGGGACCGCGGAGTGGAGACGGTGGAGGAGAAGGCCCACGAGTACGGCCAGCTGGCGAAGGAAAAGGCCCACGAGGCCGGTGAGTACGCCCGCGAGAAGTCCCAGAAGGTGACCTCCACCGCCAAGAACCAGGTGGAGGCGGTCAAGGGCGCCCTCGCCGAGGGCAAGGAAGCCTACAAGCGCGAGCTGGACCGCGGCTAGCGCGCCGGACGGCCGGCGGCCGGATCGTCCACGGAAGCAAACCGGGCCGGGATCCCCAGGGGTCCCGGCCGGTCTCGTTCAGCGGCCGGGGGCCGAAGGGCCGCGGGCTACCGGGCGTCCACCCCCACCCGCTCCCGGGGCGCGGTCTCCAGGGTCTCGGAGGGTTCGAGCACCCGGAGCACCATCACCGTGATGTCGTCCTGGGGCTCGGCGCCCTCCAGGAACTCCGACAGCGCATCCAGGATCCGCCCGGTCATCTCCCGCGCGGTGAGCTCCGGGGGAAGGGACCGGATGAGGTCCGCGAGGCGCTCCTCCCCGAAATCGTCGTCCTTCGCGTTCACCGCCTCGGTGATGCCGTCGGTGTAGAGGACCACCCGGTCGCCGGGGAAGAGGTCCAGGGTCTCCTCCTCGAAGCGGAGCCCCTCGAACATCCCCAGGATCATTCCCCCCCGCTCGAGGTAGAGACGGTCCCCGTTCTTCCGGCACAGGACCGGGTAGTTGTGCCCGGCGTTGGAGAAGGACATGGTCAAGGTGGCCTCGTCCAGCCGGGCCAGGAAGAAGGTGGCGAACTGCTCGGTGGTGGTGCTCCGCACCACCAGGGAGTTGATGTTGGCGAGGATGGAGGAGACCGACTTGGTGGCGTCGGCCTGGGTGCGGAGCGAGGCCTGGAGCATGGAGGTGAGGAGGGCGGCCGGCACCCCCTTGCCGGAGACGTCGGCGATGGCCAGGTAGTAGGTCCCGTCCCCGGTGGGAACGAGGTCGTAGAAGTCCCCGCCCACCTGGCGGGAGGGCGTGTTGACCGCGTGCACGTCGAAGCGGGCCATGGGGGGGAACCGGGAGGGGAGGAAGCTCTTCTGGATCCGCCGGGCCAGGTTCAGCTCCTCCTCGATCCGCACCACCGCCACCCGCTCCCGCAGCAGGAGGCCGTTCTGGAGCGAGATGGACATCTGGGCGGCCAGGGCGGAGAGGAGGTTCACGTCCTCGGCGGTGTATTCGGTCCCGGTGATCTTGTCCCCGAGGAGCAGCGCGCCCACCGTCTCCCCCTTGGAACGGAGGGGGATGAGGAGGGAGGTGTGGAACCGGTTGACCAGGAAGGCCCGGTCGGGGCGGGGCATCTGTTCCTCCGGTCCGTAGAGCCGGAAGCTCTCGATGCCGTGGTCCAGGTGGAGCAGGACCTCGGGGAGGGCGGCCCGGTCCCCCGGGTCCGGGGGCTTTCCCGCCCCGGTGTGGACGATGGCTCCCTCCCGGGCCAGGGCGACCACGTAGGCGTTCCGGATCATGAGGGCCTCGGCCACGGTGGTGATGGAGCCGGCCAGCATGTCGTCGAGGTCGATCTTGGTCAACAGGTCCCGGCCCAGGTTCTTGAGCACGTTCCGGTAATCGGAGGGGTCCCGGAGGAAGAACAGGTCCAGCCGCTCCTCCAGCCGGCCGAGCACGGGCTGGAACAGGATGAGGGCCATGATCAGGAACACCGGCTCGAACACCCGGGTGTCCATGGCCAGGAACCCGGACAGGAACAGGTTGAGCTGCTGGACCACCCCCAGGTAGATGCCCACCAGCACCGCCGAGGCCACCGCGTAGAGGATGCCCCGCCGGGCCAGGAGCTTGGTGTCCAGGAACTTGTAGCGGACCATGGACCAGGCGATGGCCCCCGAGCCCACGGTGAGGGCGGCGATGGTGAGCACCGAGCGCAGCCACTCCGGCTCGGAGAGATTGAGCAGGGTGGGCACCGAGGAGGCGGAGGTGTAGAGGGCGAGGCAGAGGACGAGGCCGGCCGCGATCACCCGGAGCTGCTGCTTGAGCCTCGGCACCCGGGCCCGGCGGTAGCTGTCGATGAGGAGGACCGCGCCCGCCACGCCGTAGCCGATGTTGACCAGGGAGAACAGCGCCCGGTGGATGGCCAGGAAGAGCTCGAACAGGAGCCCGACCAGGTTCACCAGGGGCCGGATCACGTGGGGGACGTGCACGCCGAGATCGCCCACCCGGGGCCCGATGGCCGCGATCCCCAGGAGCAGCACGAAGTGGAAGATGTGGGGGACGAAGACCAGGACGTCGAAGCTCCTCACCCGCCGGGTGAAGGCCCGCTCGGTGGGGAACACGCTGGCGAAGAGGAAGCAGGGTGGGGAAGAAGAACTCCCACAGGTAGGAGAAGTGGCCCAGGATCCCGGGGGGCAGGATGCGGTTCCCGGCCGGGCCGGCGATCTGCCCCGGGGCCAGGAACCCCATGGCGGCCAGGATCGACCCCAGGCCCCCGAAGAAGAGCATGAACGCGACCAGGCGGTTCAGCTTCTGGCGGGGATTCTCGCGCAGGATGACCAGCCCCAGGAGGAACACCAGTCCCCCCAGGGCGAGATCCACGGTGGCGAGAATCAGGAATGAGTTCATGAAGGGGTCATGTCCGCGGGCCGGTCCTCCGGTCGGTCATACGTCGCCGGGAGGGGCCGGGTTGCCGAGGATGTTCTCGATCTGGAGCCGGTGGCGGTGCCAGTGCATCACCGCGTGCTCCAGCATGGTGTCGATGTCGAAGGGGACGCCCCAGTTGCTGGTGTAGCTGACCCCCTCCAGCCGCGAGGCGGGGATGGGGGCCACCGTGGCCTCCAGATCGGCCCGGACCGCGAGCAGGGCGGCCCGGATCTCCTCCAGGCTCTCCATCGCGTTCACCTCCGGGGGAGTGTGGGGAGGCCGGGTATCGGGCAGCTCCAGGCACTTCCGGATCCAGGCCAGGTAGCTGTACCCGCAAGCGGCGGGATGGCGGACCGCCTCGGTGAAGAGGGTCCCCGGGTCCACCGGGCGCTCCAGGTCCGGCGGGGTGAGCCGGTCCAGCGCCACCTCGTAGCGGTCCTGGGCCTCCAGCCACAGGCGGATGAGTGCCCGGGCGGGCCGGAAGTTGCGGTCGGGATCGATGGCGGGCATGGGATCCTCCCGGCGCCGGGGCCCCACGCCCCGGTCGAGCCGCGCAGAGTGTAGCGGATTCCGGGCCCGCCGGCCGAAGCCGGGACGGGGGTCCGGCTACTGGAACCGGAAGGTGCGGACGGCGATCCAGCCGATCACCACCGCCCCCGCGGCCAGGGCGGCCAGGTGCCCGGCCACCGCCGCCGGGGGCGCCCCGAAGCTGACCAGCTTGTGGAGGGCGTCCATGGCCAGGCCGGTGGGAAGGAACAGGGAGAGCTTCTGCATCCAGGGCGGGGTGATCTCGATCGGCCACCAGCAGCCGCCGAGGGCGGCGAGCACGTTGGCCGAGAGGACCCCGATCCCCGCCGCCTGCCCCTCGCTCCGGGAGAGGTTCCCCAGGAGGATGCCGAGCATGGCCACCAGGGAGCCGTAGACCAGGAGCACCAGGAACAGGGTGCCCACGTGGGGTCCCCACCGCATGTGGAAGAGGAAGGTGCCGGCCAGCATGGCGAAGCCGAGCTGCACCGCCCCCAGCCCCAGGCGCCCCGCCCACTTGCCCAGGATGATCCCGGTGCGGGGAAGGGGCGAGGAGGCCAGCCGCCGGAGCAGCCCGTCCCGGCGTTCGATCACGAGCAGGATGGATCCCGAGGTCAGGAGCACCAGCAGGGTGAACATGACCATGGTCCCGGGCACCGCCTGCTCGAAGCCGGAGGGGATCTCCCGGCGCCGGCCGGCCTGCCGGACCTCCAGCTTGAGCGGCTTCGGGGTCTCGGCGATGGCGGTCACCGAGGCCCGGGTGAGCGAATCCCCCCGCTCCGACACCGCCACCAGGTCCCCCAGGAGCGTCCACGCCGCCCTCTGCACCCGGATCCGGGCGTAGTCGCCGGAGAGGCTCGCCCCGCGGCGGGTGAGGGTGAGGGTGGCGGTCCGGCCCGCGGTCACCGAATCGGTGAAACCGGCGGGCACGGTGAGCCGGGTCATGCGGGACTCGGCGGCCACGCTCTCCGCCGGCACCAGGCGGAAGTCCATGGTGCCCAGCCGCTCGGCCAGGAGGTCGGCCAGGTAGCCGGCCTCGGGGGAGCGGTCGTAGGCCAGCGGGTCGGGCGCGCCGCCGAATCCGCCCTGGCCCCCGGTGATGGTCCCGATGAAGAAGAAGAACACGATGGGCATGAAGAAGGTCCAGAGCAGGGTCTCCCGGGCCCGCAGCATGTGGCGGAGATCCTTGCCGGCGATGAAGAGGGCGGTGCGGAGGAGGCTCATGACGCCCTCGCGAAGCGGCGGAGCCGCAGGAGGCAGAGGCCGAAGAGCAGCCCCCCGAACACCGCCCACCCGGTCACGGTGGCGGCCAGCACCGGCGGATCGACCTGGCCCCACAGGATGGCCTTGAGCTGGACCAGGGCCCAGCCGTTGGGGGTGAGCTTGCCGATCCGGGCCAGCCAGGCGGGCATGGCCTCGAAGGGGAAGAAGGAGCCCCCGACCATGATCATGGGGAAAAGCACCGCGTTGGAGAGGAGGTTCCCCCCCCGCCGGCTCGCGGCCAGGATCTGGACCAGGGTGAAGAACAGGAACAGGAAAGCGCCCGAGGCCGTGGCCCAGAGCATGGCCGCCACCGGGTGGTGGACGTTCACGCCGAAGATCCACTTCCCCGCGGCGATGCCGGCCACCGCCACCAGGGCGAGCAGGCAGGAGATGGCCGCCGTCTTGCCCAGGAGGAAGACGGCCAGGCGCCGGGGAGTGGTCACGGTGCGCCGCAGGGTGCCGAGCATGCGTTCCTTCCACAGGTCGTCGCTCTGGCTCTGGGCCCCGAAGATGATGGCCATGAGGAACAGGCTGGGGAAGAAGAGATCGGTGAACCCCCGCTCCTCCTTGGCCTCGGCCAGGGTCACCGTCTCCACCTTGATCGCGGGCGGGAAGAGGAAGGGGCCGGCCGATTCCACCAGCCGGTTCACGGTGGTGCTGAACCGGGCCACGGTGCTGTCGGCGAGGGTGATCCGGCCCGGGGGAGGCTCCATGGTCAGGGTCTCGCCGGCTCCGCCCAGGATCTGCTGGCCGATCCCGCCCACGTCGACCAGGAACCCCAGCATGCCCTCCAGGATGCCGGGGAGGATGCGCTGGGCGGGATTGGTGAGGAGGACCAGGGTGGTCGGCTCGCGGTTGAAGACCGCGTCCGCGAAGCCCTCGGGGATGATGAGGAGGCCGGAGGCCTTGCCCTCGTCCAGGCGCTTCCGGCCCTCCTCCTCGGTGACCGGGACCGCGTTGACGAGATCCGCGGCCGGGCCCTGGTCGAAGGCCCCGGCCAGGAACCGGCTCACGAAGGTGCTGTCCCGGTCGGCGACCAGCAGCTCGGCGGTGGGGGAAACGCCGCTTCCCCCCCCGCCCAGGGTGAGGCGGATGAGGAGTCCGATCAGGAGCGGCAGCCCCACCGAGAGGGCCACCGCGGCCGGATCGCGGACCATGCGCCCGACGTCCTTGGCGATGGAGGCGCGGAGGAAGCTCATCGGGAACCCCTCCCGCCCCGCGCCCCCGTCACTCGCGGAGTTCCTTGCCGGTGAGCTGGATGAACAGGCTCTCCAGGCTGGGCTGGGTGAGGGTCGTCTCCCGGATCTCCGCTCCGGCCTCGGTCAGCACTCCGAACAGCTCCGGCAGCCGGCGGGAGCCTCCCTCCATGGACACCGTGATCTGGCCCGGCTCGGCCTGGACCACCTCGGCGTGCTCCAGGCCGTTCACGAGTTCCTCGGTACGCCCGGCCGGGAACGCTCCGGTGAGCCGGACCACGTCCCGCTGGCCGGTCCTGGCCCGCAGCTCGGGGAGGGTTCCCCGGGCGATGAGCCGGCCGTGATCGATGATGGCCAGCCGGTCGCAGAGATGTTCCGCCTCTTCCATGTAGTGGGTGGTGTAGAGCACGCAGGTGCCGGCCGCGGCCTGCTCCCGCACCAGCTCCAGCAACCGGACCCGGCTCTGCGGATCCACGCCCACCGTCGGTTCGTCCAGGAGCAGCACCTGGGGTTCGTGGACGATGCCGCAGGCGAAGTTGAGCCGCCGCTTCATCCCCCCGCTGTAGCGCTTGACCGGTTCCCTGGCCCGGTCCAGGAGCCCGGTCAGGTCCAGCACCTCGGAGATGCGCCGCTTGAGGTGGGCGCCGCCGAGGCCGTAGGCCCCGCCCCAGTAGCGGAGGTTCTCCACCGCCGAGACCTCCTCGTAGAGGGCGATCTCCTGGGGGACCACCCCCAGGGCCTTCTTGGCCCGGATGCCGTCGGTGACCACGTCGTGCCCGAGGATCCGCACCCGGCCCGAGGTGGGTTTGAGGAGGCCGGAGATGCAGGAGATGGTGGTGGTCTTGCCGGCTCCGTTGGGGCCCAGGAGCCCGAAGATGGCTCCCCCCTCGGCCGTGAAGCTCACCTCGTCCACTGCGGTCAGCTCGCCGTACTGCTTGTGGAGCGCATCGACTTCTATCACGGTCCCTCCTGGGAAGCCGGGGCGAGTGGAGATTGTATAGGGATCGGTTGTGATTGCCAGGTAATTCTACAGATGTAGAACTTGCTGTCAACCCGGCGGTTGCCCGATTCCGGAGCCGCGGCCGGGGCCGGCTTGGACCCCCGGGGGCCCGGAGCTATACTCTCGGAAGGCACCTCGCCCGGATCAATTGAAAGGATAACTTAATGGACCTCAACAAGTTGACCCAGAAGTCCCAGGAGGCCTTCCAGGCCGCCCAGACCAAGGCCCTGCGTTACGGCAACCCCGAGGTGGACGCCGAGCACCTGCTCCTGGCCCTGCTGGAGCAGCCCGACGGCCTCGCTCCCCGGCTCCTCCGCCGGCTGGAGGCCGACCCGGAGGCGATCCGGGCCGAGGTGGAGGCGGAGCTCGACCGCCGGCCCCGCCAGTCCGGCCCCGGGGTGGAGCCGGGGAAGATCTACGTGAGCCAGCGCCTGATCGGGCTCATGGACCGGGCCGAGGAGGAGCGCAAGCGCCTCAAGGACGAGTACGTCTCGGTGGAGCACATCCTCCTGGCCATGATCGAGGAGGGGGCGGGGGCCGCGGCGGGCCGCATCCTGAAGCAGCACGGGGTCACCCGGGACGCATTCCTGGCCGCGCTGACCGCGGTGCGGGGGCACCAGCGCGTGACCAGCGCCACCCCCGAATCGGCCTACGAGGCCCTGGAGAAGTACGGGGTGGACCTGGTGGCCCAGGCCCGGTCCAACAAGCTGGACCCGGTGATCGGGCGCGACGCCGAGATCCGCCGGGTGATCCGCATCCTCTCCCGCAAGACCAAGAACAACCCGGTGCTCATCGGCGAGCCGGGGGTGGGGAAGACGGCCATCGTGGAGGGGCTGGCCCAGCGGGTGGTGCGCGGCGACGTCCCCGAGTGGCTCAAGGACCGCTCCATCTTCTCCCTCGACATGGGCTCGCTCCTGGCCGGGGCCAAGTACCGGGGCGAGTTCGAGGAACGGCTGAAGGCGGTGCTGAACGAGATCAAGGAGAGCGCGGGGCGGGTGATCCTGTTCATCGACGAGCTCCACAACATCGTCGGGGCCGGGCGCACCGAGGGCTCCACCGACGCCGGGAACCTGCTCAAGCCCATGCTGGCCCGGGGCGAACTCCACTGCATCGGCGCCACCACCCTGGACGAGTACCGCAAGCACATCGAGAAGGACGCCGCCCTGGAACGGCGCTTCCAGCCCGTCCAGGTGGACGCCCCCTCGGTGGAGGACACGGTGTCCATCCTCCGCGGGCTGCGGGAGCGGTTCGAGGTCCATCACGGGGTGAAGATCCAGGACAACGCCCTGGTGGCGGCGGCGGTGCTCTCCCACCGCTACATCACCGACCGGTTCCTGCCCGACAAGGCCATCGACCTGGTGGACGAGGCCTGCGCCATGATCCGGACCGAGATCGACTCCATGCCCGCGGACCTGGACGAGGTCACCCGGCGGGTGATGCAGCTGGAGATCGAGGAGGCCGCGCTCAAGAAGGAGAAGGACAAGGCCTCGAAGGACCGCCTGGAGGACCTCCGGCGCGAGCTGGCCGACCTCAAGGAGCGGGCCCAGTCCATGCGGGCCCAGTGGGAGCACGAGAAGGAGTCCCTGAACGCGGTGCGCAAGGTCCGGGAGGAGCTGGAGCAGCGGCGGCAGGAGCTGGAGCGGGCCGAACGCGAGTACGACCTGAATCGGAGCGCCGAGCTCAAGCACGGGGTCATTCCCCAGCTCGAGAAGCAGCTCCACGAGCGGGAGACGGAGCTCTCCGGGGACCGCGGAGGCGAGCGGCTGCTCCGCGAGGAGGTCACCGAGGACGAGATCGCCGAGATCGTCTCCCGCTGGACCGGGATCCCGGTCACCCGGCTGGTGGAGGGGGAGCGGGAGAAGCTCCTCCGGCTGGACGAGATCCTCCACCGGCGGGTGATCGGCCAGGACGAGGCGGTGAAGCTGGTGGCCGACGCGGTGATCCGGGCCCGGAGCGGGATCAAGGACCCCCGCCGGCCCATCGGCTCCTTCATCTTCCTCGGCCCCACCGGGGTGGGGAAGACCGAGCTGGCCAAGACCCTGGCCGAGGCGCTCTTCGACACCGAGGAGAACCTGGTCCGCATCGACATGTCCGAGTACATGGAGCGGCACAACGTGTCGCGGCTGATCGGGGCGCCCCCGGGCTACGTGGGCTACGAGGAAGGGGGCCAGCTCACCGAGGCGGTGCGCCGGAAGCCCTACTCGGTGCTCCTCTTCGACGAGATCGAGAAGGCCCACCAGGACGTGTTCAACGTGCTGCTCCAGATCCTGGACGACGGCCGGGTCACCGACGCCCAGGGGCGGACGGTGGACTTCAAGAACACGGTCATCATCATGACCTCCAACATCGGCTCCCACTTCCTGCTCGAGGGGGTGACCGACCGGGGGGAGATCACCGAGGACGCCCGCCGGGCGGTGATGCGGGAGCTGCGCGGGCACTTCCGGCCCGAGTTCCTGAACCGGGTGGACGACGTGGTGATGTTCAAGCCGCTCACCCTGCCGGAGATCGAGCGGATCGTGGACCTGTTGACCGCGGATCTGCGGCGGCGGCTGGCCGACCGGAACGTGCGGCTGGAGCTGACCGAGGCCGCCCGGGAACTGGTGGCGCGGGAGGGGTTCGATCCCGTGTACGGGGCGCGGCCCCTGAAGCGCTACCTCCAGCACGAGCTGGAGAGCCGGATCGGACGGGCGCTCATCGCCGGAGAGGTCACCGAGGGGGCCACGGTGCGGGTGGATGCGGTGGAGGGGGCGCTCACGGTGCGGGTCGAGAACCCCGCGCGGGAGGCGGAGCCCTCGAAGAAGACGACCGGAGCCTAGGTCCCGGGCCGGAACGGCGGCGCTGGCGGTTCACCGAATCGGTTTCCGTGGCGGCGTGAACGTGGCTGCAGATGTGGACCCGGGTGCACGGCTACCCGGCTGATCCCCGTCGCGGCCGCCCCTCGGGTGAACCCCGGTCGACCCGGGTCCGACGCCACCCCCGTCACATGGACTCCGGCCTCCCAGCCTGCTACTGTCCCCCCGACGGCCCCCCCGGACGCCCCGACCGCCCCCCAACGCAGACCCTCGTCCCCACGGAGGACCCATGCCCGCCGACCGCCCCAAGATCACCCCCACCGAGAACGGCCCCTACCTCGTCTCCAACGTCACCGCCATCGTCCGCCCCACGGACGGCAAGGTCTTCGAGGTCCGGGGCGGCCGCGCCGCCCTCTGCCGTTGCGGCGGCTCCTCCAACAAACCCTTCTGCGACGGGACCCACAAGAAGAACGGGTTCACCAGCGCCAAGGACCCCGCCCGCGTCCCCGACCGGCGCGACGAGTACGCCGGCAAGGAGATCACCATCCACGACAACCGCGGCCTTTGCGCGCACTCGGCCCGGTGCACCGACACCCTGAAGTCGGTCTTCCGCCTCGGCACCGAGCCCTGGATCGATCCCGACGGCGCCACCCGCGACGAGATCGTCCGCGCCATCTCCACGTGCCCCTCCGGCGCCCTCAGCTACTCCATCGACGGCATCGAGCATCGCGACCGCGGCGGCGAACCCAGGGTCACCCTCTGGCCCAACGGCCCCTACGCCATCGTCGGCGGCGCCGACCTGGAGGACGTCGAGCTCCTCGAGGGTGCCACCCTGGATCACTTCGATCTCTGCCGCTGCGGCAAGAGCACGAACAAGCCGTTCTGTAGCGGGGCCCACTGGGACGTGAAGTTCGACGAGGACGCGCCGGCCGCGGAGTGAGCCGGTGACGGGGTGATTCACCCGGCCGGAGTTCCTGAACCGGGTGGACGACGTGGTGCTGTTCCGGCCCCTGACCCTGCCGGAGATCGAACGGATCGTGGACCTCCTGACCGAGGATCTCCGGCGGAGCCTCGCGGACGGGAGCGTGAGCCTGGAGCTGAGCGAGGCGGCCCGGGAGCTGATGCCGGGCGGCCTGCCCGCGGTGCAGACTGGATCTGATTGCGGCTGAGCCCGTCCGGTGCGGTTGGTTTGAGTGGGTACTGTGGGTCTCGGCGGCGTCGGGGCGAGCGTCCCGGCGGTGTACCGGCCCCGGCACCCGGTGCGCGGGGAGACGGTGGTCGGGCGGGGTCACGGACGGGGAGTTGGGCGCGGCTGTTGCGCCGGGTGCTGGAGGTGGACCCGCTGCTGTGCCCGGAGTGCGGGGTGGAGATGCGGGTGGTGTCAGTGGTGACCGAGCCGCGGGTGGTGGACCGGATCCTGCGTCACGTCACCCGAGGCGGCGGACACGACCCGTTCGGGGAGCGGGCGCCGCCGGAGCCGGTGGCCGTGCTCCCCAACTGACTCCCGTCCCCCGTGCCGGATCCTCGAGTACCGGGCCGGCGGGTCGTGGAGGTGCGTGCCGGGCCGGTTCCGCGGAACTCGAGGACGGGGGAGAGACCCGTGTCGTGGGGACGGTTGCGCGCGCTCAGGGCCATCACGCTCCCCGGACGGTCCCTGGCCTGCCGGGGAGAGGTGGTTTCCGGGGAAGGCCGGGTGCCCGGGATGCCGGGACGAACTTTCCGCCCTGGGACGGGCTCATACAATCACCTATGCTTTTCACCGGCGACCGCGCCGCCCCCGACCGCGCCCGGGCCAGTGCCGACCGCCTCCACGTCGACCAGGTCTACGTCGGCAGCGCCGAACATTTCCGCGCGTTCGCCGCTTTCGTCGCGCAGACCGGCCTGAAGCCGGTCGTCGACCAGGTCTTCCCCTTCACCGACGTGCGCAGGGCCTACGACACGCTCGAGGCGGCGACACACTTCGGGAAGCTGGTGGTGCAGGTGGCGTGATGGCCGAATCTCCTTCCGCGATCACCCCCCGTCGCGGTAGACTTTGCCGATGGCGGATCATGACACGCCTCATGACGGTCGGCCCCCCGATCCCGACGCCACGTTGCCGTACGACGGACCGGCTCCGGCGGCGTGGACCATCGACTCTTACCGGTTGCTGCGCATGCTGGGCGAGGGCGGGATGGGCGAGGTGTGGCTCGCCGAGCAGGACGAGCCCATCCGCAGGACGGTCGCCCTCAAGATCATCAAGCGCGGGATGGACTCGCGCGACGTCATCGTGCGGTTCGAGGCGGAGCGTCGAGCCCTGGCGCTGATGAGCCACCCCTGCATCGCCAAGGTGCTCGATGCCGGCACCACGCCCGACGGCGGCCCCTACTTCGTGATGGAGTACGTGCCGGGACTTCCGCTGACCGAGTATTGCGATCGCCATCGCCTCGCCACACGCGAGCGTCTCGAGCTGTTCGTCAGCGTATGCCAGGGCGTGCAGCATGCGCACCAGAAGGCCGTGATCCACCGCGACCTCAAGCCGAGCAACGTCCTCGTCACCGAGGTGGACGGCAAGCCGGTCGCCAAGATCATCGACTTCGGCGTGGCCAAGGCGGCCGGCCCGCGGCTCACCGAGCAGACGATGTTCACGATGGTCGGCACGCTGCTGGGCACGCCCGAATACATGAGCCCCGAGCAGGCCGACCTCACCGTCGAGGACGTGGACACGCGCACCGACATCTACTCCCTGGGCGTGATGCTCTACGAACTGCTCGCCGGCTGTCTGCCGTTCGACGTGAATGCGCTGCGGCGCGCGGGCTTCGACGAGATGCGCCGCATCATCCGCGAGGACGACCCGCTCACGCCGAGCAAGAAGCTGGCGACGCTCGGTGCGCAGGCGCAGGAGGTCGCCGACCGGCGCGCCACGCTGCTACCGCGCCTGCACCGGTCGCTGCAGGGCGACCTCGACTGGGTCGTGCTCAAGGCGATGGAGAAGGATCGCAACCGCCGCTACGAGACGGCGAACGGCCTGGCGATGGACATCGCGCGCTTCCTCGATGACGAGCCCGTCGCCGCACGCCCGCCCACCGCCGGGTATCGGCTGCGCAAGCTGATCCGCCGCCATCGCGGCGCCTTCCGGGCGCTCATCGCGATCTTCGTGATCCTGGTGCTCGGCGTGGCCGCCAGTTCTTGGGGCCTGCTGCGCGCGCGCCGCGCGGAACACGTGGCCGCCAGCGAGGCGCGTGAAGCACGACGGCAGGCCGCCATCGCGCAGGCGGTCAACGACTTCCTCAACAAGGACCTGCTGTCCGCGGCGGCGCCGTCGACCGAGGCGGGCAAGGGCATCGACGTGCGCATGCGCGAGGTGCTCGACGTGGCGGCGCAGCGCCTGGACGCGTCGTCGGCCCCGGGTGGACGCTTCGCCGACAAGCCCCTGGTGGAGGCGGCGATCCGCCAGACGCTGGGGTCCACGTACCTCTCGACCGGCGCCTACGAGGCCGCGCTCCCGCAGTTCGAGCGCGAGGTGGCGCTGCGCGTCGCGCATCAGGGCGAGGACGACATCCAGACCGCCTGGGCCGTCCACGACGAGGCCATCGCGCTGTTCCGTCTGGGCCGCAATGCCGACGCGGAGCGCGAGCTGCGCCACGCGTTGCGCTACGAGGCGCACGCCTCGCCCACCGAGGCACGCGACGTGGCCGAGTGGAAGTCGACCCTCGGACTGTTCTACGAGGACGCGGGGCGCTTCGCGGAGGCCGAGTCGCTCCTGCTGGATGTGCGCAGCTTCCAGGAACGCACGCTCGGCAAGGAGGACCCGAACACCACCCGCACGATGACCCTGCTCGCGAACATCTACGAGCGCGTGGGGCGCTACGCCGAGTGCGAGGCCCTCGCCAAGGAGGTCCTCGCCATTAAGGAACGCACGGTGGGCGAGAACGCCCCCGAGACGCTCAACATCCTCAACAACCTGGGCAACGTCCTCGCCAATCAGGGGCGCATGCGCGAGGCGCAGCAGTACATGCAGCGCGCCCTGGCCGCGAAGAAGGTGGTCTTCGGCCCCGAGAACCCGGTGACGCTGAACTCCATGAACAACGTGGCCGAGGTCCACGGCGTCCTCGGCGAGTGGGCCGAGGCCGAGGTCCTGCACCGCCAGACCTACGAGCTGCGCGCCGGCGTGCTCGGCAAGGACCACCCGCGAACGCTCAGTTCCCTGGTGCTGCTGGCCAAGGCGATGACCCGCAACGGCGAGGCGAAAGACGCCGAACCGCTGATCGTCGACGCCCTCGCCCGCACCCGCCAGGTGCGCGGCCCGGATCACCCCGACACGGACGCCGCGCGCGACACCTACGGCATCACGCTCTACGCGCTGGGCCGCTATGCCGAGGCCCGTGCGGTGCTGCAGTCCCTCGTTGACGACGAGGGTGAGCGCGTTCACGAGGCCGAGGTGCGCGAGCTGTCGCAGGCCCACCTCGCCCTCGTGCACATGGCGATGGGCGAAAAGAAGGAGTCGCTCGCGCTGCTCCACGCAGCGCTCCCCGCGCTCCCGCTCTTCGACGCGGAGACGACGCTCGCGATCGACACCGCGATCGCGAGGATCGAGCAGTGGGCGAGGAGCGATCCCGGCGCAGGTTACGCCGCGGAACTGGCGTGGCTACGAGGCATGCGTGCCGGTACGCCGGGATCGGTCGGACCGTAGCGCGGATGGGCCGCGGCGTTCCTACTCGAAGAGCGCCTTCACGTCGCTCCAGGTGGTGGGCTCCGCCGAGACGGCCTGCAGATCCTCGTAGATGAAATCGTAGATCCCGTAGTACCAGTTGTTGTTCGTCTCGGCGGAGAACTCGATGCTCGTGATCCCGTCCGTATCCTCGAACCCATAGAACGTCCAATTGTCGACGCCAGGGGTGCCGTTGGCCACGCTGGTCAGAGTGAAGTTACCGGTCGTGCTCGGGCCGAGCACGGTCGCGAACGGCACGCTGTTGTCCGTGTTGCCGCCGAATATGAACCCGACGCGCCCGACCGGGCTGTCGAACGTGATCGACCCCGCCTGGAGGACGAGCGTGGGCGGAAGTCCACTATGGAGTCAGGGACTCGGTCTACACAGACCTAAATAGACTCAAACGGTACGGGGCCTATGTGCAAGCGACAATCCATGGCGGGTTGGCAGACGAGGCGCCTTGACTACCTCTCCCGTATCTTCCCCCGTTCCTTCGGTGCGTCAAGGACACGCGCACGGGCATCTGGAGGAAGGAGGTTGGCCTGCTCGAACGATCGCGTCCTCGGGATCTGTTCATGAGGATGGTTCGGAAGGTAGGGAGTGAATGGATTCTCCGGGTTTGAATCCATGTGCGCCCCTGGACCTATCTGGTGGTATAGGCTGTTCGCCAGGAACTGTACGGCTGCCTCAATCCCCGCTTTCGTGAACCGGGTGGACGACGTGGTGCTGTTCCGGCCCCTGACCCTGCCGGAGATCGAACGGATCGTGGACCTCCTGACCGAGGATCTCCGGCGGAGCCTTCGGAAAAGACGACCGGAGCCGAGGCTCCGGCGGCGACGTCCGGCGGGAACCCGAAGGCCCCGGGGGTCGCTCCCCGGGGCCTTCCCTGCCTCAGCGTCGGGCGTCTCCTGCGCCGCCGCTACTCCCGCTTCCAGGTCGGGACCCGGCCCGGGGTCCAGGGCGCCCCCGCCGCTTCCGCGTCCGCTTCCAGGGCGCGGAGGTCGGTTTCGATCAGGGTGCGGAGGTCCTCCAGGGCGGTTCCGAAGGCGTCCGCCGCGGCGGCGTAGTTCGCCTCGCTGGTGGCGGTGACGGCGGAGGTGGACATCCACTGGCTGTCCACGATTTGGCTCACCCGGTCGGTGACGGAGGGCGGCACCGGCTCGTGGCGGCTCTCGATGGTCGGGTCCCCGCTGAACCGGATGGAGAGATCG
Organism: Candidatus Eiseniibacteriota bacterium; assembly: GCA_963768615.1. Lineage (GTDB taxonomy): Bacteria > Eisenbacteria > RBG-16-71-46 > JABDJR01 > JABDJR01 > CAVSKL01. The sequence continues at coordinate 141,706 of CAVYIE010000002.1, read as the reverse complement.
GCCAGGCGCCGCTCCAGGTCCCGGGTCCGGTCCATGAGCCCCCGGTCGGCCTCGGGGGTCTCTTCCAGGGCCTTCCGGAGATACTCCAGCCGCTCCTTGGCCTCGGCCAGGGACTTCACCGAACCCAGCACCGCCCGCTGCAGCCGGGCCGTCTTGCGCTGGAAGGCGAGCAGGGCCTCGCGGTCGGGGGCGGGGAGCGTCGAGGCCTCGGCCGGTTCCGCCCGGAAGGTCCGGGCTTCCCCCAGCGGCTCCGGCTTGCCGTCCCGGAGCAGGGCCAGGGACACCGAGTAGGTGCCCGGGGCGGCCAGGGGGCCCCGGGGGGGCTCGTACCAGGGGTTGTCCGGGGGATGGAGGTTCACCGGATTGGCGGCCGGATAGCGCAGGTCCCAGGCCACCCGGTGGTAGCCGGCCTTGACCGGCCCGGTCACCCGCCGCACCACGTTCCCGTCGGCGTCGGTCACGGTGAGCACCGCCTCCGGCGCCTCCTCCCGGTCCTCGGCCCGCAGGGAATCCCACGGCGGGTAGTAGGCCGGCTTCCCCGCCTTCTCCAGCTCCTTCTCCCGCTCCCGCCGTTGCTCCCGCCGGGTCTGGATCTCGTCCCGGAGGTAGTAGGTGAACACGGCGCCGAAGGGCGGGTTGGGCGCGGTGAAGAAGGCGTCCCCCTGGCTCCCCTTCTCCTCGCCTCCGAAGGGGGTGGCGGGCACGTACATGGGGGCGTCCTTCACCGGCAGGAGGGCGGCCTCCCGCTCCAGGGCGGCGTCGTCCACGCCGCGGAGCGGGGTGTAGTCGTCCAGGATGTAGAACCCACGGCCGAAGGTGCCCACCACCAGGTCGTTCTCGCGCCGCTGGATGGCCAGGTCCCGCACCGCGATGGTCGGCATCCCCCCGGTCAGCTCCACCCAGCGCCGGCCGCCGTCCACGGTGAAGAACACCCCGAACTCGGTCCCGGCGAAGAGCAGGGCCGGCTTCTCGCCGTCCTGGACCAGCGCGTAGACCGTGCCCCGCGCGGGCAGGTCTCCGGCGATGGACTTCCAGGAGCGGCCCCGGTCGGTGCTCTTCAGCAGGTAGGGCTTGAAGTCGCCCAGCTTGTGGGCGTCGAAGGCGGCGTAGACGGTGTTGGCGTCGTTACGGGAGGCGGTCACCCGGGACACGTAGGCCAGCTCGGGCACCCCCGGGAACCGGTCGCACTTTCGCCAGGTGGCTCCTCCGTCCTCGGTGACCTGGATCAGGCCGTCGTCGGTCCCCACGTAGAGGAGCCCCTCCACCAGGGGCGATTCGTCCAGGGCGACCAGGGTGCCGTAGAAGGAGGTGGAGGCGTTCTTGGCCACCGCGTCCACGCTCCACACCCGGCCCATCACCTTCATCCGGTTCCGATCGAGCTGCCGGGTGAGGTCCGGGCTCACCGCGGTCCAGGAGTCCCCGCGGTCGTCGCTCCGGAACAGGCGCTGGGCCCCGAAGTAGAGCCGGGTGTGGGAGTGGGGGCTGATGATGAGGGGCGCGTTCCAGTTCCAGCGCAGCGGGGGGTCGCCGGGGGCGGCCTCGGGCTTGATCCCGGTTTCCTGGCCGTTCTTGCGGTCGTAGCGGATGAGCCCGCCATGCTGCCACTGGGAGTAGACGATGTCGGGATCGACGGGGTCGATGGCGGACTGGAATCCGTCCCCGCCCACGGTCCGGAACCAGTCCGAGTTGACGATGCCGTGGACGGTCGCGGTCCGCGACGGGCCGCCCAGGGTGTTGTTGTCCTGGGTGCCGCCGTAGACGAAGTAGAACGGCTTGGAGTCGTCGACGGCGATCTTGTAGAACTGGGTCACCGGCAGGTTGGCCTTGAACTCCCAGCTCGCCCCGCGGTCCCGGGTCTCGTAGACCCCGCCGTCGCAGCCCACCAGCAGGTGATCGGTGTCGGCGGGATCGATCCACATGGCGTGGTTGTCCACGTGCTTGAACCGGCCGTTGACCCGGGTGAAGGTGGCCCCCCCGTCCTCGGTCACCATGAGATGAGTGTCCAGGGAGTAGACCCGGTCGGGGTCGGCGGGATCGGGGACCAGCTCCTGGTAGTACTGGGGGCTGGAGGAGAGGTAGCCGCTCATCCGCTTCCAGTTCCCCCCCGCGTCGGTGGACCGGTAGAACCCGGCGTCCTTCTTGTCCGAGGCCTCCACGATGGCGTAGACCACGTCCGGGTCCACCGGCGAGACGGCGAGGCCGATCCGCCCCAGGTCGGCGTGGGGAAGCCCAGTGGTGAGCTTGTCCCAGTGCGCCCCCCCGTCCACGGTCTTGTAGATGGCCGAGCCCGGCCCGCCGTCCACCAGGGACCACACGCGGCGCCCGCGCTGGTAGGCGGAGGCGTACATCACGTCGGGGTTCCGGGGGTCCAGGACGAGGTCGCTCACCCCGGTCCAGGAGTCGATGTCCAGGATCCGTTCCCAGGTCTTCCCCCCGTCGGCGGTCTTGTAGAGCCCCCGGTCGCCCCCCTCGGACCAGAGCGGGCCCTGGGCGGCCACGTAGACCACGTCCGAGTCGCGGGGATCGACCACGATCCTGCCGATGTGCTCCGAATGCTCGAGCCCCATCCGCGTCCAGCCGGAACCCCCGTCGGTCGACTTGTAGACCCCGTCGCCGTAGCCCACGCTCCGCTGGCTGTTGTTCTCCCCCGTCCCCACCCACACCGTGAGGGGATTGCCGGGGTCCACGGTCACGCAGCCGATGGAGTAGGAGCCGGCGGTGTCGAAGACCGCCTCCCAGGTGGTGCCGGCGTTGTCGGTGCGCCACACCCCCCCCGAGGCCACGGCCACGAACCAGGCGTAGGGCCGGCCGGGCACCACCGCGATGTCCCCGATCCGCCCCGAGCTCACGGCGGGGCCGATGCCGCGGAGGGCGAGGCCGGCGAAGGTCCCGGCCTTCATCCGCTCCGGGGGTTTCTCCGCCGCCGCGGGGGCGGGGGGAAGGAGGCCCACCAGGAACAGGGCCAGTACGAGGAACAGGACGGAGCCGGCCGAGCCGGCGGCGGGCACGTGGCGCATCTTCATCGACCTCCTCCCGGGATCAGGTCCGCAGCCCGGCGCGGCTCCGGCCGGGCCGGCGGGATTGTAACGAATCCCAGGCCGGGGGGCACGGGGCCGGCCGGGGCCGCGAGACGTCGCGCCACACGAGCATGTCCCAGACCCGGTCCGAGGCGCCGTCGTAGAACCCGGCCCGGAGCCCCTCCACCGAGCGCGGGTTCCGGAAGGTGCCGAAGATCATGTCCAGGACCGGCAGGTCGGAGTAGTTCCAGCGGTGGATTCCGCGGCCGTGGTGGACGGCGTGGCTCTCCGGGCGCTGGATGAGGTAGCCCAGCCAGTGCGGGGTGCGCTTGTTGGTGTGCTGGAAGAGCGCGTTGAAGGTGATGAAGAGCGCGGCCGCCGCTCCCGCCTCCGGGGTCAGGCCGAGGAGGGGGAAGAAGGTCAGGCTCCCCCAGGTGGTGAAGAAGGCATTGTCCAGGGGGTGGATCCAGTTGGCTCCGAAGGCGTCCAGGGTCTCGGCGCTGTGGTGCATCAGGTGCAGCCGGCGCCACAGGAAGTCCCAGCGGTGGACGGCGCGGTGGTACCCGTACTGGAGCAGCTCGCTCACCAGCACCCCCACCCCGGCGCCGGCCCAGGTGCCGAGGCCGCTGAGGTCGAGGAGGTGGCGGTCGCCGAAGACGGCGGCCCAGCCCAGGGTGACCGCCACCGCGGTGGCGAAGGTGACCAGGGTCATGCCCAGGGCGCGAAGCCGCCAGGCCCACCCTCCGGGATAGGGGCGGGCGCCCCCGGCCAGGTCCACGAGGAGGAAGGCGGGAATGACGGCGATTCCGAGGAGTTCGAGGATCTCGGTCATGAGGCACCTCCGTGATGACGGGAATATATGTACAGACTAGTTGGTATAGAATAAGGATCGTGACTCCGCCAGTCAAGACCAAACAGTACCTTTTCATAGTTTTGAGTAAGCGATTATCTGTAAATAGTTTATGGGCTAATAGGAAAGAGCTTGACCGGAGCGGCGGGTCAGCGAATAAACTAAATGGTCTGTTCAGCGGTTCCCGAACGAGAGGAGAGAGGATGCCCAGAGACGGCGCGGCCACCCGGGAGAAGATCCTGAACGCGGCCGAGGGTTTGATGATGGACCACGGCTACGGCGGCACCTCGGTGGACAGCGTGATCGAGCGGGCGGGGATCACCAAGGGGGCCTTCTTCTACCACTTCAAGACCAAGGCGGACCTGGCCCGGGCGGTGGTGGAACGCTATGCCGCGCAGGACATCGCCCACTACCACTCCTTCATGGAACGGGCGGAGAAACTCAGCCGGGACCCGCTCCAGCAGCTCCTGATCTTCATCGGCTTCGGCATCGAGATGATGGAGAACCTGGACACCGAGAACCCCGGCTGCCTCTACGCGTCCTACGTCTACCAGAGCGGGCTCCTGGAGCCGGAGGCCTTGAACGCCGTCCGCGAGTCGATCCATTTCTGGCGGCGCGGCCTGGCGGCCAAGATCCGGGAGGTCACCGAGCGCTACCCGTCCCGGATGCCGGTGGCCCCCGAATCCCTGGCCGACCAGATCACGGTGGCCTTCGAGGGGGGATACGTGCTGGCCCGGAGCGTGGGGGAGCGCGGCGCGGTGGCCCGGGCCCTGGAGCACTACCGGAACTACGTGGAGCTGCTGTTCGCCCCCGCTCCCTGAGGGAGCGCAGGGCGAGCATCCGGCCGCGGGACCGCCGCGGCTACCCGCGCCCCTTCCGGCTCCCGGCGTAGATCTCGAAGACCAGGAACCGCAGCCCCAGGCGGCCGCTCTCCACCGCCAGCCGCCTGGACGGCCGGAGCCCCACCGACTTCTCCAGCCGGCCCCGGGGCACGACCAGGGCCAGACGCGCCCCGGCGCCGTGGTGCTTGACCCGGCTCACGAAGGCGTCCAGGAGCGCCACCGCGCTCTCCTCGTCCCCCAGGCGCTCGCCGTAGGGCGGGTTGGTCACGATCCAGCCCGCCGGGGGCTCGATCTCCCGGGCGTCGGCCCGGTCGAAGCGGATCGCCCCGGCCACCCCCGCCTTGGCCGCGTTGGACCGGGCCACGGCGAGCGTATCCCCGGAGACGTCGGAGCCCAGGATCGGCGCCGGCGCCTCCTCCGAGGCCTCGGCGGAAGCGCGCACCCGCGCCTCCCCCAGCGGCTCCACCGATTCGGGGAAGAGCACCGCCGCCGCGTACCCCTCCACCGGCCTGAGGAGCCCCGGGGCGCGGCGAAGGGCGATCAACGCCGCCTCCACGGCCACGGTGCCGCTCCCGCAGAAGGGATCGAGCAGCGGGCCGCTCCCGTCGTAGCCGGCGAAGCGGAGCAGGGCCGCGGCCCGGTTCTCGCGCAGGGGGGCCTCGGCGCCTTCCTCCCGGTAGCCGCGCCGGTGGAGCGGGGCCCCGGAGAGATCCACCGAGAGCTCGCACCGGCCCCGGAAGAAGAAGGCGGTGAGGCGGACGTCGGGCTCGTGCCGGTCCACGTCCGGGCGGGGCAGCCCATGGTGGCGGTACTCGTCGCAGACCGCGTCCTTGATCTTGAGCGCGGCGTAGGGGAGGGTGAAGTCGGCCCGGCCGGGATCGCCGAAGGTGTGGACGGCCAGCGAGCGCTCCGGGGAGAAGAGCTCCGCCCACCGCACCCGGCGGACCTGGTCGTAGAGCATGGCCTGGTGGCGGGCGGAGAACTCCCGCAGGGACAGCAGCAGCCGGGAGGCGATCCGGGACCGGGTGAGCACGGTAGCCGCCGCCGTCCAGTCGCCGGCCAGCACCAGGGGCCCGGCCGGGGTGGGCCGGGGGGCGAGCCCCATCTCCTCCAGCTCCTCCCGGAGCAGGCCTTCGAGCCCGGCCCCGGTGGTGACCAGGAAGCGGTGGGGACCGTCGGACGGCTTTGTTCGGTTCACGGGACCTCCGGCGGCGGACGGGGCGCGCATCGCCCGGTCCCCGCTCCGGGGATTATGCCGGTCGCGGCCGGTCCCCGTCAGGACCCCGCGGCGGCAATCTCCCCCCGGGACAGCCGGGCCCGGGTGCGCTACCATTGTGCCCCGGCTTTGGCAGTGATGAGGAAAGGAGGCCAGGATGGCACTCGATTTGGAAAAACTTCTCGGCGCGGAGGCCAAGGACCTGCTCGGCCACAAGTGCACCACCGTGCCCAAGGAACAGCTTCACCTTCCCGGTCCCGATTACGTGGACCGGGTCTATGCGCTCTCCGACCGGCCCACGCCGGTCCTGCGCAGCCTGAATCAGCTCTTCAACCACGGGCGGCTGGCCGGCACCGGCTACCTCTCCATTCTCCCCGTGGACCAGGGCATCGAGCACACCGCCGGCGCGTCCTTCGCGCCCAACCCCGAGTACTTCGATCCCGGGAACATCGTGAAGCTGGCCATGGAGGGCGGGTGCAACGCGGTGGCCTCGACCCTTGGGGTGCTGGGGGCGGTGGCCCGCCAGTACGCCCACCGGATCCCGTTCATCCTCAAGATCAACCACAACGAGCTTCTGAGCTATCCGAACGTCTACGACCAGACCCTGTTCGCCAGCGTGGAGCAGGCCTTCGAGATGGGCGCGGTGGCGGTGGGGGCGACCATCTACTTCGGGTCCCTGGAGTCCCGGCGCCAGATCCTGGAGATCAGCCAGGCCTTCGAGCAGGCCCACTCCCTGGGCATGGGCACCATCCTCTGGTGCTACACCCGGAACGAGGACTTCAAGACCAAGGAGAAGGACTACCACGTGGCCGCGGACCTCACCGGCCAGGCCAACCACCTGGGCGTGACCATCGAGGCGGACATCGTGAAGCAGAAGCTCCCCGAGAACAACGGCGGCTTCAAGGCGCTGGGCTTCGGGAAGACCAACCCCAAGATGTACACCGAGCTCTCCACCGACCACCCCATCGACCTCACCCGCTACCAGGTGGTGAACGGGTACATGGGGCGGGCGGGGCTCATCAACTCCGGCGGCGCTTCGGGCAAGAACGACCTCGCCGAGGCCGTCCGGACCGCGGTCATCAACAAGCGGGCCGGAGGCATGGGGCTCATCTCGGGGCGCAAGGCGTTCCAGAAGCCCATGAAGGACGGGGTGAAGCTCCTGAACGCCATCCAGGACGTCTACCTCTCCAAGAAGGTGACGGTGGCCTAGCCGCCCCGCGGTTTCATCCACCCCGGACAAGTCACGGCCCGCTCGCGGCGCGAACCGCGGGTGGGCCGTTCTCCTGCCGGCACCGGGGCCGGCACCGGTGCCGGGCGTCCGGGCGGGCCGCGGTCTCCCGCGGCCCGCGGGCGGGGAAGACCGCGGGGCTAGGCCCTCCAGGCTGCCGCGGTCTCGGCGGCGAAGTCCTCCAGGGAACGCGGCGCGTGGCCCAGGAGCGCGGTCATCCGCTCGACGTCCTCCGCCTCCCCCTTCAGCCCGTGCTCCTGGAAGAACCGGAACATCTCCTTGAAGTCGAACACCATCCAGGCCGGAAGCATGGCCAGGCTCTGTTCCTCCCAGGCATCCAGATCGTCGCCGATGTAGGCCACCGGCCGGCCCAGGGCCCGGCTCCACACCTCGGCGGTGGAGGTCCCGGTCACCGCTTCCGGCCCCACCAGGTTGTAGGTCTGGCCGGCCTGGCCGCCCCCCACCAGGGCCTCCGCCGCGGCCTCGGCGATGTCCCGCACGTCGACCCGCGACACCCCGACGCTCCCCAGGGGCTGGGGATAGATGCCGGCCCCGAGAAGCAGGTCCTTGAACCAGAGGTCGTTCTGGAAGAAGTGGTTGGGGCGGAGGATGGTGTAGGGGACGCCCGAGGCGCGGACGGCCGCCTCGATCCCGAGCTTGGCCCCGAAGTGGGGGAGGTGGGGGGCGCGGTCCGCCCCGTGCACGGACATGTAGACCAGGTTCCGCACCCCGGCCATCCGGACCCCGTTCACCGCCATCAGACCCTCGTGGGCCTCGGTGACCGAGACCGCGTTCACCAGGAACACGCCGTCCATGCCGCGGAAGACGGTGCGGATGGTCCCGGGATCGAGGAGGTCGCCCTGGACCGGGCGCACGCCGTCGGGCAGCGGCTTGCCGGCGTCGCGGGTCAGCACCGAGACCTCGGCGCCGCGGTCGAGGAGGGCGCGCACGGTCCGGGAGCCCACGGTGCCGGTGCCGCCGACTACGAGGATCTTCATCGAGGGAAGCTCCTTCCTGGGTCGAAGGGGGGACGCGGGGGACCCGGAGGACGGGGGGCCGTCCCGCCGGCGACCAGAGTATACGCCGGGTCGGGAAGAGTCGCGGACGGCGGTTGACATCGTGCGACAAACGTCGCATATTAAGTGCGACGCCTGTCACAGTCCGGCCCGGGCCGGGCGCGGTGCCCGCCGGCCCGGACGGAGCGGACTTCGACCCGAACCCTCGAGGAGCTTCATGGCCCGCCGACTGCCCGATCTCTCCCGCCTGGAGATGGAGTGCCTGCGCCGGATCTGGAGCCGGGGCCGGGCCACGGTGCGGGACGTCCACGACGGCCTCCCCGACGCTCCCAGCTACTCCACGGTGCGGAAGATCATCGAGCGCCTGGAGGAGAAGGGCGCGGTGGAGCGGGCGGGCCGGGACGGAAAGGCCTGGGTCTACCGCTCCGCGGTCTCCGCCCCGGCCATGATCCGCAAGGAGATCCGCCGTCTCCTGGACACCCTCTTCGACGGCGCCGGAGCGCCGCTGGTCGCGCACCTGGCCGACATGGACGCCCTGAGCCTGGAGGACCTGAAGGAGGTGGAGACCCGCCTCGAGCAGTCCGCGGACGCCGCGAGCGGCCCGCCGCTTCCGGACCCCGGGCGACGCCGCCGGACCCGGAACGGGAAGGAGGACGCGTGAGCTTCCTCGCCACCTTCTGGACCGCGATGGCGGTCCATCTCTGGCAGAGCACCCTGGTCCTGGCCGCGCTGGCCCTCCTGGCCGGCGGCCTGCGGCGGGCCCCCGCCGCCGCCGTGGACCGGCTCTGGACCCTGGGCCTGGTGAAGCTCTTCCTTCCCCTGGGCGTGTTCGGGGCGGGGATGGAGGCGCTCCTGCGCGGGCTGGGATTCCGCGGTGTGGCCCCCGAAACCGCGGCCTCGGCGGTCCTGGCCCCGGTGGCGGCGGTGCTCGATCCCGGTCCGGGGCTCCGGATCGCCTCCGGCGGGACCGCCGGAGGCGTGCTCGTCGCTTTCACCGCGATCTGGCTGGGGGGGACGGTGTGGATCCTGGCCCGGCTCCTCCGGGATCTGGGCCACGCCCGGGCGCTCCCGACCGTATCCCCCGAGGCGCTGCCCGCCGCCCCGCGCCGCCGCCTCGCCGAGGCCCTGGAGCGGGCGGGGATCCCCGCCGACCGGGTGGCGGTGGCCGCGGGAGAGGGCGTGCCGGCGGTGGTGGGCTTCCTCCGCCCCCGCATCCTGGTCCCCCGGCGGGTCCTCGAGGCGCTCGACCGGTCCGACCTGCAGGCGATCCTCCTGCACGAGGATGCGCACCGGCGGCGGCGGGATCCGCTCCGCGCCCTGGCCGGGCGGCTGGCCCTGGCCCTCCTCTGGTTCTATCCCCTCCTCGGGTTCCTGCTGGCGAGGCTTCGCGACACCGCGGAGTTCGCCTGTGACGAGGGAGCGCTCCGGGCCGGCGTGCCCGCCCCGGCCCTAGCCGGGGCCCTGGCCCGCACCGTGCGGCTGGGGCTCGCTCCCGTCTCCTTCGTGCCCGCGGCGGAGAACGGCGACCCCTCGCTCCTTCGCCGCCGCTTCCAGCGACTGGATCACTCGAGGAGGTACGTGTTCATGAAGCGACACCTGTTCCCGCTCGCCGCCGCCGCGCTCCTGGTGGCCGCGGTCTCGTTCTTCCCCCTGGCCGGCTGCTCCACCCGGGACGCCGGGAAGGCCTCGGTGTCCGCCCCGGCCCAGGAGCCGGCCGAGGTGGCCGTGGTCCCCACCCATACCGTGGCCCCGGATTACCCGGAGGCGGTGAAGGAGGCCGGCGGCACCGGCCTGGTCCAGATCCAGATCACGGTGGGGGCGGACGGCTCGGTCACCGAGGCCAAGGTGGTGAAGTCGGCCGAGGGCTGGCCGGCCCTGGACGAGGCCGCCCTGGCCGCGGCCCGGCAGTGGACCTTCCAGCCTCCGGAGACGGCGCCGGCCCAGGCGGTGATCCCCTTCAAGTTCGCCCTGGACGGGGACGGCGCGGGCAAGTAGACGCTTCCCGGCCGAGACGCGGCTCCCGGGGGACCGGGGGCCGCGTCCTAGCTCGTCCCCTCGATGACTCCGTCGAGAAAGGCGTGAACGCACCTTCCGAGCGCCTCCACGTTGTATCCCCCCTCCTGGCAGATCAAGGTCGGGACACCGAGGGAGATGAGCCGCCGCCCGATCTCCCGGTAGTCGTCGAAATCCAGCTTGAATCCGCCGATGGGGTCCTCGCGGTAGGTGTCGAAACCGGCGGCGATGATGAGGAACCGCGGGGAGAAGGCCTTGGCCGCATCCAGGAATCCGTCCACCGCGGAGAGGTAGGCCTTCCCGCCGCTGCCCAGGGGCAGGGGCAGGTTGAGGTTGGCCCCCTCTCCCTGGCCGCGGCCGGTCTCGTCCGCATAGCCCCAGAAATAGGGGTACTCGACCTCGGGATCCCCGTGGATCGATCCGGTGAAGATGAACTTCTGCTCCTCGAAGAACTCCTGGGTGCCGTTTCCGTGATGGTAGTCGATGTCCAGGATGGCGACCCGACCCCGCGGGAGCAGGTACTCGGCCGCGGTGGCCACGTTGTTGAAGTAGCAGTAGCCTCCGAACACCCGGGGGCCGGCGTGATGGCCCGACGGCCGGCAGAGGGAGTAGACGGCCCGTTCGTTCCCCTCCACCAGGAGCTTCGCTCCGGTGAGGGCGGTCTCGGCCGAGGCCCGCGCCACCTCGTAGGTCTTCCGCATGATGGGGGTGACGGCGTCGGTGCACCAGATGCCGCCCCAGAGCGGTGAGTCGATCCGCTTGGGCAGCCGGGCCCCGTCCCCGGGGAAGAGATCGGGGTAGATCTCCTCCGTGTCGCTCGCCAGGCTCTCGGAGATCGTGCGGATGAAATCGTGGTAGGGGTGGATGCCCGCGATCAGCCGGTCGGGGAATTTCTCGGCCACCACGGCCTCGAAACGGTCGTCGGCGCCGAGCGCCTCCTTGATCGCGGCCACCCTGCGTGGGGTGTCCTTGACCTCGTAGGATTCCCGGCCGAGCTGGAACTTCCAGTACGGGTTGTGGAGACTGTCGTTGTACTTCTCAATGACTTTCATGGATCTCCTTCCCTGTCTTGAGCAGCTCGATCACCCGGTCGTGGGGGATGCCGGGCGCGAACCGGCCCTCCCGCCCGGACATTCCGCTGGAACAGAAAACGGCGTTGAGGGCCGCCTCCTCGGTGGCCTCGATCACCGCCTCGTAGATCGCATCGACGTGGGCGTCGGAAATGCACTTGAGGTTGATGAACCGGGAGGCGCCGGGCACCCGCGGGCCGCGGATGCCGGTGCTCAGGGCGAGGATGAACTCGCCGCTGGTCGAGGCGGCGTAGGAGCCGACGCGGCCCAGCCCCAGTGCCGCCCGTTTGGCCACCCGGTCGAGCTGACTGCCGAGCATGGGAACGTCGGTGGCCACGACGACGATCGCCGAACCCTCGGAGCGGGCGCGCCGCCCGTCGCGGTCGAAGTCGGGGTCGAGATCCCGTCCCACCACCCGCCCGTCGACGGTCAGGTTCCTCATCTTACCGAGATTGGCCAGGATCAGGACCCCGAGGGTGAAGTTCCCCTCCGGAAGCTCCAGGGTGCGCGACGCGGTGCCGATCCCTCCCGCGAAGTCGAAAGAGATCATTCCCGCTCCGGCCCCCACCGAGCCCTGTTCGATCGGCCCCGAGGTCGCGGTCTGGATCGCGCGCACGGCGTCCTGCACCGTGCAGGTACCCACGCGAACGTCGTTCAGGAAGGAGTCGTCGGCTTCCCCCACGATGGGGATGGCCACGTCGGTCCCGGTGCCCAGGTCCGGGTACTTCTCGGCCAGGTAGGCGATCACCCCGGAGTGGACCCGACCCACCGAGTGCGAGTTGGTGAGCAGGATCGGCGTTTCCAGCCACCCCCACTCCTTCACCTGGTTCAACCCGGCCATCTCGCCCACGCCGTTGAGCACGAACCCGCCGGCACCGACCCGCTTGGTGAAGGTGCGGCCGGCGGCCAGGATCGCGGTCACTCCGGTCCTCACCCGCGTCTTCTCGGCCAGGCCCGGGACCTGGACGCCGTCCTCGATCCGGGTCACGTGTCCGACCCGGAGCCCGGGGATGTCGGTGATGGCGTTGTTCATGCCCGCGCGCATCCTGCCGATGCGGATTCCCAGCTCGCGGACGGTGGCTCTCTGGGGGGCGTGCTCGATGCCCTCCACGGCGATCTTCCTGATCGGGCGTAGGGCGAGGCCGTACCGCCGGGCGGCGGACCGGATGATCAGGCGCATGACGGACCTGTAGTCGAGGCCCTTCTGCCGGGCCGCCACCATGAGCGAGGCGTTGGGGTGGAGGCTCGGCAGGGGGTTGAGCTCGATGAAGAACGGCTCCCCGCGCTCGTTGAGGCGGATGTCGACGCGTCCCACGTCGGGACAGGTCATCACCTCGAAGACGCGGCGCGCCATGTCCACCACCCGCGCGTCCTCCTCCTTGGTGGTGGTGGCGGGACAGAGGACGTGGACCGCCTCGGCCGCCTTCCCGCCCTGTTTCATCTCGTAGTCGTAGACGTTGTACTTGCCGCCGATGCGGTCCAGGTCGAAGGTGTGTTCGACGGTGTCCAGGACCTGGCCCGGGAGGCTCTCCAGGATGGGGACGCTGAGTTCCTTGCCGTTGATGAACTCCTCGACCACGAGCCCGGCGGGGTAGCGGTCGAGCAGGGAAGCGATCCTCACCCGCGCCGTCTCCGGATCCTCGACTACCGAGTCCTGGGTGATCCCCTTGCTCGAGCCCTCCTTGTTCGGCTTGATCATCAGCGGGTACTGGATGGCCTCGGGCAGGGGCTGGTCCTTGGCGGTCACCAGGGTTCCCTGGGGAACGCGGATACCCCGGGAGGCGAGGACCGTCTTGGCCAGGTTCTTGTCCAGGTTGAGATGCAGCAGGGAGGCGTTGCCGCCGGTGAAGGGGATGCCGAGCTGTTCGTAGAGACCGGGATAGAACGCCTCCCGGGAGCTTCCGATCGTCCCCTCGGCGACGTTGAAGATGAGGTCCGGTTCGCTTTGCAGCAGGCGGTCGACCACCTCGTTGGGCTTTCCGGAGACCTCGACCGCGGCCACGGTATGGCCAAGGGAGGCGATCGCGCCGGAGATCCGTTCCACGTCCTCCGCGGCCAGGTGTTCGGCGGTTTCCTCGGACACCACCGTCCGGAGATTGTAGGCCACAGTGATTCGCATTCCCGGTCTCCCTCCTTGCACGGGCCGGAGTCCAACCGCCCGCCGGGGCCCCTCGAGGGAGCCATTCGACAGCATACCGGAAGCGTGCAGCCGGGGTTGTGCGGCCCACCGGCTTCCCCCGGATACAGCCCGGATACAGCCCGGATACAGCGCCGAGGGTAAGCGGCGAATCCATGCGGCGCTCCAAACCAGCCGGTGTCATACAATTACCGTCACGGTGGTCATGCGAGTTCTGAATGATATATATTATCAATAGAATCATCAATCCGGTCTCCGCTGCCGGACACCCGAGCCCAACGGAGGTGTCCCATGCCCCCAGTCCGCACCCGTCTCGTCGGCGCTTTCGCCGCCCTCCTCTGCGTCCCCTTCCTGGTTCAGGCCGCGTCCGCCCAGCCCTGTCCCGATCCCTGGGGTGGGGACTACTACTGGACCCAGCAGTTCCCGCCCCCGGGAATCGAGGGAGACGTCCAGACCTCGGCCGTGTACCAGAACGAGCTCTACATCGGCGGCAACTTCCAGGCCATCGGGGACCGCCCCATCGCCGGGGTCGCCCGCTGGGACGGCTCCGGGTGGCAGCCCGTGGGCGAGGGAGGACCGACCGCCGTGAACGCCCTGGGCGTGCACGATTCCGAGCTCTACGCGGCCACCGTGGGCTACAACGCGATCGAGGTGTCCCACTGGGACGGCTCCACCTGGAGCACCCTCCCCCCGGTGGGAGCGTTCAACCCCTTCTTCGTTCCGGTGACGGTGGAGAAGCTGACCACCTACGACGGCGATCTGTACCTGGCCGGAAACTTCGAGGCCATCGTGGCCGCCGGCACCGATCCCGGCGTGCTTCGGTGGGACGGAACGGAGTGGTCCCTGGCCGGAACCGGGGCCCGGGCGAACGATCTGCTGGTCCACGACGGCCTGCTCTATGCCTGCTACACGGGCAGCCTGGACACGGTGGGCGGGAACGTCGCCGCCTTCGACGGCACCTCCTGGCAGCCGGTGGGGGCCGGCCTTCCCGGCGCTCCCGAGCGGCTGGCCGAGTTCCAGGGGGACCTGATCGCGGCCGGGACGCCGGACGGCGCCTCCGGCTCCACCGTGGACCGGTGGGACGGCATCAGCTGGAGCACGATCCAGGTCCTGGACGGCACCGTGGATGCGGCCGCGGCCAACGCCCAGTTCCTGGTCCTGAGCGGGAGTTTCAGCCAGTTCTGGCCCGGGCTCGTCCGCTACGACGGCGCCCAGTGGACCTCGGTGGGCTCCGGCGCCGACGGCCGGATCTTCACCCTGACCTGGATGGGCCAGGACCTGATCGCGGGGGGGGAGTTCTCGGCCATGGACGGGATCGAGGCCCGCCGGGTGGCCCGGAATGCCCTCGGGGCCTGGTCGGCCATGGGCGAACAGGCGGGCCCGGGCCTGGACGGCTCCGTTTATGCCCTCGCCTCCTACAACGGGGATCTCATCGCGGGGGGGAACTTCGCCGTGATGCGGGATCCGGACATCCGGAACCTGGCCCGCTGGGACGGCACCCGGTGGCATGCCCTGGGGAACCCCTCCGGAGTCGTGAACGCCCTGGCCCTCTTCGACGGCAAGCTTGCCGTGGGCACGTCGGGAGGCAGCATCGACGGGGTCAACATGAACGGAAAGCTCCCGGTGTGGGACGGCTCGACCTGGTCCTCCCTGGGGCTCAACCTGTACGGGCAGGTGACCGCCCTCCAGGTCTGGAACGGCGACCTGTACGCGGGGGGGTCGATCAACAGCTACCAGTCCACCAGCGGTCCGCGGTACGTGGCCCGGTGGAACGGTTCCAACTGGGAGACGCTGGGAGCCGGCTTCGACTACATCGACTCCCAGTACCGCCACGTCCGGGCCCTGGGCGTGTGGAACGACATGCTCATCGTGGGCGGGGGCTTTCCCGGGGTCGACGGGGTGGTGGGACCCCTGGCCGCCTGGGATGGAACCGACTGGCTTCCCCTGGGCAGTCTGTTCAACGAGTTCGACTTCACCGTGTACGCGATCGCCTCGTTCCACGGGGAGCTGGTGATCGGCGGGGACTTCTGCGAGACCGGGGGCATGTGCCGCATCGCCCGCTACAACGGGTCCTCCTGGAGCGATCTGGCCGGGGGGCTCCTGGGCGAGAGCGTGAGCGCTCTCCGGGTGTTCGGGGACATGCTCTACGTGGCCGGATACGCGGACTACAACAACAACGCCCAGCTCGAACACGGCATTGCGGCCTGGAACGGGTCCTGCTGGCTACCCCTGGGGAACGGGCTGGGCCTCACCGAGGACTATCACTACGCCGCGGCCATGGCCGAGCACGACGGGGTCTTGTACGTGGGTGGGGAGTTTGGCACCGCGGGCGGCCGCATCAGCCGGTCCCTCTCCGCCTGGTCGGACCCGGCGGTGCTGGCCACGCCGGGCCCCGGGACCGGGGACGCGGGGTTCGTCCTCGGCGCGGCCCGGCCCAATCCGGTTCGGGGCGCGGTCTCGGCGCGCCTGGAACTCCAGCAGCCGGGACGGGTGCGGGCGGGGGTGTACGCGGTGGACGGAAGCCGGGTGGCGAGCCTGCTCGACCGGAGGCTCGACCCGGGATCCCACGCGCTCCGCTGGTCGGGGCGGGATGATCGGGGCCGGTTCGTGGCCAACGGCGTCTACTTCCTGAACGTGAGCGTGGATGGCCGGACCCGGTCTCAGCGGCTGGTGGTCAGTCGCTGACCGGTGGTCCGCGGAATCCTGGAGAAAGCTGTGCCCAAGCGGGAGAAGATCACCATCGAGAACGTGAACGTGCCCGGACGGGTGACCAACGTCGACGCCGAGAAGTACCGCGCCATGCGGAAGGTGCTTCTCGGTGTGCTCCCCCGGAAGAGGCCCGGGCTGACCCAGGCCGAGATGGGGGAGGCGGTGCTCCCACACCTGCCCCATGACCTGTGGCCGAAGGGGGAGAAGTCGATGTGGTGGCTGAAGACGGTTCAGCTCGACCTGGAGGCCAAGGGCCTGGTGTGCCGGAGCCCCGTGGGGCGGCCCACGCGCTGGTATCGGGTATAGTCAAGGACCCCTCGGCGGCCTTCGCCGGGCGGGTTCGGGTCCGGCCGTCTCGAGCCGGACCCCGGGAGACCCCGTACCGAGGAGCGCCAGCGTGGACCGGAAGGAACTGGTTCGGAACTACAAGGAATCGCCCCCTCCCTCCGGCGTCTACCGGATCCGGAACACCCGGACCGGGAAGTCGCTGATCGGCGCGAGCCCCAACCTGGCCGGGAGGCTGAACCGGCACCGCTTCCAGCTCGAGCACGGGTCGCACCCCGACCGGGAGCTCCAGGAGGACTGGAAGGAAGCGGGCCCGGACGCCTTCGCCTTCGAGACCCTGGACGAGCTGAAGGCCTCCGAGGAGCCGGGACGCGACCCGGCCGAGGAGCTTCGGGTGCTCCTCGAGATGTGGCTCGAGAAGCTCGAGGCCGCGGGGGAACCCCTCTACGGCCTGTCCCGCAAGGGCGTCTCCCCGTAGATGGACACGGCCAGGAACCTCTTGGGCCTGGCCGGTTGGCTCGTGGCTTCCTTCGCCGCGGGATGGATCGGCTCCCGCTACCTGCCCGGGGAGTGGTACGCGGGCCTAGCCAAGCCCTCCTGGACCCCCCCGTCCGCGGTGTTCGCTCCGGTGTGGTTGTCGCTCTACGCGCTCATGGGAGTGGCGGCCTGGCTGGTGTGGCGCCGGGCCGGCTTCGCCGGGGCCGGTCCCGCCCTGGGCCTCTTCCTCGGACAGCTGGTCCTGAACGCGCTCTGGTCGTATCTCTTCTTCGGACTCCACCGGCCGGGAACGGCGTTCCTCGAGATCGTGGTTCTGTGGCTGCTCATCCTGGCCGTCGCGGTCCTGTTCGGGAGGGAAAGCCGGGCCGCCGGCGTGATGCTGGTCCCCTATCTGGCCTGGGTGGGCTTCGCCGCCGCCCTGAACTTCGCCATCTGGCGGTTGAATTCGCGGGCGTGATTCCCACGGCGCCGGAGTGGCCGCTTCCGGCCGCGATGGCTAGACTTCAGGTGAGGAGGGCCTGACGGGGCCGCCGGGGTCGACGCGGCCATCCCTCCCGCCCCGGGCTTTGAGGGAGCCGTCCCATGAGATCGGCGAGACCCAGCTTCACCCTTTCCGCGTCCCTGGCCCTGGTCCTGTTCCTGCCGCCCGCGCCGCTCCCCGGAGGCCGCGCCGCAGGCTTTCCCGCCCGACCGGAAGCTCCGGACCTGGCCGTCCGGACCCTGATCGCGTCCACGGATTCCCTCACCCTCTCCGCCTACGTGCTGGTCGAGAACCGCGGTTACCGGCCGGTGGAGTTGCCCGGAGACTTCAGCCAGTCCATCTCCGAGTCGTTCCAACTGGGCCGCGGCACATTCATGTCGACGTCCCGGGCGCTGATGTGCCCTGGAGGTCGAGGTATCCTGGAGCTCCGGCCCGGCCATTGCATCGGCCGCCTGGTGAAGGTCAGGAGGCCGGCGCGAGCCACCGCGGTCCGTTTCCGGGTGGACCTGGGGGAGGGAATGGGACCGCTGGAGGGAGCCTGGACCCCGCTCTAGGTCGTGGCCCCCCCGGAGCGTGCTAGCTCCCCCCCGGCCCGTGGATCGGCCCGTGGTTCAGGCTCTCGTCCAGGAAGCGCATGATCCGGGTGTAGAGCCCCACCGTCATCTCCGGGTCGGCCACCATGTGGGTGAATCCGGAGAGGGGGAGGATCTCGAAGGGTCTCCCGGCCCGGAAGAGCGCGTCGGCCAGGTGCATGCTGTGGCGGAAGTACACGTTGTCGTCGTCGGTGCCGTGGATCAGCAGGAGCGGCTTCCGGAGCCCGGCGGCGTAGGTGAGCGCGCTCGATCGCGCATAGCCTTCCGGGTTCGCCTCCGGGAGCCCCATGAACCGCTCGGTGTAGTGGGTGTCGTAGTCGCGCCAGTCGGTGACCGGGGCCACCGCGGCGCCGGCCCCGAACAGGTCCGGGCGCATCAGCACCCCCATGGCCGCGAAGTAGCCCCCGAAGGACCACCCGTAGAGGCCCACCCGCGCCAGGTCCATCTCCGGGTAGCGCTCGGCCAGGAGCCGGAGCGCCTCGGCCTGGTCCTCCATGGGCCGGGAGATGAGATCGCCGCGGGTGGCCCGCTCCCAGTCCCGGCCCCGGCCCGGGGTCCCCCGGCCGTCCACCGAGACCACCACGTAGCCCTGGTCGGCCATCCACTGCTCCAGCAGGTACGACGACGGCTTGGCCCGCACCGTCTGCGCGCCGGGGCCGCCGTAGACCGAGATCAGCACCGGGTAGCGCTCCCCGGGCTGGAAGTTCCGGGGCCGCACCACCGCGGCGTGGAAGGTGGGGGCCTCGCCCACCGTGGTGAGCTCCAGGCGGGGCACGAACCCCGGGCGTTCGGCCACCGAGGCCACCGGAACCCCGACCGGTCCCGCGCGCCGGCACACCTCGTACCGCGGGTCCCCCTGCGCGCCGTCGCCCGTGATCACGAACAGGTCCGCGTCATGCTCGGTGGCCACCGACCACACCCCGCCGGAAGGGGAGAGCGCGGCCGGCTCCCCGGCGGCGGGATCCAGGGGCACCCGGTAGATCACCGACCGGGTGGGATCGGTGGAGGCGCTGACCAGCACCTCGTCGCTCCCGGGCAGGTAGCCGGCGAAGGACTGGAAGCCCAGCTCCCGGCCGGCCACCTCGCGGATCAGCGCGCCGTCGCCCCCGCGGAGCTCCATGGTGGGCCACCCGGAGCGCTCGCTCACCCACAGGAAGCGCTCCCCGTCGGGAAGACGGTGGGGAATGCGCCGCTCCAGGTTCAGCCAGGCCGGGTCGCGCTCCACCAGCAGGGTCCGGGTGGTGCCGTCGGCGGGATCCACGGCCAGGAGCCGCTCCTCGCTCTGGGCCCGGTTCTGCACCAGCAGGGTGAGCGGGCCGTGCTCGGGCCAGTCCACCCGGGCCAGGTACTCGTAGGCGGTGCTGTCCCAGCGCACCCAGGTCACCGGGCCGCCGTCCAGGGAGGCGATCCCCAGGCCCACCGACGCGTTCCTCGTGCCCGCCCGGGGACAGGCGGCGGCGCCGGGCCCGGCCTCGGGGTGCAGGGGATCGAGGGTGTGGAGGATCTCCATCCCCGCGGTCCGGGTCTCCTGGAACAGGATCCGGTCCGAGCCGGGGCCCCACCACCATCCCTCCAGGCGGTCCATCTCCTCCTGGGCCACGAACTCGGCCAGGCCGTGGATCACCCCGTTCCCGGCCCCGTGGGTGACCCGGGTCGCCCGGCCCGTGTCCAGGTCGTGCACCCAGACCTCGTCGTTCCGCACGCAGGCCACCTTGCCGCCGTCGGGGGAGAAGCGGGCGTCCACCGGGTAGCCCGCGTCGCTCCGGATCTCGCGCACCGAGCCGTCGGCGCGCTCCACCACGAACAGGCTCCCGGCCAGGGGGATCAGGATCCTCGCGCCGTCCCGGGACAGGTCGTAGCCGGCCACGCCCCGGGCGGTGAGCCGCATGCGCTCCCGGCGCGCCTTCTCCTCCGGGCTCAGGACCTCCGACCGGTCGTCCAGGAGATCGGCGGCCGAGACCAGCTTGCGCTCCTCGCCGGTGGCCGGGTCGAGGGTGTAGAGATCCCGGGCGAAGTCCCGGGGGCCGGAGCGGAGGAAGAGGATCGCGCTCCCGTCGGGGACGGCGCGGACCGAGGCCGGCCGGCCGAGCCGGAAGTGGTAGGTCACCGCGTACCGGACCAGGAAGTCGGGGTCGTTGAGGGTGAAGGGGGGTGGGGTGTCCCCGCCGGGCGTGGCCGGGGCGGGGGCGGGGAGGATCGAGGCTCCCAGGGTCACGAGCACGGCGGCCATCGCCGGGAGCGTCACGCTCCGGCCGGGGAGGAGGCGGGCATGCGGCATGGATCTCTGGCTCCGGCGGATGCGGATGGGGATACCGCCCCGGGATTGTAGCGGTTCCGGGGAGCGGGCGCGCCGGCTCTTTCCGCGTTCGGGCCGGGCGGGAAGGCCTCGGGAGGACGGGCGGGGCGCCGCGGGGTGGCCCCGGGGGTGAGGATCGGGTATCGTCGGCCGGTCCCCAACCGAGGAGGGCCTCCGAGTTGACCCCGCGCTCCATCGTTCCCGCGCTGCTCGCGGCCGTGCTGGCCGTGGGTGCCGCCGTCCCCGCCCGGGCCTCGCTGGAACTGGGCGTGGAAGGGGGCGTGGCCATGTCGGCCGACCGCAACCACGACTTCCGCGGGGGAAGCGCGCTGGCCGCGGTGGATCTTCCCTGGGGGCGGCCGGTGTTCGGGGGCTGGAGGCTCCGTTCCGCGGTCCTGGGAAACGCCGGCGTGCTCCGGGGCTGGGGCGACGAGGGCGGGTTCCTCTCCGTCTCGCCCCTGGTGAGCCTGGAGCGGCCGGAGGCGGGCTTCGCGGTCCAGCTGGGCTTCGGGCCCGCGCTCCTCACCCGGTCCCACTTCGGGGGGGCCGACTTCGGCTCCCCCTTCCAGTTCATGTCCCGGATCGGCTTCTCCCTGGAGGTGAGCCCCGGGGTGGAGCTGGGGTACCGCTTCCAGCACATGTCCAACGCCAACCTCGCCCTTCCCAATCCCGGCCTGGACATGCACCTCTTCCGGATCGGGCTGGTGTGGCCCGGACACTGGGCCGCGCGCGGCGGCCGCTGACCGGCTTACCGTCCCCCGGCAGGGGAGCCGCTGCCCGGCGCGCTCCCGACCCGTTACAATGACCGGTCATCATGGACACCTATGACGTCATCGTGATCGGCGGCGGACTGGCCGGAGCCGCCACCGCCTATCAGCTCACCCGCCGCGCCCCCCGCAGGGTGGCGATCCTGGAACAGGAGCAGATGCCGGGCATGCACTCCTCGGGCCGGAACGCGGCCATCCTGAGGGTGGTGGTGGCCGGAGCCGAGGTGGCCGCCCTGGCCCGGGAAGGCGGCGCCTTCATCCGCCGCACCCCGGAGGACTGGGACGAGCCGGTCGGATTCCATCCCTGCGGGTCCCTGCTCACCGGGAAGCGGGCCACCCTGGAGCGCGTGGCCGCGGACACGCCGCCGGCGGAGCTGGACGCGCTGGAGGTGGCCTGGTGGACGCCGGAGGCGGCGCGGCGGAAGGTGACCCTGCTGGACGGGTCGGTCTTCGAGGCCGCGCTCTGGTGTCCCCGGGACGGGGTGATCGACGTGGCCGGACTCCTGGCCGGGTATCTCCGGGAGGGGAAGAAGCACGGCGTGCGGCTCCTGACCGGACACCGGGTCCGGGAGTTCACCCTCGACGGCGGGTCGGTGACCGGCGTGGAGACCGACGGCGGGACCCTGAAGGCCCCCTGGGTGGTCAACGCGGCCGGCTCCTGGGCCCGGGAGGTGGGCCGCCGGGCGGGCGGCGTGGACGCCCCCATGGTGCCCCACCGGCGCCACCTGTTCGACACCGGGCCCCTTCCCCAGTCCGACCCCTCGCTCCCGGTGGTCTGGGATCCCTCCTTCCAGGTCTACTTCCGCCCCGAGTCGGGCGGTTTCCTGCTCAGCCCCTGCGACGAGGCGCCGGCCGAACCGGGGATACCCCCCACCGATCCCTCGGTGCTGGACGACCTGGCCGCCAAGCTGACCCGGCACTTTCCCGCCCTGGCCGACGTCCCCATCCGGCACGGCTGGGCGGGGCTTCGCACCTTCACCCCCGACCATCGCTTCGTGATCGGACCCGATCCGCGCCGCCGCGGGCTCTTCTGGGTGGCGGGGTTGGGTGGGCACGGGGTGACCACCAGCGCCGCGGTGGGACGCTTGGCCGCCCAGCTCCTGGACGGGGTGGACGCGCCCGAGGGTGCCGCCTTCTCGCCCGCCCGCTTCTCCACCTGACCGGCGCGGCCCTTCACGCCGCCGCGGTACGCCCCGGACACGGCCCCCCGCCGTCCGGTCGCCTTCACGCAGGGCTTGGGCCATTCCGGAACCGCTCCGGCATGGCGCAATGTGCGGGGCTGAAATTCGAACGGATCCCTGATACAATATCAACGGTCCAGTATCGTTCCCGGCATCGAGGCTCGCGAGGTCCGGAACCCCTCCGGTCCGGCCGTTCCTCCGGAAGGGGCGTTCCCCCACGTCCTGCCCGCGGCGCCGCGATTCCTCCTCCCCGAGGGAGGGATGTCCGTCCGTCCGCCCGTGGAGCCGGTTCAGTCCGCCGGCTCCCTCCCGCGCCGTTCCCTGGCGGCGACCTGGGGCGTACCCCTCGTCCTGATCGCCATCGTGGCCGCCGGCTTCGCCGTCCGGTGGGCCGAGCGGGACCACTTTGCCCGGCACCCCCTCTACTGGGGGGTCACCGCCGCCCATCTCGCCCAGTCGCGCGCGCTCGAAGACGGGCATCCCTTCGCCACCTCCACCGCCGACGCGGATGCCGCCGACCGGTTCCTGCACGGCCCGGGCGCCTTCACCCGGCCCCTGGCCGGCTTCGACCGCATGGCCGACTCGCTCCGGGTGGTCCGCGGCGGCCCCGTCTACGAGCGGGGCTGGGCCGACCAGAGCGGCTGGGGTGCGTTCGTGTTCCTGGGCCGGCACGTGCCCGGAGTGCGTTCCCTGGCCGACCTCGCCCTGCTCCAGATCCTCCTCGACCTGGGAGCGCTGCTTCTCCTCTATCCCATCGGCCGCTTCGTGACCGGGAACCGCGCCGTGGCCCTGGCCGGGTGCGCCCTCTACGCCCTCTACCTGCCCGGAGCGTACTCCGTGGCCGAGCCCTTCCGGGACGGCTGGCCCGCCCTGGCCGTGATCTACGCCACCGGCCTTGCCCTCCCGGCGTGGCGGCGCGGCCCCGCCGCGTCGCTCCGCACCGCGGGGTGGCTGGCCGCCTCGGGGGCGGTGGCGGGCGTCGCGGTGTACGTGCGCACCACCGCGGTGCTGGTGCCGGTGGTCCTGGCCCTGGCCACGGTGGTGCTGTGGCGGCGGCGCCCGCGCATCGCCCTGGCCGCGGCGGCGATCCCGGCCGCGGCCATGCTGGTCGTCCTCGCCCCCTGGATGACCTTCACCGCCCGCTCGGCGGGGGTGGTCTCGCCCACCTCGAGCGGCCGCGGCCACTCCTGGTTGACCGGGCTGGCCGAGGAGGGGACGAACCCCCTCGGGCTCCGCTTCAGCGACCGTTTCACCGTGGACTACGTGACCCGGGTGTGCGGCTACCCGGTGGCCTACGGGACCTTCCCCTACAGCGCCGCCTGCCGGCGCGAGGCCGCGGCCTTCATCGACGACCACCGCTCCTGGCACCGCCGGCTGGTGCTCGCCCGGTTCGCCCGCGCGGTGGTCCCCGGGGATGCGGTGCGGCTGCGGTGGGGGACGGGGAGCGGCCACGCCCTGGCCGGCCGGGTCGAGCGCTGGCTCCCCCTGGCCGGCCTGCTCGGTCTCGTCCTGGGCCTCTGGATCTTCCCCCGGGCCTGGATCCCTCTCCTGTGGCTCCTGGCCTTCTGGCTCTCCATCCTTCCCATGCAGACCCACCCGCGGCTTTTCCTGGGGGTGGCCTGGACCCTGCTCCTCGGGACGGCCATGCTCCTCGCCGCCGCGGTGATCGTCCCCCGCCGGCTCCGGGGCCTCGGCCGTCGCGCTCCCGCCCTCCCCGAGGCCACCGCGCCCCCCACCCGGGGATTCCGCCTGGCCGCCGCCGGCGCCCTGGCCGTGGACGTGCTGGCCGCCGCGCTCATCCTGGCCTTCCCCGCCCGGGCCCCGGCGCCGGCCCACGACTGGCGGCGGGACCTGGCCTCGGCGGATCCCGCGGTGCGGCTGGCCGCGGTGGACAGCGCCGCCGCCCGGGGCCGGGAGGGATTGCCGGTGCTGCTGGCCGCGGAGCGGAACGACCTGGCCGCGGTGCGGGACCGGGCCCAGGGGGCGCGGCCGGCGCTGGACATCCTGGTCGCCCGCACCGACTTCTCGGACGGCATCCTCCCCGCCGCGCGTCCCTATCCCGGGGTGCGGCTGGCCGTGGTTCCGGACCCGGCGGCCGAAGGCGGGTACGTGCTCCGGGCCCGCGCCCCCCTCGACGCGTTCACTCCCCTCTACGGGTTCACCTGGAAGCCGGAGCCGGGCCAGGACTACTGGATCAAGGTGCGGGGCCGCTTCGACCATCCCCTGGAGTTCACCGTGCTCACCGCGGACCTGTCCGCGGTCCGCATGGTGGCCCCGGTGGCCACCCGGGACATGACCCCCATGCGCGCCTTCCGCACCGCGGAGATCCCCTTTACCAGCCGCCTCGACGACCCCGCGGTGGCCCTCCTCTTCCGCCAGACCGCCGCCGAGCCGGGGGGCCCCGGCACCCTCACCGCCGACTTCGACTGGATCGAGATCTGGAAGGAGCGCTGACCATGCCCGTGGCCCTGAACCCTCGCCGGTCCCCGGAATCCCCGGTCCTCTCCGTGGTCGCGCCCTGCTACGACGAGGAGGCGGCCCTGCCCCGGTTCCTGGAGACCCTGCTCCCGGTGCTGGACGGGCTGATGGTGCCCTTCGAGGTGATCCTGGTCGACGACGGCTCCCGGGACCGGACCTTCGCGGTGATCGAGGAGTGGGCGGCGCGGCGTCCGGAGGTCCGGGGACTCCAGCTCTCGCGGAACTTCGGCCACCAGGCCGCCCTCACCGCCGGGCTGGATCTGGCCCGGGGCCGGGCGGTGGTGACCCTGGACAGCGACCTCCAGCATCCCCCGGAGCTGATCCCGGAGCTGGTTGCGGCCTGGCGGGACGGGGCCGACGTGGTACTTACCGAGCGCCGGGACCGGGGCCGGGCCGGGTTCCTCAAGCGATCCACCTCGGCCGGGTTCTACCGCGTGCTGGCCCGGCTCTCCCGCATGGACATCCGTCCCGGGGCCTCGGACTTCCGGCTCCTGGACCGGCGGGTGGTGGACGCCTTCACCGACTGCCGGGAGACCCACCGGCTCCTGCGGGGGCTGGTGGTGTGGTCCGGCTTCCGCCGGGCCACCGTCCCCTTCGAGGTGGGGGAGCGGGTGGCCGGGCGGTCCAAGTACGACGCCCCCCGCATGATCCGCCTGGCCCTGGACGGGGTGTTCTCCTTCACCACCCTGCCGCTCCGGGCGGCCGTGGTGGCCGGCTTCGTGACCTCGGTGCTGTCCGCCGCCTATCTGGTCTACGCGGTGGTGACCCACCTGGTGCGCCCGTCGGCCACCGTGCCCGGCTGGACCTCCATCCTGGGCGCGGTGCTCCTCATCGGCGGGGTGCAGCTCTTCTTCCTGGGGGTCCTGGGGGAGTACGTGGGGCGCATCTTCCAGCAGGTGAAGGAGCGGCCGCTGTACCTGGTCCGGCGCAGCACCGCGGCCGGGGACGCGGACCGGGTGTTCCCGCCCGCCCCCGGGCGCTTCCGCCGGGAGGGACCGGGTCCGGACGCCGAAGGGGACGCGGGGGTCTCGCCTCCGCATCCCCTCCGCCGCCCGGTCTGAGCCCGCGGGCCGCTCCCCGCGGCCCGACCGGCCCTCCGGCTCAGTCCTCCTTCTGGAGCTGCTCCAGGAACCGCCGGGCCCGGAAGTTCTCCGGATCGAGCTCCAGCGCCTCCTTCACCGCCGCCACCGCCTTGTCCTTCTCGCCCATTCCCGCGTAGACCCGGGCGTACATGAGGTGCACCCCCGGCGAATCCGGGTGGTTCTCCTGGTTCACGGCCAGGATGCCCAGGGCGTTCGCGTACTCCTTCCCCCCGGCCAGCCGGTCGGCGAGGGCGTTCAGGGGGTCGGCGGTGAAGTCGTAGCTCCCCGAGCCGTAGTACTTCTCGTGGAGGTCCTTGTAGGTGGCCACCGCCTTCTCCAGGCCTCCGGCGGCCAGGGAGTCGGCCACCACGTCCTCGATCTGGCGCGGGACGGCCAGGCCCCGGTGGCAGGTCACGCACCGCACCTGCACCCGGTCGGCCTCGGGAACGTCCACCCCCTTCAGGTACTGGCCGTTGATATCGCCCACCATGCGCAGCATGTCCCGGGCGGTCCGCTTGGTGGCCTTCTCGTCGGAGGCGAAGTCGTGCTCGCGGCGACCGTCCTTCTCGGTCTCCACGTGGCAGTAGTCGCAGCCCACGCCCAGGGCGTTGGAGAAGGAGCGCATGGCCCCGATCAGCTGGTCGTGGCCGATGTCCTGGGGGAACACCTTGAGGTTCTTGAACCCCTCCTCCTGCTCCTGGGAGGCGGCGGGGCCGGGACGGGTGAAGGCGAAGGCGGCGAAGAGGAGGGCGAAGGCCAGGGCGGCGGCCGGGAGACGTTTCATGCCGAGGGCTCTCCTTGGTGCGAGGGCGGGCGGGGAGGCCGCCGGCGGCCGCCGGCGAGCCCGGGGGTGGCCCGACGTTCCGAAGATCATAGACGGCCGCCCTCTCCCGTGAATACACCCCGCCGGACCGGTCCCCGGGCGCCCCCGTCCGCCGGCCCGAGGCCTCCGGATCCGGTCCCGGCCGGCCTCGGGGGGGCGGTCAGGGAGCCGGGAAAAAGCGAGCTCTCCGGTCGATTTCGCTTGCATGAAGATGCGCATAAAAGTATCTTTTTGCGCATTGTTTGCCGAGGCCCCCGGGGGGCCGCATCCAGGGAGGTGCCGATGCCGGACGCCAGAGGGAACTGGGAGGAGCGCTGGGAGGCCATCCGGAAGATCCTGGCCGAGCGGGAGGTGGGAAGCCAGGCCGCGCTCCAGAAGGAGCTGCGGAAGCGGGGCTTCCGGGTCACCCAGTCCAGCGTGTCCCGGGACCTGGCCGAGATGGGGGTGGCCAAGGTGGAGGGGCGGTACGTGGACCCGGAGGCGTTGGCGGTGGAGCCTCCGCCGCCGGGGCTGGTCGATCTGGCCGGGTTCCTCCTCGGCTGGTCGGCGGCCGGACCCTACCTGCTCGTGGTCAAGTCCACCCCGGGGGCGGCCTCCTCGGTGGCCCTGGCCGTGGACCGGGCCGGCTGGCCCGAGGTGGTGGGCACGGTGGCGGGCGACGACGCCCTCTTTGTGGCCACCGCCGGACGCAACCATCAGGCGCGGGTGGAGGCCCGGCTCCGGGACCTCGCGCGGGAGATCTCACGTGGCTGATTCGCTTTCCGATTCCCTGGCCCCGGCCGCTGCCGGAGGCCCCGCCGCGGCCCCGGGCGTGGTCGCCGGCGGCCCCGCCGCGGCTCCGGCCGCGACCCGGGTGGTGCTCGCCTTCAGCGGCGGGCTCGACACCTCCTACTGCGTGCCCTGGCTCAAGGAGCGGCTGGGGGCGGAGGTGGTGACGGTCACCGTGGATACCGGGGGCCTGGACGACGCGGCCCGGGCCGCCCTGGCCAGCCGCTCCCGGGAGCTGGGGGCGGCGCGGCACCTGCTGGTGGACGCCCGGGAGGCCTTCTTCGACGAGGTCCTGCGCTTCCTGATCCTGGGGAACGTACTCCGCGGACATCTCTATCCCCTCTGCGTGGGCTCGGAGCGGGGGCTCCAGGCCCGCATCACCGCCGAGACCGCCCGCTCGGTGGGCGCGGGGGCGGTGGCCCACGGCTGCACCGCGGCGGGGAACGACCAGGTCCGCTTCGAGGTGGCGCTCCGCACCCTGGCCCCGGAGCTGACCGTGCTCGCCCCCATCCGGGACCAGGGTGTGTCCCGGGCCGAGGAGACCGCTTTCCTGGCCGCCCACGGGGTGGCCTGGCCCGAGGAGCGCTCGGCCTACTCGGTCAACAGCGGCCTCTGGGGCACGACCATCGGCGGCCGCGAGACCCTGGACACCGCCGAACCCCTGCCCGAGTCCGCCTGGGTGCTGACCCGGAGCGCCTTCGACACCCCCCGCGAGCCGGAACGGCACGTGCTGGGCTTCACCCGGGGGGTGCCGGCGGCGCTGGACGGACTTGCCCTGCCCCCGGTGGAGATCATCGAGCGGCTGAACGCGCTGGGCGGCGCCTTCGGCATCGGCCGGGGGATCCACCTCGGCGACACCATCTTCGGCCTCAAGGGGCGGGTGGCCTTCGAGGCCCCGGCGGCGGTGATGATCCTCACCGCGCACCGGGAGCTGGAGAAGCTCACCCTCACCGGCCGCCAGCAGCGGGTCAAGGACCAGGCGGCGGCGGTGTACGGGGACCTGGTCCACGAGGGGCAGTTCCTGGAGCCGGCCTGCCGGGACCTCGAGGCGCTGTTCCTGCGCTCCCAGGAGCGGGTGACCGGGGAGGTGCGGCTCCTCCTCCGGCCCGGTTCGCTGTTCGTGGAGGGGGTGGTCTCGCCCCATTCGCTCCGCGCGGCCTCGCGCGGGGTCTACGGCGAGGCGGCGGGGGAGTGGACGGCGGCCGACGCCCTCGGGTTCAGCCGGCTGCAGGCGCTTCCCGGCATGCTCCACGCCCGGGCCGGGGAAGGAGCGGCGTCGTGAGGCGGGTGCTGCTGGACAAGATCGCCTCGGCCACCGCCAACTGCCGGCTCTCCCGGGAAGTGCGGCTGGGCGCGGAGATCCCCGCGGTGGAGGGGGGCGTGGTGGCGGTCAAGGTGCTCTCGGCCAAGAGCACCTACGACCAGATCGAGCTTCCCTCCGGGCGCTTCTCCAAGGTGAAGCCGGGGGACGTGGTGGCCGGCGTGCTCGGCCACCGGAAGGCGCTCTTCGGCTACTCCGGCTACGTCCCCGCGGCGGTGGCCCCCGGCGACACCGTGAACCTGCTCAACATCGGCGGGGTGATCGGGGTCTGCGACGGGATCAACCCGGACCTGGGACGCCCCTTCGAGTGCGAGGTGCTGGGCCAGGTCCTGGCCTTCCCCTTCCTGGGCGAGCGGGTCGGCCTCCCCGCCCACATCTCCCAGGGCGCGCTTCCCGCCGGGGGTGAACTGGACGTGCGCGGGGTGCCGGTGGTGGCGGTGGTGGGGACCTGCATGAACGCGGGGAAGACCCAGGCCGCCTGCTCCCTCATCCAGCAGTTCACCCACCACGGCTTCACCGTGACCGCGGGCAAGGCCACCGGGGTCTCGCTCCGCCGCGACGTCCTGGCCATGGAGGACGCGGGAGCGGCGCGCACGGTCATCTTCACCGACTTCGGGGTGGTGACCACCACCGCCGGGTCCGCCCCCGGAGTGGCCCGGGCGCTCCTTACCCAGCTCGCCGCCGAGGGCCCGGACGT
Organism: Candidatus Eiseniibacteriota bacterium; assembly: GCA_963768615.1. Classification (GTDB taxonomy): domain Bacteria; phylum Eisenbacteria; class RBG-16-71-46; order JABDJR01; family JABDJR01; genus CAVSKL01. The sequence goes on along the minus strand of CAVYIE010000002.1, from coordinate 112,338 downwards.
GATCGTGCTGGAGCTGGGGGACGGGCTCCTGGGGCTCTACGGGGTGGACGCCATCCTGGACGACCCGGCCATCCGCGAGAGCCTGGACTGCGTGGTCCTGGCCGCCAACGACCCGGTGGGGGCCTGGGGCGGAGCCCGGCTCCTGCGCGAGCGCCACGGCCTGCGGGCCGACTTCGTGACCGGACCGGCCACCGACAACGCGGCCGGGGTGAAGCTGGTGGAGCGCGAGACCGGCGCCCCCGGCATCAACGCCCGCACCGACGCCCCGCGCCTGGCCGGGGCGGTGCTCGAGAAGCTCGGCCCCGCGGTCCGGGAGCGGGCCGGTGTCTGAGGCCGCGGCCGCAGCGGCGGCGTCCGCCACCCTGCCCGCGGTGGGAACCGTGCCCGCGGTGATCCTGGGCGGCTCCGGCTACGTGGCCGGGGAGCTGCTCCGGATCCTGGCCGGGCATCCCGTCTTCCGGCCCGCGGTGGTGGCCTCGGGGGGGCGGTCGGGAGAGCCGGTGGCGGGCGCGTTTCCCCACCTGGCCGGCTGCCTTCCCGGACGCCCTGGTGTTCGCCCCTCCCGAGGCGGCGATGGAGGCGGTGGGCGGACCGGGTCCGGTGGCCCTGTTCTCCGCGCTCCCCCATCGGTCCTCGGCCCGCGGCCCTGGCCCCGGTGCTCGCCGCCGCCGAGGCCTCGGGGAGCGATCTCCACGTGGTGGACCTGTCCGCGGACTTCCGCTTCGGCGACGCCGCCGGCTACCGGGCCGTCTACGGGGCGGAGCATCCGGCCCCGGAGAGGCTGGGAGAGTTCGTGTGCGCGGTGCCCGAGCACCACCGCGGCCCGGCGCCGCGCCACGCCGCCCATCCCGGGTGCTTCACCACCGCCGCGGTGCTGGCCGCGTTCCCCTTGTTCAAGCTGGGCCTGGCCGAGAGCCCGGTGTTCGTCTCCGCGGTGACCGGCAGCTCGGGGAGCGGGCGCGCGCCGGGGGCGGGCACCCACCACCCGGAGCGGCGGAGCGCCTTCCACGCCTACGCGCCCCTGGCTCACCGGCACGAGCCGGAGATGCGGATGCTCCTGGCCGCCGGAACCGCCGGCGCCGGGCCCGAGGTGGAGTTCGTGCCCCACTCCGGCCCCTTCGTGCGGGGGATCCACGCCACCGTGCGGGTGACCCTGCGGGAGCCCGCCGAGGCCGCCGGGCTGGCCGCGGCGGTGGACGCCTTCTACGCCGCGAGTCCCTTCGTGAGCGCGGGCACCGCGCCGGCGCGGCTGAACGAGGTGGTGGGCACCAACCGCTGCCGGCTGGGGGTGGCGGTCCGGGGGCGGACCGCGGTGGTGACCTCGGTGCTCGACAACCTGGTCAAGGGCGCGGCCGGAGGCGGGGTGCAGTGGATGAACCGGCTCTTCGGCCTCCCCGAGGAGGCCGGGCTGCGCCTCCCCGGGCTGGGGGTGTTCTGAGATGAGCGCGCCCGTGGCCAAGGCGGCCGCCTCCGCCCTCCTCGACGTCTACGCCCAGCTTCCCCTGGAGCCGGCCCGCGGCCGGGGGGTGGAGCTCTTCACCGCCGGCGGCCAGCGGTACCTGGACTTCTACGGCGGCCACGCGGTGGCGCTCCTGGGCTACGGCCACCCGCGGCTCACCGCGGCCCTGGCCGCCCAGGCGGGAACGCTCTTCTTCCAGAGCAACGTGGTGCCCCTGGCCGGGCGGGAGCGAGCGGCGCGGGCTCTGGTGGACTTCGGCCCCGAGGGGCTCACCCGGGTCTTCCTGGTCAACTCCGGCGCCGAGGCCAACGAGAACGCCCTCCGGATCGCCTTCCTGGCCACCGGCCGGAGCGGGGTGGTGGCGGTGGAGGGGGCCTTCCATGGCCGCACCGCCGCCGCGGCCGCGGTCACCCAGGGCCACGAGCGGTGGTACGCGTTCCCGGACCGTCCCTTTCCCGTGACAATGGTGCCGGCCGGCGACGCCGCCGCCCTGGAGCGGGCGGTCACCGCCGACACCGCGGCGGTGATCCTGGAGCCGGTGCAGGGGATGGCCGGGGCCCGGGCCCTGCCCGCGGACTTCCTGCGCGCCGCCCGCGCCGCCACCGCCGCCCGGGGCGCGTGCCTCGTCTTCGACGAGGTGCAGTGCGGCATGGGACGGAGCGGCGAGCCCTTCGCCGCCCAGGCCTACGGCGTCACCCCGGACCTCCTCACCACGGCCAAGGGCCTGGCCGGGGGCTTTCCCGCCGGCGCGGTGCTGGTGTCCGACGCGCTGGCGGCGTCGGTGCCCCGGGGCGCCCTCGGCACCACCTTCGGCGGCGGCCCCCTGGCCGCGGCCCTGATCGAGACCGTGATCGCGGTCATCGGGGAGGAGCAGCTCCTCCCCCGGGTGCGGCGGCTCTCGGCCCGGCTCCGGGCCGAGTGCGTGACCGGCCCGGTGACCGCGGTCCAGGGACTGGGTTTTCTCCTCGGCCTCCGCACCGGTCCGCCCGCGACCGAGGTGGCGGCCGCCCTCCGGACGAAAGGCATCCTGGCCGGCGGAAGCGCCGACCCCCATGTCGTCCGGCTCCTTCCCCCTCTCGTTCTCGAGGACGCGCACGTGGACGAGCTCGTGCGCGCCCTCGCGGAGATCTGACATGCGTTTCCTGGATCTGGACGACCTTTCCGACGACCGCCTGGAGGCGGTCCTGGCCCGGGCCAAGAAGCTGGAGGAGCAGCCGGTCAACGCCGCCCTCCAGGGCCATACCGTGGGGCTCCTGTTCATGAACCCGTCGCTGCGCACCCTGGCCTCCATGGAGGCGGGGGTGTCCCAGCTCGGCGGCTCGAGCTTCGTCATCACCCCCGGCCAGAGCTCCTGGAAGCTGGAGATGGCCGACGGGACGGTGATGGACGGCGACGCGGTGGAGCACGTGCGGGAGGCGATCCCGGTCCTGGCCCAGTACGCCACCGCCCTCGGGGTGCGCTGCTTCGCCGCCGGGCGCGACCTGGACGAGGACCTGGCCGACGGGGTGATCCGCAAGATGGCCGAGCTCTCCCCGGTCCCCTTCGTGAACCTGGAGTCGGCGGTCTCCCACCCCTGCCAGGCCCTGGCCGACTGGAAGACCCTGGAGGACTTCAAGGTCCCCCGGAAGGGGGGCCGGTTCGTGCTCTCCTGGGCCTATCACCCCAAGCCGCTCCCCTACGCGGTGCCCGCCTCGGCGCTGACCATGGCCGCGCGGCGGGGGATGGAGGTGACGGTGCTGCGGCCCGAGGGCTACGCCCTCCCGGATCCCATCATGCGCCGCGCCGAGGCCCTGGCCGCCCGCTCCGGCGGCTCGGTCACCCAGACCGCGGACCGCAAGGCGGCCATGGAGGGAGCCCACGTCCTCTACGCCAAGTCCTGGGCCGCGCCGCAGCACTACGGCCGGCCGGAGGAGGAGGCCCCGCTCCGGGCCGAATACCGCGACTGGTGCGTGGCCGGCTCCTGGTTCGCCGGGGCCCGGCCCGACGCCCGCTTCATGCACTGCCTGCCGGTGCGGCGGAACGTGAAGGTGACCGACGAGGTGCTGGACGGCCCCCGGAGCGTGGTGGTGAAGCAGGCCGGGAACCGGCTCCACGCCCAGAAGGCGCTCCTGGTGGAGATGCTGGCCGAGGCGCGGCCGTGACCGGGGCCGCCGACCGGGAGGCCATTCCCGCCGCGCTGGCCCGGGCGCTCCCCTACGTGCGGCTCTACAAGCACAAGGCCTTCGTGGTGAAGCTGGGGGGCGCGCTCTCCGCCGATCCCGCCGTGCTCCGCCGCACCGCCGAGCAGGTCTCGATCCTGGTCGAGCTGGGGATGCGGGTGGTGGTGGTGCACGGAGGCGGGCCGCAGCTGAACGGGCTCTCCGCCCGGCTGGGCCTGGCCGTGAACCAGGTCGAGGGGCGGCGGGTCACCGATCCCGCCACCCTGGAAGCGGCGGTGATGACCCTGAACGGCACCGTGAACACGGCCATCCTCGCCGCCTGCCGGGCCGAGGGGCTGCAGGCGGTGGGGGTGTCCGGGGTGGACGGCGGGCTCATCAAGGCCCGGGTGCGCCCCCCGGTCACGGTGGGCGCGGGCCGCGAGGCCACCACGGTGAACTTCGGGGAGGTGGGCGACGTGGAGGCGGTGGACGCCGGGGTGCTGAACCGGCTGCTGGACGCCGGCTTCGTGCCGGTGGTGAGCTGCCTGGCCGCGGACGAGACCGGCCGGGTGCTGAACGTGAACGCGGACACCGTGGCCGCCGAGGTGGCCCGGGCCCTGGGGGCGGAGAAGCTCATCTTCCTCACCGAGACCCCGGGGCTCCTGGAGGACAGGAACGACCCCGCCTCGCTCCTGAGCGTGCTCGACCTGGATTGCCTGGTGGGGCTGGAGGTGCGGGGAGTGGTGGACGGGGGCATGCTCCCCAAGCTCGCCGCCGCGCGGCGGGCGCTGGAGTCCGGGGTGAAGCGGGTGCACCTGGTGGGCGGGCGCCAGCCCGGGAGCCTCCTGATCGAGATCTTCACCAACGAGGGGTCGGGCACCCTGCTGGTGCGGAGCCTGGCCGAGCTGGGGGCCTCGGAGGGGAGCGGCGCGGCCCCGGACCCGGCGGTGGAGTCGGGCGCGTGACCGACGCCGGACTCCTGGCCCTCCATCGCCGCCTGGTGGCCACCCCGTCGGTCTCCGGAGAGGAGTCGGCGGCGGCCGGGCTCATGGCCGGCGTCCTGGCCGCGGGCGGAGCGGAGCCGTTCCGGGTGGGGAACGCCGTGTACGCGGTGGCCGGGGACGGCCCGGTGCTGGTGCTGGACACCCATCTGGACACCGTCCCCGCCGGTCCGGCCTGGACCCGGGATCCCTTCGCGGCCGCGGTCGAGGACGGCCGGGTGTACGGGCTGGGGAGCAACGACGCCAAGGCCTCGGTGGCGGCCATGACCGCGGCCTTCCTGCGCCTCATGGCCGGCGGGGGGCCGCGCGGCTGCACGCTGGTGCTGGCCCTGGCCGACCGGGAGGAAACCGGGTGCCGCGGTTCCGAGGTGCTGGCGGCGGAGTTCGCCGCGCAGGGGCTCTCCCCGGCCGCGGTGGTGATCGGGGAGCCGACCGGCGGCGACCTGGCGGTGGCGCAGAAGGGATTGATGGTCCTCTCGCTCGTCGCCCGAGGCCCCGGCGCCCACGCCGCCCACGCCCGGGCGCTGGGGGTGGCGAACCCCATCGTCTCCTCGCCCGGGACCTGGCCGCGGTGGCGGCGCTGGATCTCGGGCCGCCGCACCCCGAGCTGGGCCCGGTCACGGTGGAACCCACGGTCCTGCGGGCCGGCTCGGCCCGGAACGTGGTGCCGGAGGAGGCGAGCTGCGTCCTGGACGTGCGCCTCAATCCCGAGCCGGGGCCGGAGGCGGTGGCGGCCCGGATCCGGGAGGCGGTGGAAGGCGAGCTGACCGTGCTCAGCGACCGGTTGCGGCCGGTGGCGGTGGACCCCGGGGATCCCCTGGTCGCCGCCGCGCGGACGGCCTGGCCGGGGGCGCGGCTGACCGGGTCGCGCGGGCTTTCCGACTGGGTCTGCTTCCCCGGCGTTCCCGGGATCAAGGCCGGCCCGGGGCGGACCGAACGCTCCCATACCCCGGACGAGTTCGTGCTCGAGGAGGAAATCCTGGACGGCGCGCGGTTCTACCAGGCCCTGGTCACGGCCTGGGGGGCGGCGATGTCCACCAGTGCGGGCGCGGCGGCGGACCGTTCGCCGGCCCGGGAAGGAGCGGCGTCATGAGCCGTCTCTGGGACCGGGGGGAACCCCTGGACCGGCAGGTGCTCACCTATACCGCGGGGGAGGATCACGCCCTCGACGACCGGCTGGTGGCCTACGACGTGACTGCCTCGGCGGCACACGCCCGCATGCTGCACGCGGGAGGGCTCCTCTCCGCGGAGGACCTCCGGAGCCTGGACGAGGCGCTGGCCGCGGTGGGGGAGGCCCACGCCCGGGGCGAGTGGCGGGTCTCCCTGGAGGAGGAGGACGCCCACACCGCGCTCGAGAACCGGCTGGTGGAACGGGTGGGCGAGGCCGGGCGGCGGATCCACCTGGGGCGCTCGCGGAACGACCAGGTCCTGGCCGCCCTCCGGCTCTGGCTCAAGGACGCGCTGGCCGCGCTGGCCGGGGACGCCGAGTCCGCGGCCGCGGCCCTGGACGCCCTGGCCGCGGAGCAGGGGAAGCTGGCCATGCCCGGCTACACGCACCTGCAGCGGGCCATGCCGACCACGGTCGCGCTCTGGGCGGGGGGGTTCGCGGCCGAGCTCCGGGACGACGCCGAGGGGCTCCGCGCCGCCCGGCGCCGCGCCGACCGGAACCCCCTGGGCTCGGCCGCGGGCTACGGCGCCCCGGCGGTGGCCCTGGACCGCGAGCACACCCGGCGGGAGCTGGGCTTCGCCGAGGTGCACGAGCCGGTCACCGCGGTCCAGCTCTCGCGGGGGAAGGCCGAGGCGGGCGCGCTCTTCGAGGCCGCGCTCCTGGCCCAGGACCTGGGCCGGCTGGCCGCCGACCTCTGCCTCTTCGCCACCGCCGAGTTCGGCTTCGTGGAGCTTCCGGCGGCCTTCACCACCGGATCCTCCATGCTCCCCCAGAAGCGGAACCCGGACCTCTTCGAGCTGGCCCGGGGCCGGACCGCGGAGGCGGCGGCCGCGCTCTCCGAGGTGCTCGGGATCACGGCCAAGCTCCCCTCCGGCTACCACCGCGACCTGCAGCTCATCAAGAAGCCGCTCTTCCGGAGCCTGGACGCGGTGGCCGCCACCGCCCGCATGCTCGCCCACGCCCTGGCCGGGGTGCGCTTCGTGCCCGGGCGCCTGGAGGCGGCCCTGGACCCGTCGCTCCTCGCCGCCGAGCGGGCCAACCGCCTGGTGCTCGAGACCGGCATGCCCTTCCGCGAGGCCTACCGGCGGGTGAAGGAAGGGGGCGGAAACGGCGCCTACGCTCCCCGCCGCCGCTGACCCGCCGCTCCAGAACCGCCCCGCTAGGGCGCGCTCCTAGCACCTCCTGGATAACCCCGACCCAAGTTGCGGGGTCCCGCTGATTCTCCGTGTCCTCAGTCCGGAGTAGGGTCCCCGTCAGGCCGCCCCGACAGGCGGAACGGGATCGGAGGTTCGCTCCTCCGCCCTGACGGCCATCGGGAGTTGGCCGGCCGGATCACCCGGTCCGTGCCGGCAATCGGTTGGTCGAAAATCTAGACAATCATTTGACAAGATCTCATCGGCCCGGGGGCGAAGGGGTGGCGGCCTCCCCTTCCGCCCACGGGGCTGGACCAGAGCGGTCCGCAGGATGAGGGCCGGCGGCGGGACGGACATCAAAAGGAGTTTGCAGTGGCGTACCGGTTCCCGGGCCCGGAGACGATCTGGTCGGTCATCCTCGCCGGCGGCGGGGGGACCTCGAGGCGCCCCGCGCTCCCACCCCGCTTCCACCGGGCCGATCCCGGATTGCTTCGCCGTCCCGGTGGACTCCCGGGTTCATTCCGGCACACGGTGGATCTGGCCGACCTCCTGGCCGGCCCGGAACACCGGATCACGGTGCTGGCGAGACCCCGGCTCCAGGAAGTTCTCACCGGGCTGGACGGGCGGCAGCTGGGCCACCTGGTGATCGAGCCCCGCCCCGGCGGCACCGGACTCCAGGTCCTGGCCGCCCTGGCCTACCTCCGGGCGCTGGCGCCCTCGGCCACCGTCGCCGTCTTACCCTCCCACTACTTCGTCCGCCCCGAGGGCCACGCCGTCGATCTGCTGCGAGCGGCGGCGGACATGGTCCGCAGGCATCCCGGCCGGATCCTGGTCGGGGGGACGCGCGCCCACGGCGACGTCCACGGCCTCGGATGGATCGTCCCCGGAGGCGAGCTCGGCGGATCCGCCTCCACGAGGGTCTCCACCGTCCGGGCGTTCCTGGAAAGGCCGGGCCGCTTCCCGCGCGTCCCGTCCGGCCGGACCGGCGCGCTGTGGGATACCCGCATCGTCCTCGGGAGGGTGGACGCTCTCTGGCAGGCCTACCGCGCGGCCGGATTCGCGGCCCTGCCCGCCTTCCGGCGGCTGGCCGACGAGGTGGGTTCGCAGCGGGAGGCGTCGGCCCTGGCCGGGGCCTATGCGGGAGCGCCGTCCCTGGACCTCACCGTGGACGTGCTGCAGAAGGTCCCGGACCGCATGGCCGTGTTCACCCTCCCCGGAGTGGTCTGCGGCCTCGACCCGTACCCCGAGGAGCCGCGGGAAGCGGCGGGCCGGCCGGGTTCGGTCCCGGAGGACGCCACCGTCCCGCCCGGCCCGGGATGCCGCTGGACCGGGGACGACCCGCCCCTCTCCGCCCAGGCCTGAGCCGGTCCGCGGGTGCAGGTGCCCGCTCCATTTCCCCCGATCGCCGACGCCTGCGCCGGACCGGTCAGGACTCCTGGCGCCGTCTCCGCCGGGGCCTCGGGAGACGGATCCGGCGGCCGGTGGCCATGCGGTAGGTCAGCTCGATGAGGAAGGCCGTTCCGGCCATGACCAGGAGGATGAGGAGGTGGCCGGGGGCCGTGGCCGCCGTCTGCCAGAGGAGGGCTCCCAGGGCGGCCAGGCAGAGGCCGCCTCCGAGGCCGGAGATCCACTTCCGGCTCCCCGTCTCTCCGGCCAGCTTTGCGTTGGCGGCGTTCACCGCCGCGAAGATCAACAGGAACCCGGCGCTCCCCATGGTCGAGAGGCTGGAGAGGTCGATCAGGTTGGCGATCAGCAGGGTCGCCCCCGAGGTGATGAGAAGCCCCTCGATCGGCTCGCTCCAGACCTTGCGTTCCAGGGCACGGGGCAGCTCGCCGTCCTTGGCGATGACGTAGCTCAGCCGGGCCGCGCCGTAGACGGTGGCGTTGATGGCGGAGGCGGTGGAGAGCATGGCCGCCACCGCGATGAGGAGGAACCCGAACTGCCCCAGGAAGGGGCGGGCGGCCTCGGCCAGGGCGTAGTCCTCGGCGTGGACCAGCTTGGCCACCGGAAGCGACCCCACCGCGACCACCGCCACCAGCACGTAGAGGGCGATCACGAACCCCACGCTTGAGTAGAAGGCCCGGGGAAGGGTCCGGGCCGGATCCCGGACGTCCTCGGCGGTGTTGGCGATGAGCTCGAACCCCTCGTAGGCGAGGAAGATGATCATCCCCCCCGCGACGAGATCGAGGGGCGAGGCCCAGGTGGACGGCGCCAGCCGGGAGCCGTCGATCCCCCAGATCCCCACCGCCACGAAGACGAGGAGGATGGTGAGCTTGATGCCCACGATCCAGTCCTCCGCCTTCCCGATCAGCCGGGCGCTGAGGAGGTTCAGCCCGGTGATGCCGGCCACGCTGGCCGTGGTCAGGACGTGCCGCCATACCGTCTGCGAGCCGTGGGGGAAGAGCGAGGCCCCGTAGCTCCCGAAGGCATAGGCGTAGAGGGAGAGCATGACCACGTAGCTGATCCAGAGGAGCACGTTCGAGCTCCCGGTCAGGAGGCCGGGTCCGAAGGCGCGGTCCAGGAACGAGACGGTGCCTCCGGCGCTGGGGAAGGCTACCGAGAGCCGGGTATAGGAGTAGGAGGTGACCACGGCCACCACCCCGGCGAGGAGGAAGGCCACCGGGGCGCCGCCGTGGGTCAGGTTCACGGAAAGGCCGAGGACGGCGAAGATCCCGCCCCCCACCATGCCGCCGACCCCGATGGAGGCGGCCTCCCAGTACCCCATCCCGCCGTCTTCGGACTTGCCCATGCCGTTCGTGTCCGATTCTCCGCAATCCGGTAGGGAAGAGCCGACTTCGCGATCGCACCGCGCCCCCCTCCGGTGAGGTGACGCGTTGCCGCTGCATTCTATCAAGCCCCATGTGCCGGCATGGGCCTTTGCGCCGGCACGGGAATGGCGGAAGCCTGCTTCCCGCCCCTCTTTTCCGGTGCGCGCATTACCGGCGCGCCGGGCCCGGGTTGACGGTCAGACTTTATTTTTGTTAAGAGATCAAGTAGGCGACAACGAAACTCCGGTTTCGCCAATCCGAGGACACCTTTCCGGGAGAAGACGCCAGCCGGCATCGCCGCCCCCGGCCCCGACTTTCCCCGTCGAGGCCATGTCCGTGCCCTCACCCTCCCCCCGGAAGGAGAACCCCATGCTCTCGTCGACACTCCGTCCCCGGTTACGATCCCGCGCCATCTTGGGCTGGGTCGTCCCCCTCGTCCTGCTCGCCGCCTTCGCGCGGAGCGCGCCCGCCCAGACCATCTACGCGGTGGACAATCCGCGGGACCGGCTGATCGAGGTGGACAGGAATACCGGAGCGGCCGCCGAGGTCGGTCCGCTCGGGGTGACGGTGAGCGGGGCCGGGCTCATGACCAAGCCCGACGGGACCTTGTGGGCTCTCCTCTCCGATTCGGGCACCACCACCGGGATCTACAGCATCAACGTGGTGACCGGAGCGGCCACGCTGGAGGTCCAGCTCGACCGGTACCTGGGCGGCTTCGGGGCCGAGTTCGATCCCACCGGGCAGGACCTGTACATCGTGAACGGGAGTAATCTCTTTCGAGCCGACCCCGCCACCGGCGCCACCACCCTGATCACCTCCGCCCTTTCGCCAGGGTTCGTCGGTCTCACCGTCACTCCCGGCGGCACCTTCTATGCCTTCCAGAGCTCGGTCCTGTACTCGATCGACGTGACAGATGGGACCACCACCGCCATCGGGACGCCGACCGGCCCGGCCTCGCAGAACGCCAACTGCGCCTTCGATCCGTCCTCGAACGAGATCTACAGCATCGCCGGCGGCAACCTGATCCGCACGGACCTGGCCCTCCTTCAGGCCACCTCGGTCGGTTCGCTGGGACTGACCGCGGGCGCGGGAGGCATCGCGGTGCTCCCGGCGGCGGTGCCCACCCGACCGGTCAGCTGGTCCCGGCTGAAGAGTGCCTTCGGCGGCGGGTCCCGTCCTCCCGCCTCGCCCTGAGGCGCGCCGGACCCCAAACCGACGGGGCGCCCGGCCACCGCCGGACGCCCCGTCGTATCGATCCGCCGATCCGGGCCGGGCGGGAGCCGCGCCCCGGAAACTCAGTCCGCCGCTACCAGATGGCCACCCGCTCCGAGTCGGGCCGCCACATCTTGTCGCCTTCCTTCACGCCCCAGGCGGCGTAGAACTCGGGCATGTCGGACATGGGGCCGATCACCCGCCACCGGCCGGGGGAGTGGGGGTCGGAGAGGATCTGCTCCCGCAGCACCTCGTCCTTGTACAGGCTCCGCCAGACCTGGGCCCAGCCCATGAAGAAGCGCTGGTCCCCGGTGAACCCGTCCAGGACCGGGGCCTCCTTGCCGTTCAGGGCGATGTGGTAGGCGCGGTAGGCCATGGTGAGCCCGCCCAGGTCGCCGATGTTCTCGCCCAGGGTCAGCTCGCCGTTCACGTTGATGTCGCCCACCCCGGGGTAGGCCGAGTACTGCTTGACCAGGAGAGCGGTCCGCTTGGCGTACTCGGCCGCGTCGGCCTCGGTCCACCAGTCGTTGAGGTTCCCGGTGGCGTCGTACTTCCGGCCCTGGTCGTCGAAGCCGTGCCCGATCTCGTGCCCGATCACCGCCCCGATCCCCCCGTAGTTCACCGCGTCGTCCGCGTTCATGTCGAAGAACGGCGGCTGGAGGATGGCGGCCGGGAACACGACCTCGTTCATGGTCGGGTTGTAGTAGGCGTTCACGCTCTGGGGATACATGAACCACTCGTCCCGGTCGATGGGCTTCCCCAGCTTGTCCAGCTCCCGGTCGTACTCCACCTTGCGGGAGCGGATCACGTTTCCGACCAGGTCGTCGGCGGACACGGTGAGCGCCGAGTAGTCCTTCCACTTGTCCGGGTAGCCGATCTTGGCCCTGAAGGCGGCCAGCTTGGCCTTGCCCGCGGCCCGGGTCTCCGGGCTCATCCACTCCAGGTCGTCCAGGCTCCGGTCCATGGCCTTCTGGAGGTTCCCCACCAGCTCCAGCATCCGGGCCTTGGCCTCCGGAGGGAAGTGCTTCTTCACGTAGAGCCGGCCCAGGATCTCGCCCAGGGCGCCCTCGGTGGCCGAGACCCCGCGCTTCCAACGGGGCCGGTTCTCGGCCACCCCGCGCAGCTTGCGGCCGTAGAAATCGAACTGCTCGTCCACGATGGGGGAGCTCAGGTACCCGGCGAAGGAGGTCAGGGTGTGGAAGGTCAGGTAGGCCTTCCAGGTCTCGATCGGGGTGGCGTCCAGGATCCCGCTCATCCCCTCGAAGTAGCTGGGCTGACGGACGATGAACTCCTTCTCCCCGCCGGCTCCGGTCTCCGAGAAGAAGAGGTCCCAGTCGAAGGCCGGGGCCAGCTTCTTGATCTCGGCCGGGGTCATCTTGTTGTAGGTGGCCTCGTCGTCCCGGTTCTGGACCCGGGTCCACTGGACCCTGGCCAGCTCCGTCTCCAGGGCCAGGATCCGGTCCGCCTGCGCCTCCGGGTCGGCGCCGTCCGTCGCCTGGCCGTCCCGGGCCAGCTCCAGCATGGCCGCGATGTGGTCGCGATAGGCCTTGCGGATCTGGACGAAGGTGTCGTCGTCCTTCAGGTAGTAGTCCCGGTCCGGCAGCCCGATCCCAGACTGTCCGATGTAGACGATGTAGCGGTCGGACTGCTTGGCGTCCTGGTCGATCCGGCCGCCCACCGGGAGATCCACGCCGATCCGCATGAGGTGGGCCATGCTCCGGGCGAGCTCCTCCCGGTTCGAGATCGCGTTGATCCCGGCCAGCTCCCAGGAGATGGGCGAGATGCCGAGCCGTTCGATCCGGGCGGTGTCCATGAAGCTGGCGTAGAAGTCGCCCACCTTCTGGACGTCGGAGCCGGGGGTTTTCTCCTCCGAGGCCGCGGCCTCGGTGATGATGTCCCGGAGGTTCTCCTGGGCCCGGTCGTAGAGCAGATGGAAGGCGCCGTAGCTCGCCTTGTCGGCGGGGATCTCGGTCTTGTCGAGCCAGGTCCCGTTGACGTAGCGGTAGAAGTCGTCCTGGGGACGCACGGTGGTGTCCATGTTGGCGACTTCGATTCCCGATCCGAGTGGTTGCACGCTGTTGGTCTCCGTCTTGGTCTTGGCGGTGCCGCAGCCGGCCACGAAGGCCAGGCAGAGAGCCCCGATGAGCATCCGTTTCATGGGTGTCTTGGCCTCAGCTGAGGGGAGGGTTTGGAGGGGCGCGCGAAGTATACCACAGGCGGCAGCGTACCCCGGTCCGGCCGCGCCTCTCCGCCGGCGCCCGGTCCCGGGTCAGAAGGCCTGGGAACTGGAGAAGGAAATGAGCAGGTCCCGCCGCCCGTCGCGGTCGGGCCGGAGCGGCCAGGCCACGTCCAGGCGGAAGAGATCGTGCACCGAGGCCCGGGGAAGGGCGAGCCGGAGCCCCGCCCCCACGTCGCTGTGCACGCCCGGCAACCCCAGCGGCGCCCCCTCGGGCGCCGCCGCCCCGGCGTCGAAGAACACCGCCGCCCCCGGGGCCAGGAACTGGAACAGCTCCCGCCCCGCGAACACCCGGTGCTCCAGGTTCAGGATCACGCTCTTGTTCCCCTCGTACTGGCGGAGGGTGTAGCCGCGGAGTCCGGTGAGCCCGTCGGCGAAGAACTGCACGTCCCGGTCCAGGTCCCACCCCCGGTCCAGGGCCAGCCGTGCCACCAGGGTCTGGGGCGGGCGCCCCCCGAAGCGGTGGACCAGGCGGAGCTCGTCGTCGAGAATCGCGTTGGCGTTCCGGTCCCCCAGGCGGCGGGAGGCGGAGAGCCGGTTCCAGAGGAGGGTCCCGGCCCCCAGCCGCAATCCCGTGGAGGCCTCGAGGACGGCGAGCCCGGTGGTGCGGGAGAGCCCGAAGGCGGCGGGGGAGATTCCCAGCGTCCCGGCCACCCGTGTGCCCAGGTTGAAGTCCTGGTAGCGGGCGTCGCGGTCCACCCAGCGCAGCTTGACCAGGTCGTTGGCCGCGCTCTCCGCCCGCAGGGTCAGGTAGGCGTGCTCGCGGCCGGCGGGGAGCACGTCCCCGGGCCGGGCCGCGATCCGGGAGAAGCGGTCGTGCAGGTAGAGGAGCCCCGGGGTCAGCCGGACCGCCCGCGGGGGCCCGGTGCGGAGCGCGGTCCCCACCTCGGCCTGGAACGCGCGGTGGTTGCGGCGGTACACCGACGCCTTCTCCCCGCTCCGGTAGATGCGTTCCCGGCGGTCGGCGAGGTCGTAGAGGAGGAGGGCCGAGCGGCGGGCGCCGAGTCCGGAGAAGGGATGCCGGATCCCCCCCTGGTCTTCGCGGCCGTCCGAGTTCTCGGCGTGGAGGACCGAACCCCGCCAGTAGGGTCCCAGGAGGTTGGGATCGGTGAAGGCGAAGGAGCGGGTGATGCGGTCCACCCCCTCGTCGTAGCGCAGCTCCAGCTCGCGGCCGGTGCCGAGCACGTTCCGCTCCAGCAGGGACACCCCGAAGGTGGTGGTCCCGCCGCTGCGGCTCAGCACCAGGGCCGGCTCGGTGGACCAGGTGTCCTGGGTGACCACCTCCACGTCCACGGTGTCCCCGCGGGCGGGGAGCGCGCGCACCGAGGCGGACTTGATGAACCGCTGGTCGCGCAGGTTCCGTTCGCTCTCGGCCAGCCTTCCGGGGTCGAAGGGGTCGCCGGAGCGGAAGAGGAGGAACTTCCGGACCACCGAGGGGCGGGTCTGGACGTGGAGGGCGTCCGCGGCCCGGAAGGGCCAGCCCCAGGACGCCTCCTCCGGCGAGAAGACGTCCTCGGTCCGGACGGTGATCCGGCCGACCACCCGGGGGGCGGGCGGTCGCCGGCGGAGAGGGAGTCCGGTCCGGCCGCCGCCGCACCGCCCGGCGGGGCCAGGGCCAGCCCGGCCAGGATGAGCGCCGCCCCCAGACTCGATGTGCGGTTCATGCTCGTGGGCAGCCCGGGAGGGCGGCGCCGCCGCCCTCCCGGCCCGGCAACCTGCTAGTCCTCGACGATGACCGCCTTCTTGATGTAGTCCAGCTTGGGGAATTCCTTCTCCAGGTACGAGTTCCCCTCGCTCTGGAGCCGCATCTGGTTGGGTCCCTGGCCCTGGGGGGCGCCTTCCCCGTACCCGCTGTAGAGCGAGTCCACCACCGCCATGCCCTCGGTCACGTGGCCGAAGGGAGCGAACCCCTGCTGGTCCAGGAAACCGTTGTCCTTGAAGTTGATGAAGAGCTGGACGGTGCGGGAGTTGGGGGAGCCCCGCTTGGCGAAGGTCAGGGTGCCCCGGGCGTTGGTGGTCTTGGCCGGCTCGTCGGGGATGGAGGCGTTGATCCAGGCCTTGTTGACCGCGGGGTCGCCGTGGATGCCGAACTGGGCCATGAACCCGGGGACGACCCGGAAGAAGCGGACGCCGTCGTAGTAGCCGTTCCGGACCAGGTTGTAGAACCGGTCCGCCCCCTTGGGGGAGAGCGCCCGGTCCACCTCGACCGTGAAGTCCCCCCGGGTGGTGGCGAACTTCACCGAGAAGGTGTCGGGGGCGGTCTGGTTCATGGCCGGGCTGGCCGGATTCAGGAGGGGGTTCCCGGAGGCCTCACCGGCCCCGCCGGCCTGGGCGGCGGGGGCGGCCCCGGCCGTGGACCAGGCCAGGCCGGCGGCGAGAAGCAGCAACGCGGACAGGAAACGTGACTTCATCGAACTCCCTTTCTGCAGGTGGAGGTGAGGCGGGGTACAGCCCGGCGACGGGAGAAGCTCGCAGGAGTATACCGAAACGGGCCCCCGGCGCATCCCCGGGCCGGGGGCCGCCCGCCCCGGACGGGGGGCCGGACCCGGTATCCAGGGCGCTTCGAATCCCCTAGGATGCTCCCGGGCCGGGAGTTCCGGTCCTCCCGCGGCCGAAGGGCCGGCAGCTCCGAATCGAGGAGGGTCCCATGTCGCGCCATTCCGTTCCGATCCTGGCCTGTGTCGCCTGCCTGCTCGCGCTCACCCTGGCCGTCCCCGGCGCCGCCCGCGCGCAGGACGAGGCCGCCGGAATCTCGGCCAAGCCCATCCAGATCTCCCTGGTCAGCCCGGTCCAGATCTTCCCTCCGGAAACCCCCATCCACGGCCTGCGCCTGAACCTGATCTACGGCAAGAACAGCGAGGTGCACGGCCTGGACATCGGCCTGGCCAACCACACCACCGGGGAGTTCAAGGGGCTCCAGTACGGGATCGTGGGCTACAACGAGGGGAACTTCTACGGCTGGCAGGACAACTGGGTGAACGTGGTCGAGGCCAAGATGACCGGGTTCCAGAGCGGGATCTACAACGGGGCCGACGACGCCGAGGGCTTCCAGTGGGGGCTGGTCAACGCCACCCGACACATGTCCGGCTTCCAGCTCGCCTTCGTCAACTACACCCGGACCATGTACGGCCTGCAGATCGGCCTGGTGAACATCATCCAGCAGAAGGAGACGTTCCCCGTCCTGCCCATCGTGAACTGGTCCTTCTGATCCCGGCGCCGGCTCAGCCGCCCCCGGCCCGGCGCTCCAGGGCGAGCAACGCCTCCTTGCGCCAGAGCCCTCCGCCGTAGCCTCGGAGCTTGCCGTCGGCCCCCACCACCCGGTGGCAGGGCACCATCACGGCCAGGCGGTTGTCCCCGTTGGCCCGGCCCACCGCCCGCACCGCGGACGGACGGCCGATCCGCCGGGCCAGGCCCTCGTAGGAGAGCGTCTCCCCGTAGGGGATCTCCAGGAGCGCCCGCCACACCGACTCCTGGAACGGGGTCCCGTGGAGGACCGGGGGAACGCCGAAGGCGGCCCGGGTCCCGGCGAAGTACTCCTCCAGCTCCCCCCGCAGGGCGTCCAGGGCCGGGCTCTCGCCGGGGGCGAAGGCGGCGCCGAGGCCCCGCCGGAGCCGGGTGATCTGGGTCTCGAGCATCCGCCGGTCGGTGAACTCCAGGAGGCAGATGCCGTCCCCGGCGCTCCCCGCCACCATGGGGCCGAGCGGGGTCAGGATCCGCGTCACCACCACCCGGGTCCGGGCCCGGGCCCGGCCCGGGGGATCCCCGAAGAGCCGGGCGAAGGCGTCGCGGAACCCGCTCGGGGATTCGAATCCGGCGTCGTAGGCGGCCTCGGTGAGGTCCGCCCCGTTGCCGATCCGCTCCAGGGCCGCCCCCAGCCGCCGGGCCCGCTGCCAGCCGTGGAAGGTGGCGCCGCGATGGGCCAGGAACCAGCGCCTCACCCGGGCCGGGTCCAGGGACCGGGCCCGGAGGTCGGCGTCGGTCCAGCGCCGGCCGGGATCGCCCTCCACCTCGGCCAGGAAGGGGGCCAGCCACTCCGGCACCGTCCCCGCCCGCTCCTCGGGCCGGCAGCGGAGGCAGGGGCGGTACCCGGCCGCGCGGGCGGCGGCGGGATCGGGGAAGAACTCCACGTGTTCGGCCCGGGGCCGCCGGGCGGGGCAGGTGGGCCGGCAGAAGATGCCGGTGGTCCGCACCGCCACCACGAACAGGCCCTCGTAGGAGGGATCCCGGTCCAGGAACGCGCGCATCATGGTCGACTTGTCGGGACGGGTCGCCGTGCTCATGGGGCAGAGACTACGCGGCGGCGGGACGGCGGTTCCACCGCGAAACGGACGCCGAATCCGGTTCGCGGCCGGAGCCGATCAGCCGCAGCCCCCCGCCTTCACCTTCCGCGCCTTGAGCTTCACCTTGGGGGTGTACTCCAGGCCGGCCGCGTCCAGGCGATCGGGGTCCGCGCCCGGGTCCCCGGCCCCCAGGGCGGCGGGGAAGATGTGGCCCAGCCGGCCGGGTCCGGAGGAAGCCGCCACCGTCTCCAGCCGGCCGCAGGCCTCGTGGCCGAGGTGGCCGAAGAGATCCAGCCACTCGTGCAGGCCGCCCTCCAGGATGTAGAGGTTGATGGTGTTCCGGGCGGTGAGGAGCTTCCAGGCCTCGGTGGCCCGGCCCTCGTCGTCGGACATGAGCACGGTCACCGTGTTGGCGGGCAGGGCGGCCAGCTCGGCGGCCAGGCTGCCGTCGAGCAGCACCCCGCGGTCCACGCGGCGGGCGTCCACGAGGTGGAAGAGGTTGTACTCGGCCTCGTCGCGGACGTCCAGCAGCTCCAGGTTGACCGCGTTGTCGCGGAACAGGTGGACCAGCTCGCCGGGGTGGATCTGCACCCGGCGCTGGGCCAGGTCGGCGCCGCGGACGGGGGCCATGCGCTCCCACCGCTCCCAGGGGCTGGGCTGGCCCAGGACCAGCACCGCCGCCGCCGCGGCCAGGAGCGCCCCCGCGGCCAGGGGCTTCATCCGGAGCCGGCGGCGCCGGGTGGGGGCCTCGGAGGGACGGTCGCCGAAGACCGATCTCCAGCTTCCCGCCCCCCCAGAACATGAACAGGGCCATGGCCGCCACCGCCAGCACCGTGGCCCCGGTGGACCACCCGAAGAGCTGGGGCAGGGTGAAGCGGCCGAGGTAGGTGGAGTGGAAGAAGCCGTCGTAGAGGCCCACCGTCTCCCCGAAGAGGAAGATGCCGGTGGAGACCCCGAGGAAGAAGAAGAGGCCGTCCAGCTTCAAGCTGGCCGTGGCCACCAGGGAGGTGCCGGGGCAGAAGCCGCCCACGATGAAGCCCGCGCCCATGATCAGCCCGCCCACGATCCCCGGGGCGAGGTAGGTGGGGTTCACCCACAGGCGCGAGTAGTCCAGGAGCCCCAGGGCCGAGGCCCCGAAGATGAGGACCATGGCGGTCACGATGGCGGTGAACATGACCTTGAGCACGGTCAGGTCCTTGAAGTAGAACTGCGCGGCCAGGCGCCTGGAATTGCCGAAGCCGGCCATCTCCAGCGCCGCCCCGAAGCCCACCCCGATGAGGCCGTAGATGAGGTAGGCGAGGGTCTTGCCCAGGGTGTCTTCGATGCCGTAGGGAGCCATGATGTCGCTCTCCGTCGCCGCCCGCGGGGGGCGGTCAGTTCCAGGTCTTCCGGAAGAACCAGGCCAGGGCGTAGGCGCCCGCGAACACCGAGAACATGAAGGCCCAGCTTCCCACCGAGAGCACCGCGCCCCCGGACAGGGCCTGGCCCGAGGTGCAGCCCCGGGCCAGCCGGGCCCCGTAGCCCATGAGGATCCCCCCCGCGAAGGCCAGGATCCACCGGGTGCGGACGGAGATCCGCGGGCCCTTGTTGGTCTCGAGCTTGAACCGGCGGTTGGCCACCGCGGAGAGGAAGCCGCCCAGCACCGTGCCCGCCACCATCATCACGATCCAGTGGTCGAGGGGGTTGTTGTCGCCGCCGGCCATGGGGAGGAGGTAGGCGGTGCGGTCCACGTGGGCCGGGGCCACCGCGTCCTCCACCGCCACCACCAGGCGGTTGATGCCGCCGGATGCGCCGAGGCCGTTCCCGGTCACGAAGAACGAGGTGAACAGCACGAGTCCGAGCAGGAACCCGCCCAGGTAGGGGTTGAGAACCGGGCGCGCGGGTCTAGCCATGGGCGCTCTCCTTCCCGTCCCCGGCCGGGACCGGCACCGCGACCGGGGCTCCGGGCCGTCCGGGAACGTCGACTTCGTCCCAGCCCACCACCATCGCCTTCAGGTTGGCGGCCGGGGTGTGCCCGGTGGTGGTGAGGTAGATGTGCATGATGAGGAAGGCGACGAAGAGCCAGGCTCCCATCGCGTGGACCGGGGCCAGGAAGGTGAGCCCCCCCAGCCGGGCGGCCAGGTCCGGCCGGTGCTGGGCGCCCCACATGGCGACGCCGGTCACGATCTGCAGGGGCAGGAGCACGTTCAGGATGGCCAGGTAGGTCACCTGCTGGAGCGGGTTCAGCTTCCGCCGCCGGTTCCGGCTGAAGGGATGGGGCTCGTGGCGGAAGATCCCCCCCAGGTAGTAGCGGGTCTGCTCGATGGTCTGGGCGAAGAACCCCCTGGGCTCGGGCAGGAAGTGGCGGATCTCCCCCGAGGCGAGGTGGAAGAAGGCGGCGAAGACCGCGTTCACGATGAGGACCACGGCCAGGATGTTGTGGGCCCGCACCGCGGCCGCGAAGCCGAGGAAGGGGACCGCCCCCGGGAAGTGGATCTCCAGCCCGGTCAGCACCAGGGCCAGGATGCCCAGGGCCTGGAGCCAGTGCCACATCCGCTCGTAGCCGGAGTAGAGGTACACCTTGCGGCGTTTCCGGTGGGGCCGGGGGGCCCGGCGGAGCGCCCGCCAGCGGAGCCCGCCGTGGACCCCGATCCCCAGGGCCACCGCCAGCACCGCTCCCAGGCCGAGGAGGTTGGCCCAGCGGACGCCGTCGTGGCCGAGCACGTAGAGCCCGGCCCGGGAGGTGCGGGGGGTGAAGTAGAGACGGCCCGAGGCGTCCTCGGTGATCGAGCCGGGGAAGTCCGGCCCGCCGCCCACCGGCCGGGGAACCACGCCCCCCGGCACCGCCCCGGCGAGGAGGAAGGGCTCGGCCAGCCGCGACTCCTCGCGGTGGCAGGTGCCGCAGTCGCGGATGGCGAAGGACCCGCCGGTGACGTCGTGGTGGACGGGATAGGGCTGGATCTCCCCCCGGATGGCCGGGCGGACCACCCCCACCGCCTCCAGGCGGGAGCGGAGGACCGCGATCCGGTTGGGGGTGTCGGGGATCCGCTCCCCGGGGGACAGCTCGCCGTCGCCGTCCCGGTCCAGGCCGGTGACGATCTCCGGCCGGTAGCGGCCGCCGGCGAGGAAGGCGGCGACCAGGGTCTCCCGGGGCACCGGGCGCTCGGGATCGCCGGACACCCAGTACCAGGAGGTGACCAGGTTGTAGGGGGCCAGCTTCCGCTCCCCGCCGGCCCCGGGCCGGGGGAGGAGCACCGGGCGGTAGCCCTCGGTGAGCACGGCGGGATCGCCGCCGTCGCCCGGGGTGCCCCGCCGGGTCAGCCGCGGCTCTCCGGCCGGGGTGGGCAGGGTCCAGTCCAGGTCCTGGGCCGCGGGCCCGTAGAGAACGGGAACGTGGCAGGCCTCGCAGGACAGCTCGGCCAGGTGCCGGTCCCGGTAGGGGAGCCAGGGATGGGCGGCCCCGGCGTCGTGGCAGGACTCGCAGCCGCGCATGGCGCCGGAGCGGGCGGTGGCCGGGTCCCCGAAGGCTCCCGGGGACGTCCCGCGGCCGAAACGGTGGTCGGGCCGGCGGAGGTACTCGCCGAAGTCCATGCGGCGGGCGTCGAAGGCGAGGTGGGCGGGGCGGCTGGATTCCGGCTCCCGGTAGTAGACCGGGTTGTTGGGGGAGACGTGGCAGTCGGTGCACCCCACCAGGCGCTCGGCGTGCACGTCCCAGCTCCGGGTCAAGGTCTCCTTCCCGGGCAGGTTCATGCCCGAGCGCGAGATCCGCTGGGGGGAGAAGACCTGCCCGGTGGTGAGGGTGCTCCAGTCCGCCGGGCCCCCGGCCACGGCCACCACCGGCCGGTTGGGATCGCGGTCCACCTGCCCGTGGCACTGGCCGCAGTTCTCGTCCTCCGGATCCCGGATCGGGAGCCGTTCCGGCTTCACGTTGCCCTCGGCGTCGAACCCGGACCGGAGGTAGGACCAGCCTTCCCCGGCCGGGGCGACGAGCCCGGTTCCAGCCAGGGTGGCGGTGGCCGCCCAGGCGAACCGTCCCTCCCGCAGGGAGCCGGTCCGGGCGCGGTTGTCGGGGGAGGGGACGTGGCAGACGAAGCAGTTCATCTCCTCCAGCCCCTCCGCGGGGCCGCCGCCCACGTGGCGGAAGCCGACGGCCGCCGTCCAGTCCGCGACCGCGGCCGGATCCCGGGGGTTCCCGGCGGGGAGGAGCACGTCGTAGAGGAGGGGGTTCCAGCGCCCGAAGAAGCCGGGACCCCGGTCCCAGGGCCGGGCGCCCACCGTGCCTCCGGCCCCCGCAAGGGCCGCCGCTCCCGCGTCCGCGTGGTCGCTGTGGGCGGCGATGTACACGGTGTCGTGGCAGCTCCCGCAGGTGGCCAGGGGCGAGACCGGGCCCCCGGAGGCGAGCACGTTCACTCCGGCGGCATCGCGGAGGGGGAAGCGGGGGTGCATGGCGGGGACGGCGGGGGCCGCGGCCGGCGCGGGCGCCGGGGCCTCGGAGGCGGCGGCGGGCCCGGCCAGGGCCAGGAGCGCGATCAGCGCGGCGGGGATCCGGAAGCGCGCGGTCATCGGGCCCCCCCTTCCGCGGACACGGCCAGCCCGTCCAGCCGCCGGCCGCCCCAGTGCACCGGATCCCCGGGATAGCCGAGGGCCTTCCAGTCCAGCCGGGTACCCTTCCCGTGGCAGTCCGCGCACTGGAGGGCGTCCTCGGCGGGCGCGACCATGTGGGAGAGGGGCCAGTACATCTCGGTGGGGGCGAACCCGTACTGCCCGCTGTAGGGGACGCCGGTGACCGCGGACCCGAGGCGGGCCGCCTCGTCCCAGTCGAAGTCGGTCCAGTAGCCCCCCTCGCCAAATGTCTTGGGCACCAGGAAGGTCCGGTTCACCCGGTCGTAGATCTGGGTCCCCCGATGGACCTTGAACGGCCAGATGCGGGCCCCGGGGTCGCGGATGTCCCCGCGGGGCCGGTTGATGGGGGTCACCGTGGCCGGGTCCATCGTGTCTCCCAGGAGGTAGCGGTCGGCGGTGCCGTTCCACCAGTAGGTCTCCGGGACCAGCTCCCGCTGGTAGACGAAGGCGCCCTTGATCTTCAGGTAGTGGTGGGGATCGTCCTCCCGGTCCTGGCCCGCCGCCGACCAGTCCCAGTGGATCTTGGTCGCCTCGCGGATGGCCGCCTCCGGGATGTGGCAGGTCTCGCAGGCCACCGCGCTCACGTGGTCGTTCAGCCGGGCGTCCTCGTGGGGACGCTCCGCGTGGCAATCGGTGCAGGCGACCTGGTTCCGGTCGTCCACGCTCACCGAGATCGAGCGCCCGCGGATCGCGTGGTCCTGGGTGCGGTGGCAATCGGTGCAGATCATGCCGTGCTTCCCCATGTGCACGTCCACCCGCTCCCGGGGATAGGTGAGCGAGGCGTCGAGGTCCCCGTGCTTCACCGCGTCTCCGCCCCCGCCCCGGAAGTGGCAGCTCCCGCAGTTCTCCCGGGTGGGCCGACCCACGCTCCGGGCCGCGGCCAGGAGGTCGACGCCGGGGGCGGGAAGCCCCGCCCTCCCCTTCGCGTAGGCCCCGCTCCGGTCGTGACAGACCAGGCAGTCCACGTTCTCCGACCGGGTGAAGTCGAAGCCGGCGTCCTTCCACCCGTAGCCGGCGTGGCAGGCCGTGCACCCGGCCCAGTTGGACTGCACGCTGATGCAGAAGTTGTTGATGAGGTTCTTCTTCCCGATGGCCCGGGGCTCGTCGTGGCCGGGAATGAGCACCGGGTCCCCCTCCCACTTCCAGTGGGCGGTGTGCATGACCTGGCCGGCGGCGTCGGGATGACACTCCAGGCAGGCCCGGGTCACCGAGGGGCCGTCGGGAAACGGCCCCTGGAGGAGGGCGGCGTGGGAGGTATGGGAACCGCGCTCGGGGAGCGCGGCCCGGGGGTCGTCCCGGGGCGGCTGCGGTCGGGGCATGAAGGTGGCCAGGGGGATGATGACGGCGGCCAGCACCGCCGCCGTGCCCGGGAGCCACCAGCGTCGTCCGCGATCCATGGTGTCGTTCCTCGTGCCCGTGACCGGGTCCGTTCCGGGTGGTTCCCGAGGGACTGCCCGGCGCTTTGGGGGCGACGGGGGGGAGATCCGGAACCGGTCCGGGGCCCCCGCCTCGGAGACAGGACTGAACCTTGGGGCAACCGGTCACCGGACAATGGCTTATAAAGAAACGAATCGGCATTTCCACCCATCCCGGAGGTCGGGGTTCGGAATCGCCGGGGGCACCGGCCCGGCCGCGGCTACGGGCGCGGGGGCGCACCGTGTTACGGTGAAAGTGTCATCGTCATCCGATCATCGATCGAACTGAAGGAGGTTGAGTCATGAAGAAATCAAACGCGCTCCTCACCGGATTGGGCCTCGGCGCCGGCCTCATGTACGCCTTCGACCCCGGGCAGGGACGCCGCCGGCGGGCGGTGGCCCGGGACAAGGCGCTCCACGCCGGCCGGGTGACCCGGGAGAGCGTGGGCAAGGCGAAACGCGACCTGAGCCATCGGGTGAAGGGAGCGACCCACCGGGTGAGCACGGCGGTGTCGCGGGAGATCCCCGACGACCGGGTGCTGGAGGAACGGGTGCGGTCCGGTCTCGGCCACCGCCTGAGCCGTCCCGGCGAGGTGGAGGTGCAGGCCCGGTGCGGCCGGGTCGTTCTTCGCGGTGCGGTCCCGGCCGGCGAGGTCGAGGACGCGGTCCGCGGGGTGCGCCACATCCGCGGCGTGCGCGACGTGGTGGACGAGCTGGACCGCGGCGGGGAGCCGGAGCCCCCGGAGCCGTCCGACGGGAACGGACGCTCCGCCCGTGAGGCCGGAAACGGCGGCCGCGGGCCGGCGGCGCGCTTCCTGGCCGGGGCCGGCGGGGGGGCGCTGGCCGTGGTCGGGGCGCGCCAGGGGGGAATGAAGGGCGCGGCCCTCGGCATGACCGGCCTGGGGCTCCTGGCCCGGGGCCTGGTCCGGCGCTACTCCGCCGGGGGACGGCGGTGAGCGAAATGAAGACCGAAGCGCTCTCCGACCGGGAACTGCAGCGCATCCACGGTGAACTGGCCCGCGCGGTGGCGGAAGGCGACCCCCTGACCGAGGGGGTGCGCAAGTACGGGATCCGCGACCTGAGTTCCCTCGGCCGCTGGATCAAGAAGATCGAGGCGGAGCTGGAATCCCGGGGGATCGACTACCGGCCGGTGCCCCTGGGCCGCTGACCGGTCGTCCCCGCGCGGGGATTTGACGAACCGCGCGGGGCTGTGCTTGTCTGAAGGACGTTGCGGCGGGAAATTGTCGTCGGTCCTCCCGCCGCGGCTTCCTTGTGATCGTGAAGCAGTTTGCCCGGAAGGAGGCCTCCGCTCATGGCCTTGTGGCCGCTGGCGGTTTACTTCTTGGCCGTGATCGCCCTGGTGGCGGTGATGCTCGGCCTGTCCCACGTCCTCGGTGAGCGGCACCGCGCGGCTGCCGCCTCCACCCCCTACGAATCCGGAATCGTCTCCACCGGATCCGCCCGCGTCCGCTTCCCGGCCAAGTTCTACCTGGTGGCCATGTTCTTCGTCATCTTCGATCTGGAGGCGGTGTTCGTCTTCGCCTGGGCGGTGTCCGCGCGGCGGACGGGCTGGCTGGGCTTCACCGAGATCGCGGTCTTCATCGGGGTGCTGGTCGCCACCTGGGCCTACCTGTGGCGGGTGGGGGCCCTGGACTGGGGCACCTCCCGCCGGGTGAAGACGCGCGCCAGGGGGATTCTCTAGAACCATGAAGTGGTGGATCAGCAGACCCGAAGCCCCGGCCGGCCCCCGTCCCACCGCCGACGGCTCCATCGAGGAGCAGGTGAAGCAGACCCTGGTCCTGGGCCGCCTCCAGGAGCTGGTGGCCTGGGGCCGGAAGAATTCCATGTGGCCGTTCAACTTCGGCCTCTCCTGCTGCTTCGTGGAGATGGCCACCAGCCTGACCAGCAAGTACGACATCGCCCGCTACGGGGCGGAGGTCATCCGCGGCACTCCCCGGGAGGCGGACGTGATGGTGATCGCGGGCACGGTGTTCATGAAGATGGCCCCCATCATCCAGCGTCTCCACGACCAGATGATGGAGCCCAAGTGGGTGATCTCCATGGGCTCCTGCGCCAACTCGGGGGGGATGTACGACATCTACAGCGTGGTCCAGGGAGTGGACAAGTTCCTGCCCGTGGACGTCTACGTGCCGGGGTGTCCGCCCCGCCCCGACGCCTTCATGGAGGGGCTGCTCCTGCTCCAGAAGGCGGTGGGCACCGAGAAGCGCCCGTTGTCCTGGGTGCTGGGCCCCCAGGGCGTGAGCCGGGCGCCGCTGGGCGCCCAACGGACCAAGAAGCACGACCAGCGGGTCCAGACCACGGACCTCAGGTCTCCGGACAAGGTGTAGGGAAGGGAACGCGAGGAACATGGCCGATTCATCGCGAGAAAACGCCGGTTTGGGCACCGCCGAGGCCGGCGCCGGCCCCCTGGGGGCCCTCCGGGAGCGCTTCCCCGGCCTGGACCTGACCGAGCAGCCCACCCGGGACGGGATCCCCACCGCCTGGATCCCCGGGGACCGCGTGCCCGAGATCCTGGCCTACCTCAAGTCCGGGATCGAGCGCCCCTATCCGATGCTCTACGACCTCACCGCCATCGACGAGCGGCAGCGCAACCACCGGGAGGGGCAGCCGGAGAGCGCCTTCACCGTGGTCTACCACCTTCTCTCCTTCGAGCGGAACCGGGACCTGCGGCTCAAGGTGGCCCTGGACGCGGACGAGCCCCGGGTTCCCACCGCCACCGGCGTGTGGCCGGCGGCCGACTGGTACGAGTGCGAGGCCTGGGACCTGTTCGGTATCCGCTTCGACGGCCATCCCCACCTGCGCCGCATCCTCCTTCCCCCCACCTGGGAGGGGCATCCGCTTCGCAAGGACCACCCCGCCCGGGCCACGGAGATGGGCCCCTACCGGCAGGACCAGGAGAAGGTGGCCCGCGAGCAGGAGGCCCTGCGCTTCCGCCCCGAGGAGTGGGGGATGAAGCGGGAGAGCGAGGACTCGGAGTTCCTGTTCCTGAACCTCGGCCCCCAGCACCCCGGCACCCACGGCGTGCTCCGGGTGGTGCTCCAGCTCGACGGTGAGGAGATCGTGGATGCGGTCCCGGACATCGGCTACCACCACCGCGGGGCGGAGAAGATGGGCGAGCGCCAGAGCTGGCACACCTTCATCCCCTACACCGACCGCATCGACTACCTGGGCGGGGTGATGAACAACCTTCCCTACGTGATGGCGGTGGAGAAGCTGGCCGGCATCACCGTCCCCGAGCGGGCCCAGGTGATCCGGGTCATGATGTGCGAGTTCTTCCGGCTGGCCAGCCACCTGGTCTGGTACGGGACCTTCGCCCAGGACATCGGGATGCTCTCGCCGGTGTTCTTCATGTTCACCGACCGCGAGCGGATCTTCGAGATCGTGGAGGCGGTCTGCGGCGGACGCATGCACCCGAGCTGGTTCCGGATCGGCGGCGTGGCCCAAAACCTCCCCGAGGGCTGGGAGGACATGGTGCGCTGGTTCCTGGACTACATGCCCGGGCGCCTGCGCGAGTACGACCGCATGGTCATGGAGAACGGGCTGTTCAAGGACCGGACCCTCGGGGTGGGGACTTTCGACACCGCCACCGCCATCGACTGGGGGGTGACCGGGCCCATGCTCCGGGCCACCGGACTGGAGTGGGACTTCCGCAAGAAGCGCCCCTACTCCGGCTACGACCGGTTCTCCTTCGACATCCCCACCGCCACCGCCGGCGACTGCTACGCCCGGGCGGTGGTCCGGGTGGAGGAGATGCGCCAGAGCCTGCGGATCATCGAGCAGTGCCTGGACTCCATGCCCGGGGGCCCCTACAAGTCGGACCACCCCCTGACCACGCCTCCGCTCAAGGAACACACCATGCACGACATCGAGACCCTCATCACCCACTTCCTGGGGGTGAGCTGGGGGCCGGTGATCCCGGCCGGCGAGGCCTTCGTGGGGGTGGAGGCGAGCAAGGGGAACAACGGCTATTACCTGATCTCGGACGGGAGCACCCGGTCCTACCGGACCCGGATCCGCACCCCGTCCTTCCCGCACATGCAGCTGCTCCCGCTCATGTCGCGGAAGTACATGGTGGCCGACGTGCTGGCCATCCTCGGGAGCATCGATTTCGTGCTCGCCGACGTGGACCGCTGACCGGGGCGAGAGGAGGAACGCAGACGCGATGTTGAGCCCGGAGGAAAAGAAGGAGATCGATCATGAGATCTCCATCCTGCCCCGGCGGGATTCGGCCTGCATCGAGGCCCTGAAGGCGGTGCAGCGCCACCGCGGGGGGTGGGTCCCCGACGAGGGGGTGCGGGACGTGGCCGAGTACCTTGGCATGAGCCCGGAGGCGGTGGACAACGTGGCCACCTTCTACAACCTGATCAACCGGAAGCCGGTGGGCCGCCACGTGATCCACATCTGCGACAGCGTCTCCTGCTGGCTGGTGAAGTACCCCGAGCTGCTGGAGGCCCTGCGGCAGCGCCTGGGCGTGGACCTGGGCGGGACCACCCCCGACGACCGGTTCACCCTCCTTCCCATTCCCTGCCTGGGCACCTGCGACCACGCCCCGGCCATGATGGTGGACGACGACCTTCACCGGGACATCGATCCGGCCCGGGTGGACGAGATCCTGGAGCGATACGAGTAGATCATGGAGAAGGTGCTGACCAAGGACATCGATCCCGCCCGGGGGCCCCTGGACGCCAAGGGCTACGAGAAGGCGGGGGGGTACCAGGGCCTGCGCAAGGCCCTGAAGATGAGCCCCCAGGACGTGATCCAGGCGGTCAAGGACTCCAACCTCCGGGGACGGGGGGGAGCGGGGTTCCCCACCGGGCTCAAGTGGAGCTTCGTGCCCATGGGGGACGACGCTCCCCGGACTAAGTACCTGGTCTGCAACGCGGACGAGATGGAGCCGGGCACCTTCAAGGACCGCCTGCTCATGGAACAGGCCCCCCATCTGCTCATCGAGGGCATGGCCATCGCCGCCTACGCCATCCAGGCCGGCACCGCCTACATCTTCCTCCGCTGGGCCTACAAGGAATCCGAGCGGGTGCTGCGGAAGGCCATCGCCGAGGCGGAGGCGGCGGGCTTCCTGGGCCGGAACGTCCTCGGCACCGGCTACGACCTCCAGATGCACATCCACGTGAGCGCCGGGCGCTACATGTGCGGGGAGGAGACCGGGCTCCTGAACGCCCTGGAAGGGAAACGGGCCACCCCCCGGGCCAAGCCGCCCTATCCCCAGGTCTCGGGGCTGTGGGGCAAACCCACCATCGTCAACAACGTGGAGACCCTGGCCAACGTGGGCCCGATCCTGGCCCGGGGCGGGGACTGGTTCAACAAGCTCGGGCTGACCAAGGACGGCGGCACCAAGCTCTACGGGGCCAGCGGCAAGGTGAAGCGCCCCGGCCTGTGGGAGCTCCCCATGGGCACCGAGGCCCGGGTGATCCTGGAGGAGCACGCGGGGGGGATGTGGGACGGACACCGCTTCAAGGGGCTTCTGCCCGGCGGGGCCTCCACCGACTTCATGGTCGAGGAGCACCTGAACACGCCCATGGACTTCGACTCCGTGCCCCGGGTGGGAAGCCGCCTCGGCACCGGAACCATGATCGTCCTCGACGACCGCTCCTGCCCGGTGGGGATGATCGCCAACCTCATGAAGTTCTTCGCCCAGGAGTCCTGCGGATGGTGCACTCCCTGCCGGGACGGCCTTCCCTGGACCCACAAGACCCTGGAGGCCATCGAGCGGGGGGACGGCCGGATGGAGGACCTCGACCGCATGGCCCGGCACGCCGAGTTCCTGGGCCCGGGCCACACCTTCTGCGCCCTGGCTCCGGGAGCGGTGGAGCCGCTCCAGAGCGGACTCAAGTACTTCCGGGAGGACTTCGAACGGCACATCCGCGAGAAGCGCTGCCCCTGGAGGACGGGCTGATGGCCACCATCCACGTGGACGGACGCTCCCACGAGGTCGACGGAAGCCGGAACCTGCTCGAGGTCTGCCTGGAGCTGGGTTACGACCTGCCCTACTTCTGCTGGCATCCCGCCCTGGGCTCGGTGGGCGCCTGCCGCCAGTGCGCGGTCAAGCAGTTCAAGGACGAGGACGACACCGAGGGTAAGCTGGTCATGGCCTGCATGACCGCGGCCGAGGACGGGACCCGCATCTCCCTCACCGACGACACCGCCCGCGAGTTCCGCGCCGGCGTGATCGAGTGGCTGATGGTGAACCACCCCCACGACTGCCCGGTCTGCGACGAGGGCGGGGAGTGCCACCTCCAGGACATGACGGTGATGACCGGCCACGACTACCGCCGGTACCGGTTCCGCAAGCGCACCCACCGTAACCAGTACCTGGGGCCGCTGGTGAACCACGAGATGAACCGCTGCATCGCCTGCTACCGGTGCGTCCGCTTCTACCGGGACTACGCGGGGGGGACCGACCTGGACGTGTTCGCCGCCCACGACCACGTCTACTTCGGCCGCTACGAGGACGGCGTCCTCCAGAGCCCCTTCAGCGGCAACCTGGTCGAGGTCTGCCCCACCGGCGTGTTCACCGACAAGACCCTCAAGCAGCACTACACCCGCAAGTGGGACCTCACCAACGCCCCCTCGGTGTGCGTGCACTGCAGCCTGGGCTGCAACACCCTTCCCGGGGAGCGCTACGGCGGGCTCCGCCGGGTGCGCGCCCGGTACCACGCGGCGGTGAACGGCTACTTCCTCTGCGACCGGGGGCGCTACGGCTACGAGTTCGTGAACGACGAGGCCCGGATCCGGCGGCCGCTCCTGCCCCGGGGGCCGGAGGAGCCGGCCCTGGGGACCGACAAGGAGGAGGTCCTCCGGCGCCTGGCTCCGCTCTTCCGCGACCCGTCCCGGGTGATCGGGATCGGGTCCCCCCGCGCCTCCCTGGAGGGGAACTTCGCCCTCCGCCGGCTGGTGGGGGCGGAGCGGTTCCACCAGGGGGCCTCGGCGGACGAGCACCGGCTGGTCATGACCGCCCTGGAGCTGCTCCAGACCGGTCCCGCCCGGACCCCCTCGCTCCGGGAGGTGGAACGGGCGGACGCGGTCCTGGTCCTGGGCGAGGACGTCACCGCCACCGCGCCCATGCTGGCCCTGGCCCTGCGGCAGGCGGCGCGGAACGCCCCCCTGAAGCGCGTGGACAAGATGCAGTTCCATCGCTGGCACGACAAGGCGGTGCGGGAGCTCATCCAGGACGAGACCGGCCCCCTCAGCCTGGCCCTGCCGGTGGCGGGGACCCTCGACGGCGCCGCCCGGCGGACGGTGCGGCGCGCCCCCGAGGACCTGGCCCGGCTGGGCCGGGCGGTGGCCCACGAGATCGACGCCGGGGCGCCGGCCCCGGCCGACCTGGATGAGGACACCCGGAAGCTGGCGGTGGAGATCGCGGCCGAGCTCACCGGGGCCGACCGTCCGCTGGTGGTCTCGGGGACCGGTGCGGGAAGCGAGGAGGTGCTGCGGGCGGCGGCGGACGTGGCCTGGGCCCTGGCCCGCTTCCGCGAGACCGCGGAGCGGAAGCACCTGTTCCTGGTCGTGCCCGAGGTGAACAGCCTGGGGACCGCGCTCCTCGGCGGGCGGCCCCTGGAGGAGGCCTTCGCCGCGGTGGAGCGGGGCGAGGTGGACACGGTGGTGGTGCTGGAGAACGACCTCTACCGCCGGGCGCCGGCGGACCGGGTGGCCGCGTTCCTGGAGAAGGCCCCCCACGTGGTGGTGATCGACCACTCCGCCCACGGGACCGGGGCCCGGGCCGAGGCGGTGCTCCCCGCCGGCACCTTCGCCGAGGCCGACGGCACCTACGTCAACAACGAGGGCCGGGCCCAGCGCGCGTTCCAGGTCTTCGTCCCGCGGGACGACGTCCAGGAGTCCTGGCGGTGGGTCCGCGATCTCCTCCACGCCGCCGGCCGTGCCTCCGAGGCCCCCTGGTCCGACCTGGACGGCATCACCCGGGACCTGGCCGGGTCCATCCCCGCCTACCGGCGGCTCCCCGAGGTGGCGCCCCCGGCCGGGTTCCGGATCGCCGGCTCCAAGCTCTCCCGGGCCCCGTTCCGGTTCAGCGGCCGGACCTCGATGCTGGCCAACCTGGCCGTGAGCGAGCCCAAGCCGCCCCTGGACCCGGACAGCGCGCTTACCTTCACCATGGAGGGCTACGAGGGGCCCCAGGCGCCGCCGGCCCTGCTCACCCACTTCTGGGCCCCGGGCTGGAACTCCATCCAGTCCCTGAACAAGTTCCAGGCCGAGATCGGGGGACCGCTCCGGGGCGGGGAGTCCGGGGTCCGGCTGATCGAGCCCGCGGAGGGGGCGAAGCCGCCCTACCGCGAGGGGCACCCGGCGGCCTTCGCCCCCCGGGAGGGGAGCTGGCGGGTGATCCCGCTCCACCACGTGTTCGGCTCCGAGGAGCTCAGCGTGCGCTCGCCGGGCATCGCCGAGCTGGCCCCGGCGCCCTACCTCGCCCTCCATCCCGAGGACGCCTCCGGCCTGGGCCTGGAGGAGGGCGCCCGCGCGCGGGCGGAGGTGGGCGGCGAGTCCCGGGTCCTGCCCGTCCGGTTCCGGGCCGACCTGCCCCGGGGGACGGTGGGAATCCCCGCCGGGCTGCCCGGCCTCGGGACCGCGGGCACCGGGGCCTGGATCGCGGTGGAGCCGGCCGGGGACGGGGAGGAGGCGTCATGAGCCCCGTCCTCGCCCACATCCTCAACATCCTGGGCGTGCTGATCGTGCCCCTGACCCTGGCCGCGGGGCTGATCTGGCTGGAGCGGCGGCTCCTGGGGTTGTGGCAGGACCGCTACGGGCCGAACCGGGTGGGGCCCTTCGGGCTGGCCCAGGTCCTGGCCGACATGATCAAGATCTTCTTCAAGGAGGACTGGATCCCCCCCTTCGCGGACAAGGTGGTGTTCGTGATCGCCCCGGGGATCATCGTGGCCACCGTGCTCATGTCCTTCGCGGTGCTGGCGGTGACCCCGGGCATCGGGGTGGTCCCGGACCTGAACATCGGGCTCCTCTTCTTCCTGGCCATGTCGTCCATGGGGGCCTACAGCGTGGTCCTGGCCGGGTGGTCCTCGGACAACAAGTACTCGCTTTTGGGCGGGCTCCGGGCCGCGGCCCAGATGCTGAGCTACGAGGTCTTCATGGGCCTCTCCCTCATGGGCGTGGTCCTCATCGCCGGGTCCTTCAGCCTCCGGGACATCGTGGAGTCCCAGAGGGGGCTCTGGAACGTGATCCCCCAGTTCTTCGGCTTCGTGATGTTCATGATCGCGGGGCTGGCCGAGAGCCACCGGCTTCCCTTCGACATCCCCGAGTCGGAGAGCGAGCTGGTGGCCGGCTACCACACCGAGTACTCGGGGATGAAGTTCGGCATGTTCTTCGTGGGCGAGTACCTGGGGATCGTGCTCATCTCCTCCTTCATCGCCACCTTCTTCTTCGGCGGCTGGCTGGGGCCCTGGCTCCCGCCCATCGTCTGGTTCCTGATCAAGACCTTCGTGTTCATCGCCATCTTCATCCTCATGCGGGCCTCGATGCCCCGGCCCCGGTACGACCAGCTCATGGGATTCGGGTGGAAGGTGATGCTTCCCCTGGCCCTGGCCAACGTGCTGGTCACCGGGTGGGTGGTGATCGCTCGTGCCCACTAGGAGGAACACGCTCATCGTCATGCGTTTCGAGGAAGGCCGGCGCCCATGTTGACCGCGCTCAAGACCGCCTGGACCATCCTCCTGCACATGTTCCGCAAGCGGGAGACGATCCTGTACCCGGAGGAGAAGCCGAAGATCCCGCCCCGGTGGCGGGGCCGGATCATCCTCTCCCGGGACCCGGACGGGCAGGAGCGGTGCGTGGCCTGCTACCTGTGCGCGGTGGCCTGCCCGGTGGACTGCATCGCCTTGCAGGCCACCGAGGACGACACCGGCCGCCGCTATCCGGAGTTCTTCCGGATCAACTTCTCCCGGTGCATCTTCTGCGGCTACTGCGAGGAGGCGTGCCCGACCTACGCCATCCAGCTCACCCCGGACTTCGAAATGGGGGAGTACGACCGCCAGAACCTGGTCTACGAGAAGGAGGAGCTCACCATCAGCGGGCCCGGGAAGTACCCGGGCTACAACTTCTACCGGGTGGCCGGACTCAAGATCGGCGGCAAGGACAAGGGGGAGGCCGAGAACGAGGCCCCGCCGGTCGACGTCAGGAATCTGTTGCCCTAGGGGGGATCACGTGGACGTTCTGTTCTACATCGCCGCCGCGGTGGCCGTGATCTCGACCGTCCTGGTCGTGACCCGGGCCCACGCCATCCACGCCCTCCTCTACTTCATCGTCTCCCTGTTCTCGATGGCCGTCGTCTTCTTCACCCTCGGCGCGCCCTTCGTGGCCGCCCTGGAGGTGATCGTCTACGCGGGGGCGATCATGGTCCTGTTCGTGTTCGTGGTCATGCTCCTGAACCTCGGGGACCGGGCGGCGCTGGAGGAGAAGATGCTCCTCTCCCCGGGGATCTGGGTGGGGCCGGCGGTGCTGGCCTTCATCCTCGCCGTGGAGCTGGCCTTCGTGGTCGCCCGGACCGGAGGGGCGGTGGGAAGGGTGGAGGTGGGGCCCCGGGAGGTGGGGATGAGCCTGTTCGGACCCTACGTCCTGGGGGTGGAGCTGGCCTCGATGCTGCTCATGGCCGGGCTGGTGGGCGCCTACCACCTGGGGCGCCGGCGCTCCGCAGGAGGGGGAGGAGCGATGAACGGCGTCCCCCTCGCCCACGCCTTCTACCTGGCCGCGGTGCTCTTCGTGCTCGGCCTGGTGGGGCTGCTCTCCCGCCGCAACATCCTGTTCATGCTGATCTCCATCGAGGTCATGCTCAACTCCGCCGGGCTGGCCTTCGTGGCCGCCGGGGCGCGGTGGGCGGCCCCCGACGGCCAGGTGATGTTCGTGTTCATCCTGGCCACCGCCGCGGCCGAGGTCTCGGTGGGCCTGGCCCTGGTCCTGCTCCTGGTGCGGTCCCGGAAGACCCTGGACACCGACGCCGCCGACGAAATGAGAGGTTAGGGTGTATCACCTGCTCTGGCTCACACCGGCCCTGCCCTTCGCCGGGTTCCTCATCCTGGCCCTGGCCGGCGCGCGGATGCCGCGGCCGCTGTCGGCGCTGGTGGGAGTGGGCTCGGTGGGGCTCTCGGCCCTGGTCGCCTTCCTCATCGCCGTCACCTTCTGGACCTCTCCCCCGGCCGGGTACGCCTACACCCAGACCCTGTGGAGCTGGATCCCGGTGGGGGAGCTCCGGGCCTCCATCTCCTTCTACCTGGACCCGCTCTCGGTGATCATGTGCCTGGTGGTGACCGGGGTCGGCTTCCTCATCCACCTCTACTCGGCCGAGTTCATGCTGGAGGACGAGGCCCGCTCCCGCTTCTTCGCCTACATGAACCTCTTCGTGGGCGCCATGCTCACCCTGGTCCTGGCCGACAACTTCCTGCTCCTCTACCTGGGCTGGGAGGGGGTGGGGCTCTGCAGCTACCTCCTGATCGGCTTCTGGTACCGGGACCCGGCCAACGGCGCCGCCGCCCGCAAGGCGTTCATCGTGACCCGGGTCGGCGATACCGCCATGGCCATCGGCCTGTTCCTGCTCTTCACCCATCTCGGCACGTACTACATCCAGGAGGCCATGGGGAGGGCCGGGACCCTGTGGCCGGTGGGCGGGGTTACCGCCACCTGGGTGGCCCTGCTGCTCCTGGGGGGGGCGGTGGGGAAGTCGGCCCAGCTTCCGCTCCAGACCTGGCTTCCCGACGCCATGGCCGGACCCACCCCGGTCTCGGCCCTGATCCACGCCGCCACCATGGTCACCGCCGGCGTCTACCTCATCGCCCGCACCCACGTGCTGTTCGAGCTGGCCCCGGCGGTGATGACGGTGGTGGCCTGGGTGGGGGCGGCCACCCTGCTCCTCTCCGGGTTCAGCGCCCTCGGGCAGCGGGACATCAAGCGGGTGCTGGCCTACTCCACCATCAGCCAGATCGGCTACATGTTCCTGGCCCTGGGGGTGGGGGCGTGGTCGGCGGCGGTGTTCCACCTCATGACCCACGCCTTCTTCAAGGCGCTCCTCTTCCTGGGGGCGGGGGCGGTGATCCTGGCCCTGCACCACGAGCACGACATGTTCAAGATGGGGGGGCTCAGGAAGAAGCTCCCGGTCACCTTCTGGACCTTCCTCGTCGCCGGCGGCGCCCTGAGCGGCTTCCCCCTGGTCACCGCGGGGTTCTACTCCAAGGACCTGATCCTCTGGGACGCCTACTCCTCGCCCCAGGGGGGCGTGTGGCTGTGGGCGGCGGGGCTCCTGGGGGCGCTTCTTACCGCCCTCTACACCTTCCGCCTCATCTTCATCACCTTCTTCGGCGAGGCCCGGAACGAGGTGAGCCACACTCCCCACCGGCGCATCCGCACCGCCCTGGTGGTGCTGGGGGTGCTGGCGGTGATCGGGGGGTTCGTGGAGATCCCGGACACCCTGGGCGGGGTCCATGTCTTCACCGGGTTCCTGGACCGGGCCCTCCCCCCGGCCCATGAGGCGGCCCACGAATCCCTGGGCACCGAGGCCCTGTTCCAGCTCATCGCCGCGGTGACCGCGCTGGCCGGGATCGGCCTGGCCTGGCTCTGGTGGGGCCGCCGGCGCTGGACCGCCGAGGACGAGGGGAGGCTCCCCTTCGTGGGCCACGCCCTCCACCGGTTCTGGTTCCGGGGATTCGAGTTCGACGCCCTCTACAACACCCTGTTCGTGAACCCCTACTCGTACCTGGCCCGGATCGACAAGCACGACGTGGTCGATTCGTTCTACACCGCGCTCGCCTGGGTGACGCGCGGTTTCCACTACGGGCTTCGAGCGACCCAGAGCGGCAAGCTCCGGTGGTACGCCACCGCCATCGCCGCCGGCTCGGTGATCCTCGTGGCCATCATGGTGTACCTATGACGTTGTTCTGGCTCATCGCGGTGCTCCTCATCGGGGGCTTCCTGGCCTGGCTGGTGGGGCGGTGGAGCCCGGCCGCGTCCCGCTGGATCTCCCTCGCCGCTCTGGCCGTGGACCTGGTGCTCACCGTCGCCCTCTGGGCCCGGGGGCCGGGGACGGCCATCGCCCCCGGCGGGAGCCCGGCCTGGACCGCCGAACTCCAGTGGCAGTGGATCCCCGCCTTCGGGATCTCCTTCCACCTGGCCCTGGACGGGCTGAGCCTGCTCATGATCGCCCTCACCGTGGTCCTGGGCTTCCTGTCCGTGGGGACGTCCTGGACCGAGATCACCGACCGGGTGGGCTTCTTCCACTTCAACATGCTCTGGATCCTGGCCGGGGTGATCGGGGTCTTCCTGGCCGTCGATCTCTTCCTCTTCTACTTCTTCTGGGAACTGATGCTCATCCCCATGTACTTCCTGATCGCGATCTGGGGGCACGAGCGGAGGATCTACGCGGCGATCAAGTTCTTCCTCTTCACCCAGGCCAGCGGGCTCCTCATGTTCCTGGCCATCCTCGGTCTCTACTTCGCCCACGGGCGGGCCACCGGCACCTACTCCTTCGACTACTCCGAGCTCCTCGGCACCCCCCTCGGCTCCACCGTGGCCACCTGGCTCATGCTGGGTTTCTTCGTGGCCTTCGCGGTCAAGCTCCCCGCCTTCCCCTTTCACCCCTGGCTTCCGGACGCGCACACCGAGGCCCCCACCGCCGGGAGCGTGATCCTGGCCGGGCTGATGCTGAAGACCGGGGCCTACGGGCTCCTCCGCTTCGCGGTGCCCCTCTTCCCCGAGGCCTCGGCGCGGTTCGCCCCCGTGGCCATGACCCTGGGGGTGGCCGGCATCCTCTACGGCGCGCTCCTGGCCTTCGCCCAGACCGATCTCAAGCGCCTGGTCGCCTACACCAGCGTGAGCCACCTGGGCTTCGTGCTGGTGGGGGTGTACGCCTGGAACCACCTCGCCCTGCAGGGGGTGGTGATGCAGATGATCTGCCACGGGCTCTCCACCGGAGGGCTCTTCATCGTGGTGGGGATGCTGCAGGAGCGGATCCACACCCGGGAGTTGGGGAAGATGGGCGGCCTGTGGGAGACGGTGCCCCGCATGGGCGCGGTGGGTCTGTTCCTGGCCATGGCCTCCCTGGGGCTGCCCGGGCTGGGGAACTTCGTGGCCGAGATCCTGATCCTGCTCGGGGCCTTCTCCGCCAACGTGCCCGTCACCGTGTTCGCCACCCTGGGCCTGGTGGCGGCCACCGTCTACTCCCTGCGCATCGTGCAGCGGGCCTTCCACGGGCCCAACGAGCACCGGTGGAGCATTCCCGATCTCAACCTGCGGGACATGGCGGTGCTGGCCACCACCATGGTCTTCCTGGTCTGGCTGGGGCTCTATCCGCGGCCGGTGCTGGAGGTGGCCCGCCCCGCCCTCCAGACCCTTCAGTCGCTGGTCATGCGTTAGGAGGTGGCAGCGTGAACGGAACCGACCTCACCGCCGTCCTCCCGCTCCTGGTCCTGGGAGCGGGCTCGGTGGTGGTGCTGCTGGCGGCGGCCTTCTTCCGGGGTCACGCCCTCTCGGCCTTCCTGACCCTGCTCACCCTGACCGTGGCCTCCTGGGCCCTGACCGGGGCCTCCCAGGCCGCCCCCCGGCAGGTGACCGCGCTCCTGGTCCTGGACGGGTACGCGCTCTTCTACTTCGGGCTCCTCCTCGCCGCCGCCTTCGCCGTCACCGTGATCTCCTTCGCCTACCTGGAGAAGCGCGAGGGGCCGAAGGAGGAGTACTACGTGCTCCTGCTCCTGGCCACCCTCGGCTCGGCGGTGCTGGTCATGAGCAGCCACTTCGCATCCTTCTTCCTGGGCCTGGAGGTGCTCAGCGTGAGCCTGTACGGGCTCATCGCCTACCGGCGCGACGCCCCGCGGGCGGTGGAGGCGGGGCTCAAGTACCTGGTCCTGGCCGGGGGGTCCTCCGCCTTCCTGCTCTTCGGGATGGCCCTGCTCTATGCCGACACCGGCACCCTGGAGTTCCGGCCCATGGCCGCGGTCCTGGCCTCCCCGGCCGGGCTCTCCGGGGTCCTCGCCGTGCCCGGGCTGGCCCTGCTGGTGGTGGGGATCGGGTTCAAGCTCGGGCTGGTTCCCTTCCACATGTGGACGCCGGACGTGTACCAGGGAGCCCCGGCTCCGGTCACCGGCTTCCTGGCCACGGTGTCCAAGGGGGCGATGTTCGCCCTCTTCCTGCGCTACTTCCGGGGGTTGGGGAACTTCCATGCCTCGGAGCTGTTCCTCGCCTTCAGCCTGGTGGCCATCGCCTCCATGCTGGCCGGGAACCTCCTCGCCCTCCTGCAGAGGAACGTGAAGCGGATCCTCGCCTACTCCTCCATCGCCCACCTGGGCTATCTCCTGGTCGCGTTCCTGGCCGTGGGGGGCTACGCGGCGGGGGCGGTGAGCTTCTACCTCACCGCCTACTTCGTCACCACCCTCATCGCCTTCGGGGTGGTGAGCGTGGTCTCCGGTCCCGACGGGGAGGAGGCGGAGGACCTGGACGCCTACCGGGGCCTCTACTGGCGCCGGCCGTGGCTGGCCGCGCTGTTCACCGCCGCGCTGTTCTCCCTGGCCGGGATACCCCTCACCGCCGGGTTCCTGGGCAAGTACTACGTGCTCGCGGTGGGAGTGCGCTCCTCCCTGTGGGGCCTGGCCCTGGTCCTGGTGGGAAGCAGCGTGATCGGCCTCTTCTACTACCTGCGGGTGCTGGTGGCCATGCTCTCCTCGCCCCCGGACGGGGAGCCGGCCCCCCGGTCCGCGGTTCCGCTCACCGCGGGAGTGGTGCTGGGGATCCTCGGGGTGCTGATCGTGTGGTTCGGGGTCTATCCCGAGCCCCTGATCCGGCTCATCCAGCAGGCCATGGGCGGCATGGCCTAGCCCGGCGATCTGCATTACAATCGGCCGGTTCCGCGCCGGAGAGCATCCGGGCAGCCCACACTCCTCCGGCGCCGTCCTTCCGGCCCGCCGGCCGCCGCGCGACCCCGAACCCCAGGAGGAAAAGCGCCCATGGGCGGATTCATCCTGTACCTCATCGTGTCCATCTCGGGGGCTTCCATCCTCGCCATCGAGATCCTGGGCACCCGCGTGCTGGGCCCGTTCTACGGGGTGAGCCTCTTCCTCTGG
Organism: Candidatus Eiseniibacteriota bacterium; assembly: GCA_963768615.1. Classification (GTDB taxonomy): domain Bacteria; phylum Eisenbacteria; class RBG-16-71-46; order JABDJR01; family JABDJR01; genus CAVSKL01. Next base: position 72,829 of record CAVYIE010000002.1, on the reverse strand, counting down.
TCGGCCCTGATCAGCGTGACCCTGGCCGCCTTGAGCGTGGGCTACGCCCTGGGGGGGCGGTGGGCGGACCGGGGCCCGAGGCTGGCCCGCCTGGCCCTCATCCTGGGCCTGGCCGGGGCCTGGATGGTGCTGGTGCCCTGGATCCGGAAGCCGGTGCTGCTGCTGGTGGAGCCCCTGGGGCTCCGCCCGGCGGTGCTCATCGCCGCCTCGGTGCTCTTCGCCCCGCCCCTGACCCTGCTGGGGATGATCTCTCCCTACGCCATCCGCCTCCACACCCACAGCGTGGGGGAGGTGGGCCGCACCGCGGGCAACATCTACGCGGTGGGAACGGTGGCCAGCGTGGCCGCGGCGCTGCTCACCGGGTTCGTGCTCATCCCCAGCGTGGGGGTGCGCCGGCTCACCGTCCTCGTCGGGGTCCTGCTCCTGGTGGGGGCGGCGGTGGCGGTCCTGGGGGACCGCCGGGCCCGGGCCCGGGCCGCGGTGGCGGTGCTGCTCCTGGCCGGCGCCGGGGGAAGCCTGGCCCTCATGCCCCGGATCGTGCCCCGGGCCCACGGCAACCTGCTCGCGGTGACCCAGAGCCCCTACGCCGAGATCCGGGTTCTGGACAAGAACGAGGAGCGCTACCTCCTCATCGACGGGAGCGCCCACACCCGGGCCAACCCCGAGACCTTCGACACCTACTACCGCTACGTGGTGGCCCTGGACCTGACCCGCATGCTCCATCCCGAGCCCGGGCGGGCCCTGGTGGTGGGGCTGGGCGGAGGCTCGGTGGTGAAGAGGTTCGCCGCCTCCCACTGGAAGGTGGACGCGGTGGAGATCGACCCCGAGGTGATCCGGCTCGCCCGGACCTGGTTCGGCCTGAAGCCGGAGGAGGCCGACGTCTACTGCCAGGACGGCCGTCATTTCCTGAAGGCCCATCCCGGCCCCTACGACGCGGTGGTGCTGGACGCCTTCGGGAGCAGTTCCATACCCTTCCACCTCCTCACCCGGGAGTACTTCGGGCTGGTGAAGTCGCGGCTCAGCCCCGGGGGCCTGGTGGCCATCAACCTGGAGACCCGGGAATGGCACGATCCGGTGGTGCGGGCGGCCGCGGCCACCCTGGCCACCGCCTTCCGGAACGTGATCGCCCTCCCCACCCAGGAACCTCCCAACACCCTGGGCAATGTGGTCCTGGTGGCCTCCGACCGGCCCCTGGAGCTGGACCACGAGGCCCTGCCCGCCCCCAAGGACTTCCTCTACGACGAGTACCTGCACTGGACCGTGGTCCAGATGAACCATGCCTGGGACAACCGGTTCGTCCCCGACATGGCCCACGCCCAGGTCCTCACCGACGACCTGAACCCGGTCGACGTGTGGGGGGAGGAGATCAACCTCGCCGCCCGCCGCGGCCTGCACGGCTACTTCGACGAGGACGGTCTGAGCTGGTAGGCCGGAGGGGCCGTTCCGAGGCCTCGGGAGGGCGCGCACCGGGGCCGGGACCGCGGGCGGGGAACCGGGCTCAGCTCGAGTCGCGGTCCATGGGGCGGATCTCGTCCGTCCAGTCGATGATCACCGGGTAGCCGTCCAGCTCCCTGGGGATCTTGCCCTCCAGGTCCGGGTGGCCGGGAAGCGCCATCACCTTGATCGCCGGCTTGCCCTCGGCGGTGACCCCCTGGTAGATCCCCACCACCCCCTTCAGGGCCATGATCTCGGCGGTGTGCTCGGCCTGGACCTCGGTGATGGAACGCTGGGGCATGGAACGGTCTCCTTCCGGCGCCGGCCCGCCGGAGCGGGCGCAGCCACCCGCGGCCAGGGCCGCGCACAGGGTGAGGGCGGCACGGACGCGGATCGAGGGGCGGGGAAACGCTTTCGGGAGCACGGGGCACCTCCGGTCCGGGGGCGCAGGACGGGCGGTCCCGGCCTCCCGTCCAGTATAGCGCGGGGCGGCTCCGGCGCGGCTCCGGGCGGGGGACGGAAAGGCGCCCGCCCCGTTTCCGGAGCGGGCGCCCGTCTGCCTGCTGTTCTCGATGATCGAGTGTGTGCTTAGTTTCCGACCATGGAGGCGTTCAGGAACGAAAGCACCTCGTTGATCGGGTTGGCGATGGCATCCGTGCGGCTGCCCGCGAAGAGGAGGCCCACCGCGCGCGGGTTGTTGCTCACGTCCTCGACCATGAGCGACCCGGAGTCCCCGCTGTCCAGGAATCCGGAGTGCTTGTTGCCGATGACGATCTGACCGGTGAAGGTCTTGGTGAAGGCGGTCCCGCCCGCGCACTCGTTCTCGTAGCTCACGGAAACGGTGGCGTTGAGGCCGCTGATGCTGCTCCGGGTGAGACCGGTGGTGCGGCCGCTCTTCTTCACCGCCTGTCCGATGGACGCGGACACGGTGGAGGAGGAGAGGGTCCCGATCTCGAGGATGGAGCCCGAGGCGTCCACCATCCCCGGGATGACCTGGGCGATGGCGCAGTCCACGTTGGAGTTGGGCAGGCTCTTGATGCCGGAGAGGGTGGCCACGTTCTGGGCGTTGGCCGCGTTGCAGCTCACGTCGATGAGGCCGGGCTGGACGACCGGGTCGCCGGCCTGAGCGGTGCGGCTGTTGCCGCCGCTCACGATGTCGGCCTCGAGCACGTGGTAGTTGCTCAGGATGTACTGGTTCCCGCCCTTCTGGACCAGGGAGCCGAGGGTGCCGCCGCAGCAGTACCCGTTGGCCAGGTCATAGCGCCAACCGCCCGAGGTGCCGAGCTGGATGGGCGCGCTCTGGAGCGCGGTGTGGGAGACCCCGCCGCCTCCGCCTCCGCCGTGGCCGCCGCCGCCGCCACCGCCGCCGGGAGGGCCCTTCATGGCGTGGAAGACGCCGGTGACTTCGGTCTCGACCGCGACCCCCTCGATCTGCATGGGGATGGCGTTATCGGCGATCTTGCGGGCGGTGTACACCTTGATGACCGGAGTGCCCTGGTTGTCGACGCCGGTGGCGGTGCCGACGACGCCGTCGACCTGGAACAGCTCGGGGGTATGGGCGTTCTGGATGGCCATCACGCGCTGGATGGCGGGGTTGGCGACGGTGAGGTCCATCGCGGGTTCATGGATCCCGGGCCCCGTTACCGTAGTCGCGCTGTCGGATCCGCAACCGGTCCACACGGCGGTGGACAGGACGAGAGCGAGCGCGAGGAGAGGCAGCAGGGTCCATGAATGGCGTAGAGAGCGACGCTTCATGGGTCCTCCAGGTTCGGGAATCAGCAGCCAGACACGAGAGATGAACATTTAACTACCTGAATTGGCTTATCGTCAATGGCGATTACAGGTGAACTGGGTACTTGTTACCCATCCGGACCCCGGTGTCCGTCTCTGTGACTTGAATTTTAGAAAAGTGCTTTCAAAAGAGATTGGAACGGTCCAATTTTCAGCCCCGGGGCGGCAGGCTCTGGGCCGAGCCGCCGAGAGCAGCCCCGACCAGGCATCCCCACCCCAGGAGGAAGGCCACCCCACCCAGGGGGGTGATCGCCCCCAGGACCCGGATGCCGGTGAGGGCCAGGACGTACAGGCTCCCGGAGAAGAGGACGATCCCGGCCAGGAAGGCCGGTCCCGCGGTGGCGGCGGCGCGGCCGGGGAATCGCTCCCAGGTCCAGGCGGCGGCGAACAGGGCCAGGGCGTGGACGAGGTGGTAGCGGACGCCGGTCTCGAAGATCTCGAACAGGTCCGGGGCCAGGCGCCCGCGGAGGGCGTGGGCGCCGAAGGCGCCGAGGGCCACCCCCAGGAAGCCGGCCGCCGCGCCCCAGACCGCAAATCGTCGTGCCACCGATCCTCCTCCTGCCCGGGGCCGTGGAGGTGTATCCTGAGCGTGTGTCGCCGGGCCCCGGTTCGCCGCGCCCCGCACTATAGCAGGCGGCCGGGGGAGCCCCACCAGGGAGGCAACGCTGAAGAGACCCGCCGCTCCCATCGCCCGGGACGGGGAACTGGTCCGCTTCGGGACCTCGTCCTTCTCGTCCAGGGACTGGGTGGGCCCGTTCTACCCCGAGGGCACCCCTCCCCGGGACTTCCTGGATCTCTACGCGCGCCGGTACGACACGGTGGAGATCGATTCCACCTACTATGCCGTCCCCGCCGCCCGCACGGTGGAGGGGTGGGCGCAGAAGACCCCGGCCGGATTCCTCATCGCGGCCAAGTTCCCCCGGTCCATCGTCCACGGCGGCGAGGGGGCCCGCCCCGATCCCGCCGCCGTGCTCGATCCCGATCTCACCTATCCCGTCCGGGACCGCTTCCTGGAGGTGATGGCCAGGCTGGGTCCGCGCCTGGGACCCCTGGTCATCCAGTTTCCCTACTTCAACCGCGGGGTGTTCCCCGCCGCCGGGCCCTTCCTGGAACGCCTGGACCGCTTCCTGGGCGACCTCCCCGAGGGCCCGCGCTACGCGGTGGAGATCCGGAACCGCGCCTGGCTCACCCCGGGATTCGCCGATCTGTGCCGCCGGCACCGGGCGGCCCTGGTCCTGGTCGACCAGGCCTGGATGCCCCACGCCGACGAGGTGGAGAGCCGGTTCGATCCCGTCACCGGGGACTTCGCCTACGTGCGGCTCCTGGGCGACCGGAAGGAGATCGAGGCGCTGACCACGACCTGGGAGAAGGAGGTGATCGACCGCACCGAACGGCTCCGGCGCTGGGGCCGTTTCCTGGCCCGCATGCTCGCCCGGGAGGTCCCCACCGTGGTGTACGTGAACAACCACTACGCCGGGCACGCCCCCGCCACCCTGGAACGGCTGCGAACGCTGTTCCGGGAAGCGGTGGAGGCGGATCCCGGGGAGGGATAGGCCCCGGCCGGGACGAGGCACGGCGGCGATCCGGCGGGGCCTCGGCGCGGCGAGCACCGGGGCCGCGGGGAGCCCGGACGTCCTTGCATCGCCCGGGACGCCCCGGCAAGATGAAGGGAGAGGACCCACGGATGCGCCCCGCGACCGGGCGGCCGGCCCGGCGGGACGCCGCCGCGGAGATCTCATCATCGTTCTTTGAAAGGAGCAATCGTCATGGCAGCGACGCTGACCCGCGAGGAACGCGACGCCCTTCTTGATCGTTTCAACGAAACCGCCCTCGAGAGCCCCCTCAACGTGCTCACCCGCCGGCGCTTCAACGAATTGGCCTCCCTGGAGTGCGACCGCGGGCCGGTGGTGAGCATCTACGTCGATCTGAGCCCGCAGAACCGCCACAACAACGCCTGGGCCATCGATCTCAAGACCGCGGCCCGGGACGCGGTGGCCGGGGTGGAGGATCCGGCCCTGGCCGGCCCGGCGGAGCGGGAGATCGAGCGCATGGAGCGGTGGATCAAGGACAACGCCGCCCGCCTGGGGCGCGGAGCCGCGCTCTTCTCCTGTCCCGAGGAGGACGCCTGGTTCCAGGTCGCCCTCCTGGCCGAGCTTCCCACCCGGGTGCGGATCGGACGGCGCCCCTACCTGCGCCCCCTGGCCCGGGTCCGGGACGAGCACGACCGGTTCGCGGTGGTGTCCCTGGACAAGCAGCGGGCGCGGCTCTTCGTGAGCCAGCTGGGCGGCATCCTGGAGATCGCCGACATCTTCGAGGACACCCCCAATCACCACAAGCAGGGGGGATGGAGCCAGATGCGGTTCCAGCGCCACCACGACGCCCACGTGATGTGGCATGCGGGGGCGGTGGCCCACGCCACCGAGATGATGATGGACCGCTTCGAGATCCGGCACCTGCTGGCCACCGGGACCCCGGAGGTCCTGGCCGAGTACCGCGAGCACCTGTCCCCGGCGGTGGGCAAGTGCTGGGACGGGGAGTTCGGCCTCCCCATCGACGCCAGCCCCACCGAGACGGTGGAGGCCATCGGGCCGCTCCAGAAGGAGGTGGAGGCGCGGGAGGAGATCGCGACCATCGAGAAGCTCAACAACTCCGTCTCCGGCGGCAAGGGGGTGTGGGGTCTCGAGGACACGCTGAAGGCGCTCATGGAGCAGCGGGTGATGACCCTGGTCGTGCACGACCGCTTCCGGGCCCCGGGCAAGGAGTGCATGAAGTGCCGGCTGGTCTTCGTGGACGGCCATCAGAGCTGCCCCGCCTGCGGGGGGCCGGCCCACAAGGTGGAGGACGTGGTGGACGTGGCTCTGGAGCGGGCGGTGACCCAGCTCGCGGTGCTGGAGCTGGTGCGGAGCGACGCCGCCCGGAGGCTGCTCCCCCCCGGGGAGCCCATCGGGGCCGTGCTGCGGTTCTAGCCCGGCGCCGAAGGACTGGATCGACGCCGCCTTCGCCCGTATAGTGCGGCCCGAAGCCCGGCCCGGAGCGCGGGCCGGGCGTTCGGAGTACCCATACCCGGGGGGCGGCCATGAAGCTGGAACTCAGGCACATCGATCCGGTGCGGGCGGCGAACATCTGCGCGCTCGTCTACGCGGTGATCATGACCGCGTTCGCGCTGCTCGCCCTACCCTTCTTCCTCCTCGGGAGCCTCTTCTCCCGTTCGCTCGGCGCCGGGGAGGCCTCGGTCTTCGCCTTCATGCTCTTCTTCTACCCGGTGATCGGCCTGGTCTCGGGGTGGATCTCCGCCTTCCTGGGCTCGGTGGTCTACAACTTCATCATCCGCTGGACGGGGGGGCTTTCCCTGGAGTTCACCGGTCCCGGGGAGGCGGGGAGCCCGGGCGGGCTCTGATCCCGGCCGGGTGGGGGAGGCGAACCCTTCCCGGGTGCTAAGCTCGGGGCTGGAGGGTTTCCATGAAAGCATTCGTTCTCACCCGCACCGATCCCATCGAAGCGCACCCGCTGGAGCTCCGGGAGATGAAGACGCCCGCTCCCGGGCCCGGGCAGATCCTCCTCCGGGTGACCGCCTGCGGCGTCTGCCGCTCCAACCTGCACATGATCGAGGGGGAGTGGGTGGACGGCGGGGTGCCGGCCAAGCTCCCCATCGTCCCCGGCCACGAGGTGGTGGGCCGGGTGGCGGCGGTGGGGGAGGGTGTCGAGGCCTTCAAGCAGGGCGACCGGGCGGGGATCCAGCCCCTGTGGTCCAGCTGCGGCCGCTGCCGCTACTGCCTCACCGGCCGGGAGCCGCTCTGTCCGGCCAAGCACATCACCGGGGAGACGGTGGACGGCGGCTACGCCGAGTACGTGCTGGCCACCGCCGCCCACACTTATCCGGTGCCGGCCTCGCTCCCCGACGTGGAGGCCGCGCCCCTCTTCTGCCCCGGCATCACCGCCTACGGGGCGGTGGCCAAGGCGGAACTGGCCCCGGGGAAGACGGTGGCCCTGTTCGGGATGGGTGGTGTGGGCCATCTCGTGCTCCAGCTGGCCCGGCTCCACGGGGCCGAGGTCACCGTGGTCAGCCGCAGCGAGCGCCATCGCAAGCTGGCCGAGAAACTGGGGGCGGCGCGGACCGTGGACGCCTCGGCCGGCGAGCCGGGCGCGCTGCTGGCCGCGGACGGCGGGGTGGACGCGGCCATCGTGTTCGCGCCTTCGAGCGCGGTGGCCGGGCAGGCGGTGGCGGCGATCAGGCCGGGCGGGGTGGTCGTGCTCGGGGCCGCGGCCGAGATCGGCCCGCTTCCCTTCACCGAGGAGAAGCGGGTGGTGGGCTCCTTGCTGGGATCGCGGCAGCAGATGCTGGAGGTGCTGGACCTGGCCGCGGCGGGCCGGATCCGGTCCGTGTGCGAGGAGTTCCCGCTGGACCGCGCCGAGGACGCGCTGCTCCGCCTGAAGCGGGGAGAGGTGGAGGCGCGGGCGGTGCTGGTGCCCTGATCCGGGCCGGTGCGGGATGGGAGGAACGAAATGGCGCTCTCGGCCTTCGACGATCGGGATGTGGAACCCACTCCCGAGGGGATCAGGAAGGTGCTCGGTTCCGCGCACGGGTCCTGGACCGCGTTGGGCAAGTGGCTGGAAGCGTCCGGCGGGGTCGACTCCTGGGAGTGGGGGTTCACGGGGAAGCAGTACGGATGGGGTCTCCGGGCCCGGAAGGGGAAACGGGTCATCGCCTACCTGATCCCCCGGGACGGTGCCTTCCTGGTGGGCTTGGTGCTCGGGGACCGGGCCATGAAGGCGGTCCCGGAGACGCCGCTCTCGGAGGCCACCCGCGCGGTGATCGCCGCCGCGAAGCGCTACGGCGAGGGCACCGGATTCCGGCTCGCGGTCTCGACCGCGGCCGACCTCGAGGACGTCCGGGTCCTGGTCGGGATCAAGCTCGCCACCGGTTGACCGCCGCGTGCCCGGCCGCGGGCACCCGGGCGCACACCTTTCCAAGAACGGATCCGGGACGGTTCACTTCACCGAGGGCCGTTTCACCCCGGCGCGCATGCCAATTCCGTTCAGCGCGGTCCCGCGACCCGCTCGCGTCGACGGGACCCCCTGGCGCAGGGGTCCTTCCCGGACTCCGGCGCGGCGACGCGCCAGGCCCGTCTTCCGCGCTCGGACGCGGGACCGCTGGGTCGGGCCGTGCCCGGCGAGCGGCCTGGATGCTCACCTTGGGCCGGGGCACACAGCCAAGACGGTACCCGGGTGGACTCCGGTCACGCCGGACTTGCCCGCCCAAATCGCACCCAGGGCTGTTCCCCAGGGAAAAAAGGTGGAACCAAGGAAGTCCAAGGCCAGGGCCCAAGAAAAATGTGCACCCGGGTACCCGGCCCATGGTCGCTGCATCAGTTAGGGGATTTCTTGGGGCAGCACCGTCGAGGTGGACATCTTTCCGGGCCCGAACGGTAAGGCCCCGCTCCGCCCAACCGCCGGCGGACCCGCCGCCCCCGGTCAGCGGTCCCTGATCCGCAGCACCGCGGCCTGGGCGGTCAGCTTCCCTTCCTTGAGCCCGGCCAGGGCGTCGTTGGCCTCGTCCATGGGGAACTCCTGCACGTCGGTGGTGACCCCCAGCCGCGCGGAGAGGGTGAGCAATTCCCGGGCGTCGGTGCGGGTGTTGGCGGTGGTGCTCTGCACCGTCTTCTCCTGGAAGAGGTGCTTCTCGTAGTCCAGCTCCGGGAAGCGGTCCAGGTGGATCCCGGCCATGGACAGGGTCCCCCCGCGCTTCAGTCCGGCCAGGGTGTTCCGGATCTCGCTTCCCACCGGGGCGAAGTAGACCGCGTGCTCCACCTGCTCGGGCAGGGGTGTGCCCGGCTTCCCCGCCCACACCGCGCCCATCTTCCGGGCGCGCTCCAGGGAGTCCTCGCCGGGGGAGATGGCGAACACCTCGCAACCCCAGGCCAGGGCGATCTGGATGGCGATGTGGGCGGCGCCGCCGAAGCCGATCAGGGCTACCCGGTTCCCGGGCACGATCCCGCTCCGCTTGAGCGAGCGGTAGCCGATGATCCCCGCGCAGAGGAGCGGGGCCACGTGGGCGTCGTCGCCGAGGGCGTCGGGGATGGGATGCACGTAGGCGGCGGCGGCGGTGATCTTCTCCGCGTAGCCCCCGGGCCGGTCGAAGCCGGTGAAGGTGGGATGCTCGCACAGGTTCTCCCGCCCCGAGACGCAGTACTCGCAGGTGCCGTCGAACCGGCCCACCCAGGCCACCCCCACCCGGTCTCCTTCCTTCACCGTGGTCACCGACTTGCCGACCCCGGTCACCCGCCCCACCACCTCGTGGCCGGGGATCACCGGGTAGGAGGGCGGGGTCAGGTCCCCCTCCACGATGTGGAGATCGGTGCGGCAGACCCCGCAGGTCGAGACCTCGACCAGGACCTCGCCGGCGGCGGGCCGGGGATCGTCCACCTCCCGCAGGGTGAGGGGACGGTCGGAAGCGGGGGCGGGTTTGTCGAGAACGAGCGCCTTCATGGCGGAATCCTCCGGGATGCGATTGCTTGAAGATCCGCGGAACGGAACGCGCCAGCCGGACCGGGCCGGGGCCAAAACCCCAGTATACGCCCGGGGCCGGGAACGGTCACGGTGCCCGGCCGCGCCTCCGGGAGGCGGGACCGGGGCCGGTTTGAAGCCCCGGGGGGCGATCACCTAGGATGGAAGAAGAGGCGCGGCCGGCCGGCTTCGCCGCGTTCCTCCCTCGCCAAGACATCATCCGGAAAGGAAGGGTTCATCATGTTGCACGACATCATCGGCATGGCCGGCCTGGGCCGGCTGCAGGCGGAGAAGCTCTCCCATGCCGGCATCAAGACCTCCGACGACTTCCTCGGCCTCTGCTGCGACGTGGACGCCCGGCACCTGATCGAGGAGCGCACCGGCATCGCCGAGCCGGAGCTGCGGAAGTGGGCCCGCATGGTCGATCTCACCCGGGTGGAGGGGCTGGAACCGCTCCACGCCGATCTCCTCGACTCCGCCGGGGTGCATTCCCTGACCGACCTCCGCCGCCGCGACTCCCGCGAGGTGGCCTCGCTCCTGGCCCGCGAGAACGAGAAGCGGAAGCTCATGGAGGAGACTCCGGACGCGGCCGAGGTGGAGAACTGGATCAGCCGGGCCAAGCGGATCGCTCCCCGGGTGACCTAGCCGGCCGCCGGGGAGCCGGGTGGGATCGCGGTGGGAGCGCCGTCGCGCCGGGAGCGCCGTCGTGCCGGAAGCGCCGTCGCGCCGGGTGCAATTCCGTGTGATATAGTTCGCGGCTGCATCTCGTGTCCGCCGCCGGGCGGGAAGCGCGCCTCCATCCCGGCCACCGCGCCTTCCGCCGGCCGCTCCCGCTCCCGTCGTCAAGGAGGTCCCCCATGCTCCGCTCTGGGATCGGGGCCTTGCCCCTCGTCGTCCCGGCCGCCGCCCTCCTCCTGGCCGCCGCCGCCCTCCTCCCGGCCGCGCCCGCCGCCGCCCAGACCGCCCTCTACGAGAGCCCCCCCGTCCACCCGCTGGAGCTGACCCCGGACGGAACCCGGCTCCTGGCCGTCAACACCGACGACCATCGTCTTTCGATCTTCGACCTCACCGCGGGCCCGGATCCGGTGCTCGTGGCCGAGGTCCCGGTGGGGCTGGAGCCGGTCACCGTGCGCGCGCGCACCGACGGGGAGGCCTGGGTGGTGAACCGGCTCTCCGACAGCGTGAGCATCCTGGACCTGGCCACGGGAAACGTGGTTCGCACCCTGAACGTGGGGGACGAGCCCACCGACGTGGTGTTCGCGGGGTCGCCCTCCCGGGCCTTCGTGTGCGTCTCCCAGGAGGACCGGCTGGCCGTGTACGACGCCGCCTCGCCGGCGACGCCCCCGGCCTCCGTGCCCCTGGAGGGGCGCTTCCCCCGTTCCCTGGCCGTGAGCCCGGCCGGGGACCGCGTCTACGTGGGGATCCGGGAGAGCGGCAACCGGACCACGGTGGTGCCGGAGGAGGTGGTGGACCAGACCCTGGGGCTCCCGCCGCCCGATCCGCCCATGGACCCCGCGCTTCCCGCCGCCCCCGCGGTGGGGTTGATCGTCCGTCACGACGGCGCCCACTGGACCGACGAGCTGGGGCGGAGCTGGGACGCGGAGGTTCCCTACACCCTCCTCGACCACGACGTGTTCGCCGTCGACGCGGCCTCGGCCACCGTGGCCGCCGCCTACGACGGGGTGGGGACCGAGATCCTGAACCTGGCCGTGAACCCGGCCACCGGCGGGCTGGTGGCCACCAACCTGGAGGCGCTGAACCAGATCCGCTTCGAGCCCAACCTCCGGGGGCTCTTCCGCCGGAACCGGGTGACCCGGATCGACCCCGCCGGGGGCGCCGTGGTCCCGGTGGAGCTGAACCCCCACATCGACTACGCCGACCCGGCGGGGAGCGCGGGGGAGCGGGCGCTCTCCCTGGGGCTCCCCCTGGACGTGGTGGTCTCGCCCGACGGCCAGACCACCTACGTGGCCGCCTACGGCTCGGCCCTGGTGGGGGTGCTGGACGCGGCGGGCACGGTCACCGGCCGCCTGGCGGTGGGGAACGGACCCTGCGGGCTGGCCCTGGACCCGGGACGGGGCCGGCTCTACGTGCTGAACCGCTTCGACGACACCGTGTCCTCGGTGCCCCTGGCCGGAGGGGCGCCCTCGGTCGTCGTCCTCGGCTACGACCCGACGCCGCCGGCCCTCCGCGAGGGCCGCCGGCTCTTCTACGACACCCGGAACGCCAGCGCGCACGGGAACCTGGCCTGCGCGAGCTGCCACACCTTCGGGGGCATGGACGGCCTGGCCTGGGACCTGGGCGATCCCACCGGATCCTTCCGGCCCGCGCCCCCGAACCAGCCCGGGTCCTCGGGCTTCCATCCCATGAAGGGTCCCATGACCACCCAGAGCCTCCGGGGCCTGGGCGGCACCGAGCCCCTGCACTGGCGGGGGGACCGGGCGGACCTGGCCACCTTCAACGACGCCTTCGTGACCCTGCTCGGCCGGTCGGCGCCGTTCTCCCCCGGGGATTTCCAGCTCCTCCAGGACTTCCTCTTCGCCCTGCGCTATCCCCCCAATCCCAACCGCCGGCTGGACGACTCCCTGCCCAACCCGGCCACCGGGCCCAGCCCCTTCCGGGGCCGGAGCCTGTTCCTGACCGGCAACCTGGTCGGAACCGCCCAGTGCGTGGACTGCCACGCCCTGCCCAGCGGGGAGAACGGCCTCATCATCCCCGCCAATCTGCTCCTGGACACCCAGGACATGGTGGTTCCGCAGCTCCGGAACATGTACCGGAAGACCCGCTTCCAGGCCTCCGGCTCCAGCGTGCGCGGGTACGGCTTCATCCACGACGGCACCGTGCCGGACCTCTTCACCTTCCTCCAGTTCCCGCGCTTCTCCTTCCGGAACGACGGGGAGCGGATGGACGTGGCCGCCTTCCTGCTCGCCTTCGACTCCGGCACCCCGTCCGCCACCGGGGCCCAGGTCACCTTCACCGGCACCGCCTCGGTGGACGACATCACCCGCCTCAACACCCTGGTCGCCCAGGCCGACGCGGGGGCCATCGGGCTCATCGCCAAGGGGCGGGACGGGGCCGGGGCCCTGCGGGGCTGGAAGTACCGGAGCCCCGGGGACTGGCTCGGCGATCGCGCCTCCGAGGCCCCCCTGGGCACCACCGCGCTCCGGAACTCGGGGGGGCCGGGCACCGAGGTCACCTTCACCGGCGTGCCCCCGGGGCTGGAGACCCGGCTCGGGGTGGACCGGGACGAAGACGGCTTCTTCGACCGCGACGAGCGGGACGCCGGCTCCGATCCCGCCGACCCCGCCTCCACCCCGGCCAACGTGGCGGTGGGGGACGGCCTCGCCGGCGCCGGGGCCGGGGAACGGCTCCTGGCTCCCGCCGTTCCCAACCCGGCCGGGGCGGCCGGGACCCGGATCGCCTATCGGGTGGAGGCCCGGGGCCCGGTGCGGCTCACCGTGTTCGACGTCCAGGGACGCGCGGTGCGCACCCTGGCCGAGGACCCGGCCGCCGAACCCGGCCCCCACCAGACGCGCTGGGACCTCCGCGACGACGCCGGCGCGCGGGTGGGGGCGGGGGTGTACTTCGTGAAGCTGGCCACTGCGGCCGGCGGGGCCGGGCAGCGGATCCTGGTCCTGCGGTAGGGCACGACCCGCGCCGCCGTACCTTCTCTGCTAGGCTGAAAGCATCGCATTGCGGACGGCAATCAGTCATGGCGAGGAGGCCCTTCATGAGCAATCGACGGTTCGAAGGCAAGACGGCCCTGGTCACCGGGGCGGCATCGGGCATCGGGGAGGCGTGCGCGCTCAGCCTGGCCCGGGACGGCGCCAGGGTGGCGGTGGCGGACACCGACCGGGAGCTGGGAGAGAAGGTGGCCGCGGCCATCACCGGGACGGGCGGTGAAGCGGTGTTCCTGGAGGCCGACGTCTCCAGCCCGGAGGACGTGGAGCGGATGGTCGCCGACACGGTGGAGACCTTCGGCCGGCTCGACCTGGCGGTGAACAACGCGGGGATCGGGGGGGAGCTCAACCCCACCGGGCAGTACAGCCTGGAGGGCTGGCGGCGGGTGATCGACGTCAACCTGAACGGCGTCTTCTACTGCATGCGCTACGAGATCCCGCAGATGCTCCGGCAGGGCGGCGGGGCCATCGTGAACATGGCCTCGATCCTGGGCTCGGTGGGCTTCCTGAATTCCCCGGCCTACGTGGCCGCCAAGCACGCCGTGGTCGGACTGACCAAGACCGCGGCCATGGAATACGGGAAGCGCGGGATCCGGATCAACTCGGTGGGACCGGCCTTCATCCGCACCCCGCTCATCACCGGGCTCGGCGAGGAGACCCTGGGCCGGCTGGCCGAGCTGCACGCCCTGGGCCGGCTGGGGGAGAGCGGCGAGGTGGCCGGTCTGGTCTCCTTCCTCTGCTCGGAGGAGGCCTCGTTCCTGACCGGGGGCTACTACCTGGCCGACGGGGGCTACACCGCGCAGTAGTTCTCCGGGCCTGAAGCCCGTCCGGCCGTCAGTGGTACAGGTTCCGGCTCCGCCCGGGGGGAAGGTCCGGCGCTTCGAAGTCCCCGTGTTCCGCGGCCCAGGCCAGCCGGGCGCGGACGCCCCCCGGCCACACCGTGTCCACCAGGGTGTTGCCCGAGCCCCGGGACCAGCGCTCGACCAGGTCCTGCTCGCGGTCGGCCAGGAGGTGCACCTGCACCCCGCCCCGGGTGTAGGCCAGGGCCAGCCTCGGGGCCTCGGGGTGGCGGTCGAGGAGCACCAGGAGGCGCGCGGCGGCGGCGGAATCGGCCAGGGCGCCGGCCTCCTCCACCCGGGTCCCCGGCGGCACCGACTTCTCCACGCTTCCCGGCCCCTCCCGGCGCACCGGCTCCGGGCCGCTGCCCAGGATCCTCGCCCCCACGTAGAGCACCAGCGCGGCCACCACCGCCAGCAGGATGGCTCCCGTACGCCCGCCGGTCATGGGCGCCGCCGGGCCAGGGAGAGGGCGAAGAGCCCCTCGGGATCGGTGTACCAGCGCTCCAGCGAGAACCCGCCGGTGGCCAGCAGCTGCTCCACCAGGGGGCGGTCGAACTTGGTGCTGATCTCGGTCAGGATCTCCTCGTTCCGGGCCAGGGAGAGGGTGAGGTCCAGCTTGGGGAGCCGCACCGTCTGTTCCCGCGCCGCGCGGAGCCACATCTCGATCCGGTGGTCGGCCTTGTTGTAGAGGGCGTGGTGGCGGAAGGCTTCGGGATCGAAGTCCCCGTCCAGGAGGCGGTTCAGCACCCGGAGCACGTTGAGGTTGAACTCGGCCGTCACCCCCTGGGCGTCGTCGTAGGCCGCCTCCAGGCGGGTCCGGTCCTTGATGAGATCGGTGCCGAGGAGGAACCAGTCCCCCGGGGCCATCTGGCTTCCCACCTCGCGCAGGAAGGCCTCGGCCGGTCCGGGCTGGAAGTTGCCGATGGTGCCGCCGAGGAAGATGCACAGCCGGTGGCGGCCGTCGGGGATCCGGTCCATGTGGCTCATGAAGTCCCCGATCACCCCGTGCACCCGCAGCCCGTCGTACTCCTCCACCAGGTCGTGGGCCACCCGGCGCACGATCCCCTCGCTCACGTCGAAGGGGACGTAGAGGCGGAGCCGGCCGGTCCGGGCCATGGCGTCCAGCAGCACCCGGGTCTTGGTCGAGGCCCCCGAGCCCAGCTCCACCAGCTCCTCGGCGCCGGTCACGGCCACGATCTCGCCGGCGCGCTCCTCCAGGATCCGGCGCTCGGTCCGGGTCTGGTAGTACTCGGGCAGCTCGCAGATGGCCTCGAAGAGGGCCGAACCCCGGTCGTCGTAGAAGTACCGGGGGGAGATCTCGCGGGGGGTGCGGAGCAGCCGCTCGCGGATCCGGGCCAGTTCCTCCTCCGGGCGCTCGGGCTTCACGAACACCTCGATGCGGACGTCGGACCGGTCGTTCATGCTCGGTTCTCCAGGCCCCGCGGGGTGACGCGGCGTTCGAGCAGGGCCAGGGCGCCGTCCACGGCCAGGGCCAGGAGCGCGGCGGGGACGGCGCCGGAAAGGATGATCACGGTGTCGGCGAGCTGGAGGCCGGAGACGATGGGCACCCCGAGGCCTCCGGCCCCGATGAAGGCGGCCAGGGTGGCGGTGCCCACGGTGATCACCGCCGCCGTGCGGAGTCCGGCCATGATCACCGGCGCGGCCAGGGGAAGCCGCACCTGCCGCAACGCCTGGCCCTCGGTCATGCCCAGGGCCACCGCCGACTCCACCGCCCGGGGGTCGGCGTCGCGGACCCCGGTGTAGGTGTTGCGGAGGATGGGGAAGAGCGAGTAGATCCAGAGCGCCACCACCGCGGGCAGGGCGCCGATCCCGAAGAGGGGGATCATGAAGGCGAGGAGGGCGATGGAGGGGATGGTCTGGGTCATCCCCACCACGCGGATCACCGGCTCGGCCCACCCCCGGCGGCGCTCCAGGGCCACCCCCAGGGGGACGGCCAGGAGGGCGCCCAGGGCCAGGGCCAGGGCGGAGAGGCCGAGGTGCTGCGCCGTCCTCCGGCCCAGCTCCGCCCGGTGCTCCCACATGTAGACGGCCAGGTTCCGGCTCCGGCCGGCGCCGGCCGGCTCGGTGCGATGCCCGACCAGGCCCAGGGAGGCCAGGGCGTCGGCGGCTACCCGCTCCACCGGTTCCCCCTTCTCCTGGAGCCGGAGGTTCAGGCCCCGCATGGTGTCCTCGTCCAGGGCCCCGGTCAGGAGCCCGAGCACGGCGCCGATCTCCGGGTGGGCCTCCAGGGTCTTTCCCCGCACCAGGGCCGCGGCCTCGTAGGGGGGGAAGAAATCCTTGTCGTCCTCCATGACCACCAGGTCGTAGGTGAGGAGGCGGCCGTCGGTGGTGTACACGTCCAGGGCGTCGATCCGCCCCGCCCCCGCGGCCTGGTACTTGAGCGCCTGCTGCATGGGTTTCACGTCGGCGAAGTGCAGGCCGTAGGTCCGGGCCAGCCCGGGCAGCCCGTCCGGGCGGTCCACGAACTCGTAGCCGAAGGCGGCGGTGAGCTTCCCCGAGACCCGGGCCAGGTCGGAGAGGGTGCGGAGATGGTATTGCCCGGCGATCTTCCGGGGCACGGCGATCTCGTAGGCGTTCTCGAACCCCAGCGGGGCCAGCCACCACAGGTCCCAGCGGTGGAGGAACACCGTCCGGACCGTGTCCAGGGCCGCGGCCCGGGAGAGGTTGGGGCTCCGGTCCAGGATGCTCACCAGGCCGGTCCCGGTGTACTCGGGGTAGAGGTCGATGGCCCCGCTCTTCAGGGCCTGGAAGCAGACCTGGGTGCCGGCCAGGTTCAGCCGCCGCTCCACGTTGAGGCCGGTGCGGGCCTCGATGAGCTGGGCGAACATCTCGGCCAGGAGCCGGCTCTCCTCGAAGTTCTTGGAGCCCACCGCGATCCGGTCCCCGGCGGCGACGGCCGGGCGGACCGCGGCCGGCCCGCCCAGCGCCGCGGCCAGCGCCGCCGCGGCCAGGAGCCCCGCGGCCCGGAACCGGCTCATCGGGAGCGCCCCCGCCGGTGGCGCAACAGGTCCCGCACGTACTCGTGGGCCGGGTCCTGTTCCACCGCCTCGGGGGAACCGGTCTGGAGCACCCGGCCCCGTCGCATGACGGCCAGGCGGTCGCCGAGGGCGAACGCCTCGTCCAGGTCGTGGGTGACCAGGACCATGGTCTTCCCCAGGCGCTCCTTCATGCGCACGAACTCGTCCTGGAGGTCCACCCGGGTCAGGGCGTCGAGGGCGCCGAAGGGCTCGTCCAGGAGGACCACGGGGGGGTCGGCGGCCAGGGCGCGGGCGAAGGCCGCCCGCTGGCGCTGGCCCCCGGAGAGCTCGGCCGGGAAGCGGTCCCGGTAGCGGGCCGGGTCCAGGCCCACCAGGTCCAGGAGCTCGTCGGTGCGCTCCCGCCGGCGGCCGGCGGCCCAGCCCAGGAGCGCCGGCACCAGGGCCACGTTGCGGGCGATGGACCAGTGGGGAAGCAGCCCCCCCTCCTGTTGCACGTACCCGGTGCGCCGGCGCAGCTCGATGGGGTTCCAGGAGCGGGCGGGGCGGCCCTCCACCCGGACCTCCCCCTCGGTGGGTTCGGCCATGCGGTTGAACATCCGGAGGAGGGTGGTCTTCCCGCAGCCGCTCTCCCCGACCAGGACCAGCGTCTCGCCCGGGGCCACGGCCAGGTCCACGCCGTCCAGGGCGCGGACTCCGCCGGGAAAGGTCTTGCCGGCCCCCCGGGCCTCGAGCGCGGGCCCGGCGGCGCCGTCCTCCCGGGTCAACGGCCCTCCGGCCCGCCCTTCAGGTACTCGGCGAGGAAGGCCCGCACGTGCTTCCAGGCGTCGGCGGCCGCCTTCTCGTCGTAGATGGCGTTGGAGGGATTGGCGAAGGCGTGGGGGGCGTCGTACCGGTAGATCTCGTGGGTCACCCCCGCCTCGGTCAGGGCCCGGTCGAACTCGGTCACCTTCTCCGGGGGGATGCTCTGGTCCTTGTTCCCGAAGACCCCCAGGACCGCGGCGTGGATCTGCTTCAGTTCCGCGGGGTCGGTGACCAGGCCCCCGTAGTACATGACCGCGGCGTCCAGCTCGGGATCGTGGAGCGCGGTCTGGAGCGCCCACCCGCCGCCGAAGCACCACCCGATCACCCCGCGCTTCTCGGCCCGGATGCGGTCGTCCTCCCGGAGGAACTGCTCCCCGGCGAGGAGGATCTTCATGGAGGCCTCGGGATCCACCTCCTTCATGTAGGCCATGGCCGAGTCCGGGGTCATGGCCACCTTCCCCCCGTACAGGTCCACGGCCAGGGCGGCGTACCCGTCGGCGGCCAGCCGGTCGGCCCAGTGCTTGACGTTGTCGTTCAGCCCCCACCACTCGTGGACGACCACCACCGCGGGGAGCGGCGGTTCCCCTTGGGGAGGCAGGCTCAGGTAGGCCCGGGTTCCCTCGAGGCCGATCATCTCCCCGCGCAGCACCGGGGCCTCCCCCTCCTTCAGGTGGTGCAGGGCCTTGAACTGCTCCTCGGAGACCATGCCGGTGAGCCCGGTGTCGCCGTGGCCGCCGGCCGAGGAATCGGCCGCCGTCTCCCCGGCCGGGGTGGCCTCGGAGCCGCGGTCACCGCCGCCGCAACCGGCGAGGGCGACGAGGACGGGGAAGAGCAGGAGCATGAGTCGACGCATGATGGCAACCTCCCGACGCGTGGAATAACCGGGGGATCGGAGGACAATCAATCTACCGGTCAAGCGTAACCCGGGCGGTCGGCAGCGGCAACCGGGAGGAGGGGGGCGCGCGGAGGCGGGGAGGGAGGGGCGGTCAGGGGCCGGGCGGGGTCCAGGCGTGCTCGGCCGGCTCGATGTCGCAGGCCAGCGCGGTCACCCGCTGGTTCACCACCGTGATCTGGTAATCGTCATAGTCCACGGCATTGCTGGTGGGGCATTCGCCGACCACGTCCCGGGTGTACCCGGCCACCTCGAGGACGGTCACGTTGAACACCGAATTGATCACGTTGTTGTCCAGGACGTAGAGGCTGGCCTCCTCGTAGATGTGCCGCTGGTTGGACACGCAGGAGGCCCGTTCCGCGTTTCTCTTCATGCGGATGAAGTTGGGGAGGGCGATGGCGGAGAGCACGCCGAGAATGACGATCACGATCATGAGTTCGATGAGGGTGAAACCGGCGTTCTTGTTCATGACGTTTCTCCGAGACAGCGCACCACGGGTTCGGAAATGCAGGGAGCGTGCCAGTTGAAGAGAACATCGATCGCCGACGGACGAAGTTCCAACGTCCTGTCCGGCCGTAAGTTGCCGGGCCGGGAGCGGCGTCCGGGGGCTCCGGGCGGCACCGGGGCGAGCCCCCGGCGGATCGCCGCGCGTGCGTTTTGCAAGGTGCAACGCAGAGTGCGCGGCACCACCCAGCCCTCCGTGCCGCCCGCGGAACCCCGCGCGGGGGGTCAGCTCCGGACGCGCTTGAACCGGAAGGCGGCGCCCCAGAGGATGGCCGCGCCCATGGCCAGGAGGATGAGCACCTGCAACCAGAGGGCGCCGAAACCGGCTCCCTTGAGGAAGATCCCCCGCACCACGACCAGATAGTGGGTCATGGGGTTGAGCTGGGCCAGGGCCCGGAACAGGGGGGGCATGCTGGACACCGGGAACATGAAGCCGGAGAGCAGGATGACCGGCATGAAGATGAGGAAGGTGGTCATGAACGCCTCGCGCTGGGTGGCGGAGACGGAGGAGATGAAGAGGCCGATCCCCAGGCCGGAGAGCAGGTAGAAGATGCTGGCGACCAGGAACAGGAGCAGGCTTCCGGTGAAGGGGACGTGGAACCAGACCCGGGCCACGATGGTGACCAGGGTGAGATCCAGGAGCCCGATCAGGGCGAAGGGGAGGGTCTTGCCCGCGATGAGCTCGCCGGGGGTGAGAGGGCTCACCTGCAGCTGCTCCAGGGTGCCGATCTCCCGCTCCCGGACCACGGCCAGCGAGGTCAGGAGCAGGCAGATCAGGAGGGTCACCAATCCCACCACCGCGGGCACGTTGTAGTCCCGGCTCTTGAGGTCGGGGTTGAACCAGGCCCGGTCGCGGAGATCCACCGGCGGCCGCACCGGGTTCACCGCCGTCGCCGCCCCGTAGTGCTGCACGATCCGCTCCGCGTAGCCCATGGCCACCGTGGCCAGGTTGGAGTTGGTGCCGTCGAAGAGGAGCTGCACGGTGGCGTCCCCCCGGGCCAGGCGGCGGGAGAAGTCCGGGGGCACCTGGATCCCCAGCACCGCCTTGCCGTGGTCCAGGGCCCAGGTCAGCCGCTCCGCCCGGTCCGAGGCTCCCACCACCTTGAAGTAGCCGGAGGCGGTGAAGGCGTCGATGAGGGCCCGGGAGTCGGCGCTCCGGTCCTGGTCCACCACGTAGGTGGAGGTGTTGCGGATGTCGGTCGAGACCGCGTACCCGAAGGCGACGAGCTGGATGATCGGGGCCAGGAAGATGAGCCGGAAGAGCCGGGGGTCCCGGCGGATCTGGATGAACTCCTTCCGCATCATCTCCCGGATGCGGGCCAGCTTCTCCCGGCCGGTGGAACGCGGGCGCATCAGGGGATCTCCTTGCGGAACGCCCGCACGGCCAGGCCCAGGCCCACGGCGGCGAAGGCGAGCATCAACAGCCCCTGGACGTGGAGCACCGGGATGCCCACCCCCTTGAGGAAGATCCCCCGGGTCACGACCAGGAAGTAGCGGGCGGGAACGAGGAAGGTCACCGCCTGGAGCGGGAGGGGCATGACCGAGATGGCGAACATGAACCCGGAGAGCAGGAAGGCGGGGAGGAAGGTGGCCAGCATGGCCATCTGGGTGGCCAGGAGCTGGTTCCTGGCCACCGCGGAGATGAAGATCCCCAGGCCCAGGGCCCCGGTGAGGAACGCGGCCGAGAGCACGGCCAACAGCGGCACGCTGCCCCGGAAGGGGACCCCGAAGAGCGTGACCCCGAGGATCACCGCCACCGCCACGTCGGCGAGCCCGATGGCCAGGTAGGGGAGGAGCTTCCCCAGCACCACCTCCAGCCGCGAGACCGGGGTGGCGATGAGCTGCTCCATGGTCCCCCGCTCCCACTCCCCGGCGATGGTCAGGGAGGTGAGCATGGCGGCGATGATCATCATGATCACCGCCACCAGACCGGGCACGATCATGTTGCGGCTGGAAAGCTCCTCGTTGTACCAGACCCGGGTGTCGGCGGTGACGGGGAGCTTCACCTCCCGGGTCTGGAGGAGCAGGTCGGCGGAGAACCGCTGGATGATGGCCTGGGTATAGCCCATGGCGATGGAGGCGGTGTTGGCGTCGCTTCCGTCCACCAGGGCCTGGACCGGGGCCGGCCGGCCCGCGGCCAGGTCGCGGGTGAAGTCCACCGGGATCACCAGGACCACCATGGCCTTCCCCTCGACCAGGAGGGGGTCGATCTCCTCCGGCCGGTCCAGGCGGTGGGTGAGGGTGAAGTAGCCGGAGGCGGTGAAGGCGTCGATCAGCTCCCGGCTCCGGGCGGACTGGCTCCGGTCCAGCACGGCCAGGGAGATGTTGTTCACGTCCCAGGTGATGGCGTACCCGAAGAGGACCAGGAGGAGGGCGGGAAGGAGGAAGGCCAGGAGCAGGCTCCGCGGGTCCCGCCGGAGCTGGATCGCCTCCTTCCGGGTCATGGCGAAGAGACGGTGGCGGTCGATCATGGTTCAGTCCTCGGGGGCTCCGCCCTGCTCCATGACCAGGGCGATGAAGACGTCCTCCAGCGAGGGCTCGACCACGGCCAGGTCCCGCGCTTCCACCCCGTGCTCCTGCAGGCGGCGGCGTACGGTCTCGGTGCCCCGGGCCTCGTCCTCCACCAGGGCGTGCACGGCGCGGCCGAACATGCCCGCCTCCAGCACCCCTTCCGCTCCGGCCAGGGCCTCCACCGCCTTCACGCTGTCGGCGGCGTGGAACTCCAGCACCGGTTTCCGGAGTTCCTCGCGGAGCCGGCGGGGGGTGTCGAGGGCGATCAGCTTGCCGCGGTTCATGAGGGCCAGGCGGTGGCAGTACTCCGCCTCCTCCATGTAGTGGGTGCTCACGAACACCGTGGTTCCCCCGGCGGAGAGCGAGTAGATGAGATCCCAGAACGCGCGGCGGCTCACCGGGTCCACCCCCGAGGTGGGCTCGTCCAGGAACAGCACCGGGGGTTCGTGGAGGACGGCGCATCCCAGGGCCAGCCGCTGCTTCCAGCCCAGGGGGAGGTCGCGGGTGAGCTTGCTCCGGTGGTCGCCGAGGCCGGCCATCTCCAGCACCCAGTCCCGGCGCCGGCGCTGCCGCTCCCCGGTCACCCCGTAGAGCCCCGAGAAGAAGGTGATGTTCTCCTCCACGGTGAGATCGGCGTAGAGGGAGAAGAGCTGCGACATGTAGCCGATGGAGCGCTTGATGGCCTCGGGGTCGGCGAGGACGTCGTGGCCGGCCACGGTGCCCGTTCCCGCCGAAGGGCGCAGCAGCCCGGCCAGCATCTTGATGGTGGTGGTCTTGCCCGCGCCGTTGGGCCCCAGGAAGCCGAACACCTCCCCTTCGGCCACCGCGAAGGTGACCGCGTCCACGGCGGTGAAGGTCCCGAAGCGCCGGGTGAGCCGCTCCACGGTGACGGAGGGGGTCCGGTCGCTCATGACGCCTCTTTTCCGCCGTCCGGTCCCGGGCGGTCCGCCGCCGGGTTCCCGGCGCCCTCCTCCGCGTCCGCCCCGGCGATGCGCTCGATGAACACGTCCTCCAGCGATGCGGCGATGGGCCCCGCCCCGGGGACGGAGAACCCTTGTTCCCGGAGCGCCCCGGCCACCTCCCCGGCGGCCCGGGCGGCGTCGTCCACGATCAGGTGCAGCCGGTCGCCGAAGGCGGCGGCCCGGGTCACCCCGGGCAGCCCGCGGGCCGCGTCCCGGGCCTCGCGGACCCGGTCGGTCTGCACCTCCAGCACCCGCCCCTGAAGGGTCCGCATGAGGGCGGCGGGGGAGTCGAGGGCCAGGAGCCGCCCGCGGTGGAGGAAGGCCACCCGGTCGAACCGCTCCGCCTCGTCCATGTAGGCGGTGGAGACGATCACCGTCACCCCCCGGGCCACCATCTCGTGGACGATGAGCCAGAGGTCGCGCCGGGAGACCGGGTCCACCCCGAAGGTGGGTTCGTCCAGGAGCAGGATCCTGGGCTCGTGGATGAGGGCGCAGGAGAGGCCGAGCTTCTGCTTCATTCCCCCGGAGAGGTTCCCGGCCAGCCGGTCCTGGAAGGGGCCGAGGTTGGAGAAGGCGAAGAGCCGCTTCATCCGTTCCCGCCGGTCCCCCTTGGGCACCCGGTAGAGGTCGGCGTAGAAGTCCAGGTTCTCGCGCACGGTGAGATCGGTGTAGAGCCCGAAGCGCTGGGACATGTAGGCCAGGTCGTGCTTCACCCGCTCCGGGTCGGCGGCCACCCCGTGCCCGTAGAGGACCGCGTCCCCCTCCGAGGGCCGGAGCACCCCGGCCAGCATGCGCAGGGTGGTGGTCTTGCCCGCCCCGTCGGGGCCGACCAGCCCGAAGAGCTCGCCCCGCCCCACCGAGAAGCTGAGCCCGTCCACCGCGGTCAGCGCCCCGAACCGGCGGGTGAGCCGGTCCAGGCGGACCGCGGCCTCGCCGGGCCCCGGGGACGGGGGGGCGGCTCCGGTGGCGGGCCCGTTCACGATGCCGCCCCCTCGTCCGCGGCGCCCTCGGTGAGCGAGACGTCGGCGGGCATGCCCGGCTTCAGGTCGTGGGCGGCGTCGCCGGTGATCCGGACCTTCACCATGTAGACCAGCTTCACCCGCTCCTCGGGGGTCTGCACGTTCTTGGGGGTGAATTCGGCCTCGCTGGCGATGTAGCTCACGGTGCCGGAGTAGGTCTTGCCCGGGAAGCTGTCGGTGGTGACCCCGGCGCGCTGTCCCAGCCGCACCCGGCCCACCCGGGTTTCGGGGACGTAGATCCGCACCCACCGGTCGTCCAGGTTGGTCACCGTGACCGCGGGGCTCCCCAGGGACACCGTCTCCCCGGGCTCACGGTGGCGGACGGTGACCACGCCGGCGAAGGGGGCCCGGGCGCTCATGAGCTCCAGGGCGGCCCCGGCGGCGCGGACGGCGGCCTCGGTGCGGCCCAGCTCCGCCCGGGCCGCGTCCACCGTCTCCGAGCGCGGCCCCTTCACCGCGGCCTGTAGGGCCTGGGCGGCCTGGACGCTGTCGGACCGGGCCACCTCGTAGGCGGTGCGGGCCTGGTCCATCTTCTCCGGGCTCACCGCCCCGCCTTCGTACAGGGTGCGGGTGCGGCGCAGGTCGGAGCGGGCCTGGTCCAGCCGGTCGGAAGCGGCCGAGGCCCGGGCCCGGACCTGGGCCACGTCCTCGGACCGGGTGCCCCGCTCCAGCTCGGTGAGCCGGGCCCGGGCGGCCGCGGCCTGGGCGCGGGCCTGGGCGAGCTGGGCGTGGGCCTGGGTGGTGTCGAGCACCGCCACCACCTCGCCCTCGGAGACCGTATCCCCCTCGTGGACCTTGACCGAGGCCAACCGGCCGGGGACGTCGAAGCCCAGCCGGGCGTCGGTGGCCTCCACGGTGCCGGAGGCGGTGAGGGCGTGGTCCCCGCCCCCCCCGCGGGTGAGGAGGACCACGGCCACGATCACCGCCGCGGTCACGACCACGGCGACGGGAATGAGGCGCTTGTTCGGTTTCATCGTTCGGTCTCCAGGTGCGTGTCGAGCCAGCCGGGATCCAGTTCCCCGGTCAGGCGGGCGAGCTCCACCCGGGCCGCGGCGGCGGCCCGGCGGGCCTCGGCCAGCTCGGCGCGGGCGGCCAGAAGGTCGGCTTCGGCGGTCAGGTAGTCGGTCTGGGTGCCGGTCCCGGCGGTCAGGGCCAGCTCCTCCACCCGGGCCACCTCGTCGTAGCGGCCGGCGGCGGCGGCCAGGCTCCGGACCCGGGCGTCGGCGGCCCGCACCCGGTCCGCGGCCTGGAGGACCGCCCGCCGGGTGGTGATCCGGGCCAGGCGCACCCCCTCGTCGGCGGCGGTGCGGCCGGCCTCGGCCTTGCGGATCCGCCCCGCCACCTCGCCCCCGGTGAACAGGGTCTGGGTCACCTGCACCGCGGCGTTCCACTCGTTGCTGGAGTTCCCGTCCGGGTCGCTCCAGACCTGGTAGCCGCCGGTGAGCTCCAGCCGGGGATAGCGCACCGACTTCGCGGCTCCGGTGGCGGCCCGGGCGGCGGCGGCGCTCCGCTCCGCCCGGCGGACGTCGGCGTTGGCCCGGAAGGCCCGGGCGACCAGGGTGTCGCCGGGGGCCAGGGCGGTGTCGGCCAGGGCCACCGGAACCAGGTTCCCGGCCGAGGTGCGGGGGGGAAGGATGCCGGTGAGCCCGGCGAGATCGCGCTGGCTCACGGCCAGGTCCCCGGCCAGCTGCACGCGCTGGGCCTCGGCCCCGGCCAGGGCGGCCTCCACCCGCAGGCTGTCCACGCGCGCCGCCCGCCCCGCGGCCATGAACCGGTCCACCCGGTCCCGCTCGGACCGGAGCGCGTCCAGCCGCCGGTCGTGGGCATCCAGGGTCCGCCGGCGGGAGAGCACCTCCAGGAACTTCTCCGCCACCTGGGCCACGAGCTCGCTCTCCGAGCCGGCCAGGGAGGCCTCGGCCGCCCCCACCCGGTCCCGGGCCTCGTCCACCCGCTTCATCCGCCCCCCCCCGTCGAAGAGGGTGTAGTTCAGGTACGCCCCCCCCTGGAAGACGGTGCGGTTCAGGGGCGGGAACGCGTCGGGGCCGAAGCTGTGGATGGGGTAGACGATGGTCGGCTCCTGGTAGCGGGTGGCCGAGCCCCGGAGGTTCAGGTCCGGGAGCCAGGCGCCGTGCTCGCGGGTGAGGTCGGCCTCGGCCCCGCGCAGGTCGGCCCGGGATCCGCGCACGGTGGGGAAGTGGCGGAGCGAGGCCTCCACCGCCTCCTTCAGGGTGAGCGGAGCGGCTCCGGCCGGGTCCGGGTCCGGCGCGGACCGGCCGGCGGCCGGGCCCGCCCCCAGGATCGGCGTCAACAGGATGGCGAGGGTGATCGTCCCCCGCCGGGCGGCGGCAGTCATGAATCCCTCCGGGGGGCCTCGAGGCCCCGTCGAATGAAGGCACAGGCGGAGTCGGCCACCGCGCCGGGGTCGACGGCGTGGACGGGGATGTCCGGGGTCCGGCTCAGCGGGTGGCGGGTGATGGCGAAGAAGAAGGGCTGGGAGAGGACGCTCAGGGTGAGGAGCTGGGGATCGCCGGGGGCGATCTCGCCCCGGGCCTGGCCCTCGGCGATGAGCCCGCCCAGGTTCCGGAGCGCCTCGGTGATCCACTCCTGGACCGGGCGGGGGAGCGGCCCCTGCCGGGCCATCTCGTGGAGCATGATCGAGGGCTGCTCGGGGAAGGCCTGGAAGTTGGTGAACACCGCCCGCACCCCGGCCTCGATCCGGTCCAGGACCGGGCCGGGCGCGGCCACCGCCTCCGCCACCCGGACCCGCATGGGGTCGATGAAGGAGGCGATCACCGCCTCGTAGAGCTGGGTCTTGCCTCCGAAGTGGTAGGTGACCGCCCCCAGGTTCACGTCGGCGGCACCGGTGATGTCGCGGACCGAGGTCCCCTCGAAGCCGTTCCGGGCGAAGAGGGTCCGGGCGGCGTCCAGGATCCGGTCACGGGTCTCGATGGGGGGGGCCTGTTCCTGATTCATACGTATGTATGATACCTGGGTCCCCCGGCAAATCAACCGGTGATTTTTGACTTTCTTCCAACCCCCCGGCCGACAAAGGCTTGCGTCGGGGGCGGGGGCGGGGCATCCTTGGCCCTCGGTCAGGTGGGCGCGCTCCGGGCCGGGCTTCGGGGCCTCGGCGGCGCGGACACGGCGGTTCCACGGGAGACGCGGTTTCATGGGCGACGGCGGCATCCAGGCCAGGATCAAGGCCGGACAGACGGTCAAGCGGACCTTCATCCGCTGGAAGCTGCACCGGCTCTTCGGGCCCCTGGAGACCCCCATGCTCTGGCTGGCCCACCTGATCCGGCTCTCCCGCTGGGCGGCGCGGGGCAAGGCGGAGTTCCCCGACCGGCCCGCGCTCTACGAGGCGGTGATCCGGCGCGAGGGGCTGGAGGGGCCGATCGACTACCTGGAGTTCGGGGTGGGCCGGGGGCGGTCGTTCCTGTGGTGGAACGGGCGGAACCGCGATCCCGGTTCCCGCTTCACCGGCTTCGACACCTTCACCGGGCTCCCCGAGAGCTGGGGGCCGTTCGGGGCGGGGGCGTTCTCCACCGGGGGCGAGACCCCGGCCGGGGTGGACGAGCGGGCCCGGTTCGTGAAGGGGCTCTTCCAGGACACCCTTCCCGGGTTCCTGGCCGGCTACCGGGTGGAGCGGCGGAAGGTGGTCCACCTGGATGCGGATCTCTACAGCTCCACCCTCTTCGTGCTCACCAGCCTGGCCCCCTTCCTGCGTCCCGGCGACGTGCTCCTCTTCGACGAGTTCGGGGTGCCGCTCCACGAGCACCGGGCGCTCGGCGACTTCCTGGCCGCCTACCCCTTCCGGGTGGAGACGGTGGGGATGGCCAGGAACTGGCTCCACGTGGGAATGAAGGTGGTCTGAACCCGGGGGGGCGGCCGGCCGGGGATTCGGCTCGGGTGCGTCCGCCGCGCGCGGGTGGTAGATTCCCGCCGGGGCCGGGCCGACGGGGTCCGGCCGCCGACGCGGGCGGCGGTCGCCGCCGGGGGAGGTGTGCCATGGGAGACGACCGGAAGATTCGCGGCAAGGTGGAGGTGGCGGGGGTGATCGGGCCCCTCTGGTTCGGGGCCTGGCTCTTCTGCATCGGGTACCTGGGGCTCCACATGCCCCGGGTCCTGTGGGCGGTGGTCCTCTGGCCCTACTACCTGGGGCAGCACTTCCGCTGATCGCGGGGCCCTCGGCGGCCGCGGCCCATCCCCCGAGGGGGCGCTGTTCCCGGCCTTCCGCCCCTGCTAATCTTGTCCCTCGTTTTCGCCCGCGCCGGCCGGGTCCGGCGCCTGGGGCCGCTTCCGCGGGAGCGGCTCCGGTCGATTCCAGCCCGAGGAGCACCGCCGTGGAACTCCGCATTCATGACACCTTGCGCGCGATCAAGGTCCCCTTCAAGCCCGTCCACGAGGGCGAGGTCCGGATGTACGTGTGCGGGATGACGGTGCAGGACGTGCCCCACGTGGGCCACCTGCGGTCCTCCATCGTGGGCGACGTGATCCGCCGGTTCCTGGAGTGGCGGGGCTACCGGGTGACCTTCGTCTACAACTTCACCGACGTGGACGACAAGATCATCGCCAAGGCGGAGGAGGAGGGGGTCGACTACAAGGCGGTGGCCCGGCGGAACGAGGAGCTCTTCCTCCGCTACGCGGCCATGCTCAACATCAAGCGGGCCACCCACTACCCGCGGGCCACCGAGCACATCGAGGACATCCTGGCCCTCATCCAGCGCCTGGTGGAGGACGGCAAGGCCTACCCGGCCCCCAACGGCGACGTCTACTACCGGGTCCGCTCCTTCCCCGGCTACGGGAAGCTCTCCAAGAAGCGCATCGACGACCTGCGCTCCGGGGCGCGGATCGAGGTGGGGGAGGACAAGGAGGATCCGCTGGACTTCGCGCTGTGGAAGGCGGCCAAGCCGGGCGAGCCCTCCTGGACCAGCCCCTGGGGCCAGGGCCGCCCGGGCTGGCACATCGAGTGCTCGGCCATGAGCATGAAGTACTGCGGGGACACCCTGGACTTCCACGGCGGGGGCGAGGACCTGATCTTCCCCCACCACGAGAACGAGATCGCCCAGAGCGAGGGGGCCACCGGCCACACCTTCTCCAACTACTGGGTGCACAACGGCTGGGTGACCCTGGGCGGGGACAAGATGTCCAAGTCGACGAAGAAGTTCCGCCCCATCGACGCCGTGGCCGAGGCCTACCACCCCGAGGCCATCCGGCTGTACCTGATGGGCACCCACTACCGCTCGCCCATCGAGTACGACGAGGAGCGGCTGAAGGAGTCCTGGACCGCCTTCAAGCGCCTGCGCATGCCCCTGGCCGAGGAGGGCCGGCGCGCGGCCGGCCCCGAGCTGCATCCCCGGGAGGAGGCGGTGGCCGAGGGCACCGCCGCCGCCGGGACCGCCTTCCTGGAGGCCATGTCCGACGACTTCAACACCGCTCGGGCGGTGGCCGCGCTCTTCGACCTGTCGAGGCTCCTGAACGGGGCCTTGGACGAGGTCCCGGGCAAGCTGAGCCCGGCGGTGCAGGCGGGGATCGCCAGGCTCCGGGAGCTGGGCGGGGTGCTGGGGCTCTTCTGGACCCCCATCGAGGATGAAGGGGCCGAGGCCCCGGAGGAGGTCCTGGCCAAGGTGCGGGAGCGGGACGCCGCCCGCAAGGCCCGGGACTTCGCCCGCGCCGACGCCCTCCGGGACGAGCTGGCCGCGGCGGGCTGGATCATCGAGGACCGGGCGGACGGGGCGCGGGTCAAGAAGGCCTAGCCCGCCCGGGGGCGTTTCCGTCGGATGACCCGTTGCTGGCATCGAGCGGGTTGAACGGCCCGATTTGGTGCGGTCCCGCGATCCGTTCGCACGGCCGTTCCGCCCCGCGATTCCTCGGCAGCGCCCGCCGGAACGATCCCCCGGATCGTTCTATCGGCTCGCTCTGGCCGGCGCGCGGCCGTTCCGCCCCGCGACTCCTCAGCAGCGCTCGCCGGAACGATCCCCCGGATCGTTCCATCGGCTCGCTCTGGCCGGCGCGGGGCCCCCTCGCATCTTCGATGCTCGGCCCGCCGCCGCCCAGGTTGCCTCGTCGTTCGCGGGGCGGCTGCGGCCTTGCAGAAGAGCGCTCGGACGTGCGGCCCGTCGCCGTCCAGGTTGCCTCGTCATCCGCGGGGCGGCTGCGGCCGGTCGAAGATGCCGGCCTTGTCGGCGCTAGCTCGAACACAGGGCCGTTCCGCGGGGAACGAGCGGCATCCAAAGACATCCAAGGCCGAGGACCAGGAAGATCGTGCACCCGGGTAAACCGGGGGCAGGCCGCCGCGCACGGGGGGCATGCGGGCCGGCGCAACTCGCCGCCGCGCCGGGGGGCGAAAGAAAAGGCCGGCCGCCCGTGGGGGTTGGGCGACCGACCTTTGGGGGAAATCTGCCGGCGGTGACGGCGCCGCCGCCGGGGGGCGGTCGGCCCCCCGGACGGCGGTGGGGGGACCGGCGCCGGGTTCTTGGAGCTCGGGTCGGCGATTGTGGCCTCGCCCGGCGCCGGCGCGCCGAAACGCGCCTTCCGTGTTCCTTGTCTGCGGGGCGACGCGGCGGCGGGCTCTGGCGCCCGGGTCGCCGCGTCGCGGATCAAGAAAACCCCGACCGCCGGACTGTGTTTCCCGCGGTTCTCATCGTCGCCGTTGGCGGCCGGGGTCAAACCGGTGTGAGATCCCCGGGGAACGTGTGGTTCCCCGGGCGGATCTCCATCGGGGGGCGCGAACGCCCCTCGTTCCGTGTCTCCGGAGCCCGAAGGCTCCCTGGCTCTCTTGGTGCCGGGGCTCTGCGCCCCGTCTCTCTTCGCTGCGCGGGCTCTGCACCCGCATCTTCGCTTCGCTTGTCGAGGCCTGCGCCCCGCCGGGTCCGCCGCCTATCTGCCTCGCGCGGCGCCCCGTGTCTTCGCTTCGCTTGCCGGAGCCCGTGCTCCGTCTCTTCGCTTCGCTAGGGAGGGACTACGATCCCTCGTTCGACTTTTCGCTACGGGCGCGCACTTCCCCGAGGGTCCCCACCCGGTTCGGTCCCACGTAGAGGACCAGCGCGTCCATGTTCTTCTTCGGGACCTCGATCGTGAATTCCAGGGCGGCCTTGCCCGCCACCGTCACCAGGCCCTGGTGGTCGGGGGCGAGGCCGCTGTCCACGAACCAGTCGAAGGGGTGGTAGGCCACCGGCTCCTTTCCCGATTCGTCGACGAGTTCAAGGTCGTCATGCCCCAACCTGAGGGAGTCCCCGTCCCCGGTGGCGATCTGCAGCACCAGGTGGGCGAAGACGTTGCCGTCGGCCGGCGTCTCCAGCTTGTACACGTCGTTGATGGAGCCGTCGGCGAGCACCGCCTTCTCCTGCGTGTTGATGCGAAGCTCGGTGAGTTCCTCGAACCCGGAGGGAATGATCACCAGATCCTGCATCTCGCGTTCCGGGGACTCCCCGGTCGGGTCGTCCGTGTCGTCGGTGGCGGCGGAGGCCGGCTCGGTCTGGGCCGAGGTTCCCTCCGCCGGTACGGACGCTGATTGTTTCAGGGAGGCCGGCGTCTCCGCCTCGCCGGGCCTGACCAGAGCGGCCAAGGGCCGGGCGGCCGGCAGGAGCGCCAGCATGATGGCTGCCGACACGATGATTGTTTTCATGGGATCCACCTCCCTGTGTTCAATTGGACCCGGGAGGACGTCCCGGATCCGGACCCATGCCATCGCAAATCCGTTGCCAATCCCGCAACTTTCTCGCAATCCATAATCCCGCAAGCAATTACACTTGCGCTCGGGTCCGGGGGGGCGGGCGTTTGTGTCCGGCCCGACACGAACCATGTGTTCAATTGGACACGCGGACGGGCCCGGAGGCTGCGGGGAGCCCTTTGCCGTTGACACCCGCCCGCCAGGTTGCGTACCTTCTTCGGGCTCGTATGGCCAGATGACGAGGCGGGACCTCGCCGAGACACCTTCCGTTGGGCGCCGCTCCCGGACAGCCCGGTAACGCATTGCCGGACAATAGCTTGGACGCGGCGAAACGCCTGAACGCGCACGACCACCGGGCTGGCGTAGCTCAATCGGTAGAGCTCCTCACTTGTAATGAGGGGGTTATGGGTTCGAGTCCCGTCGCCAGCTCCAATCTCTTGGCTGGCTGCCGATTACGGTCGGCGTCGGGGCTCCGGTGACCGTCTCTCCGAGGCACCGGCGAGCGACGCATTCTGGAGGGGTTCCCGAGCGGCCAAAGGGAACAGACTGTAAATCTGTCGGCGTACGCCTTCGGAGGTTCGAATCCTCCCCCCTCCACCATCTCGTGCCCGCGGCGGGCACGGTCCCGGCTTCCCGGTTCCCGGTGCCCCCGGGGGGCGGGCCTCCTCCGGCCCCGGCGCGGGTCCGGCAAGCCCGCAACCGGCCCGCCGGGTTGGCTTTGGCGAGCGGGAATAGCTCAGTTGGCTAGAGCATCAGCCTTCCAAGCTGAGGGTCGCGGGTTCGAATCCCGTTTCCCGCTCCATCCTTGGGGCCCCGGCCGGGTGGAGTCCGGGGCCGGAGGGGAAAAGAGGGGAGGAACCGCTTGACAGGGTTCCGGCCGGTTCCCTAAACTCCTCCGCCTGTTCAAGCTGCAGTGATCCCGCGTTTTCACCCCCCCGTGTCGGATCTCACGGCCTTCGCATGGCCGCCGGGAGGGATGCGCGCGACCTGCGCTCGCATCGAAGATTCGAGCCCACGTAGCTCAGTCGGTAGAGCATTTGCATGGTAAGCAAAAGGTCAGCGGTTCAAATCCGCTCGTGGGCTCCATGCACGCACCTTTTTCCCGCCGCAGGCGTAAACCTGGAAACCGAACCCTTCGTCGGAGGAAGTTGAAGGATGAGCAAGCAGAAGTTCGAGCGGACGAAGCCGCACGTGAACGTGGGGACGATCGGCCACGTGGACCATGGCAAGACGACGCTGACGGCGGCGATCACGGAGGTGCTGGCGAAGAAGGGCTGGGCGGACTTCGTGCCCTTCGATCAGATCGACAAGGCGCCGGAGGAGAAGGCGCGTGGCATCACGATTGCGACGGCGCACGTGGAGTACCAGACGGCGACGCGTCACTACGCGCACGTGGACTGTCCGGGACACGCGGACTACGTGAAGAACATGATCACGGGAGCGGCGCAGATGGACGGCGCGATCCTGGTGGTGAGCGCGGCGGACGGTCCGATGCCGCAGACGCGGGAGCACGTGCTGCTGGCGCGGCAGGTGAACGTGCCGTACATCGTGGTGTTTTTGAACAAGTGCGACATGGTGGACGACGAGGAGCTGTTGGAGCTGGTGGAGCTGGAGGTGCGGGAGCTTCTGTCGAAGTACGAATTTCCCGGGGACGACGTGCCGGTGATCCGGGGGAGCGCGTTGAAGGCGCTGGAGAACCCGGACGACGAAGCGGCGACGAAGTGCGTGTGGGATCTGATGGAAGCGATCGACACCTACATACCGACGCCGCAGCGGGACGTGGAGCGTCCGTTCCTGATGCCGGTGGAGGACGTGTTCTCGATCACGGGGCGGGGTACGGTGGGGACGGGTCGAGTGGAGCGTGGGAAGGTGAAGGTCGGGGACAAGGTGGAGATCGTGGGGATCCGGGAGACGACGGAGACGGTGGTGACCGGGGTGGAGATGTTCCGGAAGCTGCTGGACCAGGCGGAGGCGGGCGACAACATCGGCCTGCTGCTGCGAGGGGTGGACAAGGATCGCCTGGAGCGGGGGATGGTGCTGGCGGCGCCGAAGTCGGTGATGCCGCACACGAAGTTCGAGGGCGAGGTGTACATCCTGACCAAGGAGGAGGGGGGGCGGCACAAGCCGTTCTTCGACGGGTACCGGCCGCAGTTCTACTTCCGGACGACGGACGTGACGGGGGTGGCGAAGCTTCCGGAGGGCCGGGAGATGGTGATGCCGGGAGACAACGTGAAGATGGACGTGGAGTTGATCACGCCGATCGCGATGGAGGAAGGCCTCCGGTTCGCGATCCGCGAGGGCGGCCGCACCGTGGGCGCCGGCGTCGTCTCCAAGATCAACGAGTAGGTTCTTCGGGCGCCGGCGGTTCCGGGATTCCGGGGCCGGCGGCCGATCCGGGGCGTGGCGCACGGCCTTTAGGGCACGGGAGCAGAGATGGCGGCGGTTCGAGACAAGATCATTCTGGCCTGCGGGACCTGCAAGCGCCGGAACTACACGGGCACCAAGAACAAGCGGAAGCATCCGGACCGGGTCGAGTATAAGAAATACTGCCCGTTCTGCCGGATCCATACCCCCCACAAGGAAACGCGCTGATAGCAACGACTTGGGGCGGGCGGGGTGTTTGGAGAGCCCTGGACCTGACCCTCGCGGACTCCGTCGGGCCCGCACCCGGGAAACCGGGCCCGAATCGACCGGCCGTCCGGCCGGGAATCGAGGAGCCGGCGACAACCTGTAGGTCAGTAGCTCAACTGGTAGAGCACCGGTCTCCAAAACCGGGGGTTGCGGGTTCAAGTCCTGCCTGACCTGCCAGATGGGGGCGCCGGCGGCTCCGGAAGCGGGCCGCCGGCGGTCGCCTTTCAAGGAAAGACCAGGAAACCATGTCCATCGTCGAGCGGTTCACCACCTTCGTCCAGTCGGCCTGGATCGAGTCCAAGAAGGTCACCTGGCCCAGCCGGCAGGAACTCCGCGATTCCACGCTGGTGGTCATCGTCGCCACCCTCATCATCATGATCTATCTGTTCGTGGTCGACCGGGCCCTGAGCCTGATCCTCGGCTTCTTCATCCGATAGGCGAGCCATGGAAAAGAAGTGGTACGTCATTCACACCTACTCCGGGCATGAGAACAAGGTGAAGAACAACCTGGAGCGGGCGATCAAGAACGCCGAGATGGAGGACAAGTTCGGCCGCATCCTGGTGGCCATGGAAGAGCACGCGGAGATGAAGGACGGCCAGCGCGTGGTCACCAAGCGCAAGACCTTCCCCTCCTACGTCCTGGTGGAGATGGTGCTGGACTCCGAGACCCAGGCCGTGGTCAACAACGTTCCCGGAGTGACCCGCTTCGTGGGTTCGGGGCAGGACCCGGTGCCGCTCAACGAGGAGGAGGTGGACCGCATCCTCGGCCGCCTGGATACCTCCAAGCCCCGGGAGCCCATGGAGGTTCCCTACAAGGTGGGCGAGCACGTCAAGGTCACCGACGGCCCCTTCACCGATTTCACCGGGGTGGTGGACGAGGTGAACGGGGAGCGGGGCAAGCTCAAGGTCATGGTTTCCATCTTCGGCCGGGCCACGCCGGTCGAGCTCGATTTCCTGCAGGTCAAGCCGGTCTAGATCCGGTCTGCAGGCGGGCCGGCGTCAAGGCCGGCCCCGGCGCGGAGCGCGGAGACCCCGCGGCCCGCGCCTTTCCCCGGGGCGCCCGGTGGGCGCCCGATCTCGCAAGAACCTCGAACCGCGGCGCCGTGCCGGCGCGGCGGGAACCGGGAGGGAGAGATGGCGCAAGTCGTCGAAAAGACCATCAAGCTGCAGATCCCCGCGGGGGGAGCCACGCCGGCTCCGCCGGTGGGTCCGGCCCTGGGCCAGGCCGGCATCAACATCATGGCCTTCTGCAAGGACTTCAATTCCAAGACCCAGAGCCAGGCCGGGCTGGTGATCCCGGTGGTGATCAGCGTCTTCAAGGACAAGTCCTTCACCTTCGTGACCAAGACGCCCCCGGCGGCGGTGCTGCTCAAGCGGGCGGCCAACCTGGCCAAGGGGTCGGGCGAGCCCAACCGGAACAAGGTGGGCTCGGTCAGCTCGGCCCAGGTCAAGGAGATCGCCGAGCTCAAGACCCCGGACCTGAACTCCGCTTCGGTGGAGGCGGCCATGCGCATGGTTGCGGGCACCGCCCGCAGCATGGGCATCGAGATCAAGGACTAGGGGGGCGTCATGAAGCACGGAAAACGGTTCCAGAACGTGACCGAGAAGGTGTCCCGCGGGCCCTACTCGGAGCTGGGTGAGCTGATCAAGGCCATCAAGGAGTCGGCCTCGGCCAAGTTCGACGAGACGGTGGAGCTCTCCACCCGTCTCAGCGTGGACCCGCGCCACGCCGACCAGGTGGTCCGGGGCACGGTGGTCCTTCCCCACGGCACCGGCCGGTCGGTCCGGGTGCTGGTGTTCGCCAAGGGCGAGAAGGAGACCGAGGCCAAGGGGGCGGGCGCCGACTACGTGGGCGCCGAGTTCGTGGACAAGATCCGGGAGGGCTGGCTCGACTTCGACGCCGTGGTGGCCACCCCGGACATGATGGGCGAGGTGGGGAAGCTGGGCCGGATCCTCGGCCCCCGCGGCCTCATGCCCAATCCCAAGACCGGCACCGTCACCTTCGACGTGGCCAAGGCGGTCAAGGACCTGAAGGCGGGGAAGATCGAGTTCCGCGTGGACAAGGGCGGCAACGTGGCCGGCCCGGTGGGCAAGGCCTCCTTCGACCAGGCCCAGCTCGAGGAGAACGCCCGGGCCCTGCTCATGGAGATCCTGCGCGCCAAGCCCTCCGGAGCCAAGGGCCAGTACGTGAAGTCGGTCACCCTGTCCACCACCATGGGCCCGGGCCTCAAGCTGGACCCCCTCGTCGCCATGGCGATGACGAAGTAACGGAGGAGCAATGGTCAAGCAGTACAAGATCGATCGCGTCGACAGCCTCCGGGCCAAGCTCTCCGCCGCCAAGGGTTTCTACCTGGCCGACTTCCAGGGCATGGACGTGGCCGCGGCCACCCGGCTCCGGGACCGGTGCCGGGAGGCGGGGGTGGAGTTCCAGGTGGTCAAGAACACCCTCATCCGCCGGGCTCTCGACGACCAGGTTCGCGACGGCCTGGATCCGTTCCTGGTCGGTCCCACCGCCATCGCCACCAGCGACGCCGACGAGATCGTCGCCGCCAAGGTGATCTCGGACTTCCTCAAGGAGTTCGAGAAGCCGGTGCTGAAGGCGGGAGTGGTGGACGGCCGGATCATGGGTGCGGAGCAGGTGAAGGTGCTGGCCGATCTCCCCAGCCGGGAGGTCCTCCTGGGGATGTTGCTGAGCGGGCTGAAGTCGCCGGTGCAGAAGCTGCACTCGGCGCTGTCCAGCCCCCTCCGCAGCCTGGCCACGGTGCTCAAGCAGGTTTCCGAACAGAAGGCGTAGATCGCTGCGCCGCCCGCGGTGCACCCGCCCTGCCGGCGGGGCCCGTTCCTTTAAACACCGAACCCCGCCGAGGGGATGAACCCCGGAGACAGCGGGGAGGAAGAACCGGAAGGAGAACGAACGTGTCCGAGACGACCGCTGAAACCAAGGAACTGTCGCCCGAGATCCAGGACATCATCGAGAAGATCAAGGGCATGACCATTCTCCAGGTCAACGACCTGGTGAAGGCCATCGAGGATGAATTCGACGTCACCGCGGCCATGCCGATGATGGCCGGTCCCATGATGGGCGCCGCCGGCGGGGTCGCCCCCGTGGCCGAGGAGAAGACCGAGTTCGACGTGATCCTGACCGGGTCCGGCGACAAGAAGATCCAGGTCATCAAGGTGGTGCGCGAGCTCACCGGCCTGGGCCTGAAGGAAGCCAAGGACCTGGTCGAGGGCGCCCCCAAGCCGGTCAAGGAAGGCGTCAACAAGGAAGAGGCCGAGTCGGTCAGGAAGAAGATCGAGGAGGCCGGCGGGACCGCCGAGGTCAAGTAGACCCCGCCCTTCCGGGTCGCCCGCGGGCGTCCGGACGCACGGCGAAAGTGAAGAACGGGGTGCGGGCCGGCCGGTCCGGTCCGCACCCTCCCACCCCGGACGAGGAAGACCACCTTGAACAACGGGAACAACGGAAATCGACGGAGCTTCAGCAAGCTGGACCCCAACTGGGTGGTGGAACTGCCCCATCTCTTGGACGTCCAGCTTCGCTCTTTTGACAACTTCCTCCAGCTCGAAGCCCCTCCGGAAGAGCGCCGGATGATGGGACTTCAGGAGGTGTTCAGCACCGTCTTCCCCATCAGCGACACCCGCGGGCTCTTCTCCCTGGAGTTCGTGTCGTACTCGATCGGGGAGCCCAAGTACTCGGTGGACGAGTGCCAGGAGCGGGATCTCACCTTCTCCGCCCCCCTGAAGGCCACCCTCCGCCTGCGGATCCGCGAGGACATCGAAGGCGAGAAGCGGGACAAGGAGATCATCGAGCAGGAGGTCTACCTCGGTGAACTTCCCCTGATCACCGACAAGGGGACCTTCGTCATCAACGGGGCGGAGCGGGTGATCGTGAGCCAGCTCCACCGTTCCCCCGGCGTGTTCTTCGACGACTCCGTCCACCCCAACGGCAAGCGCCTGTTCTCGGCCCGCATCATCCCCTACCGGGGGTCCTGGGTCGAGTTCACCCTCGACGTGAACGACATCATGTACGTCCACATCGACCGCAAGCGCAAGCTGCCGGTGTCGATCCTGCTCAAGGCCCTCGGCTACGGCACCGAGAAGTCGATCCTCGACCTGTTCTACACCGTGATGACGGCCGAGATCGGCACCGGGCGCAGCCAGAAGGACCAGGCCCTGGAAGGCCGGATCGTGGCCGAGGACATCGTGGACACCGAGACCGGCGAGATCCTCCTCGAGACCAACGAGGAGATCTCGGTCGAGAAGATCAAGGAGCTGGCCAAGGCCGGGGTCAAGGAGATCAAGTACTTCGACATCCCCATGCAGGAGGATGCGGACATCGTTCGCAACACCCTGAAGCGGGACTCCTCCACCGGCGAGGACGACGCCCTGACCCGGATCTACGCCCTCCTCCGTCCCGGCGAGCCGCCGCGCGCGGAGAGCGCGCGGGAGGTCCTGAGCCGCCTGTTCTTCAATCCCAAGCGCTACGACCTGGCCAAGGTGGGCCGGTTCAAGCTCAACAAGAAGCTGAACCACGAGGAGCTGATGGGAGGCGGTCCGCGCATGGAGCGCCTCGGGCTCGAGCCTCCCTCGGACGATCTGACCACGCTCTCGCCCGAGGACTTCATCACCATCATCCAGTACCTGCTCCTCCTCCGGATCAACCACCCGGACGTCACCACCGACGACATCGACCACCTGGGCAACCGCCGGGTGCGCTCGGTGGGCGAGCTCCTGTCCAACCAGTTCAACATCGGCCTCACCCGCATGGCCCGGATCATCCGGGAGCGGATGAGCCTCCAGGACTCGGAGAACATCACCCCCTACGACCTGGTCAACGCCCGCACCATCAGCGCGGTCATCCAGTCGTTCTTCGGGTCCAGCCAGCTCAGCCAGTTCATGGACCAGACCAACCCCCTGGCCGAGCTGACCCACAAGCGGCGCCTCTCCGCCCTCGGGCCGGGCGGTCTCACCCGGGACCGGGCCGGCTTCGAGGTCCGGGACGTCCACTACACGCACTACGGCCGGATGTGCCCGATCGAGACCCCGGAAGGCCCGAACATCGGCCTCATCTCCAGTCTGGCCACCTACGCCCGGGTGAACGACTTCGGGTTCCTGGAGACCCCCTACCGGCGGGTCAAGAACGGGCAGGCGACCCGGGAGGACATCGAGTTCATCTCCGCCGACGTGGAGGATCGCGCCCGCATCGCCCAGGCCAACGAGAGCGTGGACGGCAAGGGCAAGTTCACCCAGGACCGGCTCATCGTCCGGCACCGGGGCGAGTTCCCCATCACCGACCCCGCCGACGTGGACTTCATGGACCTGGCTCCGATGCAGATCGTGAGTCCGGCCGCCGCCCTCATCCCCTTCCTCGAGCACGACGACGCCAACCGGGCCCTGATGGGATCCAACATGCAGCGCCAGGCGGTGCCCCTGCTCCGGACCGATTCCCCCGTGGTGGGGACGGGTCTGGAGGGGAAGGTGGCCCGCGACTCCGGCGCCATGGTGGTGGCCAAGCGGGGAGGGACGGTGGAGTCCGTCACCGCCGACGCCATCGTGGTCAAGTACGACCGGACCAAGGGCGAGCGGAAGATCGTGGATTTCTCCGGGGCCTCGGGCCTCGACATCTACCCCCTGACCAAGTTCAAGCGCTCCAACCAGGACACCTGCATCAACCAGCGCGCCCTGGTCCAGGAGGGGCAGCGGGTGGAGGTGGGCGACG
Source organism: Candidatus Eiseniibacteriota bacterium (assembly GCA_963768615.1). Classification (GTDB taxonomy): domain Bacteria; phylum Eisenbacteria; class RBG-16-71-46; order JABDJR01; family JABDJR01; genus CAVSKL01. Next base: position 32,874 of record CAVYIE010000002.1, on the reverse strand, counting down.
TGCTCGCCGACGGTGCCGCCACCAGCAAGGGCGAGCTGGCCCTGGGGGCCAACGTCCTGGTCGCCTTCATGCCCTGGGGCGGGTACAACTTCGAGGACGCCATCCTGGTCAGCGAGCGGCTGATCAAGGACGACGTGTTCACCTCCATCCACATCGAGGAATTCGAACTCCAGGTCCGCGACACCAACCGCGGGGTGGAGGAGATCACCCGGGAGATCCCCAACGTGGGCGAGGACGCGGTGAAGAACCTCGACGAGGAGGGGATCATCCGCATCGGGGCGCCGGTCCGGGCCGGGGACATCCTGGTCGGCAAGGTCACCCCCAAGGGCGAGACCGACCTCTCCCCCGAGGAGCGGCTCCTGCGGGCCATCTTCGGCGAGAAGGCCGGCGACGTCCGCGACGCCTCGCTGAAGGCCCCGCCCGGCATGGAAGGCATCGTCATCGACATCAAGGTGTTCAGCCGCCGGGAGAAGGACGAGACCGCCCGCAAGCAGGACAAGAAGAAGATCGAACGGCTCAAGCGCTACGCCAAGAAGGAGCGCACCCGGGTGATCGAGATCCGGGACGCGGAGGTGGCCGAGCTCCTGGACGGGCAGACGTCCAACCGGCTCGTCTCCGCCCGCACCGGCGAGGAGCTGATCAAGACCGGGCGGAAGATCACCGTCAACGCCCTGTCCAAGATCGACCTGGACGAGCTGCCCTGGAACGCCCCCCTGACCCGCAGCCGCAAGGTGAACGAGACGGTGTGGCGCCAGATGGAGGCGGCCCAGCACGCCATCAACCGCATCGAGCGCGAGATGGAGAAGGACCTGGACAAGATCACCCGGGGGGACGAGCTGCCGCCCGGGGTGGTCAAGCTGGTCAAGGTGTTCGTGGCCAAGAAGCGCCGGTTGGCGGTGGGCGACAAGATGGCCGGCCGTCACGGCAACAAGGGCGTGGTGTCCAAGGTGCTCCCCGAGGAGGACATGCCCTACATGGCCGACGGGACCCCGGTGGACATCGTGCTCAATCCCCTCGGCGTGCCGTCGCGTATGAACATCGGCCAGATCCTGGAGACCCACCTCGGGTGGGCGGCGGCCAAGCTCGGCTACAAGGTGGCCACCCCGGTCTTCGCCGGGGCCACCGTGGACGAGATCAAGGAGCAGCTCAACAACGCCGAGCTGCCCCAGGGCGGCAAGACCCATCTCTACGACGGCCGGACCGGCGAGCGGTTCGACCAGGAAGTGACCGTCGGCATCATCTACATGCTGAAGCTCAGCCACCTGGTCGACGACAAGATCCACGCCCGGTCCATCGGCCCCTACTCCCTGGTCACCCAGCAGCCGCTGGGCGGCAAGGCGCAGTTCGGCGGCCAGCGGTTCGGGGAGATGGAGGTGTGGGCGCTGGAGGCCTACGGGGCCGCCTTCACCCTCCAGGAGATGCTCACGGTGAAATCGGACGACGTGCCCGGGCGGTCCCGGGTCTACGAGGCCATCGTCAAGGGCGAGAACCCGCCCGAGCCGGGAGTGCCGGAGTCGTTCAACGTCCTGGTCAAGGAGCTCCAGAGCCTTTGCCTGGACATCGAATTCATCGCGTCGGAGCAGGAATAGCGCTTCCCAGGAAAGAGGTGAGACAACATGCAGGAATCTCCCTTCACGCCGTCGTTGTTCGGGCAGGGCAAGCTGGGTCCGCTGGCGCGCCCCGAGACCCGTGACTCCCGCCGGCGGTTCAACTTCGACGCCATCCGGATCCAGCTCGCCTCCCCGGACGTGATCCGTTCCTGGTCGTCGGGCGAGGTCACCAAGCCCGAGACCATCAACTACCGGTCCTTCAAGCCGGAGAAGGACGGGCTGTTCTGCGAGCGGATCTTCGGACCGGTCAAGGACTGGGAATGCTCGTGCGGCAAGTACAAGCGGATCCGCTACCGCGGGGTCATCTGCGACCGCTGCGGGGTGGAGGTCACCCAGGCCAAGGTCCGGCGTGAGCGCATGGGCCACGTGGAGCTGGCCGTCCAGGTCAGCCACATCTGGTTCTTCAAGGGCGTGCCCAGCCGCATCGGCCACCTCCTCGACATGTCGGTGAGGGAGCTGGAGCGGGTGCTCTACTACGAGTCCTACGTGGTCATCGATCCCGGCAACACCGGCCTCAAGCAGAAGGAGATCCTCTCCGAGGACGCCTGGAACGAGCTGGTGGCCGATCCCAAGAACAAGTTCACGGCCAAGATGGGGGCGGAGGCGATCCGCGACCTGCTCTCCGGCCTGGACCTGGACGAGCTGGCCTCCGAGCTGCGCACCGTGGTCAAGATGGAGACCAGCGCCCAGCGCAAGAAGGAGACCCTGAAGCGCCTGCGGGTGGTGGAGGCCTTCCGCCAGAGCGGCAACGAGCCGGAATGGATGATCCTGGAGGTCGTCCCCATCCTGCCCCCCGATCTGCGCCCCCTGGTTCCCCTGGAGGGGGGACGGTTCGCCACCAGCGACCTGAACGACCTGTACCGCCGGGTGATCAACCGGAACAACCGGCTCAAGAAGCTGATGGAGATCCGGGCCCCCGAGGTCATCCTCCGCAACGAGAAGCGCATGCTCCAGGAGGCGGTGGACGCCCTGTTCGACAACGGGCGCCGTTCCCGCGCGGTGCGCGGCCAGGGCAACCGGCCCCTCAAGTCGCTCTCCGACATGCTCAAGGGCAAGCAGGGCCGCTTCCGCCAGAACCTGCTCGGCAAGCGCGTGGACTACTCCGGCCGTTCGGTCATCGTGGTCGGCCCGGAGCTCAAGCTCCACCAGTGCGGCCTGCCCAAGACCATGGCTTTGGAGCTGTTCAAGCCCTTCATCATCAAGAACCTGGAGGACCGCGGGTTCGTGTCCACGGTCAAGAGCGCCAAGCGCCTGGTGGAGCGCGAGACCCCCGAGGTGTGGGAGATCCTGGGCCGGATCATCCAGGGACACCCGGTGCTGCTCAACCGCGCCCCCACCCTTCACCGGCTGGGCATCCAGGCCTTCGAGCCGGTGCTGGTGGAAGGCAAGGCCATCCGGATCCATCCCCTGGTCTGCGCCGCCTTCAACGCCGACTTCGACGGCGACCAGATGGCGGTCCACGTGCCCCTGGGGTTCGAGGCCCAGATCGAGAGCCTGCAGCTCATGCTCTCGTCCCAGAACATCCTCAGCCCGGCCAACGGCCGGCCGCTGGCCACCCCCAGCCAGGACATCGTGCTCGGGTGCAACTACCTGACCAAGATGGGCGCCCTGCCCGAGGGCCGGGAGCAGCCCCGGCACTTCGCCGACGCCCAGGAGGTCCGGGGCGCCTTCGACCACGGGTACCTCGGGCTCCACGAGCCGATCCTCCTCCGGGTGGAGGGGGAGATGGTCGAGACCGCGCCGGGCCGGGTCCTGTTCAACGACATCCTGCCCCCCGGGCTGGGGTACGAGAACTCCACCCAGAACAAGAAGTCCCTGGAGCAGCTCGTGGCCCGGTGCTACCGCCTGTTCGGGGCCCCGAAGACGGCGACCTTCCTCGACGACCTGAAGCGGCTCGGCTTCACCTACGCCACCAAGGCCGGGATCTCGATCTCCATCGACGACATCCGGGTCCCGGAGGAGAAGCCGGCGCTGATCGGCAAGGCCCAGAAGGAGGCCGACTCCATCCGGGCCGCCTACCGGAGCGGGGTGATCACCGAGGGTGAGCGGTACAACCGCATCATCGACACCTGGACCCGGGTCACCAGCGAGGTGGAGGACGCCACCTTCGCCGGGCTGGCCAAGGACCGGGCCGGGTTCAACCCGATCTTCATGATGGCCCACTCCGGGTCGCGGGGCTCCAAGGAGCAGATCCGGCAGCTGGCCGGGATGCGGGGCCTCATGGCCAAGCCCCAGAAGAAGATCACCGGCGGCATGGGCGAGATCATCGAGAGCCCGGTGGTGCGAAACTTCAAGGAAGGCCTGACCGTGCTGGAGTACTTCATCTCCACCCACGGCGCCCGCAAGGGCCTGGCCGACACCGCGCTCAAGACCGCCGACGCCGGCTACCTGACCCGGCGGCTGGTCGACGTGGCCCAGGACGTGATCATCAACGAGGACGACTGCGGGACCATCCTCGGCATCGAGGTCGGCGCCCTCAAGGAAGGGGAGGAGATCATCGAGCCGATCTCCGAGCGGATCCTGGGCCGGGTGGCCGCGGACGACATCTTCGATCCCATCGCCAACGAGATCCTGGTCGAGGCGGCGGAGGAGATCCGCGAGGAGGATGCCCGCCGCATCGAGGAGGCGGGGGTGGACCGGGTCCGCATCCGCTCCGTGCTGACCTGCGAGGCCAAGCGCGGGGTCTGCGCCAAGTGCTACGGACGGAACCTGGCCACCGGCAACATGGTGGACATCGGCGAGGCGGTGGGGGTGATCGGGGCCCAGTCCATCGGGGAGCCGGGCACCCAGCTCACCCTGCGGACCTTCCACGTCGGCGGCATCGCCGCCCGCATCGTGGAGCAGTCCCAGATCAAGGCCAAGGTCGCGGGGAAGGTCAAGACCATCGACCTGAACGTGGTGGAGCGGAAGAAGGAAGGCCGGAACGTGGTCACCAGCCGCAAGGGCACCCTCCAGGTGCTGGACGCCGAGGGCCGGGTCCGGAACACCTACAATCCGCCCTACGGCTCGGTGCTCTACTTCCAGGACGACGATATGGTGACGGAGGGGCAGGTGGTCTTCGAGTGGGACACCTACAACACCCCCATCCTCACCGAGCGGAACGGCACCGTCCGCTTCGGCGACATCAAGGAGCGCGTCACCGTCCGCGAGGAGGTGGACGAGAATTCCGGCCAGCGTTCCCAGGTCATCATCGACGACCGGGAGAAGGTGCTGCAGCCGCACATCGACATCCTCGGCTCGGCCGGCCAGCGCCTGGCCCACTACCCCCTCCCCACCGGGGCCATCCTCCAGGTGAAGGACGGGGACAAGGTGAGCGCGGGCGACGTCCTGGCCCGGATCCGGCGGGACATCTCCAAGACCCGGGACATCACCGGCGGCCTGCCCCGGGTGGCGGAGCTGTTCGAGGCCCGCAAGCCCAAGGACGCGGCCACGGTGACCGAGATCGACGGGGCGGTGGGCTTCGGGGGCATCACCCGAGGCATGCGGAAGTGCATCATCACCAACGATAACGGCGACACCAAGGAATACCTGATCCCCCAGGGCAAGCACCTCCACGTGCAGGAGGGCGACACGGTGCGGGCCGGCGACCGGCTCACCGAGGGTCCCATCAATCCCCACGACATCCTGCGGATCAAGGGGATCAAGGAGGCCCAGGAGTACCTGGTGGAGGAGATCCAGGAGGTCTACCGCCTCCAGGGCGTGCGGATCGACGACAAGCACATCGAGACCGTGGTACGCCAGATGCTGCAGAAGGTCCGGATCGAGGACCCCGGCGACTCCCCCCTGTTCCTGGAAGGGGACCAGGTGGACAAGATCGTGCTGCGGGAGGAGAACGACCGCATCGAGCAGGATGGCGGCCAGCCGGCCACCTTCACCCCCCTGCTCCTGGGGATCACCAAGGCCTCGCTCTCGACCCAGTCCTTCATCTCCGCCGCCTCCTTCCAGGAGACCACCCGGATCCTGACCGAGGCGGCCATCCGGGGGAGCGTGGACTACCTCCGGGGGCTGAAGGAGAACGTGACCATCGGGAACCTCATCCCGGCCGGGACCGGGATCAACCGGTACCGGAAGCTCCGGGTCTACGGCGAACAGCAGGACGTCCAGGAGTATCTGGGGCGCGAACGGGAAGTCCCGGCGGCCCCGCCCGCGGAGGGCGTCCGGACCGCCTAGGCGGCCTGGGCCGTTCCCGGGGCGGGCGCTTCCGCCTCGGGGACGGGGACGAACTGGAGCAGTACGAAGAGGCTTGACACCGCCCGGGTGGGCGCGTAGCATAGGGGCCTTGTGCCCAAGAACCCTGCTTGGGTCGATTTCACCTAACCTCAAGCGGCACAGTCGGTTATGGGACCGGGAACCGCTCGGGGCGGAGGGGTTGAACGGGGGGTCGGGCGGAGACGGTGCCGACTCCGCGGGGCTCACGGGTACGAAGAGGAGAACGTCAGTTGCCGACCTTGAATCAGCTCGTGCGTAAGGGCCGTAAGCGGGAACTCGCCAAGGGGACCGCTCCCGCTCTGAAGGGGAGTCCCCAGAAGCGTGGGGTGTGCACCCGCGTGTATACCACCACCCCCAAGAAGCCGAACTCGGCCTTGCGGAAGGTGGCCCGTGTGCGGTTGACCAACAACATCGAGGTCACGGCGTACATCCCCGGCGAGGGACACAACCTCCAGGAGCACTCCATCGTGCTGATCCGGGGAGGCCGTGTAAAGGACCTGCCGGGTGTGCGTTACCACATCGTGCGGGGCGCCCTGGACGCCAGCGGCGTGGACGGCCGGTTCAACTCGCGTTCGAAGTACGGTACGAAGAGACCGAAGAAATAATTCGCGCCCCTCGGCGGTTGAGGGGCCAGGCAGAGGGCGCGTCCGGGGCGCATCGCCCGGGGCTATGTCCACCGCCGGCTGTCTCCGCGGTTCGGCGGAATCCAAGAAGTACTGCACCGCAGGTTGCGGTGGCCAGTATCCGTAAGAAACCGGCGCAGGACTCGTGCGCCCCGTTCGGGCCGGGCCCGTGCGGGTGCGGGCGGGGACCAGGATCCCCGGGTCGCAGCGTCGCCGGTTGCCAAGGCGCGTTCCGTTCGGGCGCGCGCACGCAGTCAGGGCCGTTTCGGCGCCCCCACCACGGGCCGGGAAGCCGGAGCCGTGCGTCCGGGCGACGGGCCCGGGCGATGGGAACCCGAAGAGAGGACAAGACCAGAGTATGCCGCGCAAAGGCTATACCCCCAGGAAAGAGCTTCTTCCGGACCCGAAGTACAACAGCATCCTGGTGAGCCGGTTCATCAACGCGCTCATGGGGCGGGGCAAGAAGAGCCTGGCCGAACGGATCATGTACGACGCCATCTCGCTCATCGAGCAGCGGACGGGCCAGGACGGCCTCTCGATCGTGAAGTCGGCCATGAACAACATCAAGCCGGTGCTCGAGGTCAAGAGCCGGCGGGTGGGCGGCGCCACCTACCAGGTCCCGGTGGAGGTCCGGCCCGAGCGGCGGACCGCCCTCGCCCTGCGCTGGGCCATGACCTACTCGGCGGCCCGGCCGGAAAAGACCATGGCCGAGCGCCTGGCCGCCGAGCTGATGTCCGCGGCCAAGAACGAGGGCGCGGCGGTCAAGAAGAAGGAAGACACCCACAAGATGGCCGAGGCCAACCGGGCCTTCAGCCACTACCGCTGGTAGGCACTAGGACGCACGCCGGCGCCCGGGTTCCGGGCCGCGGCGAGGAATGAGCAGGATGAGTCGCTTTCCCCTGGAAAAGGTCAGGAATATCGGCATCATGGCCCACATTGATGCCGGTAAGACCACGCTGACCGAGCGCATCCTGTTCTTCACCGGCCGGATCCACCGGATGGGGGAGGTCCACGAAGGGGCCGCCACCATGGACTGGATGGAGCAGGAGCGGGAGCGGGGGATCACCATCACCTCCGCCGCCACCACCTGCCACTGGGCCGACCACCAGATCAACATCATCGACACCCCCGGCCACGTGGACTTCACCGTCGAGGTGGAGCGCTCGCTCCGGGTCCTGGACGGGGCCATCGCGGTGTTCTGCGGGGTGGGCGGGGTCGAGCCCCAGTCGGAAACGGTGTGGCGCCAGGCCGACAAGTACCGCGTCCCCCGGATCGCCTTCGTGAACAAGATGGACCGGGTGGGCTCCGACTTCGAGAACGTGGTCCAGATGATGCGGGACCGCCTGGGCGCGCGCCCGGTGCCGGTGCAGATCCCCATCAAGCTCGACGACAACTTCCAGGGCATCCTGGACCTGGTGAAGCAGACCTTCCTCACCTACAACGAGGAGAGCCTGGGGGCGGAGGTGGACGAGAACCCCGTCCCCCGGGATCTGGAGGAAACCGCCGCCGCCGGCCGCCGGCACCTCATCGAGGAAGCGGCGGACTGCGACGACGACTTCGCCCAGAAGTACCTGGAGGGCAAGGAGATCGGCGAGGACGACATCCGCCGGGCCCTGCGCCGGGGCACCCTCTCCAGCACCCTGGTCCCGGTCTTCGCCGGGGCGGCGTTCAAGAACAAGGGGGTCCAGCGGCTCCTGGACGGGGTGGTCGACTACCTGCCCTCCCCCCTGGACGTCCCGCCGGTGACGGCGCAGCGGCCGGGCACCCACGAGGAGGTGGTCCTGCCCCCCTCGGACGACGAGCCCTTCGCCGCCCTCGCCTTCAAGATCATGACCGATCCCTACGTGGGCAAGCTCACCTTCTTCCGGGTCTACTCGGGCTCGCTGAAGGCGGGGACCCACATCTACAACGCCAGCCGCGACACCGCCGAACGCCTGGGCCAGATCGTGGCCATGCACGCGGTGAAGCGCCAGGATCTCACCGAGGTCCACACCGGCGACATCGCGGCCGCGGTGGGCCTGAAGAAGGTGACCACCGGCGACACCCTGTGCATGAAGAAGGAGCCCCTGCTCCTGGAACCCATGCATTTCCCGGAGCCGGTGATCTCGGTGGCCATCGAGCCCAAGACCAAGGCCGACGAGGATAAGCTGGCCACCGCCCTGGAGAAGCTCTCCGAGGAGGACCCCACCTTCCGGGTGCGGACCGACGAGGAGACCGCCCAGACCATCATCCAGGGCATGGGCGAGCTGCACCTGGAGATCCTGGTCGACCGCATGAAGCGGGAGTTCGGCGTGGTGGCCAACATCGGCCGCCCCCAGGTCGCCTACAAGGAGACCATCTCCCGGACCATCGAGCACCGGGCCCGCTTCATCCGCCAGTCCGGCGGCCGGGGGCAGTACGGCGACGTGCTCGTCCGCCTGGAACCCAAGGACGGCGACTTCGAGTTCGAGAGCAAGGTGGTGGGGGGGACCGTGCCCCGGGAGTACATCCCGTCGGTGGAGCGGGGCATCCGCGAGGCCATGGACAACGGCGTCCTGGCCGGCTACCCCATGGTCGGGATCAAGGCCACCCTCCTCGACGGCTCCTACCACGAGGTGGACTCCTCGGAGATGGCGTTCAAGGTGGCCGGGTCGATGGCGCTGAGGGAAGGGGCCCGCAAGGCCGGCCCCCGCCTCCTCGAGCCCATCATGGACGTCGAGGTGGTGGTCCCCGAGGAGTACATGGGGGACGTGATGGGGGACCTGAGCTCCAAGCGGGGCCGCATCAACGGCATGTTCCAGCGCGGCGACGCGCGGGTCATCGCGGCCTCGGTTCCCCTCATGGAGATGTTCGGTTACGTGAACCGCCTGCGCTCGATCACCCAGGGGCGCGGGGTGTTCAGCATGCAGTTCTCGCGTTATGAGCCGCTCCCGGAGTCCCTGGAGTCCGAGCTCGTGGCCAAGGTAAGAGGCGTCAGCTAGATCGCCGGATCGCGGTCGCCGAAGCGTTTCGGAGGAAGTTGAAGGATGAGCAAGCAGAAGTTCGAGCGGACGAAGCCGCACGTGAACGTGGGGACGATCGGCCACGTGGACCATGGCAAGACGACGCTGACGGCGGCGATCACGGAGGTGCTGGCGAAGAAGGGCTGGGCGGACTTCGTGCCCTTCGATCAGATCGACAAGGCGCCGGAGGAGAAGGCGCGTGGCATCACGATTGCGACGGCGCACGTGGAGTACCAGACGGCGACGCGTCACTACGCGCACGTGGACTGTCCGGGACACGCGGACTACGTGAAGAACATGATCACGGGAGCGGCGCAGATGGACGGCGCGATCCTGGTGGTGAGCGCGGCGGACGGTCCGATGCCGCAGACGCGGGAGCACGTGCTGCTGGCGCGGCAGGTGAACGTGCCGTACATCGTGGTGTTTTTGAACAAGTGCGACATGGTGGACGACGAGGAGCTGTTGGAGCTGGTGGAGCTGGAGGTGCGGGAGCTTCTGTCGAAGTACGAATTTCCCGGGGACGACGTGCCGGTGATCCGGGGGAGCGCGTTGAAGGCGCTGGAGAACCCGGACGACGAAGCGGCGACGAAGTGCGTGTGGGATCTGATGGAAGCGATCGACACCTACATACCGACGCCGCAGCGGGACGTGGAGCGTCCGTTCCTGATGCCGGTGGAGGACGTGTTCTCGATCACGGGGCGGGGTACGGTGGGGACGGGTCGAGTGGAGCGTGGGAAGGTGAAGGTCGGGGACAAGGTGGAGATCGTGGGGATCCGGGAGACGACGGAGACGGTGGTGACCGGGGTGGAGATGTTCCGGAAGCTGCTGGACCAGGCGGAGGCGGGCGACAACATCGGCCTGCTGCTGCGAGGGGTGGACAAGGATCGCCTGGAGCGGGGGATGGTGCTGGCGGCGCCGAAGTCGGTGATGCCGCACACGAAGTTCGAGGGCGAGGTGTACATCCTGACCAAGGAGGAGGGGGGGCGGCACAAGCCGTTCTTCGACGGGTACCGGCCGCAGTTCTACTTCCGGACGACGGACGTGACGGGGGTGGCGAAGCTTCCGGAGGGCCGGGAGATGGTGATGCCGGGAGACAACGTGAAGATGGACGTGGAGTTGATCACGCCGATCGCGATGGAGGAAGGCCTCCGGTTCGCGATCCGCGAGGGCGGCCGCACCGTGGGCGCCGGCGTCGTCTCCAAGATCAACGAGTGAGTCCAAGGAGGAATCCGTGGCGAGCCAGCGCATCAGAATCCGCCTCCGGTCCTACGACCACGCGGTCCTGGACCAGTCGGCGGGCGAAATCGTCCGGACGGCGCGGCGCACCGGGGCGTTGACCTCGGGGCCGGTGCCGCTTCCGACCCGGCGTCAGATCTATACCGTCCTGCGGTCGCCGCACGTGGACAAGAAGTCCCGGGAGCAGTTCGAGATCCGGGTCCACAAGCGGCTCATCGACATCACCCAGTCGAACCCGCAGACCATCGACGCGCTCATGAAGCTCGACCTGCCCGCCGGGGTCGACATCGACATCAAACTCTAGGGCCGGTCCCGGCCGCCCACCGGCGGGCCGGGCGCGGCTCCGAGGCCTCCGTGAACGCCCGCGGGCGGTCCGCCGGAGGCGGGAGAACGAGAGCATGAAAGCCATCATCGGCAAGAAGATCGGGATGACCCAGGTCTTCGACCAGGACGGAAGGGTCACTCCGGTGACCGTGATCGCGGCCGGGCCGTGCTGGGTGGTCCAGAAGCGGACCGCGGAGAAGGACGGGTACGACGCGGTCCAGATCGGATTCGATCCCGCCCGGGACAAGCGGGTGAACAAGCCCCGCCGGGGCCACTTCGCCAAGGCGGGGGTCAAGCCGACCCGGGTGCTCCAGGAGATCCGGGGGGCCTCGGAGCTCGAGGTGGGAGCGGAGATCAAGGCCGACGTCTTCGAGCCGGGTGCGGTCATCGACGTGGTCGGGACCTCCAAGGGGCGGGGATTCCAGGGCGTAGTGAAGCGCCACGGGTTCTCCGGCGGCCCCGCCACCCACGGTTCCAAGACCGGCCGGATCCCCGGCTCGATGGGCCAGAGCGCCTGGCCGTCGCGGGTGATCCCGGGCAAGAAGCTCCCGGGGCAGATGGGCAACAAGCGGGTCACCGTCCGGAACCTGACCGTGGTCGGGGTGGACGCGGAGCAGAACCTGATCTGGATCAAGGGCGCGCTGCCCGGGGCCCGGAACAGCTACCTGATGCTCCGCGCGGCCGGCAAGCAAGCGAAGTAAGGGGTAAGGCGTGATGCCCAAGGCAAAGCACTACAGCGTCGACGGCAAGGTCCTCGGAGAGGTCGATCTGCCCGAGCAGGCGTTCGGGGTGGAACCCCGTTCCCACCTCATGTGGGAGGCGGTCAAGACCTATCTGGCCAACCAACGGCAGGGCACGGCGGCCACCAAGACCCGGTCCATGGTCACGGGCGGCGGCAAGAAGCCCTGGCGGCAGAAGGGCACCGGCCGCGCCCGGCAGGGCAGCACCCGGGCCACCCAGTGGGTGGGGGGCGCCACCGTGTTCGGGCCCCAGCCCCGCGACTACTCCACCCGGCTTCCCCGGAAGGCCCGGAAGCTGGCCATGGTCTCGGCCCTGAGCCAGCGGGCCCAGGAGGGGAACGTGGGCGTGGTGGACGAGTTCGGACTGGAGACCCCCAAGACGCGGACCGTGGCCGGCCTGATGAAGGCGGCCGGGTTCGAGGGGCGCAAGGTCTGCTTCATCACCGGGGCCAACGACCCGGTGTTCGTGCGGAGCTGCCGGAACCTCGCCGGGGTCACCGTTCTCCAGCACTCGGCCATGAACGTGTACGACCTGGTCAATGCGGAGATCCTCCTTCTCACCCCGGCGGCGGTGGAGGGGATCAAGGAGGTCTACGGATCATGAAGAATCCGCACGACATCATCATCCGGGCCCTGATCACCGAGAAGGGCACCCGGATCCGGGAGGGGGGAACAAGTACCTGTTCCAGGTCCATCCCGACGCGAACAAGATCGAGATCAAGCACGCGGTGCAGACGATCTTCGAGGTCACCGTGGAGCGCGTGCGCACCCAGAACCTTCTGGGGAAGATGAAGCGGATGGGGGTCAGCACGGGGCGCCGCTCATCCTGGAAGAAAGCCGTGGTCACCCTCAAGCAGGGCGACAACATCGAGCTTTTCGAAGAGGTTTAACGACGGTGCGCCGGTAGGGGCGCCGTCGAATCAGCGAGCACAACCGGGAGACAGAGCATGGGTCTCAAGAGTTTCCGGCCGACTACACCGGGCCAGCGGTACAAGACGGTCTCCGATTTCAAGGAGATCACCACCGACAAGCCCGAGAAGTCCCTGCTGCGCCCGCTCAAGAAGTCGGGGGGGCGGGACAACAAGGGTCACACCTCCGCCTGGCATCGCGGGGGCGGCCACCGGCGTCGCTATCGGTTGATCGACTTCCGTCGGGACAAGCGCGGGATCCCCGCCCGGGTCGCGACCATCGAGTACGATCCCAACCGGAGCGCGCGCATCGCCCTCCTCGTCTACGCGGACGGGGAGAAGCGGTACATCATTTCTCCCAAGGGTCTCGAGGTGGGGATGGCCGTGGTGGCCGGTCCCGACGCCGAGGTCCAGGTGGGGAACGCCATGCCGCTGAAGAGCGTGCCCCTGGGCACCGAGGTCCACAACCTCGAGATGGTGCCGGGCAAGGGCGGGCAGATCGCCCGGGGCGCGGGCGCGGCGGCGGTGGTGGTGGCCAAGGAGGGCGAGAAGGCCCAGGTCAAGATGCCCTCGGGCGAGGTCCGGGTGTTCCAGTCCGACTGCTACTGCACCATCGGCCAGGTCGGCAACCTGGACCACGAGAACGTGGTCATCGGCAAGGCGGGCCGGAACCGGTGGCTGGGGTGGCGTCCCCACACCCGGGGCGTGGCCATGAACCCGGTCGACCATCCGATGGGCGGCGGCGAAGGCCGCACCTCGGGCGGGCGGCATCCGTCCACCCCCTGGGGCAAGAAGACCAAGGGTCTCAAGACCCGGAAGAAGAAGGCGTCGGACAAGCTGATCGTCCGCCGGCGCAAGGGCAAGTAGTCCGCGGGCGCCGAGAGGGCGCCGGGAGTTTCCGGCGCCGCGGGCGCCGGGAGAACGCTGAGGAACCATGGCACGTTCGATCAAGAAAGGCCCGTTCATCGATCAGAAGCTTCTGGTCAAGATCGAGGGCATGAACAAGAAGAACGAGAAGCGGGTGATCCGCACCTGGGCGCGACGCTCGACCATCGTCCCCGAGTTCGTCGGGCACACCCTGGCCGTCCACAACGGGAACAAGTTCATTCCCATCTACGTGACCGAGAACATGGTCGGCCACAAGCTGGGTGAATTCGCGCCCACGCGGCTCTTCCGGGGCCACGCGGGCAGCGACAAGACGACTTCGACCAAGAGGTAACCAGATGCCGCCCGGAAGGGGGCTTCGCCGGTCGGCGGAGCGGTCCGGGACGGCCGATTGAGGAGCTTTGGAACGATGGAAGCTCGAGCCACCGCACGCTACGTGAGGGTCACCCCGCGGAAGGTGAACCAGGTCCTGGACCTGCTTCGCGGCCGCGACGTGGAGGAGGCCCTGAACACGCTCAGCTTTTCCAAGAAGCACGTGGCCAGGAAGATCGAGAAGACGGTCCGTTCGGCCGTGGCCAACGCGGTCCAGTCGGATTCGGGGATCGACGTGGAGGATCTCTACGTGAAGGAGGCCCTGGTCGGACCCGGGCCCATCATGAAGCGTTGGCTGCCGCGCGCGCAGGGCCGGGCCACCCCGCTCCTGAAGCGGACGAGCCACATCACCATCGTTCTCGCCGACAAGGTGCGGGCCGCGAAGAGCGGTCGCCGGACCGGCAAGAAGGCAACCCGGTAGGTCCGGGCAGCCGCCCGGGCCTCGGTGAGAGAGGGTACGGAGGAGACCGTGGGTCAGAAAACGCATCCAGTCGGGTTCAGGCTGGGCATCATCAAGACGTGGGACTCGCGCTGGTTCGCCGGCAAGAACTACGCCGAGCTCCTGGACGAGGACATCAAGATCCGCCGGTACCTGGAGAGCCGCCTCTCCAATGCCGCGCTGTCCAAGGTGATCATCCAGCGAGCCGCCAACAAGGTGACGATCAACATCGCCACCGCCAAGCCCGGCCTGGTGATCGGCCGCCGGGGCGCCCAGGTGGACCAGCTCCGGGACGAGCTCCAGCGGCTCACCGGCAAGGAGATCTACATCAACATCGATGAGATCAAGAAGCCGGACACCGACGCCTCGCTGGTGGCCCAGCACATCGCCCGGCAGCTCGAGGGACGCGTCTCCTTCCGCCGGGCCATGAAGAAGGGCATCCAGGCGGTGATGAAGAACGGGGCCCTGGGCGTGCGCATCGAGGCCTCGGGTCGCCTGGGCGGTTCGGAAATGGCCCGCCACGAGTCCTACCGCGACGGCCGGGTGCCCCTGCACACGCTCCGCGCGGACATCGATTTCGCCCGCGCCACCGCCTTCACCACCTACGGAACCTGCGGGGTGAAGGTGTGGATCTTCCACGGGGAGGTCCTGGGCGGCGAGGACGCGGGCAAGCAACTGGCTGCTCCCGCCCCCCGGGGGGACGGCCGGGCGGCGGTCGCGACCGCGGTCCGGGCGGGCGATCCAAGGAGTAGGAGACTCTCATGCTGCTACCGAAGCGAGTCAAACACCGCAAGCAGATGCGGGGCCGGATGAACGGCAAGGCCTACCGCGGGAGCAAGGTCTCCTTCGGCGAGTTCGGCCTGCAGGCGCTGGAGCCGGCCTGGATCACCAACCGGCAGATCGAGGCCGCCCGTGTCGCCATCACCCGGCACATCAAGCGCGGCGGGAAGATGTGGATCCGGATCTTCCCCGACAAGCCGGTGACCAAGAAGCCGGCCGAGACCCGGATGGGCAAGGGCAAGGGCGCCCCTGAGTACTGGGTGGCGGTGGTGAAGCCCGGCCGGATGATTTTCGAACTGGAAGGCGTGAACCAGGAGCTGGCCCGGGAGGCCATGCGCCTCGGGGCGGCCAAGCTTCCGATCAAGACCCGGTTCGTCGTTCGCGACGAACAGCTTGGAGACTGACCAATGCCCAGGCCCAAGATCATCGTGCAGGACATGACCGAGGACGAGGTGGAGCAGAAGATCGCCGACCTCAAGAAGGAGCTGTTCAGCCTCCGGTTCCGGAACGCCATGCGCCAGCTCGACAACCCGCTCCAGATCCGTTTTCTGCGGCGGGACATCGCCCGGTTCGCCACCGCGCTTTCCGAGCATCGCAAGGGCATCATTCCCCTGGCCGGGGAGAGCACGGGGACGCAGGAGTCCTAGTCCCGGCCGGAAACCCGGCCCGGACGTCTAGGGAGAAGAGAACTCATGGTGGAACGGAATCGTCGCAAGCTCCGCGTGGGCAAGGTCATCAGCGACAAGATGGACAAGACCGCGGTGGTCGTCATCGAGCGGCTGGTGAAGCACCCGGAATACAAGCGGTACATCCGCCGTCGGAAGAAGTACGCCATCCACGACGAGGAGAACCAGTGTCGTGAGGGCGATACCGTGCGGTTCATGGAAACCCGGCCGCTGAGCAAGTCGAAGCGCTGGCGCCTGGTGGAAGTCGTGGAACGGGCGAAGTAAGGGCGAGGAGTTGCTGCCATGATCCAGATGCAGACCATGTTGACCGTTGCGGACAACTCCGGGGCCCGGACCGCCCGGTGCATTCACGTGCTCGGGGGAACCCGCCGCCGCTACGCCCGTCTGGGCGACGTGGTGGTGGTGGCGGTCCAGGACGCCATCCCCGGGGGCGGCGCCAAGAAGGGCGAGGTGGCCCGGGCGGTGATCGTCCGCACCCGAAAGGAGTACCGCCGCAAGGACGGATCGTACATCCGGTTCGACGACAACGCGGCGGTGCTGATCGATGTGAACAACGAGCCCCGGGGAACCCGTATCTTCGGCCCGGTGGCCCGGGAGCTGCGGGAGAAGGCGTTCATGAAGATCGTCTCCCTCGCCCCCGAAGTGCTCTGAGCGGTTTGGAGACGAACCATGCACGTTAGACGTGACGATCAGGTAGTGGTGATCGCGGGCGAGGACCGCGGCAAGACGGGGAGGGTGCTCAAGGTCTTCCCCGGCAACGGCCGCATCATCGTGGAAGGCGTGAACCTGGTGAAGCGACACACCCGCCCCACCCAGAACCGGCAGGGCGGGATCGTGGAGAAGGAGGCGCCCATTCACGCCTCCAACGTCAAGAAGGTCCAGTAGGCGGTCCCCGACGAGGGCGGATCGCTGAACGCGCAACCTGGCGGCCGCTTCCCGGATCGACCCGGGGGCGAAGGCGGCCGGCAAGGAGTGAAGCTGAAATGAAGCCGCGGGTGCAGGAAGACTACGAAAGCCGGGTGCTTCCGGAGTTGATGAAGCACTTCAACTACACGAACCGCATGGAGGCGCCGAAGCTGGTCAAGATCGTGCTGAACATGCGGGTCGGGGAAGCCACCCAGAACGCCAAGCTCCTGGACGGGGCGGTGGACGACCTGTCGCGGATCAGCGGGCAGAAGCCGTCCATCCGGCGGGCCAAGAAGTCGATCTCGAACTTCAAGCTCCGGGAAGGCGTTCCGGTGGGGACGGCGGTGACCCTGCGCGGGGCGCGGATGTTCGAGTTCTTCGACCGCTTCGTGACCGTGGCCAGCCCGCGCATCCGCGACTTCCGCGGGTTCAGCGCCAAGGCCTTCGACGGCCGCGGGAACTACAGCGTGGGGATCACCGAGCAGATCATCTTCCCCGAGATCGACTACGACAAGATCGACAAGGTCCGGGGCATGGACATCGCCTTCGTGACGACGGCGAAGACCGACGAGGAAGGGCTGGAGCTGCTGCGCAAGATGAAGTTCCCCTTCCGCGAGCAGAAGTAACCGGACGGGATCCGGGCAAGAGGAGCAACCGTGGCGAAGAAGGCTCTGATCGAGAAGTGGAAGCGGACCCCCAAGTTCGGGGTGCGCGCGTACAACCGCTGTTCGCGGTGCGGCCGTTCGCGGGCGTACCTGCGGAAGTTCGGCCTGTGCCGGATCTGCTTCCGGGAACTGGCCCTCGAGGGCAAGGTCCCGGGGGTGGTCAAGGCGAGCTGGTAGGCGAGCGGAGGGACAGGCGCCGCCCGGACTCATTCTCGGTGGACCCGGACCCGGGTCCCGCCGGCGGCGAACCGACCGACGCAAGAGGGAACGAAGGAGCATAGCGATATGCCGGTAACCGATCCGATCGCGGACATGTTGACCAGCATCCGGAACGCGCTGCACGCCAACCACCGCCGGGTGGACGTGCCCGGCTCCCGGATGAAGACGGCCATCGCCGACGTTCTCCTGCGGGAGAAGTACATCAACAACTTCAAGTCCATGGAAGACACCAAGCAAGGGGTTCTGCGCGTCTATCTGCGCTACACCCCCGAGCAGAAACCGGTCATCTCCGGGATCAAGCGGGTGTCCCGTCCCGGGCGCCGGGTGTACGTGAAGCAGAGCGAGGTGCCGCGGGTCCTCGGGGGCCTGGGCACCGCGATCATCTCCACGTCCCAGGGAATCATGACGGACAGGGAGGCCCGCCGGGCGGGCCTGGGCGGCGAGCTGGTCGCCCTGGTCTGGTAACCGCGGAAGCAGCGAGGTAGGCCATGTCTCGAGTCGGCAAGAAGATCATTCCCATCCCCAAGGGGGTGGAACTCAAGATGACCGGACGGACGGTCACCGCCAAGGGGCCCAAGGGCGAGCTCAGCTACGAGACGCTCCCGGGTATCGAGCTCGACGTCACCGACGGCGAGGCCTCGGTGCGGCAGACGTCCGAGGACAAGAACGCCCGGGCCATCCACGGCCTGAGCCGGGCGCTGATCAACAACCTGGTGGTCGGGGTCTCGGACGGGTTCAGCCGGTCCCTGGAGATCCAGGGCACCGGCTACCGGGCCCAGGTCCAGGGGCGGACCCTGGTCCTGACCCTCGGCTTCAGCCACCCCATCGACTACGCCCTCCCCGAGGGGATCGAGGCCAAGGTCGAGGGGAACAAGGTGACGATCAGCGGGATCAACAAGGAGATGGTGGGCCAGGTCGCGGCCGAGGTCCGCCGGTACCGGCCCCCGGAGCCCTACAAGGGCAAGGGGGTCCGCTACGAGGGCGAGTACGTGCGGCGGAAGGCCGGGAAGAGCGCCGGCGCCTAGTCGCGCCGGACCACCCCCGGGAACGGGGGCACGAGGTTTTCGGAGGTTCTCCGACAAGACGGCCGCGGTGACCGGAGCGGTGCTCCGATCCGCGGAACCGGGAGGATGACAGGATGTCCAAGATCGCCACCAAACGCCGGGAGTCCCGGATCCGCCGGCATCGCCGGGTGCGGAAGAAGATCGCCGGTACCGGGGAGCGGCCCCGGCTGTGCGTGTACCGGAGTCTCAAGCACATCTACGCCCAGATCATCGACGACAGCAACGGCCGTTGCCTCATCACCGTCTCCAGCCTCTCGGCGGAGGTGCGTGACCGCCGCGCCGAGGCGAAGGGGAAGGCCGGACTGAGCCAGATCGTGGGCAAGATGGTGGCGGAAAAGGCCCGTGAGAAGGGCATCGAGAGCGTCGCCTTCGACCGCGGCGGCTATCTCTATCACGGCCGGGTGAAGGCCCTGGCCGACGGCGCCCGTGAGGGCGGCCTGAAGTTCTAGGAGGAACGCCTTGCGTCGCAATGCCAGTCAGGACAGCGAATTCGTAGAGAACATGGTGGCCATCAACCGATGCGCCAAGGTGGTCAAGGGCGGCCGGCGGTTCAGCTTCAACGCCGTGGTCACCGTGGGCGACCGCCAGGGCCGGGTCGGCATCGGTCTGGGCAAGGCGAACGAGGTGGCCGAGGCCATCCGCAAGGCCACCGAAAACGCCCGGCGGGGGATGGTCGAGATCCCGCTCATCAAGGGCACCATCCCCCACGAGATCATCGGTCGGTTCGGGGCGGGGCGGGTCCTGCTCAAGCCGGCCAGCCCCGGTACCGGGGTGATCGCCGGCGGCCCGGTGCGCGCGGTCCTCGAGGCGGCGGGGGTGCAGGACGTTCTCTCCAAGTGCCTGGGGTCGACCAACCCCCACAACGCGGTCAAGGCCACCTTCCAGGCCCTGACCAGCCTCCGCACCGCGGCCGACGTGGCCCGGGAGCGCGGGCTGACCGTGGGCGAGATCCTGGAGCTCAAGCGGGACCGGGGCCCGGTGACCCGGCCGGTGGAGGGCGAGGCCGGAGCCGAGACCGCCGCCGCCACCGCGGAGCCGGCCGGGACCGACGCGTCCCCGGAGGAGTCCAATGGCTAAGACGCTGAAGATCACCCAGGTGCGGAGCGCCATCGACCGCCCGGAGCCCCAGAAGCGGACCATCCGGGCCCTCGGCATCCGGAAGCTCAACCGGCCGGTCACCAAGACCGACACGCCCCAGATCCGCGGCATGATCTACAAGGTCCGGCATCTGCTGGCGGTCGAAGAGATCGATTGAGGAATAGCGACATGAACCTCGGAAACCTGAAGCCCGCCAAGGGGGCGACCAGCAAGCGGAAGCGGATCGGACGCGGCGCCGGCAGCGGCACCGGCGGGACCTCCACCGCCGGCCACAAGGGACAGAAGTCCCGGACCGGCAAGAGCCTCCGGCCCTGGTTCGAGGGCGGCCAGATGCCGCTCCAGCGGCGCCTGCCCAAGCGGGGGTTCACCAACATCCACGCCCGGGAGGTGGAGGCGGTCAACGTCTCCGATCTCGTGGGCCTGGGGGCGGAGACGGTCACCGCGGAGGTGCTCAAGGAGCACGGGCTGATCCGTAACCCCAAGGCGCACTTGAAGATCCTCGGTGACGGGGAGCTCGGCGAGGCGGTCACGGTGAAGGCCCACGCCTTCAGCGCCGGCGCCCGGCAGAAGATCGAAGCCGCCGGGGGCAAGGTCGAGGTGATCGTGGTGCCGAAGCGGCCCAAGCGCTACCGGAAGAAGAACAAGGCGGCGGTCGAGAAGTAGGGAACCAACGCCCCCGTCCGGCCCGGCGGCCGGACGGCCAGAGGGTATCGATGCTCACGAAACTCCAGAACATCTTCAACATCCCGGAGCTCAGGAAGCGGATCGTGTTCACGGCCGCGCTCCTGATCGTCTATCGGCTGGGGGGGCACATCCCCACGCCGGGGGTGGACGCCGGCGCCCTCAAGGCCTATTTCAGCCAGAACGCGGGCACGCTGTTCGGGCTGTACGACCTGTTCGTCGGCGGCGCCTTCCAGCGGGCCACGGTGTTCGCCCTGGGCATCATGCCCTACATCAGCGCGGCCATTATCCTCCAGCTGTTCGGGGCGGTGATTCCGTACTTCGAGAAGCTGCAGAAGGAAGGGGAGGAAGGCCGCAAGAAGATCACCCAGTACACCCGGTACGGCACGGTGGCCCTGTCCGCCGTCCAGGCCTTCGGGATCGGGATCTTCCTCCAGAACCTGAACAGCCAGGGCATCCCGGTGGTGCCGAACCCCGGCCCCGGCTTCATGTTCCTGACCATCGTCACCCTCACCTCGGGCACCATCTTCGTGATGTGGCTGGGTGAGCAGATCACCGAACGGGGGATCGGCAACGGGATCTCCCTGATCATCACCATCGGGATCATCGCCCGGTATCCCACCGATATCCTGAACACCCTGCGGGCCTGGATGGCCGGCCAGTTCAACGTGTTCCAGCTGATCGTGCTTTCGGTGGTCATGCTGGGGGTGATCGTGCTGGTGGTGCTCATGACCCTGGGGGTGCGCAAGATCCCCGTCCAGTACGCCAAGCGTGTGGTGGGACGGAAGATGTACGGGGGGCAGACCACCCACATCCCGCTGCGGGTGAACACCGCCGGCGTGATGCCCATCATCTTCGCCCAGTCCATCATCGCCTTCCCGGGCACGGTGGCGGCGCTGTTCCCGAACAACGAGTTCATGCAGCAGCTGCATACCGCCTTCTCGCCGGGGAACATCCTGTACCTGCTGATCTACGGGTTGATGATCGTCTTCTTCACCTACTTCTACACCGCCATCGTCCTCAACCCGGTGGACCTGGCGGACAACATGCGCAAGTACGGGGGCTTCATCCCCGGCATCCGGCCGGGCAAGAAGACCTCGGAGTACATCGACCGGATCCTGACCCGGATCACCCTCCCGGGCTCGATCTTCCTGGCCTTCATCGCCATCCTGCCCGACGTGCTGATCCGGCACTTCAACGTGCCCTTCTACTTCGGGGGCACCGGCCTCCTGATCGTCGTCGGCGTGGTGCTGGACACCCTGAACCAGATCGAGTCGCACCTGGTCATGCGCCACTACGAGGGCTTCATGAAGAAGGGCAAGATCCGCTCGGGGAACGCGCGGTGAGACTGGTTTTTCTCGGAGCGCCGGGCGCGGGCAAGGGGACGCAGGCCCAGCTCCTCTGCGAGAGCAGGGGGTGGCGGCACGTCTCCACCGGGGAGTTGCTCCGGGACGCGGTGGCGCGGAAGACCCCCCTGGGCCTCCGGGCCAGGGAAACCATGGACCGGGGGGATCTGGTCGCCGACGACGTCATCCTCGGCCTGATCGAGGAGGTGCTGAAGGAGGGGAAGAGCTCGGGCTTCGTGCTCGACGGCTTCCCCCGCACCCTCCCCCAGGCCCGGGGGCTGGATGAACTGATGGACCGGCATGGTATGGGGCTGGACCGGGTGCTGCTCCTGACCGCCTCCGAGGAGGAGGTCACCAAGCGCCTGACCGAGCGCGGCCGGGCCGACGACACCCCGGAGACGGTGCGGAACCGGCTCCGGGTGTACGAGGAAAAGACCGCCCCCCTGGTGGGGTACTACGAGGACAAGGGTCTCCTGTGCCGGGTGGACGGCGTGGGGGACATCCGGGGCATCCACGAGCGGATCGTGGCCGCCCTGGCCCAGTGAGAAGACCGGAGTCGAGATGGTCAAGTTGAGATCCCAGGACGAGATCGAGCGGATCCGGACCTCTTCGCGCATCGTGGCGGAGACCCTGGACCTGCTGCGCAAGCTCGCCCGGCCCGGCCTGACCACCGCGGACCTGGACCGCAAGGCGGAGGAGTACATCCGGGACAACGGCGGCGAGCCGTCCTTCATGGGCTATCACGGGTATCCGGCCAGCACCTGCATCTCGGTGAACGAGGAGGTGGTGCACGGGATCCCCGGCCCCCGGGTGATCGAGGAAGGGGACGTGGTCGGGGTGGACGTGGGGGTGGTGAAGGACGGGTACCACGGGGACGCGGCCACCAGCTTCGCGGTGGGGCCGGTCCCGGAGAGCGCGGAACGGCTGCTCAAGGTGACCGAGGAGTGCCTGCAGCTGGGCATCCGGGCCTTCACCGAGGGCAACCGGCTGGGGGACGTGGGGCACGCCGTCCAGTCCCATGCCGAGCAGCACGGGTACGGGGTGGTCCGGTCCCTGGTCGGGCACGGCATCGGCGAGAAGATGCACGAGGATCCCCAGGTTCCGAATTACGGCAAGCCGGGGACGGGGATGAAGCTGAAGCGGGGATTGGTGTGCGCCATCGAGCCCATGATCACCCTGGGCGGATGGGAAGTGGAGACCCTGGGCGACCAGTGGACGATCGTGACCCGGGACCGTTCCCTGGCCGCGCACTTCGAACACACGGTGGCGCTGACCGAGAACGGGCCGGAGATCCTGAGCGTGGTCGACGGCCGGGGAGAGGCCCGGGCCGACTAGGCCGGACCCGTCCGGAGGATACGAGATGAAGGTGAAAGCGAGCGTCAAGCGCATCTGCGAGAACTGCAAGCTCGTCAAGCGCAAGGGAGTGGTGCGGGTGATCTGCAAGAACCCGCGGCACAAGCAGCGGCAGGGTTGAGCCTGCCGGGAGTCGTTCCGCCCAACGGTCGTGGGGGCCGGGCGGAAGGAGGAAGCTAAGTGGCACGAATTGCCGGTATCGATCTTCCCAATGACAAGCAGGTGGAGATCGCCCTGACCTACATCTTCGGCATCGGCCGCAGCCGGAGCCAGGAGATCCTGCGAAGCACCAACGTGAACCCCCAGACCCGGGTCAAGGACCTGAGCGAGGAGGACACGGCCAAGCTGCGCCAGGAGATCGAGACCAAGTACAGGGTGGAAGGCGCCCTGCACACCGAAGTTCAGATGAACATCAAGCGTCTCATGGACATCGGATGCTATCGCGGACTGCGTCATCGGCGCGGCCTCCCGGTACGGGGGCAGCGGACCAAGACCAATGCGCGGACCAGGAAGGGCCCCAAGCGGACCGCGGGCTCGGGCCGTCGCAGGCTGACCAAGACTTGATCCCAGGTTCGCTGGTAAGGAGGACCCGTGGCTAGAGGCAAGGAAACGAAGAAGAAGCGGGACCGAAAGGTATCCGTGAACGGGGTCGCCCACGTCAAGGCGACCTTCAACAACACCATCATCAGCATCGCCGACGCCGACGGACAGATCGTGGGCTGGGCGAGCGCGGGCAAGGTGGGGTTCAAGGGGAGCCGCAAGAGCACTCCCTTCGCCGCCCAGCTCGCGGCCGAGGACGCGGCCAAGCAGGTCCTGTCCCAGGGCATGAGGAAGGTGGAGGTCCAGGTCAAGGGCCCCGGCGCGGGACGGGAGGCGGCCATCCGCTCCCTGGCCGCCACCGGGCTGGAGATCCAGGCCATCCGGGACGTGACGCCCATCCCCCACAACGGGTGCCGTCCTCCGAAGCGCCGCCGGGTCTAGAGTGTGGAGCCCGGCGCCACGGCGGTACGGCTGCGGCTGAGCCGATCGTGGAAATCGCATTTGGGCTCACTTATGCGGAGCCCGCGCTGAGCGCGGCTCCGGCGGGAGACGGGACGAGGTCCCAGCCTCCCGAGAGCGCGCCGAGGCGCGCAGCTGTCGACACCGCGCGGAGACGCGCGACCAATGGGCGCGCAGGAGCGCGCCGCCGTCCCCGGTGGACGAGGCCGGGAGACGAAACGACGAGTGAAGCTGGGAGCCGTCCCGGAGATGCGGGACGGCCCCGAGCGGAGGTTCGAAACACATGGCGAGATACCGCGGTCCAGTGTGCCGTCTGTGCCGGCGCGAGGGCGAAAAGCTCTTCCTGAAGGGGGAGCGCTGCACCACCGAGAAGTGCGCGATCGAGCGTCGTGCCTACGCCCCCGGCGACCACGGCCGGGACCGGCGCCTGAGGGTCACCAACTACGGCCTGCAGCTGCGCGCCAAGCAGAAGGCGCGTCGGGTGTACGGGATCATGGAGCGGCAGTTCCGGAACTACTTCGCCGAAGCGGCCCGGCTCCCGGGCGTGACCGGCGAGAACCTGCTCCAGATCCTGGAGAGCCGGCTCGACAACCTGGTCTACCGGATGGGCTTCGCGCCTTCGCGCCCGTCGGCCCGCCAGCTCGTCCTGCACGGCCACTTCGAGGTGAACGGTCGCAAGACCAGCGTCCCGTCGTTCCGGGTCCGGCCCGGCGACGTGGTCTCGGTGCGCGACGACAGCCGGAACCTGAAGCTCATCCAGGAGACCGTGGAGAGTCGTGGCGGACGGGACATCCCCGACTGGCTGGAAGCGAACCAGAAGGCCCTCAAGGGCCGGCTGCTTCGCACCCCGTCGCGGGAGGCCATCCCCACCACCATCCAGGAGAACCTGATCGTCGAGCTCTACTCGAAGTAGGGCCGCGCGGCGCCTTGCTTCAGAGGGTTTCCCGGACGACGTCGGATCCACGATCCGAGGAGGCAGACAAGATATGAAGTGGAAGAACCTCCAGATGCCGAAGACGATCGAGCTCGACGAGACGACCGCTTCGGACCGTTATGGAAAGTTCACGATCGAGCCGCTCGAGCGGGGCTTCGGCCTGACCATCGGGAACGCGCTGCGGCGCGTGCTCCTCTCCAGCCTGCAGGGGGCCGCGGTGTCCGCGGTGAAGATCGAAGGGGTTCTCCATGAGTTCAGCACCGTCCCCGGCGTTCTGGAGGACGTGAGCGAGATCATCCTCAACCTGAAGCAGATGCGCTTCAAGCTCCACGCGGACTACAAGGTCAGCGCCCGGTTCAAGATGTCCGGGCCCGGCGAGATCAAGGCCAGCGACCTGCAGGCCGACCCGGGAGTGGAAGTGCTGAACCCCGAGCTCCACATCGCCACCCTGAACAAGGAGGGCGACGTGGACATGGAGGTGGAGATCTCGGGCGGGCGGGGCTACGTCCCCGCCGACCAGCAGGAGGAGGGGGAACGCTCCATCGGGGTCATCCCGCTGGACGCCCACTACTCGCCGATCAAGAAGGTCAACTTCGAGGTGGAGAACACCCGCGTGGGCCAGCGGGTGGACTTCGACAAGCTGACCCTGGAGATCTGGTCCGACGGGAGCATCCTGCCCAAGGACGCCCTGGCCTACGCGGCCATGATCCTCAAGGACCACTTCAGCCTGTTCGTGGACTTCGAGGAGCCGATCGAGCGCGAGGTGGAGGAGGAGGAGGACAAGGAGAAGAGCCGGATCCGGTCGCTCCTGGAGAAGAGCGTCGAGGAGCTGGAGCTCTCCGTCCGTTCCGCCAACTGCCTCCGCGCCGCGGACATCAAGACCATCGGGGAGCTGGTGCAGAAGCCGGAATCGGCCATGCTCAAGTACCGGAACTTCGGCCGGAAGTCGCTCAAGGAGATCAGCGACATCCTGAACGAGATGGGGCTGGAGTTCGGCATGGACATCGCCTCCTACGTGAAGGCGCCCCGGAAGGCGGCCGAGTCCGCGCCGGGTGCGGAGCTGGACGGGGGTGAGGGCGGGAGCGAGGAGGCCGGGTCCGAGGAGGACACCGAGACCACCACCGCCTCCAGCACCACCCAGTCGGAGGAATAGCCGGGGACCGGTTCCCCGGGTAGGTTGGAACGAACGAGCGGAGGGGCCGGGCCCCACCGCGAGAGCAGCGCGGCGCCGCGGGCGCCGGAGGACCGAGCGATGCGACACCGCAGACAAGGACGTCAACTCAGCCGCACGGCCGAGCACCGGAAGGCCCTGCTCCGGAACCTCGTCACCGAGCTGTTCCGCCACGAGCGGATCGAGACCACCGAGGCCAAGGCCAAGGAGGCCCGCCGTCTGGCCGAGCGACTGATCACCTTCGCCAAGCGCGGCGACCTGCACGCCCGGCGGCACGTGGACCGGTTCGTGATGAGCCGGGAGGTGACGCAGAAGCTCTTCTCCACCATCGCCCCGTGGTACGCGGAGCGGGAGGGCGGCTACACCCGGATCATCAAGACCCGCCACCGCCTGGGCGACGGGGGGGAGATGGCCTTCCTGGAACTGGTCAAGACCGAGGAGCAGCTGGCCGCCGACCGCAAGGCCCGGGAGGCCGCGGCCGCGGCCAAGGCGGAGGCCAAGGAAGGCAAGTAGCGCTGGTGGCCGGGTCCGGGCCGCGCGGTGACGCGGCGGCCGCGCAGGGGCGCGGCGGGCACCCCGGACACCGGGGGCCGGGTACGGACACGACAAGCGACGGGCACGAAGGCGAAGGCCCCGGCGTGGAAACGCGCCGGGGCTTTGCCGTGCCCGGCGGGCGGGGCCCGGGGATCGGGGGCCTGGGGGCTCGGGGGCCTGGTGGGCGCGGGTTTCGGTGGGGCGACGGCGAGGCTTCGTGAGGTGGGCGCGGGCCGGCCCGGGGGTCAGCGCTGGCGGGCGGGGACCCAGGCGGTGGTGCGGCCGCCCAGGGTGAGGTACTCGATCCGCTCCCCGCGGGCGGTGCGGGCGTCCGGATTGCGCCCCCAGCGGTGGTGGAAGAGCCAGGTGCGGGGGAAGCGGGCGTCGTCGGAACCCACGGCCACCGCCCGGGCGAGGATGGCCCGGAGCCGGGCGCGGAGGCGGGCGACCTCGGCCGGGGCCAGTTCCGCGGCGGGCCGGCGGGGGTCCAGGGCGGCCTGGTAGAGGACCTCGTCGGCGATCCAGTTCCCGATCCCGGCCAGGAAGCCCTGGTCCAGGAGCACGGCCTTGATGGGGGCCCGGCGCCCGGCCAGGCCGGCCGTGAGGGCGCGGGCGGAGGGGAGCTCCAGGAAGGGGTCGGGCCCGAGGAGCGAGACCGGGGGCTCGGCGGCCGGGTCCCGGCGGAGCCGGATCCGCCCCAGCCGGCGGGCGTTGGTCATGGCGACCCGGGTGCCGCGGTCGGTGACGAGTTCCAGCTTCCACCAGCGCGGGCGATCGGAGGCATCCCGGTAGATGTGGAAGTCGCCCCCCATGCCGAAGTGGAAGAGGGGCCAGGGGCGGCGGTCCAGCTCGAACCAGAGGTGCTTCCCCTTGCGGCGGAGCGCGTCCACCCGGCGCCCGCGCAGGGCCGTGGCCACCCGCCGGGGCGAGGCCCCGTCGAGGACGATCGGGTCCTCGGCCACGGCCACGGCGGCGATCCGGCGGCCGGCCAGGTGCGGCTCGGCCTTCCGGCGGCTGGTTTCGACCTCGGGAAGCTCGGGCATGGGCGGGAAAGGATAGCCGAGGCGGCCGTCGGAGGCTATCCTCCCGGCGCCGGTGTTCACCCGGGTAAACTCCCGGCGCAGGGGCGGACCGGTGCCCGGCCGGCTCACGGCCCAGCGCGGCCCGGCCGATAACCTACTCGATATGTCCAGAACCCTGTCGGCGCTCATTCTCGGCCTGCTCCTGGCCCTGGCGGTCCCCGCCGGGGCCCGGGCGGGGACGCCCGCGCCCGGCGCGCCCGGTCCCTCTGGTCCGCCCGCCCCCGCGGGCCTGGTCCCGGAGGCGCTTCCCGGGGCGGCGGCGCCGGCGGGGTGCCGGCCGTGGGGGGGCGTCGGGGCCTCGGAGGGCGCGCTCCGGGGCGCCAGGACGGGCGCAGAAGTCCCGGACCCGGCTCCGGACGGCGGGGACCCCATCAAGGCCCTCCTGGAGCGCGAACCGGACCGGCGGCTGGTCTCGGTGCCGGCGGGGGATGCGGACGGGCCCCGGTGGAAGCTGGTGGTGCCGGCCGACCCGCGGGCGCTCTGGGTGGTGCGGGACGGGCTCCTGGACCCGGGGGAGATCCGGCGGATGGTGGCCGACGCGGCCGGGGCGGGGATCACGGACCTCTTCGTGCAGGTGCGGGGGCGCGGGGACGCGTACTACGAGTCGGACCTGGTGCCGCCGGGGAAGGCCCTGGTGGACGCCTGGCGCCGGCACGGGCACTACGACCCGCTGGCATTGGTCCTGGAGCTGGCCCACGCCCGGGGGATCCGGGTGCACGCGTGGATGAACGTGTACCTGGTCTCGAGCGACGGCGACCCGCCGGCCGGGCACGTGGTGCGCGAGCACCCGGAATGGGTGGCGGTGGACCGGCGGGGGACGGCGATGACGGCCATGTCCCGGCGGGCGCTCAAGTCGGACTGGACCGAGGGGGTGTACCTGGAGCCGGGTTCTTCCGGCGTAGTGGACCGGTTCGTGAGCGTGGTGGAGGAGCTTCTGGCCCGCTACCCGGTGGACGGGGTGCACCTGGACTACGTGCGCTACCCGGCCATGGACGTGGGCTACAGCGAGGGGATGCGGGCCGGGTTCCGCCGCCGGACCGGGGTGGACCCGCTGGAGCTGGCCGGGAACGAGGTAGGGCTCCGGCGCGCGCACGGCGACGACGGCTACGAGACGCTGCGGCGGGAGTGGCGGGCGTTCAAGGCGGCCCAGGTCACGGCGCTGGTGGCCTCGGTGCGGGAGGCGTCGCGGCGGATGCGGCCGGAGCTGATGCTCTCGGCCGCGGTCAAGCCGGACCCGGACCAGGCCCTCGACCAGGTGGGGCAGGACTGGGTGCGGTGGGTGGAGACGGGGTTGGTGGACGTGGTGGCGCCCATGATGTACTCCAAGTCCGGGTCGGTGGTGCGGCGGCAGGCCGAGGCCCTGGCCGCCCGGGTGCCCCCCGACCGGGTGTGGCCGGGGATCGCGGTCTACAACCAGAGCCTCTCGGCGGCGGCGGAGAAGATCCGGTCCTGCCGGGACGCCGGGCTCCGGGGGGTCTCGATCTACTCGTACAACTCGATGCCCGGCGGGGGCGCGGGGCTGGAGCGGCTGAGCCGGGTGAGGTAGGGGGGGGCGGGGGGCGGTGGGCCGGGGAGGCGGCCGTGGAAACCGTGTCCCGACACCCGCGACCAGGCGGTTCGTGGCCGGACGGTGGCGATGGGGCCGGCGGCGGGCCGGAGAGGGTTCGAGACCGGGGCAAAGGTTGGGCATGGAGAGGGCCCGGGGAGGGCACAGCAGGCCCTGGCACGCCGGTGGGGCGTTCGCACGGCCGGGGGCTTTCCGGTTGACCCGTCCGGGACGGTGACTTAAAATTCTCGTCCGTTTTGCGAGGCGCGCCCAGGGCGGCTTGGCCTTCGGCGCGCCCGTCACGAGTCAGATCCTCGGTAGCTCAATGGTAGAGCATGCGGCTGTTAACCGCAGGGTTGTAGGTTCGAGTCCTACCCGAGGAGCCAGTCTCATTGTAAGCGAACTTCCCGCGTCCTTCCGGTTAACGGAGAACCCCGAGAGCGAGAGCCCTCGGGGTTTCTTCGTATCCCGCCTCCGGCAAAGAGTTTCGCGCGCGTTCCGGCCCGCCGCCGGCGTTCTCTGTTTCGTGAGAGAGCGACCGGGGTCCGGTGGGAAACGTGGGGTTTCCGACCGCGGCCCAGAAGAACCGCCCGAAAACTCTCAAAATCTCCGGTTAACAACCCTCTCTGGGTTAACAACCCCTTTCCCACCGCACCCCAATCCGACGTTTCGAACCCCGACGGGGTAAGTAAACAGTAGAGAGAATCGCCGCCGCCTGCGGCCGGAACCGGCGCGGGTGGCCACCCGCCAGACAGCGCGCCGGCCGCGAAGCGGAGGCCGTTGTGGGCGCATCCGACCCGGAGGCCCACGATGCTGCATTCGCCCGACGACGACTCCCGCCTGACCCCCGACCAGCGCCGCCGCGAGGTCGCGAGCATTCTCGCCCGGGGGATCCTCCGCCTGGCCCCGAGGCCCGAACTGCGCCCGATGGCCGCGGATCCGGGCCCGGAGAGCATGCTCCCGAGCCCGCCCAGAAAGCCCTTGAGGTGTCCGCCACGCCCCGCCCTCATGTGACCCGCGGTTAACGCAACCGAGATCACGAGAGGAGGAACGAGCATGGCGCTGAACATCGGCAAGGAGATCGCCGCCCTGAAGCGGATGACGGTGCCGGAGCTCCGGCGGAGGTACGCCGAGGCCTTCGGCGAGACCACGACGTCCCGGCACAAGGAGTTCCTGATCCGCCGGATCATCTGGCGCCTGCAGGCCAACGAGGAAGGCGGCCTGTCCGAGCGGGCGCGGCAGCGGGCCAAGGAGCTGGCCGCCGACTCGGACGTGCGCCTCACCGCGCCGAGGGCGAAGGCCGCGACCGCGCCGGGTCCGAGGCAGGTCGTCGAGCATCGAGCTCTCGCACGGACGCACCGCCTCCCCATGCCCGGGGCGGTCATCACGCGCCGGTACAAGGGCGAGACCATCGAGGTCCGGGTGCTGCCCCGCGGCTTCGAGTACGAGGGCGAGGTCTACCGGACGCCTGAGCGCCGTGGCCAAGAAGGTCACCGGGACCCACTGGAACGGCTACCACTTCTTCAAGCTCGGACGGAAGGGGAACGGCCGATGGCCGGAGGAGAGCTGACGCCCCCACCGTGCGCTGCGCGGTCTACACGCGCAAGAGCACCGAGGAGGGCCTCGAGCAGGAGTTCAACAGCCTCGACGCCCAGCGGGAGGCCGGCGAGGCCTACATCGCGAGCCAGCGGGGCGAGGGCTGGACCTGCCTCCCCGACCGCTACGACGACGGCGGCTACACCGGCGGGAACATGGAGCGCCCGGCGCTGAAGCGCCTCATGGCCGACATCGAGGCCGGGCGGGTCGACTGCGTCGTGGTCTACAAGGTCGACCGGATGAGCCGGAGCCTCCTCGACTTCACCCGGATCATGGAGACCCTGGAGAAGCGCGGGGTCTCCTTCGTCTCGGTCACCCAGCAGTTCAACACCACGAGCTCCATGGGGCGGCTGACCCTGAACATCCTGCTCTCGTTCGCCCAGTTCGAGCGGGAGATCATCTCGGAGCGGACCCGGGACAAGATCGCCGCCGCCCGGCGCAAGGGGAAGTGGTCGGGGGGAAGGCCCATCCTGGGCTTCGACGTGGACCCCCGGGGCGGGCGGCTCCTGGTCAACGAGGACGAGGCGGCCCGGGTCCGGGCGATCTTCGAGCTCTACCTCGAGCGCGAGTCCCTGATCGAGACGATCAAGGAGCTCGACGCGCGGGGCTGGACCAACAAGCGGTGGACCAACCAAGAAGGGCCACGTGGCCGGCGGGAGCCCCTTCGACAAGCACGGCCTCTACAACCTGCTCACCAACGTCCTCTACACCGGCCGGATCACCTACAAGGACGAGGTCCACGACGGGGAGCACCCGGCGATCGTGGACGAGGAGGTCTTCCGCCGGGCCCAGCACCTTCTCAAGCGAAACGGGTCGACCGGGGGGAGGGAGGTGCGGAACCGCTTCGGGGCGATCCTGAAGGGGCTGATCCGCTGCGTGCCCTGCGACGCGGCCATGGTCCACACCCAGACCCTGAAGAACGGCACCCGGCGCTACCGCTACTACGTCTGCACGAACGCCCAGAAGCGCGGCTGGCACGCCTGCCCGTCGAAGTCGATCCCGGCGCCGGAGATCGAGCGGTTCGTGGTCGACCAGATCCGGTGCATCGGGAAGGACACCGCCCTCCTGGCCGAGACGCTGGAGGAGGCCCGGGCCCAGGCCAAGGCGCGGATCCGGGACCTGGAGGCGGAGAGGAAGAGCCTGGAGCGGGACCTCGGGCGCCACAACGCCGAGCTCCGGGAGCTGGCGGGGCGGCTCGCCACCAACGGCACCGCCACCGACCGGGTGGCCGACCTCCAGGACCGGATCCGGGCCGCCGAGCAGCGCTCGACCCAGGTCCGGGAGGAGCTGATCGCCCTGGGGCGGGAGCTCGTGGACGAGAAGGAGGTCGCCCGGGCGCTGGCGGTCTTCGACCCGGTCTGGGAGACGCTCGCCCCGCGGGAGCAGGTGCGGGTGATCCGGCTCCTGGTCCAGCGGGTGGACTACGACGGCGAGAAGGGGACGGTGTCGGTGACCTTCCACCCGGCGGGGATCAAGATGCTGTCGCGGGAGTTCGCGGAGGTGAAGGCATGACGAGGGGTCTCACGATCACGAAGCAGGTCCATTTCCGCAGCGGCGAAGCGCGGGCGGAAGGTGATGACGGAGGGCGCCGAGGCGAAGGTCCCCGACCTCGGCCGGGTGCCCCGGGTCGCCCGCCTCATGGCCCTGGCCATCCACATGGACGACCTGGTCCGCCGGGGCGAGGTCGCCGACTACGCCGAGCTGGCCCGCCTGGCCCACGTGACCCGGGCCCGCATGACCCAGATCATGAGCCTGCTGCATCTGGCCCCGGACATCCAGGAGGAGATCCTCTTCCTGCCCCGGACCCGGGGCGGCCGGGACCCGATCCGAGAGAAGATGGTCCGGCCCATCGCGGCGGTCCCCGACTGGAGGAAGCAGCGGGGGATG
>CAVYIE010000001.1:0-23705 GCA_963768615.1 Candidatus Eiseniibacteriota bacterium | reverse complement strand
TACACCTTTTTCTTGGCCCCCGGCCTTGGGCTTCTTTGGATGCGCCCCGTTCCCCGGCAACCAGAATATAAGTAGTATCGGTTGTGCGCCGCCCGGTCCCGCGCCCTTCGGGACCTGACCGCCGACCCCGAACCCGAACCCGAACCCGAACCCGAACGAGGAAACCCGCGACCATGACCCTGGATCCCGTGCTGACCGGCATCGTCTGGTCCCGCCTGGTGAGCGCGGTGGAGGAAGTGGCCACCGTGCTGCTGAACACCTCCTTCACCCCGGTGGTGCGGGAGGCGGGCGACCTGAGCGCGGGCATCTTCGACCGGCGGGGGCGGATGATCGCCCAGGCGGTGACCGGGACTCCGGGTCACATCAACACCATGGCCACCGCCGTCCGCCACTTCGCCGCGCGGTTCCCCCTGGACGAACTGGAACCCGGGGACAGCCTGGCCACCAACGATCCCTGGCTGGCCAGCGGGCACCTCCACGACGTGACCATGGTCACCCCGCTCTTCGTGAACGGCCGGGCCGTCGGCTGGCGGCGAGAACACCTGCCACATGGCCGACGTCGGGGGCCGAGCCCTCGGGGCCGAGGCCCAGGACGTCTACGAGGAAGGCCTGCGGCTACCCATCGTGAAGCTCATCAGGGCCGGCGCCCTCGACCCGGTCCTGGCCGAACTCATCGCCGCCAACGTGCGGGCCCCGGAGATGGTCCTCGGTGATCTGCAGGCCATGGCCACCGCCGGCGAGCGGGCCGAGGACCGGCTGGCCGCGCTCCTCGCCGACGCCGGGCTCGCCGACCTGGAGGCGGTGGCGGACGAGATCGTGGACCGCAGCGAGAACGCCCTGCGCCGGCGGATCGCCGCCCTCCCCGACGGCGAGCACTCGGGGGAGGTGGTGCTGGACGGGTTCTCCGCCCCCATCCACCTTCGCGCCACCATCCGGGTGGCCGGCGACGCCCTCGCCGTGGACTACGCCGGCACCAGCCCCCAGGTCCCGGAGGGGATCAACGTGGTCCTCACCTACACCCACGCCTACACCACCTACCCCCTGGCCTGTGTGCTGAGCCCGGAGATCCCCCACAACGCCGGCTCCTTCCGCCCCATCACCGTCACCGCGCCGGAGGGGAGCGTGCTCAACGCCCGCTTCCCGGCCCCGGTGGCCGCACGGCACATCGTGGGGCACTTCCTCTCCGGCGCCGTCTTCGCCGCCCTGGCCGGGTTCGCCCCCGGCCGGGTGCCCGCCGACGAGGCCTACGGGCTCTGGGCCAGCCAGTTCGAGGGCACCGGCCGCGACGGCCGCCCCTTCGTGTTCACCCTCTTCTCCAACGGCGGCACCGGGGCCCGGCCGGGAGGCGACGGGCTCTCGGCCACCTCCTTCCCCAGCGGGGTCCAGAACATCCCGGCCGAGATCATCGAGTCCACCACCCCGCTCTTCGTCCACGAGCGGGCGCTCCGGCCCGGCTCGGGGGGCGCGGGGACCTGGCGTGGAGGTCTCGGACAGCGGCTCACCCTGAGCGTGCGGACCGGCGACTCCCACCACTCCTGCATCTTCGAGCGCACCCGGCACCCCGCCGTCGGCCGGGCCGGGGGCGCGCCGGGAGCGCCGGGGCGGGTACACTTGGACGACGGCACCGAGCCGCATCCCAAGCGGAAGTACCTCCTCCGCGCCGGGCGCCGGGTCACCCTGGAGCTTCCCGGCGGCGGAGGGTACGGACCGCCCGCCCGCCGCGACCCCGCCCTCGAAGCGCGCGACCGCGACGAGGGTTACCGCACCGACAGCCAAGGAGACCCCGAGTGACCGACCTCCGCGACCTGGACGCCTTCTGCCTGGAACTCCTCCCCCGCCTGGCCGTCATGGTCCGGGAGGGGTTCCAGGACCCGGGGCCGGTCACCTACAAGGAACCCGGCCAGCCGGTGACCCGGGTGGACCGGGCGGTGGAGAAGGCGGCGGTGGAGGCCATCCTCTCCACCTGGCCCGACCACGCGGTGGTGGGGGAGGAGAGCGGCCGCACCGAGGGCGACGGCGGGACCACCTGGTTCATCGATCCCATCGACGGCACCCTGAACTTCACCCGGGGGATCCCCTTCTTCTCCATCTCCGTGGGGGTGGTCCAGGCCGGCCGGGTGGTGGTGGGCCACGTGATGGACCCGCTCCGCGGGGAGCACTTCCACGCCGCCGACGGCGGCGGGGCCTGGCTGGGGGAGGAGCCGGTCACCCTGAGCGACGTGCGGGACATCGACCAGGCCGCCCTCAGCATGCAGACCTCGGCCGAGGGACTGTTCCTCCAGAAGCCCGGCTTCGTGGCCGAGCTCCACGAGCGCTTCTCCAAGACCCGCAAGCTGGGCACCATCGCCCTGGAGCTGGCCTACGTGGCCGCGGGGCGCTTCGATCTCCTTTTCGCCGGGAAGGCCCAGCCCCAGGCCTGGTGGGACATCACCGGGGGGTGGAAGCTGGTGGAGGAGGCCGGGGGGAAGGTGGTGGACCACCTGGGCCGGGCCATCTCCCGGGACAGCTCCCACCTGGTGGCCGGACACGAGAGCCTGGTCGAGGCCTTCCTCGCCCACTTCCACGCCTCGGAGGGGTAGCCATGCCCGGACGATCACGCATCGCGCTGCTGGTGGTCCTCGTCCCCGCCCTGTTCCTTCCCCTCCTCGCCTGCGCCCGTCCGTCGTCGCCCTCCTCCCCCGGCCGCCTGGCCGCCATCACCCTTCCCCCCGGGTTCCGCATCGGCCTCTTCTCGGACCGGGTCCCCGGGGCGCGGTCCATGGTCCTGGGTCCCCGGGGCACCCTGTTCGTGGGCACGCGGACCGAAGGCCGGGTCTACGCCCTCCGGGACGAGGACGGGGACGGCCGGGCCGACCGGGTGATCACCCTGCTCGACGGCCTGGACAGCCCCAACGGGGTGGCCGTCCTGGACGGCGATCTCTACGTGGCCGAGGTGGACCGGGTGCTCCGGATCGATGCCGTCGAGGATCACCTGGACCGCCGGCCGGAGCCGGTCACGGTGAGCCGGGCCTTCCCCGCCGACCGCCACCACGGCTGGAAGTTCATCGCCTTCGGACCCGACCGGAAGCTCTACGTGCCGGTCGGAGCCCCCTGCAACGTGTGCCTCCGGGAGGATTCCCTCTACGCCTCCATCACCCGCATGAACCCGGACGGGACGGGGCTGGAGGTCTATGCCCGCGGGGTCCGGAACAGCGTGGGCATGGACTGGGACCCGCTGACCGGGGACCTGTGGTTCACCGACAACGGCCGGGACTGGCTAGGGGACGACCGCCCCCCCGACGAGCTCAACCGGGCTCCCCGCTACGGGATGAACTTCGGCTTTCCCTACTGCCACGGAGGCGACATCCCCGACCCGGAGTACGGCGCCGGCCATCCCTGTTCGGAGTTCACCCCGCCCGCGGTCCGGCTCGGTCCCCACGT
Source organism: Candidatus Eiseniibacteriota bacterium (assembly GCA_963768615.1). GTDB lineage: Bacteria > Eisenbacteria > RBG-16-71-46 > JABDJR01 > JABDJR01 > CAVSKL01. The sequence goes on along the minus strand of CAVYIE010000001.1, from coordinate 20,285 downwards.
GGCCGCCCTGGGGGTGTGTTTCTACCGGGGGACGGGCTTCCCCGAGGCCTACCGGAACGCGATCTTCGTGGCCGAGCACGGCTCGTGGAACCGGACGAATCCCATCGGTTACCGGATCGTGGTGGTGAAGCGGGACGGGGAGGGAGTGGGGAAGCCGGAGCCCTTCGCGGTGGGATGGCTCCAGGACGGGGACGCCTGGGGGCGGCCGGTGGATGTGCTGGAAATGCCGGACGGAGCCCTTCTCGTCTCGGACGACCACGCCGGGGCGATCTACCGGATCGACTACGTTCGGTAATCGAAACCGGCCCGCGCCGGGTGGCGGAGGCGAGGGTGCTCCGTCCTGAACCGCCCTCTCGGGCAAAAAAAACCGCGGGCCCCTGCCTTGCGGCAAACCGGGTGTCGAGGTCTCCTCGGCATCCCGTTCGGGACGGTACCCCCATGCATCCCGTTTTCAGGAGGCGATCCTCCTGAACGTCCCGAACTCCTGCGTCCGCTCTTCCAGTCCCGGTTTATCAGGGCCCGCGACCGAGGTTGTCTCTCCTCGGTGTACGCACATGATGCCCGCTCCGGCCTCCACTGGCCAATTCAATATCCGGCTATAGGAAATACAGGATTAAGAACACACTGAACGCCGGCATGGAACGGAACCTGCTGCCGGGTAATCGATTGGGTGCGTGCAGCAAGTGCCGTGCGGAGGAGAAGGGGGAAGCAAAAACGAGCATTTCGATCATGAAAACCGGGGGGATAGGGAAAGGGACGCTTACCTTCCGGCCCTTTGCCCGGCTTCGGCTCGCTGGGGACAATGAAGCCCCAGTCAGCTACGCGGAAGGCCTGTCAAGCGTCCCTTTCCGGCAACCCGGACTCGGCGAAGCGATCACGTCCCCCACCCATCAACCCGACATCCACACGGGGTTCGGGAATCCCGAACGCGTCCCAACCTCCACACATGCATCGTCGCTTCGACCCGAGGAGTCCGGGACCGGGGCTGTCTCTCCCCGGCTTTGCAACCACCCAACCCGTCATCCCTCGATGCACGAGCATTATCGGGGGTTTTCCGGGGAGTGCCCAATCCAATTAATGGCATCGCGAATTCCACGGAACGGATGGAGGTTCCGGGCATCCGGATGCCGGGTCACCGGAGCGAGCCGGTCGCGTTTGAGGCCGAGCCCAACCGTCCGGCGGACCGGTCAGCGGCGGTGGGAGCGCCGGGGCTTGCGGCCGAAGGAGGCCTCCAGCTCCAGGAACTTGGCCGGGATCTGGACCGCCAGGTACAGCCCGTCGGCGGGACGGTAGAAGGGGATCCCGTGCTCGGAGGCGTCCCGGGCCCGGACCTCGATCACCGCCGGGTCGGCGCTGTGGCGTTGCCCCACCTCCAGGGCCTCCTCCCGGTTCTCCGAGAGGTGGATGTACTGCCGTCCCTCGGGACGCAGTCCCTGGACGCGGACCGAGGCCTTCTGGGCCCTGGGCACGGCGAGGTAGAGGGCCTCGGGGGGGGTGGTCTCCTCGTACCGGATGGGCTTGTGGAAGGAGTGACCGTAGGTGGCCCGCATGCGGTTGTTGCGGATCTCGAACCGCTTGCGGCCCGGGGTCTCGGTCAGCTTCTCCAGGTCCTCCCGCTCCACCTCCTCCAGTCCCTGGCGCTCGTGCACCAGGTTCAGGAGCGGCTCGAGGGGAACGAACCCCTCGTCGTCGATGGGCAGCTCGAACTGGTAGGCCCGGTGGCGGAGGACGAGGGCCAGGAAGCGGCTGAGGCGGCTGGCCTGCGGGTCTTCATCCCCGCTGCGGCCGGAGGCGGCGGCGGGTTCGGGGGGACGGTCGGTCATCCGATGGATCCTCGGGTGGACGGTCGTGTGTTATCCATAGAAGCCAGAAGACATTAGCGAGACGGGGCGGCGGTGTCAAACCGCGATCGCGGTCCCGGCCGTGTCTCCGGTCCCGCCGCGCGCCCCTCGCCGCTCCGGATGAGGGCGATGCGGAAGCCCACCGGGCCCAGGAGCTGGTTCACGGCGATGAGGGCCAGGGCGATCATCTTCACGTCCGAACCCCACTCGGGAAACTTGCGGGCCACGATGGAGGCCAGGCCCAGGGTCACTCCGGCCTGGGCCAGGAACCCGAGCCACCCGAGCTGCTTCACGTCGCGGTTGCCGCCTCCGGCCGCCCGCTCCCCCCACCAGGTGGAGAGCGCGATCAGCCCCACCCGGAGCACGACCAGGACGGTGGTGATGGCCCAGGCGGTGCGTACCGCCCCCAGGTCCAGGGACGCCCCCCCGATGGCGAAGAACACCACGTAGACCGGGAGCGAGCTCCGCTCGATGGCGTGGATGAACCGGTGGCCGTAGCGGGTGGCGTTCTGGATCACGAACCCGGCCACCATGCAGAGGAGGAGCGCCTCCAGGTGGAACTGGCGGGCCACCTGGGTGACCAGGATGGCGGTGCCGGCGATGAAGAGCGGCAGCACCGCCCCCACCCCGCGCATGTACTGGGTGACCAGGAAACCCAGGACCAGCCCGCCGGCCAGGGAGCCGCCCACCTCCCAGGCCAGGTCGCCGATGAAGTGCACGTCCAGGCTGGCCCCCGGCACCGCCAGCAGCCGGATGAAGGGAAGGAGCAGGGTGATCAGCACCAGCACCACCACGTCCTTGAGCACGGTGACCCCGAGCACGGTGTCGGTGAAGGGGCCGCGGGCGCGGTACTCGTTGATGATGGCCACCGCGGTGGCGGGGGAGTTGGCCACCCCGAAGAGGCCGAACACGCAGGCCACCGCCGCCACCGTGGCCGGCGGGCTCCCGCGCAGGAAGGGAACCAGGGGGGAGGCCACGAACACCAGGGCGGCCATGCCCAGGAACACCACCCCGGTCTGGAGCCCGGTGATGTTGAGGATGCTTCGGAGCCGGGGGCGGAGGGTCTCCACCCTGAGTTCCCCGCCGGCGGTGAAGGCGATCAGGGCCAGGGCGAGGTCGTCGATGAGCTGCAGGCTCTTGACCACCGGTTGGGTGAGGAGCCCGCCCACGAAGGGGCCGCAGAGGATTCCGGCCACGATGTAGCCGGTGATGCGGGGCAGGTAGATCTGACGGGCCACGTGCCCGGCGAGGTACCCGAAGATGAGGATGAAGCCCAGGCTCACCGTGGACCGCTGGCCGAGGCCGATTACCGTCTCCAGCGGGCCCCAGCGGGCCAGGGCCATGAGCCCGGCCAGCAGGAGGGCGGCCAGGAACCGGCTCACTGCCGCCGCTCCCGGCGGGGCGGGGCGAGGGCGGCGTTCACCAGCCGTCCCGAGACCAGGGTGAGGAGCACGGTGCTGACCAGGACGGCCGAGAATACCCGCTCGGCCAGGAAGTCCCGGTAGACGACCATGTAGCTCACCGCGATGGCGATGGCCATGGCTCCCTGGGGCATGAGCCCGAGCCACCAGCGGCGGGGGGGTCGGAAGGGAAGGCGGACCGCGGCCAGGGCGGCGTGGGCGCCGGTGAACTTGGCCACCGTCCGCACGGCCAGGAACATGGCGGCCAGGAGGTAGCCCCAGGGTTCGTCGAAGCGCCAGGCCGCCCCGGCCAGGACCAGCAGGGCCACGTAGAGGGGGCGCTCCAGCCGGAGGAACATCTGCACCAGGTGCTCCGGATCCCGCCTCCGGTTGCCCAGCACCACCCCCTCGACCAGGCACACCACCAGGGGGGAGAGATGGAACACCGAGGCCAGGCCGCCGGAGAACACCGCCATCCCCAGCACCACCAGCACCACCTCGTCCGGGTCGCCGGCGGGCTGGAGGAGGAGCATGAACAGGAGGCCCAGGACCGCGCCGCCCAGGATGGACGCCACCAGCCACTGCCCGCCGTTGGGTACGCCGTCACCGTGGAGGGCGGTCACGTGCCAGACCGAGAAGAGCACCGCCACCCCGGCCAGGGCGACCAGGGGGTCCACGGCGGGGATGAAGCGCAGGAGCCCGGCCGCGTGGCCGCCGTGGGCGTGGGCCTCGCGGTGCAGGGCGGCCTCGGTGGGCGAACTCAGCGCCGCCACCGCGCCCAGGCACAGGGCCGCGCGCAGGCGGTCGGACACCGCCGCCGGCACCGGCGTCCACACCGAGAACACCACCGCCAGCACCCCGAAGGCCACCCCCAGGGCTACCGCGGCCTGGACCCCGGCGGTGAGGAAGTAGTTGAGGGGGAAGCGGGTCAGGTGGCGGAAGCGGAGCTGCACCCCGACCAGGAGCCCCACCCAGGACAGGGCCAGCACCACGAAGGGCTCCAGGCTCAGGAGGCTGCGGAGGTCGAGGACCCGGAAGCCGTAGGGGCCGATGAGCGCGCCCAGGATCAGGAACTCCGCCCCGGACAAAAAGAAGCGCTCCAGCCACGACCCGGGGCGCGGGCGGAGGAACAGGAAGCGGCCGACCAGGAAGCCCAGGGCCCCGATGAGGATCAGCACCACGAGGGCGTTCATGCCGGATCCGCCCCCGCCGGGTTCAGCTGATCTCCGGCTTCAAGCCGTGGACCTGGTCCAGGGGAAGGACGAAGGCGATCCCCGCCCCCGGTTCGTCGAAGGATCCGCAGAGCTCCTCGATCAGCCGCAGCACCCGGTCCACCTTGTCGTCGTCGTCCATGACCGAGAAGATGGTCTTGTTGTACGGGCGGCTCCCGGAGAGGAGCGACTGGAAGCCGGCGAAGATGGGCACGTCCCGGGAGAGGATGCGCCCCATGCCCACGCTGTCCACGATGGTGGCGCCGGTGATGCCGATCTCCACGAAACCGGCCATGACCTCCTCGAGCTTCTCGGGCTGGTTGAGGATGTAGACGAACAGCTTCACCCCGGTCTCCTAGTGTCGGGATTCGACCCGTTCGAGGGTGGCCAGCACCTCGTCCGGGCTTCCGGCATGACGAAGGCCTTCGGCGAACTCGGGATCCTTGCTCAGCCGGGCGATGCGGGCCAGGATCTTCATGTGCAGCCCCGGGGTCCGGGGGGTGCCCAGGAGCAGGAATACCGAGTAGACCGGCTCCTCGTCGAGGGCGTCGAAGTCCACCCCCCCGGGGAAGATGCCCAGGGCCAGCCGCGGCGACTCGATCTCCGGCAGGTCGGCGTGGGGGATGGCCACCCCGTTCCCCACCCCGGTCGAGACCACCTCCTCCCGGTGGCGGAGCGCCTCCAGGAGCCGGGGGCCGCTCCCGACCAGGCCCCGCTCGGCCACCAGACGGACCATGAACTTCAGCGTGGACTCCTTGTCACGGCGGGACAGGTCCACGATGATGCAGCTCGGGTCCAGGTAATCCAGAAGTCGCACGATGCTCCCGAGGCCGGCCGACCGGCGCTCCCGTGAGGATCAGTTCGGGCCGGACGCCTCCAGGCGCCGGCCGAGCTCGGCGGCGGCCCGGTTCAGGACGTCGACGGCATCGAGGTCCAGGGCTCCGGTCTTGCCGATCGCCGAATCCACCATCTGAGGCACGTCGCCCAGGTCGACGCCGATCCGGGGGGCGGCGGCGCGCTGGATGAGGTCCCGGGCCCGGACCGCCCGCTGGTTGGCGGTGCCGAAGTTCTTCTGCTCCACATCGTGGGCGGCGAGCAGGAGTTCCGCCCGGGCCTGCCAGAGGTACCCGCGGGCCTCGGCCTGGCGGACCGCCGCCTCCAGGGAATCGGTGCGGGTGGTCAGGTCCAGTTCGAGGGCCTCCACCCGGGATTGGAGCGCTCCGGTCGACCGGTGTCCCAGCCACCAGCCGGCGGCGAGGAGAATGATGACGGCCACCAGGACGGCAACGGCTCGCTTCATGACAGGGATCCTCCGTCGCGGGTCCGGGGTGCGTTTACCCCCTGGGAGATCGAGCAGTAAGCCGATACTATTTCGGGCACTTATGGAGGTCAACGCCTTTCGCCGCCGCCGGCCGCAGCGCCCGCTCCGGGGCTCCGTGTCCGTCCCCTCCGAGGCCCCGTCCCGGGCCGGGACGCCCCGCCGGTGAGCGTCTCCCGCGACCTGGACCCGGTGCTGGCCGTGGGACTCGGGGCCTGGGCGGGGTCGGTGGCCGCCGGCGCCGGACCCGCGGGGTCGGTCCTGGCCTGGACGGCCGCGGCCCTCGGCTTCACCCTGGCCCCAGGACTGGCCCTGGCCCGGGTGCTGGCCCCGGAGGATTCCGGGCCGGTCCGCATCGCCCGCGCCGCCACCCTCGGCCCGCTGGCCGCGGCGCTGGCCGCCCTGGCCCTTCTGTTCGCCGGGCTCTCCCCGGCCTCGGCGGGAACGCTCACCGTGGCCGCGGGGTTCGCCGCCGCCCTGGCCGCGCGGCTGGCCTCGGTTCGCCGGCCCCGCCGGAAGGACACGCCGGGAGGCGGCGACCGCAGGCTGGGCTGGTGGCTGGTGTTCCTGGCCGCGGTGGTGCTCCTTCCCCACGCGCTTCGCCCCTGGGTCCGCATGCGGAGCGACGCCTGGTTCCACACCGCGGTGGTGCAGGAGATCCTGGCCCGGGGGCTTCCGCCCGGGGACCCCTACTTCGCCGGCCTTCCCCTCAACTACCCCTGGTTCTACCACGCCTACCTCACCGCCTGGAGCCGCTTCGCCTCGGTTCCGGCCTGGGACCTGGCTGGAGTGCTGAACGCGGTGTGGCTGGTGTCGCTGGCCGGCGCCGCCTACGCCTTCTCCCGGCGGCTGGGGCGAAGGCCCGCCGAGGCCCGGTTCGCGGCCGTGTTCGTCCCCCTGGGATTGAGCGCGCTCTTCTACCTGTGGTTCCCGCTCAAGCTGGTCCGCGCCCTGGTCGGGCATACCGCGGGATGGGCGGAGATCGCGCGCACCTTCGGGCTTTCCCCCTTCACCTACGACCGGGTGGGACACTTCCAGTCCTTCCTGGGCAGCTGGAACCCGCTCCTGGACAAGTTCTGGGTCATGTCGGCGGTGGGGGGCGGGCTCGCCGCCGCGCTCTGGCTCCTGGAGGGAGCGGCGGCCCTGGTCGCCGGAGCGGGCGCGGGGGCGCCCCGCCGGAGCCGGGAGGCGGTGTTCACCGCCGTGGCCGCCTTCGCGGTCTGGTTCTGGTCTCCGCCCTTGGCCCTGGGGGTGCTCCTGGGCCTGGCCCTGGCCGGGCTGGGACTCCTGCTCGCGCCGGGGCCGGTCGGGCGGGGCCCGGTGCTCCTGGCCGGGGCCGCGGCCGGAGCCGGCACCGTGCTCGCCGCCCCGCTCCTGGCCGCCACCGTCACCCGCGCCCAGGCCCCCTTCCCGCTGGGGTTCTTCCCCGCCGCGGTGCCCATCCTCATCGCCTCGGTGGCCGCCCTGATCTTCGGCGTCCCCGGGCTCCTTGCCGGGCCCGCCGGACCGGGACGCCGGCTGGCCCGGGCCCTGGCCCTGGGGCTGGGGGCGGCGGCGCTGGTGGTGGTGCTCCCGGGGGCCAACACCGTGGACAAGATGTCCCCCGTCTTCTACCTGGTGCCGGCGGTGGCCGGAGGCTGGACCCTGAGCCGGATGTGGGACCGGTGGCGGGCGCGCGGCCGAGGCGCCGCGGCCTGGGCCCTGGTCCTGGCCCTCTTCCTGCCCGTGAACGGCCTCTACCTGGCCGCCCTCCTCTTCCAGCCGGCGCCGCCTCCGCCCGGGGCGGAAGCGCGCGCCCTGGACGACTGGCTCCGCACCCACACCCCGCCCGACGCGGTGGTGCTGGACACCCCGGAGCGCACCGGGGTGCTGGTCCGGGTGCCCCGCCGGCAGTATTTCGCCCGGGAGACCTACGCCCGGCAGTGGGGCTACGACCCCGCGGAGATCGCCGCCCGGGAGGAGGTGCGCCGGGCGCTGGAGGGCGTGCCCGCGGCCGGGGGGCGGGCCGACTGGTCGCCGCCGGACTCGGTCCGGACCGCGCGCGCCCTCGAGGTCCTGGACGACTTCGCCGCCGGAGGAACCGGACCCCTGTACGTGGTCTGGCGCGAGGCCGACCACCCCGGGGTGGGCCCGGGCGCCACCGTGATGGCGCGGGACCCGGCGCGGTTCCGGGTCGTGTACGCGGAGCCGGGAGTGAGGGTCTACCGGTACGTGCCCGGGGCGGGGTCCGGGATCCCTTCCGGAACGGACCGGCCGGCCGGCGGGGGAGGCTGAGCGGGGCCGAGGCCCGGCGCGCTTTCCGCCGCCCTGGTATTCCGGCCGCGACCGCGCTAGGCTGGTTGGCTTTGGAAGCACTGCCGTGGCCCGAATCGCGGGCCGGAGGAAGACGTTGTCCCGCTTTCGCATCGACCCCGCGATCGAGTCCCGGGTGACCGCCGGCCTGGCCTGGTTCTCCGGCGTGAACGCGGCCGAGGACAACCCGCACTGGGAGGAGATGGAGGCGTTGGCCGGAACCCTCCGCCGGGCCCACGCCGGGAAGGCGCCCTCGGAGATCGCCGGGCTGGAGCCGGCGCGGCGCCTGTATCGGACCTTCGGGGTCGACCCCACCCGCATCCGCCCGTCGTCCGAGGCCCTCCTGCGGCGCGTGCTCAAGGGGCAGGAGCTGTACCGGATCAACCGGCTGGTCGACGCCTGCAACTGGGCCTCCCTGGCCCTGCTGCTCCCCATCGGCCTCTACGACCTGGACCGGGTCTCCGGCGACGTGGAGATCCGGGTGGGCCGGCCCGGCGAGTCCTTCCCGGGCATTCGCAAGGGGGACGTCCACCTCGAAGGACGCCTCACCGTGGCCGACGCGGAGGGGCCCATGGGCTCCCCGACCTCGGATTCCGCGCGCACCGCGGTCCACCCGGGCACGGTGCGGGTGGCGGCGGTGGTGTTCGCCCCCGGCGGGTTCCCGCGACTGGAGTTGGAGGAGGGACTGGGGAGGCTGGCCGGCCAGGTGACCCGCTGGTGCGGGGGGGAGTCGGAGGGGGCGTGGATCCTCGGGGGGACCGGCGAGGCATGAAGGGCCCCTTCGTCCCCCGCTACGTCCGCTTCCTGCACCGCCGGGTGAACCGGCTTCTGCACCACTACGTTCCCGACGAGAACGCCCTGCTCCTGGCCCTTTCCTTCCTGGTCGGGGTGGGCTCCGGCCTGGGCGCCCGCGGCTTCGAGCTCATCATTAGCACCTTCCGGCGGGAGTTCGAGCACATGGCGCTCACCCTGCCCTTCGGTTCCCTGGCCCTCCCCATCGGGAACGTGGGAGCGCTCATCCTGGGCGGGCTGGTCGGCGGCGTGCTGCTGGCCACCTTCCTGAAGTCCTCCCGCGGCCACGGGGTGCCCGACGTGATGGCCAGCGTGGCCATCCGGGGCGGGCGGATTCCTCCGCGGGTGGCCGGGGACACCGCCATCACCGCCGGGATCTGCATCGGCGCCGGCGGCTCGGCCGGCCCCGAGGGACCCATCGTCCAGATCGGAAGCTCCATCGGGTCCACCGTGGGCCGGATCATGGGCATGTCCACCGAACGGCTCCGGGTCCTGGCCGCCTGCGGCGCCGCCGGGGGCATCAGCGCCATCTTCGGCGCCCCCCTGGCCGGGGTCTTCTTCGCGGTGGAGGTCATCCTGGGGGACTTCGGGGTGCAGACCCTCACCCCCATCGTGCTCTCCTCGGTGCTGGCCGCGGTCACCCACCAGATCTTCGTGGACTGGGCGCCCCGGTTCTCGGTGCCCCATCACGGCTTCATCCACTTCCAGGAAGTGCCCCTCATGGTGCTCCTGGGACTCCTGGCCGCGGGGGTGTCCTGGCTCTTCATCCGCTTCCTGTACCTGACCGAGGACGGGTTCCAGCGGTGGCGCTTCCCCTCCGCCCTGAAGCCGGCGGTGGGCATGGCCCTGGTGGGGGTGGTGGCCTTCGCCTTCCCCCAGACCCTGGGCGACGGGTACGAGACCATCACCCAGGCCCTGAACGGCCACCTGGCCCTGTGGCTCATGGCGGTGCTGGTGCTGGCCAAGCTCCTGGCCACCTGCTTCACCGTCGGCTCCGGGAACGTGGGCGGCCTGTTCGCCCCGTCCCTGGTCATCGGGGCCATGCTGGGGGGTTCCTTCGGGGCGGTGACCGAGCACTTCCTGCGCCCGGGGGAGCCGGGAATCATCACCGTGTACGCCCTGGTGGGGATGGCGGCGGTGATCGCCGGCACCACCCACGCCACCATCACCGCCATCCTCCTCATCTTCGAGCTGACCAACGACTACGCCATCATCCTCCCCACCATGCTCGCCTGCGCCACCGCGGTGGTCCTCACCTCCCGGTTCGAGAAGGAGTCGATCTACTCCCTGTCCCTGGTGCGGGCGGGCATCCAGCTCAAACGGGGGGTGGAGGTGGCGGTGATGGGCTCCATGCGGGTCCGGGACGTGATGCGCCCGGTGAAACGCACCATCCCCTATCAAATGCACTTCACCGAGCTCATGCAGCTGGTGGAAGCCAGCACCGACAATACCTTCCCCGTGCTCGGGGACGACGGCAAGCTGTCCGGGGTGCTGTCCTACCAGGACATCCGCAACGTGCTCTCCACCAACCGGAGCCCGGAGCTCGACATGCTCGTCGTGGCCGGGGACATCGCCACTCCCCACCCGGTGGTGGTCACCGCGGATCGCAACCTGAACGACGCCATGCGCCTGTTCGGGATGCGGGACCTGAGCATGCTGCCGGTGGTGGACTCTCCCGACGACATGGAGCTGGTGGGCCTGCTGAACCGCCGCGACGTGCTCAATGCCTATCGGCGCGCGCTGATGGAGAGGAAGGTGCCGGATCTCTCCGAGGAAGGGCCGGCCTGACCGGGGGCGGCGCCGCGATCGGGGATGGCGCGGGACCTCCCCGGGGAAAGTAATAGGAATAAGCGGCAGCGACCGGAACCGGCGAAATCGGATCCCGACCTTCCGGGACTCGCTTTCCCCCAAGCCGCAGAGATTCCACGACTCCGCGAGCCCCGAATCAGGGGCCTCTATGCCGGCCCGGCCGCGCCGCAAATCAAGAACCACATCCCCACTCCGCCGACCGGCCTGAAATCCATGATGTCGGTATGAGTATGGGGTAGCACTTCTCACGATAAGCAATCGTGCGGTTCGAGACAAGAAAATGGTTCTAAAGAATTCCAAAGACATTCAAAGCCCCCGGGAAGCAGGGCCTTCAATAGCAATCGATTAACTGGCCGGACCTCCCGTCCGGGCAGGGCCGGGTGCTCAGGATTGAGCTGAGCGGGGCCCGATTTGCAGGGCCCGGAACCTCGGGTGCCGCCGGAGGGGATCCCAGAAGGGATCGATCCCCAGGAAGGGGATGAACCCCTCGTGGGCGTCCCGGCTCAGTTCCAGCCACCGGAGGGCGTACTCGAAGTCGTAGAGGCCCAGTCCCAGCACGGCATGGTTCAGGGGGGTGACCTGATCCGCGTTCTTCCGGACCACCTCCGCGTGGCGGAGGGCTTCGCCGTAGTGGCCGAGCCTGGCCAGGCAAAAGGCCTCGAGGCAGGACAGCCAGGGCCCGTCCACCTCGGTGTCGCGCAGGGCTCGGTAGTGCTCGCACGCGCCCCGGAAGTCGCCCAGGGCGATGAGGGTCCACCCGACCAGGAACCCGGCCCAGGTGAATCGCGGCGAGACCGCGCTCACCGCCCGCAGGTGGGCCAGGGCTTCGGTGTAGCGGCGTTCCAGGTACAGCACCGTGGCGGCGAGGGTGTGGGCCTCCAGCCCTTGGGGATCCAGATCGAGGGCCCGCTGGGCGCTTTCGCGGGCCTCCTCCCAGCGGCCGCACGTGGCCAGGTAGTAGGCGTGGTATCGGTGGGCAAGGGCCCCGGCGCCCGGTGAATCGAGGGCGATGCGGAACCGGCGCCCGGCCTCGTCCAGGTCATGGTCGTGGAAGAGGGCGGCGTTGGCCAGCCAGACCTGGGCGTCGGAGAGGTCGGGATCGAGGGCCAGGGCCCGGTGAGCCGAGGCCTCCAGGATCTCGATCGCCTCCGGCCCCGGCTCGGCGCCCGCCCACCAGAGATGGAAGTGGACCGCGGCCAGGCCGACGTGGGCCCGGGGGAAGCCGGGATCCCGGACGATGGCAGCCTGGAAGCAGTCGCGGGCCCGGGCCAGGGAGCCCGGATCCAGGTCGGAGAGGTGGAGGGATCCCTCCAGGTAGAGCTGGAAGGCCTCCGGATCGCGGCCCCGGGTCAGGGAGGAGGGAGACCTGCCCGGCCCCAAGCCGAGGGACCGGAGGACCTCCTCCGTCACCAGGTTCCGCACCCGGAGCAGGCGGTCGGGCCTGACCGAGTAGGCCTGGGCCCGGAGCACGGTGCCGTCCCCGGCCCCCACGACCTGAATGCTGAGGCGGAACCCGACCGGGCCGGCGGTGATCGATCCCTCCACGAACACGTCCGCCCCCAGGCTCCGGGCCCGCCGCAGGGGATCGGCAACCTCGAAGGGGGCCGGCGAATCGGCGCCTCCTCCCTCCACCGTGATCCGGGGATCCCGGGCGAGGGCGGCCCCGATCGACTTCTCCATCTCCCGGGCCAGGGCCGAGGCCTCGGCATCGCCGGGGCCCACCACGCGGAACGGGATGACCGCGATCCGCCAGGCCCCCTCGCGCGGAACCCCCGGCCGGGGGTCCGGGCCTCCGGGGTGGACAGCGGCCACGAACCGGTATCCCTGTCCGGGGACGGTGACCACGTAGCGACGATCCCTCGGCTTCTCGCCCAGTTTCCGGCGCAGGAAGGTCACGTTGACGCTGAGGTTGGCCTCGGTGCCCACCGTGTCCGGCCAGAGCCGGCGGATCAGTTCGCGTTTGGTCACCACCTCCCCCCGTCGTTCGACCAGGGCGAGGAGCAGCGTCATGACCTTGGCCGGAAGGGGCACCGGGACGCCGTCCCGGGTCAGCACCCGCCGGGCGCAGTCCAGCCGGAACGGTTCGAAGATGATGGTGGCCGCGGAGTCTCGCATGGATGTCAGTGGATTCGGGGGGCCCGTTCAGGTTGTTGGCCGGGCCCGGCCCGCGGGGGAACGGTGGGCCGGCCGCAGACGTTGAGGAGGGGTCCTTCCTCTTGCTATCAGTCTACCCGGACTTCGATACCTGTCCAGGCCCTTTCTTGAAAACAACAATTCCGTCCTATCAGGACGGGAGGACCTTCTTGAGCAGGGCGCGGAATCTGGGGCTGGTGTGGAGTTCCCGGAACAGCGGGTCCACGCCGAGGAAGCTCACGTAGACGTAACGATCCAGGTAGGCTCTCTCGAGCCAGGTGACCGCGGTCTCGCGGTCCCCGAGCCCGAGGTGCACCAACGCGTGGAAATAGGGCTGCACGTACCTCCCGGCCGCCGCCGCGTCCATGGAGGCCAGGCGGCGGCGGGCGCCGGCGGTGTCTCCCCGCCGGGCCTGGATCAGTCCCAGGACGGCGTCGAGCCCGGGCTCCCCGCCCCCGACCATCTCCTCCAACTTCCGGTACTGGGCCCAGGCGAGATCCAGGTCTCCAGCGGAAATGGCTGCCCATCCTAGCAGAATTCGAGCCCAGCTATAGCTTTCGTCCAGATCCAGCAGCATCTGGAACCGGCGGATGGCCCGGTCCGAGTCCCCGGCGTAGTAGAGGACCAGCCCCAGGTTGGCGTTCATGAGGGAGGAGCTGGGTTCCAGGTCCACCGCTCTCCGGGCCTGCTCGATCGCCTGCCCCGTCCGGCCGCTCGCGGCCAGGAAGCAGGCATAGTAGCCGTGCACCGACGCCACCCGCGGCCCCAGGTCCAGGGCCTCACGGAACCGCCGCTCCGCCTCGGCGAAGTCCCACCGGTACCCGAAGGCGGTGTTGGCGGGCCAGATCCGCGCCTCGGCGGAATCGGGGTCGGCCTCGATGGCCCGCCGGGCGAGATCCTCGATCTGCGGCGCCGCGGTCTCCGCGGGGGCCACCCCCATCCACCACAGGCCGTGATGGGCCTCGGCCAGGCCGTTTAGGGCGAGGGCGAACCCCGGATCGCGGGCCAGGGACTCCTCGAAGAACCGGACGCTCCGGTACAGGGAGGGAACGTCGTGCCGGGAGGAGAGATAGCGGCCCTGGAGATAAGCCCGGAAGGCCTCCATGTCCTCGGTCAGATGGTGGCGGGCGGCGGGGGACCGCCTTTTACCGGCCGAGTCCAGCCCGAAGGTCCGCCGCAGCTCCTCCCCGATGAGGTGGGGGAGAACCTGGATGTCCGCTTCCGGCACCGAGTAGTCCTGCGACCAGGACACCCGTCGGTCCGCGGTCAGGGTAAGGGCGACCGAGGCCACCCATTCGCCCGGGCCCCGCTTGAGGGTGCCGGCGATCACCGCCTCCGCGCCCAGCTCCCGGGCCGCCCGCGCCGGATCGGCCAGGTTCTCCGCGTACCGCCGCACCGATCCGGTGGAGTGCACGGACAGGGTCCGGATGGCGGCCAGGTCGGCGATCAGGGCGTCGGCCAGGACCAGCCCCAGTTCCGGGTTCCCGTCGTTCTGCGCCTGGAACGGAAGCACGGCCAGGCGGTGCCAGGGAAGGTCCGGCTCCGCCGGAGCCGGCGCCGCCGGTACGGGGTCGTCCTGGGGAATGGACTCCACCGGAGCCACGAAGGTGTATCCGTGCTGGGGGATGGTGACCACGTATCGATGGTCCCGGGGGCGTTCCCCCAGCGCCCGGCGCAGGGTGGAGACGAGCACGCCGAGATTCGCTTCCGACCCGCCGCCGTCGGACCAGATCGTCTCGATGAGACGGTCCTTGGTGAGCAGCTTTCCCCGGTTGAGGAGAAAGACCTCGAGGAGGGCGAAGGCCTTGGGGGGGATGGCCACCACCTGGTCCCCCCGCATGAGGACCTGGCGGTTCAAGTCCGCCCGGAAGGGGCCGAAGGCGTAGTGCAAAGCGGCGTGTCTCATTCCCTCGAGCCGTATCGACAGTGAGGCCGTCCGGCATGGAGCCGGGGAGGCCGGACCTGGAGCGAGAGATCCAGGATTCAATATCGAGCGGCTTGGGGGAATAAGCCTGGAAGGATTCTAACCGATTTCCGCGGATCGGGACAGTCCGCCGCCGGGACGTCCGTTGTTCCGGACCACCTCGGCCAGCACCTCGGTCCGGACCCGGTCGATGCCGTCCCCGGTGAGCGCGGAGCAGGCCACCGCTCCGGGGTGGTGGGCCTGGAGACCCATGACCGGGACCTCGTCGGCGGCGTCGGTCTTGTTCAGGACCAGCACCGTCGGCTTGGCCGCGGCTCCCAGCTCGGTCAGGACCCGGTATACGGTCTCGATCTGCTCCTCCGCCGACGGACTGGAGGCGTCCACCACGTGGAGAAGCAGGTCGGCTTCCACCACTTCGCGGAGGGTGGAACGGAACGAGGCCACCAGGTGATGGGGAAGCTTGCGGATGAATCCCACCGTGTCCGTGAACAGGGTCACGTGGCCGTCGGGATATCGATAGCGCCGGGTCACCGCGTCCAGGGTGGCGAAGAGGGCGTCTTCGGCCCGGACCCCGGCCCCGGTCAGCGCGTTCATGAGCGTGGACTTGCCCGCGTTCGTGTAGCCGACCAGGGCGGTGCGATGGACCTGCTCCCGCCGGGAGCGCTGGGTCTCGCGCTGGCGGTCCACCTCCTTGAGCTTCTTCTTCAGGAAGGAGATCTTCTCCCGCACCCGGCGGCGGTCGACCTCGAGCTGGGTCTCGCCCGGCCCCCGGGTGCCGATGCCGCCCTGCTGCCGGGACAGGTGGACCCACATGCGGGTGAGCCGGGGCAGGAGGTACTCGAGCTGGGCCAGCTCCACCTGGAGCCGCGATTCCCGGGTGCGGGCATGTTCGGCGAAGATGGCCAGGATGAGCTCGCTCCGGTCCAGCACCTTCCGCTCCAGGCGCGTCTCCAGGTTCTTGACCTGGGCCGGGGTGAGGTCGTCGTCGAAGATCACCAGGTCGGTCTCGTGCTCCTCGGCCAGGGAGACCAGCTGGTCCAGCTTGCCCCGGCTGAGGAAGGTCCCCGGCTTGATCGCGTCGCGGCGCTGGCGGATGCGATCGGTGACGTCGGCGCCCGCGGTCCGGGCGAGGAGGCTGAGCTCGTCGAGGGAATCCTCGACGGTGGGGGAGGGATTGAGCCCGACCAGGATGGCTCGTTCCTTCCGCGTCTCGGTGGCTTTGACCTCGTAAATCGGGACCGTCCTCCTGGGGATCGGGGATGAAAACGAAGACCCGGACCGGGCCGGGTCAGGCGGCGGGGCGCCGGGCCGTGAACCGCGCCGGCACCCCGCGGGTTTTCGCCTCCGGCCGTGCCCCACCGCGCCTTAGGGACTCATCGGCGGGCGACCGGTCTCCCCCCGTCCGGGTTCGCCGGGGGTTTTGGTACCCCGAGGAAGGGCCGGCGCCGGCGGACGAGCCGCGACGCTCCCGACCTGCTGATAGGCGCCCGGGCGGGTTCGTACCCTCATTGTAGCACCGGCGGGATTCCGCGGAAGGGGAATCCCGGGGGCCACACGGGACCGGCGCCGGCGGGGGGAGTCGGGCGGCACCGGGAGGGGGGGATCCGGCGGTGGCCCGGAGCGCAGGAAACCCGGCGGTGGCCCGGAGCGCAGGGAACCCGGCGGTGGCCCGGAGCGCAGGGAACCCGGCGGTCACCGGATCGGACCGGTCAGGATTCCCCGGGATCGTCCAGGTCGATGCCCTCGAAGTACTCGGCCGCGGCCTCGTCGGAGATCTCCTCCGCCGAGCCCAGCCGCGGGCCCTCGAAGCTCACCTCCAGCTCGCGGGCCAGGTCGGCGAAGACGAGCGGACCGACCAGCGCGGCTTCCACTTTCTCCGCCCAGGGGATCCGCGCCGCGGGCTCGAAGTAGCGCTCGCGGAGCCAGGGGCCGACGGCGGGGTTCCGGACCGGGTCGCCGAGTTCGGCCTCCAGCCGCGACCGGGTCTGGGCGGCAATCATCTCCCCCAGGAGGACCGAGCCGCGGTGGAAGGGGTCGGCGGCCAGCCCATGGTCCAGGGGCCACCTCACCTCCGGCCGCCGGGCCTCGCGGAGCATCTGCTCGAAGACGTCGTTGTGGAAGCGGTGCAGGTCCAGCTCGGCCGGGGTGTAGACCAGGCTCTCGAAGGCGGCCCCGGCGGCGAGCCGGCGTAGGCGCACGATCCGCAACCGGCGCCGTGCCTCCAGGTGCTCCCGCGCCGCCGCTTCCGAGGCCCCGGTGACCGAGGCCACCCAGACCGGGTCCCGGGTCATCGACTCCAGGAGGGCCCCCGCGGCTTCGATCATGGGGGCGGCGTCCCGCTCCAGGAACCGGCGGCGGCCGCCGGCGTGGGCGTGAGCGAGGGCCCGGCCGTAGGCGCGGAACAGGATGCGGTAGGTGTCGTGGCCGGAAGCGGGGCGGACCAGGACGCGGATGTCCCCGGGGACGTCCACCGGCAGCACCAGGCTCTCCACCGGCAGGTCGGCGGGCTCCACCCGGACGGCACCCGGTTCCGGTTCCAGCCCCCAGGCGCGGGCCTGCTCCCGCGCGGCTATCAGCGCCTTCTCGCCGGGGAAGACGTCGTCGGCGAGCAGCTCCAGCCGGCGAAGACCGTAATCCAGATCCCAGGGTTCGATCTCGTGGGTGCCGAGCAGATCGGCGACCTCCTTGAGGATGCCGGTGTAGGCGTCCCGGGTCACCCGCTCCAGTTCGTCCAGGAACGCGGTCACCTGGGCCCGGTCCTCACCCCGGGCGTGATAGGCCACCTCGGGATAGCCGGTTTCCAGCAGGGTCCGGGCCAGGAGGTCCCGGCGGCGGAAGAGCTCGGCGGTGGGTGCGGCCAGGGTCTCGGCGAGGGGGGTGAGGGACTGCCAGGCGGCTTCGCGGGTGGCGGCGTCCGCTTCCTCGACGAGGATCCGCTCCACCGTCTCCCGGGCCACCGGCCGGCCGTTGAGCGCGGGGCGGAAGGCGGCGGTGCGGGCGCGGATCTCCTCCACCAGGGGGGCCAGGTCCGGATGGGTGGCGAACAGGGTGGCCAGGACCCAGCGGCGGTGGAGCTCCAGGCGGCGGGCCTCTTCGGGGGTCGGATCGAGGGTCAGGGCCTGCTCCACCCGGGCCGGGTAATCCATTTCCTGGATGAGCGCGGCCTCCCGCCGGTCCAGCTCGGCCGGGTCCCACGGCGGCTCCTCGCCACGGGCCCGCGCGGCCTCGTTCTCCAGCCGGTGGGCGGCCAGGTGCCCGATCCGCTGCTCGGTGCCTTCGAAGAACTTCCATTCGCTTTCGGGGATCACGCCGGCCTCCTCGTCGCCGTCGGTGGAGCGCACGAGTTTAGCAGCCGGCGGGCCGCGGGTGCGGCCGGGGGGTGGCGTACCCCCGTCTTTGGTCATCCGCGGTCCCGCCGCGGCGCGGGGCGCTCTCGCGCGGCCGTTCCGCCCCGCGATTCCTCGGCATGGGCGCGGTCTCGCCCCCGCTCGGGCGGCCGTTCCGCCCCGCGATTCCTCGGCAGCGCTCGCCGGAACGATCCCCCGGATCGTTCTATCGGCTCGCTCTGGCCGGCGCGGGGCCCACCTCGCGGCTGCGCCGCTCGGCCCGCCGCCGACCAGGTTGCCTCGTCGTTCGCGGGGCGGCTGCGGCCGTTTCCGGAAGAGGGCGTTGCGCCAGGCCCATCTTCCGCACTCGGACGCGGGACCACTGCTTCGGGCCGTACCCGGCAAGGGGCCGGGTGCTCACCGAAATCCATCCCCTCGGCCCGCTGCCGTCCAGGTTGCCTCGTCATCCGCGGGGCGGCTGCGGCCGGTCGAAGACAGCACGGCGCGAGACCCCGGTACATGCCAGGCGCGAGTTGCACCCGGTGCACCTCGGGAGCATGGGGTACCCGGGTGTACCCGGGGGGTGCGGCTACCCGGGTGCACTCGGGGGGTGCGGTGACCCGGGTTACCCGGGTGCACTCCGGGGCGGGTGGCGGCCCAGGGTAGCCGGGCAGTCTTCGGCCGGACCGTCGGGCGCACCGTCGCCGGCCGCAGGTGGCGGTGGGTGCTGGGGCGGGGGCGAGAGGATCGCGGCGGCGCCGGCCCGGGCGCGCGCGCCCAGCTCGTGGATGGCCCGGTGGCAGCTCCCGCACAGGGCGACCAGGTTCTCGGTGGTGTTCGGACCGCCCGCCTGACGGGGCTTCACATGGTGCACGGCCAGGAACCGCGTGCTCCCGCACCCGGCCACCCGGCACCGGTGCCCGTCCCGCTCCAGCACCTCCCGCCGCAAAGCCGGTGGCACCACCGCCCGGTTCCGCTTCCCCGGCATGTGCACCCGGGTGTCACAGAGCACCGCCTCCAGCTCCGCCGGCCGGAGTGGTTTCGGGCCCCGGCCGGTCACCACCCGCCCCCGGCCGCAGTCCGGACAGTGCTGGATCACCACCTGATACGCGGCCTCCCGGCGGGCCGGGGCCGCTCGGGCAGTCCCGGTCGCCAGAGTAGCCGCCGCCGAGTTCCCATCCGGCTTCGGCGCCTCCCGGCTCTTCCTCTCGCGGTGCTCCGCAGCCGGGCCGAGTCGTTTGGGATTTGACTCCTGGGTCGGAGATCCGGCGCGGCCCTGCTCCGCCAGCGCGGCCAGCCCGGCCACGATCAACTCCTCCGTCGAGCCGCGGAACCCTCGCTTCCGGAGCGCCTCCACCAGCGCCCCGTACTCCGCATAGAGCAGCGCCGGGAACCGCAGGCGCACTGCTTCGGGGATCGTGTCCACCGCACCGGACCCGGCCGGATCGGGCGCATCATGGCCGGAACTCCCGACCGCAGCGCTCTTCCCCGGGTCGGCGTCGGCCGGGCTTCCTGCAGCCGGCTCGGGTGGACCCGCACCGAGCGCCAGCGCCGCCTGCGCCTGCCCCGGTCCCCGCGCCGCCGCCGCCCGGCCTCGGGCCACGGCCACCTTCCGCTCCAGCGCCCGCCGGCCCACCCGCTTCGCTTCTCGGACCCACGCCCCCTCCGTCTCCCGGGTGGCCACCTTCACCACCTCCCGCGCCTTGGTCCAGGGCATCTCACCCGCCGCCACCGATCGCCGCAGCTCCGGCAACTCCTCCAGCGACCCCACCACCCGCAACAGCTGCGCGCACCGGCTCTTCGAGAACCCGTGCCGCTCAGAGCTGTACGCGTAGATCGAGGTGTAGCCAAGTTCCAGGTACAACCGCCGGCGGACCAGGTCCGCGAACCAGAGCACCAGGTTCCGCCGGACCCGCTCCGACTCGCGGAGCGTCTCGGCGAACCGCGCATGGACCTGCCCCGCGGGCAGGCCGGGAACAAATGAAGGCATGGACGTCCTCCCGGAAGGCCGGTTGGACGGGGGAAGTAACTACCAGAAGTATGCCTAGTATCCGATGCCAGATCAACCCAAAACCGCACCCCCGAGCATTTTTTGGAGTTCTTTATACAATCGCCGAACAAACTCGGCGCGCGCGGCCCCGGCCGAAGGTTGTGGAAAGTGCACCCGGGTACAACTCGCGCTCAAGACCAGAGCCCACCCCGCGAAACGCATAGGGAGGCCGGCCTCAGGCGATGGTGC